>NZ_LBIA02000001.1:807500-3207500 GCF_001006325.2 Afipia massiliensis | reverse complement strand
TTCTAGTGTGGTTTTGGTTCGCAAGTCCGCAAATGGACGTGCTGTAGAAATGATGCGGACTTGCGAACCATCACACTAGCGATTAGTCGTCGTCCGCAATCTTGTCAAAGAACGAATAGCGCAGGCTGTCGGCGTCCGCGTACCAGTCGCCCGGCCCCTTGTTGGCAGCGAGCGTCGCATCCCACACCGCGTCGGTGGTATCGCGCCGATGCATGGACAGGTCGAAACCGTTGCCGAAGAACAGCTCGGACCATTCCCACCAGGTGCCCAGTTTCTTGACACCGCGCAGCAGATCGTAGCGGTCGATCAGCGCGGGCACCATGTCGCTGGTGACCGATCCGAACACGAAGCCGGTCTTCACCACGCGGTTAAGCTCGCGCACGGCGCGCTTCACCTGTTTGTCAGATACATGACACAGGCTGGTTTCAAACACGAAATCGAACTCGCCTGCCTTGAACGGCAGTTTCGTCAGCGAGCCAAGCTTGTTGTACTTGCGCAGCGCCTTCGGCGTCTTGCCGTGGATGTAGCGGTTGTTCTCGACGCCCCAGGCATCGATGCCGCGTTCCCGCAGCGCGCCGACCAGTTCGCCGCTCGCCGATCCCGCAACCAGCAGCTTGTAGCCCTTGGCGCGATTCCAGACGATCTTGATCAGGTTGGTGAGATAGTCCGGATCAGTGAACTTGCTCCAGACCTCGCCGTAGGGACCCTGGTTGCGATAGTTGTCGAAGTAGGCGCGGTCGATCTTGTCGGACGGCACGTTGCCGCCCTCGCCGCGCTCGTAGCGCAGCTTGATCATCTGCGTCAGGATGATGTCGGTGGCGGCGTCCGAGGAATCCAGCAGGCCGTTCAGTGTCGAGTCGAACAGATAGTCGCCGACGACGACCAGACCCGGATGCTCATGCGGCTCGGGGTGATGATTGGTCATCACATCGCGTGCAGGCAACCCGCCCGGAATGCTGTTCACCGATGACAGCCAGCGATGGGTCTTGCCCTCCAGGAAATGCGCGCGCGCATTGCCTAAAGATTTTGGCAGCGACTTGATCGCCGCATCGATGAGTTCCTTGTCGCTGAGATTGGCGAAGGCCAGCGCATCGGAGCCCGGGATCAGCCAGTTCAGCACGCCGTGGCGGCCGACATCGTGCCGCGCGCCTTCGACGTAGACGCAGCAGCCGCCGAACGCCTCGGACATCCACCACGCGCCAGGCACCTTGTCGCCCCAGAACGGTTCGTCGAACAGGATCGAGACCCGCAGATAGTGCGCGGGACGATCGAAATAGGCGATGTGCTTCACCATCGAATGGCGCAGCAGCTCGCCGTCCCAGCGCATGGTGGTGAGCCACGAATGCGGCAGGCACATCACCACGAGATCGTGTTCCTTGGTGATAGGAGCCTTGCCGTTCATCATGTTGATGGCATAGCGCCCGGAGTCCGCCTTGCCGACTTTCAGCACGCGGTGGTTCAACTGGATGTCAGCCTCGATCTCGCTCTGCAGGCTGTGGATCAACTGCTCGTTGCCGTTCTGGATCGAGTAGAGGCCGATGTAGCCCTCCACATCCATCACGAAGTTCTTCAGCGCATTGAGGCCGTTGGTGTTGTGCGGTTCGGTGGCGATGTCGGAGCGCGCCATGACTTTCAGGAAGCGTTTGGCGACCGGATCAGCCACCTCGCGATCCAGCAGTTCTTCGGCGCTGATGTACGCCCAGGGATGCTCGTTGTCGTGCGCGCCGACGCCTTCATAGTATTCGATCGGCGACACCATGCCGGCGCAGAGCTTGCGGAAATCCTCGATGGCTTTCGCGGTCTGCGCGCCGTATTTGCGGCGCATGCCCGGCACGTCGTCCAGCAGTTCGCCGTCGATCTGCACCTGCTCGGCGTCCATCGGGATGGTCTGCAATCCGAAATGCTGGACCAGCTCACGCAGCGGGTCCGGCCCCGTCATGGAGTAGTCGTAGATTTCGGCAACGCCCGCTTCGTACATGGCAGGCGCGGTGTCGAATTTTTTCGTCAGGACTTTGCCGCCGACCCGATCGGAGGCCTCATAGATGGTGATACGGCAGAGCGCCCCAAGCTTCTTCTTGAGGTACCACGCACTCATCAGCCCGCCTGGGCCACCGCCGACTATCGCCAGATCGAGCATGCTGTCCTTCGCCCCTCGCCGGCGTTCTTGAAATACCGCCGGTCTAACTCTGCCTAAACAAATGCGTTTTTCATCTGAAGGGAAGATGAACAAACCACGATCCGAGGCGAAAAAGGCTGAATGTGCGGAAATCGGGGGTATTTCCCGACGATTTTGGCCGGATTTCCCGGGTCAGAAGTCATGGGCTTGGGCGGATTGGCCACCTCGGTTCCGCGGAGCGGAATACTCCAGCAAAGAAAATGGGCCGGCAAAAGCCGACCCATGGAAGATGAAACTCACTATCCGGAGCCACGAACACCAAAATAATCACCGCGAGGCGATCATGTCCTATGGCTTCAAATTATCGCGCCCTTTGTATGCCCTGCCCCAAATCGTGTGCACGTCTTGGTTGGTCACAGAATGGCCACAGACTAAGACGGTGACGGTATGATTCATCCCCCAAATGGGTGAAAGCTGTCCGACGTACCGCCAAAAGAGCGAGTTGTTCTGCCAACTTAGGCTTATTCGACACGAGGCTTCAGTCACGAAGCCTCTCGTTGATCACCAGCCTCTACTTAATAACGAGTCTCGCCATCATGGCGGCAAGTTCGCTCTGGCGCGACACGCCGACCTTGGAAAATACACGTTTCAAAACCGAGCGCGCGGTTTCCTCGGCGATGCCGAGCCGCTCCGCAGCATCCTTCGGCGAGAGACCGGAGCCGACCAGCGCGGCAATGCGGGCTTCCCCCAGCGTCACACCGAGAACATCGCGGATCAGCGTCGGATCGGGAACGCCGTCCGCCGTCGGGTTCATCAGAAGCACGATCGCCCGCGCCCGTGTCAGAAAACCATTGCCCACATTCTTCGCCGGGATCGGCAGCACATACAGCGCCAGCGGCCGGCTGGCGTTCTGCCGATGGACCAAAATCGGCTTGGTTTCCTGCGACAGGATAATCCTGTTGCCATCGAGAGCATTCCGGATCGCGGCCACCGCCTCTCCGCTCGCCGCTGGATTTGCCAGCACCAGGCGATCGTTCACGATGTTCAATCCGTCGCCGAGCAGCGCCTGAGAGGCCGCGTTGGACGACACCACGCGGCCCATCGAATCCAGCGCAAACACGCCGATTCCAATCCGGGCCATCGCCGTACCCATACCGGCGTTAACGGCTTGTGAGTCCATCAGGTGGATGCTCAGTCGCAGCGACGTTTCCACATGCGGAGCAAGCCGCTCCAGCATGTTCAACTCTTCTTCCGAGTATTCCGGACGGCCGATCGCGCGCTGCACGCTCAATGCGACTTCAATATGAGGGTCCGGAGAGACCGTCGCGGCGGCAAAGTAACGCAAACCGTGCCGTCGCAGAAAATCATTGTAGAACGGATCGTTTTCGACGTCCTCGGGAGACACAACGTCGCGGTCGGTAATGACGTCGCGTTTGAAGAAATAGCCCCGTTCGCGTGCGCGGATCGCGCGAAGATCGCGGTCGCTCCAGCCTGCGGCGTAGTCCGCGCTCACCTCCCTGAGGGATGGCGATTCGATAACGCCAAAGCTGCCGTCGTCCCTTCCGTAAATAAGGATCGCCCCGACATCGTCGAAGCATTTCGTGACGACCTCGAGAGTTGACGGCCAACGCGATGGCTCGGCTGCCGCCGCGTAGATTGCTTCAATCGCCGCAATGAGACGGTCTTGCTGCTGCAAATGGGTCCTCGATGTCGCGAACGTCAAAACTGAAATCTTCAAGTATCTGGTGGAACCGGCGAAAAGCCGGAAGACAGTCACAGTACGTTAGACACTCGGCGCGCTGAAATAGTTCCTCATCATAAACAAAAAGGCCGCCCCGGGGGCGGCCTTTCTTCATGGCTGACACGCCAACTGGCGTGAAACTATTCCGCAGGCGGCAAAGCCAGCGGTTCCGCTTCCGGAGCAGCCGGCGTGATCGCCGCCTGCTTCTCGCGCTCGTCGAGGATCAGCTTGTCGCGCTTGGCTGCGACTTCGCGGATCTTCGCCATCGAGGCGCCGGTACCGGCCGGGATCAGGCGACCGACGATGACGTTTTCCTTGAGGCCTTCGAGCGGGTCCACCTTGCCGTTGACGGCAGCTTCGGTGAGCACGCGCGTGGTCTCTTGGAACGACGCCGCCGAGAAGAACGACCGCGTCTGCAGGCTCGCCTTGGTGATGCCGAGCAGCACCGGGTTTCCGGTTGCGATCTTTTTGCCTTCGTCCTTGGCCTTGGCGTTGATCTGGTCGAATTCGATCTTGTCGATCTGCTCGCCCGAAATCATGTCGGTCTCGCCCTGATCGGTGATCTCGACCTTCTGCAGCATCTGACGAACAATCACTTCGATGTGCTTGTCGTTGATGAGCACGCCCTGGAGCCGATAAACTTCCTGGATTTCGTTGACCAGATAGGCAGCGAGTTCCTCGATGCCCTTGATCGCCAGAATGTCGTGCGGCGCCGGATTGCCTTCGACGATGAAATCGCCCTTTTCGACGATGTCGCCGTCCTGCAGATGGATGTGCTTGCCCTTCGGAATGAGGTACTCGCGAGTCTCCTCGTTCTTGTCGACAGGCTCAATCGAAATGCGACGCTTGTTCTTGTAGTCACGTCCGAAGCGGATCGTGCCGCTGATTTCCGCGATGATGGCGGCATCCTTCGGCTTGCGGGCTTCGAACAACTCGGCAACACGCGGCAGACCGCCGGTGATGTCGCGGGTCTTGGCGCTTTCCGTCGAAACACGGGCGAGAATGTCGCCGGCCTTGACCTTGGCGCCGACGTCCACCGACAGAATGGCATCGACCGAGAGCATGTAACGGGCGTCACCGCCGCGCGCCAGCTTCAGCACCTTGCCGTCCTTGCCCTTGACGACGATGGCGGGACGCAAATCCGCGCCACGGCCGGTCGTGCGCCAGTCGATAACCACGCGCTTTGCGATACCGGTGGATTCGTCGAGCGTTTCCGAGATCGACTGACCTTCGACCAGATCCTCGAATGCGATGATGCCTTCGACTTCGGTCAGGATCGGGCGTGAGTATGGATCCCACTCCGCGATGCGCTGGCCGCGCTTGATCATATCGCCGTCATCGACGCGCATACGCGCGCCGTACTGAATGCGATGCGTCGCACGCTCGGTGCCGTCCGGATCGACAACCGCAACGACCATGTTGCGGACCATGGCAGCGTTGAAACCTTCGCTGTTGGTCGCGATCGCCTTGTTCTTGATGACGATCTTGCCGTCGAAGTTCGACTCGATGAACGACTGCTCGTTGATCTGCGCCGCGCCACCGATGTGGAACGTACGCATGGTGAGCTGCGTGCCCGGCTCGCCGATCGACTGCGCAGCGATAACGCCGACAGCCTCGCCGTGGTTGACGGGCGTACCGCGGGCGAGATCGCGCCCGTAGCACTTGCCGCAGATGCCGTTGACCAGTTCGCAGGTCAGCGCCGAGCGGATCTTCACTTCCTGGATGCCGGCCTGCTGGATGGCGTCGACATGCGTCTCCTCCATCAGCGTGCCACGCTTGACCACCACCCTGTTGGTGGCGGCATCACGCAGATCCTCGCCTGCGGTGCGGCCGAGAATGCGCGACGCCAGCGAGGCAACGACCGTGCCCGCGTCGATGATGGCGCGCATCTTGATGCCAAGCTTGGTGCCGCAATCGTCCTGCGTGATGATGCAGTCCTGCGCCACGTCCACCAGACGACGGGTAAGATAGCCCGAGTTCGCGGTCTTCAACGCCGTATCCGCGAGACCCTTACGGGCGCCGTGGGTGGAGTTGAAGTACTCCATAACCGTGAGGCCTTCCTTGAAGTTCGACACGATCGGCGTTTCGATGATCGAGCCGTCCGGCTTGGCCATCAGGCCGCGCATGCCGGCAAGCTGACGCATCTGGGCCGGCGAACCGCGCGCGCCCGAGTGAGCCATCATGTAGATCGAGTTGATCTGGGAATCCTCGCCCTTCGCGTTCTTCTTGACGGACGAAATTTCCTTCATCATCTGCTCGGCGATCTTCTCCGAGGCTTTCGCCCAGGCGTCGACCACCTTGTTGTACTTTTCGCCCTGCGTGATCAGGCCGTCGTTGTACTGCTGCTCGAAGTCCTTCGCCAGCGTGCGGGTGTCATCGACGATCTTCCACTTGCCGTGCGGAACGACCATGTCGTCCTTGCCGAACGAAATGCCCGCCTTGAAGGCGTTGTAGAAGCCGAGCGCCATGATGCGGTCGCAGAAGATCACCGTCTCCTTCTGACCGCAGTGACGGTACACCTGATCGATCACGCCGGAGATTTCGCGCTTCGTCATCAGCTTGTTGATCGTGTCGAAGGGCACCTTGCCGTGCTTCGGCAGAACCTGCCCGAGCATGACGCGGCCAGCGGTGGTGTCGTAGATCTTCGAGATCGTCTTGCCTTCCTCGTCGATACCGGTCCACCGATACTTGATCTTGGTGTGCAGGTGGATGACCTTCGAGAACAGAGCGTGTTCGATCTCCGCCATGTCGCGGTAGACCTTGCCTTCGCCCTGCAGGCCTTCGCGCAGGATCGAGAGATAGTAGAGACCCAGCACGATGTCCTGCGACGGCACGATGATCGGCTGACCGTTCGCGGGATGCAGGATGTTGTTGGTCGACATCATCAGGACGCGCGCTTCCAGCTGCGCTTCGAGCGACAGCGGAACGTGCACGGCCATCTGGTCGCCGTCGAAGTCGGCGTTGAACGCCGCGCAGACCAGCGGATGAAGCTGGATCGCCTTGCCTTCGATCAGCACAGGCTCGAACGCCTGAATGCCGAGACGATGCAGGGTGGGCGCGCGGTTCAGCAGCACCGGATGCTCGCGAATGACTTCGTCGAGAATATCCCAGACCTCGGGACGCTCCTTCTCAACGAGCTTCTTCGCCTGCTTCACGGTGGTGGACAGGCCCTTGGCGTCGAGCCGCGAGTAGATGAACGGCTTGAACAGTTCGAGCGCCATCTTCTTCGGCAGGCCGCACTGATGCAGGCGCAGTTCCGGACCGACGACGATGACCGAACGGCCCGAGTAGTCGACGCGCTTGCCGAGCAGGTTCTGACGGAACCGGCCCTGCTTTCCCTTGAGCATGTCGGCGAGCGACTTCAGCGGACGCTTGTTGGCGCCGGTGATGACGCGGCCGCGGCGGCCGTTGTCGAACAGTGCGTCGACGGCCTCCTGCAACATGCGCTTTTCGTTGCGGATGATGATGTCCGGCGCACGCAGTTCCATCAGCCGCTTCAGGCGGTTGTTGCGGTTGATGACGCGGCGGTACAGATCGTTCAGGTCGGAGGTCGCAAAGCGGCCGCCGTCGAGCGGCACCAGCGGACGCAGGTCCGGCGGAATCACCGGCACCACGGTCATGATCATCCACTCCGGCTTGTTGCCGGACACGCGGAACGCTTCGACGATCTTCAGGCGCTTGGCGAGCTTCTTGTGCTTGATGTCGGACTCGGTCTCGGCCATCTCGGCACGAAGCTGGCCATCGAGCTTCTCGAGCTCGAGACCCTTCAGCAATTCGCGGATCGCTTCCGCACCGATCATGGCGGTGAAGCTGTCCTGACCGTACTCGTCCTGCGCGCGGAGATACTCTTCTTCAGACAGCAGCTGACGGTCCTTGAGCGCGGTGAGACCCGGCTCCAGAACGACGTAGTACTCGAAGTAAAGAATGCGCTCGAGGTCTTTCAGCGTCATGTCGAGCAGCTGGCCGATGCGCGACGGCAGCGACTTCAGGAACCAGATGTGCGCGACCGGCGCGGCCAGTTCGATATGGCCCATGCGCTCGCGCCGAACGCGCGACAGGGTCACTTCGACCGAGCACTTTTCGCAGATGATGCCCTTGTACTTCATGCGCTTGTACTTGCCGCAAAGACATTCGTAGTCCTTGATCGGCCCGAAGATGCGCGCGCAGAACAGGCCGTCACGCTCTGGCTTGAACGTGCGGTAGTTGATGGTTTCCGGCTTCTTGATCTCGCCGTAGGACCACGACAGAATCTTCTCGGGCGATGCGATCGAAATCCGGATCTGGTCGAAGACCTGGGCCGGAGTCGTCGGATTGAAGAGATTCATAATTTCTTGGTTCATCGTATTCTCCTCGCGTGCCGATCGTCACCGGCAGCAAATTCGAAAATCGTCTGTCGTCTCACGCCCCGCTCAACGTCCGAGCAAGGCGAGATGCCCGGCATGAAGCCGGGCATGAAGTATTCTTGTTATTCGGCCGCCTCGGACGTCGGCGTCGCAAGCTTGGAATTGTGCAGATCGACGTTGAGGCCGAGCGAGCGCATTTCCTTGACCAGCACGTTGAACGATTCCGGAATACCAGCTTCGAACGTGTCGTCGCCGCGCACGATGGCCTCGTACACCTTGGTACGGCCCGCCACGTCGTCCGACTTCACGGTCAGCATTTCCTGGAGCGTGTACGCCGCGCCGTAAGCCTCGAGCGCCCACACTTCCATTTCGCCGAAACGCTGTCCGCCGAACTGCGCCTTGCCGCCCAGCGGCTGCTGGGTGACGAGCGAGTAAGGACCGATCGAACGCGCGTGGATCTTGTCGTCCACGAGATGGTGCAGCTTGAGCATGTAGATGTAGCCCACCGTCACGTTGCGATCGAACTGATCGCCGGTTCGTCCGTCGTAGACCGTCGACTGGCCGGATTTGTTCATCCCGGCGAGTTCGAGCATGTCCTCGATGTCCTTCTCCTTGGCGCCGTCGAACACCGGCGTTGCAATCGGAACGCCAGCGCGCAGGTTCTTGCCGAGTTCCATCAACTCGGTGTCGTTCAGCGTCTTGATGACCTCATCGTCGCCGTAGACCTTCTTCAAGGTCTCCTTGAGCGGCTTGATGTCCGACTTGCCGTGGCCGTAGTAGGCATCGACCGCCTGCCCGATCCGCTTGCCGAGGCCTGCGCAGGCCCAGCCGAGATGCGTTTCGAGAATCTGGCCGACGTTCATGCGCGAAGGCACGCCGAGCGGATTGAGCACGATGTCCGCATGCGTTCCGTCTTCAAGGAACGGCATGTCTTCGATCGGCACGATCTTCGACACCACGCCCTTGTTGCCGTGACGTCCGGCCATCTTGTCGCCCGGCTGAATCTTGCGCTTCACCGCGACGAAGACCTTGACCATCTTCATCACGCCCGGAGGCAATTCGTCGCCACGCTGCAGCTTCTCGACCTTGTCGAGGAAGCGCTGTTCAAGGCCCTTCTTCGATTCGTCGTACTGCTTCCGCATGGCTTCGATTTCAGCCATCAGCTTGTCGTTCGGCGACGCGAACTGCCACCACTGCGACTTCGGATACTCCTCGAGCACCGCACGGGTGATCTTGGTGTCCTTCTTGAAGCCCTTCGGGCCAGCAATGCCCTGACGGTTTTCAAGCAGCTCGGCGAGACGGCCGTAGACGTTACGGTCGAGAATGGCCTGTTCGTCGTCGCGGTCCTTGGCGAGACGCTCGATCTCTTCCCGCTCGATCGCCAGAGCGCGTTCGTCCTTGTCGACGCCGTGACGGTTGAACACGCGGACTTCCACGATCGTGCCCTGCACGCCCGGAGGCACGCGCAGCGAGGTATCGCGAACGTCGGACGCCTTCTCACCGAAGATGGCGCGCAGGAGCTTTTCTTCCGGCGTCATCGGGCTTTCGCCCTTCGGGGTGATCTTGCCGCACAGGATGTCGCCGGCGCGGACTTCCGCGCCGATGTACACGATGCCGGCTTCGTCGAGGTTCTTCAGCGCTTCTTCCGAAACGTTCGGAATGTCGCGGGTGATTTCCTCAGGTCCGAGCTTGGTGTCGCGGGCCATGACTTCGAATTCCTCGATATGGATCGAGGTGAAGACGTCGTCTTTCACGATCCGCTCGGAGAGCAGGATCGAGTCTTCGAAGTTGTAGCCATTCCACGGCATGAACGCGACGAGCACGTTGCGGCCGAGCGCGAGTTCGCCGAGATCGGTCGACGGACCGTCAGCGATGATGTCGCCCTTGCGCACCTGATCGCCCACCTTCACCAGCGGACGCTGGTTGATGCAGGTCGACTGGTTCGAGCGCTGGTACTTCATCAGGCGGTAGATATCGACGCCCGACTTGGTCGGATCGAGATCTTCCGTCGCGCGGATAACGATACGGGTCGCGTCGATCTGGTCGATCACGCCGGTGCGGCGGGCTGCGATCGCAGCGCCCGAATCGCGCGCCACGACACCTTCCATGCCGGTGCCGACGAACGGCGCTTCGGCGCGCACCAGAGGCACGGCCTGACGCTGCATGTTCGAGCCCATCAGCGCGCGGTTGGCGTCGTCGTTCTCGAGGAACGGGATCAGCGCCGCGGCGACCGAAACAAGCTGCTTCGGCGACACGTCCATGTAGTCGACCTTGTCCGGCGTGATCTGCAGAACTTCGCCGGCGTGGCGGCAGATCACCAGATCGTCGGTGAAGCGGCCCTTGTTATCGAGCGGCACGTTCGCCTGAGCGACGCGGTAACGGCCCTCTTCCATCGCGGAGAGGTAGACTACGTCGTCGGTCACGCGGCCGTCCTTCACCTTGCGGTAAGGCGTTTCCACGAAGCCGTACTTGTTCACGCGCGCGAAGGTCGCGAGCGAGTTGATCAGACCGATGTTCGGTCCTTCCGGCGTCTCGATCGGGCAGATACGGCCGTAGTGCGTCGGATGCACGTCGCGGACTTCGAAGCCCGCGCGTTCGCGCGTCAGACCACCCGGTCCAAGCGCCGAGAGACGGCGCTTGTGGGTGATTTCCGACAGCGGATTGGTCTGGTCCATGAACTGCGACAGCTGCGACGAACCGAAGAATTCGCGCACGGCGGCGGCGGCGGGCTTCGCGTTGATCAAGTCCTGCGGCATGACGGTGTCGATATCGACCGACGACATGCGCTCCTTGATCGCGCGCTCCATACGCAGCAGACCGATGCGGTACTGGTTCTCCATCAACTCGCCGACCGAACGCACGCGGCGGTTGCCGAGGTGATCGATGTCGTCGATTTCGCCCTTGCCGTCGCGCAGGTCGACCAGCGTCTTGATGACGGCCAGGATGTCTTCCTTGCGCAGCGTGCGCATGGTGTCCGGCGCGTCGAGTTCGAGACGCATGTTCATCTTCACGCGGCCAACGGCCGAGAGGTCATAGCGCTCCGAGTCGAAGAACAGCGACTGGAACATGGCCTGCGCCGAATCGATCGTCGGCGGTTCACCCGGACGCATCACGCGATAGATGTCGAACAGCGCGTCTTCACGCGTCATGTTCTTGTCGGCGTTCAGTGTGTTGCGGATGTAGGGACCGATGTTGACGTGGTCGATGTCGAGGATGGGCAGCTCCTTGTAGCCCTGCTCGTTCAGCGCCTTCAGCAGCTTCTCGGTGATTTCCTCGCCGGCCTCGGCATGGATTTCGCCGGTCTTCGGGTTGACGAGGTCTTCCGCGAGATAGTTGGTGATGAGCTCATCGTCGGACAGGCGCAGCGCCTTGAGGCCCTTTTCCTGGAGCTGACGCGCCGTGCGCACGGTCAGCTTCTTGCCGGCTTCGAGCACGACCTTGCCGCTGTCGGCGTCGATCAGGTCATTGATCGTCGAATACCCGCGGAAACGGTCGGCAACGAACGGAACGCGCCAGCCTTCCTTGATCCGCTTGTACTGGATCTTCTTGTAGAACGTGGACAGGATTTCTTCGCCGTCGAGACCGAGAGCGAACATCAGCGACGTCACCGGAATCTTGCGGCGGCGGTCGATGCGCGCGAACACGATGTCCTTGGCGTCGAACTCGATGTCGAGCCACGAACCGCGATACGGAATCACGCGCGCAGCAAACAGCAGCTTGCCCGACGAATGAGTCTTGCCCTTGTCGTGATCGAAGAACACGCCCGGCGAACGGTGCATCTGCGAGACGATGACGCGCTCGGTGCCGTTGACCACGAAGGTGCCGTTCATCGTCATGAGCGGAATGTCGCCCATGTAGACGTCTTGCTCCTTGATGTCCTTGACGGACTTGGCGCCGGTTTCTTCGTCAATATCGAACACGATGAGGCGCAGCGTCACCTTCAGGGGCGCAGCGAACGTCATGCCGCGCTGGCGGCACTCGTCGACGTCATACTTCGGCTGTTCAAATTCATAGCGGACGAACTCGAGCTGCGAGGTGCCCGAGAAATCGTTGATCGGGAACACCGAGCGGAACACCGCCTGCAAGCCTTCGTCCAGCCGCCCGCCGGTGGGTTCATCGACCATCAGGAACTGGTCGTACGACGCCTTCTGAACCTCGATGAGGTTCGGCATCTCGGCAACTTCCTTGATGTGTCCGAAAAACTTACGAACGCGTTTGCGACCAGTAAAAGTTTGCTGCGACTGCGCCATCGTGGCCTCTCATTTCGCCGCCCTTGATTGGCGGCATCTTCCGGAGTGCGATGGGCACCGCCCCCGGGGTAAATTTCAAATTGCCCAAACGACCTGCCTGAGCTTCGCGGCATCCGAGCTTCTGGCTCCGGGCTTTCCCGATCCGAATCTCAAGACGCAAAATGACGCGCGGGGCGCTGGTGGCGCCCTGCCCGTCAAACAAATCCTACGGCTTATTAAAGCCCGAAATCTCTCGTCTCCCGACGTCCCGCCTTGAACTCGTTCCGGGTTTCAAAGGGCGATCCGTCCTTTCGTGCCTCCGCCTATGTAGGCGGCAATCGCGGCGATTCGAGGGGGTCAAATCATCGAACCGTCACACATTAAAGTGTCCGGCCGGCCCCGAAGGACCGACCGGGAAACGTATCGGCTTACTTAAGCTCGACCTTGGCGCCAGCCTTCTCGAGCTGAGCCTTGATCTTCTCGGCTTCGTCCTTGGCAACGCCGTCCTTGACGGGCTTCGGTGCGCCTTCGACGAGGTCCTTGGCTTCCTTGAGGCCCAGGCCGGTGATGGCGCGGACTTCCTTGATGACTTCGATCTTCTTGTCGCCGGCCGAGGCGAGAACCACCGAGAACTCGGTCTTCTCTTCAGCAGCGGCAGCACCGCCGCCAGCACCCGGAGCAGCAGCAACCGCAACAGCGGCAGCAGCCGAAACGCCCCACTTCTCTTCGAGAAGCTTCGCGAGTTCAGCAGCCTCGAGAACCGTGAGGCTCGAGAGGTCGTCTACAATCTTCTGCAAATCAGCCATTTTGTCTTTCCTTAGCGTATCAGTTCGAACCAGTTGAGATGGAGAATGGCATCACGCCGCTTCACTCTTGGAGGCATAGGCCTGAACCACGCGGGCCAGCTTCGCAGCAGGCGCGGTGGAGAGCTGAGCGATCTTGGTCGCAGGCGCCACAAGGAGGCCAACGATCTTCGCGCGCAGTTCATCAAGCGACGGCAGCGAGGCCAGAGCCTTCACAGCGTCGGGATTCAGGACAGTGGTTCCCATCGCGCCGCCAAGGATGACGAACTTTTCGTTCGCCTTGGCGAATTCGACGGCAACTTTCGGTGCTGCAACCGGATCGTTTGAAGTCGCGATCACGGTCGGCCCCTTCAACAGGGAGCCGATGGAAACAACATCCGTGCCTTCCAGAGCAATTTTGGCGAGACGGTTCTTCGAGACCTTTACCGAGGCGCCAGCCTGCTTCATCTGCGTCCGCAGAGTCTGCATCTGGGCAACGGTCAGGCCGGAATAATGAGCAACGACCGCAACGCCCGTGGCCTTGAAGACCCCGTTCAGCGTTTCGACCGCCTCTTTTTTTGCCGCTCGTTCCACAGCAAGCTCTTTCCGGTTGGCGGTCCGCTTGAGACAGAACCGCCGGGTTGCACCGATCGTCCTGCCCGCTAAGCCTCGAGACATTCATCTCTCAACACGTCGGGCACGACGACATTTTCGGAAGCCTGCCCTCTCGCCCTGGCTTGCCTTGCGGTTCGCCTGAACGAGGTGTCGAGGTTCGAACCAAATCCGCAGCCACCGCCGAATCGGGGGTGGGTCACGAAATCCGGTTTTCACCCGTCTGTGCAGGAGATTAAGCGAAGCCGCTTCCACAAGGGATTCGGCCAGGCACCTGCAGTCTTGGACAGGATGGAGCTTTCTCCGGCTTTTGACACCCGAGACAGCCCCGGCTCATTTTCGTCAGTCAAAACAAGAGCTTTCCGTTCCTGTGAGCAATCCATGCGGAATGATCGACGAGGAATGGACTCCTATTGGTTTGATTTTCGGAAAACGAACACGGACGCGCCAGCGACAGCCAGCACGCCCGGAAAGGAATGTTTAACGGGTCAGGTTCGCCTTGCCAAGGAGATTCTGAGTTCCCAAAGCATTTTCCGGGCCAGAAGCTGCTCGGAGTCGCCCGGCAAAGGCGTCCGTCAAAGCATAACGGACCAAGTCTTTAAGTTCAACCTCTTGTATTGCCTACGATTTTCGGACACGCCCCGCCTGCCGCAGCCCATGCCTTGATCAAATCCCCGAACTCCTTCTGGCTTCCGGGCGCTGGCGTCCGGTTCGCACCCGGCGACCAGGCCCAGCCGACCAGACTGTCCTCGGCCATATGCTTCACAAGCGCGGCCATGTCCTTGCCGTCGTTACGCTTCGGGTCCTTGATCTGCTCGCAGATCTGACCGAGTGATCTGCCCTGCCACGCCATCTCCAGCGGCGCGAGGTGCCACTGCGGATGACCTGGCACACCGGCGGGATCGAAGTTCGTCTCACGGTGGCAGGTGTTGCAGGCGAGACCGCTCGCAGCCCCCATGCCACCCTCGCCCCGCACCACCAGCGGCTGATGCGGAGTCATCTTGTTGGTCTGCGTCGGACGCTCCGTCGCTGGATGGCAGTTCATGCAGCGCGGCGACATGATCACCTTGCCGGCTTCCTCGAATAGCGCAACGGCGCGCTCGTTCTTGCTCTTGATGTCGTCGAAGGCCGACACCGGCTTCAGTTTCACTGGATTGACCGACGGCTCCATCGCAGCATCGGCCTCGCCGCGAAATGCCGGTCCGGCGAACGCCAGCAACGCTGCGGCAAAAGCGCCTGCGCCGAGCGCCATCACGCCCTGTCTGAGCACCCTCATGCGGATGCTCCCGGCACGATCGGCAATTGCCGCGGACGTACCTGACCGAGTTTGGCCATCGCATTGGCTACCGCAGGGCCGATTGGCGGCACGCCCGGTTCACCGACGCCGGTCGGGCTCTCGCTCGATTTGACGATGGTGACTTCAACCGCAGGCATCTCGTTGATGCGAAGCGACCGGTAGGTGTCGAAATTGCCCGGCACCACACGGCCGTCCTCCATCGGCACATCCGCATAGAGGATGTGACCGAGGCCGAACCCGATGCCGCCCTCCATCTGCGCGCGGATGATGTCCGGATTGACGGCAACGCCGCAATCCACCGCACACCAGACCTTGTGGACCTTGGGGCCTTCGTCGCCCATCGACACCTCAACGATCTGCGCGACAAATGTCTTGAAGCTCTCGACCACCGCGACGCCGCGTGCGCGGCCCGGCTCGAGCTTTGCGTTCTTCCAGTCCGCCAGTTCCGCGACCGCGCGCAGCACGCCGGCATGACGCGGCTTCTTGCTCATCAGCTCAAGACGCCCCTCGACCGGATCTTTTCCGGCCGCCTCCAGCAACTCATCGACGAAGGCTTCGACGGCGTAGCCTGTGTGGGTGTGTCCGACCGAACGCCACCACAGCACCGGCACGCCGACATCGACCTGATGCAGATCGCACTTGAAGTTGGCGACGTCGTAGGGGATTTCGTTCGAGCCTTCGTAGGCGGTCGAATCGAGCCCATCTTTCATTGCCATCGCCTCGAACGGCGATCCCTTCATGATCGACTGCCCAACGATGGTGTCGCTCCAGGCCTGGATTTTTCCATCGCGCACCACGCCGCGCATGCGGTGAATGCTGAACGGGCGATAGTATCCGCCGCGCATGTCGTCTTCGCGCGTCCATACCAGCTTGATCGGTTTGCCGGGGCCGATGGCTTTCGCCACTTCCGCAAGCTCAGCGGCCACATGCACCGTCTGCTGCGCGCGCCGCCCGAAGCTGCCGCCGGCGAGAATGGTCTTGAGCTGGACCTTCTCCATCGGCAGACCGAGGATCTTCGCGATGGTCGCGTGATCCGGCGTCGGGAACTGGCTGCCGAAGCGCGACGACGCCGTATCGCCCTGCCAGTGGATGAACGCATTCAGCGGCTCCATCGCCGCGTGGGCCAGATACGGAAAAACGTATTCGGACTCGATGATGCGGCTGCCGGCCTTGGAGGCTTCCGCCTCGAAGTCGCCTTCCGTCTTCACCGTTTTTCCCGGCGTCTTCGACAGGCCGCGAAACTCGGTCAACAGTTGCGCTGTACCGCGCTTCTCCGCCTTGCTGTCGTCCCAGGTGATTTTCAAGAGATCGCGTGCGGTCTTCGCCGGCCAGAAGCCTTTTGCATAGACTGCGATACCGGTCGGCACCTGCCTTACATCGACCACGCCGGATACAGCCTTGGCTGCTGTCGCGTCGAACGACGCAACCATGCCTCCAAAGCGCGGCGGCCGCGCGATCACCACCGTCAGCATGTCCGGTTCGTTGATGTCGAGCGTGAACACCGCAGTGCCGTTCGATTTCTCGGCGCTGTCGAGGCGCTTGACCGCACCTTCCTTGCCGATCAGCTTGAACTGCGACGGGTCCTTCAACTTCGGATTGGCCGGGACCGGCAACTGGTTCGCCTTCTCGGCGAATGCACCGAACCGGCCTTCCTTGCCCGACGGGTGCTTGATCACCCCATTTTCAACGGTGATCTCCGCCGCAGGCACGTTCCACTCCTTGGCGGCCGCAGCCACCAGCATCTCGCGCGCGGCTGCGCCAACCTTGCGCATCTGTTCGTAGGAGTTTGAGATGGCGCTCGATCCGCCGGTGCCTTGCACGCCAAACCCCAGATTCTTGTAGAGCACGGGATTGGACGGCGCGTGATCGGCGCGCATCTGCGACCAGTCGGCGTCGAGCTCTTCGGCGACCAACGTCGCCATGCCGGTGAACGGTCCCTGTCCGAATTCGATGTGCTTGCAGAGCACCGTGACCGTGTTGTCCGGCTTGATGATGAGGAACGTGTTCGGCACGATGTTGACCTGCGCCGCAGCGGGCGCACCTTGCGCGAACGCCTTGCCGCTCCTTGCGATGTAAACGCCGATCGCGAGTCCCGCTCCCGCCTTGAGAAGCGAGCGGCGCGAGAGAGCGGATGCGCGCGTGACTGTGTCTTTGATGTGTACGTTCATGGCTCAGCCCTCCAGCGACTTGGCAGCGTCGTGGATCGCGGCGCGGATGCGGACATAGGTGGCGCAGCGGCAGATGTTGCCGGTCATCGCCAGATCGATGTCCTCGTCCGTCGGCTTCGGATTGAGTGAGAGCAACGATGTCGCGCTCATGACCTGTCCGGACTGGCAATAGCCGCATTGCGGCACATCGAGTGCGACCCACGCCTTCTGCACGGCCTGAGCTTCGCGGCTCTTGATGCCTTCGATGGTGATGATTTCGCTAGCGCCGACCGCCGACACCGGCAGCGAACATGATCGCACCGGCTGGCCATCGACATGCACGGTGCACGCGCCACATTGCGCGACGCCGCAGCCATACTTGGTGCCCATCAATCCCGCGCCGTCGCGGATCGCCCAGAGCAGAGGTGTTTGCGGATCGACATCCACACGATGTTCGCCGCCGTTGATCTTGAGTACGAATGCCGCCATCGCGGATCTCCTTCGAAAATCGAAGGCGAAGCCTACATTCGACTCGTTCTAAACATCAATCAAACTAATGTGCGCTGCGGCGAAGCTATATTTTTCGATACGCGAGGAACGAACCCTCGCAATGTGTGTTCTGGTTTCTTATGTCTGTCCCCATCCGCGTCCCCGATGATGACAGTTTTATTTCCCGGCTTCACGTCACCGGATAACGCAGCGGCTTGCCTGAAAAGAAGGCATCGAGATTGGCCATGACGCAATCCTGCATGGCGATGTGAGCCTCGACCGTGTGGCCGCCGATGTGCGGCGTCAGCACAACGTTGGGCAAGGTCGTCAGTGTGTCCGGCGCATGCGGCTCTTTCGCGTAAACGTCGAGACCAGCACCCGCGATCACGTTGCTCTCAAGTGCTGCGACCAGCGCTGCCTGATCAATCACCGAGCCGCGCGAAATGTTGACGATGGTTCCCTGCGGGCCAAGCTTCTTGAGAATGCCGGCATCGACCGCGTGCTGCGTGTCCGCGCCAGCGCGCACCGCTACCATCAATATGTCGGCCCACTCCGCCAGCGCCGCGAGACTGGCGTGATACGCATATGGGACGTCGTGCTTGCTGCGGCTGTGGTAGGCAACTTCGGTTTCGAACACCGCGCAACGTGCCGCGATCTTGCGGCCTATTTCGCCCATGCCGTAGATTCCGATTTTGCGTCCGGTCATGCCGAGGGGCGGACGCATCGATGGCGATGGTTTCGCGCCGGACCATCCGCCGCTGCGCACGTAGTCGTCCGCGGCCACCAATCGTCGCGTCGTCGCCAGCATCAGCGTCATCGCAAGGTCGGCAACCGAAGCCGCGTTCGCCGCGGGACTGTTGCCGACGGCAATCTTGCGCCGCGCGGTTTCCGCGAAATCGATGCCGTCATAACCTGTGCCATAGCAAATGATCGCCCCCAGCGACGGCAGCATATCGAGCACCACCGGAGGAATCGCCTGCCCGCCCGCCGTGATCATCGCGCGGATCGGCTTGAGCTGTTCGGCGCTGAAGGTCTCAATCGGTGGCCTGCCCTTGCCGTCGAGCAATTCGTAGCGCTCGCCGATGCGCACCATCTGCGCTTTTGGAAACCGCGAAAAGATCAGGACTTGATGGGGCATTGCTGAACTTCCACTGGAACATAACGAAAAAGGCGGAGCAGGTGTTTATCCCCGCTCCGCCTTCAAATCATTCAAGCCAATGCCGATCAGGAGTTGAGGCTGCCCGGCTCGACCTTGACGCCCGGGCCCATCGTCGACGAGACCGCAACGCGCTGAACGTAGGTGCCCTTCGAGCCAGCAGGCTTCGCCTTCACAACCGCGTCGGCCAGCGCCTTGATGTTCTCAACGAGCTTCTCTTCCGAGAAAGAGACCTTGCCGATGCCAGCCTGCACGATACCGGCCTTCTCGACACGGAACTCGACCGAGCCGCCCTTGGCGCCCTTGACCGCGTTGGCGATGTCCATGGTGACGGTGCCGATCTTCGGGTTCGGCATCATGCCACGCGGGCCGAGCACCTTACCGAGACGACCGACCAGCGGCATCATGTCAGGAGTTGCGATACAACGATCGAAATCGATCGCGCCGCCCTGCACCTTCTCAACGAGATCTTCAGCACCGACGACGTCAGCACCCGCAGCCTTGGCTTCCTCAGCCTTGGCGCCGCGGGCGAACACGCCGACGCGCAACGTGCGGCCGGTGCCGTTCGGCAGTGTCACCACGCCGCGGACCATCTGGTCAGCGTGACGCGGATCAACGCCGAGGTTGATCGCAATCTCGATGGTCTCGTCGAACTTCGCCGAAGCGCGTTCCTTGATCATCTTGACCGCATCAGCGATCGGATAGAGCTTTTCGCGGTCGATACCCTCACGGGCTTTGACCAGTTTCTTGCCAACAGCCATGATCGTTACCCCGCTACCTGGAGACCCATCGAACGGGCAGAGCCCTCGACCATCTTCATGGCCGCTTCGACGGTGTCACAGTTGAGATCCTTCATCTTCTTTTCGGCGATCTCGCGCACTTGCGCTTGGGTCACCTTGCCTGCGGAGTCGCGGCCCGGCGCTTTCGAACCGGACTGGATCTTCGCCGCCTGCTTCAAGAAGTAGGACATCGGCGGGGTCTTCATTTCAAACGTGAACGACCGGTCCGCATAAATGGTGATGACCACCGGGATCGGGGTGTTCTTTTCTTCCTTCTGCGTCTGCGCGTTGAACGCCTTGCAGAATTCCATGATGTTGAGGCCGCGCTGACCAAGCGCGGGACCGATCGGTGGCGACGGGTTCGCCGCACCGGCCGGCACCTGAAGCTTCAGGTATCCGGTCACTTTCTTAGCCATACTTCACTCCTTCAAACGATCCGGACCATTCCGGACCTTCTTAGGACCGTGGTGCGGTTCGACAGGCGGCTGGCGACCGGCTGTCTCCTCCCACGGCATTCTCACGTCCCTGCCTGAGCAGGGACGAAAACGATCAGACCTTTTCGACCTGACCGAATTCCAGTTCGACCGGCGTCGCACGTCCGAAGATCGACACCGCGACCTTCACGCGCGAACGCGCCTCGTCGATTTCCTCGACCACACCGGAGAACGACGCGAACGGGCCATCGGCCACGCGCACGTTCTCGCCGATTTCGAACGACACCGATGCCTTCGGCCGCTCCACACCCTCCTGCACCTGATGCAGAATGCGCATGGCTTCGGCTTCCGAGATCGGCATCGGCTTGTTTTCCGCGCCGAGGAAGCCCGTTACCTTGGGCGTGTTCTTGATGAGATGGAAAGCCTCGTCGGTGAGGTTCATCTTCACCAGCACGTAGCCCGGGAAGAACTTGCGCTCAGCGTCGATCTTGCGACCGCGGCGCACTTCCGTGACCTTCTCGGTCGGCACCAGCACCTGCTCGAACAGATCTTCCAGTCCGCGCTGCTTGGCCTGCTCGCGAATGGATTCGGAGACCTTCTTCTCGAAGTTCGAATAGGCGTGAACGATGTACCAGCGCATGCTCATTGTTTCGGTTCCGCGCTCAGGCCTGAATGCCAAGAATGAAAGTGATCAGGACGCGAATGATCTGGTCCGCGACGAAGAAGAACACCGAGGACACCGCGACCATAATGAACACCATGATCGTGGTGATCATGGTCTCGCGGCGCGTCGGCCAGGTGACCTTGGCGGTCTCCGAGCGCACTTCCTGCAGGAATTTGAACGGGCTGAAAGCCATCGTCGGGTCCGCATCCGTATTGCCGGGAACGTCGTTCCAGGCGTGATTGAATTATTTCAGGAATCCGGACAGCCCTCGCACGCCACAGTTTCTTGCGCCCAACCCTCTTTAGAAGGATGAGCCGCCAAGCGGGCTCGATTGTCCGGGGATTTCAATGCCGCGCCGGAAATCCGTCAAAACGGGCCGACAGCAGGTGCCGTTATCTACTGTGGGACGGGCGTCAGGTCAAGGTACGGATACTGGGCCAGAAACTGGCAGGAGCGGCAGGGCTCGAACCTGCGACCCTCGGTTTTGGAGACCGATGCTCTACCAACTGAGCTACGCTCCTACAGAGCCGCCTCTATAGCGAACCATTTTCACGCCGTCCACGCCCCCTCACAGCGATTTTCGCTTGGTCACGGAACCCGCCCTGCGGCGATTGCCGCCATCCGGCGCGCCGCGTACATTCAAGAAAAGCTCAACCGGTGGGGGAAACAAACGGTTTGCCGCTTCGCAATGCCATACGCCGCATGTCGCTCACCCACCGGCTGCTGGCGCTTACTCTCGTTGCGTCCCTGCCCGGTCTCGCGGCGGTCAGTTACGGGGCATTTGACCTGCGAAACGCCCGGTATGCGGAAGCCCGCGCCGACGCCCTGCGCAGCGCACAGGTCGTTGCCTCCGAGGTGGGCCAGATTTTCGACGGCATCCAGGGCGCGCTTCGCACGGTGGCGGAGGCCGACGAGGTCCACCGGACTAACAGCACCGCATGCACCGACTACATCATGCGGGTCCGTCCCCATATCGAACCGCTGACCTCCATTCTGGTCGTCGGGCTGGACGGCAACATCCGCTGTTTCAGCGAGCCAAGCCTGGCAGCCCCCAATCTCGCGACCCGCGACTATTTTCGCACCGCCATAGACCAGCAGAAATTCGCGATCGGGACGTTCATCGCCAGCCAGGTGTCCGACCGCAACGTCATTCCACTGGCGACACCCATCATTCGCGGCGGAAAGGTTACAGGCGCAATTGTCGCCGGCCTCAATGTTGATTGGCTGGGAAAGCAGTTGAAGCAGCGCGGCGTACAACGCGGCGGCACCATCCTGATCGCCGACCGCAACGGCATCGTAATCTCACGCGAACCGGCCCCCGAAAAATATGTCGGCAAGAAGATCGACGACAGTCTCGGCAGAATCGGTGCAGCGGCGCCTGGAACCGAGGACATCATCGGTATCGACGGTGTGCCCCGCATCATCGGCTACATCCCGGCATCGGTGACCCCGTTCGGGCTTTACGTCAGCAGCGGCATCGCGCGCAGCGAAGCATTCGAGCCGATTGACCGTGCCGTGCGCAACAGCATTGCGCTGTTCGCACTGGGAAGCGCGGTGGCGTTCCTGCTGGCCTGGCTTGTCGGCGAGGGCATCATCCGCAGGCCGCTGATGCGCATGGTGGCGACGGCCGAAGCGTGGCGGCGCGGTCACGATGCCGTCCGCACCGGCATCGTCGGCCGCAGCGACGAAATCGGCGTGCTCGGGCAGACCTTCGACCGGCTGATGGACGAAAACGCCATGCGGGAGGAACAGCGCGCCACCGCCGAGGAACGCCGCGAGATTCTGGTTCATGAACTCGCCCACCGGGTCAAGAACACCCTCGCCACCGTGCAATCGATCGCGTCCTTGAGCTTTCGCCACAGCCAGGGGCCAGAAGCCCTGCGCCAGTTCCACGAACGCTTGCAGGCGCTGGTGCGCGGCCACGATCTCCTGACCCGCAAGAACTGGCAGCACGCGGATCTGTCTGAAATCGCGCAAGCCGCGATTGCCCCGCTACAGGAGGAACGAGGACATCGTTTCGTGATTTCGGGACCGCCGGTGGACCTGCCGCCGACGACGGCCGTGCCGATGGCGATGATCCTGCACGAGCTTTGCACCAACGCAATGAAGTACGGCGCGCTGGCGAACGACAGCGGCCGCGTCACCATCGGCTGGACGGCGCAGCCCGATGAAGCGGGCACAGCCGTCAGCCTGATATGGAGCGAGAGCGGCGGACCCTCGGTCGCGCCTCCCGACGAAGAAGGTTTCGGCACGCGGCTGATTTCGAATCTCAGCCGGCAACTCGGCGGCGATTGCACCTTCCGCTACCCGCCGTCGGGGCTCGTCTTTCACCTGAGCATGATTGCGCCGGACACAGAGCCGAGAAACTAGCTCGAAGCATAGTTGCACCTTCACGGAATCGCCATGTCTGCCTGGCGAACATCGCGTGCCGGCGAAGCCGCCCTAACGACACTCCTTAACGCGATGTTGATTCAAATTTCCTAGGTTATTGCCAACAGATTTTCTGTCATTGGCTCAGGATTGTTTGGAGACACGATGCGTAAGCTTTGGTCCGTTTCTGCCCGAATAATGATTGCAATTTCACTGGTGGCGGCGGCCTCCTGTGCCGGCCTCGCCGCCTTTGGCCTTTGGCAGCAACAGACCGCAGTCGATCTGGCGCTTCAGCGCGAACTGAAATCCGACTACGACAACATGATGAGCGCGATGGACTCGGACACGCGCACGGTTCAGGTTGTCGCGAATGCCCTCGCGACCATGCCCGAGCTCAAGACGGTGGTGAAGGCGCGCGACCGGGATGCCACGCTGAAACTGCTCGCCAGCACCCTGAATTCGATCAAGCCGCTCGGCGTCGAACTCATCACGATCCAGATTCCGCCGGGTGTGACCCTTGCGAGGTTGCATAACCCGACCGCATTCGGCGACGACGTCACCGCCCGCCGCAAGATGGTCGTGCAGGCGTTCGCCACCAAGAAGCCGGTCGGCGGCGTCGAGGCCGGGCGCGATGTCCTCAATATCTTCGGCACCACGCCGATTCTCGACGGTGACACCCTGCTGGGCACGGTCGATATGGGCGCGCCGTTCGGCGATGCTTTCGTCAAATCGATGAAGGACCGCTTCTCAGTCGATGTCGCGATCCACCAGATCAATGACGGCAACGTCAAGACCCTCGCATCGACCATCGGAGGAGCCGCACCTTCCGGTGACATCGTCAAGCGCGCGCTTGCCGGCGAGTCCGTTATCGTGTCGGGAGAACGCAAGGGTGAGCCCGTTTCGACCACCTTCGGTCAGATCAAGAACTTCTCCGGACAGCCGGTCGCCGTCATCGAGATCGCACGCAACACGAAGGCCTACGCCGAGATCGCGAGCAACTCCGCGAAGTGGCTCGCAGTCGGCGCTATCGCCGCGGTGCTGATCGCCGGTCTGATTGCCGCCTGGGTGGGTCGCGGACTGGCACGACCGATCGTGGCACTCGAAGGCGCGATGCGTGTGATGACGTCCGGCAAGCACGACATCATCGTGCCGGGCGCAGATCGCCGCGACGAGATCGGCTCGATGGCGCGCGCCGTCGAGGTGTTCAAGGACAGCCTGATTGAAACCGGCCGGTTGCGTGCCGCGCAGGAAGAGCAGCGTGTCGCCTCGGAGGCCGAACGCCGCAGCACCGTGCTGGCCCTCGCCGAGCGATTCGAAACCGGCGTCGGCAGCGTCGTGAATGCGGTGGGCGCGGCATCGACCGAGTTGCGCAGCACGGCCGAAAATATGGCCCGCACGGCGGAAGAAGCGACGCAGCAGACCGCGACGGTTGCCGATGCATCGGAAGAAGCATCGCAGAATGCCCAGGCTGTCGCCGCCGCGATCGAGGAACTCAACGCCTCGATCAACGAGATCGCCCAGCAGGTCAATGAATCCGCGCAGGTGGCCGGTCACGCCGCCAAGCAGGCGAACGACACCAATGCGGAAGTTCAGGGACTGGCGCTGGCCGCCCAGAAGATCGGCGACGTGGTGAAACTGATCAGCGAGATCGCCGAACAGACCAACCTGCTCGCGCTCAACGCCACCATCGAAGCGGCGCGCGCCGGCGAAGCCGGACGGGGATTTGCCGTCGTCGCGTCCGAAGTGAAGGCGCTGGCAAGCCAGACGTCGAAGGCGACCGACGAAATTTCAGCGCAGGTCGGAGCCATCCAGTCCGCGACAAAGACGTCCGCCGAGGCCATCAACGGGATCACCCACACCATCAGCAAGGTCAACGAGATCGCGAGCGCCATTGCGTCCGCGGTCGAGGAGCAAGGCGCAGCCACACGCGAGATCGCCCACAACGTTGCCGAGGCCGCGCGTGGCACGGGCGAAGTCTCGGCGAACATCGTCGGCGTTCGCGATGCGGCCCGGGAAACCGGCGTCGCTGCCGATCAGGTCGTCGCATCGGCCGCCGAACTGTCCATGAATGGCGAAACACTGAAGGCGCAGGTCGATGCCTTCCTGCGCGAGGTCCGGGCGGCGTAAGTCCGCCTCAAAATAGTGTGTGCCTTGGTAAAGGCCGCTCCACCTTGGTGGGGCGGCCTTTATCGTTTCAGCCGCGAGCTTGTGATCGGTCAGCCCGCGCCCTTCATGATCTTGAACACGCCGCTTGCCATCACGACGCAGCGGCCTTCCGCCGTCAGTTCGGTATTCAGGAAAATCAGCGTGCGCGTGCTGCGCACCACGCGCGGCGTCGAGATCAGGATTTCTCCGATTTTGGCCGCATCGATGAAGTGCGTATCCATCTGGATCGTGACGACAGCGCTGGACCCGCTTCCCGCGCGCGCGGCCATGCCGAGCGAACGGTCCGCCAGCGTCATCAGCAACCCGCCCTGAACGAACCCACGCCGGTTCTTGTGTTTCGCCTGCGCAACGATGGCGTATTCGCCCGTCGTGTCGTTGGCGCGATGCCAGAGCGGTCCCACCAGATTGAGAAACCCGTCGTCCTCGACGATCGTCCAGCCGTCTTTCGCCAGTTTCCTGGCACCTGCGTCAGTCATTGACCCTTCACTCTAGATATTCGCGGAAGGCCAACGAAACATAGGCCCTCAGGATTTTCGAAGCAGCCAATCACGATAGCTATCGCCGTAGCGGCTGGCAATTTTATCGGCCGTGCTCTGCTCGGAAGCATGATCGATCGCGGCCTGAACCGCGGTTCCCAAAACCCCTTGTCCGACAACAAGAACGACACTCATTTTCGGATAAGCCACGATACTGGCGCCAGTTCGTGCATCCACCAGATTTGCGTCAGCGAGCATGCCATGGCCTCCGCCGATAACAATTCGCTGGATCGCGGGTGAAATCGTGAAGCTGTGGACCACGATGTTAAGCCGTACAGGACGCGAGCCGTTGAGATGACCGGCCATCGTCTTGTCGACTCCAGCCTTGATCCGTTGCGCCAGAAGATTCCGAACGTAGGCCTTGCCCTCAGGTGTGTTCGTCGCTGTCGCGATCTGATCGTCCGGGATCGATTTCGACGTGGCGTAGGCCCGGATGCCATCGTCCCACTGGATAGTTGCGTCAGGAGCAAAGCTGACGGAGATGTCCGTCAGTTTCATGCCCGCTACGTCGTTTTGCGATAGAGAATTCTCGATTGTCTTGCAGCCAGCGAGCGCAAGCGCTCCCGCAAGCACGGCAAGCCGTGCCAGCCCCATCATCCTCGACATACAGCCCCCGCTGTTTTTGCTTTACTCAGCCAGGGCGAAAGTTAGGGGAGAGCAAAGCAGATTGTCTACTTATAATTGTATTGCGTTGCGATGACACTCTGTTCAAGTCAGGCGTTCTGGGCCAAGCTTCAGCTGGCATTGATTTCAGAACAAGAAAACCGGAGGCAACATGAACGTCCACGCCACGCCAAGCGCCGCCAAGGCAACCCCAGCCCTTCCCTCCGCCAAGCCGGAGACGATTGGCCTTTCCGCACAGCGGCTGCAGCGGATGCGCGACGCGTTCCAGCGCGAGATCGACAAGGGCACGACGCCGGGCGTGGTGTCGATGGTGGCGCGGCGCGGCCAGATCGGCTGGTTCGAGGCGCAGGGCAAACAGGACCCCGCCGGCAGCACGGCGATGGCGACGAACAGCATCTTCCGCATCTTCTCGATGACGAAGCCGCTGGTGTCGCTCGGCATCATGATGCTGGTCGAGGACGGCCATCTCCTGCTCAACGACCCGCTGGCCAAGTACATTCCGGAATTCGGCAGCCAGAAGGTCGGTGTCGAGCGCAACGGGGCGCTGGAATTCGCGCTGCCGGTGCATCCGATTACGATTCAGGACCTGCTGCGTCACACCTCGGGCATTTCATACGAGATCACCGGCGCCGGCATGGTGCAGCGGATGTACGCGAAGGCGAAGACCTTCCGCCGCGACATCACCAATGAGGAACACGCGAAGCTCATCGCCAGCATGCCGCTGATGTGCCAGCCGGGCACGGAATGGAACTACAGCCGCTCCACCGACATTCTGGGCCGCGTCCTTGAAGTGGTGTCAGGCAAGCTGCTGAGCGCCTTCCTGAGCGAGCGCATCCTCAGCCCGCTGCAGATGAACGAAACCGGCTTTCACACCGCGCAGGACAACAAGTCGCGCATCGCGCAGCCCTTCCCGGCCGATCCATGGACCGGCGACAAGGTCGCGCTGTTCGATCCGCTGGAAGTAGCGAAGATGGAATCCGGCGGCGGCGGGCTGGTCTCGACCGCGATGGACTACGCGCGCTTCTGCCAGATGCTGCTGAACGGCGGCACGCTCGACGGCAACCGCGTGATCGGACGCACGACGCTCGCGTTCATGGCGTCCAACCATCTCGCAGCAAACGTCAAGGTGGAGTCGCACCTGCTGCCGCCAGGCCATGGTTTTGGCCTCGGATTCGCGGTGCGCACCGATGCAGGCATGGCACCCTATGCGGGCTCCGTCGGACAGTTTTTCTGGAGCGGTGTCGCAGGCACGTTCTTCTGGATCGACCCGCAGGAAGATCTGTTTGCGATCTTCCTGTCGCAAGGCCCCGGCCAGCGCGAGTATTTCCGCACGCTGGTGCGCAGCCTCGTCTACGCTGCAGTGGAATGAATTGTCGTTCCGGGGCAGCCCGCAGGGCTGAACCCGGAATCCACACTAACACAACGAGATTCCGGGTTTGCGCTTTCGCGTACCCCGGAATGACGAAGCTCTTGATCAGCTGATCGTTGCGCCGCCGTCGATGACGACCGTCTGACCGGTCATGAAATTACCGGCAGCCGATCCCATGAACACCGCGGCACCCGCGATTTCATCGGGGATGCCAATGCGCAGCAGCGGCGAGCGCGCGGTAGATGCCTTCAGGTTGTCCGGATTGTCCCACAGCGCCTTGGCGAAATCGGTCTTGATCAGGCCCGGCGCGATGCAATTGACGCGCACATTGTGCGGGCCGTATTCACAAGCCAGATTGCGCGCGAGTTGCATGTCGGCAGCCTTCGAGATCGCGTAGGCGCCGAGAATGGTCGAGCCCTTCAGGCCGCCAATGGATGAAACGATGATGATCGAGCCGTCCTTGCGGGCGATCATCTGTGGCACCACCATGCTGATGATCCAGTTGTTGGCGACGATGTTGTTGCCGAGGATCTTGGTGAACTGATCGTCGGAAATGCCCGCGAGCGGTCCGTAATACGGATTCGACGCTGCGTTACAGACCAGCACGTCGATCTTGCCGAAGGCGCGCGTGCTTTCATCGACGAGGTTCTGGAGATTCTCCTTGCTCGAAATATTTGCGGCGACGGCGATCGCCTTGCCCTTGCCGAACTTGTCGTTGATTTCCTTCGCCACCTGATCGCACTGATCCTGCTTGCGCGACGAAATCACGACCTGCGCGCCATGCTCCACCATCCGCTCGGCAATGGCGCGGCCGATGCCCTTGGTGGAGCCGGTGATGACGGCCGATTTTCCGGTCATGTCGAACAAGGTCATGCGTTTCTCTCCCTATACGTGCGGCGCTGCCGCTTATTGCTATCCGAGCTTGTTGGTGACTTCCGGTCCGGCGGGCTGATGCATGGCATCGTGCGCGTGGCTGGCGATCCACGGCTGCTGGTTGATCATCGGCACCCGCCAGCCGCTGTGGCTGTCGCTCGCCAGAAAATCCAGCCGCGTCACCGAGCAGTTGTCGATGGTGAATGCGAAACCGGCGCCGGCTTCCAGCCCAAGCGCATGCGCGATCGCCGCCTTGATCGGACCGCCGTGCGACACGCAGACGATGTCCTTGCCCGCATGCGCGGCGTTGATGCGCCGGATACCCGCCACCGTCCGGTCGGACAGATCGTTGAAACTCTCGCCGCCCGGCGCGCGTTCATGCGCGGGTGCGAACCAGTAGCTCGCGATCGACGCAGGACGCGCCGCAAAGAACGCGGCGCGATTCATGCCCTGCCACTCGCCAAGATCCTGCTCCGCGAACGCCTTGTCCTGAAGCATCTGATCGGGCTTCGGCAATCCGGCCGCCCAGATCGCCGCGGCGGTCTGGTGCGTGCGTTGCAGATTGCTGGAAAACCAGACGGCATCCCGCGGCAGGAATTTCGCAACACCCGCGAACACGACGCTGTCGCTGCAATCGCAGCCGATGTCCGACTGGCCGTAGATGTTGCCGCCGTCCTCGCGCACCGGAGCATGACGCACCCACCACCAGCGTGTCGATGTCACGCCCACCGGGACGGCATGCTGCGCAACGAACGGCTTGGCGGGAGCGCTCGACATCAGATCGGCTTGCCGGCGTACGGCATCGACGCGGTCAGACCGCCATCGACCGGGAACGCCTGTCCGTTGACGTAAGAGGCTTCGTCGCTGGCGAGGAACAATCCCATCGCCGCGAGTTCATGCGGCTGGCCCGGACGCTTCAACGGGTTGAGCTGGCCGATCTTGCCTTCGGTGCCGCGCTCCTTCGCACCATCGAAAATCGGCTTGGTCATGCCGGTCTCAATCAGTCCGGGGCACACCGCATTGATCCGAACGTTGGTGCCGGAGAGCGAATAGGCTGTGGTCTGCACGAGGCTGATCACGCCCGCCTTGCTGGCGGCATATGGATGACCGCTGGCATTGGCCTTCAGGCCCGCAACCGACGCAGTGCAGACGATGGCGCCGTGGCCCTGCTTCACCATGTGCGGAATGGAGTGCTTCACGGCGAGGAACGGCCCGATCAGATTGACGCGCAGAACTTCCTGCCAGTGCTCCGGCGTCTGCTCTGCCAGCGGGATCAGACCGCCGCCGATGCCGGCGTTGGCCCAGATCGCGTCGAGCTTGCCGTAGGCCGAGATCGCCTTGGCGATGAAAGCCTTCACATCGTTTTCGATGCCTGCATCGGCAATCACAGCCTCGGCGGTGCCGCCGGCCTTGCGCACCTGCTCGACGGTTTCGTTGACGCCCTCGGTCTTGTCGACCGCGATCAGCTTCGCACCTTCCTTGGTGAACATCAGCGATGCTGCGCGGCCTATGCCACTGCCCGCGCCGGTGATGATAACGGACTTGCCCTCGAGGCGACCCATGACGTTCTCCAGAAGTTTTGATTGAATTGAGCGGATGCGCGCTGCCGCGCATCACACCGAAGCTGTTTGTTGTTGCCTTAGCTTGCGCCGGCCTTCTGGGCGTAAGCCCAGGCTGCCTGCGCCAGCGGGATGCGGCGAGAGGCGGATTCCTGCGCTTTCGCATTCGCCGCAGTGCCATCCACAATACGCTTGGCGATGCCCTGCACGATGCCGGCGAGCCGGAACAGGTTGTAAGAGAAATACCAGTTGAGGTCCGCAATCGGAGGAACGCCCGCCGCCTTGCAATAAATGGCCTCTGCCTCCTCCATGGTCGGAATGTTGAGCGCCTTGAAATCGGCGCCATCGAGTCCCGGCATGGTCCACTGCATGAGCAGATAGGCGAAGTCGGCCATCGGATCGCCGAGCGTGGACAATTCCCAGTCCAGCACAGCCTTCACCTGCGGCTTGTCCGCGTGAAAGATCATGTTGTCGAGGCGATAGTCGCCGTGGACAACCGAAACACGCGCCTGATGCGGCACGGTTTTCGGCAGCCATTCGATCAGGCGATCCATCTCCGGGATCGGATCGGTCTCGGACGCGCGGTACTGTTTGGTCCAGCGATCGACCTGACGCGCGAAATAATTGCCGGGCTTGCCGAAGTCGCCCAGCCCGATCTTCTCCGGATCGTAACTGTGCAGCTTCGCCAGCGTCTCGATCTTCGACGTGAAGACCGCGTGACGTTCCTTGGGCTCGAGACTCGGCAGCGTCGGATTCCAGAATACGCGCCCCTCTTCCATCGACATGACGTAGAAGGCCGTGCCGATCACCGCGTCATCCATGCAGAGCGCGTAAGCGCGCGCCACCGGAAAACCCTGCGCGTGCAGGGCCGCGATCACTTTGAACTCACGATCCACGGCGTGAGCCGACGGCAAAAGTTTGCCGAACGGCTTACGCCGCATCACGTAGGCGGTCTTGGGTGTGTCGAGGCGGTATGTCGGATTCGACTGACCGCCCTTGAACTGCGTGACCGTCAGCGGTCCCGCGTAGCCTTCGACATGTTCGGCCATCCACTTGGCGAGATTTGCTTCGTCAACACGATGGCGCTCTTCGACCGGCATTGTACCGGAGAAGTCAGAGTCGTTTCTCACACCGAGACCCATACCGTCTTCCAATCTTTTTTATTCAGTTACTGATTGGAATACTTCCGAAGCTCAAGCCGCGCAATGGCCCGGTTGTGAACTTCATCCGGACCGTCAGCCAGACGCAGCGTACGGATGCCCGCGTAGGATTTCGCCAGTCCGGCTTCGTCGGACACGCCCGCGGCACCGAATGCCTGGATAGCATCGTCGATGATCTTGAGCGCGATATTCGGCGCCGCAACCTTGATCATCGCGATTTCGGTTTGCGCAGCCTTGTTGCCGACCTTGTCCATCATGTCAGCCGCCTTGAGGCAGAGCAGACGGGTCATGTCGATGTTGGTGCGCGCTTCGCCGATGCGCTGTTCCCACACCGACTGCTCGATGATCTTCTTGCCGAACGCGGTACGCGACGACAAACGCTTGACCATCTTCTCGAGCGCGGCCTCGGCGACGCCGATGGTGCGCATGCAATGATGGATGCGGCCTGGACCGAGACGGCCCTGAGCGATTTCGAAGCCGCGTCCTTCGCCGAGCAAAATGTTGCTGGCAGGCACGCGGACGTTCTCGAGCAGGATCTGCGCATGACCGTGCGGTGCATCGTCGAAGCCGAACACTGGCAGCATCTTTTCGATCGTGATGCCGGGCGCGTCGAGCGGCACGAGGACTTGCGACTGCTGCTGATGGCGTGGCAGGCTCGGATCGGTCTTGCCCATCAGGATCGCGATCTTGCAACGCGGGTCGCCTGCGCCGGACGACCACCACTTGCGGCCGTTGATGACGTAGTGATCGCCATCTCGCTTGATGCTGGTTTCGATGTTGGTCGCGTCGGACGACGCCACCGCCGGTTCGGTCATCAGGAACGCCGAGCGGATTTCACCGTTCATCAGCGGCTTCAGCCACTGGCGCTTGTGCTCCTTGGAGCCGTAGCGCATGAACACTTCCATGTTGCCGGTATCCGGAGCCGAGCAATTGAACACTTCGGAGGCCCAGTAGAAGTGGCCCATCTGCTCTGCGAGCGGCGCATATTCAAGATTGGTCAGGCCGGCGCCGCGGAATTCATCGTCTTCATGCTCGTTTGGCGGCATGAACATGTTCCAGAGGCCTTCGGCCTTCGCCTTCTTCTTCAGGTCTTCGAGAACCGGGATCACCTTCCAGCGATCACCCTTGGCATCCTGCTCCTTGTAGATCGGAGCGGCGGGGCGAACGTGCTTGTCCATAAACGCGATAACGCGGTTACGCCATTCGGTCTGGCGCGCAGACATCGTGAAATCCATAGAACGGTCCTCTCTTGTTGTTGGTTGGCGACGGTCTTGCAACACTCGCGACCGACTGTCCACCCGACAGACAACGTCAACAGTGTTGACGTTGTCTGATCGTCGCATGGATGTCTTGCCGCGCTGCAATCTTGCTGCTAGGTTGATTTCATACATTTGTTTGAATGGCAAGTGACGATCAAACAAATGTATGATCTTGTTTCGCAGCGCGAAACACCCTTCGCGCTTTTGCATAGCACCTCTTACCGTTGGCTTCGATGTCGAGCGATCAGACGAAAAACGCCATTCTCACCGCCGCTGAAATGCTCTGGGCCGAGCGCAGCTTCGGCGAAGTTACGATGCGCGACATCGTGGCCGCCGCCGGCGTCAATCTCGCGGCGGTGAACTATCATTTCGGCTCTAAGGACGAATTGCTGGCCGACCTGTTCGTCAGCCGCACCACCGTTCTGAACCGCGAGCGATTTGCGGAGCTGAAAGCTGCGGAACTTGAAGGCGGCGGCCGCCCGAGCGTCGATGCGATTCTGAGTGCGCTGGTTGGCCCGCCGTTGCGATGGTGCCTCAGCCCCGATCTTCAACGCTCCGCCGCGGCCCGGTTCATGACCCGTGCCTCGGTCGAGACCGTGCCGCCGATCAAGAAGATCGTCGATCGCGAGTTCCGGCATCTGCAGCGGTTTGCAACGGCATTGCGTCTCGCCCTGCCCCATCGCGACGAAGTCGATATCTACTGGGGCCTGCATTTCGCGCTGGCGATGATCCGGCAAACCGTGACGGACAGCGAGCGGCTGAAGAAGCTGTCAGGCGGATTGTGTGATCTCAACGACACCGACGACATCATCCGGCGGATTGTGTCCACGGCGCGGGCTGCGCTTGGGGGCGGCGATGCCGCGACTCCACTTGCGGTGCGCGCATCAGGTTCTCGTAAATCCTGACGGTGATCGGGTTCAAAATCAGAATCCAAACAAGTCATAAAAACGAAACGAGGTGCGACGGATAACCGGCGCACCTCGCATTTGTTGCGAACCCGCTTTACGCGAGCGAATAACTCTTAGTACGGGCAGATCGTCCGGCCATAGCGCGGGCTCCAGTAGCAGCCCGGAGCAATGAAGCCGTAGCCATAACCACGGCCACGATAGTAGCCACGACCGCGACCGCGGCCACGAGCCCAACCACCGCCTCGGCCACGGCCGCGACCAACGCCGCGCCCGCGGCCACCACCCCGACCGCGGCCACGCGCTTCCGCCGAAGTCGAAGTCGAAGTCGCGACGACAAACGATGTGCCTAAGAAGCTGATCGAATAGACCAACACCAAGGCCGCAGCCGCAAGGGCACGCTTCAAGAAGTTCGAACGCGTCTTGATCTGAGTCATAAAGGGCACCTCCAATTCCGGAAACGCAGTGGAGCACTTCCGCGTATTAAACCCGCGAGCCTGCGTCCCGTTCAGGCACATTCGGAAAATAGATAGTCAAAAACAAGACTACCGCACGATTCATCCGGTAACAGACTAGGGTCAACCTGCCCCATGGGTCAAGCAACCTCAGCCGATCGCGTTGGCGTTTACTTAGAAAGCATCACAATCTGTTCATGCTAATCTCGATACTGCCATACCCGTGCTGAACGGGTGTTCATCATGCTGAACGAAAATCCTCGCAAGTGCGAGACGCGGTTGAACCTTCCGAACCATTCCACCACTAAACGTTTAAGCCCGCCGCTCCGAAAGTTGGTCCATGCCCAAAAAACATACTTACGTTCTCGGCCTCAACACATATGACCACGACGTGAGCGCCTGCCTGCTGCGGGATGGCGAGATCGCTTATGCAATCGCGAAGGAGCGCATCACCCGCGAGAAGCACGCCACCGGCTTCTACAAGGAAGTTATCGATTACTGCCTGGACGCCGAAGGCATCACGCTCGACGACGTCGATCTGGTGGTCCGCAATTGCTACATCCTGCCTGTGCCTGAAATGGAAGACCGGCTGCTGTATCAGGACCTGCCGGGCTTCCTGCCCGAATATGAACGGGCGGATGCCAAGAGCCATCCCCATTTCCTGTCGCGATCCGACAAGGTGGTGTCGATCTCGCATCACCTCGCCCACGCCTACAGCGCCTTCGCCGTCTCCCCTTTCGAGGAAGGCGTCGTGATGATCGTCGATGGCGTCGGCAGCTATCGCTCCGATGTCAACGAGGCGTTTCCCGAAAGCGACGCCGCCACGCCGTTGGCGCGCGAGTCGGAGAGCTACTACAAGTTCTCGGGCACGAAGCTCGAATGTCTGAAGAAGGTCTGGATGGAGCCCGATCGCGGATTTCTCAGCGACGAGTTCTACAACATGCCCGGCCTCGGCGCGCTCTACAGCCGCGCCTCCACCTACATCTTCGGCGACTGGAACAAGTGCGGCGAACTGATGGGGCTTGCGCCTTACGGACGTCACGGCAACGTCCCGTCCCTGATGCAGATCAAGGACAACACGCTCACCGTCCCGCGCTGGACGTCCGAACTGAACAAACCCTACATCATGGACAGCGACCAGAAGTGGGAGACCAGCCCGCTGATGAAGCACTGGGAAGATCTTGCCTGGCGCGTTCAGGACGACACCGAAAAGGTGCTGCTCGCCCGCGCGGCGTGGCTGCGCGAGACCACGGGCGCAAAAAATCTCTGCATCGCGGGCGGCGTCGCGCTGAACTGTGTCGCCAACGGCCGCGTGGCGCGGGAATCCGGTTTCGAGAACGTCTGGATTCAGCCGGCGGCCGGCGATGACGGCATCGCGATTGGCTGCGCCTATTACGGCTGGGTGGAAATCCTCAAGCAGCGCCGCAGTTTTGTGATGGATCATTCCTATGTCGGCAAGCGCTACTCCGATCAGGAAGTCGCTGATTCAGCCAGCAAGTTCCTGGTTCGCATCCAGACTACGCAAACCAGAAGCAACGACATCGCGAAAGACACGGCGAAACTGCTCGCCGATCAGAAGGTGATCGGCTGGTTTCAGGACCGCTCCGAGTTCGGCCCGCGTGCCTTGGGCAATCGCAGCCTGCTGGCCGATCCGCGCAAGCCCGAGATGAAGGACATCCTGAACAGTCGCGTCAAGCATCGCCAGCCGTTCCGACCGTTCGCGCCCATCGTGCTCTATGAGCGTGCGAAGGAAATCTTTGAGGGCGAGGAAGATTCGCCCTTCATGCTGATCGCCAAGAATGTCCGTCCCGAGTGGCGCGATAAAATTCCGGCGATCGTGCATGTGGACGGCACCGCGCGGGTGCAGACGGTGCGCGAAGCCACCAACCCGATGCTCTACCGGCTGCTGAAGGAATTCGACGCCCTCACCGGGGTGCCTGTGCTGATCAACACGTCGTTCAACGTCAAGGGCGAGCCGATCATCGAGACGCCGCGCGACGCCGTGATCTGCTTTCTGACCACCGGCATCGACCATCTGGTGATGCACGACATGCTGGTCTCGAAGAACCCGCTGCACAGGATCGTGGGGCCGATGGTGAATACCTATACCGAGGTCGCCACCATGGTGATGGCGAACATGAAGCCGGCGTGACGGCGTTCATCAAGATCATCTCGGCGAGTGCTGCGAACAGGCCAATTCCTCAGAATTTGCCTCCGCGTGAGATCGCCGCAGGCTCCACCGATGAACGGGCCTTGCGCTAGCCGCCTCATTCCCTCAAGCGTCACTTGAGTTCAGGGCTGAGGCAAGAATCACCATGGCGGCGCGGACATCCCATGCGGGATGGAAAGTTGTTATCGGATCGGGGATCGGAATTTCCTTCGGTTCGCTCGTTTTCATGGGTGCGGGCTTCGCCCTCCTCGCCAGCGCATGGGCACGGCAGTTCGGCTGGACCCAACCCGAGCTTGCCAAAGCCGCCACGATTTTCCTGCTCATCCAGACGGCGATGTATCCGGTTTGCGGATGGATGCTTGACCGGTGGGGGTCGCGCAAGGTTGCGACGGGCAGCATCGCGCTCTTCGCGATCTCGCTCATTCTCCTGAGCCAGATCGGAAATTCGCTGACTCAAATGTATCTCGCCTTCGGTCTGGTCAGTCTGGTCAGCGCCGGCACCAACGTGGTGTCCTATGCGAGGGCCATTGCCTTCTGGTTCGATCGCAGGCGGGGACTGGCCCTAGGGCTTGCCGCCAGCGCGCAGGCCGTCGGCTCGTTCTTCATTCCCATCCTGGCGCAGAAAATCATCGCGCAGTCCGGATGGTCGGCCGCCCTGCTCTCACTGGCTGCTGTCGAACTACTCATTTGCCTGCCGCTTGTCGCTCTCCTTGTGAAGGACAACCCGGACGGCGCTCAATCGGCCGAAACGGCTCCTGGCGCGAAGCGCGAAGCCCCTGGCATGGATGTTCGCGACATCGTCCGCACAGCAACGTTCTGGAAACTTGCCGTCTGCTTTGCGATCATGGGCTTGTCGCTTTACGCGATCGCAGCCAACATCGCCTTCATTCTGACCGAGACTGCGGGCATGCCCCTCGCCGACGTGGCGATGATACAAGCCGTGTCGGGCCTCTCCGTTCTGCTTGGGCGCATCGGGTTCGGCTATCTGCTGGACAAGCTGCAGGCCCCGGTCGTCGGCATCCTGACGGTCACGCTCGCCGCGGCCTGTTTCGGACTCTATGCAACAGCGACGGCACCGGCACTGATCTTCGTCGCGGCCGCGACTGGCGGTATCGCGGTCGGCGGCGAAACCGACCTTATGCCCTATCTCGCCAGCCGCTATTTCGGCACACGCGCGGTCTCGAAGACATTTGGCTGGTTTCTGTTCGCATTCTTCATCGGCGCGGCGATCGGGCCAGTTGCATTCGCGCAACTCTCCGCCGCCCACGGCGGCGCCGTGGTGCCGCTGTTCTTGTTGGCCGCGCTGCAACTGATCCCCGCAGCCTTGTTCCTGTCTCTCGGCCGCTATCCTGAAGCAGCCACAGAAGCAGACGTGACTTCCGCAAAGTCCGCACGTCGGGCAATGTAAACCAACGAGCGGCGCAAGCAGCCTTTGCTGCAAAAACATCGAAGGCGCGGATCGCTCCGCGCCTTCTTTGTCGTCTGCGAGAAAACGAAGACTGATGCGAGGCAATCCTCGTCTCGCCGCAGATGATCAGAACGGCCAGTTTGCCCGCGCGTTCGCGGTCCACACGCCGTAGTTCGCACCGATGCCGCCGTATTCGCCGCCGAGCGCCAGCGATCCGCCGCTCACCATAGCGATGTTGACGCCACCCGTGACCCGGCCGGACCAGCCATCGCCGATGCCGACGAACGGCACACCCACCGGCAGCGCGTTGTCGGTCGCGAAGCGCCAATCCCCGTAGAAACCAAGATAAGGGGACAGCGTCGTCGTAGCCGACACCCGCCACGGCGCGATCACGCGACCGCCCGCCGAGATGCGGCCGGTGGCAAAGTCGCGCGAGGCCTGCAACACCTTGAGGCTGTCGGTCCACGCGCCCTGATGTTCCCACAGCGCGTAAATCTTCGCAGACGGCTCGAAGACGAAAGCCGCGACGCGGGTGTTGCCGGTCAGCCCGGTCGAGGCGATCCAGCGCGAACCGGTGAAGCTGCCGCTCGCCGTGCCGGCCACGCCGTCATAGGAGAGACCCGACCAGCCCGCCATCGCATCCCAGCGCAGCGTCGGCGCGATCCGCCATGCGGCGTAACCGCCAGCGGTGCCGCCGCTACCCTTGAGGTTGCCAGCGAGCGAAACGAAGTCGTAGTTGAAGTTCTCGAAGCCGGCGAACACGCCGACCAGAACGTCGGGGCGAAGCTTGTAACCGATGCCGGCGGTGGCATTGATCTGCGTGCCGCGAAGATCGCCGCCGGCGTTGTTGCGATCCCAGCCGGTGCCGCGAATATCGGCCCACAAGCTCCATTGCCGCTCAAGCGTCGGCACGCGCGGCGCCTTGGTGGGACCAACATAAGCGAGCGCTGCGAAAGCATCATCGGCGCGGCGTGTCACATCCGAGCGCGTGCCAACATCCGCATCCGGATCAGCCGCGAAGTTGAACGACATTCCGTTCGCTCCGAACGTGACCGGCTTACCTCCGTTGCTGAAGGCATCATCGATGGCATTGCCGACCGCCCCGGTGATCGCGGCACCCGAGGCCTGCGCCGCGATGGTAGATCCCTGCACCTGCATGGCGCGAAGTTTCTGGCTGTTTGTCGGCTTTGTCGACGCGTGACCACCGACAGGCAGACATGCGGCCGTCACGCTGATGGTTTCCCCGATATTCTGAACCTGAAACCGCAAGACTTGCCTAAGGGATGTGTCCCCGCCGTTGCCGGTCACCGTATAGGTGCGAACCACCGTACCACTGGAGTAGATGCTGTAGTCATCGAGCAGCGTTCCGGGAGCCGAGACCGATGTGATCCACCACTGTCCACCTGCCGCGAGCGTCGCATTGACCCCGGTGATGGTGAACGTGATCTTGTCGCCGACCACAAAGCCTGTGACCGTTTTCTGGGAGAACGCCGGTCCATCAGTTTGCGTGACATTCCATGTTCCAGCATTCAGGCTGTCGCAACCTGCGGAGGCCCGGGCTTCGCCGCTTCCGCAAACCAGAATGCCAACGCTGGCAATTCCAAACACCACGCGGCGCGCGAGCGAAAATGGGCGATGGCCCCTACCAAAATCTGACAGCAACGGAAGTCCCCGATTCTTAGTTCAACACGTCAAAGCAACTGATGAAGATCGACACGCATCGCGCTACGCGACAACGACGCCCGTGAATCTCACCACGCGTAGCGCAATCGCGCGGTGCCGGCGTAGGTCTGCGAGCGTTCAGCGAACTCGCCGTCGAACTTCGCCATGACCGAGACGCCGTTGCCGAAGCGCCATTCCGCGCCCGCCGTCGTCAGGGCGAGATCGCGGGCCGGCGTCGCGCCGTTGACCGCGAAACTCGCCACCGGAAGGCTGACGAAGCTGACGTTGAGCCGTGGGTCGCTGACCTCGTCGTGCGCCCAGGCAGCCTTGCCGAACACGTTGAACACGCTGCCACCGGTGGCGAGCCAGGCCTTGTCGATCCGGCCGCCCAGTTCAGAGCGCACTGCGGTTGTCGTGCGCGCCTCGTAATTGAGTGCGAACTGCGCGGAACCTGAGGTTGCGGTTTCGCCGTAGGACGGCGTGCGGAAGCCCTGCACCTGAACCGCGGCATAGGGCGTCACATGGAACGCTATTGGCATCTGCATGCGATAGCCGCCTTCGACGCGTCCGCCGAAGTTCTGGGCGTTGAAATCTGCCTGTAGCGTGTCGGTGCCCACGACGCTTACAGTGCGGGAGGATGACGTCCAGTAGGTGCCGTAGGACGCTGCGCCGGAGACATAGGCCGCGCCGAAGTTGTGCGTGCCATAGACACCGGCCAGCAACACATCGCTGCGGCCATCACCGAGACCACCGGCCAGCGACCATGATGTGGTGCCGCCCGCCAGCGAAAAGCCGGCCCGCGTGTCGGGGGAGAAGCGATAATCAGCGCCCGCTGCGAAACCGCCGGCATTCGACCGGACATCGTGACTGCCGACGGTGACGGCATCGCCGCTGGTCTTGTTGCTGCCGCCGAATGCGGAGCCCCAGACATTCCATCGCGACGTGGCGTTCGCCTGCAGCGACGGCGCCTTGGAGGTCATGGCGTAGGCTGATGCGATCGAGCGCGGCAGATTTGCAGTCGCCGCAGAGCGCTCCGGCGCATACCCCATCGCACCATTATTGCCGCCACCGACGCCGCCGCGATTGGCCGCCGTCGGATCGGTCAGCACCGACAAATACTGGTTCATCAACTGCACGCCGCCCTGCTGGACCGCGGTGCCGTTTTCGCCGGAAAGCTGCGTCAGCGCGCCCGGCAGTTGCGCCGGCGCAAGGCCGGTCAGCACCAAAAATCCGCCCGTCGGTGCGCCGCTGGCGAGAAATTTGTCGATCCCGCCCGCGACATTGGTTGGATTGATCGGCGTGCCCGTCAGCAATTGTGAGCGCAGCGTCGATGGAGCGAACACCGCTGTGAACGCGAAGTCTCGCGAGAGGAGGCTGGACCATGTCGTGGTAGCCAGGTCGCTGAAATTCGCGCCGTTGTTCCAGACCATCATACCACCGGCATAGGCCCCGCCGCCTGCAACCTGGGCCATGCTGTATTGCGCGGATCCGCCCTGCACCACGCTCTTGGTGGTGATGAAGAGCACATATTGCTGGCCCGGCGTGAGGGTGACGCGCCCGGTATTGAATGTCACCTCAGTAAAGGCCATGGCGCCAGGTGCCGTCATCACTCCCGAGGTGAACAGCGCCGGTCCCGTGGTATAGCCGTTGACGCTATCCCATCGATAGACAAAGGCCTGATACTGCGAATGGGGCGGTCCGCTGCTGTTGTAAATCAGATTGAACGAAAATTCGGTCAATGTGCTTTGCGTCGGCGCCGTGATGGTCTGACCGAATGTCCCCGAGCCGCCCGCGCCCCAGTAACCAAGGGCAGACGTTCCGTTCCAGGCCGGCATCGTATCGATCGTCTGCGCGCTCGCCGGCGCAGACAGCGCCATCAGCGCGGCGCCGCAGAGCCAGTGCCGGCGCAACGCGTTGCGCAGCCGTCCGCAACGCGCCGGTGCAAACGGTGATTGCTCATTACGGCGATCGGATTCCAACCCCACTCGCTGATTTACAAAAGCCACCGCACGCCCCTTGCCTGCTTGAAATCGCCGCGCCCCGGCGAAGCGAATTCAGTTCCTCATGCGGACGCGAATCGCGTCATCGCCCCATCAAATGGATGGCAAAGCGTCGTCTGATGTGTCAAATTCATGAAACTCAAATATCAATGAGAAATGTGCATCGTGATTACTCTGAGACACATCGAGATCGTCACGGCGCTTGAGCGCCATCGCCACTTCGGGCGGGCTGCGGAAGCGCTGGGCATCACCCAGTCCGCCCTGACGCGCGCGCTCCAGGCGCTGGAGACCGAACTGGACGTCCGGCTGTTCGACCGCGGGACGGGCGTTCCCGAGCCAACGATGTTTGGCAAGATCCTGCTGGAGTGGGGTCAACCGGTCGCGCGCAGCATGGACAACCTCACCCGCGAGATACGACTGGCGAAGGGGCTCGAGGTCGGTGAACTCACGGTCGTCGCAGGCACGTTTCCATCGGAGCTTTGGGTGCCTCAGGCGCTCGGACGGCTCGCCATGGAATTTCCGAATGTCCGTTGCCGCCTGCGCTCCAGCGAGAGTCGTCGCGCCGTAAAGGAAGTTCTCAATGGTAGCGCGGACATCGCAATCGGCGACCGCGTCGAAGTGCGCGGGCTCGATGACCTCGCCTTCGAAAAGCTGATCACCGTCAACGTGGCGTTGTTCTGCCGGCCCGGTCATCCGCTGCTGCAACGCGGCGTGATCGGAGAAATGGATCTCGCGGATTATCCACTGGCCGGCCCTCGGCCGTCGCACTACTCGTCTGACGTCATGGACAGCGCCGGCGACAATCGCGCGCTGACCGTCCCGAAGTCCGGCGGCTTCGTCCCCCGAATCTGGGTCGAGAGCTTTGCGGCTATGCGTGGAGCTGTGATCGCCAGCGATGCGATCAGCTGGGCGCCGATCCCGCTGCTTGAGCCCTATTGGCGCCGGGGCGAACTTGCCCACCTGGTGATGAACCCCACGCCGATCAACATTGAATTCGGGCTCATCACCCAGCGGCACCGCACGCCCTCGCCCGCGATGACGGCCTTTTTCAAGATCGTCCGGAAGATTGCCGCGGGCGACTGATTGCGTCGGCCGGATTCCAGCCTAATATCTGGGCAGAACCGGCGGCGAAAGGCTGTGAGCGTTCCATGACAATCGAAAAATGCATCAACGAGTATGATGCCTCCGAAGTCGTTTTCGAGGAGGGATCGACCGGCCGCGAGCTGTTTGTGGTGCTCGAAGGCAAGATCGACATCGTCAAGGATTCAGGCGCAGGCAGAACCGTCATCGTCAGCCTCGGCAAGGGTGAATTCTTCGGCGAGATGGCCGTCATCGACGGCTCGTCGCGCTCGGCAACGGCGGTCGCCGCCGTCTCCGGCACGAAGGTGATGCGGATCAATCACGCCCGCTTCGTCTACCTCGTCAGCCAGCAGCCGGCCTTCGCGCTGATGATCATGGATGCGCTGAGCAAGCGATTGCGGGCCTCGAACGCGATCACCTTCAAGGCCGCAACGCCATGAGCGACCGCAAGCCCTCACCCTTTCCCATTCTTCGCAACGACGATGTCTGTTCGCTGATTCAGGCCGCCGAGGACGTCTATCAGATCCGGTTCAAGAACCGCGCCGCCAATGCGTATCTGGTGCGCGGCAGCAAGCGGACCATCATGATCGACGTCGGCCTGTCCTCGAACTTTCCGCATCTGCTGGAATGCCTTGCGCATCTCGGCGTCAAGCCTTCCGACATCGACATGGTGGTGCTCAGCCACGAACATCTCGACCATATCGGCGCGGCCTACCACTTCACCGGGAAGACGATCATCGCCGCGCATCGTCTCGCCGCGAACAAGATCATGCTGCGCGATGACTTCTCGATGCTGCGCAAGATGTTCAACGAACCGGACGTGCCGATCGACGTCGACATCTGGCTTGAGGAAGGCAACCTGATCGACCTCGGAAACTTCAGGCTGAACGTGATGTACACGCCCGGCCACACCTCCGCGTGCATCAGCCTGTTCGAACAGGACAAGGGCTTGCTGTTCGCCGCCGACACTCTGATGCCCGGCGGCGTGATGGGCGGCGTGTTCGGGTCGGGAAGCATCAGCGACTACATCCAGTCGCTGGAGCGCTTGAAGGGGCTGGACTCGAAAATCCTGCTGTCCGGGCACGGCCGCCTGTCGGATACGCCGCATGATGACGTGAGGATCGCGATTCAGCGCTCTCACGCGCTGCTGTCAGATACGGCCCAACTGTTCGACGCGCTGGACGCGCGGTCGAATTTCGAGCCGATCATGCAGTCGGTGCGCGACCTCAACAAACTCGACGATTCGTGAGGCGGTCTCGCGGACCGCGGCGAATATCAATTTTCAGGGAAGTTTGGAGCGGGTGAAGGGAATCGAACCCTCGTATTCAGCTTGGAAGGCTGCTGCTCTACCATTGAGCTACACCCGCGACGCGGCGAGCACTAGCATGGCCGTTCCGCCGCCTCAACCACGTTTGATTTGAAGTCAGGTCCCAACGGAACCATATTCCCGTAAGAATGTTTCCGCTTTAGCCTCTTTCCAACCGGGAGAACGTCTCATGCGCAATGCACTTTTCGCCGCTCTGGCCGTGGCAGGCGTGGCCGTGTTCGGCGCCGGCTCCGCCGAAGCCCGGGATTATCGCTATTGCCTGGTCGAAGGCTTTCAGGCCGGCCCCGGCACCTGCTATTACAATACCTATGCGCAATGCATGGCGAGCGCATCGGGACGCCGGGCTTACTGCCAGGTCAACCCGGTCTTTGCTTTCGCCGAGCAGTATCGACCTGCCCCCAAGCCGCGCAAGGTCTACCGCGAGCGGCGCTACTACGATTGAGTCATTAGCCTAAGCCAGCCAGCACTCGCCGTTCATCGAAAAAGCCGCCCTCGGGCGGCTTTTTGTTGCATCAGTTTGTTATCATCAGCCATGGCGCTGAAAGGCCTTAAAAAGCGGTGGAGACCTTGGAAAACGTCGGAGGCTTCAGAAGGCGTAGGAGACTTTAGAAGGCGTAAGAGACTTGGGCGCCGTAGTTGTTGATGCCGACATTCCTGTCGAAGCCGGTGCCGAAGACCTCTTTGCCGTTCGACAGATGGTCGAACGTCACCAGTACGCTCCACTGCGGCGTAAAGCGGTAACCGATCGATCCGCCCACATTGAACAGGGCGCGGCTGCCAAGCGCATTGTGGGTCGCATCGCCTACTTTGGAGCCGTCGTGATAGGCCCCACCGAAAAAGATTTCGCCGAAGAAGCGCTCGGTGAACGGAATTTGCCACAGCAAGCCCGCCCGGACCGAACTGGTGCGGCCGCCGGTGTTGAACATTCCGCCGACGTAGGTGTGGGGATTCAGGAAATTCCACCACCCATAGTTATCTGCTAGAAACTTGGGAAGAACGACCTGAAGGCTGGCGTCGAACGTATTGGCTTCCGCGCTTCCAACTGCATGGGCAAAGCCGCCAAGGCGCACGTCGAAACCATAGGACCGTTTCGCAAGCGGCTCGGGCTAGAAGAGCGATTGGACTGGCAGAGAGGGCGGCGGAGCACCGACATCTGCGGCCTTCATATCTGTTCCGCTGGCCAACAAGGCGAGCAGCGAAGCTGCGAGCCAGCGAAACGAACCGTGCAGAGCCATGGCCGACTTTCCAATTGCGCGCGGACCATACGTGAACCGCAACTGTTCCGGCGGTTGCGGCGTACCGCTTAGAAAAAATCGCCCGGAAACGATTTCCGGGCGATCTTAGATTGGTGGGGGAAGAAGGACTCGAACCTTCGAAGCCATACGGCGGCTGATTTACAGTCAGCTCCCTTTGCCACTCGGGACACTCCCCCGCTCGACGTCATCCGACACCCTCGCCCACCCGAACGGGGGTGGTTGAACGGCCATGGATGACGGTAAAAAGCGTGCCCGTAAACGGGCGCCCGGTCGGCGCGTTTATGGGCGAAGCGCCGGGGTAAAGTCAACCAAGGCGGGGACGAATATGACAGGTCGTTGCGATCCTGCCCAAAGCCGAAAATTGCCATTATTCCAGCCCCGTGGGACAAGGCCGCATGAGCGATCGAGACCGGAAATCACGTTTCAAAGGCCCGAAAACAGGCGGACGCGGCGGCGACCGCGATCGGGAGCGCCCGGAACGGCATCAAGGCAAGCCTCAGGGCGGACGCCCTCACTGGCGCGACCGCGACGCCAAGGGCGCGAAGGGGCACGCCAAAGGCGAAGGTCCCGTCATTCTTTATGGCTGGCACTCGGTCACCATGGCGCTGGCCAATCCCCAGCGGTGCATCCGTAAGCTGTTCGTCACCGAAAATGTCGCCCGGCGGCTCGCCGACGAGAAGATCGACACTCGCGTTCCGCCGGAACTGGTGCATCCCGGCGACATCGACCGGCGGCTCGGGCCGGATGCCGTGCATCAGGGTCTGCTGGCGGAGGCCGATCCCCTGCCCGGCTTGCACATCGATGAACTGCCGCAGGACGGCATTGTGCTGGTGCTCGACCAGATCACCGATCCGCACAACGTCGGTGCAATCCTGCGCTCCGCAGCGGCGTTCGGCGTCAAGGCAATCGTCACCACCGGTCGGCACAGTCCGGAGGCGACCGGTGTGCTGGCGAAATCCGCATCCGGTGCACTCGAGCTTGTGCCGATTGTCGAAGTCCCGAACCTGCATCGCGCGCTCGGCGAAATGAACGAGGCAGGTTTCCTGACGGTCGGCCTCGACAGCGAAGGCCAGGGTGACCTCAGCGTCGTGCCGTTGCATGCCCCGCTTGCTCTGGTGCTGGGCGCGGAAGGCAAAGGCCTGCGTCAGCTCACGCGCGAAACCTGCAGCATCGTCGCGCGCATGGACATGCCCGGCGCGATCAAGAGCCTCAACGTGTCGAACGCCGCGGCGCTCGCGCTGTATATCGGCTCCAGCCGCCTCGGCCTGATGGGCTGAATCAAAACGCCCGCCGGCATGATGCAAGCGGGCGTTTCAGATTTTAGGTCGTCCGAAAATCAGTGCCTGTAGTGAAGCGGCTTCACGCGCTGACCGTGGTGACGGTGCGCGTGATAGTGCCTCACGCCATAAGCGCGATGGTGCGCGCGGTGATAGCCGCGATGATAATGGCGGCGGGCGGAGCGATAGCTGTAGACCGCAGGTCCCTGCACGCCCGGTGCGCCGTCATAATAGTGGCTGGTGGCGTTGCCGTACGGGCCGCCGTCATAGCCGTAGCGGTAAGGCCGGCCATAGTAGCGCGAGCCGACTACGGCGCGTTCCTGATAGGTCGGGACCGGAGCGAAGTTGCCCGGACCGGTATAGGTCGGGCCCTGGTTGACCCAGTAATACTGCGGGCCAGCCGGATCCGGCAGGCGCTGGCGAACACCGCAGGCGCTGTAACCGCATCCATAGTTGTAAGCATAATAGCCGTAGTTGCCGCACGGGTCGGTCAACGCACACGCCTGCGCGGGTGCTGCCGTCGCCATCGTCGCGGCAAACGCCACGCCCGCAATCAATCCTGCAATCATCTGACGCATAACTCTCTCCTGTTTGAACGCTTCTTGTTTGGTTGTGGTCTACTTTTTCAGATCCGGCCGGAAACCGTTCGGGCGGTAACTGTGATCGGGCCGGAAACCGTTCGGCCGGTAACTGTCCCGGGGCGCTTCGATGATCGTCGGATACTCGGGAACATCGTACTGCTGCTGCGGCGCAGGCGGCGCGGATTGCGCGGACCACGAGCGATGATAGCTCTCGGCCGGCTGCGGCAGCGCGCGATTGGCCGAAGGCTGAATCTCGAGACGGCCATAGCCCGGCGTGCGTCCGGCGCTCGGATAATAGTGGCCGACCTCCGGGCCGATGTAGCGGTCCCAGCCGCCATAGACCCGGGCCGTATTCCTGAAATGTTTCGCAAGGCCCCATTCGCCTTCGATGACCGAATAGGATACGTCGCGTCCGTTGATGATAACGGGCACGCCCGCACGGCCGGGAATCACGATCAGCGCGCCGGTATCGGCCGCCGCTGTGGCCGCCGTTCCGATCACTATCGCCAGAGCCAATATCGCGCGCATGGAATGATGCCTTGGTTGAAGCTGCACCCTAGTCCAGCGGGCCGTAGCAGGAGTTAAAGGCCCCGCCCAATCGTCAGGTAAGCCTAACGCGTAAGCATTCGCGCTCGCTCAATTGCGAACGATTTCAATAAGGTTTTGGAAAGTGGAAGGTTAACGCCCGGCAGCTGCTGCCGCTTTGCGGATTTGTGGTGCCGGTTGAGAGGATTGAACTCCCGACCTTCGGTTTACAAAACCGCTGCTCTACCGCTGAGCTAAACCGGCAACGGGGAACAGCTATCAGCGCCGCCGCTCCGGGACAAGACCGCCAACAGGACTGGTCATTGCAAAAAATGGACGGAAAAAGCCGCCACCCAAGGCGACGGCTTTTCGAGCTGCGAGAACAATCCCGCGCTTACTTGCCGCTTCCGCCTTCACCGCCGCCCCGGCCACCGCTGGAGGTGCCCATCTTGCCGGTGCTCTTTTTCATGGTGCCTTTACCCATGCCGGTAGTGGTGCCGCTGCCTTTCTTGACGTTCTTTTTCTTGATGCTCTTCGGATCTGACGGATTGGTTCCGCTGCTGCCCGCTTGAGGGGCGTTGGTCATGCCAGGATCCGACGGCTTTTGCTGCGATGTCTGCGCGGACGCGAAACCGGTTGCCATGACCAAGGCAGCCGCAGCCAAACCTGCGATGAATTTTCGCATTTCAATTCTCCTCCGTTGTCACCCACGCATTCAACGATGGCATGTCGTGGATGTTCCTCCCGGAGCCGCTCTTGACCCGTGCGTCCGGTACGTGGCGCGCCGTTCCATTTGCGCTGCCGCTCGATTTGCGTCACCAATGCATCAAGTGGCGTGTTGCCGCGCGGGAGATTTGCATGAACGGCAGTGGCGGGTTCCGTGCGCACCACAAATACATGATCGCTGCGGTTGGCGTGGTCGCCGTCCTGGCCTTCCTCTACAACCTCGGGATTTTCGACGTCTGGTCGGTGGAGCGGGCCGCGAAATAACGCCCCGTGGCCGGATGTATTCCCGCCGGACATGCCAAAAGACGCGAACCCCCCTGTGAATTGCGTGGACAAATCGGCTCGCCTTGGAACGGTCACCGTCCGGTCACCGTTAACCACACAGGTAGTTGGCGAGTCAGGCAAAACCCGGAACGAGGACGATCATGAGTTTAGCGAAGCCGCATGATGACCGCTATGAAAATGCCCTTGATGATGTCATCGCACAGTGCGGCGGCGACACGCGCGGCGCCTTGATGGCGCTGTTGGCCGCGAACGAATATCTCGAGGCACAACTGAACACGCTTCATGCCGCGATTGAAAACGGCGAGGTTCCTTTGCGCTCTGAAAAAGTGCCGCGCAACCTGCTAAATTGACGCGGAGGAACAGCGTCAGTTCCCCGGAACATATGCGAGCGGTTCGGGTTCTCCAGTTTCAATAGCATTATTGAAAGGAGAGTCTGATGATTAAGAAATATGTGGCGGCAGCTTTGCTTGGAACCGCATTGGCCGGTGGAGCAGCGTTCGCACAGACCACGACTCCGGCATCGCCTTCCCCCGCTCCGGCTGCGTCGGCATCAAGCGAGCAGATGAACCTGAAAGGCAACTGGCGGGCATCCAAGCTTGTCGGCTTGGCGGTTTACAATGACGCCAACGAGAAGCTCGGCGACGTCAGTGAAATCATTCTCGACAAGAGCGGCAAGATCAATGCCGTCATCATTGGCGTCGGCGGTTTCCTCGGCGTCGGTCAGCACGACATCGCCGTGACGTTCGACAAGCTGAAGTGGGTTGAGGAGCCGATCCGTTCGGCATCGGCCGACAAAATGCCGGCGTCCGGAACGTCGTCAACGACGAGACCTTCGACAACGACCGGCGCAGCTACAACAACGACAACAGCCGCAGCGACGGACGATTGGTACCCCGATCATGCCGTCATGAGCGGGACCAAGGAGCAATTGAAGGCCATGCCTGCCTTCAAGTATTCGGAGAGCACCAAGTAAACCCGGCTTGGATAGTCTCCAGCTCAGTGACGCGGCCGAATCGGTTCACCGATTCGGCCGTTTTGTATCAGTGCGTCTGTACAGCTCAGAGGTAGGCGCTGAGGCACCATGCATTGAGTGAAGCAGCAACGGCCAGAGTGAAGACCAATATCGTGTTCACGGCTAAGGCTCCTCAAAAGGCCGTCTGAGAATCATCCGCGTCATATCCAGATTTGAACGCCCTCCCGGCGAAGAGTCTCGCGCATTGTTTTGCGCCGGCCCTCTTGCCAGATCGCCCTTTCCGAGTCCGATTCTCTCCGGATCTCCGCTCCGGTTGTGCGGCGCAGTGTTGTCTTACGCCGATTAACACGCACAATGCGGGCGCGCAGTCTCCCCGGCTGTGCCCAAAAACAACAACAAACGATTCAGTCCCGCTGGATCGGACTCCGGAGAAACGAATGTCAGCCAGATCGACCGCGAAGAGTCCTGCAAAAAATCTCATGAACGAATTCCCGCCGGCGCGGGACAACCTTGTGACACTGGCGAACTGGCGCACCCAGCCCTACAGCGAGTGGAGCTTTCATAACGTCCGGCGCGTATTGCCGACAGCGAACATCGCCGCATCGAAGCATCCCGTCCCGCTGGAAAGTTCGCTGGCTGAAATCGGTCACGTCGCCTTCGAGGGCAACAAGGGTCCGACAACGCTGCGCGAGGCGCTCCGCACGACGAACACCAAGGGATTTGTCGTACTCCGGCACGGGCGGATCGCTGCCGAATGGTATTCGAGCGGCATGGACGCGCGCACGCCGCATATCGTGTTCTCGGTGAGCAAGTCGATCACCGGGGCGCTTGGCGGAATTCTCGTGGACAAGGGCTTTCTGAATCCCAACCGCCCCGTCACCGATTACGTTCCCGAAGTCTCATCATCGGTGTATGGCGGGTGCTCGGTGCGGCATCTGCTCGACATGTCGGTCGGAATCGCCTTCACCGAGGATTATGTCGATCCGGACGGAGATGTGGCGCGTTACCGGCGCGCAGTTGGATGGGATGTCATCAAGCCCGGCCAGAGCACCATGGCGCTACGCGAATACCTCGCCACCCAGAAGCCGGACGGCAAGACCCACGGCCACGCGTTCCACTACGTCTCAACCAACACCGACCTGCTCGGCTGGGTCTATGAGCGCGCCGCGGGCCGCGCCCTCTCCGATCTGCTCGGCGAACATCTCTGGACGCCGCTCGGCGCGGAAAGCGACGCTTACATCACGCTCGACACGGAAGGCGCGATGCGCGCAGCCGGCGGTATCTGCGCTGCGCCGCGCGATCTCGCCCGCTTCGGCGAAATGATCCGGCAGCGCGGCGTCGCGAACGGCAAACAGGTGATCCCGGGCTGGTGGATCGACGACATCAACGACAACGGCGATCCGGAGGCATGGGCGCGCGGCGAATTCGCCGAGATGTTTCCAGATGCCGCCTATCGCAGCAAATTTTATCAGATCGACCGCAAGCGGCGCACATTGTGCTGCATCGGCATCCATGGCCAGTGGATCTATATCGATCCCGTCAGCGAACTGGTGATCGTTCGCGTGGCGGCCGAACCCGTCCCGCTCGACGTCGAGAATTACCGCGCCTGGCGACGGGGTTTCGAAGCGATCGTCCAGCATTTTTCGTGAGATATAGATCAGCACCGTCATTGCGAGCGAAGCGAAGCAATCCAGAATCAACAAACAAGACTGGATTGCTTCGTCGCAAGGGCTCCTCGCAATGACGAGTTGCTGAAGCGCAGGATTACCGCGTCAGCTTTTCCATTTCGGGAAATGCGGCGAAGGCCACGCCCTTACAAAGATCCTCGGTCTCCTCGATGATGCGATCGAGTCGTCCATCGATGTACATGCCCGCACGTTCCTTCACGCCGGCGTAGCGCCCTCCCGCACCGCGCGCATTGAAGCGCACGCACACGACATAGCGGCGGCGGCCCCCGACTTCCTTTTGCGCCGGCTCTGAAATCCCGGCCTCGCGAATACCGGTTGGATCGTTCAGATAGGTCCGTAGCAGAGCGAGCAGTTCGGGACGGTAATTCGCCGGATACGGCTGGTTCTCGACGCCGCGATCGGCGGTGTAGGACAGGCTGTCGGCGCCGCCGGTCCAGGCGCAGCCGGCCACAGCGAGCGCAAGCAGCACCGCCGCCGCGCGCGGCCCATATGTCACCAATTTGCAACGCATCCCAATGAAGTCCGTAACCTGAGCCATGGCATTGGATTTCTTGCTCATTGTGTCATTGACAAGGCAACCCGCCGCCGATTGATTGCAACCACGGCACAGGTGCCAGCGCAAGCTGGCGAATAGGGAATTCGGTGCCGCCGTGCAGACTCTTCAACGTGAAGCATGCACGGCTAGTCCGAAGCTGCCCCCGCAACTGTCAACGGTGAGTCGTTGTCCAATAGGCCACTGAGCGAAGGCGTTACAGCCGGGCTTGGGAAGGCGGGCAACGGCGACGATCCGCGAGCCAGGAGACCTGCCTGTACCGGTCATCCTTCCGTCGCACGGGGCGTGCGAAGGGGCGGCATTTCCGCAGCGGTGACGTGACGTAACAGTTGCGGAGGTCCGGCCGATGGCCTGTTTCCTCAGTCACGACGTAAAGTCCGGCAGCGTTCGCTCGCCGCGCATCGTCATGCCTGCGCGCGTCTTCACCGCGCCTTCGCGATCACATGCATCGGCGGGGCTCAAACGTGACTCTTTTTCCTAGATCTTTCTTTCCGGCGGCGACGCTCAGACTGTCATTCGCAGCGGCATGCCTCGCAGGCACGGCGCTTGTGAGCCCTGCCCTCGCGCAGGATGGCGGCGGCCAGTTGCCGCCGATCAACGTCGATGCGAGCCGCCTCTATGGCGGCATCGTCGGCGCGTCGACTGCGGTCATCACTGCGGAAGACATCGCACGTTCGCCCAACCAAACGATTCAGGAGATCCTCGCAACTATCCCGGGCGTTCAGCTTACGAACCTGTACGGCGCGGTGAACGGCACCGGCTCCGTCGTCGACCTTCGCGGGTTCGGCGCGTTTGCCTCGTCGAACACGCTGTTCCTCATTAACGGCCGACGCCTCAATGAAGCCGATCTGCAAGGTGTCGATCTCTCAACTATTCCGATTCAATCGATTGAACGGATCGAGGTCACACGCGGCAACAGCGGTGCGGTGCTGTACGGCGACAACGCCATTGGCGGCGTCATCAACATTATCACGAAGACGGGGATTGGAATCGGCAAGCCGATTGCAATGCGCACCGAAGCAGGCGTCGGATCATTCAACCAGCGGCTGGGGAATGTGTCCGCCAGTGTCAACGCCGGTCCATGGTCCTCCGCCGTTTTTGGCAACGCCATTTCGTCCGACGGATACCGCGTCAACAACGCCTTGCGACAGACCAACGGCGTCGGCGAGGTTCGCTACTCAACGCCTGATTTCAGCGCCTTCCTGAACCTGTCAGCCGACAACCAAAGCCTCGGTCTTCCGGGAGGCCGGGCAACGAGCGAGTTCGGCACCGGCATCAATCGCCTTGCGACCGATCCGCGGGGGGCAGCAACACCCTTCGATCGCGGCGAGAAGCAGGGAAAGAACGCAACCGCCGGGTTTACCAAGTCGTTGTGGGACGGCGCGGAATTGATCGTCGACGGCGGCGTGCGCGACAAGCAGCAGCAGGGCTCATTCCCTGGAGGCCTTCCCCTCAGTCCGTTCAACGCGCGTTATGTCGATTCCTCGTTGCAGACATGGTCGATCACGCCCCGCCTCAGCATCAAGAACCCGTTCTTCGGCCTGCGTTCGAATATCCTGACCGGCATCGACTATTACGATGCGGCCTACAGTTCAAACCGAAGCCGCTACGCCGGCGATGCACCGATTCACGTTTACAATCTGAAGCAGCAAACCCTTGCTGGTTACTGGCAACAGACCATCGGTCTGCTGCCGAGCACGGACTTCTCATATGGCGGCAGACTTCAGAACACGAAGCTGCAGGCAAGAGACAAGCTCGACATGTCGGCGCCAAACTGGTTCGGCGACCCGCAGGCGTCACCGCTCAACACCGACGAAACCAATCACGCGCTTCACGTCGGTCTTGAGCACCGGCTCAACGAGAATTTTGCGGTTTTCGCTCGCGCCGCCCAAGCATTCCGTACGCCAAACGTTGATGAACGGATTGGGTCCGGACCGTTCTTTGCGCCCGGCACGTTCAATCTGAAGACCCAGACATCTCACGATGTGGAAGCCGGCATCCGCATCCATGGCGGGCCACTCGATATTCAGTCGAGCTACTACGACATGCGGCTAAAGAACGAAATCCAGTTCAACCCGGCGCTGTTCTACAATATCAATCTTGACCCAACTCATCGTTACGGCAGCGAAACCAGCGCAACCCTGCGCGCTAGCGATACGGTCCGGCTCAGGGGCGGCTTCGCCTATACACGTGCCGTGTTCTCCGAAGGTCAATTTGCCGGCAACGACGTTCCTCTGGTTTCGCGTGTCACCGCCTATGGCGGCGTGTCGTGGGACGTGTGGCAGCGTTATCTGGTGTTCGATGCAACCGTCCGGTATTGGGGCGCGCGGCGTATGGACAACGACCAGCGCAATTTCCAGCCGCTCATTCCTGCTAACGCAACCGTCGACCTAAAACTCAGCGGCGAGGTCGATCGCTTCTTCTGGTCGTTCAGCGTCAACAATCTCTTCGACGTGCTGACCTACGATTACGCCATCGCCAGCGCGTCAACCTACGGCTCGTTCAACGCCTATCCTCTGCCCGGCCGTACCTACATGCTCAAAGCCGGCGTGACGTTCTGACCTGTCACACGCTGACCTCCAAACAGCCCGGCCTGCGGTCATCTCACGATGCTCCGCAGGCCGTTCTTCTTTCCATGAGCCGCTTCGATGCGGGGGCTATGCAATAGCGGTCACGGAAATAGTCGTCCCGGTCAGAAGTGGTGACGATGCTTCTTCACGATCACGACCTTGTGGCCGTGGCCATGACGGTGCTTGTTCCAGCCATAGTGACGGTGATGGCGATGCTTCTTCACCACAACGACCTGCGCATGGGAGCGCGCGACCGACGGTTTCACCACGATCGTCCTGGTCATCGGGCCGCGCTCGGTCTTGATGACGGTGGCAGCCATGGCAGGCGCGGCGAGCATCGAGGCGGCAACCAGGGCTGCGGAAATCGTCTTGAGCATCGGATATCTCCTGTTCACGCGATCGAGAGGTGGCCGGTCGCATGGCCGGGTGCCGATCGTCCCAGCAACGCTAGGCCGGGCGCGCTGAACTCAATCTGAAGCGCGCCAGCGGCTTTCGTTCATCTGGATGACAGTTTGGTTAGGCGCAGACGTTCCGGGGCGGGCTGGCCAAAAACCGCCGGAATTATGACGGGAAATCGCAGGAATGTTTGAACCCAGCGGGTGTTTAAGACGTACAAACAGAATAGGATCGTTTTGCTGATCAACGGAGGCTTGGCATGAGCAACTTGACCATCAGGCAGATATCTCTGGCGTTCATTCTTTCTGCGTTCGTCGCGGCGCCCACCGTCAATCTGGCGCAAGCCGCCGGTTCGGATACGCCCTCGCCTCCTCCCGCTTCCGACAGCAGCAAATCGAAGGGTTCCAAAGCGGAGTCCAAGAAAAAGGGCGAGAAGAAATCGTCGGTCGAGGATCCCGCTTTCCTGCAGGGCTATCGCACCGCTTATGCAACGATCTACGAGCAGAACGACTACGCCGCCGCCATTCCGCAGCTCAAGGCGCTCGGTCAGGACGACCGCGCCGATGTCGCCAATCTGATCGGCTATTCGTATCGCAAGCTGGGCAACTACGAGCTTGCCAGTGTCTGGTATGAGCGCGCTCTGAAGGCCGATCCCGGCCATGTCCGCACCTGGCAATATTATGGTCTGTGGCAGGTCGAACAGGGCAACCGCGAACAGGCGAAGCATCATCTCGCGAAGATCGAAGCCTTGGCGGGCCGCGACAGCGCCGAATATCAATCGCTGGCCTCCGCGCTGACCGGTGGCCGGACGTCCTATTGACCGGAGACACGGTTAGCCGCCTTGGTTAACCGGCGGATCAAGCCCCGCGGGTCGGTCATCGGCCGCGCGGGGCTGTTTTGCGCGGCCTGATCGCGCCTCGACAACCCCCGAAAACCTCGTATAGACGAAACCCGCGCGTTCACGACCTTGTGCCCGCGCCTCGGGGGCTGACATGACGACGTCGAAGAAATACGAGCGGATTGCCTTTGTGGCAGGCCCGAGCGATGAGGCCCAACAGGCCCTCGCCCAGCTCGTCGCTGCCTATGGCAACCTGCCGTCCGACAAGGCCGACGTGGTGGTGGCGCTTGGCGGCGACGGCCTGATGCTGCAGACATTGCACCGGCACATGCGCTCCGGCATCCCGATCTACGGGATGCATCGCGGCACCGTCGGCTTCCTGATGAATGAGTTCAGCCACCATTCGCTGATCGACCGGCTGGAAGCAGCGAAGCTCACCGTGATCAATCCGCTCTTGATGCGCGCCACCGACATCCACGGCAAGGTGCATATCCATCACGCCATCAACGAGGTCTCGCTGTTCCGGCAGACCCATCAGGCTGCACGGTTGCGGATTCTGGTCGACGAACACGAGCGGATGGCCGAACTGATCTCCGACGGGATCATGGTGGCAACACCTGCCGGTTCGACCGCCTACAATCTTTCGGCGCAGGGGCCGATCCTACCGATCAACGCCGCGCTGCTCGCGCTGACGCCGATCAGTCCGTTCCGCCCTCGCCGCTGGCGCGGCGCGCTGCTACCCAACACCGCCTTCGTCGTGTTCGAGGTTCTCGAATCCGACAAGCGCCCGGTCGCCGCCGTCGCCGATCACGACGAGGCCCGCGACGTGCAGCGGGTCGAAATCATCGCGGACAAGACGATTTCGATCCGCATGCTGTTCGACCCCGGCCACAGCCTGGAAGAGCGCATTCTCAGCGAGCAGTTCGGGTTCTAATCCCCTGCGCCCGGCTTTCCCGGCCGGCGTGGATAACCATTCGTTAACGGCGGCCGCATATAGTTAATGCGAGGTGTACCCTGTTTTCCCGGTGCGCCACCTCGGGCTGCGCATGTTCATTATCGACTTCAACAAGCTGCGGTTTCTCGTGTGCGACGACAACGCGCACATGCGGCGCATTCTGCGCACGCTGCTGCATTCGTTTGGCGCGCGCGAAGTGTATGAGGCGGAAGACGGCGCAACTGCGCTGGAAATGTATTCCCACTACGTCCCCGACATCGTCATCACCGACTGGTCGATGCCGATTTTCGACGGGCTCGAACTCGCGCAGATGATCCGCCAGCCGGACGGCGCGGGTAACCCCTACGCACCGATCATCATGCTGACCGGCCATTCGGAAAAGCGCCGCGTCATGGTGGCGCGCGATGCCGGGGTCACTGAATTCCTGGCGAAGCCGATCTCCGCCAAGGGGCTTTATCAGCGCATCCTCAATGTCGTGGCCAATCCCCGGCCCTTCATCAAGACGAAAAACTACTTCGGACCGGACCGGCGCCGCAACACTAACGCCGCCTACATCGGCCTTGAGCGCCGCAGTGGCGGCAACGCCGAAATCATGCAGCAGCCCTCGCTACTCGAAAAAGCCCGCTCCGGAAACTAGGAAAACTCATGGCCCGCAAGCCGCCAACAGAAATCAAGGTCGATACCTTCGCGGACCATCAGGTCATCTCGCAGCCCAATCCGCTGCGCAAGATGGTGCGGTATTCCGAAGAGAAGGACATCGACGATCCTGTCGCGCGTGCCGAAAAGGCGCTCGCCTCCCTGTCCGGCGAATTCAAGGACTGGATGCAGGTGGAGTGTGATCGGCTGAGCGCGGCCTATGCGGCAATCGCGCGCGACGGACTGAACGGCGAGAATCGCGAAGAGCTTTTTCGCGCGGCACACGACATCAAGGGCGGCGCCGCGACGTTCGGCTTTCCCACCGCTGCCGCAGCCGCGGAAAGCCTCTGCCGGATCATCGAACATGCGCCGGATCTCGCTCAGGTGCCGGGCGAACTGATCAAACATCATGTCAACGCGATCCAGGCGATCTATCGCGAGCAGTCGCGGATCTCAGCCGTCGGCATGGCCGATGAACTGAGCAAGAAGCTGCGCGGCGTCGCGGACGAGTATCTCATCCACGTCAACCGCGACCGCCCCGAGCACCTCGAAGCAGTGCTTGCGCCGAGCATCGTGCCGGAAGGCTGAGATAGTTCACAGCGTCGTCCCGGCCAACGGGTCCGGCTTCGCCGGCCCGATGACAGGCTCCGGCCGGGACCCATCATCCCTAGATCATCAGCGTACGACGGAAACCACTCTCTTTGATTACAGAGAATCCGGTGGTTATGGGTCCCGGCCTGCGCCGGGACGACGATAGTAATTGACAGAAATAACGTCAGAAAGGGTTACGCCGCGATGCGCCGGTCGTCGTACGAGTAATCGCGATATCTATGGTCGTCAGCGACATCTGCGTAGCGATCAGCGGCGTTGTCGTCTTCGGCCCGATCATATTCCTCGACCGGAGCGTACTCCTTGACCCGGACATAGTCTTCGACCGTGGCATAGTCCTCGACCGGGGTATAGTCCTCAGCCGATGCGTAGTGTTCAGCCTCATCGTAGTGGTCAACCGCCGCGTAAACTTCGGCGGCCACGTATTCCTCCTGCTCCGGATACAGGACCGTGTCTGCCTCATATGTATAGTCGCGGATCTGTTCGGCGGCGGCATGCGCACTCAGGGTGCCGACAAAATCCTCCGCCGCGAGATCGTCGCAGAACAGCCGCGCTTCCTCGCGCGCCGATTCCATCGCGAAGCGCCGCAGCAGGACTAGCAACGGCTCCGACACCGTTTCCGATGTCTCGCACTGGGTCAGCACACGCTCGACCATGCGGCGGCGCAGCCGCGTCGCGCCGGCGACCGTGCCGATGAAACCGATTTCGTTCGACGCTTCGAGCGCGGCGCGGAAAGCGCGATAGGTCGATTCCGGCAAGCCGGCTTTCGCCAGCAACGCGTTCAGGCTGTTGCCGCCGCGATCGTGGACGATCGCAGCCACGCGGCTGGCCGGCAAGCCGGACAACTCGACCAGCGACTCCTCGAACAGTTCGATATTGCCCGACAGCAAAGCGCGCAGGATCAGCCCGGCATTGAGCTGACCGATGGAGCGCAGATGACTGACCAACGCGGTCATATCCGCGCCGCGCGTCTGGGCGGCGATGTTGACCGTGGAGCGCTCCATCGCTTCGCCTGCGATGCGCCGGGCGCGATCGGGGTGAAGCCAGTCGCGTGCGGTCACCAGTTGCGTCAGCGTATCAGAAAGCTTCTGCGCCAGCCCGAGCCGCACAGCAGCGGGCAATTCATCCATCGTCAGCAGCGACTCGCGGATCGCGGCGAGATGGCCGTGACGATCGGCGATGCGCGCCAGCGAGAACGGGGCCAACTGGGCGGCGCGATTTTCGATCAGTTCCAGCGCCGATGACGCACAGCCGACTTCTGCAATTGCTGCGCAAACCGACGGCGGCAGATCGAAGCGGCGCGCGATGGCGCATTGCGTCTCGGAATTTCCGGTCGCAACGATGTCCACGAGATCGGAGTCGAGCAGCAGCGGTGAATGTTCGAGAATGGAAACCGCAACCGAGGGCTGGTCGACGGCGAGCGCCGCGACGATGGCGGATGGCGCGTCCATCGAATGGGCGAAAACTTCAGCCATCGCCTGCCGGACCAGCGGCGACGCATCGTCGAGAAGCATTAGCAGCGCGCCTTCGGCGGCGGCGCGATCGTCTTCCGATAAATCGGAAACGAGCCAGGCGCGGGCCAGACACCGCGTCGCCTCTGCGCGCTCCCCCGCGGGAGCAGTGCGAACCCAACTAATAAACTGCCGAACGATCATGGGTGTTCCGGCTTACGCAACATGCCAAGGCACCGCGACGCGACGCCACTGTTACGAACCGTAAACCATGACACTTAAGAAAACGTTCACCATAAACGGCTGTGTTTGTTGATGTTTTGTTAACCCACTATCGGCGCCCGGAGCTATCCGTCGACAACACGGCGGATCAACACCGCGATGGCTGCCGCGTACTCCTGCGCATCTTCGCCGGCATCGATGGCGAGAGCCGCGCGATCGAAGGCTGCCGACAACAGATCTGCGAGCGCCGCAAACGGCAAGCCACGCGTATCAATTGCCGCTTCGAGGCCGCTGCGCAGCGTGCGTGCTGCATTGTCCTCGTCGAGTTTTTTCATCTCTGTCGGGCCGAGAACCGAGGGTCCTTCGATCAACAGCAGTCGCGTTCGTCCCGGCGCGCGCATGGCATCGAGATAGGCTGCGCTTCCGCTCAGCAGCGCATCGATGGGACTCAATCCCGCGGGCGCTTCGCGCTCGATGGCACTGGCTACCGCGAGCGCCTCGTCCATGACGATGGCCCTGAACAGCGCGCGCTTGTCCTCGAAGTGATGGTAGAGCGCGCCGCGCGTAATGCCTGCAGCCGCGACGATTTCCGGCGTAGAGGTGTCTCCGTACCCTTTACTGACAAATAAGGACCGGGCCGCCTGCATGAGGGCTGCCCGGGTCTTCTCTGTCCGGTCGCGGTTTGAGCGCGGCAAATTCTTTGAATCGGACTCTTGCATACATACAGCCTGTATGTTATTCGCAATTAAACATACAGACTGTATGTTAACTGGCAAGGGATGACCACCATGAAAATCACCAGCTACTACCCCGTCATCATGACCCACGACGTGTATGCCACCGCCGACTTCTACACGGCACATTTCGGCTTCGAGGAGAAGTTCCGAGCGGACTGGTACATCCATCTCCAGTCGACCGCCGACGACTCGGTAAATCTCGCCGTCCTGAACGGCAGCCACGAAACGATCCCGAAGGTCGGCCGTGGCCGGGTGTCGGGATTGCTGTTGAACTTCGAAGTCGAGGATCCCGATGAGATGTATGCCAAGGCAAAGGCAGCGGGCCTCCCGATCCTGATTCCGCTGCGCGACGAAGCCTTCGGGCAGCGCCACTTCATCACGTCGGACCCCAATGGCGTGCTGATCGACGTGATCAAGCCGATTCCGCCGAGCAAGGAATTCGCGGAACTTTATGCAGAGGGTTCACTGCCAAAGTGAGTCGCATCAACGCGCTGCGATTCAAAGCTGAATCAAAGTCTCAGCTTTGAATTGCACTCCAGAACATCGACAGGCCCGCGACCAGCATTAGGCCGTCCATCAGCAGACGGAACGCATCGGGATCGAGCTTCACCACGAAGCGCTTGGCAATGAAGGCACCGGCGAAAAGCGACGACCCGGCGATCAATCCTTTCAGGATGATGTCGAGCGGCAGCGCGTCGAAGCGCTGGAACGTGATCGCCTTGCTGATATAGATCGCCAGCGACCCGGCGGCTTCGGTGCCGAGCAGCGCGCCCTTGACGAGACCGTAGGACATGAAGATCGGCACCGTAATGGGTCCGGTGGACGCCACGATGCCGGTGAGATAGCCCGCGACCGCACCGATGATCGCGAGCGACCACAGCGGCAACGTGAAGTTATGCGCCGCCATCCAGCGCCGCAGCGGGATCATCGCAATCAGGAACACGCCGATGGTGACATCCACCACGCCTGATGGCAGCGCGAGCAGCGTCCGCGCGCCAAGCGCTGCAGCGGGTACGCCCGGAATCGCGTAAGCGGCAACAGCCCGCCAGTCGACTTCCCGCCACCACGCGATGATACGCGAGAGGTTCGCCATGATCGCCGCAATCGCCATGATCGGCACCGCCTGCTTCGGCCCGAAGGCGTAGGCAAGCACCGGCAGCAGCATGATCGAGGAGCCGGTGCCCACGATGCCGCTGATGATGCCGGCGGCGAAGCCGACGATGAGGATGAAGGCATAGATCAAGGAATGGCCTTGTGCTGAAGGGCACGAACTGGCGATGTTGTCTCAATTGTCACTGCCGGGCATAGCCGTTCGAAGAACGGCGTCGCTTCCGCTCGCCTATGACCCGGCAATCCATCACTTTGGAAAGAGTTTTTTGAAGATGGATGCGCGGGTCAAGCCCGCGCATGACACGCCAGGGGTTCATCACCCGCTGAATACGCCGGTCGAATCGCTGAACAGGCCGAGGCCCTGCGGGGCCTCCGTCCGGGTCGCGCCGCCCGCCGGCAGCGGCTTGGTCAGCGAGGTGTTGTTGCCCCACAGCTCGCGCACGGCGTTCGACACCGGCTCGGGGCGGTCTCCAGTCTGGTACAGCGAACGGAAGACAGGCTGGGCAGGCGTTTGCAGTGATGCGACCTGCGTGGGCGCAGCGTCGGGCGTGCGAACCTGCGGGAAGCTCGAGAGATAGGCCGCGTTGTCGATCGGCGCAGGTGCCGCCGCCATGCGCGAACCGGGCGTAACACCGGCAGCCGCCATCGCGGTGCGCGCCGTCTGGGAATTCGCCGCAGCGTCATAGCGCGACGTCAGCACCGAATAGACCTGCGAGACGCTGCGCGCGCTGCCGTCGCGATTGTAGAAGATCGAGCGGTTGGCGGCCGCCGCACTCGGAAACATCGCGGGGCCAGACACACCCGGGCTGTCCTCGGCCTTCGAGATCAGCTTGGACGCGCCGCTGACGCCCATGAAATGCGCCATGTAAAGTTCGCTGTCGGTCGGGCGGCGGCCGATCATGCCGGTCAGCTTGAAACTGTTGGATTGCGTGAGCACGCCCGCCATGGCCGCGTTGGCGGCAGGGTCGTCGCGCAGCTTCAGAATTTCGTCCCGCGTGGCGGAATCGGCGACCGTATAGCGGCCTGACCCGGATTTCGAGATCGCGTCGGCATACTTGCCGAAACCGAATGCGCTCCCCGCCTCTTTCACCGTACCGAGCCAAGTCTGCTCGATGAACTGGTAAAGTCCCCGCGCCGAGGACGTCGAAGCCTGCGCCTTGGGATTGAGATTGGATTCGATTTTCGCAGCCGAAATCAGATACTCAAAACTGGCGCCGGTGGCGCTGGCGGCATTCTTGATCGTGCCCGCGATTTTCGCGCGTGCAGAAGCCAGCCCAGCACCGATGGTTGTTGAATCGATCGCCATGTTTGGTGCCCGCTCCCCAGGAACCTTCCGCAGCGTGCCGCATTTATGGTTAATGAGGGGTTAATGTCCCCGAATGCGCGCCGGTTAACGCTGGGCATGCAGCAGCCATGCAGCTCTCACATGCCCGAAGGTCCACGCTTTGCATTGTCCTGAGCATGATCAACGCACTCAGCATACCCGACGCGACATGGGCTTTCCTGGGGCTGATCGCTTGCTTGCTGATCACATCGACCGCTCTGTTCTGGAGCATCGAGGATCAGCGGGCCAAGCGCAGGCTTCGGAAGGACTGACCCCGCGAGGGCCTTCCCTCACGCCAGCGTCTAGCGATAGACCTTGGCGGGATCGAACACCTTGTCGGCGTCGATGAACGTCAGCTTCGCCTCTCCACCCTCGCCGATGACGGCACGGTAGAAGCATGAGCGCCGCCCGGTGTGGCAGGCCGCCCCGGTCTGCTCGACCCGGATCCAAACGGCATCCTGATCGCAATCCATCCGCATCTCGATCACGCGCTGAACGTGGCCGGAGCTTTCGCCCTTGCGCCACAACGCCTTGCGCGAGCGACTGTAGTACCAGGCCTCGCCGCTGGCGATGGTCTTGCGCAGCGCCTCGTCGTTCATGTGTGCCACCATCAGCACGTCGCCGGAGGCGGCGTCGGTTGCAACACAGGTCACGAGGCCGGACGCGTCGAATTTGGGCTGAAACGTCAGCCCTTCTTCGGGGTCGTGGTTATGTGTGTGTGATGAAGCAGACACGTCAATATCCCCGTCATTGCGAGCGAAGCGAAGCAATCCAGAGCGACAAAGAAAGCTGGATTGCTTCGTCGCTACGCTCCTCGCAATGACGACGAAAAATACAGCTCGGGACGAATCTCAGACGCCGCGCACCATGTTGAGGAAACGGGCCTGCTCGTCAGGATTGTCCTGAAACACGCCGGTAAAGCGCGTCGTCAGGGTCTTGGCGCCTTCCTTGGCGATGCCGCGTACCGACATGCAGGTATGCTCGGCTTCCATCACCACCGCGACGCCGCGCGGCTTGAGGATGGCGTTGATCGCACCGGCGACCTGCGCGGTGAGGTGTTCCTGGGTCTGCAGGCGATGGGCGAAGGCATCGACCAGACGCGCCAGCTTCGACAGGCCTACCACGCGATCCACCGGAGCGTAGGCGATGTGCGCCTTGCCGTAGAACGGCATCACGTGATGCTCGCAATGCGAATGGAAGTTGATGTCGCGCATCAGCACGAAATCGTCATAGCCCGCCGTCTCGCCGAAGGTGCGGTCGAGGATTTCAGCGGGGCACTGGGTATAGCCCTGAAACAGTTCGTCATAGGCTTCGACCATGCGGCGCGGCGTATCGAGCAGGCCTTCGCGGCCGGTGTTCTCGCCGATATAGGCCAGCAGCGTCTTGACCGCCGCCTCGGCCTCGCTGCGGGAGGGGCGAACCAGACCGGGATCGATGGCTGATGCCATGTAATCGGAAGCAGGAATTTCGGATTTGTCCGCCGGCTTGCCGCTGCGGATCGGCTTAATGATCGCGTCCATTTCGTCTCCGTTCGACCGGCCCTTGTCCATGACAACCTCGATGGAGGGCCGGAGTGTCACCGGTTAGCCGCAGCAGCCAATCGGGGGTCGATTGAGCCGCCGGACGCCTATCCCGCATGTTCGCAGCAAATCCCAAGGAAATCCGTCTATATTTCCCCGCATCGCTGGAATGCAGGCGGTTTATTCCTGCATCCAGGTCATTATATAGGCTCAGAGCCGCGACCGCCAAGGGCGGCAGCGGAAAGGGTCTCATGCAACAGCGAATTCGACCGCCATGCTGAACGACATCTACAACAAGAAAATCATCGAATTGGCGGGCAATATCCCACATCTGGGACGGCTTGCTGACCCGGACGCCTCGGCGACCGCCCATTCCAAGCTGTGCGGCTCGACCGTCAAGGTCGATCTCAAGATGCAGGACGGCGTGGTCAGCGATTTCGCCCACGACGTAAAGGCCTGCGCGCTGGGACAAGCCTCCTCCTCGATCATGGCGCGCCATGTGATCGGCTCGAACGCTGCGGAGTTGCGCGAGCTGCGCGAGACCGTCCGCAAGATGCTCAAGGAAAACGGCGCGCCACCCGAAGGCAAGTGGGCGGACGTCGCGGTGCTGGAGCCGGTACGCGAGTACAAGGCGCGTCACGCCTCGACCATGCTGACATTCGATGCGGTGGTGGATGCCATCGGCCAGATCGAAGCGAAAGCCGGAGGCACCCTCGCCCCGGCGCAAGCCTGACGATTACTTCCGTTCAACCGCAGCAGGCGCCACGCCGCCGGTCGGCGCGTGAGCCTCAGCGGTTCGCGTTCCCGGGGCAAGTCGCGGACCCTTTTCGGCAGCGCCGGACACCACCGAAATCGTAGGCGCGCTGACGGCAACCGCGGGTGTACTTGCAACGCGATCCTGCGCCTTCGGCGTCACGTTGCCCACCACATCGTCAGACGGCCGCTTGGCATCGGCCACCGTATCCAGAGTCACAAGGTTGGTCAGGCGCAGTTCGTCCGCGGACAATTGATGCAACGGCTCCCACGGCGGAACACTGAGCGCGAGCGACAACAGGTCGCCGGTGCCGCCCATGTCGAAGGTGTACTTCGCAAGCCGGCCGATATCGCGTTCGACGATCATCAGGTCGTCGGCGGAATAAGTCGCGGCCTTCGCATCGTCGGCGCGGTCGCCCATCCAGATCTGGTGCACGCGCACGCGCGCGCCTTCCGGCACGTAGCGCGTATTGCCCGAGAGCAGCAGGAACACGCACATCGATTCACAGTAGGCCTCGGGGAGAATGTCGCGCCCGACGAGACCCTTATTCTCGCGTTCTATTACGATGCCGACGGTGGTGCGCAGTCCGAGATTGCGCCAGCGCCGCCCGAGCGCGATCGCGTCCAGCACCGATCCGCCACTGGAATCGAGCACCACCGTGCTGCCCTTGAGATTGCGGCCCTTCGAGAACTCCTCGAACTGCGACGACGTATCAGAGGTGATGACGCCGACCGCCGAGATCCAGCCCGAGCAATCCTGATCGCACGCCGGTGTAGCGCCGTGCCATTTGAAGCTCATCGGAAGCTTGCGTTCTTCGAGAGTCGTCGCTGCGCGCACCTTGCTGCCGAGCATGGCGGAGCCAGGCAACGCAAGAAAAATGGCGGCAGCGCAAAGTCGCGCCCAGCCGCTCCATGCAAGCGACTTCACGACGAACAACGTAGTTCCTTCCCCGCCCCCGGGCCGACAACAGACCGGCCCGCTTTAAGACGATTCTGTCACGCAGGCGTAATCAAAGCGTAATGGCGGACGGGATTTGCGTCCATTCGACTTTTGCTGCGGCGCAGTCAAAATCGTGCGATAATCTGTGTAGTGTGGCGCGAAAGACAACATGTTGCGGTTCCCTGCGCGGGAACTCATCATTCGGACGCCAGCAAATCCGGCAAGCGCTCGAAAACCCGGCACGACATCCGGCAAGGCAACCTCATGAAACATTCCAGCCGATGCCCCGATTGCGGCGGCGGGCTTCAGAATTTGCCGCGCAATGCCGGCCGCGGGATGATCTGGATCTATCGCCATACGCTCTCGCCGCTGGTGGGCTTCAACTGCCGTCATCTGCCGACCTGTTCCGTCTACGGCGACGAAGCCATCGGACGGTTCGGCCTGTGGGCTGGCGGCTGGATGACGCTGGCGCGGCTGTTGCGCTGTCAGCCATGGGGAACGTCCGGCATCGATAATGTGCCGAGCACACTCTCCGCCGATGCACGCTGGTATCTGCCGTGGCGTTATGCGCGCTGGCGCGGCGTCAACGACGGAAGCTAGAACGTCGCGCAACTCGCGCGAACCGTCGTCAGCACCGACTCCTGCCGGAATGTCCGCTTGTAGGCCTCCGCGATCGCGCCAAGGTTCGCGCGCGCTTCCGCGCTGTCGGTGAATGTCACCAGCACGACCTTGCTCGGCTCCCGCACCACGCGACCATGATCAGCACCGCGCCACTGCCCCCGCGCATCGACGATCGTAAACCCTTGAGGGAAGCGCGGTGTGATTTCCCGCGCGGTGAAGTCGGCGAAGGCGGCATCGCTGACGCCGACGCGGTTGCCAATGTTGCGGCCGAAATACATTTCCGCCGTTGCCATCACCTGCGCGGGCGGCATGCAGGCCGGCGGCAGCGACGCACAGCCGGACAACATGATAACGGCCAGCAGTCCGAACAGGCAACGCATGGAGACCCCCGCCCCTTGAAGGAGGGCAGCTTACGCCGGAACGCGATTCAAGTCATCGCCGCGAGAGAAACACAGTGATCAGCGCCAGCACGAGGAAGCCGACGCCGACATAGCCGACCGCGTAATACATTTCGTGCGAGAAAAGAAAGCCGCCGATACCCGACCCGATGGCTTGGCCGACATAAAGCCCCGACGTGTTCAGCGACACCGTCGCGCTCGCGAACAACGGTGCCGCACCGGCAAGCCGGACCTGCTGCATCGAGTTGGCCGATGAGAACGCCATGCCCCAGGGGACCATCGACGCCAGCATCACCGGAACCAGGCCCGCGCCCAGCGCCCACATCGCAATTCCAACCAGCAGCATCGCAATCGCCGTCAGCGACGTGCGGTAGGCGCCCCACGTATCGACCACACGGCTCGCGATCACGTTTCCGATGAAGCCCATCACGCCATAAATCCCGAACGCGATGATCGCCAGTTGGGAGTTCCCGCCGAGTTTCTCGAACAACGGCCCCAGATACGTGAACACCACGAACTGGCCGGACGTCTGCAGCACGGTGATGACGAGCAGCAGCACGATCAGTGGATTGCGCGCGAGGTCGCCCCACGTACTCAGATTGACCGGCGTACCGACCAGGCCACCGGGAATACGCCAGATCAGCAAGGCCAGATTCAAAAGGGCGATGACACCGATGCCGCTGTAAGCGACGCGCCATCCGATATGGCTCGCGACATAGGCTACCAGCGGCAACCCCACCGCCAGCGCCAGCGACCAGCCGAGAAACACATAGGACATCGTGCTGCCGCGCCGCTCCGGCGGCACCATCATCGCCGCCACGCCAGCGGCCTGCGGCGTAAACAGTGCTGCGACCGCAAGCATGACAAGGCGTATTGCCATCAGTGTCGCGTAGTTCGGCGCGATCATGGAGGCGAATTGCGCGGCGGCCATGATCGCCACGGTCACCGACAGCAGAACCCGCCGATCAAAACGGCTGGTCAGCCATGCCGACACCGGCGAGCAGATGCACAGCACGATCGCACCGAACGTAATGAGCAGTCCCGCTTCATGAATCGAGACGCCGAATTCGTGCGACAGTTCCGGCAGCATACCCGCCGGCGCGAGGATACTCACGCCGGTGATAAAATTGCCGAGCATCAAGGCTGTGGGGGCGAAGCGTTTCACGCGGCGTTGTTAGCACACGAACGGTTAAATGCAATTGCATGAAAGCCATGCGTGGCGCGACTCACGCGCTGTGATGCCGCTCGCGATAAGTCCGCGTCTTCTCGCGATTGCCGCACAGCGCCGAGACGCACCAGCGCCGCGTCGCCGGCTTCGATCGATCGTAGAATACCCGCCGGCATTCGTCCGAGGCGCACATCTTCAGGCGGTCCAGCGTCCCGTTCGCCGCAGCGTTGTACATCTCCACGACCACGGCCGATAAGCCGGCCAGCGCATCGTCCCGCGCCGGGCGCATTGTCATCCCGCCATCACGCACCTCGACGGCGAGCGGAAAATGTTGCGTCATCCGGTTGAGCGCACGCCCGAGAGTCTTGTTCTTCAACCGCTCGCCCGGATCGCATTGCAGGTAATCGCGCACACTGGAGCGAAGCTGAAGCGCGGTATCGAACATCGCAGGCGTGATCTTTCCGCCGGAACCCAGCTTCCGCTCCGCCAACCACGCGGCGAGCCCCGCCGCGGTGCTGAGTTCGTCGCTCTGTGGATGCTGCACGCCGTGATGCGTGAACCGGCGCAGGTCGAGCGTGTTGGCGAAATCGTACAGATTGGCCAACTCGTCCGGCACTTTAAACTTTCGCGACGCCTTCGACACGGAACCTCTCGACACGAGTAAATCAGTTTTAATGGTTGACATCAATCGACACCAGCTTGATATTTATACTGGTGTGAACAAAAAAAAGCTGCGCACTGGCGGCCTTAGGGAGAAACATGACCAACGATCGAACAATCTCCCGTCCCGGCATGTTCTACGGCTGGTTCGTGGTCGCGGCCGCGTTCACCGTGATGATGCTGGGTTTCGGCAGCGCCTATACTTTCAGCGCTTTTGTCGAATCCCTGCAGCGCGACTTCGGCGCGTCACGCGGCTCGGTGTCGCTGGTGTTCTCGCTGGCCGGCTTTCTGTATTTCGGATTGGGGATCGTCAGCGGTCCCCTCGCCGACCGCTGGGGCTCCCGCCGCCTCGCCATCGCAGGCATGATCCTGATCGGACTCGGCCTCGCCGCCGCAAGCCTCGCGCGCAATCTCACCGAAGTCTATGTCGCCTACGGACTTGGCGTCGGCCTCGGCGTGGGCGCGTCCTACGTTCCGGCCATCGGCGCGGTGCAGCGCTGGTTCGTCAGACGCCGCGGCTTCGCATCGGGATTGGCCGTCAGCGGCATCGGTATCGGCACGCTCGTTATGCCGCCGCTCGCCGCCTTTTTCATCGACACGCTTGGATGGCGCACCGCCTATCTCGTTCTCGGTGGCCTCACCGCCGTCATCGGTGCCGGCATGGCGCTTCTGATCGAGAATGATCCGCGCGACCGCGGCCTCGGCCCCGACGGCGACCCGGTGAAACCGGGCGTACAGTCGATGACGCCAACAGGCGCCTCGGTCGGCGAAGCGGTCCGATCGCGGCAGTTCATCGGTCTTTATATCGCGTGTCTCATTTGCTCGTTCGGCGTGTTCGTGCCGTTCGTGCATCTCGTGCCCTACGCGCTCGATCATGACGTCGCAAAATCATCCGCCGTGCTGCTGCTGGGCGTGATCGGCGTCGGCAGCACCGTGGGACGCTTCTTTCTCGGCGGCCTCGCCGACCGGATGGGCCGCCATACATCGCTGCTGGCGATGTTCGTCGGCATGGGGCTGGCGCTGGCGATCTGGGCCGTCGCGGCCAACGTCTGGTCGCTCGCCGTCTTCGCGTTCGCCTACGGTGTGTTCTACGGCGGATGGGTCGCGGTTCTGCCGGCCGTCGTGATGGACTATTTCGGCGGCTGTAACGTCAGCGGCATTATCGGCATCCTTTATACAAGCGTGGCGTTCGGTACCCTAATCGGTCCCAGCGCCGCCGGCTTCGCCTTCGACGTCAGCGGCAGCTACATGGTGCCGATCCTCGCCAGCGTTGCGGCGAACATCGTCGCAGCCGCGATCATGGTGGTGATGTCGAAAGCCGCAGCACCGGCCTAGTCGTCATGGTCTAAAATCGCCGAGTTCACCGGAAACTGAACATTGCACCGCCCGAATCCGCTGCTATACAACGGGTCCACCGCTTACCTGCGCCCGTTCGCAGGAGTGAGCCACAGGAGAACAGAATGACCGATAAAGACCCCTCCGCGCCCGGATTGAAGTACAGCCTCGCCAATCTCAAGCCCGTCGAGACCAATAAAGTGAAGGTCACTTTCCCGGACGGCGCAGAGCGCGAATTTCCGAAAAACACCACCGGCCTCGACATCGCCAAGGGCATCTCGCCCTCGCTCGCCAAGCGCACCGTCGCGATGGCGCTGGACGGCGAAGTGGTCGATCTCACCGATCCGATCGCGCGCGACGCGAAGATCGAATTCATCAACCGCGACGATCCGCGCGCGCTGGAACTGATCCGGCACGACGCCGCGCATGTGCTGGCGGAGGCCGTGCAGGCGCTTTGGCCCGGCACGCAGGTCACCATCGGCCCGGTGATCGACAACGGATTCTATTACGACTTCTTCCGCAACGAGCCGTTCACGCCGGAAGACTTCGCCGCGATCGAAAAGAAGATGCGCGAGATCATCGCGAAGGATCAGCCGTTCACCAAGGACGTGTGGGATCGCGAGAAGACCAAGCAGGTGTTCCGCGACAAGGGCGAAGCCTTCAAGGTCGAACTGGTCGACGCCATTCCCGGCAACGAGCCGATCAAGATCTACTATCAGGGCGACTGGTTCGATTTGTGCCGCGGCCCGCACATGACCTCGACCGGCAAGGTCGGCAACGCGTTCAAGCTGATGAAGGTGGCCGGCGCCTACTGGCGCGGCGACAGCAACAATCCGATGCTGACCCGCATCTACGGCACGGCATTCGCCAAGCAGGAAGAACTCGACGCTTACCTCAAGCAGCTTGAGGAAGCCGAGAAGCGCGACCATCGCCGCCTTGGCCGCGAGATGGACCTGTTCCATTTCCAGGAAGAAGGTCCGGGCGTCGTATTCTGGCACGCCAAGGGCTGGACCGTGTTCCAGGCGATCATCGCCTATATGCGCCGCCGCCTCGCGGGCGACTACGACGAGGTCAACGCGCCACAGATGCTCGACAAGTCGCTGTGGGAAACCTCGGGTCACTGGGAATGGTATCGCGAGAACATGTTCGCGGCGCAGTCGGCCGGCGATGAGGCGGAAGACAAGCGCTGGTTCGCGATCAAGCCGATGAACTGCCCCGGCCACGTGATGATCTTCAAGCACGGCCTGAAAAGCTACCGTGAACTGCCGATCCGCATCGCCGAGTTCGGCGTCGTGCATCGCTACGAGCCATCGGGCGCCATGCACGGGCTGATGCGCGTGCGCGGCTTCACGCAGGACGACGCGCATGTGTTCTGCACCGAGGACCAACTCGCGGACGAGTGCCTCAAGATCAACGACCTGATCCTGTCGACTTATGAGGACTTCGGTTTCGTCGGCGAACTGACGGTGAAGCTCTCGACCCGTCCGGAAAAGCGCGTCGGCTCGGATGATGCGTGGGATCACGCCGAGACCGTGATGGCGAAGGTGCTCGAGCAGATCGCGGCGCAGGGCCACAACCGCATCAAGACCTCGATCAATCCGGGCGAAGGCGCGTTCTACGGCCCGAAGTTCGAATATGTGCTGCGCGACGCCATCGGCCGCGAATGGCAGTGCGGCACCACGCAGGTCGACTTTAACCTGCCGGGGCGGTTCGGCGCGTTCTATATCGACGATCACTCCAACAAGGTGACGCCGGTGATGGTCCATCGCGCCATCTGCGGATCGCTGGAGCGTTTCACCGGCATTCTGATCGAGCACTTCGCCGGCCACTTCCCGCTCTGGCTCGCGCCGGTGCAGGCCGTGGTCACCACCATCACGTCCGATGGCGACGACTACGCGCGTGAAGTGCTGGCCGCATGCCGCAAGGCGGGGCTGCGCACCGAGATCGATCTTCGCAACGAGAAGATCAACTACAAGGTGCGCGAGCATTCGCTGGCAAAGGTGCCGGCCCTGCTCGTGGTCGGCAAGAAGGAAGCCGAAGGCCGCATGGTCTCGATCCGCCGTCTCGGCAGCGACGGCCAGACCGTGCTGCCGCTCGACGAGGCGCTCAAGTCGCTCGCCTATGAAGCGTTGCCGCCGGACCTGAAGCGGGCGAACGCCTGACACACTATGAGGCCTCTTCTTAGAGGCCTCATAAACTGCAAGCCTTGTTATCGCGGTCTGGATTGCCGATATCAGCGTCGTGCACTTTGGTTGTGCGCCAACAGCCCGGATACCACATGCTTTATGCCATCGACCTCCTGACCACGCGCCGATCCATCAAGCCGATCGAGATGAGCGGCCCGGGCCCCTCGCCTGCGGAGCTTGAGAAAATCCTGACCGTCGGCGCGCGCGTGCCCGATCACGGCAAGATCGTACCGTGGCGCTTCATCGTGTTTGAAGGCGATGCACGAACCCGCGCCGGCGAGATTTTCGCGAAGGTCTTCCGCGCCAAGAACGTCACCGCGACGCCGGATCAGGTCGAGGCCGAGAAGAAGCGGTTCACTCACGCGCCGCTCGTCATCGCCGTGGTGAGCAGGACGTCGAAGCATCCCAAGGTGCCGCTCTGGGAGCAGGAATTGTCGGCCGGCGCCAGCGCCATGAACATCGTTCACGCCGCGCATGCGCTGGGCTATGTCGCGAACTGGCTGACCGGCTGGATGGCGTTCGACCGCGACGTGCTCACCGCGCTGGGCCTGTCGCCGGATGAAAAGCTCGCGGGCTTCATCCACATCGGCAAGGCCGAACGACCCACCGACGACCGCCCTCGCCCTTCGCTCAGCGATATTGTGACGCGGTTCTAGTTCACGCCGCCTTCGACGCGTGATCTCCGAACTTTCCGAGCAACGCGCTGACTTCTGATGCCGGACGCGCGGCGCTGAACAGGAAGCCCTGCACCTCGGTGCAGCCTTCGGCACGCAACCAGTCGAGCTGATCCACGGTCTCGACGCCTTCGGCGGTCGTTGAAATGTTGAGGCTGCGGCCAAGCCCGGAGATCGCCCGGATGATGGCGACGCAGTCCGGCCGCTCGGCAAGGTCGCGCACGAAGGAGCGGTCGATCTTGATCTTGTCGAACGGAAAGCTGCGCAGATAGCTCAGGCTGGAATAGCCGGTGCCGAAGTCGTCCATCGAAATACGGACGCCGAATTCGCGCAACTGATGCAGGATCGCGAGGTTGGCTTCGCTGTCCGCGAGGAAGATCGACTCGGTGATCTCGAGTTCGAGCCGCAGCGGCGACAGGCCGGACTGCGCGAGCGCCGTGAACACCGCCTGCGTCAGGTTGCGGCTTCGGAACTGCGCCGCTGACAGATTAACGGCAACCTTGATGTCCGACGGCCACGCCGACGCCTGTGTGCAGGCTTCGCGCAAAACCCATTCGCCGAGCGGGACAATCAAGCCGATGTCCTCGGCGACCGGAATGAAATCGGCTGGCGAGATCATGCCCTTCTCGGGATGCTTCCAGCGCAGCAACGCCTCAAACGACACGATCCGGTCCTGCGCCAGATCGACCAGCGGCTGATAATGCAGTTCGAACTCGCCATTGGCGAGCGCGTGGCGCAGGTCAATCTCCATGTCGCGACGCCGTTGCGCGTGACGGTCCATTCCTTTCTCGAAGAAGTGATGCACGCCGCCGCCCTCCGACTTGGCCCGATACAGCGCCATGTCCGCGTTGCGCAGCAGTTCTTCTCCGGTCTCGCCGTCGCCGGGCGAAATCGCGATGCCGATGCTGGCGCCGATGACCACTTCGAGACTGTCGATCTGGTAAGGCGCGCTGAGAGTTTCGATGATGCGGATGGCCTGATCGCTGATCTCGATCGGCGACGCGCCCGTTCCGAGAATGATTGCGAACTCATCGCCGCCGAGCCGCGCCACCAGATTGTCGCCGCGCACATTGGCCGCAAGCCGCTGCGCCACCTGCGTCAGCAGCCTGTCGCCGGTCGGATGGCCGAAGGAATCGTTGACGTTCTTGAACAGGTCGAGATCGATGCAAAGCACCGCGATGGTCTTGCTGACGAGGCGGCTGCGCTCGAGGTCCTGCCGCAATCGCTCCTGAAACATCACGCGATTGGCCAGATTTGTCAGCCCGTCATGGTGCGCCATGTAGGCGATCCGGGCCTCCGCCTTGCGGCGCTCGGTAATGTCGACCGCGGACACCAGAAAACTGTCGCGGTCCTGAAACGCAACGCGGCGACCGAAAGTCAGGACCTCGATCTCGCTGCCGTCTGCCTTCAGATGCCGCCAGTTGCGGCCGGAATTGTAGACGTCGCCGATCCCGACCAGCGCGCGGGAATGCTCTTCCCATTCGTCCTTCGGCCAGAGATCCTGCAACTCCATGGAGAGAAACGTCGCGCGGTCATAACCATAGTGGCTCACTGCGGCATCATTCACGCTGCGAAACTTCCGCGTCTCGACGTCAAACACCCACATCGGCATCGGATTGCTTTCGAACAGCAACCGGAACGACTGTTCGCGCCGCTTCATATCCGTGACGTCGGTCAGCGACAGCGCAAGCATGTCTCCGACCGGCGCTGCGCTGATCTTCAGCGTGCTGGTGTCATCGCTCACTTCGAACTGTTCGCCGATCCCGTCGCTGACGACGGCGCACAGCCTGCTGAAAACCTCCGGCGCGCAAAGCGCGTGCGTCCCGGAACTCAGCCGGCGCCAGCGCAATTCGTCCGGCGGCAACCGAAGCAGGCGCGCGGTGCCTTGATTGAGGTGGACGATCTGGAAATCGGCGGGCATTCCGTCCACGTCACGAATTGTCGCCATCGACAGGACACCGTCACCGGCTGCGGAGAAGACCGCGTCGAGCAGATTGTACTGAAGGCCGCGCCGGTTCACATAGACGCTGGTCATGGTGCCGCCCCACCGCGAGGCAACCGGCAGCGCGAAGACGTCGTAAATCTGGACAAGACCGTCGCGGACGCAATGGGCCGTCGCCAGATAAGGCTGGCCGCTCCGTCGCGCGCTCGCAACTGCTTCGCTCAGGATCAACGCGCAGTCGGGCGGAAACGCATCGAGCGTGGTGTCCTGGATTTCGGTTTCCAGCCACTGCTCGACATAACGGCCGGCGCGCGAGACCTTGAACGCAACGCCCTCGTCCTTGATGAGCATGATATGGTCGGCCAGGCGGCCAAGACTGCCCAGCATGACATCCTCAAAGAAGGGCAGATCTTTTCCGGGCTTGAGCGCTGCCTGCCATTTCCGGCGCAGAACAGAAACGTCGCTGAATAATTCCGGATCTGACGTCTTCTTCGATTTCGCGACAGCAACCACAGCACACCCCACCACTTCGACACGGCTTTCTGTCGTGTCAGCGGACGGTATCCAATGCAGCGACGCTTAAGGCTGCGTAAACGCAGCGCGCCGACGGCGCCGATGTGTGGTTTGTGAAAGTTCTAAGTCGTTTGATGGTTAGTGCGTCTTAGAAACTATGACGGTTTTGCTACACGGGCTTATCGCGCGACGACTTCGACTTCGCCGTCGACGCCGTTGCTGACATTGAACGGGCGCTCGAAGACCTTGCCTTCGTTCTTCGCGATCACGCGATATTCGCCTTCCGAGAGAATGACCTTCGGAAACGCGCCGTTGTATTCCTTGATGACGTCGCCTGCGGGCGTAATCACCGACCACGCCGTATTGGCCAGCGCTTCGCCGCCCTTGTCGCTGACGAGCTTGAGGGTGATCACCGCCGCGCGATGCGTGCAGGTCACATCGGTCAGCTTGCCGGCCTGCACGCGAATGTCCGAACGCACCACCGAGTTCGCATCGCCGTAGTTCGAGATGATGTAGTACGTCCCCTCGGGCACCAGCAGCACATCGCCGGCAGCGACGTTCTGCGCCAGCGGCGCGCGCTCGCCGACTTCGAACTGGCTGCCTTTGTAAATCGAGAACGTGATCTGTCCCTGCGGGATCTTGGTGGTGCCGACACGGCCTTCGATGCGAAGGCCGCCGGCGGGCAGATCGAACTGTTCGCGCACCGTATCGTTGCGCAGCGTCACCGGACGAACAGCGCTGACGAGACCGAGCGACGCGTGGACGACATAGCCGCCGGGCGCGAGGACGATATTCGGGGTGGCGGTGCGGTCTTCGCGCACGAGCTGGAACGCGCCGCTCGCGTCAGGCTTGTCGGAGTAGACACGCCACACCACGCCGTTGCTGACCGACGGCAGATCTTTTCCGAATCGCGCGGTCAGCGCGAGGACACCTTGCTGCGGCGTCGGCGCGGGCTGCGGCGGCAGCGCGGTGGTAACCGGCGGCTGCGTCAGCGTCGCGGGAAATCCCGGTGCTGCGGCGGGACCGGACGGCGGCGCGAGACTGATCGCGGGGCCTGACGGCGTCGGCGTTTCGGGTACATTGGCCGGGGGAATGGGCGGCGGCGCGTCGCCGACGAACTGCGCGGCCGCGGGCTGCGCAACCACAATCGCGACCAGACACGTCAGCGCGTGCATCCATGCCAATGCGTAACGACGCAAAGGATCCATGGAGCCTGTCCGCGCACCGCGGACGGCTATCCTGCGGCTGTGTCCGGGGGCTGTCATGGCGGAGGTTTTTCACCGAAAACGAGGCAAATTCAAGCCTGACAACGTCCTTGACGGCTTTTCGGAGCCGCTATCCGGGGAATAGCGCCTTCTGCCCCGGCAGAAGCCGCGCTACAGTCACATTTCCTGATTACGCGAGACGCGTGTCCCCGGCACAATCACACCCATTTCGCGTTCTCATGACCAAATCCGGTCGAAGGCGACCGATTCGCCGTCATGAGACCTCAGGAGACGGACGTTGCTCGAAAGTTTGATGGGATTCCGCCACAACGGCATAAGGAACAAGATGGAGCTTGGGGCGGCAATCACGAAGAAGCCGACGATCGGGCTCGCGCTTGGCGGCGGCGCGGCGCGCGGGTTCGCGCATATCGGCATCCTGCGCACGCTGCTCGCCAACGGCATCGTTCCGGATATCGTGGTCGGCACCTCCATCGGCGCGGTTGTCGGCGGTTCCTATGCCGCTGGGCATCTCGACGCGCTGGAATCCTGGGCCAGGGGTCTCTTGCCGCGCAACATCTTCAGCTACCTCGACATCCGCCTCAACGGATCCGGCCTGATCGGCGGCAGCAAGCTCGCGGCCCAGCTCGAAGCGTCATTCGGCGGCACCTACATCGATGAACTTCCGCTGAAGTTCGCGGCGGTCTCCACCGAGGTCAATACCGGCCACGAAATCTGGATCACCAACGGAAAGCTGGTCGATGCGGTGCGTGCGTCCTACGCCCTGCCCGGCATCTTCGAGCCGGTGCTGATCGGCGAGCGCTGGCTGGTGGACGGCGCGCTGGTCAATCCGGTGCCGGTATCGGCGGCGCGCGCGCTCGGCGCGGAAATCGTGATCGCCTGCAACGTCTCGACCGACGTGTTCGGTCACGGCACCATTATCTCTGCGCACGGCAGGGTCGCGGAAGAACCTGCGCCACCGGCCGAACCGCCGGTGCCGGAAAAGCGCGGTTTCGGAAAGTTCTTCTCGGCAGAGAAGACCGTGAAGCGGGAATTCTTCGGCAGCGCCGGACGTCCGGGAATTTCCACGGTGATGGTCGAGGCCTTCAACATCATGCAGGACCGCATCACGCGCTCGCGTCTCGCGGGCGATCCGCCGGATGTTCTGATCTCGCCGCGCGTCGGGAAAGTCGGATGGTTCGACTTCCATCGCGCCGAGGAAATCATCAACCACGGCACGCGCGCGGCTGAACGCAACATCGAATCGATTCAGGAAGCGATCAACCTGCTGACCCCGACATCAAATCAGACGCCGGGCACCGCGCAGCCGACGCAGCCTTAACGGCTGCGTCTCGCAAGTAAGCTGTCAGGCCGTCTTGATGTAGTCCTGCAGCGCTTCCTGCTCGCGCTCGAATTCCGCGACGCGCCACTTCACGACGTCGCCGATTGAGATCAGGCCGACGATCCTGTCATTATCGACAACGGGCAGATGCCGGAATTTTCCTGACGTCATGACTTCCATGATCGCGGACACGGTGTCCGATTCATGACAGGTGATGACCTTCGACGTCATCACGCCGCGCACAGGTTCTTCGAGCACGCCAGCACCGCGCTCACCCAGCACACGGACAATGTCGCGCTCGGAGAGGATGCCGTCGATTTTCTGACCGCTCATCACCATCACGGCGCCGATGCGGCGCTCTGTGAGAATCTTGATTGCTGCTGAAAGCTTGGTGTCGGGCGATACGCTGATCACCTGGTGGCCCTTGCTACCCAGAACTGCTCGAACCGTCATTGTAGCCTCCCGAAAATTCGACCACATCGCGTTGCTCTTGATGCCGAGCGCAGTGAGGTCTTTAATTTTGCTGCCGAGTCAAACAACGTACCGTCTGATTGGTTTCGCGCGTCTCCGATATTGCCTGACGGGATGATGGAGCAAATACCACCGGCTCGCAAGGCGGCGCATGGAACCGCATGGCAGCCCGCGCGGCAGGAGATCGGACGCCGGTCAGTCTGCCGCAGGCGGCAGGACGCGCGCATTATTGTCCTGCATGATGGCGCGCGGCACCGGATCGAACAATGAAAACAACAGCAGGCCTGCGACAAAACCGCCGATATGCGCCTGCCACGCGATGCTCTGCGCCGATGCGCCGATGGCGATCGCGCCTAAACCAGTGATGATGTTGAGGCCGAACCAGACTGCGAGGAATCCGAGCACACTTGGATTCTTCAAAGACCGCATCAGCGAGAGAGCGGGCACTCTTGCCGCCGCTTCCGCATCGCCGCGACGGAACGACAGGAAGCTTCCATGCTGGAAAGCGAAGCGGATCGCCGCCGCCATCATGCCCGACACCGCCGCCGACGCGCCGATCATCGGTGCGACCTCGTGCTGGTGGGTCACCAGATGGGCGAACGCACCCGCAATCGCGGTGACGGCGAAAAACGCGAAGAACCGCGTGGTCCCGAACCGGCGCGCGACCGCGCTGCCGAACGGCAGCATCCACAACATGTTGAAGGCGATGTGGGTGAGATCCGCATGCAGGAAGGCATAGGTCAGGAACGTCCATATTTCCGCGCCGACGCCGCCGGGAAACCGTCCCGCCAGCACGGACGCGTCGTAACGCGCGGGCACGAAGCCGAAAGTCCAGATCACTTCCGCATCGGTGGCGAGCGGCAACAAGGCGCGCAAGCCGTGGATGCCGGCCATGATGACGAGCAGCGCCGTCATGCCGAACGGAATGGTCAGGATCGGCTCGCGGGGGGATTGAGGAGAGTCCAAGGGCGCACAATGTCCGAAGCAGGGGCTACCGTCTGAGATAGGCGGCTTTGGCGGTGCGGTGCAAGCGGCAGGACTGAGGCAACGCAAAAGAAAAGGGAGGGCTTGAAGGCCCTCCCTTGGTCGTACCGGTCTTCTTGCACGGACTTTCGAGTGAGAGCGCTGCTTCACGCTCCGGGCATCCCCACCCCTCCCCGTACAATGACCAGATCGTTTTTCCGCCGCCTGTCGTTCAACCTTGAGTTCGCCACCGCCGATCCCTGGAGAAGACCGGCGACTTGGAGTGCTTTGATACTAACCGCCCTACGCATATCCACGAAGCTCGTAGTTAATTTAACGTTAACGACGCAAACTCCGTCGTTGGGGCGCTGAATCCCGGTTCCGGCATAGACGGTGCACCTCAAGTCCCGCACAACAAGAAAGGGGCCTCGCGGTGCCCGAAAGCGGGACAAAACTGTCCCGCAGTCATCATCCGCGGGGCGGGACAAAGCGATGAAGCATCCAGCAAGCCGTGAATTTTACGCCTATTGGGACGAGAAGCGCGCCGGCGCTGCCGCGCCCGAACGGAGCGATCTGGCGCCCGATCAGGTCCGGCATCTGCTCGGCGACATCTTCGTCCTGTCCTACGATGCCCTTGCCGAGTACCCGTTCAGGGTGGCCGGAACCCGGATGTGCGCCCTGCTGGGCCGCGACCTGAAAGGGCAGAGTTTCACCAGTCTGTTCCGCGACGCCGATCGCGAAGAGATCAAGGACATCCTCGGGATCGTGGCGGAGGAAACCCAGGCCACCGTGGTCGGCGTGACCGCGCTGGCTCCGGACGAAACCCGAATTCATCTCGAACTGCTGCTTTTGCCGTTCAGCGCCCGCTCCCACAGCCCGGTCAGCCTGACCGGATCGCTGGCGCCCCTCAGTCCCATCGAGGGGCCGCAGACCTACGGCACCCTGAAAGATTTCAGCGTGACGTCCTGGCGTCATCTGCAACAGGACCGCAACCGCCCGCGCGCGCTGCGGAAGTGGTCGCTGATCCGCGGTCTGACCGTCTACGAAGGCCTGCGCTAGTGTCCCGTATCCGACGTTCGCTTCACTGCGCAGCGCCTTCGGAGCGTCGCACTTCGTTAGGGCTAACGCATCGTTAACCCAGACAGCCGTAAGGTCCATCATACCGAAAAACCGGTCGACCGGTGTTGATGATGGCGTTGGTGCAAAGACAATCAATTCGTCCGTCCGCTCAGGAGCGGCGACGTTTTCAGCGCGTGAAGGTTCATTTGCTCGGCCGCTACATGCTGGCGGACCGGCGCGAGTTTCCATGCCAGGTCATCAATATGTCCCCCGGCGGCCTCGCCATGCTGGCGCCCGGCATCGGCAATGTCGGCGAACGCGTGGTGGCCTATCTCGATCATATCGGCCGCGTCGAGGGCAAGATTACCCGCCTGCTCGACAACGGCTTTGCCATGACGGTCGGCGCGACGCCCCGCAAACGAGACAAGCTCGCAGCCCAGCTCACTTGGCTTGCCAACCGCCAGATCCTCAATCTGCCGGAAGACCGTCGCCACGACCGTATCGTGCCGCGCAATCCGATGTCCGTGCTCAAGTTCGGCGACGGCCGCGCCATCGCCTGCCGGATCATGGATCTGTCGCTGTCCGGTGCGGCCCTTGCCGCCGAAATCAAGCCGCTGGTCGGCGAGGCGGTCACCCTCGGCCGCGTGCAAGCCCGGGTCGTCCGTCACCTCGAAGAAGGCTTCGCGATCGAGTTCGTTCACGCGCAGCTTCCCGAGACTGTCGAAGACAACGTAAGCGCGCAGTAAAGAGCCGCGGTTACCAGTTTCTGATTTTTGAGGCCAATCAGGGCGATACCCACATCCGGGTGTCGCCCTGAAGCATTTTGCGCGCCGGCTTGATCGATCGATCCCGGCCCTCCCCACCGCAAAAATGCACGCACTATCAGTCGATTAGACAAAGATAGATAAAATTTGAATCAATTGCAGTTATTTCAAATTTTAATCTCATTTGATTCAAGTATAGATCGAAGTATCGCCAGTTTTTACTTGTCTTTGCTTCAATTGTACTTCGTCGACTTAGCTGCGGCGAAAATCCTTTGTGTGAAAAGTGGTCCCAACAAGAAACGGGGGCCACAATGTTTTCAATTCGTGGACGGGGAGTCGGTCTGGCGATTGCTGCCAGCCTGTTGGGGATGACGGTTGCGGCGCATGCCGCAGGCGAACGAGTGCTTTATGCCAGCCTGGGCGACACGACGCGTGCGCCGATCGGCTGGGTTGAATTCTGCGCCGACAATCCGCGCGATTGCCGGGGCGGCGCGACGCTGGCCCGCGACATCGTGATGACGCAGGCGGCGTGGAAAGATCTGCTGCGGGTCAATCGCTGGGTCAACGAGACCATCAAGCCGATGACCGACATGGATCATTGGGGCGTCATCGAGAAGTGGTCGCTTCCGGCTGACGGATATGGCGACTGCGAGGACTACGTCCTGCTCAAGCGCAAGATGCTGATCGAGGCCGGTTGGCCGCGCGAAGCTCTGCTGATCACGGTGGTGCGCGACAAGAAGGGCGAAGGCCACGCGGTGCTGACGGTGAAGTCCGACAAGGGCGAGTTCATCCTCGACAACCAGAACGAGGAAGTCGTCGCATGGACCGACACCGGCTATCGCTTCGTGAAGCGCCAGTCGCAGACCGACGCCAACGCCTGGGTTTCGCTTGGAGACTCGCGTCCCGCCGTTGCCACCGCAAGTTCACGCTGAGAATTCGAGCATGATCGAAACGTCATGCTCAAAAATGAATACTTGAAATCATAGGAACCCACGACCCGGTCGTATCCCCACCCCTCCCCGTCCCAGACCGGTTCGTGCGCGGCCAGCTCTCCCCCAGGGCTGGCCGCAACTTTTTGACTCGGCGTAAACGACGAAGCCGCCACCGGAACCAAGTTGCCTGCCCGGCTTTGACTCACCGGTGCGACCTCGGAGGCGAGGATGCTGACCATTCTGCTTGGCGCATTATTGATGTTCGGCGGCCTGATATTGTTGGCGGCCCAGCCGATGTTTCGGGCGCGGCTCAGCTCTGTCAGACGGACCCCGGCGGCAACGCCGGATCCCACGTTGGAGCCATCCGAGCCCGCCGCCGGGTTTAGCCTGAAGGAGACATGGCCTGGTCTCGCGTTGATCGTTGTCGGCGGCATTCTCCTGCTGGTGGGCTGGTGACGAACAGGTGCCGTGCGCTGCGCGTAAGGATGCGCAGTCATCGGCGGAACGCTGAGAGGCCCGCGTCGGCTGCCCCCTCACCCGATCTTCTTCAGACCCTTCTTGAAGCGCTGCCCGTTGTGAACGTAGTGCGGCGCGCCGTAAGTCATGGCGGTGACTTGTTCGGGCGTCAGCGTACGAATGACCCGCGCGGGTGCGCCGATGACCAGCGTGCGGTCCTCGAACTGCTTGCCTTCGGTAATGATAGCGCCCGCGCCGACGACGCAGCCCGCGCCGATGCGCGCACCGTTCATGATGATCGCGCCCATGCCGATCAGCGCGCCATCCCCGATGGTGCAGCCGTGCAGGATGACGTTGTGGCCGATGGTGCAACTCTTGCCGATGGTCAGCGGGAATCCGGGGTCGGTGTGGAAGGTGCAGTTGTCCTGCACGTTGGAGCCCTCGCCGATGTCGATCAGTTCGTTGTCGCCGCGCAGCACCGAGCCGAACCAGACGCTGGCGTTGGCCTGCAAGCGCACGTTGCCGATCACCGTCGCGGTGTCGGCGATGAAGTATTGTCCATCGGCAGGAAGTTCGGGCGCGCGCCCGTCGAGTTCGTAGATCGCCATTCCGGTCTCCAACTAAAATCCGGCGCGACAATGCCACGAACGAACAGGGTCTGGCGAGGCCGTCGCCAGCCGATCAGTGGAGATCAGGCAATCGCGCCGAGCAGCATCAGCACGAATGTTCCGGACATCATGCTCCAGAAACCGGCGACGACGGTAGCCATCGCCACGAACTGGACCCGGCGTCCTTCAAGCGTACGGCCGCGCACGGTGTTGCGCATGATGATGAAGGGCGCGGCGAAGACCAGAAACGGCACGGCGGCGAACGCCTTCGGCGTGGCTTCCTGCATCAGCAATCCGAAACCGGGAGGCTTTTCCATCAGCGCCTGGAAGCCGCTGGTCAGCGCACCGGCGGTGGCGAATCCGATGAAGATGGCAAAGAAGGAATTCAACGCTTCGGGCGACATCTGACACTTTCAACGCACGAGACCACTTCGAGCCCCACCCGCACGTCATGCGATCCGCATGAGGCCGGTTGGCTCGCCCTAGGCTTCGCAAAATGCAGCCGCGCCCGCCACTTTATCCTTAAAGAAAGGTTAACACCGCGCCGTCGCCCGGCCTCGGATGCATGGCTCCGGCGGCGTCCCACTCTCGCGGAACCCGGGGGAAATCAGCCCGCGCGTGGCATAATCGCCGCGATTCGGCCCGCGTATGGTGGGCATTACCCCGGAATGTCTGTTTCCCGATCATGGCCCTGTCTTCGTCAACATCGTCCCGCCCCGCGCCCGCGCGGCGTGCCCAGCGCAGCCACCTTGTGCCACTGCTGACCATGGGCGCGATCGGCGCGTGCGCCGTCGCTATCGTGGCGTATCTGCTGTGGCCGACCTGGGGCCTCGAGAAGGCCGGCGATCCGGACCGGCTGCCGATCACCATCGGCAACACGCTGTTCAATGTGCCGACCAAGGCGATCCGGGTGAAACTGCAAAAGCGCACCGGCCCGCAGGAGCGCGTCGATCTCAACTTCGTCTATCCCTCGCTCGAGCCGCCCGAGGCGCGGCGTCCGGTCAGCGCGGAAACGGTCGAGGAAAATCTCCCAGAGATCGACCGGATTTTCCTGTCCATCGCCGCCCATCACGATGCGCTGTCGCCGGACGATCGGACCCGGACGATCTATCCGCGCTACCTCGATCAGACTGCAGGCACCCTGCAGGACGGGTTGAGCATCCGCCCGTTCCGCGACAACACGCCTTACGCGAATGAGGATCTCGTCTATGCCTCGTCGCCGCAGATCATCGCGCGTTGCACGCGCGACGCGAAAACGCCCGGCATGTGTCTTGCCGAGCGCCGGATCGAAGGAACGGATGTGACTTTCAGATTTCCGCGCGAGTGGCTGTCGAAATGGCGCGACGTTGCGACTGCGATGGATCAGTTGATCGTCCGGATGCGCAGACCGCACGGCTGAGCAAATTCACCACCGTCATGGCCGGGCTTGTCCCGGCCATCCACGCCTTGCCTGGGATATCCAAAGACGTGGATGCCCGGCACAAGGCCGGGCATGAAGATCTTTGCTTCAGTAAGCCCGAAGAAAATCAGGTCTCTTCAAACCTCTTCCTCGATGTCGGTCTCGAGGATCGCCATCTGGAACTGGAACGACCGGTCATCGTCCTCGTCATCGACGAACAGCACGCCGATGAATTCTTCGCCGATATAGACCTCGGCCGAGTCGTCCTTCTTCGGGCGCGGCACGACGCGGATTTTTGGATTACCGAACAGCCGCTTGAGATAAGCGTCGAGCTTCCTGACTTCCGTAACGTCCACGGGCGTTTCTCCAACTGAAAAATGATGTTGGCGACAGCTTTAAAACGATCCGGCGCGGACCGCTAGTGTGGGATCGCGATAAATCGCAAGCAGCTTGAATCAATTGCCGTTGGCGTTGAGCATCTGGTTCATGGTGCGCGACGGCTCGGAACAGCCGGCCTCACCGACGATCTTCGCCGGCACGCCCGCCACCGTGACGTTGTTCGGCACATCCTTCAGCACCACCGAGCCCGACGCCACGCGCGCGCAGTGGCCGACTTCGATGTTGCCGAGAATCTTCGCGCCTGCGCCCAGCATGACGCCATGACGAATCTTCGGATGCCGGTCCTCGTTTTCCTTGCCGGTGCCGCCGAGCGTGACGCCGTGCAGGATCGATACATCGTCCTCGATCACCGCGGTCTCGCCGACAACGAAGCCGGTCGCGTGGTCGAGGAAAATACCGCGGCCGATTTTCGCGGCGGGATTAATGTCGGTCTGGAATTCAGCCGATGCGCGGCTCTGAATGTAGTAGGCAAAATCCCTGCGACCGTTGTGATACAGCCAGTGCGCAAGCCGGTGCGCCTGAAGGGCATGGAAGCCCTTGAAGTAGAGCAGCGCGTCGATGAAACGCGACACCGCAGGATCGCGGTCGTACACGGCCACGAGATCGGCGCGGAAAGCATTGCCCAGATCAGGATCGGCTTCGAGTGCATCATTGTAGGCCTGACGGATCAGATCACCGGACAGCGCCGAATGATCGAGGCGCTCGGCGATACGGTGCACCACCGCATCCTCGAGCCGGTCGTGATGCAGCACGCTGGAGTAAATGAAGGTCGCAAGCTCGGGCTCGCGCTGCACGATCTCCTCGGCCTCGCCCCGGATACGGGTCCAGACGGGATCAACGGTCGAAAGGGCCGTCTTCGTATCGAGATGGTGCTTGGCCATGTAAGGAGTCCGGCTGATGGGCGTTGAGGATATCTTACCACATAATGGACTGTTGGAAGGCCGCAACACCCAGCAAGGTTGACGCTGGAATAATAATCTCCCCGCGCCGTAGAATAATTATCTACGCGCTCCCGCTCATGCGTGCTTTGCAAGGAACTCCAGGACACCTTCTTTATAAACGCGGTCGCCGACCGCGCGCATGTGGTCGCGGTTTGGAATATCAAGCACTTGCGACCCCGGAATGACCTCCGCAAGCCGTTGCGCAGACCCTGCGATGTCATCGGTTGTGCCGACTGCAATCAGCGTGGGAACGGCAATCGCAGCCGCTTCCTCGCGCGTCATCAGGCGCCGCGAGCCACGCAGGCATGCAGCAAGCGCTCTGCGATCCGAGCGGGTCTGATCTGCAAACGCCCGAAACGTCCGGCCAACCGGATCGGTGACGTCATCGAGTGACGCCGCCTCCAGCGCGGAGGCGACATTCTCGCCCGGGCCGCCGCCTTCGATCAAACCCATGCCGATGCCGCCGAGGATCGCCGTGCGCAGCCTCTCCGGATTGCGTTGGCCGAGATAGGCAGTGATGCGGCCGCCCATCGAGTAACCCATCATGTCGGCACGCGGGATGTTCAGATGATCCATCAGCGCGCGCACGTCGCCGGCCATGGTGCCGATGTGATATTCCTCGGAATCATAAAGCTTCGAGGAATCGCCGTGGCCGCGATTGTCGAGCGCGATTACGCGCCGCCCCGCTTTCGTCAGCGTCGAGACCCAGGTCGGATAAACCCAGTTCACATTCTTGGTGGATGCGAAGCCGTGCACGAGGATAATCGGATCGCCCTCACCTTCATCGAGATACGCAATTTCAACGGAGCCGTTGTGAAAGCTCGGCATCGGATGGTCCAATGTTGGGGAAGATGAAGTGACCGGAACGGTCGTGATATGCGGGGTGCAGTTTATCCGGATGCAACGCGCCTGACCAGATGCGTCAGATCGCGTGCTGAGCTTGCGCCGCTGCGAGCTCGCGCCGCGCACGTTTGAGTTTTGAGCGTTGAATCCATGACAGCGTGAGCCGTTCGGTCGTTGCCTTGATCGAGGTGATAAAACCGAACAGTGCCAGCAATGCGGCAAACACCCACCACGCCAGATTGAACGCGCCCGCCGTCAACAGCAGCGCGCCGCGGCCGAGAAGTTTCACGATGGCGCGGGTCTGGCTGCCCTTGGATTCCGCAAGCCGCGCGGCGCGCGCGACATCCTTCGGTCCGTCGGCGATGCGCAGCACATCGAGTGCGCCCTTGGTGCCAGCCTTCTCGCCAACGCGACCGACATCCTTGGCAAGGCGCACCAGCGCACCCGCCTTCTCCGCCTTGAACGCGGCCTTCATCGCGCTGATGGTCTGGCCCGGGCGCGCGATCGACGCGCTCGCCACCGCCTGCTGCAGCATCGGCGCATCGACCACGCCGCGCGCGGAGCGGCCCGCCCATTCGGTGAGGCCCGCGCCGAGCCGTCCGACCTTGCGGGCGTCTTTCACCATCGACAGGCCGGCGCGAACCGGCGTCGCGCCGCCGACAGAAACATAGGTCGCCGCCGTCACCACAAGGCCGACGCTGGCCAGCCCGAGTACCAACTGGTCGGCATTCTCGCCCATGGCCAGCCGCTTGCCCTCGCGCACCACATCGCGAATGTCGCCGTAAACGAACAGATCGCCCGCGACGGTGCCGGAAAGGCTGGCTACATCATTGACCTCGCCGGTCACGAAGCCGGCGGCAAAGCGCCGCGCCGTACTGACCGTGGAATTTTCATCGGCCACAGCGGCATCGACGCGCTCGGTCACGCCGGGCGGCAGCTTGATACCCTTGTCCTGCGCCAGATCGGCGAAGCTTTTTGCGAGATCCGCATCGTTGGCTTCCAGCGCCTGCGCGACGCCCTGCCCGATGACGGCATCGTTGTTTCGCAGGGCAGAATCGACCCGCAGGTCCGACAACTGCGCCGGATCGTCCTGCGCCAGAAGCAGCGCCGCGGCATCGCGCGCATGCGACCACACCACGGCAAACGCAGCCGCCGAAGCGATCACGCCCGCAAGCGTCCACCCGATGCGCCGGGCTGGTTTCATCGCAAAGACACCCTTTCAGCAGGCCAACGGGGACTGAATCCGTGACCTGGCGATGACATGGTGTGCCGTTTTTCGGACACAACCTCCCCAACGAAAGAAGGGCTTTCCCAAGACGGCAGGATTGTGTCGAATCCACATGCTGAGACTGTGGCGGATTGGACGAATCCGGTGCCGCCATCTAGGAACTAGGAATAAGTCGTATCGCTCGGTATGATGAACAGCAGCGGCTGCGTCGTCGCTGTATGCCGGGCTATGGGCAAAAGACACGCAAGACCAGGATTGGGGTAGAATTACTATGGCGGATCACGTCGTCCCTCACTTTCATAACGATGCGGGCGTGGCCATCATCGAAATTGGCTCTCGGGAATTCATGTGCGTCGGCGCGAATCCGCCGTTCGATCATCCGCACGTGTTCCTCGACCTCGGCGACGACAACGAGATCATCTGCCCCTATTGCTCGACGCTGTATCGCTATGCCGCCGATCTGAAGGCAGGCGAAGCACGTCCTCCGGAATGCGTGTTGAAGGACAAGGTCGCCTAAAAAACCCGTGGCCGATTCACGCACCATCGTTGTCGCTGGTGCGGGTATAGGCGGACTGACGGCCGCGCTGACGCTCGCCGCGCGCAGCTTTCGCGTCATCGTGCTTGAGCGCACCGAAAAACTCGAAGAAGCCGGCGCCGGGCTGCAACTGTCGCCGAATGCCAGCCGCATCCTGATCGATCTCGGTCTCGAGCCGCTGCTTGCCCCTCATGTGATCGCGCCCGAGTCGATCAGCATCATGACGGCCCGCACGGCTAAGGAAATCGGGCGTATCCCGCTCGGCGAAGCCGCCACCCTTCGCTATGGCGCGCCCTACTGGATCGTTCGCCGTGCTGATCTGCAATCCGCGCTGCTGGCACGCGTGGCAAGCCATCCCGACATCGATTTGCGGCTCGGCGCGCAGTTCGAGGACGCCGCAGTCTACCCGAAAGGCGTCACCGTCGTTCAGCGCCGCGTCACGACGCGGCAGCAGGAGCAGGCTCTGGCGCTGATTGGCGCTGACGGCGTCTGGTCCAGCGTTCGTCATCAGATTTTTCCGGAAGCCCAGCCGCAATTCACCGGCAGCATCGCATGGCGCGGCACCATCGACGCATCACAACTGCCGCGCGGCTTCATGACGCAGCGTGTGCAACTCTGGATGGGCGCGAACGCGCATCTCGTCGCCTATCCGATGTCGGGCGGACAGCGCATCAACATGGTCGCCATCGTCTCGGGCGAATGGAACAGGCCGGGCTGGAGCGAGCCCGGCGATGTGGTCGAGATCGCCAATCATTTCGCAGATCCGCATTGGCCGGTCGCCGCGCGCATGATGATCGGCGCAGTCGATAGCTGGCGGAAGTGGGCGCTATTCGCGATGCGCGACGGCGGCGTCTGGAACAAGGGGCCGATCGCGCTTCTCGGCGACGCATCGCACGCGATGTTGCCGTTCGCGGCGCAAGGCGCGGGCATGGCGATCGAGGACGCCGCCGTGATCGCGAAATGCCTGGAAGCCTCATCAGGAAATCCAACTGCGGCCTTCACGCAATACGCCCACCAGCGCGCGCGCCGCGTCGCGCGCGTCCAGCGCACAGCCCGCAAGAACGGCCAGACCTATCACCTCAGTGGGCCGATCGGCTTCGCCCGCGATCAGGTCATCAGGATGTTGGGCGGATCACGCCTGCTGTCGAAGCAGGACTGGATCTACGACTGGCGAATGTCCTGAGGGGAACGGCCCTTATCGTCATTGCGAGGAGCACTTGCGACGAAGCAATCCAGCTCATCTTATGAAAAGCGCGCTGGATTGCTTCGCTCCGCTCGCAATGACGGAGACACTCAAATCAGCGGCGGCGCTTGCTGCTCGGCGCGGCGGCGGCCGAAGGCGGCGCGAGTTCAGCGCTGCAATTATTGCTGGCAAGCTTTTCATCGATGGCATCGCGCTGTGCGCGCTGCGCGCGATAATCAGTCTGATAGGCCAGACCCGAGACCAATGCTCCGCCGGCTCCGGTTTCAGCCTTGGCCATCAACCCTTCAAGTTCAACCACGCGGTCGTTGGCAGCCTTGCGCGCCGTGGCGAGCTGCTGGCAGTTGTAGAGATCATATTTGGAGGGATCGACAAACACGCTCGATCCGAAAGGCGATCCGCCGCCGCTTGCGCAAGCGCCGAGGACGATCGCCAGCGCGCCCAGCATGGCGAGACGCGGCCCGGCCGCCCGCCGCCGTGCGGGATCGCAATTCAGATCTTCAGTTGTGAACCCGTGTTTCATGCGCGTCGTGTTGCCGGTCTTCATGTTGAATTTGTGGTGGTGACAGGGACGTGAGGCGGCGGATCAAAGCGTTTCTTGCTTGTGGCCGCATTCCTTGCAGACGAACTTGACGCGGGTCGCGCCCTTCTCCGCCAAAACACGATTTGCCTTGCCGCACTTGCCGCAGGTTGTCTCGATCCGCGTATTGCCCTGCTTGACCACAAGCGCCTTGCGCTCCATCGCCTCGCGAACAAGGCGTTCGGTTTCTTCGCGCAGTGCCTTCTTGTCCATTTTCAGTCCTTCGGCCGGCAGGGCCGGTCACGCGTTAGAAGCTCGACGGCGGCAAGCGAACCGCACGACATTACCACCGAGAAACTTTAAGTCCTTTTGTATATTTCAGCATGGATGTCAAAGTGTACAGGAAGCTCAATCAGATTTCCTTTGGCGCGCCTGCCCTTGCCGCTTGACGTTCTCCCGAAAGCGGAAGTCCTCGCCCCCGCTCGGCATGTTCATTGCGCACGACCAGCAGCCGTTTTCCGCGATAGCCTTGAGTCGGCACGCGATGATAGAGTTCGAGCCGTTCAAGCTGCCCGACCGGCCACTGCATTCAGTGACCGCGATCACGGCGTCCCGTTAGATACATCCAACGCCGATGCATCGACGTTGGGCTCCCGCGAAAAAGTCTCCGCTACTAAGCTTCGATTCTGGGGTTCAAAACGCAAAGGAGATTGCACAATGAACTCAAAGGCAGGGTTGAGTACGTTGTGTGGCCTGACGATGGCCCGGAAGTCGAGGCGGATCCTGGGTCCATCGCTGATGTCGGCGGCGATCTTCATAGGACTTTGCCAGGCGGGTCTGGCGCAAAAGGCACCGGAAGCACCGGGTTCGGCACCTCCCCCCGTTTTGATCAAGAACGGAACAACACTTTTCCAGAACGTCCGCATCTTCGACGGCAAGAGCGCTTCGTTGTCCGAATCCACGAATGTATTGGTTCGAGGCAACCAGATCGAAAGAATATCCCGCGCGCCTATTCCGGTGGATCGCAGCGCGACGACCCGCATCATCGACGGTGGCGGCAGGACGCTAATGCCGGGCCTGATCGACGCGCATTGGCACGCCATGCTGATACGGGTGACTCCGGCGCAGGCGTTCGGTGACGTTGGCTACAACAACCTTTTGGCTGGCGAAGAGGCGACAGACACGCTCATGCGCGGCTTCACCACCGTTCGCGACGTGGGCGGGCCGGCGTTCGGTCTCAAGCGCGCCATCGACGACGGAATCGTCAAGGGCCCGCGCATCTATCCGTCCGGCGCCATGATCACCGTCACGAGCGGGCACGGGGATTTCCGCCAGCTAACCGACCTGCCGCGCACGATAGGCGGCATGCTCACCCGCATGGAGCAGATCGGCGGCGCCATAGTCGCCGACAGCCCTGACGAGGTGCGTGTGCGCGCGCGCGAACAGCTCATGCAGGGCGCTTCCCAGGTCAAACTGACAGCGGGCGGCGGAGTGTCGTCACCCTTCAGTCCGATCGACGTGACCACCTTCACCGAGCCCGAACTGCGCGCCGCCGTTGAAGCGGCCGAGAATTGGGGCACATACGTCGCCGCGCATGCCTTTACGCCTGCTGCGATCCGTGGGGCTATTTCGGCCGGCGTAACGTGTATCGAACACGGCACGCTGATGGACGAAGCAACCGCCAAACTGATCGCGGAAAAGGGCATCTGGCTGAGCATGCAGCCGCTCCCCGAGGGTTTGAGGCTGGGCTTTCCGGTGGGTTCGGTCCAGCGAGCCAAGGCGGATGAGATCTGGCCCGGCATTGCCAGATCCTACGAGTTGGCGAAGAAGTACAAGATCAAGACGGCGTGGGGCACCGATGTGCTGTTCTCCGCGGCGCTGGCGCAGCAACAGGGGGCAATTCTGGCTTCGCTTACCCGCTGGTACACCCCTGCCGAGGCTTTGATCATGGCGACATCAACGAACGCCGAACTGCTGGCGCTGTCCGGAAAACGCAATCCCTACCCCGGCAAACTGGGCGTGGTGGAGCAAGGCGCGTTTGCCGACCTGCTGCTGGTCGACGGCAATCCGCTGGAAAATATCAATCTCGTCGCAGACCCCGGCAAGAATTTTCTGGTCATCATGAAGGACGGCGTCATTTACAAGAACGCACTGGCCAAGTGAGGACCGATTGAGCCCACATGCCGATGGTGCGCCCGATTTCTTGCCGCGCGTTCGCGCGTCGCTGCTCACGGTCTCTCGCTGAGACACCCGCCTGAGAACACCTGGCGAAAGAACTGGCGGCAACTTTGGTGCGGACGGCGGGAATCGAACCCGCACGACGTTGCCATCGAGGGATTTTAAGTCCCTTGCGTCTACCAATTCCGCCACGTCCGCGCGCGCGGGTTGTAGCATTGCGACGGCGAGCGCGCCACAGCACACAGCGAGCTTTAAACACTTAACGTTGCTGCAGTTTCCCGGCGGGCAAGCCTCAGCTTGTCCTGCGCAAAAAGCCCGTAGATGACTAGCCAGCCTCAGGGGATGTCATGCATGGCCGGCTGGCTTACAGCCGCGGGTCAGGATCGCGATCCGACGCTTTCGACTCCGGCTGGTTGACGAGACTCTCGAGCACTTCGCCGACCATCGTGCCGTGACCGGCATACTGCCGCTTGATGTCGGCGACATATGTCGTCGCGGCATTCAGGCGCTGGGCAAGCACCGTCGCGACCAGCAGCGTCACAGCGGAATTCTCGCGCAGGAAACCGGCGCCATCGTCGATCTTGTAGACTGTCGAGCCGGTCGCGGCCCGGACCGTGCCGGTGTGCGGCTGGCCGAGCAGCACCGACATTTCGCCGAGGATTGCGCCCGGCTCGGTGACGACCGCGATAATGGTGTCTCCTTTGAGGACCTCAAGTTCACCCTCGATCAGGATAAACAGATCGCCGGTGGTTTCGCCTTCCCGGATCAGCAACATTTTCGCGGGAACATACGTTTCCGCGCGGCCCTTGCAGTGTTCGAGAACTGCACGCATGGCTGCCTCCGTTCTGGCAGGATCAAAGGCTAGGCCCGGCCACGGAAAACGTCCATCGCATAGTTGCATCCCGCTTGCGAAAATTACCAGCACTTCGACGGACGCGCTAGGGTATCCGTCTGGTTCGCCCTCGCGCGAACATCAAACAAACAAGCTGGAGGATACGCGGCGATGGCCCAGGCAAACTACCAACAGATCAAATACGAAGTTCAGGACAATATCCTGACCATCACGCTCAATCGTCCCGACAAGATGAACGCGTTCACGCATGTCATGATGAACGAGCTGATCGACGCGTTCGACGCTGCCGACGCCGACGACAATGTGCGCGCCATCATCGTGACCGGCGCGGGGCGCGCGTTCTGCGCGGGCGCGGACCTCTCCGAAGGCGGCGCAACCTTCGACCGCGCTGCACGGCCTGATCGCAAAAGCGCGCCGCTTCGCCCGAACGGCGAAGTCGAGTGGAGCGACGACGCGGTGCGCGACGGCGGCGGACGCGTGACGCTGCGCATTTTCAAATCGCTGAAGCCCGTCATCGGCGCGATCAACGGCGCGGCCGTCGGCATCGGCGTCACCATGCAGCTTCCGATGGATATTCGAATCGCTTCGGTCGATGCGCGGTTCGGTTTCGTGTTTGCGCGGCGCGGCATCGTGCCGGAAGCAGCGTCAAGCTGGTTTCTGCCACGCCTCGTCGGCATCTCGCAGGCGCTGGAATGGTGCTATTCGGGCCGCGTGTTTCCTGCACAGGAAGCCCTCGACGGACGCCTCGTCAGCAAGGTGCTGCCTGCCGATGAACTGATGCCCGCTGCGCGCGCCATCGCGCGCGAGATCGTTGAGAACACCGCCCCGGTGTCGATCGCGCTGATCCGCCAGCAGATGTGGCGCATGCTGGGCGCGGACGATCCGATGGAGGCCCACAAGGTCGACAGCCGCGGCATCTATTCGCGCGGCCAGTCCGCCGACGTGCGCGAAGGCGTGATGTCGTTCCTCGAAAAACGGCCCGCGCAATTCAAGCAGACTGTGTCGAAGGACATGCCGTCGTATTTCCCGTGGTGGACCGAGCGGGAGTACAAGTAAGGGTCGTCACCGGAGTCGCGTCATCCCTCCCCCTTGTGGGGAGGGTGGCTGGCCGAAGGCCAGTCGGGTGGGGGTGAATTCACGGGGCTTCTTTTGAAATACCCCCACCCCGGCCTCCGCTTCGCTCGGCCGACCCTCCCCACAAGGGGGAGGGATAAGAGTCACCGCATCATCAGCACCACGCGCCCGATGGCGCGGCGGTCCATCAACAGTCGCATCGCCTTCGCATAATCTTCCAGCGGCAGGCGATGCGAGATGTTTGGACTGATGCGACCCTCCTCGGCGAGCCGTGTCAGGTCCGCAAGGCGAACAACGCCAAGCGAAGGGTCCTTGCGCACCGCCTCGCCGGCGCGCACGCCAAGCACGCTGGCGCCCTTGATCAGCACGAGATTGGTCTTCGCCACGCCGACGCCGCCGGTGAAGCCGATCACCAGCAGCCGTGCGCCCCACGCGATGCAGCGCAGGCTGTCCTCGAAGATCTCGCCGCCGACCGGATCGAACACGACATCGACGCCGCGTCCCTCGGTGATGCGCTTCACCGCGTCCTTGAACGGTTCGCGGCCATAGAGCACGCCATGATCCGCGCCGCGCTGCGCAGCGACCGCAAGCTTCTCTTCGCTTGACGCGCATGCAATCACGGTCGCGCCGAACACCTTGCCCAACTCAACGGCGGCGAGCCCGACGCCGCCGCCTGCGCCGTGCACAAGCAGCACCTCGCCCGGCTTGATCTGTGCGCGATCCTTCAGCGCGTGATACGCGGTGCCGTGCGCGGCGAGAAACGTCGCGCCCTGCGCATAGTCGAATGTGGACGGCAGCGGCGTGAGTTGATCGGGTGACACAACAATCTCATCGGCGTAGCAACCGAACCGCGCCTTCACGATCACCCTGTCGCCAACACTGACGCCGTCGACGCCCGCGACCTCGATCACCTCGCCGCCGGCCTCCATGCCCGGCGTGAACGGCAGCGGCGGCTTCAACTGGTACTCGCCCGCCGCCATCAGGATGTCGGGGAAATTCAATCCGGCTGCATGGATCGCGACGCGCACCTGCCCCGGCGCAAGCGTGGCGCGCGGAATGTCTTCCAGCTTGAGAGACTCAGGCGGCCCGAGTTCGCGGCAGACGACGGCGCGCGGCATTAGTTTCTCCGCTCATTCCCGCGCACGCGGGAATCCAGTTCTTTGCTCTGGGTCCCCGCTTCCGCGGGGACGACCGGAGATAATACGACCGTTCGCCCCACAATCATTGTCACGCCGCAGTCTTCTTCCGCATCAGCGCGGCGCGGATCAACGGCAGGCGGTCGTTGCCGAAGTACATATCGGTCTTGTCGAGATAAATCGTCGGCGAGCCGAATGCGCCGCGCGCGATCGCCTCATCGGTGTTGGTCTTGAGCTGATCCTTGACGGATTGCTCGCCGATCCCTCCAAAAAACTTCGCCGGATCGAGACCGACACGCTCGCAGATTTTCGTCAGAACCTCGTCCTTGGAGACATCCTGATCGTCGCCCCAGTATGCCTCAAACACTGCGGTGGCGAACGGCAGCAGCTTGCCCTGGCTGTCCGCCCAGATGCACCCGCGCATCGATTTCACCGCGTTCACAGGAAACACCGTCGGCGGCATCTTGATCTTGATGTTCGCCAGCCGCGCCCAGTCCGCCATATCCTTCGCCGTGTAGGCCTGCTTCGCCGGCACCGGATTGGCGCGCGTCTCGTACATCGTCTTGTTGACGGTGTTGAAGATGCCGCCGACCAGAATCGGCCGCCATGTGATCTCCGCGCCCAGCTCCTTCGCAAGCGGCTGGATGTTGGTGAACGCCAGATACGTCCACGGGCTGGAGCAGTCGAAGAAGAACTCGATCATGATGGCGTTTCCTTGTTATTGCGTTTTGCTTCTCTCGTCATTGCGAGGAGCGTAGCGACGAAGCAATCCAGTTTCTTTTTTGTGCTCTGGATTGCTTCGCTTCGCTCGCAATGACGCGGTATTTCCTATTGTGCCTGTTGCGCGGCCTTGCCGAACATGTTCTTGCGCTGCTCTTCGGTGAACGGCGTCTTGTCGAATTTTCCGACGGCAAGACCTTTCTGCACCTCCGGCCGTGCGCGCACCGTCGCGTACCAGCGCTTGATGTGCGGAAAGTCTTCGAGGGTGAAGCCCTGCGCCTTGTGGGTCATCGTCCACGGGAAGCATGCGATGTCGGCAATGGAATACTCATCGCCCGCGACATAGGCGCCGGTCTTGCCAAGCTGCCGGTCGAGCACGGCATAGAGCCGCTCGGCTTCGTCACGGTAGCGCTGGATGGCATAGGGAATCTTCTCGGTCGCATAGAGCGCGAAGTGACCGTGCTGGCCGAGCATCGGGCCGAGCCCGCCCATCTGCCACATCACCCACTGGATGACCTTGAAGCGACCGCGCACGTCCTTCGGCAGAAAGCGCCCGGTCTTCTCGGCGAGATAGATCAGGATAGCGCCGGTCTCGAACATCGGGATCGGCTCGCCGCCGTCCGAAGGCGCGCGGTCGATGATCGCTGGGATGCGGTTGTTAGGGCTGATCTTGAGGAACTCGGGCTCGAACTGCTCGCCGGTGCGGATGTTCACCGGAAACACCGTGTAAGGCAGCCCCAGTTCTTCCAGCATGATCGAGATTTTCCACCCGTTGGGTGTCGGCGCGTAATACAGTTCAATCATGCCATGGTCCGTGTCTGGATAAGCGAGGCCGAACGGCCGCACGCAATCCTAGCGACGTCTCCAGCCACATTCCATCCCGCAAGCGCGAACAGCTTGTATGCGATGGCCCGGACATGGCAGATAAGCGTGCAACCAAGAAGAACGGAAGCGCCATGCTGTTTCAAACGACCATCGCCGGCTCATTGCCGAAGCCCGAATGGCTGGCCGAGCCCAATACGCTGTGGGCGCCCTGGAAACTCAAAGGCGCGGAACTGGTCAGCGCCAAGCGCGACGCGACGCTGCTCTGGGTGAAAATCCAGGAAGACGCCGGGATCGATATCGTCACCGAGGGCGAACAGGCGCGGCAGCATTTCGTGCACGGCTTTCTCGAGCGCGTCGAAGGCATCGATTTCGCCCACAAGGTCGAAATGGGAATCCGCAAGGATCGCTACAAGGCGATGGTGCCGCAGGTGGTCGCGCCGCTGCAGCTCAAGGGCCGCGTCCACGCCGACGAGGCGCGCGCCGCCCGCGCGCATACCACGCGCAAGCTGAAATTCACCCTGCCCGGTCCAATGACCATCATCGACACCCTCGCCGACAGTTATTATGGCGACCGCGTCAAGATGGCGTTCGCCTTTGCCGATTTGCTGAACGCCGAAGCCAAGGCGCTGCAGGCCGACGGCGTCGACATGATCCAGTTCGACGAACCCGCCTTCAACGTGTTCATGGACGAAGTGAACGACTGGGGCATCGAGGCGCTGACCCGCGCCGCCCAGGGCCTCACCTGCCAGACCGCCGTTCACATCTGCTATGGCTACGGCATCAAGGCCAACACCGACTGGAAGGAATCGCTCGGCGCCGAGTGGCGGCAGTACGAGCAGATTTTCCCGGCCATCGACAAGAGCCCGATTCAGCAGGTCGCCATCGAGTGCCGCAACTCGCACGTGCCGCTGGAGCTTCTGGCGCTGCTCAAGGGCAAGGTCGTGCAGGCCGGCGTGATCGACGTCGCCAGCGACACGGTCGAGACGCCCGACGATGTCGTGAAGACCATCGAAGCCGTGATGAAGTTCGTGCCGAAGGACAACATCGTCGCGACCACGAACTGCGGCATGGCGCCGATGCGCCGCGACATAGCGGAAGCCAAGCTCCGCGCCCTCGGCGCAGGCGCGAAGCTGGCACGGGAGAAGCTGGGGTAATCTCTACCCCCGCGCCAAATCCAGCAATTGGTCCCTTGGCGGCCTTGGCGGCCGCGAACGCCCCGCGCCGCGTCGGCCACGATATGTGACCATCGCGATGGTGATCCATGTTGCGTGGAAGATCAGTCCGGCGAGCAGGACAAGCTGGCCGGGGATCGGCCCGATCGTTGCGCGCGCAAACAGTTCGTGCAGCGAGGTGACCGGCTCTGGATGGATCAGAAGCTTGCCGAGATAGGCGGTGACCTGGATCGCGAATATCCAGCAGTAGTTGTTGCGAAGCCTTCGTCCGACCGCCTCGAGGTAACTGATGTGAAGGTTGGGCGCCTTGTAATCCTGATAGAGAATCTCGTTCCAGCCATTCGCGGTCTGAACGCCCTCGCCCCTCAGAATGGGTCCGAAGAACTGGACTTCAAGCACATGCGCTCGCATGCGCCAAAAATCGAAGAAGCGGTACCGCCGCGCTTCGATGAACAGGAACGTGGCGACCAGAAGTCCCACCAGCACCAGCGGCAGAGGCGAAGCGTGCTCGCTGCTGAACGTCAGCGACAGCGCGATGCCGGTGGTCAGCACCGCCCAATTGGTCGTGGCGTCGAGCCGGGTGCGCCAGACCGTGCTGCGGTAAAGTTCGCCGCGATACAGATGCGACAACGCGGTGATATCGGAGGAGTCGAACGCACGCTTGTTTCCGGTCTCGGTCATGGTCCTGATCCTTCACAGCCAGATCATCGATGACCGCACGATACGAGGTCGACCGGCAGGGTTCTACTGCGTTCGGCTGTTGCGGCGCACTACGCAGCGCCGTCCCGGATCGGCGGCTGGAACGACAGCCCGGTATCCCACGGAAAGAAGATCCAGGTGTCCTGCGACACTTCCGTGATGAAGGTATCGACCATCGGCTTGCCTATTGGCTTGGCGTAGACCGCCGCGATGTGCGCCTGCGGCACCAGATCGCGCACGATACGCGCGGTCTTGCCGGTGTCGACCAGATCTTCGACCACTAACAACCCCTTGCCGGTGCCGCCGCCGAGCCGCGCCACTGCGTCGGAGATTCCCTTCAGTAAGGTCGGCTCGCCCTGCGAGGTATGGTCATAGCTCGACACGCACAGCGTATCGATGACCCGAATGCCGAGCTCGCGCGCGATGACCGCCGCAGGCACGAGCCCCCCGCGCGTCACCGCGATCATGGCTTCGAACGGCCCCGCACCGCTCAGCCGCCACGCCAGCGCCCGCGCATCGCGGTGAAACTGGTCCCACGACACCGGAAACGGCTTTCGCGCGCCTTCGTCATTCATCGCGTGTGCTCCCGCTCATGCGTCACATCTTCCGGACCATCGCCGTCGCGGTGGCGGTCGCAACGAGCTTGTCGTCCTGAAACAGCTCCCCGGCCAGATGGAGAATGTCCTTGCCTTGCTTGGTGACCCGCCCTGCTCCCCGAAGCTTGCCGATTTTCGCCGGGCGATGAAACTGGACGTTGATCGCGAGCGTCGGCGCGAACTCTCCCACGCTCAGCAATGTCGCCGAGGCAAGACCCATGCAGTCATCCAGCATCGCGGACAGAAAGCCGCCCTGCACGATACCAATCGGGTTGGCGAACTCCGGGCGACCCTCGAACCCGAGCTCGACCGTATGCGCGTCGAGATCGTAGCCGATGATGTCCAGGCCCAGCGTCTTGGCGCATTCCGGCGTCGGGACTTTCCCGGCAGCGATGGCCTCGAAAAATCGCTCGCTCATGACATGACCTTCCGCAGCAACTACTTCGCGACCTTGAGGTTCGCCAGCATGGCTTCCACGTCCGTCATTGCGGCGCGCAGCTTGGCCTCGTCGCGCGAGCGCACCACGACGTTGGTGTTGGGCTTGCCGTTCTCGTCAAGGAACGGATAGCTGCCGATGCTGGTGTCGGGATGAGCAGCCTGAATGGCGCGCAGCGGCGTGCCGATATCGCCTTCCCGAGCATTGGCGCGCACCGAGTCCGACAGCATCCGCACACCGGACTTCAGCTTCGGCGAAATGATGTCCATCATCGCCTGCATGATCGACGGCACACCGGCCATCACGATGACATTGCCGATTTTGAAGCCGGGCGCGAGGATGGTCGCGCTCGTGATCAGTTCCGCCCCGTCCGGGATACGTGCCATCCGCAACCGTGCCTCGTTCAGGTCCGCGCCGAAACGCTCCTCGAAGCGGGCCACCACCTCGGGATGGAGATCGATTTTGACCCCGAATGCCTTGGCTACGCTGTCGGCGGTAATGTCGTCGTGGGTCGGCCCGATGCCGCCGGTGGTGAAGACGTAGGTGTAGCGTTCGCGCAGCGCGTCGAGCGCCTCGATGATCGAGTCTTCCTCGTCGGCCACGACCCGCACTTCCTTCAGGTCGATGCCGATGTTGGTCAGGTATTCGGCGATGAAGCCGATGTTCTTGTCCTTGGTGCGCCCGGACAGGATTTCATCGCCGATCACGAGAATGCCGGCGGTGACGATCTCACTCATTTTGTCTCTCCTACCTGTCCCGGAGCGGACGTCCGGGGCCACCCACAGGTACGCCAGGAACTTTGGCGCACACAACGCATTGAAGTCACGAGCTTTTGCCGCATCTCTGGGCAGCCGCCAGCTCGTTTTTCAGGCAGATCGACGCAAGGTCCCGTCAATTGCCCGCAGGCAATGCATATCGCGCTGGCCCAACCCTTGCTACCATCAGTTTGAGCAGCGGATCGATGTCCCCGCCGCGTGAAAGAAGCGTACTGGTTTATGGCAGTTGCCTTCGATGAAATGAATGGACCGGGCGGCGCGCTTCGCTCCGCCTATCACGAACTCTCCCTCTGGCTGAAGGAGACCCCTCCGGACGCGCTGGAATACCGCCGCCAGGAGGCCGAGCTGCTGTTCCGGCGGATCGGCATCACCTTCGCGGTCTACGGCGAGGCCGAATCCACCGAACGGCTGATCCCATTTGACGTCATCCCCCGGATCCTGTCCGGCAAGGAATGGACGACGATGGAAAAGGGGCTAAAGCAGCGCGTCAAGGCGCTCAACATGTTCCTGAGCGACATCTATCACAGCCGCGACATCCTCCGCGCCAAGATCATTCCCGACGATCTGATTTTCCAGAACCCGGTGTTCAGGCCGGAGATGAACGGTCAGGACGTCCCGCACGACGTCTATGTCCACATCGCCGGCATCGACATCGTGCGCGTCGATTCCGAGAACTTCTACGTGCTGGAAGACAATGCCCGCACACCGTCCGGCGTGTCCTACATGCTGGAAAACCGCGAAATAATGATGCGGCTGTTTCCGGACCTGTTCGCGCGGCACCGCGTGGCGCCGGTGGAGAACTATCCGGATGAATTGCTGGCCGCGTTGCGCTCGGTGGCCCCCCTCACCTCGAAGGCAGAACCGACCGTCGCCCTGCTCACACCCGGCATCTACAACTCGGCGTACTACGAACACTCGTTTCTGGCCGACAAGCTCGGCGTCGAACTGGTCGAGGGCCGCGACCTCATCGTCAAGAACGACGAAGTGTTCATGCGCACGACCGAGGGATTGAAACGCGTCGATGTGATCTACCGCCGCGTCGATGACGACTTCCTCGATCCCCTCACCTTCCGCCCCGACTCTGTGCTTGGCGTTCCGGGCCTGATGTCGGCCTACATCGCCGGTAACGTTACGCTCGCCAACGCGGTCGGCACCGGCATCGCCGACGACAAGGCGGTCTACAGCTACATGCCGGACATCGTGAAGTTCTATCTCGGCGAAGAGCCGATCCTGAAGAATGTGCCGACCTATCGCTGCCGTGAGCCGAAGGATCTCTCCTACGTGCTCGATAACCTGAAGGATCTCGTCGTCAAGGAAGTGCACGGCTCCGGCGGCTACGGCATGCTGATCGGCCCCGCCTCGACCAAGGACGCGATCGAAGCCTTCCGCGCCAAACTGCTGAAGGAGCCGGAAGGCTTCATCGCACAGCCGACGCTGGCGCTGTCCACCTGCCCGACCTGCACCGCATCGGGCCTTGCGCCGCGTCACGTCGATCTGCGGCCGTTCGTGCTGACGGGAAAAAATCACGTCACCGTGGTGCCCGGCGGGCTGACCCGCGTGGCGCTGAAGGAAGGTTCGCTCGTGGTCAATTCCAGCCAGGGCGGCGGCACCAAAGACACGTGGATACTCGAATGAGTGACAACACGCGAATAGCGAATGGCGAATGGCGAATAGCGATTTCGGCATGGCTGGCGCGTGATGTCCTATTCGCCACTCGCTACTCCCTATTCGCTACTCCCTGCGTCCTATTCTCATCTCGGGCTCACCATGCTGTCGCGCACCGCTGAAAGTCTGTACTGGCTGGCCCGCTACGTCGAACGCGCGGAATATCTCGCGCGCACCATCGAGGCGACGCTGCGCGCTACCGCGCTGCCGGACGCTTATGTCGGCAAGAGCAACGAATGGGAATCCGCGCTGCTCACCGCGGGCATCGACGACATCTTCTACAAGTTTCACGAAGAGGCCAACGAGCGCACCGTCGTCGACTTCCTGTCGTTCTCGCTCGATAACCCCTCTTCGATCCGCAACTGCATCGAGAACGCGCGGCTGAATTCACGCTCGGTGCGCACCGCGCTGACCTCTGAGATGTGGGACACCATCAACGGCGCGTGGATTGAGCTGCACGCGGCGTGGCCCAAAGGCGCGAAGACGCGTGAGGACCTGACGAAATTTCTCCGCTTCGTGCAGGAAACCTCACTGCGGTTCGACGGCTCTGCCTACCGGACCATGCTGCGCAACGATGCCTACTGGTTTTCGCGGCTCGGCCTGCATCTGGAACGCGCCGACAACACCGCGCGTATTCTCGACGTGAAATATCACGTGCTGCTGCCTGAGGAAGAACATGTCGGCGGCCCGCTCGATTATTATCAGTGGACCTCGATCCTGCGTTCGGTGTCAGCGCTCACCGCCTACCACTGGGTCTATCGCGAAACTCTGAAGCCGTGGCTGATCGCCGATCTTCTCATCCTCAATGAATCGCTGCCGCGCTCGCTGGCGAGTTGCTACGGCAATCTCGTGCGCAATCTCGACCAGATCGGCGTCGCCTATGGACGGCAAGGCGCAGCGCAGCGTCATGCGCGCGGCGTCCGTAACCGGCTGGAACATGCGCACATGGACGACCTGTTCCAGCGCGGCCTGCATGAATTCATCCAGGAATTCATTGCGGACAATGCCCGGCTAGGCGATACCATCTCGAAGCAATATCTGATCTGATGCGATCCGAATTTTATTAACGCCGTCATGGCCGGGCTTGTCCCGGCCATCCACGCCTTGCTTCGGAACGCCGCCAAAAAAGACGTGGATGCCCGGCACAAGGCCGGGCACGACGAAACTCAAATTTGTTTGATGCCTGCCATGCGCCTGAAAATCGCCCACACCACCACATACCGCTACGAGCCGCCTGCGACCGGCGTGATCCAGATTCTGCGCATGACGCCGGGGAGTCACGACGGGCAATACGTCGCCGACTGGCAGATCGACGTCTCCACCGATACGCGCCTCGACGTGCATCAGGATGCCTTCGGCAACGTCACGCACGTGCTGACCCACGGCGCGCTGTCGGACCTGACTATCCACGTCGAAGGTCTGATCGAAACCCACGACACCGGCGGCGTGCTGCGCGGCACCGACGAGCGGTTTCCGCCGAGCCTTTTCCTGCGCGCCACGCCGCTGACCGAAGTCAACGCTGCGATGGCGAAGTTCGCCAGACACCTGCACACCGAGGCGGCCGGCGACACGCTGGGCTTTCTCCATGCGCTGATGCTTCAGATCAACGATCACATGACGTTCGATACCGATCCGACCCACGCTGGAACATCCGCGACGGAAGCCTTCGCGCTCAAGCGCGGCGTCTGTCAGGATTACGCGCACATCTTCATTGCCTGCGCCCGCAGCGTCGGCGTCCCTGCCCGCTACGTCTCGGGGCATCTGCTGCGCTCCGACGGCATGGTCGCGCAGGATGCGGGGCACGCATGGGCCGAAGCTTACGTCGAGCGGCTCGGCTGGGTCGGGTTCGACGCCGCCAATGCGATCTGCACCACCGAGGGCCATGTCCGGGTCGCAGTCGGTCTTGACTACCTGAGCGCGGCTCCGACGCGCGGCACCCGTTACGGCGGCGGCACGGAGACGCTGGAAGTCGCCGTCAGGGTCGATCAGGCCGGACGGCAGAGCCAGAGCTGATCGCAAATTAGCGTCATTGCGAGCGAAGCGAAGCAATCCAACCTGGTCTGGAACGCCGAAAAAGCTGGATTGCTTCGTCGCTTACGCTCCTCGCAATGACGACCTTTGAAAACGCAGGTCTCTTTAAAGTTGGATCCCCGTAGTTGCCCCACCCGCTCCAGCCGCGTAGAAATGCGCGGTCTGGAGACTTGGAATGACTTATTGCTGCGGAATCCTCGTACGTGACGGGCTGATGATGATGGCCGACACCCGCACCAATGCGGGCCTCGACAACATCTCCACCTTCCGCAAGCTGCACGTCTTCAGCAATCCCGGCGAGCGGATCATGGCGATCGCCACCGCCGGCAATCTGGCCCTCACCCAATCTGTCATTTCGACGCTCAACGAGGGGGTTGAAAATCCCGAGACCGGCGAACGTGAAACGCTGATGAACGCGCCGACCATGTTCCAGGCGGCGCAGCGCATCGGCCGCGCCATCCGGAGCGTTCATGCACTCGAAGGCAGTGCGCTGCGCGCCGAGGATATTTCCTTCGACGTGTCGTTTCTGTTCGGCGGCCAGATCAAGGGCGCACGGATGCGGCTGTTCATGGTCTACACCGCCGGCAACTTCATCGAATGCACCACCGACACACCCTACCTGCAGATCGGCGAGCACAAGTACGGCAAGCCCGTGCTCGACCGCGCTATCTCCTACGACGTCGATTTGTATGACGCGCTCAAGGTCGGGCTGGTGTCGATGGATTCGACCATGCGCTCCAATCTCGGCGTCGGCATGCCGATCGACATTCTGCTGGTCCGTCCCGACGCCCTCGACGCCGACCTGAACTATCGCATCGAAGCGGGCGAGCCGTATTTCCACGATCTGCGTTCGCGCTGGTCGGCGGCACTGCGCGCCGCGCACCAGAACATCCCGCGCCCGCCCTACGGCAACTCCGCGTAGACACCTCCGGCGAAATAGGTTCTACTTTGCGCGCTCGCAAACAGAGCACACCGGGCATGAATGCTTAGCGTTCGCGACCGGCGCAAAAATATTCGGAGGAAGTAATGCGACTCACCACAGGTTTCGTGGCTCTTTTTCTGCTCGCCCTGAATTTTATCCCGTCCGTGTCGGCAGAGCCGATCACCAATCCCCTCAAAATCGCTGTTCTCAATGACAAGAGCTCGGTGTTTTCTGACGCCGGCGGTCCCGGCAGCGTCGTCGCGGCTCAATTAGCGATCGAAGATATTGGCGGCAAGGTGCGCGGCCAACCGGTCGTGCTGCTCAGCCCGGACCATCAGAACAAAACCGACATCGGCGTCAATCTGGCCCGCAGCCTCTACGACCAGCAGGGCGTGGACGCGATCTTCGACATCGGGAATTCGGCGATCTCGCTCGCCGTGCAGGATCTTGCGCGCGAGCGCGGGAAGATCGTCGTGCATGTCGGCTCCGCAACCGCCGACATATTCGGCAAGGCATGCTCCCCGACGGGCGCGATGTGGCTGTACGACACCTACTCGCTCGCTCAGGGCATTGCGAAATCCGTCGTGCAGCAGGGCGGCGATACGTGGTTCTTCATCACGGCCGACTATGCGTTCGGCATCGCCATGCAGAGCGAGGTTTCCAAGGTTGTCACCGCGGCGGGCGGCAAGGTGCTCGGCTCCGTGCGTCATCCGGTCGGCACGATGGATTTCTCGTCCTTCCTGCTCCAGGCGCAGGCCTCCGGCGCAAAGATCATCGCGCTCGCCAACGCTTCCGGCGACACCGTGACCAACATCAAGCAGGCGCGGGAATTTCGTATCGGCGAAGGTGACCAGAAGCTTGCGGTGCTGATCTATTACCTGACCTCGGTTCACGCCCTCGGCCCGGAAGCCATGCGGGGCGTCCAGTATCTCGCCGGCTATTATTGGGACAACGACGACGCGAGCCGTGCGTTCGCGAAGCGGTTCGCGGCGAAGCACGGCGGCAAGATGCCGACGCATGCGCAGGCCGGCGTCTACAGCGCCGTCAAACATTACCTGCGCGCTGCGGAAGCGGCTAACGACAACAACGGCCTCACCCTGATGCGGCAGATGAAGACAATGCCGGTGGATGACTTCTTTGCGCCCGGAGCCAAACTGCGCGAGGATGGCCGGCTGATGAACGACATGCTTCTTGTCGAAGCCAAGGGGCCGTCCGAGTCCAAGAGTGAATGGGACCTCTTGAAGGTCAAGGCCAAGGTGAAAGCCGCTGACATCATGCGCCCGATCAACGACGGCGGCTGTACGCGGCTCGATCCACCAGGAAAGAACTAGGACCATGGCAAAGATTGCGATCGTCACCGGCGCCGGTTCCGGAATTGGACGCGCCTCCTCGCTGGCGCTGATGAAGGCCGGCTTCTCGGTGGTTCTTGCGGGGCGCCGCAAGGACGCCCTGGAAGACACCGCGAAGGCCGGCAAGGATCTCGGCAAGAGCCTCGTGGTGCCAAGCGACATGACCGATCCGGCCTCGATCGCCGCATTGTTCGCCAAGACCATGGACGCATTCGGCCGCCTCGACGTGCTGTTCAACAATGCCGGCGTCGGCACACCGCCGGTGCCACTGGAGGACATCAGCCTGCAGCAGTGGCAGACCACGGTGGCCACCAACCTCACCGCGCCGTTCCTCTGCACGCAGCATGCGTTCCGTATCATGAAGGACCAGACGCCCCGCGGCGGGCGGATCATCAACAACGGATCGATCTCGGCCTATGCGCCGCGGCCGTTCTCCTCGCCCTACACCTCGACCAAGCACGCGATCAGCGGCCTCACCCGCGCCACCGCGCTCGACGGCCGCGCCTACGACATCGCCTGCGGCCAGATCGACATCGGCAACGCCGCGACCGAGATGACCGAGCGCATGACCGGCGGCGTGCTTCAGCCGCGCGGCGATACGATGGTTGAGCCGCGCATGGATGTGCAGAACGTCGCCGACGCCATCGTGTTCATGGCAACGCGCTCGCTCGACGCCAACGCGCTGTTCCTCAACATCATGGCGACCAAGATGCCGTTCGTTGGGCGCGGCTGACGACACGTGCGCGCTCACATCGTCGTCGCTCATCCCGAGCCGAAATCGTACAACGCACACCTGGCCGCAACGGCCCGGACGGCGCTTGAACGGAAAGGCTGGTCGGTCACCGTCTCCGATCTTTACCAGATGGGGTTCGATCCTTGCGAGCGTCCGGAGCATTATGCGGCGCCGCTGGATCGCAGCCGCTTCGACGTGCAATCCGAACAGCGGCAGGCGTCCGCCACGCAAACGATCCCCCCTGACGTCGCCGACGAAATCGCGCGGCTCGATCAGGCGGATCTGCTGATCCTGCAATATCCGATGTGGTGGCATCTGCCGCCCGCGATACTCAAGGGATGGTTCGACCGCGTTTTCATCTACGGCGACGTCTACACCAGCACGAAGCGCTTCGAGAACGGACGGTTCGTTGGCAAGAAGGCGATGGTGTCGGTGACGGTCGGCACAAGCGAGGATACCTACGCTTATGACGGACGCAGCGGCGACATCGACCTGCTGCTGTGGCCGATCAATTTCTCCCTCGCCTACGGCGGGTTTTCGGTTCTCGAACCATTCATTGCCTACGGCGTGGAGGCCGGTCTTCGCTATTCCGATCCTGCCGCCGTGGAAGCGCGCCTGAAGGCGATCGCCAGCAATTTGGCAACAACGCTTTCGACAGTTGAGACAATTCCGGCCATCCCGTTCAACCAGATGGCGCATTGGGGCAGCGACGGCCGGATCAAACCCGACGCGCCGGTCTACTCACCATTCATTCGCCGCAAGCCGGAACTGCCGCTCGAGTGAAAGCCGCGGGGCGGGGCTGACGAACGCCCGAGAGTCCCGTCTCAACCCGCTGCCGATTGAATCTTGCGTCGATCTTCGGCGGGCCAGTCGCGGGTAACGACGGGTGCTGATACTGCCTCCGCCCCCACCATTTGCGCGATTTCGGCGGAACACTTCGGCCGGCTAAAGTAATAGCCCTGCATCTCCGTGCAGGCTTCTTCGCGAAGGATGTCCAGCTGTTCCTTCGTCTCGACTCCTTCCGCCGTGGTCGTCTTGCCAAGGCTGACGGCAAATTTCACCACGGCCCGCGCGATCAACCGCGAATCTTCCTTCGCGCTCAGGAGCTCGTTGACGAAGCTGCGATCGATCTTGATTTTGTCGAACGGAAATTTTTGCAGAAAGCTCAAGGACGAGTAGCCCGTTCCGAAATCATCCAGGGCAATTCGTACGCCGAGCTTGTGCAACTGGCCGAGCGCCGCGAACACGGCCTCGCTGTCATGCATGATTGCGGTCTCGGTCACCTCGAGTTCAAGCCTCTGTGCCCCGATTCCCGACGCCGCGAGCGCGCCAAAAACGACCGGGACCAGTTCCTTGCTTCTGAACTGAGCCGGCGACAGGTTGACCGCGATCTTGAGATCGGCAGGCCATTTTGCCGCTTCGGCGCACGCCGTCCGCAGGACCCACTCCCCGATCGGCACGATGAGGCCGGTTTCTTCCGCGAGCGGGATAAACTCCGCAGGCGAAACCAACCCGCGCTGGGGATGATGCCAACGCAACAGCGCTTCCAAACCACTGATGTCGCCGCTCTTGAGATCGACGAATGGCTGATAGTGGAGTTCGAACTCACCGCTGACGAGCGCATGCCGCATGTCGCGCTCGAGATTTCGCCTCGCATGCATGCGCTGGTCCAGCTCGGGCTCGAAGAAATGGAACGTGCCGCGTCCGCTGCTTTTGGCGCGATAGAGGGCGAGGTCCGCCGCTTTCAAAATCTGATCGGAATTGATGCCGTCAGTCGGCGCGACGGCGATCCCAATGCTTGTTCCGGTGATCACCTGATGATCCCCAAGATCGAATGGCTCGGAGAGTGCCCGCTTGATCCTCTCGGCAAGAGCAGCAGCTTCGGCAACCGGCTTTGACATGTGCTCGATGACGGCGAATTCGTCGCCTCCCAGACGGGCGATCAATGCCGTGTCTCTGATACACGTGCACAAACGCGCGGCAACAGCCTGCAGCAAAGCGTCGCCCGTTGGATGCCCCAGCGTGTCGTTGATCTCCTTGAAGCGATCGAGATCCAGCATCAGCACTGCGAGGTGCGGCCCTCCTCTGCGTGTGATGGAGAGAGCCTGCTCCAGCCGGTCCCGAAGCAGCACGCGATTCGGCAAATCGGTGAGCGCGTCATGCTGCGCCATATGGGCGACCCTGGCTTCAGAGCGCCGTTGCTCGGTGACGTCGAGATGCGTGGCGACCCAGCCACCACCGGCCATTGGCTGCCGCGTGACGCAGATCGAGCGGCCATCCGCGAGTTCTTCGATCCGGCTCGACGTTTCATTGCGAGGCAGCGCACCCAGCCTCGACATCACCAGCGTCGCGGCGCTCTCGCTGGTTTCGCCCTTGAGGATGCCATTGGTGATGCGGTGCTTGATGATGTCATGGTGGGGAGTGCCCGTCTTCAACAGCTCCGGCGGCAACCGATACATCTCGGCATAACGATCGTTGCAAATGACCAACCGCTTTTCCCCATCGAACATGCACAAGCCTTCGCCCATGTTGTTGATGGCGGTGTCCAGCCTGAATTTCTGATCCTGCAGTTCCTTTTGTGAGCTTTCATTCTGCTGCCGGGCGAGCGAAAGCTGGTCGATGATTTCTTCGAACCTGCGGGTGCGGAGGGCAAGGCGGCGATCTGCCAGCACACCGACAAAACTCATCCCGAGCACCGACAGGGCGACACCGGCAATGGCCAGGGAAAGCACCGCTGGAGACAGCGATAGCGTGCCAGGCGTCAGCGTCGGATCGGGAATGATCTCCACCGCGCCCATGGCCGTGAAATGATGAGCGACAATCGCAAGCGTCAGAAAGAGCGCGGCGTAAAGCGTTCCCCACCTGTCGCTCCGGCGTATCGCGACCAGAAGCGCGACATAACCGAAGAGCAATCCGAGCACGATGGATGCCGCGACAAGGTCCAGCGACCACACCACGCGCCCCGGCACTTCGAGCGCCCACATGCCGAGGTAGTGCATGCTGGCGATGCCGGCGCCCATGATCCCGCCGCCGATGGGTGCACGCCACCGGCTCGGGTCGTTTGCGGCAAAGGCCAAACCGCACGACGTCAGTATCATTGCCGCAGCAAGCGACAGTGCCGTCAGGGCAATGCCGTAACCGGATGAAACGCCCGGCTCATAGGCGAGCATGGCGATGAAGTGCGTCGCCCAGACCCCGTATCCGAACACGGCTCCGGCGATTGCAATCCAGATCAGACGCGCCCTGGTTTGCGACGCGATGGCACGATGGAAAATGCTGACAGCGACGACGCTTGCGACGAAGCACACAAGCCCGGCGAGCAGGACAAGCCGCCAGTCGTGCTCGGTGGTCAGGCACGTAAGGGTACGGAACATGGCATTCTGCCCAGTTTGTCCGCCTGACGAATACCCGACGATGTTTTCTACCTTGCTAACAAAACACAACTTATGGTGGCATGGTTACTGCATTTTAAATCATGGTTGTGCGAGCCCGGCCGCGTCGAAAGGATAAGCGCAGCTCAGGGCAAGGAAGCCGCGCAACACATGGATGGAGCAGAATGTTACCGACGCCATCGTGTTCATGGCAACGCGCTCGCTCGACGTCCGCGCGCTGTTTCTCGACATCATGGCGACGCAGATGCCATTCGTCGGAGGCCGGTGAACTGTTCTAGTTGCGCGCAGCGACCGGCGGATCGCGCGTCGCAAAAATATCGCGGTTCAGTGATTCCGCTCTCGTGGCAGGATCGGACCCGAAATTGGTTACTCCCCTGCGATCAAACAACGCGCTCAGTTCTGCCTGGGTGAGTCGGCCCGTGTTGACGAACTGCTCGGTCTTGAAATCGTCGACCTCAAAAGGCTTTCCCGCCAGCCTGCAGACGATGTGATTTTCGCAAAAGACCGTCCCGGGGATGCGAGCGACCTTTGCGGCTTCCGCATGCACGATGGCCGCGTGCTTCGGAAACTGCGCGCGATAATTCGAATCAAAAAGGATCAGCACGGGTTCGATCCGACCCGTCGCCAGTAACCGCATCGCAAGGATCGCAACGATCGCAGTGCGAACGCCGGTGACGCCCAGGCGAGGTGCAAGCGGCAGACTGGCGGCATGGTTGTAGGCCAGACCGACCCCCACCGCAGTGGCGATCACAAGATCGAACTGCGCGTTGTCCATGACGGAATCGCCGGTCCACTGGATGAGATAGGTCAGAAGTCCGATGCCGACGAACAGCATCGTGAAGCGGGCCGGCGTTTTCGTCCGCTCCCGCCAGCTCCAGACGATGCTGATCACCAGCGCCGGAGCCACCCACTGCAGCCGACCGAGCGCGATCAGCACGCGCTCAAAGGAATAGACGCGTGGCGAAAGCATGTTGGCGAAAAACGTCGGATACGCCAGCTGGCACGACAACAGGCCCGCGGAGATGACCAGTGCGACGATCACGAGCGGTCTGATCGCCTTTCGGCCGTCATGCAGCAACATCCAGATTAGAGCGGTGAGCGGCACGGCGACTACATTGTGCTTGAAGAACCCTGCAAACACCATCAGCAGCAGGGGCATGGTCGATGAAAATCCGCGGCCCCTGTTGTGCAGGAACCAGATCAGGCCGAGCATCATGATGAACTCGGCGAGCAGTTGCGGATCGTTGCGGCCGACATAGGAATTGAACGATCGGGCAAGGATCGCAACCACCCACAGGCCCGCGAAGATCGATGCAAAACGCCCGCCGCCGAGTTGCCTGACCACAACACCGGTCTCGATGCCGATGCCGATGGTCGCCAGGATCGACACGGCCCGGCCGACATAGAGCGGATCGCCGAACACCTTGCCGAGCGCCGCGATAAAATAGAAAGACAGCGGTGGATAGTTGTTCGCCACCAGTGCATCAGCAGCTGGGTAAAGTCCGGGTCCGAAAGCGAGGTCCTGGAAATAGGCGTTCCATCCATCGGTTGGGCCGATGTCCAACGGAAACCACGCGCGCCACACCGGCCAGATCATGAAATAGGCGGCGATCAGCCCAATAATCGCCAGCAGCGCGACCTCGCGGTTTCGGATTATTGTCATCGAGTCGCGAGACATCGCTACCGATGACTCGGAGAAATCTGACCGGCACCGGAGGCCCTGGATTTTCCGTTCACAGCTCCACCGTCTCGAAATCCGCCGGCAGGATCACCTCCAGCAACTCGCAATCGTCCGAGTAGTCGCGGATCAGATGCCTGATGCGCGGTGGCTGCGTCCAGCTGCTGCCTTCGCGCATCATGATCTCGCCTTCCCCTTCGAGATAGGTCTTCACCCAGCCTTTCAGGACGTAGACCATCTGAAACTCGACGCCGTGGAAATGCAGCTTCGAGACTTCCTTCGGATCGCACGGCCCGATCAGGCGAATGACATGCGCACGCGCGAGCCCATGGGTGCCCTCCGCGATGCCGAGATCGCGGTACTGAGCATAGGCACGCAAGCCATCGGCACGAAAGTCTTCCTCACGATGGTGACTGACCACGAAGCGCTGCTTCGGACGAACTTGTTTCGCAGGCGCGCTTCGCGCGGCCGATGCACGCGGCTTGCCCGATTTGGCTTTGGTGCGGGATGTGGATGCGGCGACCTTCTTGCGCGGCGCGGATTTTTTCAGGGCGACGGATCGCGCCGCTGATTTCGCCTTTGCAGACTTAGCTCTCGCCGATCTTGTCTTGGCGGATTTTGTTGTGGCCGATTTCGTTTTAGCCATGTGCGGCCTCCCTGTCTTGACCCGCTGCGTTTGTCGCAGCGTGGCCCGGGAAGACTAGCCATTGCCCGCCGCGCGGACAATGCGCGCCGGCAAGCCTTTCAAAATCCAGTCCGTCAGTGCAGCCGGAACAGACCGTCGACCGCCTTCAACTCCGCCGGCTTGATCAGCTTCGAATGCGCGACGGTGACCGAGACCAGCGGACCTTCGAGCTTGTTCTGCCAGAAGTTCAGGAAGTCCTGCAGCGCCGGAAATTTCGGGAACAGATCGTAGTTCTGCCAGACGTAGGATTGCAGCAGCCAGCGATGATCGGGGCGACGGTAAAGAATTTCGGCCGTCGTCAAACCGTAACCGGCGAGTTGCCGCTTGAAGTCCTCCGAGACAACGCCATCACAGGCAGCGTCCTGCGGGACCATCGCTTTCGAGATCATCAGAACCTCCTTAGAGCGTTTTCCGACGAAGTGGCCTTCCGGTCCGTCGTAGAAAACGCGACCAACAAAGATGTTCGGAGGCGATCGGCAAATAGCTTGTCCTCGGACTTGATCCGGGGATGGCAACCGGTTTTGTCGAACGCGCTCGCACCCACTTTCAGGGAGCATTTTCTGGCGGCGAACCGAACGTCCACTTCGCCGGAAAAGGCTCAGTTGAGCGCGAAAGTCGCGAACCGGATTCCACGTCGCGAACAAACGCGCTGTTCAAGAATCTGACGCATTACGAAGCTTCATCACAAGCTTAAATGTTAAATAAAGTGTTGCCTTTCAAGGCAGTAGCAGCATGACACCGAGACTGCTGACAAAGCTGCTGCTGACAGCGCGCCGCGCCCGTGCGAGTCTCGCTCTCGTCAATACGGAGCGGGGCCATGAGTCGTTTCACCGGCGAACTCACCATTACGCAGCTCGACGTGGATTACCGGACATGGCGGCTCGAACAGCCGCTCATCTATGAAGTCGGCGACGAAGGCTCCGGCCGCGAGATCGAGGTGCACAAGCTGTTCGAGACCGACGGGGCATCGGTCCCGCGCCTCTTCTGGGCGATCCTGCCGACCTGGGGCCGCTACAGCCGCGCCGCCGTGATCCACGACTATCTCTATAACGAGCTGCGACCCGGCACCGAGCCGCACCCGGAAGCGCCGACCCGGCAGCGCGCCGACGCGATCTTTCTCGAGGCGATGGAAGTATGCGGCGTCGGCTTCCTCACCCGATGGATCATGTGGGCGGCGGTGCGCACCTTCGGCTTCCTGGCGTTGCAGGCCGCCCGCGCGGTGGCCTGGAAAAACGACAAGCCGATGCCGGTGGAGGTCGCGCCCCGGCCCGAGCTGGACATTGTGCGCAAGGAGAAGGCCGCGACACCCCCGTCTCCACCCCAGCCCCCGCCTCCAACCCAGCCGCCGGCCCATTAACGATCCCGCAAAAATTGGCAGCCGCGCCATCGGACTGCCAGTTTTTCTGCTAGAAGCCCTTGCCCGGCGCTCGCCATGGGCCTATGTCCGATGCAGCCGTGGTAGCACTCGCCTGCCATGACTGCTAAATTCGTAAAAACACAGCAATGTCAATCTATTAGGAGGACTGCATGAAATTCCGTCCGCTTCACGACCGCGTCGTGGTCAAGCGTATCGACGCCGAAGAGAAGTCCGCTGGCGGCATCATCATTCCGGATAGCGCCAAAGAGAAGCCCTCGCAGGGCGAGATCCTCTCGGTCGGCCCGGGCGGCCGCGACGAGGCCGGCAAGCTGATCCCGATCGACCTCAAGGTCGGTGACATCGTCCTGTTCGGCAAGTGGTCCGGCACCGAGGTCAAGATCGATGGCCAGGAAGTCCTGATCATGAAGGAAAGCGACATCATGGGCGTCATCACCGGGCTGCCCGCCACGAAGAAGAAGGCCGCTTAAGAGCGCCCTCTCTCATCTGAAATTCCAAATCTTCCTGACACTCAAGGAAACCCAATATGTCAGCTAAAGAAGTCAAATTCGGCGTTGAAGCCCGCGACAAGATGTTGCGCGGCGTCGACATCCTCGCCAACGCCGTCAAGGTGACGTTAGGCCCCAAGGGCAGAAACGTCGTTCTCGACAAGTCGTTCGGCGCTCCGCGCATCACCAAGGACGGCGTCACCGTCGCCAAGGACATCGAGCTTGAAGACAAGTTCGAGAACATGGGCGCACAGATGGTCCGTGAAGTGGCCTCGAAGTCGGCAGACGCTGCCGGCGACGGCACCACCACCGCGACCGTGCTGGCCCAGGCCATCGTCAAGGAAGGCGCCAAGGCGGTTGCCGCCGGCATGAACCCGATGGACCTGAAGCGCGGCATCGACCTGGCTGTGGAAGCCGTGGTCGCTGACCTCGTCAAGAACTCCAAGAAGGTCACCTCGAACGACGAGATCGCCCAGGTCGGCACCATCTCGGCCAACGGCGACAAGGAAATCGGCGACTTCCTCGCCAAGGCCATGGCGAAGGTCGGCAACGAAGGCGTCATCACGGTTGAAGAAGCCAAGTCGCTCGATACCGAACTCGACGTCGTCGAGGGCATGCAGTTCGACCGCGGCTACATCTCCCCCTACTTCGTCACCAACGCCGACAAGATGCGCGTTGAATTCGACGACGCCTACATCCTCATCAACGAGAAGAAGCTCTCCTCGCTGAACGAACTGCTTCCGCTGCTGGAAGCCGTCGTGCAGACCGGCAAGCCGCTCGTCATCGTTGCTGAAGACGTCGAAGGCGAAGCTCTCGCCACCCTCGTCGTCAACCGTCTCCGTGGTGGCCTCAAGGTTGCCGCTGTGAAGGCTCCGGGCTTCGGCGACCGCCGCAAGGCCATGCTGCAGGACATCGCGATCCTGACCGGCGGCCAGGCGATCTCGGAAGACCTCGGCATCAAGCTTGAGAACGTGACCCTGAACATGCTGGGCCGCGCCAAGAAGGTGATGATCGACAAGGAAAACACCACCATCGTCAACGGCGCCGGCAAGAAGGCCGACATCGAGGCGCGCGTGTCGCAGATCAAGGCGCAGATCGAAGAAACCACTTCGGACTACGACCGCGAGAAGTTGCAGGAGCGTCTGGCCAAGCTCGCAGGCGGCGTCGCGGTAATCCGCGTCGGCGGCGCGACCGAGGTTGAGGTGAAGGAGCGCAAGGACCGCGTTGATGACGCGATGCATGCGACCCGTGCGGCTGTTGAAGAAGGCATCGTGCCGGGCGGCGGCGTCGCCCTGCTGCGTGCTTCCGAGCAGCTCAAGCGCATCAAGACCCAGAACGACGACCAGAAGACCGGCGTCGAGATCGTCCGCAAGGCGCTCTCCGCTCCGGCCCGCCAGATCGCCATCAACGCAGGCGAAGACGGCTCGGTCATCGTCGGCAAGGTGCTCGAGAAGGAGCAGTATTCCTACGGCTTCGACTCGCAGACCGGTGAATACGGCAACCTCGTCTCCAAGGGCATCATCGACCCGACCAAGGTCGTTCGTGCGGCGATCCAGAACGCAGCTTCGGTTGCGGCTCTCTTGATCACCACCGAAGCCATGATCGCCGAAGTCCCCAAGAAGGGCGGCGCAGGCGGCGGCGGAATGCCTCCGGGCGGCGGCATGGGCGGCATGGATTTCTAAGTCCACGTCTCTCAGGCAGTTACAAAATGCAAAAGGCCCGGTGCAAACCGGGCCTTTTTATTTGGGATAGTGAGAAGCATTGCACAGAAAAGCAGCAGCATTGCATATACTGCGCCGATGTCGAAAACGCGTAACAACCACTATGTGCCCCAATGGTACCAAGAAGGGTTTTTCGAAGCGGGCAGTAATACGCTTGCGTATCTCGATGTGAATCCGACCAGAAGAGTCCTTGAAGACGGCCGCGTCATTACCGAAAGGGCATTATTCGACGCGCCCACTTCGCGCGCCTTTCGGCAATTCGACTTGTATTCAACTTTCTTTGGAACCTCAATTAACGACGAGATTGAACGTCGCCTGTTTGGTGACATCGATGCTCGTGGGTCGAATGCCATTCGAGCATTTGCTGGCTCTGATGCCAGCAGACAGCACCGGCATTTTCAAACTCTTTTCGAGTATATCGACATTCAGAAAATAAGAACGCCCAAAGGGCTGGATTGGCTTAAGACCCAGTATCCCACACTTAGCCAAAACGAATTGATGTTCGAAATGCAGGGCATCCGCATGATGCACTGCACGATCTGGGCCGAAGGAGTACGCGAAATTGTTTCCGCTGAAGATGCCGACATAAAATTCATCGTCAGCGATCACCCAGTGACAATTTATAACCCTGCGGCTCCACCCGAAGCAAAGACGTCCTCCGATTCAAATGATCCTTCGATCGCCTTAAAGGCTTCACAGACAATCTTCCCGCTCACTCGCAATTTCTGCCTAATTCTTACAAACCTTGAATATGCACGCGATCCATCGACCAACCCACTCGAGAAGCGAACCTTCGCCCGCAACTACCGGCAATCAATAATTAGAACTGACGCCTTCATCCGCACGCGGAAACTCTCGAATCAAGAAGTCACGCGGATCAACTATGTTCTGAAAGCACGAGCGCGCCGTTATATCGGCGCTGGACGTAAGGAATGGCTCTATCCAGAAAATAGTATTTCCGAACCTTGGGGAGAGTTACGGAAGACTCTCCTGCCACCCAAGGACGGCCTCTGGAATTTCGGCGGGGAGATGTTTGCGAAGTTCGAGAATGGCCATGTCCACTATCAAGACGAATTTGGCAGGACCGAAAAGCAGCGCGACTTTCTAAGGAAAGATCCCCCCACCAAGCCGTTACGGCCCCGTGACGTATGCGGCTGCGGGTCTGGATGGTTATTCAAGGCGTGTTGTGAGCCAAAGCCCATTGTGCTTCGCCCAACGTGGAGTGAGCCCAGCATCCGTGAACGAAACATCATGCTGTACAATGGCATTGTAAACGTCTTAGGGCTCATACCTGGAAAAGATTGGACCCAAGTTCGACGCAACCTGACCGACGAACAAATAGGTAAAGTCTATTCCCTTTACGAGGGTCTGTGGCCGCTAGAAACTGACCTACTTCAACTTTTGCCAAAACCTGACGGAACCGCGCGCGCAATTTATACCGGCTCCATTCATCCATCGACCATCACCAAGTTTGCACTCGGAGCTTCGTTGTACTTTGGCGAGTTGATTATCCAGCACCCTTTTCTCCACGCAGGCACGGTCAAGAAGAAGTACAGCCCGGTCGAAAATCCGAAAACTTACCGTCAAGAGTTTCTCAAATCCGTCCTTTTCTTTCTCAACGTCATGCCGCTAGTCGAAGTCGGTCTGGTTAACTTAATTCCCGATCCTTGCAACTTCGATTCCCATTTGCGCGATCAGATGTTGCATATGGCGGAATCTCGCGCAGCCGGGTTGCGTATTGACAGGCATAAGGAGCCCCACATCGAAGAGCTAATGAGGCAGGACTTCCGGCGTAGCATTATGTCATTACCGCGAGAGGAATTGCTTTCCCAACTATCGCGAGCCCTTCCGGAATTGGACACGACAAAGCAAGAAGAAACGCTGGGATACATCGAACAACTCAGGGAAAATGATCCGTTGGCCGTTTTACAGACAGACTCCTTAACAGGCGGGCAGTTCAGTATGATGAGCCTCGCGCCAAACTTCGAAATGTCGATGTACTTGGCTCAAGCCACGGGGTCTTGCATCATCACCGATAGCCGCTTTCGTTGGAACGAGGTAAAGAGAGCGAGCCGACAAAGAGCAGGAGGAGGACAGTCCAATCTTGCAGCCTTAGCACGCGACATCGAGCGCTCTGAATTTGTGTTCCCGCAGAATGTTATGGACATCGCGGCACTCGCTCTAGACGAGACCTCCGCCGCCTATCCCGCATTGGTGCGCGACATCTTCAAATATTTATCGAACCTCCGCGAGCGTGGACCTAAGCCGAACCGCGAGGCACAACTAACTGCCCGTTTCGCCAGAGCGCACCAACAGTTCCAATCTGCGATCAAAAAGACTCGTATGGCGACTGAAGAAGCTCGCATTTCCTGCGTTTTTCCGTCTGACGGCATCCAAGACAACACCGTCAACCGTCTTCTCCTAATGTCGAGTTCGGAAATGCACCTACCAAGTGTTCCGATGGCTTTTTTCATTGAGAGCAAAACTTTGCAGGTCAAATAGCACAGCACAGACTTGACGACATTCTGAAATAGGATTATATTCCTTTTGTCCTGCCCCGTCATGAGGGGCGTTTCGCGATCGTCACGATACGCGGGGCGGGATGCGGTGGCCGCGGCGGTGTTCGAAGGCCGTGACGCGTGTGGAATTTCCCGGCTTACCGGGTGATCTCGCGCGGCACGGAGATGACGACCACACCGTTCGCGGACGGCCCAAGGCGTGTCATCCCGGCGCATCGGCTTCGCGCCAAGGGGCAGGACGACGCCGTCGTTCCTCGTACAGAGGGCGATGGAAGAGTCCGTCAGTCCACACAACGGTGGTGTACCCAGCACCGGCCACCGGGGGTGTCTCACGCAACAAGCCGTTCCAACCATTGCGTGCGGAACGCCGGATGCCTCCGGCGCAACCGTGGTGACTACACTCGTGTGCTTTCTACCTTTGCACACGAGGCTGCGGATGCGTCGCGCATCCGGCGTTCCGCGCGCCCTCATGTGAGGGCGGAGGAAACGAGGACTTCGGGCGCCCCCGCGCCGTCATAACAACAGGGGCGATGACGCACATCTCATGGACACAGGAGACGAAGCACAATGCGTATCACACATGCGATGTCGTCCCCGCGCAGGCGGGGACCCATACTCCGTACGCCATCGGTGCAACCACGATTGCGGGCCAACTCTTTCCTTCGCCATCACCACATTCGCTGGTTATGGGTCCCCGCCTGCGCGGGGACGACGTGGAGAGGAATGCGCCTGCGCGGGAATGCGTCACGCGCCTTGCCCCGCCTGGAGCCCGCCGCGTAAGATGCAGGGCATTTCACGGAATTTATAGTCAGCGGATTTTTTGGAACTTTGAGCATGACGCGCCGGACCGATCTTGATGCCCTGCGTATCGTGCTGTGTGCGGCGGTGATCCTGCTGCACGCCTTCATGATCTTCTCGGCCGACCCCTACTATCACATCAAGAGCGCGCAGCCCTCGCCGTTCGCCGGCATCACAGCCGAGTTTCTGCGCGTCACCGCCATGGTGACGTTCTTCACCATCGCGGGTTATGCGGCGGTGACCTCGCTGCGCCGGCGCAGCCCGCTGCAGTTCATGAGGGAGCGCGCGCTGCGGCTGCTCGTTCCGCTCGTCGTCGGGATCTGGACCTCGGGCACGATCATCAAGTACGTCGAGATGATGCATGGCCGCGATCTCGGCCTGCACGGCCTGCGCAAGGCGCGCACGCTGCAGGCGATGCTCGACGTCGAGCCCGACGTGCCGCTCGGCTTTTTCGATTTCTTCCCGCGCAATCTCGGCATCCTGAACCTGCTGACGTGGTCGCACCTCTGGTTTCTCGCCTATCTGTTTTTGATTTCGCTGATGCTGCTGCCGCTGCTGTTGTGGCTGGCGCGGCGCGCGCCGAATGCCGCGCGGCTCAGCGCCGCGGTGCTGTATCTGCCCGCGCTGCCGCTCGGCCTGTATGTCGCGGCGTCTCACGCCTACTGGCCTTACCTGCCGAACCTGATCGGCGACTGGGCCAACTTCATCTACTTCGCAATGTACATGGCGTTCGGCGCGGCGATCGCGGCGTGGCCGGGCATCGAAGCGCAGATGCGCGCGCAGGCGCCGCGCTTCGCGGTGCTGATGGCGCTGGCGTTCGCGGGCGTGGCGTATTTCGGCGTTTCCACCGCGGGGCGCGTGTTCGTCGGATTGACGGCGTGGTTCGCGGTCTGCGCTGCGTTGGGCTTCGCCACGCGGTACAAGCCCTCAGCAAGTGCGGCGTTGACTTATCTCACCGAGGCAACGCTGCCGGTCTACATCATCCACCACGCAGCGCTGCTGCTGATCGGCCTCGAGGTGATGAATCTGCCGCTGCCGGTATGGGGCAAGGTCGCGATGATCTGGCTCGCGACCATCGCCGTATCCCTCGCGATGTATCACTGGCTGATCCGGCCGTGGCGGCCGATGCGGTGGCTGGCCGGGATGAGCCATGCGCCTGCGATTTCAGTGGAGGATAGCGCGGCAGCAGCGCCTGCGCTGTCACGATGAAGGAAATCTCGCGCGTCAGTTCATGCTTGCGACGACGACCAGGCGCTTCACTTCGCCATTCTGATAGGCCTTCAGGAACGCGTTGTAGTCCTTGAACGACACGCAACCGTTGGAATCGCCGTTCGGCCCCAGCAGGTAGGAATGCGTGAGCAGGCCGGTGCGGCCGTGGATCGCGCCCTCGCCGCCCACCGGCGTCAGCCGCAACGCCGCCACGCCGTGAAACAGCGCCTCGCGCGGCTTGAGCGTATAGATGTGCGGCGGCGTCGCGCCGTGCATGCGGACGTGAACGTAACGCGGATCATCCATCTTGCTGCCGAGGCCGGAATGCGCTTCCAGCTTCGAACCGTTGGGCATGTAGACGGTGCGCGCGGTGATGTCGTAGATCGCGGTCAGCTTGTCGTCTTCGCTCGAGCCGCCGGGTGTGGCCGATGTGCCGTCGCTCATCACGCCGCCGTCGGAGCCGGCATAGGCGAGAACGGGACCGGGTGTCGTGCGGCCGAACAGCTTGTCGAACAGGCTCGGGGTCTTGCTGGCCATCGCGGCGAGCGCGGCGTTCTTGGCCCGCTCCACCATCTCGGAGTGACCTGGCTTGACGCGGCTCTGCGGGAATTTGAAGTCGGTCGGTCGCGCCGATGGAAGCGGCACGCTGGCAACGCGCGCAGGCGGCGTCGGCGGAAGTGCTACGTCAGGCGCGCTGGCGATCTCGGCCCGCGATGGCGCGGACTTCTGATTATCAGGTGCCGCAACAACGGTCGGCTTGAACATGACCGGCGGCGCGCCGAGCGAATGGGTCACGTCGAGCAATGCGGCGTAGTTCTTCTGCTCGACGGTGAGTGCTGGCGGCTCGGCGTCGGCAACGGTCAGCGCGGTGAAGCGATCGGCGAACGCTTGCTGGTCGAGACCTGGTCTTGCAGCGGCGAACACGACGCGCCGCTCAGTGGCCGGCGCATCGACGCCGGCACCGAACGGATTGCTGCCGAACACGTTGCTGTAGAGCGTCCAGCCGCACGCCAGCGTCACAAACGCAATCGCTGCGCCGCCGACGATATTCAAAGGGCTGGAAGTCCGCGAGGAACGTCCGTCATGGTGGGCCGTGTAGCCGGTACGCGCAACAGAACTGGTACTCATACGCCTTGCATCCAGAACAATCCCACCTTGTCCTTCCGGCTGCATTCGGCGGTTCATGCGCGAACGGCGCATGCGAAAGCGGGCCAGCGTCAGTTGCCGTGCGGAGCTTGGAGTTCCCCACGCGACATCTCGCAAAGGTGCGGAGCGGCATTAAGGCGGCATTTAGTTAAATGCGGATTAAGTGCGGGCAGATGTAAGGCAGGCCTGCCAACCGGGTTCCATCAGAACGGTTATCGCGGGCCGCCAAGCTCTGGCGGCAGGGCGCGGTTGAGCACCTCACCCTTCGGGCCATCCAGCAGATCGACCGCGTAGGTCTCGATCGCGACCCCGCTGCGTTTGCGGGTCAGTTCCGCGAGGTTTTCAACGCGCGCATATCGGGCACGATACGCAAAACTTGCGCCCGCCGGGCCGATCAGGAGCGCTTTGCCCTTGAACAGGTTTGCATCCGGCTCGCTCATGAAGGTCCAGCGATAGCGCTGCTGGAACTGGGCAACGCACGTTCCTTTCGGCAGATAGAACATCAGCCACGAGGTGGTGCCGTAGTCCGCAGCCAATACGCAGTTTGCGTTTTGCTTGAGACGGATCGCCTCGATTTCGTTCGCAAGCGCCGGCCAGCCCACGCCGACGCTGCGCACGGTGGCGTCGCGGCGGAAGCCGGTGAACACGCCGGTGTTGGTCTGCACGATCAACACGACGAACAGGATAACGCCAATCGGCAGCGCCAGGCGACGCGACCAGTTCATCGTGCGCTGCTCACGCGGATTCCACGTCGTGCCCCACGCGGCATATGCGGCCGCGATGGCAAATGCAGGATAGACCGGCCCGAGCCAGTTGGCCTCGACGCGGGCGTGGAGCGCATGCCAGACGAAGTAAAGGAAGATCATCCAGACGCTGACATTGATGAGCGTAGCGCCCGCGACATGCGCCGCCCTCGCCCGCGCCAGCGCGTAAAGGCCGAAGACGCCGAGAATGAACACCGATGGGGTCGCGAAGGCGAACTGCGTCGGGATCATCTCGCCGAGATACTTGAGCGTCATGCCCTCGACACGCGCGCGGCCGAGTTGCTTGATGAACGACACCCATTGGTGATCGGCATTCCAGAGGATCACCGGCGAGAAGACCACGAATGCGACGATGCCGCCGAGATAAGGCCACGGCGACGCCAGCCAGCGGCGCTGATCCTTGACCAGCACGAGCCACAGCAAAATCTGCGCGCCGAAGAACAATGCGGTGTATTTCGACAGCAGACCCGCCCCCACCGCCGCGCCGACCGCAAGCCACCAGACGCCGCGGCCGGTCTGCCAGATCTTGGCGAGGAAATAGAGGACGAAGCTCGCGGCCACCATCAATGGCGCGTCCGGCGTCACGATAGTGGTCCCGACCGAAGCCATCAGCGTTGCGTTGAGAAAGATCGTCGCTGCCGCGGCGATCCGGACGTCCCCAAACAGGATCCTGGCGGCACGATAGACTGCCCAACTCATCGGTAGCGCCAGCAGGATCGAGACCAGCCGCACACCGAATGCGGTGTCACCCGCAATTATGGTGCCGAGACGGATCACCACCGCGACCATCGGCGGATGATCGTAATATCCGCCCGCGAGATGCTTCGCCCACGTCCAGTAATAGGCTTCGTCGAATGTCAGTTGCGTGAACGCCGCCGCAACCAGACGAAGCACAACAAGCGCGGCCACGGTGACAGCGGTCACACGTACCAGCCTCGTCTCGGAGGAAGTCATTTTGCGCGCCAGACAAAGAGACTGGAGACGCCGTAATTCCAGACCACGCCCATCAGCGCGCCGGCTGCGCCCGCCAGCCACCAGATCGGTTCTTGATCGAAGACAGTCGCCGCGACGCCGACATTGGCGAGCAGACCGACGCTGCAGACCAGATAGAACAGCAGCAGGCCGCGAATAAGAGCGACGCCCTTCAGGCGCTGGTCCCGATAGGTCAGCCGGTTGTTGAGCAGGAAGTTTCCGGTCATCGCGACGAACGCAGCGACGCCTTGCGCTTCGGCGAAAGGAACATTCAGACCGAGCGCGGTATAAAGCGTGACGAGGTGCACGCCGAGGCCGATCCCACCGACCAGCGCGAACAGCAGAAAACGGAGCGACACCAGATCACCGGTCAGCTTGGCAAGGACGAGGCCAAGGAAGTCCAGCACGACCATCGAGTCCAGTTTGCTCTCGCCGTGCAGCCGCGCCCCGAAGGAATAAGGCACCTCGACGACGCGGAGTTTTCCGCCCGCAGTCGCCACGATATCCAGCAGGATCTTAAAGCCCTGCACCGAGAGCGATGGCGCAAGCTGTTCGAAGCGGTCGCGGCGAAGCATGAAGAAGCCGCTCATCGGATCGGCGATCTCGATATGCAGCAGCTTCTTCGCGATATTGGTCGCAAACACGCTGCCGCCGAGGCGCGCGCTGCCGAAACTTCCGGTGTCGCCACCGCTGATATAGCGGCTGCCGACGGCGAGTTCGGCTTCGCCCGATTGCAGCAGCGCGAGCATTTTCGGCAGTTGGGTTTCGTCGTGCTGAAGGTCGGCGTCCATGACGGCGACATAAGGCGCACTCGAGGCCAGGATGCCCTCGATGCAAGCTCCGGACAGCCCGCGCCGGCCGATGCGGCGGATACACCGCACCCGGGGATCGGTCTGCGCCAACTGGCGGGCAACTTCCCACGTCCCGTCTGGGGAGTTGTCGTCAACAAAGATGACTTCCCACGCGATGCCGGCAAGCGCGGCGTCCAGCTTTGCGAAAAGCTTGGGGACGTTGTCGCGCTCTTTGAAAGTTGGCACCACGACGCATAGTTGACGCGCAGGTGCCGCCCCGGGTGAGATGGCCTCAGTCATGGACCCAGCGTATATCCGGGGTGCAGGACGATGCCAAGACGCCCTGCCGGGGCGCGATTTCGATGCGATAATACCGGGAAACCGGGTGGCGGCAGGTTGTGATGGGGCCAGAAATGCCAACGACCACGGAGGGAAACCGGTGAGAGAATCAAGGCCGCGCGTACATCCGGCGCGCTCAACCTCTCACGGCATCTTCTCGTGGTCGTCCCGGCGACGGAGCGTGGCTGCAACATCGCCGATAGAAACTAGATAGGTACGGCACCGGCGCCCCGCAAGGGGCCTCAAGGGAAGCGAGAAATGGCGAAAAAATCAGGTCAAATCCACATCGGGATCGGCGGCTGGACCTTCGCGCCGTGGCGGGGCGTATTCTATCCGGAAAAGCTGACCCAGGCGAAAGAGCTCTCCTACGCCGCGTCCAAGCTGACCTCGATCGAGATCAACGGCACCTATTACGGATCGCAGAAGCCCGAAAGCTTCCGCAAGTGGGCCAGCGAGGTGCCGGACGGCTTCGTGTTCTCGGTCAAGGGACCGCGGTTCGCCACCAACCGCCGTGTGCTGGCGGAGGCCGGTGATTCCATCAAGCGCTTCTACGATTCCGGCGTCACGGAGATGGGCGACCGGCTCGGGCCAGTGCTGTGGCAATTCGCGCCAACCAAGAAATTCGACGAAGCCGATTTCGGCGCCTTTCTCGAGCTGCTGCCGCGCAAGTTCGACGGCGTCGCTCTGCGCCATGTGGTGGAAGTGCGCAACGACAGTTTCTGCACGCCGTCATTTATCGAGCTGCTGCGCAAGCACAACGTCGCGGTGGTCTATGCCGATCACGCGAAGTATCCGGCGATCGCCGACATAACCTCCGATTTCGCTTACGTCCGGCTTCAGACCGGCCAGGATACCGTCAAGACCGCCTACCCGCCCAAGGTGCTGGATGAATGGGCCAAACGACTGACGCTCTGGGCACAAGGCGGTGAACCCACCGACCTCGCCCGCGCCGACAAGACGCCTGCGAAGAAAGAACCGCGCGACGTGTTCGCCTACGTGATCCATGAAGGAAAGATCCGTGCCCCCGCCGGGGCGATGGAATTGATCGAGCGGGTGAAGTGAGCCGATAATCGAGTTCGCGCACCAACCGGGCGCAGGAGACAGCATGGCCAAGGCCAAGAAGCTTTTCACCATCGGTTACGAACAAACGCCCGCGAAGGCCGTGCTCGACGAACTTCAGCGTGCCGGTGTGAAATTGCTGGTCGATGTGCGCGCCGTCGCATCGTCGCGCCGGCCGGGCTTTTCCAAATCTCAGCTCGCGGCCGGCCTCGACGCGCGGGGCATCTCCTACATCCATCTTCGGGGCCTTGGCACACCGAAGGATGGCCGCCTGGCTGCACGCAGCGGCGACATGAAGGCACTGTCGAAAATCTATCAAGCCCACCTGAAAACGCCGCAAGCGCGTGGGGAAATGGATGAACTGGCAGCGTTAGTAATGAAGGCCGGGCCGGTCTGCATCCTGTGCTATGAGCGCGATCACAACGTCTGCCACCGCAAATTCATCGCCGAGATCATCGAGGATCGTGAAGGCGTGAAGATCGAAGACCTGGCCGCCCCGCAGATCTGAGTTATCCACAGGGGTCCGCGAATCTTCCGGACCTGTTCGCTTCGCGTTCCCGACCCGTTCGCTAGACGAACCTCCGCTTCAGGGCTCTAATTTCTGCGTATTTTTACGTAAGCATTTCAGTAGCCGGGGCTCGGGGCTCCATGCGTTGCGTTGGATGGGTGTACGCGTTTTGCGTCACCGCCGCCGCTCTGTTTTGCGGAGGCTCTCCAACTGTTGCCGATCCCCTGACCGATCCCTTGCCCTCGTCGAGCCAACTGAGCGGCGGCGCATATCCCGAAAAGTTTCTCTATTTCAGCGGCTTCGATCTCTGGCGCAGCGGCGGCTCGGCCTACGGCGGCGTTCAATGGGCACCAAGCGGCCTGAACGAGGACGGTTTCACGCTGAAGCTGCTACTGGCCGAAGGCACCTACCGTTATCTCGCCGGCAGCACCAGCATCCGCGGCACTGGCCTGCTCGCGTCGGTCCTTCCCGGCTGGCGGATCAAGCGTGGCGACTTCGAAATCAAGCTGTTCGCCGGTCTCGATCTTCAGCACCACCGCCTGTCCCCGGACGATCCCGGCAACAGCCTGCGCGGCAATCATGCGGGCGTCCGCGTCGCCGCCGATCTATGGTGGGAGCCGACGACATCGCTCATGCTGGCGTCGTCGATCTCGGGCTCGACCATCGGCAACAGCTTCGGCATCCGTGGAGCCGCAGGCTGGCGTGTTTTGGATCGCTTCTGGACCGGGCCGGAGGTGGAAACATCGGGTGACGAGGTCTACCGCCAATACAGGATCGGCGCTCATCTGACGTCGCTGAAGTTTGCAGCGTTTGAATGGTCGCTCGGCGCAGGTTATGTTGAGGACAACAGCCATCGCTCCGGACTCTATGGGCGCATCAGTCTGCTCACGCGCCGATAGCAAGCCAGACTCTGGCGCTCTCTAAAGTCTAATACGCAAAAGGTTGAATGGTATGATTCACATCATACTATAAAAGCCTGCTCCCGACTTCGCCAGGATCACAATGATTTCCGCATGGGTTTCTGCACGCCTCGCCGATCGAGGCATTCACTACGGCTGGGTCATGGTGGCCGTGACGTTCTTCACCGCGCTGGTCAGTTCGGCTTCCGTCGGTGCACCTGGCGTCTTCATCCTGCCGCTGGAGAAGGAATTCGGGTGGAGCACCACGCAAATTTCGTCGGCGCTGTCGATCCGTCTGCTGCTGTTCGGACTAATGGCCCCCTTTGCGGCAGCGCTGATGGTGCGCTTCGGATTGCGTAACGTGGTGATGTCGGCGCTGACGATCATCACAATAGGTCTGCTCGCATCACTCGCCATGACGGAGGCCTGGCATCTGATCGCGCTATGGGGCTTCGTCGTCGGATTCGGAACCGGCATGACGGCGATGGTTCTCGGCGCGACGGTCGCGACGCGCTGGTTCACCGCGCATCGAGGGCTGGTGGTCGGAATTCTGGCTGCCAGCGTCGCCACCGGCCAGCTCATCTTTCTTCCCGTCATGGCTTACCTGACAGAAGCCTTCGGCTGGCGCGCCGCCATGGGCACCATGTGCGTGATGCTCGCCATCGCTGCCGTGATGGTGTTGCTGTTCATGAGTGACCGGCCGTCGGACCTCGGGCTGCGGCCGGTTGGCGATGACGGCACCTCGCCCGTCCCCGTAGTGCCTCCGGCGACCTCGATCATCTCGGCGGCTTTCGCAGCCTTACGAGATGCGTCGAAAACCCGTGTGTTCTGGATTCTGTTCGGCACCTTCTTCGTCTGCGGCGCGAGTACCAATGGGCTGGTCCAGACCCATTTCATTCCAATGTGTGCAGACTTCGGAATCTCCACGACCATGTCCGCGAGCCTGCTCGCCGCCATGGGCATCTTCGACTTTGTCGGAACCATCGCCTCCGGCTGGCTGTCTGACCGTTACAACAATCGCTGGCTGCTGTTCTGGTATTACGGCCTGCGCGGTCTTTCGCTGGTGTTCCTGCCGTTCACCGACTTCTCGTTCTACGGATTGTCGTTGTTCGCAGTATTCTACGGTCTGGACTGGATCGCTACCGTCCCGCCCACCGTCAAACTGACGGCCAAGCATTTCGGACCGGAGCGCGCCGCGATGGTATTCGGCTGGATTTTCGTCGGCCACCAGCTTGGATCGGCAACAGCCGCGTTTGGTGCCGGTCTGACGCGAACGCTGTACGAAAGCTATCTGCCGGCGTTCTTCGTGGCAGGCGTTCTCTGTCTGATCGCGGCGGCGGTGATGATGCTGCTCCGGACCGGTCCGAAAGCCGCAACGGCGTGAAACGGTCAGCCGAGGCGCCAGACCGCCATCGGCTGCTCGTAACCTTTGACCGCGACCTCGCCGAGCGATACGGCGTCGACGCATGCGTCGCCAAGAGCATCGCGGACGACCGACGAGATCAGCAGTTGCGAATTGAACTCCTTGTTGAGGGATTCAAGCCGCGACGCAAAGTTCACAGTGTCGCCGATCACGGTATATTCCTTGCGCCTTGTTGAGCCGACATTGCCGGCAACGACATCGCCGAAATGAACCCCGATCCCGATGCGAAGCGGCCAACTGCTGGCTTCGTTGTTGCGTGTCATGGCCACAAGCATTTCGCGTCCAGCCGCGACCGCATGCTGCGTGGCATCCGGCGCCTCGAAAGGCGCCCCGAACAGCCCAAGAAATCCATCGCCCATGAACTTGTTCACAATGCCGCCGTGGCTATCGACAATCTCCACCAGCACAGCGAACGCTCCGTCCAGCCGATCGACGACCTCCTGCGGGCTGCGCGATCGCGCCGCCGCTGTGAAGCTGCGAAAGTCCACAAACATGACCGCCACACGGCGGGTATCGCTCGCCATGCTCGTTCCTTCGGCGAGCAACCGCTCAACAACCTGTGGCGAAACGTGTTGACCGAACAGGTTGGTCACCCGGTCGCGCGCGGGCGCGGCTACGATGCTTTTCTCGAATTGACGCCGCAACAGGACACCGACAGCACCTGCAAGCACGCCACATATGAAGACGATCAGACTCCGGATAACGTGATAGTCCACGTCAGGCGCTGCATCCGGATGATAGAACAGCGCCATACCCAGCAATTGAACGGCGGCCACGAACCCGGTGAACGTGGACAGCCAGAAATCGAGCCGAAGTGTCGAGAGAATAATGAATATGAAGTAGCTCAACGGCACGATGTAACCAAGCGCCTGAACGGATCCCATATTGTCGATGTGAAGAGCCAATGCGATCGTTGGCGTGCTCGTCTCGATAAAGGCGCTGAGGTATCGCCGGAAAATCGGCAGATCGCGATCTAACTTCAACTGCCGCTTGACCATGACATGGACAAACAACTCGAACAGGATAAACGGCACCAGAGTAACATAGAGATAGGCCGGCTTGAATTTGCCGTGCCATAGCTCGTTCAATTGCTCCGGTGCGAAGATGTAAAACGACCAAAGAGCCAGGGTGAGGACCGATGTCGTCACGATCAGCGCCTTGATGCGCACCAACTCGGTCTTCAGGATCTCCCGCGTCAGCACACGCCGGAAATCATCCGAAACCGCAGCACGATCGGCCTTCCCTCCCCAACTCTTCAGCCAACGCATGCCTCGCCTCACAATATCTGCCATTCCGCGCACAGGACAACGAATTGCAGGTCGCCATCAATCCAGCGTTCGCCGGAATCGCGTCACCGCGATGGTCATGGCAACCAGCACCAGCACACACAGGGCGATGGCATCGTATTGCAGGTTTTCCAGCGATGCGCCCTTGAGCATGATCGCGCGGACGATGCGAATGTAGTGGGTGAGCGGCAGCGCCTCGCCAATCCACTGCGCCCACACCGGCATGCCGGCGAACGGAAACATGAAGCCGGACAGAAGAATATTCGGCAGAAAGAACATCATCGACATCTGCATGGCCTGAAGCTGGTTCTGCGCGATGGTCGAGAACGTGTAACCGATCGACAGATTGGCCGCGATGAACAACGTCGAGAGCACCGCCAGCATGGTCAGGCTGCCGAGAATCGGCACCTGAAACAGGAAGTAGCCGATCCCGATGATGATCGTTGCCTGCAGAAAGCCGACCAGCACGTAGGGAATGATCTTGCCGAGCATCACCTCCACCGGAGTGATCGGCATGGCAAGCAGGTTTTCCATCGTGCCCCGCTCGATCTCGCGGGTGACGGACAGCGCGGTGAAGATCAGCATGGTCATGGTCAGGATCGTGCCGACAAGCCCCGGCACGATATTGAGCCGCGATTCCGCCGCCGGATTGTACCGAGCATGGGCGCGGATCTCGAACGGCATCTCCGGCGGATCGCCGACTTGCAGATCGTGCTTGAGCGCCGATTGCACCACTTGCCCCAACGCACCGAGCGCCGAGCCCGATGCCACCGGATCGGTCGCATCTGCAGCCACTAGCAGTGCCGGCTTGTCGCCGCGGCGAACTCCGCGCTCGAAGCCGCGCGGGATTTCAACACCGAACAACACCTTGCCGGATTCCAGCAGGCTGTCGAATTCGGCAACGGTATGAACCTCGCGGGTGAAGCGGAAGTACGCGGTATTCTGAAGCGCCTTGAGGATCGATCGCCCGAGATCGCTATCCTCCTGCAACAGCACGGCCGTCGGCAGATGGCGTGGCGTGGTGTTGATGGCATAGCCGAACAACAGGAGTTGCATGATCGGCAGCATCACAATCATCGCGAACGAAACGCGGTCACGGCCCAGTTGCAGAAACTCCTTGACCAGCATCGCGTAGGTGCGCCGCCAGAAGCCGCGTGCGCCGCCATTGTTCGTTTCAGTTGCGCTCATTGGAAATTATCCTTCGCGCGGCCCATCAGCTCGATGAAGACATCTTCGAGCGACGGTTCTGATTTCTGCCACGCAGTTTCGCCGCCGGACTTGTAAGGCGCGACCGCGTCTTCGAGCGCGGCAGCGTCGCGACCGGAAACATGCAGACTTGTGCCGAACGGCGCGACCATGTCCACACCAGGCTTGCCGGTCAGATCGGCAGTCAGCTTGTTCAGCCCCTCGCCCGTTACGGTGTAGGTCGTCAACGCCGACTTGGCGATGACCTCTTCGACGGTGCCGTGCACCAGAAGATTCCCGTAGGCGATATACGCGATCTCGTGACAGCGCTCCGCTTCGTCCATGTAGTGGGTCGAAACGAGCACGGTCAGACCTTCCGCCGCGAGCGCGTGAATCTCGTTCCAGAACTCGCGCCGCGCCTTGGGATCGACGCCCGCAGTCGGCTCGTCGAGCAACAGCAGTTGCGGGCTTGGCAAGGTGCAGGCACCCAGCGCAAGCCGCTGCTTCCAGCCGCCGGACAGTTCTCCGGCGAGTTGCTCCTCACGCCCCGTCAACCCGATGCGCTTGATCATTTCGCGCGCCGCACCGCGCGGATCCGGCACACCATAGAGCCGCGCGACAAATTCCAGGTTCTCGCGTACCGACAGGTCCTGATAAAGGCTGAAGCGCTGGGTCATGTAGCCCACGTGCCGCTTGATCTTGTCGGCCTCGCGCCGGATATCGTAGCCGAGGCACGTCCCCTCGCCGCTGTCGGGCGTCAACAGGCCGCACAGCATCCGAATGGTCGTGGTCTTGCCGGAGCCGTTGGGACCGAGAAAGCCGTAGATCGAGCCGCGCTTCACCTGCACTGACAGGTCATGCACCACCTCGCGGCCATTGAACGACTTCGACAGGCCGTTGACCTCGATCGCGATGTCTGACTGTGCGATGTCGCTGCTCACGGCGTCTTGCCATTGGTGAGGATGCTGACCGGCTGACCGACACGCAGGCTGTCCGGCTTGTTCGGCCGCGCCTGGATCAGATAGACCAGCTTCGATCGTTCATTGAGGCTGTAGATCACCGGCGGCGTGTATTCCGCCGTGGTAGCGATGAAGTAGACCTTCGCCGCAATGTTGCCTGGGCAGCCATCGCACGTCACCCGCACGTCGTCGCCGACCTTGATCTTCGGCAATTCGGGCTCCGGCACGAAGAAGCGCACCTTCATGTTGCCGGGCGGCAGGATCGAGATCACGGGACGCTGCGCCGCAACGGTTTCACCTTCGCGAAAGTAGATCTGCTGAATCGTGCCGGCGATGGGGGCCTTCATCCGCCTGCGTGCCAGCTTGGTCTGCGATGTGTTCACGCGCGCTTCGGCGACACGAAGATTCGCCAGCGCCGAATCGTAATTCGCCTGCGTGCCTGAGCCTGTCTTGCTCAGGGTCGCCGCACGCTCATAGGCCTGCTTTGCGTTGGCGAGCGTCGCATTGCTCTGGTTCAGATCGGCCTGCTGGAGATCGTCATCCACCGCATAAAGCGGCGCGCCGACCTCGACATGATCGCCCTCGCGGACGTTGAGCTTGACGACGCGCCCTTGCTCATCCGGACTTACGAAAATCATGTCGGCTTCGACCCACCCCTGATAGCCGGGATTTTTGGAATCCCAGCATCCGGCGAGCGATCCAGCGGCGAGCAACAGCGCGACAGCCCGCGCAACGCTTCGCGACGCAATCATGTCGCTCTCCCTTCAAAAATCAGATCGAGATGAACCCGCAGCATCGCGGCAACATCGAGCGGCGCCTGCTTGCCGAAAAGACCTTGCCAGATCACGGTAACAATCATCGGCCCGACCAGAAGCTGCGGAAACTCCGCCAGCCCCGGATTGCGGATTTCGCCGCGCGCGATGCCGTATTCGATCAGCTTGCGCATCCCGGCGATGCCGTGCGCGACCACCTCGCGGTAATAGAATTCGGCAAGCTGCGGAAAGCGCGTGCCTTCGGAAATAATCATCCGCACAATGTCGGCGCGTTTTGTACCGATGACTTCGCGGGCGAACGTCTCGGCCAGCGCTTCCATCGCGGCGCGTGCCGATCCCCCTCCCACTCCAATTGGAGGATTTGCGATCCGCACGATCAGCGGGCCGAGCGCGGTGCGCACCAGTTCCTGAAACAGCGCTTCCTTGTCCTTGAAGTGCAGATAGATCGTACCCTTGGCGACGCCAGCGCGTTTGGCCACGTCATCGAGGCGGGTCGCGGCAAAGCCTTTCGCGGTGAACTCATCGAGACCGGCAGCCACAATCGCGGCGCGGCGCTCTGTCGCGCCGACGGCGCGCTTCGATGGACGCGGGTGCGCGGCGCGGTCGGCAGGCGCACGCGCTTTGGTGCCGCGCGCGGGCTTGTCTTTGACGGGACGGGTGTCGATCAACGGGAGTTTTGCCATGCATCTAAATATGACTGACTGGTCAGTCATATTCAATGACGAAAATTGACGCACCTTAAGCCCCTGATTTACTGATATTATTTAGAGTAATTCAACGAGCCGTAGTGATGTCAGAAAGCTCAGCCTTTGGCGTCGCAGGCCCAGGCGCGGATGACGCATTCCTTGCCGCCGAATGCGTAGCACTTCTTCATCGCTTCATTGAGCGCGCTCGAAATGCGCGGCGCGACGGCGTAGCCGTGCGGGCCGCAAGGCTTGGTCATGTCGAGAGACAGCGCGGCACACGCACGTTTCATGGTCACGGCAGTGCAATCGCCCTTGCATTGCTTGAGAGCAGCCGCGCGCGCAGCCTGCTCGGCCGGATAGTCGAATGCCTGGCCATAAGCGCCGCACTTGCCGATCGCCAGCGCGCCGGCTGCGGAAGCCGGAGTAGCAGCGAGATGGGCGGCAAAAGCTGAAACCAAAGCGACAATAAAAAACGCGCGAACCTGCGCGACGGTACGGTCGAACAAAATCCCCTCCCCCGAGGCCTAACGGAGTAACTCTAAGCAGGAGGGCGTTTCAACTTGGTGAACGAAACGGAAAGGGCGTGCGGCTGATCTCTACCCGCGGCGCGCGTCAGCGAGCATTTCCGGCGTGTCGATGTCGAGGAATGCGCTTTTACCTTCGACTTCGACCTCGGCCACCGCTTCCGCGTGCTGCGCGATCAGGTGGCGCGCGCCGATGTCGCCATCAAGCGTCATCAATTCTGGGAAAAATCTCCGCGACCACAACACCGGATTACCGCGCCGTCCACCGGCCACCGGCACCACAATCAGCGAGCCGCGATCGGGCGCGAAAGCATCGACTAGCCGATCGATCAGTTTCGCGTCGATCAGCGGCATGTCGCCGAGGCACACCATCGCACCATCAGCGGTTTCAGGGACGGCGCCGATGCCCGCTTTCACGGACGTTGCGAGGCCTTCGGCAAAATCCGGATTGCGGGCGAACTCGACTTTCAGTCCCTTCAGCGCGGCCTCGATCTCGAGACTCTGGTGGCCAGTGACGACGATCACCGGCGACGCCTTCGAGGCCAGCGCCTGTTCGGCGACGATCCGCACCAGCTTCTTGCCGCTCAGTTCGGCCAGAAGCTTGTTCGGCCCTCCCATCCGGGTGGAGCGTCCGGCGGCAAGGATGACCGCCGCGACCTTGCGATTGCCGTCGGCCTCGATCGGCACGCGAGGCTGCGGCCGTGTCACGATTTCCATCAACAGGCCACCGACGCCCATGCCGGTGACATCCGCGCGGGTGACCGGAAGCCCGGCCAGCAGGCGCATCAGAATCCAGTCGAAGCCGTTTTCCTTCGGCGAGCGCGCGCAGCCCGGCGCGCCGAGCACCGGCGAATTCCCGACCTTGCCGATCAGCATCAGATTGCCGGGATCAACCGGCATGCCGAAGTGTTCAACCGCGCCGCCGATCAGTTCGATCGCGGCCGGGATCACGTCGCGCCGGTCGGCAATCGCGGATGCACCGAACACCAGCACCAGTTCCGCACCGAGCCCGAGCAATTCGTCGATAGCCGGCGCAAGCGCGCTTTCGTCGTGCGGAACGCGACGTTCGCCGATGATGCGAGCACCGGTCGGCGCGAGACGTTCTTCGGTGACGCGCAAGGTCTTTTCGATCACCTTCGGGGCCAGCCCCGGCAGCATGGTGGAGACGATACCGACGCGCTGGATCGTGAACGGCGCGACCCGCATCCGCCCCGCGCTGGCGGCAACGACCGCAGCGTCGCGCAGCTTTGCCTCCACGCCGAACGGAATGATCTTGACGGTGGCGATCATTTCACCGGCAACCACCGGCTTGAACGCGGAGAGCGTCGCGAAGGTGATCGCTTCATCCACCCGGTTGATACGATCGACGGCATCGCGATCGACCACCAGCACACCGGCTTCCGCCGCAAACAGATTCGCGCGGCCGGTAAAGGCGCGCTCGACGTTGACACCCTCGCCCGCCACCGCCGCAGCGATGCTGGCAGCAGCCTCATCCTCGGACACATCGTCCTTGTCGAGGCGCGCGACGACGATTTCCTTCACACCCGCCTGCTTCAGCGCAGCGATTTCCGGCGCGCCTATCACAGTGCCTTTCTTGAGAACGAGCGATCCCTGACGAATTGCGTGAACGGTGACGCCGCCAAGGCCGTCTTCAGGCGTAACAGGACCGAACTTCATGCCGCTGACTTCGTCTTGAGCGGCGCATCGGCGGGAAGCCGCAGCCGCGCGGTGATCTCTGCCATGATGGCCACCGCGATCTCCGACGGGGACACCGCACCGATATTGAGGCCGATGGGGGCGTGAATTCGCGCAAGGCTATCATCGCTCGCGCCCTGCGCCTTCAGCCGGTCCACGCGCTTGGCATGGGTTTTCCGTGAGCCGAGCGCACCGATGTAGAAACAGTCGCGTTCGAGCGCATGCAGCAATGCCGGATCGTCGATCTTGGGATCGTGGGTCAACGCGACGAAGGCCGTGTAGCGGTCGATGTTGAGCGGCGGCAATGCGACATCGGGCCAGTCCGCGAACAGAGGCACATCCGGAAAACGTTCCGGCGACGCAAAGGCTGTGCGCGGATCGATCACATACACATCGTAATCCAGCGATTGCGCCAACGGCGCCAGCGCCTGGCTGATATGAACCGCGCCGATAATGACGAGGCGCGCGGTCGGTGCGTAGACATTGAGAAACAGCTTCTTGCCGTCGCTTTCGATCATGCCGCTCTTGCCCATGCGCAAGTGCCTGTCGAGCTCTTCATGCAGCGGATCGTTTGCGATGCTCGCAGCCTTGATCAATCGCTGATCGCCAGTCACGACGTCGGTCACAACGATCACGGCCCGGCGCGCCGCGCGCTCGGCGTTCAGTTCGGCCAGCGTATTCTGTTTCAAGAGTTGCCCACCTTCTCGACAAACACACGAATGGTGCCGCCGCATGATAGCCCGACGTTCCAGGCGGTTTCATCGGCGACACCGAACTCCAGCATCTTCGGCTTGCCGCTGGCGATGACGTCGAGCGCCTCGGTAACCACCGCGCCCTCGACGCACCCGCCGGACACGGAGCCGAGGAACGTCCCGTCATCGTTGATGACAAGGCTCGACCCCGCCGGGCGCGGCGCGGAGCCCCAAGTCTCAACCACCGTGGCGATAGCCACGCCATGGCCGGACTTCGTCCAGGTCTCGGCGGCTTTCAGAATGTCTTCGTCGCGGTTGAGCATGGCGTGTGTCCTCAGGCTGCGGAGCGGGAGTCGATACGCCGGGGCGGCTGACTGGACGACAGCGCGGCGATCAATCCCTCCATCGACTTCAAGTTATGTACGGGACGGAATTCATCAACATGCGGCAGCATCATTTTGATGCCCTGCGCCTTGGCCTCAAAACCCTCGAAGCGTAGCAGCGGGTTGAGCCAGATCAGGCGGCGGCACGACCGGTGAAGCCGGTCCATCTCGAATTCCAGCCGGGAATCCGCCTCGCGCTCCAGCCCATCCGAGATCAGGAGCACCGTGGCGCCCTGCCCGAGCACACGCCGGCCCCACAGGTTATTGAAATTATGCAGCGAAGTCGCGATCCGCGTCCCGCCGGCCCAGTCCTCGACACTCGACGAACAGGCGGCCAGCGCCTCGTCCGGATCGCGCGCCCGCAAGGCGCGCGTCACATTGGTCAGCCGGGTGCCGAACAGAAATACAGAAACGCGTTTGCGCGCATCAGTGATCGCGTGGAGAAATTGCAGGAACAGCCGGGTATAGTCGGTCATCGAACCGGAAATATCGAGCAGCGCCACAATGGGCGCCGGCTTGTCGATGCGCCCGAGTCGCTGGAATTTCACGATCTCGCCGCCGGTGCGGAGACTCCCGCGCAACGTGCGCCGCAAATCGAGCCGCTGGCCTCGCGCGTCGGGCTTGAAGCGCCGTGTACGCAATTCAGCCTGCGGCAATTTCATCTGTGCGATGGCGCGCGTCACCTCGGCGATCTCGGCAGCACTCATCTGCGCGAAGTCCTTGCGCTGCAAGACCTCGCGATCGGAGACCGAGAGCTGGACGTCCTTCTCCTCAATCTCCGGGCCCTCAATATTGCGGCTCTGGGAGAATGCTTCCTGAACCCGCCGCGAGGCCGGTGGCGGAGGCTTCTGCGCTTCGGGCGGCAGCGGGACCGAGTCGAGCATGCTTTCCGTGCCTTCGGCGCGGCGGAAGAACAGATCGAACGCCTGTGCAAATATCAGTGCGTGCTCGTGACGTTTGACGAAGATCGATTTGAGCGTCGTGAACAGATCGGCGCGGTTGCCGATGTCGATCAGCCGCATCGCCTTCAGCGCATCGATCACCGCACCCGGCCCGATCGGCAGACCGGCGACGCGCAGCGCGCGTGCAAAGCCGACGACATTGTCCGCGATCAATCCGGCCGCTGGGGTCTCTATGTCATCTGGCATGACGATTCCCGGATCGTGTTCAGGCCGCCGGATCGTTGACGGCTTCCTTGATCACCTTGTCGAGCGCAGGCCCCTGCATGCGTCCGATGTCGTCCTGATACTTCAGCAGCGCGCCGAGCGTATCGCCCACCACCTGCGGCGTCAGTGAGCGTGCGTCGAGCTCGGTCAGTGCGGTCGCCCAGTCGATGGTCTCGGCCACACCCGGCACCTTGAACAAATCCTGCTCGCGCAATGCCTGCACGAAGCCGACCACCTGCTGCGACAGCTTCGCGCCGATGTTCGGCACGCGCGACTTGACGATAGCCAGTTCGCGTTCAGCGTTGGGATAATCGACCCAGTGATACAGGCAGCGGCGCTTGAGCGCGTCGTGGATTTCGCGGGTACGGTTCGAAGTCACGATCACGATGGGCGCTTGCGGCGCTTTCACCGTACCGAACTCCGGGATCGTCACCTGGAAGTCGCTGAGAATTTCCAGCAAATAAGCCTCGAAGGCTTCATCCGCGCGATCGAGTTCGTCAATCAGCAGCACCGGCGGCCCGGCGACATCCGGCTCCAGGGCCTGAAGCAGCGGACGTTTGATCAGATATTTTTCCGCAAAGACGTCTGCGGACAACTGCTCGCGGTCGGTTTCCCCACTGGCCTCGGCCAGACGAATGGCGATCATCTGCGCCGCACTGTTCCACTCATACACCGCGGATGCGACGTCGAGACCTTCATAGCATTGCAGACGGATCAGCTTGCGCCCGAGCGCTGTGCTCAGAACCTTGGCGATCTCGGTCTTGCCGACGCCCGCCTCGCCTTCAAGAAACAGCGGACGACCCATCTTGAGCGACAGATAGACCACCGTCGCGAGCGAGCGCTCCGCGAGATAGCCGCGGCTGGTGAGCAGATCGAGCGTTGCATCGACCGATGCGGGAATTTTGCTCATGCTCACACCGACTCCAAACTCAAGTCTTGGCGGTCGCGGCTTCCACAGCCCGGCGCGCAAGCACGCCGATGAGATGCGCGCGATACTCGGCGCTGCCGTGAATGTCGCTGTTGAGGCCGTCGGCGGATACCGTCAGCCCGTCGAGCGATTTCGGCGAGAATCGCTTCTTCAGCGCCTCCTCGAATTCCGTTGCACGGAACACGCCGTCCCCGCCCGCGCCGGTCACCGCGACACGGACATCCGACGGACGTCTTGCGACGAACACGCCCACCAGCGCGTAGCGCGAAGCCTGATTCCGGAATTTCTGATACGCGGCCTTCTTCGGCAGCGGAAACATCACGCGGGTAATGATCTCGTCCGGCTCAAGCGCTGTGGTGAACAGGCCCTGGAAGAATTCCTCCGGCTTCAGCCGGCGCTTGTTGGTGACGATGGTCGCGCCAAGCGCCGTGACCGCCGCCGGATAATCCGCGGTGGGATCGTTGTTCGCGAGCGAACCGCCAATGGTACCCTTGTGGCGAACGGCCGGATCGCCGATCAGACCGGCAAGCTCCGCAAGCGCGGGAATGGCCTCGCCGACAATGCTGGAGTTCGCGACTTCAGCATGGGTCGCGGTCGCGCCGATCACCAGGTTGCGCCCCTTCATCTCGATGCCGTTGAGGCCTTCGATGTGGCTGAGATCGACCAGATGCGGCGGGCTGGCGAGCCGCTGCTTCATCACAGGCACCAGCGTATGGCCGCCGGCGATCAGCTTGGCGTCTTCATTCTTGACGAGAAGATTGGCGGCCTGCCGCACAGTCCCCGGACGATGATACTTAAAGTCGTACATGAGCTGTCCTTCGGGAAGTCGTCGATTACGCGAGATCGGATTTGGCCATCGCCTTGGCGCCGGCCGCGATCGACAGCACAATGTTCTGGTAACCGGTGCAGCGGCACAGATTTCCTTCAAGCTCTTCGCGGATGACATGATCGCTGAGGTCATGCCCCTTGCGGTGCACGAGATCGACCGCAGTCATGATCATGCCGGGCGTACAGAAGCCGCACTGCAGACCATGATGTTCGCGGAACGCCTCCTGCATCGGATGCAGCGGCGCGCCGTCGGCAGCAAGGCCCTCGATGGTCGTCACATTATGACCGTCCGCCATCACCGCCAGCGTTGTGCAGGACTTCACCGCCTTGCCGTCGAGATGGACGACGCAGGCCCCGCACTGCGAGGTGTCGCAGCCGACGTGGGTCCCGGTCAGACGAAGATGCTCGCGCAAGAACTGGACGAGCAGCGTGCGCGAATCGACCTTACCCGTCACAGGATTGCCGTTCACGATCAGTGAAATCTTGGCCATCAACACTCTCTTGTTTTCGGCTTGGCGCCCAAGGCCCAGACACAAGGCTTGGACACAAGTTTCGCCGCGCCGCATGGCGCGGCGCAAAACGCGTTTAAAATGGTTCCAAATTCATAATATGGGCCATTGCGGCAATGAGCAACCTCACCGCCCCGCGCTTCCGGACAAGAAGGCTTGATTTGTGCGGGGAGCTGATATGCCCAAACGGCCTCAGGCCGCCTTCACTGCGTCTGCGAATTTCGCGAAGAATTCATCGGCCAGCTTCTTGGCCGCGCCGTTGATCAGGCGCTGACCGAGCTGTGCCAGCTTGCCGCCGATCTGGGCCTCGACATTATAGCTCAGCAGCGTGCCGCCATCCTTTTCCGCCAGCGCTACCGTGGCCCCGCCCTTGGCGAATCCGGCGACGCCGCCCTCGCCTTCGCCGGAGATCTTGTAGCTGTTCGGTGGATCGAAATCGCTCAGGGTGACCTTGCCCTTGAAGCGTGCGGACACCGGCCCGACCTTCATCTTGGCGACGGCCTGAAATTGGTTGTCCCCGGCCCGCTCCAATTCCTCGCAGCCTGGAATGCAGGCTTTCAGAATGGCCGGATCGTTGAGCTTTTCCCAGACCACTTCACGAGAAGCAGGAAGCTGCACCTCACCCGTCATCGTCATTGCCATGTGCAAACCTCCTTCATTCGATAGCCGCATCCCGCGGCCCCTGCCGGTCTCAATTAGGATACAGCGTCCGCAAAAGAAAGGGTACCGTACGGGAAGGAGCGTTGCAAAAACATCGAACAGCAACCCCCGTCGTGTTGCAGTGCTTTCGGCGAGGGTATCGCGCTATTGGCAGGCGTCGGAGCCTTGGATAGGGTCCGCGCATCATGAGTTCATCACTACCTCCCCTGCTCGCACCTTTGCTGTCGAGCGCCGCCATGCGCACTGTGTGCGACGATGAAGTGTATCTGCAGCATATGCTGGACTTTGAGCATGCCCTTGCGCGCGCCGAAGCAGCGGTCGGCATCATTCCCGCCAGCGCCGTCGTCAGCATCGCGAAAGCCTGCCATGCCGAATCGTTCGACCGCGTGGCGCTTGCCGAGGCTGCGGTTCACGCTGGAAATCTCGCCATTCCGCTGGTGAAAATGCTGACCGCGAAAGTCGCCGACGCGGATCCTTCCGCCGCGCGCTATGTGCATTGGGGCGCAACCAGCCAGGACGTGATCGACACTGCGACGATGCTGGGCCTGCGCGCGGCGATCAACGCGCTGATTGTCGATCTCGACCGTGCAATCACGGGGTTTGCCCGGATGGCCCTCCGGCATCGCGAAACGGCAGTGGTTGCGCGCACATGGCTGCAGCACGCCCTGCCGATGCCATTCGGACTGAAGCTGGCGGAGTACGCGGCTGCACTGCATCGTTCGCGCAGGCGCCTGAAGCGATTGCGCGGTGAAACGCTGGCCCTGCAGTTCGGCGGCGCCGCCGGAACGCTTGCCGCTCTCGGCGACAAGGGTCTCAAGGTTGCCGAACAACTTGCCCAGGAATTGTCGCTGCCGCTGCCGGATGCGCCGTGGCATACGCATCGCGACCGAATCGCGGATGTGGCGTCAGCCCTGGCCATTCTCACAGGCACCTGCGGCAAAATCGCCCGCGACGTATCCCTGATGATGCAGACCGATGTCGCGGAAGCGTTCGAGCCTGCGGGCAAAGGCCGCGGCGGCTCGTCGACGATGCCGCACAAGCGCAACCCCGTGGCGGCGGCAAGGGTTCTGGCGGCGGCGACGATGGCGCCGAATCTTGCGGCGACGATATTCGCTGCGCAGATTCAGGATCATGAACGCAGCGCCGGCCCCTGGCATGCCGAGTGGCCGACATTACCGACGCTGCAACTGGTGACCTCGGGAGCGCTCTCCGCTATTGCCGAGATTGCAGAGGGCCTCGAAGTCGATGCCGCGCGGATGCGCGCCAATCTCGACACGACCCAGGGTCTCGTCATGGCCGAGGCCGTAGCGATGGCGCTGGCGGAAAAGATCGGCAAAGGCGAAGCCCATCTCATCGTCGAGGCCGCGAGCCGCAGGGCTATCGAAACCCGGCAGCATCTGCGCAGCGTTCTCGCGGAAGATACCCGCGTCACCACCCACATCGACACCGGTACGCTCGAAAGCCTGTTCGACCCGATGGCCTATCAGGGTGTCGCGCAAACGCTGATCGACCGGCTGCTGGCGTCGCTGGACAGCGAATAACAACAAGACGTCACGGAGAATACACATGCCTATGATCGACGCCGACGGATGCATGCTCAATGTCTCGGTGGAGGGGCGCGACGGCGGACCCACGATCATGCTGTCGAATTCGCTCGGCGCGACCATGCAGATGTGGGAGCCGCAAATGGCTGCACTGACGAAGCTCTATCGCGTCGTCCGTTATGACCGCCGCGGCCACGGAAAATCCGGCGTTCCGGCCGGGCCCTATTCGATGGAGCGTTTTGGCAAGGACGTGCTGACGATCCTCGACGACCTCAACATCGAGCGGGTGCACTGGTGCGGACTGTCGATGGGCGGCATGGTCGGCCAGTGGCTGGGGGCGAACGCGCCGGAGCGCATCGACAGGATGATCCTCGCCAATACGTCCTGCTATTATCCCGATCCGACCAACTGGCTGAACCGCATCAAGGCGGTCAACGACGGTGGCCTCGCGGCAATCGCCGACGCTGTGATGGCGGCCTGGCTGACCGAGGATTACCGTGACCGCGAACCGCAGATCACGGCCCGCATGAAGGCGATGCTGATGGCAACACCCGTGCAGGGCTACGTCGCCTGCTGCGAGGCCCTGAGCAAGCTCGATCAACGCGACCTGCTCCCGCAGATCAAGACGCCGACGCTGGTGATCGCGGGCCGCCACGATATGGCGACGCCGGTTGAAGCCAGTGTCTTTATTCGCAGCCACATCCCTAACGCGAGCATGACCCTGCTCGATGCGGCGCATATCTCCAACATCGAACAGTCGCACAACTTCACCGAAGCCGTGGTCGGCTTCCTGACCCAGCGCTGAGAACACCTCATGGACGACGATCAACGCCGCGATCAGGGAACGGCCCAGCGACGCAAGGTGCTCGGCAACGCATGGGTCGACAAATCCGCGGCGGGCAGGAATTCATTCAACGCCGACTTCCTCGATCTCATCACGCGCTATGCTTGGGGCGAGATCTGGACGCGTCCGCATTTCGACGAGCGGACGCGCCGTGTCCTTGTGATCGGCACCATGGTGGCGCTTGGGCAATGGGACGAATTTCGCCTGCATGTCCGCGCGGCGTTAAGCGAAGGCGGATTCACGCCGGACGACATCAAGGAAATCCTGTTGCAGCAGGCGATCTATTGCGGTGTCCCCGCGGCTAACCATGCGGTCAAGGAAGCCGCCAGCGTGGTTCAGGAATTGGGGTTACTCGACAAGTAGTTGTAATTCGGCGCAGCCTGCACCGACGCCTCGGTTTTCCGCTCCGCCGCAGGATCGGTGTCGATGATCAGCAGGATCGCGGCGCCGATCAGCAACAAGGATTCGCTGGCGTGAAGACGCAACGCCGCCAGTTCGCCGACCTTCGAGGCGGCAATCAGGCCTGCCATGCTGATGAACGCCCCAACCCCCAACGCGAAAGCAAGCGCCTCGTCGGCTCCGCCCTTGTTGCGGATCGCAGCACGGATGACCAGCAGCAGGAAAACAAGGAAGAATGCGGCGACCGTAATCTTGCAGAGTGCAATCATCCACGCGAGACGGATCGTGCCCATCGCGGAAAGGCTGAGATAATCGCTGACATACATTGCGGCAGCTATATTGGTGCGGTCGTAAAAGCCGCGGATCGGCGAAATCCAGATCTTCATCGCCGAAATGGTCCATGACGGGATGAAGTAACACGCCAGAAGCACGCCGTTGAACGTGCTGATCCGCCAATCCTTCGACATGCCGCCTGCCCCTGACTTGAGGAACATGGCGTCCGAAACCAAGGCTTCGATGTCATGCTCCCGCCAAAGCCGCGCCGTCGGGCGCCGCACCGGCGGAGCTAACTCCGCTCAAACGTGAGCGGCAATTTAAACCATTCCTTAACCTTAACGGCGCGGCCGGAGCTGTGGACAACCAGAGCGGATCGGCGCGCCGCAAAGAAAGTCCCGCCTTCCGGCGGGATTCCCTCTTCTATCGGATGGCTCAGGTCCCGAACCGGGAACCAAGCTCATCCTGCAAACTAGTGCCCGCCCTTCTGGCTCTGCTGACCCTGCTGGTCGGGCTTTCCGGCTTGGATCTACTGCTGGCCGGGCTTCTGCCCGCCGCCCTGCTGACCCGGCTTCTGACTCGGGTTCTGGCTGGCCCGGGTTCTGGTTCGGATTGTTCTGATTGCCCACGTTGGCACCTCCATTGTTGAACATGGAGCCAACCGACGGCATCTCCATCGGCTGCGAAGGAACCCCAGTTCCGGCGTGGTCTTTTCGCGGCAGCGAAATGTTGGGTGGATGACGACCGGAAGCCGCACCCAGTACGGTTGCCGCCCTCAGTTCCCGCTGTTAGAAAATGGGACGACGCGACGATCCGGCTGCCGGAGCCTTCGACGTGTCGATCGCTTTGCTCAAACACGGCAGCCCATGGATTACTTTGCCCAGCAACTCATCAACGGATTGGTGCTCGGCTCAATCTATGGCCTGATCGCGATCGGTTACACGATGGTGTACGGCATCGTGGGCATGATCAATTTCGCCCACGGCGATATCTTCATGATCGGCGGCTTCATCGCCCTCATCACCTTTCTCATCCTGGTTTCGATCGGCCTCACCACGGTTCCCGTCATCCTGCTTCTGGTGCTGCTGGTCGCAATGGCGATCACGGCGCTTTACGGCTGGACCGTCGAGCGGATCGCTTATCGTCCGCTGCGGCAATCGTTTCGCCTGGCGCCGATGCTGTCCGCCATCGGCATGTCGTTTGTCCTGACCAACTACGCGCAGGTGTCGCAGGGCGCACGCGTCAAGCCCGTGCCGCCGGTGATCACGGGCGGTCATACGCTGTTCGAAAACGACGGCTTCGTGGTGCGGCTGTCGAACATCCAGATCATCGTCGTCATCACCACGATTATCCTGCTTGCGGTCTTCTCATGGCTTGTGGCACGCACACGGCTCGGCCGCGACATGCGCGCCTGCGAGCAGGACCAGACCATGGCCTCGCTGCTCGGCGTGGACGTCGACCGCACTATCTCAATGACGTTCGTGATCGGTGCTGCGCTCGCCGCCGTCGCGGGCATGATGTACCTGCTCTATTACGGCGTGGTCGATTTCTTCATGGGCTTCGTCGCCGGCATCAAGGCGTTCACCGCCGCCGTGCTCGGCGGCATCGGCTCGCTCCCCGGCGCGATGCTGGGCGGACTTCTGATCGGCCTGATCGAGACCTTCTGGGCCGCCTACTTCACCTCCGAATACAAGGACGTTGCGGCGTTCTCGATTCTCATCGTCGTCCTTATTTTTCTTCCGACCGGTCTGCTGGGCCGTCCGGAAGTCGAAAAAGTCTGAGAGGCAGCGTGGCGCGCTCCACCGATCCCGCCATTCGCGCACCAAAAGCCGCCGCAGCCCCGCACGGCATCGCCTTCATTCTGAAGAAATCATTCATCAGCGCCCTTGTGGCGCTGGTTCTGTTTTCGCTCATGATCGGCGTCCGGACCGAAGCCGGACCGGAGGGCCAGTTGATTTACTGGACCCGGTTCGGCGATCTCGCCGCAATGGTAGCCGCGGTGTTTTTCGGAAGCATCATTGTCGAACTGTTGCGACAATGGATCGGGCCGTCGAAGGGCGTCTCGTTTATTCCCGAGTCGGCCAACGACACGATCGCGACCTTGCGTCGCTTTTTCGCCCCGGCGCTGCTCGTCTTTGCCGCGCTGGTGCCGGTGATCTTCTACGACCAGCGCTACATTCTCGATCTTGGCATCCTCGTTTTGACGTACGTCATGCTGGGATGGGGGCTGAACATCGTCGTCGGTCTTGCCGGCCTGCTCGACCTCGGTTACGTCGCATTCTATGCGGTCGGCGCCTATTCCTACGCGCTGCTGGCAACGACCTTCGACCTGTCGTTCTGGGTTTGCCTGCCGCTGGCCGGAATTCTCGCCGCATTCTGGGGCGTCTTGCTCGGCTTTCCCGTGCTGCGATTGCGTGGCGACTACCTTGCCATCGTGACCCTGGCTTTCGGCGAAATCATCCGGCTCATTCTGCTCAACTGGCAGCACGTCACCGGCGGCCCGAACGGCATCACCGGCATTCCGCGGCCGTCATTCTTCGGCATCCCGCTCACCAACACTGACGACGGGCTCGCCGCTCTGCTCGGTATCGAGTTCTCCACCACGCACCGCGTGGTGTTCCTGTTCTATCTCATCCTCGCGCTCGCGCTGCTCACGAACTGGGTCACGATTCGCCTGCGGCGTTTGCCGATTGGCCGCGCGTGGGAAGCGCTACGTGAGGATGAAGTCGCTTGCCGCTCGCTCGGCATCAACACCACGACCACCAAGCTGACTGCGTTTGCGACCGGCGCGATGTTCGGCGGCTTTGCCGGGGCATTCTTCGCCACCCGTCAGGGCTTCATCAGCCCCGAATCCTTCACGTTCCACGAATCCGCTCTGGTGCTCGCTATCGTCGTGCTCGGCGGAATGGGTTCACAGCTTGGCGTCGCGCTAGCCGCGCTTGCGATGATCGGCGGGTTCGAGTTGTTCAGAGGGCTCGAGCAGTTCCGCATGCTGGTGTTCGGCTCGGCGATGGTGCTGCTGATGATCTGGCGGCCGCGCGGCCTGATCGGTCATCGCGCACCATCCGTGTTTCTGGAGAAGCCCTCGGAGATTTCGTCCGCGATGGTCAGGGAAGGCCGCGGATGACGACGAACAATACCAGCGACGACATTCTCGACGTCGACCATTTGTCGATGCGCTTCGGCGGCATCGTCGCCGTCAACGATCTATCGTTCACAGCGAAACGCGGCGACATCACCGCGCTGATCGGCCCCAACGGCGCCGGCAAAACCACCGTGTTCAACTGCATCACCGGCTTTTACAAACCGACCACCGGCATGATGCGTCTCATTCATGAAGACGGTCGCGAGTTTCTTCTGGAGCGATTGTTCGACTATCGCATCTCCAAGGTCGCGAAGGTCGCCCGCACGTTTCAAAACATCAGGCTGTTTGCGGGCATGACGGCGCTGGAAAACCTGATGGTCGCGCAGCACAATCCGTTGATGCTGGCGTCAGGCTACACATTTCTAGGCCTGATCGGCGCCCCCGGTTTCCGCCGCGCCGAAAAGAACGCCATCGAGCGCTCGCGCTATTGGCTCGACCGCATCGGCCTCACCTCGCGCGCCGATGACGCAGCAGGTAACCTGCCCTACGGCGATCAGCGCAGGCTCGAGATCGTGCGCGCGATGTGTTCCGAGCCGGTCCTGCTGTGCCTGGACGAACCCGCTGCCGGATTGAACGCGCGGGAAAGCGACGAACTGAGCCAGTTGCTGCTGGCGATCCGCAAGGATCACGGAACGTCGGTGCTGCTGATCGAACACGATATGTCGGTGGTGATGGAAATCTCCGACTGCATCTTCGTGCTCGACCATGGCGTGAAGATCGCGGCGGGCACGCCGCAGGAAATCCGCAACGACCCGAAGGTCATCGCTGCCTATCTCGGGGCTGACGAGCAAACCGCCATCGAAGTGATGGAGGGTGGCACATGAGCACAGCGCCCCTCCTCTCCATTCGCGGACTCGTCGCGGCCTACGGCAATATCGAAGCGCTGAAGGGCGTCGATCTCGACATCAACCCCGGTGAAATCGTCGCGCTGATCGGCTCCAACGGCGCCGGCAAATCCACGCTGATGATGTCGGTGTTCGGGCGGCCCCGCGCCCGCGGCGGGCTCATCACCTTCGATGGCCGGGACATCACGAACGAACCGACCCATCATGTCGCGCGGCTGCGGATCGCGCAGTCACCCGAAGGACGGCGCATTTTCCCGCGCATGACGGTCGCGGAAAACCTGCGCATGGGTGCGGACGCCGCCGGCGAGAGCACCGAAGCCGAGCGCAACGAAGATCTGGAACGCGTCTTCACGCTGTTTCCGCGCCTCAAGGAACGCATCTCGCAGCGCGGCGGCACACTGTCCGGCGGCGAACAGCAGATGCTGGCGATTGGGCGCGCACTGATGAGCCGCCCCCGCCTTCTGATGCTGGACGAACCGTCGCTTGGCCTCGCGCCGCTGATCGCGCGGCAAATCTTCGACGCAGTCCGCACACTCAACCGGCAGGATGGCCTGACCGTCCTGATCGTCGAACAGAACGCCAACCATGCCCTGAAGCTGGCACACCGCGGGTATGTGATGGTCAACGGCCTGATCACGCTGAGCGGAACCGGCGAGGAACTCCTCGCCCGGCCGGAGATTCGTGCAGCCTACCTTGAAGGGGGGCGTCACTGATGGCCTTCTACTCCAACGAATCCATCTTTCAGGTGCTGTTCGTCACCCTGGTGCTCGGCGGCGGCTGTGCCGTACTGGCCGGCCACGCCATTGCGCTAACCTGGCGGAGCATCTGGATCGCCGCCATCTCGATGGTCCCGCTGGGGATGGCCGTGCGATTCGTGCATTTCGCACTGTTCAATGAAACCCTGTTGCAGCCGCAGGCTTATTTAGCCGAGACCGCTATCCTGATCGCCGCCGCCTGCCTGTCTTTTCAGCGCACCCGGGCGCAGCAGATGGTCCGGCAGTATTACTGGCTGTACGAACCAAGCGGCCCCCTCGGCTGGCGGCTGCGGCAAGATGCGCCAGCCAAGGCCTGAGCGCGGCCCAAAATTGCCGATGACTTGACGGTAAAATCAGCGGACAATATCCGGGATCTGTTTGTCCGGCGGGCCGTCTGGCCGCGCCATTCGAGACCTGCATGAGGATTACCCTATGAAACCAACCCATATCCTTGGCCTCGCACTCGGCGCGTCGATTGCACTGTCGACTGCTGCGTTTGCGCAAGACATTTCCGTCGCGGTCGCCGGTCCGATGACGGGCGGCGAATCCGCGTTCGGCCGTCAGATGAAGAACGGCGCGGACCTGGCTGTTGCCGACATCAACGCCGCGGGCGGCGTCAACGGCAAGAAGCTCGCGCTCCAGGTCGGTGACGACGCCTGCGACCCAAAACAGGCCCGCTCAGTTGCCGAAAAGTTCGCAAGCTCCAAGGTCCCGTTCGTCGCGGGCCATTTCTGCTCGTCGTCGTCGATCCCGGCCTCGGAAGCTTACGCCGAAGGCAACGTGCTGCAGATCACGCCCGCCTCGACCAACCCTGTTTTCACGGAGCGCAAGCTGTGGAACGTGCTGCGCGTCTGCGGCCGTGACGACCAGCAAGGCCTTGTCGCCGCGCAGTACATTATCAAGGCGTTCGCCGGCAAGAATATCGCCATCCTCAACGACAAGACGACCTACGGCAAAGGCCTCGCGGACGAAACCAAGAAGGCGCTGAACGCCGGCGGCGTGAAGGAGAAACTGTTCGAGTCCTACAACAAGGGCGACAAGGACTTTAACTCCATCGTCTCGCGGCTGAAGCGTGAGAACATCGATCTGGTCTATGTCGGTGGCTACCATCAGGAGTCAGGACTGATCCTGCGCCAAATGCGCGATCAGGGCATGAAGACGCTTCTGATGGCGGGCGACGCTCTGAACGACAAGGAGTTCGCCTCGATCACGGGTGCGGCCGCGGAAGGCACGCTGTTCACCTTCGGTCCCGATCCGCGCAACAAGCCGACCGCGAAGGCCATCGTCGACAAGTTCAAGGCGAAGGGCATCGATCCCGAGGGCTATACGCTTTACACCTATGCCGCGTTTCAGGTCTGGTCGCAGGCCGCCGCGAAGGTCAAAACCACCGACTCCAAGAAGGTGATGGAAGCCATCAAGGGCGCTGAATGGGATACCGTGCTTGGTAAGCTTTCTTTCGATGCCAAGGGCGATATCAAGGTGATCGACTACGTCGTCTATCGCTGGGACGCCAAGGGCAACTACGCCGAGATCAACAAGGGATCGTAACGCGATCCTGCATCGTTAAAGAGCATCATGGCCGGGCTTGTCCCGGCCATTTTCTTTATGCGTTGGTCAGCCAAAATTCTGCAAGGCCGGGAACGTCTCCAGCAGCCAAATGCTGACGTCCGTGACCGCGCCGGTGAGAAATCCGATCCCCACGAGAATCATCAGGACGCCCATCGCACGCTCGACCGTGGCGAGATGCTTTTTCATGCGTGCGAGCACCGAGGAAAATCGCTCGACCATGAACGCCGCGATCAGGAACGGGATGCCGAGACCGGCGGAGTAGACCGCAAGCAGCCCTGCGCCCTTCGTCACGGTGGTTTCCGATGCGGCAACCGACAGAATGGCAGCCAGGATCGGCCCGATGCACGGCGTCCAGCCAAACGCAAAGGCCAGCCCCATCACATAGGCGCCCCATAGACCGACGGGCTTGGGTATCGGCAGGCGTCCTTCACGCATCAAAAAGCCGATGCGCGTGAGGCCAAGGAAATGTAGCCCCATCAGGATGATCGCGATGCCAGCGACGATGGACAACTGCGCGGACCAGGCGCGGATCCAGCCGCCGATCAAGCTGGCGCTGGCGCCGAGCGCCACGAATACGGTCGAGAAACCCAGCACGAAAACCAGCGCCGACAGCATCACGGCACGCTTTGAGACCTGCGGCTTCTCGTCATTGGCCACATGCTCGATGGTCGCGCCGGTGAGATAGATCAGATATGGCGGCACCAGCGGCAACACGCAGGGCGAGAGGAAACTGATAACGCCGGCGGCGAGCGCTGCGGGGATGGAAACGTCTTGAATCATGCCGCTTATTGCACTGTCGCCCATATGCTATGCAAGCTCCGCGCCCGCCCTTCCGCGTGTTGTGATCAAGCGTGATCATAAAAAGGTGAGAGTTATGAAGAACCTGCTGACCGACATTCCCGGCGTCCGGGTCGGCCACGCCCATGACGCGACGGTCGCATCCGGCGTGACCGCCGTGATCTTCGACAAGGCCATTGTCACCTCCGCCGATGTGCGCGGCGGCGGCCCCGGAATTCGGGACGGCGCATTGCTCGAACCGGTCAACACAGTCGAAAGCATCGATGCGATCGCGCTTTCTGGCGGCTCGGCCTTCGGGCTGGAAGCCGGCGGCGGCGTGCAGGCGTGGCTCGCCGAACAGGGACGCGGCTTTGCCGTTGGCGACGCGCTGATCCCGATTGTTCCCGGTGCCGTGATGTTCGACATGCTGAACGGCGGCGACAAGGCATGGGGCCGCTTTCCGCCCTATCGCGATCTCGGCTACGCGGCAGCCGCAGCAGCAACCGATACCCCGTTTGCACTCGGCAGCGTCGGCGCGGGCTTCGGCGCGACCACCGCCAACTTCAAGGGCGGGCTCGGCTCTGCGTCCGCCGTGATGACCAACGGCGTGCGCGTCGCGGCGATTGCTTCCGTTAACGCGGTCGGCAGCGTCAATGTCGGCGACGGACCATGGTTTTGGGCCGCGCCCTTCGAGCAGAATGGCGAGTTCGGCGGTCGCGGCCTGCCGCCATCCTTTACGCCGGACATGCTAGCGATGCGGCTCAAGGGCGGGCCCGCCGCGACGGCGATCGAGAACACCACGCTGGCCATTGTCGTCACCGACGCCATCCTCACCAAGCCGCAGGTCAAGCGCCTTGCGATGATCGCGCAGACCGGATTCGCCCGCGCGATCTATCCGGTACACGCGCCGCTCGACGGCGACATCGTGTTCGCAGCAGCGACCGGCGAAAAACCAGTTGATCCACTTTATGGGCTCACTGAACTTGGCGCGATCGCAGCAAATGTCATCGCGCGCGCCATTGCGCGCGGTATCTATGAAGCGAAGGCACTGCCTTTCGCCGGCGCTCTGCCGTCGTGGAAAGAACGGTTTGGGACATAGCGGTCTGCGCGCTGGATATGCGCGCCCGATTCAGCCGAACCCCGGTTACATCAGATCTTGACGGAGACCGATTGCTTCGCAGACGCGGCGAGCGCATCTGTCTGACGCTGCATCATTTTTTCAACGAGATTGTATTGCGTGGAAGCGCCGGTCGACGTGGTCGATGACGCGGGCTGGCTCAGCGTGATCTTCGATCCGTCGGCATATGTCAGCGTGGTCGAGATCGAGCCATCGCTGTTTGTCGTCGACGTGCTGGAAGCGCCTTGCAAAGCTTCCTTCAACGCATCGGCACCATCACCGGCCTGATGCGCATGCTGGCCCCCACCCTTGCCCCTGAGCGCCGTTGCCATTTCGTCGAGACTGACGGAACCATCGCTGTTGGCATCCATCTTGTTAAAGACGTTATTGGCGGCCGCGATGTTGGTGCCGCCCGCGCCGAGCTTGTCTTCGAATTCGGCCTTGGTGATCTTGCCGTCGCCGTTGCCGTCGATCTGCGCGAACAGACTCTTCAGCGCATCAGACGGGTTGGCCTTGCCGTTGGAATCCTGCGCCGACAACAGCGCGTTGAATGTCGCTGGCGACAGCGCTCCAGCCGGCGTGGAACTTGCCGCGGACACGGACGTCGCGCCCGACGTGCTGCCGCTCAATCCGGTCACATCGAAGATGGAATTGGTCTGCTTGACGCCGGTCTTGGCCGCTGCCGACTTGTCAGGCCTCAGCGAGGACAGCAGATCTAGCGCTGTGCCAGCGGCGACAGCAGCGGCTCCAACGGCACCTGCGGCAAAGAACATCGCGATACTCCCCAAAGCCGGTGACACGCGGCTCAGATCATCCCGAGAAGTATCCAGCAATTGCCGTGCCGCTTCGGAAACCCAATAAATACAGCCATTTTCACTGTCCGGACGGCGCTTCCAGCAGGGCAATTTCTGCCGTGGCGGCAGGATTTGCCGCGGAATCGGCGCTGTTCCTGTGTACGTCGCCTGCCTCACATTGCCCGCGCGCAGGCGGCATGTTAGGCGAAACCATCCGTCCAGAATTCGCCAAGGGAAGCACCGGAAGCCGCCATGTCACAGCCCCTTGCACCCCGCCCGCTGATTATCGCGCCGTCGATCCTGGCGTCGGATTTCTCCAAGCTCGGCGAGGAAGTCCGCTCCGTCGATCAGGCGGGCGCCGACTGGATCCATCTGGACGTCATGGACGGCCATTTCGTGCCGAACATTTCCTACGGCCCCGATGTCATCAAGGCGATGCGCCCGCACTCGAAGAAGATTTTCGATGCGCATCTGATGATCGCGCCGTGCGATCCGTATCTCGAAGCTTTCGCCAAGGCCGGCTGCGACATCATCACCGTGCACGCCGAAGCCGGTCCGCATCTGCATCGCTCATTGCAGGCGATTCGTGCGCTCGGCAAGAAAGCCGGCGTGTCGCTCAATCCGGCGACACCTGCGAGCGCCATCGAGTACGTGATCGACATGATCGATCTGGTGCTGGTGATGTCGGTTAATCCCGGCTTCGGCGGCCAGTCGTTCATCCCTTCCGTGCTGGAAAAGATTTCGCAAGTTCGCGCGATGTGCGCCGGCCGGCCGATCGACATTGAAGTCGACGGCGGCGTCACCGCGGACAACGCCGCCAAGGTCGCTGCCGCCGGCGCGAACGCGCTGGTCGCCGGATCGGCCGTGTTCAAGGGCGGCACGATGGACAGCTACAAGGCGAATATCTCTGCGATCCGCAATGCGGCTGCGTCAGCGCGCGGCGAAGCGATTTAATGGTGCATGTTGGACCAGTTTTTCGTCATGGCCGGGCTTGACCCGGCCATCCACGTTTTGCTTGGTCTGACCTCGAAAAAGACGTGGATGCCCGGCACAAGGCCGGGCATGACGGTCAGACTAACAGGACTTTGCCGATGATCCCCCGTTATTCCCGCCCCGAAATGGTCTCCATTTGGGAGCCACAGACGCGTTTCAAGATCTGGTTCGAGATCGAGGCGCATGCCGCCGATGCGCTCGCCGAGCTTGGAACGATCCCGAAGGATGCCGCCAAAACCATCTGGGCCAAGGCCAAGGACGCGACCTTCAACGTCGAGCGCATCGACGAGATCGAACGCGAGACCAAGCACGACGTCATCGCCTTCCTGACGCATCTGGCCGAGATCGTCGGCCCGGAAGCCCGCTTCGTGCATCAGGGCATGACCTCGTCGGATGTGCTCGACACCTGCCTCAACGTGCAGCTCTCGCGCGCCGCCGATATCCTGATCGCCGACATCGACAAGGTGCTGGCCGCGCTCAAGATCCGCGCCTTCGAACACAAGATGACGCCGACCATCGGCCGCTCCCACGGCATCCATGCCGAGCCGGTGACGTTCGGCCTCAAGCTCGCCTACGCCTACGCCGAATTCACCCGCGCCCGCGAGCGTCTCTTTCTGGCGCGCAAGGAGATCGCGACCTGCGCCATCTCCGGCGCAGTCGGCACCTTCGCGCAGATCGATCCGCGCGTCGAAGAGCATGTCGCCAAGGCCATGGGCCTCGCCGTCGAGCCGATTTCGACGCAGGTGATCCCGCGCGACCGCCACGCGATGTTCTTCGCAACCCTCGGCGTCGTCGCCTCGTCGGTGGAGCGTCTTGCCACCGAAATCCGCCACATGCAGCGCACTGAAGTTCTGGAAGCCGAGGAATTCTTCTCCGAAGGCCAGAAGGGCTCGTCGGCGATGCCGCACAAGCGCAATCCGGTGCTGACGGAAAATCTCACGGGCCTGTCGCGTATGGTGCGCGCCTATGTGACGCCGGCGCTGGAAAACGTCGTGCTCTGGCACGAGCGCGACATCTCGCACTCCTCCGCCGAGCGCATGATGGGCCCGGATGCCACCGTGACCCTCGACTTCGCGCTCAATCGTCTCGCCGGCGTGATCGAAAAGCTGCTGGTCTATCCGGCCAACATGCAGAAGAACCTCGACCGCCTCGGCGGCCTCGTCCACTCGCAGCGCCTTCTGATCGCGCTGACGCAAAAAGGCGCATCGCGCGAGGACGCCTACAAGCTCGTGCAGCGCAATGCGATGCCGGTCTGGCGCGGCGAAGGCGACTTCCAGTCACTTCTGAAGAAGGACGCCGACGTGAAGAAATATCTGTCGGACAAGGAGATCGAGGAACAATTTGATCTCGCGTATCACTTCAAGCACGTCGATACGATCTTCAAGCGGGTCTTTGGAGCCTCCTGAACCGATGGGCATCGTCACCGCGGTGAGCCTGCGCAAGGGGCACCACTTCAGCAAGACGAACTCCCTGAGCATTCGTCTGCTCAAGGGTCTCGGCGTCGACGGTGACGCGCATATGGGCGAGACGGTGAAACACCGCTCGCGTGTCGCGAAAGATCCGACCCAGCCGAACCTGCGTCAGGTGCATCTGATTCACGAAGAACTGCTCGATGAACTGGCCCCGAAAAACTTCATCGTCCGGCCCGGCGAGATGGGCGAGAACGTCACCACGCGCGGCATCGACCTGCTGGCGCTGCCGACCGGCACGCGGCTGCATCTCGGCGAGACCGCCCTGGTCGAGGTCACCGGGCTGCGCAATCCCTGCATCCAGATCGACCGCTTCCAGCAGGGCCTGATGGCCGCAACACTGGACAAGGACGCCGATGGCAACCTGATCCGCAAGGCCGGGATCATGAGCATCGTGCTGTCCGACGGCGACGTCCGGCCGGGCGATGCCGTCCGGATCGTCCTGCCAGAGGGACCGCGCCGCCCCCCTCAGCCGGTGTAGCCGCCCCGATTACAACAAAGTGGTAACCGCAGATCGGCTATCATGGCTTTCGTGTCCCAGACGCCCACGATACTGGTTTTCGATTCCGGCCTTGGCGGTCTCACCGTATTCCGCGAGATCGTCAGGCTGCGGCCGGGCGCGCACTACGTCTACGTCGCGGATGACGCCTATTTCCCCTACGGCCAGCATACCGAAGACGAGATCGTCGCCCGCGTGGTGCCGCTGGTCGGAGATCTGATCGCCGAACACACACCGGACCTCGTCGTCATTGCCTGCAACACGGCCTCGACCCTGGTGATGACGCATCTGCGCGAGGCTTACAGCGTGCCGTTCGTCGGTACCGTGCCGGCAATCAAGCCAGCCTGCGCCTCCTCCACGACAAAGCGTGTGTCGGTGCTGGGCACGCGCGGCACCGTCAAGCGCGAGTACACCAAGGCGCTGATCCGAGATTTCGCGCAGGGCTGCGACGTGACGCTGGTCGGTGCGGAAAATCTCGCGAGTCTTGCGGAGGCAGCGTTGCGCGGCGAACGTGTCAGCGACGATGCCGTCGCAGCAGAGATCGCACCGTGCTTCGTCAATGGCCAAGATAGTGATGGAGCACGGACCGATACCGTGGTGCTGGCCTGCACGCATTATCCGCTGCTCAGCGGCCAGATGATCGCGCTGGCGCCGTGGGTCGTGGACTGGATCGACCCCGCGCCCGCCATCGCACGCCGCGTGAGCGACCTGCTTGGCAGCGCCAACGGCACCGGCGAAGCACTCCCGGCGCGGTTCATCTTCACATCGGGACAGACCCCCTCTCCGGTCCTGGCGATGGCGCTGGAGCCCTTCCTCGGTGCCAGCCCTGTGGGGTGAGACCCTTCCGCAGATACCGTTCGGCTGTTAGCCTCCCGCCCGGTCTGTTCCGAAAGAGAACAGCGAAAGGGAGAATCACATGCTCAAGAAGACAGTGCTTTGCGTTTCTGTTCTCGCGCTCGCCGGCATAGGCGTGGCCCTCGCCCAGCAACCGCCCGCGGGCATCAAGCGTACGCCGCTCCAGACCATCGCTTTCCCCGAGGGCTACAACACAGTCACCGGCCTTGCCGAACTGGCTCCGGGAACCAAGGCCGGACGGCACACCCATCCCGGCGTCGAGACCGGCTACGTCCTTGAGGGCGAACTGGTGTTGTCCATCGACGGGCAGCCCGACAAAACGCTGAAAGCTGGCGAATCCTACCAAATTCCGGCCGGCGCCGTTCACGACGCCGCCGTTCATGGCGATAAGCCTATGAAAGTGCTGGGAGTTTACATAGTGGACAAGACCAAGCCGCTGGCTTCCCCGGCCCCCGCGAAATAGCCGATCTGTTTGACATTACGGGGGATTTTTCATAGAACCCCGTTGCTCGCGGGCCGGTTTCGGCCCGCGTTGCGTTTCGCGACCCGTGGTCTTTCTCATCAAGCTTATGAGGCGGACCTGTCAGCACCGGGATCATATCCCGCTGCACAGGAGGGCGCGTTTCCTCAAAACTCAAACTTAAGAAAGAGGACGCGATGACTAAGCGTAGTGAGGCGAAGTATAAAATCGATCGCCGTATGGGCCAGAACATCTGGGGCCGCCCGAAGAGCCCCGTCAACAAGCGTGAATACGGCCCCGGCCAGCACGGCCAGCGCCGCAAAGGCAAGCTCTCCGACTTCGGCACCCAGCTGCGCGCCAAGCAGAAGCTGAAGGGCTATTACGCTAACATTTCCGAGCGTCAGTTCCACGCGATCTACGTCGAAGCCAGCCGCCTGAAGGGCGACTCGGGCGAGAACCTGATCGGCCTGCTCGAGCGCCGCCTCGATACCGTCGTGTATCGCGCGAAGTTCGTCGCCACCATGTTCGCGGCCCGCCAGTTCATCAACCACGGCCACATCAAGGTGAACGGCAAGCGCGTCAACATCGCCAGCTACAAGGTCAAGGTCGGCGACGTCATCGAGATCAAGGAATCTTCCAAGCAGCTCACGTTCGTTCTCGAAGCCAACCAGCTCGGCGAGCGTGACACCCCCGACTACCTCGAAGTCGATCACGGCAAGCAGACTGCCAAGGTCACGCGCGTTCCGGGTCTTTCGGAAGTGCCGTTCCCGGTTCAGATGGAGCCGCACCTCATCATCGAATTCTATTCGCGCTGATCTCTTCAGCCGGATAGCAGAAATGCGAAAGGCCGCCTCATCGGGCGGCCTTTTTGTTTGCGTGAATTCCGTCTGCTATTTCAACGCGCCGTAGATCAGGCTTCTGAGTGCCGATTGAATCCGGCCGCGCTGCGACGGCGACTGGATCATCAGGACGGCGAACATGTCTTCCTTCGGATCGACAAGGAAGTATGTTCCGCTGCCCCCGCTCCACTCGTACTCGCCAACGGAGCCTGCCCAGTGGCTCACGCCCGCTTCCGTTCGCACCGCAACGCCAAGACCGAAGCCATAGCCCGCACCGGGAAAATAATAGACCCACGGCTTGATGCCCGCAGCTTCGCCGATATGGTTCGACGTCATCAAGTCCACTGTCTTGCGCGCCAGAATGCGCTTGCCGTTGAGTTCACCGCGATTGAGCAGCATCTGCACAAAGCGCGCGTAGTCCGCGATCGACGACACCATGCCGCCACCGCCCGATTCCCATTTGGTGACAATACGCGGGTCGCGATCCAGCTTGTCATGCCTGTTCGGAAGCGGATCGGCGAGCAGCGCCTGTTTTGCGGGATCCGTAACGAAAAAACTTGTGTTCGTCATGCCGAGCGGATCGAGCAGGTTTTCCTTTTCGAACTGATAGAGCGATTTTCTTGACACCACCTCGATCACCCGTCCGAGCACATCGGTGGCGTGGCCGTAGGTCCAGTAATCGCCGGGGTGACTGATCAGTGGCAACGCGGCAATGCGGTTCGCGACCTCCTCATTGGTGAACTTGCCCGACATCAGGTCGGCGTCTTCATAAGGCTTCTTCACCACGCCATAAGCCAGCGAGGCGTAAGGTATGCCCGCGGACTGCCGCAGCAGATCGTGGATCTGGATCGGGCGCTTCGGCGCGACCAGATCAAGCGCGGGCTTGCCGTCAGAACCAGGTTTCTCCTCGCCGACCTTGATACTGTAAAAGCCGTGAATGTATTGCCCGACCTCGTCATCGAGCGCGAGCTTGCCTTGCTCCACCAGCATCAGCGCCGCCACCGACGTGATCGGCTTCGTCATCGAAAACAGCGTGAAGATGGTGTCGGGCGTCATCGGCGTCTTGGTGGCGACACTGCGCACACCGAAGGCTTCGTAATAGGCGGGCTGGCCGCGACGCTGGATCAGCACGATGGCGCCGGGGATCTTGCCTATCGTCACCTCATTGTTGAAGTATTCGGTGATGCGGGCCAGCCGCTCGCTCGAAAATCCTGCCGCTGCCGGGTCGGATTTTCCGATACTGCCGGCTGACGCTTGAACGATGAAAAGGCCGACCGCCGCCACCTGAAATAAGCACATCGCCATGGCGCGGGCGGACGGGCGATAAACAATTTGGAAATGCAAAGTCGGGCCTCATCCAGAAACAGAAATGCAAGCGGCAAGCCTAGCGATTGGCAGCCCCATTGCAAGCAACCCTATATTGACACACGGACTTCCATTGGACCGGCGGTCGCTTTTTGAATACATCAGGGAACGGCGCAGATCACCGCACAGGACTTTCCGATGAGAATGACCCCCGCCTCGCCTGATCCGAAGCTACCGCCCGTTCGCATCAATCTGATGTCGGATACCCAGACGCGGCCAACGCCGGGAATGCGCGAGGCGATGGCGCGTGCGGAGGTGGGCGACGAGCAGATCGGCGACGACCCCACAACGATTGCGCTGTGCGAGCGCGTCGCCGACTTGCTCGGCAAGGAAGCTGCAGTCTTCCTGCCGTCGGGGACCATGTGCAATGTGGCGGCAACGCTGGTGCATTGCCGTCCGGGCGACGAAATCCTGGCGCATCCCTCCGCGCATGTGCTGACCCGCGAAGGCGGCGCGCATGCAGCACTCGGCGGATTCCAGATCACGCCGCTGCCCGGCGAGAACGGGATTTTCACACCGGAGACATTTCGCGCAGCGATCCAGCCGGTCTCGCGCTATTCAGCACCGCAGCGCGTCGTGACCGTCGAGCAGACCGCGAACATCGGCGGCGGCACGGTCTGGAAAAAATCCGCTCTCGACGAGATCACGGCCATCGCGCGCGAGCATAAGCTTATCACCCACATGGATGGCGCGCGGCTGATGAATGCCTGCGTGGCCACCGGCGTGTCCGCGCGGGACATGGCCGAGGGCTGGGATTCGGTCTGGATCGATTTCAGCAAGGGATTAGGCGCGCCTATCGGCGCGGTGATCGCGGGGACGGACGATTTCATCGACGAGGTGTGGCGCTGGAAGCAACGCCTCGGCGGTGCAATGCGCCAGAGCGGCATTTGCGCTGCGGCCTGCCTTTACGCGCTCGATCATCACGTCGACCGGCTCGCAGATGACCACGCCAATGCCCGCGCACTCGCTCGCGGTCTCGCGCAAATCCCCGGCATCGCGGTCAATCAGCCGGAGACCAATCTGGTTTTCTTCGATCCCGCAGAAGCCGGCATCACCACGCAGCGAATGATTTCAGAATTGCGCAAGCGCGGCATCCTGACCGGTGCACTCGATCACCGCATCCGCGCCTGCACCCATCTCGATGTGACGGCAGCGATGATCGACGAAACGGTTGCAGCGATCCGCGGCATCACGGCTAAGGCGTGATCTATCGCTCGAACGCGTCGTAGACCATGGCCTTCAGCGCCGGCTGAATACGGCCACGCTCCGACGGCGACTGGATCATCAGGATCACGAACATGTCCTGCGCGCGATCGATCCAGAAGTAAGTCCCGCCCGCGCCGTCCCACTTGATCTCGCCGAGCGATCCCGGAGGCGGCGGCGTGGCGTTGCCGGGTTCGGTGCGGACCCCGAAGCCGAGGCCGTATCCGAAGCCGTCGCCGGGAAAATAGTAATCTCCGCGCTTCACACCGGTTGCGGGCGCGATATGGTTCGTGGTCATCGTCGCGAAAGTCTCAGGCTTCAGATAACGCTTGCCGTCGAGTTCGCCGCCATTGAGCAGCATCTGGGCAAACCGGCTGAAGTCGCCGATGGTCGTGACCAGTCCACTGCCGCCGGATTCCCGCTTCGTAACCAGGCGCGGATTCCGCGCACTGCTCGTCCTGAAGTTACCGTCACTGGGCAACGGCTCGGCGATACGGCGATGCTTGGCCGGGTCGGCAACATAGTAGGCCGTGTCGGTCATGCCGAGCGGACCGAACAGCCGCTCCTTCTCGAACTCGAAAAGCGACTTGCCAGATACCACTTCGATGACGCGGCCCAGTACATCCATCGAGTGGCCGTAGTCCCACAGCGTGCCGGGGTGCTCGGATAGCGGGAGGCGCGCGATCTTTTCTGCGAGCGACGCATTGTCGGCTTCGGCGAACAGATCGGCGCTGGCATAAGCCTTTCTGACAACGCCCTTGCCGTAGAAACCGTAAGTGATTCCGGATGAGTGCCGCAGCAGGTCTTTGATGGTGATCGGCCGGTCCGTCGGCACGAGCTTGAGCACGGGGTCACCGTTCTCGGCCGTGGCTTCAACACCCACCTTCACCGTCGCAAATGACGGAATGTACCTGGACAGCGGATCGTCGAGTTTAAGCTTGCCGTCGTCCACCAGCAGCATCGCCGCCACGCTGGTCACCGGCTTTGACATCGAGAAAATTCGGAAGATCGCATCCGGCGTCATCGGCTCGCCGGAGACCGTATCGATCTTGCCGAAGGACTTGAGGTAGACCTGCTTGCCGTGGCGCTGAATCAGAACCACTGCGCCGGAAATCTTTGCGTTGGCAACTTCGGTATCAAAATATTCGGTGATCCGTTCAAGCCGCTGCGGAGAGAGAACGGCGTCCGGGGGGTAGACCCGCATCGCGCCATCGGCCACGGCGGCGCTCGCCGTCAGCGCGACTATCGCGGCAGGAAGCACGCTCCAGATACGCCGCGATCTCATCGGGTTCCTGCTTTCAGTTGGCAGAGATCCATCAGATACGCCCGCCGTCCGGCGCGGTTGCACCGGGCAACCGTAGGCCGGGCCGTTACTTCTCGAACGCGCCGTAAACGAGATTCTTCAGCGCGATGCGGTGACGGCCGCGATGCTGCACGGTCTGGGACATGAACACCACGAACATATCTTCCTTCGGATCGACCCAGAAGGTGGTGCCGCCCGCGCCCGACCAGTTCATCTCGCCGGCGCTGCCCTCCATGACGCTGACGCCGGGCTCGGTCCGTACCGCGAATCCGAGGCCGAAACCGAAGCCCGGACCGGGCAGATAGTACGGACCATTCACCACCCCCGACGCGGGACCGATATGGTTCGATCCCATATAGGCGATGGTCTTCGGGCTCAGGTAGCGCTTGCCGTCGAGCGTTCCGCCATTCGCGATCATGCGCGCGAACCGGGCGTAATCGCCGATGGTCGACATCATGCCGCCGCCGCCGGATTCCCACTTGCGCACGATCCGCGGGTCATTCATCTCGGCGTCATTGCCGATCTTGCGGTCATTCGGGAACGGCTCGGCAATCAGCGGCTGCTTGGCCTTATCGGTAACGTAGAATGTCGTGTCCTTCATGCCGAGCGGATCGAGAATGCGCTCCTTCTCGAACTGATAGAGCGATTTGCCGGATACGACTTCGACCACGCGCCCCAGGATATCGGTCGAATGGCTATAGTCCCATGTCGATCCCGGCTGATAGGCCAGCGGCAGCTTGGCGATACGGTCCGCAAAGCCGGCGTTGTCGACATCTTCCGAGAATATCTTGGCATCGACATAGGCTTTCTTCACCAGCCCCTCGCCGAAGAAACCGTAGGTGATGCCGGACGTGTGGCGCATCAGATCCTGCACCGTCATGGGACGGCGGGACGGGACAAGATCGAGCGTCGTCTTTCCATCCTCGCCCTTCTTCTCGACGCCGACCTTCACATCCTTGAATGCGGGAATGAAATTCGCGACGGGATCGCCCAGCTGGAGCTTGCCTTCCTCCACCAGCATCATCGCTGCGACCGTCGTGATCGGCTTGGACATCGAGTAGATGCGGAAGATCGTGTTCGCCGTCATCGGCGCCTTGGTGGCGGGATCGCGGACGCCAAAGGTCTCGTAATAAGCGACCTTGCCCCGGCGCTGGATCATCATCACGGCGCCTGGAATCTTGTTGGTGGCGATTTGGTTCTTGAGGTAGTCGCCGATCCGCGCGAGCCCTTTGGGCGATAGCCCAGCTTCAATGGGCTGGGTGCGGACGACGCTATCGGCAAAAGCGCTTTGTGCGGCGAGCAGTGTGGCGGCAACGACAAGCGACGCCGTGATGTGGCGAGAAACGAACATAAAAAAGACCTCCCAAGTCTTCTCAGACGAACGCCCGGATCGTTTGCGTCCGGGCTTGGGAGGACTGTACCGGCCAGCAAGGCCGGCAGACAAGCGAGACGGCGAACGGCCGCCTCGCCCGGAAATATCAGCCAGCGGGCTGCTGGATCGCGACGCCCTTGTCGGCGAGCAACTGCTGCAATTCGCCAGCCTGGAACATCTCACGGATGATGTCGCAACCACCGACGAACTCACCCTTGACGTAAAGCTGCGGAATGGTCGGCCAGTTCGAATAAATCTTGATGCCGTCGCGCAGTTCGGACGATTCGAGCACGTTCAGGCCCTTGTAGGCGATGCCGACGTGATCGAGGATCTGGACCACCTGGCCCGAAAATCCGCACTGCGGAAACTGCGGCGTGCCCTTCATGAACAGCACGACGTCGTTGGACTTCACTTCGTTGGCGATGAATTGGTCGATGCTCATATTCGCGTCCTTAACTGCCTCGGTCCTGCGGCTGGGCCGGGAATCCTCAACGGCCTGTCGCTCTGACCATATATGTAGCGTGAAACGGTTCCGCAGCCCAATCAAATCGCTGAAAGGGTGCCATGCCACCCCCAGAGGCGGAATGCGGGTCTGCCATGCCTCTCTCCGTAACAGCGTCGTAGCCGACGCGTATCCATTTCATGGCCGACGGTGCCTTTTTTCTCCGGCGAGGCGCCCTATCTAGAGCATCCGTTCTGCGGAACCGATCCGCAGAAGCATCGTTCTCTCCTCAACCGGAGATTCTCGTGACGAAACCAGCATCCCAGCCAGACGCCCGTGTCGCCACCACCTCCGCAAATACGGCCGAATCCAGCCAAAAACTCCTTCAGGAATCCCGCGACGAACGGGCCGCTAGGCTGCTGACGGCCTACCGCACCGTCCGGGACGAGACCGAGCGGCGGGCGGCTCCGTTGTCCCCTGAGGATCAGCTGGTTCAGTCGATGCCGGACGCCAGCCCGACCAAATGGCACCGCGCCCACGTCACCTGGTTCTGGGAGCAATTCCTGCTCGGCGAGCATTCACCGGGCTACCAGCCCTATCACCCGGACTACGCCTACCTGTTCAATTCCTATTACGTGAGCGCAGGGCCACGTCACGCCCGCGCCCAGCGCGGCCACCTCACCCGTCCCGGCGCGGACGAGGTGACGGCCTATCGCAAGCACGTCGATGCCGCAGTCGCGGCATTTTTCAGTTCAGCGGATGTGGACACGCTGGCGAAACTGGAGCCACTGATTGAGGTCGGCCTCAATCACGAGCAGCAGCATCAGGAATTGCTTCTCACCGACATCCTGCATGCCTTCGCACAGAATCCGATCCCGCCGGCCTATGAACCCGGCTGGGCATTCCCGGCTGCGACCCGCACCGGCGACGCATGGGTCACCCTGATGGAAGGCATCCACACCATCGGCCACGCCGACAATTCATTTCATTTCGACAACGAGAAGCCCACGCACCGCGCGCTGGTCGGCCCCGTCAAGCTGGCGCGCAATCTCGTGACCAACGCCGAGTGGCTCGCCTTCATGAAGGACGGCGGTTACACGGCGCCAACGCTGTGGCTGATGGACGGCTTCGCTGCCGCCGAACGTGAGGAATGGCAGGCCCCCGGTCACTGGCGCAAGGTGGACGGTGCAAATTCTTCTGAAAGCTGGAAAATCATGACGCTCGGCGGCTTGCAGAACATCGATCCTACGGCTCCCGTCTCGCATGTCAGCTACTATGAAGCCGATGCTTTTGCGCGCTGGAGCGGCAAGCATCTGCCGACCGAAATGGAATGGGAAGTAGCCGCCCGCGCCGGTCATCTTAATGACGCCTTCGGCATCGTCTGGCAGTGGACCCGCAGTTCGTACTCGCCTTACCCCGGTTACCGCGCCATCGACGGCGCGCTCGGGGAATACAACGGGAAATTCATGGTCAACCAACTGGTGCTGCGCGGCTCATCGCTGGCAACGCCGGACAATCATAGCCGCATTACCTATCGCAATTTCTTCTATCCACATCATCGCTGGCAGTTCACCGGACTGCGGCTCGCCGATTACGCCGTTTAAACCCCGAACACACGAGACCGTCATGAATGTGCATGTCAACGCGCGGGCCGATGCTCCGCTTCACGATCAGATTGACCATTCTTTCGCTCAGGACGTGATTGCCGGATTGTCGCAGCAGCCGAAAAAGCTGTCGCCGAAATATTTCTACGACGAGGCTGGCTCGAAACTGTTCGAGCAGATCACGCTGCTGCCGGAATACTATCCGACCCGCACCGAACTACGCATCCTGCGCGACCGCGGTTCGGAGATCGCCCAGGCGATCCCCGCAAACGCCGCGCTGGTCGAATTCGGCGCCGGCGCCACGACCAAGGTGCGTCTGCTGTTGAAACAGTGCTCCTTCAAGGCCTACGTGCCGGTGGACATTTCCGGCGACTTTCTCAACGGACAGGCCAGCACATTGCGCGGGGACTTTCCCGATCTCGCCGTTTATCCGGTAAACGCCGACTTCACCAAGCCGTTCGAACTGCCGCTGGAAATCAAGGACATGCCGAAAGTCGGCTTCTTTCCCGGCTCGACCATCGGCAATTTCGACCCGCATGAAGCCTGCGCCTTCCTGCGCAGCGCCCGCGCCATTCTCGGCGAAGGCGCGACGCTGATCGTCGGCGTCGATCTGGAGAAGGACGAACGCGTGCTTCACGACGCCTACAACGATGCGGCGGGCGTGACCGGCCAGTTCAATCTCAACGTGCTGGCGCGGATCAACCGCGAACTCGGCGGCAATCTCGATCTCGACGGATTCAAGCACCGCGCGATCTACAACCGCCAGCGCCATCGCATCGAGATGCATCTCATCAGCCGCAAGCCGCAGACTGTGCGGGTGCTGGATCACACGGCGACGTTCCGCACCGGCGAGACGATCCACACCGAGAGCAGCTACAAATACAGCATCGAGCGCTTCACCACGCTGGCGCGTGGGTCGGGATGGACCCCGCGCGCGTCGTGGACAGATCCCGACGGGATGTTCTCGGTTCACGCGCTGGTTGCGAATGAATGAAGGTTTAGATCTCGTCCGATTTCGCGAGCGAGCCGAGCGAGATCGCTTCCCATGCTGCGACGATCACCATGATGACCGTTGTCGCTGACGACAACAGCAGCGGCGAGAGAAAGTGCGCGAACGGGATCAGCACGATCAACAGGCCGATGCCGACCATATGCGAGAGCTGAAAGATGCCCCGGATGCTGCGCTTGAACAGAATAGTGCCAATCAGGAACAATAGCGGCCCGCCGATCATGGTTAGTATGGTCTTGGTGTCGGCATGGCCCTCGGGATGCGCCAGCAGCAGTTCGTCGCCGACCGCCGACACCACAATGCCCGCTACAATCGGAAGATGCAGGTAGGTATAGGCGAGCCGCGCCAGCCGCCCTGTATCCTTCGCGTGCGAGATATGCTCCGCCCCCGCTTCCGCGCCGATGTGAAAATACACCCACCACATGGCGATGCTGCCGATCAGCGCGACGACAAAGCCCATGATCGTTGGCGCAGTCCACGCAGCCGACGCGAAGGTCGCGCCGGTGACCACGATGGACTCGCCAAGCGCGATGATGATGAACAGCGCGCAGCGTTCGGCCATGTGGCCGCCTTCGACCTCCCAGTCTTCCAGAGGTGTGGCGCCTAAACCGGGACACCGGAACCGCGCCAGCGGGCCGCAATACTCGATCGCCACCGCGACGATCCACAGCATGAGCCGCGTCTGCCCCTCCGCAAACCCGCCCGCGATCCAGAACACGCCGCTGCATGCGAGCCAGATCGTGATGCGCAACAGGTTCATGCGCAAGCCGGGCTGGGACCTCGGAATCGAAAGGAACGTGAAAGCCGATCGTCCGACCTGCATGACGACGAAGGCCAGCGCAAACGCCAGTCCCCGGCTTTCAAACGCCTTGGGAATGGAGGTGGACAGCAACAGGCCGGCGACCATCAGCCCGAACAGCATCACGCGGACCGGCGTGCGCTCCGGGTCGAGCCAGTTGGTGATCCAGGATGTGTAGATCCAGACCCACCACACCGCCAGAAACAGGATCGTGGTCTGCAGCACGCCCAGCGGCGTGAAATGCGCCAGCAGCGTGTGGGAGATCTGCGTAATGGCAAAAACGAAAACGAGGTCGAAGAACAGTTCGACGTAAGTGACACGGTGATGCTGGTGCGGCGCACGGGCTCGCAACAGGGTTTCGTTTGTCGACACCGTTGCCCCCGCTTTCGACGGTTCAGGCGTCAGGCACGCCCGTCTGCAGCGCCAGCGCATGCAGGACGCCGCCCATCTGCCCCTTCAGCGACTGATAGACGATCTGGTGCTGCTGTACCCGCGATTTACCGCGAAAGGCTTCCGAGATGACGGTGGCGGCGTAGTGGTCACCGTCGCCTGCGAGGTCGCGGATTTCCACCTTCGCGTCGGGCAACGCTGCCTTGATCATCGTTTCGATGTCCCGCGCGTCCATTGGCATGTCTTTGAATCTCCTGATCTTGAGCCATTCCGGGCCCAGGCAATGCACCGAAATATGACTGATTCTAGCCCTTGCAACCTGCGCCGTCACGCAAGCATTGCGCTAGTGTGGGGTTCGCAAGTCCGCATTGTTTCCCCGGCGCGTACATATGCGGACTTGCGAACCCAAACCACACTGGGATCATAGTCTTCTAGTGTCCTTTTGAAACCGAAGTTCGCTACGGAAGGCGCTGCAAAATAAGGCGAACTTCGGTTTCAGGACACTGGATCGCTCCTATATTGTGACCTCAACAGGGAGCCCGACATGAACGTTCGCATGAGAATTCCAGGCCCAGACCACCCAATTGCGATCTCAGCGAACCCAAAACGGGTCCGGGTCAGCGTCGGCGGCGAGCTCATCGCCGAAACCAGCCGCGCCCTGACCCTCAAGGAATCGAGCTATCCGCCGGTTCAGTACATTCCGCGCGAGGATGCCAACCCTGCCAGGTTGAAGCGCACCGCGCACAGCACCTATTGCCCCTACAAGGGCGATGCGAGCTATTTCAGCATCGTTTCCGGCGGCAAGACGCTGGAGAACGCCATCTGGACCTACGAGACGCCCTACGATTCGGTGAAGGACATCGCCGGGCATCTGGCGTTCTATCCGGACAAAGTCACGATCGAAGAGATCTAGCGCTCCCAATCGCCTTCCGACAAACGACAACACCCGCCGGAATAACCGGCGGGCGTTGCTCAGGGCGCTTTCGTTGCGCTTTTATTTGACCAGAGGGCACTCGCTTCCGGCGAGCGGCTTGAACGACTGCTCACCCGACATCTCAGCCAACTGCTGATAGAAGTCGCCGCGATACTTCGAATCCGCCGGTGACTTGACCTTCATCAGGAAGGTCTTGTGCATGACGCGGCCGTCCTGCCGGATCTGGACGTTCTTGTTGTAGAAGTCGTTGACCGGCAGTTCCTTCATCTTTGCCGCCACGGCCTTGCCTTCATCGGTCCCTGCCGCCTCAACCGCCTTCAGATAGTGAAGCACCGACGCGTAGGTTCCCGCGGTGATGAGGTTGGGAATGAAACCACCCGAGCGCTCCATGAACCGCTTCGCCCAGGCACGGGTCTCGTCGTTGGCGTCCCAGTAGAACGAGGTCGTGAGCGTCAAGCCCTGCGCGACGTTCAGCCCGACGCCTTCGATATCGTTGATATAAACAACGAGGCTGGCGAGGCTCTGCCCGGACTGCACGATGCCGAACTCACGCGCCTGCTTGATGGCGCTTAGAAGGTCCGCGCCAGACATGGCAAGGCCGATCACCTTGGCCTTGGAGGCCTGCGCCTGAAGCAGGAACGACGAGAAATCCGGCGAACCGAACGGAAAACGCACGCTGCCGAGCACCTTGCCGCCGCTTTCGGTAACGAAGTGGCTGGCGTCACGCTGGAGCGAATGACCGAAGGCGTAATCGCTGGTCAGGAAGTACCAGCTGTCGCCGCCCTGCTTGGTCACCTGGCTCGCCGTTCCCTTGGCGAACGCGTAGGTGTCATAGCTCCACTGCGATGTCGTCGCCGAACAGGCCTTGCCCGTCAATTCGGTGGTCGCGGCGCCTGAAATCAGCAGCACCTTGCTGCGCGACCGCGCGATTTCCTGAGTGGCAAGGGCGACCGCCGAACCGGCGACGTCGGTGATGGTGTCCACACCCTCGGTCTCGAACCATCTGCGGCTGATCGCGGAGGCAATGTCGGCCTTGTTCTGATGATCGGCGGTGATGACGCTGATCGGCTTGCCCAGCACCTTACCGCCGAAATCATCGACCGCCATCTGCGTCGCTTCGACCGAGTACTTGCCGACGAGATAGGCGAATCCGCCCGAGTGGTCGGTCAGCACGCCGATCTTGACGGCGTCGTCAGACACCTGTGCCCGCGCCGCACCGCATGCCATCAGCATGGCCGCAACCGTCAGTCCGATCCTGGTTGTTCTCACGATATCCCTTCCTCCTTCTGTGTCCTGTTGTTCGGCTTCAGACCGGCAATGCGATGCCGTCGTGGCCGGGGTCGGCGCCGCCGTCGAGCTTGTCGCCGTCGATCCGGATGCCGTGCACGGCCGCAAAGCCGAACGTGTAAGGGCTGCGGATCACCTGGTAACCGTCGGCTTCGAGTTCGTTGGTGACGCCGTGTACGATGCGATTGGTAACGTCGATGGCGTTGCTGGTGGCGGAAAAGCGCGGCGCGCTGACCGCCTCCGTCATGGTCATGCCGAAATCGATGACGTTGAGAATAGCCTGCAGCACACCCATCGCAATTTGCGTCGCACCGGGCGCGCCAATAACCAGATATGGCTTCTTGTCGCGGAAGATGATCGACGGGACCACCGATGTGAAACGCGCCTTGCCCGGCGCAATCGAGCCGGCGCGGCCCGGCCGCGGATCGAACACACCCATGCAGCCGTTGTAGATGAAGCCAAGCCCGTCGGTAATGACACCGGACGGCATGCCGAGCGAATGGGTCATCGTCACGCAGTTGCCGTCGCGGTCGACCACCGACACGTGGGTGGTGTCCTTCGATGGCATGCCCGAGTTGAACCGCGGCACGTCGCCTTTGACGTGCGACTTGATTTCGCTGGCCAATGCAGCGGCATAATCCTTCGACGTCAGCTTCTGAACGGGCACGTCGAGAAAGGCCGGATCGCCGATCGAGCGATCCTTGTCGGCGGTCGAGCGTTTCATCGCCTCGCACACCACCCGCAGATATTCGGCGGTGTTGTGCCCGATGCCGGAAAGATCGAAATGCTCGAGAATGTTGAGCATCTCGATCAGCATGATGCCGCCGCCGGGCGGGTTATTGGTGGTGACTTCATAACCGCGATAGTTGCCGCGCAGAGGCTCGCGCCATTGCGGCTGGTAGTTCGCAAGATCTTCAGCGGTGATGAGACCGCCATGCGCGCGCATATCGGCGGCGATGCGCTGTGCCAGTTCACCGCGATAGAAGACGTCGGAGCCGCCCTCGGCGATCATCCGCAGGGTCTCGGCGTAATCCGGATTGTGGACGACATCGCCGACGCGCTTGTATGTGCCGTCCTCGCGGCAATAAAGCTTCCGCCCGGATGCAGTAAATGAGAGGCGATCGATTCCCGAAGCGCGATCCATCAGGCCGGGATCGGACCAGAAAAATTCGACGTGCGGACGGACCATCCAGCCGCGCTCCGCCCACGCAATCGCCGGCGCGACGATGTCCCGCCACGGCAGCACGCCGAATCTGGAATGCGCCTCGTAGTAGGCCTTCAGCGACGCCGGCACGCAGACCGACTGATAGCCGAGATCGTTCACCTTGCCGCGCAGGATGAAGCCATAGCCGTCGCGCGCTTCACCTTCGATCAGATCGGCCCACATGTCGGGACGCGCGGCCGCCGGCGCCGGCGCATGGAAATCGAGATACTGGTGGAACCCCTGTCCGGGAAAATAGATGCCGGCGCTGCCGAACCCCGCGATGCCGGTCATCAGCGGGTCGACGACGCCCTGAACCAGCGCACAGGCGATCGCCGCATCGATGGCGTTTCCGCCCGCCCGCAATACGTCCGCACCGGCCTCCGCCGCTTCGGCCTGCGCCGCGACGATCATCGCCTTCCCTTTCGGCATGCTCTCTCCGTCAGATCTCTTGTGGCTACACCATGCGCCCGCGCAGAATGGCGGCCGAAACACCGCGCTCTTTCAAGGGAACAACGGCGCGATTTGACAGAGGCCATTCATGCCTGTCCAATACCAATGATGCCTCGATTGATGCTTTATTGATAACAAAGGAAAGGCCGCCTGCGCGGCCGTTGCGCGATGGTCCGCCCCCTGCTTCCAGCCAAAATCCCTTACTTTCTCGCCGTCGGTGAGACGCTGAGCTTCCGCAAGGCCGCCGAGAAGCTCGGCATCGCCCAGCCGGCGCTCAGCCGCAGCATCCGGGATCTTGAACTCCAGCTCGGCTTCACGCTTTTCGAGCGGTCGACCCGCCGTGTCGTACTGACGCCCGCCGGCGAGGTGCTTTACCGCGAAAGCGCCGACGCCATGCAGCGTCTCGCGCGCGCCACGATGCACGCGGAACGCGTTGCGCAGGGCCTCAGCGGCACCGTCAGCGTCGGCTACTCGACGTTTGCCGCCACCGGCCCGATGTCCGACATCATCATCGAATTCCGGAAACGCCACCCACAGGCACAGGTCGGCCTGCGCCTTCTCGCTTCGTCCGAACAAGCCGCGGCATTCGACGAGGGCACGCTCGATCTCGGTTTCATGATGTCGAACGTCGTCGGGCCGCTGCAACAGACAATTCCCATCTCGCGCGAGCGGCTGGTCGCGCTGGTCCCCACAAGCCACGCCTGGGCGGCAAACCGTGCGATCTCGATGCGAACCCTGTCCACCGCTCCACTGGTGATCGGCAGCGCCCGGCGATGGCGCGGTTTCCGCGCACTCATCAATGGGCTGATGACGGACCGCGGGCTCTCCCTGACGATTGCCGAGGAAGCCGATGACGTGCCCGTGCTGCTGCAACTGGTGCGATCGGGTTTCGGCTGCACGATTCTCGATGCATCCTTCATCCCCACCCTGCCACCGGGGATCGCTCCGCTGGAGATCGAAGACGCGACCGCGACGCTCGATATCTCGCTGGTCTGGCGCAAGGACAACCTGTCGCCGCTGGTGGCACGTTTCGTCGATGTGGCGAACGCATTCATGGCGTCGCATCAGGAGGTGCCGCGACGGCGGCATCGCCAGAACCGAAAGTAACCGCCACGCGCCGTGACCATGCATGGGCATCGACAAGCCGCCGAAACGCATGGAACGAAGTCCTGCGGCTTCAATTATCTCCCCAACGGCACTTTCTGCCGACAGGAGATGTACCATGAGACATTTCACGATAGCGCTTTTGGCCGGCGCAGGCGCTGTTTTTGCCGGCGGCGCGATTGCCGCGCCAATAACGAACGGCATTTCGGGTGTGCAAACAGGCTCGAATATCGAACATGTCCGCACAGTGTGTGATGAAGATGGCCGATGCTACCGGACTCGCGGCGCACGCCGCGTGATTATTCAGGACGACTCGTATGCTTACGCTCCGCGGCGCCAATATCGGGAGCGTCGCTATTACAACGAAGGTCCGAGTGTAGGCGTATACGGTGCACCGGGCGTCGGTGTCAGCGTTGGCGTAGGACGCTGGTAAGTCCCAGTAGCAGCAGCTTGGGAAATCGCGGTGCGTCCCGCGATTTTCCTGTTTCAGCCCTTGCCCGCCATGTAGGCCGGCAGCCAGTTCTCGTAGCCCGCCTTGAGTGACGCCACCGAAACCGAAGTCTCTCCTTCGACCGCAATGTCGTGCCCACCGGTCTTGCCGATGACGTGGCACGGCACACCGACAGCCTTCAGCTTGCTTAACACCGTCAGCAAATTCTCTTCCTGCACGGTGACAACATAGCGCGCCTGATCCTCGCCGAACCACCACGCATGCGGCACGATCTCGTCCGGCGGTGCATCGAGGATAGCGCCGATACCGCTGGCCATCGCCATTTCAGTGAGTGCCACGAGCAAGCCGCCATCCGCGACGTCGTGAACCGCGGTTGCGGTGCCGCCCTTGATCATACCGCGCACCACGTCGCCGTTGCGCTTCTCAACATCGAGGTCGACCGGCGGCGGCGCGCCCTCTTCCTTGCCGCACACGTCGCGCAGATACACCGACTGGCCGAGCCAACCCTGGGTGTCGCCGATCAGAAGGATCGCCTCGTTCTCAGCCTTGAACGCCAGCGTCGCCGACTTGGTAAAATCATCCAGCAGCCCGACGCCGCCGATGGACGGCGTCGGCAGAATGCCGCGTCCGTTGGTCTCGTTGTAGAGCGACACGTTGCCAGACACGACCGGGAAATCCAGCGCCGTGCACGCAGCCGCAATGCCCTTCAGGCAACCGACGAACTGGCCCATGATCTCGGGCCGCTCGGGATTTCCGAAATTGAGATTGTCGGTGATCGCGAGCGGACGCCCGCCCACCGCCGTGATGTTGCGCCAGGCTTCGGCCACCGCCTGCTTGCCGCCTTCGAACGGATCGGCTTCGCAATAACGCGGCGTCACATCGCAGGTCAGGGCCAGCCCCTTCGGTCCGTCCTGCACGCGCACCACCGCCGCATCGCCGCCCGGGCGCTGCATCGTGTTGCCGCCGATGACGTGATCGTACTGTTCCCACACCCAGCGCTTCGAGCACAGCTCCGGCGTGGCGATGAGCTTGGACAGCGCCTCTGAAATCGAGACGGGTGGTTTCACATCGCGCGCGTGAATGACGGGCAACTGTGGCGATGGCACATGCGGGCGGTCATAGAGCGGCGCTTCCGACTCCAGTTCCTTGATCGGCAGATCGACCATCACGTCGCCGCCATGCTTCACGACGAAGCGCTGGGTCGGCGTGGTGTAGCCGACGATTGCGAAATCCAGACCCCACTTCTTGAAGATCGCCTCGGCCTGCTTTTCCTTCTCGGGCTTCAGCACCATGAGCATGCGCTCCTGGGACTCCGAGAGCATCATCTCGTAGGCGCTCATGCCGGTTTCGCGCGTCGGCACAGAATCCAGATCGAGCTCGACGCCGAGGTCGCCCTTCGCGCCCATCTCGACCGCGGAGCAGGTGAGACCCGCAGCGCCCATGTCCTGAATCGCGATCACGCAATCCGCTTCCATGATTTCGAGGCACGCTTCCAGCAGCAGCTTTTCCGCGAACGGATCGCCGACCTGCACGGTCGGGCGCTTCTCGGCGCTGTCGTCATCGAACTCGGCGGACGCCATGGTCGCGCCGTGGATGCCGTCGCGGCCGGTCTTGGAGCCGAGATAGACGATCGGCATGTTCACGCCGCTTGCCGCCGCATAAAAAATCTTGTCGGTCTCGGCTAGGCCCACCGCCATCGCGTTGACGAGAATGTTGCCGTCGTAGCGCGTGTGGAAACGCGTCTGGCCGCCGACCGTCGGCACGCCGAACGAGTTGCCGTAGCCGCCGACGCCCGCGACGACGCCCGACACGAGATGACGCGTCTTCGGATGGCTCGGATCGCCGAAGCTCAGTGCATTGAGGCACGCAATCGGCCGCGCGCCCATGGTGAACACGTCGCGCAGAATGCCGCCAACGCCGGTGGTCGCGCCCTGATACGGCTCGATGTAGCTCGGGTGGTTGTGACTCTCCATCTTGAAGACCACCGCCTGTCCGTCACCGATGTCGATGACGCCCGCGTTCTCGCCCGGTCCCTGGATCACCCACGGCGCCTTGGTCGGCAGGCCGCGCAGATGGATGCGCGAGGATTTGTAGGAACAGTGCTCGTTCCACATCGCCGAGAAGATGCCGAGTTCCGTGAACGTCGGCACCCGGCCGATCAGCTTCAGGATGCGCTCGTACTCGTCCGGCTTGAGACCGTGGCTGGCGACGAGATCGGGGGTGATCTGGGGTTCGTTCCTGATCGTCAAGGTGACGTCGCTCCGGGTCAAATGCTTCGGCATCCCTCCGGGCAACCAGAGGGTCGGATAAGGCGGAATAGGCGTGATTTCTAGTGTGGTGGTTCGCAGGTCCGTATCATTTCCATAGCGCGCTCATATACGGACCTGCGAACCAAAACCACACTAGAATCTATGATTCCCAGTGTCCTTTCGAATCCGACGTTCGCACGGAAGCCGCTGCAAAATGGAGCGAACGTCGGCTTCGGGACACTGGCCTCTTTGTGCACGGCAGCCCGGCCTGCGGCAAGCATCAGATAGGGAGAAATCCCGGCTAAAAAACCCCCGGTTGCGGGCCTGCCCTTACAGGCTCTAAGAGAGGCCCGGCACGGCCCGCAGGGGCCTCATTTTCAAGGATCACGATATCTTGGATGACGTTCCGCAGAAGACACCCCGTTTCCGTCCCGACCTCCTGATCGCGACCGAGGGCGAGTTCGCCGGATGGCGGACATGGAGCCGCGACAGCTTCGAATCCAACAACGGTCCGTTCTGGCACCGTTTCGAGGACGACGGCAGCATCCGCTGCGCGTTCCGCGTCGAGCGGAAGCACCTGAACGGCATGCGCAACGTCCATGGCGGCTGCTACATGACCTTCGCCGACTACTGCCTGTTCGCCTTTGCCGCGCGAGAACTGGAAGCGCCCGCCGTCACCGTGTCGTTCGGCTGCGAATTCCTCGCGGCCGCGCGCGAAGGCGACCTCGTCGTCGCAACCGGCGGAGTGACCCGTGCTGCCGGATCGCTCATCTTCCTGCGCGGCATCATGCACACCGGCGACAATCCGCTGTTCACGTTCTCCGGCACGATCAAGCGGATCAAAAAGAGGGTGTGAGGCCAAATCAACGGGTCATTCCGGGACGCGCGTCTCGCGAGCGAACCCGGAATTTCGCTGAGACGATTTCGGGGTTCTGGGTCTGCACCTTCGGTGCATCCCGGAACGACGACTCAAATTGCTTAAGCCGCGCTCTTCAGATGCGCCACCAGGCCCGCGAACAGCCCGCGGCCGTCGGTGCAGCCCATGATGTCTTCGACGTGATTCTCGGGATGCGGCATCATGCCGAGCACGTTACCCTTGTCGCTGACAATGCCGGCGATCGACGCCGCAGCGCCGTTGATGTTGTGGGTGTCGCCGACTTCGCCTGAAGCGCTGCAATAACGGTAAAGCACTCGGCCCTCGCCCTCGAGCCGCCGGATCGTATCCTCATCGGCGGCGTAATTGCCTTCGCCGTGCGCCACCGGCACGCGGATCACCTGCCCGGCGTTATAACCGCGCGTGAACGGCGTATCGGAGCGCTCGACGCGCAGGTGCACGTCACGGCAGATGAACTTGAGCTGCGCGTTGCGCATCAGCGCGCCGGGCAACAGGCCCGACTCGCAGAGGATCTGGAAACCGTTGCAAACGCCAAGCACGAGGCCGCCATTGGCGGCATGGGCGCGGACGGCGTCCATGATCGGCGCACGCGCAGCAATAGCGCCGCAGCGCAGGTAATCGCCGTACGAGAAGCCACCCGGCACGACGACGAGGTCGGTGCCCTTCGGCAAAGCGGTGTCAGCGTGCCAGACCATCGTGGAATCGTTGCCGGACGCGAGCTTGAGCGCGCGCGCCATGTCGCGCTCGCGGTTGATGCCGGGGAAGACGAGAACGGCTGATTTCATGGTGATTCCGGACAATGGACAGGTTCGGCGATTCACCGCCGCTGAGGGCCAGACATACCCATTTGACGGTGGTTTTTCCAGTGCTAGCCTTGCTGAAAAGCCCTGCATCGCGCGCAGGACACAGCAATCACAGGGACGGAAACCATGAACGTCGCCTCGTCGGTGACCGCCGCGACAGAGCCGGTCGCTCCCAAGGGCGTCGTCGCAGCCAGCGTCTATGCTGATGGCCGTCGCGTCGCCAACATCCCCATCGAGGAGGCCTCGAACTGGCGGACCAAGCCGGGCCACGTGGTCTGGATCGGCCTGCTTGAACCGGGCATGGAACTGCTGACCAAAGTACAGCAGCAATTCAACCTGCACGACCTCGCCATCGAGGATGCCAATCACGCGCACCAGCGGCCCAAGATCGAGCAATATGGCGATGCCCTGTTCATCGTTGCGCGGACAGCTCAGCTCGTGGATGGCAACATCGCATTCGGCGAAACCCATATTTTCGTGGGCGACGGGTATATCGTCACGGTCCGTCACGGCGCATCGACATCATACGCCGCCGTGCGGGAGCACTGCGAGAGCTGCCCAAGGGCACTGTCTCGCGGCGAGGATTATATCCTCTATGCGATCCTGGATTTCATCGTCGACAATTATTCGCCGGTGATTGAGACCATCCAGCAAGAAGTCGAGACAATGGAAGAGCTTTTGCTGGAGACCGCAATCTCGCGGACGCAGATTCAGCGGCTTTACCAGTTGCGCCGCGACCTTTTGCGGCTACGCAACGCGATCGGACCGCTGGTGGAAGTCTGCCGGCGGCTTGAACGCGACGATTTAACGATGGTGCGCACGGCCCTGCAGCCGCTGTTTCGCGACGTCACCGATCATGTCGGGACCGTTCAGGAGCAGATTGATTCCTTGCGCGAAGTTCTGGCGTTCGCGTTCGAGGCGAGCCTGCTCGTCGGACAGGCGCAAGAAACCGCAGTATCCAAGAAACTGGCGTCATGGCTTGCCATCATCGCCGTCCCCACCGCATTCGCGGGCATCTATGGCATGAACTTCGAACACATGCCCGAGCTCAAGTGGAAGTACGGCTATTATGTCGCGCTCGGCGCGATTGCCGCGGTCTGTCTGTCGCTGTTCTACCGATTCCGGCGTGCAGGATGGTTGTAGGCACGCCGAACGTTGCCGGAAGCGGGGTTAGCCCAGAACCTCAACCCGATAATTCTCGATCACCGTGTTGGCGAGCAGCTTGTCGGCGGCTTCCTTGAGCGCGGTTTCGGCCTTCGCCTTGTCCGCGCCGGCGACTTCGATGTCGAACACCTTGCCCTGCCGCACGCTGGCAATGCCATCGACGCCGAGCGATTTCAGCGCCCCTTCGATGGCCTTGCCCTGCGGATCGAGAATGCCGTTCTTCAATGTGACGGTGATGCGCGCCTTCATATCGCTTCCAGTTTTCTGAAACGTCACCCTGAGGCGCGAGGGCAAAGCCCAAGCCTCGAAGGGCGACGTTTTTTAGAGGCCATCCTTCGAGGCTCCCCGCAAGAGCGGCTCGCACCTCAGGATGACGGAATTCAGCTCTTCACCAGCACCGGGCCGGAGCCCGCGGGACGGTCGTTCTCAATCAGGATGCCGAGACGCTTGGCAACCTCGGTGTAGGCCTCAAGCAGCCCACCGAGATCGCGGCGGAAGCGGTCCTTGTCCATCTTCTCGTTCGACTTGATATCCCACAGCCGGCACGAGTCCGGCGAGATTTCATCGGCAACGATGATGCGCATCATGTCGTTCTCGAACAGCCGTCCGCATTCCATCTTGAAGTCCACAAGACGGATGCCGACGCCGAGAAACAGTCCAGTCAGGAAGTCGTTGACCCGAATGGCAAGAGCCATCATGTCGTCGATTTCCTGCGGCGTAGCCCAGCCGAACGCGGTGATGTGCTCTTCGGAGACCATCGGATCGCCGAGTTGATCGTTCTTGTAATAGAATTCGATGATCGAGCGCGGCAGCTGCGTGCCTTCCTCGATGCCGAGGCGCTGCGACAGCGAGCCTGCTGCGACGTTACGCACCACGACTTCCAGCGGCACGATCTCGACCTCGCGGATCAACTGCTCGCGCATGTTGAGCCGTTTGATGAAATGGGTCGGCACGCCGATGTCGTTCAGATGCTGGAAGACATACTCCGAGATCCGGTTGTTGAGGACACCCTTACCCTCGATGATCTGGTGTTTCTTGGCATTGAACGCGGTGGCGTCATCCTTGAAATGCTGGATCAGGGTTCCAGGCTCAGGCCCTTCGTAAAGGGTCTTGCCCTTGCCTTCGTAAATGCGACGCCGACGGCTCATAGGGATGTACCGTGTTTTGTTGAAGTCCATGAATGGGGTGCTCCGGGTGATTTTACGCGACCCACGGCGGAGCTGCCGTGAAGTCCGGAATCGTGAAACAAACCGCGAACCAGACTCATCGGCAACCTAACCGATTGATGTGACGGATACAACGCAACGAAAGGCGTTTTACCCGCTTCCTGCGACTTCTGGGACATTGCTTTGAGGGGAGCCGACCCCCTATATGCTGGGTTCCGCCGCCGGTTCAGGCAAATCCCAGATTCAGCTTACGGAACAGATATATGTCGTCTTTTGACAAGCGCCAGGAAGGCTTCGAGAAGAAGTTCGCCCTCGACGAGGAACAGAAGTTCAAGGCGGAAGCCCGCCGGAACAAGCTGCTGGGCCTGTGGGCCGCCGAAAAGCTGGGCAAAACCGGCGATGAAGCCGCTGCCTATGCCAAGGAAGTGGTTTCGGCCGATTTCGAGGAAGCCGGCGATGCCGACGTCCTGCGCAAGGTCGCAACGGACCTCGCAGGCAAAGCCACCGAGCAGGAAATCCGCGCCAAGATGGACGAACTGGTGGCGGTCGCCGTTGCCCAGATCAAGGCCGGGCAGTAACTCTGCCGCGTTCAGACAAAACGCCGCGCGATCGGATTGCGCGGCGTTTTCCTGTTTCAGGCCGGACGCAGTTACTTCAAGGCGTCCTGAACCTTCGCGATCCCAGCGAGCACGCAGACCTCGTCCTTGTCGCCACCGGGTGCACCCGATGCACCGACCGCGCCAATCACTTCGTTGCCGACCTTGATCGGGACAGCGCCACCCGCTGCAACCACACCCGGGATCTGCCTCAGGGAGGCGGTTTCAGGCTTGTCCGTCTGTTTCATGAATTCGAGGGACGTTATCCCGCGCGTGCGCGAGGTGTAGGCCTTCAGGCGGCTGAACTCCATGGTGTGAGGATTGGTACCGTCGCCGCGAACCTGTGCCGCGACGTTGCCGGCCTTGTCCACCACCGTGACGGACACCTTGTAGCCGTCCTTGGTGCACTGCTCGATGGTGCCCTGGATGATGGCTATCGCCATCGCCATCGACACATTCTTCTCAACCTGCGGCGCCTGCGCGTAAGCCGGACCGGCAAGAACGACCGCAGCCGTCGTTAGCGCTGCGAGACCGAGTGAACGCATATTGAATCCTCCCTGATTTTATTGGTTCGTTGGCAATCATCTTGAGCAACAACATTTTCTAGCGCGCTTTAATCCCGCGGCAGAACAACAATCGATGTTGCGGGAGCGAAGTGGGTTAGGCGACAGCGAGACGGTCGAGCTGCGCGGCAAGGTCGCTTTCCACATCCGCCGCATTGATCAGGCAAACGCGATATCCCCGCGCTGCGAGCCATTCACCACGCGCCGCGCGGTCCCGCGCGATAACGTCGGTTTCGTTGGCATTGACGAGTTCGACCGCGATGCGTTTCGTGAACGACACGAAATCGGGAATGTGACGCCCCACCGGCGTCTGCCGCTTGAAGTGAGACGCGAAGCGGCGATCCGTGGTCAGAGCCTGCCACAAGATCCGCTCGGCATCGGTCGGATTGCGTCGCAGCAGGCGGGCTAGTCCCCGCACCGTGCCGCTATCGGACGGCGCGCGTCCGTCGGAGTGCTCGGCCAGCAGCGCGCGCAGCCGCGTCGCTTCGTTGCCATCAAGAACCCCGCCTTTTGCAGGACCTTTCCGGCCTTCCGCGATGGCCATCACCACGCCGTGCAGGGTGTGCATATCCTGCTTGGTGGGCTCCATCCGCGTGAAGATGTTGCGCATGTTCACCAGCATCGTGTCGCGCTTTTCCGGCGGCCGCAGAAATTCGACCTTGTCGAGTTCGTTCACGAGATTGTCGAAAAAAGCCTGCATCTGATGGTTCGAGGCCCGCTCCGAACGTTCCGGCATGTCGAACGGCAGCGTGTTGGCAGTGACCAGCTTGAACCATTCGTAGCCCATCAACAGAACCGCCTGAGCGAGGTTCAGTGAGGCAAAACCCGGATTGACCGGAAACGTGACAATGCGGTTGGCGAGCGCGACCTCGTCGTTCTGCAAGCCGTAGCGCTCGCGCCCGAACATGATCGCTGCCGTGCCGTTCACCGCGGCTTCCCCGACGATCTGACGGGCTGCCTCCTCCGGACCGACCACCGGCTTGGCTTGATCGTGCGCCCGCGCGGTGGTCGCGAACAGCAGTGAGCAGTCGGCCACCGCCGCCTCGACGGTGTCGAACAATTCGACTTTATCGAGAATGTGATCGGCACCGGCCGCGGCGCGCTGGGCGGCCATATTGGGCCAGCCATCGCGCGGATTAACGATGCGCAGCCGCGTCAAGCCGAAGTTGCCCATGGCGCGCGCGCACATGCCGATGTTCTCACCAAGCTGCGGTTCGACCAGGACCACCACGGGCCCAGCCAATTCCTTGCGCGTCTTGGTTTTGTCGGTGCCTGAACCGGACATCGGGCTCACTTTTTGATTCAAGTTCTTAAGATTTTGATTCAGCTTCTGAGCTGCGCCGGAGCCCTTCTCGCTTCGCCCTTCGTTCGCCCGTCTGGCGGAAATTCTCAAGCAAAATAATAGACCTAGATTGCCCTTTTGAATCTCTTGCGGAGGCTGAAAAGGATCGTCCGGCCGCCGGCGGTTCAGCTGCCGCAATCGGCCGCCCGTTTAAGCAAAAATTCCTTCTCGCGCACGTTGCGGCTCAGCTCCGCGGCTCGCTCGAATTCGATCCTGGCGTCGGTGAACCGGCCCGCCCGAAACAAGAAATCGCCCTTCGCGGCCGGCATCGGCGCGTAATTTCGCAGTGCCGCGGCCTCCGCGATCTCGTCGATCAGTTTCAGACCAGCCTCCGGGCCAAAGGCCATGCTGTGAGCCACGGCCCGGTTGAGATCGACCACCGGTGACGGCATCACGTCCCGCAGGGTGTCGTACAGGCCCGCGATCTTTTTCCAGTTCGTCTCGTCCGCGTTGCGTGCGCGCGCATGGCAGGCCGCGAGTGCGGCCTGCAACGCATAGGGCCCATGACTGCCGCCGAGTGTCTCTGCGCGTTCGAGCGCGGCCAGCCCGCGGCGGATCAGGAGCTGATCCCAGCGGCTGCGGTTTTGTTCGGTGATGGGGATCGAAGAGCCATCCGGTGCCGTGCGGGCTGCCAGTCGCGAGGCCTGAATTTCCATCAGCGCAAGAAGACCGAAGACCTCGGGCTCGTTCGGAGCGAGACCGGCGATGATACGGCCAAGGCGCTGCGCCTCGGCACACAGAGCCGGGCGGATGAGGTCCTCGCCGGCGGTGGCCGAATAGCCTTCGTTGAAAATCAGGTAGACGACCTCAAGCACGGAGGCGAGACGCATTCCGCGATCCTTGCCGCGCGGCACCTCATAGGTCAGTCCGGCATTGCCGATGGTCTTCTTCGCCCGGACGATACGCTGGGCGATGGTTGCCTCGTTCGAGAGAAACGCGCGTGCGATTTCGTCCGTCGTCAGCCCGCCGATCAGGCGCAAGGTCAGGGCCGCCCGCGCCTCGGGAGCCAGCACCGGGTGGCACGCGGTGAAGATCAGACTCAACAACTCGTCGCCGAGATCGTCGTCCATGGCCGCTTCCGCGTCCTCGATGCTGCTATCGCGCTGGTCTTCGAAATCCTGGCCGATTTCCGCATGCTTCCGTGCCAGCATCTTGCTGCGTCGGAAACCGTCGATGGCCCGGCGCTTGGCCGCAGCCATCAGCCAGGCGCCGGGATGTATCGGAACACCGGTCTTCGGCCATTCGGACAGAGCGGAGACGAGCGCGTCTTGCGCCAGCTCTTCGGCCAGGCCGACATCCCGCACCATTCGGGCCAGCCCGGCTATCAGCCTGGCCCGTTCGATCCGGAAGACCGTTTCGATCGCTTGATGGGTGTCGTTCGCCGCCACGGATCTCGCTTAGAGGAAAAACGAGAGGAAAGGCAAGCCGTGGCGGCGACCGGGAAGTTTAGCGTTTCGTGAGTTTTTCGCGCAGGCGATCCTCCGCTTCGGCGATCTCCGGCGTCAGAGCCTCGCCGAAATCGGCCGCCTCGAACACCTGCCGGATCTCGATCTCGCTCGGCCCGAGCATCGGATTGGGGCAGCGCTTCACCCACTCCACCGCTTCCGCCATGTCCTTGACTTCCCAGAGCCAGAAACCGGCGACCAGTTCGCGGGTCTCGGCGAAGGGCCCATCGATCACGGCGCGGGCCGGGCCGTCGAAAGCGACCCGTTTTCCCTTTGAAGACGGGTGAAGCCCCTCACCGGCCAGCATGATGCCGGCGTTCACCAGTTCTTCGTTGAACTTGCCCATGGCCTCGAGGAGCTCGGTTGAAGGCATGATGCCCGCTTCGCTATCCTTCGTCGCCTTGACCATCACCATAACGCGCATTGTCTTTCTCCCTGGTTCCGTAGAGGGCCCCAATGGCCTCCTGCTCTCACGACGAACGAGCACCGGCGGGATCGACATCCCGCCCAAACTTTTTTCGAAAAAGGGGCAAGGTCAGGACGGATGGGCAATCTGTCAGGTTTTGTCGCCTTCCAGCCTGCGTTTCGCAGTGCTATAGCCTCGCTATGGAACCGGTTGCGGTTCTCTCGCCCTCTCCGCCCCCAATATTAAGGCCCCATCCCCATGGCAAAAATCAAGGTGACCAACCCCGTCGTCGAACTCGATGGCGACGAGATGACCCGGATCATCTGGCAGTACATCAAGGACAAGCTGATTCACCCGTTCCTCGATGTGAAACTCGAATACTACGACCTTGGGATGGAATACCGCGACAAGACCAACGATCAGGTCACCATCGACGCGGCCAACGCGATCAAGAAGCACGGCGTCGGCGTCAAATGCGCCACCATCACCCCGGACGAAGCCCGCGTGAAGGAATTCGGCCTCAAAGAAATGTGGAAGTCGCCGAACGGCACCATCCGCAACATCCTCGGCGGCGTCGTGTTCCGCGAGCCGATTATCTGCAAAAACGTGCCCCGTCTGGTTCCGGGTTGGACCAAGCCGATCATCATCGGCCGCCATGCCTTCGGCGACCAGTACCGCGCTACCGATTTCAAATTCCCGACCGCGGGCACCATCACGCTGAAATTCACCGGCGACGACGGCAAGGTGATCGAGCGCGAAGTCTACAAGGCGCCGAGCGCCGGCGTGACCCTCGCGATGTTCAATCTCGACGACTCGATCCGCGATTTCGCCCGGGCCTCGATGAACCTCGGCCTCGTCAAGGGCTATCCGGTCTATCTCTCGACCAAGAACACAATCCTCAAGCAGTACGACGGCCGCTTCAAGGACATCTTCCAGGAAGTGTTCGACAACGAGTTCAAGAAGGACTTCGATGCCAAGGGCATCACTTACGAGCACCGTCTGATCGACGACATGGTGGCGGCTGCGATGAAGTGGTCCGGCGGCTACGTCTGGGCCTGCAAAAACTACGACGGCGACGTGCAGTCCGACACCGTGGCCCAGGGCTACGGCTCGCTGGGCCTCATGACCTCGGTGCTGCTGACGCCGGACGGCAAGACCATGGAAGCGGAAGCCGCTCACGGCACCGTGACCCGCCACTACCGCGAGCACCAGAAGGGCAAGGAAACCTCGACCAATTCGATCGCGTCGATTTTCGCATGGACCCGCGGCCTCGGACATCGCGCCAAGCTCGACAACAACGCCGAACTGGCAAAGTTCGCGAACACATTGGAGCGAGTTTGTGTCGAGACGGTCGAATCCGGTTTCATGACCAAGGATCTTGCCTTGCTCGTCGGCGCCGATCAGCGCTGGCTCTCGACCACCGGCTTCCTCGACAAGGTCGCGGAAAACCTCACCAAGGCAATGGCGGCCTGAGGCGCAGCACGCCTCACCTCAAGTCTTTCAACGGCGCAGACACTGTCTGCGCCGTTTGCTTGTGAACTAAAAAGAAACGGAATGACGAACATGACCAGGGATCAATTCAGCTTTTTCCACCCCTTCCGGATCCGCTATTCGGAGATCGACGGCCAGGGCGTGGTGTTCAACGCCCATTATCTGACGTTCTACGACACCACGATCACCGAATATTTCCGCGCGCTGGGATACGACCAGTATGCGGATGCCAAGAAGACGGGCATGGATTTCCATGTCGTCAAATCGGTCGTGGAATACAAGGCGCCCATTCGCTTCGATGCAGAGATCGAGGTCGGCGCCCGCGTCGCGCGGATCGGCAGTTCCAGCATGACATTCGAGACGGCGATCTTCCTGAAAGACAGCGCGGACCTGATGGCCACCGGCGAAGTGGTCTGGGTCAACACCGACCAGTCCACGCATCGCCCCGCTCCGATCACGACGGCAATTCGCAACCTCATCGTCGCGCGCGAGAAGCACCTCGCCGCATGATCGGCAGAGGCGTCTAGGCGCCTGCCAGTCCGATTTGCGCGATCATCGCCTTGGCGATTTCCTGCTCGCCCATGATCACTGAATTCGCACCGTGATGCTTCAGATGCGCGATTTCCTCTTCTGAATGGGCGCGCGCGATAATCGGCAGCGTAAGGCTGATCGCGCGCGCCTTGGCGACGATCTGGCCGCCCTCGAACGCATCGGGAATCGCAACGATGAGCCCGCGCGCGCCTTCGAGATTTGCCGCCACCAGCATTCCCGGCGCAGCCGCATTGCCCGTGATCTTCTCGATCCCGGCCTCGGTGAGCCTTTCGAGGCAGCCCGGATCATCCTCGATGACGAGGAACGGCACGTCTCCTTGCTGCAGGGACTTGCCGACAACACTTCCCACGCGCCCGTACCCGACCAGCACGACATGATTGGTTAGCGCCGTGACCGGCAGTTCCACGCGGGCCGACTTCTTCTTTGCAGACACCCTTGCAGCTTCTGCGACGGCCTCGGCAGCGGTGTCCTGCGCGGACTGTGCTGCCGCCGCGGCCTCCGCAGCTTCCTCGGCTGCATTCTTCCTCGCCTCATAACGATCGAGCAGCGCGAAGAACAGCGGGTTCAGCATGATCGAGATAATCGCGCCCGCAAGAACCAGATCGCGGCCGCGATCCGGCAGCAGCGCAAGGCTGACCCCGAGACTGACGAGAATGAAGGAAAATTCGCCGATCTGGGCGAGACTCGCCGAGATCGTCAGCGCCGTCGATGTCGGATGCCCGAACATGCGCACGATGCCGAACGCCGCGACGGATTTTCCGAAGATGATGATGAAGACAGTCGCGAGCAACGGCAGCGGTTCGCGCACGATAATCGCAGGATCGACCAGCATGCCGACGGACACGAAGAACAGCACGGCAAACGCATCGCGCAGCGGCAGCGTTTCGTTCGCCGCGCGCTGGCTGAGCTCGGATTCGCTCAGGATCATGCCGGCGAAGAATGCACCGAGCGCGAACGAGACATCGAACAGGATCGCCGCGCCGAAGGCGACCCCAAGCGAGATCGCAAACACGGCGAGGCGGAACAGTTCGCGCGAGCCGGTGTGCGCAACGTAATGCAGGATCCACGGAATCACCCGGCGGCCGACCACCAGCATGAAGATGACGAATGCCGCGACCTTGCCGAGCGTGATGAGGACCGGCTGCGCCATGGCATAAGCGCTGAGGCCATTGGCGCCCTCGCCTTTCAGCAATCCGGCAAGCGCTGGCAGCAGCACCAGCGTCAGCACCATGGCGAGGTCCTCGACGATCAGCCAGCCGACGGCGATCCGCCCGCGCTCTGTGTCGACCAGCCGCCTCTCCTGCAATGCGCGCAGCAGCACAACGGTACTGGCAACCGACAGCGCGAGCCCGAACACCAGCCCGCCGCCGATCGGCCAGCCGAGCGTCCAGCCGAGGCCCATGCCGAGCAGCGTCGCTACTGCGATCTGCACCACCGCGCCGGGGACAGCGATGGCGCGCACCGACAGCAGGTCCTTCAGCGAGAAATGCAGGCCGACGCCAAACATCAGCAGAATGATGCCGATCTCGGCGAGTTCGTTGGCGATGTTCTGATCCGCCACATAACCGGGCGTAAACGGGCCCATGACGACGCCCGCGAGGAGATAACCGACAAGCGGCGAGATACGGACCCGCTGAGCCAGCGCGCCGAGTATGAAAGCCAGTACGAGGCCGACGACAACCGTTGAAATCAAAGGAGTATTGTGATGCATGCCGCATTTTGCTGCATGAAGAAGATAGATGCAAGTGCATCCTTCGCTACTCATCGCCGCAGTGACCAAGCGCGGTGAGGCCATTGAAAAACGACGTGCAAGATTAGATATCAACTGAGTGGGCTCGATTGCCACCCGCTTGATCCGCGTCGATCCGGCATTCCGCCCGCGTTGCTGCGAGGGACCGCCATGATCAGGGACATCCTCCTCAAGGTCGAGAGCGACAACCCGCATGATCCCGCTCTTGATTATGCCGTCACAGTCGCCGAAGCATTCGACGCACACCTTACCTGCATTGCTTTCGGCGACCTGGTGAATATGCCGGCCTTCATGATGCCCGGCCTGCCCTCTGAAGCGCTTGCGGAAATACTGGCCGCCAGCGAAAAGTCTGCCCGCGCGGCGGTCGAGCGATTTGAGATGGCGGCGCAGCGACGTCGTATCTCGACCGAGCACCATCTTGTAACTCAAGGCGGTCTCAGCCCGAGCGAAGCCTTTGCGACGATGGCGCGGCGTTTCGATCTCAGCGTTCTTGAGCAGTCCGGGGCGGATGGCGCAAACAACGAACTTCTGATCGAAGCGGCCCTGTTCAGTTCCGGACGACCCGTGATGATCGTGCCCTACATCCAGAAAGCCGGGCTGAAGCTCGGCCACGTGTTGTGCTGCTGGGATGGAGGCGCCGCCGCCGCGCGAGCCATCAACGATGCGCTACCGTTCCTGAGAAAGGCTGAAACCGTTGAAATTGTGGTCGTCGTCACCGAGAGAGCCAAACATCCGAAGCGCGAAGTTCGCGGCGCCGAGATCGCAAGACATCTGGAACATCACGGCATCAAGGCCGAGGTCAAAACCATCTCGGGGTCCCATATCGATGTCACCGATTCAATCCTGTCGCACGCTGCGGATTGCTCGGCCGACATGATCGTGATGGGCGGCTATGGGCATTCGCGCCTGCGCGAATTCGTGCTCGGCGGCGCGACGCGGGGCATCCTGTCCACGATGACCGTTCCGGTCTTCATGTCGCACTGAATGTCGCGGATGCGCCTCGAAGGCGCGTCCGCTAAGCGCCCATCGCGGCTTCGATCGCCTTCAGCGCTGCGTCCGCCTTCGCGCCATCGGGGCCGCCGGCCTGCGCCATGTCGGGACGGCCGCCGCCGCCCTTGCCACCCAAGGCTTCCGACGCGATCTTCACCAGATCGACCGCGCTGAACCGCGAGGTCAGGTCCGCCGTGACGCCGACCACCGCGCCAGCCTTGCCGTCTTCGCCGACATTGATAATCGCGACCACGCCGGAGCCGATCTGTTTCTTGCCGTCGTCGGCAAGGCTCTTGAGATCCTTCATCTCGATGCCCTGCACGGCGCGGCCGAGGAATTTCACATCGCCAATGGTGCGGATGTCGGACGTCGCAGCCGCGCCGCCGCCGGCCGCGGCTCCGCCGCCCATGGCCAGCTTCTTGCGCGCGTCAGACAGCGCGTTTTCCAGCTTCTTACGTTCCTCGACGAGTGCGGCGATACGCGCCGGCAAATCGTCCAGCGTGGTTTTCAACTCCGCCGCCGCTGCCTTCGCGGTGTGAATAGTGGCGTTCACGGCATGACGCGCATTGTTTCCGGTCAGCGCCTCGATGCGCCGGACGCCGGAGGCCACAGCACTTTCCCCGCTGATGGAGATCAGTCCAATGTCGCCGGTGCGACGCACATGGGTGCCGCCGCACAGTTCGACCGACCAGCCGAGCGCATTGCCCTGCCCCGCGCCCATCGACACCACGCGCACCTCGTCGCCGTACTTTTCGCCGAACAGCGCGCGCGCGCCGGAATCCCGCGCATCGTCCACCGCCATCGAGCGCGTGAGGACTTCACCGTTCTCCAGCACGACATCGTTGGCGATGTCCTCGATGCGGCGAAGTTCATCAGCTGAGATCGGCTTGTTGTGTGCGAAGTCGAAGCGCAACCGCTCGGGAGCAACCAGCGAACCGCGCTGCGCGATGTGATCGCCCAGCACCTGACGCAACGCTTCGTGCAGCAAATGCGTGGCGGAGTGGTTGGCGCGGATCGACGTCCGCCGCGCGTGATCGACTTCAAGTTGCAAGGGTAGATCGAGCTTCAGCGTGCCCTGCTCGACGGTGCCGAGATGCACGTAAAGATCGCCCGCCTTCTTCTGGGTGTCGGTGACGCGCACACGCACGCCATCACCGCTCAAAATTCCGGTGTCGCCGACCTGACCGCCAGATTCCGCATAGAACGGCGTCTGGTTCATGACGATCGCGACGCTGTCGCCGGTCGCGGCAGCTTCGATCTCCTTGCCGTCCTTCACCAGAGCGGTGACGACGCCTTCGGCGATCTCTGTGTCGTAGCCCAAGAACTCACTCGCGCCGAGTTTCTCGCGCAACGGAAACCAGATATTCTCGGTCGCGGTGTCACCGGACCCGGCCCACGCCGCGCGCGCCTTCTTGCGCTGCTGTTCCATCGCGTCGGTGAACGAGGCGATGTCGACGCCGATGCCGCGGTTGCGCAGCGCGTCCTGTGTGAGATCGAGCGGAAAGCCATAGGTGTCGTACAGCGTGAACGCGGTCTCGCCGTCGAACATATCGCCCTTCTTCAGCGACGCGCTTTTCTCGTCCAGAATTGTGAGGCCGCGATCCAGTGTCTTGCGGAAACGGGTTTCCTCCAGCTTCAGCGTTTCCTCGATCAGGTTCTCGGCGCGCACCAGTTCGGGATAGGCCTGGCCCATCTCGCGCACCAGCGCCCAGACGAGGCGATACATCAGCGGCTCTTTCGCCCCGAGCAACTGCCCGTGACGCATCGCGCGGCGCATGATCCGGCGCAGCACGTAGCCGCGGCCTTCGTTGGACGGCAGCACGCCATCGGAAATCAGGAACGACGACGCGCGCAGATGGTCAGCGATCACACGCAGCGACGCTTTTTGTTCGCCCTGCGGATCGGCGCCGGTCAACTCTGCAATGGCGCGGATCAATGCGACGAACAGATCGATCTCGTAGTTGTCATGCTTGCCCTGAAGGACGGCAGCGATGCGCTCCAGACCCATGCCGGTGTCGATCGACGGCTTCGGCAGCGCGACGCGGTTGCCGGGCGCGATCTGATCGAACTGCATGAACACGAGATTCCAGATCTCGATAAAGCGGTCGCCGTCTTCCTCGGGCGAACCGGGAGGGCCGCCCCAGATCTTGTCGCCGTGGTCGAAGAAGATTTCGGAACACGGACCGCAGGGGCCGGTGTCGCCCATCTGCCAGAAATTGTCCGACGTCCCGATCCGGATAATTTTCGATTCGGGCAGGCCCGCGATCTTTTTCCAGAGTTTCGCCGCGTCCTCATCCTCGGAATAAACCGTGACAAGCAGCCTGTCCTTCGGGAGGCCGTACTCCTTGGTGATCAAATTCCAGGCAAGTTCGATCGCGCGCTCTTTGAAATAATCGCCGAACGAGAAGTTCCCGAGCATCTCGAAGAAGGTGTGATGGCGCGCGGTGTAGCCGACATTGTCGAGATCGTTGTGCTTGCCGCCGGCGCGGACGCATTTCTGCGACGAGGTCGCGCGCTCATAGGGCCGCTTCTCAAGACCCGTGAACACGTTCTTAAACTGTACCATGCCCGCATTGGTGAACATCAATGTCGGGTCGTTGCGCGGAACCAGCGGCGAAGACGGCACGATCTCGTGACCGTTTTTCGCGAAATAATTCAGATACGCCGACCTGATCTCGTTAACGCCGCTCATAATCGTCCAATCGCGCCCAAAAGCTCTGATGTTCTGATGCATTTTCGTCACGCAAAACGCTCGCCGTTTCGCCCGAAAACGCTCTTTTGTCTTGGCGCGTTTTCTTCACGCGAACCGGGTCCCACTTCGCTCGAAAACGCTTTCCCGCGCAGCCCGCCTTCAATGACGCGTGCAGCGCGGTTTGTCCTGCCCCGTTTCTAGACGGAACGGGCCAGCAATGTCCAGAAAGTGTGCACCAGATCAGCGGCTTGCAAGCCGTCTCAATGGTGCCGCGAAGCCCGTTGATAATCTCGCAGTTGCGTTGACAGGGCCTCGAAAGGCGTGTTTCCCTGCTTATGTGAGCTATATGCTAAGCTGACAAGTCACGTCGGGAGAGATCGGCTTTGCGCCGGCGCCGAAGGAGCAACCGCCCCGGAAACTCTCAGGCAAACGGACCGTGTGACTGACTGAAATCTGGAAAGAGATGCGGCCGGACCGTCCGGCGCGGCATCCGCCGACGGGATAATACTCTCAGGCGCAGCGACAGATGGGGCTTCGGCATGATTTCGGGAACTGGTCCCGAATCTGTCAGGAGCCCGACCATGCAAGCCGCCGAACGTCCATCCTCCCCTGCCGACACTGCGCTGAAGCGCGTTCCGCTGCATGACCTGCATGTGGCGCGCGGCGGCAAGATCGTGCCGTTCGCCGGTTACGAAATGCCGGTGCAGTACGCCGCCGGCGTGCTGAAGGAACATCTCCACACCCGCGCCTCCGCGGGCCTGTTCGACGTCTCCCACATGGGCCAGATCACGCTCACGGCGAAATCCGGCAAGGTCGAGGATGCCGCCCGCGCGCTGGAACGGCTGGTACCGCAGGACATTCTGGCCGTCCCGCGCGGCCGCCAGCGCTATGCGCAGTTCACAAACGAGGCCGGCGGCATTCTCGACGACCTGATGGTGGCGAATTTCGGCGATCATCTGTTCCTGGTGGTCAACGCCGCCTGTAAGACCGAAGACGAGGCGCATCTTCGGCAACATCTCTCCGACGTGTGCATCATCGAGCCGCTGCCGGACCGCGCACTGATCGCGCTGCAGGGACCGAAGGCGGTCGAGGTGCTGAGCAAGCACGCGCCGACGGTCGCCGCAATGCGTTTCATGGATGCCGGAGCGCACAAGGTGCAAATCTCTGGTCGAGCCATCGACTGCTTCGTCTCGCGCTCGGGCTACACCGGTGAGGACGGTTTCGAGATTTCAGTTCCAGCAAGCGACGTCGAACGCCTCGCAACCACTTTGCTCGCCGACCCTGCGGTGCTGCCGATCGGCCTTGGCGCGCGCGACAGCCTGCGGCTCGAAGCCGGCCTCTGTCTTTACGGCCACGACATCGACACCACCACCACCCCGGTCGAGGGCGCACTGGAGTGGTCCGTGCAAAAGAGCCGCCGCAACGGCGGCGCACGGATGGGAGGTTTCCCCGGCGCTGACATTATCCTGAAAGAATTCGAGACTGGCGCATCGCGCCGCCGTGTCGGCCTGCGCACTGAGGGCCGCGCGCCGGTGCGCGAGCACGCGTCGCTCTATGCCAGTGAAACATCAGCAGACAAAATCGGCACCGTCACATCCGGCGGCTTCGGGCCGACCCTGAATGCTCCGGTGGCGATGGGTTATCTGCCGACACCTCTTTCCACCGAAGGCACGATTGTCTTCGCCGACGTGCGCGGGCAGCGCTTAGCCCTGCGCGTCTCTGCGATGCCGTTCGTGCCCAACGGTTACAAACGATAGCAACACCAACACTGGAACGCTGAGGACACCATGACCACGCTGTTTACCTCCGATCACGAATGGCTCCAGATCGACGGCGATGTCGCCACCATCGGCATCACCGATTACGCGCAGACTCAACTCGGTGACGTTGTGTTCGTTGAACTGCCGAAGGTCGGCCGTACGCTGAAGAAGGCGGAAGCCGCCGCCGTGGTGGAAAGCGTCAAGGCGGCGTCCGACGTTTATGCGCCGATCGCGGGTGAAGTCCTCGAGGTCAACGACGCCGTCGCCGCCGATCCGTCGCTGGTGAATTCCGATCCCGGCAAGGCCGCCTGGTTCTTCAAGCTGCGCATCGCCAACAAGAGCGATCTCGATGGCCTGATGGATGAAGCCGCCTACAAGGCCCACACGGCCTGAGGAGAAAAAGCATGACCGCGCATCGCAAGCCTGCCGAACCCGCTGTCGATTTCGTCCGCCGGCATATTGGCCCCTCATCGCGCGACATCGACGCCATGCTGCAAACCGTCGGCGCATCGAGCCTTCAGGCGCTGATGAGCGAGACGCTGCCGGCCTCGATCCGGCTGAAGGCGCCGCTCGATCTCGGCAAGCCGCTCAGCGAAATCGACGCGATCACGCATATGCGCGGCATCGCCGCACGCAATCAGGTGTTCACCTCGCTGATCGGCCAAGGCTACTCGGGCACGGTCCTGCCCGCGGTGATTCAGCGCAATATTCTCGAGAGTCCCGCGTGGTACACAGCCTACACCCCGTATCAGCCCGAGATCAGCCAGGGGCGGCTGGAGGCGCTGTTCAACTTCCAGACCATGATCTGCGATCTGACCGGGCTCGACATCGCCAACGCCTCGCTGCTGGATGAGGGCACGGCGGCGGCGGAAGCCATGGCGCTCGCCGAGCGCTCGTCCTCGGTGAAGACCAAGGCGTTCTTCGTCGATCATGAGGTGCATCCGCAGACGCTGGCCGTGCTGCGCACCCGCGCCGAACCGCTCGGCTGGTCGCTGATCGTCGGCGATCCGGCGCGTGACCTCGACAAGGCTGATGTCTTCGGCGCGCTGTTCCAGTATCCCGGCACGCACGGCAGCCTCATTGATCCGCGCGCCGCGATCACCGCGTTGAAGGCAAAGGGCGCCATCGCCGTCGTCGCCGCCGATCCTCTGGCGCTGACGCTGATCGCCTCGCCCGGCGATCTCGGCGCGGACATTGCCATTGGTTCGACCCAGCGCTTCGGCGTGCCGATGGGCTACGGCGGACCGCACGCGGCCTACATGGCGGTGAAGGACGCACTGAAGCGCTCCCTGCCCGGCCGCATCGTCGGTCTGTCGGTGGATTCACGCGGCGCGCCCGCCTATCGCCTCGCGCTGCAAACGCGCGAGCAGCACATCCGACGCGAAAAGGCGACATCGAACATCTGCACCGCGCAGGTGCTGCTCGCCGTGATCGCGTCGATGTACGCAGTCTATCATGGCCCCGAAGGACTGACGCATATCGCGCGCACCGTACATCGGCGCACAACAGTTCTGGCGACCGGCTTGCGCAAGCTCGGCTTCGCGCCGCTGAACGACAGCTACTTCGACACGGTCACAGTGGCCGTGAACGGCCAGCGGCAGGCGATCATCTCCCACGCCGCGCATGAGCAGGTCAATCTGCGGCTCGATGAAACCACCGTCAGCATCGCGCTGGATGAGACCACGACGCCTGCGATCATCGAGAGCGTGTGGCGCACCTTCGGCGGCAATCTTGTTTATGCCGACATCGAGAAGGAGGCGCGCGACGCGTTGCCGTCCACTCTCGCGCGCACCAGCAAGTTCTTGACCCATCCGGTGTTCCACGAGCACCGCTCAGAAACCGAACTGCTGCGCTACATGCGCAAACTCTCAGACCGCGATCTCGCGCTCGACCGTGCCATGATCCCGCTCGGCTCCTGCACCATGAAGCTGAACGCCACCACCGAAATGATCCCGGTGACCTGGCCCGAATTCGGCGGATTGCATCCGTTCGCGCCGAAGGAACAGGCCGCCGGCTATCACACCATGTTCGGCACGCTGGAGAAGTGGCTCGCCGACATCACCGGCTATGACGCGGTGTCGCTGCAGCCGAATTCCGGCGCGCAGGGCGAATATGCCGGGCTGCTGGCGATCCGCGCCTATCACGCCTCGCGCAACGAGCCGCACCGCAAGATATGCCTCATCCCCTCCTCGGCCCACGGCACCAACCCCGCGTCCGCCAGCATGGTCGGCATGGACGTGGTTGTCGTCGCCTGCGACGCGCGCGGCGACGTCGACGTGGAAGACCTGCGCAAGAAGGCCGACGAGCACGCGAACGACCTCGCCGCAGTAATGATCACCTATCCCTCGACCCACGGCGTGTTCGAGGAACACATCCGCGAGATCTGCGACATCGTTCATGGCCACGGCGGACAGGTCTATCTCGACGGCGCGAACCTCAACGCGCAGGTCGGACTCGCGCGGCCCGGCGACTACGGCGCGGACGTCAGCCATCTCAACCTGCACAAGACGTTTTGCATCCCGCACGGCGGCGGCGGCCCCGGCATGGGCCCGATCGGCGTGAAGAAGCACCTCGCGCCGTTCCTTCCGGCGAATATCACAAACGATAGGGACGCTGCGGTTGGTCCCGTGTCGGCCGCGCCTTACGGATCGGCGTCGATCCTTGTGATCTCCTACATCTACATCCTGATGATGGGCGGCGAAGGCCTGACCCGCGCCACGGAAGTCGCGATCCTGAACGCGAACTACATCGCCAAACGTCTCGATCCGTATTTTCCGGTACTGTATCGCAACCACAACGGCCGCGTGGCGCACGAATGCATCGTCGATCCGCGCGGGCTCAAGGCGGGATCCGGCGTCACCGTGGACGACATCGCCAAGCGCCTGATCGACTACGGCTTCCATGCCCCGACCATGAGCTTCCCGGTGCCGGGCACACTGATGATCGAGCCGACGGAATCCGAATCGAAGGCCGAGCTCGATCGCTTCTGTGACGCCATGATCGCGATCCGCCGCGAGATCGCCGACGTCGAATCCGGGCGTTTCAAAATCGAGGCGTCGCCGCTGCGCCACGCGCCGCACACCGTGCACGACATCGCGGAGGACAAGTGGGACCGGCCGTATTCGCGTGCCGAGGGCTGCTTCCCGGCCGGCACCTCGCGTACCGACAAGTACTGGTGTCCGGTCGGACGCGTCGACAACGTCCACGGCGACCGCAATCTGGTCTGCTCCTGCCCGCCGGTGGCGGATTACGCGCAGGCTGCGGAGTAACACGCTCGGAGCTTCCAAGTCGTCGTCCCCGCGAGAGCGGGGACAATCACTGGACTGTGGTTCATGTGTCGAGCGCGCAACGCGCCAAACGAATGCAGGGGTTATGGGTCCCGGCTCGCGCTACGCTTGGCCGGGACGACGCGGAGAGAAACGCTGCCGCCCTGCTCTTCAAAAACAAATCGGGCGCTGGGGATGTCGGCAACTCAACATCCACAACGCCCGTTTGCTTTCCGAAGGTGCGATGGATGCCCGAAAAGGATTCCCGTTCTTTTCGGATCGCACCCAAACCCGGGCGATTAAGCCCGAGCCGGAAATAGATTTAGTCTTCCACAGGCTCCTCGCCGTCGGCATCGCGCTCCGGCGAGCCCGCGAGGATCTGCTCGGCGATCAGGCCGGAGTTCTGGCGGATCAAGGCTTCGATCTTCGCCGTCACTTCCGGATTGGCCTTCAGGAAGGTCTTGGAATTCTCGCGGCCCTGACCGAGGCGCACGCTGTCATAGGAGAACCATGCGCCGGACTTCTCGACGATCCCGGCTTTCACACCGAGATCGAGAATTTCGCCCAGCTTCGAGACGCCCTCGCCGTACATGATGTCGAATTCGACCTGCTTGAACGGCGGCGCCAGCTTGTTCTTCACGACCTTGACGCGGGTCGAGTTGCCGATCACTTCGTCGCGTTCCTTGATCTGGCCGATGCGGCGAATGTCGAGGCGCACGGACGCGTAGAACTTCAAGGCGTTGCCGCCGGTGGTGGTTTCCGGCGAGCCGTACATCACACCGATCTTCATGCGGATCTGGTTGATGAAGATCACCATGGTGTGGGACTTGTTGATCGAGGCGGTCAGCTTGCGCAGCGCCTGGCTCATCAGCCGCGCCTGCAGGCCGGGAAGGCTGTCGCCCATCTCGCCTTCGAGTTCGGCGCGCGGCACCAGCGCCGCCACCGAGTCCACAACCAGCACATCGACCGCGCCGGAGCGCACCAGTGTGTCGGCGATTTCCAGCGCCTGCTCGCCGTGATCCGGCTGCGAGATCAGAAGTTCATCGACATTGACGCCGAGCTTGCGGGCATAGACCGGATCGAGCGCGTGTTCGGCGTCGATGAAGGCGCAGATGCCGCCCTTCTTCTGGGCCTCGGCCACCGTGTGCAGCGCCAGCGTGGTCTTGCCGGACGATTCCGGCCCGTAGATCTCGACCACCCGGCCCTTCGGCAGACCGCCGACGCCCAGCGCGATATCCAGCCCGAGCGACCCCGAGGAAATCGTCTCGATATCCATGGAGCGGTCGTTCTTGCCGAGCTTCATCACGGAGCCCTTGCCGAACTGGCGCTCGATCTGTGAGAGCGCGGCCGACAGGGCCTTGGTCTTGTCCATGGATGATCCTTCAACGATACGCAGGGCGGCGGGGGCCATAGTGGTGCTCCTTATGAACGGGATTCGCCAGCCGGACAAACAAGCTGGCTGGCCTGCTGCCCCTGCGGCGGACCGGAATCAGGATCGATCCGATGGAACAAAATGTACCCTATTTGTTCTAGGTTCGCAATATGTTCTTTTGCGAGGGGCGGTACTGGCCTGTTTTAACCCCTAGTGGCCTGTTTTGATTTGCGCTCCCATGCCAGAAAAGTGTTTCAGGGAAAATTGGGGGGTCGCATGGGAAATTTCAGTATTTGGCACTGGTTGGTCGTTTTGTTCGTGCTCACACCACCGATTCCAATCGGAAAGATTCTGCAGAAAAACGGCCGCAGCTGGGCTTGGTCTTTGCTGTACTTCGTGCCGCTCGTGAATATTATTTTCCTTTGGATCTGGGCCTTTTCAGACGACCAGAAACTATAGTCACGTTTAGAAAGGCCGCCTCAGTTGGCGGCCTCATCCTTTTCCTTAACGATCAAGCTCCGGAGTGAAGGTCAACTCGTCGACTTGGACATAGAGGATAAACAAAAAGAGGGCCGAAGCCCTCTTTTCAAAACTTACAAGCGGCCAACGGGGCGCCAATTCCCGCCACCACCTCCGTGACCGTACCCGTACCCGCCTCCCCGGTGACGATCGTAGCGCGGTGCATGGCCATACCGGTGGCCATGGCCGTAACGTGGCCCGCTTCGATAGCCATATCCACGCGACTGGTAGCAACGTCCGTAACGGTCACACACCAGGCGAACCTGATCTACGTTCGATTCGATGCCGCTCTGTGTGGTCAAGCCGTTCGGCATCGCTGACGCGGTTTCAGTGACCGCAAAAATGCTGAGAGCGGCAAGTCCAACAAGGGCGAATGAGAATTTCATTTCTTACTCCGGTATGTGATTCAAGTGAGCGCACATCGCCACCCAAACATGACCGCAATATGAGTTCCGCGTCGGTTTGCCACCCCCGCTTCCCGGCGCGGGGTTTGTTTTTCGGTTCTGTCGGAAGGTGAACAGGCATATAAAGCTGCGAGCGTTAACGTCGAACTCCTGCGTTCGGTGATGCGCGATGTCTCAGCCGGATGATTTTTTCGATCCGCGTACTGAGCCGCTTTCGGCGGCAGAGTGGTTCTTTTTGTCGCTGGTCATTCTAGGCGGACTGCTTCTGATCGGAGCCACCGTCTATTACTCGCTGGTGTGGTAAGATGATCCCAATGGCCTCGTTTTGCCCTGCGCGATGTCATCAGCCGTCACCTGTCGCGACTGACAAAGAATTGACCCCGATTCTGTGCGTCTGCCGCCAGGTTCTCCTGAACAAGGGAGAAAAAGCCAATGCGCACACTTCTCGCTTCAACTACCATAGCCCTGCTGATCGGCCTTTCACCGGCTGCCGCGATGTGTGGCGGCTCGGGCCAGCAGGCTCAGAACACCACCTCCCAGGGCGGCATGTGCGGCAGGTCCGCCGCCGTTATCGACCCGATGGCTGACAAGCCTGCCGTGTCCATGAAACAGTCCGGCATGCGCATGTGCGGTTGCTGCAAGAACATGGCGATGATGGACGGCATGAAAGCCGACGATCCGCACAAGGGCATGGATATGCCCAAGCAGTAACGCCGCCGGCGCGGCATGATCGTGCGGCTTGCCGAACCGCGCCGAACATCGCGAGGGCCGCCGCACCTGGCGGGCCTCTTGTGTTTCCGGCTCTGCGTGAATCGTAATTTTGCCGAAACTGTCGTGCGTCAGGAACCGGAACGGTCGGCCTCGTTCGCCTGCCCCTCGCCCTGTCCGTCGACCGGAGCAGCCGGCTCGTGTTCGGTTCCGAGCAACCGCACCAGATCTGCCATGCTGGTCGTGTCCTGCGCTTCTGTCGAAATTTCCGCAGCCGCTGGCCAGAGCCAGTGTTGCACCAATCGGATCAGACCAGTCATCGTCCCACCGCGTAATGTCTTATGTGACAGACGAATGCGGGGCGAGATTGGTTCCTTCGTGGAGCAAAAAAATACGACGCACGGGCGTTGCGCGCCTGCGGATCGTTTCAGCCAACCGGGGGTTGAGACAGACCATGCACCGGCGATCACAAAGCGGTGTGCTCACACCTGACAGCCAGGAGAGCGTCATCCATGCACAGGACGAACGAGATTTCCATCGGAGAGAAGTGGCAGAAAATCGCGGATGAAACCCGGGACAAGGCCCGCGCGATGCCGCCATGCGAGCAGCGCGACGATCTTCTGAAAAAGGCCCGCCAGCTCGACGTTGCCGTCAATCTGAACAACTGGCTTTCCGCAGAGACGAAGATCCCGAAGTAACGCCGCCGCGCGGCAGGAACTTCACTTCGCGGTCGATTTCGCCTTGGCGGATTTCGCGGCAGGCTCGGTTCGCACCGTGGCCCATGGATCGTTGCTCGCCTTGGCATCGGGGATCTTGGACCGCGCGGCCTTCGCCGCGTCCTCGTTGGCCTTCGCGCGCGCCTTTTCTTCCTCGGAGTATTCCTTGCCTTCTCCCAGTTTGAACCCCGGCATCATCTGGGCATATGCCGGCACAGCGACGGGAACCATCGTCAAGCCGATCAGCATCGCCACACGAAACACCCGCATCGAAACTCTCCCCGGATCAATCAATCTGTTGTGAGATTGGGACTTGTTGTGAACCTGGACGCCGTCGTCCGGACGCGCGCCTGCCCGCCATCGACAGTCTACCCCACCGCAAAACGATGGCCAAGACGGGGCAGGACGCGACCAGGGCGAGGCAAACCCTGCAAAGGGGCATGAGTTAGCCGCTGTGCAGCTGTTCCAGCCGGGCCCGGGCACGCCCCGGCTCAATGTCGTGAATCAATCCTGAACGCGAGCCAAGGCAGCAACAGGTATCGCTTTATGGACTGGCAACCCGCTGTACCTACGGTGGCGGCCATGACTCACAAGGTCGCGGCCATGACAGACACACCATTGGCGGAGAGGCGGTCGGAAACGCGTCGTCGTGTTTTCAAGGGCGGCGTCATCACGTTCAATGGCGCGGGCGTCGACTGCACGGTACGCAACATATCCAACCGCGGCGCGGCGCTGGATGTCGCCAATGCCGCGATGATCCCGCCGCGATTCAGCCTTGCCATCAAGGCGGATGATTTTGTCGCCCGCTGCCGCATGGTCTGGAATAACGGTCAGCGCGTCGGCATCGCGTTCGACTGAAGGCGCCCGGCAGCTAGAACGAAACGCCGAGGCGCGGGCCTTTCACCCACACCACGCGGCATTTCTTTTTCGATCCGGCGTAGAGCAGCTCGAACCTGTCCGGCAACGGCTTGCCGGGTGCAACCTCGAGACAAGCGCCGCCCGCGGAATAATCCACGACGTTGCAGCGGATCACCGGAGATTTCAGGTCGACGATGATGCTGGCCGAGCGGGAGAGATTCCCCGAAGGCCGGACGCGGTTGAAGCGACGATCTTGATGCATGAAGGCTCACACCTCGGACTCTCACAACGCTCTTGCGGATCTGACGTCAGGCCAATCCTTCCACTGGCACCCGTCGCGCAGATGGGGATGCCGACTTCTTCTTGACGTCAGGTCTCAGAAAAATCACGCCGACCTGGTCGCCGTTCACCCGCACCATCTTGCATCGCCGGTAAGCGAGGCCGGTCGAGGACAGCAGCAGGAAAAATTCCTTCAGATCGAGATCGCCGACGGAGCCGTCAACTTTCAGCAAAGCGCCGCCTTCGGACACATCCAGCATCCGGCACGACCGGCGCCAGGTGCCGTCGATTCCCATGATCTGCACATCAATGCCGCGTTCGAAATCGATCCGCTGGCTCTTACGAAGTTCCTTGCCCATTGCGACCTCCGTGGAGATTGCTGCCTGGTAAAATTGCGCTCCGAGAATCTCGGTTTACAAAAACTGACTTCTTAAAATTCCCACCGCCGCTGAAATGTCACGCAGGCGGTGTCATGGTAATTGTAGGTTGCGCGCAATTGCTTAAATTTTCCTGCACGCGGCGGTTTCCAACCGAATGATACCGGCAACGGCTGTCACGCCTTCGTGAGCGCGCCAGCATCGTTAACAACCGATGAAAAAAGCGCACCGCATTTAACCCTAATCCCACATCCGATTTTGATGTTTGGCGCATACCGTCGAAAATCAGGGACGCCAAAAACAACAGCGCACACAGCTCCGAAAGGCCGCGTGCCGAAGAACACGTGGAATGGGATCAGGGACGTGGTCGAGATTGCCGATGCAACACAAGCCGCCGCGCGCCGCGAGGTGAGTTTTGCTCGTGAGCGAACGAGCGACCGTTCCGCGGCTGAATCAACCGCCGCGCTCGCACCGCTCGACATGGTCTCCACTGAGCGCTGGCGCCGCCTGAGCGACAACGCCGTTGAGCCGAACGGCTATTATCTGCCCGAATGGAAGCTGGCTGTGAATGCGTCCGCGCAGGGACGCACCAACGTCCGCGCCCTCACAGCCACAACCGCGAACAATGACAGTCCGCGCCTGATCGGCCTGCTGCCGGTGATTTCCGCCTGGCGCGCCTACGGCCTTCCCCTGCCCGCGCTGGTCAGCGCCGATCCTTACGGCACACTCGCCACGCCATTGCTCGATCGCGACCAGGCCGACGAGGCCGCCGCTGAACTGATGCAACAGGCACGCAACGCCGGGGCGCATGCGCTGATCCTGCGTGACATCCCGCTCGAAGGCGCGGCGATGGCATCGTTGACCCGCGCACTCGCGTACCGCGGGCTGAAGCCGCGCATCCTGCAAAGCCATGCGCGCGCCAGCCTCGACGCAACACGCGACGCCGACGATCTGCTCCGCGACGCGCTCGGGCCGAAAAAGCTGAAAGAGCTTCGCCGCCAGCGCAACCGGCTCGCCGAACATGGCGACGTGATCTTCACGATCGCGACCGCGCCGAGCGAAATCAAACGCGACCTTGGAATTTTCCTCACCCTCGAAGCCAGCGGCTGGAAGGCCAAGCGCGGCACGGCGCTGGCGCAGCACGACGGCGACGCCGCTTTCGTTCGCCGCGCGGTGTTTGATGCCGCGGCGCGCGGCAACTGCGAAATCGTGACGCTGCATGCCGGCGAAACGCCGGTCGCCTCCGGCATCGTGCTCCGGCACCTCGACCGCGCCTTCTATTTCAAGCTCGGTGTCGACGAAAACTTCGCCAAATGGTCGCCCGGGGTTCAGTTGACGCTGGAGCTGACGCGCCACATGTGCGCCGATGACACAATCACGATGGTCGATTCCACCGCGATCCCGGGTCATCCCATGATCGATCCGATCTGGCGCGGGCGCCTTGTCATCGGCGACGTGCTGATCCCGCTCAATCGCCGCGATCCATTCGTGCCGGCCATCCGGCTCGGCCTCGCCTTGCGCACGCTCGTTCGCGAGCCGGCGCGCCGCCTTGTTCACACCATCAGAAAACTCCGGGAGACACGCTCATGAACGTCGCCTCAAGCATTTCGCCGGTCATCACCGCCGACAATGAATCGCTGAAGCGCGATTTTCCGCTGAAGCCGTTCGCGATCCGCCACAAGCTCGCGGGCCATCCGCTGCTGACGCTGTCGCGCATCGCACAGCTTGCCTCGGACATGCCGCGCGACCTGATCGAATACAATTCCGGCGACGCCTCCGTCAGCCAGGACCCGGACAAGGTGAAGAGCGTCGATCTCGATCCGGTCGAGGTCGTCAACCGCATTCAGACCGCGGGCGCATGGATGGTGCTCAAGCGCGTGGAGAAATCCCCGGAGTATCGCCAACTGCTCGAAGACGCGCTGACGTCGGTGGCCCGTGCACGCGGCTTCAAGAGCATCGAGGATGCCGGCTTCTCGCAGATCGAAGGCTTCCTGTTCGTGTCGTCGCCAAACTCGACCACGCCGTTCCACATGGATGCCGAAGACAATTTCTTCGTGCAGATCTGCGGCGAGAAGATCTTCGCCGTCTACGACAACCGCGACGGCAAGATCGCCGACGACGCGCAGGTCGAGCATTCCACCGTCAAGCACCGCAACGTGCCCTTCCACGAGAGCTTCCGGCCGCGCGGGATCGAGTTCAATCTCGACGCCGGCGACGGCTGCTACATTCCTTATCAGTGGCCGCACTGGGTGAAGACAGCGGGATCGCATTCGATCTCGATGGCGATCACCTGGAAAACCGAGGAAGTGCGCCGGCTGAACGACCTGCATCGCTTCAACTCGATGCTGCGCGGCATCGGCTTGCCGCAGGCCGCTCCGGGCGCAAGGCCCGCGCTGGACAGCACAAAGCTCGCCGTCTACCGCGCCGCCGCCGCGATCATCGAACCGCTGCGCGGATCGGAGACCATGCGCCGGATCATCCGCCGCATCGCCCTCGGCAAGAATGCGAACTACTATCTGAAGAAGGCGTGAGCTAACCGCTCACGCCCCTCCCTCACTCCTTAACGAACTGGGCGGCTGGCCCATCGCCTTGCGGAACGCAGCCGAGAACGCGCTTGAACTGCGATAGCCGTTGCGCTCTGCGACGCGCGAGATCGGCTCGCCCGCGACGATAGCTTCCAGCGCGTTGTGGAAGCGCACGCGCTGCCGCCATGCCGCGAAGCTCAATCCCAGTTCAGCCTCGAACAGCCGCGCCAGCGTCCGCGCCGACGCGCCCGCCGTATCGACCCAGCTATCCAGCGTGAGACGGCTTGCCGGATCGGCCAGCAGTGCGTTGCAGACCCGCAGCAGGCGTGGATCGCGCGGCATCGGGATCACCAGCGACAATCGCCGCGCGCTGGCAATTTCCGCCAGGATCAGAAACGCCACCGCCCCCGCGCGTCCCTGCTCGTCGTAGATCACCGGCTCCTCGATCATCGCCAGCACCAGTTCGCGCAACAAGCCTGAGACTTCCAGCACGGTCGGCGCGGATGGAAGGTCGTCATGGGCATCGCGCGCGATGTAGAGCGTGCGCATCTCCACCTGACCGTGAATGCTGATGGAATGCTCTGTGCGCGCTGGAAGATAGACCGCGCGATCCGGCGGCACGATCCACGCCTCGGTCGCAGTGCGGACCCGCATCACGCCGGTCACAGCATAGACGAGCTGGTCGCGCGCGTGATGGTGCGGCTCGATCTCGAAACCGTCCCTGAAGCTCTTCGACATCGCCGCAAGCGGACGCGGCACAAACTGATAGTCGTTGGCATCGGTGCTGCGGCGTGGACGCGGAGTCATGACCGGTAACCCGCGCATGATCCGGAAAAGTGGAAACCGGTTTTCCGTAAAGATCATGCGCTTTAGAGAAATGGCAGATTTTAAACGATTTTTGGCATGACAGCGCCATCGTGCCAAGGGTACTTTTGGAGGCAGAATCGAAGGCATGATCCCGAAAAGCCTGCCCCCGGACTTGATCCGTGGGTGGTACCGGTTTTCGGACCAGATCATGCCTAAACAAGGCCTGCCATGACGCGCGACCGCATCCACTTCCTGTTCCTGAACATCGGCCACTATCTGGACCACCTGTTCACGCTGATCTTCGCGACGGTGGCAGCGCTCGCGCTCTCGCGCGAATGGGGACTGAGCTACAGCGAACTCCTGACATACGCGACGCCGGGCTTCTTCGCCTTCGGCCTGTTCGCGCTGCCCGCCGGATGGCTCGCCGACAAATGGAGCCGCGAGGGCATGATAGCGGTATTCTTCGTCGGCATTGGCGCCTCGTCGATCGCGACCGCATTCGCGCAGACGCCGCTGCAGGTCGGCATCGGTCTGTTTGTGGTGGGCGTGTTCGCCGCGATCTATCATCCTGTCGGCCTCGCCATCGTGACGCAACGCTGGAAGAACACCGGCATGCGTCTCGCCGTGAACGGCGTCTGGGGCAATCTCGGCGTCGCCAGCGCGGCGCTGATCACCGGTTACTTCATCGACAACGGCGGCTGGCGCATGGCCTTCGTGGTGCCGGGCGTCTTCTCCATCATTATCGGCGTGCTTTACACCGTCCATCAATGGAGCGAAGTCTCGACCGCGCATCAGAAAGCGCCGGCACCCGCTGCTGCCGCTCCGGCACATTCTGCCGACATGAAAGCGCTGATCCTGCGGATTTCCGCGATCGTGTTTCTCACTACGGCGGTCTCCAGCCTCGTGTTCCAGTCGACGACCTTCGCGTTGCCGAAAATCTTCGACGAGCGGCTGCAAGGCATCGCGACCGAGATGACGCAATGGTTGTCGGCAAGCGGCGTCACAGCCGCCAAGGGCGACATCGCGACCATGGTCGGCGCATTCACCTTCATCGTCTTCGCGGTCGCCTCGCTGGCGCAGCTTGTCGTCGGCAGCCTGCTCGACAAGCTCGGGCCCCGTACTGTGTTTCTGATCGTCGCCGCGATCCAGATCGTTTTCTTTGCGCTAATGCCCGGCCTGCGCGACGCCTGGGCGCTGGCGGCGGCGTTTGGCTTCATGCTCGGCGCGTTCGGGCAAATTCCGATCAACGATTTCATGATCGGCAAGATGGCGAGCGGCGAAGCCCGCGCGCGCATCTATGGCGTGCGCTATGTCGTCAGCTTCACGGTGCTCGCGCTGGCGCTGCCGATGATTTCGTTCGTCTACGGCAACTACGGCTTCGACACGCTGTTTCGCCTGATGGCAAGCGCGGCGGCTGTCATCTTCGTTGCGGTGGCCTGCCTTCCAGCGCGGCTACCGACGCCGGCTGCGGCGAGTGCGTGAAAACCATGGCGTCGCCAATAACACCCGGCGTCATTGCGAGGAGCACTTGCGACGAAGCAATCCAGTTCTTTTTGTTGCTCTGGATTGCTTCGCTTCGCTCGCAATGACGGCTGACGCTAAATTCACGCTGCCTGATTGATCTCCGCCGAGATTTGCCGAATCGCGCGGGCGAGCTGGTCCGCCGGTTGCGCGCCGGAGACGGCATACTTACCGGCAAAGACGAACGTCGGCACGCCGGAGATGCCCTTTTCGGACGCCTCCTGCGCATGACCTGAAATCAGATCCACATCCTCGTCGGTGGCAAGGCGCTTGCGCACGCTGTCCGCATCCATGCCGATGTCGGCCGCGGCCTGCACCAGAACGTCCGTGCTGGTGAGATCGCCGCCGTCGCGGAAATACAGCTCCATGAGCTTCTGCTTCATCTGCGCAGCCTTGCCACCGTTTTTGGGCAGGCTGCCTAAAGTTGCCTGCCAGGCCTCGGCCCAATGGATCAGGCGATGACAATCCATGGTGTTGGGCTGACGCTTCACACGATCGGAATTGTACTCAAGCCCCTCTTCCGCCGCCGCCTGCACGACACGGCCTGCGATGCCCTTGTAGGCTTCCGGCGAGCCGAACTTCGCGGTCAGATATTCGTCGCGCGAAATGCCTTCGCGCGGCACCCACGGATTGAGGAAGAATGGCCGCCAGTTCACATGCACGGGGACATCGCTTGCCAGCGCCAGCGCATCCTCGATGCGCTTCTTGCCAATGTAGCACCACGGGCACACAACGTCGGAGACGATATCGATCTGCAGCGGCTTCAGGGTGTCCATCGGATGTCCTCGCGAGAATGAACCCGGAAGATAAGCCGACGGAGCCATGAGGCAAGAGCGTAACCGGCCGTTATCGCTCCGGCGAGATCCGAGCCTGCTTCACATAAGCTTCAATCGCGGCGAATCCTTCTGCCTTCGGCATACCTTCGAGAACCTCGCCGGGTGTGCACCAGGGATATGGCAGGCCGGACAGCCAGTTCATTGTCGCCGCGAGTTCAGTAGTGGGAAACATGTTCATCACATCGATGGTGATAACGAGCTTTTCCACCAGACCGTCCGAACCGAAATGCCAGTCGTAGCGCCCGCAGCCGACCCGGACCTGGCCGTCGCTCTTGGCGGACATTCCGACGAGCCAGTGACACGCAAAGTGCCGGCGGTCAGCATCCGAAGGGCGCGAGAGGCAAACCGTGCAGACGTTTTCGTAGTCGATGCCGAAACGATGAACCAGAACGTCCGCGATGGCCTTCACGCCCTTCGCCGTGGCTGGAAACGAAATGGCGTCGGTCTTCACCACCATTTCAAGTTCGGCGTTCGTGGCGAACGCACGCCGCATCAGGAACGGCCGGTTGCCGTCCTTGGCGAGAATGTAGGTTTCAACGGCGACTGCGGGGGCGATCATTGTCCATCGGTCCAAAGCGTTGTTCCCGCTTGTAGGCGATGAACCGGAGGACACGCAATCACCGCGGCTGCATTGCCCTCATGAACGCAGTGGTCTTGTCGTCCGCCGGAAAGAACGTCTCCAGCGCCAGTTCCGACAGCGTGACATCGAGCGGCGTGCCGAACACCATCGTGGTCGAAATGAAGCTCAGCACATCGTCGCCCATCCGCATCTGGAACGGAACCGCAAGACTGTTCTCCGCGCCGACGAGATGCGGCGTCTTTCGTGCCGGAATCGGATAGGTTTTCAGCTCATCGTAGAGTGCAATCAGAATGGGATCGGCGGTTGCCTCGCACTGGCGATGCAGGCGCTCCAGCAGATGTGCGCACCACTCGGCCAGATTGACGGTGAGCGGCGCGATCCCCTGCGGATGAAAACTCAGGCGCATCACGTTGATGGGCGCCGCCAGCAATGACGGCGCGACGCCCGCGAGGAACGGCGCGATCATGGCGTTGGCCGACACCAGATTCCAGTGCCGGTCCACCGCCAGCGCCGGATAAGGCTCGTGCGCCTTCAACACGGTTTCGACCGCCTGACGTGCCGCCGCCAGCGCGGGATCGTCGAGCGAGCGATTGGGAAATGCCGGCGCGAAACCCGCCGCCACCAGCAACACGTTGCGCTCACGCAGCGGCACGTCGAGCCGCTCGGCAAGGCGCAGCACCATGTCGCGCGATGGCGCGGCGCGGCCTGTTTCAACGAAACTCAGATGCCGCGCGGAAATCTCGGCATCGCCCGCAAGGTCGAGCTGGCTGAGATGGCGGCGCTGCCGCCATTCGCGCAAATGATCGCCGAAGGCGTTGGGTCTCGCCTTGGCGGCGGATTTGACGGCGCGGCGCGCCGAAGACTGTGGGTTCATCATGGCTGAAACCTAGTGTCCCGAATCCGACGTTCGCCCCACCTGCAGCGCCCTCTTAGCGAACGTCGGATTCGAAAGGACACTAGGAAATTATAACTTGTAGCGTGGCTTTGGTTCGCTAGTCCGCAAACGGATCCCGGTTTGAGGGCGATGCGGACTAGCGAACCGCCACGCTACCATGCAGATTTCGCACGTTCCATTACCTGCAAGGTAATCGATTTGGTCCCGCCGCCGGATCATCTTCTGCACCACAGGAGATGACCGATGATCACGCATGACCGCCCAACCGCCGCCGACAGCCGTCCCGCCGACGCCTTCAACTGGGTGCTCCGGCTCGCGACACGGATGACGGCGCGCTCACTCAACATGCCCGAGCCTCTGCTCCACCACACCGGCGCGCTCGTGTTTGCGCATGTCGCTGCCGCTGAGCGGCGCGCCGTGAAAACCCTCTGCCCGTTCACCCTGCTGCGTCAGGCCCTCGCCCGCCGCCGCAAATCCTGATCGTCCAACCACCGACCAACCCAAAGGAGAACCATCATGATCAATCCATCCCTGTTCCTTCGCCGTGCTCTTCAGATCGATGCAGCCTTCAGCGGAGCCGCCGCGCTGCTGCTGGTGTTCGGCGCCGGTTTCCTTGCTTCACTGCTGAACCTGCCGGAAGCCTTCCTGCGCAACACCGGCCTCATCCTGGTGGCGTTCGCTCTGGGCGTCAGCTACCTCGCCTCGCGTGAGATGATGTCGAAGGTGGCCGTATGGGCCGTGATCGCCATCAACGCGGTCTGGACCATCGACAGCATCCTGCTACTCGCAAGCGGCTGGGTCTCGCCCAATCTGCTCGGACAGGCCTTCATCGTGATGCAGGCGATCGCCGTCGGCGTGTTCGCGGAGCTCGAGTTCATCGGGCTGCGCAAGAGCGCGAGCGCCGTTGCAGCGCGCTAAGCGTCATCATCCCAAAACAAATGCCGGGCCGGATACGCCATCCGCCCGGCATCTTCCATTCGATAAAAGTTTATCGATCTCCGTTCCGGCCATTTAATTCAAATCGGCTAACTTGGTCGTGTCGCCATGGGAGCCGAATATGTCGGTTATTGAAGCGGAATTTGGAATGACCACCGAAGACACGTTTGATCACCGCCTGCCGCTCGTCCTGCTGCGCGAACGGCGCCGCGAACTGGTGATGCAGATGGGCTCGGGAGCGCCTTCGATCTCCAAGGCCCTGATTCAGGAAATCGCGGCCGTTCAGCAGACCATCAAGGCGGTCGAAGCCGTCATCGCCGAATAGCGGATCGAGCCGGCGCGGTATTCATCCACAGCCTCAAGCGGCCATGCCCTTGCCGGGAGTGCCGCGGGCGGGCTTCAGTCCCCTCACCGCAATCGTGCGGTGCATTCAGTCCGGGGACTTGCCATGAATCTCAGCGCGCCATCTTTTCCGATTTTCCTCGTCTCAATCATCCTCGCGATCCTGGCGGCGCTTACCGTTTATGCGCGCGTCAAAATCCCGTTCATCAGCGGTCACGGATTCGCGACGCTGGGGATCAGCTATCTGCTGCTGCTGGCCGGCAACATGTTCAAAGGCCTCTAGTGTGGGACACTAGATCGCGCTCGCGTGTTCCACGGGAATTGAACCGAGGCAGAAAAATGCTCAACGTCGCCTTCCCCATCGCGCTCGCCTTCGCGGCGGGCATCAGCATTGTCATTCAGCAGGCCCTGAACGCAAACCTGCGGACCGCACTCGACTCGGCCGCGTGGTCCGGCTTCGTGAGCTATTTTGTCGGTGTTCTCTGCATGGCCTTGCTGGCGATTGCGTTGCGCGACCCGATTCCGTCGGCCAGCGTCGTGAGCCGCATCCCCGGTGGGCATGGAGCGGCGATCTCTTTGGCGCAATCTTCATCGGCCTGGCGATCTATCTGGTCCCGCTCCTTGGCGCGGCCACGTTCATTTCGATTCTGATCGCCGGTCAGATGATCGCATCGATCACCTTCGACCACTTCGGCTGGCTTGGCCTTGCGCAACGCTCGATCGATTTGTCGCGCCTTCTCGGCGCGGCGCTCCTGATCGCGGGCGTGGTACTCATTCGGCGCTGATTGAAGAAATCAGTCGCCGCCGGGTCTGAGGTTCTTAGATTCGTCAGGCGCGTTTCGCTCGAGCCGGGCTTTTTGGCTGTACGCGCCCAAGCGGCTTCGTCCGTGCCGCCTTGGTCTTGGTCGGTTTGCCCGTGCCCCGCGCATGCGCGTTGGCCTTGACGCCGCCGAGCGTGTTCCGCTTTGCCGCCTGCGACGTCGTAACCTTGGCGACCGCCTTCTTTTTGCGAGCGTCCTTGGCCGCCTGCTTATCCGCCTTTTTGGCAGCCTTCTTCTCGGCCTTCAGCTTCAGCCGCAGCTTTTCAGCGCGGGCCTCGGCGCGCTTTTTCGCCCGCTTCTTCTCGCAGTGATCGCACTTGCAGCCGATGGGCTTGAGGAAAATCTTGAAGTAGTCGGTGCCGTAATCGTAGTTGATTTCCTCGCCCGGCTCGATGGTCTTGATGGCGCGGATCACGACCTTGCGCTTGCGCGAACTGACGTCGGACTCGGCATTCGGGCGGCAGGCGTGGTTGATGTAGCGGGCGATGTTCTTGCGCACCGAGCCGTCGATGGTCCAGCGATTGTTGATTTCGAACAGGTACTTGTTGTCGATGTCGTCGTGCTTCTTGTTCTTCGAATCGAGCATCGGCCCGAAATAGCGGATGATCTTGCTGCCCTTCTTGATCTTCTGGGTGGCGAAGAGACCGAGCCCGGTCTTGGACCGGCCGATGCGATAGGGCTTGCTGGACGAGATTTCGGGCATGGCTCACTGCAAAACTAACGAGGAGACTGAACGAGGACACATAAAGCGCGCTGACAGTGCTTCTAATGCGATTCCGTGCTTGATGACACGTTTTTCGCATGCGCGGCGTGAACGATCCACACGCCTGATACGACCAAAGAGACCATCCGTGTGACAACACAGCCTTTCAAAACGGGTTCCAGATCATGCCGGGCGACGACCGAACCATTGCGATGACATCCCTGCTGCTGGCCTGCGTGTACGCGGGCCTCATGGGTCCTGCGTCCGGGCAAACCGCCCAAAATATCAGCAGCTACACCTCAGCCGCCGACAAGGACTGCCGAAAGCTCAACGGCGGCAGCGCCGATGACGACGGCGGAACGCGGGTCTGTCCCGGCCCTGCGGGGCTTGTGGTCGTGGTGAGTGAGGGCGACCTGCGCGAGACCGTCTCGATCGGGCGGAATGCGAAGGGAGCTTCCAGCGAACCTGCGGCAAAAGCCTGGTTCGGGCCGTTCAGTTCAACAACGCCGACCATTGAATGGCGCCGGGCTGCCAAGGACAAGCCGCCGTTCGCGATGATCCAGCGCTGGCATCTGGCCGATATCGAGGATGAGGGGAAGGACGGCCGTCCAATCGCGAAGCAGCTTCTCGTGGTGACGCGGCTGCAGCCCGGCAGCACGAACTCTGAAAATGCCGTCTGTCACGTCGCCTACATCGACGTGAAGGCCAATGCCAATCCGAATGATCTAGCCCGCGAGGCCGCGGACACGATCGCGCGTGATTTCAAATGCGGAACCGACAGGGTGAAGGTGGTCGGGACAAGCGGCCGGGCGGTGGAACTGGCGCAGCCGAGGTAGCTTCAGCACCTGCGGCCGCAGCTCAATGCGACTTGAGCATCGCAGCCAGCAGCATCTCCTCGGTGATGCCCGGCGCGGCATCCAGAATGTATTGAAGCCGGCCATCCAGATACAGCATGGCGAAGCCATGGACCAACGACCAGATTCGCGCGACGTCGGCGGCTTGCGGCAGCGTCAGATGATCAAGCGCAATCTCTTCATGGCGGCGGGCGCCGACAATGCTGGCCAGGTTGGTAAAGGCGGCCTTGGACGCTTCTTGCAGGACCGGCCTGCTGTGATCCAGCCGCTCGGCGCGGAACATCAACTGAAACATGCAGGGGTTGTCGCACGCGAAAGCGACATAGGCATTGGCCCTGCCCAGTTCGGCGGCCTCGGTCGATGCAGCGGCGCAAGTGGCCGCGCCCAGCGCCGCGGAAAATTGTTGAAACCCGATCGCTGCCAGTTCGCTGAGCAGTCCAGTGACGTCGCCGAAGTGATGGGCCGGCGCGGCGTGCGACACGCCCGCCTCCCGCGCCACCGCCCGCAGGGTCAGTCCATTGAACCCGTCGCGCTCGGCGACCCGCTTGGCCGCCTGAAGCAGGGCCTCGTGCAAATCGCCGTGATGATAGGGCTGGTCGCGATCAGGTTTGTGTACGGATTTGGCCGCAGATGGAGAGATTTTTTTCGCAGACAGGCGCTTGGGCAGCGTTTTTTTTCGCGCCGTTGCAGTTCCGGGGAGTTTCTCCCGCCCTGTTGCGTTCCGAGCACCCATGCATGCAATTTAGGTATGCATGTTGACGGTGTCAAGATTTTCCTTGACGGACCTTCCGGAGGCGACTAAATGCATCTTTACATCGTCAAGATATTTTCCGGCAGGCAGCCATGGCCCTCTTTCTGATCATTGCCCCGTTCGCCACCTTCGCCTCGCTGATGATGTTGACCACGGTCAAGATCAGCCTCGCAGCCAGCGCGGTGATCGCCTTCGGCCTGGTGTGCCGAGATATGGTCGGCGGCCGCTCGATCAAGATGCTGACCACCGGCGCCCTCATTATTTTCGCATCGCTGGCCGGATACCACCTGATCGCCGCGACCGAGATGCACCCGACCTCCGTCCGCCTCGCCGTCGATGGCGGCGTGCTGGCTATTGCGCTGGGTTCGATCGCGATCCGCCTGCCCTTCACGTTGCAATACGCGCGGGAGATGGTCGATGCCGAAACGCTCAAGCAGCCGCGCTTCCTGCGCACCAACTACATCCTCACCTGGGTCTGGAGCGCCGCTTTCGTTCTGATGCTCGTCGCCGACATCGTCGCGATCTATCTGCCCAGCATGCCGTTGTGGGTTTGCGCCGCCATCGCCTTCGCCGTCCGCAACAGCGCCTCCTACTTCACGCAATGGTACCCGAAGCACGTTCGCGGTCGCGGCCAGCGCCAACACGGCCGCTGCCTGATCCCGACAACAGCGCAATCGTTTCAGCCTCAAGGAGCCTTCAATGGCCCGCACTGCCCTCAAGATCCTTCTCGGTTTCCTCTCGACCGCCGTGTTTTTCGCGGCCTTCATTGTTGTCGGTGATGTCCTGCTGGCGGCGATTGCCGGCACCGCCATCGTCGTCGTCCAATTCGTATTCGGGCGAACCACCAGCGCGAAGCCGAGCGTCGCGATGTGGGCGAGCCTCGCAATTGTCCTCACCCTCACCGGGATCTCGCTGAGGGGTGACGATGCAAGCGCTTCGCTGGCGTCAGAGACGGACGTTACGGGCTCGGTCGCCAACTGTGCCTGCACGCCTGCGGATAAGGTGCGACGCCTCGCGGTCCCGTTCCGACAAACGCCAAAGGCGCCCGCACCCGCGCCCGGCGGCGTGTGATACATGGCCGGAGCCCTTCGCAAGCTTTTCGCGGACTTCTTTTCGACCATCGTCTTTCTCGCGGTCTATGCCGCGACCGGCGACATCCTGATCGCGACCGGCGTCGCCATCGCGGGTGCTGTCGTCCAGTTCATCCGCTCGCGGATCGGGCAAGAGAAGCTGGACATCATGACGTGGGCGAGCCTCGGGCTCGGCGGCGCGACGCTGCTGACCAAGGACCCCCGTTTCGTTCTGCTCAAGCCCGCGATTGGCCATTTCGCTATCGGCACGATCATGCTGCGCAAGGACTGGATGCTGCGTTACTCGCCGCCGATGGTACGCGAAACCGTTCCCCACATCGCCACCATTGCCGGCTATATCTGGGCCGCATTCATATTCGCGCTGGGGCTGGGCGTGATCGCCGTCGCCATGATCGCCGTCGGCGCCAAGATCGTCGCATTCGGCATCACCTGGATCATCCTGCGCGTCGCCATCGCACGGAAGCTGCGCGCCGCGGCGGCAACGGCTACCTGAAGCAAGCGCGAATCCACGATCACCTGCGCCACTCTCCGATGATCTGGCCGGTATCGGCGATCTCGATCTGGATATCGAAGCGTCGCCGATAAAGGTCCGTCAGCGCATCGTGACTCTCATCGGATGAACTGCAAACGGCATCGGCGGCCAGGATCACGCGATAGCCGTGATCGACCGCCGCCATCACAGACGACAGCACGCAGACATCGGTTTCCGAGCCGCTCACGACCAGCGTGTCGCATTGCCGCGCGCGCAGTTCGGCATGCAGCCGGCCATTGGCGAATGCCGAATAGACCATCTTGTCGAGCACGCCCGCCGGCGGGACGAACTGCTGCAGCTCCGGCATCAGATCCAGCAGGCACGGATCCAGCCTCTCGCGTGTCACGTTCTGCCACTTCTCGTAATAGCGCGCCCAGGTGCCGGGCAGGTCTGACGCGCGGTGCGGCGTGATGAAGCGCGTGAAAATAGTTTTCTCTGGCGCATGACCGGCCAGCGCAACGGTGTTGGGAAGCACGCGTTCCATCCAGGGGGTCGGCCACGGACCGTCGCGGGAGAACATCCGCTGCATGTCGACGCAGAGATGGACGGCGTGTGACGGCACCTCCCGCGCCAGCTCTCCCATCGCCCGCCTCCTCCCAGAAACGCTCAGGGCAACGGTCATCGCGCCCGGGAGTTCCGGCACAAAATTTGTCTGTCGTATGACAAATGGCTCCGACAAAAAATCGGGATCGCGTCGGAAAAATACGCTATATCGGCGGCAGCGTGTGCTGCGCCAAGACCAATTCAGGCTGTGCAGCACAGCAAAGGGGGACAACAATGGCAGTCGATGGAAACTGGAATATCACCTTGAGCACACCGCTGGGCGATCGCGACGCGACGCTGACGCTGAAAGCCGACGGCAGCACGCTGATCGGCAAACAGGCGGCGGACGGCAACGAAGCGGACATCGTTGACGGCACCGTGAACGGCAACGACGTTGCGTGGAAAACCTCGATCACCAATCCGATGCCTCTGACGCTGGCCTTCAGCGGCAAGGTCGACGGCGATTCCATTTCCGGCGATGTCAGCATTGGCCCGATGGGCAGCTTCCCGTTCAAGGGAACGCGGGCGTAAGACACGTCCAAAAGCAGACCCGAGTTGAGCTGCTTAACGATCGACAAACTCAATCGTCATCACCGGGCTTGTCCCGGTGATCCACGTCTTACTACAGCGCACAACAAGACGTGGATGGCCGGGTCAAGCCCGGCCATGACGACTGAGGATGTTGAAGCGCCTCGCCTCAGTTCCGCAGGGAGGCGCGGATCAAACTAGACACCCGGCATCCAGTTGCCGTGGAAGCCCTGCGGCACCCGGGCTGGAAGCATGATGCGCGCGACGGGCTTTGCACCCATCCGCTGGGCGTCGAGGATCATCAGGTCGCTTGCACCTCGAGCGCGATCGTAGACGAATCCGATCAGCCAGCCATCGTCTTCGCCCTTGCCGCCCGCACCCGGCACGTGAACGAATTCGCTCGCCATGCCCTTGTCGAACGTGTGCTGCGTGCTCTGGCCGGTCTTCAGGTCGTATTTGCGCAGCGAGCTGTACGAGCTGGTCGCGAGGTTCTCATCTCCGGCATCGACCGTGTAGACGATGTCGTGACGCATCCCGGCGCGGTCGTCGTTGACGCGCGGAAACTCGATCGACCTGTCATCCAGCGTCTGCTCCTGCGCCCTGGCCGCACCCGGCGCAATGCGCCAGCGCCGCAGCACCGCCTTGTCGAACGTCTTTGATGACGGCCCACCGCGCCACAGCTCGTTGTACCAGGCGACATCGATCACAATGGTGCCGTCAGACTCCTCGAACGCGTTGGCGACGTGGAAAACATAACACGGCTCGATCTCGACCCAGCGCAATGACTCGATGCCCGCGCCGCGCTTCAGGATTCCAAGCCGCGCGCCGTAGCTGTCGCTCCAGGCAAACGGCATGGTGCCGCGCTGCGCCGCCGGCATGTCGAACACCACCGGCAGATCCATGAAAATGACGTGCTGCGATGTCATCGCGAAATCATGCACCATGGTCGGCGCACGCGTCGGCACCGGGACACTGCGCAAGAGCGTGCCGTTGGCATCGGCCGCATGATAGGTCAGAAACGGCGGCTGAAAGCCGTAGCCGAAGAAGTGCAGTTCGCCCGTGGTCGGGCAAATCTTCGGATGCGCGGTGAACGGCGTGTCGAGCTTGCCATCGTAGTCGTAGGACCCGATCGTCTCGAGTTCGCGGTTCATCACCACAGGCAGCGCGCTCTCGACCAGCGCCATGATCTTTCCGGCATGGGCCATGACGTTGGTGTTGGCAACGCCGGAGCGAATGTCGGGCATGCCCGGTTTCCGCGGCGCGCCGTTGAAACGCGGAGTGCGGACCCAGCGATTGCGGTACCACTCCGCGCGGCCGTCCTTCAGCGACACCCCATGCAGCATGCCGTCGCCGAGAAACCAGTGGCCGCTGTGACCTTCACGCGGATTGGCGCCGTTGCGGGCGTACAGCCCGTTCAGTTCGGGCGGTATCGCGCCCTCAACCGGCAGATCGAACGCGGTCACCTCTTCGTGGACCGGCGCGAGATTGCCCTTCTCCCAGAACGGCTCGCTCTCGGCGGTGGTGTCCAACTGACTCATTGCAATATCCTCCCGACTTTTATGGCTTGAAGTGAACAGTGCATACTTTACGGCCACGCCACCGCAATGTAAACAGCGGTTACATGAGGACTGCCAAAAAAGAGAGTTATCACCACGGCGACCTGCGCAGCGCGCTGGTGGCGCTGGCGCTGGAGCGTGTTCGCAAAGGCGGCGCGGAGAGCTTCAGCCTGCGCGAAGCCGCACGCGATGCCGGCGTGACATCAGGCGCCGCTTACAAACACTTCGCTGACAAGGACCAGTTGCTGGCGGCGGTCGCTGCCGAGGCGCTGGCGCTGCTCGCCCATCGCTCGCAAAAGGCGACCTCGGGGCTCAAAGGCAAGGAACGCCTGCACGCCTCGGCGATGGCCTATATCGATTTCGCTGCTGCCGAGCCACGGCTGTTCCGTCTCGCCTTCAGCCGCTTCGGATCGGACGACCAGACGCAAAAGGACGGCATCCCCAGCGCGTTCGCGCAGTTACGCTTTGCGGTTACCGAACTTCAGACCGATCCCGGCAAGCCTGCCGATCCGGATGCACTCGCGCTGGCCTGGGCCGTCGCACACGGCATCGCATCCCTCATCAGCGACGGCATGTGGAAGAAGAACGACCCGCGCGTGGCGGCGGCGCTGCGGCTGTCGTTCAAGGGCATCGCGCCGCAGAAGTAGCGCGTTTTACTTTCTGCAGATCACCTCAGCCCGCTTGTTGTACTCGGCGATGCCGGTGTCGATCGCGCTGACATTCTGCGCGCGATTGGAGCCACTGTCGCAGCGTTCGATCACGCTTCGCTGCACACCCAGCGCCGCGGTGTAGCGGCGATAGGCTGCGCACTTCGCAGCATCCGTGCCGTCCGCCAGTTTCTCGATGCCCGCTCGCGTCCGGCGCACGTTCTGGTCCGCCGCGTCGTGATCCTCACGGCAGTCCGCCATGGCGGCGCTGACACCGCCGCACATCAGCATCGGCACCAAAATGACGGCGAACCAGATCGCGCGGCGCATTCCGGATGGCTCCTAGCCGAGATTGAGCTCCTTGAAGAAGTCGTTGCCCTTGTCATCCATGATGATGAAGGCCGGGAAGTTCTCGACCTCGATGCGCCAGATCGCTTCCATGCCCAGCTCAGGATACTCGATGACCTCGACCTTCTTGATGCAATGCTCGGCGAGGTTCGCCGCCGAGCCGCCGATCGAGCCCAGATAAAACCCGCCGTACTTCTTGCAGGCGTCGCGCACCTGCGCCGAGCGGTTGCCCTTCGCCAGCATCACCATCGAGCCGCCCGCCGCCTGGAACTGATCGACGAACGAATCCATGCGCCCTGCCGTGGTGGGGCCGAACGAACCGGACGCGTAGCCTTCCGGCGTCTTGGCAGGACCAGCGTAGTAGATCGGATGGTTCTTGAAGTAATCCGGCAGCGGCTCGCCCTTCTCCAGGCGCTCGCGCAGCTTCGAATGCGCGGAGTCGCGCGCCACGATCATCGTGCCGGTGAGCGACAGCCGCGTCTTGGTCGGATACTGCGACAGCGTGCTCAGAATATCCTTCATCGGCTGGTTGAGATCGATCTGCACCACCTCGCCGCCGAGCGTCGCTTCCACCGCAGGCAGATACTGCGCGGGGTTATGCTCCAGCTCTTCCAGATACACGCCGTCCCTGGTGATCTTGCCCAGCACCTGACGATCCGCCGAGCACGACACGCCGAGACCGATCGGCAGCGACGCACCGTGACGCGGCAAGCGGATCACGCGCACATCGTGGCAGAAATACTTGCCGCCGAACTGCGCGCCGACGCCGAGCGACTGCGTCATCTTCAGAATCTCTTGCTCCATCTCCAGATCGCGGAAGGCATTGCCGTCCGCAGAGCCCTGCGTCGGCAGTTCGTCGAGATAGCGCGCGGAGGCGAGTTTCACCGTCTTCATGCAGAGTTCAGCGGAGGTGCCGCCGATGACGATGGCGAGGTGATACGGCGGACACGCAGCGGTGCCGAGCGTCAGCACCTTCTCCTTCAGGAACGCGTGCAGGCGATCCTTGGTCAGCAGAGACGGCGTGCCCTGAAACAGGAAGCTCTTGTTGGCCGAGCCTCCACCTTTTGCCATGAACATGAACTTGTACGCGTCATCGCCCTCGGCGTAGATTTCGCACTGCGCCGGCATGTTGTTGGCGGTGTTCTTCTCCTCGAACATGGAAAGCGGCGCGACCTGCGAATAGCGCAGGTTGCGGCGCAGATACGCATCGCGCGCGCCCTCGCTCAAAGCGGCTTCATCGTCACCCTCGGTGATGACGCGCGCGCCCTTCTTGCCCATGATGATCGCGGTGCCGGTGTCCTGACACATCGGCAGCACACCGCCGGCGGCGATGTTGGCGTTCTTCAGAAAATCGAACGCGACGAACTTGTCGTTGTCGCTGGCCTCGGGGTCGTCGAGGATCTTGCGGAGCTGCGCCAGATGGCCCGGCCGCAGGTAGTGGTTGATGTCCCCGAAGGCGGCTTCCGACAGCGCGCGCAGCGCCTCACGGGTCACCACCAGCATGTCCTTGCCCATCACGCTCTCGACGCGGACGCCATCGCTGGTAATCTTGCGATACGGCGTCTTGTCCGCGCCCAGCGGAAACAGCGGGGTGTGCTTGTAGGGCGGGACGGCTTTGGGCGTGGGCACAGGGATCGGGGCGTTCATCAAGGATCTCGCAGGTTGAAGAGCGAAAAGCGCCGGAATTTCAATGGTCCGGCCATCGCAAGGCACTGGTTTGAACCGTTCTAATCGCTTTTCCGACAAAGGGAAGATGGCCAAAAGCCGTCTAGGCCCCTTGCAGGGCGGCTGTGCGCCAGCCGGGGATGAGCCAGGGAACAGGGCCATGAACACCACGTTGCCGACCGGAGCCGATCCCGAAGCTGCGACTCCTGTGGCTGCCACTCCTGTGCCTGCCGATCCCATGCCGCCCAAGCCCGAACTTCAGATGATGGGCCTGCGCAGCGTGCTCATTATCCTCGCCCTCGTTGAAGCCTGGTTCGGCTTTTTCGACGCGCCGGTCCTGTTCGGCGACATGTCGCATATCGGCTCCGGCATCGGCAGCGGCCTGGTCAAGGCGCATCTCGCGGCGCATCCGGTGCTTGCCGTCGCCGCCATCGCGTTCGCATCCCTCGGCTACGTGCGCCATGCGATCATCGCGCTCGGCACCATCATCATCATGTCGTGGCTCAGCGATATGCCGTCAGTGGTGGCGCACGGGCTTGAGTTCAAAAGCGCGTTCAGCGCCGTGGAAACCATCGCGAAGGTCATCGCCTTTCCGCTGATCGCCGCCTGCGCCATCGCCTATGCTGCGCACAACGAACACCTCGGCCGCGCGACGTTCCTTGTCGCCGTCCCGACGCTGTTCAATGTCGTCCTGATTGTGGGGTTCGCGATCGGCGTGATGATTTACGGGTTTTGATCCCCGGCCCTTCGGATGAGGAATACAGGAAAGAAGGCGCATCATTCCGCGGTGTCGTCCCCGCGAAGGCGGGGACCCATAACCACCATCGGGTCTGTTCAGGCGGACGTCAAAGTCCGCATCGCAAAACGCAAGGTCAGGGAGTATGGGTCCCCGCCTTCGCGGGGACGACCGGCGGAGAGATCTGCTCCCCTTGCACTCACCCCGCCCGCACGCTTCAATGGCGCGGGGGAAACCATGACAAAACGCATTCTCAGATTTCCAGCTTTCGCTGCGGTCCTTGCGATGACGGTCGCGGCGCTCGGCAGCACCCCTGCCCGCGCCGACCGCTGCGACGATCTTGCCAAGGATCTCGTCAAGCAGATCCCGGACCTCAAGATCGGCAAGACGGTGGCCGGCGTGATCTATCTCGAGCATCCCGCCGTGACGCAGGCGTCGCTCGGCTGTTCGAGCCGCAACCGCAGCAACGAAGTATTCGCCGCCACCGACAAGAGGAAGCCCACGGAGGCCTACTACGAATTCCTCGGCACCGCGGCGGCGCTGGTGTTCACCATCCCGAAGCCCGACGCGGTCAAGGGCACCAGGCGCTGCGTCAGCCGCACCAACATCGTGCGCGGCTACAATATCGACTCACGCTACCGCAAGCTCGACATCCACTGCACCGTCGCCAAGACCGGCGTGCGGATCACGGTGTCGCGCGAAAAGGGTGTGTGAGAGACAGGCCAATGAACCTATATGATCTTCTAGATTTGTGACGTTTTTAACCCGCGGCTAGCTAGCCACGTATCTAGGTTTGCAAAGTGCATGATCGGCCTTCCAACTATCGCGAAGGCCAGTTCAGCGGCAGTTTTGTCGGGATTTATCACCGTGATGAAATCACTCGTTATCGCGAGCCGACGATAAAGAGAATTCAAATCTAGATCGCTTTGCGTAAAGCCGATCCCCCAGAATATTGTTTCGTTAGGCGTCAAACTTCTCGTTGCTTCAATAATCGTCCTAGCAATTGGATGCTCCGAGTATTGTTTGTTTAGACGAGGCGGAAGAATGCTTGCCGCCAAACTATCATCTGATGTTGGCACCGCTGTTCCATGAATTTCCGGTTCGCCAAACCGGAAGGAATGTTCTTTTTCGTTCACCAAAAGGTTCACAGAACCATGAGGCTTTGCGACCATTACGTCTTTCAAACTAAGGTTTGGAAGATATGAGATCGATTTTCCCGCAGCCGAGACAGCCATCTCAAAAACGGTGTCATAGTTTAGATTGATTACTAAATCTCCGGCATCCAAGAAGGCGCTTACTAGCGTGCCTGCGCGAAGGGGCCGCCACCCTACTCCGTTCTCAAAGAACTGAGTAATCATCGCCGTAGTAATCGGCAACAAGAACCCAAAATGCAACAGATCGTGCCATGCGCTAGGGTGATCATTGAACTGGTTGCGATTGTGCCAGCAAAACTCAAAGAACTGCTCAACGTTGGCTTGGCCTGATTTTTCTAGTTCCAAGAATCGCTGCAAATCATCGCGCCCAGAATCCTCAACAATGACCCCTTTCGATGAAAGGAAAGGACGTAAAAAGGGATGGGGCCGGTATTCCCTCCACATCACCTCAGCAAAATTAGAAACGAGCGGAAATTCAAAGCCGGACGAAGTCCCCGAACGCAGGGACTCCTCTCTCGTAGCTCCCGCTCCGACGATTAGCGCTTTCATCCCTAGATTCTTTAAGACGCGACACACTTAGGGTACCGTGAGCCTATCCGATGCAACAAGCGTTCATTGGAACACCTGCAACATTTCGTGATGGGGATACAAATCCCCGCGCTTCAAACCTCTCTTATGTTCGGCATGTCCCGCCTCACCATTGAGGGGCGGCTCGCGATCGTCACGATACGCGGGGCGGGATGCGGTGGCGCGGCAGCGTCAGGCGCGAGCGAGGGTGGCAGGGCGCGTTCCTTGTACAAAGGGCGCGTGAGTCATCCGAAGCGGACGCAAGACGGACCACGCTGTGCGCGGGATTGCGAAGCGGTAACGCTTGGCATGAACGCGTAACTCCGCGCCGGCCCAAGTCGTGTGGTCCTGCGAAATCCGGTCTGCTCTTTTCGCCTCCGACCGGAGGAGAAAAGTACCGCGGAGACGACGGCGTCAGCCCGAGGGCGTTGCCGGGGAGAGCACGAAGCAAGCCGGAGCACCACCGCGTGCGGAACGCCGGATGTATCCGGCGCAACCGTGGCGACGACACTCGTGTGCTTTCTACTTTTGCACACGAGGCTGCGGATGCGTCGAGCATCCGGCGTTCCGCGCGCCCTCAATTCGAGGGCGGAGGAAACGAGGACTTCGGGCGCCCCCGCGCCGTCATAACAACAGGGGTGATGGCGCGTGGCTGTTTGAAAACTGCATCCGGAAAAAGTGTGAAGCGCGATCACGCAACACCTCAGATGTCGTCCCCGCGAAGGCGGGGACCCATAACCACCGAAAGTTATGGTGACGAAGGAAAGCGTTGTCCCGCACTCTGGATAAATCGATGATTCAGGGAGTATGGGCCCCGCCGGAGCCTGTCATCGGGCCGGCGAAGCCGGACCCGTTGGCGGGGACGACGCGGAGAGAGTGCTCCTCCCCCCGCACTCACACCCGCTTAACCACGCTGACACCCCGTTCAAACCGTCACATTCCCGAATGAACCGGATGGTAACGTCCGGCGACTAAGAGACGGCCTGGCCAAGAGACGCTCAAGTCGCATGGGACGGACAATGCTCAGGGATATTCTGGTGACATCGGACGAGGAAGCGCAGCGCCTGCTGGCCGCGTTCAAGGCCATTCCCAACATGCAGGGACGCCTGAAGATCGTCGAGCTCGCCGAGCGCATGGCGCGCGAGAAATGCGCGGCCCGGTTGAGCGACCGGGCACCGGCGCAGCTGTCGCGCTGAGCGGCATCGTCTCCTCCGCGTTTCACGAAAAGGTGACGGCGCGACAACATAACAACGCCATCGCGAGAGCATTACCTTTTCAATACCGCGCATCACCCGGTTGAGCGATCAGCAACAGGAGTGACCGCTATGTGTGATTATAGCTTGCACGCCGTAGCAAGCCGGCCCGCCAAAGTCGGCGACAAGCTGGTGTCGACAAAATTCCCCATGACCGTAACCCGAGGCTTCGCTGCCGAAGGCGAGCCGAACGTAGCGGTCTGTGTCCTCCCCGGTACCGAACTCTCGTTCGAACGCGAGGTGGATTACGACGGAGGGTTCTTCAGAAAGAGGGCCCGTCACACCGTCGCACGGTTCCGGACCGTCGATCTGGACAATCCGAACCGACACCATGATGCACTGGAGTTTCCCGACGGGCAGCTCATCCTGCTGACCCAGCTTGAACCCGGTCAGCGCGCCACGATTCTGCAGCTGCCCGCGGTCCCGGCCCGTGAGACCGAGCCCGAGAAGGCGGAGATCACGGTTTCGCGCATTGAGTCGCTGATCTATTAGACGCGGCTGATCTACTGGACGCGACGGGCTGAATGACAAGTGATCCGGCGCGATGCTGCAAGCCTCGCGTCGGCACCTTACGCCGCGACGCAGCTCTTCACGTAGACCCGGCGGGCCGGACCGCGCAGCTTCTGGTCGATCGCCTGCTTCAGACATTCGACGCGCGCCTGCGCCACGCACAGCTGCATCTGGTCGCGCGCCTGATACTTGCCGAGATGTTTCTTCGCGGACACCGACTGGCGGCAGGTTTCCCGCTTGCCGACGCGGGTGACCGATTTGCCTTCCGCCGGCACCGCATAGGCGATCTTGGCGCCTTCCGGCGGAGCCGAGGCAATCGCGTTGGGCAGCGGATTCTGGGCGATAGCGATGTAGATCGCGCCTCCGAGCAGGGCTGCATAGATGGCGGGGGTGATGATACGCATCAATCCTCCTGCTTCGCGTGTGAATGAAGAATGAAGCCGGAACAGACAGGGCGAATGCGACAGCATTGCGGCAATACACGCGATTCGGGAACCCCTGCCGGCGCGCACGGTTGACGCTGCAAGCAATATGGCACCGCCGACAGCGCATCCCGGCGAGGCGCATGTGCGCCCCACCCTCGAGGCATCCTCACCGAAAGCCTGGCGCACCTTCGCAAGCGGCACGATCCCGAATAGGGACTGGCGCTGATCCGTATCGACGCTTGACGAGGGTCAGGCCGCGATCACAGTTTCGCCGTGCACCGCGACCTCAACCGCTGGCGGTTGCTGCGGAGCGGGAGTGTCGATCACCTCGGCCTTGAGGATCGCAACGGTGACGAACTGATAGTCACACGCCTTGCACGACCACAAAAACGAAACGCGGTTGCGTTCGTGCTCGGACCAGAGCGGCGCCGCAATCGGCTTGCCGCATTGAGCGCAGGGATGTTTGTTGAGAAGAAACCCAGACTGATAAGGCATGATACGCACCTCCCGTCGCGCAAACTAAAGTCGTATGCGTACCGGTCAAGCGCAATCGTCGCTGCGTCGCGCAACGCAATGCGTCAACGATTCAGACATGTTTTGCGATGAAATTATTCACGTGAACGCACGCATGACGGCATCACACAGCAATCATTTTTCCGGCGGTTCGGCGTATTGCGCGTCGGTCACATGCTCAAGCCAGGTCGCGAAGCTGCCGTTCTCGGATTCCTGCATCGCGAGATGGGTCATCATCGTTGTCGGCGCCGCGCCATGCCAGTGTTTCTCGCCCGGCGGAATCCACACCACATCGCCCGGATGAATCTCGCGCACCGGCTCGCCTTCGGTCTGCACGCGGCCACAGCCCGCCAGCACATAGAGCGTCTGGCCAAGCGGATGAGTGTGCCACGCCGTGCGCGCGCCGGGCTCGAAGGTCACGCGCGTCGCGTTGAGCCGCGCAGGCGCAGGTGTCTCGATCACCGGGTCCTGCCACACCGTGCCGGTGAAATAGGACGCAGGCGCGCGCTTGGTCGGCACGGAGCCGGATGGTGTGATCTTCATGGGAACTCCGGGTGATGGATCGCCGGGACCGGCGTCGAAACAGACGCGCAGTTTACGCCGCAATCCCGCAACCGGGGAGTTTTATTTCAGCGAGGTGATGATGGATCGTCATCCGTCCGTTGCGCGCAGCGTATGCCGCGCAGATGCTATTAGCGCCGGGTCTTGTTGCCCGCGAGGGCTTCGATCATGCGATGAAGCATGCGGTCGATCGCGTTCACGGCACGATCAAAGCGAACCCGCAGGCGCTTGAGGCGAACGCCGCACGAGTGATACACGATCGGCGGCGGATTGCGGCTGATCAGATAGGCGCGATAGTCGTCCTCGGGGAAAGATTCCCGCGTGTCGTCCCGCGACCATGAAGCGGCCATGGCCATCTCCTGAAATCATGACGCGGCCAGCGCCGCGTGATGTTCCGAAGATGAGCCGCGAGGCATAAGAATTCGAGACGGAAAGCCAGCGCCGGATATAAGGACGATGTAAACGCGGCGGTACGAGCTAACCGTCAAGTGCCGGATAGTGGCGGAAGATGCCGTCTTCGTTGAACGGAATGCGGCGGTCGCTTGCCAGATACGCCTTGATGTTCGGCCGCGCCGCCACCCGGTCGCGTAGATCGATCAGGTGCGGCACCTTTCGCTCGAAGCGTTTCATATTGTTCGGAAACGCGTAGCGCAGGCCTTCGACGATCTGGAACAGCGACAGATCCGCATAGCAAAGCCTGCGGCCGTTGAGATACGGCCCGCCGCTGGCGCCGATCAGCCGCTCGAAATAGCCGAGAAACTTCGGAACCCGGTCGCTCCAGAATTCGCTTGAGCGCCGCTTCGCAGCGGGGCGCTGATCTTCGTAATACAGCGATGTCCCAAGCGGGTGATGAGTGTCGTGAACTTCATCCACGAAGTCCGCAATGGTCAATTGAAGCTGATGCACCCACAGGCGCTGCGCTTCGGCTTTCGGCGCGAGGCCATGACGCGGCCCGAGATAAAGCAGGATGTTCGCGGTCTGCCCGATTACGAGTTTGCCGGCCTTCAGAAACGGCGGCGCGAACGGCGGCGTTGCTCCCCGCCCCTTCATCATCGCCATCATCCTGCTCTCGCCGCTTCCGCGCCGCGCAGCATCGACATAATCCGCACCCGCGTCTTCCAGCGCGAGCCGGACATACTCGCCGCGTCCCTGGATCATCGGCCAGTAGTAGAGTTCATACCGCATGGAGACCTCACAAACAGTTTCGGCGCGGAGAGACTCCGCGCCGAATGGTCAACGTCTTCAACCTGGATCAGTTCGACGCGAAGCAATAGAGAAGGCCGTCGCCTCCCGTGCTCTTGAGATCGTTCTGCGAGCAGCCGCCGTCCGGCCCGCGCGAGCCATGCGACGAGTTCCAGGATTTCGATGCATCATCGTCGCGCAATCCGACACGGTCATGATGGCCGACCACTGCCGAGCCCTGCGCGCTGCTCGTCCAGTTCTTGCAGGTCTTGTCGTCGCCAGCCGCAAAGGCCGTCCCGTCGGGCTGCGAGCCGGTGAGGACATCATGACGGTTCGGCGTGTCGCCGCTACCGTTGATGACGTCGCCCTTTTCGCTCAGGACCGACTGCTTGGTCAGCGCGTTCGTGCCGTGAAGATCGGCGACATCCTTGGCGACCACCGCGCCCTTGGCGTTGGTCCAGGGCCCCTTGCCGATCCGGTCACGCGCGTTGACCGCAGGCTGGCCGTCGGCCGCCTGCGTCGAGAGGTACGCGCGCCAGGTCTTCGCACCGGCGCCCGCGGCCTGCGCCAGCGTCTGGCACTGGTTGTCTGCGCCGGCGAGACCGCCGAGGTTTCCGCCATTGCCGATCGGTGTGCTTGTGATGAAAAATGTCATGTTCGCCTGCTGCGCCTGAGCAGGGGCAGCAGCGAGCAGAAGAAGCGGCGCAGCAATCATGTAAAATCTGATCATTCGTCCCTCCCTTGAAGTCTTTTTGAACTATCGGGCGGTGATGCGCCCGCAGGTGTGCAAGATCAACACACAAGGCCGCGACTTATTCCCGGGCGGACCAGCAGCCGGCAAATGAAAAGGCGCCGCGCAAAGCGCGACGCCTTTGTAAAGCTTGAACCGAACTGATGCGATCAGGTCATCTGAATAGCCGACAACTCCCACTGGCTGCCCGGACGACGCACGAACGTCCAGACATCGGTGACTTCCTGCGGAGTATCGCTGCCTTCGACGATCTTGCCGCTGGCGCGCTCGATGGTCTTGTCGATCAGGCCATAGCGCAGCGCCACGGTGGCGTAATCGGTGGCACCTTCGCGCCAGGATTCCGCAAGGTCGCCCTGCAGCAGCTTGATGTCCGACACCTTGTTGATCACACCGCGGTCCTTGTTCGCGTTGAGATCCTCGGTGAAGTACGACACCATTTCCGGCGTGGCCAGCGTATGGAGCTTGCCGATGTCCTCGTTCGACCACGCGGTCTGGACTTCGCCGAGCAGCCGCTCGAACGCATCGTAGTCATCCGGCTTGATTTCGAGCGGCGCGTCGTTCGAACCGCCGCCCAGACCGAAGCCGAAGCCCGATCGTGCGCTGGCCATCGGACCCTGATCCTGCGCAGGAGCCGGGCCGGGTGCGGCCGATGCGTTGGCGTAGGCCGGCGCGTTGCGGCGCTTCCACCACGACATGGCGAGACGCACCACGAGGTAGATCAGGCCAATCTGGAGAACCAGACCGATGATCGACGACAGGCCGCCGAGGCCGCTGAAGAGACCGCCGCCGAACAGCATGCCGAGCAGGCCGGCGCCGAGGAAGCCCGCGGCGAGACCGCCGAGCATGCCCATGCCGGGACGGTTGAAGAAGCCACCGGCTGCGGGAGCTGCCGCCGGAGCCTTCGCGCCGGGCTGGGTCATTGTACGGTTAAGCGGCTGCGCCGCATTGGGCGCGGTCGGCGTGGCGGCCGGCGCGTTGAACGTGCGCGAGCCGCGGCTGCCGCCGCTGCTTGGACGGGCGTCCACCGCCGATGAAATGGCAAGTGCCAGCGGCATGGCGACGGCCATGGCGATAGCGAGCGTTTTGATGACTGAGCGCAAGCGCTGCGACGAAATCATGTCTGTTCCCTCTCGGCCCTCAAGGGGCATTGATCCCCGGCTTAGGGGACAGGTCCATACATGGTCAGCGGCGGGAGAAAGGGAAGCGGATAGGTACGATAGGGCCTGCGGCCCTCAGTCGCGGGGCACGCTCAATCCGGTTGAGGCTATTGGGATCAAACCCTTGTTTTGGCATGATCAATTCCGAAAATTGGTAACCACTTTCGGGATCGCGCCCAATTATGACGGGGCCGTCATGGTTTCCTTCACGGCAGCAACAAGCTGGCTCAGCGTGAACGGCTTGGGCAGGAAGTTGAATTGCTGGCCTTCCGGCAGGCTCTTCTCGAAGGCATCCTCGGCGTAGCCTGACACGAAGATGATTCGCAGGTCCGGATTGCGCTTGCGCATCTCGGTCAGCATGGTCGGACCGTCCATTTCCGGCATCACCACGTCGGACACGACGAGATCGACCGCGCCCTCTTCCCGCTCCAGCGCTTCCAGCGCATCCAGGCCATTCTCCGCCTCAATGACCGTGTATCCGCGCGAGCGCAGGCCGCGTGCATTGAGCGAGCGCAATCCATCCTCGTCCTCGACCAGCAGGATGGTGCCCTGCCCGGTCAGGTCCGGCGCGCGTGCCGGAGTGGGCGCATGAGCGACCGCGCTGATGGCGGCTGCGACTTCCTGAACTTTCTCGACCTCCGGGAAATGCCGGGGCAGGAAAATCCGGAACACCGTGCCGCGTCCCTCAACCGAGTCGACATAGATGAAGCCGCCGGTCTGCTTGACGATACCGTAGACCGTGGACAGGCCGAGGCCGGTTCCCTTGCCGACTTCCTTGGTCGAGAAGAACGGCTCGAAAATCTTGTCGACGATGTCAGCGGGAATGCCGCTGCCGGTGTCGCCGACCTCGATCAGGACATAATCGGCCGCAGGCATGCCCTTGAACTCGCCGCGCTCGGCATCCTTCGCGGACACGTTGGCGGTGCGGATCGTCAGCTTGCCGCCATCTGGCATCGCGTCGCGCGCATTCACCGCGAGATTGACGATCACCTGCTCGAATTGCGACAGATCGGCCTTCACCGGCCACAGGTCGCGGCCGTAGACGAATTCGGGCTTCACTTTCTCGCCCGACAGGCGCTTGAGCAGCACGTTGATGTCCGACAGCACGTCGCCGATGTCGAGCACCTGCGGGCGCAGCGTCTGCTTGCGCGAGAACGCCAGCAGTTGCCGCACCAGCGCCGCCGCGCGGTTGGCGTTCTGCTTGATCTGCATGATGTCCTGGAACGACGGGTCGGTCGGTTTGTGCGCGTTCAGCAGGAAGTCGTTCGCCATCATGATGGCGGACAGCACGTTGTTGAAATCGTGGGCGATGCCGCCGGCGAGTTGTCCCACCGCCTGCATTTTCTGCGACTGCGCGAAGCTGTTCTCGAGCGTGCGCTTTTCGGTGGTGTCGAGCAGGTAGACGATCGCCGCCTCGGCGTCGCGGGCGTCCTGTTCCACCGACGTGACGAAGAACTGGCCCCAGCGCTCCTTGGTGCTGTCCAGCATCGCCTCGACCGGGGGAATGTCGCCCTGCCCGTCGGCGGCCTTGTTGATCGCGGCGATCAGTTCGCCGCGCTCGCGCTCATGAACCACCGCGAAGATCGACTTGCTCGACGTTCCGGCCGGAGAAAGGCTCTGGGTGAGTTTCGCGAAGCGCGCATTGGCGCGCACGACGTTGCCCGCCTTGTCGACGGTCGCGATCGCCATCGGCGTGTGATCGAAGAAGCGCATGAAGCGGACTTCCGCCGCACGCTGCGGGTCGGAGTGATCATCGCGCGCGCGGTTGATCACCAGCGTTCGCGATGCCCCCGGCGCACCGTCGGCGCCGAATGCCAGCTTGTGATAGAGCCGGACCGGCATGGTCTTGCCGTTGCGCATCCGCAGATCGAGGTCGAACACCTCGGTCTTCACCTCACCCGGCTCCGGCACGATCGAGGTCAGCAGCGACGCACCGTCGCCAGACATGATGTCGGCGACCTTGAGGCCGCCGGACCCGATCTCTGCGAGATCGTAGTCCAGCCAGTTGGCAAGCGTGGCGTTGACGTAGACCAGTTCGCCCTTGGCATTCACCGAGAAGAAACCGCACGGCGCATGGTCGAGATACTCGATGGCGTGCTGTAGTTCCTGGAAGACGTCTTCCTGCCGCTCACGGTCGCGGGTGATGTCGGCGACCGACCAGACCGCGAACTTCGCCTGCCGCTTGTCCGCCCCCAGCGGCCGCACGCGCATGCGCAGCCAGCGGCCATGCCCGGCATCCGCGCCGGCAACGCGGACCTCTTCCTGCTGACGCTTGCCCTCGCGGGCGGCCTTGAGCAGGCGGAATACTGCTTCGGAAACATCGGGGTTGCCGATGAAGACGCGTTCGACCGGCCGCACATCGTTGGGACCGGTTGCGCCGGTGAGCGCAAGGTACGCCGTGTTGGCATAGACGATGTGGCCGCGCGGATCGGTCACCGCCAACCCGTCCACCGCATGATCGGCGATCGGCCGCGCGATCGGATCTTCCGCATGACGGTCAGCGAAACGGACGATGCCCGCGGCGAAGGCGAACAGCGTGAACAGCCCGACCATGGCGAGCAGAGCCAGCAGCGCCAGAATGTAGGGCTGAGCCTGGCTGCGGCCGAGGGTCATGAACGCCACCGCCGCAGCGATGATCGCACCTGCCACCAGCAGCACAAGCAGGATGCTGCCGCTGCGCCGCGCCGGTTCATGGACGGTGGCGAAAGAAGAATGAAGCTCGTTGCCCGTGTCGGTTGTCATCGCTGCCTGTTCGCGCGTGTTCCGCAAGGGACGCGCAAGTCATTGTATTCGCAGTTTACCGGCCTCTGAGTGCCTGAATCGGGCATCTAGTGGAGCGGATTTGACATTCGCGACCCACCCAGCCGTAGATTTCGCAACGCGAATGTCAAATCCAAGCTCCACTAGCAAATAATATCTACTAGTGGTCCTTCGATTCTAACATTCGCAAAAATCGCCTGCCCAAACGGGATGCGAATGTTAGAATCGGACCACTAGCGCAAGGCACATTACGACCGTGCCCATGCCCGCGCCAGACCTTGTCAACCGGAGATCACGCATCAGCCAAGGCCTGTGACGCCGTGCCGGAGGCGCATCACGTAACCGATCACCTCGGCGACGGCGTGATAGTGCTCGACCGGAATTTCATCGTCGATCTCGACGCTCGCATGCAGCGCACGGGCCAGCGGCACGTTCTCGACAATCGGAATGTTGTTGGCCGTCGCGATTTCCCTGATCTTGAGGGCGAGCACGTCGACGCCCTTGGCGACGCAGATCGGCGCGGACATGCCGCGCTCGTATTTCAGCGCTACCGCGTAATGCGTCGGGTTGGTGATGATCACCGAAGCCGTCGGAACCGCCGCCATCATGCGCTTCTTCGCGCGCGCATGGCGAATCTGCCGGATGCGTCCCTTGATGTGGGGATCGCCTTCGGACTGCTTGTATTCTTCCTTGATCTCTTCCAGCGACATCTTCTGCCGCTCAAACCACTGCCGGTACTGGAAGAAATAATCGAGCGCGGCCACCACCGCGAGCATCGCCACCACCGTTCCCATCAACTGGACGGAGATCGTTTTGGTGACTGTCAGGATCGCTATCGGGTCGAACCGGACCATGGCATCGAGGCGGTGACGCTCCGGCCATAATATCAGGACCATGACCACGCTGAGCGCGACCACCTTGAACAGACCCTTGAGGAAGTTCGCAGCCGCCTGCTTGCCGAACACGCGTGCGAAGCCCGCCGCCGGCGAGATCTTGCTGAACTTCGGGGTCAGCGGCTCCGTCGAGAACACCAGCCGATGCTGGATCAGGTTACTGCCGACGCCTGCGATCAGCAGCAGCAGAAAAGGAATGCCGAGGACGCCGATCAGCATCAGTTCGATCTGACCGAGCAGCGACAGCAGACCCGGCCCGTCGACGCGAATCTGATGCATGTTCATCAGCAGGTTGCGCATCGGAACCTCGATGCCCTTGCTGATCGATCCCGAGAACGACGTCAGCAGCAGGGTCGACGCCGCGATCACGAACCAGGTGTTGACCTCCTGACTCTTGGCGACATCGCCCTTTTCCAACGCATCGTCGAGACGTTTTTGCGTTGGGTCCTGTGTTTTTGATTCCTTATCGTCGTCTGACATGCCCTGCCCTCAGCGTCGCGGCGCAAGGTCGTGGAGAACGCCGCCGAAGTATTCGAGGTAGGTGCCCATCATGGTGCCGAGAATCGCCGCCAGAATCAGGAAGCCGGCCAGAATCGAAAGCGGCACGCCGACGAAATAGACCTGCATCTGCGGCATCAGCCGCGCCAGCACGCCGAGTCCGAGGTTGAAGACCAGACCGAACACGATGAACGGCGCGGACAACTGGATGCCGATCTTGAACGCCGTCGCGAAAGCGCTGGTGGCCAGCGCCGCCACATCGCCGCTCGACATCAGTTCGCCCGGCGAAAACACCTTGTAGCTCTCGCTTAATGCGGCGATCACGAGGTGATGCATGTCGGTGGCGAACAGCAGCGTGATTCCGAGCAAGGTCAGGAAGTTGGAGAGCAGCGCGCCCTGCTGGCCTTGCGTCGGATCGACCGTAGTGACGAAACCGAGGCCAAGTTGCTGGGCGATGACCGAGCCCGCGACCGACAGCGCCGACAGCGTGACGCGCGCGGTCGCGCCAAGCACCACGCCGATGATGATTTCGTGAACCATCAGCACCAGCAGCGGCGCCATCGATGTCATGCTGACCGTATAGGCGTTGCGATGCAGCGGCAGGATGATCAGTGTCAGCGCCAGCGCGATCCCAAGGCGGACCCGGACCGGGATGTTGGCTTCGCCGAATCCGGGCAGCAGCATCACCATGGAGCCGATGCGGGCGAACACCAGCATGAACGCCGCGGCGAGCGCCGGAAGCAGCGAGATATCGATACGCATGGAAGACTTGCCCCGCGAAGACTTGCCTCGCCCCTGAACGCCGTGTCCCTGAACAAGTCCCTAATCATGCGCTAGCCGCCGATGATTCGCGACGATATCCGCAGCATCTGGCTATGCAGCGCGTCGGCCATGAACGGTAGCGCGAGCACCAATGTGACGAAAATCGCCAGAATCTTCGGCACGAACACCAGTGACTGTTCCTGAATTTGCGTCAGGGCCTGCACCAGCGAGATCACGACACCGACCACGAGGCCGACGATCAAGAGCGGCGACGACACCTTCACGATGGTCCAGATCGCATCGCGCGAGAGGTCGAGAACTTCAGCACCTGTCATTTCAATCCCCTGCCCGCAGGCGCGTATCACGTTGCAAATTTCTCATCCTTCGAGGCTCGCGCTGCTCGCACCTCTGGATGACGCTCTTTCTGTTTCCGTCACCCTGAGGTGCCGTAGCGAAGCGAAGGCCTCGAAGGGCGGCGAAAATCAGATCGGCATCCGCATGATGTCTTCGTAGGACTGGATCACGCGGTCGCGCACCGACACCAGCGTCGATACTGCGACGTCGGTTTCGGCCACCGCCGTCACGACATCCATGACGTTGGCCTTGCCCTGTGCCATCGAGATGGTCTGCGCGTCGGACTTGCGGCCGGCATCCATAACGTTGCCCAGCGTTTCCTTGAGCAGCGTGCCGAACGACACGCCGCCGGTGTCTCCAGTCTTGGCGCCGCCCGCGGCTCCTCCTGCTGAATCCACGATTTTGGCAAGGCTTGCATAGGCATTGGCGGCGACTGATGGCGATGCCATGAGTTAGTTCTCCTTGTCAGGCCTTGAGAATGTCGAGGGTGCGCTGGATCATGCGGCGCGTGGCGGAAATGATGTTGAGGTTGGCTTCGTAGGACCGCTGCGCCTCGCGCATATCGGTCATTTCGACCAGCGAGTTCACGTTGGGATATTTGACGTTGCCGCTGGCATCGGCCACCGGATTGCCCGGCTCGTGCTTGATGCGGAAGTCGGACGTATCCGTCTTGACCTTGCCGAGGCTCACCACGCGCGACTCGATCGTGCGATCGAGTTCTGACGAGAATGTCGGGATCTTGCGGCGATACGGATCGCCGCCCGCGGTCTTCGCCGTCGAATCCGCATTGGCGATGTTTTCCGAAATCACCCGCATCCGGCCGGCCTGCGCGCGCAAGCCAGACGTCGCGATACTCATGGACCTGAGAAAATCGTTGCCGTTGCTCATGCTGTGGCTCCCTTAGGCGCGGTCATGTGTCAGCGCTTTCCGATGGCGGTCTTCAGCAACCCGAGGCTGCGGCTGTAGAGAGCGGTTACTGCCGCATAGTCTCCCTGGTTCGCGGACACCTTCATCATCTCGTCCTCGAGACTGACCGCATTGCCCGCGGGGCGCGTCGCGTAGCCGCCCCGGTTGTGCGAATTGAAGTTGTCGCTGACCCCCGCCCCCTGAATGTGGCCGGCGCTGGTGCGCGTCATGGAGAGCGAGGCCATGTTGCCGGTCACCGGCCCGGTTCCGCTCGAATCGAATTTGGGTGCCACCAGATCGCGCGGCTTGAAGTTCGGCGTGTCCGAGTTCGAAATGTTTTCCGCAAGAACGCGCTGGCGCTCCTGATGCCACTGCATCTTGGTGCGAAGCGCGGACAACATAGGAAGATCGGTGATTGCCATCGGCCTGTTCCGCCCTGAGACCCGAAGCGGCGCTTCAGGTAGGCAGAATTTGCCGTGTGTATGGTTAATAAGGGGTTAAGATCCGCCCTGACCCACTTTCGCCACGAATTGCCTTCAACCGGACAAGTCATTGAAGTTCCGGCACAACAAGTCTTTTGAGCCGCTGAACTTTCTCAGGTAACAGGGTCGCGAACGGCAGCATTTGCCGCCGCGCATTAACGGATCACTCAAACTTCGTTCCCAATTCGTCCCAAGCCGCTTGTTTCGCGGCCAGCGACCTGCGAATCTGGCATAGATGCGAGTGATGTTTGACGGGGACAGGACATGTCGCAAACACTTTGGTTCTTCATAGCCTTCGTCATCGTTCTTGCGCTGATCGGAGTTGCAGCCTGGCTGGTGCGCCGGTTTGGCGGAAGCAGTCTCGGCGGCTCCAGCGCCGGGCGGGGGCGTATGCCCCGGCTTGCCGTCATCGACGCCGCCGCGGTTGATGGCCGCCGCAGGCTGGTGCTGGTCCGGCGCGATAACGTCGAACACCTTCTCATGATCGGCGGCCCGGCTGACCTCGTGGTCGAACCCAACATCGTTCGCGGCATGCCGCAGCAGGCTCCACAACGGGCACCCGCCGGAACCGAGTTGCCGCCTCGTCTGGCGCCTGACACCGGATGGTCCGACAGCGAAGCCGCGCATACCGATCCCTTCGAGCATCGCGAGCCGACGATTCCTGAACTGCCGCGCGCCGCCCGTGGATCTTATTCCGACGATGCGCGCCGGCCGACGCCACCGCTGCCGGATCGCCACAGCCCCGATACGATACCGAGCTTCACGCCGGAGCCGATGATTCGGCCGGAGCCTGCGCTGCGTCCCGAGCCCACTCTGCGATCCGAACCGCGCGCGATTCCCCGCAGCGAACGCACCGAACCGCTGCCGCCCCGGCTGCCGCGCGCGAGTGATACCGCTCCGAAAGCGCCACCGCTGCCACCGCGCCCTCCCGCACGTCCGGCCGAGGCTCCGCTATCGTCTGCAGACCAGAATCTCGCGGATATGGCGCAGCGGCTTGAAGCCGCCCTGCGCCGCCCGGGAGGCGAAATGCGTCTCGACACGCCGACCGGCCCCATCGAACGACCCGGCGCACCGCCGGTCGTGCCTGAGCCGATGGGCAACCGGCCAGTGCCGCGTTCCGAAGGCGCTCCGCGTCCGCCGGCCCCGCCGTCGCCTCCGCCCCCACCGGCGCCTGCTCCGAAGGCCGCGTTCGAGAATCTCGAAGACGAGATGGCCAACCTGCTCGGCCGTCCAAAGCCTCCCGCGTGAGATCGTCGAAATCACCGCGTAGAGTTTTATTTTTTGTCAGTCTCCTCGTCGCCGCCGGATATCTTATCGATCCGGCGAGCGCGCAGGATATCAGCATCAATCTGGGCCAGGGCGGCGGCGGGGTCACCGAGCGCGCGATCCAGCTGATCGCGCTGCTGACGGTGCTGTCGATCGCACCGTCGATCCTGGTCATGATGACCTCGTTCACGCGGATCGTGGTGGTGCTGTCGCTGCTGCGCACCGCGCTCGGCACCGCCACCGCACCGCCGAATTCGGTCATCATCGCGCTGGCGCTGTTCCTGACCGGCTTCGTGATGGGGCCGGTTCTGCAGAAGGCCTATGACGACGGCATCAAGCCGTTGGTTGCGAACCAGATCACCGTCGAGCAGGCGTTCGAGCGCGGCACCGGCCCGTTGCGCGGCTTCATGCAGAAGAATGTCCGCGAGAAGGACCTCAAGCTGTTCATGGACCTGTCCGGCGAGCCGCCCGCGGCCTCGCCCGAGCAGATGTCGCTGCGCATCCTGATTCCCGCTTTCATGATTTCGGAACTGAAGCGGGCGTTCGAGATCGGCTTCCTGCTGTTTCTGCCGTTTCTCATCATCGACCTCGTCGTCGCGTCGGTCCTGATGTCGATGGGCATGATGATGCTGCCGCCGGTAGTCGTGTCGCTGCCGTTCAAGCTGATCTTCTTCGTGCTGGTGGACGGCTGGTCGCTGGTGGCCGGCAGCCTCGTGCAAAGCTACGGCGGCGGATGACGACCTCGCACGCGCCTCACGTCATTGCGAGCGAAGCGAAGCAATCCAGTCTTTGAATGACCTAACGGTGTATGGATTGCTTCGTCGCGATGCTCCTCGCAATGACGATTGCAACATCCTCCAATCAGCGCGCGGCTGCGACCGGTCTCACGCCCTTGATGGCGGGCAGCGCGCCCGTCGGATTCGGGTCGGTCTTGATTTCCGGCGGAAGCTTCGCGCGCGCCATCGCATCGGGGAAGCGGACGCGCATCTCGCGCAGAAAGCCGTCGAGCGTGTCGATGGTTGCCGCCATTTTCGCGATCCGGGCAAAATCCGCGCTGTTCGCCCTCGCCGGCTTCGCGGCGAGATCGAACGCCGCGCGGTCGTTGCCGCCGTCCATCTTCGGATTGTACTTTTCGCGGAATCGCGCGAGGCCGATGGCGTCTTCCGCCAGCGCGTAGCCAATGGCCGCGCGGATGACGTCGCTTTTTTCCGTCGCCGTCAGCGGCTGGAAGTCGCGCCAGCGATCGCCGTAGAGCAATTCGATCTGCTCGGCGGACTCGCGCCAGCGCCGCGACGCCCAGTAGATGTCGGAGCGCAGCCGAACCGCCTCGCGGCCGCTGACATTCGAGATAATGTCGAGCGCCAGATCGTGACGGCCGATATCGGTCTGCGCGCGGGCTTCCAGCAAAAGACGCTGCTGGCGGATTTCGCCGGCCAGATCGGCGATCCGCGTGGTGCGCAGCGCCGCGATGGCGCGCTCCGGCTTGCGGTTCATCAGGTAGACCATCGCCAGCCGGGATGCGACCTGTGCCCGGGCGGAGCCCTCCAGCCGGTGATCGATCTGGTATTGCAGCAGTTGGCTGGCCTGATCGAGCAGATCGATCCCGACGAGACGGTCCGCCAGACGCCGGATCATTTCGTCGCCGCGGCGGCCAATCGGCGTCAGGTCGCGAAATTCGTAAAACATCGCCAGCGCCTCGACCGGCGGAATGTCGTCGCCCTTGGCGCCGTTGTAGATTTGCTCAAACAGCACCGACGCGTCGTCCTGCATCTTGCGTGATGTTTCGGAGTTCGGCTCCAGTTGACTCGCACGGTACACCGCCGCGAAGGTTTCGGGATAGCGCGCTTTCGCGGCATAGAGCCGGGTCAGCATGCCAAGCGTTTTGACCTCGGTGGAATCGCCGCGCCATGTCGCCGCAAGAACTTCGAGATCGCGCTGGGCGTCGTCGTCGGTGATTTCCTCGCGCTTCTGGCGCAGGGCAATCTCGCGGACCTTGGCTTCGGAGGCTGCGGGGCGATCTTCCGATCCGGCAGCCGCCGCGAACGCGGCCAGCGCATCCTGATCGCGCCCCAGCGCTTCGGCCAGGCGGCCGCGCAGCACAGCTATCGACGCCGCCTGATCGGGGCCAACACCGAGAACATCGAGATCGTTGCTACGCACCGTCGCACCGGGATAATCCCTCACCTCCAGCGATGCCCGAAATGCCTCAGCGACAACAATGCGCTGCAGATCAACCGGCAGGGCGGTAATCGCGAACTCGACATTCTTGAATTTCTCGCGCGCCTCCGCCCACTTCTGCAGCCGCGCCAGTGCGAGCGCTTTCCAGAGCTGGGAATCGATGTTGACGGCAACGGCGGGATTGGCGAGATCGGCGAGCGCAAGCTCGGAGCGGCCGGCGAGGGTGCTGGCGACCGCATGAACCGTCAACGCCGCCGCATCCTCCTCGCCGGGTTTGACCTCGGCAAGGGCCAGATCGAGAATTCCTTTCGCCTCGACGCTCATGCCGCGCGCCAGATAAAATCGCGCGAGATCGACATGCGCGGGCATGCGCGCAGCACCCGTCGCCATCGACGCGGCGGTCAGCAGCTTGTTGCGGGTGGGAATGAACTCCGCATTCTGAAAGGTGCGCCACTCCGTGACATCGAACACCGGACGAACCACTGATGTGGCGCGATCCGGCGCAGTCATTGCCGTCGATAGCGTCAAGCCACCGGGCCGAGACAGGATCAGTGTGTCGGATGCAACTCCGGCGGTCAGATCATCCGATTTTTGCTGGACGACGATGCCGTGGATGGATTCGAGCAGCGCGAATTCCACAAAGTCCTGGCGCTTCATGAACCCGCGCGCCGGTCCGCCGGCGGTCATCACCAGCAGCTGGTCGCCGGCGTCGGGATCGTTGAAACGATGTATCTGTCCCGGCTTCGCAAGGCTGACGCCGACACTGGCACGGCTGGGATCGGCCATGTTGCGCGTCGCGGCCAGCGGCTGCGGCGGCGACTGCGCCTTGTCGGCAAGGATGAGGATCCACGCCCGCTCGTCGCCGATCATGGTTGCAAGCTGCGGACGGTTCAGCCGGATCCGGAGAGCGCGGCCCTTTGGCAGATCGAGCGGGGTCGCATCGGCCACGACCCACGCGCCCTCGCGCTTAATCGCGCTGGCGTCGATCGGCTGATCGGTGTCGAACACCAGCCAGATCGAATCCGACCGGCGAAACACCGCGGCAGGCGTCGGACTCGTGAATGGAAATGTCAGGCGGAAGTCGTCGCTGGTGAGCCGTGCATCCACGGTCACGCCTGCTGCTGGCGTCATCGCAGGGAGGTCGGTGGGCGGCACTTTCGCTGGTGCAGACGGCGGGGTCTTCATTGGCAAGTCGGTCACCGCGGCCATGGCGGGAGCAGCCGGTAGTAGCGTCGCGATCCCCGGCTTGGCGGGCGCAGCCTCCGTTCTTACATCAGCCGCAACAGCGGATGGATTGTTATCCGGCAGCTTGACGTCTGACGTTTTGACCTCATGCGATTTGATCTCAGGAGATTTCGCATCAGATGATTTGACGTGAGACGGCTTTATGGTTGCCGGCTCGGCGTCCTGTGCCGTCTGCTGCGAGATCTGCTCGGACGTCGGCGGCACGATTTCGACGGCCTTGTCGGCAGGCGTCGAGAGAGCCTTCGGAAGCGACCTGGCCGCTTTCGATTTTTGCCCCTGCTCGAACGCAACGTCGACGACGTAGTTCTTGTCCTCGCGGAAGGCGTGGACATCGGCCTCGCCGATCATCGCGATGTCGATGCGCGATGTCTCGCCCTCGATCTTCTGGTTGATCGTGTGAATGTTCGCAGGCATCGCGATCTTGGCATCCGCGAGGTCGAACATCAGCGGCGAGGTGAACGACAGCGTAAATTTGTCGGCGGCCAGTGACGACGACACACTGACGCCGTCCGGCATTTCAAAAACAAAACGGACAAAGGTCGGCTGGACCGACGCCCGCACCCGGACCGGCGGCCGCTTCTTGGCTTCTTCCGCCATCCGCTGAATCCGCAGCGCCCGCTCAGCCGCGATCGCACGTTCGGACAATTCCTTGACGACCTCGGCAGGCAATGCGGGCGGGAGTCCGGTCCACTTCTCTGGCAGAAGATCGATAAACACCCGCTCACCCGCGGTCATCACGTTGACGCGCACCTTCTGCGTCAACGCCATGCGGATGGCGGTGCCATCCGGATCGCGCCGAACCGATCCGACATAGGCCGGGACCGACTCGGCAAGCAGGTCGATCGGAACGGCGACCGGCTTACTAAACTGGATCACCAGAATCGCGCCCGCGACGGTCACCTCGGTCGGGACATCTTCCTGAAACTGCAGAACCATGCGCGCGTAACCGGATTGCGCCGTCAGCGTGGCTTCACCCCTGACCGGTTCTGCGCGCGCGTTTGTCCCAACAGAAAGGCATGACAACGCGACAGCCAGCGCAAGCGCCGGCGGCTGCAGGCCACGGCAGAGCCTGTCCGCGAAAGACCGGGCCCTCGCCCCGGACTTCCGGGCGGCCTTGAACGTGAGGGCGGCCTTGCAGGACATTCCCAAATCTTTCTCGCCGGGTCTTTCTTGCCGGATGTTCTCGGCTCTCTGTTGTTCCGGAAACCTGTGGCTCAGACGTGCAATTCGAATCTAGAATTCGCCTGTTAAGGAGCTGTTAATCACCCGCCTCAATTGCGAACCTGCTGCGGCCTGCCCTCGATCTTCGGCAAATCGCTGGCGGACGCCGATCTGTCTCCCGTTGAGCGGCGCGCCATCTCGACCGTCAACCGTTCGGCCGCCTCCGGCTGCATCTGCCCCATGATGTCGGACATCTTGCGCGGTGCGATCTGCGAGGCGATCTCGAACAGCACCGACAGTTCGAGCCGGTCGAAGACCTTGGCCGCGTCCTTTGGCTTCATGGATTCGTACATCGTCACGAGTCCCTTGAAGCGCGCCGCTTCCTGTTCCTGCTTCTGCTGCCCGGCGACGGAGACCCGCGCCTCGGTCGCCTTCATTTCCTCGATCTTGCCTTCGATCCGCTTTTCGGCGGACTTCATCAGGCTTTCACGAATGTCGATTTCGCGCGCGCGGGTTTCGATCTCCTGACGCCGCGCCTGCAGACTCTCAAGCACCGCGCGTTCCGACGCCGAGATGGGGCGGTTGGGATCTGGATAGACCACGTTCTCGGGCGGCGGCGGCAAGGCTTCCGGAGCTGCAACGACCGGCTTCTCCTCTTTCTTCGCCGCGACCGAGCCGGTGATGTCCGCTGAATCGATCGTCTTGCCGGACGACGGAAAGTTGAACGTCTCCTGCGCCCAGGATTTTGGCTTCGGTGTATCGTTGAGGATGTATCCGCCGTCGAGAAGAAGGCCCGACACCTTGAGCACGACCAGGCAGCAGGTCGCGATCAGAAGTATCGGGATGAGACGGATATCGCGGAGAAGCGTTTTCATGCAGCGAGACCGGTTGCCCTTCGCCGCTCGGAAAAGGCCTGCGCGGCCGCAAGCAACGCCTTGGCGTTCGACATGTTTTGCGCCGATGGGTTCTGCGCCGGAGCGGCCTGCTCTGCGGCAACAGTCGCAGCGGGGGCCTCCACGTCAGCGCCGGCTGGCCGTGCCGCGAGCGCGATCTGCGTCAGGCGATTGAGGATCGTTTCGCCCGCGGTCACCTGCTTGGCGAGTTTCGCGGACAATGTCGTGCCCGCCGCCAGTTGCGCGCCGAGGTTCTCGTCGCACTCGCGCACGGTCACCTTCAGGCCGCCGATGGCGCGTTCGGCGATTTCCGTTGCCGTGATCAGCTCGGCGATCATCGCGCGCATCGAATGCTCGTCGGCCTTGAGCCGCTTGAGACGGCGATTCAGCAGCGTGCAGTAACCGATTGTCACCAGAAGCAGAACCGCAACCAGGCTCTCGATCACAAGTCCGAATGAATGACTCATTGTGCCTCCATCAGTTTGGTTTGCTCATCTTGCTTCTCGAACATCGCGTAGGACGTATGGGGCTTGCGCAGCGGCTTGGTGACGCGAATGGCGACCCGGTCGCCGACCCGTCCCATCCGCCCTTCGCTGAGCGGCACGTCGCCGCATCGCACCGTGACCAGTGCGTCGGGCCGCACGTTGAGCGGCAAGGTATCGCCGACCTTCAGCGTCATCAGTTGCTTGAGCGGAATGTTGGCCTCATAGAGCACCGCATCGACCGCGATTTCGGCCTGCGCGATCTCGGTCGCGAGATGGCCTTCCCAGATCGGATCGCGGCCGAACTTTTCACCCATGAACATCTGCAACAGCACGTCGCGGATCGGTTCGATGGTGGCATAAGGCAGCAGCAGTTCGATGTTGCCGCCGCGGTCTTCCATGTCGATCCGCAGACGGACCAGAATGGCGGCGTTGGCGGGACGGCTGATGGCGGCAAAGCGCGGATTGGTCTCAAGCCGGTCGATCGTGAAAGTCACCGGCGACAGCGGCCGGAAGGCCTGCTCGGCATCCGCAAGCACGACTTCAACGAGGCGCTTGACGAGATTGGTTTCGATCGTGGTGTAGGGCCGGCCTTCGATACGCAGCGATGGCTGGCCGCGGCGGCCGCCGAGCAGCACGTCGATGATCGAATAGATCAGGCTCGAATCGACTGTGAACAGGCCGAAGTTTTCCCACTCCTCGGCCTTGAACACGGACAGAACGCAGGGCAGCGGGATCGAATTGAGATAGTCGCCGAAGCGCACCGAGGTGATGCGATCCAGCGAGACTTCGACGTTGTCCGAGGTGAAATTGCGCAGGCTCGTCGTCATCAGCCGCACCAGACGGTCGAACACGATTTCGAGCATCGGAAGGCGTTCATACGACACCATCGCGGAATCGATGATGGCGCGGATGCCGGAATTCTCGTCGATGTTGAGTTCACCGTCGCTGAAACCGAGCAGGTTGTCGATTTCTTCCTGCGATAGGACCCGCTCGCCGCCGGCCTTGCCGATTTCGAGGCTGCGGCTGCCGTCGTCGACCATCGCGGCCCACTGCTCGGCCATGGTCTCGGTCAGCGTATTCGCTTCCGCCTCAGCCGCTGCCGCGGCCGGATCTTCGGAATCGAGCGCACCTTCCCATTCGGCGGCTAGCGCATCCTGATCGACGTCATTATCACCCGGAGACATGCTTCAATTTCCGTCCGTCACTGAATGACGATTTCCTTGAACAGCACAGCGTTCACCTGATTGGGCGAGATCGCGGCGTTGACACGGCGCGTCAGTTCTTCCTTCAGGCGGAACAGCCCGACCGAACCGTTGAGATCGGCGGGACGCAGTTCGCGCAGGTAGGTCTGAAACAGATCGGTCACCCGCGGCATCGTCGGCGCGATCTGCGCCGACAGCGGCTGATCTTTCACCTCGAGCACGACCCTGACCTTCAGATACTGAACTCGTTCGCCCGGCGCGTTCGACAGGTTGACCAGCACCTCTGGCACATCAAGGAATACCGGCGGCTTCGGCGGAGGCGCGACTGCCTGCACTTCCTTCGCGGGCCCGCGCATGAAGAAGAACCAGCCGCCCCCGGCAAGCAGAAGCACAAGCGCCGTAGCGCCACCCATTATAATGAGCTTGCGCTTGCCTTTCGGAGCAACGGCTTCCGCGCCCTCCTCCTGATCGTCGTCTGCCATTGCCCCCGCCCGTGGTCCTGGGATGGGCTCGATGCTGCCGAACTGGCTTTAAATGACGCGATACAAAGGCCGCCGGCGCGTGAGCGCCCTGTTTGTCCACCGTACGGACGCAATGGTTAACGGAATCTTTCTTTTGTCCCTCAACTGGGAAATTTTTGCCGGGGCAACATGGTCAACAAGAGGTTATTGCCCACGTCCGGCGCCCCTCGAAAACACATAAGATATTGAAATAACTAATATTTATGACTTGGCACGCCTCTCGCATTGTAGATGGCGAACCGCACGGCTTGGGAGAGCTTCACCGGTTCGCACGATCCGCGTCAGGCCTTGGGAGAGGCAGGCCGCGGTTCAACAAGGGGAGACTGGCCGATGGAGAATACGCTTCTCGTCGCATTATCGCGGCAGATGTCGCTTGAGCGGCAGATCGACGTCATTGCCAACAACGTGGCCAACGTCAACACCACCGGTTTCAAGGCCAACAAGTCGCTGTTCGAGGAATTCCTGAACACGGGCGCGCGCGAGGACAACTTCTCGGTCCGCGACCGCCGCGTCAGCTTCGTCCATGACCGCGCCGCCTATCACGATTTCTCACAGGGCCCGTCGGAGAAGACCGGCAGCCCGCTCGACGTCTCTATCGACGGCAAGGGCTTCATCGCCGTGCAGACGCCGGCCGGCGAACGCTACACCCGCGACGGGTCGTTCCAGATCAACGCCCAGGGCCAGCTCGTGACCACCGGCGGCAACATCGTGCTCGGCACCAACGGCCCGATCGTGTTCCAGCCGACCGACCGCGACATCGCAATCTCGGCCGACGGCACGATCACCGTGGGCGAAGGCGTCGTGACACAGTTCGACTCCATCCGCGGCAAGCTCAAGCTCGTGAAGTTCGACAGTCCGCAGCAGCTCAAGAAGGAAGGCGCGAACCTTTACTCGGCGCCCACCGGAATCGCCGCGCAGCCCGACCTCGCCTCGCGCGTCAATCAGGGTTTCGTTGAAAAGTCCAACGTCAGCGCGGTCGCCGAGATGACCCGCATGATGGAAGTCATGCGTACCTACCAGTCGGTCTCATCGCTGATGCAGCAGCAAAACGACCTTCGCAAAAACGCAATCCAGATACTCGCCGACGTTCCGGCATAAGGAGACCGATCCATGCGCGCACTTTATACAGCGGCGACCGGGATGGCGGCCCAGGAACTCAACGTCCAGGTCATCTCCAACAACATCGCAAACCTGCGCACCACGGGCTACAAGAAGCAGCGCGCGCAGTTCCAGGACCTCATCTACGAACACGTCAAGCGCGTCGGCGCGCAGGCGTCCGATCAGGGCACTATCCTCCCCGTCGGCATCGACATCGGCGGCGGCGTCAAGACCGTCGGCACGCCGCGCCTGATGACGCAGGGCACGCTCAACCCGACCGGCGGCGACCTCGACATCGCGATCCGCGGCGAGGGCTATTTCAAGATCCAGATGACCGACGGCACCTACACCTACACGCGCGACGGCTCCTTCACGACCGATGGTCAGGGCCGCGTGGTGACTGCGCAGGGCAATCCGGTGCAGCCGACGATCACCATCCCGCAGAATTCATCCGGCCTCACCATCAACCAGCAGGGCCAGGTCTCGGTCACGACGCCGGGCACGACCACGCCGACCGTGGTCGGCCAGATCGGCCTGACCCGGTTCATCAACAAGGCGGGCCTGCAGTCGATCGGCGACAACCTGTTCACCGATACGCCCGCCTCCGGCCCACCGCAGGACGGCATCGCCAATGCCGACGGCTTCGGCGACATGCAGCAGCGCAATCTCGAACAGGCCAACGTCGAGGTCGTCTCCGAAATCTCGGACCTGATCGCCGCGCAGCGCGCCTACGAGATGAACGCCAAGGTCGTCAGCGCCGCCGACCAGATGATGCAGGCCACCACCGGCATGTTCCGCTGAGGGAGAGAATGATGTTGCGCTCAACCCTGATCGCCGCCGCCCTGCTCGCCCTGACGTCCGGTGCGGCATTCGCGCAGGCGGAACGCGACTCACTCGCAGCTCCCGTGCTGCGCGCGAACGTCACTGTCAGCAGCGACGTGGTCCGGATCGGCGATGTGGTCGAGAATGCCGGAACCGCCGCGCAGATCGCGATCTTCCGCGCCCCCGATCTCGGCACCACCGGATCGTTGCCGACGCAGCAACTGCTGACGGTGCTGCGCGCCCATGAGGTGATCGGTGTTCAGACCCGCGACCTCCGCGAAGTCTCGGTGACGCGGTCGTCGCGGACGCTGGTTTCGAAGGAAATCGAGCATCAGATCGCCCGCGTGCTCGAGCGCCGCAACGGCCTCGGCGACGCCGCCAACATTTCGGTGACTTTCGAGCGCGACCTGCGCGAACTGCAGCTCGATTCCGCCCATACCGGCGACATGCGCGCCACCACCGTGAGGTTCGATCCACGCAACGGCCGCTTCGACATCACCTTCGAGATCGCCAACGACGTCACCTACTCGCCGACCAAGCTGCGCTTCACCGGCACTGCGGTGGAAACCGTGGAAGCGGCGGTGCTGACCCGCGCCGTCGAACGCAACGACATTCTCAAGTCATCCGACGTAGTGATCGAGCGGCGTCCGAAAGCCGAAGTCGGAAACGACGTCGCCAATCGCGACCGTTCGGTTGGCATGCAGGCCCGCAAGCAGATGCGCGCCGGACAGGCGCTGAAAGTGGCCGATCTCGGCAAGCCGGATCTGGTCGCGCGCGATCAGGGCGTGACGCTGATCTACGAAACGCCGGGCATCTATCTCACCGGCCGCGGCAAGGCGATCGACAGCGGCACCGAGGGCGACGTCGTCAACGTCGTCAACCTGCAGTCGAAGCGCACCGTTCAGGGTGTGGTGACCGGCCCAGGTCAGGTCTCGATTATCGTTCCGACGCCGCGCCTCACCACAACCGCGGCCCTCTCCAGCGAACCGCCAGCCGCCCCCGCCCCTGAATCCAGAAAAGCCGAGTAACAGTCATGTCGAAGTTTCACGTGTTCAATCGCATCATTGTCGTCGGCAGCCTGCTGGCGCTCGGCACCCTGGTCAGCGGATGCTCGTCTCTCGATCGCCTCGCGGCGATCGGCGAAAAGCCGAAGCTCTCGGCGATCGACAACCCGACGACTCAGGCAGGCTACAAGCCGGTGTCGATGCCGATGCCCGCGCCGCAACCGGCGTCATTCAATCCGAACTCGCTGTGGCGGAACGGTTCGCGCGCCTTCTTCAAGGATCAGCGCGCGCATCAGATCGGCGACATCCTGACCGTACACGTCAACATCACCGACAAGGCCAACATCGCCAACGAAACCCAGCGCAGCCGCACCAACAGCGAGAACTCCGGCGTCACCAGCTTCTTCGGCATCAACAAGATCCCGGGCACCAACGCCGCGATCCCTCCCGGCCGCATGCTGACGGCGGACTCCACCTCGTCCAGCGACGGCAAGGGTTCGGTCAACCGGCAGGAAGCATTGCAAACCAACGTCGCCGCCGTGGTCACGCAGTTGCTGCCGAACGGCAACCTCGTGGTCGAAGGCAAGCAGGAAATCCGCGTCAACTTCGAAGTCCGCGAATTGATCGTCGCAGGTATCGTCCGGCCAGAGGACATCCAGAGCGACAACACCATCGACTCCAGCAAGATCGCGCAGGCCCGCATCGCCTACGGCGGCCGCGGCCAGATCACCGACGTGCAGCAGGCCCGCTACGGCCAGCAGGCATTCGATATCCTGCTCCCGTTCTGAGCAGGGGCATGGAAGCGTGATCCTGAACCGCTCTGAGAAGGAGATCAAACCGCAATAAGTGAGACGGCTCCCACTGTCTTTCTCTCGAACTCCCACACCAGGCGGCGAACCTAGGCGCAGCACGGTGTTCACGACGCGGCCTCTGTCAGCTCCCCTGACGGAGGCCGTGATCGTTTGGGCCATGATCGTTTGAGGTAACCGCTGCGCGACGTTCGCCGGTGTCCAACAGACCGCGGAAGTGATAATCTGACGCCATGCGCAACTGCGAACCGTTCAGCGCGCGGACAATCCCGCTGCCCGGCTGTCCCTGAATGGGCGTGATGCCGCCTCGCAGTCACCGCAACCTCGGGCAGCCGACCGGTGAAGGAGGACGCTATGTACGCCGCCATTCGTCAGGGAAAAGCAAAAGCCGGTATGGCCGAGGAGCTGACGCGCAGGATCAAGGAAGGCGCGATCCCGATCATCAGCGATGTCGAGGGTTTCATGGCCTACTATGTGGTCTATGCGCCGGACGACACGGTGACGGCGATCAGCATCTTCAACAATTTCGCCGGAGCGGAAGAGTCGAACAAACGCGGGCTTGCGTGGATCGAGAAAAATCTCGCGCCGCTGCTCACCGGCCCAGCCACCGCCGTCGCAGGGCCGGTCATCGTTCATACGCTAGCCTAGCGGCGGAATCAGCACTCGCCAAGCGAGGCGACGGCGAGCGTTGCTATGGCAATCAATACTGTCCTCACGATTTCCTCCGTCTGTTTTGATGTCGCTAATTCGCGACCAACGTGCATGTTCCGGCGCGGCATGAAAAAACCCGATGGTCTTCCGGACCATCGGGCTTGATGCAAATTATCGCGGAAGAGGCGGCGACGCCGGCTATTCGTCGCGATAGACCTTCTCGCGCTTTTCGTGGCGCTCCTGCGCCTCGACCGACAGCGTCGCGATCGGGCGCGCTTCCAGCCGCTTCAGCGAGATCGGCTCGCCGGTTTCTTCGCAATACCCGTAGGTATTTTCTTCGATGCGCTGCAGGGCGGCATCGATCTTGGAAATGAGCTTGCGTTGACGGTCGCGCGCGCGAAGTTCAATGGCGCGATCGGTCTCTGATGAAGCGCGGTCGGCAAGATCAGGATGATTGACGTTCTCTTCCTGAAGCTGCTGAAGCGTGGTCTTCGATTCCCGGAGGATCTCTTCCTTCCAGTCGAGCAGTTTCCGGCGGAAATACTCCCGCTGACGCTCGTTCATGAAAGGCTCTTTTTCAGAGGGCCTGTAGTTCTTCAACTTTTCCAAGTGCGGTCCATGTCGACGTACAAGGCGGACGGAATATGCCCGTTCGCGCCGCAGCTTATATAGCGGCGGCTTGTGACAGACAATATCGCCTGTGGGCCGGAAAACCCGGGAATCCCCGGTAATAGGGGCCTTCCACAGGGAACCCTGCCCGGCCTTTCCGGGCCAAAAGCGCCGTTAGCCGCCGGCGGACTGACCCGCCTTGGCAAGTTCGACTTCCACCCGCAGCTCGATTTCGGACAGTACCTGGTCGAGTCCCGGATCGCCGGAGGTGGTTTTCAGCTCTGCCGCGGCGGTGCGCAGGCGGGCGACTGTCGTTGAATCGAACGCCCCGGCCAGCAGCCCGATCTTGAGGTCATCGAGCACATCCAGTGCGGTCCGGCCGCGGGCAACCGAGCGCCGGCGGCGTTCCGTAGAGTCTTCGACACCCTGCATCGCCAGCAGCGCATCGATTCCGCTGGTGGCGCGCGGCGCTGCAGCAGAGCGGGTCTCCGCCGGCGTGCCTATGTCGCCAAGGGAAAAGGCCGTCGAGCTTGAGCGCCGCGCGTTTGCCGCCGGCGACGCCAGATTGGCTCCATTCGGTCCATAAATTCGCATCGTGCTATCTCGCAACGGATTGGGACCGCTGGCGTGACGCCCTGATTGGTCCACGGCCCAAAGTGGCGGTTTATGGTTAATGAGAGGTAAACAACCCGGCAATTTATGCCGGATACGGCAAGTTCGGCGCGCGGGCGGAACTGCTCCAGTTCCGGTCATCATAAAATTATCTAATTATTACAGACGCTTGTCTTCTTTCGCGCTCTGGCACGGCCCTCGCATAGTTAATGACGGACCAGTCCCGTGGGGAGCACGGAACGGGCCGCAAAGACCTCAGCGGGGAGCAGAGGATGTTTCGGATTTCTCAGGCAGCCTGCATGGCCTTCGCCCTGCTGACCGCCGTTATCGGCGCCTCGGGTGGGCCGGCTCATGCGACGTCGCGGATCAAGGATCTCGCGAACATCGAAGGCGTGCGCCAGAACCAGTTGATCGGCTACGGTCTCGTGGTCGGCCTCAACGGCACCGGCGATACCCTCAACAACATCCCCTTCACCAAGCAGTCGCTGCAAGCGATGCTGGAGCGCATGGGGGTCAACATTCGTGGCTCCACCATCCGCACCGGCAACGTCGCCGCCGTCATGGTCACCGGCAACCTTCCTCCGTTCGGCACCCAGGGCACCCGCATGGACGTCACCGTGTCGGCGCTTGGCGACGCCAAGAGCCTTCAGGGCGGCACCCTCCTCGTCACGCCCCTGCTCGGCGCGGACGGCAACGTCTACTCGGTCGCGCAGGGCTCGCTGGCGATCGGCGGTTTTTCGGCCGAAGGCGCCGCCGCCAGCGTCACCAAGGGCGTCCCGACGGTTGGCCGCATCGCCAACGGCGCGATCATCGAACGCGAGATCGAGTTCGCGCTGAACCGCCTGCCGAATGTCCGCCTTGCCCTGCGCAACGGCGACTTCACCACCGCCAAGCGCATCGCCGCCGCCGTCAACGATTACCTCGGCACCAAGACCGCCGAGCCGGTCGATCCCTCCACCGTGCAGCTCAGCATTCCGGCCGAGTTCAAGGGCAATGTCGTCGCACTGCTGACCGAGATCGAGCAGTTGCAGGTCGAGCCGGACCTCGGCGCCAAGATCATCATCGACGAACGCTCCGGCATCATCGTCATGGGCCGCGACGTGCGCGTCGCCACCGTCGCGGTGGCGCAAGGCAATCTCACAGTCACGATCTCGGAAAGTCCACAGGTCAGCCAGCCCGCGCCGTTTTCGCGGGGCCGCACTGTGGTCACACCGAATACCCGCGTCGGCGTGCAGGAGGACGGCAGGAAACTCGCCGTCGTCAAGGATGGCGTCTCCCTGCAGCAACTCGTCGATGGCCTCAACGGACTCGGCATCGGTCCGCGCGACCTGATCGGCATCCTGCAGGCCATCAAGGCATCCGGCGCGATCCAGGCCGATATCGAGGTGATGTGATGAGCATCACCCCGACCACGACACGGGCTCCGACGACCTTCACCGGTGGACGTCCCGACCTTCTGCTGCAGGACGCGCTGACGAAAGTCTCGCCGCAGGCGCAGGCCAAAGCTAAGGGCCAGGCGCAGGATTTCGAGGCGGTGTTCCTCAACTCGATGTTTACGCAGATGATGAGCGGCATCAAAGGCGACGGTCCCTACGGCAACACGCCGGGCACCGGCATCTGGCGCTCGATGATGACCGAGCAGTATTCGAAGTCGTTCGCACAGTCCGGCGGCGTTGGAATCTCCAGCGACGTTTACCGCACCCTCATCCTTCAACAGGCCAACCGCGCGGCTTAAGCGCCGGAAGGGACATCTCATGACCCCTCAACAGCAAAACTCCAGAGCGCCCGCATCTCACGCGCCGGCATCGACACCTGTCGAAGCCCGCCAGCTCGCCGAAGGGCTGATGAAGATCATGAGCACGCTGCTCGGGATCGTGGAACGCGAGACCGAACTGGTCCGCGCCGGCAATGTTCGCGAAGCGATGGCGCTCGATGCCGAGAAAGGCGAGATGTCGCGGCAGTATGTCGATGCGATTTCGAAGCTGACGCACAGCCGCGATTACCTCAAGCAGTCCACGCCTGAACTGCTGACCGCGCTGCATCGTCATCACGACACCTTCCGCGCCATGCTTCAGGTCAATCTCACGGTGCTCGCGACGGCGCACGCCGTCTCCGAGGGAATCATCCGCGGCGTCAACGGCGAAATGCAGCGGAAAAATCTCCCGAACGGCTATACCGCCGCCGGACAACGCGCGATGCCGGGGCCGCGTCACGTCACCCCGCTTACCGTCAGCCGTTCGCTCTAGATTCTCCTGAAAGAACCCGCGACGCAGCTCATGGCACCGCCATGGGCCGCGCCGTGTTTGCATTGCACATATGGCAGCGCAAACGCAGACGTTTTGATTCAAATCACCGCAGCAACATAAGGATGGGCTTCAGAGAGTTCCGTCCATATTGGGAACTGGAGGGTTGGGGTTTGACTCAAGGGGAAGCCAGAGGCTGCCATGAGTACGGACTTCAACATCAAACCGGTGGGGGCATCGGTTATCGCAACATACGTCGAGCCTGCGTTCAACGCAGCGAAGACGGCTGTCCCGACGCAGCTTCCGCCTGACAAGGCCGTCACAGCGCCGGACGCGTCCCTGCACGTGCGCAACAATCCCCAGGCTGAGACCGACCGGCTCTCAAAGCAGGTGGTGATTGATCGCGCCGCGGCCGAAATCGTCTATCGCACCGTCGACAGCGCGACCAGCCTGGTGGTCCGCCAGTATCCGGACGAAGCGCGCCTGCGCGCACGCGCCTATCTGCGGGCGATGGATATCGCCCGGGAAGACAACATGCGCCGGAATACCGATCTGAGAATCTGAGATTTGTGTCGAGGCTCACGGCGTCGAGCCGTCAGCCCTGCTTGGCGTAGGCGGTCTCGAGGGACTGAGTGCCGTTGTTCGTCATTACCGTCTTGATCTGCGCCGTGCCCTGCTTCGTCAGCATGAACTTCGAGTCTCCGATCCGGAAGGAATTGTCGCGGATCAGAACCTCCTGATACTTCACCGTGGCGCCGCTCTGGTATCTGACCTTGGCGCGGAATCCGATGACATCGGACACCTGGATGCTGAACGAGTCGTTGTTGGCGTATTTACCGGTCCAGTTGCCTTCGTAGCTTGCGGCATCGACGGGAACATAAGGGCCTTTCGAGTAATTGACGTTCGCGCCAACCGCCACGTAGTTCGCCGATATGATACCGAGGAGGTCAGCCACGACGATGTCCGTGTTTATGCCCGGCCGGACAGTCCAGCCGCGAGGTTGCAATTGATGTCGATCAGCGACTTCAGTTTTTCGGGCTGCGGATTGAGCTGCAGTTCCGCGGTCTGCGTCAGGACGAAGGTGCCGATGTTGGCGATGTTCTGACGAACCTCGATGGTTTGCGGATTCTCGTCGCTGGTCACCGCGCTCAAAAGGATCGCCCAGAGCTTGCGGTTGAAAAGCAGCGCCTCAGCGAAATTCGTATCGGGGTGATCCCAGTTCGTCATCGCATGCTGAAGCTTGTTCGCAGCCTTGAGGAGCGCCTGCGCCTCGATCTCCCGTGGAGATGCCGTGGTTTGAGCGGTCCGAGCATAGGCAGCGTGAGACATGTATTACCTCGAGAGGAGTTCTTCTTCGCGCTTCATCAGTTTCCTGATTTCTCTTAGAGCTTTGTAAAGATCACCGTTTAAAATATGATTACTTGCGGCTTCAATGTGTTCGCGGGAACTTGGTACCGCCTCGAGCATGTCCCGCACGAAGCCAAGATAGAGTTCCTGATATTTCGGAATGTCATCTTCGAGATACATCTGCTGAACGCAGAGATAGATTCGCTTGACCGGCGTGTTCGCGGTCTCGGCCGTCAGGATGTCCTTCTCGCGCAAAATCGGCGTATCGCCGTCGATCAGGAATGTCGCGCGATGCTCGGAATTGGTGATGACGCTCTGACCGATCACGATTCGCTCGAACGGCTTGAGCTCGACTCTGAGAGGCACGTTCTGTCTCCCTTGCTCTGTGGCTCCTGTCAGGCTGACGCTTGCCAGTTCAGCTCAAGAGCAGTAACGGCAGTTTACGGCGCAAAAGAAGCGGCGAAGTGCCCCTCGCCGCTTTCCTGTTCTAATCCTTAGCCTTCTCTTAAGTTCTGAGAAGCTGAAGCACGCTCTGCTGCGACTGGTTGGCCAGCGCCAGCGCGGACACCGCGATCGACTGGCGGGTGGACAGCGCCTGGCTGTTCGCGGCTTCCTCATTGCTATCGGCGATGGTGAGATTGGCCGAACCGCTCTGCAACACGTTGATCAGATTCTTCGAGAAATCCTGACGGATCTGCACGATCGACAGGTTCGAACCCAGCGTCGACGCCTGCGAGCGCAGAAAGCTGCTTGCGTAGTTGAGCGAGTCGAGCACCTTGTTCGTCGCGACGTTGTCGATGAAGTCGACGCCCGCCGACAAATTGCCGAGACCGAGGCCGGCCGGATCGAGATTGATGCCGGTGATGTTGAGCGTCGACTTGCCGGTTTCGTTGAACACCAGCTTGAGCTGGTCGCCGTTCAGCAGGTTGACGCCATTGAACGATGCATCCTGCGAAGTCGTTTTGATCTGCTGGATGATGTTGTTGTACTGCGTCACGAGATTCGCGCGCGTCGCCTGTGAGTTGGCTTCGGCAACCGGCGCTGAGACGATCACGCCCGCGAACAGCTCGCCCGGCGCCGTCGCCGTGCCCCCGATCACGCCGATCGTCGAGGATGCCGCATCGTTGGACGTGGTGATGGTGATTGCGCCGGTCGAATCGATGCTGGCCTGAAGGTTGTTCGGCAGCAGCGCGGCATTGAGCTGGTTGATGGTGGAGACCTGTCCGACGCCGTTACCAAAGACGATGTTGGTGGCCGGTCCACCCGCAGTTGATGGAATGGTCAGTGTCTTGCCGGAGAACGTATAGGTTGGCGGCGTGGTGCCGGTCGAGAGCCCGAGCTTGGCGAGAGCGCTGCTGGTACCGCCGAAGGTGATGCTGTTGGCGGTGTCGGCGACTGCGTTGCTGACGGTCAGCTGATTGCCCGCGATGCTCGACGTGCCGCCCGTGATACCGTTGATGGCGCTCAGGATGGTCGCCACGGTGCCGCCGGTGGCGCTGGACAGGCTGATCGAAACATTGCCGGTGATCGGATCGGTCGTGGACGCAGGGTCGGCGGCCAAACCGGTGACGAACGAGATCGTCTTGCCATTGATCGTGAACGAGTCGCCGTTGGCAAAACCGGCGGCGGCCAGCGTGGTGGCAGGAGTCAGGCCACCGCCGACGACAATGCCAGTCACGGTAGCAGCGGTATCCGGCAATCCGAGCAGGTTGGCGCCCGTTGCCCCGGCGTTCGGACCGGTCGTCAGGCTCGATTTGGCGTAGCCGACGTTAGTCTGAAGCGCCTGGTTGGCGATCGACTTCGCGCTGTCGATCAGCTTCTGCAGCGAGGTGATGCCGGTGTTGGCCGCCTGCAGGACCTGCACGCCGTTGCCGATGCCGTCGAGCAGATTGTTGATGTCACTGGCGCGAGCATCGAGCCCGGCGGCCGTGAAGTAATTGGTCGGATTGTCGAGCGCCGAATTGACCTTCTTGCCCGTTGCGAGCCGGTTCTGGGTGGTTGCCAGCAAATCCGCCGTTGCCTGAAGCGACAGCAAATTCTGGCGAACTGACGCCGAGAGAACGATGTCGGACATGATGGTACCTTCCTTAAGTATGCGAAATGCCGACAACCCGAATCGGCAGGTGCAGCATGGAGAACGGCGTCTTTCCCCAATTCTTAGGAGGCACGGTTTAAATTATGGTTAACAGCGGCTTAAATATCGTCCTTTACAAAGCCTTAATGATGTAACCGCCCTGCCCGGCCGGCGGCACAACGGACAAAAAAAGCGGCGGGGTTTCCCCCGCCGCCTGATGCTTGTTCGGTATAGTCCAGATCAGCGCAGGAGCTGAAGAACGCTCTGCTGCGACTGGTTGGCGAGCGACAGCGCGGACACCGCGATCGACTGGCGGGTCGACAGCGCCTGGCTGTTCGCCGCTTCCTCGTTGGTGTCGGCCAGCGTCAGGTTGGACGAGCCGGTCTGCAGCACGTTGATCAGGCTCTTCGAGAAGTCCTGACGGGTCTGCACGATCGACAGGTTCGAACCCAAAGCCGATGCCTGCGAACGCAGCGTGGTGCTGGCGGTGTTCAGAGACGCCAGAACCTTGTTGGTCGCCGCGTTATCGACGAAGTCGGTGCCAACGGACAGCGAACCAAGACCGAGGCCCGCCGGGTTGAAGTTGACGCCGGTGATGCTCAGGGTCGACTTGCCGGTTTCGTTGAACACCAGCTTGAGCTGGTCGCCGTTCAGCAGGTTGACGCCGTTGAAGGACGCATCCTGAGCCGTCGTGCGGATCTGGTCGATAACGTTGTTGTACTGGTTCACCAGGCTGGTACGAGTCGCCTGCGAGTTCGGATCCGCAACCGCCGCAGCGGCTGTCGCACCGGCAAACGCCGCCGCCGTGCCGCCGATGGTTCCGATGTTCGCTGACGCGGCATCGTTGGAGGTGGTGATGGAGATCTTGCCAGTGGTGTCAATCGACGCCTGCAGGTTGTTCGCCGACAGAGCCGCATTGAGCTGGTTCAGGGTCGAAACCTGACCAGTCCCCGTACCGAAGGTGATGTTGGTTGCAGTGCCGCCGCCGGTTGCGCCGATGGTCAGCGTCTTGCCCGTCACCGTGGAGGTCGGTGCCGTGGTGCCGGCGGTGAGGCCGAGCTTGCTCAGCGCGCTACCGCCAAGGACGATGCTGTCGGTCGTGTTACCGGCGGTAATCGTAGCAACGTTCGCAGCGATGGTGAACGTGCTGCCGGCGCCGACGATGCCTTCGATGGCGGACTTCAGCGTCGCCGTCGTTGTATTGGCCGGACCGGCACCATTGGCCAGGTTGATGGTGACGTTTCCAGTTGTTGCGTCGGTCGTCGATGCGGCTGCACCAACACCACCCGTGGCGAACGTGATCGTCTTTCCGTTGACGATGAGCGTATCGCCGTTGGCAAAACCGCCGCCGGCCGCAGCGCTCAAGTCCGAACCGGTCGCGAGGGTGGCAACTACGGTGCCAGACCTTGTAGCGGCCGTATCGGGATTGCCGAGCAGGTTGGAAGCGGTCGCGCCGGTGGTCGCAAGCGACGTCACGGACGACTTGGTGTAACCGACGGGGGTCTGCAGCGCCTGGTTGGCGATCGACTTCGCGGTATCGACCAGCTTCTGCAGCGAGGAGATGCCGGTGTTGGCGGCCTGAATGACCTGCACGCCGTTGCCGATGCCGTCGAGGAGGTTGTTGATGTCGCTGGCGCGGGCATCGAGGCCGGCGGCAGTGAAGAAGTTGGTCGGATTGTCGAGAGCGGTGTTGACCTTCTTGCCGGTGGCAAGGCGGGTCTGGGTGGTGGACAGAAGATCAGCGGTCGACTGGAGCGAGAGCAGGTTCTGACGAACCGACGACGAGAGAACGATACCGGACATGGAACTACCTTTCTGGTGTTACGCAACGTGTACAAGCGTGTCGCCGATTTCGATCAGCGAGCCGACCCACATTGGAAGCAACAATCTAAAAAGATATGAACCGGACCGGTCCAAGTGTCCGGATCACGGCGCGGCGGATGCCGCGCGGCAATTCACGATTGTGCTGATCTGACAAGGGTATTTCTTAAAACCGATCGCTGTGGAGCGAGGTCGGCGTTTACCTCGCGTTAACCATAAAGCGAAAGGATCGCCCCACTTGCCGGATCCGATTGAAACCGGCGCGCACGGGAGAACCGCCATGGCTTTGAAGGTCGAACTCAAGCCGCACGAGAAGATTATTGTCGGCTCGTGCGTCATCACAAATACCGATCAGCGCGCAAAATTCCTGATCGAAGGAGAGAGGCTGCCGGTCTTGCGAGAGAAAGATATCCTGACACCGGACAATGCCGACACGCCGGCCAAGCTGATCTATCTGGCGGTCCAGCTGATGTATATTTCGCACGACCCGCAGGAACACCACGCGGTGTATTTCGACGTGATGCGCGATTTCCTGAGCGCAGTGCCAAGCGCTGCCAGCATGGTTGAGGAAATCAATAACTACATCTTAAGCGGCGACTACTATAGAGCATTGAAAGAATCCAAGAAGCTGATCGCTTACGAGAAGCGGCTGATCGATCAGGCCCGTGGCCAGAATGCGGGAACGATCGAAGCCGGCTTCAGCAGCGCCGCCTGACACCACACGCAGACCTGCATACGAACAGGCCTCCAGAAGGAGGCCTTTTTCGTTGTCGGATGGGTTTTCGTTCTCGGGGATAATCGCGAGACGATCGCCCGCCGGCGTGAAGATACCTGCCGGTCCTACAGGAACTTCACCAGGCTCATTTGATAGAGCGATGCAGTCGTCTGATACGACGCCTGCAGGGCGGTCTGGAAGGCGAGGATCTTGGCGGCAACTTCGTTGTCGTTGATGCCCTGGATCGAGTCCAGCATCGACTGGGCGACCGCTCCCGTCTGGATCTGCCTGTCCTTCGCCGTCTTGATCGCCGCCTGCGCACCGGCGAAATCCGCCTGAATATCCTGAATCGACTGCGTCCCCGGATGCACAGCGAGATTATCGACGATACGCGAGTTCAGCGCAGTCAATTGTCCGTTCGCGTTCGGGTTGCTCGCATTCGTCGTCACCGCGGCATAGACCGCGATGTTCTTCAGCGCTGCGACGAACGCATGTTCATTGGCGCGCGCGCCATACTGAACGCTGATCGACTGATCGACACCTGCCACTGCGGTTCCGCGCGCCGGATCGGTACCGCTTTCACCGATATACCAGGAAACGGTGTTGGCCGGCGTGCCGTTCACGAGCGCCGTCGCGGTATTGAACGGAGGACCACCGACACGCAACGGCGGCGACGAACTGAAGAAATTGTCCGATGCCGTGATCGCTGACGCGGCCACCAGTGACGTATTTGCCAGCGTGCCGACTGCCGTGTTGAGCGCCGCATTGAGGTTGGCCGCTGTGGCGGTCGAATCCGCACCGATCGCGAAGCTGCCCACTGGTGTCGGAGTCGTCGTCGAGGCCATAAGTTCGATCGTCTCCGACGTTCCGTCGGGAAGAGTGAATGTAAACCTGACCTTCTCGCCATCGGCCGGATTGGTCGCGCCGAGATCAACGGACATTTCGGACGGCGCGCCGGGAGGCGCCGCCGGAGGCGCGGGACCGGTGACCGTCGCGCCGGTCAACGTCGACGTGATGGCGCTCAGCTTCAGCCCGAACGGCGAGCCGGCGAAATCTTCGCCGATGGTCACCGATGTCGGCGACGGCGACGTAATCACGAGGCGGCCCAATCCCGTGGTGCCGTCGGCCTGACCGCGCTCGTCGATCAGTTGATTCAATCCGGCCTGAGTCCCGCTGCCCTTGAGGATGACATCGGCGGGTTGCGTTGCCGGCGTGTCGGTGGCGCGGCCGGAGAAAAGATAGCGGCCGCCGACTTCGGTATTGAGCAGCGCAATCGCCTGCGTGAACGCCGCCATCGCGGTTTTCTGACCGGCGGTCTTGCCGGCATTGTCCAGCGTCAGTGTGGCGCCGGCCGCAGCTGCCTTGACCTGACTGCTCGCGCTGCTGATGCCTTCCAGCGACAGGTTTGCAATGTTGATGCGCGTATTGAGCACCGTTGCGGTGTTCGAAAAGCTGGCGATGCCGGAAATCTGCGAGCGCAAGCCCGTCGCCACACCCGCATCGACGCCGAGACCTGCATAGGTGATCGACTTCTTTCCGGACGCAAGCTGCTGCGTCAGGGTATCGAGCTGGCCCTTGAGATTGATGATCGCCGAGCCGAGATAGGATGTCCGGCCGCTAACGCCCTCGATAGTCATGCGACCCTCATATTACCTGCATCAATGACTGGAACATCGTGTTGATGGTGGACATCACCCGCGCGTTCGCCGAGTAGGCATTCTGCAACGCCAGCAGGTTGGCCATTTCCTCGTCGATATCGACGCCCGACACCGAATCCATTTTCTTCTGCAACGTGTTGAGCACGACGTCCTGACCGTCGGAGAGCAGTTGCGCCGATGCCGCAACATTGCCCTGCAAACTCGTGAACTGTTGCGTGAAACCGAGCAGCGTGCCCTTGTAGGGCGTAGCGTTCGATCCGACGCCGGTCGAGGCCGAGTAACTGAAGCTGCCCGACTTCAATTGCGACAGAATGTAATCCGAACGCGTGGTGTCGCCAGCAGGTGTTCCCGGACCGTAGACGACGAGGCGCGATGGATCGGCCAGCAATCCCGAGTTGACGGTGATACGTCCGGCAAGACCCGTCTGCTGCGAGCCCGTTGCGGTGATCGTACCGGAATAGACATGTCCGCCATCGGTGAACAACGGCAGCTCCGGTCCGCCGCCACTCAGTGAGGTCGCCGTCTTCGTCACCGACGCCGCATTGATGTCAGCCATACCGCCCGCGCCGTCGTCGAGCACGCGCAGCGTCGATCCCGACGGATTCGAGAATTGAACGCCCGCACTTCCGAACGCCGCATTGAGCTGCGTCAGGACCGACGCCATGCCGCCGGAAAAATCGACGCCGAGCACCTTGTCCTTCGGATCGATCGTTGCATTGTCTTTCAGCGGCAGCACGCTCGGATCGTCAACACGGATGATAGAGATGCTGTGCTGGGTGTTGGTGATCGTATCTGTGTAGGTGAAATTCACGACATTGCCGGACTGAAGGCCTGACAAGTCGAGATCGAAACCGGCTGGCGTGCCGGGTGGTGGAGCGGGCGTCGCCGGCGGATATGCCGTACCGCTTGTCGTCCTGTCGGACAGCGCGCTGGCCATCGCCGCGGCGAGCTGATCGACCTGTGCCTGCGCCTGCACCAGCGACTTGTCGCGCAGTTCGAGATAGGCCGCGATCGCCCCCGAGCGAATCGAACCGCTCGAGATCAGATCAATGCTTCCGCCGTTCGCGTAGCTGATGGAAATCGAGCCGAGCGAGCTCTTGGCTGGATCGGCATTCCATTGCGTATTCGGCGTCACTGTGCCTTGAGCATTGAACGACAATTGCGCCGCGTCGGAGCCGCCGACGAGCTGTACGCCCGACATCGTGTAGACGGAAACCTGATCGCCGTTCCCCGGCACGACACGCACGTCCATCAGTTGCGATAGCTGCGTGATGTACTGATCGCGCTGGTCGAGCATCGCGGCAGTCGACGCATCTTGCCCGGGGTTGCCCTGCAGCTGCCTGTTGATGCTGGCGATCTGGGTCAATGCGTTGTTGGCCACCGACACGGCATTGGTCAGCCCCAACTCGGCGCTATTGCGCAATCCCTGGATACCCTGCGATGTTGCATTCAACTGCTGCGCCATCGACTGCGCAGCGTTGATCACGCCGATCCGCGTCGACTGGGAGTCCGGGCTGGTCGAGAGCGCCTGAAGCGCCGAAGTCAGTGCATTGAAGCTCCCTTCCAGCGTCGATGAGGAGCCTGGATCGCCGTAAATGCTTTGCAGATTGTTCAGGAAGCTCGCGCGCGTGCTCGCATAATACGCGCCCGACGTTTCGGTCCGCAGCTGGGCCTGGATATATTCGTTGAGTGTCCGGTTGACGCCGATGGTCTGGACGCCGGTGCCGGTCGACATCTGCACCTGGTTGGTCGTCTTGCGGACGTAACCCGGTGTTTCAGCATTCGCGACGTTGGACGAAACCAGCGACATCGCTGCCTGGTTCGCCCGCAGGCCGGACATCGCGGTTGATAGAGCTTGGCTCAGACCCATAACATACTGCCCATCTCAGGTCGCATCACGCGACGGTACGCTCGCGACTATCGCAGCACGTTCAGCAGATCCTGCGCCATGGTGTTTGCTGTCGTGATGACCTTGGTGTTCGCAGAGTAGGCCTGCTGCGTCACGATCAGCTTGGTGAACTCGTCGGCGATGTCGCTGTTCGACCCTTCGAGCGCAGAGCCTGTGATCGAACCGCTCTTTCCGAAGATCGCGGCGCCGGACTGGTCGGTCACCTCAAACGCGCCGCCGTCGATGCGCTTGAGGAAGTTCGCGCCGTTGAACGTCGCCAGCGTGATCTGCGCGAGGTCGATGTTGCGGCCGTTCGAATAGCTGCCAACCACGCGGCCGTTGTCGCCGATCGCGACCGTCTGCAGCGAACCCGCCGGGAAGCCGTCCTGGCGAATTTCGTTGACCTGTGCATTGCCGTTGGCGTCGGCGAACGAGGTCAGACCGCTGACGCCGAAATTGACGGTGACGTCGCCGAGCGTGATGCCGTTGATGTTCGGTGTGGTGAGGACAACCGAGGCAACCGCCGGCGTGAGCTGGCCGTTCGCGCTGAAGGTGAAATCGGTGCCGATATTCTGCCAGGCCGTCGCGGTGCCCGTCGCATTCGGATTGACCTGATAGAACATGTTCCATTTATCGGTATGGCCCGGTCCGAGCGTCGAACTGTCCATCTTGGCCCAGCGGAACTGGATGCTCACCGGCGAGCCGGAAATGTCGTAGCCGGTCGTGGCGCCGCCCGCGATCGATTGTGAAATGAATGTCGCTGCGTCGGAGCCGATGACCACTCCGGCGCCCGCCGTACCGCCACCCAGGCGGTTCACGGCCACAGGGCCGGAGAAGCCCAGAGCGGCGAAGGCGGTCACGTTGCTTGAACTGACGGTGAGATTGCTCGTCAGGCCGGTGTGCAGCGAGACCGCGCCGGCGGTGACCGTCGAACTCAGTGCGGCGTTGCCGCTCAGCCCGTCAATCTTGTCGAGCAACTGATCGACCGTGCTGTCGATCGGGATATTTGTTGCGTCATTGACGCCGGGCGGCAGCGCCGTGGATGCGTCAGTGAACGTGATGGTAAGGCCGTTCACGGTGATGGTGTCGCCGATCGCGAAACCTGCGGCCAGCGAGTTGGTGTTCGCCGCGCCCGACAGCGCGGTCGAACCGTTGATTCTGGTCGGTGTGGTCAGGGCGCTGTTGACCGGTGTGCCGCTGGCGGCGTTGTCGAGGTAAGGCAGCGGCGGCGTACCGACCGTGCTCGGATTAGTGGTGAAGTCACCGACGTTGATCAGTTCCGAACCCGGAACGGACTTATCGTGCTTGGTGGTCAGCGGATATGCAGCCAGGTTGGCGCGGTAGGTTACCGTGGTGGTTGGCTGGGCAGGCAGGAAGTCGCCGCCGAATTTCAGAACCTGCGGGTTGCTGCCGGTGACGTTGCCTGTGGTCGGATCAATCGGGAGGCCCTCGAGATAGTAACCGGCGCCGTTGACGAGATAGCCGTTCTTGTCGAGGGTGAAGTCGCCGCGGCGCGTATAGTTGTCGACGCCGTTGAAGATCGGGTTGTTGTCGGTGAAGCTGCCCGGCTTCTGAACCACGAAGAAGCCGTCGCCGCTGATCGCCATGTAGGTGGCAACGGCAGCCTTCTGAACGTCACCCTGCACCGTATTGGTTGCGCGCGATGAGGTCGCAACGCTGCCGGCAAGCTGGTTGTTGTTGCCGGTCTCGGGAATAAGGTCGAGAAAACTCGTATCGATGCGCTTGAAAGCGGTCGTCTGCGAGTTCGCGATGTTGCCGGAGATGTTTTCCAGCGCGTAGGATTGAGCACGAAGACCCGCGACGGATGTGTTTAGAGCGCCAAAGAGACCCATTACATTATCTCCAACTTCGATCCGGGCGGCCTACCGGTGCCCAACGTTCACGGCCGCATTCGAAGAAGAGATCGCAAGCTCTGTGCCAACAGTGTTAGGCGAGCAAAATCAGCTACTTAAAAGAAATGCCCCGGCCAGATGACCGGGGCACAATTGCCTAGCGGGCAAGAATTGCCGCGCGATATCAGGTCGATGAGCCGTCCGCGGGCTTAAAGGTCAGTGCCAGCCCGTTCATGCAGTAGCGCAGTCCGGTCGGCTTCGGGCCGTCGTCGAACACATGGCCGAGATGGCCGCCACAGCGCCGGCACAGGGTTTCGGTCCGGACCATCATCATGGTGCGATCGGACTTCTCGACGATGGCGTTCGGCAGCGCCTGATAGAAGCTTGGCCAGCCGGTGCCGCTTTCAAACTTCGTCTCGGACGCGAACAACGGCAGATCGCACCCCGCGCAGGCGAAGGTTCCCTTGCGCTTTTCCTTGTTCAGCGGGCTTGAATACGGGCGCTCGGTTCCGGCTTCGCGCAGCACATTATACTGGGCCGCGCTCAGTTGCTTGCGCCACTCCTCCGGCGTCTTCTCGATCTCGAATTTTGCGGCGGATTTCTCGCCCGCGTTGGCGTTGCCGCCGAGGCCGAGCCAGCGGAATGCCGAGAACGCAGCGAGACTCATCGCGGATGCGAGCAGGATACGGCGGTCGATCATCGTCAAAGCTCCGTGCAAATCGGGAAACAGGCTGTCCATCACGATCTACGATCCATGTCGCGGAAAGTTACAGCATTGCCCTCACGGCAGGCTCACTTTCCCGCGAGGCGGCGACGTCGGTGCAGACACGCCTGCTCCGATAACCCCGCCGCCAAGGTGTTATTTCGTTAGAATCTGGCCACCTGCCCTAAATCAGACTTGAATTCCGTTCGTCCCCGCGAAAGCGGGGACCCAGAGCGAAAACTGGATTCCCGCTTTCGGGAATGAGCGGTGAGAGCGTGTTCAACTCAAATGAACCAAATCTATCCGCGCGAGCGATCTTCATGCATCGCCGCCGACGCATGCTGCCGCGCAACCGAGGCCTGCGCCTTGGCGGATGCGATCCGCGCCTCCGTGGCATATTCCCGCGCCTGTTCCCGGCTGCGGGCGCGTTCGCGGAATCGCGACAGTGCACCGGCCGTGGCGGAATGGCCGCGCGTCCATAGATCGATCGCCTGCCCCGCGATGCGCCCGGCCGATCCGCCGGCCCACACCAGTTCGAACGGTGAAAACAGCCGCCAGCGGTCATCGCCCGACAGAATGCTCCGCGCCAGAAGCTGACCGCCCATCGCCGTCGTGTTCAGTCCCTGACGGCCGAAGCCGCTGAGAATCCACAGACCCGGCTGAACTTCGCCGATCTGCGGCATGCCATGTACCGTCTGGCCGAACATCCCGCCCCATGTGTCTGCGATCTTGACCGGCCCGAGCTTCGGGAAAATCGCGGCGATGCGGCTCTCGATGCGTTTGGCATAACGCCGCGGATCGCCCTGCCATGTCGTCTCGGGACTGGACCACAGCAGCCGGTCCCCATCGACGATGCGAAAATGATCGATGCCGTGGGTGTCGCTCACCGATCCCTGAAAGGCCACCGCGTCGGCGAGCCGTTCAGCGAGCGGCTCCGTCAGCGCAGCGTAGCGCCAGGTCGGCAACAGCGTTGCGGTGAGACGCTGGCTGGGCGCGCCGAGATGCGCGTTGCCCGCAAGCACGACATGAGAGCAGCGCAGTTTTGCCGAAGGCGTAAACACGCGCTTGCGGATACCGGCCGGATCGATGCCGACCACCGGCGTATCCTCGAAGATCCGCACGCCTTCGCTTTCCGCGAGCGCCGCGAGACCATGAACATAGGACCGCGCGTCGATCTGGAACGCCTTCGGAAAATGAATCGCATGGAAGTAGCGATCCGTCTTCAGCACTTCGCGCACACGATCGGTCTGCCAGCCTTCGACCTCAGTGCCGAAATCCTCGCCGAGCGTCTGCAACCGGCTGATGAGTTCGTCGCCGGCATCGACTCTCGAAACTTCGAGCGCGCCGTCGGTCAGCGCAATGCCGGGCATGCGGGCCGCGGTGGCGCGGACATAATCCGCGCCCTCTTGCGCAAGCGTCCACAGATGACGCGCATCCTCGAAGCCGACACGCTCGATCAGGTCGGAAGCCGCGACGCCGTATCCGGGCATGACGGTGCCAAGATTGTGGCCGGACGCGTTCCAGCCGATGCTGCGGCCTTCGAGTACCGCCACGCTCGCGCCCTTGCGGACCGATTCAAGCGCCATGGTCAGGCCGGCCAGCCCTCCTCCGATGACGCAGATATCGACATCGAGATCGAACGTCAGTCCCTGACGGCTGGGCACGTCAGCCGGGGGATTTGCAGAAGATTCTTCCATGCCGATTGTTCCGAAAAGCGCAGGCCGTGACGCGTTTGTTTTCTGGGTGTAACGGCACTCGCGCCCGTCACAGGTTCTGCGTAAGCTTGTACACTATTCCGGGCCATGCCCTAGTGGTCCAACCTCGAAGCTGACAACGTTTTCCTAAATGAGATCACGACATGCGCCGCCTGATCCTGCTCCGCCACGCCAAGACCGAGCGGGACGCCCCTTCCGGCAAGGATCAGGATCGCCGTCTCGACGAGCGCGGCCGCAATGACAGCGTGGAAATCGGCCGCTGGCTCGCGCTTGAAGATTATCGCCCCGACCTTGTGCTGGTCTCGACCGCAACGCGCACCCAGCAAACCTGGGACCTGCTTCGCGCCACGATGCCGTCGGTGCGGGTCAAGCATTTGCCGGAACTGTACGGGGCCGATCCGTCCGAACTTCTGAGAGCTGTTCGCGGAGCGGCGAAGGCGGACCCGCAATGCCTGATGATCCTTGCGCACAATCCCGGCCTGCATGAACTTGCGCTTGCGCTGGTCGCCGGCGGCGACGCGACCGGGAGACACGCACTGGCTGCCAACCTGCCGACCGCGGGCATCGTCGTGATCGATTTCAAGACCGACGACTGGGGCGATGTCGGCTTCCGCAGCGGGCGGCTCGAACGCTTCGCCAGCCCCAAGCTTTTGAGAGAATGGTCGGACGGGGCATGATCCAGTGGTAACCGGTTTTCGGATCAGATCATGCCCCGCTAAAAATCAGCCGGCGCAACTCGGACGCTCTGCCTGTTAACCTTGCATCTTGCCGCCAACGACTTCATCGTAAGCGATCCATCGAGCGGAGAGACCGATGTTCCAGTCCATCCTCGTCCCCATCGACCTTGCCGATACCGATCTTGCGAAGCCGGCCATCGAGACGGCAGCCTCACTATCGAAATCCTCCGGCGGCACCGTGCGGCTGGTCAATGTGATGCCGATGACGCCGGTGATGCTGGCGGAATATGTCCCGCCCGATTTCGACATGCAGCAACGCCAGTCGTCGGAAGAAGCGCTGGGGATCGTCGCGCGCGAATCCGGAATTGAAAGCCGGCGCATCTCGGTGGTCGTGCGGCAGGGCGGCATCTATCACGAGGTGCTCGAAGAGGCCGCCGATATCGGCGCCGACCTGATCGTGATGACGTCGCACCGCCCGTCGATGCAGAGTTATTTTCTCGGCTCGAACGCCGGACACGTCGTCCGCTATGCGAAATGTTCGGTGCTCGTGGTGCGGCACTAGTGGAGTGGATTTGACATTCGCGACCGACTTCGCCGCGAGGTCGCAACGCGAATGTCAAATCCAAAACTCCACTAGAATCTTGTATTGCTAGTGGTCCTTCGATTCTAACATTCGCAAAGTGCCTACCGAAATGGGACGCGAATGTTAGAATCGGACCACTAGCGCGCGATTCGTGACCGGACTGACTTCTCTCCGACAGCGTCGTCAGCTATGGTCGCGCGCCGCCGGAGGGTGATCCCCATCATCGGGCGGCTGAGGTTTGGCCGGGCCGGCCAACGATGCCCGGCCGAGCTGAACGCCGCCCGTTACGGCAACACTTCCAGTTACGGCAGCACTTCCTTGGGCAACGCCTCGAACGTGTAGCCGCGCGGCCGGTTGCGGCGCATGAAGTTGCCGATCTGCCAGCCGAACAGCGCCGCGAATCCGAGCAGAAACAGTGCGCCGCCGAATTCACCCGTGATCAATGCGCGGATCAGCAATCCCAGCATCGCGACGCCGACAAGCGCCACCACAAACAGTCCCCCCAGGTAGATCGTCGGATTGATGCCGATAATGAGCACCGCGTTGCTTCCAGCCGCCGCAAGCCGGCGGTGCAATTCGACAATGAACGCGCGATAGCCGTTGTCCTGCGGCGACATCAGCGCGACGGTGTGCCAGGTTGTCGAATAAATCGTGACACGCTCGCCGCGCGTGTCCTCGATGTCGGCGCGAAACCGCCGCGACTGCATCGACACCGGACGGTACGACAGACGGATGGCCGCGATCTTCTCCAGCGGCCACACGCCCTGCTTTCCCCTCACCTGCCACGACAATCCGTCGTCGGTGAGATCGAACTGCGCCGCTCCGCCCACCAGCGACGGCTTGAAGATGTATTGCGTGCCGTCACTGGCTGTCTCGGGGCCGGCACGCCCGGCGTTGAACATCTGCGAGAGCATGAGAATCCTTCAATGGCGCCGCGGACGACCGCGATCCGGCCCCGCTTGCGCAGCAGCTAGCCGTCATTCTACAAGTCATAGCAGCCTGCCGCGCCCGGACGAAACACCTGATGGCCACCAAGCCCGCCTATTTCTCCCGTCACATCGTTCTCGCCGGATCGGTCCTGTTCGGCGTGCTGCTGGCGCTCGGCATCCACATCATCATCCAGCGCTTCAATCTCAATCTCGGCGATCTGTGGCGGAGCAACGTCCCGGAATTGATCCCTGCGCGGGCGGCGCTCGCATGGTGGCTGATCGGCACGGTGGCGTTTCTCGCGGGCTTCATCTCGGCATCGCTGATGAACAGCGCGGTCTCGGGCCGGATCTCGCTGCGCCTGCGTCAATTCCTGATTGCCGTCGGCGTCATCATGCTGGCGGCCGCCGGTCAGGCCGCGGCTGCGCCGAGCCCGATCCCGTCCCTGTCCGGCGCCCTGGCGGGTCTCGCCGCGCTGGGTCTTGGCGCGGTGATGTCGCTTTGCGGCGCGCAGTTCGCTCTACGCCGAAACTGATGCGCCGAAACTGATATCGCTTGTGCAAACGCCGCGCGGTTTGCACCGGCGCGGCGTTTTGCCTCACAATCCTTAACGGACCACGGCAAGCGGGCGCCCTAGCTGGCAGCCTTGAGATTGATGCCGCTTTCGGCCAGTTGCGTCAGCTTCCGGTCGGTCTCCTTTTCCTCGTCGAGAGTCTTCTGCAGCACCGCCGCGCAGTCGTCGCGGCCGAGCCGCTTCGCCCACGTCACCAGCGTGCCGTAGCGCGTGATCTCGTAGTGTTCGGCGGCCTGCGCCGCGTTGATCAGCGAGCAGCGAGCACGCCGGTTGGCCGATGTTCCTGAAAATCCGATGCGAAGAATCGACAATGGCCGATTGAACGAAACGACCGCCGGCCTTTCAAACACCGTGTTCATTCCCCACATGGGGTTGACCGGATCACCGCAGAGCCGGCCCAATATGAAGCGCAGATGACGGCCTTCGGCCCCGATTTCCCAGCGTTAACCGCTATTCGCGCTGCACAACCGCCCTATTTTCCAAGCGCGGGATTTCGCGTATGAGTACCGCCGCAGCCGCTTGCTCACTGTCGCCTCAATCGGCTTTTATAGGTTTCGCGCCCCGCCGGGAGGACGAATGCAACAATTGTTGAGCGCGCTTGGGCGTGTTTTCAGGGAACGAATTGGCTGGAAACGGCTCGGGATCGTCGCCAGCGTCGCGATTGTTTCCATTGCGATCATGCATCTGTTCCGCACCCTCAAGGGTGTGGACACTGCGATGGTTTTGACGGCGCTCGCCGAAAAGTCGCATGGCCAGATTGCGCTGGCCGCGCTGTGCGTGCTGTGCGCATTTTTCACCCTGACATTCTACGATCTGTTCGCACTGCGCACGATCGGCAAGATGCACGTCCCCTATCGCATCGCCGCGCTGTCGAGCTTCACCAGCTACACCATCGGCCACAACATCGGTGCCACCGTCTTCACCGGCGGCGCGATCCGGTTTCGGATCTATTCCGACTGGGGCCTGAGCGCGATCGACGTCGCCAAAATCTGTTTCATCTCCGGCCTGACATTCTGGCTCGGCAACACCTTCGTGCTTGGCATCGGAATGATCTGGCATCCGGCCGCCGCATCGGCGGTCGATCTGCTGCCCGAGAGCGTCAATCAACTGATCGGTGCCGGCCTGCTCGTCGGCATCGCCGCGTATCTCACATGGATCGCGACCGGGCATGGCCGCCGCAAACTCGGCAAGGACGGCTGGAAGGTCCATCTGCCGTCCGCGCCGCTGACCGTCCTGCAGATCCTGATCGGCGTTGTCGATCTCGCCTTCTGCGCGCTTGCGATGTACCTGCTGGCGCCGTCCAGCCCGAACCTCGACTTCGTGACGCTCTCCGTCGTGTTCATTCTCGCCACGCTGCTCGGCTTCGCCAGCCACGCGCCGGGCAGTCTTGGCGTGTTCGACGCGGCGATGCTGATCGGCCTGCCGATGCTCGGCAAGGAAGAGTTGCTGGCGGCGCTGCTGGTGTTCCGCATTCTGTACTTCCTGATCCCGTTCGCCACGTCGATCACGATTCTGGGCATCCGGGAGTTGTGGCTGAGCGTCATCCTGCCGTGGCAACAGAGCCGGAAACTGCAGCCGGCGATCGCCAAGACGCCGCCCTCGCAGCCGGTGAACACCAAGCAGGCCGCGGAATAATTCCGCGCACAAAGATGTGGCTTGTGGGGTTTCGAGGCCTGACCTAAGTTTTGGCCTCGCCCCACATTTTGGCCTCATCCGTCGGCTTCAAACCAGCATGATCCAGTCACGCGTCACCCGTCTGTCGCTCAGGGCAACGCCCTTGATCGGGGCGCTCTTGGTCGCCGTACTAGGCGGCGCCATGGCGAGCCGGGCCGAGGCCCAGACCCCGATCGTGCCACCCTCGGTCGCGCAGCCGCCCGCCGTGCAACTCAGCACGACGATGCAGATTTCCTGGGAAGTCCGTAACCGCTTCCGGCTGTTTCGCGAGGAGCGTGACTTTAAGCTTCAGGTCGACTCGCTCAGTGGCCGCAACATCCTTGCCGCAGAACAGGCGCTGGCGACCCAGAGCGACGGCCGCGGCTGGGCGCGCAACACGCTCGGACGGCTGTGCATCGACGCGGCGGGTCGCGTCAGCGAGCCCTGCACCCGCGACGGCGTGAAGGAAAGCTATCTCACCCCGGTCGATCATCCGGTCGCCGTGCGTCTCGCCGGCGAGGTGCCAGTCGGCGCGGTCTGCGCATGGACCTTCGAGGATGGCGATCCGCCGCGGCAATCGACGCTCGATTGCGCCGAGCCGATCAACCTGCGTGTCCGTTACGGCCGCGCCACCCCCGTCACCGTCGATGTCTCAAGCGGATCGGAGGCGCCGCAACGCGTCACGACACAGATCGCGGTGCGCGACGTTTTCATCGCCGGCCTCGGCGATTCCATCGCGTCGGGCGAAGGCAATCCCGACCGGCCGGTGGCGCTCTCCGACGAAGGATTCTGCTTCCGCTCCTATCTCGGCGGCCCCGCCGGAATGTATTTCCGCCCCGGTCGCGCCGGCTTCAAGGGCGCGCGCGCCTGCGATACGTCCGACGGCATGAGCCTGCAGAACTGGCAGCGCGCCGGCGCGCAGTGGTTCAACCCGGCGTGTCACCGTTCGCTCTACAGCTACCAGACCCGCATGGCGATCGCGCTGGCGGCGCAGAACCCGCAAATCGCGGTGACCTATCTGCCGCTGGCCTGCACCGGGGCCACCATCGACGAAGGCATGTTCGGATCGCAACGCGCCCGCGAATGCGTGGTCGGCAAGAACGGGCTGACCTGTCAGGGCACGGTGAACGCGCAGATCTCGGAGTTGCGCGAGGCGCTGACCGCGGCCACGCGGCGGCAGCCGGACCGGGGACTCGATCTCATCCTGCTGTCGATCGGCGCCAACGATGTCGACTTCTCGGGACTGGTCGCCGACGTCATCGTCGAGCGGCAAACCGAGCGCGCGCTGTCACGGCGCACCGGCGTGCTCAGTTCGGTCGATCAAGCGCGTTCCACCTTGCAACGAGAACTGCCGCAGGACTTCAGCAAGCTGCGTCAGGCGTTGAAGCCTCTCGTCGGCGGCGACCTGGCGCGCGTCATCTACACGTCTTACGCAAACCCGTCGCTCATGAACGGCGCGCCCTGCCCCGGCGGACGCGCCGGCTTCGACATTCATCCATCGTTCAACGCCGATCCGCAGCGCCTCGCCGACGTGACGAATTTCGTGCAGAGCGAATTCCTGCCGCAGATCAAGCGGCTCGCTCAGTGCAGCGGCGGCATGCTGTGCGGCGACCGCACCCGCGACCGCATGACCTTCGTCGATCAGCATCAGGAGGCCTTCGCCAATCATGGCTTCTGCGCGCGCGCGGAAACCGATCCGCCGTTCGACCGCGAATGTTTCTCAGCCAGCGGCGAGAGCTTTTCCAATGACATCGTCAACGCCGCGAACAATCCGCTGGTCTGCGGCGCCGCCGCCAGCGACTTCCGCGCCTACGCGCCGCGCGCACGCTGGGTCCGCGACGCCAACGACAGCTACTTCACGGCGATGACCTATCCGCAGGCACAAAAGGCTCCGACCAACCAGCCGGGCGACATTCACGATGCGACCTGGGGCGTGTTGTCCGCGGTGTACGGCGGCGCGATCCATCCGACCGCCGAAGGCCACGCCGCAATGGCGGATGCAGCACTCCCCGCCGCCATGTCGGTGCTCGGGCTCGGCCTTGCCGAAAATCCGGTGACCAGCGAGCCGATTGCGCCGGTGCCGACACAGCAGCGATAGCGCGGAATTTCTCAACACCGTCATTGCGAGCGAAGCGAAGCAATCCAGACCTACAAAAGCTGGATTGCTTCGTCGCAAGTGCTCCTCGCAATGACGGGCGTGTATTCCCCTTAGCTCACCCCGAGCTTCTTCTGCAGGCTCGATGACGACGTGGTGTACTGGAACACGACACGCTTGTCCGGGAAGACATAGCGGCTCGCCTTCTGCGCCATCAGCGCGCCTTCATGGAAGCCGGACAGAATGAGCTTGAGCTTGCCGGGATAGGTGTTGATGTCGCCGATGGCGAAGATGCCGGGCACGTTGGTCTCGAACGCTTCGGTATCGACCGGCACCAGATTGTTCTCGAGCTTGACGCCCCAGTTCGCCACCGGGCCGAGCTTCATCGTCAGTCCGAAGAACGGCAGAATGGTATCGCACTCGACGTTCGAGATTTCGTTGTCGTTGCCCTTCACCGTCGCACCGGACAACATGCCGTTGGCGCCTTCAAGCGACGTAACCTGCCCAATTTTCAGATCCATCTTTCCGGACGCAACGAGCTTGCGCATCTGATCGACGCTGTGCGGCGCTGCGCGGAAATCGTCACGGCGATGCAGCAGTGTCACGCGCTTCGCGATCGGCTGAAGGTTCAGCACCCAGTCCAGCGCGCTGTCGCCGCCGCCGACGATCAGCAGATCCTTGCCGCGAAATTGCTCCATCTTACGCACGGCATAAAACACCGATGTGCCTTCATAGGCTTCGATGCCCGGCACCGGCGGACGCTTCGGCTGGAACGAGCCGCCGCCTGCTGAAATCACCACGACCTTGGCCTCGAACACCTGCCCGGCGTCGGTCTTCACGCGAAACAGCGGATCGCCGATCTTCTCGATGGTCTCGACCATTTCGTTGAGATGGAAGGTCGGGTTGAACGGCTTGATCTGCTCCATCAGCGCATCGGTGAGGCCCTGCCCCGTCACGATCGGAATCGCCGGAATGTCGTAGATCGGTTTTTCCGGATAAAGCTCCGCGCACTGACCGCCCAGCTTGTCGAGGATGTCGACCAGATGCACCTTCATGTCGAGCAGGCCCAGTTCGAACACAGCGAACAGTCCGCAGGGGCCTGCGCCGATAATCAGGACGTCGGTTTTGATCGTGTCGGTCATGCGCGTTCCGGCTTTGACAGGGAAGAATGAGCAGGCGGGAAGCGGAAAGTGCCGCTTTTAGGGGCATTGTCTAACCAACCCAGCCCCTCGGGGGAAGCCATATTCGGGGCTGCCTGCCATCCCTGCGCCCTTGTGAGGCGGCGACATTTCCCGCTATGCAGGCCTCAAACCGGAGACCGAACACGTGAACGCGCCGACCCGCCCAAAACCCCATTTCAAAATCGAAAATTATCCATTCCGTCTGGCTGACAATGTCCGCTACGGTGACCTCGATCCGAACAAGCACGTCAATAACGGGGTGTACGCGACCTACTTTGAGACAGCGCGCGTGACGCTGTTGCGCAGTGGCGACCGCGGCCTGATGCCGAAGGGCCTCAGCTGGATGCTGGTGCATCTGGCGATCGACTTCCGCGCCGAGATGCACTGGCCCGGAAGCTTCGAACTCGGCATCGGCGTCTCGAAGCTCGGCCGGACCTCGGCGACATTCCAGCAGGTGGTGTTTGCCGGCGATGTCTGCACCGCGTCCGCCGAAGCTGTCACCGTCCTGGTCGATGCCAAGACGCGCAAGCCGACGCCGCTGACCCCCGACATCATCGAGCGGTTTCAGCCCTGGCTGTTGCGCACATAGACCAGCGCCAACCAGCGATTGATGTTGCCGTGGCAACCGTCTGCCTCTAAAGCTCGGGCCAAGTTCGAGGCTAACGGGCAAACATCCGTCATGCTCACCTTCTCGACCGACGACCTGCGTCCACACGAGCGCTTCGATTACTGGTGCGAGGTGCGCGCCCGCAATCTGTTTGGCGTGACGATCTCGCTGAAGCAGGAAGAGCGCCAGCACTTCCGGGGGCAGTTCTCGGCCCGCCCCGCCGGCGGCGCGATCCTGAGCCAGATGCAGGCGTCGCCCTACAAGGTGTCGCGCACCGCCAGCGATATTTCCCGCGCCTCGAGCGACAGTCTTTGCATCTATCAGCAGACCGGCGGCGCAAGCTGGTTCAACAGTCACGCCGGCGGCGAATTCGTGGTGCGGGCCGGCGAGTTCGCCATCAGTCATTCGGATCTGCCTTACCTGACCCGGCCGATCACGGCCCATGGCTTCGATCTGCGCATCCTGAAAATCCCGCTGGCCGGCCGCGCTGCGCCTGCATTCCCATCGCTCAATCTGGCGCCCGCGCTCCTGCGCGACGACCCGCGCCTGACATTGCTGATCTCGGCGTCGTTCGCGGCGCTGGTGGCGGACACCACTCAAAATCCCGAAGCCGATTGCAATCTTGCCGTCGGTCATCTCGCACAACTGGCGCTGCTGGCGCGCGGCTCCGTCCTGGCGGGATCGCAGGACAGCCGCGCCGCGCTGCGATTCGGTTTCCTGCAGGCGGCCCGCAACATCCTCGCGCGCGACATGCACCACCCGAAGCTGTCACCGGACTACGTGGCCGGCACGCTCGGGATTTCCGTGCGGCAATTGCACATCCTGTTCGAGCCGACGGGCACCAGCTTCTCGCGCACCTTGATGGCAATGCGGCTTGCGGAGGCCTGCCGGCTGCTGCGATCGGCGCCGGCGCTTGCAGTAACAGACGTTGCCCTTGCATGCGGCTTCGACAGCCTGTCGACCTTCTATCGCGTATTCCGGGCGGCCTATGGCATGACGCCCCGCGACATCAAGGCCGCCGCGGATTACCGATGACCCTGTCACATCGCCCGGCTGCCGTTGTCATTGGACAATTCCTTGCCGTCTTGCCATTCTGAATCGGCTCCAGCCTCCACCACGCGGCACGCATGATCAGCTTCTCCACCGACGACCTGCGTCCGCAGGACCGCTTCGACCATTGGTGCGAGGTGCGCGGCAAAAGCCTGTTCGGTGTCACCATCGAACTGGAGCGCGAGCGTCGCGCGGATTTCCACGGCCGCTTTTCGGCCGTCACGATCGGCAACGCCACCCTCGCCGAAATGTCCGCCTCGTCCTACCGCGTCAGCCGCACGCCTTCCGATATTGCGCGCGTGGCAGGCGACAGCCTGAGCATCGGATTGCAGATACGCGGACCCGGTCACATGAATACCGGACGGGACCGGGTTCATCGCGTTCGCGAAGGCGACGTCACCGTCAGCCATTCGGATTTGCCGTTCGCGGCGACGCCGGAACGGTCCGACGGCTTTCATTTCCGCGCGCTGAAGATTCCGCTCACCGGCGACATCGCGCTTGACGCCCGCGCGCGTGACCTCCTCCCTGAGGCGCTCGGCCGGGAGGCAAGGCTGACCCGGCTGATCGCGGCAATGTTCACGGCATTGAGCGAGCGGCAGCAACACACCGCCGCGCCGACAGCAGACATCGAACACATCGCGCGGCTGGCCCTGCTGGCGCGCGGACGCCTCGCGACAGGATTACCCGAAAGCCGCGCGGCACTGCGCGCAGGATATCTTCACGCGGCGCGCGCAATCATGAAGCGCAATCTCCATCGCCCGGATTTGTCGCCAGCAACGGTCGCGGCAGAGATCGCTATTTCACTTCGGCAGGTCCATGTGCTGTTCGAGCCCACCGGCCTGTCGTTCGCGCGCACACTGACGGCGATGCGTCTGGAAGAAGCGCGGCGGCAGCTCCAAACCATGCCGGCGCGTTCGGTCGCCGAGATCGCCTATGCCTGCGGCTTCGACAGCATCGCGACATTCTATCGCGTGTTTCGCGCGAGCTTCGGCATGACCCCGGGCGATGTGCGGATGGCCTCCCTCAACGCGTGAGCCCTTGTGGCCCCGGCGCCACAGGATTGAGAAGATTCAATCGTCCCTTACTTGGGTACGCCGTTTGCGCAGAGTGAGAAGACGGCTGGTTTCCCACCTGATAGCCCTGATCTTTGGGGGACAATCGGATGACCGGGGCTGGACTATCGACGCGCGGGCTGTGGCGCGCGGCGCTTTTCGCAAGCACGACACTCGCCGCTGCGCCAGCGGTTCAAGCGGCCGACGGGTTTGATGTGTTGTTCCCGCCGCCGGGCCTCACCTCGCCGCTTATCTTCATCAGCGGCAACGGCAAGGTCACCGTCAGGGACAGTCGAGACGGATTGCAGCCGTCCCTCCCGCTTCTGGAGACCAATGGAGCACTGCTTACACTGCCGGGCCTTGGAAATCAGGCAACACCTTCCGCGGTGAACATTGACGGCTCCGTGATTGTCGGGACAGCGGTCGCAGCGAGCCAGCACGCCGTTATGTGGACCGCGGGTGGCACCGTCATCACCGATCTCCACAGCGGAGCCGCGTTTGCTCCTGGCGGCTCGCTGGATGGCTACACCCTCAGCTTCGGGCGTGGCGTGAGCAGCGATGGGTCGGTTGCAGTCGGCCTTGCAATCGGGCCGGTAGCTCAGGCTTTCCGCTGGACGCAGGCGACCGGCATGGTGGGACTGGGCTTCCTGGCGGGCTACGACGGCAGCATCGCATACGGCGTTTCGGGTGACGGGCAGACGGTGGTCGGAACCGTCATGTCGACGGCGGCTTTGAGCAGTCAGGCTGCGTATTGGACACAAGGCGGCGGCTGGGTCGGTCTCGGCACGTTCGCGGGTGGCACGCAAAGCACAGCCAATGCCATCAGCCGCGACGGCTCCACGATCGTTGGGTTCAGCAACGATAGCTCGGTTACCCGTAGCGTTTTCCGCTGGACCCATAGCGGGGGCATGGAGAACCTCGGCAGCATCGCGGGCGGCAACTATTCCACGCCCAATGCCGTGAATGCCGACGGTTCGGTGATCGTGGGTGAAGCCAATACCACGAATGGTTTGAACGTCGCCATGCGCTGGACCCGGACCGGCGGCATGCAGGCACTCAGCAGCTTGCTGGGCGCCGGCGGCGTCCGCACGGGCGGCATGAGCTTGCGGGCCGCGACTGGCGTTTCCGACAATGGTAAAATCATCGTCGGCTACGGGCCCGATGCGTCCAATGTAAACCAGTATTTTATCGCCCGCTGCGAATCGGCACTCTGCCAGGGACTGGTGACTGCGGAAGACGTTATGCGATCATTTGCCGGACAGTCCGCCGTCGGCCAGACGGCAAACGCCGCAATCGGCGGTACGCTCGGCACGATGCAGGAATACGCCACACAGGCGATGCGATCGCAGGGCAGCCGCAGCACGCCCTACTCCGTCTTCGGTTATGGTGCCTATGACAGCGACCCGATTGCATCGGGCACGCTCGGCCTCACCGCCGATCTGCCGTTCGGTCTCGTCGCCGGATTTTCTGCTTCGGCAAATTATGTGAAGACCGACATGATCTACAACGGCAACGCCAAGATGTCCGGCGGCGCAGTCGGCGCGTTCGTCGCGCGCGTGCCGGATATTGGTTTTCAATGGCTTGTCGGCGGCAGCCTGATCAACCTCAAGGGCGACATCACCCGTGGCTATCTCAACGGCATCACGCCCACGACATCGAGCGGATCGACGTCGGGCAACGGCTACGGCGCGACGGCACGCATCGGCTGGGGTTTCGCGGTGATGCCGCAGGTGACCGTGACGCCGTTCGCCTCCTACACCTTCGCCGAGACGCGATTTCACAGCTATTCCGAAACCAGCGGCGTTTTCGCGGCGAACTTCGACGATTTCATCTCGACGTCGCACACGTCGCGTGTCGGCGGTGACGCGCGTTACACCTTCGCGCCGAACGGTTGGGTGTGGGGCACGTTCGCGTGGGGTCATCGCCTCGACGGCGGCAAGGGCGCGAATATCACCGGAACGCTGGTCGATGCATTTGCCTTGACCGCGCCGGGTCTCTCGTCCGCGAAGGACTGGGCCGAGGTCGGCGGCGGCGTGCGCCTGCCGGTGTGGAACAACGGCGCGGTCACCGCATCCGTCACGGCGTCGCTCACGCCCGGTCAGGTGGTCACCTACGTCTCCCGCCTCGGTGTCAGTCAGATGTTCTGAGCGCACAGGCGGCGGTCGCCCGCCACTGCCTGAAAAATTTAACCTTCCCGCATTTGAATTGTGCGTCTGCGCGCAATGAGAAGACGGGCGCGCGCCGATCTGCCACATGGAGCCCACACATCAAAAAGCCCCGCATACAGGCGGGGCTTCGCGTCGGCTTTCATGACGTAAGAATTACTGCTCTCGTATTTCAGCGCTTCTTTTCATCACGTAGAAATTTCACTTTGCCGATGCGGCATCGCGCGTGGCCGTGCTTACGCCTGACGTTCCGGCGTTGTCAGCGTGAGGCCTTCGAGATCGTCCGTGACCTTGATCTGGCATGACAGGCGCGAATTCGGCCGCACGTCGTAACCGAAGTCGAGCATGTCCTCTTCCATCGGAGTCGGCGAGCCGACCTTCTCACGCCAGGCTTCATCGACATACACATGGCAGGTCGCGCAGGCGCACGCGCCACCGCACTCAGCCTCGATTCCGGGAATGGCGTTGCGGATCGCCGCTTCCATAACGGTCGCGCCGGCCTCCACGTCCACGGAACGGGTTGTGCCTGTGTGATCGGTGAAGTTGATTTTGACCATGATTGTGGTGCTGCCCGGATAATTCAGATTGAGCAGTCCTATAACGGGTCAATCCAAGGGATGCCAGCACTCGCGGGATAAAAGCGGTGCGAGAAAAGGCCCAATCAGGACCGGTTCAGCATTCGTCCGATGGTGGCCCGGGCTTCCTCGACGGTCTGCTGCAGCAGGGCAATCGCGCCTGCGATGTCGCCATTGTTCTTCATGGCCGCTTCGACACCGAGAGCGGCTTCCGCGACCCGGAAAGCGCCGATGGCGCGTGCGGACCCCTTCAGCGTATGCGCCAGTGCGGCGGCGTCGGGCGGGATGGCTTTGAGCCGGGTGACGAGCTCCCCGCTCTGGGCCGAGAAAAGCGCGAGAACTTCGGCCTCAAGCGCGGCTTCGCCGAGCGTCATGCGCCCGAGATGCTGGACATCGATGGCGGAGTCTTCCGGAACGAGCGGTGGCGACGGCATCCAGTTCAACCGCTCCAAATTGAGTGACATGATCCATCCGGGATTGCTGACGGTGCCGGATCAACCGGCGGAAAACACCCTCAAGCAATCACACCAATGGTTAACGAAATGTATCAGCTATTCGCCATCATTTAGCCATGTTTTCGCCGTGCCGCCGCCTAGAAATACCAAAGTGCTTTTGAAAACTGTTGATTTCTTAAAGTGTTAACCCTTGCGCCGTTAACGATGATTAAAAATCTATTAACTCCTGCCATTTCATTCGACCGACCGAGCCAATAGGATGTTTGCGGAAGTGCGGGACAACCGGCGGGACAAATCGGCGACGTAACTTTCGTTTCGGCCGACGGTATCGGGGAACATTCGAAGGCGCGCGGCCTCTGCCGTGATGCCACTGCGGATGCGTAAAAAATAAAGGCGTGCGGGACACATGGCAAAAAATCCGAAGGTCAAGGATCCAACCGAAGTCGCTCTCTCGGCGATTCAGGAAGCTCTGAACATCGGCGACCTGCCTGAGACCGACAACGGCCGGGATAACCACTTGCGCAACGAACACTCGCTCGGCTCCGCCACCCGCGGCACTGACAGCCGTGGTTCTGACAACCGTGGCTCTGACCTGCGCCAGCCGGCCGACGATCTCGGCGCTCCCGCCTTCGACCGCCTTCCCGCGAACGACGACCGCGAGACCATCGGCACCATTCTCCAGGCGATCCAGAAGGGCCGCCCGCGCCGCAACGCCTACACCGTCGCCACGCTGTTCTCCGGCCTGTGGATCGCAGGCGTCGGATTCCTCGCCTTCGCGTTTATGCCCGCGCTCGAATCGATCGCCGGCCTAGGCAGCGCCGGCGCTCTGGCCATGATCGGCCTCATCGCCGTTCTCGTCGCACCGCTGCTGCTGTTCTACTTCCTCGCCAGCATGGCGTGGCGTAGCCAGGAAATGAGCATGATCGCGCAGTCCATGGCGCAGATGGCCGTTCGTTTCTCCGAACCCGAACATGTCGCCAACGGCTCGATCGTGACCGTGGGTCAGGCGATCCGCCGCGAAGTCGCCGCGATGGGCGACGGCGTCGAGCGCGCGATCGCGCGCGCCGGCGAACTCGAAGCCCTCGTTGCCAACGAAGTGTCTTCGCTTGAGCGCGCCTACAGCGACAACGAAGTGCGCATCCGCGCCCTGCTCCAGGACATCGCGGTTCAGCGCGACAACCTCGTCGGCCAGGCCGAACAGGTCCGCAACGCCATTTCCGGCGTGCAGATCGATCTGCGCCAGGACATCGCCCTGATCAGCGACGCCATCGCATCGCGCGTCGATGAAGTGGCCAGCAGCATCACCGGCGCACTCGAGGAGCGCAGCGAACACATCACCCGCGCGCTCTCCAGCGCCGGCGACAACATGATCATCGCGCTCGGCGAGCGCGGCGGCGACCTGCTCGACCGCCTCGAGGAAGCCAGCACCCAGACCGCCGCCGCCGTACTCGACGCCAGCGAAAAGCTGACCGCCAGCCTCAATTTCAAGACCGGCCACGTCCACGAGGAATTCGCGGACCTTGCCGACCGCGTTCACGACTCGCTGAACGAGCGCCTCGACAAGATGACCGGCGAGTTCGAGGAGCGCTCGACCGGAATCGTCAACGGCATCGCCGGGCGCTCGGAAGATATCGTGCGAAGCGTCGTCGACCGCACCGAGCGCATCTTCGACTCGATGAAGACCTCGAGCGAATCCCTGCTGTCGGAACTCGACGCGCGCGGCGCCACCCTCTCCGAGCAGATCGACGAAGCCGGCAACCGGCTGGCCGATCGCGTGCTGACCAGCGGCGACAAGGCCAGCGAAGCGCTCGACGTCACCATCAGCACGCTGGTGGCGAAGGTCATGAGCCAGACCGAAAGCGCCCACGAGACGCTGAGCAACCAGATCGGCCTGTTCGACGGCCTCGTGAAAGAACAGGGCAACGAACTTGCGGAACGCTTCGCGCGCGACAGCGGCACGCTGGGCGCCCTCATCACCCGCCACATCGCCGAGTTCGATCGTACCGTGAAGACCTATGGCGGCGAGATCGTCGAACGCATGGGCGAACGTACCCAGGGCCTGGCCGACAGTCTCAAGACTTATGTCGATACCTTCGACGGCCGTGTCACCTCCCATGGCGACCAGCTTCATGCCAAGCTCGACCAGAGCCTCGACGGCTTCAAGTCGGCGGTCGAAACCCGCATCGACAATCTCGACAGCTCGCTGCTCGGCAAGGTCAACGCGCTCGACGAAACCGTCACCAGCCGCACCAAGGCGCTTGAGGAAGCGTTCGACGCTCGCGCCGCCGCCTTCGGCGAGACGGTCAGCGGCCGTGCTGCATCCTTCACCTCGGTGATGGATTCGCGCACCAGCGCCTTCACCGACGCGATCGACAACCGCGCGGTGGCGTTCACCGAGAAGCTCGACACCCACACCGACGCACTCGGCAGGATCTTTGACAGCCGCGCCGCCACCTTCACCGAGACCGTGGCGACCCACACCGCGGAGATCGCCAAAACGTTCGACACCCGCACCGCGGAATTCACCGAAGCGGTCGGCAACCAGACCGCGGCGTTCAAGGAAACGATCGACTACCGCACCACCGCCTTCACCGACACCATCGACGGCCGCACCACCGCGTTCGCCGATCTCATCGATGCGCGCACCGTCGCCATCACCTCGCGGATCAACAACGGAGCGGAAGCCTTCACCACCGTGGTCGATGCCCGCACCGCCGCGATCACCGAGGCATTTGATACCAGCACCGCAGCCTTTGCAGACATCGTCGATGCGCGGACCAACGCAGTCTCCGACGCTTTCGACACCCGCACCGCGGCCTTCGCCGACATCGTCGACACCCGCACCTCATCCGTGGTGCAGACGTTCGACAGCCGCGCCGCGGCCTTCGTGGCCGTGGTCGAGAACCGCTCCGCGACCATCGCCGATGCGATGGAAAGCCGTGGGGCGCAGGTCATGAGCCTGATGACCAGCGGCGTCGACGACATGGCCAACGCCGTGTCGGTCCGCGTCAAGGACATCCAGAACAACCTGGAGTTCAACGTCAGCGCCCTCGCCTCGGACATCAGCGCCCGTGTCGCGCAGTTCGAGAACCTGCTCGATACCCGCGTCGAGGCTGCCGCCAACCGCGTCACCACCAGCGGCCAGCATGCCGCCGAGGCGATCGGCTCGCGCTCCGACGAACTGTCGCTGACCATCAAGTCGCGTGTCGAGGAAGCCGAGCGCATCCTGACCGGCCTGATGGCCGACACCACCGCGACGGTTCAGGGAGGCGCGCGCGCCGCCCAGCAGTCGCTGCTGTCGCTGTCCAGCGATGTCGGCAACCAGCTCAAGGCTGTCTCGAGCGAAGTCAGCACCGAGTTGAAGACCGCCTCGAGCGAAGTCAGCACCGAGCTGAAGACCGTCTCCAACGAGGTCGGTTCGCAGCTTCGCGGCATCACGGGCGATGTCGGCACCCATCTCCGGGATATTTCCGGCGAGGTGGGCTCGCATCTTCGGAGCGTCTCCGGCGACGTCGGAACCAGCCTCAAGGCGGTCTCCAGCGATCTCGAGCGCAGCATCCAGATGGCTGCCCGCGAAGCCGAGAACACCCTCACCGTCGCATCGACCGGCGCGACCGCGCAGATCAAGTCGGCCTCCGCCGAGATCGAACGCACCATCGCCGTCTCGACCGACCGCTTCGGCTCAACCCTCACCGGCAAGGTCGAGGCCATCACCGACGGCGTGCGCGAGCACACCGAGCAGCTCGCCCAGCTTGTCGACAGCAAGCGCAGCGCACTGGTCGACGCCATCGGCAGCAAGGCCGCCGAGATTTCGACCACCATCGGCAGCGCCGCGGATTCCGCGCTCAAGTCGATCGAGAACCATGGCGGCGCCTTCACCGTCGCGATGATGAACAACAGCTCCGATCTGGCGCGCCAGATCAACACCGCCAGCGAAATCGCCATCGGCGCCGTCAGCAAGTCGCTGAAGGACATCGACCAGACCTCGCGCGCGGCGATCGACCAGTCGCGTCAGGTAGCGACCTCGACCATCAACGAGCTGCAGGAAACCAGCAAGATCCTGCGCACCGACACGCTCGCCCTGTTCGAGCGGCTGCGCGAAGGCAACATCCTGCTGCAGGAAGTGCTCACCGGCGCGCACGACAACCTCAACTCGCTGGAGCGCACGCTCGTCACGCGGGTTGCGGAATTCGTCTCGACGATGAACGATGTGACCAGCCGCAACGGCGAATCCACCTCGACGCTGGAGCAGCAGCTCGGCACCTTCACCGCCAAGACATCAGGCGCGCTGGAGAACCTCAACGCCCTCTCGGTGCAGTTCGAGAACCATGGCCGCGCGCTGGCCGAGGCCGCGACCCTGTTGGAGAAGAGCAACGAACGCGCCGGCGACTCCGTCGCCGACCGTAACGCCATCCTGGAATCGCTGATCTCGAACATCGATCTGCGGACCCACGACCTCGATGATCGCCTCTCCCGCTTCACCAACCTGCTCGACGACTCGCTCGCCGCAGCCGAAACGCGGGCGCGCGACATCGCGCAAATCGTGGCGCAGACCGCGGGCTCCAGCTCGGCGGAAGTCAGCCGCCAGTTCGAAGCCGTGCGCATGGCCGTCGAGGACGAACGCCGCCAGACCTCCGAAGCGATGTCCGAACTGTACGACCAGGGCACCCGCGAAGCGGACAACATGTTCCGTCAGGCTGCCGACAAGTTCGCGACCATCGTGCACAGCATGAAGCAGATGGCCTCGGAACTGCACAGCGAGCTCGACGCCACCCGCGCCGAACTGCGCCGGGGCGTGCTCGAAGTGCCGCAGGAAGCCGCCGAGAGCACGGCGCATATGCGCAAGGTCATCGTCGACCAGATCGAGGCGCTCGCCGAACTCAACCGGATCGTCGCCCGCCACGGCAAGGGCCTCGATGTTGCCACCGGCGCTCGCGGCGTTCGCGAGGACGAACTTGCGATCGCCAGCACCGGCGGACGTCAGGAGGCGGTGTCCCGCCCTGCGCCGCGCCCGCGCGACATCACCAGTGCATCGAGCCTGCCGCCGCCGGAATTCGGTCCGGCCAACCCGGCTCCGCGCCGCACGGAAGCGCCGTCGGTCAGCCCTGTTGGCAATGGCGGCAACAACGACGGTTGGCTGTCCGACCTGTTGAACCGCTCGGACAGCGAAGACGGCACGCGTGGCCGCGCCGCGCCGTCCGCTCCGCGTCAGTCGGGAAATCCGCTTGAGGCGCTGTCGCTCGACATCGCCCGGCTGGTGGAGCGCGAGCTCGCGGCGGAAATGTGGGATCGCTATCAGCGCGGCGAACGCAAGGCGTTCTCCAAGCGGCTCTACACACCGGCCGGCCAGAAGGCGTTCGACGAGGTCTCGCGCAAGTATCGCGCCGACCGCAACTTCAAGCAGACGGTGGACCGTTACATCAACGAGTTCGAGCGGCTGCTCGACGAAGTCTCGCGCGACGAACGCGGACCGGCGGCGCTGCGCAGCCACCTCGTGTCGGAAACCGGGCTGGTCTACACCCTGCTCGCCCACGCTGCGGGACGGCTGGGGTAAGGCTCGGATATCCATCGGGCTGCGGCCCCGGCGGATCGATCGAACAAAAAGCGGAGGTGCGAGCCTCCGCTTTTTTTTTGTTGGCTATGGGAAGATGAAACGAGAGTACTTCAACACATTCGGCCGTCATCACAGGGCTTGTCCCGGTGATCCACGTCTTCATTTATCGATCAGAAAGTAAGACGTGGATGGCCGGGTCAAGCCCGGCCATAACGAAGTGTGGAAAGCGCAGCGCCCTCTCAACACTCAGTGTCGTCCCCGCGAAAGCGGGGACCCATAACCACCGAATGTCATGGTGACGGCGAGAAGATCGCTCCAACATCTCCACACATCGATGGCTTAGGAGTATGGGTCCCCGCTTTCGCGGGGACGACGTGGTGAGATTCCGAAATGACAATGAGCCCGTAGCCCTGCAACATTTCGTGATGGGGACAGAAATCCCCGCGCTCCGAACCGCTCTTATGTTCGGCGTGTCCTGTTCGTGAGGGGCGCTTCTCGAGGGCGCTTTGAGGCGGAGCAGGATGCGGCGCCTGCACGCGTGTCTCGCACACACGTCGTCCGGGAGGCTGGGGTCACCGTCCGGGCCAACTACGTGGCTCTGCCGTTCGCGGCTGGACGAGGCGAGGACGAAGGCGGCGAAAGCCGGCCGGATCGGGACGTGAACGCGTCCGTCCTCACCCGGAAGTACGGTCCCCTCGCCCAAAATCGCCGCAATGGAGCGCCGCAAGGCGATGCGCTTCCGGAGTTCACCGCCTCGCACGCGATGCCGGAAGCGAAACAAGACAAGGTGCGCCTCGCGGCGCTCCATGCCCCTCATCTTAAGGGGCGCGAACGAGGCAAGCCTCGCGCGCGCGTTTGAGGGGCAAAACTAAAAGCTCGACTCGCGCGATCAAGCGCGAGAGCGATGCCGCGTGGCTGTTTGAAAAATGAATCGGGAGTCGGAATGACGCGGGATGTTTCCATGCATTCAATCGTCATCACCGGGCTTGACCCGGTGATCCACGTCTTGCTTGCGAAATCAAATGAAGGCGTCGATGGCCGGGACAAGCCCGGTGATGACAAACTGTGAAATTGCGCGACGTGCTCGCGACACCCACGATGTCGTCCCCGCGCAGGCGGGGACCCATAACCACCGAACGAGGTGATGATGGTACGAAGCTGCTCCGGCATCTCGCTTAAATCGATGACTCAGGGAGTATGGGTCCCCGCCTGCGCGGGGACGACCGGAGAGAGATCGCGCGTGTAGTCAGATGCCCCTCACCGGCTCGCTTCGCTCGCCACCTCCCCGTACGAACCGGGCGAGGTGAAATCAGCTACCGCTGCCGCGCGCGGGCGTCGGTGGGGTTCCGAACCGGAGTTGCAGCCGGAGCTGGCGGAGCCGGTGCGGCATCCTTCTGCCCCGCTCCGAACAGCACGCGGGTCGGGTTGCGGTCGAAGTTGTTCACCGCGCGGCTGATGTCGGCCAGCGTGCGGCGGCCGTCGATGATCAGGCCGGCGGAGCGCTTATCGAGATTGTCGGCCAGTTCGCGGAACGACTTGGCCGCTGCGTGCAGTTCGCCCTTCTCGCCCATCAGGCCATCGACGCCCGCCATGATGCTGTCGATGCGCGCGGAGTTGGCCGCAAGGCTCTTCGAGAACGCTTCGATGTTGGTCATGCTGTTGTGCAGGGTCTCCTGGTTGTCGAGGACCAGTTTGTTGACGTTCTGCAATACGCCGCGCACCGCCTCGCCGATGTCCTGGATCGCGTTGGGATCGGCCGTCAGCGTCGGCACGCCGTCTTCGGCGACCGGCACGCCGCCCGCCTCGATCGAACCGCCCTTGAGCGAGACCGACGACACGCCGGTGAGACCCGCGAACTCGAGGCCGACCAGCGAGTCCTTGCGGATCGGCGCGGACTTGTCGACGTTGGCGATCACGACAACGCGCTTTGGATCATCGAGCTTGATCGAGGTGACTTCACCGATCTTGATGCCGTTGAAGTTGACGTTGCCGCCGGTGCGCAGGCCGGAAGCCGCGCCCTCGAACACGATGCGCAGCGGGATGCGCTGCGCGGCCGCACCAAGGTTCTGGAACCAGAACACAAAGCCAAACGCCGCGGCAACCACCGCCAGCGTGAACGCCCCGATCAGGACGAAATTTGCCTTTGTTTCCATCAACTTAACTCCAAATACGCAATATAATTACGCGATCACGGCCCGGGCGCGATTGCCATGAAAATAGGCCCGCAGCCAAGGATGCTGCGAGGCCAGCATGTCATCCATCGTGCCTACCAAGAGAACCTTGCGATCCCCCAACACTGCAATCCGGTTGCAGGCCGTTTTAAGGCTATCGAGATCATGGGTTACCATAAAAACGGTCAGCCCCAAAGTACGCTGCAACGTCATCACAAGTTGATCAAAATCACCGGCGCTGATCGGATCGAGGCCAGAGGTCGGCTCGTCGAGGAACACGATCTCGGGGTCGAGCGCGAGCGCACGGGCCAGCGCCACGCGCTTGATCATGCCGCCCGAGAGTTCCGACGGGAACCGGTCAGCAACTTCCGGCTTGAGGCCGACCATCGCGAGCTTGGCGATGGCGATTTCATCGAGCAGCCGCTCGGACACGTTCATGAACTCGCGGACCGGGAACTGGATATTTTGCCGCACGCTGAGCGACGAGAACAGCGCGCCGTGCTGGAACAGCACGCCCCAGCGGCGTTCGACCGCGCGGCGCTGGTCCTCGTTCGCCTCGCCCATGTTGACGCCGAACACCTCGATATTGCCGGCGAGCTTCGGGATCAGACCGATGATCGTGCGCGTCAGCACCGACTTGCCCGCGCCCGATGCGCCGACGAAGCCGAGGATCTCGCCGCGCCGCACGTCGAGATCGAGGTGATCGAGAATGAGGTTCTCGTTCAGCTTCACCGTGAGGTCGCGCACGCGGATGATCGCATCGTCGGAATAGGACGCCATGGTCGCCACCTCAAATATTGATCGTCGCGAAGAAGATCGCGAACAGGCCATCCATGACGATGACGAAGAAAATCGATTTCACCACCGATGCCGTGGTGTGCTGGCCGAGCGACTCGGCACTGCCCTTCACGGCGGCACCCTCGACGCAGGCAACGATGCCGATCACCAGCGCCATGAACGGCGCCTTCACCATGCCCACCGTGAAATGGTTGATGGAAATTGCTTCCTTCAGGCGGATGAGAAACGCGTCGGGCTGCACGCCGCCGTAACCCCACGCGACAAGACCGCCGCCGTACAGCGCGGCCATCGCGCCGAGGAAGGCGAGAATGGGCATGGCGATGATCAGCGCAACGATGCGCGGCAGGATCAGCACCTCGGTCGGATCGAAGCCCATGGTGCGCAGCGCGTCGACTTCCTCGCGCATCCGCATCGAGCCGAGTTCGGCCGTGTAGGCGCTGCCCGAGCGGCCGGCGACCATGATCGCCACCAGCAGCACGCCGAGTTCGCGCAGCACCAGCACGCCGAGCATGTCGACCACGAACACGTCGGCGCCGAACTTGCGGAAATGGAAAATGCCCTGCTGGGCGATGATACAGCCGATCAGGAAGGTGATCAGCACCACGATCGGCACCGCGCGCCAGCACACCTGTTCGAGGTGATGGATCATCGAGGTGAAGCGGAAGGTGGTCGGGTGGCGGATCACCCGGAACAGCGCGTTGAGGATCGCCCCCAGCATGCCGATCAGGCCGACCAGCGTGCCACCGACGTCCACGACGCTGCGGCCGATACCGTCAAGCATGCCAAGCAGGGTTTGCCGCTGCCGCTTGTGAACGACGCCGGACTTCACCTGGCGGACCTCGTTCACGAGGCTCGCATAGTTGGCGGACAGGCCGGCGACATTGGGTTCGACGCCGCCCTGGGTCAGGCTGCGGCGCAGCCGTTCGATCAGCCAGGCCCCGAAGGTGTCGAGGCTGGAGACCTGCGATACGTCGATCACGATGTTGGCCGGGCTGCCGGTCAGCCGTTCGGTGTCCTCGACGATCTTTTCCAGGTCGGGCGCGTGATGGACCGTCCATTGGCCAGCCGCGCGCAGCGCGAGACCTGCGCCGACGGTCACCTGCTCCAATGTCGGATTGCCGTTCAAGCCCAACTCCTGTGTCGATCCCGTGCCCGGTTGATAAAACCTACCACGATGCCGACAATCTGTACGGGGATGCTGCTAAGAGCCATAATTGCCGCCTCTCGGCAAGTCCGCCCTCACGAAAATCGATTTCACAAATGACGCCATCGCTGACTGTCGCCGCCCGGATCGAGCGCTGGCCCATTGCCGGCGGCTTCACCATCAGCCGGGGCGCCAAGACAGAAGCCGTGGTGATTGTGGCCGAGGTAAGTCGCCAAGGTCCCAATGGTAAGGCCATTATCGGGCGCGGCGAATGCGTTCCCTATGCCCGTTACAACGAGACGCCGGAGGGAACGCTCGCAGCCATCCTCGGCCTTCAGGATGCGCTTCGCGGCGGTCTGGACCGGCAGGCGCTGCAATCGCGGATGAGCCCCGGAGCGGCCCGTAACGCGCTCGATTGCGCGCTGTGGGATCTGGAGGCCAGGGTGGCTGAAAAGCGTATCTGGGACCTCCTTGGACGCCCCGAACCGCGTCCGCTGACCACCGCCTACACGATCTCGCTGGGCACCCCGCAGGCGATGGCGGAAGCGACCGCGAAGGCCGCCCATCGCCCGCTGCTCAAGATCAAGCTTGGCGGCGACGGCGACGAGGCCCGGATCGCGGCGGTCCGCAAGGCTGCCCCGGCCAGCGAGCTGATCGTCGACGCCAACGAGGCCTGGACCGAGGCCGATCTGGAGCGGCATCTGGCGGCCTGCGCCGATGCCGGGGTGACCATGATCGAACAGCCCCTGCCCGCGGGTCAGGATGAGGCCCTGGCGCGCATCAAGCGGCCCGTGTCCGTCTGCGCCGACGAAAGCGTGCACGACCGCGCGTCGCTGGGAGGCCTGCGCGAGCGCTACGACGCTATCAACATCAAGCTCGACAAGACCGGCGGCCTCACGGAGGCGCTGGCGATGGCCGAAGCAGCGCGGACGCTGGAATTTGACCTGATGGTCGGCTGCATGGTCGCTACCTCGCTGGCCATGGCCCCCGCCATGATGATCGCGCAGGGTGCGCGCGTGGTCGACCTCGACGGGCCATTGCTGCTGGCCAGGGACCGCGACAACGGCCTGCGCTACGACGGCAGCACGGTCTACCCGCCAGACGCCGGCCTCTGGGGCTAATCCAATACCGCGTGATGCGCGTCGAGGCGCTTGCGCGCGAGTGCCATGACAATGCCGCCTGCAAGCGCCATGGCGGCCATCGCGTAGTAGACGCCCTCGCCGACCCGGGCGTAGATCAGCCCCGAACAGATCATCGTGAGGCTGGTGGTAGCGCCCTGCGTCGCCACCATGTAGCCCTGCGCGCTGGCAATAACGTGATGGGGCACGCTGCGGACGATCAAAGCGACGACGCCAACCTGCGTGATGCCGAACGTCAGGCCGTGCATCAATTGCACCACCGCGAGAATCTCGATCCGCGGCTCCTGCGCCGTAATCACCCAGCGCAGCACGCCACTCGCCGCGCCGATCAGCACAAGGACCTGCGGCGACAGGGTGAAGCGCGGCGAGATCGCGAAGACAACGATCTCGGCGATCACGCCGAGCGACCACAAGACGGCGATCGTGAATCCCCCTAGCCCGGCGTTCTGCCAGGTAATGGAGGCAAACCCGAAGTACGCCGCGTGGCTACCCTGGATCAGTGCCGAAGCCCCAATGATCGCGAGGAATTGCGGCGACCTTAACAAGCTATGCGTCTTGCCTTGCAGCGGCGCTTCGACGGCAGGAGCATTCAGCGGGACAATCCCAAGACCGACGAACGCGCTGAGAAATGCCAGCGCCACGATGATCCAGATCAGGTTTTGCGCCTCGATCCTCTGCAGCAACAGGCCCGCCACAAGGGCGAACACCACGAATGATGCCGAGCCCCACAACCGCATTCGCCCATAGTCGAGGCCGTAACGCGTCACGCCCTTCAATGCATAGCCGTCCGTCAGCGGACTGAGCGGCGTCCAGAGGCAGGCGATGACGGCATAGACGATCAGGATCGTGAGCGGGTCACGAAGCAGCCCCAGAATGGCAAAACCCGTTGCCGTGGCAAACGCGAGTCCGATCATGGTCCCGCGCAGGACCTGGCGACGCTCGGCGGTCGCCGTCACAAACGGCAGGATGGTGAAGCGGGACAGCGACGGCGCAGCCGTGATCACCCCGATCCATGACACATCTATTCCGATGGCCTTCAGCCAGATCGGGAAGAACGGCAGATGGACCCCGATAATGCCGAAGGTCGAGGCGTAAAACAGGCTGATCCGCATGGCAAATCGGCGAGCAACGGATTGCCCGGCCGGATGCTTTTGTGATTCTCTGGTGAGCAAGGGAATTGCGATTCGCCGCGGTTCGTGTTGGTGAATGTTTAGCGCGTGTTCGGCGTATCTGGACATCGCTTTTGCGTATGGATTGCGTCAACGCGTTTCTGTCCTGCAGATTTCAGTCTTACAGGTTTTAATGGCCAACGAAGCCTTCGCCCTGTCGCCGATCTCGGCCCGCGCCACGTCTCCGACGGACGCGGACTTCGAGGCTATTCGCGAGGCGTTTCTGGAGACCGCGCGCGGTCGCTGGTTCCTGGACGAATACACAAAGCGCAACCGCAACGCCGATACCGCCATGGTGCTGGAAGCCGTCGCGCGCATCGAGCGCACGCTGGCTGCCCAGAAGGAAGAACAGCAGCCGCAAGAAGAGCCGGTCGCTCAGCCCTCAAATGAGTTGCCGGAAGCCATGGCTGCGGTCCGAGCCATTGTCGCAGCCACCCGCGAAAGCGTTTCCGCGGCATTGGACGGTCAGGCTTTGACGGACGCACTGGCGCCGTCACGCAAATGCGCGCGGGTGATCCGCGAGATCGCATGGGGACTGCGCGAATCCGGTGCCGACGGCCGCATCTGCTCCCTGCTCGAGTCTCAGGTCGATGCGATCAACGCCGCCTGCGATCACGCTGCGGCAGCCGGTCTTCGCGACGACGTTCTGCGGGCCTTCGACCAGGCAGCGCGCGACATCGAGGCCATCGCCCCATCCGCGGTGGAGCCGCACGCCGAGGCCGAGCCCGTTGCGACAGTCCATGTCGTCGATTTCAGTCCGGCGCCTGTGGAAACGCCTGGCGAACTGCAGATCGCCGCCCTGGATGACGAACTGTTCGACGTCACAGTCGCGGCTTCGGAAGAGCCGTCGCCGGAAGCCGCGACCGAAACGGTTATGCTGGTGGAAGACACCCAGCCTGTTGAGATGGCGGCGACTGTCGAAATGGATGAAGCACCGGAGCCGGTTAAGGCCGTGCATCTGGCAATCGTGCCGGAAGCAGCGCCGGAGCCTGTTCTTGAGGTTGAGCCCGCCGGTCTTGTGATCGGGCCTGAAATCGAGGCCAAGGTGCCTGCACCGGCATCACTGGGCGCCAGCCTGATCGCCAGCGGGATTGTCGCAAAACCGGTTTCGCCGCGCAGCGATCCGCTCGCGCCGATCAGGCGGATGAGTCAGGCCGAGAAAGTCGCGTTCTTCAGCTAAAGGCGAAACGGTGACGGTCTTCGCCGCAAAAGGCGAGCAAAAGGCTGGATTGTGACGCCTACTGAATCAGCCGCGCGTACAGATCCGCATCGACATTGCCGCCGGACAGCACGATCGCAATCGTCTTGCCCCTGGCATCGATATGTCCCGCCAGAAGTGCCGCGAGCGCGACGGCTCCACCCGGCTCGACCACGAGCTTCAATTCGCGGAACGCGAACGCCACGGCCTTGGCGACCTCATCGTCGGTTGCCGTGACACCCTTCACGCCATTCTTCTCGTTGACGGCAAAGGTAATCTCGCCCGGGATCGACGCCATCAGCGCATCGCAGATGGTGCGGCCGATAGCACGATGCGGCTGGCGCTCACCGGCACTGAACGACCGGGCGTGATCGTCAAAACCGTAGGGCTCGACGGTCATCAGACCGGCATTGGGAAACTTTGCTTTTGTCGCCAGCGCAATGCCGGCCATCAGTCCGCCGCCGGACGCAGGTGCGGACACCATGTCGGGTACGATTCCAAGTGATGCGAAGTCCTCCGCGATCTCGCGGCCGACCGTGCCCTGCCCCGCGATCACCCACAGATCGTCATAAGGGGGAACAACGGTCGCGCCGCGCTTGCTCGCGAGATCGCGCGCGATGGCATCGCGGTCTTCCTTGTCGCGGTCATAGGGAACGACTTCTGCGCCGTAACTCTTGGTGCGCTCGATCTTGGAGACCGGCGCATCGGACGGCATCACGATCGCCGCCGGCATGTTCAGGATCTGCGCCGCAGCCGCGACGCCCTGCGCGTGATTGCCAGACGAGAACGCCACAACGCCGGCTTTGCGCGCGGCTTCCGGAATCGACGACAGCTTGTTGAACGCCCCGCGAAACTTGAAGGAACCTGTTCGCTGCAGCACTTCCGGCTTGAGAAACACCCGCGCGCCTGTGAGCGCATCCAGCGCCGGAGACGTCACGAGACGGGTTCGCACCGCGACAGGCGCGAGAACGCGCGCGGCAGCTTCGATATCGGCATTTGTGGGGAGAACGAGAGAGGTCATGACGCATGTATAGCGCGCCGGTGCGTTCGGGCAAGATCGCCCGAGAACAACGGCTATGTGATCAGGCGGTGGGCACGGATTCCGACGTCAAGCGAAGCCGCCGCGCCAGACGCCGCCGCCAGCGGCGCTTGACCTGAGGTGGACGCTCACGGGTCACATTGTCGATAAAGGCCTGAGCACAGGCGCCCCAGCTTCGGGACGCGGCAAACTCGCAGCAGGCTTCGCGCGGAATATCCAGCGCTGCCAGACAGGCCGCACGCAGATCGGTGTTCAACACGCCGACCGGCGCATCGCCGATCACATCGAGCGGGCCGGACACAGGCAACGCTGCGACAGGAACGCCGCTTGCCAGCGCCTCGAGCAGCACCAGACCGAAGGTGTCGGTCTTGCTCGGGAACACGAACACGTCGGCGGCGGAATAGGTCTCCGCAAGCGTCTCGCCCTGCATGGTGCCGAGAAACACCGCATCGGGATATTTTCGCTCCAGTTCGGTCCTCGCCGGGCCGTCGCCAACCACAACCTTGGTGCCGGGCAAATCCAGTTCCAGAAACGCCTCGAGATTCTTCTCGACCGCCACCCGGCCGACCGAGAGAAACACCGGACGCGGCAACGCAAGATCGAAATCGCGCGGCCGGAACAGCTCGGCATCGACGCCGCGCGACCACAACACGACATTGCGGAAGCCGCGTCCGCGCAATTCATCCGCGAGCGCCGGCGTCGCCGCCATCACCGCGTCGCTGGTATCGTGAAAGTAGCGTAACGCCGCCCAGACCCACGACTCGGGAATCGGAAATCGTGCGGAGACATATTCGGGAAAGCGGGTGTGGAAGCTCGTGGTGAACGGCACCTTGTTCTTCTGGCAATAGCGCCGGGCCAGAATTCCAATCGGACCTTCCGTCGCGATGTGAATGTAGTCGGGCTGCGCCTCTTCGATCATGCGCGCGATCTTGCCCGGCCGTGGCAATGCGATGTGCAAATCTGCGTAGCTCGGCAGCGATACTGTTCGAAACGATTGCGGCGTCAGGAATTCAACATCCACGCCCATCTCGGCAGCAGCTTCCGACATCTTGGTGAGCGTCCGCACCACGCCGTTGACTTGCGGGTGCCAGGCGTCCGTTGCGATCAGGATGCGCATCAGGCGGCCTGTGCCGTGACGCGAGGGATCGGCTGCGACCGTCGCAGCGGATCGGTCCATGTCAGGATTTCGAAGCGGCCATCCTCGTGCTCCACCAGCGCGGTGCAGCTCTCGACCCAGTCGCCGCAATTCATGTAGCGGATGCCGTTCTCGTCGCGGATCGTCGCGTAGTGAATATGGCCGCAGATCACGCCGTCGGCGCCGTGGCGCTTGGCTTCACCGGCCAGCGTCTGCTCGAACGCGCCGATGTAATTGACCGCGTTCTTTACCTTTTGCTTGGCCCACTGCGACAGCGACCAGTACGGCACGCCGAACAGCTTCCGGAACGCGTTGACCAGCCGGTTCAGTTGAATGGCGAAGTCATAGGCCTTGTCGCCAAGATGCGCGAGCCAGCGCGCGTTCTGAACAACGAGGTCGAAAATGTCGCCGTGAATCACGAGATAGCGCTTGCCGTCCGCGCCCTCGTGAATCGCATCCTCGACGACTTCGACGCCGCCGAAATGCGTGCCGTAATAGGAGCGCAGGAATTCATCGTGGTTGCCAGGGATGTAGATGACCCGCGCACCCTTGCGGACCCTGCGCAGCATCTTCTGGACGAAGTCGTTGTGGGATTGCGGCCAGTGCCAAGAGGACTTCAACGCCCATCCGTCGATGATGTCGCCGACGAGATAGATGGTGTCGGCGTCATGGCAACGGAGAAAATCAAGAAGGCGGTCAGCTTGCGAACCGCGGGCTCCGAGATGGACATCGGAGATAAACAAAGTGCGAAAGCGTCGTTCTGGACTACTGTCGCTCATAGCCTGTCTTTCCATGCGCGAGCACGTATCAAAATCTCATGACAGCGCGATGACAGATCACGCCGCCTGCGAACCGAGAGTCCGCTCGAAACAAACCAGTGTGTAGATGCCGAACGGCGCAACTTTGCGCCGCTCGACGAGCGTTGTGCTTGCGTTTGATTGCGCCCAGGCCTGCAGCCGCGCGAAGGGGAATTCGGGGCGCAGACCCAGCGCGCGGGTCTTCTGCGCCGCCCAGCGTTCGACAGCCGCCGCAACGCCCACTTCCGAGTAGAGGTGGTTAACGAGGATGATGCGCCCGCCCGGCTTCACCACGCGGTGGCATTCGGACAGCACCTGCTCGGGATTGGCGACCAGCGTGATGACGAACTGCGCCACGACGCAATCGAAGGTCGCATCCGCAAACGTCATCTGGTGCGCGTCCATCTGGTGGACCGCCTTGACGAACGGATACTTCCCGCTCGCCATTTTCGCGCGCGCCTTCTTGAGCATCGGCGCGCTCATGTCGATGCCGGTGATCTCGGTGCTGTTATCGTAGTCGTCGAACGACAATCCGGTGCCGACGCCGACCTCAAGGATCTTGCCGCCGGTGGCCCGCGCCGCCGCCGCCGCTGCGCGCCGGCCTTTCACCATGACCGGGCCGCACACGGCGTCATAGATCGGCGCCCAGCGCGCGTAAGCGGTTTCAACAATGGATTTGTCGAGATCGGATGAGATCATCTTGGTTCCAATAAGCGATCTGAGGAATCAGATTTTTGTTCGCTTACTGGCGATTACCAGCGGAGTACGACAAACAGGCGACACGCGCGGCAGCTTGTCGCGTCAAGGCCGGGATGAATTGAGATTGAGTTGCCTCTGGACGTCATTGCGAGCGAAGCGACGCAATCCAGAGCCACAAGGAAGAACTGGATTGCTTCGTCGCAAACGCTCCTCGCAATGACGGTTGCGGAGAAATCCCGATGACGTCGGGAATTCATCCGGCTCTAAGTGTCGAAGGCGTGGAAATGATGGATCGGGCCGTGGCCACGCCCGACGTCAAGCCGGTCCGCCGCGGCAATAGCGGCACTGATATATGCCTTGGCATCGCGAACCGCGGTTTCGAGCCCATCGCCCTTGGCGAGGCCTGCTGCAACGGCCGACGACAGTGAACAGCCCGTTCCGTGGGTGTTGCTGGTTGCGATGCGCGGCGCGGCGAGCCGGATGACGGAGTTGTTGTCGATCAAGTAGTCGGTGCTCTCGGGACCATGCCCATGACCGCCCTTGATCAGGACAGCGGGACAGCCCAGCGCCAGCAGCCGCCTGCCCTGAGCCTCGATGTCCGCTTCGCTCTCGGCAACAGCCTCATTGAGCAGCGCGGCCGCCTCCGGCAGGTTCGGCGTGATCAGACCACAGCGCGGAAAGAGTTTGGTACGCAGGGCATCGACCGCATCGGACGACAGCAACCGGTCGCCCGATGTCGCGACCATCACCGGATCGAGCACGACGTGCTTCGGCGACCAGCGGTCGAGACTTGCCGCTATTACTTCGATCGCCTCATGGCGAGCGACCATGCCGATCTTGACGGCCTTGACATCGAGATCGGAAAACACTGCATCGATCTGCGCGGTGATGAAGTCGGCCGGGACGTCATGGATACCGGTCACGCCTTTCGTATTCTGAGCCGTCAGCGCGGTGATCACGGACGCGCCATAAACGCCGCAGGCAGCGAACGTCTTGAGGTCGGCCTGAATCCCGGCGCCTCCGCTCGAATCCGAGCCGGCAATGGTGAGCGCAATCGGTATGCTCATGGCAGTCTCATGGGATATTCAGTGTCTCTCGCACCCTGCTCTAACCCGCTGAATAAACTCCAGCAAGCTAGTGATCCGGTTCTGACATTCGTATCATTTCCTTCGCAGGCACCTTTACGAATGTCAGAACCAAAGGATCACTAGAATCATAATTCACTTGTGTCCTTTTGTATCCGACGTTCGTATAGAGAGCGCTGCAAAGTGAAACGAACGTCGGATACAGGACACTAGTTGCCACCGTGGCCGGATTTGGCTCTATTGCGCCTCAAGAGAGATAACCCTGTCGGAGAAACAGCGATGGTCCCCTTCTTTGTCCAGATCAAATGCAAGCTGGGCCAGTCCTATGCGGTCGCCAATGCGATCGCCGAGGCCGAAATCGCCTCGGAAATCTACTCGACGGCGGGCGACTACGATCTGCTGGTCAAGTTCTACGTCGACAGCGCCACCGACATTGGCCATTTCGTGAACGAGAAGGTCCAGGTCATTCCCGGCATCCAGGACACCTACACCATCATCACGTTCAAGGCGTTCGGGGCGTAAAGCGGCTTGCCCGCTATCACGCCGCCTTGGCCGTTCCCGACACCGGCGCGTCGGGATCTTCCTCGCCGTCGGCGATGGTGGCGATAGCCGCGACCGGCGTATCGCGCAGCCGCTTCAGGCCGAGATAGCGCTCACGCAGGATCACGAAAATTCCGGCGCTGGCGACAACGACCGCGCCAACGACAACGTAGAGCGTCGGCACCTCACCGAAGAACCAGTAGCCAAGCATGAACGCCCACAGCATGGCGGTGTAATCGAACGGCGCCAGGAACGAGGCCGGCGCGTACCGATAGCTGTCGGTGAAGAAAATCTGTCCGAGGCCACCGGCAATGCCGATCCCGGCGAGGATAGCTACATCCTGCCATGTGGAGGGCATGCGCCATCCGAACGGCAAGGTCAGCAGGGAGACCAGCAAGACCAGCAGTGTCATGAAGATGACGATGGATGAGGTGGTCTCGGTCGCCGTCAGCCGCCGGATCTGGATCGATGCGCCGCCCGCCGTGAAGGCATTGGTCAGGGCGAACAGCAGGCCGATCGCCATCGATGCGGTGAGCGCGGCGTGGTCGCGCGCATAGGGCGTCAGCATCAGGATGACACCACAAAAGCCGAAGGCGACCGCGGACCAGCGATAGGCGTGAACCTTTTCCTTCAGAAACAGCGCGGCGAAAATCACGGTAATGAGCGGAGACGCAAACGCGATTGCGGTGAAGTCAGCGATCGGAATCCGGGCAAGCGCCGCGAATGTGCAGAACGTGCCGACGACGCTGAACACGCCGCGCAGCAGGTGGTCCGATGGGCGCTGCGTCCGCAGGGCGCCCTTGAGCTGTCCGCGCCAGCCGAACACGATCAGGATCGGGATTAGCGCGAACATCGAGCGGAAGAACGCCACCTGCCCTTCCGGATAGGCTCCGCCCAGATAGCGCACCTGCGCACCCATGACGGCGAACATCAGCGTGCTGGCGACCTTGAACGAAACGGCTTTGACGATATTCATGGAGAAAAGCGCTAATCCTGCGGCAATTGCGGCCCGACAAAGCACGCGGCGGCAACCCGGAAAACCCCGCTCTCAACATGGCTTGTTGACCGGCCATGCAGGCCGCTCCCGGCTGGAACAACCCGGCGCTCAGGTCTTCTTTTTCGGCCGCACCGGGCCATCCACGGCGGGCAAGGACTTGAGGTAGGCGGCCATCGCTGCACGATCCTCGTCGTTCAATTCCGAGGTGTTCTTGATGACCCGCACCATCGAGCCCCCGGCGGTGTCGCCATCGGGCAGTTCGCCGGTCTTGAGGAACCAGGCGATTTCCTTTTCCGTCCAATCCTTGAGCCCCTTCTGGGTGATGTTCGGAACCCAGCCCTCGCCTTCAGGATTCGGCCCGCCGGCAAAGCGCTGCGACGACACGATGCCACCGAGAAAATTGCGGGGGCTGTGACATTCGGCGCAATGGCCGAGGCCGTTGACCAGATAAGCGCCGCGATTCCACGCCGCGGATTGCTTGGGGTCCGGGGTGAACGGCTTGTTGTCCAGAAATAAGAATTTCCATCCGCCGACGAGGCGGCGGATGTTGAACGGAAAGTTCACGTCGTGAGGACGTGGACGGCCGGACAGCGGCGGCAAGGTCTTGATGTAGGCAAACAGGTCGCGGATATCGTTGTCGGTCGCGAGCCGGTAGGAGCCGTAGGGAAACGACGGAAAGTAATGCGTCCCGGCCGGCGAGGTGCCGTACTTCATGGCGGTGACAAAATTCGCCTCGGTCCAGCCACCGATGCCGTTTTGCTTGTGCGGCGAAATGTTCGGGACATGGAAGGTGCCGAACGGCGACGGAAGGGCCAGTCCACCGCCGAGCATAGTGCGGGGCTCACCCACCACAGCGTGGCACGATGCGCATCCGCCAGCGTTGAACACCGTCTGACCGTTGGCGACATTTGGCGAGTAAGCCGTCAAGGCCTGAGCGGACACCACAGCCGGAATGGTGACGAACCAGAAAACTCCCAGGCCGGCGATCAGGGCAAGAACCGCCAGCAGGAAAAGCTTCCGAAACATAAGCGCCCCCAATGGAAGTAACCGGAAATGGTCAGGAACTAAACGGCCGCGGCCAGTGTTCAATTCGTATTGGCAGTCCGAAAACTACGGGAGAAAACGATGAACAGCAAAAGATTTGCGATCATAGCCGCTGCCGCAGGCGCGTGCGTCGCACTTGGCGGACCGGCATTCGCCGAAAAGATGACCATGAAAGTGGATTTGACCAGCGCGGCCCAAGTGCCCGCCGTCACCAGCCCCGGCAAGGGTACGGCCGATGTTAACTTCGATACTGCGACCAAGATGCTGACCTGGAAGGTTACCTATTCCGGCCTCACGGGACCGGCCACCATGGCGCATTTCCACGGCCCCGCCGAAGCCGGCAAGAACGGCCCGGTCGCTGTCCCGCTTAAGGACGCTGCCAGCGGTGCCGAAGGCAGCGCGACCCTGACCGATGCGCAGGCCGCCGATCTGCTGGCCGGGAAGTACTACATCAACATCCACACCGCGGCGCATCCGGGTGGCGAAATTCGCGGACAGGTCACGAAGTAACGGATCACATCGAGCATAAAAAAGGCGGGCGCCACTGGCACCCGCCCTCAAACTGTCCTGCGTGACCTCAGATCAGCTGTTCTTCACGCGGAATGTCTCGTGACAGCCCGAGCATGACTTGCCGATCGTCGGGAGCGTCGCCTTCAGGCTGTCCACATCCTTGATCTTGCCCTTGGCTTCGGTGACGGCCTTGCTGAAGGCTGCGATCGCCGCGTCAAATCCAGGCCTGTCGTCCCAGATCTTGGGGGACGGAGTGTACTCGCTGGTTTGCTTCACAGCCTTGACGCTTGCGGGATAGAGCGACGGAAGTTTCTTGGCCGTCTCATCAAGCTGCGTCAGCGCTGTATTGATAGCCGCCTGATCGTAGGGCTTGTCGCCTCTCGCCATCGGACTGAGAACGCCGCCCAGATTCTTGCCGTTCGCTTTCATCAGCGCATGGCTTTGCTCGATCTCTGCCTGCTGAGCAACGACAGCGGTCGCACCGAGCAGTATCGCAGCGGCCACGAGAACAGAACGCCTCATTCGGTATTTCCTTCCTTGAGTTTGAAAATAACGCCTTCATTCGAAAGTTTGATGGAATCGAACACTCCCGTTGCAGCCTGACAAGCCCAACAATTTTTTCGTGCGCCGGGAATTTTTTACAATCGGTGCTCGCGACGGTTTCGCTCGATCGCCATCCAGACTCGTTCCGCAGTCGCCGGCATGTCGATGTGGTCGATCCCGTACTCACGCGACAAGCCTTCGATGATCGCGTTCATCACCGCAGGGCATGAACCGATTGCCCCCGCCTCGCCTGCGCCCTTGACGCCGAGCGGATTGGTCTTGCACGGCACATTGTGGGTCTCGAACTTGATCGACGGGCCGTCCGCGGCGCGCGGCAGCGCATAGTCCATGAACGTGCCGGTCACGAGCTGACCGTCGGTGGAATCATAGACCGCCTGCTCCATCAGTGCCTGACCGATGCCCTGCATGGTGCCACCATGAACCTGTCCGGCCAGCAGCAACGGATTCAGCGTCACGCCGAAATCGTCGACGATGACGTAGTTCACGACATGGATCACACCGGTTGATGGATCGATTTCGACCTCGGCGATATGCGTGCCGTTCGGATAGGTACCGTCGGCGCTGCTGAACGTGCTGCTCGCACTCAGCTTCGACGGATCCGCCCCGGCGCGTTTCGCAATATCCGCGAACGAGACGGTGCGATCGGTCCCGGCGACGCGGATGGCTCCGTCGCTGAACTCAAGATCCCCCGCGCCTGTTTCCAGCACGTCGGCGGCGATGTCTTTCAAGTTCGCGCCAAGTGTGCGCGTCGCCCGCTCCACACTGACGCCGCCGGACGGGATCGAGCTAGAGCCGCCCGTACCGAGACCGGTGGCGATCTGATCAGTATCACCCTGCAGGATGTGAACGCGTTCCGGAGCAATGCCGAACTGCTCTGCAACGATCTGCGCGTAGGCGGTCTGATGCCCCTGCCCGCTTGACTGGGTGCCGATCAGAATCGTGATGCCGCCATCGAGATCGAGCTTCACCTGCGCGGTTTCTTCGCCCATCGTGCCGCAGACCTCGACATAGGTGCCGAGACCGATGCCGCGCACCAGTCCTTGCTTCTTGGCGGCCTTGGCGCGCCTGGGAAATTCCTTCCAGTCGGCAATGTCCATTGCGCGCTTCATATGCGCAGCGAAGTCGCCGGAATCATAAATCTTCCCGGTAGCCGTTGTGTACGGCATTGCCTTGGGCGGAATGAAATTCTTGCGGCGGATCGCGTCCGGCGTCATGCCGAGCTTGCGCGCGGCGGCATCGACAAGACGTTCGACGACGTAGGCCGCTTCAGGTCGCCCCGCGCCGCGATAGGCATCCACCGGCACCGTGTTGGTGAACACCGTGCGGACGCGGCAATAGAACGCCTGAACGTCATAGAGGCCCGGCAGCATTCCCGCGCCGCCATGCGGAATGTACGGACCGAAGGTCGAGAGATAGGCGCCCATGTCGCCCATCAGATCGACATCCATGGCGAGGAATTTTCCGTCCTCGGCCAGCGCCATCCGCGCGGTGGTGACGTTGTCGCGGCCCTGCGCATCGCCGACAAAATGATCGGCGCGCTCGGCGGTCCATTTCACCGTCTTTTTCAGTTTGCGCGCGGCAACCGCAGCCAGCGCGTATTCGCGATACGGGAAAAGCTTGGTGCCGAAGCCGCCGCCGACGTCCGGGCAGATCACCCGCATCTTCTCGACGGGAATGTTGAGAACGTTCTGGCAGAGAATATCGCGCAGCCGATGGCTGCCCTGACTGCCGATTGTCAGCGTCAGATGATCGCGCTTGGCGTCGTACTCGCAGACCACCGCGCGGGTTTCCATGTAGTTGGTGATAATGCGCGGATTGACGATGGTGATCTCCGCCACCGCATGCGCCTTCGCGAAGGCGGCTTCTGTTGTCTTCTTGTCGCCCAGCGACGTGTCGAACAGGACATTGCCGGCGTGGTCCGGCCAGACCTGCGGCGCATCCTTTTTCACTGCATTGACCAGACCGATAGCCGCGGGCAGCGCGGTCCATTCGACCTGGATCGCCTCGATCGCGTCCCGGGCCTGTTCGACGGTGTCCGCCACGACGAACGCAACCGCGTCGCCAACGTGCCGCACGACATCGCGCGCAAGGATCGGATACGGAGGGCCGGTAAAGGGTTCGTCAGGCAGATTGAAAAGACAGGGAAGACTGCCGAGGTCCTTGACGTCGTCGGCTGTGAGAATCGCAGCGACGCCCGGCAATCCGCGGGCCTGCGACACATCGAGCTTGAATTTCGCGTGCGCGTGCGGCGACCGCAGCACAAGGGCATGCATCGCTGCTGCCGGTGTGTAGTCGTCGGTGTAGCGGCCCTTGCCACGGATGAGCGCGTCGTCCTCCTTGCGAAGAACGCTTTGACCGACACCGAATTTGACAGGAGCCATGATCTCTCCAACTGCAATCTGGAACGTTTCTAACGTCCATCATGCAGCGGAATGGCTGGAAGCGCAAATGCGCTAGTGTCCTGAATCCGAAGTTCGCTTCATTTTGCAACACCTTCCGGAGCGAACTTCGGATTCAAAAGGACACTAGAAACTATGAATTCTAGTGTGGTTTTGGTTCGCAAGCCCGCAAAGGGACGCGCCGTAGAAATGATGCGGGCTTGCGAACCACCACACTAGGGGCGTACCAGCCCCGTCAGCCAGCGCCGTCCGAATAGCAAAAGTATGCAGCTTCCGTAAACGGCGGCGCCCACCACGATCAAAATTCCGAGAGCAGTTTCATCGCGTAAGGAGGTCATGGCGGCCAGCCCGGACTCCGCCCAGCGGGCTGTGAGCCACAGCGCGGCAGCCAGCACCGCACCCGCTGCAGCGAACTTCACCAGCGCCATCAGGAACGCGCGGTCGAATACGAGAAACTTGCGGCGTACCGCGAACAGGACAACGAGCAGCAGATTGACCCACGCACCGACCGCGGTGGCCAGCGCCAGCCCGATCTGTGCCAGCGATCCGACCAATGCGATCTTCAGAGCGACATTGACCGCGACGCCTGTGAGCGCAGCCTTGACCGGCGTGGCGGTGTCCTTGCGGGCATAGAACGTCGCAACGGCGCTCCGAATCAGGACGAACGGAATGAGCCCGACAGCATAGGCAGCAAGCGTGGCGCCAGCCGCTGCGGCATCCGCCTTGGAGAATGCGCCACGCGCAAACATCGCGCGCATGATGACGTCAGGCACCGTGAGGAATGCGGCAACGAAAGGGATCGAGAACAGCAAGGTGAAATCAAAGGCCCGCCGCTGCGACGCGAGCGCGCCTTCATGGTCGCCGGCCGTGATCCGCCGCGACATCTCCGGCAACAGCACCGTGCCGATGGCAATTCCGATCACACCGATCGGCAACTGGTTGAGCCGGTCGGCGTAGTAGAGCGCCGAGAGCGCGCCGGCGGCCAGGAATGTTGCGATGATGGTATCCGCAAACAGCGCGACCTGTGTGCCCATCGAGCCCAGTGTCGCGGGACCCAAGGCGCGAAAGAAGCCGCGCACATCTTCGTCGAGCTTGAACGAGGTGAATTTCGGAAGGATGCCGGTGCGGCCAGCATCGCCCGCGACCAGAAAGAACTCCAGAAAACCAGCCAGCAGCACGCCCCATGCTGCAGCATATCCCGCGTTCGGGAAAAATGCCGCTAGCGCCAGCGTCAGCATCATCGACAGGTTCAGGAATATCGGCGCGGCGGCCGGGCTCGCGAAGCGATGCATCGCATTGAGCATTCCGCCGTAGAGCGTCACCAGCGTGATGAGCAGCAGGTAGGGAAACGTGATGCGCGTCAGGGATATTGCCAGTTCCGCACGCGCGGGATCGCTGGTAAATCCCGGCGCGAGCAGCGCAATGACCTGCGGCATGAACAGCCATGCGACCACCAGCAGCCCCGCCTGCACACTCAGCAGCAGCGTGAAGATGCGATCCGCGAACAATCTCGCAGCCAATGCATCGCGGTTATGGAGATGCGTATAAGCCGGTACGAACGCGGCGGAGAATGCGCCCTCCGCGAAAATCGCACGGAAATGATTGGGTAGCCGCAGCGCGACGAAGAACGCGTCCGCAATCGGCCCCGCGCCAAGGATCGCCGCAAGCATGATGTCGCGCGCGAATCCGGTGACCCGCGAGAGAAGGGTATAGCCGCCGACGGTGAAAATGCGTCCGAGCATCCAATAGTCCTACCGCATGGCGCACCGATCGCGAACCAGCGAAGCATCAACCCGCGCCGTCATGGCCGGATTTATTCCGGCCATCCACGTCTTTTTAAGGTTGCCGCCAAGACGTGGATACCCGGGACATAGGCGAGCGGAAGCGACGCCGTTCTACGAACGGATATGCCCGGGCATGACGGAATTGGCGATCATGAGCAAACGATCAGGAAAGAGCGTCGCGCACAGCCTTGATGACGCGATCCTGAGCCGCCTGGTCGAGATAGGCATGCATCGGCAGACTGATGACGTCCTCCGACAGCTTCTCGCTGACCGGCAGCCCGCCCTCGACCGTCGGGTAATGCTTATAGGCCGTCTGCTGGTGCATGGACTTCGGATAATAAATCGCGGTCGGAATGCCCTGAGCCTTGAGGGCCTCCGCGAAGGCGTCACGGCCGCCGCGGGGCAGTCGAATGGTATACTGCGCCCAGACCGACGTATTGCCATCGGCAACGCGCGGCGCGGTCACGATGTTATGCAGCGCATCGAAATAACGGCTCGCGACCTTGTTGCGCGCCTCGATCTCGTCGTCGAAAATCTTCAGCTTCTCGATCAGGATGGCGGCCTGCATGGTGTCCAGCCGCGCCGTCAGGCCGAGACGAACGTTATCGTATTTCTCGGTGCCCTGCCCGTGGACGCGAATGCTGCGCAGCCGTTCCGCGAGCGCGGCATCGTCGGTGAAAATTGCGCCGCCGTCTCCAAAGCAGCCGAGCGGCTTGGCGGGAAAGAAACTGGTCGCCGTCGCAAGGCCGAATGTGCCGAGCCGGCGGCCCTTGTACGTTGCACCGAACGACTGAGCGGCGTCGTCCAACACAAACAGCCCCTCGCTCGTGGCGACCTCGGCAACGGCGTCGTGGTCCGCGCTCTGACCGAACAGATCGACCGGAACGATCGCCTTCGGCTTGAGGCCAAGTTTCCTTGCGGTGGCGATACCGGCCTTGAGCGATGCGATATTGATGTTGAACGTCGCCTCGTCGACATCGACGAATACCGGCGTCGCGCCAGCCAGCGCGGCCACTTCGCCCGTGGCGCAGAATGTGAATGATGGGCAGATCACCGCGTCGCCGGGGCCGACACCCTGCGCCATCAGCACCATCAACAGCGCGTCGGTGCCGCTGGCGCATGCAACGACGTGCTTGGCGCCGCAGTATGCAGCCAGATCGGCCTCAAGCTGGGTGACCTCGGGACCATTGATGAACTGGCAGTGCGTCAGCACGCGCGCGACGGCGTCATCGATCTTGGTGCCGAGGCGCCGGCGCTGCGCGCCGATGTCGATGAAAGCCACGGGTTCTGATCGCAAATGCTGGTTCATGATGCGTGCCGGATCCATTTCGAAAGAAGCAGGTTTGCCGTCAGCTTGCGACGGCGCGCGGTCCCTTGCGCAGCGGCGCGGCTATGGAACCCGTCGGAACATCGAGACACTTGATCGCGATTTCGAGGCTCGCGACGCCTTCGTCACCAGTCACGGCAGGCGCGTTGCCGGTCCGTACTGCGTCGAGAAAAGCGACCAGTTCTGCGCGCAAGGGTTCGTCGTGCCCTACCGACAGATGCCGCATCGAGTAGCTGCCGTCGCGCTGGAAACCGAAGCACTCGGTCACCTGCCGTGTCAGCAGGTCACCCTGAACATACTTGCCGCGCGTCGCCACGGTGACGCTGCGGGCCTTGAACGGCGTCAGCCAGTTGGTGTTGATATGCGCAAGCACGCCGGAGGCGGTACGGAACTGAAGCAGCGCAATGTCCTCGCGCTCGGCCACGGCGCTCGCAAGCTGCGGCTGCACGTCGACAATGTCGGATTCGGTGAACCAGCGGATCAGATCGATATCGTGAACGGCAAGATCGATCACCACGCCGACATTCGACATGCGCGGCGGAAACGGACCGACGCGGGTAATGGCGATCGAGAGGATTTCCTCATCCTTGATCGCCTGCTTGATCGCAGCCACGGCCGGATTGAAACGCTCGACATGGCCAACCATCAGCGTCACGCCCGCGTTACGCGCGGCGTTGACAATCTCGTTGCCCTCCTCGACCGATGTCGCAATGGGCTTTTCGACGAGAACGTGAATCTTTCGTGCGATGCAGGCAAGCGCAACGTCGCGATGAAGGTGCGTCGGCGCGGCGATGGTCACCGCATCGGGGCCGGCATCGAGCATCTCTTCAAGAGTCTCGAAGGTCGGACAGCCGACAATCTCTACCGCACGCGTGCGATGCGCCGGAAGCGGATCGACAATGCCCACGAGTTCAACGCCCGGCAGACCGGCCAGCACGCGGGCATGATTGGTCCCCATGACTCCCGCGCCCACGACGCCAACGCGCAGCGGACGATCGTTGCTCGCAGTACTTTTTGTCGACACGGTCGAACTCATCTTCTGAGATTCCTGAATTCTCTGAATTTCCCGGCGCGAGTCGCTCGCCGCGCCTGCATGCAACTTCCTAGCATGCCGTCACATATGTGGCGAACGGCGCTGCCCCATTCTCTTACACGTTTTGATTCAAAGAATTACATCGGGCCCCGGTATAACCCGTTGAAAAGCTGGAATCTTTCTAGACTTTCCGCGGATGACTTCGCGTTATGACCGCTGATAGTCATCCTCGATGCGGATGATGTCGTCCTCGCCCAGATAGCTGCCTGTCTGGACCTCGATCAGTTCCAGCGGAATCTTGCCAGGGTTTTCCATGCGATGAATCGCACCGATCGGAATGTAGATGGACTCGTTTTCGTGAACCATCTTCTGCATGTCGTTCACGGTAACCAGCGCAGTTCCTCGCACCACAATCCAGTGTTCGGACCGGTGATGATGCTTCTGCAGCGAAAGCCTCCCGCCAGCCTTCACGATAATTCGCTTCACCTGATGGCGCTCGCCAGTATCGAGCGACTGATACGATCCCCACGGCCGGTGAACCTTGATGTGATCTTCGGTTACCTGCGGAGCAATGGTCCTCAACTTCCCGACCAGCCGCTTCAGACCGTTCGGATCGTTCTGCCGTGACACCAGAATGGCATCCTGTGTCGCGACGACCACCAGATCGTCGACACCTTCCAGCGCGACCAGCGCCTTGTCGGTGGAGACGTTGCAGTTGCGCGAGTCCTCGAACACGGTGAGACCCTGCGAAACGTTGCCGTGCTCGTCCTTATCCGACAGCTCCCACACCGCATGCCAGGAGCCGACGTCGGACCATCCACAGGATACGGGGATCACGGCGGCTTGCGCGGTTTTCTCCATCACGGCGTAATCGATGGAAATCGGAGTGGCTTTGCCGAACGATTCCAGTGGAAGCGTTACGAAGCCGAGATCGCGGCCAGCGCTATCGACGGCTTCGACCAGCGCGCTCACGCTGTCAGCATCGACGCTGCGATATTCATCGAGCAGCATCTGCGCGCGAAACATGAAATTCCCGCAGTTCCACAGGTAACCGTCGGCAACGTACCCAGCGGCGGTCGCGGGATCTGGCTTCTCGACGAACTTCGCAACCTTCCGCACATCGCCGGAGACAACGTCGCCAGGCCGGATGTAGCCGTATTCCGTCGCAGGCCGCTCTGGAAGAACGCCGAACGTAACAATGCGGCCGGCATTGGCGACGCTCAACGCTTTCCGGCACGCCTCGACAAAAGCCGCCGGGTCACGCACGACATGGTCGGCAGCCAGCGCCAGTACAACGGCATCTGGATCACGGGTCAGCGCAAAGGCCGCACCCGTGGCGATTGCCGGACCGGAATCGCGCCGGGCCGGTTCGAGAAGAATGTCAGCCTCGAGACCGATCTCATTCAACTGTTCCAGCACCATGAAGCGATAGGCTGCATTGGTGATGACGACCGGCCGTACAAACAGGCTCGCATCGCTGACGCGGAGCATCGTGTCCTGAAACGTCGAATGCGAACCGAACAACCGCAGAAACTGCTTTGGACGCCCCTCGCGTGAGGCAGGCCACAGGCGGGTCCCTGCCCCGCCGCACATGATCAATGGAATAATGCGCTCGCTCATGCGTCCTCGAAATGATTTCAGGAAAGCTGATGATACTCGCGATACCACGCCGCGAACCGCGCAATACCATCTTCAATGGTTGTCGAGGGACGGAATCCAACCTCGCGCATCAAATCGTCGACGTCCGCATACGTGGCTGGCACGTCTCCGGGCTGCATCGGCAGCATTTCCTTCGCTGCCTTGCGCCCAAATTCTTTCTCGAGAATCTCGACGACCTTGGACAATTCCTCGGGGTGGTTGTTGCCGACGTTGAAAACCCGCCAGGGAGCCGCGCTCGTCCCAGGATCAGGGGTTGCGTCCGGTGCCTTGGCCTGCCCGACCGGCGCGTGATCGATCAGCCGCACGATCGCCTCCGTCACATCGTCAACGTAAGTGAAGTCGCGACGCATATCGCCGTGATTGAACAGCTTGATCGGCTTGCCTTCGAGGATCGCCTTGGCAAACAGGAACATCGCCATGTCCGGCCGGCCCCACGGCCCGTATACCGTAAAGAAGCGCAGGCCGGTCGACGGAATACGATAGAGATGACTATAGGCGTGCGCCATCAACTCGTTGGCCTTCTTCGAGGCCGCATAGAGACTGACCGGATGATCGACACTGTCATGCACGGAGAATGGCAGCTTGGTATTGGCGCCATAGACCGACGACGATGATGCATACAGCAGATGCCGGCATTCGTTATGGCGGCAACCCTCGAGGATGTTGATGAAGCCCTCAAGATTTGCGTCCACGTAAGCATGCGGATTCTCGATCGAGTACCGCACGCCCGCCTGCGCCGCGAGATGAATGACCACCGGAAAGCGTTTCGCGCTGAACAATTCCGCCACGCCGCTCCGGTCAACAAGGTCGAGCTTGACGAAGCTGAACGAGGGATCGTTCTTCAGCACGTCAAGGCGCGCTTCCTTCAGCTTCGGGTCATAATAACTATTGATGTTGTCGAGCCCGACGACCTTATAACCCGCTTGGAGAAGTTTCTGCGAAAGGTGAAGGCCGATAAAGCCCGCCGCACCAGTAACCAGTATCGTCTTCTCAGACATGCGTTTCACCATCCGGCGATCAAAGACGCCACAACTCAATGCCGTCAGGCAAGCTGTCGCGATCGAGCCTCATCTTTACGTCCAGAACAAGACCGCGCCCGCCGATCAGCAGTTTCTGGATCAGCGGCCAGCCCGCATCGATGTACGTCTTGTGGGCAACAGCCATGATGATCGCATCGGCGGGCTGCAGCGCATCGACATCGACCAGCTTCACGCCATACTCGTGCATAGCGTCTTCAAGGTCCGCCATCGGATCGCTGACCTGCACCTTAAGGCCGAAGGATTCCAGTTCGCGGATAATATCGATCACGCGTGAGTTGCGCGTATCCGGAACATCTTCCTTGAACGTCAGGCCAAGAATGGTGACGACGCCGCCATTGCTCTTCCGGCGCAACAGCCCCCGGATACATTCACGCGCAACGCGCTGTCCCATGCCATCGTTGATACGGCGTCCGGCAAGAATGACTTCCGGATGATAGCCGGCCCGCTCGGCACGATATGTCAGATAGTATGGATCGACCCCGATGCAGTGCCCGCCGACAAGCCCCGGCTGGAACGGCATGAAATTCCATTTGGTCCGCGCCGCGGCAAGCACGTCGCCGGTGTCAATATTCAACGCCTGGAAAATCAGCGACAGTTCGTTCATGAACGCGATGTTCAAATCGCGTTGCGTGTTCTCGATCACCTTCGCTGCTTCAGCCACCTTGATGGACGGCGCGCGGTGAATGCCAGCGGTCACGACCGATCCATAGACGTCGGCCACGATGTCCAGCGTCGGGGCATCCTGCGCCGAGACAACCTTGGTGATCGTCTCAAACCGATGCTGCTTGTCACCAGGATTGATGCGCTCGGGGGAATAGCCGACCTTGAAATCCGATCCGGCCTTCAACCCGGACGCCTGCTCCAGAAGCGGCACGCAGTCGTCTTCCACGGCCCCGGGATAAACCGTCGATTCATAGACGACGATATCACCCTTCTTGAGCGCTGTTCCGACGGTGCGTGAAGCAGCGAACATGGCGCCGAGGTCAGGTTGCCGCGCTTCATCGATCGGCGTCGGAACGGTGACGATAAAGAAATCCGACAACGCCAGTTCCTTCGCCTCGTGTGTGAACGATAGCGACGTATGACGCAGATCGGTGGCTTCAACTTCATGTGTGCGGTCATGAAACGCGCGCAGTTCGGCGATGCGCCTCTGATCGATGTCGAAACCTGTGACCGGAACCCCGGCGCGCGCAAATGCAGCGGCGACCGGCAGTCCGACATAACCAAGCCCGATGACCGCGATTTTACGCCCGTGTGTCACAAATTCCGTCCCCAACGCCGGCGGATCTGGCCTACGCCGGCCGCCCTCTTTAGCCGCCGTGCGGTGGCTGCCGCAATAGGCGGAGCTTACCTATTGCCAGAACAGCCCTAAACCCATACCAAGACCTTGAAAATGGGCACTGATATTCAGTCCCTTCTCAGATTCAGCAACGTTAACCATCGCGGTCCGGAATGCGCGGATTTCTCCTTCTTGCCGCTCGAATACTGGTGTCGGCGGCGCTGCTCTATTTTGCATTCCGCGGCATCAACTTCGCGGCGATCCAGTCCCGCCTGAGTCAGATCAGCGTCGGATGGTTTCTGCTCGCCGTGCTGGCGACGGTCTTCCAGATTTTCCTCGGTGCGCTCCGCTGGCGGGAGATCAGCGCACGATGCAGCGCCCCGCTCGAAACCGGGCAGGCACTCCGTTACAACATGATCGGCGCATTCTTCAATCAGACCCTGCCGTCGACCATCGGCGGCGATGCGATGCGGCTCTGGCTGGTGCGGCAGACAGGTGCGGGCTGGCGCTCAGCCACATATTCCGTGCTCGTCGACCGCACCATCGGCCTGATCGCGCTCGCGCTCATCGTCGTCGTGAGCCTGCCCTGGAGCTACGACCTGATCGCCAACGCGCGGGGGCGCCTCGCCTTGCTGCTGGTCGATATCGGCGCAATTTCAGCCGGCCTCGGCTTTCTCGTCCTGGGCATGCTGCCGTGGCCGTGGCTGAAAACATTCTGGCCGCTGCGGCACATCCATGCCTGCTCGGTCATCGCCAACCAGGTGATCTTCAACCGCAGCAGCGGACCGAAGGTCGCGGTCCTGTCCCTGCTCATTCATGTGATGGCTGTGGTGATCGCCTGGTGCGCCGTGCGCTCCATCGCGGCTCCGGCAGCGTTCGAACAATTGTTCATGCTGATACCGCCGATCATGCTGATCACAATGCTGCCGATCTCCATCGCAGGATGGGGCGTGCGTGAAGCAACAATGATGGTCGCATTCGGTTATGCCGGCCTTGCACAGACCGACGGCACCGTGGTCTCGCTTCTGTTCGGCGCTTCGTCGTTCGTGGTAGGCGCCATCGGCGGCCTCGTCTGGGTTCTGAGCGCAGAGAAATCTTATTCACCAGCCGACGGCGAGAACGCCGACTAATCGATGGCGGAGCGTTCGAATTTTGGACCGAACGCGCCAAAATATCGTCATCGCTTCCAATACAAGCGCCAACGCAGATCAAATCGCCTTGATCTTAAAGAACGCAAAGACCACCATCTTCAATAACATCACACCGTGCCGAAACCGCGATATTTGCGTCTCGCCATACGTTCGCGCTGCATATCGGATCGGAAGATCAATCGTCTTCAGATTGAGCTTGGATGCCCCGAAGATAAGATCAAAATCTCCGAACGGATCGAAGTCGCCGAAATAGGCTTTACCGTCACGAAGTCGATAATAGTCCGACCGCCGCATCACCTTAGTGCCGCACAGCGTATCGGTGTAACGCTGGTTCAGTAGCCAGGAGAACAAATATGAGAAGCTCTTGTTCGCAATCAGGTTAAGAAAACGCATGGCGTCATCTTCGAGAGGATAGACGAGGCGCGACCCATTGATGAACTCGCCCTTTCCGAATTTGATCGCCTCCCAGAATTTCGGCAACTGTTCGGGCGGCATCGTAAGATCGGCGTCAAGAATCATCAGAACATCGCCTCGCGCGACATCGTACGCCGTAAAGACCGCATCGGCCTTGCCCTTGCCGGGCTGTCTCATCAGCTTGATGTCCTTATCGGGATAAGCCGCCTTGACGCGCTCCATTTCCTCGAAGGTGCCGTCCTTGCTGTGACCCTCGATGAAGATGATCTCGATGTCATCGCAAAACTGCGGAAGACGCTGAACGGCGGGCTCGATATTACCTCGTTCATTGCGTGCAGGAATAACGACAGTAGCCGACTTGAGTTCATCTTCGCTGACGCGCAGGGATCGGCAGACGACGTAATGACGAAGCGCCAACTGTCGAATAAGCGGCAAGACACTGATGAAGCGGTTGATCAACCTGCCTAGGCCGAAAAGTGAGATAGGCAACAGCAACCGTCGCTCGCTCTTGACCGGATCAAAGTCCGCCAGTTCAGCCAGCGCCGCGATATCATCAGGCGCCAGCACGTTCTGCGATGGATACGGACTGCGCAGCCCGAGCATCTCCGCGAGCTTTAGGATGGGTTGCCATAAATGGGAGAAGTAGCCCACAACGACCCGTGTCTCCCGGGTACATAACGGATGCAATTGCTCGAGAAATCGCTGGCAATCATCGAGCGAGCCAATTGTGTCATGGACGAGTATGTAATCGAAGGGGCCGCCTAGAACGCCAACCGTCTCCACGTCCTCGACGTCTCCGACGAAGAATGTGAGGTGCGGGTGCAACTTGCGCGCTTGATCGATCATGCCCGAACTGAAGTCGACGCCAACACCCTGTGATGGGGATAGCGCTGCAAGCGTATCTCCGGTGCCACAACCGATCTCAAGCACCCGCGCCCCAGCCGGAATAAGGAACTTCAGATAAACTTGATCCTCTTGATGAAAGAAGGCCGCCTTACGACGCCACGCTTCCCGGGTGGATGCATATTGTTCTGAATGGGCTAGAATAGAGGCCTTACGGCTCGAAAGGTTCAGCATTTGGGCAAACTGATGTAAGAGGAATGAAAATTGGGCGAGGTGATTGGGCGAGGTGGTCGATTAGCCGGTGCACCATTTATCATGCCAAGCCTGAGCCATCAGCACATTCCACAGAAATGAGCCGTGATTGCGTGTACCGCTTTGATGCTCCGCCCATATGTGGTCGATGCGCTTTGTGCTGAACCAACCTTGACGGCCAAGCCGTTCAGGCGCCAGAAGATCTGAGGCCCAATCCTTCAGGGGCCCGCGAATCCAGTCGTCGCGGGGGATACCAAATCCTGTCTTGGGACGGTCAATGAGGTGCCGTGGGACATGACGATCAAGAACCTGTCGCACCAACCACTTACCCTGCCCGCTTCTAACCTTCATATCAGGAGAAACTCTGCAACTAAATTCCGCAACATCCTTATCGAGGAATGGAACTCGCGTCTCAAGACTGACTGACATCGCAGCACGGTCAACTTTCTGCAGAATGTCGTCGGGCAAATAGCTGAGTGAGTCCGACAGGGTCATCCGATCAAGCGAATCAATCGGACTATCAATGCTAGCCATCTGCTCGGCAAACCAACTTGACGACTCCTCGCCTTGCAAAACGGTCTGCTCTGGCTCGTTATCGATTGAGCTCAATAGCCGATACATCTCGTCGAAATTGCGGGCGCCAAGAATACGGCTGATTTTCTCGATCTGATCACCTGCGCGCAGAACCCTAAAACGTTGTGGCACGAACTTTCCTGCAAGATGTCCCAACGTATTCGCAGGCTCTGGAGCAATCAGCCGCAAGAACTCCGCAAGCAATCTTCTGCCCGGCAAAGGCATCGCATCAAAACGCCGATGCAATCGCGCACCCCAAACATGGCGATTGTAGCCACCAAAAAGCTCATCGCCACCATCGCCCGAAAGAGCAACCGTCACGCCGCGCCGCGCCAGCATTGCAACCAGATGGGTCGGGATCTGAGATGAGTCTGCAAACGGCTCATCATAAATTTGCGCGAGATCGGGAATCACATTTCGAGCATCAGACGGCGAAACAATCATCTCGGTATGATCAGTTGCAAGATGGCGCGCAACTCCGCGGGCATGATCTGCTTCGTTGAAGGCCGCGTCAGCAAATCCTATCGAGAATGTCTTGATGCGCCGTGTCGATTGGTTTTGCATCAATGCAACGATGGTGGATGAATCGATGCCACCCGATAAAAATGCACCCAGCGGCACATCGGATAACGATTGACGCGCCACAGCTTGGGACAACAACCGCTCCAGCTCGTCAGTAGCCATGATTGGGTCGAGTAAGCGACTACTCTGCCCAGAGATTACTTCCTGGCGCATCGACCAATACTTTTCTGGCTTTGGCAAATCACCCGTCTTTGTCGTTACCGAAAACACAACGAAAGAACCTGGCGTAAGCTTTCTGACACCCTCCCAAATTGACCACGGCGCTGGCACGTACGAATAGCGCATAAAAGCCGTCAGCGCATCGCGATTGATCGATCCTCGCCATTTCGGGTGCGCATAAAACGCCTTCAACTCCGATGCAAACGCCAGATCATCTCCAATCCAGCCATAAAACAGCGGCTTCTCACCAAACCTGTCACGGCATAGCGTTAGTACGCTCTCGCGAGAATCCCAGACTGCAAACGCAAACATGCCGTTGAGCCGTTGCAGAGTTTCTTGCACACCCCAATAGCGAACGGCGTAAAGCAGCGTTTCTGTATCGGAGTGCCCTCGCCAGATCGGAGCTGCATTGGCCAGCTCAAGCTCTGATCGGATGGCAAGATGATTGTAGATTTCGCCATTGAAAGTCAGCGTAAAACGTCCACACTCACTGCGCATAGGTTGTGCACCTGCGTCAGACAGATCCAGAATGGAGAGGCGACGATGACCGAGCGCAATGCCCCTGTCATTATCGGTCCATATTCCGTCCGCGTCCGGCCCACGCTTGAATAGCGTCGCTGTCATGAGACCGATGCAGTTCGCGAGGTCGCGAGAATTGCTTCCGCACGGCCGGAATAAACCCGCGATACCACACATCGACTTAAGCGCCCAACGTTTCAGGTGTAGCAGATGGAGCCAACTGGGCAGATCGAAGCACCAGCGTTCGCGAACTCATAGCTTGCCACAAATTAGTATCGTCACCGAAACGTTCAGAGGGCAGCCTTACCCTGAAATACTCGTTAAGCTTGTGCTCAGTTTCGATCCACAAGCGCGAGAAGTCCTGGCGCTTCTCCTCGGGTATCGTTTTCGCAAGATTCTTGAAATCATCGATGTTTGAATAATCGATCCGCTCAATCTTGAATCCGTTCTGTAGAATCAGTCGATCAACATCCCGTGCCAAGACGCGGCGCTGGTAGCGGGACGGGAATCCCAAAGCGGCCAGCGGGCCGGAAACGATAGTCCGTAACGCGCTGCGAATGCGCTCCAGCCAACCGGCAGGATATCCGAGATCCACCCGATAGCGGAAATGGCCGTCGTCGTAGTTCAAAAAGAAAATGCCATCCGGCGCCATGAGACGCCGGGCGTGCCGGAGAAAACCATTCCGATCAATGACGTGCTCAAAAACACTAAAACTGACAATGACGTCGGCTGAAAACGACAGTATTGCAACTGCATCGTCCATCCAAACTTCCGCCCGTGCCCCCTGTAAACGGCGACGGGCCTCCGCAGCGCTCGGACCATGCGGTTCGTAACCGATGAGACGAAAATGTGGGTGGGCTGAGAGAATATCCGGCCAGTCGCCGCCTGCCCCGCAACCGTAGTCAAATATGACAACCGGCTGGGGGCCTGGAAACCGCCTAAGAATCTCGTCGATAATCGTCATCTTCGCGGCATTACCGAGCCAATAGAGCCGAGGGGGTGAGCTGCTCATGCGATACTCATTCGATACAAACTCTCAATTTCGGAATTCATGCGAGCGAGCGTGAATGATGTTTGAGTGCGTTGCAGCCCTGCATCTCCCATTATTGCGCGCATCCTGGCGGATTCAAACTTTACGAGCGCGGATGCGACTGAATGCGCGTCACCCGGTTGACATAGAAGACCAGTTTCGTTGTCTTTCACTATTTCCGGAATTGCGCTTACCTTCGTCGCAAGTACAGGCTTCGCTGCAGACATAGCTTCAAGCAAAACGAGACCAAAGCCTTCATAGGAGGACGTTAGCGCAAACAGGTCAAAGGCTCTCATGACGGCAGGAATGTCTTCCCGAAATCCTGCCCACACTATCTCGTTAGCGACACCCAATTCCTGAGCCCGGGCTTTCAACTCATGCTCAAGTGGCCCACGCCCCACTAAAACCAGACGCGATGGTCGGGTAGCCTGGGTACGATAATGCGCATAGCCCTCAATCAGGACGTGCAGTGCCTTTTGAGGGACCAATCTCGCCACCGTGCCCATCACCCATGCATCTCGTGGAATATGCCAGGCCTCGCGAACCGCCACGGCATCGTCTGCGCTGATCGCCTGAAAAGGCTCGGGATTAATGCCGTAATGGACTGTCCTTATTATTGCCCTTGAAGTACCGAGTCCCTCACGGGTGTAGCGATTGACAGCATCCGAAATCGCGATAATTGCGTCCGCCCGCTTCGCAACCCAGGCTCCCAAAATTTTGTGCCCGGGCCCGCGGAAGAACGGCTCATCGTTGTGCTTGCTGATGACGAAGGCTGGTCGTCTTGCAGGAGAAACTGCCAAGGCTAGCCGGGTGTAAAGTTCCGCTGGCGGCATATGCGCATGAACGACATCCGGATTAAACGCACACATCATCCGGCGCAGCCGAGAAATCGGCGCCAATTCTCCATATCTCTTAAGACCAAGAAACTCGACACGAACGCCCATTCGTTCAAGCTCTGCGCGCCAGTAGTGATCGCCCTTCAAGTAAGCCACCGCTACCTGGTGCCCGGCCGACACCTGGCCTCGGCACAAATCAACCAAATGGTTCTCGGCACCACCGCGATTTACTGTCGTGATGACGTGAAGTATCCGCACTCAAATCCTCCAGCCTGAAGTGAATGTCACAGGATCGAGCGATCAAACTGAAACCAGTCCTGCCCAATATGGGTGCGCAGAATGTCATTCTCCCAGTCGTTGGATAGAATGACATTCCAGCGATTGATGACAATCGGCCGGTAACCAATCGCCATCGCAAATTCAACCGCTTCGGTATTCAGTTTTCCGCCGCTGTTGTATTCAAGAATAATGAGATGTGGTCGATAGGTATTCCAATCGAGCCCTTTCATTACTTCAATTTCGACCCCCTCGACGTCAATCGAGAGAACATCGAACTTGGTTGGCGCATTGCTTGCGCGCAGAATGTCCGTCAGAGGTTTAACTTCTACAGCGGCTGAACGGCGGCCGTCCGGGGCAACGGCCTGCAATGTCGACCCCTCCGTCAATCCCGTTTTCCATGTCAGCTGCAACGACCCAGGTTCCGACCCTGCTCCGACATTGAGACAAATGTCTTCTCCGCGAACTCTCTTTAGCTCAGCATACGCATCTGGATTTGGTTCAAGGCAAACGCCCCGCCAGCCAAGGCGATAAAGTGAATAAGTATTACTAACCAGTACTCCGTTGTTGGCGCCTACATCGACATAGAAACCTTTATAATTGCGCCCGAAAAGGCGCAGCAAATACACGTCTTCACGCCCTTGCGCGTAAAGTGGCACGCCCTGCACATACGACGCGGGCACGTTGTATTTTTTCATCAACCGAATTCGGATGCGTTTTATCAGATTATGAATCACGTCGTTCCCCTGAGCGAAGTTAAGGCAGACAAGATGTGGGTCGTGGAAAGTTGAAGCCGTATGCCGGTCCGACCTCAGGCAAAAGCCGATTTCTCGCGTCGCTTCATGGCAAGATGCAAAACCGGGACACTGAGCGAAAGCCCTGCGTGGGCTAGAATCAGCAAACCGGTCGGCACCGAGAAGATGTACCTCAGCAATAGAAGAAGGGCGATTTCCCCGAGACAACCCGCGATAGCCGCAAAAGCAGGTGGAAGGACGTGCCCGCGCAAAAGGCACTGCTGACGCCAACGGGAAACGAAAGGCATGAAAGCGCTGTTGAGAACCAGTGGTCCGAGCGAAAGCAGCAAAAGATCATGAGATACAGCATCGGTCACAATCTGGAACATTGCCGCGATTAGCAGCGAAGCGATCACGACCACTACCGGCAGAAGAATGTTGCTTTGCGACTTTTTGTCGGGCGAAACAATCACATACCAGTAACGCGGCAAAAGCACGCTGTTAGAAAGTGCAGCGGCAATCGATCGATATGCTACAAAAACCGCATCGCCTGCGACACGAAGCCAGATCGTAGGCAAGACAATTTCAAAAATGCGACCAACCACCGATACAATCCAGGCAGCGCGGCCAGAGTCGCGTGAGCTCTGCGTCACGACTGGCAACGTCTCATATACTTTCCGCTCCCGGAAAAAAATCATAAGCTGACTGATGGGATAGGCCAGCCACGCGGCAATGAGCAGAGAGGGTTGCCTCAAGTAACAAGCCAGAAGAACCACACCAATCTCGGCAAGCCTCCCCACAATCTGCCACATCAAGGCCCCGGCATGATGACCCTGCCGAAGAGTGTATGTGTTCAAGACCTGCGCGAATGCACGTACGAAACCGATAAGAACGAAAAGCACCGTCCATTCAACCGAAAGACCGGCGAGTTCAATGATCCTCTCCCTTGACCAGGGAACAATGCAGATCAGCGCGAAACCCATCACGCTAAGCATTAGCAAGCGGACGGCAATCCTGAGGCCTTCAGCAACCCGCGCGCTCCAAATACGTGCAGCAAACGAGGGATCTAGCAGACCATATCCCGCATTACCCCAACCCAAGGTCAATAGAACCCCGAGACACCAGGTAAGCGTGAAAGCGTCCTTTCCGAAGCGAATGAAAAGAATCGTCGTAAAAACAGCAAGCGCCTGATTGCCGATAAACAGCAACAGATACAACGACTCGCGCGTCGGCAGGTTCATGCCGTTAAGTATGGTGAAAGTCGCGCAATGCGCGTCGCCGCACCGAACTTAGATGTCTGCTGCACACTCGCTAAAGCGGCGGCGCCCAGGCGCTTCAGAAGTTCTCTGTCCGAGGCCAGTCTGCCAAGCGCATTCGCAAGATCATCGATGTATGCCGCAAGAAACCGGCCCACCCGAACATTCCCCTGCGAAACACTCAAATGGGCCGCTGCGTATGGCGCTGGCCCAATCGGTAAAAAGGGATTGACGAAAGGATCACGCACGAGCAACCCGTCAATCTCATTGCGGACAATTTCCGGCCTGCTGTAGAAATCAGTCGCAACTGCAGGCAAGCCGAAACTCTTTGCTTCGAGCAACACCCACCCGTAAGTGTCATGATGAGACGGGAATACCAAGACGTCGTGGTTTCGCATCAGGTCATTGAGACCTTCACGCGATAACTTCGTGTGTAATTTTAAGCAAACCCGCGATTCAATAAAGGATCGCCAATCGCTGGGAATGTCAGCACCTACAATTGTCAGACTAATCGGCACGCCGCTAGCAGCCAGCCGATCGACGGCAGCAATGGTATCCGGAACGCCCTTGTGCCAGAATTTACCGCTCGCAATACTAAGGCATCGCAATCGCTGATCTGCACCAATGTTGCTCGCATCTACCTGAGGAACGATGGCCGGAGGCAGAACCGATAGGCGATTGGTGGCGAGAAATTCGGCCGTTTCGTCAGCGTGGAAATTGGCAAGAAAGTTGCCAAGCTGGATGTCGCTCCAAAAACTTATATGCGTGGTGTCCAGATAGCGGAGCAAGCTTTGCGCAGTATCTCGCAGTTCGCCACCCTTGAGACTGTTTCGCCCGCCGTTCTTATACAATGAAAGCGGGTCATCGATATCCAAATACGCCGACCACGCACGCCCAAGCAATCGATACATCGTCGGCCTGAGTGAACCCGAAACGTATGCGATCTCATTTTTATCCAAATTGAGAACGTCTAAGCGGCTGGCATAGTGTCGTAATTTTTGCGCGAAACCATTCGACCGCCACCGTTCATGCTCCCATTTGTCTGGGGGTTTTGTAGCAGCGATACGTCCCGGGAATTCTGTTCGAAGCAGTTCGATCTGCGTTCGATATGCGGGATGCTGCTGCAGCATAATCGGTTGGATAATGGGGGAGTTGACCACAGCCGGCTTCAACCCTTGACAAACCGGCGAGGGAAAAACAAAGCATCGAATTGGAAGCCGAAGTTAGACCCTGGATCGCGGCTGACGTCATAAATATCGGCCATTTCGAAACCACATTCTCGAAGGGCAATCAGAATATCCGTGGCTAACGGTTGTCCCTCGTAAAGTTCGATGAATGAAAGTTCGGTGAATACTGCGGCAGCCTCGCTAATTGCCTTTTGCCCGCCAGCGATAACTTTCATCTCATAGCCTTGAACGTCCATCTTCACCACGAATGGTCTCGGAATACTCTGTAGTTCAAACCAACAGTCGAGCGTCATCACTTCGATCTGTTGCTCTCGATCAGGAACGACGTGTGGCATTGAAAGCTTGAGTCTCGTGGCGGCGGACATCAGAGACGAAGCTGGCGTATAGCTTCCCGTGTGAATGAGAGCCCGTCCTGCCTGATCGCCTAAAGCAATATTGTGGCAATGAACATTCTGAGATTGATCTGCCCAGGATTTCAGTTCTGCGAAGGGGCCCGGCAACGGCTCAAACGAGTGAATGACACAGTCAGGAAGAACTGATCGCACCTTGCGCGCGAATTGCCCGGAGTTCGCTCCAATATCGAGGATTGCCTTCGGCGGACCGTCGGGAATTTTAGGCAGCATGCTGTATCCATGCCGAACTCTGCGGAGTTCAAATCCTGCCCGCGCCAACACTTGCTGCGCTCTGCGCACAAACATGCGTTTCATCGCATCACCTTACTTCATACAACAACAAGAATTACCCCCAGAAACAATTCACCGCCTATATTTCGTCGCCACATCGACCAGTGTGGCAACAATCCGCTCTACCATTGCATTCGTCATTCCGGGATATATTGGCAAAGAGACAACACGCGCGAACTCTCGTGACGCGACTGGAAATTGAGCCATCTCAAGCCCGTAAGTATCGCGCCAATATGGTTGCATATGAAGCGGGATGAAATGAACGGAGCAACTCACGCCGCGAGATGCCATTTCGTCAATGAATCGATCGCGATCGATGCTGAACTGATCGAGATTCAGCCGCAAAACATAAAGATGCCAGGCATGAACGTCATTGCCGTCCGCAGTGATGGGACACTCGAATGCAGACTGACCTGCCAACCCTGCGGTATAGATGGCAGCGATTTCTTCGCGCCGCTTCTGAAAAATCTGAGACTTACGGAGTTGCTCCAGTCCAATAGACGCGGCTATGTCTGTGAAATTATACTTAAATCCCGGCGCTATGATTTCATAGTACCAGGATGGCTTATCCGACGTGTAGCGATTCCAAACATCCCGGCTGATGCCGTGAAGTCTCATGACACGCACACGTTCCGCGAGCGCATCATCCTCGGTCGTGACCATCCCACCCTCACCCGTCGCGAGCGTCTTGGTCGCATAGAACGAGAAAACCGTCGCGTCTCCAACGGTGCCAATGCTCCGACGAACCGACGAGGGGTTAAGCATTGAACGCGACGAAACCGTTGTTGGGAAAGCGTGCGCCGCGTCCTCAATCACTTTCAGATCTTTATCTAGGGCAAGTTCAACAATGGCATCCATTCGGCAAGCTTGGCCGGCAAAATGAACCGGCATGACCGCCTTAGGCCGCCATTTTCTCGCCTGCTCCAATCTGACAATTGCTTCCTGCAACCGAGACGGATCAATGTTCAGAGTGGCGGCGTCGATATCTACAAAAACAGGATGAGCACCCAGATAGCGGGCAACTTCCGCCGAAGCGGTAAATGTCCAGACCGGAGTGAAGACTGCATCACCCGCCTGAACACCCGCAGCCTCGATTGCGAGATGAAGCCCGGCGGTCGCCGAGTTCACGGCAAGCGCATGTCGCGAGCCGACCGCCGCCGCAAACGCCTCTTCGAATTCACGCGTCTTCGGCCCAGTGGTGAGCCAACCGCTTCGCATCGTCTCCACTACAGCTGCGATTTCCTCCTCGCCAATGCAAGGCTTTGCGAACGGAATGTGCCCGTTCATACTTCAGTTTCCTTTGAACAGAACATGATACAAGTGGTAGTCATTGTTGCGGCTTATCGAGAAAAAATATCGTCGACCATGTCGCCAGATTCTTTGAGATAGGACTAAGCGCCAGATCGATCAGTGCGGTACGGCGGCTACCGAACAAAATTTTCTCTGTCAAACGCCATCCCTTCTCCTTCGCCCTGGCTTCACAGAAGCGTCGAGCTGAAGTCTGGGACAGCAACCAACGATGACGATCGAGAATGGGCTCGGTTGGCAGCACGTATTTACCCATCTCTCGGCCGCGAAGGTACTGTAGACGAAACGACCAATGGTAAGCATTTGGCAAAAGAACAATCACCTGATGACGCGCAACGCGCATAAGCTCATCATAAACAAACCAGATGTTGTTGGTATGCTCCAACAAATCCAGCGCGATAACGGCATCATATGCGCCGTCGGGGAATGGTAGCCCCTCCTCCGCGTTCCCAACATGATCGACATCCGGACCAGGAAACAGATCGAGCCCGGAGTAAGAAATGTCGGCACGAAGAGACTTCTTCAGAATGGCATCACGACAGCCGACATCCAGTACGCTAGCGATGTTATCGCGAAGAGCTGCGTTGGTGAGCTTGTATTTGTGATAGATAAGATCGATCACGCGCTGTTCCTCTCGCGCCGAGACAAGATTTTTGCAGGATTTCCTGCGATGATGTTTCCCTCAGGAAATGTTTTGGTGACGATGCTTCCAGCACCGACAACGGTTCCGGAACTGACATCAGCCAAAATGGTCGCGTTGGCGCCAATCCAGACGTCGTTGCCGACCACCAATTGGCGCTTTTCTCCGAACTGCTCTCGCATTGGCCGAGTCAAGTCGGAGAAACTATGTTGACCGGCACCACTAAGCAACGTCACGCCGTTGCCGGTCATAACGTCGTCTCCGACATCCACCCATCCGACCCATGCACCGACACCAAACGTGCAACGATGTCCGACTTTGCTTTGCCGAAGCCTGATGACGCCCAACCAATCTACCGTGAGATTGTCACCGCACCGCTGCAGCGTGCATTTATACCAGACTCGCCGAAGCAATATCCCGGTATAGCCGGGAATAAACGCAAGCAACTGACTCGGTGCAGTGAAAGTACTGAATTCACGGAGTGGCAGTCTTGACCATGCGAGCAGCGGCAGTAGCAGCACAAAGGCGATCGCGGATACAGCACGAACAACCCAAGCAGCGATCATGATGCCCTATCGCCTTTCGGAGCGCATTTTTGTAGGTTTGCATAAAGCCGGTCCATGAGTCCCTCGAGGCTGTGTTCCCGCAGTGCGATTTCGGACTGACGTTCGGCTATTGTCCAACGAGCGCCCTGATCCAGTTTCGAGAAATGCTCCAGCCCAACCGTGAGACTTCCTCCGTCACGTTGAACGATACAGTCGGAAAAACCTGCCTCGCGTGCGATGGCACAGAATGCATCGTTGCTACTCAGAACCGGACAGCCACTCGCCATTGCTTCGACAATTGCCTTGTCCAGACTTCCCGTAGCGCTGAGATTCACAAAAACATCCGCAGCGGCCAGTTCCTCCGCGATGCGACCCGGCTCAAGCCGCCCCGCGAAAACAATGTTCTCAGAGCATCCAAGATTTACCTGCTGCCGAAGTTCCGCTGCATATCGACGCTCATCATCGTTTGTAGCATCTCCTACAATTGTTAGCTGCCAAGGCATCGCGGAGTTCAAGCCCTGGAGCGCCTCTACGAGAATGTGCAATCCCTTGCTAGAGGAAATCCGCCCGACAGTAACAATCCGCAGGATCGTGCTCGGCGTCCGTCGCCGAGGAAGATAAAGTGAACTGTCGATACCTTGGCCTATGAACGTCACCTTGTCGGAAACGATCCGAAATCCTTCCGGCGTTGATGAAACCACTCGGTCCACAAGCCTGTGAGCGACCTTCAAGGTAGGAGTGACGGTTCCGTGCGCATACCACAGCAGATTTTTTAACCCCGTCAGTTTTGCAACCGGCCAAAAAAGAATTGCGAACACCGGGATCATGTGCGTGAAAACCACATCGATCCGCCGCCGCATAAGAATACGAACCGCGATCCAATAAAAACGAAGCGCTCGTAGCCACTCCGGATAGCCCTTTTCCCGACCGACAGACCAGACAGTCACATTCTTCGGCAGAGAGAACTTGCCTGCGGTCATCGTCACGATATCGATATGTGTAAACCGTCGCGAAAGCGCCTCGATCCATTTCAGCCCAAACCCGAGGGTGACATGCTCGGCATCGACCGCAAGATTGAACATCAGTAGATTCACGCAGCGAGCGCCATTTTATAAACCAACCGGAGTCCTTCAATAACGCCATCCAGCGTTACAATCTTCGCCGTTCGCGCCCTTCCCTCGGCACCCATGAGCGCGAGACGCTCAGGGGCAGCGCAAAGTTCAACAAGCGCATTTGTAAATCCCGCTTCATCCCCAAGCGCGATGACCCTGCCGGTTTCTCCGTCCTGAACGACCTCATGCACGCCCGCTGTATCCGTTGTCAGAATCGGCGTTCCCGCCAAAAGCGATTCGAACAAAATTCGAGCAGCGCTCTCGCGCGTCGAGCTTAGTAATGTCAAATCGGCCGCCTGATAGAATGCGGCAACATCGGCATTCGCGACCCGGCCCAGAAAACGGACCCGCCCCTTCGCAAGCTGCAGCGCCAATGCTTCAAGGTCCCCTCGGCAACTGCCGTCTCCGACAATCGAGAACACTGCTTCAGGAAAGCGCTTCAAGGTCTCAGCAAATGATCGCAACGACAGATCGATGTTTTTTTCCGGCTCCAGACGCGCAACTGTTAGCAACAGGGGACCGGCGCTACCCTGAAGCAACTGCGTCCTGATGCCTTGGGCTGCTGCATGAGGTTCAAGAAATCGATCAGCGTGAGTAATCAGAAAGGGAACGTACTGAACGTTCTTCTGCCCAGTCGATGCCACTTTCTTCGCGACAATTTGGCTGTCGCATCGAACGGCTGCAGCTGCTCTTAAAACGCGCTTACCGACGATGTTTGCAGCGCGATTAGCGATATGCGCGCGAACCCAGACTGGATTGTCAATTTCATCGCTGAAAATGCCAACCACGAGCGGAATATTGAACCTCCGTGATAGCCACGCGCCAGCTAAGCCAGATATGAAAGGTTCTTGAACCTGAATGATATCGAAGCGATGACTGCGAAGAATCTCCGAACCACGCCGGATTGCGGCAGGAACGAACAACGACCAATGCCTCACAGGGCATGGAAAGACCACGATATCCTTGGAAACTTCTATCCTCGCAGGTGATGTATCCGGCGAGGCTTTGACGATATGCGATATCGATGCGGGAAGCGCTTGTGCATAAATTTTCTGACGATCCTGAGCTTCACCGGCGTGAAGGATATCACGATCGAGCCCAATGTTCAAAATACGCAGCATCCTAAGTTCGACAGATCTCATTAATGACAGCCGTCAGCGAACCTTTCAAACTTACACCAGATACGGATTGCGAGTTCATGCAGCTTCACGCCTCGGTTTAGCAATGCCCTGTAGAATGTGTTCCGTTGCATCGACCATGGCCTGAAAGGAAAACCGGGTCTTCATCTGTTCAAACCCGCCCACAACAAGGCTTTCACGCAATGAAGCATCGGATAGAAGCCGCCCCAGTGCATTCTGAAGCGCGGCGTCGTCGCCCGCTTCGATTAGCCAACCGTTGACCCCATGATCGATGGTCTCCGGCGTGCCGCCCACCTTGGTTGCGAGCACTGGAATGCCTGCCGATTTCGCTTCCAGCACGATATGCGGCAATCCTTCATAAGAAGAATTCAACACGAACAGCCGCGCGGATCTGATTTCCTGTCTAACTTGCGACTGCCGAACGTGACCGGTGAAGGTTACATCTGCATTCAGCTCTTGTGCGAGAGCTTCAAGCTCGCCTCTCATCGGACCATCGCCCACGATCTTCAGACTCTTTCGCATGGCCGCAGCAGCTTTGATCACCGCAACCAACCCCTTCCAGGGCACGAGCCGCGCAACAACGACGATATCCCAGGCCGCTGCTCCGCGCGTTTCACTGTTGGTTGCTTCAGCGGAATCGACCGCGTTGTAAACAGTATGAATGCGATGCGCATTCACACTCCAGCCTGATACAATTCTTGCGAGATAGTTGCTCGGTACGATCACAGCATCCACGCAAGCTGTGTAGAGCTTCTGCAAACGACGAAGAAATCGCCAACCGATTGGCAAGGACGCAATCTGAAATGCATCGATATCAAGCGACGTTGCATTTACGTTGCGGGCCTTCTCCCAAATTAGATCGCCCACAACTTTGACCGCAGTCGGTGTGTGTCGCAGAAAACGTGTTGCCACAACACCTTCCATGACGAGGCCATTGAGATACACCGCATCCGCCTGCACAGCGTATTTCCGGATCGTGAGTACTGTGCGCACCCACCGCATCGGCCTGAATTCGCCACGCAGCAAGCGCACAACATTAAAGCCGAACGCGCTGTCATTGTGTCGCAGCCTGTCGCTCAGCGTAACAACGGCGACAATATTGTGACCACGATCCGCGAGCGCAGACGCCATACGAGGCACATAGCTCGCCGGCCCGCCATGGTCCGGGGGAAAAATGCCGGTAACAATCAGAAGATTCATTGAATGGCGGAGCTGCGAAAGTATTCAATTGTCTTCTGTAGCCCTTCATCGAGCGCAATCTGCGGCTCCCAACCGAGCGCTTCAATCGCCAGCTTAATGTCAGGCTGACGTTGCCGAGGATCGTCTTCAGGCAGCGGCTTGAAAGACAATTCGGACCGGCTTCCGCATTGCGCGATGACCTTCTTGGCAAGATCGACCATCGTAAATTCGGTGGGGTTGCCGAGATTAACGGGGCCGGTGAAATCAGCGGGTGATTGCATGAGCCGATAAAGTCCGTCGACCAACTCGTTGACATAGCAAAATGAGCGAGTTTGCTGGCCGCTGCCATATATCGTAATCGGCTCATTTTTCAGGGCCTGCACAATGAAGTTCGAAACCACACGGCCATCGTTAGGATGCATTCGTGGACCGTACGTGTTGAAGATGCGCGCGACCTTTATTTCCAGCGCATGCTGCCGGTAGTAATCAAAGAAGAGGGTTTCGGCGCAGCGCTTGCCTTCATCATAACAGGCGCGTGGGCCGATCGTATTGACGCGCCCCCAATAGCTTTCTGGTTGCGGATGAACTTCCGGATCACCGTACACTTCGCTTGTTGATGCTTGCAAAATTCGAGCGCGAAGGCGCTTGGCCAATCCCAGCATATTGATGGCACCATGGACGCTGGTTTTTGTCGTCTGCACGGGATCATACTGGTAGTGGATCGGCGATGCCGGACAGGCCAGATTGTATATTTCGTCGGCTTCGACATACAGCGGAAACGTAATATCATGCCGCATCAGTTCAAAATGCGGATTTGAAAGCAAATGCAGAATGTTTTCTCGGGCTCCCGTGAAAAAATTGTCCACGCAGAGAACATCATGACCTTCTTGCAGAAGCCGCTCGCATAAGTGCGACCCGAGGAAGCCTGCACCACCAGTGACGAGAGATCTACGACGTCTTAAAATTTTCATCAAAGCCCTCGATTTGATACGGCGAAATGCACAGGCGAGGCATTCTTCGTTTGCATTGTTTGACTAAACTCGCGACACCGGCACCCAAGCTACCGCAGTCCGGGTGACTCGCAGCCACCAGACCAAATCGCCTCTACCGGCTCGCCTGCACGAAATACAGCAAGCAGGCAAACTTTAAGCTGCGGAGACCACATCCGCCTCGAGTGAAACGCGAACCTTGCGCCCCAGGATGTCCAGCAAGACCGCAACACGGTCACGATCTCCCAACCCGTCAAATAGTCCGAAATTGTCCGCGAACGCACCGGCCAGCACGCGAACTTTCTCGCCTAACGAAAATTTCGGACGCCAATCCAGCTTTATAAAGCCACGCTCATCTTCTCGCGCTTTCAATAGCCCGAGAACGTCGCGCTGGACCGGTATGGGATCTGATCCATTGGCGACGAGATGAGACACACCGATCGTCGACTGAATCGATCGCCAACGCTGCGTTGCCATATCGACGCGCACGAATAGATAACGCGGGAACAAAGGCGCCGCGACTTTTTCAATTTTACGTGCATGACTACGGCGCTTGAGATAACGGGGAATGTAGATCTCAAAACCCTGACGCGCTAGATTTCGCGCTGCTTTAGCTTCGGCGTTTACATGCGTCTGCACAACGTACCATGCAGCCTCGCTGACGGTGCTCATCGCGCGACATCCCGGGTTGTGGGCTTGTTCAGACCGAGTAATTGTGGAGCAAGCACACGATGACTCCCGTAGAGCTTCACGGCAACGTCATAGGTCTCGCGCGCATTGCGTACATCAGTGATAACCAGGGCATCAAAGGGGAAATCAACCTCGTCACTCGACGAAATCACCCTCTTGCCGACAAACGACGAGCTCTCTGACTTTTCTTCAATCACGGCGAGGATCGAAATCCCGCTCTCTACCGCAGAGAGAATCGCGACCTCGGCAAGATCGGATTTCCCGCACAGAATGATGTTCTGGAAATTTCGATTTTTTGCTGTCTCAAAAACCTTCGCGAAGTCAGCCTTGGCTTGCCGAAAAAATGCAAAAGACGAGGACAAGTACTCGACCGTTAATCGGGATTTTTCGGTGAACCCGTTAGGTGTCAGATAGTATGCGTAACGACGTGCTGGGGCCTGGCTAACCTTTAGAAGACCTTTTCGAACACACCGCTTGAGGTACGCGTTGACCAGACCCAACGCAATTCCGAGTTCGGCTGCCAAATGCCGCTGGGATTGCGATCCGTCGCTCTCAACCGAATTCAATAGGTTGAGCACAATGCGGTCTTCATCGCCCTGATCGCTTTGCAATGAACGCACGAGGCCATCCTTGTGATACCTCGCAGCGATACAGCGTTCATCCCATGAACGTCAAGAAGAATCGTTCACAACGTGAACATTAATAACTATTTGATGTATTGTAAGAAATTATCAGAAAGCTAAAGTTTGCGTGTTTTCGTATCTCCCGATCGCTACCTGACCACGCGATCGCGCAAGACTCCATCGCCCGCCGCATCTTGAAGCCCGGATCGACTAACAAAAATCCAAAAGCCACTTGCGACTGACACACAGAATACCAAAAGAGTATCGTCTAGAGATGCATGATTAGCGTTTGTCTCTGGGACAAATCAGCGTCACGGCTTGACGACTATTCTTTCTGAAGTGGCTTGAAGCAAGATGTACTCCCGACCTTTAACGCCACGCCAACGAGATTATCCCCTCCGTCACAAAAGCGACCGTTTGAAAAAAATACTTCTCTATGTCGAGACCGAGGACAAGGCCTTCCTGTCCCATCGGCTTCCGATGGCCCGCGCTGCGCGCGATGCGGGGTTTGATGTTCATGTGGCGGCATCGGTCGGATCGAATGCCGATGCCATCCGCGCCGAAGGATTTACGATTCATCCCATACCGTTCCGGCGCGGCGGGCTGTCGCCGCTCGGCGCTGTCTCGACCATTCGCGCGCTTCGCAAGATCAAGCACTCGCTTTCACCGTCCATCGTGCACCATGTCGGCATGCAGATCTGCCTGCTCGGCGGGATATCATCGTTGGGAACGACGACGCCGCAGATCAACGCACTGACCGGCCTCGGCTACGCCTTCACTTCGACGGCTTCCCGGGCGCGGCTTCTCCGTACCGTCATTGCGATTGCCCTTCGGTATCTCCTCAACCGGGACCACGTGGTCACACTGATTCAGAATCCGGACGACCGTACCACGCTTGAGACGATTGGCATCGACTCCCGGCGGCTGGTCCGAATTCCAGGTTCTGGTGTTGATACTGACAAGCTGACGCCGCTTCCCGAACCCGATGGTCCGATCACGGTCGGGTTCGCGGGCCGATTGCTGACCAATAAGGGAATCCGCGCGTTGGTTGCAGCCCATCGGATCTTGCGTGCGCGCGGCATGGATATTCGTCTGCGCATCGCCGGAGATCCAGATCCAGCCAATCCTGACTCCGTTACGCTCGAAGAGGCGCAGCAGTGGAACAATGAGCCAAGCATCACCTGGCTGGGTCAGGTTGCAGACATTACCACGCTATGGCGCGACTCACATATCGCAGCCCTTCCCTCCCATCGTGAAGGCCTGCCTAAAAGTCTGCTGGAAGCTGCCGCCTGCGGCCGGCCGCTGGTCGCCACGGACGCACCCGGTTGCCGAGAAATTGCGATACCGGGCAAAACAGGATTGCTGGTGCCGATCGAAGATCCACAGGCCCTGGCCGATGCGATCGGTGAGCTGGCCATGTCGCGAGAACTGAGACTGCGCTATGGCGCGGCGGCTCGGCAACTCGTTGTGGAGAAGATGTCAGCGCAAGCGATCGGCGCGGCAGTCGTTGCTCTCTATGAGGACCAGCTTCAGCGCCTGCGTTGATGCGCTCTCCGCCGTCCATCATCCGTCAATATTATCGACCGCATCAAAATGGTGAAAAACTGCGAGTCTCGCATTTGTCGTTGATCACCGCTGGCCGCCAGTTGGCAACCGTTTCGCCCTTCAGGAAGAACGTGAAATAGCGCAACTCACTGCCGGAGTTTCCGCGGGAGCAAACCGTCCATTTTTCCGGCCCCGACTGTGCCTCGTTCGGTCCAACATTGGAAATCTCGGACCGAGTGATGTCCTTCATCGACTGCGTGATTTGCTGAATCCGGTCGAAGATGACTTTCTGTTGCCGGGAATCCGGCTCCGGATCCGGTTGAACGGAATCCTGCACATCGAAAAAGAAAGTGCACCCGCTGAGCAATACAGCCGCGAGCAGCACCTGAAGCAATCGTACAGCCACCAATGATGCCAACTCCCGCCTGTCCGGGTGCATTCCTATCGCTTTGGAGTGCCGGTGAAAAGTGGTCTCCGGGGCTTGAAAATACGCCGGAGTTCACAGGCAATGCACCTGGCTGACATTTCCCCGGACAGAGGAACGCCCCTGGGGACGTTGTCACCTCGCGCCGGTTTGATTAAACACCTTGCGGCGCCGTGTTCCCTGCAACCTAATCAGGCGCTGACCGGATGATCCACGTTTCATGAATTCATTACTCATTATAGCCACGCCGCTCGTCGCCTGCGTGATTTGCGCGATGCTGATTGTCCTGCTTCGCCCCCAGCTCCAGCGCTATGCATTGGCGCGGCCAAACGCGCGATCGTCCCATAGCGTGCCAACGCCGCAGGGCGGCGGTGTGGCGGTGATCGCCGCAGTCATCACGTCCGTCGCGATATCGGTTTCGTTTTTTGGTGCGGTTGCAGGTTCTGTTTTGCTCGCGGTCCTTGCGGCGGCGGTCTTGCTGGCTCTGGTCGGCGCCTACGATGATTTGCGGACGATACCTGTCCTGCCCCGCCTGTTGATACAAGCCGCTGCCGTCGGCATCGTGCTCGCAACCCTCCCTGCAGAATTTCACCTTGTTCAGGTTCTGCCTGTGTGGGCAGAGCGTGTCCTGCTGCTGATCAGCGGACTGTGGTTCGTCAATCTCGTCAACTTCATGGACGGCCTTGACTGGATCACCGCCGCCGAGGTCGTGCCTGTCATGGCAGCGCTGGCGCTGTTCGGCTTCTACGGCCAGTTGCCCCTGGGCCCCACGCTGGTGGCCCTCGCGCTGTGCGGCGCGATGATCGGTTTCGCGCCATTCAACAAGCCTGTCGCAAAGCTCTTCCTCGGCGATGTGGGCAGCCTGCCGATCGGTTTGCTGATGGGATGGTGCCTGCTTCAACTCGCGGGAAGTGGACATCTCATCGCTGCGCTATTGCTGCCGTTGTATTATCTCGCCGACGCGACGTTGACGCTTCTGAAGCGCCTGATGAGGGGTGAAACGGTCTGGGTTGCCCACCGCTCACACTTCTATCAGCAGGCCACCAACAACGGCTTCAGCGTGATGCAGGTGGTCGGCGAGGTGTTTATCTTGAACATTGTTCTCGCAGCTTTTGCGGCGGTCACCATCTGGCAGAAGTCGCCTTATGTTCAGGGGATCGCGCTGGCGCTGGGTATAAGCGCTGTGGCGCTCGTGCTCGGCCGCTTCTCACGTAAACGGGATCCGCTCGGGGGATCTAAGCCGCCCCGCTCTTGAATTCGGGGATGGCATCCTTCAGTACGCCGACAATGACGCTGCGTTGTTCGCTTCCTACAGCCTTCTCCAGCGTGGACAGCCATCGCTGCAAGGTATCGAGCGGAGGCTCGTTGGGGCGCGCAGCGACGATGCCGGCAATGCCGATGTCCGTCGTTGGCTCCTCGTGCGCAAACAGGATTTCGTTCAGACGTTCACCCGGCCGGACGCCGGTGAACACGATATCGATGTCATAACCCGGCTGAAGCCCGGACAGCCTGATGATGCGCTCGGCAAGATCAACGATCTTCACCGGCTGTCCCATGTTCAACACATACACCGACACATCCGGACGTACCGGATCGAGCGCATGGGTTGCGGACGTCACCACGAGATCGCACGCTTCGCGAATGGTCATGAAATACCGGACCATATCCGGATGCGTGACTGTAACGGGTCCGCCCGCCTCGATCTGCGCCTTGAACTTCGGCACCACCGACCCATTCGACGCCAGCACATTACCAAAGCGAACGGAAATGAGCCGCATCGGGGTTTTGCCGTTCGCCTTGTGCATCAATTCGCGGTCGAGCGCCTGGCAATACATTTCGGCAAAGCGCTTGGTAAGACCGAGCATCGACACCGGCTCGATGGCCTTGTCGGTGGAAATCATCACCATGGCATCGGCGCCGGCGCTGACCGCCGCATCGGCCACGTTGACGGTGCCGAAGATATTGGTCTTGACGCCCTCGCCCCAATCCCGCTCGAGGATCGGAACGTGCTTTAGCGCGGCAGCATGAAACACGATGTTCGGCTTGAACGCCGTCATGAGATGCGCAATGCGCTCACGATCACGAATGTCGGCGATGCGGCCTTCGACGATCGCGGTTGGAAATTTAGCGGCCAGACTTTCCAGCACCGCATGCAGCGCCGGTTCCGAATTTTCCACGATCAGCAAGCGCGACGCGCCGAACGTCACGACGCGGTCGCATATTTCCGAACCGATCGATCCACCGCCGCCAGTGACCACGACGGATTTACCTCTCACGAACATTTCAAGCCGCTGATAGTCGATCTTGACGCTCGGCCGCAGCAGCAGGTCCTCGACCGCGACCGGCGCAAGCCGTGGAGCTTCGCCGCTGCCTTCGAGCGACGGCAGGCGGCTAACCGTAAGACCAAGCTTGCGGGCGCGGGTCAACACCGACTCCGGCGATGCATCGGCCTCGAACGCCGAAGGCATCATGACGAGGCGCTCGATCGGCCTTTCCCGGCGCGAGAAATCGTCAACCACATCGGCGAGATCGTCGATACCGCCGAGCACAGGAATACCGCGGATCGACTGCCCACGGTCGGACAAGGACGGCGACAGCACGCCGACCGGCCACATTCGTTTCACCGCGCCGCTTTCAATCCCTCGCAGCAAGACTTCCGCATCGGCGGCGCGTCCAACCAGTAGTGTCGGCGACGCATCGAGGCTGCGCGCCTGGCTTAGCGTCCGCGTATATCGGAAATAACGATAGGCAACGCGTAATCCTCCCAGCGCGAAATTCTGAAGGAACCAATAGATAATGATCGTCGTCTTGCCGAAGAAGAATGTGCCGTAGACGTTCGGCGCAATGAAAATGTAGTCCAGCACCAGCAACATCAGCGCCAGCACCGTCGAAGCTTTGACGATGTTGAAGAAGTCCGGCAGCGAAATGAACCGCCACTTGGTCGTCGTCAGCCGGAAGACGTAACAGACCACGATGCTGAAAAGTACGAAGTATGGCAAGATGCGCAGCAGCAGCGGCAGGCGCTCAGTTAAACCGCTACCCTCAAACCGCAGGTAAAAGCTCGCAACAACCGCGAAGATTGTCGCCAAGGCATCATGGATGATGATCAACAGATTTCGCCAAGTGAGGCTTGGAGATCTGAATCGGGACGACGCGGCCATGACTATGCCTGTCCTGCGGAATCTTCTGTGCGAGAAGCGCGCGCAACCATGCCCCCCGCCACGCCGACAGCCAACACGTAGATCCACCCTTCGTGAAAATCAAAGAGATGCGAATTCAGTAGCGAGCTGACAAAATTTTCGACCACCGCGACCAGGCCCACCCACGCCGCAAGGCCAACTCCAGAGAACAGCCTGAGATGCACAACCCACATCGCATACAAGGCGAGACAACCGATCAAGCCCCATTGCACGGCCACGTTGAGCGTCTGGTTGTGCGGATTGCCGATGATCTGGGCTGACGCGCCGGTCTGCCCGACCGCGTCCTGCGTGAACAATGTTTTCGTCGATCCCGTTCCGTGACCGACGAGCGGCGCCTCCGCGACGAACTTGATCGACTTGCGCCAGAATTCGAGCCGCTCGCCGACGGACGTCACGGCGTTGCTTTCATGATAGCGCTGATATTCGATACCGATCATCCCCGCCCGCATACGCAAGTAAGGCGACGCTGTCCACGCGAGCGCGCTGGCCGCAATCACGGCGGCCATCAGCAACAAAAAGCCGCGCGTGCTGAAGTGCTTTGCGGCGAAAATGACAATCAGCACCGGGATGCAGACGAAAACAGTTCGCGAACTCGCGACAAAAACCATATTGGCGAGAAAGCCGATGCCGAGAACCAGAAGAAGCGCGGCCCATGCCTTCCGCTGCGCTTTCAGCAAATAGACTGCCGCTCCGAAGGCCGCGAAGGCGCAGAGCGCGAATTCCTGACTCTGCGCTATGTAGTTCTTGACCGGAACACCGGGTGAACGCAATGGGTTCAGCAGTATGCGAGGGTCCACGAACATCAGCCACGACGTCAGCATCACCGCTGTGCATGACGCGAGAAACGCGAGCATCACCCACAGTCCCCGCCCCGATCTTTCAAAGTGATAGATCAGAACCGGGATAGCGAGCAGCTTGGCGGCCGGATTAATGCCGCGCAGCCGGTCCGACCAGGAAATGTCCGCAGCCCACAGCGTACCAGCGACGGCGAGCGCGAAAAGCAGAAGCGGGGCAGCACAAGCCGGCCGCTTGATCGATTCAAGAAACCCCTGCCACTCGATCGTCGGAATCAGGAACATAAGCCACGCCACCGCAAAGATCGCGACCAGCGAGGTCGACCACGGCAGCGAGATGGCGATCAGAACCACCGCGATATCTGCAGCCTTTGTCCATGCGGCCGTGTTGCGCCAGACTGAAGTTGACACGTGAGCCGAGAGATCGGACGCGTTCGCGGTCATGCCTTGTTCTCTCGCGCGCGCTTGACCAGCGATGTGGTGCTGTGACCCGGCAGGATATCGACGAGCACAACCTCACCGCCGTTGGCTGCCACGATTTCGTGGCCCACGACCTGCTCGCGGGTGTAGTCGCCGCCCTTGACCAGCACGCTGGGCTTGATCTGCGTAATCAATTCCAGCGGCGTATCCTGCTCAAAAATGACAACGAGATCGACCGCCTCAAGCGCTGCAAGGACTTCGGCGCGAGCGCGCTCGTCCTGCACCGGTCGCTCCGCTCCCTTGAGACGCCGCACCGACGCATCACTGTTGAGGCCGACGATCAGGCGGTCGCACGCAGCGCGCGCCTGCGTCACCACCCGGACATGCCCCGGATGCAGAATATCGAAACAGCCGTTGGTGAAACCGACGCGCAATCCCTGCCTGCGCCACTCGGCAAGTTGTGCATCAAGACCCGCAGCACTGGAGGCGATTTTCTCTTCCGCCGCGAGCGAGGCATGCGGCAAAATCTTTCGGCGCAGTTCGGCCAGCGAAACCGTCGCCGTGCCGGGCTTGCTGACCGCCACGGCGGCCGCCGCCGTCGCGCAGCGCAACGATGTATCCCAGTCCGTCCCCGCCGCCAGCGTCACCGCCAGCACCGCGGCCACGGTGTCGCCGGCACCCGACACATCGCGCACCTTCGCGGGCTGGGCCGGAACATGGATCAGGCTGCCGTCGCGATGCGCCAGCGTCATGCCGTCTTCGCTCTGGGTCACAAGGATCGCCTCAGCATCGGCGGTGCGCAATGCCTCGATCGAAGCATCGGCAATGTCGGCGTCGGACTGGATGCGCCGCCGCGTCGCCTCGGCAAACTCCTTGCGGTTCGGTGTCAGCAGCGTCGCGCCGCGATAGATCGCAAGATTCGCGCTTTTCGGATCGACAATCACTCGTTTGCCGAGCTTGCGCGCCGCATCGATGATGTTGCGGATCACCCGCGCAGTCAGGACGCCCTTCGCATAGTCCGACAGCAGCACGATGTCCGCCCGTGGCAGCGCCGAGACGACGGCATCAATCAACTTGCGTTCGGTGACTTCCGACGCCGGAGCCGATAGCTCCCAGTCCGCGCGCAGCATGTGCGTCGAGAAATGCTCCGAGACAAAGCGCACCTTGCGCGTGGTCGGCCGCGCCGGATCGGTCACCAGAACCGGCTCGATCAGGCTTTCCTTCGCCAGTTCTGACTTCAATGTCTCGCCGGCAGCGTCATTGCCGACCAGACCCACGAAAATGCATCGTGCCCCGAGCGAGGCGATGTTGCGCGCCACGTTGCCCGCGCCCCCGACATTGATCTCGCTGCGCCGAGCCGCGATCACCGGCGCAGGCGCTTCCGGCGAGATGCGGGATACTTCGCCATAGACGAACTCATCCAGCATCACGTCGCCGACGCACAGCACGGTTTGGCGGACAATCGCTTGCGACAGCGCGTCAAAATCGAACATGAGAACGCCTGTATCCCTGTTGCACGATCAACGGTAGCGATCGGGCCGGTCGAGAAAATCCCTGACATAGCTGCCGACAGCATCTTCCAGCGCCGTGAAGCCGCCATTGTAACCTGCGCCGCGCAGATGATCGACCTCTGCTTCGGTGAAGTACTGGTAACTGCCGCGAATTTGTTCCGGCATGTCGATGTATTCGATGTTCGGCTTGGCGCCGAGCGCACCATATGCTGAAAGAATCAGATCGCGGAAGCTGCGCGCCTTGCCGGTGCCGACATTGTAGATGCCGTTCACGGAGCGCGTTGCCAGCAGCCACATGATGACGCGCACGACGTCGTCCACGTGAATGAAATCGCGCCGCTGGTCGCCATCCGCAATCCCGTCACGATGCGACTTGAACAACTGCACGGTGCGGCCGGACCTGATGTCGTCGAAGCGGCGCGCCAGCACGCTCATCATCGTGCCCTTGTGGTATTCGTTCGGGCCGAACACGTTGAAAAACTTGAGGCCAGCCCATTGCGGCGGCATCGTCTCACCCTTCGCAAGCCGCCCAACCACCGCCATGTCGAACAGATGCTTGCTCCAGCCGTAGAGGTTCATCGGCCGAAGCTTTTTCAGGGCATCGAGGGAGGCATCGTCCCGAAAACCCTGTTCGCCGTCGCCATAGGTCGAGGCAGACGACGCATAGATGAACGGAACGGAGTTCGCCGTGCACCAGTCGAGCAGCCGCATCGAGAGCCGGAAATTGGTCTCGATGACGAGATCGCCGTCGGTGGCCGTGGTCTCCGAGATCGCGCCGAGGTGAATGACCGCGTCGAGCTTGCGCCCGGCCAGCCATGGCGTCAGTTCCGCGGGCGGAACGATGTCCGCGAGCTGCCGCTTGGCGAGATTGCGCCACTTGCCGTCAGATCCGAGAAAATCACAGACGGCCACGTCCGCGCGGCCCGCATCGTTGAGGGCAGCGACGACGTTCGATCCGATAAAACCGGCTCCGCCGGTCACCAGCAGCATGAAGGAATCCCGCCCAATTGACGCGGGTCACCTTTGCCTCACTCCTGCCCGGCAAGCAACTCACGTCCACTGGTGTGGTGAAGGGCAGCGTCCATCCCGACGGAGCAAAAACGCATCTGGACGCCGCGCAAGTGACGCGGTAACCGGCTGATCGTGCACAATTCTCCCGAGCCACGGAAACGGCTGCAAAGCCCTTCAATAAATGAATAAAAATTCATTTCTAAGCGAATTGAAGGTTTCGCCCGACCCATCGGAAACCAGCCCGGTTCTGGTGATTCCGTACATGTGGATCGGCGATTTCGTCCGTGGTCACACCGTGGTGCGGGTGCTCAAGGAGCGCTGGCCGAACCGGCCGGTCGATCTTCTGGTAACGAGCCTGTGCGCCCCGCTGGTGGACTATATGCCCGGCGTCCGCCGCGGCATCGTCTGGGACCTGCCGCGCGGACGGCTCGCCCTGAAAAAGCAGTGGACGCTGGCCAGCCAGTTCCGCGAAGCGGGCTATGGCACGGCCCTGGTGATGCCGAGGACATGGAAGGCGGCCATCGCCCCTACCCTCGCAGGCATTCCGCAGCGGACCGGCTTCGTCGGAGAGGTCCGTTTCGGGCTGGTCAATGACTGGCGCTGGGGCGAGCGAAAGATGCCCCGCTTTATCGACAAGAATGCCGCCCTCGCCCTGCCCGCCGATGCCCCGCTGCCAAAACAGTGGCCGGTTCCACAACTCGTGGTGCCGCCGGCGGAAGTCGCGGCCTGGCGTCAGGCCAACAATCTGGGCCAAAGCGCCGCGGTCGCGCTGGCCCCCGGATCGGTCGGCGTCTCCAAGCGCTGGACCTATTATGCAGAGGCGGCCCGCATGTTCGCCGAGCAGGGCCTCGACGTCTGGGTGGTCGGCGGCCCTGGTGAAAAAGCCATCGCCACCGAGATCGTCAATTTCGCAGGACCACGCGTTCGCGACCTGACCGGTACGGATCTGCGCAACGGCATCATGGCGATGGCGGCTGCGAAAACCGTCATTTCCAACGACTCCGGCCTGATGCACATCGCCGCTGCCATCGGCACACCGGCGATCGGAATCTTCGGCCCGACCAGTCCCTACCACTGGGCCCCGCTGAACGGCCTCGCCGCCACCATCAAGCGGGCAACCGACCTGCCCTGCCAGCCCTGTCATCGTCCGGTCTGCACCCAGAACGATCACCACTGCATGCGCGATATCCCGGCATCGGAGGTCGTTGAGATCGCGCAAGGCGTGATGGCGACGGCTGGCGCCGGCGTTGCGCGTTAATCTCGAACCGTGGCCGCACTTGCGCCCGTATCGCACCATGACTACCACTCGTGACCACCACTGACCTGCAACCTGAACAAACGCGGTGACATGTGAGCCAGGATCGGATCGCGGCGCATTTTCAGAGCTCGCTCGCCGGGCTGACCGAGGCCGTGCAGAGCAATGAACTGCTTGCAACGACGCACACGATTGCGCGGGCTGTGGCAGACGCGTTGAGAGCTGGCAACAAGCTGCTCCTGATCGGCAATGGCGGCAGCGCCGCGGATGCCCAGCACATCGCTGCCGAAATCGTCGGCCGCTACAAACAGGAACGCCACGGCTGGGCCGCGATCGCCCTGACCACCGACACCTCCGCGCTGACAGCCATCGCCAACGACTACGGCTTCGAGCAAATCTTCACGCGACAGGTGCAGGGCCTCGCCCGTCCCGGCGACGTGTTGTTTGCACTGACGACGTCCGGTCGCTCGCCGAACATCCTTGCAGCACTTAAAGCAGCACGCGACATGGGCGTCACGACCGTCGGCTTCACCGGCACGAAAGGCGAAAGCATGCGCGCGTCGTGCGATCATCTGTTCGTCGCTCCCACCGACGACACGCCTGTGGTCCAGCAAGTTCACATGATGGCGATGCATGCAATCTGTGACGATGTCGAACAGGCGCTGACCGGCGCACCGAAGACCGCATGACGGGCAGCCTAACGCGAAAGCCGGCGGCGCTCCTCGACCGCGACGGCGTCATCAATCTCGACGATGCCTATGTCGGCACCCGCGAGCGGCTTCGCTGGATGCCGGGAATAACCACCGCGATAAAAGCGCTGAACGACGCCGGCTATTACGTCTTCGTCTTCACCAACCAGTCCGGCGTCGCGCGCGGCTTTTTCTCCGAGGAGGATGTGCGCACCCTTCACAACTGGATGCGAGATGAACTGGCGCGCGACGGCGCACGCATCGACGACTTTCGCTACTGCCCACATCATCCTGACGGCACGGTCCCGGCCTATACGCGCGAGTGCCACTGGCGCAAACCGCAGTCGGGGATGATCCTCGATCTCATGAAGCACTGGCCGGTCGACAAGGAGCGCAGTTTCGTCATTGGTGACAAGCAGCGCGATCTCGATGCGGGTGCCGCAGCGGGCATCGAAGGTTATCTGTTTTCCGGCAACGATCTTTCGGGCTTTGTCGAAGCAATCCTGACGAAGCGCATCAAAGCGTAAGCGACAGTTTCTGCGCCGCCTCGGTCACCCGTTCGAATGACGGGTAAACATCCTTGCCGCCGACCACCGTGATCGAGCCGTTGCCGACGGGGCCAGTCAGACCGGGATCGGTCGCGAGAAACACTGCTATCAGCGGCACACTGTAGGCAGCAGCCAGATGCAGCAACCCGGTATCGACGCCAATCACCAACGCGGCATTGGCGATCACTTTCGCCGTTGCATCGAGCGGCTGACGGTCGAGAATGCGGCTTCCGGGAATCGCGGCCGCGAGACGCTCGCAGCGCAAGCGCTCGCGCTCATTCCCCCATGGCAGCACCACGTCGAGACCCTGCCCGCGCAGCCATTTGCCGGTGCCGATCCAGTCAACCTCGCGCCACTCCTTTGCCGCGCGTGACGTGCCATGCAGCAACACGGCATAAGGAGCGCAACCATCTTTTGGCGGTTTGACCAGTCCGTAGTCGATTGTCGCGTCCGGCGAATAGCCAAGACTCAATCCGGTCAGCAGCCGGTTGCGCGTCACCGCATGCTGATCGCGCGCGACCGCATGCTTGATGTCATAGAACCACGACGCCATCGGCTCCCGAATGCTCGACGCGTTGTATCCGTGCCGCTCACCCGTGGCAGTCCACGCGATCAGTGCCGACCGGATCAGGCCCTGCGTGTCGATCACCTTTTCGGCCTTGATCGACCTCAGCCTGGCCTTGAAGGCCGACACTTCGGTCCAGGTCGCCCCGCGCAGCAGTTGGGATCGCCAGCGCCGCGTCGAAACCGAAATCACCTCACTGATGGCTGGATGAAGCCGCGCCAGTGGCGCGAATCCTTCTTCAACCACCCACGTCATCCGCGCATCGGGCCAGCGCCGGTGCGCATCGGTCACCGCCGGCATGTGATGCACGACATCGCCGAGCGATGACGTCTTGATGAACATAATACCATGCATCGGCGTGATCGGCCCGGACTCGTAAATTAGTGATCCTGTTCTGACATTCGTATCATGTCCTTCGCAGGCACTTTACGAATGTCAGAACCAAAGGATCACTAGAATTATATTTTGCCAGTGTCCCTTCGTATCCGACGTTCGCCCAGAACGCGCTGCAAGGTGAGGCGAACGTCGGATACGGGACACTGGCGTTACGTTTTGGAAACCATAAACCGCGTTCCTGCGGGAAAATCCAAGGGATTCAGCGCGAAAGTTCGGCCTTATACCCCATTTCCATCGTTTCTCTGCAAGCTTCCGGCAACAAGTTCGCTCCACATTCCGCCGCGCAAGCGCGACTGACAGAGCGCGGAAACAATACGGGTTTGAACGCCATGACAGTACTGGTCACCGGGGGTGCAGGTTACATCGGCAGCCATACGGTTCGCGCGCTGGTGGATGCGGGCGAAAGCGTCGTGGTCGTCGACAATCTCTCAACCGGCTTCTCGCAGTTCCTGCCGGAAGGCGTGCCGCTGTTCATCGGCGATGTCTCTGACGAAAACCTCGTCGAAGGTGTGATCGCCGCGCACAATGTCGATTCGATCGTCCATTTCGCGGGCTCGGTGGTCGTACCGGACTCGATGCGCGATCCGCTCGGCTACTACCGCAATAATACGATGACCACGCGCAACCTCCTCAACGCGGCGGTCAAGTGCAACATCAGCCGCTTCATTTTCTCGTCGACCGCAGCCGTCTATGGCAATCCCGACCGGACGCCTGTTGCCGAAGAGGCGCCGACGCGCCCGATGTCGCCATACGGCTCATCGAAACTGATGACCGAAATCATGCTGCACGATGTCGCCTCCGCGCACGGGATGCATTACGTGGTGCTGCGTTACTTCAACGTCGCCGGCGCCGATCCGCAGGCCCGCATCGGCCTCGCGACTGTCGGCGCAACGCATCTTCTGAAGATTGCCGTTGAAGCAGCGACCGGCCAGCGCGCCAAGATCGACGTGTTCGGGACCGACTATCCGACCGTCGATGGAAGTTGCGTTCGCGATTTCATCCATGTCAGCGATCTGGCGCAGGCCCATTGCGCAGCGCTTGCGTATCTTGAAGGCGGCGGTCCATCGGCCACACTGAATTGCGGTTATGGCCGCGGCTATTCCGTGCTCGAAACCATCGAAGCCGTGCGCCGCGCCTCGGGCCGCAATTTCGCCGTCCAGTATGCCGAGCGCCGCCCCGGCGACATCATGACCATGATCGCCGACACCGCGCGCATCCGCGCCACGCTGGACTGGACACCGCAATACGATAATCTCGACACCATCGCCCGCCATGCGCTGGCATGGGAGGAAAAGCTGCTTGTCGAACGTCAGCGGGACGGCCGGCAGGCAGTCTCAGCGTAGTGTAGAATTGACTAAAAAGCCCTGATTTCGCTTGAAAATCCGGTTCATAGCGGGCAAGAGACGGACATCGCATAAACCCTGACGGGGCGCCGGTTGCGCCAACCGTTAATGGAACGCGGATGACCGAGCTTCCACGAAAAATCACCGACGACCCATATGGGGCGGCTGCCCTTATTCGCCGCCTGATCACCGAACAGGGCCTCCAGCATTGGCGGCGCTACGCGGTCGCGTTCACGCTGATGGCGGTGTCTGCGGGAACCACCGCGGCTGCGGCCTGGTTGCTCGGCGAAGTCATCAACCAGACCTATGTCGACCGCAGCGTTCACGGCATCGTGCTGCTGTCGCTGGTGATCATCGTTCTGTTCACGCTCAAGGGTGCCGCGACCTACGGTCATACGGTGATCCTGTCGAAGATCAGCAACGCCATTCTGGCCAGCAACCAGCGCAGGCTGTTCGCCAAGCTGATGCGCGAGAATGTCGGCTTCTTTTCCGAGCGCCATTCGTCCGAATTCCTCGCGCGCCTGACCGCCGGCGCGCAGGCCGTGACGCAGGTGTTGAGCCTCCTGATCAGCGCGGTCGGCCGCGATTTCCTGTCACTGGTCGGCCTTGCCGCCGTGATGGTCATTCAGGACCCGTGGATGTCGCTGTTCGGCCTGCTGGTCGCGCCGCCGGCGCTGTTCGTCATCCGCAAGCTGGTGCGCCGGATCAAGCATCTCGCCCACGACCAGTTCACCGGCAACGCCGACATTCTCGAGACCATGCAGGAGTCCCTGCAAGGCATCCGCACCGTCAAGGCCTTCACGCTCGAAGACACCATGCAGGCGCGGATCGACAAGAGCATCGGCGTGGTCGAGGCCAATGCCAACAAGATGGCGCGGGTGCAAAGCCGTTCCAGCCCGCTGATGGAAACGCTCGGCGGCTTCGCCATCGCAGGCTGCCTGATGTATGGCGGCTATCGCGTGATCGCGACCGGTGCCACGCCGGGACAGTTCTTCTCGTTCATTACCGCGTTCCTGCTGGCCTATGAACCGGCCAAGCGCCTCGCGCGCCTCAACATCGAACTCAACAGTCACTTGATCGGCGCCCGCAAGCTGCTGGAAATCGTCGACAGCCCGGCGACCGAACCGGACGACAGCGACAAGCCCGCGCTGAAGCTGACCGAGGCCAAGGTCGAGTTCCGCGATGTCACCTTCGCCTATCGGAACAACGAGACCGTGCTCAACCGGATGAGCTTTGTTGCGGAGCCCGGCAAGGTCACCGCGCTGGTCGGACCGTCCGGCGGCGGAAAGTCCACCGTGCTGGCGCTGCTGCTGCGGCTTTACGAGGCGAAGTTCGGCGCGATCGTCATCGACGGGCAGATCATCTCAGACGTGTCGCGGCGCTCGCTGCGCCAGCAGACGGCGTATGTCGGACAGGATGTCTATCTGTTCCGCGACACCATCCGCGAGAATATCGCCTTCGGCCGCCCCGGCGCGTCGCACGATGAGATCGTCAACGCTGCGAAAGCGGCCTGCGCCCATGACTTCATCATGAGCTTCCCGCTCGGCTACGACACGCCGGTCGGCGAACACGGCACGCAGCTCTCCGGCGGCCAGCGCCAGCGCATTGCGATTGCCCGCGCGCTGGTGAAGGATGCACCGATCATCCTGCTCGATGAAGCCACAGCGGCGCTGGACTCCGAATCCGAGAAGCAGGTGCAGGAAGCCATCGAGCATCTGTGCCAGAACCGCACGACCATCGTCATTGCGCACCGCCTGCACACCATCATGCATGCCGATCAGATTCTGGTGGTGGAGAACGGCGTGATCGTCGAGACCGGCCGTCATGACGACTTGCTGCGGCGCGGCGGACGCTATGCCTCGTTCTTCCGACTGCAGCATCGTGAAGCCAACCCGCTGGCTCCGGTCGCCGCCAGCGCGTAAGGTCGTCTCTCCCGCCTTTTTCCGTTTTCCCTCCCAGACATCGGAATTCCCATGAGCGCCAGCTTCGTCATTCCCGCACTCACGCAGCCGTCCATTCCCGTCGCCGGCGAATCGAAGTCCTTTCCGGTGCGCCGGATCTGGTGTGTGGGCCGCAACTATCTCGAGCACATCCGCGAGATGGGCAATGACGAGCGCCAGCCGCCGTTCTTCTTCGCCAAGCATGCCGACATGGTCACCGGCGACGGCGCTACAATCCCTTATCCGTCGCTGACCAAGGATTTCCAGCACGAGGTCGAACTGGTCGTCGCGCTGAAGAGCGGCGGCGCGAATATCGATCCCGCCAAAGCGCTCGATCATGTCTACGGTTACGGCGTCGGCATCGACCTCACCCGCCGCGATCTGCAGATGGCGTCGCGCAAGAAGGAGCAGCCTTGGGAGATCGGCAAGTCGTTCGATTCCTCCGCGCCCTGCGGCGCGCTGCGTCCCGCCGCCGAAATCGGTCATCCGGTGAAGGGCAAGATCTGGCTTTCGGTCAACGGCACCGAGAAGCAGAAGGGCGATCTGTCCGAGATGATCTGGAACGTCGCCGAGATCATCGGCAAGCTCTCGTTGCAGGTCTCGCTCGGCGCGGGCGACATCATCCTGACCGGCACGCCTGCCGGCGTCGCGGCCCTTGCACCCGGCGACAAGATCGAATGCGGCATCGACGGCATCGGCACGTTGAAGGTCGCGATCGGCTGAGGCTACCCGTACTTCATCCTCATCACGTCGTCCCCGCGAAAGCGGGGACCCATACTCCCTGGAACAAGCGACTCCTGCTGCGAAAAACATAACCTTTGGTGGTTATGGGTCCCCGCTTTCGCGGGGACGACAACAGAATATGTGACGAGCCCCGCGCCTCTCATCGCAATTCACGTCCCCAGTTGCTTCTCGACCGCAGCGGCAATGGCGAGCAGCTTGCGGTCGTCGCCATGACGGCCGACCAGCATCAGCCCGCAAGGCAGCGCATTGCCGAGCCGGATCGGCAGCGAGATCGCGCAGGTATCGAAGAAATTCCAGATCACGGTATTCATCAGCGCCTGGACGTTGCGCTTGTTGAAGCTCTCCGGCGTGGAGATCTCGTCCATGGTCGGCGCGACAATCTGCACCGTCGGCATCACCAGCACATCGACCTGATCGAACACCGCGTCCATTTCCGCGATGCCGCGCTCGCGGTCGCGCAGGGCAAGGATGTAGTCGGCGGCGGCGACCTTCTCCGAGCGCAAGAGGCGCATCCGCACGTTCGGATCGACGCCCTCGCCGGCTTCCGCGAGCAGCGCGCGATGGATCGCATAAGCCTCGGGCGGAGCGACACCGCCGCGCTCGTTGGCAGTGTGCATGATGTCCAGCGCCTTCAGCGTGACGTCCTTGCCCGACTTCCAGCTTGAGGCAAGTTTCGCCAGTGCCTGCGGATAGGCCTTGCCGACGATGTCATCGAGGCCTTCGATCGGATAGCCCTGCACGAAACCGGCGCGCACATCCTTGAGCGGAGGCGGCGCCAGCGGCGACGGCGTGTCGCCCGCCAGCACGGCGTCGGCGTTGGCGCAGTCGGCGACGCTGCGCGCGATCGGCCCGATGGAATCCAGCGTGAACGACAGCGGGAATGCGCCCGCGCGCGGCACCCGCTTCACCGTTGGCTTGAAGCCGGTGATACCGCAGAAGGCCGCCGGAATACGCGTCGAACCGCCGGTGTCGGTGCCGATGGCGATTTCGCCGATCCCGTCGGCCGCAGCAACCGCAGCCCCCGAGGACGAACCGCCCGGGACGCGTTTGCGGTCGGCCGGATTGCCCGGCGTTCCAAAGTGAGGGTTCGCACCGAGACCCGAATAGGCGAATTCCGTCATGTTGGTTTTCGCGACGATCACCGCGCCTGCCTCGCGCAGGCGCTGAACGACCACGGCGTCCGCGTCCGCAGGCTTGCCGCGCGCCGCGAGCACGCGCGATCCGGCGCGGGTGACTTCGCCCTTGACGTCGAACAGATCCTTGACGGTCACGACCGCGCCGTCGAGCGGCCCGCGCGAACTGCCGGATTTGATCCGTGTGTCGGCGGCGTCCGCGGCCTTGCGGGCTTCGTCGGTGTAGACGGTGAGGCAGGCGCGCGCGCCTTCGCCTGCGGGATCGGCGATTCTGGTGAGGGCTTGTTCGAGACGGTCGCGGGATGAGGCTGTCATTGAGGCTGTCTTGGCTCTTTTTGATTTACAGGAACGGGGCCGGGAGAATGGATTTTCCGCAGGCAGAAGGCAATGCCTCTAAAATTTCGCATTCTCCGGGCGCATCGCGCGATACCTCTCCGGTCGTCTCCGCGGGGCGGATGGTGAGACATCGCGCATACTCTCTCCGGTCGTCCCCGCGAAGGCGGGGACCCATAACCACCGGCCGTGGTGATGGCGAAGAAAAGAGTTGGCCCGCTATCACGGCAACATCGAAGGCGTAGGGAGTATGGGTCCCCGCCTTCGCGGGGACGACGATCGAGTGTGTTACGACAGATTCCGTTTTCAGACAGCCACCATCGCCCCTGTTGTTATGACGGCGCGGGGGCGCCCGAATTCCTGATCGCTTCGCCCTCGAATTGAGGGCGCGCGGAACGCCGGATGCTCGACGCATCCGCAGCCCCGCGTGCAAAGGTAGAAAGCACACGAGTGTCGTCACCACGGTTGCGCCGGACACATCCGGCGTTCCGCACGCAATGGTTGGAACGGCGTCGTGCGTGGCGCCACATGATCTCGGGTTCACCCGAGATCATCATTTAATAATGCGCAAGTTCGGCTATAGCCGACTTGCGGCCGAACGCTCCGGGTTTCCGCCGTTTGCCGGGCTCTCGCTTACCGCCAACACGACCCTTGCCCCTTGCGGGGACAACGATCGCGAGGGCCGGCCCAGGCTCCCATCTGGTTGGGGGACGACCCAACCGGGACAACACACGCCTCTCGCCGTCCGCCTCCGGCGCGGTCGTCACCCGGTGTGCTTTTCGACACTCCGGACTCGAACGCCTCAGCGGCCATCGCATCCCGCCTCGCGTCTGTGACGATCGCGAACGCCCCTCGTGTGAGGCGGGACACGCCGAACATAAGAGAGCTTCAGAGCGCGGGGATTTGTATCCCCATCACGAAATGTTTCAGGAGTCGTGGCCCACATGCTGCTCCACATTATCCGCCGTCATTCCGGGGCGCGCGTGTTCGCGCGAGCCCGGAATCCACCGCCACTAATGATATTCTCACAGTATGGATTCCGGGCCTGCGCCAAGAGGCGCATCCCGGAATGACGGGTGGAGAGATCAGATCGCTCCATCCGGGCTACGTTGGCTTCGCAGCCGATCGTTGCCAGAACCACCCGCCCAACACGACAGCGGCCAGCATGCCGATCAGCTGGGCGGCAATGAATGCGGGCACGCCAGCCGGCGCAATTCCGGCGAATGTATCCGACAGCGAACGCGCAACCGTCACGGCCGGATTGGCGAACGACGTCGAAGCCGTAAACCAGTATGCCGAGGTGATGTAGAGGCCCACCGCATAAGGCACGGCCGATGGCGCGCGCGCCACGCATCCCAGAATTGTTAGCAACAGTCCGAACGTGGCGACAGCCTCGGCGAACAGTTGCCCGCCTCCCGACCGTGCCGTGGCCGAGAATTGCCAGAGCGGCAGTTCAAACATCAGGTGCGCGGCCCACACGCCGGCGATGCCGCCCATCACCTGCATCGCGATGTAAAGCGCGGTGCTGGGCCACGGCAGTTCGCCACGCATTGCGAAAGCAACCGAGACGGCCGGATTGAAGTGCGCACCCGAGATCGGGCCGAAGATCAGGATCAGAACGACAAGGATCGCGCCCGTGGGCAAGGTGTTGCACAGAAGCGCGATGGCCCCGTTCCCGCCCGCCAGCTTTTGCGCCATGATTCCCGAGCCGACGACAGCGGCGAGCAGGAACGCGGTGCCGAGCCATTCGGCAAAGGCGCGTTGAGCAAGCGAAGGCATCAGATCGGCTCAGGCGCTTTCGTTGCACCTTCCATTTGGCCGATGTCTTCAAGCCTGTTCCTGAGCGTGAGACGATCCAGAGAGCCAATCGGAAGTGCGCTGAACACGCTGATACGCTGATTGAGCAGCCGGTAGGCTTCCTTGAAGGCCATCGCGATTTCGGCGGGCGTGCCTGTCGCATCCGCCGGATCGGGAACGCCCCAATGCGCCGTCATCGGCTGACCCGGCCAGATCGGGCATGACTCCGCCGCCGCGCTGTCGCAGACGGTGAACACGAAATCGAACTTCGGCCCGCCGGGCTCCGCAAACTCAGCCCACGACTTCGACCGGAAACCGGATGTGTCGTAGCCGAGTTCGTTCAGCAACCGGATCGTCTCCGGGTGAACCTGCCCCTTGGGCTGGCTTCCCGCACTGTAGGCGCGGAACTTGCCCGCACCGGCCTTGTTGAGGATCGCCTCGCCGATCACCGAGCGCGCGGAATTGCCGGTACACAGGAAGAGGACGTTGTAGGGCTGGCCGGATATCACGAGATTACTCCTACGCGAGAACCTTGGTGCGCTTGCGCGCGGGTTTGCAGGCGACATCGGGGACGCACGCGACGGCGCCACCGCAGCAGTTGTCGGTGAGGTATCCGATCAGGCCGTTCATGGTGTCGAACTGCGCCGCATAGATCATCGAACGGCCATCGCGGCGAACCGTGACCAGGCCCGCTTCGCGCAACCGATCCAGATGAAACGTGAGGGCGTTGGGAGACAGGCCAAGCTCCGCGGCAATCTCGCCCGCGGGCATCCCATCAGCCCCCGCCTGCACCAACAGGCGATAGGCATCCAGCCTGTTTTCTTGCGAAAGGGCGGCCAGAGCCGCCAGAATATCCAGCTTGTTCATGTTTCAACGATTATTGAAATATATTCCCGGACGCAAGCGATACTTCAATGATTATTGAAATATCGTCGCCTGCCCAAAATGGCGCGCTGGGCCTGGAGCGCGCGGCTAAAAGACAGCCGGATATCCCCACAGCCTCATCCACGATAAGGTTCCTGAATGAGGGAATCGCGATGATCCGGCTGTCGATCCGACGAAAAATCATGGGCATTGCCGTGACGCTCATCGTCCTGATGGCGGTCACCGCGATCCTGTCGATGGTGTCGGTGATGCAGGTCAGCGCGCGCCTCGAAGAACTCACCAACAGCTACATCCCGGCCTACGGAAATCTGGCGCGTGCGAATATCCGCTCCGTCGAACGTGCGCTGGAGCTGCGCCGGATGGTGATCGAAAAGATGCGCTCGCCGGCAGGCAGCGACCGCCTGACGGCGATCCGCAAGGTTTTTGAGACCAAGGGCGCTGAAGTCGAGCAGGAAGCGCAGGCCGCACGTGCGCTGATCAACGGCCTGATCCAGAAAGGCGTCACCTTCTCCGACCCGACGGCGCTGGCCCGGCTCGACACACGCCTTGAAACCGCGCTCAACGTCTCCCGCCGCCATCTCAACAGCGAGATCGAGCGCATGCTGCCGCTGCTTGAAACCGGCGACGCCAAGGTCATCGACGACGGCCTCGCGCGGGTCGATGCCCTGCGCAACGAACTCAACCAGAGCCTTGATTCCATCCGGGCGGACATGTTTGCGCTGCTTCGCACGGAAGCCGACCGGACCCGGCAAAAGCAATCGCAGGTCACCATCATTGCCGCGGTGCTGACCGCGCTCGCGGCGATCATGGGGCTCGTGTTCTCCATGCTGGTCAGCGCTGGAGTGACGCGACCTGTCCGCAAACTGCTGGAGGGTGCCCGGGCAGTCGAAGCCGGACATCTCGAGGAAAAGCTCGTGGTCACCACGCGGGACGAAATCGGCCAGCTCACCACGGCGTTCAACAGCATGGTCGAGCAGTTGCGCCTCAAGGAGCGCATCCGCGAAACCTTCGGAAAGTATATCGATCCGCGCGTGGTCGAAGGGCTGATCGACCGGCCTGCGCTGGCATCCGAAGGTCAGCGCCGCGTCATGACCGTGCTGTTCTGCGATGTGAAGGGATTCAGCAGCACCAGCCGGGGGACAACGCCGCAGGGACTGGTCAAGGTGATGAACCGCTATCTCTCGGCGATGTCCGCACCCGTTCGCCAGCATGAAGGCATCATCGACAAATATATCGGCGACGCCATCATGGCCTATTGGGGGCCTCCCTTCACCGCCGACGCGGATCAGGCGCGGCTCGCCAGCATCGCCGCGCTCGACATGCTGGAGCTGATCCCGCAATTGCGTGCCGAGCTTCCGGAACTGCTCGGTGTCCGCAATCTCCCGGCGCCGTTCGACATTCGCATCGGCATCGCCACTGGTGAAGTGCTGGTCGGCAGCATCGGCTCTGAACTGATGATGAGCTACACCGTGATGGGCGACACCGTGAACCTCGCATCGCGGCTGGAAGGCGCGAACAAGGCGTATGGCAGCCGCGTGCTGGTGTCAGAGGCGACTGTCGCGGGTGCCGCCGCCGACATAGAAACCCGCGAGATCGATCGGATCGTGATGGTCGGTCAAACCGAACCGCAGGCGGTGTTCGAGATCATGGGCCGCAAGGGCACGTTGACTGCATCCCAGATCGCGCTTCGGGATCATTACTCGGACGGGCTTGCCGCCTATCGGGCCCGGCGCTGGGACGACGCGCGCCGCGCCTTCGCCGCAGCGCTCGATTCCGTTCCTGATGACGGCCCGTCGCTGACACTCATCAAGCGACTCGACGGCTTTGCATCAACCCCGCCCGGCGATGACTGGGACGGTGTCTGGCGGCTTGAGCAGAAGTAAGGTCTCTTTTACGCAACAGGGGTCAGCACCATGCCCTCCTCCGAAATCGACGCGATCCGCGCGCTGCTGACGGCGAAGGCCCGGCCGGTGGGCTGGGCGCAGCGGCGGGAAAGACTCGACGAGATCGGTTCGGTCTGGCCGGTCGCCGATGACATCACGCTCACCAGCGTCGATGTAAACGGCGTGCCCGGTGAATGGTCGCTTGCGCCCGGCAGCGATGCCTCGCGTGTGCTGATGTTCTTCCACGGCGGCGGCTATTGCTCGGGCTCGATTACAAGCCACCGCCGCATGGTGACCGAAGCCGGGCGCGCGGCGGGAATCCGGACGCTCGCGGTCGGCTATCGGCTCGCGCCGGAGCATCCGTTTCCTGCAGCGTTCGACGACGCCATGGCCGCATGGCGATACTTGCGCAAGCAAGCCTATCTGCCGTCGCAGATCGCCATCGGCGGCGACAGCGCGGGCGGCAACCTCACCGCCGTGCTGATCAACACGCTGCGGGAACAAGGCGAGCATCCGTCCTGCGCGTGGCTGGCCTCGCCCTGGACCGACCTCACCATGTCAGGTGCGTCGCTGGCGACCAAGGACACGCTCGATCCGATCATCCACAAGGGCTATCTCGGCGAACTCGCCGACGCCTTCGTGCCTTCAGGGGTGGCGCGGAACGATCCGCGCATTTCACCGCTGTTTTCCGATCTGCACGGATTTCCGCCGACGCTGGTTCAGGTCGGGTCGCACGAGACGCTGCTCGATGACGCGACGCGCTTCGCGGCGGCGCTCGGTGCCGCCGATGTCGACGTCACGCTGGAAGTGTGGCCGGAAATGATCCACGCCTGGCCGCTGTGGAACGCGCATCTCGAACCCGGCCGCCGCGCGCTTGCGAGTGTCGGCGCGTTCATCCGCCGTCACATGTAGCTGCCGCGGAACGAAGGCTACGGCGCTTTTGCCCCGCGCAAGGCCCAGCGCGTCAGCGCCCAGGCGCTGCCGCCCGTCGCCATGCCGACGACGTAAACAATCAAGATATGCACTGCCAACGGCGCGGTGATCCGCAGGCCGAGGAAGGACACCGTCACGCTCTGAAGATTCTGAAACGCGAAGATCAGAATCCCCGCGACAAGAACGACAATCACAGCCGTGTTCAACCAGCGCATGGTCCGCCTCGCTTGAAATGAATGTGTTGCAATACACGCCTCCTGGCGGCGCCCCTGCTCCGGATCATCGCAGGCGCGCCACCGCCGCAAGCAAATTGCGCCCAAGTCGAACCGGGCGCAACAGGCTCGCCAGCCAGCTGTCAAATTTCAGTCAAATGCCTACTTGTGCAGGACCGTGTTGCTCTGGCCCTTCTCGACCATGTCGATGACCAGCAGTTTCACCGGCTCGGGACCTTTGTTCGTACCGAAGTGCCACTGATCGACGGCTTCGAGAATGAAATCTCCGGTCTTGAAGGTCTCGGTTTTGCCGGTATCGATGTTGGTGACTTCGATGGTCCCCGCCTGCACGTAGCCATAGCGCGGAAACGGATGCTTGTGCTTCGGCAGCACCGCGCCCGCCGGAATCTCGTAGGTCGAGACGATGACCTGCGCATCCTTCTGCGGCAGCACTATCGGCTGACCGCTCGACGTCACCGTCGAGGAGATGACCGGCTTGACGACGATCTTGCTGGTTACCGTGTGATTGTCCGCATAGAGCGGCGACGCGACCAACAACAGGCCGAGCGCGAAGGGGAAACATTTCATAGAAAACTCCAGTTTTTCGTCATTCCGGGGCGCTCGCTCAGCGAGCGAAGCCGGAATCCAGTGGCGTTATAAACGAAAATGGATTCCGGGTCTGCGCCAAGGGGCGCATCCCGGAATGACGTGTCGAGAGATCAAAAAGCCACATGAATGACGGCGGAGAACGTGTCGTCTTACTCATACACCATGACGCCGTCATCGACCTTGCCGAGCCGCAGCGAGACGATATCGAGCGCGTAGTTCTGATAGAGCTTCCACGGCCGCTTCGAGCCTTGCTTCGGCATCTTCGCCACCGAGCGCTGCACGTAACCCGAGGTGAAATCGAGCCAGTTCTCCTGTTTCACTTCGGGATCGGTGTTGCGCGGCGTGCACTGCCTGTAGCCGCGCTTGTCCATGTAGTTGATCAGGCGGCAGACATACTCACAGGTGAGATCGCATTTCAGCGTCCACGAGGCGTTGGTATAGCCGAACGATGAGGCCAGGTTCGGCACGTCGGAATACATCATGCCCTTGTAGTTCAGGGTGTTGGCGAAATCGACGTTGCTGCCGTCGACGCTGACCTGCATGCCGCCGAGCACCTGCAGATTGAGGCCGGTGGCGGTGACGATCAGGTCGGCATCCAGTTCGCTGCCGTCACTGAGACGGATGCCTTTCGGCGTGAACGTCTCGATGGTGTTGGTGACCACCGACGCGCGGCCGTCCTTGATCGACTTGAACAGGTCGCCGTCCGGCACCAGGCACAACCGCTGCTGCCACGGATTGTAACGCGGCGTGAAATGCGTGGCGATGTCGTAATCCCGCCCGAGCGCATGGCGCACGCCGCCGAGGATCAACTGCTTGGCGCGCTCCGGCTTGCGGCGGCAGAGCTGGAAGAAATACATGCCCCAGAGCACATTGCGCCAGCGGATCATGTGATAGGCGACCTTCGCCGGAAGTTTTTCACGCAGTTTGTTGGCGAGCGCGTCTTCGGCGGGCCGCGCGACCACATAGGTCGGCGAACGCTGCAGCATGGTGACATGCGCCGCGGTCTTGGCCATTTCCGGCACCAGCGTCACGGCGGTCGCGCCCGAGCCGATCACCACCACGCGCTTGCCGGCGTAATCGATATCGCTGGTCCACTTCTGCGGATGGACGATGCGGCCGGCGAACTGATCCGCGCCGGGAAACTCCGGCGAATAGCCGCCCTCATAGGAGTAGTAGCCGCTGCACATGAACAGGAAATTGCAGGTGAGATGCGCGATCTCCTTTGCAGGCCCCCGCTCCACCTCGACGGTCCAGCGCGCGTCTTTCGATGACCACGACGCGCTTTTGACGCGGTGGTTGAATCGGATTTTCTGCTCGATGCCGTTGTCGCGCGCGGTCTCGTTGACGTAGTTGAGGATGCGCGGCCCGTCGGCGATGGCCTTGGCTTCGGTCCACGGCTTGAACGAATAGCCGAGCGTGTACATGTCCGAGTCGGAGCGGATGCCGGGATAACGGAACAGATCCCAGGTGCCGCCGATGCTCTCGCGGCCTTCGAGGATCGCGTAGCTTTTGCCGGGGCAATTCTTCTGCAGGTGATAACCGGCGCCGATGCCCGACAGGCCCGCGCCGACGATCAGCACATCGAAGTGGTCGCTTTCTGCTTTGGTCTTGTCGAGCATTTCAATCTCCCTGACGGATTAGGTCGCAGAGCAGCAGAAATTGCAAGCTGCCTTGGCGCCTTCTCATGAGCGATTGAACACTGCGATTCACCCAGGCTTGTATCCGATCACCATCGAGTCCGGACCGACCAGCGGTTCCACGCGCGTGGACACGAAGCCCGCATCGCGCATCCATGATTGGCAATCAGCCCCGGTGTAGTCGAAGCCGCCCTGCGTTTCGATCAGCATGTTAAGGCTCATCAGCAGGCCGAAAGCATTTTCACTGCGATTGTCGTCGATGAGCGCTTCATAGACGATGAGCGCACCGCCCTTCGAAAGCGCCGCGAAAGCTTTTTCCAGCAGCATCTTCTTCTGCGGCAGATCCCAGTCATGCAGGATGTGACCCATCACGATTACGTCGGCGCTCGGCAACGGCGCCTCGAAGAAATTACCGGACTGAAAGCGCACCCGGTCCTTCAAGCCTTGTTGCGCGACGAATTCCTCAAACACCGGTCGAACGGCGGGAAGATCGAAGCCAATGCCGCTGAGATGCGGATGCGCGCGTGCCAGAGTCACCGGTACAATGCCCTGGGCAGCGCCAACGTCCATCACGGTCTCGTAAGGCTTCCAGTCGAATTTCGCCGCGAGCGCCTGCGCTGCGCCGGCGCTGATGCCGCTCATCGCGCCGAGAAAGCCGCGCAGACCTTCCGGTGAGGCATAGATCGCGGAAAAAAAGTCGCCGCCGTGCTTGCCTTCGTTCTGCAACTGACCGGTTTGCAGCGCCTCGGTCAGCGATCCCCAGAAACCATAGAGCCGCGAATTCGCCATCTCCAGGATGCCGCCGATATAGGATGGCTTGGCTTTGTCGAGAAAGAGATCAGTATCCGGCGCGTTACGGTAAATGCCGTTGTCACGCTCAAGCATTTTGAGCGCGACCAATGCATCGAGGAAGTCGCGGGCGGAGCGCGGATGCAACTTGAGCCGGGCCTGCAATGTTTCGAGATCGGCTGGCGCCTTGGCGAGCAAGCTGAACAGGCCGAGTTCGACAGCGCTGAGCAGCGTCTTCGAGGCCCAGAAGCCCATGCCGATCTTCATAATATCGTCAGGTGTCGTTTCGCTCATATGCCCCGCTCCTGTGGAATCACAATCGTCATTATAAAAGATATATCCGTACCCTCCCTGGGCCCAGACAGCAAAAAGCCCCATCATTGCTGACGGGGCTTGGTGACGTCCGTTTCATTACATCCGTGAAACGAGCGAAAAGCTGGCTGCTGCGACCAGTACATCCGTGGATGCAGCGCCTGGCTCTTTTTCTTTAAGAAGGCTTACGCGACAACCGGTGTCCGGTCGCCGCGATCAGGCCTTACAGAATCTGCAGGTTTTCTGCGCTGGTCTTGCCGCGCATCTTGTCAACCTTGGCTTCGTACGAAACCTTCTGTCCTTCGGCAAGGCCGGTCAGGCCAGCACGCTCGACAGCGCTGATGTGAACGAACACATCGGTGCCGCCATCGCTCGGCTGAATGAAACCAAAGCCCTTTTGGCCGTTGAACCACTTCACAGTACCAGTCGTCATAACAAACAATCCTTTAGGCGCGTACATGCGCAGTTCCGCACGACGTCGCGCGGAGCAATCCAATCTAGCGATGTCTTTGGGTAAGGAGCCGGAGGGGACCAAAAAGGTCCAAAGGGCGCTTTAACTAAAGCTGTGCCGCAGGTCGAATGCGAGGCTTGTAGCAGTTCAAGCCCTTAAAGCAACAACTCAATTGTGTTCGCACAGCGGCGCAGGCGTTTAACGCAGCAATGCCAGAGGCTTGGGAGCCGAAAATAGCCTGCCGATGCAGCGACATTTACAGCTTAACGTGCGGGGATATCCTTAAACCTCTCCAAGAAGATTCACTTCAAGCAGCGACGCATCGATGCCGACATATCACTGCATCGCGCCCACAGGCCTGCTCGACGCCGCAAAGAAGGCCGCCATCGCCAAGGGATCACGCGCATCCACAACGCGATGACGCGATCTCTCCGCGTCGTCCTCGTCAACGGGTCCGGCTTCGCCGACCCGATGGGACCGATTGGTCGCTAACGTAGCGATGTCGCGTCATCCTGAGGTGTGAGCCGCGCTTGCGGCGAGCCTCGAAGGATGCGCGGTTGCCTGTTGCCGTCGTCCTTCGAGGCTCGCAAGTGCTCGCACCTCAGGACGACAGTGTTCGGTCGCTATGGGTCCCCGCTTTCGCGGGGACGACACCGGAGGTGTTGCATGATCGCGCTCCACATCTTCTCCTGTCACCGAGATCCCTGCCCGGCAGATGGCGGAGTACGGCCACGTGCTGCCCGAGCCCGGCGACGAGCAGATGTGGCTGGACGGACTGCCGGCGGAGGATCGCGTGTATATATGGAGAAGGTAGGGAAGTAGCTCAGTGCCTGACGCTTAGACCGCCGGGACGCCGGTACCCAAGACCATATTTAGCGCAGCGATCGCCCCGGTCGCGATGAGGTTTCCGGCTGCTCCCGTCAAAGTATTACGAAGATCGGTGACCAGTCCTCTCACCAATGAGTCGTTTGCCGGTTGCTGAGCTAGCGCCTTTTCCAGCGTCGCTACGCGCTCAGATATATCGGTCGCTCCCGAAGAAGCTAACATCCCAAGGTACGGTTTAAGCTGCTCTAGGATTGGCTGAAGGTCTCCTATCTTGAAGGAGTTGTCCGATGCCACGTTGCCTTGCCCGATGTTACCTTGAAAATTGCTGATCGAGCCAATGGTGATGACGGTCGCGGCTGCGTGCGCCTTTTGCTTCTCCGCGTCATTAAAATTGAATTCGGATCCCATAATGCCCGCCTTCTGCAAATTGAGCGCCCAATCGAGCACTAGATTACGCACTTTGTCGACAATTCGGAGCATCTCAGCAGGAGACACAATAAGGTGGCAGTTCATGCCTGCGGTATTATTCGACTTGTAAAGTTTCTCGGTTAGTTCGTCAGGATAAGGCATGTGGAATTGCGTGCTGTTGGTCGCAGCAGCCTGAGCAATGAACCCCTCAATTACCGCGATCGCCTGACCGTTAGGCCGTCTCTGCATCCACTCGGGAGCCTGCCCGATATCCTCCCACCCGCGATATGGGTGGTGCGCCATCGGCCGACCATACACTGTCCGATAAGCGGGAGGCATGCCTTCATAGCCGTTTAGTTCTTGCTCCACCCAATCTTCGACAGTCCCAAGACCAAGTTGCACTGCAGTGAACTTAACTCTCCGAAGCAGATCACTGATACGAAAGTTTGGGTCCATCGCATCGCGCTGTAGCTGTTCGACCAATGTAGGCACTGCGTAGTCCCCTATCCCGCCGCTCTATATATTGATGGAAAGTAAGACCCTCGGTCAACGAGGGGCAGTTTGAAATTCGTCAGCTGTGCAGAATACCGGCACCTATCTTCCTGCTCGAGCGGCCTCTACTGCTTCAACTGGGAAGTCCCGGTTTGTTTGCCAAGACTGTCTGCTTCATCTCCAATTTGGACTAGGACCCGTTAGCGAGCTCTTTTCTACAGCCTACACCACTGCGTTGCTCGGCGTCGGCCGGTCATGGATCTGCTGACCGAACAGACTGCCGACGAGTTCGACCACGGTGCGCGCGGTGAGGCCGCGGTTGTCCAGAAACGGATTGAGCTCGACCAGATCGAGCGAGCGCACCAAACCTGAATCCTGAAGCATCTCCATCACAAGATGCGCTTCGCGATAGGTCGCTCCTCCCGACACCGTGGTGCCGACGCCGGGAGCCGACACCGGATCGAGAAAATCCACATCGAGACTGACATGCAGGACGCCGTTTCGCGCCCTCACCCGCTCGATGAATTCGCGCATCAGCACGCTGACGCCGAACTCATCGATCCTGCGCATGTCGGCGATCCAGACATCGCGCTTGCCGAGCAATTCCTTTTCCAGCTTGTCCACCGAGCGCAGACCGAACAGGCCGAGCTGGCGCGGCACGATCGAGGATCGTTCATCGCGCGGCAAGAGATCGTCCAGCCCCGGCTCGCCGCACAGGAACGCACCGGACATGCCGTGCATGTTGCCGGTGATCGTCGTCGCGGGCGTGTTGTAATCGGCGTGGGCATCGAGCCAGAGCACGAACAGCTCGCGCCCCTGCGCGTGCCAGTGCCGCGCGACACCGTTCACCGAGCCCATCGACAGCGAGTGATCGCCGCCGAGGAAAACCGGGATCGCGCCGGACTTCGCCATGGCGTAGGCGCGTTGGCTGGTCTCGCCGATCCACGCCTTGATTTCGCGGTAGTGCTTCGTGTTTGGCGGCGCTTCATCGCTGAAGGTCAGATCGCGCGGCGAGAGGTCGCCGTGATCCTCGACCGCGAACCCGAGGCTTTCCAGCAGCGGTGCGATGCCTGCCGTGCGCAGCGCCGCAGGGCCCATCAGCGCGCCTTTCTGCGACGCGCCGACTTCGATGGGCACGCCGAGCAGCGAAACCGTCGTCGGATAGGAATTTGAATCAGCGGTCACGAACAACCTCGCGCGGGTGAGCGATGGAGACGGAACTCTGCCGCATCCTAGCGGGATTCGCGCGCGTGGCGATACGCACTCTCAACGCAAAAAGCCCGGGATTCCTCCGGGGCTTTTCGCGGGTTCGATCGAATACGCCAAACCGATTGTGCCTTCTTACATATCGAGTAGAAGGGACGAATTATTGCATATGGCTGGAAAAATGGATCAGACACATCATTTCAATCAACTGCTCGAGGCTGCCGCGCAGGACCGTCCCACAGTATCGAACTCGGGCGACTTGCTGCGACCCTTGACCCACGGCGTCGTCATCCGCCCGCTGACAACCCACAGCGACGCGCGCGGAACGGTCACAGAACTAATGGACGAGCGATGGGGCTATCCGGACCCGATCCGTTCCTCTTACACATTCACGATCCGGCCCGGCGTCGTCAAAGGCTGGAATCTTCATCGCCGTCATCAAGACCGCTACACGCTGCTGACCGGGGAAATCGAACTGGTCCTGTATGATAGCCGCCCTGCAAGTCCGACCTTCGGCCAAGTGTGCAAGATCGTTCTGTCGGAGCATCACCGCGTGCTGGTCAATGTTCCGGTCGACGTGTGGCACGCCGACCACAACATCGGAAGCCGCGATGCGACCGTCGTGAATTTTCCGACCGAGCCTTACGACTATGCCAACCCCGACAAGTACCGGCTCCCCATCGACACCGATCTGATTCCGTATTCCTTCGGACCGGGAGCGACCGGGTGGTAGGCGACGGATCGCGCGCCGCCCCTCAGTTCACTGTTTTGATGCCGACGCATAATCGTGCAGACATCATTGCGTTCGCGATCCGGTCCGTGCTCGCCCAGACCAACCGCGATTTCGAATTGTTCATCGTTGCCGACGGATGCACCGACGACACCGCCAAGGTCGTCGGCGGATTTGACGACCCCAGAATTCGTTTTTTCGATCTGCCGAAGGCGCCGTTCTTCGGCTACGCGAACCGCAACGTCGCGTTGCGCGAAGCCCGCGGCCGCTACATTGCATTTGCAGCGCACGACGACCTTCTATTCCCGGATCATCTCGAACTGCTCGGCGAATTGCTCGATCGTTCCGGCACCGCACTGGCTTACAGCCGCCCCGTTTGGGTTTCCGACGAAGGCGCGGCGGTCCCGCTCTATACCGACATTACGTTTCCGGATGCTCAGGCGGAGTTTCGCGAGGTCGGCAACACCATCCCCGCGAACGCCATCGTCCATCGTCGCGACATCCTGGAGCGCGTCGGCTATTGGCCTGAAAACGTCCCCGATGCAGCGGACTGGGTTCTCTGGCGGCGGATCATCGATGCGGATGGCGGCCGGGTGAGTCACCTCCCCGTGGCAACATCGCTTCATTTCATCGCCAACTGGCGCAAATCGGACGCGTCGCGCTTTCGCGCCCATAGCTACGGATCGGCGTTCGCAGAGCGCTGTGGATGGTGGCCTTCGCTGCTTCGCTGTGCGCCATTGCCCGGCAAGACCGGGCAGGAAGCCTACAGCACCGTCATGGAGGCAGGCGGCCCGCAATGGAGCGCGACGTTCCGCGCCACTCTGGACAAAGTCGTGTCACGGCTGTCCTGGATGCTCATGAACGAAATCCTTCCCGAGATGGACCGCCGCGAAAAGGCGAACCTGCAACTGCGGCAGAGTACCTCGTGGCGCATAACGAGACCGCTTCGCGCGATGCGGCGGCTGTTGCCCGGTGGAAAAGGCGGCGACAGCCGATAGCTATTCGTGTGTCGATCTTCCTCACCTTCGGTAAGCAAAACAAAAGCCCCGGATTGCTCCGGGGCTTTTTTCGATCCGTCATTCCGGGGCGCGAGCATCGCGAGCGAACCCGGAATCCAGAAGGCAGAAAGCATGGATTCCGGGCCTGCGCCAAAAGGCGCATCCCGGAATGACAAGCGAGGCTCAATAGCGATAATGATCGCTCTTGTACGGGCCTTCCTGCTTCACACCTATGTAGTCGGCCTGATCCTTGCGCAGTTCGGTGAGCTTGACGCCGATCTTGGCAAGGTGGAGGCGCGCAACCTTCTCGTCGAGCGACTTCGGCAGCACGTAGACTTCCTTCTTGTACTTGCCGTCCTTGTTGTTGGCCCACAGTTCGATCTGCGCCAGCGTCTGGTTGGTGAACGACGCCGACATCACGAAGGACGGATGACCCATCGCGTTGCCGAGGTTCACGAGGCGGCCTTCCGACAGCATGATGATGCGGTGACCGTCCGGAAACGCGATTTCATCAACCTGCGGCTTGATGTTGGTCCACTTCAGGTTCTTCAGCGAGGCGATCTGGATCTCGTTGTCGAAGTGGCCGATGTTGCAGACGATGGCGCGATCCTTCATCGCGCGCATGTGCTCGATGGTGATGATGTCCTTGTTGCCGGTCGCGGTAACGAAGATGTCGGCCTGAGGTGCCGCGTCTTCCATGGTCACGACCTGATAGCCTTCCATCGCCGCCTGCAGCGCGCAGATCGGATCGACTTCGGAGACCATCACGCGGCAGCCGGCCTGACGCAGCGAAGCCGCCGAGCCCTTGCCGACGTCGCCGAAGCCCGCGACCATCGCGACCTTGCCCGACATCATGACGTCGGTGCCGCGGCGGATGCCGTCGACCAGCGATTCACGGCAGCCATAGAGGTTGTCGAACTTCGACTTGGTGACCGAGTCATTGACGTTGATGGCAGGCCACAGCAGCGTGCCGGCCTTCTGCATGTCGTACAGACGATGCACGCCCGTGGTGGTTTCTTCCGAAACGCCCTTGATGCTGTCGGCGATCGCCTTGAAGTAGCCCTTCGGCTTGTCCTTGAGCTGCTTCTTGAGCAGCGCGAAGAATACTTCCTCTTCCTCGGAGCCCGGCTTGTCCAAAAATGCTACGTCGCCGTTCTCGGCGCGCAGGCCGAGGTGGACGTACATGGTGGCGTCGCCGCCGTCATCGAGGATCATGTTCGGATGACCGCCGCCGTGCCAGTCGAACAGCTTGGCGGTGTAGTCCCAGTAATCCTTCAGCGTCTCGCCCTTGATCGCGAACACCGGAATGCCTGCGGCCGCGATGGCGGCAGCGGCGTGATCCTGCGTCGAATAGATGTTGCAGGAGACCCAGCGGATGTCAGCGCCGAGCGCCTTCAGCGTTTCAATCAGCACGCCGGTCTGAATGGTCATGTGCAGGGAGCCCGCGATGCGCGCGCCCTTCAGCGGCTGCTTCGGGCCGTACTCTTCGCGGGTCGCCATCAGGCCGGGCATTTCGGTCTCGGCCAGCGAGAGTTCCTTGCGGCCGAACTCGGCAAGGCCGATGTCTGCGACGATGTAGTCGTTGAAGCCTGCGGGGGCTTTCGCGGTGGCGGTGGTCATATTGTGTAATCCTGATGCATGAGTGGCGTGGTTGCGCGGGGCTGCACGCAAATTCGGGTCTGCTTTCTTCTCCCTCCCCCTTTGTGGGGAGGGTGGCGCATCGAGAGCGCAGCGAACGATGCGTCGGGTGGGGGTGCTTTCGTCTGCGACAGACCCCCACCCCGGCCTCCGCTTCGCTCGGCCGACCCTCCCCACAAGGGGGAGGGATAATCCGGCCTTCGCGCTGAACTACTTCAGATTACACCGCGCGCTTGAGTGCGTCGGCGAGATCGGTCTTTTCCCACGAGAAGCCGCCGTCGGCATCCGGGGTGCGGCCGAAGTGGCCGTAAGCGGCGGTGCGCGCGTAGATCGGCTTGTTGAGGTCGAGGTGCTTGCGGATGCCGCGTGGCGTGAGGTCCATCGACTCGGCGACAGCCTTCTCGATCTTGTCGTCCGAGACTTTGCCGGTGCCGTGGGTGTCGATGTAGATCGACAGCGGACGCGCCACACCGATGGCGTAAGCGAGCTGCAACGTGCAGCGATCCGCAAGACCAGCCGCGACGACGTTCTTGGCGACGTAACGCGCGGCATAAGCCGCCGAGCGGTCGACCTTGGTGGAGTCCTTGCCGGAGAACGCGCCGCCGCCGTGCGGAGCCGCACCGCCGTAGGTGTCGACGATGATCTTGCGGCCCGTGAGGCCCGCGTCACCATCGGGACCGCCGATGTAGAACTTGCCGGTCGGGTTGATGTGCCAGATGGTCTTGCCGTTGATCCAGCCTTCCGGCAGCGCCTTGCGCACGTACGGCTCGACGCGCTCGCGCACCTGGTTCGAGGTCATGTCCTCGACGAGATGCTGATGCGACACGACGATCTCGCGCACGCCAACCGGCTTGCCGTTTTCGTACTGCACGGTGACCTGGCTCTTGGAGTCCGGGCCGAGCACCTTCTCGACGCCAGAGTGACGGGCTTCCGAGATCAGGCGCAGGATCTTGTGCGCGTAGTGGATCGGCGCCGGCATCAGTTCCGGCGTCTCGTTGGTGGCGTAACCGAACATGATGCCCTGATCGCCAGCCCCCTCTTCCGCATTGGTCGGCTGCTTCGCATCGACGCCCTGCGCGATGTCGGCAGACTGCGGATGCAACAGGATTTCAATGTCGGCGTTCTTCCAGTGGAAACCGTCCTGCTCGTAGCCGATGTCCTTGATCGCAGCGCGCACGACAGCTTCGATGTGATCGTTGGTGACCGTCGATGGGCCGCGCGTCTCGCCCGCGATCACCACCTTGTTCGTGGTCGCCAGCGTTTCGCACGCGGCACGAATATCCCACGGATCGATTCCGGCCTTCGGGCCTTCACGGAAAAACAGATCGACGATCTCGTCCGAAATCCGGTCGCAAACCTTGTCCGGATGACCTTCAGAAACCGATTCACTTGTGAACAGATAAGACGCGCGCATCAACCAATCCCTTCCAGATGGGCCGCGGTCGGCCCGTTTGAATTCTCAAGTTAGATTCTTCAATCTCGACGCCGTGAGATGACGTAGGATTCATCGTAGAACCAGAGGCCGTTGTGCTTGCGCAGAACCTCTCTGGTGGCGTCGAGATAACGTCCGCTTTGCGTGACTTCGTCCAGGCGGTCGTCTTCGACCTGAGCGACATACACCGCCGCGTTCCATGCTGCAAAGGCCGTCGAGGTCCCGATCGGACCCGTTACCTCGTTTGGTAAAGCTTCCATATCGTACCGGAAGATCGAGCGGTTATCCGCATAGGCATTAAAGTTAAGATCGCGCCCGGACGAGCCCAGCTCGTATTTCACGGCGCGGAGTAGCTCATGGCGGCTGACCGCGAAAGGATTTTCTCCCGGCCAAACCGACTGCACAATCTCCATCCCGGGATCGCGGCCGTAGGAGTGAATCCCGATCAGCCGGCCGCCGGCGCGCAGCGCGCGGGCCAATGGCGCAACAATCTTCTTGGCGCGGAAATTCAGCGACGATCTGGCCCGATAGGGCTGCGAGGCGATCACCAGATCGAAATTGGCTTCGACCCGGCCGGCCCGTGGAATCATGGCATCGAGGAGGAACCGGTGATCCTCGCGATAGATCACGAGCGCGATCGGCCGCTCATAGACGGGCATGCCCGAGCGCGTGCTGACGGCGGCGCGCCAGTTTTCTTCCAGAAACGGCTGCAAGTCGGCGATTTGCGTCTCGAATTCGCCGGACGACGAGCCGCGCAGCGCGACCTCGCGCCAGATCATGCCGGCGGCGGCGGTGGGCGATTTCGGCGCCAGCCATGGGGCCTCGGCGTAGTTCATGTTGGTCAGGACAAAAACGGTCGCCGGATGCTCGAACAGGCGGTCCGGCACCTTGTTCAGGGTCAGCCGCACGTCCTCGAGGCTGATCTCCTTGCCGGCGATATAGAACGGCATGTTCGGGAACCGGCTGTGCATCGCGCGCATCACCCGCGCCAGCACCGTCCCGTCGCCCACGCCTGCGTCGAAAACACGCAATGCGGGCGGGCGCGGATGGATACTCCCCAACTCCAGTGCCACCCGGTCGGCGATCACCCGCTTTTCCGAGCAGGTGTGGACGAACAGCAGGTATTTCTGCCGGTTCTCAAAAAAACGGAAGTTGCCGGTGGGATCGCGCTTCTCGATCGGCGGTTCCGGCACGGTGACGACCGGCACGCCGTCGCCGAGAAAGGCCTGAATACGCTCGAGCGTATCGACAGTGATGCGCTTGCCCTCGCGCAGCCGGTGCACCAGCTTGCCGTCGTTCACCGCGCGGCGGCCGAACGTCGATTCCGCCATTCCCGCCTGTCGGCAGTATTCGGAAATCTGAGCCAGGAGCTGGTCGTTTTTCATCAGACCGGTGGGCAGCGTTCGAGTGGGCCAGAATTTGTGGGCAGAACGATTTTGCGTTCAGCTTCCTACCACCATCTGCCCACAATAGAAACCGGGATTCCGGGAAATCCCGCCCTTTAAAGTTAGAGCCTTTAAAATGGCGGCATCGGCAATCATCCACATGATGATGCGTGTCCACGGAGGATACGTGTCCCCGCCTCCTCATTTTTGAAGCCACATCATGCTCATCAGATTTGCCGCATCGGTCCTTTTCCTCAGCCTGGTGGCCTTCGGCGCGGCGGCGGATTCTTCGACGCCGACCGGCAAATGGCTGGCGGAAGACATCGACGGCGGCGGCGTCATCGACCGGCTGCAAACGACACTGGAGATTCGCGACGACGGAATCGTCAACGGCATGGGCGGCTGCAACCGCTACGCCGGTTCGGCGAAGATCGACGGCAATGCGATCAAGTTTCTGCCGATGGCCAGCACGCGCATGGCCTGCTCACCCGCCGTGATGAACCAGGAAAGCAAATTCCACAGCACGCTGGAAAAAGTCAGGACCTGGCGAATCGACCAGGCGCAGAAGAAACTTCTGCTCCTCGACCGCCAGGGCTTCGAACTGATGCGCCTCAGCAAGATGGACTAGACTATCGCAGGGACAATGATCGTCTGCCCTAGCCGCAAAAGGCGCGGACAATCCTCCCAGTCTTCGGATCGGTCTCGATCGTCACGCGCTCCTGGCGGTAGTCCATCGTCACGGGCTGGCCGGGCTTGATCTGGCGCACGAGGGAAGCCCCGGTGATCCGCCTCGCTTGTGCATTGGTGATACGTTTCTTGCCCGCAAGGACCTCTGCCGCATCGCGTCGGCAGATGCCGGCTCCGCCAGCCGCCTCCGCATGGCGCGTGACACTCTGAGAGGCGGCGGCGATAAGAACCGCCAGCGCCAGAGTCCCGGCGGTCAATCTGGAATTGAGCGTCAAGGCAACTACCTCCGTGAAAGGCCAAGCAACCATCGGGCTACGCACCACGCATTGCGCCGTAAGGAGAAATCTAACGGCCCCAAGGCGCACGGAACAAGGCGAAGTTGTCTTCGCTTCGCTCAATTCCACGAACATTGAAGACTGAGCGGACCGCCCGGCATCTGCTTCGCCCGGAAAAAATCATTTTCGGCCATGTCACATCCGGCCCCTGCTGCCTCGTCTTGATGGCGAAGGTGCAGAAAGAGCAGAAGGCAACGGCGGGCCCCCCGCCGAAACCAAAGACCTTTCATGCAGTTCCGTTATCAACCGCCGCCCATCGCGGCAGCAGACAGGAGGCCATCATGAAGATCGTCGTTATCGGAGGTTCCGGCCTGATCGGATCGCGCGTCGTGACCCAGTTGCGCCAGCGCGGCCATGAGGTTCTGGCGGCTTCGCCGTCAACCGGTGTCAACACCGTTACCGGCGAGGGACTGAAGGACGCATTCGCGGGCGCTGATGTCGTCATCGACGTGGCGAACTCGCCGTCGTTTGAGGCCGCAGCCGCGCTCGCCTTCTTCGAAGCGGCGGGACGCAATATTTTCGCGGCGGAAAAAGCCGCCGGCGTGAAGCTTCACGTCGCGCTGTCGGTCATCGGCACCGAGCGTCTGCTCGAGTTCGGCTACTTCGGCGCCAAGCTGGCGCAGGAACGCCTGATCGAAAATTCGGGACAGCCTTACACCATTGTGCGCGCCACGCAGTTTTTCGAATTTGTCGGCGGCATCGCGCAGGAAGCGACGCAGGGACAGACCGTCCGCGTGTCGTCCGCGCAAATCCAGCCGATGGCCGCCGATGATGTTGCCGCTGCGGTTGTGGACGCGGCACTCGCCCCTGCGAAGGGCATGGTCGAAGTTGCCGGACCGGAATCCTTCCAGCTCGATCAACTCATCCGGACGTACCTGACCGCCAGGAACGACCGGAGAGACGTCATCACCGATCCCGATGCGCGCTATTTCGGCATCAAGCTTGACGATCGCTCGCTGACGCCGGATGCCGGCGCCCGTCTCGGCACCATCACATTCGACGCGTGGCTGCGCCGCGATCAGACCACCGCGGCCGCATAACCGGCCGTTGACTGAACAACTGTCACACAAAACGGAGACAATCATGAAGCCTCGAATTGAAGCCGCCTACACGCTTGCCCCCAATGCCATCAAGGCGATGCACGCTCTCGAAGCCGCCATCAAGACAAGCGGCCTTGAGCACAGCCTGATCGAACTGGTCAAAATGCGTGCCTCGCAGATCAATGGCTGCGCCTTCTGCCTTCACATGCATTCGACGGATATGCGTGCCCATGGCGAAACCGAGATGAGGATCTATATGCTGACCGCGTGGCGCGAATCCCCGCTTTACAGCGCCCGCGAAAGAGCAGCTCTAGCATGGACGGAATCCCTGACGCTGCTCGCAGCGACAGGCGCACCGGACAGCGACTACGAACTTCTCAAGAGCGAATTCACCGAGAGCGAACAGGTGAACCTGACCATGCTGATCGGCGCCATCAACGTCTGGAACAGGTTGCAGGTCGGCTTCCGCGCGCTCCATCCCGTGGACAAGGCCGATGTCGCTGCCTGACGACGGCACGCTAACATTCGAGACGCAGCGGCCCCGGCTGGTGCGTCTCGCCTATCGCATGCTGGGCTCGGTCGCCGAGGCCGAGGATGTCGTACAGGACGCGTGGCTGCGCTGGCAGCAGGCCGACCGCACGGCAGTGGACACTCCGGCCGCCTTCCTCTCGCGCATCGTGACGCGGCTATGCCTCGATGTGATGAAATCCGCCCGCTCCCGCCGCGAAACCTATGTCGGCTCATGGCTGCCGGAGCCGATGATCGAGGAGCCGGATGAAATGGATCAGGACGATCTGACATTGACGCTGATGCTCGTGCTGGAACGCCTGTCGCCGCTGGAGCGCGCGGCCTTCCTGCTGCATGACGTGTTCGGCGTTCCGCTCGATGAAGTCGCGGCGACCGTCGAACGCGAACCCGCCGCGGTCCGGCAACTGGCGGCGCGGGCGCGCAAGCACGTTCAGGACTCGCGGCCGCGCTTTCCCGTTGCGCGCGACGAAGGCAGCCGTATCGCCGAAGCCTTTTTCGTCGCCACGCGCAGCGGCGACACCAACGCCCTGCGCTCGATCCTCGCGCAGAACGTCGTGATCCGTTCGGACGGCGGCGGCAAGGTGCTCGCCTTCCTCAATCCGATCGTCGGGCTGGAGCGCGTGCTGCGCCTCTATGAGGGCCTGAGCAGAAAACTCGGGATCAAGAAGTCCGATACGTTCGAGCCGATGCGGATCGACGGCCTGCCGGGCTATGTCAGCTTTGAGCGCGACAACGTGTTTCAGACCACGGCGTTCGCCATCGAGGACGGCAAGATCACCGAGATCTACATCACCCGCAATCCCGACAAGCTGCGCCATGTCGCGGAGGCGCTCAACGTTTCCGGATCGCCAGAAACCCGTCACTGACAGCCGCGCAGCCAAAAGGCGAAACGGCGGCGAACTTCCGTGCAAAAGGCGGGATGGTGACGGCAGTTCGGCACGCTGCCCATTGCATCAATGCGACAGGAGCATATGGATTTTCACCGCCCACGACTGAATGATGCGCATTTCGCGCGGGTGGGACGCTGCCGGCACCCACTATCCAGAAACTGCAGTTCTCTCCCGCAGAACATTTTTTGCATCTTGCCAAGTTCCGCCCCTGTGCGAGGATGGAACCCTCGGCAACGCCCGATGACTGATCCAGTCTTTATTTCTGGTAGTTTTATTTATGACGAACATTCTTCCGGGCGGAGGTTGCCTTTGAGCGAGTCACTACATCCAGCCGCACCGCATCACCTCCCGGGCTTTATCACCGCCCCCGGTGACACCGATGTGCTGATGGTGGTCGTCGGCATTATTCTGCTCGGCGCCATTCTGTTCGTCGGCAACATCTATCTGCAGATCCACTCCCTGCCCGAGCGGATGGCGCACAAGTCGCAGAAGCTGCAGTTCGAGATCGTGGCCGTGCTCTGCTTGCTCGCACTGTTTACGCACAATCACCTGTTCTGGGTGATCGCGCTGCTTCTTGCCCTGGTCGATCTACCCGATTTCAGCACACCGCTGCGCAGCATCGCAGGCTCAGTCCAGAAAATGGCCGGGATTCCGCCCGACCCCGATCCATCCGAGCCGCCGGACCCAACGACGGCTCACGCACCTCCTGCGGACGCATCCGACAAGACGAAAGCCTCTGTCGGCAAGAGCGAGGTGCAGCATCATGCTTGAACTGATCCTGTGCTCGCTTCTGACAGTCTTTCCCGATTATCTCTATCGCCGCTATGCGCAAGGAAAGCGGCTGGGCAAAGAGATTACGCTGTTCTCGGTCTGGTATGAACTGCGATGGGGCATCACCTCGTGCGTGATACTGACCGTGGCGCTGATCACGGTCATTTTCTACTTCCATCCGTCCACCACCAGCGCGACCATGTACTATCGAACCGTGCCCATCATTCCTGAAGTGGTCGGCCGCGTGGCAGAGGTTCGTGTCGATCACAGCGCTCCCGTCAAGAAGGGCGATGTCATCTTCACGCTCGACAGTGCAAAGCAGGCAGCAGCGCTGGAAACCGCAAAGCGCAAGATCGCGGAAGTCGATGCCTCGCTGGTCGCGGCGCAGTCGGATGTGGTCAAGGCCGACGCCCAGATTCAGGAAGCCAAGAGTTCCTATCAGCAAGCGGCCGACGAACTCGACGTCAAACGCGAGTTGCAGAAGCGCAATCCGGGCATCGTCCCGCAGCGTGACATCGAAAAGCTCGAAGTGGCCCTGACCGGGCGACAGGGCACGCTCGATGCCGTCACCGCAGCGAAGCAATCTGCCGTGATACGTGTGACGACACTTCTACCTGCGGAGAAAGCAAGCGGGGAAGCAGCACTTGCCCAGGCGCAAGTGGATCTGGACAAGACCTTCATTCGCGCCGGCGTGGATGGACGTGTCGAACAGTTCTTTTTGCGGCCGGGTGATGTCGTCAATCCGATCATGCGATCTGCCGGCATCCTGATTCCGGAAGGCGCGGGACAGCGCGCGCTGTCGGCAGGATTCGGACAGATCGAAGCACAGGTCATGAAGGTCGGCATGGTCGCCGAGGCCACCTGCATTTCAAAGCCATGGACCGTGATCCCGATGGTGGTCACGAATGTGCAGAACTACATCGCGGCGGGCCAGTTCCGCGGCGGAGAGCAACTGGTTGAAGCGCAGCAGACGCAACGTCCGGGGACGATCCTCGTGTTCATGGAGCCGATCTACAAGGGCGGCCTTGAAGGCGTGACGCCCGGCAGCAGCTGCATCGCCAACGCCTACACCAATAACCACGACGTGATCTCTGCCAAGGAGACCGGCACATCGAAGCGTATCTGGTTGCACGCCGTCGATGCCGTCGGGATCGTGCATGCGATGCTGTTGCGGATTCAGGCGCTGCTGCTTCCGGTCAAGACGCTGGTATTGAGCGGGCACTGAGTCTGCGGCGCGAAACCGCGGTCGCCCTCACCCGGCGACGCGGAGAACCACATCGCGCGCGGGTGCGCCGTCCTCGGACGTCTCGCCGCGCGGTTGCGCGAGATCCAGACAATACTTTGCGGCCGTGCTCAGACGCGTCGCGAGCGCATCGGCCTTGATACTGTCCTTCGTGATCGCGAGATTTTCCGCCATCCAGTAACAAACGAGGATGTTGGCTTGCGGCATCTTGCGGCGCAGCTTGCGCACGACATGACGCGTATAGGCCGGACTTCCATCATCCAGCGCGGAGATACAAACCAGCGCGACACCCTCGCCGTCGAGGCGGAAAATTCCACTGCTCGATACGTCTTCTTTCTTCGCCACGCGCGCCCCAAGTCCGTGTTTCGACAGGATCTGCGTGAGGATCAGCGCGGCAGCCTCGTCGAGGTCGGTGCGCTCGGCCACGCATAGCACCGGGTATTCCGCCTGCCACGCCGCGGGAAGGCCTTCGCGGATGACGAAGGGCAGTTCCGGCATCGGGACCGACGCCTCGATGGCGGCTTCGGCTTCCGCATCGTTGGTGTCACCCTTGCGGGCGTCGTCGTCCTCATCGGCGAGATCGTCGATCAGTTCGATGACGCTGTCGCGGATGGCAGCAAGGCGGACGGCGGGCAGACGATCCCGCTTCAGGTCGTTGTGAGCGAGTTTCAATCCCTTCAGGGCGACCTCCTCGTAGTATTCCGAGAGCGTGCGCTCCTTCAGATATTCCTCGGCCATCTCGACAGCTTCGCCGGGATCATTCGCAAGCATGCGCTGGTAGAAATTCTCGGGTGGCGACAGCGCAGGACGATCGCCCAGCAGAATGTCGAAAAACTTCAGGCTCTCCACGTGGTGACCCAGCACCACGAGACACACTGTCATGGGCGTCGCGAGCACGAGACCGATCGGGCCCCACAGCGCGGTCCAGAATGTTGCGGACACCACCACCGCAAACGGCGAGAGACCGCTGCTGCGGCCGAACAGCATCGGCTCAATGGCGTGGCCGACCGTCATCTCGGTGATGATGATCAACCCGGCGGTCCATGCCAGCATCGACCAGCCGGGATCGACGGCGATCGCAAGCGTGAGGGGAAAGAACGCCGCGATGAACGCGCCGATATACGGCACGAAGCGCATGATGCCTGCGAGAATGCCCCACAGGACCGCGCTCGGCACGCCGATCACCCAGAGTCCCAATCCGATCACGATGCCGAAAGCGGTGTTCAATCCCAGTTGCGACAGGAACAGACCACTAAGGCGGCCGGCCGCGTCATCGATGGCGGATGTCGTCGCCTGCAGGTCGTTTGCGCCGGCGAGCTTGATCAAGCGGTTTCGCAGATCCTCGCGCTGAAACAGAATGAACACGACGAAGATCAGGACCACGCCCACGGTCGCCAGCGGCTGCAGCAAGGGCGAAATCAGCGACGCGACATTTTCAAGGGCCGTCGGCGGCGGCGCCCGCACCTCGACCAGGAGCGGCTTGGCTTGATCCGGCTGCGGCGCCGTGCGCGGGGTCTCGACGCTGGCTTCCGGCTTGTTCAGCTCCTTGCCGAGATCCTGCAAGACACTCGCCGCGCGTTCCAGCGGCCCCACCGAGGTGAAGCTCCGCAGCGATGAAATCTTGTCCTGCATGGTCTGCTGATAGCCCGGCAGGCCTTCGGCGAGTTGCGTGACCTGCGAGGCGATCAGGCTGCCCAGCGCGAAGATCAGGACAAAGGCTCCGACCACGACGATGGGCACCGCGGCGCTTCGCGGCACGCGCCAGCGCTCGAGGCGATCAACCGGCGGCGAGAGAACGAAACTGAGGAGAATGGCGAGCGCGATGGGAACGAAGATTTCGCGGCCAACGTAAAGGCCGGTGATAATGAGCGCGGCGACAATCGCTGCGGCGACGCCCGGCCCCCGTACAGCCTGCACGACGCCTGGACGCACCGTATCGCCGATGTTCAAGATCATGTCCCTCGCCGCAACCGGCCGCATTTGCCCACAGTTCAACGGTGGGCAAGCAAAATTGTTCCGGAACGGCGCGCGGACGTGTGGCGTAGAAAGGGTTTTTCGAGCGAGCGGCGAGCCGCGCGCGGACAGCGTTTCCGCATGGCGACAAGATCACGGTCTCTGGTCGAAGTTCTGGTTCAAAGGTCCGCCCCGTTCAGGAACGCCCCCAGACGTCGTTCGCCACATCGACGACGAGGCGCAGCTTCGCCCATTGCTCGTCCTCGGTGAGGACGTTGCCTTCCTCCGTCGAGGCGAAGCCGCATTGCGGCGACAGCGCAAGCTGATCCAGCGCGACGAACTTCGCCGCCTCCATCACCCGCTGCCTGATGTCGTCCTTTGTCTCAAGCGCGCCGGTCTTCGACGTGACGAGCCCAAGCACCACCGTCTTGTTGCCCTTGGGTAAAAATCGCAGCGGCTCGAATCCGCCCGCGCGGTCGGAATCGTATTCAAGGAAGTAGCCGTCGTAGTTGACGCGCGACAGCAGGATCTCCGCCACCGGTTCGTAGCCGCCGGATGAAATCCAGGTCGAACGGAAGTTGCCACGGCAAACGTGCGTGGTGATCGTCATGTCGGCCGGGCGCTCGGCAATCGCGTAATTGATGACGCGGGCATAGACCGCCGGAAGGGCATCGGGGTCCTCGCCTCGCCCGCGCAGCTTCTCGCGCTGGTCCTCGGAGCAGAGATAGGCCCACACCGTGTCATCGAATTGCAGATAGCGGCAGCCCGCGTCATAGAATGCCTGCACGGCCCTGCGATATGTTTTCGCCAGATCGACGAAGAAGTCATCCATATCCGGATAGACCTCCTGCGAGATCGCCCGGCGTCCGCCGCGATAGTGCAGCAGCGACGGCGACGGGATCGTCATCTTCGGCAAGATCCCGGCGAGATCGCATTTGTCCTTGAGCAGCTTGAAATGCTCCAGCATCGGATGGCTGCCGGGAAAATCCAGCTTGCCGGTGACGCGGATGCTTTCGCCGCGCGTCGTTATCCCGTTGAACTGGATGCCGTCGGTCTTGTGAAGCTCGCAGCCGTCGAGACTTTTAAGAAAATCGAAATGCCACCACGAGCGGCGGAATTCGCCGTCGGTCGCGAGCCGCAGGCCGTTCTGCTTCTGCTTCTGGACGATCTTGCCGATTTCGAGGGATTCGACGCGCGCCAGTTCGGCGGCCTTAATCTCGCCCTTGGCAAATCGCGCCCGCGCGTCCTTGATCCGTTCCGGCCGCAACAGGCTGCCGACATGGTCGGCGCGAAACGGCGGCTTCGATTTCTGCATCATGTTCTCCGGATCGACCCTGTCCGATCTTGGCGCGCTCACTACCACAATCCGTCAGCAAGACTGAGCAACTTTTATGCATTGCACGCAGCCGACCGGCCGCGCTTGTCGATACGGTTTCCGGCCGTTTAACCAGCGCGGCGGCCGGAACGAAAGCCCGGCCGAGCGGTTGGTTTGCGAGGCATGGGAGACCATCCACATGACCAAAAACAATGAATTTATCCGCATTCCCCATAACGCCTACATCATCGTCGGCGACGGCCGCAAAGCCCTTTTCCTCCGCAACGAAGGTAACCAGACCACCCCCCGCCTGAAAACCGAGCAGGTTCTCCGGAACGACAATCCGCCGACGCGCGAACAGGGGTCCGATCAGCCCGGACGCTCATTCGCGAGCGTCGGCGCGCGACGGAGCGCCATGGAGCAAACCGACTGGCAAGAGATCGGAGAACAGCGGTTTGCGCGAACCATCGCGGATGCACTGGAGGGGCTGGCGCGAGACCGCGACATCCCCGGCTTCGTGATCGCGGCGCCGCCACGCACGCTGGCGGAACTGCGCCGCCTCCTCGATACCAATGTGAAAGTCCGCATCATCGCCGAAATCGACAAGGATCTGACCGGCCACCCGGTCGAGGACATCGAGCGGCGGCTGTCGGCGGCGTAACTGCGGACAAAATCAGTCCGTGAACACCACGGTCTTGCGCCCATTGAGGATCACCCGGTCCTCAAGGTGATAACGGATCGCGCGGGCGAGCACGCGCCGCTCGATGTCCGTGCCCTTGCGGACAAGGTCTTCCGGCTCATCACGATGGCTGATGCGTTCGATGTCCTGCTCGATGATCGGGCCTTCGTCGAGATCGCTGGTGACGTAATGCGCCGTGGCGCCGATCAATTTGACGCCACGCTCATGCGCCTGATGGTAGGGCTTCGCGCCCTTGAAGCCCGGCAGGAACGAGTGGTGGATATTGATGCAGCGCCCGGAGACCTTGCCGGCGAAGTCCTCCGACAGCACCTGCATGTAACGCGCCAGCACCACGAGGTCCGTTTTGGTGCCCTGAATGATTTTCCAGACTGCCGCTTCCTGCTCGTCCTTGGTGGCGCGCGTCACCGGCAAATGGTGAAACGGGATGCCTGCGAAATCGATCCCGGCATAGGTCTCCAGCGGATGATTGGAAACAATCGCAGTCGGGGTCATCGGCATTTCGCCGCGCCGCCAGCGATAAAGAATGTCGGCGAGACAATGATCGAACTTCGACACCATCAGCAGCACGCGCTGTTGCACAGCGCGGTCGCGCAGTTGCCAGACCATGTCGAACGGCTTCGCCATCATACCGAACCCGGCCTGAAGCGTCGGCAGGTCCGCCGGCGCGGCGGGCGAATCGAAACTTACCCGCATGAAGAACCGGCCGGTCTCGATGTCGCTGTATTGCTGCGCGTCGAGAATGTTCTGCCCGTTGGCAAACAGGAAGGTGGAGACCGCCGACACAATGCCGGGGCGGTCCGGGCAGGACAGGGTCAAGACGAATTGCTGTGCGGACATGGGGGTTTTTCGATTCTGGACGACAGGTGACGGGGCGGAACCATCCTCTAACACCCGTGCAACATTTTCGCCAATCCCGCGTGTAAAACAGGCTGGCATGCGATCCGCGGCGGCAATAGGCTGGCGCTTCGGTTCGACTTTGGTCGCGAAAGGTTGATATGGCTGGCAGGCTTGAAGGTTACCGGATCCTGATTCTGGAAACGCGCGAGGAAGCGCAGTTTTCGCGCCTGCTTCAGGAACAGGGCGCCCATGTGCTGCAATGTCCGATGTTCACCATTCATGACGCGCCGGACCCTGCCCCGGTTGAAGCCTGGATCAGGCTGTTCATCGACAAGCCGTTCGACGATCTGGTCCTGATGACCGGCGAAGGCCTGCGCCGCATGATGAAAGTCGCGCGGCGCATCGGGGTCGATCAGGATTTTATCGCAGCGATTGCGAAAGCGAAGCGATACGCACGCGGCCCGAAGCCGGTGCGGGCGCTGCGCGAGATCGGCCTCGAAGCCGACGTCCAGACCGAGACGCCGACATCGGAAGGCGTCGCCGCCATGCTCGCTCAGGAGAATCTGAAAGGCCGCCGCGTCGGGCTTCAGCTTTATCCCGACAAGGATCACGGCAAGCTGATAGCGGCGATCACCTCGCTCGGCGCAACCGTCGAGCCTGTGCTGCCCTACATCTATGACGGACAGGCGGCGGACACCAACATCGTCGCAGCCATTGATGAGATGGCGCAGCGCCGCGTCGATGCGATTGCGCTGACGAGCTCGGGCCAGGTGCGGCGGCTGATCGACGTGGCGCGTGCGCACAACTGCGAGGACCAGTTGCGCGCGGGTCTCAAGCAGACGCCGGTGGCCTCGGTCGGCCCCGTCGTGTCGGATGAACTGAAGGCCAACGGCCTGCACACCGACATTTATCCCGCCAACGACTCGTTTTTTATGAAGCCGCTGATCAGCGCCATGGCGACAGCGCTCAACAAGACGTCGCCACGTCTGCAAAATGCGGCACCGTCCCGCTAGAAGAACATGGCTTGCGGCTTTGCCGAACGCGGCGGCAGTTGCTAAGACATCCGGAAAACAAGCGCGCATTTGTTGTGCGCCGCAAATGAACCGGGGTGGATATGCCGAACTTGCCGCTGTCAGGGTTGCGCGTCGTTGAACTCGGATCGGGCGATACGCTCGGCTATTGCGGCAAGCTGTTTTCGGATTTCGGCGCGGAGGTCATCAAGATCGAGCCGCAGGGTGGCGATCCCGGACGCGTTATTCCGCCGCTTGCGGATGCGGGCTCTGGCCGGCGCGAGAGCCTCACCTTTGCTTGGCTCAACACCAACAAGAAAAGCATCACCGCCGATTTGGAAACACCGGCAGGCGCGAACCGGATTCTCGAACTGCTCGCCGGTTCCGACCTGCTGCTCGACGCGCGGCATCCCGGTGAGATCGAAGCCTCGCTGATTTCGCACGACCGTTTGCGCAAGGTCGATCCCGGCCTCGCCATCACCGCCATGTCGTGGTTCGGCGAACACGGGCCGTATCGCAATTATCTCGCGACAGATTCAGTGTGCCGCAGTCTCGCGGGCCTCGTGAAGCTGGTCGGCCCGGTCGAAGGGCCGCCTGTGCTGCCGCGCGACGGACAGATCGGCGTGGTCGGCGGACTGACCGCCTTCATTCCGAGCCTCGCCGGCCTTTATGGATACACGCACGGCGCGCGCCGCTTCGCCGTCAACAATTTAGAGGCGATGCTGCACATCAGCGAGTTCGACACCGGGCTTGCGCTCGAATCCGGCTTCACGCGCCCGCGCCCCGGTATCAACCGGTTCGGCCGCGGCTATCCGTCGGGCAACTTCGTCACCAAGCACGGCTGGCTCGGCGTCACCGTGGTCACGCCCGCGCAGTGGGCGGCGTTCTGCACCATGCTCGACATGCCCGAGCTTGGCGCCGATCCGAAATACTCGGCGACCATCGGCCGCTTCAACCATGCGGATGAACTGAAAGCGATCATCACGCCGGCTCTCTTGAAGAAAACCGCGCTGGAATGGTTCGAGATGGGCATCGAGCTGCGGCTGCCGCTCGCGGTCGTGCCCGACATGAAGGAACTGCTCGAACAGGATGTGCATCGCGTGCGCGGGGCATTCGGATCGGTGGAGATCGGTAGCGCGTCATTTGAAGGGCCGGTGCTGCCGCAATATCTGACGCGCTCGCGTCCGAAGCCGAACGGACGCGCGCCGCTCGCAGGCGCGGACGACAAAACGGCCCTGCGCGCGCATACACGCAAGGCGACGCGCGCCGCGACTGCGGCGGACGCGCTGCCGCTGAAGGGCCTGCGCATCATCGATCTCACCATGGGTTGGGCCGGGCCGACCGCGACGCGCCAGATGGGCGATCTCGGCGCCGACGTCATTAAAGTGGAGTCCTGCCAGTATCCCGACTGGTTCCGCGGCACCGACACGCGGCCGCCCTATCACGAGGAGCGGACCTACGAGAAGACCTACTGGTTCCAGATGAACAACCGCAACAAGCGCGGCATCACACTGGACCTCACCACCGAAGCCGGCCTCTCGCTGCTCAAGCGGCTGATGAAGGACGCCGATGCGGTGATCGACAACTACGCCGCCGACGTGATGCCGCGCCTCGGCCTCGGCGTGAACGACATTCTCAAGATCAATCCGCGTCTCGTGATCGTCACCATGCCCGCCTTCGGCATGACGGGAAAATGGAGCGGCGTGCGCGCCTATGGCTCGACGCTGGAACAGGCATCGGGTTTGCCTTCGGTCACCGGCGGCCCGGAAGACCCACCGGTGATGCTGCACGCGGCGATCGGCGATCCGATCGGCGGCCTGAACGGCGCCGCCGCGCTGCTGCTCGGCTTCATGCATCAGCGGAGCACCGGCGAGGGTCAGCACATCGACCTCAGCCAGGTGGAGTGCATGCTGCCGATGGTCGCGCCCTCGATCCTCGAACAATCGGCGACCGGCGCAACCAGTCCGCGCATCGGCAACCGTCATCCGCAATATGTGCCGAACGGCTGCTTTCCCACCGTTGGCATCGATCAGTGGATCACGCTCTCGGTGCGCAGCGACGACGAGTGGCGCGCGCTGTGCGGCGTGATGCGGCGCGCGGATCTCGCAGGCGATTCCAGGCTCGCGACTATCGAAGGCCGGCGCGAACACGAGGACTCCATCGAGGTCGCGATCCGGCACTGGCTCGCCGACGTGCGCCCCGACATCGCGATGGTGACATTGCAGAAGGCCGGTGTGCCCGCGGGCATCGCCAAGCTGCCACAGGACCTCGCCTCCGATCCGCATTTGCTGAAGACGGGACACTGGCAGCCGAGCGACCGGCCTTTCATGGGCCCGCACCTGCTGCCGTCCGTCGCCTATCGCGAGGACGACAGCGAGTTGCCCTATGCCATCGTGAATGTCGCGCCGACGCTGGGTCAGCATAATGGTGAAGTATTGCGCGAGGTGCTCGGTCTTAGCGACGCCGAGATCGCGGAGCTTGCGCGCGCCGAGATCATCGGTACCGAGGCGACATTGCCGAAACCAAAGAAGAAAAAGCCCGAGGGCAAGACCGCGAGTGCGGCGAGCTAGAGACCGCAGTTCGGTCGTCCCGGCGAAAGCCGGGACCCATACTCCCTATCGCAATCATTGATACGCTGATCTGGCAACTCGTCATCACCACGTGATTTAGTGGTTATGGGTCCCGGCTTTCGCCGGGACGACGCTGTGCAAAATCTCCGGCGTCATCGGCCTCCACCGCGTCATTGCGAGGAGCGTCAGCGACGAAGCAATCCAGCCGATCACTTTCAAGAGTGGATTGCTTCGCTTCGCTCGCAATGACGGCTACGCCCTTCAGCTTCCCATAAACTGCATCACCACCTCGCGGCTGTGCGGCCGCGTGCGGTGCTCGATCAGATAGATCGCCTGCCAGGTGCCGAGCGCCAGCGCGCCGTCAAGAACCGGAATTTGCAGGCTACTGCACGTCAACATCGTCTTGATATGCGCCGGCATATCGTCGGGGCCTTCGACCGTGTGACGCCAGCCGCCGTCCGTTGGCGCGAGCCGCCGCAACGAGGTGATCAGATCCGCCAGCACGTCGGGATCGGCATTCTCCTGAATGGTCAGGGACGCCGACGTATGCCGGATGAACAGGGTCACCATCCCTGTCGTGCTGCCGGTCTGCTTCAGGAACCGCGCAACCTCCGCCGTGATGTCGATGAAGCCCTCGCCTTTGCTCGGCACGGTGAGCACCGAGGTGGCGATGGTCGCGGCTTCGGTGACAAGAACGGGAGTCTGTTTCATGGATCTGTCGCTCACAGCCGGGCGATGGTCGCCGGGTCGAATTCGCCATTGTAGTATTTATGCAGGGCGGCAACAAAGTCCGCGTTGTCGGCAGTGACCTCGGCGAACAGCGTCATCGACGATCTGAATTTTATATCGTCGGGCGATCCCAAGATCGCATGAATATCCTTGCCGTCGACCGCGTTCACCAGCCGCGTGCATTCGCGCAGCCTTGGCCCGAGCACCGGATGATCGAGATACGCCACCGCCTCGGCAGAGGAGTGAACCGCATATCTCTGCGCCATTGCGCTAAAGCCGAGACCTTCGATCTGCGGAAAGATGAACCACATCCAGTGGCTTTGTTTGCGGCCCGCGCGCAACTCCAACACCACGCGCGGATAGACCGGCGCCTGCGCCGCGACAAACCGCTGAAGGTCGTGGATGTCACTCATCGCTGTCACCAAAGACAGGCGGCCAACTTTGTTCCGGAACCCGGATATGTATTACGACGCGCGTTCCTTCAGGAACGCCTGATAGGCAAGCTTGATGCCGTCGTCGAGCGAGGTCGTCGCCCGCCATCCGAAATTCGCGAGCTTGCCGACATCGAGCAGCTTGCGCGGCGTCCCGTCCGGCTTCGACGTATCGAACGTGATCTCGCCGGTGTAGCCGACGGTCCGCGCGACCACGCGCGCAAAGTCCGCGATGGAAATATCCTCGCCGGTCCCGACATTGATCAGACCGCCTTCGGAATAGGTCTTCATCAGATGGATCGAGGCGTCGGCCATGTCGTCGACATAAAGAAACTCACGCCGCGGCGTGCCGGTGCCCCACACCACGACTTCGCGCGCGCCGGTTTCCTTCGCCTCGTGGAAGCGGCGGATCAGCGCCGCGACCACGTGGCTGTATTCGGGATGATAGTTGTCGCCGGGGCCATAGAGATTGGTCGGCATGATGCTGATGAAGTCGCTGCCGTACTGGGCGCGGTAAGCCTCCGCCATCTTGACGCCGGCGATCTTGGCGATCGCATAGGGCTCGTTGGTCGGCTCGAGCGTGTTGGTCAGCAGCGAATCCTCGCGCAGCGGCTGCGGAGCCAGCTTCGGATAGATGCATGAGGAACCGAGAAACAGCAGCTTCTCGACGCCGTGCACATGCGCCGCATGGATGACGTTGGTCGCGATCAGGAGGTTCTCGTAGATGAACTCTGCGCGCAGGGTGTTGTTGGCGACGATGCCGCCGACCTTCGCGGCCGCATGGAACACAACCTGCGGGCGCATCGCCGCGAACCACCTGTTCACGGCGGCCTGATCGAGCAGATCAAGTTCGCTCCGCGAAACAGTCAGGACCTCGGCACCCTCGCGGCCGAGCCGGCGCACGATGGCGCTGCCCACCATCCCCCGATGGCCGGCCACGAACACGCGTTTCCCTTTCAGATCAAATGGCACGACGGCCATCGTCGATCCCGCACGGCGACCGTGACGGTCGCGATTTTGCCGCTGGCATGTTCATTCAACCCCGCACCGAAGATTACCGAAATGCGGGCAGCACAGAAAACAACCAATGACGGCGTGCGTCCGTCGGTCGCGGTCCCAGCAAACGGTCCGGACCCCTATCACGGTCCCACCCTGCCGGGCAAATTAAGCATTCTCCAGCCCGGCCAGAGACCGGGCTTGCGGCTGGCGGGGCGTTGGACCACAATCCGCCGCACGAACGGCCCGGACGGTACAAGATCCCAAAATCTTGGCTGTCCACCCGCAAGAACGGGCCGATCACAAAGAGAATTCAGGGAGATAAAAATGCGTAAATTGATGATGGCTGCGGCGTTCGCGCTTCCCATGCTGGGCGGAGCGGCGATGGCCCAGGACACCTTGAAAATTGGCTACATCGACCCGTTGTCCGGCGGCGGCGCCAGCGTCGGCGAAATCGGCCTCAAGACCTTCCAGTTCCTTGCCGACGAAGTAAACGCCAAGGGCGGCATTCTCGGCAAAAAGGTCGAAATCGTTCCGCTCGACAACAAGACCAATCCGCAGGAAAGCCTGATCCAGGCCCAGAAGGCGATCGACTCGGGCGTGCGCTACATCACCCAGGGCAACGGCTCCTCGGTGGCAGGCGCGCTGACCGACTTCATCACCAAGTACAACGAACGCAATCCCGGCAAGGAAGTGCTGTACTTCAACTACGCCGCGGTTGATCCGGTCCTCACCAACGAAAAGTGCAGCTTCTCGCACTTCCGCTGGGACGCAAACTCCGACATCAAGATGGAAGCCCTCACCAACTACATGAAGGGCACTCCGTCGATCAAAAAAATCTATCTGATCAACCAGGACTACTCGTTCGGCGAATCGGTGCGCACCGCCGCGCGCGCGATGCTGAAGACGAAGCGTCCGGACATCGAGATCGTCGGCGACGAAAAGCACCCGCTGCTGAAGGTCACCGACTTCGCGCCGTATATCGCGAAGATCAAGGCGTCCGGCGCGGACAGCGTCATCACCGGCAACTGGGGCCAGGACTTCGCGCTGCTGCTCAAGGCAGCGGCTGACTCCGGGCTCAAGGTCAACTGGTACACCTACTACGCAGGCGGCACCGGCGGTCCGACCGCGATCAAGCAGGGTAACCTGAACGATCAGGTGTTCCAGGTTGCGGAAGGCTACGCCAACATCGACAACAAGTCGTCGATGGCGTTCGAAAAGGCACTGCGCGACAAGTATGGCTTCAGCCTGTTCTATCCGCGCGCCGTCAACGAAATGCGCATGTTCGCGCTCGCTGCCGAAAAGGCCAAGTCACTTGAGCCGGTCAAGGTTGCGGCTGCTCTCGAAGGCATGGACTATGAAGTCTTCAACGGCGGCAAGGGCTTCATGCGCAAGGACGACCACCAGTTCTTCCAGCCGATCTACATCGCGCAGTTCGGCGAACTGAAGAACAAGGAGCCGTTTGACGAAGAAAAGACCGGCTGGGGCTGGAAGGGTGTCGCCAAGATCGATGCCGACAAGACCGTCCTGCCGACCACTTGCAAGATGACCCGTCCATAAGAGGTCACCGCAAGCTGGCTTTTTTCGCCAACTGATTGTGTTCGCCCCGGCCCGCGCCGGGGTGAACACGAGACCTTCATGTATCCGGGGGGAGTGCTGAGGTCGTGCTTGAACTAGTCGTCATATCCACATTGAACGGTGTCCTGTTCGGGATGCTGTTGTTCCTGATGGCCAGCGGCCTGACGGTCATTTTCAGTATGCTCGGCGTGCTGAACTTCGCGCACGCGAGCTTCTACATGCTCGGCGCATTTTTTGGATTTCAGATCAGCCGGTGGTTCGGCTTCTGGCCCGCCCTGCTGGTCGCCCCCATCCTCGCGGGAATCATCGGCGCCGGCGTCGAGCGCTTCGGGCTGCGCCAGGTCCACCGCAACGGCCATGTCGCCGAACTGCTGTTCACCTTCGGCCTCGCGTTCGCGATCGAGGAAGTCGTGCAGATCATCTGGGGCAAGAGCCCGGTGGATTTCCGCGTGCCGTCCTCGCTCGATTTCCCTGCCTTCACGATCTTCTCGACCAACTATCCCGCCTACAAGATGTTCATGCTGCTGGTGTCGGTCGCCATCTTCCTGGCGCTGCTCGTCGTGCTGAAGCGCACGCGGGTCGGCATGATCGTGCAGGCTGCGCTGACCCATCCGCATATGGTCGGCCATCTCGGCCATAATGTCGGGCGCATCTTCATGATGGTGTTCGGCGTCGGCACCGCGCTCGCCGCGGTGGCGGGCGTCATCGCAGGTCCGGCGCTGGTCACCCAATCGAACATGGCCGGCCTCCTTGGCCCCATCCTGTTCGTCGTCGTGGTGGTCGGCGGGCTCGGCTCGCTGCCGGGCGCGTTCATCGCCTCGCTGCTGATCGGCCTCGTGCAGACCTTCGCGGTGTCGATGAATGGATCGCTGTCCGAAGTGTTTGGCCCGCTCAGTCCCGCCTACGCATCGACATGGCTCTCCGACATCTGGAATGTGACCGTGGCGCAGATCGCGCCGATCATGCCCTATGTGCTGCTGGTGCTGATTCTCGCGCTCCGTCCGATGGGCCTTTTGGGGACGCGTGAAACATGAGCGACATCACCGCACGCGTTGCGCCTCCGCCGCCGACCGCGGCCGACAACCTCAAGTTCTACGGGCTCTGGGCCGCTGTCGCGATTTTCCTGCTGGTGCTGCCGAAGGTCTTCGGCACAGGTGGCGCCCTGACGACGTTCAGCCTGATCGGCATCTCGATCATCTTTGCGCTGTCCTACAACATCCTGCTCGGCCAGACCGGCATGTTGTCGTTCGGCCATGCGGTCTATTACGGTCTCGGCGGCTTTCTCGTCATTCACGCCATCAACATCATCGGCGGCAACAAGTGGGCGATCCCGCTGCCGCTGGTGCCGCTGATCGGCGGACTGGCAGGCCTCGCCTTCGCAATCCTGCTCGGATGGGTGTCGACGCAACGTTCAGGCACCGCCTTCGCCATGATCTCGCTCGGCGTCGCCGAACTGGTCGCCTCCTCGGCGCTGATCCTGCGGACGTTCTTCGGCGGCGAAGCCGGCATTTCCGCCAACCGCACCAAGCTGCTGAGCGTGTTCGGCTGGAATTTCGGCCCGCAGATCCAGATCTATTATCTGGTCGCGGCCTGGACGCTGATCTGCATGATTGCGATGTACGCCCTCACCCGCACGCCGCTGGGACGGATGTGCAATGCGGTTCGCGATAACCCCGAGCGCGTGCAGTTCGTCGGTTACGATCCGCACGTGGTCCGCTACATCGCGTTCTGCTTCTCGGGCTTCTTTGCTGGCATCGCGGGCGCGCTCGCCGCCATCAACTTCGAGATCGCCAATTCGGCCTATCTCGGCGCAGTGCAGTCCGGCACGGTGCTGTTCGCAGCCTATATCGGCGGCGTCGGCTTCTTCATCGGCCCAATCGTCGGCGCGATCTTCGTTACGCTGCTGTCGCTCGGACTGAGCGACCTGACCCACGTCTGGCAGCTTTACTTCGGGCTGTTCTTCATCGTGGTTGTCATGTTCGCGCCCGGCGGCATCACCGGACTGTTGATGATGCATCGCCCGCTGCTCAGGGGCGGGACGCTCGGGCGTGTGCTGCCGTCCTATCTCGTCGCGCTCGTTCCGACGGTTGCGCTCATGATCGGCCTGATGCTCGCGATCGAATCCGTCGTTCACTACACGATGAACCCCACCGAAAATCCGAACATCAAGGCGTTCGGCATTCCGTTCAACGCTGCGAGCCCCCTGACATGGGTTCTCGCGCTGATCCTGATCGTCGGTGGCTTCATCGTCGCGCGCATGACATGGAAGCGGGTCGCAATAGCCTGGGACGAAGCGTTGACCGCAGCGCGTGCGAAGGGAATGGCAGCATGATGTCGACTGTGAAACCCGACGCCATCGAAATCCGCGACGTCCAGAAGAACTTTGGCATCACCAAGGTGATCCGCGACCTCAACCTGAAGGTGACGCAGGGTGAACGCCATGCCCTGATCGGCCCGAACGGCGCGGGCAAATCTACCACGTTCAATCTCATCAGCGGCTACATGGCGCCGACCAGCGGCAACGTGCTGCTGCGGGGCGAGGACATCTCGACCCTCGCGCCCTACCAGATCAACCGGCGCGGCCTGTCCCGCAGCTTCCAGGTCACCAACGTCTTCGCCAACATGACGGTGTGGGAAAACCTGCGCTGCGCGGTGCTGTGGGCGACGGGACATAAGTACGCGTTCTGGAAAAGCGTCGACAACCTGCCGGAAGTGCGCGAGCTCACCGCGCGGATTCTGGAAGACATCAGCCTCACCTCGCGCCGCGACGTGCCGGCAGGTCTCCTGACCTATGCCGAACAGCGCGCGCTCGAAATCGGCATCACCATCGCCGGCGGTGCGGACGTGATCCTGCTCGATGAACCGACCGCGGGCATGAGCCACGCCGAGACCGAACGGGCGGTGGAATTGATCCGCCGCCTCACGGTCGGCAAGACGCTGCTGATCGTCGAGCACGACATGAGCGTGGTGTTCGGCCTCGCCGACCGCATCTCGGTGCTGGTCTACGGCCATATCATCGCATCCGGAACGCCCGAGGAAATCCGCAACAGTCCGAAGGTCAAGGAAGCCTATCTCGGCGAGGAAGCTGCCTGATGTTGGAAGTTCAGGATCTGCACGCCTATTACGGCAAGAGCCACATCCTTCAGGGCGTCGATATGCATATCGGCGCCGGCGAGGTCGTCAGCCTGCTGGGGCGCAACGGCGTCGGCCGCTCCACCACGGTCAAGGCCATCATGGGCGAAGTGCCACCGCACGGCACCATCAAGTTCAAGGACCAGAACATCGCCGGTCTGCCGAGCTACAGGATCGCGCATCTCGGGCTCGGCTACGTGCCCGAGCATCGCGACATCTTCCCCGGCCTCACCGTGCGGCAGAACCTGCTGCTCGGCGTCAAGGACCCCAAGCATCCGGGCAAGTGGAAGCTCGAGAACATGCTCGACATGTTCCCGAACCTGAAGGAGCGCGCCGATACGACGGCGGGCGTGCTCTCCGGCGGCGAGAAGCAAATGCTGACCATCTGCCGCACGCTGATGGGCGACCCTGAACTCATCATGATCGACGAGCCGACCGAAGGTCTCGCGCCGCTGATCGTGCAGCAGGTCGGCGACCTGATCGCGGAAATCGCCAAGCGCGGTGTGGCGATCCTGCTGGTTGAACAGAAGCTGTCCATCGCCATGCGCATCTCCCACAGGCTCTACGTGATGGGCCACGGCCGCATCGTGTTCGAGGGCACTCCGGCCGACCTCAAGGCCAATCAGGCCATCCGCAAGGAATGGCTCGAGGTGTGATACCGTCCGCTCCGCGATGTAGGGATTACACCGCGGAATTGCCGGATGCCCGCATGAGGACCGAACAAGGCGTTCTGCGCCTATCGATCGCTGTAACCCTGGCCCTGGCCGGACTGGGCATTCTGTTCGGTCTTCTGTCGGGATCCTTCGCGATTGTTTTCGACGGCGTCTATGCGCTGATCGACGCTGTCATGACGATCCTCGCCCTGCTGGTCGCCAACCTGATTGCGGCGTCGACGCGCGAGGGCGGCTCCAAATCCAGACTCATCGCGCAGTTCACCATGGGCTTCTGGCATCTGGAGCCGATGGTTCTCGGATTGAACGGCATCCTGCTGATGGGTGCCGCGATCTATGCGCTGATCACCGCCATTGGCAGCCTGCTGACAGGAGGTCGCGAACTCGCCTTCGACCAGGCCATCATCTACGCCGTCGTGACGATGCTCGCCGCAATCGGCATGGCGATCTTTGACATCAAGGCCAACCTGACCATTCGATCCAATTTCATAGCCCTCGACGCAAAGGCCTGGATGATGTCGGCGGCGCTGACGGCCGCCCTGCTCGTTGCCTTTATCTTCGGCTACATGATTCAGGGCACACACCTGAAATGGATGTCGCCCTATATCGACCCTGCCGCGCTGGCGATCGTCTGCCTGATTGTCATCCCCATACCGATCGGCACGGTGCGTCAGGCGCTTGCCGACGCCCTGCTGGTCACGCCGCCGGACCTCATGCGACAGGTCGAAGCCATCGCCGCTCAGGTCGTGCTGCGCTATCAGTTCCTGTCATACCGGGCCTATGTCGCGCGCGTCGGCCGCGGCCGCCAAATCGAGCTTTACTTCATCGTTCCACCCGGCTTGCCGCCAAGGCGGCTCGAGGAATGGGACAAGATCCGCGACGAGATCGGCGACGCCATCGGCAACGACACCCCCGACCGCTGGCTGTCCATTGTCTTCACGACCGATCAGGAATGGGCGGAGTGAGGCTTGCCGACGCAGCGGACGTTCACGCCGTCATTGCGAGGAGCACTTGCGACGAAGCAATCCAGAGCAACAAGGAAGAACTGGATTGCTTCGTCGCAAGTGCTCCTCGCAATGACGGCGTGACTGCGCGGTTCGCACCACTTCACCTCTCCCCGTTTACGGGGAGAGGTCGGAGGCTGAGCGCAGCGAAGTCTCCGGGTGAGGGGCGACTTTCATCGACTCGTCGCAAGGGATTGGCCCCTCACCCCAACCCTCTCCCCGCAAGAGCGGGGCGAGGGAGCGACGCACGCCTATTCCCCGTACCCGCGCAGTTTCTCCAGATCGATCACCGTCACGCCGCCGTATTCGAGGCGCAGCAGGCCTTCCTTCTCCAGCGTCTTGAGGCACTGGTTGGCGTTCTGGCGGGAGATGCCGGAGATCGCGCCAAGCTCCTCCTGCGTAATGTCCAGATGGCGCGTATGATCCGGATACAGGATCGGATTGAACAGCGAGGCGATTGAGCGCGCGAGGCGCGCCTTGGCGTCCAGCATCCGGCCGTACTCGACCAGCCCCATGAACTGGCCGAGCCGCTCGTTCAGCAGTCCCACCAGGAAGCGGTTGAACGCGACGCTGTTCTCGAACAGCCAGAAGAAGGTGGCGCGATCCATCAGCGCCAGGCGCGTTTCCCGCAAGGCGACTGCGTCATATCGTCTGGCTTCGTTCTTGAGCACGGTTCCCTCGCCGAACCACGCGCCGTTGGTCATGCCGGTAAAGCTGACGGCCTTGCCGTCGCGCGAGCCGGTGCCGATCCGCACCAGCCCGGTGACCACGCCCATCCAGTATTCGAAATGATCGCCGCGCATGCAGATGAATTCGTTCGCGCCGAACGATTTCTCGATCACGCCGGCGCGAGCGACTTCGATTTCCCGCTCGTTCAGGCCGCGCGACCAGACCGCAATGCGCTTGAGATATTCCGCAGAAACCATGCTGTCTTAACCGCCCCTCACGTCACTAGTGGAGTAGATTTGACCTTCGCGACTCCCCGGCCACAGGTTCGCAACGCGAAGGTCAAATCCAAAACTCCACTAGAAACCTATAATTGCCAGTGGTCCTTTGATTCTAACATTCGCAAAATTGCCTGCTGGAACGGGATGCGAATGTTAGAATCGGACCACTGGATGCTGCGACGCGGTAAAATGTCCTTTGGTATACCGCGCGCGCACCGAAATTGCCCAACGAATTGTCAGGCACAAGACATTTCAGTGTCGCGGTTTGCCGTAAGGACGACGACGGCAAATGCGTCCTGCGGCGCAAAACATCCATAGTAGAATGGCTTGCCACGGCCCCCCGGTATAGGATCGGGACCATGGCATCGAACCATAGATAAAGAGCGCGCCAAGCGCCGTATCTGGGAGGATTTGAGTGGCTTACGCATTGGAGGTGCGGGGGGTCTCACTGCGGTTCGGCGGCGTACGCGCCCTGACCGACGTGAGCTTCGGCGTCAAGGAAGGCGAACTGTTTTCGATCATCGGCCCCAACGGCGCCGGCAAGACCTCGATCGTCAACTGTGTCTCCGGCCGTTACACCCCGACTGAGGGACAGCTTTTCTATCAGGACCGCGACATCACCGGCCTCAAGCCGAATGCACGCGCGGCGCTCGGCATCGGCCGCACGTTCCAGAATCTCGCGCTGTTCCACCACATGACCGTGCTCGACAACATCATGGTCGGCCGGCATCACCTCTTGAAAAACAACTTCATCACCGGCTCGCTGTACTGGCTGACCGGCGCGCGGCGCGAGGAACTCGAACACCGCCGCAAGGTGGAAGAGATCATCGACTTCCTCGACCTGCAATCGGTGCGCAAGGCGACCGCGGGCACCCTCTCCTACGGCCTGCGCAAGCGCGTTGAACTCGCGCGCGCCATGGCTCTTGAGCCGAAACTCATTCTTCTCGACGAGCCGATGGCCGGTATGAACTTCGAGGAGAAGGAAGACATGGCGCGCTACATCGTCGATCTCAACGAAGAATACGGGATGACGGTGATGATGATCGAACACGACATGGGCGTGGTGATGGACATCTCGCACCGCGTCACCGTGCTGGATTTCGGCCGCAAGATCGCCGAAGGCCTGCCCGCCGATGTGCTGGACGATCCGCACGTCCGCAAGGCCTATCTCGGCGAAGAAGACGAAGTGCTCGACGCTCTCGATGACACCAATCCCGTCGCGGAGGCCACAGCATGATGGATTATGCAGGCCGGGTCGCACAGGCCGACACCTATCCCAAGATGCTGCGGCTCAACGCCAAAGAGCACGGCAACGCCATCGCGCTGCGCGAAAAGGACTTCGGTCTCTGGCGCGTTTTCTCGTGGAACGACTACCACACCCGCGTGCGCGATTTCACGCTGGGCATGGTCGAACTCAGCATCAAGCGCGGCGATGTGATCGGCATCATCGGCGACAACCGTCCGGACTGGGTGGCGGCGGAAATCGCGGCCCACGCCATCGGCGGTATGTCGCTCGGCATGTATCGCGAGTCGCTGCCCGAGGAAGTTTTGTATCTTTTGACCTACGGCGAAACCAAGATCGTGTTCGCCGAGGACGAAGAACAGGTCGACAAGCTGCTTGAACTTGGCGACCGCGCCCCGCATCTCAAGCACATCGTCTATTCCGATCCGCGCGGCATGCGCAAATACAGCGATCCCCGGCTGATCGATGCCGCCAAGCTCGCGGAGATGGGCCGCGAGCGCGCCGCGCGCGAGCCGCAGCTCTACGATCAACTGGTCGATGCCACCAATACCGAGGATGTCGCCATCCTCTGCACCACGTCCGGTACCACTTCGAACCCGAAGCTGGCGATGCTGACCGCCGGCAGTGTGCTGCGCCATTGCGCGACGTATCTCTCCTTCGACCCCAAAGGCCCGGACGACGAATACGTCTCGGTGCTGCCCCTGCCCTGGATCATGGAGCAGGTCTACGCGCTCGGAAAAGGCTTGCTCTCCCGGATGAAGGTGAACTTCGTCGAGCAGGCCGACACCATGATGAACGACTTCCGCGAGATCGCGCCGACGTTCGTTCTGTTCGCGCCGCGCATCTGGGAAGCCATCGCCGCCGACGTGCGCGCACGCGTGATGGACGCCTCCGCGATGAAGCAGAGCCTGTATGAAACCGGCATGAAGGCCGGGCTGTCGGCGCTCGATGCAGGCAAAACGTCGATGGTGGCGGAAACGCTGGTGTTCCGCGCGCTGCGTGACCGTCTCGGGTTCACCCGGCTGCGGTCGGCAGCGACCGGCGGCGCTGCACTTGGTCCCGACACCTTCAAGTTCTTCCGCGCCATGGGCGTGCCGCTGCGCACGCTCTACGGCCAGACCGAAACGCTGGGCGCGTTCACCCTGCATCAGCCTGAGGCCGTCGATCCCGACACCACCGGCGTTGCCATGGGCAATACCATCGAGATCGAAATCCGCGATCCCGACGTCAACGGCGTCGGCGAGATCGTGGTGCGCCATCCCAACATGTTCTCGGGTTACTACAAGAATGAAGCCGCCACCGCTGCAGAAGTCCGCGACGGCTGGATGCATTCCGGCGATGCCGGCTACTTCAACAAGGCGAAGCAGCTTGTGGTCATCGACCGCATCAAGGACATGGCGCAGACCTCGCGCGGCGACCGCTTCTCGCCGCAGTACATCGAGAACAAGCTGAAGTTCTCGCCCTACGTCGCCGAAGCCGTGGTGCTGGGCGACGGGCGCGATTACCTCGCCGCCATGCTCTGTATCCGCTTCTCCATCGTCTCGAAATGGGCCGAAAAAAACCGGATCTCCTTCACGACCTATACCGACCTGTCCTCGCGCCCGGAAACCTACGAGCTGTTGCGCAAGGAAGTCGAGGCGGTCAACGCCACGCTGCCGCCGGCGCAGCGCATCTCCAAGTTCCTGCTGCTCTACAAGGAGCTCGATGCGGACGACGGCGAACTGACCCGCACCCGCAAGGTCCGCCGCACCGTGATCAACGACAAGTACGCCGACATCATTAATGCGATCTACGGCGGCAAGCCGGACATCGATATCGACACCGTGATCCGTTTCCAGGACGGCACCACGCAGCGCATCCGCTGCACCCTGCCGGTCATCGACCTCGGAACGTCACACAAGACGGCGGAGGCCGCCGAGTGAACACCCAGCTTCTCGTTCAACTTCTCATCAACGGCCTCGTGGTCGGCACGCTTTACGGCGTCGTCGCGATGTCCTTCGTGCTGATCTACAAAGCCACGCAGGTGGTGAACTTCGCGCAGGGCGAGTTGCTGCTGATCGGCGCGTGGGTCTGCTGGTTTCTGCTGACCAAGTATCAGGTGCCGTTCTGGATCGGCATGCCGATCACGCTCGTCTTCATGTTCATCTTCGGCATCCTGATCCAGCTCATCATCCTGCGCCCGATGATCGGCGAGCCGATCATTTCCGTCATCATGGTGACCATCGCGCTGTCCACGGTATTTTCGGCGCTGATGAAATGGATGTTCGGCGTCAACCTTCAGCCGTTCCCGAAGATCTTCAACACCCAGCTCGTCAACATCCTCGGGATGCAGGTGCAGACCGTCTACATCCTCAGCCTCGCGGTGTCGGTGGCGATGATGGCGGGCATGGCATGGTTCTTCAAGGTGTCGAAGTATGGCCTCGCCATGCGCGCCACCGCGTTCAACCAGCAGGTCGCGCAGTCGCTCGGCATTTCGGTGAAAAGCGTGTTCGCGATGGCATGGGCGATTTCGGCGACCGTGTCGGCCGTCGCCGGTGTCGTCGTCGCCGTGGTCAACGGCGTCTCGGCCGGTCTGTCGGCCTACGGCATCAAGGTATTTCCGGCGGCAATCCTCGGCGGTCTCGACAGCGTCGGCGGCGCGGTGGTCGGCGGCATCATCATCGGGCTGCTTGAGAACGTCGCGCACTTTGTCGACAGCGAATATCTCCACTGGGGCAACCTGTTCGAGATCGCGCCGTTCTACGCGCTCATCATCATCCTCATGATCAAGCCTTACGGCCTGTTCGGCACCAAAGACATCGAGCGGATCTGATCATGGCAGGCCATACCCTCCTTCCCGCAGGCGACTACCGCACCACCTACGCGGCGGATACTACGGTGTTTCCGACCACGACCAGCCGCAACGCGATGATCGTGGGCATCGTGCTGATCTGTTTCGCACCCTATGTGCTGAACGAATATGCGCTGAGCCTGCTGATCCAGATCGGCATCTTCGGCATCGCTGCGCTCGGCCTCAACATCGTGGTCGGCTTCACCGGACAGATCTCGATCGGCCATGCGGCCTTTTTCGGCTTCGGCGCGTTCACTTCGGCCTATGTCTCGACCAAGCTCCATGTCCCGGTGTTCTTCGCCATTCCGCTCTCGGGTCTCGTCACAGCACTTGTCGGCCTGATCTTCGGCCTCCCCGCGGCGCGGCTGAAAGGCCTCTATCTCGCCATCGCGACGCTGGCGGCGCAATTCATCCTGCTCGACTTCTTCTCGCGCGCCGAATGGTTCACCGGCGGCAGCGTTCCGGCACATGCCGAGCCGTTCTCGATTTTCGGCCAGGTGCTGCGCGGCGACCGCCAGTATTTCTACGTCGTGCTGGCCTACGTCATCGTCTGTTATCTGCTGGTCACCAACCTGATGCGGACGCGCGACGGCCGCGCGCTGGTGGCGGTGCGCGATCACTATCTCTCCGCCGAGATCATGGGCATCAACCTTACCAAGTACCGAACGCTTTCATTCGGATTGGCGGCATTCTTCGCCGGCGTCGGCGGCGCGCTCTACGCCCATTACAATCAGGTCGTTTCCAACGAAGGTTTCGGCATCGACCGCTCGATCATCTTCCTCGCCATGATTATCATCGGCGGCATCGGCTCGATCATGGGGACATTGCTCGGCACCGCCTTCATGGTGCTGCTGCCGGAATCGATGGAATGGCTCAGCGCCGCGCTCAGCGGCAGCACGATCGATCAGTTCCTTGGCCTCAAGAATAACATCGCATTCTTGCGGGAGATGGCCATCGGCGTCATCATCATCATCTTTTTGATCTTCGAGCCGGACGGGCTTGCTCACCGGTGGCGGCAAATCAAGGCTTACTGGAAACTCTACCCGTTCTCGCATTGAGGTCGGAACGGGACAGACAATAAGAAGACCTCGAGAGGAAACCGGAGGATTACGCTTATGACCATGACGAAATTATTGAGTACAGCGTCACTCGCCCTGCTGCTCGGCGGCACCGCCGGCGTAGCCCAGGCGCAGGTTTCGCTCGGCCATCTCGCCGATTATTCCGGCGCGACATCCGACGTCGGAACACCGTACGGACAAGGCGTCGCCGACGCCTACGCCTGGATCAACAAGAACGGCGGCATCGGCGGCAAGCCGGTGAAGATCGACACCGTGGATTACGGCTACCAGGTGCCGCGCGCGATCGCGCAGTACAAGAAATGGTCCGGCTCCGACAAGGTCGCCGCGATCATCGGCTGGGGAACGGCGGATACCGAAGCCCTCACCGGCTTCCTTGCCCAGGACAAGATCCCGGATATGTCGGCGTCGTATTCGGCGGCACTGTCCGATCCGACCGGCGCGGGCGGCAAGGGCAAGGCGGCGCCTTACAACCTGTTCTACGGTCCGAGCTATTCGGACGCGGTGCGCGGCATGCTGACCTGGGCCGCCGATGACTGGAAGGCCAAGGGCAAGTCCGGTAAGCCGAAGTACGTCCACATGGGTGCGAACCATCCGTATCCGAACGCACCGAAGGCCGCCGGAGAAACGCTCGCTGCCGAACTCGGCTTCGAGGTTCTGCCGGCTATCGTGTTCGCCCTGACGCCAGGCGACTACAGCGCGCAGTGCCTGACGCTGAAGAGCTCGGGCGCAAACTACGCTTATCTCGGCAACACCGCCGGCTCCAACATCTCGGTGCTGAACGCCTGTAAGGCCGCCGGCGTCGATGTCCAGTTCATGGGCAACGTCTGGGGCATGGACGAGAACGCCGCGAAGGCCGCCGGCGCGGCCGCCGACGGCGTGGTGTTCCCGCTGCGCACCGCAGTGGCCTGGGGCGGCAACGCTCCCGGCATGAAGACCATGCAGGAGATCTCCAAGATGTCCGACGCCGCCGGCACCACCTATCGGCCGGTTCACTACATCGCGGGTGTCTGCACCGCGATGTACATGAAGGAAGCTGTCGAATGGGCCGCCAAGAACGGCGGCGCAACCGGCGAGAACGTTCTCAAGGCCTTCTATCAGAAGAAGGATTGGGTTCCGGCCGGCATGGAAGGCGTCTGCAATCCTTCGACCTGGACCGAGAAGGATCACCGCCCGACGCTGAAGGTCGACATCTATCGCATGAAGGTGTCCGGCGCGACCGACGCGTCCGTTGGCGATCTCGTCAAGAACGGCGCGATCAAGCTCGACAAGGTGAAGACCGTCGATCTTCCGCGCAAGCAGGAATGGCTCGGCTGGTAAGCTCTGCTCCCTCTCCCCGCTTGCGGGGAGAGGGTTGGGGTGAGGGGCACGTCTCGTTCGGAACATCGCCCCTCACCCGAACCCTTCGCTACGCTCAGGCTTCGACCTCTCCCCGTAAACGGGGAGAGGTTTAGAAAACCCAGGACGACCGACGTGCAAACAGCCGCTGAACCCAATGCAAAGCCTGCTCCCGCTGCAACAGCCGCGCCGCTGCTGGCCGTGCGCAACATCGAGGTCGTTTACGACAACGTCATCCTCGTGCTGCGCGGCCTGAGCATGGACGTGCCGAAGGGCGCGATCGTGGCGCTGCTCGGCGCCAACGGCGCGGGCAAGTCGACCACGCTGAAGGCGATCTCCGGCCTGCTCAAGACCGAGGACGGCGAAGTCACCCGCGGCGAGATCGTGTTCGACGGTGAGCGCATCGACGGCATCGATCCCGACAAAATTGTACGCCGTGGAATTTTTCAGGTGATGGAAGGCCGCCGCATCATCGCGGACATGACCGCGCTGGAAAACCTGCGGCTCGGCGCTTACACCCGCAGCGACAAGAACGTCGATGACGACATCGACATGGTCTACAAGTATTTTCCGCGCCTCAAGGAACGCACCGGCCTTGCCGGTTACCTCTCCGGCGGCGAGCAGCAGATGCTGGCGATCGGCCGCGCGATGATGGCGCGCCCGAAGATGATCCTGATGGACGAGCCGTCGATGGGTCTGTCGCCGCTGCTGGTCAAGGAAGTGTTCGGTATCATCAAGCAGATCAACCGCGACCTCGGCGTCACCATCCTGCTGGTGGAGCAGAATGCGCGCGCGGCGCTCTCCGTCGCGAGCCATGGTTACATCATGGAGCAAGGCAAGGTCGTTCTTGACGGCACCGCCGCCGAACTGCGCGACAACGAGGACGTCAAGGAATTCTATCTCGGCGGCGCGGGCGACCAGCGCAAGAGTTTCAAGAACCTGAAGAGCTTCAAGCGCCGCAAGCGCTGGCTGTAACCACATCCGTCATTGCGAGCGCAGCGAAGCAATCCAGCCATGGCCACACAAGCTTGCGGTGAGAATTGACGCAAGACTGGATTGCTTCGTCGCTTCGCTCCTCGCAATGACGAACATATGGACTACCCATGACCGACCACTACGATGCTCTCGAAACCCGCTCGCCATCCGAGCGCGACGCCGACCTGTTCGCGCGGCTGCCCGGCGTGCTGCGCGCGGCGGCGAAAGCACCGGCCTATGCGGAGCGCTTCAAGGGCATCGACCTCGCCTCCATCACCAGCCGCGCCGCTCTCGCCAAACTGCCGGTGCTGCGCAAATCCGAACTGCCCGCGCTGCACAAGGCCGCGCCACCGTTCGGCGGCTTCGTGTCGCAGCCCAGCGGTTCGTTCGGCCGCCTGTTCACCTCGCCCGGCCCGATTTTCGAGCCGGAAGTCGCCGCCGACGATCCATGGCGCGGCGCGCGCGCAGTGTTCGCCGCAGGTTTTCGCCCCGGCGACATCATGCTCAACACCTTCAGCTATCACCTGACGCCCGGCGGCTTCATCTTCGATAGCTCCGCCCGCGCGCTCGGCTGCGCCGTGATCCCCGGCGGTCCCGGCAACACCGAACAGCAGTTTGAGCTGATCGAAACCTATCGCCCCGTCGGCTATTCCGGCACGCCGGATTTTCTGAAGATCCTGCTCGACACGGCGGACAAGACCGGCCGCGACATCTCCTCGATCAAACGCGCGCTGGTATCGGGCGCGGCATTCCCCAAGTCGCTGCAGGACGAAATGAAGGCGCGCGGCGTCGACGCCTACCAGAACTTCGGCACCGCCGACCTCGGCATCGTCGCCTACGAGACTGCGGCGCGCGAAGGCCTGGTGGTCAACGAGAACATCATTGTTGAAATCGTGCGCCCGGGAACCGGTGAGCCGGTGGCGGACGGCGACGTCGGCGAAATCGTCGTCACCACGCTCGATCCGCATCATCCGTGGGTTCGCCTGGCGCTCGGCGATCTCAGCGCCGTGCTGGCCGGGCAAAGCCCCTGCGGCCGGACCAATATGCGCATCAAGGGCTGGATGGGCCGCGCCGACCAGACCACCAAGGTCAAGGGCATGTTCGTCCGACCCGAGCAGATCGCCGAAATCGGCAAGCGTCACCCCGAACTGGGGCGGCTGCGCCTTGTCGTCACGCGCGACAAGGAGGTCGATGTCATGACCCTGTCTGCGGAATGCCCGTCAAGCGGCGAATCCCTCCGGGATGAGGTTGCATCGACCCTGCGTGCCGTGACAAAGCTACAGGGCAATGTCACCCTCGTGGCACCGGGTTCGCTGCCAAACGACGGCAAGGCGATCTCGGACGAGCGCAAAAACGACTGATCTCAGGCTCAAGCAATGCTCTGATGTCATGGCCGGGCTTGTCCCGGCCATCCACGTCTGGGAAACTAGAAAAGACGTGGATGCCCGCGACAAGCGCGGGCATGACGAGAGTTATTGTTCAAACAACAAAAAACGAGGAATCAGCCGACATGGGTCAGGGAATTTTCGAAGGTCTCAAGGTCATCGACTGCGCCAGTTTCATCGCGGCCCCCGCGGCGGCGACGGCGCTGTCCGATTTCGGGGCCGACGTCATCAAGATCGAACCGCCGGGTGCAGGCGATCCGGTCCGCAACCTGCCTAATTTGCCGGGATACCCCATCAGCCCGCACAACTATGCGTGGATGCTGGAAGGCCGCAACAAGAAGAGCCTCGCGCTCGACCTGAGCAAGCCCGAAGGTCAGGCCGTGCTGCGCAAGCTCGCCGCCGATTGCGACGTGTTCATCACCAATTTCCCGCCTCCGGTCCGCAAGAAGCTCGGCGTCACCTACAAGGACCTCGCCCCGCTCAACGACCGGCTGGTATACGCATCGTTCACGGGCTACGGCGAGATCGGCGCGGAGGCCGACAAGCCGGGCTTCGACAGCAACGCATGGTGGGCGCGCTCGGGTCTGATGGACCTGGTGCGCGAAACCGACGAGTCGACACCGGCCCGCTCGATGCCCGGCATGGGCGATCATCCCTGTGCCATGTCGATGTTCGCAGGCATCGCCACCGCGCTCTATCAGCGCGAGCGCACCGGCAAGGGTACGCAGGTGATGTCGAACCTGATGGTCAACGGCATCTGGTCCAACGGCATCTACGCGCAGGCGGCCCTCTGCGGCGCGACCTTCCAGAAGCGCCCGCCGCGCGACCGCGCGCTGAATGCTGTCACCTGCCACTACAAGTGCAGCGATGACCGCTGGATCATCCTGTCGCTGCTCAACGAGGACAAGCAGTGGCCGGTGTTCGTGAAAGTGATCGGACGCGAAGAGCTCGCGGCCGATCCTCGCTTCGAGAACAAGCCGATCCGACACAAGAACGCTCCGGCACTGATCGCGATCCTCGACGAGGTGTTCGCGACCAAGCCGCTCGCCCACTGGCGCAAGACTCTCGACGGCAACGGACTCATTTTCGGCGTTGTCGGCATCTCCGCCGACGTCCCGGACGATCCGCAGATGCGCGAGACTGAAGCCGTCGTGCAGTTTGCAGACAGCGACCTGCGCACCATCAACACGCCGATCTTCATCGAGGGTGCGCAGAAAGTTCAGCCGCGCATGGCGCCCCATGTCGGCCAGAACAGCGATGAGGTACTGGCGGCGGCGGGCTTCAGTGCCGCGGAAATCGCTAAGATGCGGGCGGCGGGGATCGTGGCTTAAACGCGCAATCGAATCTGCGCGCAGATCGGATGCCTTCTTCCCTCTCCCCTTGTGGAAGAGGGTTGCGAAGTTGAGCGAAGCGAAACTGAGCCGGGTGAGGGGGCGCGGTTTCACAGTGACACCGTCCCCCTCGCCCGCCCTCGCTACGCTCGGGCACCCTCTCCCACAAGGGGAGAGGGAAGAATTCCCGCTTCAATTGCTCTTCGGAAAACAGAACCCGGCGCGGGAATCCTTCGCGCCGGATGCCTGACACGTCAGCCCCTCCGCGCAGGTCCATGACGCGAAGCTCTTGTCGGGCACGGCGTTCGCGCCACCTGCGGCGTAACACAACGCGCCCCATCCGTTCACATAGGTCGTCCCCGTCAGTTCGGTCGAGCGACGCGCCTGCGGGCGGGCGGAAAATCCCCGTGCAAAATCCGGCGCGCGGCCGTCGCGGAACGCGATCAGAATGTCGCGGCGGCGCTCCTGATCGCCGAAGAAGTGCGGCGATGCTGCCGCAACCACCGCACCTGCCGTCCATCCCGGCCGTTCCATTCCCGGAAGATGAAAACCACCGATCGCGCGGGTCTGGTGGCATCCGCTGCATGTCATGTCATTCAGCCTGCGTACAAACCCCGCCGGAGACTGCAGGTTTTCCAGCGGCGCATTGACGGATGCCTTCGCCAGCGCGGTTACAATGTCGTCGTCGGCGAACAGTTCGCGCGCTTTGTTGTTCAGGTCATCATGCGCAGGCGTCACATTGATGGCGCTCGATGCAAGAAACCGATCCGGCACCACGATCGTCCCGCGATCAAGGTCCGCAATCCGCGCCGGATCGAGCAGCCATCGCTTTAAATCCGCGAGAAGTTTTGCATCTGCCCGAATTCGCGCGGCGTCGATCTGGTTTTCCAGCGGCGACTCCGCGAAGCGCGTCCCGTCGTAGCGAAACACCTTCATCAGGTAGTCCGCCCTGCCCTCGAAGTCGTTGACGTCCGCTGACGCGCGCGCGATCTGCACATCGATCTCGATCCGGTCGATGGCATCGCGCGTGACCCATTCAAGCGCGCCGCCCCTGGCGATGAGCATCGCCGCGCGCTCTGTCGTCGGTTGATCGGCCAATGCGAGCCACCGCCGGGCCAGCTCGGCGCACGTTGCGGCGCTGGCACTTGCAGGTTTTGCCTTCATGACGAGGTTGAGCGTCATCGGCAGCCGCGATGGCGGAGAATCCTTGTTCGTGGAGCCGCTGTTGGCGATGGGCCGGTAGATCAGCCGGATCTCGCCGCATTCGGCGGGCGACACATAGGCGCGGTCCATCCGGTTGACGATGCCGGTCAGGGCGAAACGCGTTCCCGGCGCATTGAGCGCGTCGCGGTCGAACAGATGAAGCCTGTCGAGATCGTCCCTGTGTTCGAGGACATAGCTGTTGAAATCGCGATCCGTCGCGGCTTGCAATGGCCCCATCGACGGCAACGCGAACAGCTCCGCGCCGGAGCTATTGGTGTCCGCGCCGAGCAGCTTGCCGAGGCTCAGTCCCGCATTGTCAAGACGTTGCAGAATTGCGGGATCGGTGATGGCAACGCCGCGCTCCATCGCAGCCGCGTGACCCGCCGTCGCGGCAAGAGCCATCGGAAGCATCACGCAAAGCGCCTGAAGAATTACGCGAACTCGCATGACATCCGTTCTGCGACGCCGTTCGTCCTTTGCCAAGTCAAAGGTTGGAGAGCACCCGCGAGAGAGCCGGACGGCGGGAATAAATGCACACGCTAACTAGACAGGTGCATCGGCGGGATTTGCACTCTCCCGCCATTTGCGAAGCCGCGTGACCGCGATCATCAGCAATGCCGCGCCGGCCAGCGCCCAGCACAGGATCGGCGTCCATTGCAGCAAGGCCTGATAGGCGGGGTCCTTCGTCAGGCCGCCTGCCACGGCGGCGATGCGCGCGAATGTCGCCAGCGCCAGCGCGGAGAACATCAGGCCGAGCACCTTGCCTTCCGCGCCGCCGCTGACCGCGATGGCGGCCGCGACCGCGCTCATCAGGATGCAGCCCCACGCCGCGCCGGCCAGGAACTGCATCGCGATCATGGTGTTCAGCCCGGTGGCATTCTCCATCCCGAACACCGCGCCCGCGCCGAGCAGTCCCGCGCAGCCGATCACCAGCAATCCGCCGAGCCGCCGCGTGACGAAGCTCGCTGGAAACATCGCGATGTTGAAGCCGATCCAGTACACCGGCATCAGCCATTGCAGATCGGGCTGCTTGGCGAACCGCAGGAACAACTGCGCGCTGTTGACGCTGAAGTGCAGCTGATAGCCAAGCGCAAGAACCAATACCGCGACGATGAAGATCAGCGCCAGCGTGCCCCATGATTTCGACACTGCAAGTGGCTTGCGCTCCGGCACGCTCAACTTGCCTTCGCGCAACTGGCGCTCGATCCACGACATCATCAGCGCGGTGAGCAGCAGCACCACAGTCGAGACCACAAAGGGAATGCGCGGATCGTGATTGCGCAGCACGACGCCGAGATACGGCGAGACCGCACCGGCGATGCCGTAGCCGAACATGACCAGACACGACAGCATCGGAATCGACGGTTTTGCCGCGAACTTGCCGAGCAAGGCGAGCGGCGGCGCGCGCAACGCCGACGATGTGACGACCCATGTCATCGTCAGCGCGATCAGTGCGATCTTCGCGTTCGGGCCGAGGTCGGCGACGAACGGCAGCGCGATGAACGCCGCGCAGGACACCACCGTCAGCCAGATCACGACGCGGCTGAGCCGCCCGACGATCGGCGTCATGCGATCGGCCGCGATGCCCATCAGCGTATCGGTGATGGTGAAGATCGCCTGATCGACCAGAAGAATGACGATGACGGCGCCGGGAGGAAGCCAGACCTTGGCGGCGAGCTGCGGCAGGTAGACGACATAGATCGTCCAGCCCAGCGTGAAGAACAGTTGCAGCAGCGCGAGATAGACGCCGACCTTGCCGTTGCTCGCCGGCATCGGCGCAGACGCTTCCGCCGGTTCGCCCCGGTCCGCTGTCTTTGTCTGGCTCATGTCCACCCCGCCCCGCGTGCAGAGAGAATAACCGGCACGCCCGCCCTCGCAAGCGGCGGCGTTTGCCGCCTTTCCGGTTGGACGGCCACGGCCGGCGTCAGGTTCAACGCCGGATTCCCCCATACCGCCAAAGCATTACGTTGCGGATCAGGTTTTGGTGGAAAGTTTGGCCGTTCAGCAGGACTCACGCTGAACGATTGGTTAACATCGGCGTTGGTGACTGTCGGACTAGCGCGGACACGGAGCCGGATCATGACGACGGCCAAGGCGGAGACACCGGTTGTCTCGTTCGACGAGCAGCTGAAGCATGCTCGCGAACTCGTCGTCGAAGGCCATCGTCTGCTTCACGTCGCCAACCGCGACCTCAAGGCCGGAAGCAGCGTGGTGAGGCGCACACAGCAGCTTCTCGCCGACACCGAGAGCGTATTCCGCGCCAAGCGCCGCCTTCAGGCCAGCACCGGATCGATCGGGCTTGCGGGCACGCCGCCCGCCTCGATCGCCTCGCCCGCCAGCAAGCAGAGATCTTCCCTGTAACGTCCGGCGACGATCTGAACGCCGACAGGAATGCGGCCGACCAGCCCGGTCGAAACCGTCAGTCCCGGCATGCCGATGAACGGCAGTGCGATCTGCGGCATCTGCGCCCGCCACACACGCCTGAACGACGCGTCGTCCTTCAAATCGAGTTGCCACGGGAACGGCAGTTCGCCGCACGGCGGCATCACGATCACGGCATAGGTTTCGAAGAACGTCTCCCAGGCGCGGACCAGCGTCGCGCGCCGCGTCAGCGCTTTGGAGAATGCAGCGAGGTCGATCGAGCGCGCCATCTTCTCGTGACCGCGCAGCACCGCAAGCGCGCCGGGATCACCTTCGCGCTCGGCGGCATCGAGCATCGCGTCGTAGCCGTCCGCGAGCCACAGCTTGACCTGCAACTCTGCCGCTTCTTCGAACGGCGGAATCTCGGTGATTTCCTCGACGCTCCAGCCTGCCCGCTCCAGCCGCTTGCCGGCGTCCACGACCGCGTCGGTGACTTCCTTTACCGTCTCAAGGCCGCCGGGGCGCAAGCATATCGCAGCGTGCTTGCGCCGCGCAGGCCCTTCAAGCGGTGCCGGCACCCACCATGGATCGCGCACATCGCGCTGCGCCATGGCATGAAGCGCCAGCCGTACGTCGCCGACGGTGCGCGCAATCGGGCCGGAGACCGCCGTGATCTGGGGGCCGATGGGCCGCTCCGGGAGCGCGGCATTGAATGCGGGAATGCGTCCGAGCGAAGGACGAAGGCCGTGAACCCCGCAGGCATAGGCCGGATACCGGATCGAGCCCGCGATGTCGGTGCCGTGCGCGATGTGGCCGATGCCGGCGGTCACCGCCGACGCCGCCCCGCCTGACGATCCGCCCGGCGTGATCGATGGATCGCGCGGATTCTTCGTGTCGCCATGCAGCAAATTGGTCGTGAACCAGCGGTACGAGAATGCCGGTGCGTTGGTGCGCCCGACAATCACCGCGCCTGCCTTGCGCAGATTGTCCACCACCGGACTATTGGTCTGCGCCACCAGGTCACGCTGCAACTTCACGCCGTTCGTGGTAGCGAATCCGGCTTGGTCGATGTTGACCTTGATCGTGATCGGTACACCTGCGAGCGCGCCGGGGTTTTCGCCCTTCGCAAGCGCGGCATCCACTGCGTCGGCCTGTGCCAGCGTGTCTTCGGGCCGATGATCGACCACGGCATTGATCGCGGGATTGACAGCATTCAATCGGTCGAGGGCGGCCTGCGCGGCCTCCCTCGCCGAGAGCTTGCGTGAGCGGATGTGCGCCGCAAGATCGGCTGCCGAGAGTCGCCAGATGTCGTTCATTGCAATTCCTGTTCAACAGCCGTTGCCGCATCGATGTCGCGGCCGTTATAGTAACGGTGAAACGCTCGCGCTCAATGGCTGCACGTTCATTTTTGGATTTTAAGGCCACTTTGGATTTATGGCCGCCGCTCCGGCGGTCGAGGCCGCATTGGAACAGTCAGGATTACGACCATGAAGACGACGATCATCGTTTCCGCCATCGCCGCGATCTTTCTCGGCGCGACCGGCGCAGCCACTGCCGCCGAGCCCGGCGACAAGGTCAAGATCTCGATCGAGAAGTGGCGCAAGCCCGGCTCCAACAATATCGGAACCGCCGACATCACCGTCACCAACGACAATGATTTCGCGGTCAAGGATATCCGCGTGAAATGCGATTACATGTCGAAGACCGGCGGCCGGAAGATCGAAACCGAGCAGAAGCTGACGCTGAAGGTCAAGCCGAAGACCACCAAGCTGTTCAAGAAGACGAAATTCCCCTTCATCGACACGGAAGCCGCCGAAGGCGCGTGCAAGGTGATCAGCGCGGCGCAGGCGTAATACTATCATCGTCATTGCGAGCGAAGCGAAGCAATCCAGAGCTAAGCAGGCAAAAGCTGAATTGCTTCGTCGCTATCGCTCCTCGCAATGACGACTACGCTACGCGTTCGCCGGTTTCCGCAGGCGTCCGATGCCTTCGAACGCCTTGTCGATCAGCGGCCAGAACAGCAGCACGAACGCCAGCGTCGTGATCGAGCCGACGAGACCGTTCGACCAGAACACCTTCACGTCCCCGCCCGATCCGATCATGGCAAGGCGGAACGCATCCTCGGCTCGGCTGCCGAGCACCAGCGCCAGCGTGAACGGCGCCAGCGGAATGCCGATCTTCTTGAAGACGTAACCGACCACGCCGAACAGCAGCATCAGCCAGATGTCGAACATCGCATTCTGGATCGCGTAGGCGCCGATCGCACACGACACCACGATCATCGGCGCGATAGCGGCGAACGGCACGCGCAGGATCGAGGCAAAGATCGGCACGGTCGTCAGCACCAGCACGAGGCCGACGACGTTGCCGAGATACATCGAGGCGATCAGGCCCCAGACGAAATCCTTGTGCTCCACGAACAGCAGCGGGCCGGGATTAAGACCCCACACCATCAGGCCGCCGAGCAGGATCGCTGCGGTGCCGGAGCCGGGAATGCCGAGCGCCAGCATCGGCAGCAGCGCCGCCGTGCCCGATGCGTGGGCGGCTGTCTCGGGTGCGAACACGCCTTCGATGCGGCCCTTGCCGAACGATTCCTTTTCCTTGGAAAATCGCTTGGCGAGATTGTAGCCCATGAACGAGGCTGCAATGGCGCCGCCCGGCGTGATGCCGAGCCAGCATCCGATGACGGACGAGCGGACCAGTGTCGCCCAGTACTTCGGCAGATCCTTCCAGACGCTCCAGACTGTCCGCAGGCTGATACGCGCTGCATGACCGCGCAGCGCAAGGCGCTCTTCCATGGTCAGCAGGATTTCGCTGATGCCGAACAGACCGATCACCGCGACAAGGAAGTTGACGCCGCGCAGCAGGTCGTTGGAGCCGAACGTCATGCGCAACTGGCCCGACACGGTGTCGAGGCCGACGCCCGCGAGCAGCAGGCCGAGCGCCATGGAAATGACGGTCTTGTGCTTGGCTTCGCGGCCCAGGCCGACGAACGAACAGAATGTCAGAAGATACACCGCGAAGAATTCAGGCGGCCCGAACTTCAGCGCGAAGCCGGCGATGCTCGGCGCCAGAAACGTGATCAGCATCACCGCGACCAGCGAGCCGATGAACGACGAGGTGAACGCCGCGGTCAGCGCTTCCGCGGCTTTACCCTGCTGGGCCATTGGATAGCCGTCGAAGGTGGTCGCGACCGACCATGCTTCGCCCGGAATGTTGAACAGGATCGAGGTGATTGCGCCGCCGAACAGCGCGCCCCAATAGATGCACGACAGCATCACGATGGCCGATGTCGGATCCATCGAGAACGTGAGCGGCAGCAGGATCGCGACGCCATTGGGGCCGCCGAGCCCCGGCAGCACACCGACGAAGATGCCGAGCACCAGCCCGACCATCATCAGCGCTAGAATTTTCCAGGTGAAGAGAACCGCGAAGCCGTGAAACAACAGACCGAGTGCTTCCATGATCGTATCCCCCGGTCCCGGCCTAGCGTCCGAAGGCCGCTTCGAGCGGTCCCTTCGGCATGATGACGTCGAAGGCGACATCGAACGTCCCGAACATGATCGCGACGAAGATGAAGGCGGTGAGCAGCGACTTCCACCACGCGATCTTGCCGATGATCGCCATGAAGCCCGAGATCAGCAGGAAGCTCGCGACATAAAGACCGAGCCATTGCATCGCCAGACAGAACATCAGCGTCGGCACGAACACCTGCAACACGCGGCGAAGCTGCGAACGGGTAACGAAAGTCTCCAAACCTTCGGTGCGCTTGATCGCGACAGTCACGAGCCCGTAGAGCGCCGCGCCGCCGAGGATCACGGAGAGATAAAACGGAAAATAGCCGGCCTCGGGGCCTGTGGCATCCCATGACGCGCCGGTGCGCCAGTTGTCGAAGCCCAGCAACACCGCCAGCGCGAGCAGCAGCGCCATGACGACCAGTTCGACCGTGCGCGTGTTGGTGACGGCCGGCGAATTCTCGTCCGGCGCGGTCGGGTCTTCGACGACGATTTCGATGTCTTGGGCCATGTCGGAGTCCGCCGGCGCTGTTGTGAGGGAAATTGAAAATCGGCGCCGCCGCTTGGACGACGGCGCCAGACCTCGATTGCCGAGGTTATTTTGCGACGAAACCTGCTTCGGTCATGAGCGACTTGTTCAGGGCATCGTCCTCTTCAAGGAATTTGAGCATGTCCTTGCCGTTCAGATAGACCGGCTTCAAGGCCTGCTTCTCCATGTATTCCTTGTATTCCGTGGTCTGCGTCACCTTCTTGAACAGATCGTCATAGAATGCGGTCTGCTCGGGCGTCACCTTGCCGGGAAGGAACATCGCGCGCAGCATCAGGTACTGCATGTCGAGGCCTTCTTCCTTGCAGGTCGGAATGTCGTTCCACGACTGCGTTTCGGTGACCTTGGTCTTGTAGGCGATGCGCTCCTTGTCGAACACGCACAGCGCTCGCACCTGCCCGGCGCGCCAGACTTCGAGATTTTCCGACGGATTGTTGACGTTGGACTCGGTGTGGTTGCCGACGAGCTGGGTCGCCGCCTCGCCGCCCGACTTGTAAGGCAGGTAGGAGAACTTCGCGCCGGTCTTCTTTTCCATGAAGACGGTGAGAACGTGATCTTCGCGCTTCGAGCCGGTGCCGCCCATCTTGAACGGCGAACTGGAGGCCTTCGCGGCTGCGATGAAGTCCTTCACGGTCTTCGGACCGGAAGCATTGTCCCACAGCACGAACTGATCCATTGCGATCACGGAAACCGGCGTCAGATCGCGCCAGTTGAACGGAATCTTCGCCGACAGCGGCAGCATGTAGATCAGCGAATACGCGATCAGCACCTTGTTGGGATCGCCGTCGCTGCCCTTCATGTACATCAGCGCTTCCGCGCCGGACGCACCGCCCTTCAGCGACACGATGACGGGCTGCTTCATCAGGTTGTTCTTCTGGATCGCGGCCTGCATCATGCGCGCCATCTGGTCGGATGCGCCGCCGGCGCCGGCCGCGACCACGATCTCGACCGGCTTGGCCGGCTCCCATGCCATTGCCGGTGTCGCCGCCAGCAGCGCAAGCACACTTGTCGCCTTGATCAGAGTCTTCATCCGGTTTCTCCCTGTGTGGTTCATGAAGCCCGGCTGCGCCGGACCTTGTTTGTGTTTCCGCTATGCTGCGGATTTGGAGTTCATCATTGACGCCGCCAGCGCGGCGTTACGCCACCGCCGTTTTTGCATGCGAGGACTTCGCGTCGCGCCCGGTGAGGACGTCCATCGCCGCCATCACGCCGCCCTTGCGATGCGGCACTTTCGCGAGATCCAGCGCCATCTCGACGCCGGCCAGCGTGCCCATCAGCATCAGATCGTTGAAATGGCCGAGATGGCCGATGCGGAACACCTTGCCCTTTACCTTGCTCAGGCCCGAGCCCAGCGACATGTCGAAATTGTCGAGCGTCACCTTGCGGAACTGATCGGCGTCGTGCCCTTCGGGCATCACCACCGCGGTCAGGATCGGCGAATATTCGCGCGGATCGAGGCAGAGATTTTCGAGCCCCCATGTCTCCACCGCTGCCCGCGTCGCCGCGGAATAGCGCTTGTGACGGGCGAACACGTTGTCGAGGCCCTCTTCAAGCAGCATCGCGACGGCTTCCTTCAGACCGTAGAGAAGGTTCGTCGCGGGCGTGTAGGACCATGAACCGCCCTTGTTGGCGGCGATGATCTCGTGCCAGTCCCAATAGGACCGCAACGAACTGTTGGCCTTCGATGCGGTGAGCGCCTTGTCGGACACCGCATTGAAGCCGAGGCCCGGCGGCAGCATCAGCCCCTTCTGCGAGCAGGACACGGTGACGTCCACGCCCCAGCCGTCGTGATCGTATTCGATCGAGCCGAGGCCCGAGATCGAGTCGACCATCAGCAGCGCCGGATGTTTTGCGCGATCGATCGCCTTGCGGACCTCGTGAATGCGGCTGGTCACGCCAGTCGAGGTTTCGTTGTGCACCACCATCACGGCCTTGATGGCGTGCTGCTTGTCCTTAGCCAGACGCTGTTCGATATCATCCGGATTGACGCCGTGGCGCCAGTCGCCCGGCACGAACTCGACGTCGATCTTCAACCTGTCGGCCAGCGCGCGCCACAGAGTCGCGAAGTGGCCGGTCTCGACCATCAGCACCTTGTCGCCGGGCGACAGCGTGTTGACGATGGCGGCTTCCCACGCGCCGGTGCCGGAGGACGGATAGATGATGACCGGGTTGCTGGTCTTGAAGACTTTCTTGGAGCCCTCGATCACATCGAGGCCAAGCTGCGCGAATTCCGGCCCGCGATGATCGATGGTCGGCATGTCCATCGCCCGCAGCACGCGGTCGGGGACATTGGTCGGCCCGGGAATCTGCAGGAAATGCCGTCCGGTGTGGACAGAGGCGTTGGACATCGATCGGCGCTCCCCAAAAATCCTGTTAACGCTTTTGCATGCAAATAATTGTGCACTGCAGAATTTCTTAGGCTGGATTGTATTCAGATTTTCCTTTTTCACAACCAAAAAATCCGATACCAATCAGTTTATCGCCGCAAAGCGTGTCCTGCTGATCGATTTTCAGCATTACACCCTCCGGAGGCTTCGGATTTTGAATAATCTTTTGCGCGCCAAGTCCCTCGAGGTTGTCGAGACCTCCCCGGCTTCCCTGCACGACGACCTGCTCGGGCAGATCCGTGACTTCATTGTCGAGGGACACCTTGAGCCGGGCAGCCGCATTCCCGAGCGCGAACTGTGCGAACGTTTCGACGTGTCGCGCACGCCGCTGCGCGAGGCGCTCAAGGTGCTGGCGTCGGAAGGCCTGATCGAACTGCTGCCCAACCGCGGCGCGCGGGTGCGCCAGTTTTCCGAACAGGACATCCGGCATCTGTTCGAACTGATTGCCGGGCTCGATGCGCTGGCGGGCCGCGTCGCCTGCGAACGGATCTCGGACGAGGACATCGCCCGGATCGAGCGGATGCATCTGGAGATGTACAGTCACTATATCCGCCAGGAACTGACCGACTATTTCCGGCTAAACCAGAAGATTCATCAGTCCATCGTGGACGCCGCGGCCAATCCGTTCCTGAGTTCAAGCTATGCGGCCGCTAACGCCATGGTGCGGCGGCTGCGCTATTCGGCCAACCTGTTGCGGCGCGACCGGCTGAGCGACGCCATGCGCGAGCATGAGGCGATGGTCGATGCCCTGCGCCGCCGGAACGGCGAAGAACTCAGCAAGCTGATGTTCGACCACATGCGCGGCAAATGCGAGGCCGTGTGCGAGTATATGCGCGAACATCAGCCGAGCGGCCGCCCGGCGGCCGATGTGTCGGCGTTGCGTGAAACAACCTGAGCGTCTTTACTTCGTCATTGCGAGGAGCGGAGCGACGAAGCAATCCACTTCTTGCCTGGTCCCAAGCTGGATTGCTTCGCTTACAATGACGATTCTCGGCGAACACTGAGAGCATCTGGAAGAACAAATGGCTCAGCAGAAAGCCGCAACCGGAAACGCCATCGCGCAGGACAGCGCCCTCGCAGCAAAGCTGTCGCGCGCGATTTCCGGCGACGTGCTGTTCAATCCGTTCGATCTCGGGCGCTACGCCACCGATGCCTCGTTCTACCAGATCAAGCCGTTCGGCGTGGTCGTGCCCCGCACCATGGACGACGCCCTGCGTGCGATGGCGATCGCGCGCGACGACGGACGTATCGTCACGCCGCGCGGCGGCGGCACCTCGCAATGCGGCCAGACCGTCAACAACGGCATCGTGGTCGACGCCTCGAAATATCTGAACAAGATCATTTCACTCGACGTCGAAAAACGCACCTGCGTGGTCGAGCCTGGCATTGTGCTCGACGATCTCAACCGGCAACTGAAGAAGCACGGGCTGTGGTTTCCGGTCGATGTGTCGACCGCGTCGCGCGCCACCATCGGCGGTATGGCCGGCAACAATTCCTGCGGCGGGCGCTCGCTGCGCTACGGCACCATGCGCGACAACACCATTTCGATGGACGCCGCGCTGGCCGACGGCACGCTTCTGCATTTTGGAGAAATCTCGCGCGACATGGCGTGGCAAAACACCGAGATGCCGGGCCGCGATCTGTTCCGCGACATGCTGGCGCTGGGCGAACGCGAAGCCGCCGAGATCGCCACGCGGTTTCCGCACGTGCAGCGTCGGGTCGGCGGCTACAATCTCGACGCGCTGACACCGCAGCCCGTCAACAACATGGCGCACCTGCTGGTCGGCTCCGAAGGCACACTCGCCTTCACCACGCGCATTGAGCTGAAGCTGTGGCCACTGATCGGCTCGAAGGTGTTCGGCGTCTGCCATTTCGGCAGCTTCTACCAGGCGATGGACGCCACCCAGCATTTGGTAAAGCTGAAACCTATTGCCGTGGAGTTGGTCGACAGCACCATGGTCGCGCTTGGCCGCGACATCGCGATGTTCAGGCCCACCATTGAAGCCGTGGTGAAGGGCGAGCCGGAAGCGCTGCTGGTCGTGGAATTCGCAGAAGCGGATCAGGCCGCGAATCTTGCGAAACTTAAACAGCTCGGCGACCTGATGGGCGATCTCGGTTTTGGCTGGGACCAGCCGAAGCGAAAATGGGGCGGCGTGGTCGATGTGGTCGAGCCTGCATTGCAGGCAGCGATCACGGATTTCCGCACCTCCGGCCTCAACATCATGATGTCGATGAAGCAGGAGGGCAAGCCGGTCTCGTTCGTCGAGGATTGCGCGGTGCCGCTGCCGCACCTCGCCGACTACACCGAACGCCTGAACAAGGTGTTCGAGAAACACAGCACGCGCGGCACCATGTACGCGCATGCTTCCGAAGGCTGCCTGCATGTGCGTCCCGTACTGAACCTGAAGCTCGACAAGGACGTCAAGGCGATGCGCGCCATCGCCGAGGAAGCCTTCGCGATGGTGCGCGAATATAAAGGCTCGCACTCCGGCGAACACGGCGACGGCATCGTGCGCTCGGAATTTCACGCGCAGATGTTCGGCCCGCAGATCGTTCACGCCTTCGAGGAGGTGAAAGAGCGCTTCGACCCCGACAACACGCTCAATCCCGGCAAGATCGTTCATCCGCCGAAGATGGATGACCGCTCGTTGTTTCGCTATGTGCCCGGCTACAAAATCGAGAACATCAAGACCGTCATGGACTGGTCGGCCTATCCCGGCGCGGCCGGCGGTTTCCAGGGCGCGGTCGAGATGTGCAACAACAACGGCGCTTGCCGCAAGCTGGAGGGCGGCGTGATGTGCCCGTCCTATCGCGCAACCCGCAACGAGAAAGACGTCACGCGCGGCCGCGCCAATACACTGCGGCTGGCGATCTCCGGACAGCTCGGCCCTGACGCGCTCTCGTCGGACTCCATGATGGAGACGATGAAGCTGTGCGTCTCCTGCAAGGCCTGCCGCCACGAATGCCCGACCGGCGTCGATATGGCGAAAATGAAAATCGAAGTGCTGGCCGCACGCGCGGCGAAGCATGGCCTCACCCTGCGCGACCGGATGGTGGGTTATCTCCCGCACTACGCGTCACTCGCGTCCCGCTTCGCGTGGCTGGCGAATCTGCGCAACAGGAGCCAGATCCTGCGCTGGCTGTTCGAGGAAGTCGCCGGCATCAGCGCCGCGCGCGCGCTGCCAGAATTCCGGCGCGATGTGTTTGCGCCGGCGGACGAAGCTTATGGACCGGAAGGCGGCCGCGAGGTTGTGCTGTTCGCCGACACCTTCAACCGCGCTTACGAGCGCGAAAATCTCGATGCGGCGCTGCGCGTTCTCGTTGAGGGCGGCTATCGCGTCCACCTGCCCCGCGCCAAGGATGGCGGCCGGGCGCTGTGTTGCGGACGCACGTTCCTGTCGGCGGGGCTTGTCGAGAATGCAAAAGCCGAACTCAAGCGCGTCGTCGAAACGCTCATTCCGTTCGCCGAACGCGGTGTGCCCGTCGTTGGGCTTGAGCCGAGCTGCCTTCTGACCCTGCGCGACGAACTGCTGTCGCTGCGTTCTGACGATGCCGCGAAGAAGGTCAGCGCCCACGCGCTGCTGTTCGAGGAATTTCTGGTGCGCGAGGCAGAGACTGGCCAGTTGAAACTGCCGCTCGGCGCCATTGAAAAGAACGCGCTGGTGCACGGCCACTGCCACCAGAAGTCGTTCGGGGCCTTCGCGCCGGTCGAGAAGATCCTGCGGCTGGTGCCCGGCCTGAAGGTCGAAAAGATCGAATCCAGCTGCTGCGGCATGGCCGGTGCATTCGGCTATGGCGCCGAGACCTACGACGTCTCCATGGACATGGCGGAGGCATCCCTGCTGCCCGCTGTACGCAAGGCGGCCGATGATGCGCTGATCGTGGCCGACGGCACGTCCTGCCGCCATCAAATCAGGGACGGTTCGGGCCGTGGCGCATTGCACGTCGCCCGCGTCCTTGCCATAAGCTTGGACAATGGCGCGGCGAAAGCCCCTGCACTTTCATAAGCTATCCCACAAAGGACGTATTTGATGACTGACCTGACCCTCGACGTTGCCCGCAAGATATCCGACGCCGCGCTGGCGAAATGCCGGGAAATGAAGCTGAAGCCGATGGCCATCGCCATCCTCGACGCACGCGGCACGCTCAAGACGTTCATCGCTGAAGACAACACCAGCCTGCTGCGCGGCGAAGTCGCCCACGGCAAGGCCTACGGCGCGCTCGCGCTGGGCATGGGATCGCGCGCGATTTTCAAGCGCGCCAACGAACAGCCCTATTTCGTCGATGCCATCAACACCATGGCGCGCGGCGCGTTGGTGCCGGTGCCTGGCGGCGTCCTGATCAATGACAAGGACGGCAACCTGCTCGGCGCCATCGGCATCAGCGGCGACACCTCCGACAACGACGAAACCGCAGCACTCGCCGGTATCGCCGCCGCTGGCCTCGTCGGCAACGCCGGATAATCTCTTCGGAGAACTCGATGACGTTTCCGCGCGCCTCGTCCGCCCTTTCGCGCTTCACGGTACTGGATTTGACCCGGATTCGCTCCGGGCCAACCGCCGTGCGCCAATTGTCGGACTGGGGCGCGAACGTCATCAAGATCGAAGCGCCGACCGACCTTGCCGACAGCGAGCAGCCCGGCGGTCCGCGCCACGGCCCGGATTTCCAGAACCTGCATCGCAACAAGCGCGCGATGACGCTGAACCTGAAAGACCCGAAAGGGCTTGAGGTGTTCAAGCGCCTCGCCGCGAAGGCCGACGTGATCGTCGAAAACTTCCGTCCCGACGTGAAGGACAAGCTCGGCATCGATTACGCCAGCATGCGCGCGATCAATCCGCGCCTCGTCTATGCCAGCATTTCCGGCTTCGGGCAGGACGGCCCTTATTCCAAGCGTCCCGGCTTCGACCAGATCGCGCAAGGCATGGGCGGGCTGATGTCGATCACCGGATTGCCGGGACAAGGCCCGGTGCGCGCCGGAATTCCGGTTGCTGACCTGACCGCAGGCCTCTTTTGTGCGCTCGGCATCATGACAGCGCTGCTGGAGCGCGACGTCTCCGGCGAAGGCCAATGGGTACAAACCTCGCTGTTGCAGGCGCAGATTTTCATGCTCGATTTCCAGGCGGCACGCTGGCTGGTCGATGGCGATGTGCCGCAGCAGGCGGGTAACAACCACCCGACCAGCATCCCGACCGGCGTGTTCAAGACCAGCGACAGCTTCATCAACATCGCCACCACCGGCGGGCGGATCTGGGAGCGTTTTGCGCAGGCCATCGATGCGCCGGATCTGCTGACACATCCCGATTACGCGACGATCGCGCTGCGCTCGAAGAACCGCGACGTACTTAACGCCGCCATCGGGACATATATGGCGAAGCGCAGCACCGGCGAATGGGTTACTATCCTCAACGACGCCGGCGTGCCGTGCGGCCCTATTTATTCCATCGATCAGGTGTTCGATGACGCGCAGGTCAAGCATCTCGGCATCGCGCAGCAACTGCCCGACGCGGGCAAGCACCTCGTCGGCCAGCCGGTGACGCTGTCGCGCACGCCGAGTCGCATGGCCGCGCGCCCGCCCCTTGTCGGTGAACAGACCTTTGAGGTGCTGACGGAATTCGGTTTCAATGAACAGGAGATCGCCTCGCTTCAGCAAAGCAAGGTCGTCTGAATTTTAAGGAACACGGCTATGGCTTCGACCGACAAGGTGATCTCCCGCAAGGACGGCAACGTCGGCTATGTGATTTTCAACAATCCCGAGCGCCGCAACGCGATGTCGCTGGAGATGTGGGAAGCCTGCACCCGGCTGATGACCGAGTACGCCAAGGACGACAGCATCCGCGTGGTGGTGCTGGCCGGTGCGGGCGACAAGGCCTTTGTCGCGGGCGCGGACATCTCGAAGTTCGGCGACGAGCGCGCCACCGAGGCTGGCGTGAAGAAATACAACGAGGCGGTCGAGGCCGCCTATGCCAGCGTGCATGAGTTTCCGAAGCCGACCATCGCAATGATCCGCGGGTTCTGCGTCGGCGGCGGCATGGGGCTGGCGAGCTGCTGCGACCTGCGCATCTGTTCGGAGGACGCGCGCTTCGCAGTGCCAGCCGCCAAGCTCGGCCTCGGCTACGGTTATCCCGGCGTGAAGCGACTGATGGACGTGGTCGGTCCGTCCTTTACCAAGGAAATTTTCTTCACCGCGCGAATGTTCGAAGCGATGGAAGCCGTCGAAATGGGCCTCGTCAACCGCATCGTCGAAAACCACGAACTCGAATTCTTTGTGAAGAACTACGCCGCCACGATTGCCGCCAACGCGCCGCTGACGGTGGATTCGATTAAGTTCATCGTCGGCGAAGCCTGCAAGGACGAACTCATGCGCAACATGAAGCGCTGCGAAGAGCTGGTCGACGCGTGCTTCAAGAGCGAGGACTACAAGGAAGGCCGCGCCGCCTTCATGGAAAAGCGCAAGCCGGTGTTCAAGGGTCGCTAAAGTTACCCGATCGTTCTTTAGGCCTTGGAATTGCGATCGTCAGAGAAGAACGTCATTGCGAGCGAAGCGAAGCAATCCAGCCATAAGGAGAAAGACTGGATTGCTTCGTCGCTTCGCTCCTCGCAATGACGATGTCAAATCTCCGACCATTGGATCGCGCTAGGAGCGTCCCCGCGCCGCATCCATGGACCGTAACGCGGTTCTGACTTCAGCCGTCGTGGCTGGTTCGCCGCCGGCCTTGCGAACATTCTGCACCGCGTCCTTCACCAGCGCTTCGTTGGTCTGCGTACTTCCCCAGTTGATGTCTTCAAGCCCAACGCGGACGTGACCGCCGCGCGCCACCGTGCGCGGAATCAATGGCGTGATATCGACGCCAAGGCCTGCAATCATCCACGGCGCGCCGGGCGCAGCTTCCGCCAGCAGTGCCAGATGCGCGTCGAGATAGGTCTCGCGTGGTGGGAAGCCCCACGCGAACTCCTCCGAAAACATGAAGCGATAGACCGGCGTCGGTGACGGCGGCGCGATGGCTGCCAGCGCTGCGCCGAGCCGCGTGAAACCCGGCTCGTAGATCGCGTAGCTCGGATGGACATTGTGTGCACGCGCGATCCGCATGCCCTCAAGAATGTCAGCGTGCGGATTCTGGTAAATCCCGCCGTGGGCCAGATCATCGAAGCGCGCGAAGTGAACCGATCCGGGATCGATCACCGCCCATTCGATCAACCCGCGCTTCGCAAGCTCCGCCGTATGCCCGAAGCGCTTGACTGTGTCGGCCTGCCCTAATGCAGGGCTCGGAATCGTCGGATAAACGATGACGTCCACCTTGGCGCGGATTCCCTCGATGATACGCGCGTAGATTTCCCAGTCGTCCTTCTGATGTCCGGTCGTCACGTCATAGGCATGGGCATGGATGATCGCCGCGCCCGCCTCCGCACAGGCGATGCCGTCCGCGACGATCTCCTCGACGGCGATAGGAATGCCCGCCTGCTTCGCGCGGGTCCACGGTCCGTTCAGCGCGGCTTCGATCCAGACCTTGGGCATCGTGCTATTTCCCGGTCCACACCGGCTTGCGCTTTTCCGCGAAGGCGGCGAGGCCCTCCTTCGCATCCTGCGTCATGGCCAGCACGGCGATCTGCGACTCCGTATAAGCAATACCCTGATCGAACGACATCGAGGCCAACGCGCGCATGGCGTATTTGCCGCGCCGGATCGCGGTCGGCGACTTGTCGATCAGACGTCCCACCAGCCATTCGACCTTGGCATCGAGATCGGCGGCGGGCACCACATGATTGAGCAGCCCCGCGTCCTTCGCTTCCGACGCAGTGAACGGCTCGCCGGTGAAACACCATTCGCGCACCAGACGCGGCGGCGCAATGGACTGCAGCAGGCTCAACACCTGCATCGGAAACACGCCGACTTTCACTTCGGGCAGGCCGAACACCACGTCATCCGCAGCCACCGCCATATCGGTCATGCACAGAAGCCCGATACCGCCCGCCATGCAGACACCGTTGACACGCGCGATGGTCGGCTTGGTCGCGTTCTGTGCCATGCGCAGCATGTCGGCATAGGCGAGATTAGGCTGCGACAGGTCGAACGCAAAGCCCGCGCCCGGCTGCAGGTCCGCTCCGGCGCAGAAGGCCTTGGTGCCCATGCCGGTCAGAACGATGACGCGCACATCGTTGTCTTCATGAGCGCGGCGGTAACCATCGACGATCCCGGCGATCACCGAGGCGTTCAGGGCGTTGCGCTTGTCTGGGCGATTGATCGTGATCCAATACGCGTGGCCGCGCTTCTCGTGCAAAACTGGTGCGTCAGACATGAATAACTCCTTAGGCAGCGTCCTGCGAGGCCTCGATCTCGGCGATCACGAATCCGGTCGTGACCTGATCGCCCTCCGCGGCGTTCAGCGCTTTGAGCTTACCCGACACCGGGGCGGCGTGAACATGCTGCATTTTCATGGCTTCCAGCACGATGATCGGCGCGCCAGCCGCAACCGTATCCCCGGCCTTGGCCAGCACCGACACCACGCGCCCGTTCATGGATGCCCGCAGCTTGCCGTCCGACCCGGCATCGCCCGCCTTCATCACGGCGGCATGGGACAGATCCCGCACATGGGACGTGGTCCCGGCGAAGCTGAAGTAGAGATCCGTACCCTCGCGAACGAACGTGGCCGAGGCCAGGACGCCGTCGCTTGTGAAAGTGAGTATATCGCCGTCGCGCGATCCGAACGTCAAGGTGTGTTCGGACTCCGCAAGCCCGACCCGGAACACATCGCCGCGCTCGCGCCGCACCGTCGGCTCGACGATGTGGCCATCGAGATCGAAACGCATCGGAATGGGATAGCCATGCGCCAGCCCCAGGCGCTGCTGCGCGTGAACCGGACCAATCGCCGCGATATGAACCAGAAGCGCCGCGACGGCTGCATGCAGACCATCGCCGGTCTTCATTCCGAGCAGATTGGGCGAATGTTCATCGATGAACGCGGTGGTCGCCTGCCCTGCCGCGAAGGTCGGATGATCGAGGCAGCGCGCGAGGAACGACTGGTTGGTGGTGACGCCCAGCGCGGTCATCTGGGAGAGCCCCGCCGTCAACCTGCGCCGCGCTTCATCCCGCGTCGTCCCGTGACTGATAACCTTGGCAATCATCGAATCGTAGAACGGCGGAATCTCGCCGCCGGTTTCCAGCGCATCCTCGACCCGCAACTCGGACGGCGCGCGCCAGCGCAGCATCCGGCCCGACTGCGGCATGAAGCCATGCGCGGCATCCTCCACGCACAGCCGCACCTCGATGGCATGGCCGGAGAACTTCACCTCGTCCTGTGTCAGCGGCAGCGGCTGGCCGCCTGCGACACGCAACTGAAGCTCGACCAGATCGAGCCCGGTGATCGCTTCGGTCACCGGATGCTCCACCTGAAGCCGCGTGTTCATTTCCATAAAGTAGTAATTTCCCGCGCTATCCAGCAGGAATTCCAGCGTGCCTGCGCCTTCATAGTTGATCGCCTTCACCGCTGCGACGGCGGTGGCACCCATCCGCGCGCGCAACTCCGGCGACACCGCAGGCGACGGGGCTTCCTCGATCAGCTTCTGATGACGCCGCTGCACCGAGCAATCCCGCTCGCCGAGATGGATCGCATTGCCGTGGCGGTCCCCAAACACCTGGATTTCGATGTGGCGCGGCTGAACGATGGCGCGTTCCAGAATGACCTGCGGATCGCCGAACGCGTTCTGCGCCTCCGAGCGTGCCGCACGCAGCGAATCCGGAAACGCCGCCTCGTCTGGCACGAGCCGCATGCCGCGCCCGCCGCCGCCGGCGACGGCCTTGATCATCACCGGAAAACCGATCCGCTTCGCGGCGGTGAGCATCGTCGCGTCGCTCTGGTCCTCGCCCTGATAGCCTGGCACGCAGGGCACGCCCGCCTTCTGCATGATGTCCTTGGCGCCGGCCTTGTTGCCCATGGCGTGGATCGCCTCGGGCGACGGGCCGATGAACACCAGCCCCGCCGCGCGACAGGCTTTGGCGAATTCCGCGTTCTCCGCGAGAAAGCCGTAGCCCGGATGGATCGCATCCGCACCGCTCGTCTTTGCGGCCTCCACAATAGCATCGATCCGCAAATAGGATTGCGAGGGCTGCGACTCGCCAATCCACACCGCCTGATCCGCCTCGCGGACATGGCGCGCATTCGCATCGGCGGTCGAATGGACAGCGACAGTCTCGTAGCCGAGACGCTTGGCGGTGCGCATGACGCGCAGCGCGATCTCGCCGCGATTGGCGATCAGGATTTTGCGGAACGGCGTCAGCTTCAAAGCGCTCATCGTTACGTTCATGGCCGTGCTACCGAGAACTGGACCTTCTGCGGATTGCGCAGTTCGGCCTCGCGGCAGATCGCCAGCACGTTGATGAGCACCGCGCGGGTGTCGCGCGGATCGATCACGCCGTCGTCGAGCAGCCGCCCGCTGGTGGCGAACACATCCATCTGCTTTTCGAACACATCGATGATCTGCGACTTCATCGCCTCCAGCTTGTCCGGTTCGATCGGCTTGCCGCGCCGCGCAGCGGCGGCTTCCGCCACGATCGCCATCGTGCCCGCGGCCTGTTCGCCGCCCATCACAGCCGTCTTTGCGTTGGGCCAGGAGAAGCAGAAGCGCGGATGAAAGCCGCGCCCGCACATGCCATAGTTGCCCGCGCCGAACGATGCGCCGCAGTAGATCGTAATCTGCGGCACCGTGGCGTTGGTCACGGCCTGAATCATTTTCGAACCGTGCTTGATCATGCCGGCTTCTTCGTAAGCCTTGCCGACCATGTAGCCCGTGGTGTTGTTCAAATACAGGATCGGCGTGCGCGACTGGCAGCACGCCTGAATGAAATGCGTCGCCTTGTTGGCGCCGTTCGGATCCAGCGGACCATTGTTGGTGATGATGCCGATGGCCTGGCCGCCGATGCGGCCGTGACCGCAGACGGTCGCGGGGCCGTAATTCGCGCCGATCTCGAGGAACTCCGAGCCGTCGAGAATGCGCGCTATGATCTGCTTCATGTCGACGGGCCGCTTGTGGTCCATCGGCATGATGCCGAGCAGTTCCTCGGTGTCGTACAATGGCTCGCGAGGCAGCTCGCCGCTCTCCGGATGCGCGCGATCCCAGTTGAGGTCGGCCATGATCTGCCGGGCGATGCCGAGCGCTTCGCGGTCATCTTCAGCAAGATAATCGCCGAGCCCGGAAATGCTGGTGTGCATCTCCGCGCCGCCAAGCTCTTCTTCGGTCGCAATTTCACCCGTCGCGGCCTTGAGCAGCGGCGGACCGGCAAGGAACGCGCGCGTCCGTCCCCGCACCATCACGATGTAGTCGGAGAGACCCGTCTGGTACGCGCCGCCCGCCGTGGACGAGCCGTGGGTGACGGTGACCACCGGAAGCCCCGCTGCCGAGAGCAATGCGAGATTGCGGAACGTCGTGCCGCCGCGAATGAAATCCTCGACGCGATAGCGCAAGAGGTTCGCGCCGGCGCTTTCCACCAGTTGCACCGACGGCAGCTTGTTCTCCAGCGCGATCTCCTGCGACCGAAGCCGCTTGTCGAGCCCCATCGGCTGAAGCGATCCGGCCTCGATGCCGGAATCGCTCGCGGTTACCATGCAGCGAACGCCGGACACAAATCCGATGCCTGCGATGGTCCCGCCGCCGGGAATGCTCTTCTCCGGGTCCGGCGTATCGAGACAATATCCGGCCAGCGCCGAGAGCTCGAGGAACGGCGCGCCCGGGTCGAGCAGCAACGCAATGCGCTCGCGCGGCAGCAACTGGCCGCGCTCATGGAAGCGCTTCTTCGACAGCTCGGATGCCGCGCTGGTTCGCCCCACCACCGCATTGACCCGCGCGATCTGTGCAAGCATGCCCGCGCGATTGGCCTGATAGCTTTCGCTGGCGTGGGAGATGGAGTTTTCAATCACCGTCATTGGATGGTCTTTGCTTTCACGCCGCCGTGGTCGCGTTGAAATGATCGACGAACTTCTGGCGCAGTTCGACCTTGCGCAGCTTGCCGGTCGCGGTCATCGGCATCTCGTCCAGAATCCGCACCAGCTTGGGGATCTGGAAACCACCGAGCGACTTGCGGCAGTGCTCGATGATCTCGGCCTCGCCGGTTTGCGCGTCGGGCTTCAGCTTGACGAAGGCCGACACCGCCTCGCCCCATTGCGGATGCGGCAGGCCGACCACCGCCGCGTTCAGTACCGCCGGATGCGCCAGCAGCGTTTCCTCGATCTTGACCGAGGCAACATTCTCGCCGCCGGACTTGATCATGTCCTTCTTGCGGTCGATGAACAGCACCTCGCCGTTCTCGTCGATCAGGGCCAGGTCGCCGGTATGATGCCAACCGAACTTGCGCGCGGCGGCGGTCGCCTCCGGGTCCTTGTAATACCCCATCATCACGTTCGGCCCGCGATGCACGATCTCGCCGATCTGCCCGGGCGGCAGCAAATTGCCCTCGTCGTCCATGATCGCGGTCTCGTTGACGATCATCGACTCGCCCCAGTAGTTGCCGAAGCGCGCGAGCTGGCGATCCGGCTGTGACATCGTCGTCGCCGGATACATTTCCGTCTGCCCGCTCGGCTGAACGAATGTCGGGCAAAGCTCCGCAATGCAGCGCTCCAGCAACGGCCTTGGCATCGGCGCCATGGTGTAGACGCAGGTGCGCAGGCTGGAGAGATCGAACTCCTTGCGGCGCGGATGATCAAGGATCGCCTGATACATCGCGGGCAAGCCGATGAACACCGTCAGCTTGTCGCGCTGGATCGCCTCCATACAGGCCACCGGATCGAAGCCGCGCATGATGGCGAGTTTGCCGCCGACCGAGAGGTACGTCAGCAGCAGCACGTGAGCGGCGCAATGGAACAGCGGAAACTGTCCGGTGATTCCGTCGTTCCGATCCAGATGCATCTCGATGACATTGCTCATCGCCGCCATCACCACCGCAAGATGACAATGCATCGCGCCTTTCGGCCGCGATGTCGTGCCCGATGTGTAGATGATCATCGCCAGATCGCGGTCGTCGAACGCGATCTCGGGCCCGATGATGGACTGTCCCTTGATCAGGTCGTTGAAATTCTCGAGCCCCTGCTCCCGGGCGTGACCGGTGAGATCAATAGCGATCAGATCGACGCCGCGCTTTTCCAGCGCCGCCCGCCGCTCCGGCTGCGCATGAAGATTGTCGTCGATCAGCGCGAAGCGTACCCCGGCATGGTCGAGAATGTAATCCATATCGCTCGGCCCGAGCATGGTGTTGATCGGCACCCAGACCAGCCCCGCGCGGTGAATGCCGAACAACGCTTTGACGAATTCGACCGAGTTGTTGCAGATCGTCGAGATCTTCTCGCCCGACTTCAGGCCGCGCGACACCAGATAGTTGGCGAAACGGTTGGCGTCGTGCTCGATTTCGGTGAACGTGACCTGACGCGCGCCATCGGTCAGCGCGATGCGGTTCGGAAACCGGCATGCGGCGCGGCGCAGGATGTCGCCAACGGCCACGCGCCCGATACGTCCGGGCCCGGGAACGCCGCCCGTTGCGGTGAGATCACTCATGACGTTACCTCCCTGTCTTAGCCACGGCTCTCAGTCCGTTTCGGCTCACTGCATCAGCTTGAGAATCTTCCGTGCTTCGGCAGGTGACGCGATCTCGCGTCCTGCTTTTCGCGCGCAGGCGACGATGCCCTCGATGAGCTGGCCGTTCGAGGTCACCTTGGTGCCGTCGCCAAGATAGAACGTGTCTTCCAGCCCGGTGCGCAGATGCCCGCCCAGTTCGGCACAGCGCAAATGCAGCGGCCAGATCTCCTCGCGGCCAATTGCCGTGACGCTCCAGTTGGAGTCCGGCAGTTTCAGCTTGAGCAGGATCGGCAGCAGTTCCGGATCGGCCGGCATGCCCGACGCAACGCCCATGACGAAATTGTATTCCAGCGGCCCGGAATACATCCCGTTCTGCTTGTACATCGCCACGCTGCGCACGATACCGACGTCGAAACATTCGAATTCCGGCAGCGACTTCGCCACCTTCATGACGTCGAGATATTTCTGGATCTTGTCCGGCGCATTGTCGAACACATGCGGCGGCCAGGCCCAGGAGCCATCGGCTTTGACTTTCAGATAGTTCAGCGAACCGGCGTTGCAGGCCGCCATTTCCGGCCTGGTCTCGCGCACGCAATCGAGCGCGCCCTGATAGTTCGGCCCGCTGACACCCGTGGTGTGATTGATGATGACGCCAGGGCACGCCTCACGGATCGCCTGCTGGACTTCCCTCGACAGGTTCACGTCCCACGACGGCATGTGCCCCTTGTCGGGCTCCTGCTGGCGCAGGTGCATGTGCATCACCGATGCGCCCGCATTGAACGCGGCCTTGGCCTCCCGCGCCATCTCCTCCGGAGTGACCGGGACATGGTGCTGCTTGGGATTGGTCAGGACGCCGTTGAGCGCGCAGGTGACGACGGCTTTATCCATTTCAGGCCCTCAGGTTCATCGCGAATTGCTCCGAACGGTAGGAGGCTGAGACCGCCAGCGTCTTGTGAAAACTAGCTGGGCTTGCCACAATTTCCGGAGCGCGGCGGCTTAACGCAAGTCTTGCCCCCGCGAACGGGCCATAAATCCCCGGTGATCCGGTTCTGACATTCGTATCCCTTCTCAACCGGCACTTTTACGAATGTCAGAACCAAAGGATCACCGGAATTATAGTTTGCCAGGTGTCCTTTCGTATCCGACGTTCGATCAGAAGGTGCTGCAAAGTGAACCGAACGTCGGATACGGGACACTGGCTCGGAGGATCGCAATGAACGCCCCGGAACAGTTCGCGGAAACAGCGAGCAGCCCCTTTCTCACGCCGGAACACCTGGCGTTCCGCGATATGTTGCGGCGCTTCGTGGCCACCGAGATCGAGCCTTTTGCAGCGCAATGGGACGAGGCTGGCGAATTTCCGCGCGAACTCTATCTGAAAGCGGCCTCCGTCGGCCTGCTTCAGCTCGGTTTCCCGGAAGAATACGGCGGCGTCCCCTGTGACCGCTTCATGTCGATGATCGCGGCGCAGGAACTGTCCCGCGCCGGCGCCGGCGGTATTAGCGCCAGCCTGAAAAGCCATACCATCGGCACGCCGCCGATCGTCTATGGCGGATCGGATGAACTGAAGGCGCGGGTGCTGCCGGACATTCTCGCAGGAAGGAAGATCTCCGCCCTCGCCATCACCGAGCCCGGCGGCGGATCGGACGTCGCCAATTTGCGCACCACCGCGCGGCGCGACGGCGACCACTATGTCGTCAAGGGCGAGAAGACCTTCATCACCTCAGGCATGCGGGCGGATTACTACACCGTCGCGGTGCGCACCGGCGGCGAAGGCGCCAGCGGCGTCAGCCTGCTGCTGATCGAGCGCGACACACCGGGCTTCTCACGCACGCCGCTCAAGAAAATGGGCTGGTGGGCCTCCGACACCGCGACGCTCTATTTCGACGACTGCCGCGTACCCGTGGGCAATCTGATCGGCACGGAAAACGCCGGCTTCAAGCTGATCATGAAGAACTTCAACAGCGAGCGGCTTGGCCTTGCGGCCGGTTGTACCGGCTTCGCGCGGGTCTGCGTCGAGGAAGCCATCGCCTATGCCCGCGAACGCAAGACCTTCGGCAAGCGCCTCGCCGATCATCAGGTCATCCGCCACAAGATCGTGGACATGGCGCAGCGCGTGGCGGCAACCCAGGCGATGCTGGAAATGCTGATCTGGCGGCTGGAGCAAGGCGACAATCCCGTGGCCGAGGTCTGCATGTGCAAGAATCAGGCGACGCAGACCATGGCCTTCTGTGCGTCCGAAGCCGTGCAGATTTTCGGCGGCGCGGGCTTCATGCGCGGGCCGAAGGTCGAGCGCATCTACCGCGAGGTGAAGGTCAACGCCATCGGCGGCGGCACCGAGGAAATCATGAAGGATCTGGCAAGCCGCCAGATGGGTCTCTGAGCACATAAGAAAACATCAGGAAACGAAATGCAGTTCACGCAGGAACACGACGCCATCCGCCGCACCATGCAGCAGTTCATCAAGAACGAGATCAATCCGTTCGTCGATGAATGGGAGCGCGACACAATCTATCCGGCGCATCAGGTGTTCAAGAAGATGGGCGACCTCGGCCTGCTCGGCCTGTGCAAGCCCGTTGAATACGGCGGCGCGGGCCTCGACTACAGCTACGGGATGGTGATGGCCGAAGAATTGGGCGCCATCAACGCGGGCGGCGTCGGCATGTCGATCGGCGTGCAGACTGACATGGCGACGCCGGCGCTGGCGCGCTTCGGGTCGGACGAGATGAAGCGCGAGTTTCTCGCGCCCTCAATTGCTGGAGATTACGTTGCCTGCATCGGCGTCTCCGAACCGGGTGCCGGATCGGACGTCGCCTCGATCAAGACCACCGCCCGCTCCGACGGCGACGACTACATTATCAACGGCGGCAAGATGTGGATCACCAACGGGACACAGGCCGACTGGATGTGCCTGCTCGCCAATACTGGCGAAGGCCCAGTCCATCGTAACAAGTCGCTGATCTGCCTGCCGATGAAAACCAAGGGCGTGGAGGTTCTGCGCAAGCTCGACAAGCTCGGCATGCATTGCTCGGATACGGCGGAAATCAAGTTCACCGACGTGCGCGTGCCCAAGCGCAACCGCATCGGCGAGGAAGGCAAGGGCTTCACCTACCAGATGCTGCAATTCCAGGAAGAGCGGCTGTGGGCGGTGGCGGCGTGCCTGAAATCACACGAAAAGACCATCGACGAGACCATCGAGTATACCCGCGCCCGCAAGGCGTTCGGCAAGCCCCTGCTCGACAATCAGGTGATCCATTTCCGTCTTGCCGAACTGAAAACCGAGATCGAGCTGTTGCGCTCCCTGCTCTATCGGGCCTGCGAGGAATACATCAACGGGAACGACGTGACCCCGCTGGCGACGATGGGGAAACTCAAAGCCGGCCGCCTGGGCCGGGAGATTCCCGACGCCTGCCTGCAATACTGGGGCGGCATGGGTTTCATGAACGAGACCCGCGTCAGCCGCGCCTATCGCGACCGGCGGCTGACCTCGATCGGCGGCGGCGCGGACGAGGTGATGCTGAGCGTGCTGTGCAAGTACATGGGTACACTTCCGGAGTAGTAAGGGTTGTCCGGAACAGTAAGCGCTTGCGTGAACCTACGATCCGCGCTGTATAACGCCGGGAACCAGGGAAACATCGATATGCTCACGCTTTTTCACTGCGCCAGCGCGCGCTCCTTCCGTCCGCTCTGGACGCTGGAAGAAGTCGGTATTCCCTACGACCTGAAAATGTTGCCGTTTCCACCGCGGTTTCTGAAGCGCGAGTATCTCGAGTTGAATCCGCTCGGGACCATTCCACTGCTGATCGACGGCGAGACCCGGATGACCGAGTCTTCCGCGATCTGCCACTATCTCGTGACGAAGTACGGCCCCACGCCCCTCAACGTCACTGTCGATGAACCCGCCTATGGGTCTTATCTGAACTGGCTGTTCTTCGGCGAAGCGACGCTGACGTTCCCGCAGACCATCTATTTCCGCTACGCGCAGCTTGAGCCGGAGGAACGCAGGAATCCGCAGGCTGCCACCGACTACGCGCGCTGGTTTCTGGCGCGGCTTCGCTCGCTCGAAACCGCGGTGTCCGAATCGGAGACAGTTTGCGCGGGCCGCTTCACCGCCGCGGACATCTCAGTCGGATACGCGCTAATGTTCGCCCAGTCCAACGGACTGTCCGCGCAGTTCACACCGGCGGTCGCGGCCTATTGGGAGCGGCTCAAGCAGCGCGAGGGATTCCGCAAGGCGATCGCGGCGCAGGACAAAGCCGGCGCCGAACAAGGCGTCGCGCCACGCGTCCCGGCGGCAACCTAAGCCCGGATTGCGGTCACGTCACTCGCAACATCCTTGCCGTTGATGATCTGCAGGCGGCGCGAGCCGGAAAACAGCGCACTCGGTTGCAGTCCATAAATGCGGCGCAGCGAGTGGCTGAAATGCGTCGAATCGGGATAGCCGGCATCGAGTGCAAAATGCGCGAGATTTCGCTCGACGTTGACATGATGCAAGATATTCCGCGCCCGCTTCCAGGCGCGGAAGGTCTTGAAGTTCATGCTGGTCTCGTCCTTGAACAGATGCAGGAAGCGCGACAGCGACAGCTTGACGCCGCTGGCGCAATCGTCACCCGAAATACTGCTGGACGGCTTGGCCTGAAACCGCGACACGACCGTGGAGATACGCGCATCCAGTTCCCGCTGCTTCAGGCGGCGCTGGAGAAAGATCTGGTCGAAATCGGCCGACGTGAAACCGCTCGTGCCGCTGAGCGCCATGGTCGCATAGATTTCGCGAAATCGGGCCGCGAGATGACTTGCTGCCGCCGGATCGTCGCACTGGCGAAGAATCTCCGCGAGATCTTCGTCGCAGACCGACTCGGGCTCAATCAGAAGTCCGAGAATTTCGCGGGACTCTGACGTGATCTTGTGCGGCAGGTAAGCCGGGACGGCGAGGATTTCGCTAACGCGCGGCGGCTGACCTTCGATTTCGAGACGCGCTGTGCCATGCAGCGGTACGCAAACCGCGAGCGCGCCGAGCGTGCGCACCGATGGCTTGCCATGCAGACCGGCGTAGAACACCCGCTCCGAACTGATCAGCATGAACCGGTCGGACCGGCCGGACGTACACCTGGGCATCGTTTCCTCCAGAAACATTTTTTCCACGGACGATTGTTCGCCTCTTGTGAAACTTGAATTAGCGGCTCTTCTCCGTCGTCTCGAATTTTCCCGCACCCATGTAGCCGAACAGGAACCCAGCGACCTTGCGCTTCTGGATTTCCTCGCTGCCCTCGGTGATGCGATAGCGCCGGTGATGGCGATAGATGTGCTCGAACGGCTTGTGTCGCGAGTAGCCCATGCCGCCATGCACCTGCATCGCGCGATCGGCCGCTTCGCAGCACAGCCGGTTCGCCCAGAAATTGCACATCGACACCTTGTCGGAGAGCCGCTGCTCAACCTCGGGCTGGGTCATGCGATCCATTTCCCACGCCGTCTTCCGGATCAGGAGCCGCAGCATCTCGGCCTGCGTCGCAAGCTCCACCAGCGGCCACTGGATCGCCTGGTTCTCAGCGAGCGCATGACCGAACGGCTTGCGCTCCCGCGCGTAGTGCACGCTCTCATTGATGCAGTACACGGCAGCTCCGAGCGAACTGGCCGCCTGACGAATCCGATTCTCATGCACGAAGCACTGCGCCAGCGACAGGCCGCGGCCGACCTCGCCAAACAGCGCGTCGTCCGGCACGAACACATCGGTGAAGCTGACGCGCGGATGATCGGTAGGCATGTTGAAGGTCCAGAGATATTCCTCGACCTTCACGCCCTTCGCATCCGCCGGCACCAGAAAGCACGTGATGCCCCGCGCATCGCCGTCGTTGCCCGATGTCCGTGCGAACGTCGCGCAGTGGGTCGCGACATGCATGCCGGTCGTCCACATCTTCTCGCCGTTGATGACCCACCCGCTCACACCGTCACGCGTGGCCTGAACCGCGCGCGTTTCCATGTGGGTGGCGTCCGAGCCGTGATCAGGCTCCGTGAGACCAAACGTGATGCGGTATTTTCCGGTGAGCGAGCCTTCGATCATCGCTTTCTGGTCGTCGCGGCCGTAGCGATCCAGCATGGTGACCAGCGGGAAGTTTCCAACGATGGAATGCTCGTTCTGCAGATCGTTGTGCAGGCCGAGACCCTTGGCGGCGAAATGCTCGCGGATCACCGCCATCCAGAGATTCGAACCGTCCTTGCCGCCGTAGCGCTTAGGAATCGCAAAGCGCAGATGCCCGGCTTCGTCGGCAAGGTTTTTCGCCTGACGCAGCAGGTCTTCCCATTCGTGGCGCGGCAGGCCGCCCCTGTCGAAATCCGTTCGCGCCCACTCGCGGCGATGATCGAAGAAGCGGATGTTGTCGTCGCGCTGCTCGAGTGGCTTGATCTTCTGATCGATGAAGCGATCGAGTTCCGACAGGTAAGCGGTCAAATCGTCAGGCAGCGAAAAATCCAACGCGCGACTCCCAGACGTCCATCCCCGGACTTTGTTTCTTGTTTTCGCCGCGGTGCTCGCAAGAGCCGACGATGGGTGGGAATTAAGGTAAGGCTGAGGGCGTTAGTCAAGCGCTTAATTAATTTGTGAAGCGGGTTCTTTGCTGTCTATTTAGGGCACGACAACATCGCTCAAGTGTTGCAACGCAGCGTAAGGAAATCGCTCATGGCCTATGAATTCGCCAAGGTGGACCGCAAAGGTCCACTGACCATCGTCACGCTCAATCGTCCCGAAGTGATGAACGCCGTGCATTCCCCGATGCACTTTGAAATGCATCGCGTTTTCGACGAGTTCAACAAGGACCCGGATCAATGGATCGCGATTGTGACGGGCGCAGGTGACCGGGCGTTTTCCGCGGGCAACGATCTGAAGTGGCAGGCCCAGGGCGGCCAGCGCGGCTGGGATACCAGCGGCTTCGCCGGACTGACCCACCGCTTCGATTGCGACAAACCGATCATCGCCGCCGTCAACGGCGTCGCGATGGGCGGCGGTTTCGAGATTGCGCTGGCGTGCGACCTGATCATCGCGTCGGAAAACGCCACCTTCGCCCTGCCGGAACCGCGTGTCGGCCTCGCCGCCCTCGCCGGCGGGTTGCACCGCCTTCCGCGCCTGATCGGCCTCAAGCGCGCCATGGGCATGATCCTGACCGGGCGCCACGTTCCGGCGCGCGAAGGCCTTGAGCTTGGCTTCGTCAACGAAGTCGTTCCGAAGGGTGAGGCTCTGGCCGGCGCCGAGCGCTGGGCCAACCTCATCCTGCAGAACGGCCCGATGTCGATCCGCGCATCGAAGCAGGCCATGCATCGCGGCCTCGGTGTGTCGCTGGAGCAGGCCCTCGCCGAACAGTTCGACTATCCGGCCGTCAAGGCTCTGGCTGCGTCCGAGGATTACATCGAAGGCCCCAAGGCGTTCGCGGAAAAGCGCCCGCCGCAGTGGAAGGGCAAGTGATACGCGAACCGCAATGAATTCAGGGCCATTCGCCTCACGTCATTGCGAGCGAAGCGAAGCAATCCAGTCTTGCCGATGTTTATGAAGAACTGGATTGCTTCGTCGCAAGTGCTCCTCGCAATGACGAATGACAACGTCCCGTTTAGCGCCCTCTAACCCGTGTCCCGTTCGCGGCGATAGGACGCATAATTCGGCTGGTCGATGGCCAGCTTGTCCATCGTGGTCTTCCAGACGTGGTCGGTGAGCCCCGGCGTCTGGAAGCCCATCTCGCGGCTTGCAATGCGCGCGGACAGCAGACGGTTGAGTTCTTCCAGCGAGCCGGACGTACCGAGCAGCTTTGACAGCCGCTCGACCTCGGCGGCATCGCCGGACGCTTCATGCGTAAGCTGCCGCACCACCAGATCGAGCGCGTTGAGCCCCACCCGCAGCTTGAACGCGGCATGGCCGGACAATTGCGGCGCGACGTCGGCGCGGAGAAACTCCGCCACCGCGTTGATCAGTTCGACCGGCGTGGGCTGATCCTGCATCTTATGCGTCCTTTGTCATCGGCGTTATGCGCGACGCGGCGCCAGCAGCCGCAAAAGATCGATCTCGGTTTCGGAGGCGCGGCGGCCGATCATCGCGCGCTCCATAGAATGATCCGGGCCGGTGCGGAACCGCTGCATCATGCCGCAACACATGATGCCCCACCGCAACGTGCCAAGCGTCTCCCAGAACATGACACGCGGAACATCCACCGGACGGCCGGATGCAGACTCGTAAGCGGCAAACAGATCCTCGCGCGATCCAAGCCCGCCGACCGGCTTGTCGATCTCGCCGAACCGCCACGAATTCACGCAGATCCAGCCGAGGTCTTCCATCGGGTCGCCGAAGTGCGCCAGCTCCCAGTCGAGCACGGCACGAACGCCTTCCGGGCCGATGATGAGATTGCCGTGGCGGAAATCGCCGTGAACCAGTGTCACCGTATCCGACGGCGCGGGCGCGTTGTCGCGCAGCCACCGCAGCGCCAGATCGAACACCGGCCGCGGCCAGTCGAACGATTTGTGTTCGGCTGCGAGATCGTCGATCTCGCCGGCAACCGTCATTAGCCGCAGTTTCGGCAAACGCGTCGTATCAAGCGCATGAATTCCAGCCGCCACCTTGCCGAGCTGGCCCGCCAGCACACCGCGCGCCTGCGCAAACTGCGCGTCGCGCAGAATCTTGCGCGGAATGGTCTCACCCTCGACACGGTCCATGATGAAGCCGCTGCCAAGCCCGTCCTCAGCGCGCAGAACATAACGCACGCGCGGCGACGGTATCCCCGCTTCATAGGCCTGTTGCATGAGAACGGCTTCGGCCTCAAGCCCGGCGGCGCGGCCCGGCGCAGCGCCATAGCCTGACGGAGCGCGGCGCAGAATGACGGCGATGTTTCCGGATGGATGCAGGACGTCGAACGACCAGGTTTCCTGGCTGGCGCCACCGGACAGCTGGGCCAGGCGATCGATACCCGTGGCTCCAGGAAACCAGCGCGCGACGCTGGCCTTGACCGGACTTTCAATGCTCATCTGGAATGTCGGCTCTCGGTTGGGAGCCGGACCGTAAAGAAAATCGCGTGCGCGGGCAACCCGCGCACGCGATGTCGCTCAGAACGAAACGATCAGAACATCAGGCCATCCTTCACCAGAACCCAGCGGCCGCCCTTGACCTGCTGAACCTGCGTCACCGTGGTGGCGAGGTGGTTCGTTTTCGAGAATTTGGTCGGCGGCGAACTAAATATGTCCTGGAACACGTCACCGGACTCGAGCGAAGCCAGCATCTTGGCGCCGGTTAGATCCTTGCCTGCCTTGTTGGCGTAGTAGGCGAAGGTCATCATCGCGTTGTAACCGATGATCGCCTGCGTATTGGCGTCGGAACCGAACGCCTTTTTGTAGTTCACAAGCCAGTCCTTCACCTTGCCCTTTGCGGTGTCCTCATAGGGAATTTCGAACCCGGACGCCGCATAGAGCCCTTCAACCATATCCTTGCCGAGCGCGGGCACTTCGAGCACGTTGGTCGGCGTCGCGCCGAGGAACGTCACATCCCAGCCGAGCTTCTTGGCTTCGCCCATCGCGCCGATGGTTTCGCGGATCACCGTTCCGAGCACAACAAGATCGCAGCCGTCGGATTTCATCTTGGCGACCTGCGCGCTGAAATCGGATGCGCCACGCTTGTAGCTCGTGACCGAAGCCGGCGTCAGCTTCATCGCGGTGGCCTGCTGGGTGAAGCCATCGAGCACGCTTTTGCCGTACTCGTCGTCCTGATGCATGATGCAGGGCTTGGTGAACTTCTTGGTCTCGATCATGTATTTCACCGCCGCCCGCGTGCTTTCGACGTAGGGCAGGATGTTGTTGAACTTCAATCTCTCCTGCGGCTTCGCCGGATCGAACTTGAAAGTGAACTCCGCCGCCGTCAGCGGGAAGAGCTGCAGCACGCCCGCGTCGAACAGGATGTCCTGCGCGGCAAGCACAGTCGGCGAGCCCATCGGGCCGACCATGGCGAAGATCTTGTCCTTCTCGATCAACTTCTGGGAGGCCAGCACCGAGCGCTTCGGATCGTAACCGCTGTCTTCGATGATCAGCTTGATCTTGCGGCCGTTGATGCCGCCCGCGGCATTGATCTCATCGGCCGCCATCTTCATGCCGTTTGACACCGGCACGCCCCAGACCTTGATGGGGCCCGAAAGATCCTGATGCGAGCCGATGACGATCTCGGCCGGCGAGATGCCCTCGTTGGTCACCTTGGTCTGCGCGAAGGCCGGCGACTGGGTCAGCGCGAACGCACCCACCGCAAGGCCAAACGCCTTGAACGATTTCGACATAACGGTCTCCTCTCTGTTGGCCCATATTCAGCGAAGGCCGGGCCTTGTTACCTTCGCCGCTGAGCGGCCTTTGCGGGCCGCGGAATACGCTTCTTTGTGACGCAATATCGCCGGGAGCTTACGCCATGGCGCCCGCCCGGTACATTGCATCGATCTCGGCTGCGTAGGATTTGTTCACGAAGCTCCGCTTCAGCTTCATGGTCGGCGTCAATTCCTCGTCCTCGGGCGTCAGTTGCCGCTCGATCAGATGGAATTTCTTGATGGTTTCCACACGGGCGAAGTTCTGGTTAACGACCTCGATCTCGCGCTTGATGAGATCCTGGATTTCCGGCGCGCGGCACAGGCTCGCGTAGTTCGTGAAGGGGATGTTGTAGTCCTGCGCGAATTTCTCGACGTTCTCGTGATCGATCATCACCAGGCATGTCAGGAACGGCCGCTTGTCGCCGATCACCACCGCGTCCGAAATATATGGCGAGAACTTGAGCTGGTTCTCGATCTCGGACGGCGTGATGTTCTTGCCGCCAGACGTGATGATGATGTCCTTCATCCGGTCGGTGATCTTGACGAAGCCTTCATTGTCGATGGTGCCGACGTCGCCGGTATGCAGCCAACCCTTGGCGTCGATGGTCTCGGCCGTCTTCTCCGGCTGGTTCAGATAGCCCATGAACAGGTAATCGCCTTTGACGAGGATCTCTCCCTTCGGGCAGATCATAACCTCACCCCAGGGCGCCGCCTTGCCGACCGAGCCGAGCTTGATGCGGTCATTTGGCATCAGCGTCGCGACGCCACAATTCTCGGTCTGGCCATAGACCTCGCGCATGTCGAGACCGATGGCGAGATACCAGCGGATCAGATCAGGCGAAATCGGCGCGGCACCCGTGAACGCGATGCGCACGCGATCGAGCCCGAGCATGCGGCGGATGTTGCGGAACACCAGCCAGTAGGCCGCCTTGCCCGCGAGCCGCAGTGACAATGGTGGCGTTTCCCCTTCAAGCCTGTACTCGGTCAGATGCTGGCCGACGCCGAGCGCACGGCGATACATCCACTGCTGAAGCGGCGTTGCATCCTTCAGGGCAATGGTGATGGCCGAGTAGAACTTTTCCCAGATCCGGGGCACCGCCAGAAACGCGGTCGGCTGCACTTCGCGCAGATTGTCCGGCACGGTTTCCGGACTTTCCGCGAAATTCATTATCGAGCCGACGGCGATGGATAGATAGTAGCCGCCGATCCGCTCGGCGACATGGCACAGCGGCAGGAACACCAGCCGCTCCTCATGATCCGTCGGCACCAAAAGGTAGTCCGCGTAGCGCATCTGATGGGTAACGCTGCGATTGGAATGCATCGCGCCCTTCGGAGGCCCGGTGGTCCCCGAGGTGTAAACGAGAATGGCCAGATCGTTTGTGCCGCGGCTGGCGATCATCTCGTCCCACAGCGCTTCGCGGCCGTTCATGTGGTTGCGCCCGAGCGCCATGAACTCGTCCAGCGACATCACCATCGGATCGCTGAAGCCGCTGAGACCTTCCATGTCGAACACGACGATCTTCTCAAGCGTCGGGCAGCGGGCGCGGCACGACAACACCTTGTCGAGTTGCTCATCATCCTCGGCGAAGATCACCCGCGTTCGCGAGTCGTTGATGAGATATTCGACCTGGGTCGCAGAGTCCGTCGGGTAGATGCCCGATGAGACGCCACCCGCGCAGAGCACGCCCATATCGGCGAACACCCATTGCGGCGTCGCATTCGAGATGATGGAGGCGACATCGCCCGGCTTGAAGCCAATCGCATGAAGCGCATAGGCGATTTCCTTGGCCGTCCGCAACCACCCGCGCCAGCTTGTCGACTGCCAGACGCCGAGATGCTTTTCCCGGATCGCTGCCTTGTCGCCACGCGTTTCAACCGCGAGCAGAAAGCTCTTCGCGATCGTGTCCGCGACGGTGATCACTGCAGGTCTCGCCATTGCTCGCTCCCTTTCCGCCGTATCCGCCCAGCGGCTACGCGGCCTTGATGTCGTTCCTTTCGCGCGGCTTGAAACGCCGGTCTTTTCTCCTTGTATTGCCTGGCTTGTCGCCAGGTTCTTGTCTTTATCGCCAGTGCTTTACCGCCAGGTCTTTATCGCCAGGTCTTTTTCTTCTTCCAGCGCCGCTCGCCCCGTGCGCCGTCTTCCTTGGCGCCGAGATAGAATTCCTGAATATCCTGCGACATCATCAGGCGCTCGCAGGTGTCGTTCATCACCACGCGTCCGATTTCCAGCACATATCCGTAATCCGCGGTTTCCAGCGCCACCTTCGCGTTCTGCTCGACCAGCAGGATCGACATGCCCTGCTCCGCGTTGACGCGCTTGATGATCGTGAAAATCTCCTTCACCAGAATCGGCGACAGCCCCAGCGATGGCTCGTCCAGCAGCAGCAATGTCGGGCGATTCATCAGCGCGCGGCCGATCGCCAGCATCTGCTGCTCGCCGCCGGAAAGCTGCCCGGCAGGCTGGTTGATGCGCTCGCGCAAGCGCGGAAAATAGCCGTAGACGCGCTCCAGATCGGCGGCGACGCCGTCGTGATCCTTGCGCGGATAGGCCCCCATCATCAGGTTTTCGCGCACGCTGAGGAACGGAAACACCTCGCGCCCTTCAGGCACATGACTGAGGCCTAGCCGCACGATCTTGTCTGCCTCCATGCGCTGGATCGACTGCCCCTTGAATTCGATGGAGCCCTTCTGCGGATCGAGAATGCCGGAAATCGTCTTGAGCACGGTGGTCTTGCCCGCGCCGTTGGCGCCCAGCAACGTGACGATCTTGCCGCGCGGCACCTCGAGGCTGATGCCGCGGATCGCCATGATCGGCCCGTAAAAACTTTCGATGTTGCTCAGCTTGAGAATGATATCGGGACTGCTCATGACATCGTCCTCATGTGCCGAGATAGGCTGCGACGACATCGGGATGCGCCTGCACTTCGGCCGGCGTGCCCATGGCCAGCACCTTACCGTAGTTCAGCGCGATCACCCGGTCGGAGACGCGGTTGACCAGCGTCATGTCGTGCTCGACCATCAGCACGGTGATGCCAAGCTCGGTCTTCATGTCGCGGATCCAGAACGACATGTCGTCGGTCTCCTCCACATTCAGGCCCGACGAGGGTTCGTCGAGCAGGATCAGCTTCGGCTCGGTGCACAGTGCGCGGGCCAGCTCGATCACCTTGCGCACGCCATAGGGCAATCCGGAGATGAGCTTGTCCCGATGGGCGGCAAGGTCAAGGAATTCAATGACCTGCTCAACGCGGCGGCGATGCGCTTTTTCGTCGCGGCGGACGTTCGGCAGGAATAGCAACTCCTGCCAAAGGGTGGTGGTGGAATGGCGGTGCCGCCCAACCAGAAGGTTGCTGAGAACGGTGGCATTTTCGAACAGTTCGATGTTCTGGAAGGTGCGCGCGATGCCCAGCTTGGCGATGCCGTAAGCGGGCTCCTCGGTGATGTCCTGATCCTCGAAATAGAGACGGCCAGAAGTCGGCTCATAGAGGCGCGAGATCAGGTTGAAGATCGAGCTTTTGCCGGCCCCGTTGGGACCGATGATCGAAAGGATTTCGCCCTTCTCCACCGCGAAGCTGACGGAATCCACCGCTTTCAGCCCGCCAAAATGAAGCGAGAGATTTTCGGCGCGGAAACAGCTCATCGGTTCCGCTCCGATTTGACGTAGATCTTCTGCCGCTTGAAGGTCGCGCGCTTGTAGAGCGGAAAGAGCTGGAAGAAGAGCTTGATCTTGAGCCAGCGGCCATAGATGCCATAGGGTTCGAACAGGATGAACAGCATGATGATCAGGCCATAGATCGCGCCCTTCAGGCCGTTGGCCGAGGCGATCGCCGCGACGTTGTTCTTGATGCTGGCCACCTGCTCGACGCCGGCGCCGAACGTGGCGGCAAGACCCGCAACTACACCCGGAATGTCATCTTTCAGGAAGGTCAGGAACGGATCGACCATGACGATGAAGATCGCGCCGAGCACCGCGCCGTGCAGGCTGATCACGCCGCCTATGATGATCACCATGATAAATTCGATGGACAGCTGGAGGGTAAACATCTCCGGGCTGATGAAGGACATCTTGTGGGCAAAGAGCACGCCCGCGAGGCCGGTGATCGCCGCGCTCAAGGCAAATGACTTCACCTTGTAGCGCGAGACGTTGATGCCCATGCTCTTGGCCGCCGTCTCGCTGTCACGGATCGCGACGAACGCGCGCCCGGTAGGCGAGCGCATCAGGTTAAGCGTGCCGACAATGACCAGGATCAAGAGACCGAGGCACATATAATAGAAGGTCGGGCTGTCGCGCGTAATGCTGCCGCCGAGCATCTGGATCGCACGGACGCGCATGCCGTCGTTGCCGTGCGTGACGCTCTCCCAGCGCGCCAGAATCTCCTCGACGATCAGCGCGAACGAGATGGTGGCAATGACGAGATAGATCCCCTGCAAGCGCAGCGCCGGAAATCCGACCATTGCGCCGATCAATCCGGTCAGCACGCCCGCCGCCAGAAAATAGACGATGAAGGGTACGCCCATTTGCTGAAGATAGGCCGCGGTGTAGGCGCCGATGGCGAGAAACGCCGCGTGGCCCAGCGAGGCCTGCCCGGTGAATCCTGTCAGGATCATCAGCCCGACGCCGACGATGGCATAGATGCAGACGAAGACGAGCTGGCTGACGAGATAGCTGCTCAGAACGAACGGCGCGATCACCAGCAGCGCCAACAGCGCGCCGTAGGACCAGATGTATCCGCTATGCGGGATCAGCCGGATGTCGTCGTTATAATCTGTCTTGAAAAGAAACCGCATCGGCGCCCCTCAGACTTTCTTGCGCGTGTGAAGTCCGAAGATGCCTTCGGGTTTCAGCAGCAGCACCGCGAGCAGCACGATGTAGGGCGCGACATCCTTCCATCCCTGCGGCAGGTAAAAGCCGGCCATGCTTTCGATCACACCGATCAGGATTCCGCCGACCACCGCGCCGGGAATCGATCCGAATCCCCCCAGCACCGCCGCGGGAAAGGCCTTCAATCCCAGCACGAGGCCGACGTTGGAGTGGACGAAGGTGATCGGCGCGAGCAGCACGCCGGCGCAGGTCGCGACCGCGGCGCTGATCGCCCAGACGATCGACACCACGCGCTTGACGGGAATGCCCATGTAGTAGGCTGCGAGCATGTTCTCGGAACTGGCGCGCATCGCGGTGCCGAGCGTGGTCTTGTTGAAAAACAGATACAGGACGCCGCAGAGGATGATCGTCGCGGCAATTACCGAGAGCTTGTCATAGGCCAGCACCAGGCTCCCCAGCCGCAGCACACCCTGGCTGAACGGCGTTTCGATCTTGAGATCGTCGGTGCCCCAGACCATTCCCGCAACCGAGCGCAGGAAGAAGCCGAGCCCGATGGTCGCCATGATGATGGAAAACTGCGGATAGCCGAGGATCGGTCGCACCACGAGGCGTTCGGCCAGCATGCCGAACAACGCCATGGCGCCGACCGCCGCAACAAATCCAAGCCAGTAGTTGAAGCCGAGCAGACTGATGAAGGTGAAGGCGAAGAACCCGCCCAGCATCATCAAGTCGCCTTGCGCGAAGTTGACGACCTCGGTGGCTTTGTAAACAAGGACAAAGCCAAGTGCGATCAGGCCATAAACACAGCCGAGCGCAATACCGCTCACCAACTGCTGAACGAAGTCCAGCATTCCAGGTATCCCTCCCCCAACGTGCCGCGATTCTAGCGATCGCCTTGGTCACGTCGCGATCCTACCGATCGCCTCGCTCATATCTTGTGTCGATTAGCTATGCGTTTTTGCTTGAACAGTTTCGGCAACAGCCAACGGCCGCCTTGAAAATGCGCAGCCTCGTTGTGGCCCTGTGCCGCCCGCTGGATCTCCTTGTTCCTGAATTCAGAAAATCTTGGAGTCATCAGTGCGTGAAGTACAGCCAAACAGCGACGGCCTGTCAACAACACCCGGCAGAGTGCGCTGCATCAAAAGAAAAAGGCCGGGATGCTCCCGGCCTTTGTCACGTTTGGTCTTCCGATGCCGCTTATTTTGCCTCGGCGCGCTTCGGCGGCGACGCCGGCCACGACTTGATCAGCGTGTCGTAGTCGACGGTTTCGCCCTTTGGCTTTTCGTTCGCCAGTTTGCGCTGAGGCGCGACGTTGCCGTCCTTCTCCGACTTCGCGAACCAGAACTCGGCCGTCTCCTTCTTGTTGAGCTTCGGTCCGCAGGCGCCCTGCACGCCCGATTTCTCGAGGCGCTCAAGCACCGAGTCCTGGGCCGCAGCCAGCGAGTCCATCGCTGCCTGCGCGGTCTTCGCACCGGACGACGCATCGCCGATGTTCTGCCACCAGAGCTGGGCCAGCTTCGGATAATCCGGCACATTGTTTCCGGTCGGAGACCACTGCACGCGTGCCGGCGAACGATAGAACTCGATCAGGCCACCGAGTTTCGGCGCGCGTTCGGTAAACGACTTGTCCCAGATGTCGGACTCACGCACGAAGGTGAGGCCAACATGGCTCTTCTTCAGGCTCACGGACTTGGAAACGATGAACTGCAGATAGAGCCAGGCCGCCTTGCGGCGATCCGCCGGGGTCGACTTCAGCAGAGTTGCGGAGCCCGCATCCTGGTAGCCGAGCTTCATGCCCTCCTTCCAGTACGATCCGTGCGGAGACGGAGCCATCCGCCACTTCGGCGTACCATCGGCGTTCACCACCGGCAGGCCCGGCTTCACCATGTCGGCTGTAAAAGCGGTGTACCAGAACATCTGCTGGGCGATGGCTCCTTGTGCCGGCACCGGTCCCGACTCGGAGAAGGTCATGCCTTGCGCCTGCGGCGGGGCATACTTCTTCATCCAATCGAGATACTTGACGATCGAATAGACCGCCGCCGGACCGTTGGTGTCGCCGCCACGCTCGACGGACGAGCCGACCGGCCGGCAGCCTTCCATCCGGATGCCCCACTCATCGACGGGTTTGCCGTTCGGAATGCCCCTGTCGCCGTTACCCGCCATCGACAGCCAGGCGTCGGTGAACCGCCAGCCGAGCGATGGGTCCTTCTTGCCGTAGTCCATGTGGCCATAAACCTTGACGCCGTTGATCTCCTTGACGTCATTGGTGAAGAACTCGGCGATGTCCTCATAGGCTGACCAGTTCACCGGGACGCCGAGTTCGTAGCCGTACTTGGCCTTGAACCGGGACTTGTAGTCGGGGTTGGTGAACCAGTCGTATCGGAACCAGTACAGGTTCGCGAACTGCTGGTCCGGCAACTGATACAGCTTGCCGTCGGGTGCGGTGGTGAACGACTTGCCGATGAAGTCATCGACATCGAGCATCGGGTTGGTGACGTCCTTGCCTTCGCCGGTCATGTAGTCCGAAAGGACCACGGTCTGGTTGTAACGGAAGTGGGTGCCAATCAGGTCCGAGTCGTTGATCCAGCCGTCATAGACATTCTTGCCGGACTGCATCTGCGTCTGGAGCTTTTCGACGACGTCACCTTCCTGGATCAGGTCGTGCTTGATCTTGATGCCGGTGATTTCAGTGAACGCCTTGGCCAGCGTTCCGGCTTCATACTCATGCGTCGTGATCGTTTCCGACACGACGTTAATCTCCATGCCCTTGAAGGGCTCAGCGGCCTTGATGAACCACTGCATCTCCTTCATCTGGTCGTCCTTCGACAGCGTCGAAGGCTGGAATTCGGCATCGATCCACTTCCTTGCCGCCGCTTCATCGGCGAAAGCAGGTCCGCTGACCGCCGCCGATGCCGCCATCAATGCCACTGCACTTGCCATCGTCAGAAGACGATTTCTCTTTGTAGCTGGTCGCATGATTTCCTCCGTTGAACACAGCTCCAGGTCCGGGTTGATCCCGGATCTGCCTCTTCTTCACACGGTTAAACTTTGCGAAATATGACAGCAGCCGAACCGAGCGAAATAACGGTGGCGATCCACAAACTCGACACTTCGACTCCCTCTCCTATCGGGAGCGTCGCAATCGGGTTGGTGCCCGCAAATGCAATCCACAACAGATGAATGACCGCAGCCGCGATCAGCGAAATAAACAGCCGGTCGCCGCGCGTGGTGGGAATACGTAAGACACCGACGCGCTCCGCCTCGGGGTAACGCAGCGCAAGCCAGGTCATGGTCGCGAGCGTTCCACCCAGCAGGCAGAAGAAGATCGCCGTGGGCACCGTCCAGGCCATCCATGCGATGTGTTCCATGGTTACACCCGTCCGAGCGCGAAACCGCGCGCGATGTAGTTGCGGACAAACCAGATCACCAGCGCTCCGGGAATGATGGTCAGGACACCAGCAGCGGCCAGCAGGCCCCAATCCATTCCGGACGCCGAAACCGTGCGCGTCATCGTCGCTGCAATCGGTTTGGCGTTGACCGACGTTAGCGTGCGCGCCAACAGCAATTCGACCCAAGAGAACATGAAGCAGAAAAACGCCGCGACGCCGATACCGCTGGCGATCAGCGGCATCAGAATTTTCACGAAGAAACGCGGAAACGAATAGCCGTCGAGGAACGCGGTCTCATCGATCTCCTTCGGCACGCCGGACACGAAGCCTTCAAGAATCCATACCGCCAGCGGCACATTGAACAGGCAATGCGCCAGCGCGACCGCCCACGGCGTGTCGAAAAGGTTGATTGCCGAATACAGATTGAAGAACGGCAGCGCGAACACCGCTGGCGGCGCCATGCGGTTCGACAGCAGCCAGAAGAACAGGTGCTTGTCGCCGAGAAAACGGTAACGCGAGAACGCGTAGGCCGCAGGCAGCGCAAAAGAAATCGAGATGACCGTGTTGATGACGACGTATTGCAGCGAATTGATGTAACCGGAGTACCAGCTTGAATCCGTGAAGATACGTTTATAGTGAGCCAGCGTCGGGTTGTTCGGCCACAACGTCATGGTCGTGACGATCTCCGTGTTGGTCTTGAAGCTCATGTTGACGAGCCAGTAGATCGGCAACAGCAGGAACGTCAGGAACAAGACCATAATGATGCGGCGGCCGGGAATGGTATGCATCACGCGCCTCCCGTCGCTTGTGGGCGTTCGTTGTCGGCGTTCGTCATCACCGTGTAGAACACCCAGCACACGATCAGAATGACCAGATTGTAAACGATCGACAGCGCGGCGGCCTTGCCGAGGTCGAACTGGCCGAGCGCGATCTTGACGAGTTCGATCGACACGAAGGTGGTGGAGTTGCCGGGGCCGCCGCCGGTAACGACGAACGGCTCGGTATAGATCATGAAGCTGTCCATGAACCGCAGCAGCACCGCGATCAAAAGCACACGCTTCATCTTCGGCAACTGGATGGCCGTGAAAACTGCCCAGCGCGAAGCGCCGTCGATCTGCGCCGCCTGATAGTAGGCGTCCGGGATGGACTTCAGCCCCGCGTAACACAGCAAGGCAACAAGGCTGGTCCAGTGCCAGACGTCCATGACGATGATGGTCGCCCAGGCGTCGAAGCTGTTGGACACGTAATTGTAGTCCAGCCCCATCTTGTTCAGCGTATAGCCAAGCAAGCCGATGTCGGGACGCCCGAAGATCTGCCAGATGGTGCCGACCACGTTCCAAGGAATGAGCAGCGGCAGCGCCAGAATGACGAGGCACGCCGCAACCCGCCAGCCTTCGCGCGGCATCGACAGCGCGACCAGAATGCCGAGCGGCACTTGGATGGCGAGAATGATCGCTGAGAACAGCAGATTGCGGCCGAGCGAGGCCAGGAACCGGTCGCCGAGATCGGTCGAGGGATCGAGCAGTTCCTTGAACCAGCCGACGCCGTTCCAGAAGAACTGATTGTTTCCGAACGTGTCCTGCACCGAGTAGTTGACCACCGTCATCAGCGGCAGGATCGCGGAGAACGCCACGATCAGGAACACTGGCAGCACCAAAAACCAGGCCTTGTTGTTGATTGTCTTGTCCATCAGGCGCGCCCCTCGACCAGAAGACTGTCCGCATAGACGTGGATATGAGCAGGATCAAAAACGAGGCCGGCGGTTTTATCGGGAACAGTGAACCCGTTCGGTACGCGCGCCGCGAACTTCACGTCACCGATGCGCACGCGCGCGAAACGCACCCGGCCGAGGTCATCGATCCGTTCGATCTGGGCCGACAACAGGCCGGGTGCAGGCGCTGCGACATGGACGAATTCCGGCCGCACGCCGATTTCGATTTTCGCCCCGATCGGCAGGCTGTCGTAGGTCCGGTTCAGCCGGATGGTATGACCATCAATCCTCGCCTCGTTACCTTTCACCTGCGCCGGCACGATGTTCATGCCGGGCGATCCGATGAAATAGCCGACGAAAGTGTGCGCAGGCTTGGCGAACAGTTCTTCCGGCGTTCCGCTCTGCACCACGCTGCCGTCGTGCATCACCACCACCGTATCGGCGAAGGTCAACGCCTCGGTCTGGTCGTGGGTGACGTAGATCATGGTGAGGTCAAGCGCTTGATGCAGCGCCTTGAGCTTGGAGCGCAGCTCCCACTTCAGATGCGGATCGATCACCGTGAGCGGTTCATCGAACAGCACCGCCGAGACGTCCGAGCGCACTAGCCCGCGTCCCAGCGAAATCTTCTGCTTGGCGTCGGCGCTGAGCCGTACCGCCTTGCGGTTGAGATACGGCGTGAGATCGAGCAGCTTGGCAATCTCGGCAACGCGCGCATCGATCACGTTGCGCGGCTGTCCACGATTCTTGAGTGGAAACGCAAGGTTTTCGCCGACCGTCATGGTGTCGTAGATCACCGGAAACTGGAACACCTGCGCGATGTTGCGCTCGCGTGTGGTCGAGCGCGTGATGTCCGTGCCGTCGAACAGCACCTTGCCGTGCGACGGCGTGACGATTCCGGATATGATGTTGAGGAGTGTGGTCTTACCGCAACCGGATGGACCGAGCAGAGCGTAAGCACCGCCCTGCCGCCACGTCATGGTCATCGGCTTCAGCGCATAGGCATCGCCGCCGTAGGAATGGGCCAGATCGACGAGGTCGATGCGGGCCATGCGGTATCCTCACATTGCCGTCGGCGCGGCGACGAGCCGGCCGGCTTGATCGAAGATAAAGAGATCGTTCGGGTCGAGCACCACGTCCAGTTCCTGCCCCGGCAGGAATTCGTGAATGCCCGGCAGCACCGCGACCCAGTTGTAGCCCTCGCGCTTGAGATGAACAAAGCTCTCCGAACCGGTGATCTCGGTGACGCTGACGGTGGTGACGAACGCGTGCCGGCCGGGAGATGCACCGGCGACGTTGAGCTGATGCGCACGAAAGCCAACCTTGTAGGCGCCGTCACTGAGACCTTCATAGAGACCTGCAACCGAGGCACGCTCGCCGCCGGAATAGAAGATCGAGCCATTCTTCTTCTCGATGCCGACGGTGTTCAGCGGCGGATCGGAAAACACCTCGGCCACCTCCACCGTATCGGGACGCCGATAAACCTGCGGCGTCGCGCCGACCTGCAACGCCTGTCCCTCGCCCATGCAGACCGTGCGGCCACCGAGCAGCAAGGCTTCGGAGGGTTCAGTGGTCGCATAAACGAAGATCGCGCCGGACTCTTCAAAGATGCGCGGCAGTTCGGTGCGCAATTCCTCGCGCAGCTTGTAGTCGAGATTGGCGAGCGGCTCGTCGAGCAGCACAAGATCCGCGCCCTTGACCAGCGCACGCGCGATCGCGGTGCGCTGCTGCTGGCCGCCGGACAACTGCAGCGGCGTGCGGCTGAGGTAAGGCTCCAGCTTGAGCAGCTTCGCCGCGTCCCGCACGCGGATTTCGATCTCGTCGCGCGCCACGCCCTGCACCCGCAGCGGCGACGCGATATTCTCGTAGACCGACAGCGTCGGGTAATTGATGAACTGCTGATAGACCATCGCCACCGAGCGCTTGCGCACATCGAAACCTGTGACGTCCTTGCCGTCGACAAGGATGCGACCGGAGGTCGGCTTGTCGAGCCCGGCCAGCAGCCGCATGATCGAGGTCTTGCCGGACAGCGTCGGCCCGAGTAGCACGCTCAAAGTTCCGCGCTCAAGCGTCAGCGACACGTCTCGAATCCAGGGAACGCCGTTAACCTCGCGCGAAACCTGGTCGAGGGTGACGCTCATCCGCGGCCTCCGGCTTCCTTCAGCGGCGTATCGAAACCGCTGCGATGCGTGGCGATCCAGTCGTCGAGCGCCTTCACTTCACTTGCGGAGAGACGCAGACCAAGTTTGGATCGTCGCCAGACAATGTCCTCGGCGGTGCGCGCAAATTCATGCGCGATCAGGTAGCGGACTTCACGTTCCGTCAGCGTATCCCCGAACACCTGTCCGAGGTCCGCAGCGGATGACGCCCTGTCGAGAACCTTGCTGGCCCGCGTACCATAGGCGTGCGCAAGCCGGAGCGCGAGAGCGCGCGACAGGAACGAATTGTCGCGGACCAACTCGTCCGCCAGTGCCGGGATCGCGGACACATCGAGATCGCCGCCGGGCAACGGCGTGGTGCCGGTCCAGCCCGCCGGCTTTGCTTTTCCCGGCAGATATTGCTCCAGCCGTTCCAGCGCCTCTTCGGACAGGCGGCGGTAGGTCGTGATCTTGCCGCCGAAAATCGACAGCAGCGGGAGCCCGCCGGGCGCATCGTATTCGAACACGTAGTCGCGCGTGGCCGCCTTGGCTTCGCTGGCGCCGTCGTCATAGAGCGGACGCACGCCGGCATAGGCCCACACCACGTCTTCTGGCTTCACGGACTTGGCGAGATAATCGTTCACCGACTGGCACAGATAGGCGATTTCCTCGGCCGAGGCTTTCACCTTGGACGGATCGCCATCGTAGTCGCGATCGGTGGTGCCGATCAGCGTAAAATCGTTCTGGAACGGAATGACAAAGACCACGCGGCCGTCGGCGTTCTGGAACGTGTAGGCACGGTCGTGATCGTAAAGCCGCGGCACCACGATGTGCGAACCCTGCACCAGACGCACCTTGGCCTTGGCGTTGATTCCGGCGCGCCCGTTCAGCACATCCTCGACCCATGGCCCGCCCGCATTGACCAGCGCCCGCGCCTGGATGCTGCTTTTCGCACCGGTGACGGTGTCCTCCAGCAGAACCTGCCAGCAATCGCCCTGACGCTTCGCCTCGACGGCGCGGGTCCGCGTGCGGATCACCGCACCGCGATCCGCCGCATCGCGTGCGTTGAGAACCACGAGGCGCGCGTCGTCGACGAAACAGTCCGAGTATTCGAATCCCTTGGTGAAGCGGCCCGGCGCCAACGGCTGGCCGACCGGATCGCGGCTGAGATCAACCGTGCGCGTGGCCGGAAGCAGTCGTCGTCCGCCGAGATAATCGTACATGAAGAGGCCGAGCCTCAGCAGCCAGGCCGGGCGCAGCCCCGCATGATGCGGCAGCACGAATCGCAGCGGACGGATGATGTGCGGAGCAATCTGCCAGAGCACTTCCCGCTCCAGCAGCGCCTCGCGAACCAGACGGAACTCGTAATATTCGAGATAGCGCAGACCGCCGTGAATGAGCTTGCTCGACCATGACGAGGTGCCGCTGGCGAGATCGTTCATTTCGCAAAGGAAGACGGAATTTCCGCGGCCGACGGCATCGCGGGCAATGCCGCAGCCGTTGATCCCGCCACCAATGATTGCGAGGTCGAAAACCTGTCCCACCGCGTCTCCCCAGCGCTCGCTATTTTCGCTTATAGCGATTTCGCTTTCGATTATGATTAAATCACAATCGCAAACGAAAGCAAGCAACGTGATGATTTCGCGAGCATCGCCTCCTATCGACGAAAAAAGACACGTCAAATCAAATAATTAGGGTGTTGACAGCGGAAACGGCTGGTTTGGAGCCGTCACTCCGCGCGATCAACCTGAAAGTCCGACGCGCGTGTTGTTCTCTCGCGGGAGGTGGCCCGTTAGGCGACGTCCGCAGGCTTGTCCGGCATCGCGGCAATCACCTCGATGCCGCGGCTGTTGCAGATGGCCTGAAGCCCGGCCGGCAATGGCAGGTCGGTCACGAACGTATGGATCTGGCTCAGATGCGCGATCCGCACCGGCGCGTTGCGGCTTAACTTGGTGCTGTCCGCCACAAGCATCACGCTGCGCGCATTGGCGATAATGGCCTGCGCGGCCTGCACTTCGCGATAATCGAAGTCGAGCAGCGCGCCCTCCTCGTCGATCGCTGATGCACCGACGATTGCGTAATCGACCTTGAACTGCGTGATGAGATTGTTCGCGGTCGAGCCGATCACAGCGCCGTCGGCGCGCCGCACCGTGCCGCCGGCCACGATGACCTCGATGCGCGGATGACGATAGAGCAACATCGCGACGTTGAGATTGTTCGTGATAACCAGCAGATCCTCATGCGTCGCCGTCAGCGCGCTCGCGACTTCTTCCGTCGTGGTGCCGATATTGATGAACAGCGAGCAGCCGTTGGGAATTTGCGCCGCCGCTGCGATGCCGATGGCCTTCTTTTCCTCGGCCGCGACGAACCGGCGGGCTTCGTAAGCGAGGTTCTCCACGCCCGAGGCGATGATCGCGCCGCCGTGAACCCGCGTCATCGAGCGGCGGTCGCACAGATCGTTCAGATCCTTGCGGATGGTCTGCGCAGACACTTCAAAGCGCCGCGCCAGATCCTCCACCGTCACCCGCCCGGAGGCGCGCGCGATGTTCAGAATGTCGGACTGGCGGTTGGAAAGCTCGGTCATTCAGCACCTTAACCCGTATGAGCCAATGGTGATGATGTTCCCGCGTCCGGTCAACTCGACATTTCACCGGAAGCTGCGCGTGGTTAAAACCGCCCGGACCAGCCGCGTTTACACCGCCATCTTCCGATGCCGGATCGGCGCGCCGAAGGTCAGACTCGCGGCCGCATCGATGATGGTGTTGGTGTCGAGACCATAGTGACCGTAGAGATCATTGACGGTGCCGGTCTGGCCGAATTTCTCGACGCCGAGCGCCTCGACGCGATGACCGTGAACGCTGCCGAGCCATCCCAGCGTCGCCGGATGTCCGTCGATCACGGTGATGAGTCCGCAATCGCGCGCCAGCGGCCCAAGCAAGCGCTCGATGTGGCTGGGCTCGCGCGGACCGCCTGCGCGGCGAAGCTTACGCGACGCCGTCCAGCCCGCAAGCAAACGGTCAGCGGATGTAATCGCAAGCAGGCCGATGTCCCGGCGTGACTCGCCGAGCAGCCCCGTCGCCTCGATGGCTTCCGGCGCGACCGCGCCGGTATAGGCGATTACGAGTTCGGCGTTCGGTCCCGGCTTGCGCAGCCAGTACGCCCCTGCTGCGATGTCGCTTTCAAGCTCGGGCGTCATCGTGCGCTGCGGCTGGTCCAGCGTGCGCGTCGACAGCCGCAGATAGATCGATCCGCCATCGTCGGCGCGCTGCATGTGATCGAAGCCCCAGCGCATGATGACCGCCAGTTCGTCCACGAACGCAGGCTCGAACGACGAAAGCCCGTCCTGCGCCATCCCGATCAACGGCGTTGCGATCGACTGATGCGCACCGCCTTCCGGCGCCAGCGTGATGCCCGATGGTGTCGCGGCGACCATGAAGCGCGCGTCCTGATAGCAGGCGTAATTCAGCGCATCGAGGCCGCGCTCGATGAAGGGATCATACAATGTGCCGACCGGCAGCAGGCGCTCGCCGTTGATGGAATGCGACAGGCCGAGCGCGGAGAGCATGATGAAGAGATTCATCTCCGCGATGCCAAGCTCCATGTGCTGACCCTTCGGGGAATAATCCCACGCGAAGGTCGAGGGAATCTTCTCCTTGCGAAATAGATCGGCCTTTTCCGCCATGGCAAACAGACCACGGCGATTGACCCATGCACCAAGATTTGTCGAGACCGTCACATCGGGCGATGTGGTGACGATGCGCTCGGCGAGCTTGGTGTCGCTGCGCGCAAGTTCATTCAGCACCAGTCCGAAGCCCTGTTGCGTGGCCATGCGTGGCGTCAGCGTCACGTTAAGGCGCGCCGGCACCTCGATCTTCGGCGCATCGAGCCGCCGCGCGCCATCGCGCGCAAAGGTCACGTTCTTCAGGAACGCTTCAATGCGCGCATGATCGAGCGGCAGACCTTCGAGCCGGTCCCATTCGTGACCGGGGCGGATGTTCTGCGCCGCGCGGAAGGTTTCCATCTGCGCTACGGTCATCAGGCCGGCGTGGTTGTCCTTGTGGCCCTGGAACGGCAGGCCGACACCCTTGATAGTGTAGGCGATGAAGCACACCGGCCGATCATGATCGATCGCCTCGAAGGCTTCCAGCATGCTTGCGATGTCGTGGCCGCCGAGATTGGACATCAGGGCCAGAAGTTCATCGTCGCTGCGCTTTTCGATCAGGCGCGTCACCGCACCCTGATCGCCGATGTCATCGAGCAGATGCTTGCGGAATGCCGCACCGCCCTGAAAGCACAGCGCCGCGTACATCTGGTTCGGGCAGCCATCGATCCACTTGCGTAGCGCTTCACCGCCCGGCTCCGCGAACGCCGCCTGCATCAGCTTGCCGTATTTCACGATCACCACGTCCCAGCCGAAATTGCGGAACATAGTCTCGAGCTTTTCCCAGAGTCCCTCGCGGATCACCGCGTCGAGACTCTGGCGGTTGTAGTCGATCACCCACCATGTGTTGCGAAGGCCCTGCTTCCAGCCTTCCAGCAGCGCTTCAAAGATATTGCCTTCATCGAGTTCGGCGTCGCCGACCAGCGCGATCATGCGCCCCTCAGGGCGATCCTTCATCCAGCCGTGCGACTTCACATAGTCCTGCACCAGCGACGAGAACAGCGTCTGCGCCACGCCGAGCCCGACCGAACCGGTGGAGAAATCCACGTCGTCGATATCCTTGGTGCGCGAGGGATAGGACTGCGCGCCCTTGAAACCGCGAAAATTCTCTAGCTTCTCGCGGGTCTGCTGCCCGAGCAGATACTGAATGGCATGAAACACCGGACTGGCGTGCGGCTTCACCGCGACGCGGTCTTCCGGCTTGAGCACGCCGAAATAAAGCGCCGACATGATCGTCGCCAGCGAGGCGCTTGAGGCCTGATGCCCGCCGACTTTCAAGCCATCGGAATCCGGCCGGACATGATTGGCGTGGTGAATGGTCCACGACGACAGCCACAGCACCTTTTTGGTGAGGGCCGACAGGGTTTCCAGACGCGAACGTTCGATGGGCATGGCGGTCACCGGCAAAGGGGTTCGGTAACGATGCTATTCCTCACCTCGCGCTTAGAAATCTCAAATCTTCTCGACCAAGCGAGCTATATTAGTATATCATACCAATAAGTACGCTCTCTGTGAGATTTCATTCCAATGGCCGACCTCGACACCATCGATCGCAAGATCCTGACGATTCTTCAGGCCGACAGCCGCGTCACCATGCAGGACCTCGCCGATCAGGTCGGACTATCGGTGTCGCCATGCCACCGCCGCGTGAAACTGCTCGAGGAGCGCGGCGTGATCTCCCGCTACATCGCGATGGTGGATCAGAAATCTGTCGGCCTTCCGGTCAGCGTTTTCATTTCGATCAAGCTGGAACGGCAGAAGGAAGAAGACCTCGACCGCTTCGCCAAGGCGATCTCGAAGTGGAAGGAGGTGCTGGAATGTTACCTGATGACCGGCAACCGGGATTACCTGCTCCGCGTGGTCACCGCCGACCTTCCATCTTATGAAAATTTCATCAAGACCAAGTTGACCCGGCTCGACGGCATCGCCTCGATCGAGTCGAGTTTCGCGCTCAGCCAGGTGAAGTACTCGATCGCGTTGCCGGTATAAGTTGTAACGGAAGCGGGTCAGTAAAGGCTTCGCTTCGCATCCTGCCCGATCACAAAGTCGATCAGCTTGGCGGGCACGAATGCGCGCCCCTGATTGCGCAACATCTCACCCCATGTCGGCAGGCGCGTGCGTGCAACACGCTTGTCTGGATTCCACAGATCCGACCGCTTCAGCGCCTTGCTGCAATGCACATAGACCTCAACCACATCGACGACGATCACGGATCGCTGGGCGTTTTCCGTGTGCAGCGCCGCCTCATCCGCCACTGTCTTGTCATCAGGAATGATCGCGTCGGTCATGCCATCCCCCTAGCTCAGCTACGCCTGAGAAAGAAGTATCCGCACAGCAGGATTGGAATCGCCAAGGTGACCCAGGACACACCGTCCCACACGCCGTCTCCGACAAGCGCCGATACCAGGCCCACGATGCTCAGCACGCCGAGCACGATCGGGATCGCGAAAATCTGGCCGTTGGTCTGGCGGCGTAGCTGCGGTTTGTATTTCATGACGTATAGACCGGGCGATGATCCGACGCCGAGGCATCGACGACGACCCGCTCGATGCTGACACCGGACTGGCGCCGACGCAGCCAGAGGTAAAGGCCGGTGATGAGTACGGCGATGGTGATGATGTCGAGGATCGCCCAGATGATTTTCAGCGGCATGCCACCATAGTCACCGAAGTGCAGCGGCTGCGAAATCAGGAGCGTCGACACATACCACGGGAGTGGACGACTGTCGGTCAGAACGCCGGTCTCCGCATCGATCAGCGCCGGTTTGAGCAATTTCGCCGTGAGCGGCGTGTTGCCGCGCATGAAGACAGCGTAGTGACTCTTGCTGCTGAAGATGGTGCCGGGAAACGCCACGAAGGCCGGCTTCATGTTCGGCTCAGCCTTGATCGCCACCTGCACCGCCGCGTCGATCGACGACGGATTGGCCGGCAGCGGTTTGTCCTTGTACTGCGCGGTCATTTCCGCGAGCTGTCCGAATTGCCAGACCTTGATAACGAGTTCGGCCCACGTATTGATGACGCCGGTGAAGCCGACCACCAGCATCCACATCACCAGCACGATGCCAGTAATGTTGTGAATGTCGAGCCAACGGACCACGCGCAACCGGTCACGGCGGTAGGTGCCGAATTTCAGTTTCCGCATCGACGGTGCGTAGACGACGATGCCGGAGATGATCGCCACACAGAACAGGATGCCCATCAGCCCGAGGAACAGTTTTCCGGGCAGACCGGCGAACATGTCGGTGTGCAGCTTGAGCATGATGTAGGTGAAACGCCCGGTGACGTCCGGCGCATCGAGATAGGCCGCGGTGTGAGCGTCCACGCGGACGATGCGGTTGTCGACCGGGCTGGCCTCCAGCGTCTTGCCGATGCTCACCAGCAGCGCATTGGCATCATCCGGATCCCAGATCAGGAAATGCGGCACCATTCCCGGATCTTTCGTCAGACTGTTCTTTACAACGAGATCGAGGTTGGCGCGCGGCGTGCCTTCCGGCACCGGTGCCGCCTGCACTTCCTCATGCAGCAGGTGATCGATCTCGTGATGGAAGATCAGCGGCAAGCCGGTGATGCAGAGCATCAGCATGAACACGGTGCAGATGATGCTGGACCACTTGTGCGTCCAGCCCCAACGGCGCAATGACTTACCTGTGCCTGCCAATGTGATGCTCCCTTAGTTCCAGGAATATCTGAGAGTTCCGAGAATCGTGCGGGCGGTTCCAAGGCCGCAATAGGCCAGGCCGGTCAGACACGATGCGACATAGTAGCGGTTCGTCAGATTCTTTGCGGTGACCTGCGCGGTCCAGCCTTTCAGATCCGGCCGCACGTAGGCGAAGTCATAGCTCACGCTTGCATCGAACAGCGTGTAGTCCGGAAGAACAAACGTGTTGTAGAGATCGCCATAGCTCTCGCCGGCATAGCGAACACCTGCACCGAGGCCGAGGCCCGCGAGCGGGCCATCGAACCAGGTGTACTTCGCCCACAACGAGGCCTGATCGATAGGCACGCCGTTCACATATTTTCCTTGAGCGCCGACAGCACTCGCGGTGATCTTGGCGTCCGTGTGTGAGTAGCCCGCGATGATTTCGAGTTCGCGTGTGATGTTGCCGCGCGCTTCCAGCTCGACACCGCGCGAACGGACCGCATCGGTCTGTACGCTGTAAAGGAAGTTAACGGGATCCGATGTCAGCACGTCGTTCTGCTTGATGTCGAAATAGGCTGCGGTCAGCATCAGGTTGGTGCCGACGGGCTGGAATTTTGCGCCGACCTCCCAGCCCTCACCAGTCGTCGGCTTGAACGCCTGCCCGTTCCGGCTCGCATTGGCATTCGGGACAAAAGACGTCGAGTAGTTGGCATACGGCGACAGGCCGACGTCGAACAGATAGTTCAGACCCACGCGACCGGTTGTCGCTGCATCGCTTCGTGAATAGGTGCCTGCCGCTGGAAAACCGAAGGGAGCAAGAGCGTCCAGCCTAGTGTTGACCCAATCCTGCCGGCCGGTCAGCGACAGTGTCCATCGATCCAGCTTGATCTGATCCTGCGCATACAAGCCGACCTGATCGATTTTGTTGTTCAACAGCATGAAGGGAGATAGCGAACTCGCCGGCGGAACCGCAGTCCAATAAACCGGGTTGTACGCATTGATCGGCGCAATGGGCGAAAATCTGTAATCCGAGCTTCCCGTCTGCTTTAAGTAGTCCAGACCCACGAGAACCTTGTGAGTCAGAGCACCTGTTCGGAAGTCTGCTTGCAACTGATTGTCGGCGGTGAAGTTTTGCGCCTTCGAGCTCACGTAGTTATAGGTGCGATTCACGAGCGAGTTGCTGAGCGGCACCATCCCTTCCGAGCGCGCACTCTGCAGATCGTTGGTCACCTCCATGTAACGCACATTCTGGCGGAACTGCAGGTTGTTATCGAAGCGATGCTCGAACGCATAACCGATAGCCGCCTGCTCGAGTTTGTAGCCGTCCAGACTCGGTTCACCAATGTAGCGGCTGTAGGGGACGCGTCCATTTGGATTGGGCAGGAACGACACCTGTCCGGGCACGTACTGCTGGTAACCCTTGTTGTCGATCTTCTGGTAGTGCGAGAGGATCGTGAACGAAGTGTCTGTCGTCGGTCGCCATGTGAAGCTCGGCGCAATGAAGACCTTGTTGTCCTGCACGAAATCGGTCTGCGTATCGCTCTGGCGGGCAAGACCCACCACGCGATAAAGAAACTCGCCGTTCTTGTCGATCGGACCGCCGAAATCGAACGCACCCTGGATGCGGTTGAACGAGCCAAACGTACCTTCAGCTTCAAAGTGCGGCGTCGCAGTCGGCCGCTTGCTGATCATATTGATGAAGCCGCCTGGGTCAGTCTGACCATAAAGGCCGGAAGACGGGCCTTTCAACACTTCCAGCCGTTCAAGGCCGTATGGTTCGATCTTCGGCATCCCAAACGAGAGGCCGTCTTTGGGCAGCCGCAAACCATCCAGATACTGCGGGGCATCGAATCCCCGAACCTTGAAACCGTCGAAGAAAGCGTTGGCGCCGTAGCCCTGGATCGAGACACCCGGCGTGTACTGAAGTGCGTCCTGAACTGTTTGCGCACCCTGATCCTTGATCTGGTCTTTCGTCACGACAGAGATGGACTGCGGCGTCTCCAGCAACGGAGTGTCAGTCTTCGTCGCCGTCACGCTTTGCCGGGCGGAATAGCCGACAACCGGCCCAGTGCCGCGTTCGCCGACCTGAGCTGGAACAGGCTGTGCGCGCGCAGGTGCTGGAGCGACACGCGCGGCGCGGCGCGGACGTGCACGCTGGCCCGCCACCCTGACCTCTGGGAGAGTCGTCGCCGACTGTTTTTCCGACGGCGGTGCCGAAGATTGCGCGAACGAAGGCGTTGCCTGACAGGCGCCGCCCAAAATCGCCGCACCCAGCGCGCTTCTCATCGTTACGCGCAAAACATCCTTCGAAAACTGCCGCCCCATCTCAAGTTCCCCATCTTGCTAGGCTTTTCAGCCCCCGCGATGGAGAAAGCAGATTTGTGCAGCAGACGCCTTTGCGTGCGCGCAAAAACCCTTTGATCTTATGTTGACGCTCTCAAAGGTAGCCGCATTGGCTCGCACGTGCGGCATTTAAGACGCAGTGCATCGCGCTGCTTGCGTCGCAATTCAGGCTTGCGCTCAGGACAGCGTCTGACTGCGATAGAGGCTTGGAACCGAGCCGAAGTGCTTTCGGAACGCAGTCGCGAAGTTCGCCGGATTGGTATAGCCGACGAGATCGGCAGCTTCGGTGACTGTCATGTTCTGATACACCAGCGCCTCGCGCGCGATCTCAAGCCGTCTGGTCCTGAGATAGTCGATAGCGCTAACGCCGTAAGCCGCGCGAAAGCGCAGGTTGAACGATCGGCGACTCGTTCCCGCCCGGTGCGCCAGTTCGGCGATGCTCCATGGATAGCGCAAGTCGGCGTCCATCATGTCTTTCGCGACCTGAAGGCGCGCCCGCTTGTTGTCGACGGGAGTGCCCAGTTCGGCGTTGCGACGTAATGCGTGCATTCCCCGCGCCAGAACTTCGGTCGCCTGAGCGCTCATCAACAACTTACCCGCAGGGCCATCGAGTGTCGGCGACAGGATCTCCGCCGCAATCGCCTGAATTCGCGGTGGCGCCTGCACGGAGAAGACCAGAACAGGCCGCTCCGCGGTCCTGAACAGATCGACAAATTCCTGCTCCAGGCCCAGCGCCGTGATCGATGTACGGGGAAAAGCAATACCGACAGCGCGGATCGGACCGCGGGGAGCTTCACCGCTGCACGGGGTCGGCTCGCGTATCGCCATTCCGAGTAACTGGTTTTCGGAATAACGGACTCTTTCCGGGCCGTCGTTGGTGCAACTCTCGCCGGTGCCCTCCAACACGATGGTCATATAGAGACCGGGCTTCATGATCCCGTGGGTGCGGAGATCGCCGGGCAACTGAAAATTGCCCGGCTGAAGAACGCAGCCGGGGTTGTCCAGCCAGATCATGCTTTGGGAGAAAGTGTCTTCGACCGGACGATTCTCGCTATCGAGAATCCGGTAGTCGTCGACGATCAGATTGAAGAGGTTTGTCATTTCCGAACTGCTCTAAACTGTCACTATGGCGGCGTTGCCCCACGTGCTCAACGGGTCGCAGGCCTATTTAGAGCTATTTGAAAGTGACAACAGTTCGAACCGTGCTGACGCCAGCCGGCGCAACGCGGCGTTCGCCTCTGTCGGATTATAGATCGAAGAACACGGTTTCCCTGTCGCCTTGCAGGTGAACGTCGAACCGGTAGGTCACGCCCTGCTCTCGCTTCGCGATCAACGTCGTGCGGCGGTCCGCCGGCACCAGCGTGAGGATCGGATCAGCAGCGTTCGCGGCCTCGTCCTCGAAATAGATCCGCGTAATCGCCTGCTGCGTCATGCCGCGCGCAAACACCGCCAGAAGAATGTGCGGCGCTTGCGGCTTGCCGCCGGGCCCCGGCACCGGACCGGGCTTGATGGTGCGGAATTCAAAGCCACCCTTGGCATCGGTGCCGCAACGGCCAAAGCCCTTGAACGCAGCATTCGGCATCGCGCGCGTATCCTGCGGATCGGCGAACCTGCCCTGCGCATCCGCTTGCCAGATTTCGAGCATGGAATCGGGAATGACCTTGCCCTCCCCGTCGAACACCTGCCCGACAATGCGGATGCGCTCGCCGGACACATTCGGCGTCACCAGATCGTTGCCGAAGGCATCGTTCCATGCGTAGTCATTACCCGGCGTCAGGCCGTACTTGAAATAAGGGCCGACAGTCTGCGAAGGCGTGATGTTGCTCATCAGTCGTTGTCTAGCGGCGTGGCGTTGCGCCCACGCAATACGATGTCGAAACGATAGCACAGCGCCCAGTCCGGCTTGGTGTTCTCGAGATCGAAGCTCGACACCATCCGCATCCGCGCCTTCTCGTCCGTCACCGAGTTGAAGATCGGATCGTAGGCGAACAGCGGATCGCCGGGGAAATACATCTGCGTCACAATGCGCGAAATGAACGAGTGCCCGAACACCGAGAAGTGGATGTGGGCGGGCCGCCACGCGTTGGGGTGATTGCCCCACGGATAGGCACCGGGCTTGATGGTGATGAACCTGTAATAGCCGTTGCTGTCGGTCTGCGCGCGGCCGGCTCCGGTAAAGTTCGGATCGAGCGGCGCCGGATGCTGATCGACGACGTGGATGTAACGCCCGCAGGCGTTGGCCTGCCAGACTTCGAGCAGCGTGTTCGGCACGCCGCGGCCATCCTCGTCGTGAACATGGCCGTGAACGATGATGCGCTCGCCGAGCGGCTCACCCTTGTGCTGAATTGTCAGATCGTTGTCGTTTTCGCGCACCGTCTCGTGGCCGTAGACCGGCCCGGTCAGTTCCGACAGCGTATGCGGAATAATCACCAGCGGCTTCGACGGCGAGCGGAGCACCGTGCTCTTGTAGGCCGGCGACAACCGTGGCGCATGCGCGGCGTTGCTTTCTCGCGGATAGATCAACGTCATGGGGCGTCTTCTTCCTGATGACCCGGATACAATACCAATTCGATCAATGAATTCCTACACCGAGCAACCGGTTCACCAGCGGCCGGTCTGACTTCAGATCCGCCGACACGCCTTCCCAGACCGCGCGGCCACGCTCGACCACCATGACTCGGTCGGCGAAATTCAGCGCGCGTTCGATCTGCTGTTCGACCAGGATGATCGTCATGTCGCCGCTCGTGGCGAGCCGGGAGATCGTCTCCATCAGCTGGTCGCAGATCACCGGCGCCAATCCTTCGAGAGGCTCGTCCAGCAGCAGGATTGACGGCTTTCCCAGCAGCGTTCGCGCCATCGACAGCATCTGCTGTTCGCCGCCCGAGAGTTGCAGGCCAAGGTGGCGGCGCCGTTCCGCCAAGCGTGGAAACATCTGGTAGATTTCCTCCAGCCCATTCCGCTCCCGGGTCTTGAAGCCGGTCGACAGGTTCTCCTCCACTGTCAGCGAGCGGAAAATATCGCGTGTCTGCGGCACATATCCCATGCCGCACAGCGCTCGCGCAGACGTGCGCAATCCGCTGATGTCCTGTCCGTCCGCAAGAATTTTTCCGTGATGCCGCGTCGACAGCCCCATCAGCGTCGCCAGGAGCGTCGTCTTGCCGACGCCGTTACGCCCGAGGATCGCGAGGCGGCCACCGGCCGGCACCTCGAACGACATCTCCGAGACGATCTGCGTCGGGCCATAGCCCGCGCTCAGGCGTTCGACCTCAAGCCGTGCGGCTGGCATCGGCATAGCTCCCCAGATAGGCGCGGCGGACTTCGTCGTCCTTTGTGACGTCCTCCGGACTGCCCTCGAAGATCAGGCGGCCATTGGCAAGCACGAGCACGCGCTTTGCAAACCGGAACACGAGGTCCATGTCGTGCTCGATCATCAGAACGGCGATGTCGGACGGCAGGCGATTGATCGCTTCAAGGATTTTCGGCGCTTCGTCGTGCGGAACGCCAGCTGCCGGCTCGTCCAGCATCAGAACCTTCGGCGTGAGCGCGAGGCCAATCGCAAGATCGAGCAGCCGCTGCTGGCCGTAAGCAAGCTTCGCCACGGGAAGCTGCGACAGGTGCGCGATGCCAAGCATGCCCAGAATATGCATCCATTCGTCGCGAACCTGCGGAGCGAAAGTCTCCACCGAAAAAAACCGGCGCGTGAGACCCTTGCGCTGCATGACCGCCAGCGCGACGTTTTCGGCGACCGTCAGACTGGTGAACAAGCGTGTGATCTGGAAGGTTCGCGCCAGCCCCTGCCGGACGCGGCCGGGGATGGAGACTGCCGTCAAGTCGTTGCCTTCGAAGAAGATGTTCCCGTCGGACGGAGCCAAATCGCCGGAAATGACGTTTACCAGCGTGGTCTTGCCTGCGCCGTTCGGCCCGATCAGCGCCACGCGGTCGCCCTTGCCAAGACTGAAGGATACGTCGCGGTTGACGTGAAGGCCGCCGAAGGACTTCGACACATTCCGCAGTTCGAGCAGCGAAGTCATGATCCCGGCCTCCGCTGCGAGAAGGATGACCAGAGCGAAGCGATACTGTGCCCAAGCCCGCGCGGGGCGAAGATCACGATCAGGATCAGAAGCAATCCGACCAGCGTCATCCAGTGGAACGGATTTGCCGCCGACACGATATGCTCGAAGATCTGGAAGATCACCGCGCCCGCCAGCGCGCCCCACAGGTTCCCGGCCCCACCCAGCACCAGCATGACGAGAACTTCGGCCGATCGCTCGAAGCTGACGCTGTCGAGCCCGACGACGCCGGTGTTGATCGCCATCAGCGCGCCGCCGAGGCCAGCGACGATACCCGACACGCCATACATCACGACGAGTCTCGGATAGGCCGAAGCGCCGATCATCAGCGCGCGCAGGCTGTCGTCCTTGATGCCCCGGCACAACAGGCCGAACGGAGACCGGACGAACCTGAGCAGCAGCACCATGACGACCGCAAGCGTCGCCAGCGAGAAGACATACGACGTCCGGCTGTACATATCGAATGTGAATACGCCGAAGATCGGCGCGGGCGTAATGCCCGACAGGCCGTCACTGCCGCCGGTCAACGATGACAGCTTGTTCGCCAGCGAACTGACGAGCTGGCCGATGGCAATGGACAGCACAAGCTGCGGCAACCCCTGAAAGCGCGTGATCAATGCGCCGGAAATCAGGCCCATGATGGAGCCGGTGAAAGCGCCGATGGCGAGCAGGATCAGCGGATTTGTAATCCCGGCGATACAGGCGTTACCGACCGCATAGGCGCTGACGCCGAACAAGGCCGCCTGCCCCAGCGTGGCAACGCCGCAATAGCCGGTAACAAGGTCGAGCGAAAGCACGAGCAGCGTAATGCTGATCAGCCGCGTCAGGAACGCGAGATCGTCAGGAAACGCGAAATATCCTATCGCGCCCACGACAGCGACTGTCAGCAGGCCGAAGATTTCCTGCTGGAGCGGGAAACCCCGCCGCGGCATATCGTATTTGATGATCTCTTCGGCCATCTCAGTGTGCCCGCCCCAGAAGTCCGCGCGGAAACAGGAACACAGTCAGGATCACCGCGAGATAGAAGAAAAACTCGCCGAACTCCGGCGCCAGATATTTTCCCGTCGTGTCTGCAAGCCCCAGAAACAGCGACGCCGACAGCGCGCCCAGGATTGACCCGGCGCCCCCCACCGACACAACGACCAGAAACGTCACCATGTAGCGCAGCGCATAGAACGGTTCGATCGGCAGCATCTCCGCGCCGAGCACACCGCCGAATGCCGCCAGACCCACCGCCAGAGCGAACGTCGCCGAATAGATCCACTGCGTGCGGATACCGAGTGACTCCGCCATGTCGCCGTTGTCGACGGCCGCGCGCATGCGCACGCCGAACTCCGTCTTGTCGATCAGCAGCCATAACGCCAGCGCGGTCACAAGCCCGCAGGCGATCACCAGCAGCCGATGCGTCGCGATCATGCGGAAGCCGAGATCGAACGGGCCGCTGAGTGCGGCCGGCAACGGGATCGGTTTCGAAGTTGGGCCGAGCGTGAAATTCGCCAAACCGATGATGACGAATGTGATGCCGATCGTGAGCAGAAGCTGGGTCAGCGCATCGGAGTGGCGGTAGATGCGCCGGTACAGCAGGACTTCGAACGGGATCGAGATGATGATCGTTCCCACCACCGCCATTATAATGGCAATCGGGTAACTGACGCCGAGCGTCTTCAGCGCATAGGACGCGAGATAGCCGCCGATCATGGCGAACGCGCCATGGGCGAGGTTCACAACGCGCATCAGCCCCATCATGATCGACAGGCCGATGGAAATCGTGAACAGCACCATCCCGTAGGAAATTGCGTCCAGCAGAATGCTCAGCGCGGTCAGCATCAGTGAACCTCTGCCGTTATCTTCGCTGGCTGAGCCGCCGACAGCGCATCATGACGCACGGCACCGCGAAGCACCGTCATCAGCACCTCGGTTGCAGCCAAATCGGTGGACGCGTCGAACGGGTCGCGATCGATGGCGATAAAGTCTGCCGCCATTCCCGGCGCGAGCATTCCGCGCCACTCTTCCTGCTTCATCGCGAAGGCACCGCCGTGGACATAACTGCCGACGGCCTGACGGCGGGTCAGCGCTTCATCCGCACCGATCGGCGCGCCCAGCGATGCCCCGCGATCCACCGCATTCGCCATCCCGACCCACGGCGACACATGCCCGGTCGGCGCATCGGAACTGCCGACGTAGGTCACGCCCGCGTCGATCACCGAACGTGCGGGGTACTTGCTGTGGGCATCCGGTCCGAACGCCTCCAAGATCGAACGGCGCATCCGCGCCAGGAAACTCGGCTGCGTGACGATCAGGGCGTCGAGCGCCTTCATGCGCGCAAGACCGCCCTCCGGCGGGCAGAAATAATGCTCGATGCGATGGCGCGGCTTTTGTCCCGGCAACGCTCTTTCAGCCTTCTCGAATGCCGTGATGATGCGCGCGGACGCGCGATCCCCGACGCAATGGGTCGCCGTTTGCCAGCCGCCGAGATGCGCTTCAACGATCACGCGTTCGAGATCGTCCTCAGCCCGCATGAAGAACCCGTGCGACTTGGTATCCGCAAACGGCTTTGTCACCGCCGCGGTGCGCGCGCCGACGATGCCGTCGGCGAAAAACTTCAGCGTCATCGCCTGCCAGTCGGGATCACGGCGGGGCGTAAAGCCACGCGCGGCGGCATCTTTCGGATCAAGCTGATACATGAACCCAAGGCGGATCGGCGAGAACGCCATGTCCTGACGGAGCAAATTCCATACCATGAACTCATCATCGAAGCCGCTGGTGAAACCAACAGCAGCTTCCACCGCCGCGGTCAGGCCCATGCGGATGCTGTCTTCGATTGTCTCGCGCAATGAAGCAGCCATTGCAGCCAGATCAACCGCCGGGATCGCCCGGAAGACGTTCTCCGCAGCACTTTCCTTGGCGCTACCATCCAGCCGTCCGCGCTTATCACGTCCGAACGACCCGCTCGGTGGGTCGGAGACCCCCTCACCGATCTGAAGCAACTTCAGAGCGGCGCTGTTGAGGATCGCGGTGTGCCCGCAAAAGCGGCGAATAATGACAGGATGGTCAGGAGCCGCGGCGTCGATTTCGTCCCGCGTCGGATAACGGTGTTCGGCGAGATTGTTCTCGTCGAAACCGACCGCCCTGATCCATTGCGCGGGCGGGCTTGCCCTCGCAGCCACCGACAGGTGACGCAGGATATCCGCAACCGTGCGGACGCCCGGTCCATTCAACTGGATCTGCTGCCGCTCGTTGGCAATGGCAAACAGATGAACATGTGCGTCCGTCAGGCCGGGGATAATCGTCGCGCCCTGCATGTCGATGACACGTGCAGCGTCCGGCGCATCCTCGTCATCGCCGACCCAATCAATGACGCCCTTTCGCGTCACGAGCGAACGAGCCGGACGGATATCATCCGCGGACCGGTAGATCCGCGCATTGATGTATCGGATGGAGTCCGGGCTGTGCAGCATGGCTCGGTTCGGTCTGTCCGGTCGTAAAAGATCGGCGCGAGCGAACCCGCGCCAATCTCAGTGTGGCGGATAGGTGGCTTAGTTCTTGACCAGCGCCCAATCAGGCTGTGCTTCAAACGTTTGAAGCTCCTTGTTGATGAGCTTGCCGTTCTCCTTTGCCACTTCGCGCAGATAAACGTTCTGCGTGATGTGACGCGTCGTGGGATCGATCGACACCGGGCCACGTGGGCTAACCCACTTCATGCCCTTGACCGCGGCGACGGCCTTTTCCGGATCGCGCTTGCCATTGGTGGCCTCGATCATCTTGTAGATCACGCGCGCGCCATCGTAGGCGGCTACCGACGTCATCGTGACGTTGTCGAGCGTGATGCCGACCTTGGCGAGCCGCGCGAGGAAAGCCTTATTCTCGGGCGAGTCGTGCGAGACCGCATAGTGGTAGGTGGACAAGAAACCGATGCTGCTGTCGCCAAGATTCGGCAGATCTGGTTCGGTCAGCACGTCTCCCAGCGAGATCAGCTTGATGCCGCCGGACTTCAGACCGTTGTCGATATAGCCCTTCACAAATCCAAGGGTCGGGGGCCCCGCGGGTAGGAAGGTGAAGATCGTGTCGGCGCCCGAGCTCTTGATCCGCTGCATGATCGGGCTGAAGTCGGTGGTCGCGATCGGCATCCGAATGGCTTCGACGATCGTTCCGCCGTCAGCCTCGAACGTTTTCTTGAAAGCTGCTTCCGCGTCGACGCCGGGACCGTAGTCGGTGACGGCAATGACCACCTTCTTGGCGCCCTTCGCCTTTGCGACTTTCGCGGCAGGCACGGTGTTCTGCCACATCGTAAAGGAGGTACGGACGATGAACGGACTCTTCTCGACGATCGCGGACGTCGCCGCGTTGAACACGACCAGCGGCGTCTTCGATTCTTCGAGCAGCGGCGCTACCGCCAATGCGTTGGGGGTGAAATAGACGCCAGCAAGGTACTGCACCTTGTCCTTGACCAGAAGTTCCTGCGCCAGCGCCTTGGACTTCGCCGGGTTCGGCGATTCCTCGTCGCGGTAGATGAACTCAACGTCGTGGCCCGCGACCTTGGAGCCGTGCTCCGCCACCCAGGCCTCGATACCCGCCTTGAAGTTCTGGCCGAACAGCGCATACGGCCCGGACATGGTGCCGATGACGCCCACCTTGATGGTGTCGGCCTGGGCCGCGCCTGACATCAGTCCGGCGACTGCCAGCACACACGCGTAGTTCACTGTCTTTTTCATATTCGTCCCCTGCTCCTGCTATTTGATTTAGTTTACGTCAAGCCTGTACGGCGCGCCGCATCAAAACATCTCGAAATACTCGCGCTGCTCCCATTCGGTGACTTCGGCCTGAAAGCGCTCGATCTCGGCGTTCTTGATGTGCACGTAGTAGTCTACCAGTTCGGCGCCCATTGCGTTCCTGAAGAATGGATCGTCGTTCAACGCGAAAACAGCCTCGCGCAGCGACTTCGGCAGCAGACTGGCCTTGGTCTCGTAAGGTGTATCCGCGGACGGCCCGGGGTCAATGGAGCGATCCACGCCATCCAGCCCCGACAGGATTTGCGACGCCATATACAGATACGGGTTGGCCGCGGGCTCGCCAACGCGGTTCTCGAACCGCGTGGCTGGGTCTTTCGGACCGCCCAGAACGCGGATCATGACGCCCCGGTTGTCCCGGCCCCAGATCGCGCGATCCGGAGCCAGCGAATAGGACCGGTAACGCTTGTAGCCGTTGATCGTCGGCGTCGTGAACACGGTCGCCGCGCGGGCATGGTCGAGCAATCCGCCGAGATATCCCTTGCCGAAATCCGACAGGAATTCCCCGTCGGCATCGGACATGAAGGCATTGCGGCCGTCAGATTTCGAGACCAGCGACTGGTGCAAATGCCAGCCCGACGAAACAACGTTGGGAATGCGCGGACGGCACATGAAGGTCGCATGATAGCCGTGGCGATGGCAGATCTGCTTCACGGCGCTTCGAAACAGCACCATGGTGTCGGCGGGATCCAGCCCGACGGTGGGCGCGAAGGTGAACTCGCACTGACTCGGACCGAATTCGACCTCGATCGATCGCAACGGCAGACCGAGCGCGACGACATCGCGTCGGATCAGCTCGAGCACCGGCTCCATCTGGTCGTAGCGTTGCTCGGTCAGATACTGGTAGCCGTGGGACAGAAGACTGACTTCCGGCGGCTCGCCAGGTTGTCCGGCATCGCCGGGCTGCATCTTCGGATCGTTGACCTTGAAGACATGAAACTCGACCTCAAGCCCGGCTACGAAATCATAGCCGCGCGCGGACAGCTTGTTCAGAACGGACTTGTACAATCCCCGTGTCGCGAACGGCACCGGACGGCCGTCGGCGAAATGAACGTCGCACAGGACCCAGCCCGTGGTGGGCGCCCAGGGCAGAACCCGGAATGTTGTCGGATCGGGAATCATCAGGACGTCAGCCGCGCCCTGCATTTCCTTCATCCCGAAGCCGCCGCCGGCGGTGAACACCGGAAATACTGTGCGATGCGAGGTGTCTTTCGCCAGCATCGTGGTCGTGATCGAGCAGCCGTTTTCGAGGATGCGCAGCGCTTCGCTGGCAACCAGCGTCTTGCCGCGCAGAATCCCATGCTGGTCGGGAAACGACAGACGAATCGTATCCAGTCCCTTTTCTTCGACAATGCGCCGAAGCCGGACTGCCGCTTCGTTCTGCTCCTCCGACCAAAGACGATGCCGTGCGACAAAGCTCAATGACGTTGCTTTCCCTGACATTGGCTCAGCAGACCTTATTCGGCCGCAGTGAGATGCGGCACCTTCGCGGCGATTTCAGTTGGGATCGGAGCAGCCCACGGTGCACCGCGCCGCCGCTTCACATCGACTTCCATCCAGTAGATTTCCCAGCCGCGCGTCGGCCCGATGCCGTCCATCGTTGCTGGCCCCTGGATGCTGCGCGCATGCGCTTCATCGAGGAACAGCAGCGGTTTGCCACCGGCTACCGCCTTCTCGATTTCCTGACGCAGCAGCCGGCGATACTGCACGATCCCCTTGTCCGACTGCCCGAGGTGTTCGCGCGTGCGGTTCTGGATCGCGCCCATCGATTCCACCGCCCACTGGTCGTGGACGTTGATGTCCAGACCCATGCCGGTATAGGTCTCGGTCGCCTGCTCGTGCGGATCGAAGCCGTAGTCGTTAGTCTTGTTGCGCCGTGATACGTAGTCCGGCAGTTCATAGAGTTCGAGCCGCTGCTCGCGCATCTTTTTCTTGTCGACCGGCTTGGTGTAGCTGGTGAAGATCGCATACCAGTAGCAATGGGTGTCATCGACCGGCACATGCCATTGCGTGATCGTCATTTCCTGGCTCATCGGAATGACGAAGCCGTGCGGGAACAACTGGTTGGTCACGCGCACGTGAGTGAGTTCGTCATCGATCTGGCGCAACGCCACCAGACGCAGGCCATACTCTGTCTTCTCGACATTGATGATCGGACGATCGTATTCGCGCAGAATTTTTGTCATCGGCATATCGCTGCCAGCCGACGCGCCGCGGAACTGCTTGCCGTAGGATTTTTCCAGATCTTCATCCTCGAAGAACCGGTGCAGGAACGAGGCGTGCGCCGGATCGATGCCGACTTCAAGCGCCTGAAGCCAGTTGCAGTCGATCAGACCCTTGAACGCGAAGGTGTAAGCATCGGGCGCGACAAAGCAGTCAATTTCGGGAAACGCAGGTGGCTCGCCCTCGCCCAGATAGGCCCACAGGATGCCGCCCTTCTCAACGACGGGATAGGCGCGCTGCTTGATGTTCTTGCACAGCGACGAGCCGACCGGCTCGGCCGGCGTTTCGAGACAGTTGCCCTGGACGTCGAACAGCCAGCCATGGAAGGCGCAGCGCAAGCCGCCGTTTTCAAGCCGCCCAAAGGCGAGGTCCGCGCCGCGATGCGGGCAATCGCGATCCATCAAGCCATAGCGGCCCTGCTCGTCGCGAAACAGGACGAAGTTTTCCCCGAGCAACTTGACCGCTCTGATCGGCCGCGGGCCTTCGAGTTCGTCAACCAGCGCCGCGGGCTGCCAGTACATCCGCATCAGTTTCCCGGCGGGATCGGCTGGACCGGTGCGGGTGATCAGATCGTTTTGCTCTTGGCTCATCATGGCTGTTTCGTCCTTCCAGTCCCGAGAGGATTATTGCCGAAATCATCGCTGGCGCTGACCAGTCGAAGTCTCGGTTCGCCGAGATGCTTCGGCGATTGAAAACCTTTCCGCCGCAACACGCGAGGCCCGGCAGAAGCAAAATCGCCGCATACGGCAACTTCCTGCACATCTGCCGCGGTTGCTCCGCGCCTTGTCAGTTCGGACGTTCGCATCGCGTTCGTTTGCCTTAGATCAATGTTCGATGTACGAACATATGTGCGATATCTGTTAGACTGACTCCAAACTGGAAATCGTGCAAGCGCAATTTGAAGGCCGCGAGCGCCTATTTATGCTGCAAATGCGAAAGTGTTACTTTAGCAGCACAACCGGAAGCACCCCTCATCAGCTTGATATGTTCGATGATCGCCCATATGTTCGTTAACTGAACTTTGCTGCCAGGCCACAACAACGGATGCAGTGATATGGCTCAGATCAGATTTATTCAGCCCGACGGCACCGAGAATGTCGTGGAGATCGCCGACAGCGGAACGAGCGTCATGCTCGCGGCGATCCGCAACGGAATTTCCGGCATCGATGCGGAATGCGGCGGCTGTCTCGATTGCGCGACGTGCCACGTCTACGTAGAAGAAGGCGCTTCAGGCCTGCTGGCTCCGCCGCAACCGGAAGAACTCGAACTGCTCGGCTCGGTTGCCGCCCCTCGCAAATCCAACAGCCGCTTGAGCTGCCAATTGAAACTCCCGCCCTCGATCACATCCCTCATCGTCCACATTCCGGAGGCACAGTCATGAGCGGGCTCGTCGTTGTCGGCGCATCGTATGCCGGGATTCAGGCAGCCCTGTCCGCACGCGACTCCGGATACGCGGAACGCATCACAGTCGTCGCCGACGACCATCTGCTGCCCTATCAGCGGCCTCCCCTGTCCAAGGACTTCCTGCTCGACAAGGTCACGCAGGACAATCTGGTCCTTCGCGACGACGCATTTTTCAAGCTGAAGCAGATTGATCTCATTCTCGAGACTCGCGTGCACGCGATCGACCGGCACGCGCGGAAGCTTTCGATCAACGGCAACACGGTGCTCGATTTCGATAAGCTGTTCATCGGCACCGGATCTCATGCGCGGCGTCTGGCCCTTCCGGGCTCAAACCTCGACGGCGTGTGCTATCTGCGCTCGATCCGTGACGCGGCGGACCTGAAGGAACGGCTGCGGCATGCAGCCGAGATTGTCGTCATCGGCGGCGGCTTCATCGGCCTCGAGGTCGCGGCGTCCGCCAGCAAGCTCGGCAAGAAAGTGACCGTCATCGAGAGCGCGCCGCGCCTGCTCGAACGTTCGGTCTCACCGCTCGTCTCGCAATTTCTGCTCGATCTGCACACCAGACACAACGTCGACGTCCGCCTCAACGACACCGTCGCAGGGATCGAAGGACAAAACGGCCGCGCGGCATTCGTGACAACGCAAGGCGGTGCGTGCCTGCGCGCAGATCTCGTTCTTGTCGGAATCGGCGGCGTGGCGAATGATCAGCTTGCGCGCGACGCGCAACTGAACTGCACCAACGGAATCGTGGTGGACGACCACGGCATGACCGACGACCCCGGCATTTTTGCCGCCGGCGACTGCGCCAATCACTACAACGCCTATGCCGGGGACTGGCTGCGTCTCGAATCGGTGCAGAACGCGCAGGATCAAGCCAAGGCAGCCGGACTGGCCATCGCCGGAAAAACCGGCCCCTATGATAGCGTGCCGCGCTTCTGGTCCGATCAGTACGACGCGAAACTGCAGACCGTGGGAATCTCGCGCAATTTCGACCGGCAGTCAGTGCGTGGATCACTGGAAAGCGGCCAGTTCTCTGTGTTCTACTACAAGCAGGACAGGCTGTGCGCGGTCGACAGCATTAATCGGGCCGGCGATCAGATGGCTGCCAGACGACTGATCGGCAGTGGAATTTCACCGTCGCCGGAGCAGGCTGCCGATCTCTCCTTCGACTTCAAATCGCTTTTGACAACGATCAACGCGGTGGGTGCATAATCCGGCGAAATATGGTCTCGTCTATCGGATCGACACATGAACCGGAAGAACTTGACCAGCATGCCCCGCGTGAAGCGCACCGCAGAGGAAGAAGAAGCCAGGCGCGACGGGGGCGAGTTCATCGAAAGCCTCGACCGCGGCCTTCGCGTGCTGCAATCGTTCGGCATCGAACACCGCCCGATGACGCTGAGCGATATCGCCAAGGCGTCCAATCTGCCGCGCGCCACTGCGCGCCGAATCCTCCTTACCCTCCAGAAGTCAGGCTTTGTCGCGGGCGACGAACGGCTGTTTTCGCTGACGCCGCGCGTGCTGGCATTGGCCTCGGCCTATCTCTCGTCCAATCAGATCGTTGCTGTCATGCAGCCGCTGATGGACGAGATTTCGACAAAGGCCCACGAGGTCTGTTCGCTTGCAATTCTGGATGGGCAGGAAGCCGTCTTTGTCGCCCGGGCCAGCCCCGCGCGGGTGTTTTCCGCCGGGATCGATATCGGCTACAGGCTGCCGGCCTATTGCACGTCAGTGGGCCGCGTTCTGCTCGGCCGTCTTTCCAATGAAGAACTGACCTCCACCATCGAGTCCATGACGTTGACCGCCCAAACGCCGGAGACGGTCACGGACAAATCCATCGTGATCGCCACCATCATCAGCGACCGGAACAAGGGCTATTCGCTGGTGGACCGCGAAGCGGAGCCCGGTTTCCGCTCGATCTCGGTCCCGATCCATCGTTATGACGGCGTAGTCGTGGCGGCGGCGAACATCGGCGCGCATGTGGATCGCATCACGACCGGCGAGATGATCGATCGCTTCCTGCCGCTGCTGAAGGATATGGCCGTCTCGGCGAAGCCGCTGCTGGTCTAGCTCTCGAGCAATCGCTTCTTGTAAGCCTGCGGATCCATATCGCGAATATCGACGCTGATGCTGTGCACGCGGGTCAAAAGACCCGTGAGGGCTTTTCTCAGTTCGGTGCTGAGATGCTCCTTCTGTTCCGGCGTCCGCCCCGCCAGAAGATAAAGCGAAAGGTGAAAGAACGATCGCTGCTCGCCGGCGACGAGATAGTCGGTAAACGGCTGCGCCCGGATCTTGAGATCCTCAGCCTTGACGACACCGGTGGACGCCGCCGAGCGATGAAGCGCCAGCATGACGTCCCGCATCGGAGGCATGTCGGGTGATGTGGAATAGTGACAGACAAGATGGGGCATGACGTTCCCTGCAATTCGGCAGAGCCGATCATGCAGCTGTGTTCGTCCGCAGTCCAGCCGCCGTCAACACTCGGCAGCACCGAACCGCCGCTTGAAAAACGACAGGTATTTTAGCCGGAATAGCATTCCGCGCAGGCATCCTCGTCGCCGAACAGCAGCGGCAAGGTCAGCAATCGGCGAAAGTAACCCCCAACCGGCGTCTCGTCGGCCATGCCGATGCCGCCGTGGAGTTGCACGCTGTCCTGCGACACCTTGAGCGCAGCACGCGCCACGGTGAAATGCGTCGCCATCACGGCCTGCCTGCGGGCGGAAACATCGTCTTCCTCGATCAGGCCGGCAGCACATTCGACCACCGATCGCGCTTCGGTCAGCGCCATGTCCATATCGACCAGCCGGTGGCGCAACACCTGGAACGCCGACAGCGGCTCGCCGAACTGATGCCGAACCTTGAGATAGTCCCGAGTCAGATCGACCAGCATCGACATTGCGCCCAGCGCCTCGGCGCAGTGCATGGTGACGAGTACATCCCTGCCCCATGCGATCAGCCGTTCGGCCTCCGCTCCACGTGCAAGTTCCGAGTCCCGCTGAATTGCTATGCCGTCGAGGCGGAGCGTCGCATAAGGCGCGCCGTCGATTCCGATCACGGACTGCTCGATCGCGACGTCGGCTTTCTGCACCAGCACGAGCGCGGGCTCGCCGTCGCCGCCCGTCGCAACCAGAATGATAAAGTCCGCTTCGGCCCCGAATGGCACCAGGCGTGCGACGCCGCTCAACGTGCCGTCGGTCAACGTGATAGCGCCGCGCTCGCTTTGCGCGATTCCAGGAATGTCCACCGCCACGGTGACGGAGCCGGAGCTGAGGCGTTCGCGAAGCTGGGCAAATCGATCAGCCGCCGGAACGCGGCTGAGCAGCGATGTCGCCGCAGCGGCCGACGAAATGAATGGCGACACCACGCCGCTGCGGCCAAGCCGCTCGGCCAGCAATGCCAGCGCCCGCGAGTCCTGCAAGCCGCCGTCGCTTTCAGGCAATGCCGCCGAAAGAATGCCCGCCTGCGCAAGCTGCTGCCACAACGGCCGCCAGCCGTCCTTGATCAGCGCCGACTCGCTGAGCAGATGGTCAAGGGCATCAACAAGGAGCCCGTGCTCCTGCTTGGGAACGAAAATGACGTTGGCGGTGTCGGACATCATGTCACCCCAGCAGGCTCTTCGCCGCGATGTTGCGCTGAATCTCGTTTGAGCCTGCGTAGATCGTGGTCTTGCGATAGTTGCAGTAGGTCGGCGCGACGTTGGCCAGTTCGGAATCGAGGGCCAGCGGCGTATTGCTTAGATCGGCAGCACGCACCGGCAATGCATTGCGGCCGAGCAGGCGCACCTGCAGCTCCAGCACATCCTGCTGCAGATGTGAGCTCAGGATTTTCAGATAGGGCGCGGGCAACCCAACCGCGTCGCCGCGCTCCTCTACGCGAAGAAAGCGCAAATTGGTCAGGTCCGCCGCAGCGATCCGCATCTCCAGCGCGGCGACGCGCGCAGCAAACAGCGGATTGTCGAGACGGGATTTCCCTTTCGTCTGCGCCAGCCGCTTCAGCCGCGCGACCTCGCGTTTGCAGAAGCCCATACCGCCGAAGTTCAGCCGCTCCTTCTCGAGCAGATACTTCGCGCAGGTCCAGCCCTGCCCTTCCTCGCCGATCCGGTTGGCGGCGGGAACGCGGACGTTGTCGAACCAGACCTCGTTGACCTCGTGTGCCCCGTCGAATGTGATGATCGGCCGCACGGTGATCCCGGGCGTCTTCATGTCGATCAACAGAAACGAGATACCGTCCTGCTTGCGCCCGCCGGATGCGGTCCGCACCAAACAGAAGATCCAGTCGGCGTCGTGGGCTTCGGTCGTCCATATCTTTTGCCCGGTGACGAGATAGTCTTCACCGTCGCGCACGGCCCGGGTCTTCAGCGATGCAAGGTCGGAGCCCGAGCCCGGCTCCGAATAACCCTGACACCAATAGTCCTCGAGCGAAGCGATCCGCGGCAGGAAACGCTGCTTCTGCGCGTCGCTGCCGAACTTCATGATCACGGGCGCGACCATCTTGAGGCCGAACGGGACGACCTCCGGCGCGCCGGCCTGCCAGGCCTCGTCCTCGAAGATATAGCGCTGGATCGGGGAGAACCCGGGACCGCCATGTTCGGCGGGCCACGTGTAGCCGCCCCATCCGCGTTCATGAAGCAACCGGCTCCATGTCACCTTGTCATCCCGGGTCGGGCGCTCGCCGCTCAGCATCCGCGCGCGCAGATCGGCCGGCAGCTTGTCGTCGAGAAACTTCCGGACAGTGAGCCGGAACGCATCTTCTTCGACGGTGAACAGACGTGCCATCGTGCCTCAGGTCCCTGAGAAATTCGGGGGGCGCTTTTCGAGGAAGCTCGCGACGCCCTCTCGGAAATCGTCGCTGCGGGCCGCAAGCTCCATTTCGCGGTTGGCGTAGATCGTCGCCTCAGCGAGGCTCTGGAACGGCACTTCGTAGAGCTGGCGCTTGATGACGCCGACCGCGCGCGGCGATGCGAAGTCGACCATGTCCTTGACATATTCCATGGTCTTGGCGCGCAGTTCCGCCGCCGGATAGAGCCGGTTCACAAGACCGATCTGCAGCGCTTCTGCGCTCGAGACCCGCCGCGCGGACATCAGCAAATCAAGCGCATTGGAGTGGCCCACGATACGCGGCAGCATCCAGCTCATCCCGTGTTCGGCGATCAGCCCGCGTCGGGAGAACGACGTCGTGAACACGGTGTTGTCGGCCGCGAAGCGAAGATCGCAATACAGCGCATGAACAAGACCGATGCCGGCAGCGGCGCCGTTCAGCATTCCGATCACAGGCTTGGAGATCGCGGGATAGAACGAATAGCGCGTCTGCCAGTCCGGGCGCCGGTTCATATCGAACGGCTTCATCCACTGGTCGCTCTTGATGTCGTTGGGATCGAGCGTCTTCAGTTCCTCCATGTCGGCGCCGGCGCAGAATGCGCGGCCGGCCCCGGTCAGGACAATGACACGCACGCCGTCATCGGTGGCTGCTGCCTCCATGGCAGTACGCACCTCGCGCTCCATGGTCGGGGTCCACGCGTTCATGCGATCCGGCCGGTTCAGCGTGATGGTCGCAATGCGCGATTCAACGTCATACAGGATGTGCTGATAGGTCATGCTACAAGGCCTCGCTCAGGATTGCGGTGGACGCTTCCGCCAGTTCGGTTGCTTCGACAGATAGGTGACGGTTTCTGCGCGCTCTTTCAGCCAGCCGGTCCAGCGGGCGAAGACCTTCGCCATTCGCGCCGGCTCTACGCCGAGCTGCTGCATCGCCACGCCGCCGTTGACGGATTCGCGATACTCCGTAATCAGACCATCGCGGATAATGAAGCGGCTCATGCCGTCGATCACGACGAAGTTGCCCTTGAACTGCGGCACCAGCGACGTGAAGCTCGACAATGACCACGCATAACCCATGCGGCCGTCGAACACCGGATCGAACATTTCCCAGCGATAGTCGTTGTCGGCATCGCGGCGGAACAGGTTCTGCAGCATGTGTGCAATATCTTTGCGTCCATAATGCGCGCCGTAGATGTAATCGTAATAGATCGCATCCTCGGTGAAACAACGCGCGAAGCGCTCGCCATCGGCCGCCTCCGCAGCCAGCGTCATTTCCTCGAGCAGCGAGGTGAATTCCTGCGTATTCATCCATCCGTCCTTATTGTGGATCGCGGCCAAGGTCCCGAAGCCGGCGGCGATCGATCTTTCCGGTTGCGTTCCGCGGCAGCGCTTCCATGAAGCGCACCTCGCGCGGCACCTTGTAACGCGCGAGCTGATCGCTGCAGCGCTGGAGCAGCGTCGCCTCCGGCACCGAGGCACCGGCGTCCAGCACGACATAGGCGACAATGCGCTCGCCGAGCCGGTCATCGGGAACGCCGATCGCCGCGACTTCGTAAACGCCTTCGACCGCGTGCGCAACTTCCTCGATCTCACGCGGATAGATGTTGTAGCCGCCGGAGATGATCATCTCCTTCTTGCGATCGACCACGAACAGGAAGCCGTCCGCATCGACGTAGCCGATGTCGCCCGAATGCAGCCAGCCGTCGCGAAAGGTCTGCGCAGTCATATCCGGCTGGCGGAAATAGCCGCGCGCGACGCCAGGTCCCGCAACGAGAATTTCGCCGCGCTCGCCGCGAGGAACGTCCCGGCCCTCGTCGTCCACGATCCGCAATTGCACGCCGAGATAAGGTTGTCCGGCCGAACCGGACTTGCGCGGCGCGCCCCACAAGCGGCACCCGGTGACGGACGGGCTCGCTTCCGTCATACCGTAGCCTTCGGAGATCGCGACGCCGAATTTGATCTCGAACTTGCGATGCACGTCTTCCGGCAGCGCCTGGCCGCCGGCGACGCAGGCCCGCCATGACGACAGGTCGAAGCCGGCGGGAATTTCCTCGCGCAGCAGCGTCCAATACATGGTCGGGACGCCCATGAAGACAGTAATCCGCTGCGAATGAATCATCGCAAGTATCGCCGCAGCATCGAAACGTTCGACCAGCGTGATCGATGCGCCCGCGAACAGGAATGCCGTGTAGAGACAGGTATGACCGAACACATGGCTCAGCGGGAGGCCGGTCAATCCGCGATCGTCCGGCGTCAACCGCAGCAGATCGAAAGCGAAGGCCTGCGCATTCCAGAAGATGTTGGCGTGCGTGAGTTCAATGCCCTTCGGCAGGCCGGTCGATCCCGATGAATAAAGGATCAGCGCGACATCGTCCGAGCCTGCACGTGGCAACGGCTGCGGATCGGCTTCATCGGATGTGAACGGCTGCGCGTCGATATCGACCACGGAACTGACGTCGCCGATGCTCTCGCGCAACTGCGCCGCCATCGCTGCGCGCGCGAACACCACGCGCGGCTCGCAATCGGTGATGATTGCGGCCAACTCAGCCGCCGCCAGCAGCGGATTGATTGGAACCGGGATTGCACCAGCCTGAAGCGTGCCTTGATAGAGCACGACCCATTCGACGCAGTTCGGCAGCACAAACATCACGCGGTCATTGGCGGCAACACCGAAATCGCGCAGCCGCATGGCGCAACCAGCCGCACGGCGATCGAGCGTGCGATAGCTCAGCGCCTGCTCGCCCACGCGCAGCGCCGGCGCGTCGGGCTGCGAGATGGCGTGATGCCGAACGAAGCTGCCGATATGTACGCTCACGGAGCCTTCTTCCCCCTGCCCGTGATCGACCTGACACCATCCACCATCGCCGGCACCAGACCACGCGGCAGGAAGATCACCACCAGGATCAGCAATAGACCATAGGCGATCAGGCGATAGATTTCAGCCACGCGCAGCGCTTCCGGCAGGATCACCGTCAGCGCACCGCCGATCAGCGGGCCGGTCAGCGTACCGCTGCCACCCAGAATGACCGCAAGAATAGCGTTGAGCGATGCATCCGCGGAGAACGGTGTCGGATTGATGAAGCCCATGTAGTGCGCGTAGATCGCGCCGCCGAAGCCTGCCAGCGACGCGCTGAAGATGAACGCGAACAGTTTGTACTTCCAGCAGGCGATGCCTGCAGCTTCAGCGAAGGTCTCATTCTGGCGGATCGCCAGCAACACCCGGCCGACCCGCGACCGCACCACAGCGGCCACAATCCACATGACGAGAACCAGCGCCGCCAGCGCAAGATAGTAAAAGGCGCGGCGCTTCTCGAATGCGATTTCAATGAAGCCGAGATTGATCGCCTCAGGCGACGGAATGCTCGGCAGACCAGGCTCTCCCTTGGTCAGCGAGATCCAGTTCACCAGCACGATGAACACCACCATATTCATCGCCAGCGTCACGATGGCGAAGTAATGGCCCTTGACCCGAAGCGACGGATAGCCCGCGATCGCCGCAGCGACCGCCGTGATGGCCGGGGCCACCAGCATCGACAGCCACACCGGAAACCCCGCGCGCATGCTCAACAACGCCGACGCATAGGCGCCGATGCCCATGAACGCGCCCTGCGCGATCGAGACATAGCCGGTATAACCCTGAATGACGTTGGCGCCCTGTGCAACGATCATGAAGATCATCGCCAGGATCGCGAGGTGGATGAAGTAGTTCACCGTCACGAACAGCGGAAAGACGATTGCGGCAGCAATGACCGCAACAATGGCAAATCGCGTCCACATCAGCGGCTGCTCCTGCGCATCAGGCCTTCAGGTCGCACCAGCAGAACAAGGATCATCAGCAGGAACGAGATCACGTCTTTATAGGCCGACGACACGAACGCCGCAGCGAATGCTTCGGACACGCCGAGCACCATGCCGCCGACGATCGCGCCGGGGATCGAGCCCAGGCCGCCGAGGATCAGCACCGCAAAGCCCTTGATGACGAGCCCGCTGCTGACGCCCGGCGCCACCGCGAACAGCGCGCCGACCAGCACGCCGGCCGCGACGCCCAGCGCGGAACTCAGCGCGAATACGAACATCGACACGGAATTGACGTTGATGCCCATCAGCACTGCCGCAAGGCGATTCTGCGCAACGGCGCGAACCGCCATGCCGATCCACGTACGCTGGATCAGAAGCGTCATACCGATGACCAGGATCGCGGCGATCACCAGCACATAGATGCGCAGCTCCGGCATGGTCACGCCGCCGATATTGATGACATTGACGAACGGCGTCGGAATGATGACCTGATCGATACCGAACGCGAGCAGATTCAGCTTTTCGATAATCAGGGTCAGTCCGAGCGCGATAATGAAGGAGTTGATCGGGGGTGCATTACGCACCGGATAGTACGCGACGCGCTCAAGAACGACGCCGAGCAGCGCGCCGACAGCCATCGCCAGAATGAATGACGGCAACAGGCCGATCCCGAGCGCGGAGATCAGGAAATAGGTCAGGTATCCGCCGAACATGGCGACGCTGCCATGTGCGAAGTGCGCGATGCCGAGAATGCCGAAGATCGTCGTCAGGCCGAGTGCGATCAGCGTGTAGATGCTGCCGACTACGAGGCCGTTGAAGATCTGCTGGATGAAATCGATGAGCATGAGCTGGTCCGATGATCAGCCCGCGGAACATTCCGCGGGCTGAATTTGGTCTGCGATCAATCCTTGACCGTCTTCAGGAAGTTCGAATAGGCCGCAGCATCCGACGGAAGCTCCTTGACGAAAGCCCAGTTGCCATTCTTCCACTGGAACGCGCCATTGGAGATGTAGGCCTGGCCCTTGTCGTCGAACATCCGGCCGTTGATCGGCAGGTACTTCAATAACGCTTCCTTCGGCACCGGCAGCGCGCGGATCGTGTCCTGAATCTTCTTCAGGTCGGTCGTGGTTTGCGCTGCCTGCAGCGCGTCTCGCAGCACATAGACCTGATCGTAGGCATAGGCCAGGTTCGGCGTCGGGTTCTCGTTGTACTTCTTCTTGTAGCGATCGGCGAAGGCGACTGCCTTCGGACCGAGGACGTCGGCATTGAACTCAATCGCCAGAAGATCCCATGCGCCGTTCATCTGCTCGGCGGTGGCAACCTTGGTGAACTGCTCGGCGCTGCCGCCGGAGAAGCCATAACGCTGAACCTTGATGCCGAGCTCGGCAGCCTGACGGTGGCTGAAGGCAACCTGCTCGACATAGCCCGACACGAACAGCGCATCCGGATTGAGGCCACGCAGCTTGGTCAGCTGGGCGGTCATGTCACGGTCCTGACCGCCGAAGGTTTCGATCGCAACGACCTTGCCGCCCGCTTCCTCGAATGCCTTGACCAGCGCATCGCGGTACTGGGTGAACAGCGCCACGTCGCGCACGGCGAGAACGCCAAGAGTCTTCACGCCCTGCTGGGCGATGAACTTGCCCGCGGCTGCGCCGGTGTAGTCACCGGGCGGACGGGTACGGAACACGTTCTTGTTGCCGATCGAGGTGATCGAGCGCGCACCTGCGGTGCCGACCAGCACGATGACGTCTTCACGGCCGATGAACGATGCCATCGCGCCGCCCGAGGCGGAGCAGCAATAGCCGAGGATGAACTTGACGTCGTCGCGGTCGATCAGCTTGCGTGCGACGTTGGTGGCTTCGGTCGAGTCCGCCTTGTCGTCATACTCGATGGTCTTGATCTTGTAGTTGTCCGCGCCCACCTTGATGCCGCCGGCGCCGTTGATCTCCTCGATCGCAAGATCGATCGCCTTCTTCTGCGGCACGCCGTAGACGGCGCCGCCGCCGGTCAGCGCATCGCTGTAACCGATTGTCAGCGTCTTTTCGGCGGCGAATGCGCCGGGCGCTCCGATCAGCGCTGCGGACAGCACCGCTCCCAACAATTTCTTCATAAGAATCTCCTCCTGTGAGTTTTCTTGCTTCAAAAACCGAGATAGGCGTTCTGGACGTCCTTGTTGCCCGAGAGCTCGGCCGATGACCCTTCAAGCACGATCAGTCCCGCCTCGATCACGTAGCCGCGGTCGGCAACGCGAAGCGCCATCGAAACCGACTGCTCGACCAGCAGAATGGTGACGCCCCGCGCCTTGATCGCCAGCAGCGTCTGTTCGATTTCATCGACCACGCGTGGCGCGATGCCGAGCGAGGGCTCATCGAAAATGCAGAGTTTCGGGCGCGCCATCAGCGCACGCGCGATCGCCACCATTTCCTGCTCGCCGCCCGACAGCGTTCCGGCATTCTGCCCGGCGCGCTCGCGCAAGCGTGGAAACAGCGTCATCATCTCATCGAGGTCGTTCTTGATCGCGCTACGCCGGCGCGTATAGGCGCCGAGCTGCAGGTTCTCCATCACGGTCATTTCCGGAAAGACCTGACGGCCTTCCGGACACATCGAAATGCCGAGTCCTGCAATCGTGTGGCCAGGCAAGCCCGCCGTGGAGCGGCCATCGAACATGATCGAGCCGCCGATTGGCGACATCAGCCCGCAGACGGTCTTCAGAATGGTGGATTTGCCGGCGCCGTTCGGGCCAATCAGCGCGACGCATTCGCCCTGGCGCACATTGAAGGACACACCATGCACGACCTCGACCTGGCCGTAAGCAATACGCAGATCGGAGACTTCAAGCATGATCGCGATGCCCAAGATAGGCGTCGATGACCGCCTGATTGTTACGGATTTCAGCTGGAGTGCCCTCGGCAATCTTCTGGCCGAAGTTCAGCACGACGATGCGGTCGCAGACCTCCATGATCAGCCCCATGTGATGTTCGATCACCAGCACGCTGATGCCGTGTGACGGCAGAGAGCGGATGATGCCTGCCAAGGCGCGGCGCTCGCTGGCGACCATGCCCGCCGCTGGCTCGTCGAGCAGAATGACCTTGGGCTTTGATGCCAGCGCCACAGCGATCATCAGCAGGCGCTGCTCGGCCGCCGACAGCGTCGAAGCGATCTGATCCCGGCGCTCCGCAAGGCCGACCAATGCAAGCGAGCGCTCGGCATGGGTGACCAGTTCGAGATTTTCGCGTTTGGCCGAAGCTGTGCGCAGAACGGACTTCGCCGGGCCCTGCTTGAACAGGGTGTGACACCCGAGCATCACATTTTCGAGCGCGGTATCTTCAGGGAATATCTGCGTGCTCTGGAAGGTGCGCGACAGGCCTTTGACCACAGCCGCATCAATCGGCTTGCCGGTCAGCAGTTCATCGTCGAGCCAAACTTCGCCTGCGCTGACAGGCAGAGTGCCGGAGAGAAGATTGACGCAGGTCGATTTGCCGGAGCCGTTTGGCCCGATCAGCCCGACGACCTGTCCGCGATCCATCGCGAACGACACATCGCGCAACGCCTGCACGCCGCCGAAGCGCTTCGAGAGTCCCACTGCCCGTAACAACTGACGGGAGCTGCTTGCCCCTGCCGGGCTCGTTCCATCTCGTACTTGGTCCGCCACAACGTCCTGCCATACCCGGCGGGCTCTTCATTGGCTCGCCTCAACTTCGGGTACGACTAATCGACTGCAGAGTCGAAAGTCAACAGGGTGGACCCGTTGACTAGGTTTTCCGCACTGACATTGTTGCCATCAACGGCAATCGCGGCAGTAATTGGCTACCCTCGATCGTGACTCCGGGCGCCGCAAGGCCGCGGCAGACAAAGCCTGCGACCCCCTCGCCGACATCCGCCTCGCTCCAGGAGCCACCGGGCCGGTACCATTTGGTGACCCAGTTGACCGCGCCGAGCACGTTGAAGACCACGAACCGCGGTTCCCCGGGAAGGATCGTGCCGTCCTGCTGCCCCTCCAGCACCATCGAGATCAGAGCGCCCTCGAAGCGATCACGCTCATGCACGACGGTCGAAAGCTGGACCGGGGAAAGCGATTTTTCCTCAAGAATAATAACGCTATAGCTCTGCTCGCCGATCATTGATCGAACATAGGCTGACGTCGTCCGCCGGAGTCGCTCGATGCCGGTGACGCCCTCGTCCCGGCACACCGTGGACAGCGCCTGCTCGGCGGCCGCCATGTGGCACTGATACAGAAGATCCCGCTTGGTTTTGACATAGTGATAGAGGGTCGGCTTGCTGATCCCCAAGCCCTCGGCGATCTCGTCGAGCGAGGTCCCGTGATAGCCATTGCGGCGAAAGGCCTTTGCCGCCTCACGGTACAGCGCGTCCTTCCGGAGATTCTTGAGTTCCGTTGCGCTGGCAACGGCGTTATTCCAGCGAGCCACGACGGCCTCCTTTGGCAGAGTGTATGGCTACCCGACTTCAGAGTCGGTTTCCACTATCAATGTCGCAGCCGCCTCTCGCGGATGGGCCCGCACGCCGGATCCCATTGCATCAGAGGTTCTCTTGCCGCATCGGCTGACGCGATGACTGTCGCATCCGGCGCAAGCGACGCAGCATTCGCTCGTCATTGAGCGAACAGAACGATTTTCCAAATCCGAGATCGGCGCGAGATGAATGAACCAAGCGTCCATATCGTTTCGCAATAGCATTTCATTGCAACGCCTGCGTTCTGACGCCATCTTTTATGCAACAGCCAACGCCCTCGTCGTCGCTGGCAACATCGAGAATAGCAGGCAAACCGTCGCCACAACCCACACCACGTCGCGGAATGGATTCGATTCATTCCGCGCGAACGCGTGACCGTGGCAACTCGTCGACAAACCATCAAGGAATTATACGATGCGTTCCTTCAGGATCTTCAACTTCATTTCGGCATCTCTCGCAGCGGTCGGCTTGCTCGTCAGCGTCAGCACCGCATCGTTCGCCGATACGTGGCCAAGCCGAACGATCAAATTCATCGTGCCGTTTCCGGCGGGCGGTGCCGCTGACACCATCGCGCGGATCTATGCCGACAAGCTCAGCGAAGCGCTCAAACAATCCATTGTGGTCGAGAACAAGCCAGGCGCTGGCACAGCCATCGCAGCGGAATTCGTCGCCAAGGCCGATCCGGACGGTTACACGCTCTCGCTTGCTTCGGCTGGGCAGCTCACGATCCTGCCGCACATCAACAGGTCCATCACTTACGACCCCTTCAAAAGCTTCGCTCCTGTTTCGCTTCTAGCGTCGGTCCCTTATGTGGTCGCGGCCAGCCCTGATACACCCGTATCGACTCTCAAGGAGCTGATCGCTGCCGCAAAGAGCGAGCCGGGCAAATTTACGTACTCGTCGTGCGGCCCCGGCACGCTCTGCCACCTGAGCGGTGAACTCTTCAAAAACCTGACCGGGACAGACCTGCTGCATGTGCCGTTCAAAGGCAGCGCGCCAGCCATCAACGCACTGCTCGGCAGCCAGGTGAACCTTGCCTTCGACACCCTGACCGTCCTCGCGCCTCAAATCAGAGACGGCAAGATCAAGGGACTGGTCGTTACCAGCCGCGAACGGTCGCCCCAACTTCCCAACGTCCCTACGGCCGCCGAAGCTGGTTTGCCGGGCCTGGTCGTCGACTCCTGGTTTGGCCTCGTGGCTCCCGCAGCAACGCCGACAGCCATTCTCCAGCGACTGAACGCCGAAGTGATCCGCATCGGGAATCTCCCTGACGTGCGGGAACGCCTTGGCGCGCAGGGCCTGAGCGTCACGACGACAACGCCGGAAGCATTCACTCAGACGATCCACGCGGACTATGAGCGTTGGGGCAAGGTGGTGGATAGCTCCGGCGCCAAAATCAATTGAGACGCGCCGCGCCCCCGGAAGCTCGAACAGAGACAGAACTGCTGAACGAGCTGCAGAATGCGGCTCGTTCTCACCAATCCAAAACCATCATGTTTGGTTTGTTTGGTGGGCGCACCAGGGCTCGAACCTGGGACCCGCTGATTAAGAGTCAGCTGCTCTACCAACTGAGCTATGCGCCCGGATCCAACCGGATGTCCGTTGAGGACGGCGTCGTTTAGCAAAGCGAACCGGCCATGTCCAGCAAGGTTCGCGGGTTTTCCCTGCGCTGGACAACGCTAGATTCGAGCAGTTCCGGACAGCAAAAAACCGCCGGATTTCCGGCGGTTTTGTCGTCCCTCATGGTCTGGGCGGGGACCTCAGAGGCGCTCGGAGTCCCCTGCGCCACGGTCCCGGCCAGGGCCGCGATCCCGGTCGAATCGGTCGCCGTCCAGACCGCGCTCGAAGCTCCGTCCGCGCCAGCCGTGATGCCCGCCCATGCGGGTCAGCATCGTCAGCCGCCGCTTCTGGCCGTCATCGAGGCTCTTGTAGAGCGGATCGGCGGCGTCGGCGATCTTCTTCAGGCCAGCGGCGGTCTCCGCCATCCTGTCGGCCCGGTCGCGCAGCCGCACCATCGGGTCGCGGGCCTGATCGGCCGTTGCCGGCTTGCCGTCCTGAGAGCCCTTCTGATCCCGTGCCGCGCGCCGCGCATCGCGCTCGCTGGCGCGCGCATTGGCCATCGCAATCCGCTGCTTGGCGAAATCGCGCACCGCCGCCTCGACCGGCGGCCACATCTTTTCCTGCTCCGGCGTGAGCTTCAGGCCGGCCTTCACAGCCGCGATCTTCGCATCGACGAATGCCGCGCGGTCTTCCGTGCTCATGCGATGATGGTGGTGGTGGCGGTGCTCCGCATAGACGGCGGTCGAGCCGATGATGGCGACTGCCGCAACGCTCGCGAGAATAACTTTCTTCATGGGGCATCTCCGGATGAACTCTCCCGAAGATGACAGCAACAGGCCCGCTTTCAACTTAAGCTTTGGACACCTAGGTGAACGCCCATTAATGCAGTCGGCAGCGCTAACGCAACATTCCCAGAGTGCGCGGCAACCACAGCGAAATCTCTGGAATGTACGTGATCATGACGAGAAAGATGAGGAGCGTGATCAGCCAGGGCAAGACAGCGATCGAAAGCTCGGTGATACCCATTTTGGCGATACCAGATGCCACATAAAGGTTGAGCCCCACCGGTGGATGGCACATGCCGATTTCCATGTTGACGACAATAATGATGCCAAAATGCACGGGATCGATCCCGAGTTTGACCGCAATTGGAAAGAGAATCGGGGCCATGATCAGAACGATAGACGACGGCTCCATCACGTTGCCGGCCAGAAGAAGAAGCAGGTTCACGAGGAGCAGGAATGCAATCCAGTTGATGCCGCTTCCCGTAATCCACGCAGCCATCGTCTGCGGAATCTGCTCGCTCGTCATCAGGAACGAGAACAGGACCGCATTGGTCACGATGTAGAGGATCATCGCGCTCATGTTGGCGGACGCGAGCAGGACCTTGGGCACACTCTTCCAGGTGAGATCCTTGTAGATGAACATCTCGATCAAAAAGGCATAAACCGCGCTCATCGCGGCAGCCTCGGTCGGCGTGAACCAGCCCAGATAGATGCCGCCCAGAACGACGACGATCAGGAAAATGCCCCAGGACGAGTCCACGAATGCGCGCCAGCGCTCACCCCAGGTTGCTTTCGGGATTCTCGGATAATTGTTTTTCCATGCGCGATACCAGGTCGTGGCGGACAACATGACCGCAAGAATAATCCCCGGCACCATTCCGGCCATAAACAACTGGCCTACCGACGCCGAGGACACACGCTCGCCATTCGGACCGAAGTAGACCGCTCCGCTGGTCGATACGGCGTAGATCACCATGATGATCGAAGGCGGAATGAGATTCCCCAACGCGCCTCCGGTGACGATAATCCCGGCGCCGAAGCGCTTCGGATAGCCGACCGCAAGCATTGCAGGCAGCATGATCGATCCGATCGCGACCACCGTCGCGGGAGACGATCCCGACACGGCCGAAAATAATGCAGCGGCCATCGTCCCGGCGATACCCAATCCACCGGCCCAGTGGCCTATCATGGTTCTTGCAAACTCGATCATGCGCCTTGCGACGCCGCCATGAGTGAGAAAATTGCCAGCAAGAATAAAGAACGGGATCGCCATGATCTCGAACTTCTCGATCCCGGTGAACAGCTTCAGCGCAACCGACTCGATCGGTACGCTGGTCAGGAAGAACAGGAACGACAGCACTGTGAGGCCAAGTGCGATCGAGATCGGCATCCCAGTCAACATGAGCGCAATCAGCAATCCGAAGATGATCAGGCTGCTCATTGGCGAACACCCAGCGTCGCGCCACCGGTGGCCTTCACTTCAAGCGCCTCGAGGCCTTCCACTTCGCTTTCATCGTGATGCGGCAGTTCGCCGGTGTGCCAGAAGCTGTACGCGACCTGCAGGAAGCGAAAACACATCAGGTATGAGCCGAGAGGCACGCAGAGATAAACGATCCAGCTCGGAATTTCGAGATCGGGCGATGTCTGATCGGTCTGCGCCAAACCCAGCACGAACTTCAAGCCCATCGTTCCCACGACGAACGTGAAGAAGGCGCCACCGAAAAGCCCGAACAGGATGGTGGCCTTCTTGTAGGCCGGCTTGAGCATCAGGACCAACACGTCGACGCCGACATGGATGCCTGTGCGAACGCCATAGGCCGCACCGAACTTTGCCATCCACACGAACATGTAGATGCACAGTTCCTGCGCCCATGAGAAGTGAATCTGGATCAAATACGGATACAGAAACGAGACGCCCGTTCCGTAGCGATGGACAACGGCCAGGAAGATGACGATCGTCGCCGCTGCGATGAGCGTCGCGATCAGGATTTCCTCGAAACGATCGAGGATGCGCAGAAATAATTTCAAGGCTTGCCCCTACCCGCACCAGCCGCATTTTTTCGCGTTCTGGTCTTCAGCCGACGCCCCGTATCGTCCCGGCAGATGAAAATGGACCGGCGTCCCGGATCATTTTCATCTCGCCGTAACGACCCGTCCTAGTTGGTCTTGGCGTTGGCTTCCTTCTGAAACGCCTCGATCAGGTCCTTACCGACCCGCGACGCCATGTCGGTCGTCACCGGCTCGAGGGTCTTCATCCATTCAGCGCGCTCGGCAGGCGTTGGTTCGTGGAACGTCGTGGTGCCGGCCTTTTTCATCGCCACTATCGCATCGTCGTTCTCTTGCTGCGCGATCGCGTTGGAGAACTCGGTCGCCTCCGCCATGGCCTTTTCGACCTGCGGCTTCACGTCGGCGGGCAATCCGTCCCAGAACTTCTTGTTCACGATCACCACATAGCCGATGTAGCCGTGGTTCGAGACCGTGATGTGCTTCTGAACCTCGTGCATTTTCTGGGTATAGACATTCGACGGCACATTCTCGTTGCCGTCGACTACGCCTGATTGCATCGCCTGATAGACTTCGGAGAAAGCCATGACCTGCGGAATGGCGCCGAGCGCGCGCATCTGCGCTTCCAGCACCTTGGACGACTGGATCCGCATCTTCAGCCCGCGAAAGTCGGCGACCTTATGCATCGGCTTGTTCGCCGTCATGATCTTGAAGCCGTTGTCCCAGTAAGCGAGACCTGTGATGCCCTTCGGCTCCAGCTTGGCCAGAAGGCTTTTTCCGATCGGCCCCTTGGTGATGCGGCCCAGCGCGGCCTTGTCCGGCAGAATGTACGGAAGATCGAAGACCTCGAACTCCTTTACGCCGAGCGGCCCGAACTTGGCAAGCGACGGAGCAAGCATCTGCACCGCGCCGAGCTGAAGCGCTTCGACCTCTTCCTTGTCCTTGTAGAGCTGAGAGTTCGGGTAGACCTCAACCTTCACCTTGCCGTTGGTGTATTTTTCGGCGAGTTCCTTGAATTTATCCGCGCCCTGCCCCTTTGGCGTATTGGGCGTGACGACGTGGCTGAACTTGATGACGATCGGGGCCTGCGCCGAAGCAGGGCCAACGAGCGCAAGGGCCGCGATCGACGCCGCAGCGAGAACAAGTTTTTTCATGTTTCCTCCCGAAGAATTGTTGAGTTGTTGGGAGCTTGCGGCATGGCCGCGACCCCGGAGTCCATAAAGACGGGATCATTGCAGACACCCGCGGTCAAGGCCATTGCTGTTAGCGAGGGAAAGCGTGCTGCAACGCAAAACGCGGCGCATCGGACGATGCACCGCGTTCTGTTGGTTTAGACGAATAAGCGATCAGTGGCCTGCGGCGGCCACCGCAGGCGTGTCACGCTGCTTTTTCATGACGATCTTGTTCAAGGCGCTGAGATACGCCTTCGCCGAAGCCACCAGCGTGTCAGGATCCGCAGCGCGTGCCGTGACGGAACGTCCGTCCTGTGACAGCCGCACCGACACCTCAGCCTGCGCATCGGTTCCGGCGGTCACCGCGTGCACCTGATAGAGCTCCAGCTTCGCTTCATTCGGCACCAATGACTTGATGCAGTTGAACGTCGCGTCTACCGGACCGTTGCCCTCGGCTTCCTCGATTTTGATTTGACCTTCGATGTCGAGCTTCATCGTTGCGCGCTGCGGTCCATGCGTGCCGGCAATCACCGTCAAGGATACGAGATGAATCCGATCGTGCGAATGAGCAATCTCCTGATCGACCAGCGCTTCGATGTCCTCGTCGTAGATATCCTTCTTGCGGTCGGCCAGCGCCTTGAAGCGCACGAAGGCATCTTCCAGCTGGTTGCTGGCGAGCTTGTAGCCCATCCCCTCCAGCTTGTGGATGAAGGCATGGCGGCCGGAATGCTTGCCCATCACCAGCGAGGTCTGCTTTACGCCGACAGTCTCCGGCAGCATGATCTCGTAGGTCTGGGCGTTCTTGAGCATACCGTCCTGATGGATGCCGCTCTCGTGCGCGAAGGCATTGCGCCCGACGATGGCCTTGTTGTACTGCACCGGGAACGATGTCGCCGCAGCCACCGACTTCGATGCTCGCGTCAGCATCGTGGTGTCGATGTTGTTCCAGTATGGCAACTTGTCGTTGCGCACGCGCATCGCCATCACGACTTCCTCGAGCGCGGCATTGCCCGCACGCTCGCCGATGCCGTTGATGGTGCATTCGATCTGCCGCGCACCCGCACGTACACCGGCCAGCGAATTCGCCACCGCCATGCCAAGGTCGTTGTGGCAATGGACCGAGAACACCGCCTTGTCGGAATTCGGCACCGTTTCGCGCACGCGCTTGAACAGATCGTAGTATTCTTCCGGCACACTATAGCCGACGGTATCCGGGATGTTGATGGTGGTCGCACCGGCCTTGATCGCCGATTCCACGCAACGGCACAGGAAGTCGAATTCCGTGCGAGTGCCGTCTTCCGACGACCACTCGACGTCATCGGTGTGGTTGCGCGCCCGGGTGACCTGCGAGATCACCAGCTCATGCACATCCGCCGGCTCCATCTGCAACTTGTATTTCATGTGCACCGGCGAGGTGGACAGGAAGGTGTGGATGCGGCCGCGGCGCGCCGGGCGGATCGCTTCGGCGCAGCGGTCGATGTCCTTGTGGGCCGCGCGGGAGAGGCCGCAAACCACCGCATTCTTCGTGCGCTTCGCGATTTCGCGGACGGCTTCGAAGTCGCCGTCCGAGGCGATCGGAAAACCAGCCTCGATAATGTCGACGCCCATGGAGTCGAGCAGATCCGCGACTTCGAGCTTTTCCTCGAAGGTCATGGTCGCGCCGGGGCACTGTTCGCCGTCACGCAACGTGGTGTCAAAAATAACGACGCGGTCCTTGTCGGACTTGCTCGCGGTGGTCATGGGAAAAATCCTTTGGTCAGATGCGCCACTTCAGGACGCTCGGGTTTCGGTGCTGTCTTCGAACCCCTGAGTGCCCAGGCGCAAACGCCCAGACGGCCCTCAGGGGCAGATAAGAAGCAGAAGCCCGCCAAGAAGGGACGAAATCGCAGCAGCAGGGCGCGCGTCGAGGCCGGCGGCAAATGCCCCCGTGTCCTGCTGTCCCTGAATGCCGCCGCGAATCATCGATTCAGTCCCCGAAAAACGCATACTCGGCCCAAAACCGTTGACGGATGGTTGCCGAAGCGTCTGGTACGGCCGTTTCTAGACGAGAAAGGCAAGGTCCCGCAACGCCAAAGATTGGTCAGGAAAGCTGCCCTATCTGCGCGGGCATATCGCCGGCCTCGGAGGAAGGACCGAGGCTGGGCGGCTTAGAGCTTTCGTTGCGCGTAGGTGTCACGCTTGGAATCTGCGCCAAGCAAGGCATGTCGCAGGCCCTTCACGGTCGTCGTGATCTTTGCCCAGCCGCAGGACAAGGCGTCACCTTTGCAGACATCCTTAGGAACGCGTGGGCGACTGACGGGAGCGGGTTGCTTCGCAGCGACCTTCGGTTGCGCCTGCTTCTGATCGCCGACAGGCTTCATTTGATTGTTGATCGCCGCGATTGCCTGCCCGGCATCTGCAACTTCGATGGGAGTTTCCCGGTTCGTTTCGAGATAGGCCAGATATTCCTGATCCATCCGCTTGAGTTCTTGCGGCGTCGGATTAGGACCGGCGATGTCGAAGTGACGGTTCTGCATGAAATCAAAGTACGTGTAACCGCCGCCGGGTTTGCGGCGACCAGCAAATTTTGAATCGCATTCCGAAATGATCTTCGCCTGGGCGTCCTTCGACAGACCGGGTTGTTCCGCGCTCTGAGAACACGCCTCGAAGTCCTTCGGCGCGTAAATCTTCCACCACTCGGCATGCGCCCGCATCGGACTCGACGCAACGCCGAGGCCGGTCAAGAGAACCAACAAAACAACCGTGCGCAGATTAGCCACCAAGGAATCCTCACCCGCCTGCATAATATTTCCAGCAGGCCCGGTCTGCAACCCACGATGTGCATACTGTGAATTGCGGGGGCGGGTCGATATGGGTCGTATTCCGGTTAAACAGTTCCCTTTGAGGTTCCCGAAGCCTTTGCTTTGGGCACACGAACCGGGGCCCGTCCCTCTCGCTCGAGCGCGACCTTCACTTTTTTCAATTCCCCGGCGTCGCTCTTGTCCACCTCGGGAAATTTCAGGTTTAGCTTTTCCATCGCACTGACGATGGCCGAACTGATGACGACGCGGGCAAACCATTTGTGGTCGGCGGGCACGACAATCCACGGCGCGTGCTTCGCCGATGTGTGGTGGATCAGATCCTGATACGCCGCCTGATACCTGTCCCACAGCTTGCGCTCGGCCACATCGCCCAGCGAGAACTTCCAATTCTTTGCCGGCTCTTCGAGGCGATCGAGAAACCGCTGGCGCTGCTCCTCCTTCGAGATATTGAGAAAGAACTTCAGGACCAGCGTGCCGTTGCGCGCGAGGTATTTCTCGTACGCCGCAATATCCTCGAAGCGTTCGTGCCAGATGTTCTTGGTCACCAGCTCCGGCGGAATCCGCTGCTTATCCAGAATTTCCGGATGCACGCGGACCACCAGCAGTTCTTCATAATAAGAACGGTTGAAGATGCCGATACGCCCACGTTCAGGAGTACACTTCGATGTGCGCCACATGAAATCGTGGTCGAGCTCCTTCGTGGACGGCTGCTTGAACGAATAGACCTGACAGCCCTGCGGATTGATGCCCGACATGACGTTTTCGATGGCGCTGTCCTTGCCAGCGGCGTCCATGCCTTGAAAGATCAGCAGGACCGACCAAAGATCCTGCGCATAGAGCTTTTCCTGCAACTCGCGCAGCCTCCCGCGATTGGCATCGACGAGCCCGCGCGCCGCCTCCTTGTCGAGTCCGCCCTTCTCGCCGGGCTTGTGCGCCGTGAGATGAAACTCCTGCGAGCCGTCGACCCGGAACGGGTCCACATAGGACTTCAACTGCCTGGCGCTCGGTTGCGAGGACTTGCCGTTCTTGGCCATGACGAGACATGCTCCGTTGGTCGCGACGACGCTACACGGCAGCCTACCCGTCCGCCAGTGCCGGGCCGTCGACAGGTCGATATCGATGGTCCATCATGACGGCATGATCAACGCCGCGCCCGCCATCGCCTACGAGAATGTCGGCAAGAGCTTCGAGCAGGGCCGCATAAAGGCCGTTGACGAGGTTTCGCTCAATGTGGCCGCAGGAGAATTTCTCGCGGTGGTCGGCGGCTCCGGCTCCGGCAAGACCACGCTGCTGCGGCTGGCCAACCGACTGATCGCTCCCGACAGTGGCACCGTCAGCGTGCAAGGCAATGACGTGCGGAGCGTCGATCCGATCACGCTGCGCCGAAGCATCGGATACGTCTTCCAGAGCGGCGGGCTGTTTCCGCACATGACCGTCGCCGGCAATATCGGCATTACGCCGCGGTTACTGGGAACGCCCCCACAAGAAACTTCAGCGCGCGTCGATGAACTGACCGATCTGGTGCGGCTTGAACGCTCACACCGCAACCGGTTTCCACATGAGCTGTCCGGCGGCCAACAGCAACGCGTCGGCGTGGCGCGCGCCTTGGCGGCGAAGCCAACCATCGTGTTAATGGACGAGCCGTTCGGCGCGCTCGATCCCCTTACCCGCGATGCCCTTGGGGAGGACTATCGCGCGCTCCATCGCAGCCTCGGCCTGACCACGGTGATGATCACCCATGACATGACCGAGGCGCTGTTGCTCGCGGACCGCGTTGCGGTGATGAGCGCCGGCCGTCTGGTCGCACAAGGCACAGCACAGGAGCTGTCGAAAAGCACGGATGCCTATGTCGGCGAATTGCTCAATACACCGCGGCGTCAGGCGGAGCGGCTGAAGGAATTGCTGCCGAAGGACCCGGCATGAATATCTTGTCCGATCCGCGCTGGAGCGATGCGCTGACACGGCTGCCGGACTATCTCGGCAGCCATGTCCGCGTCAGCCTCGCTGCTCTGGCGCTCGGGCTCATCATCAGCTTTCCGCTGGCTCTGATCGTCCGGCGGCAACCTGTACTGCGCGACATCGTGCTCGGCATCGCCAGCGTCGTGCAGACCGTGCCCGGCCTCGCGCTGCTCGCGCTGTTCTATCCGCTGCTGCTCGCGCTGGCAGGCCTGTCGCTGCAATGGTTCGGCCACGGGTTTTCGGCATTCGGATTTCTGCCATCGGTACTCGCGCTCGCGCTCTACAGCATGCTGCCGGTGTTGCGGAACACCATCACCGGATTGCAGGGCATCGATCCGGCGATCATCGAAGCGGCGGAAGGCGTCGGCATGACGCAGCGGCAATCGCTCACCATGGTCGAGCTTCCGCTGGCACTGCCAGTGATCATGGCCGGCATCCGGACCGCCGCGGTCTGGGTCATCGGCACCGCGACGCTCTCCACCCCGATCGGCCAGACGAGTCTGGGCAATTACATCTTTGCAGGATTGCAGACCCAGAACTGGGTGTTCGTGCTGTTCGGTTGCGTTGCAGCCGCAGCCTTGGCGCTGGCGGTCGATCAGTTGCTGGCGCTGATCGAAGGTGGCGTGCGCTTGCACAGCCGCCCGCGTATAGTTCTCGGCTGCCTCGGTCTCGCCGCGCTGATCGCCGCGACCCTGATGCCGTCAATGGCCCGCGCAAAGACGAACATCATCGTCGGCGCCAAGACCTTCACAGAGCAGTACATCCTCTCGTCACTGATCGCACAGCGCCTGCAGGCGGCGGGGCTGGCGGCCAGCCCGCGCGAAGGCCTCGGCTCCAACGTGATCTTCGAAGCGCTCGCATCCGGCGACATCGACGTCTATGTCGACTATTCCGGGACGCTCTGGGCCAATCAGCTCAAGCGCACCGAGATTAAACCCCGCAAGGAGTTGCTGAGCGATCTGGCGACAACGCTCAAGGACAAGTACGGCATTTCCCTGCTCGGCGAACTTGGCTTCGAGAATGCCTATGCACTGGTGATGCCGCGCAAGCGCGCCGAGGAACTCGGCATCAGCACCATCGCCGATCTCGCGCCCCGCGCGTCATCGCTGTCGATCGCAGGCGACTATGAGTTTTTCTCGCGGCCGGAATGGACGGCCCTGCGCCAAAGCTACGGCCTGCTATTCCGGCAGCAGCGGCAGATGCAGCCGGACTTCATGTATGCGGCGGTGGCGTCCAGCGAGGTCGACGTGATCGCGGGCTACACCAGCGACGGGCTGATCGCGAAATACGATCTCGTCGTGCTCGGCGATCCGAAATCGGCGATCCCGCCCTATGACGCCATCGTTCTTCTCTCGCCAAAGCGCGCCGGAGACCAGGCGCTGCGCGATGCGTTGCAGCCGCTGCTCGGAAAGATCGATATCGCCACCATGCGCGAAGCCAACCTGCGCGCGGCGAACGGCGACAGCACCAGCTCGCCAGATGCAGTTGCGCGATGGCTGTGGGAGAGGGTTTCGAGGAAATGACCCGTCATCCTGAGGTGCGAGCGCTTGCGAGCCTCGAAGGATGATTGCTCGAAATCCGCCGTCGCCCTTCGAGGCCTCCGCTTCGCTACGGCACCTCAGGGTGACGACAAATGCGGTTGCCTAAAGGTTCTTAACGAACCCAGCGTCGATCAGCAGGCGATTGAACCGCTTGGCTTCCGCGCCTTCCTTGCAGGTATAGAACAGGCCCTTGCAGCGGAGCATGATCTTCTTCTGCTCGGCGAACGTGGAATCGAGCGGAATACCCGCCGCCTCCTGAACCGCAAGCGGCAGATAGGCCGCGTCGAGTGTTTCCAGCGCCGACGACATGTCCGGCTTGTAGTTAAGCGCGTCGATCGCATAGTAGGTTTTGTAATAGCGCAGATCGTGCGTCATGATGCGGTTTGCCAGCATCGCCTGTGGCAGTTTCGGCTCCAGCAGCTTCTGGGAGATCGCCGGCTGATGATCCCCGAAACGCACCAGCAGGAACGGATCATCCGGGTAGTCGGCCTTCAGCCGCGCGACGAAGGTGGCGTAGTCCGCCGCCGTCATCGCCTGACGGCGGATGTACTCGTCTACTTCAGCAGTGTTGCCCGGTGCTGTCCAGCTCGCTGGCGTCAGATCCGGCCGGTAGCTCGTCGTCCAGGGGAAGTGATTGGCCGTGAGGTAGACGAGCACGAACATCGGCTGATCGGCTTTGCGCTCGCGCGCGATCAACTGCAACGCCTGATCGAAATAGAATCTGTCGGGCTGCATGTCCTCGCTGACGCCCATGTCGGCCATGTCGATGAACTTGTCGATCCCGGCGGATGTCTGGAAGCTCCGCGCGCTGAGGAAATCGCCGTAGGTCGGATACAGCGAGAACGTCCGGTAGCCGCAGCGCTGCAAGGCCTGCGGCAACCCGCGCGAAATCTTGCCCGCCGCGATCCGCGTGACATAGAACTTGAGCTTGCCGAACGACCGCGCCGACAGGCCGGTCAGAACATTGAACTCGGTGTACCAGGTCGGCCCACCGGCGGATTCCGCGATGAACGACCGCTGCCGTCCGTCCGCCGACTTGAAGAAATCACGATAATTCTCCGGCACCTTGATGCCGGGCGCGGCGCTGATGTCGAAGCTGGACTCGTCCAGCACCATGACGATGTTCGGCCGCTTGGCGCCCGGTGCACATTCCGTCTCAATCTGCGACGCTTGCGCGGACCCGATCATGTTCGGCGGATCGGCTTCGATCCAGCCCGTCGATGTCAGGTGCGACACCGACACGACGCCGGATCGCGCCAGGTTCGAGATATGATTGACGCCCTGGAACGGTTCCCACGGCTGCTCGGGATAGATCACCGACAGTCCTGCGATCAGCGCGACACAGGCCGTCGCACCAGCCGCGGACACCGCGCGGCGAATACGGAACGGATCGGCGCGCCAGATCAGCCAGATCACCGGCACAGCGATGACTGCGAGCAGAAAGGACAGCGTCTTCAGTTGCGGGAAGATCGAATGCAGAAACGAAAACGTGTCGCGATCGATAATGAGAAAGTCCAGGAACGTCAGCGTGAGCTGCGTGATCCCGTATTTGAACTGCGACAGCGTAATCAGGATCGCAACCACAGCCAGCGACAGCGCCGCGGAAATACCCGGTCGGCGCAGCACGATCAGCGACATGAAATTCAGCAGCGCCCATGTCAGCAGCGCCAGCGTCATCGCGAACGGGCCGTATTCGACCGATGCCAGAAGATAGACGGCAGCCAGATGCATCGCGGCGATCAGCGCCACGCGCAGGAACCAGAGCCATCCCCCCTCTCCGAGCGGCTTCAATAGAAGCCGGTGCTTGCTGCGCTGGATCAATGTCGTGACGTTTGACATGAAGCGGGTCCGTTGCGGCTAAAGGTTCTTGATGAACCCGGCGTCGATCAGCAGGCGATTGAAGCGCCGCGCCTCCGCACCGTCCTTGCAGGAATAGAACAGCCCCTTGCAGCGGAGCATGATCTTCTTCTGCTCCTCGAACGACGGATCGAGCGGGATACCGGCAGCGTCCTGAACAACCAGCGGCAGATAGGCCGCGTCGATGGTTTCCATCGCAGTCGGACTGCCGACGGGTTTGAAGTTGACGGAATCGATGGCGTAATAGGTCGCGAAATAGCGCGGGTCATAGACCATCAGCCGTTTTGCAATGTCATCCTCGGTCAGATTCGGTTCGATGATGAGCGATGAGAATTCCGGCTGGTGATCGCCATAACGCACGATCAAGAATGGCTCGGTGGGAAACTGCTTCTTCAGCTTCGCAACGAACGCGTTGTAGTCCTGCGCGCTCATGGTCTGGCGGCGCAGGTATTCATCGATCTTCGGCTCGTTGCCAAGAGTGCGCCATGCCGGCGTCTGCTCCGGGCGGAAGGTGGATACCCACGGGAAGTGATTGGCGCCGAGATAGACATACATGAAGACCGGCGTGCCCTGCTTTTCCTGCGACAGCAGCCGGACTGCGTTGTCATAGAAGAAGGCGTCGGTCTCGATACCTTTCGCGCCGAGATCGCGTGCGTCGTAGAATTTCTGGATGCCGGTGGTGGTCTGGAAACTGCGCGCGCTCATAAACGCGCCATAGGCAGGATAGAGTGATACGGTGCTGTAGCCACAGCGGCGCAACGCCAGCGGCAGCCCACGCTCGACCCGGCCCGACGCGATGCGGGTCACGAAATACGAAAACCTTCCGAACGAGCGCGACGAAAGGCCGGTCAGCACATTGTATTCCGTCAGCCAGCTCGAGCCACCGTTGCTTTCGGCGAGAAACTTTCGCACCTTGCCGTCGCCAGAAACGAAATGCCTTCCATAACCGGCAGGCACCTTGATCTGCGGCGCCGAGCGGATGTCGTAGCTCGACTCGTCGTGGATCATGATGATATGCGGGCGCCGCCCTGCCGGATGGCACGCTTCTTCCAGGGGAAGCTTCAGACGCTCGAGCGCGACCGCATCGGATTCCATGAACCCGCCATTGGCGAAATCGGACACCGCGATCACGCCGGAGCGCGCGAACTTCGAGATATAATTGTCTGCGTAGTATCCGCGCCAGTCCTCCTGCGGCCACGTCAGCGAACAACCCGCAAGTCCCGCGATGCAGGCGAGCGCCGTGACCGCCGCCGGCAGCCGGCGGATGCGAAACGGATCGAGCCGCCACAGCGCCACCATCAGCGGGACGATCAGCAGCGCTGAAATCACCGCGGACCAGCGCAGGCTCGGGAAGATCGTGAACAGGAACGCGACGCTGTCGCGGTCGATCATCATGAGATCGACGAAGTTCACGGTCATTTGCACGATGTCGTGCTTGAGGCGCGACAGCAGTACGAGCACAACGATCATCGTCAGCGACAGCGCACCGGACAGCGCAGGTCGCCGCAGCAGCGCAATCCACGAAAAATTCAGCGCGCCCCAGCACAATAGGAAGACCAGACGCGAGCCAAAATCCGTTTCGGTTTGCAGCAGAACGCCGAGGGCCGCGAGATGCGGCATCGCCACCGCGAGAAGCCGCCAGTACCCGACAGGCGCAAGGGTGCCCGTAACCGCGCTTGCGGGAGGCAGCGTAGGCGGCACTGAGGTCGGCGGGGGCAACATTGCCTTTGACGCGAACTACACCCGGCACTGTGCTGACGCCTTTGCTGGCGGCGGCCAGGAGGCAAACCGTGCGGCCGGTAACCGCGACGTGTCACAAAACCGTAGTGTAACCGTCATACGCCTGCAACTTGATCTTTAGCCGCAGGGGTTTACCGGGGCTGTTCAGCGCCTGTTCAGCCCCGGGACCGGTACTGGAGCTGCGATCCGGCCTAGGCGCCCCGCAACGAAAACGGGGCCGCGAAGGCGGCCCCGTTAACGAATGCTTGCTGCCTGTCCCCGTTTGCGGGGAACCGGACGATCAGTTCTTGGTCTTGTCGACCAGGGCGCCCTTCTTGATCCACGGCATCATGTCGCGGAGCTTGGCGCCGACCGCCTCGATGTCATGCTCGTTGGCACGGGCGCGGGTCGCCTTGAACGATGCCTGGTTGACCTTGTTCTCCAGCATCCAGTCGCGGGTGAACTTGCCGGACTGAATGTCGGCCAGCACGCGCTTCATCTCGGCCTTGGTCTCGGCGGTGATGATGCGAGGACCGGTGACGTATTCGCCGTACTCTGCGGTGTTGGAGATCGAGTAGTTCATGTTGGCGATGCCGCCTTCATAGATCAGGTCGACGATCAGCTTCAGTTCGTGCAGGCACTCGAAGTACGCCATTTCTGGCGCGTAGCCGGCTTCAACCAGCGTCTCGTAGCCAGCGCGGATCAGTTCAACCGTGCCGCCGCAAAGAACGGCCTGTTCGCCGAACAGATCGGTCTCGCACTCTTCCTTGAAGGTGGTCTCGATGATACCCGCACGGCCGCCGCCGATGGCGGAGGCGTAGGACAATCCGAGATCGTGGGCATTGCCCGACGAGTCCTTGCTGATCGCGATCAGGCACGGCACGCCGCCGCCGCGCTGATACTCGGAGCGCACGGTGTGGCCCGGGCCCTTCGGCGCGACCATCAGAACGTCGAGGTCGGCGCGCGGATCGATCAGGTTGAAATGCACGTTGAGGCCGTGCGCGAACAGCAGCGCCGCGCCCTGCTTCATGTTGTCGTGCAGGTGATCGCGATAGATGTCGCCCTGCAGTTCGTCTGGCGTCAGCATCATCATGACGTCGGCCCACTTCGCGGCCTCGGCGACTTCCATCACCTTGAAGCCGGCGGCTTCGGCCTTCTTGGCGGTGGCGGAACCCTTGCGCAGAGCAATGGCCACTTCCTTTACGCCGGAGTCCTTCAGGTTCAGCGCGTGGGCATGGCCCTGGCTGCCGTAGCCGACGATGACCACCTTCTTGCCCTTGATCAGGTTCAGGTCGGCGTCGCGATCGTAATAAACACGCATTTTCGTTTTCCTTCGATTGGCCAAATCACGCGATTTTTCAGATGGGTCGGGCCGGTAAGGCCCGGATGAATTGCCGCCGTTGTGTAGGGCGGCTGGTGCTGCGAGACAAGCCCGCGGGCCCCATTTCTGCAGTGCAACTAAATCAAGGCTCCTTCAGAACGGGGTAGAGCGAGGCCAGCAGAAGCAAGGCCATAACAACGTTGAAAATACGCACCGCCCGGGGGGACTTCACCAGCGCCTGCAGCGAGGTGCCGAGCAGCACCCAGGTCAGCGACGAGCCCAGCCCGATCAGGAACAGCAGGATCGAGAGCGCCGCGATGTTCAGCGGATAGGCGGCGATGGCCGCATAGGCGGTAATCGCGCCCACCGCGATCACCCAGCCCTTGACGTTGACCCACTGGAACATCGCAGCTCCAAGGAAGGTCATCGGCTTCCCCTCCCCGGCTCCGCCGGTATCCGCCGGACCCGACAGCGCGATCATGACCGCGAGGTAGATGAGATACGCCGCACCGGCATATTTCAGGATGGTATGCAGCACCGGATAGGCCGCGAACACAGCGCCGAGGCCGAGCCCGATCACGGCGACCAGAAACGAAAAGCCGATGGTAACGCCTGCGACATGGGGCAACGTCCGGCGGAAACCGTAGTTCAGGCCGGATGCCATCAGCATGATGTTGTTCGGCCCCGGCGTGAACAGCGCGGCGGAAGCGAAAGCGATGAACGCGATGGCAAGCTGCTGGGAGATCATGAGATCAGGCCACTTCAACGAGGGGCGGCGGACGACGCGAAAGCAACATGACGGCAATGCCCAGCACGACAACGATCATGCCGGTCAGGCGCAACGGACCAAAGGTCTCGCCGAACACGATACTCGATGCCCCGGCGCCGAAGAAGGGCACCAGCAGCGCGAACGGCACCACCTGCGCAGCTGAGTATCTGCCTAGCAGCCGGCCCCAGATCCAGTAGCCCAGCGTCGTCCCGAGCAGCGCCAGCGCCAGCACACACGAAGCCGCCAGAAGCGACATGTGCGTCAGCGCGTGCCACGTGACGGCAGGCCCTTCGACAGTGAGCAGGATTACCAGCAGCGGCAGCATCGCCAGCAGGCCGATCCACGCGAACAGATCGACCATCGACACGTCCTGCGCGCGGCGCAGGAGCAGATTGGACACCGCAAAGCTGACCGGTGCGGTCATCGATATCGAAAACGCCCAGACACTGAAATCATAACCGACGGTGAAACAGATCAGCAGCAACCCGCACATTGCGATCGCGATGCCAAGCACTTGAAGCCGCGTCGGCAGCTCGCGCAGGAAGATGGCCGCGAAAGCCACCGTGAACAGTGCCTGGCTCTGCACGATCACCGCAGTCAACCCGGCCGGCACGCCATGGGCCAGGCCATAGGTCTGCGCCAGAAATTGCGCCACCAGCAACCAGCTGATCGCGACAATCAGTCCCCATGACAGCTTCGGACGCGGCAGGAACAGGCAGGGCAGCGCCGTGATGCCGAAGCGCAGCGCCGTCAGCAGCGTCGCCGACATCTCGTCGACCGCAAACCGGGTCGCCACGAAGCCAACTCCCCAGATGACGGCCACAGCGACCGCCAGCGCGATATCGATTGGTTTCATGGGATGAAGATGTGCGCGTTTACGTTCCGTCCGGTCCGCGCGCGATTGCGGCGACGCCGGTCCGCGATACCTCGACGAGACCGAGCGGAATCATCAGGTTGATGAACTGATCGATCTTGGCGGTGCCTCCGGTGATCTCGAACACAAAGCTCTCGGTGGTGGCATCGATCACGCGGGCGCGGAACGCTTCCGACAGCCGCAGCGCTTCCATCCGCAGATCGCCGGTCCCCTTGACCTTCACCATCGCCAGTTCGCGCTCGATGGCGCGGCCGGTGAGCGTCATGTCGACCACGCGATAGACCGGGATCATGCGGTCGAGCTGGTGCTTGATCTGCTGGATTACCATCGGCGTACCGGTCGTCACGATGGTGATCAGCGACATATGCTTGGCATGTTCGGTTTCCGACACCGTGAGACTGTCGATGTTGTAACCGCGGCCGGAAAACAGGCCGATCACACGCGCAAGCACGCCCGGCTCGTTCTGCACGAGCACGGACAACGTATGCGTCTCGTTAGGATCGTGACGATCCTCCATAAAGTAGGCGGATGCGGGCTGTTCCATTGTCTCTGCTTTCATCGTCACACCAGCGCCTTGCCGCCGGCGAACGCCGCGGTCGTTGCTTCTTCGTTTGCTTCCGCAGGAAGCAACATCTCGTTATGGGCCTTGCCCGATGGAATCATCGGGAAGCAGTTTTCCAGCGCCGCAACACGGCAGTCGAACAGCACCGGCTTCTTGACCTTGATCATTTCGTTGATCGCGCCGTCGAGATCGCCGGGCTTGATCACCTGGAGCCCGACGCAACCGAACGCATCGGCGAGCTTGACGAAATCCGGCAGCGCTTCCGAATAGGAATGCGACAACCGGTTGCCGTGCAGCAGCTGCTGCCACTGGCGCACCATGCCCATGTACTGGTTGTTGAGGATGAAAATCTTGATCGGAAGTTCGTACTGAACCGCGCTCGACATCTCCTGCATCGTCATCTGCACCGAGGCATCGCCCGCGATGTCGATCACGAGGCTGTCCGGGTGAGCCACCTGCACGCCCAGCGCCGCCGGCAGGCCGTAGCCCATGGTGCCGAGACCGCCGGAGGTCATCCAGCGGTGCGGCTCCTCAAAGCCGAAAAACTGCGCTGCCCACATCTGATGCTGACCGACTTCCGTCGTGATGTAGGTGTCATGATTTCTGGTCAGCTCGAAGAGCCGCTGAATTGCATACTGCGGCAGGATGATGTCGTCGTTCTTCTTGTAGGCCAGCGAATTTCGCGCGCGCCAGCGTCCGATCTCGAACCACCACGGGTCGATCTTCGGCTTTTGGGCCTCGGCCTTGAACACCGTCAGGATGTCGCCCAGCACATTGGCGACATCCCCGATGATCGGCACATCGACGCGGATGTTCTTGTTGATCGACGACGGATCGATGTCGATGTGGATCTTCTTCGAGTTCGGCGAGAACGCGTCGGTGCGGCCGGTGATGCGGTCATCGAAGCGCGCGCCGATGCACAGCATCACGTCGCAATCGTGCATCGCCATGTTGGCTTCGTAAGTGCCGTGCATGCCCAGCATGCCGAGCCAGTTCTTGCCCGACGCCGGATACGCGCCGAGCCCCATCAGCGTCGACGTGATCGGAAAGCCGGTGACCTCAACCAGTTCGCGCAGCAGCTTGGAGGCTTCGCGGCCGGAGTTGATGACACCGCCACCGGAATAGATCACCGGACGCCGCGCCGAAGCAAGCAACGCCACAGCCTTGCGGATCTGCGCGGCATCGCCCTTCACGCGCGGATTGTAGGAAATATGCACGTCCGATTTGCGCGGCGGATGATAGGTGCCGGTCGCGAACTGCACGTCTTTCGGCACGTCCACCACCACCGGGCCGGGTCGGCCCGTGGTCGCGACGTAGAACGCTTCATGCAGCACTTGCGGCAAATCCTCGATCCGGCGCACCAGCCAGTTGTGCTTGGTGCAGGGCCGCGTGATGCCGACCGTGTCGCATTCCTGAAACGCGTCGTTGCCGATCAGATGGGTGGGGACCTGTCCGGTGATGCAGACCAGCGGGATCGAGTCCATCAGCGCGTCGGTCAGCGGCGTGACCATGTTGGTGGCGCCAGGACCGGACGTCACCAGTGCAACGCCCGGCAGACCGGTGGAGCGGGCGTAGCCCTCCGCCGCATGGCCTGCGCCCTGCTCGTGCCGCACCAGAATGTGCTCGACGTCGCTCTGCTGGAAGATCTCGTCGTAAATCGGAAGCACCGCGCCGCCCGGGTATCCGAAGATATGCTTGACCCCGTGATCCTTGAGCGCGCGTACGATCATCGCCGCGCCGGTCATCTGGTTGGGATCGTGTGCCTTGCTGTCACTCATGGTTCGCTCCGGGGCGCTTGTCGCGCAGATTGGTCGAGGCTTCCGAAAATAAAAAAGGGCCCGAGAGGACCCTTCGCACACCGCCTTGTCGTGGGTAGCCGTCAGCTACCCCCAGCGGTGCGCCAGGGTACGACGATAATAAGGAGGCTGGTAACTTTATTGCGCATTATCGTCTTCGAGTTTCCAAAGGTTGCGCGGGTTATACGATCCAAATACTGAAAGTCAAGCCCGCGCTTGGTCAGTGGAGCTTAGCCGTTTCCTCGCGTTTGGCGAGAGCGAAAGTGCGTGGGTGAGCCATTCGCGGGCCGCATCGGGGGCGACCCATTCAAACTCTCCCAACTGGTGCCTGAACCAGGTGAACTGCCGCTTGGCGTAATGGCGGGTGTCGGTCTGGCCGATCTCGATGGCCTTCTCGCGCGTGATGTCCCCCGCGAGATACCGGATCATTGCCGGCACGCCATGCGCCTTCATCGCCGGCAGGATCGGATCGAGCTTGCGCGCCGCCAGCGCCGCAACCTCGTCCAGCGCGCCGCCATCGAACATCATTGTGAAGCGATGGTCGATACGGGCGTAGAGTTCGTTACGGTCCGGCGCGAGAAAAACGGCTTTGATCCCTTCGGGCTCAAGCAGCGGCGGAAGTCCCTCATTGTGCCAGTCCGGCAGCGTGCGGCCGGTGGCTTCGATCACTTCCAGCGCCCGCGCGACGCGTGCGCTGTCACGCGGCTTGAGCTTGTCGCCCGAGACCGGATCGCGCCGCGCCAGTTCCGCATGCAGCGCCTCGACACCATCCCGTTCCATCCGTGCGCGCACACTGTCACGCACCTCCTGCGGAATCGGCGGCACCGCCGACAGGCCGCGGGTCAGCGCCTTGAAGTACAATCCGGTGCCACCGATGAAGATCGGCAGGCGATTGGTCGCCCTCGCCTCCGCCAGCACCGCTGCGGCATCCGTCACCCATGACCCGGCCGAGCAGTTCACCGCAGCGTCGCAGTAGCCATATAGCCGGTGCGGGACGCGCGCCTCTTCGTCCGGCGTCGGCCGCGCCGTGATGATCCGCAGGTCGCGATAAACCTGCATGGAATCGGTATTGATGACGACGCCGCCGGTCGCTTCCGCAAGGGCGAGCGCCAGCGCCGACTTGCCGCTGGCCGTCGGCCCTGCGATAAGCACGGCCTTGGTGCCGCCGCTGCCCTCCACGCCATCTTTCAACATCGAGCCGTCATGTCTCTCGTCGTCACACTGATCTGCAATCCCGCCGAGCCCGAACTCGACTCGACCGCGATCGATGCCGCACGCGCCGCGCTGCCGTCGCCCGAACATGGCGACTGGCTGTTCGAAGGCGTCGCCGCCGATATCCGCTTTAGCAGCACCGACGACATTCGCACAATTTCAGACCGGCTGCGCGAGGCCCTCAACGGCATCCGCGCCGATGTCGTGGTGCAGCCGCAGCTCGACCGGCGCAAGAAGCTGCTGCTGGCGGACATGGATTCAACCATGATCGGCCAGGAATGCATCGACGAACTCGCCGACTTCGCGGGTCTCAAGGCGCACGTCGCCGCGATCACCGAGCGCGCCATGCGCGGCGAGATCGAATTCGAGCCGGCGCTGCGCGAGCGCGTCGCGCTGCTGAAGGGTCTTCCGGTCACAGTGGTCGATGAGGTCCTCAAGAGCCGCATCACGCTGACGCCGGGCGCGGTCGAACTGGTCCGCACCATGCGCGCGCACGGCGCCTATACATGCCTCGTCTCGGGCGGCTTCACGCTGTTCACCAAACGCGTCGCTGAGCTGGTCGGATTTCAGGAAAACCGCGCCAACGAACTGTTGACCGAGAGCGGCAAGCTGACCGGACAAGTCGCCGAGCCGATCTTGGGACGCGAGGCGAAGCTCGCGACGCTGGTGGATTTGCGTGAGTCCTTCGACCTCGACAATCTGGATACGCTCGTGGTCGGCGACGGCGCCAACGATCTCGGCATGATCGAGCAGGCCGGCGTCGGCGTCGCCTATCACGCCAAGCCAGCGGTTGCCGCAGCGGCCGGCGCACGGATCGATCACGGCGATCTCACCGCGTTGCTCTACATGCAGGGCTACAAGCGCAGCGAGTTCGTGGCAGGCTGATCGTTATCGGCGTCGCCGCGGCCATCACATTTTTGCAACCAGAAACGCAAATGCCCGGCACAAAGCCGGGCATTTTTTGGTCGCAACCAGATTCCAGAGCATGCACTAGGCGTGCTGCGGAACGTCGCCGCGTTACTTCACCGCCAGAGCGACGAAGCGCAGTTCGCCGGAACCATTCGACACCAGAAGCAGCACGGACTTCTTGCCGTCCTTCTTCAGCTGGTCGATGCGCTTTTTCACGTCGGTGGCGTTAGTCACGGCCTCCTGCGCGACTTCGACGATCACGTCGCCGGCGCTGAGGCGCTTCTCGGCCGCATCGGACCCGCTATCGACGCCGGTGACGATCACGCCCTTGACGTTGTCCTTGATCTTGTAGCGCGTCCGCAGATCCTTGCTGAGACCGGCGAGATCGAGGCCGAGCGCCTTCTGCGTCACCGGCTTTTCGGATTCAACCGGGCTGGTGGTCTTGGCTGAGGCTTCGACCGCCTTCTCGCCGTCGTCGAGACGTCCGAGCGTGACCTTCCGTGTTTCTTCCTTGCCCTTGCGGATGATGACTACGTCTACCGCCTTGCCGACCGGCGAGTCGGCCACGGCGCGCGGAAGATCCTTCATCTCCTTGATGTCCTTGCCGTCAAACTTGACGACGACATCACCGGGCTCGATGCCGGCAGGCTTGGCCGGACCCTTATCGTCGACGCCGGCGATCAGCGCACCGCGCGCAGGCTTGATGCTGAGGCTCTCGGCGATTTCGTCCGTGACCTGCTGGATGCGGACGCCGAGCCAGCCGCGGCGCACTTCCTTGAACTGACGCAGTTGGTCCACCACCGCCATCACGGTCTTCGACGGCACGGCGAAGCCGATGCCGATCGATCCGCCTGACGGCGAGATGATCGCTGTGTTCACGCCGATGACTTCGCCGTCGAGATTGAACAGCGGGCCGCCGGAATTGCCGCGATTGATCGAGGCGTCGGTCTGAATGTAGTTGTCGTAGGGACCCGAATTGATGTCGCGGTTGCGCGCCGACACGATGCCGGCAGTGACCGTGCCGCCGAGGCTGAACGGATTGCCGATCGCGATCACCCACTCGCCGAGACGCAGGTTCTCGGAATTACCAAACTTCACCGCAGTGATCTTCTTCTCCGGCGGCGTGAACTTCAGGACCGCAAGATCGCTCTTCTTGTCCTTGCCGATCACTTCAGCCTTGATCTTCGTGCCGTCGTTGAGAATGACGTTGATCTCGTCGGCGTCGGCAATCACATGGTTGTTGGTGACCACGGTGCCGTCGGCGTCGATGATGAAGCCGGAACCCAGCGAATTCACCTTGCGCGGCGCGCCGCCCTTGGAGTCCGGGCCGCCGCGGCGATTCTTGAAGAACTCATCGAAGAATTCGCTGAACGGCGAATCCGGCGGCAGTTGCGGATTGGCCCCACGCCGGTTGTTGCCGCGCTCGTCGCCCTTGTCGCCATCGTTGTTCTTGGCGTCGACGGTCTGCGACGTGGAAATGTTGACGACCGCGTCGATCACCTTCTCAGCGACGTCGGCGATGCCGTCCGGCCCGCGGGCCAGCGCCGGCGTCGCAACGAGGGCGAAACCGACAGCCGCGGCAAGCGGCAGTACGCGGCGGCTCAATGCTTGAAACGCATCGGACATGGTCGAAAAGTCTCCTGAAAAGAGGCGGATCATTTGGCTCTAGATTGCGCCTGAAAGCGATGGGTGCGCAAGCACCGCCGTTGAGCGGAATTCCAGCGATCAACCGATGGGATTGCGGCGAAAAGCCGGCTTTGCGTCTCACAACGCTGTCAGCTGGCTTTTGGGATCAGCCTAATGCCGCACCAGCCAGATCAGCAGCAGGCCGACCACCGCCGAGACGAGCCCGACGGCGCGCAGGATGTTGTCGGGCGAGGACAGCGCGCTTTTCATCGCCGAACGCATCCAGTTCGGGAGCGCCGTGAACAGCAAGCCCTCCAGAACCAGCATGATCCCGACCCCGACCAGAAGGTCACCGTATCCAATTGACCTCATACGGCGACGACTCCTGCCTGATCGCGCGCTTCCAGCCGCATCTTAGCGGGCAGAACCATTGGCGGCGGCGGGCTTGCCCGTCGGATTGGCGAAATAGCGGAAGAACTCCGAGTCCGGCCGGAGCAGGAAGCGGGTGTCGTTGTTCTTCAAACTGTTTTCATAGGCGGACATCGAGCGGTAGAACGTGAAGAAATCCGGGTCCTGTCCGTAAGCTTCAGCGAACAGCCGGTTGCGTTCTCCATCGCCCTCGCCCCGAACTTTCTCGGATTGAGAATTGGCCTCGGCGACAATGACCGTTGCTTCACGGTCGGCCTTGGAGCGGATTTCCTGTGCCCGCTGGCCGCCCTGTGCGCGGAACTCCGCTGCCTCTCGCTGGCGCTCGGTCTGCATGCGTTGATAGACGGCCTGGCTGTTCTGCTCCGGCAGATCGGCACGGCGGATTCGCACATCGACCACGGCGATGCCGTAGCTCGTGGCCTCACGATCGAGTTGGTCGCGAATTCTTGCCATCAGAACATCGCGCTCATCCCGGACAACCTGGATGAAGGGCACCTCGCCAAGCACGCGCCGCAGCGACGAGTTGAGCAGCGTGGTGAGCTGAATGTTGGCCGCCTGGATCGAACCGAGGGTTTGATAGAACCGGAGCGGATCCTTGATCCGATAGCGCGCGAATGCATCGACCACGAGTCGCTTCTGGTCCGACGCGATCACTTCCTGCGAGGGGTTCTCAAGGTCGAGTATCCGCTTGTCGATGCTGATGACGGAATCGATGAACGGAACCTTGAAGTTCAGACCTGGTGTAGTGACCACGCGCACCGGCTCGCCGAGACGTACAAGCAGAACCTGCTGCGTCTCGCTCACAGTGAACAGTGAGCTGTAGCCGACAACGATGGCGACCAGCAGAACGAAAAGAGCAACGATACCTGCGATGCCGTTTTTCATCGGGTGCTCCCGCCCTGTTGTGGCGCAGCCGGCGGCGTGCGACGTCCGATTTCATTCAATGGCAGATAGGGAACCACACCAGATCCGTTCGCGCCCTGGTCGAGCACGAGCTTGTCGGCTCCGCCGAGAATCTTTTCCATCGTTTCAAGGTAGATCCGCTCGCGTGTCACGTTAGGAGCCTTCTTGTAGGCTTCGTAGACACTGAGAAAGCGCGAACTTTGACCCTTGGCTTCGGCGACGACCTGCTCGCGGTAGCCTTCCGCAACCTGGAGAATCTGCGCCGCGCGACCGCGCGCGTCGGGAACGACACGATTTGCATAGGTCTGAGCTTCGTTCTGTAAGCGCTCGAGGTCGGCGCGGGCCGCCTGCACGTCGCGGAACGAATCGATCACCTGCGACGGCGGGTCGACCTTCTGCATCTGAACCTGCTGAATCAGGATACCGGAGCCGTAGCTGTCGAGCGTCTTCTGCATCAGATCGAGCACCGCGGCTTCCGTCGTGGTGCGCGCGCCGGTGAGGATCGGCTGGATTTGCGAACGGCCGATGATGTCGCGCATGGCGCTTTCGGCAACCGCCTTCACGGTGCCTTCCGGATTCTGGATGTTGAACAGGAAGTTGCCGACGCCGTCAGGCTTGATACGCCACAGCACGGTGAAATCCACGTCGACGATATTCTCGTCGCCGGTCAGCATCAGGCTTTCTTCGGGAACGTCGCGAATGGTGGTGCCGCCGCCGCGGCGCGAGTCATCGACCACACGCATACCGATGCTGAGGGTCGAAACACGCAGCGCCTTCGGGAGCAGCACGGTTTCGATCGGATAAGGCAGATGATAGTTCAGACCCGGCTGCACCGTGCGGACATGCTTGCCGAAACGCAGCACGACACCGAGTTCTTCGGACTGCACGCGGAAGAAGCCCGACAGCCCCCAGATCGCCAGTGCGGCGACCAGAACCAGCGCGATGCCCATGCCGCTGAAGTTTCCTCCCGGCAACATGGTCTGGAGCTTGTCCTGTCCACGGCGCAGAAGATCCTCAAGATCGGGCGGTCTCGGTCCGGGCGATTGCGGTCCGGAGCCCCAGGGACCCTTCGGACCAGAGCCCCATGGGCCTCCGCCTTGATTCTTCCACGGCATCGTTAGTCTCCTCCGCGCGAAAGCTCGCGCTCCGCAAACTCTTGGGGCCTTATAGGGGACGCGCCCTATCCTTACAACGCAGGACACCAGCTCTGAAGAGCTATGATGCAGGGCAAATTTGTCAATGCGAACATCATGATCGCGGTTAATGGCGCGATCTGCGGCACTATGAGACACGGGCGTTAGCCGCGACGCTTATATGTCACGTAGGAGAAATCGGCCGTATCGCCGTCTGATTTGGCATGCGACGTACGTGCCACTTGTTCCCATTCCACCGGCTCAAACGGTTGCAAAAGCGTGTCGCCTTCAGGCCTGGCGTGAACTTCGGTGATCTCCAGCCGGTCAGCCTTTTTCAACCATTGCTTAAAAATCTCGGCGCCGCCTATCACCATAATCTCAGTGACGAAACGCCGCAGCGCATCGCCCCGCGCGATATCGTGCGCGGCATCGAGCGAGTTTGCAACAACAACCCCGGATGCCTGAAACGATTTGTCACGCGTCACGACAATGTTAGTGCGACCCGGCAGCGGACGGCCGATCGAGGCGAACGTCTTGCGGCCCATGATGACCGGCCGGTTCAGCGTAATTGCCTTGAAGCGCTTGAGATCGGATTTGAGATGCCAAGGCATCGCATTGTCGCGGCCGATGACGCCGTTTTCCGCGACTGCGACGACGAAAACGATGTGCGGATGTGAAGCGGTCGGCACCGGCGCGGTCACACCGCGACCTCAGCCTTGATGTGCGGATGCGGGTCGTAATTCTCGAGCGTGAAGTCTTCGTAGCGGAACGAGAAGATATCCTTCACGTCGGGATTGATCTTCATGGTCGGCAACGGACGCGTGGGACGCGTAAGCTGCAGCCGCGCCTGCTCGAGATGGTTCGAATAAAGATGCGCATCGCCAAGCGAATGCACAAAATCGCCGGGCTTCAGTCCGGTGACCTGCGCCACCATCATCGTCAGCAGCGCATAGGACGCGATGTTGAACGGCACGCCGAGGAACACATCCGCCGAGCGCTGATAGAGCTGACACGACAGTTTTCCGTTGGCGACATAAAACTGAAACAGGCAATGGCAAGGCGGCAGCGCCATCTTGTCAACTTCGGCCGGATTCCAGGCGCTCACGATCAGGCGTCGCGAGTCCGGATTTTTGCGGATCATCTCGATCAGATTTGAAATCTGGTCGATCGTGCCGCCGTCCTGAGCGGGCCAGGAACGCCACTGCGATCCGTAAACCGGGCCAAGGTTGCCGTTCTCGTCGGCCCACTCGTCCCAGATGCGGACGCCATTGTCGTTGAGATATTTGATGTTGGTGTCGCCCGCCAGAAACCACAGCAGTTCGTGGACGATCGATTTCAGATGGAGCTTCTTGGTGGTCAGCATCGGAAAGCCCGACGCCAGATTGAACCGCATCTGATGGCCGAACACGGACAACGTGCCGGTGCCGGTGCGGTCGGTCTTTTTCGCGCCGTCGCTGAGAATCCGCTCAAGCAGATCGTGATACTGGTTCATGGGGCCTGTTTAGCCTGCCGCACGCCGCGATTCGATTTCGGCGAGGCAATTATACCCCGAAAAATGAGGATCGAACCGCACGAGCATGATCCGGAAAAGTGGGAACCGGTTTTCCGAAAAGATCATGCTCCAGTTTGAAAAAACAAGGGGCGGAACTCGCGTCCCGCCCCCGCCAAACTCAGGTTATGTCAGCTGAATCTCAGTTGGAGAGCGGCTTTAGCACCGCCGACCACTTGGTGATCTCGCTATCGACCAGCTTCTTCAGCGAGTCCGGCGTACGTTCGGCAGGCTTCGGAATCACGCTGCCGAGGTCGAGCAACCGCTTGCGGACGCCTTCGTCATCCAGTGCCTTCACAAGCGCGGCATTCAGCTTGGCCACGATCGGAGCCGGAGTGCCCTTCGGCGCGAAGATCGCGTTCCAGGCCTGCGCCTGGAACTCGGGCAGACCGGCCTCCGCGGTCGTCGGAACGTCCGGCAGCGAGGGGTTACGCTCCGGCGTCGCCACGGCGTAAGCCTTGATGGTGCCGCCCTTGACCTGCGGCACGGCGTTGACGATCTGGTCGCACATGTAATCGACCTGGCCCCCGACCAGCGCATTCATAGCCGGGCCGGTGCCGTTAAACGGAACACCGGTCGGGTTGATTTTGAGTACCGAGTCCAGAAGCTGACACGAGCTGTAGGACACCGAGCCGACGCCCGCGTGGGCCGCGTTGAGCTTGTCGGTGTTGGCCTTCACGTAGGTGACGAACTCCTTGAGATCCTTCGGCGGGAAATCCTTCCGGGCGAGGATCAGGATTGGCGTGCCGGCGATCAGACCAACGGCCTCGAAATCCTTGGAAGGATGATAGGCGAGCTTCGGATACAGCGGCACGGACGCAGCGTGGGTGCCCATGTGGCCGGTGATGAGGGTATAGCCATCGGGCGCGGCCTTCGAGGCGCGCGTCGATGCCGTGGTGCCGCCAGCGCCGACCACGTTTTCGATGATGATCGTCTGGCCGAGCGTCTGCTGCATGTGACCGGTCACGATGCGGGCGATGACGTCGGTTGGTCCGCCGGCCGCGAACGGCACGATCATGGTGATGTTGCGCGTCGGATAGTCTTGCGCCTGAGCCGGGCCGATGGCCGCGCCGGAAGCCGCAAGGGCCGCGATCCCGCAGGACGCCAGCATGCGCTTGAGCAGATTCATGAGGGTTCTCCCAGATAAAAACTCTTAAATTCCGAACGGGTTATTCCGTCCAGCAGTGTCAGCATGACCGGGTCAGCCAAGTCTATCCGACTTGCGGCGAGACCCGGGACCGCACGGCGCGGCGCAACGCCGCACCGCGTCTCCTAGTTCTCGGACTCGACGAAAACCTCGTCGCGTTTCTTGCGAAGCGATGGCAACAGCGCAAGGATCAGCAGGATTGCAGCAATTGCCATCAGAGTCGCGGACAGCGGCCGGGTCAGGAAGACCGTCCAGTCGCCACGCGAGATCAACAACGCGCGGCGGAGGTTTTCCTCCATCAGCGGGCCAAGCACCATGCCGAGCAGCATCGGGGCCGGCTCGAAATCGTGCTTCACCAGCCAGTAGCCGACAAGACCGAAAGCGGCGGTCATGACCACGTCCATCGGTGCGTTGTTGACCGAGTAAATACCGATACAGCAGAAGATGACGATGCAGGGAAACAGCAGCCTGTAAGGCACCCGCAGCAGCCGCACCCAGATGCCGACCATCGGCAGGTTGATGATCAGCAGCATCAGGTTGCCGAGCCACATCGAGGCAATCATGCCCCAGACGAGTTCGGGCTGCTTCTGCATCACCTGCGGGCCGGGAACGATGCCGTGAATGGTCATCGCGCCGACCATCAGCGCCATCACGGCGTTGGGCGGAATGCCGAGCGTGAGCAGCGGAATGAACGAGGTCTGCGCCGCGGCGTTGTTGGCGCTTTCGGGCGCAGCCACGCCTTCGATGGCGCCGCGGCCGAAGCGCTCGGGATGCTTCGATATCTTTTTCTCGAACGTGTAGGCGGCGAATGACGCGATCACCGCGCCGCCACCGGGCAGGATGCCGAGGATCGATCCCAGCGTCGTGCCGCGCAGGATGGCCGGAGCGGAATCCTTCAGGTCCTTCTTGGTCGGCATCAGTCCGGAAATCTTCTGCTGCACCAGGCTGCGTTCCATCGACGAGCCAGGATCGAGATTGCGGATGATCTCGGCAAAGCCGAACAGACCCATCGCCACGGTGGCGAAGCCCAGTCCGTCAGCGAGTTCGGGAATGTTGAACGACATGCGCGACGCGCCGGTTTCGATATCGGAACCGACCATTGAGAGCAGCACGCCGAAGGCGATCATCGCGATCGCCTTAAGCACCGAGCCCTTCGCCAGAACGACCGCGAAGATCAGGCCGAGCACCATCAGCGAGAAATATTCGGCGGGGCCGAACGCCAGCGCGAGCTTGGTCAGCGGCGCGCCCAGCAGCGCGATCAGGACGGTTGCGACACAGCCCGCGAAGAACGAGCCGATGGCGGCGATCGCCAGCGCCGGACCGGCGCGGCCCTGTTTGGCCATCTGGAAGCCGTCGAGCGCGGTGACCACCGACCCCGCCTCGCCGGGAATGTTGACCAAGATCGACGTGGTCGAACCGCCGTACTGCGCACCGTAATAGATGCCGGCGAGCATGATGAGCGCGCCGACGGGTGGCAATCCGAATGTGATCGGCAGCAGCATGGCAACGGTCGCGATGGTGCCGATGCCTGGCAGCACGCCGACCAGCGTGCCTACCAGCGCGCCAACGAGGCAAAGACCGAGATTGACGGGCGAGAACGCGACACTGAAGCCGAGCGCGAGATTTGCAAAAATATCCATGAGGCCCTCAGCGCAGAACGCGTGGGAAAAGATCGAGCGGCAGCCCGAGCGCATAGGGGAACAGGAGCGCGCACCCGATCGTCAGGAATATCCCGACGATGAGGGTCTCCTTCCACTTCGTCTCATCGCTTCCCATCGCGGCAATCATGAAGCATATGAACGACGTCACGATCAGACCGAGCGGGCGTATCGCGACAGAGAAGACCAGGATTGCCGCGGTCACGAAAACTGGACCGCGAATGCCGTAACGTTGCAGCGGCGGTCCCTCGGCAAGAAACCCGGTGAGGGCAACGCCGGCGCCGAGCGCCAGAAGAAGAAATGCAAACATGCGCGGCGCGGTGCCCGGACCGAACGAGAACCCTCGCGTGCCTTGAAGATCGCTGGACGCCCACAGAGCGAACAGCGCAATCGCCATCAGGGCCAAGCCGCCGTAAAAATCCTGTGGTCCCTTGATAAGCCCGCGCGCGGGTTTTCCCGCAGCGCGATCTGGCGCTTCACTCATCGTCATCCCCCTCTGTCGTCGCGGGCTTAGCCCGGTCTGCTCTTGTTTGCAGAGGTGCCTCCGCACCCCATTGCTTAGCTATTTTCGTCAGACGACGCCAGCAAAACCGAGAATGCCGCCCACAATCAAAATCCATAGCGGGTTGAGCCGGGTAGCCAGTGCAAGTGCTGCTGCGCCGGCAATAAGAACCACTGCGACCCACGTACCGCCGGTCGTTATCGTGAGAATGAAACCACTGGCGCACATCAGCCCGATGGAAATCGGAACCAGCGCCGCCTGCAGGACCGCGGGCCAGATCGACTGGCTCGAGCGGGTCAGCATATTGCTGACGAAATAGGCAAGGACGGCGGACGGACCGCACATGGCGAATGTTGCCACCAACGCACCCGCGATACCGGCGACGTGATAACCGATCAGCGTCACGATCAGCACGTTTGGTCCCGGCGACAATTGTGCAATAGCGAACATATCCGCGAACTGCGCATCCGACATCCAATGCCGAACCTCGACGGCGACGCGATGCATTTCAGGGATCGTTGAGTTTGCTCCCCCGATGGCGAGAAGCGACATCAGACCGAAGGTCCACGCCATGGTGAGCAGCGTGCCCGTCGGCGTATCACGATGCACCCCTTCTTCGCAGAATGAACGCCACCACAACGCTGAGTGGAATCGCAATCAGCAGGACCGGCACCAGCGGCAACCGCAGCAATCCGATCGCAACGAACACCGCGGCTAACAGCGCAAGCGCGACCGGATCTCGCCGTTTCAGCAGCGGCATCATCATGCGTGCGATGACCGCGAGGAACAGCCCGACGGCGGCGCAGGACACGCCCGCCAGCGTCCGCTGCAGTGCAGGAATTTCGACGTATCGCGCATAGATCGCCGCCAGCACGGTGACGATCACCACTGGAGGCCCGACCAGGCCCAGAAAGGCCGCGATGCTTCCCGGGATGCCGCGGAAGCGTGCGCCGAACACCACCGACAGGTTGACGATGTTGGGACCGGGTAAGAAATGACAGAGCGCGAAGGCTTCGTTGAATTCCTCCGGCGTCATCCAGCGATGCTGATCGACGATGGCGCGCCGCGCCCACACCAGCACGCCGCCGAACCCCGCAAGCGACATCTTGGCGAACGCCACGAACAGCTCAACGAGCCCCGGACGCTCCGGCGCGGCGGTTTCAGGGCGCCGGGGAATCGCTGAAGCGCTGTCAGGAGGCATGACCCGATTTAGAATGGAGCCCGACAGAGACCAACCGATTTTCCAGTGCAGCACGCATGTGCTGGACGCGAATCGGGACATTCCCCACCGAAAGCCGCACAGAGCCCTCCGCGAGGCGGAAACCCGGCCTTTTGCCATGAGAATTTACCCCTATATTTAGGGGTGCCGGTTCGTCGGTATGGAAATAAATGGCCGTCGTAATAAACCATTCGGACCCGGGGGCAGCACCCGGCGCCTCCACCAAAGCCCGGATTTCTGTCACCAGTTGGCGGATTTTGGTGGGGGCGAAACAGGATCCGAGGGCGTAAAGGGCTCGCTTTTTCTCGGTATGGTTCTCCCGTTATCGGGTATCCAATAGTTGCAAACGACAACTATGCTCCGGTTTGCGCAGGCTGCGTAACGCAGTTTGAAAAACCAGGTCTAAAGTTCTGGCGGATTAAGCCCCTCTAGGCGGGGTTCGGAGGCACCTGGCAACAGGAGCCTCCACTTTACTTTCACTGGACTGCATTGAATTTGTCAGTCGCATGCGTTGCGGCCCGAGAGAATATCTGCGATCTGCGCTGTGCGGATGCTGACCTGCGGGCCATGACCGGATAGCATGGATCAAACTGCGAGTCGGAACGTTCGAGTCTGGTCACTCCGCAACTCGAATTCGACTGGCCACCTTTTACAGGACCACATGATGGCGACGACGACCGATCACATTCGTTACGATGTCCTCGCGCGCGATGCGCTGCGCGGCGTGCTGAAGCATGTGCTCGCGGATGCCGCCGAGCATGGCCTTCCCGGCGAGCATCATTTCTACATCACGTTCGTGTCCAAGGCCGAAGGCGTGAAGATCTCCCCGCGCCTGCTGTCGCAGTATCCGCAGGAAATGACCGTCATCCTCCAGCATCAGTTCTGGGATCTGGTCGTCACGGATGACCGCTTCGAGGTCGGGTTGTCGTTCAACGGGATTCCCGAGCGTCTCGTCATTCCGTTCAGCGCGATCAAGAGCTTCTTTGACCCATCGGTGCAGTTCGGCCTGCAGTTCGAGCCGGTCGATGAACCTGCCGCAGCGGCCGAAACGCCTGTGGAAACGCTGCCGGTCGCGGCTGCGCCGGAAGCTCCCCCTGCTGAAGCCAGCGACGAGCCCGTCAAGCAGGGTGAAGGCGCCGAAGTCGTGCGGCTCGATCGCTTCCGCAAGAAGTAATCCGCCGAAGGGCTTCCTCTACCTCTCATCATCTCGAAGCTTTCTAAGCTTCAGCGCGCGTTTCTCGCGGCGAGAGAGCGTGCCGCGGTTGCGTGCATCCGCTGTGAAGTCCTAAACTTCGGTGTCCCCACAAAGCACCGGAAATCACCATGGCCGCCTCGAAAACGACAACGCGCACCGAAACCGATACGTTCGGACCAATCGAAGTGCCAGCGGATCGCTACTGGGGCGCACAGACCGAACGCTCGAAGCACAACTTCAAGATCGGCGTTGAGCGCATGCCGACGCCGATCGTTCGCGCGCTGGCCATCGTCAAGCTCGCATCGGCGCAGACCAATCTCGAACTTGGCCTGCTCGATCAGCGCCGCGCCCGCGCCATCGTGCGCGCAGCGCGCGAAGTGATCGACGGCAGGCTCGACCATCATTTCCCGCTGGTGGTCTGGCAGACCGGCTCGGGCACGCAGTCGAACATGAACCTCAACGAGGTGATCGCCAACCGCGCCAGCGAACTGCTCGGCGGCGAGCCCGGCACCAAGAAGCCGGTGCATCCAAACGATCACGTCAACATGAGCCAGTCGTCCAACGACTCGTTTCCGACCGCGATGCATATCGCAGCCGCCGAGCGCATCGCCAACGACCTGCTGCCTGCGCTGACCATTCTGCTGAAGGCGCTGCGGCAGAAAGAGAAGGCGTTCGCGAAAATCGTCAAGATCGGCCGCACCCATACGCAGGACGCGACGCCGTTGACGCTCGGCCAGGAATTCTCCGGTTACGCCGCGCAGGTCGAGAGCGGCATCGCGCGGGTGCGTGCTGCCGCGAAGGATCTCTATCCGCTGGCACAGGGCGGCACGGCGGTCGGCACCGGCCTGAATTCCAAGCCGCGATTTGCCAGGCTGTTTGCCAAACAGGTCGCCTCCCTCACCAAGCTGCCGTTCACCAGCGCGCCGAACAAATTCGAGGCGCTGGCGTCGAACGACGCTTATGTCTTCGTGCATGGCGCGATCAATTCCGTCGCGACCGGACTGTTCAAGATCGCCAACGATATCCGCCTGCTCGGCTCAGGTCCCCGCTCCGGTCTCGGCGAATTGATCCTGCCGGAAAACGAGCCTGGCTCGTCGATCATGCCCGGCAAGGTCAATCCGACCCAGTGCGAAGCGATGACCATGGTGTGCTGCCAGATCTTCGGGAATCACACCGCGATCACCGTCGCCGGCAGCCAGGGCCATTTCGAGCTCAACGTCTACAAGCCGGTGCTAGCGCACTGCATGCTGCAATCGATCCAGTTGATGGCCGACGCCGTGCGTTCGCTTACCGAACACTGCATCGTCGGCATTCGCGCCGACGAAAAACGAATCGACGAGTTGATGCGGCGCTCACTAATGCTCGTGACGGCGCTGGCGCCGAAGATCGGTTACGACAATGCCGCGAAGGTCGCAAAAACTGCTCACGCGCGCGGCACGACATTGAAAGAAGAGGCAGTACGTCTCGGTCTGGTATCCGCCGCCGAGTTCGATCGGCTTGTGAAGCCGGAGAAAATGACTCATCCCGGCTAGAGCAAGTCGTTTGCCGCTTAGAGCAAGGCGTTTGCGCACATTAACTCGTTGTAACGTTCGGACATGAACTCGTTGTAACTTTCGGACATGTCGTCGCACCGCCTAAAGTCCTAGGCCTATTGGCTACCATCCGCAGCGCAACGCATGGTAGCTTTTCACATCTGCCGCGCTGCATCAGCGCATCGAGAACGAATAATATTTTGAAACGGACTCGCATGAGCAACTCGCTCTGACGAGTCCCCAACAGGACAAAACGAAGCCGGCGTTATCGCGTGCCGCATCACTCGTTGAGAATTGTCCTATCAATAAGGAGGGGTCATGGGCGATCTGGTCAACCTGAAGCAGGTCAAGAAACGCATCGCGCGCGAAGAAGCGGCGAAGCAGTCAGAGACCAATCGCGCTCGCTTCGGCCGCACCAAGAACGAACGCAGCCGCGACGAACTCCAGGAAAAGCGCGCCAGCGACGTCCTCGATCAGCACCACCTTGATGATCGGACGCCAGCATGAAATCGCCTGTCGTCAAACGATCGATCGTCGTCGCGGGCCACAAGACCAGCGTCAGCCTCGAGGAAGCCTTCTGGAATGGCATGAAGGAAATCGCATCGGTGAGAAGCCTCACCTTGTCCGAACTGGTGGGCGAGATCGATGGCGGCCGCCAGCAGGGCAATTTGTCCTCCGCGATTCGGCTGTTCGTGCTGGATTACTTCCGTTCCCGCGCGACACCGACGGCTGGAAACGGCAGCAGCCGGCTGCAGGCGGAAGGTCCTCATCCGTAATTTTCCGCATCGGACAGTTACGATCCTGACTCCGTCATAGGTTTTCGCACGAATACCGCCGGGTGCTGCTTTCAGTTACTATGTACCCGTGTCTCGAAACGCATGCCGTTTCGAGACCGGCTGCGGGGGGCCGCTGTATCCTGATCCGTGCAGTCCGATCAGACATCGTGCCAATGTGTCAGCCTCATCATTGGCGAGACCGCGTCTCGCCGCGCGCGGTCGCTTGGCCAAAATGGGGGACCCTTCGATGCAGAACGATACCATCGTGCAGAGTACGGACCGGACGGATGGCGGCCTCATGCGCAGCGTGAAGGAATTCGCAGTGGTCAAGCGCTCCGTTGTCGTCGGCGGTCACAAGACCAGCGTCAGCCTCGAAGACGCCTTCTGGACCAGTCTGAAGGACATTGCGACACGTCGCGGCCTGCCGCTCTCGACCCAGATCGACGCTATCGACCGCACGCGCAAGACCGCCAACCTGTCGTCCGCGATCCGGCTGTTCGTGCTGGACCACTTTCGCACCCGCGCCGTCACGTCGATGTTTATCGGTGAACGGCAGCCATCGCCGAGCATCGTGCCCGGCTAGAACGTTCCTGCCGGTGCGGCGGGCCGCTGCTTTTGCATCCGCATGACGCCCGGCGCCGGCTTGATGTCGATCGGCGGCGGCAACGGCTGCACCACCGTGCTGCCGTTCGGCGGACTTGACGACAGACTTGGCGACGGACCTGGGGGCGGGCTCACCGCAACAGGCGCGCGTGGCGCGGCGGGGACGCCTGCCGGTGCCGCCTTCGCTCCCGAGCTCTTTCGCCGCGGATCGCGAATGGGAATCTTCACTTCGGACGGCGGAATGGGCTCGGCAGCCGGCAATTCCTCATCCCACAGTTCATCCGTCTCCGGTTCCGGCGCAACGCCACGCTCAAGCTGATCGAGCCGCCGGGTCTCGCGATCGATCGCGCGCATTCCGAGCCACGACGACAACGCCGCGACGTCAACAGCACGCGCCATCCCATCGGGCGAGCCGTTCAGGTCGACACGAACTTCGGGACGGCCGTTGATCGGTCGAGTGGTTACGGGCGACATCACGGCACGCAGGTCGGCCTGATCTGCCAGCAGGTCATAACCTCCCGCAATCGCAACGCGCGCGCGCTTGGCGTTGAGCGTCGCCGCCTCAATCCGCAGCCGTCCCTCCTTGAGGCTGAACGGAATTTGCGCGGATGGCACCGTCAGCGTGCCGCTGGCCAGGACAGGCTCAACAATGTCCTTCAGCTTGATATCGTCGGTCGCCTGCCCGCCGTCGCTGGCGCGTAATGCTACTTCGAACGCCCGTGGATCGAGCCCCGCGATACGTGCCTCTGTCACAGTCAGCGTACCGGCGCCCGAGAGTGCGCCGGTCAATCCGGCGGCGCTGCGGCCCTGCCCTGCGAGCGTCATTTGCAGCGCAACCTTGCCGCCGGGCATCGTCAGGCTGCGATAGCGAAGCGCCGCGCCATCGACGCCGGAGAGTTGGACACGAGCGTTGAAAGACGTGCCTTGATTAGGCCCTTGCGCGGTTTGCCGCGCATCGAGATCGATCGCCGCTTCGCCGCCGCCAATGCCGGCCTTGAAATTCTCAAGCGTCAGCGACTGGCCGTCGCCCTTGATAGTCCCGCTGACCGGACGCAACTCTGTGCCGCCCGGCAAGACTCCGCTCAGCGCCTGAAACGCCAGCTTGCCGCGCCAGCCGCGCAACCAGCCCCGGTCGAGCGGCGACGATGCATCATGACCCGCCGCTCCAAAGGCCAGACCCGTCACAGCCGCAAGATCGAGCGTGTCGAGTCCGATCTCGCCATCGACACCAGTCTCATCGCCACGCGTCAGCACCAGCCGCCCGCGCAGCCGCGATCCCCCCATCGTTGTGTCGAGATCATCGAAGGTGAAGATGTTGCCCGCCACGCCGAGGCGCGACGACAGGACAATCGACGGCATGCTCGCCGGTCTCAGACCGAGCAATGCCGCGAGATCGGCGCGGCGCACTGCAACCGTCAGCACCGCCGTCGGTTGATCCGCCCACGGATTCCCTGTGCCCTGGATATCGCCATCGACGCCGGTGCCGACCAGCCTGGCCTTCAGTTGCAGCGGCGAACCCCAGATACCGGTTGCCGACGACTCGAATTGCGCGGGGCCGTCACCCGCGGACACGATGCGACCAAGGCCCAGCGCCTGCACTATGCTTGCCGTGTTGTTCGCAGTCAGTTTCGCTTCAATATGGAATTCGCTTCCGCCCAGCGCGGCGAGATCGACCCCGCGCGCGATATCGATGTTCGGCGCCGCCGACAGCGTGATCGCGCCTCTGACCTGCGGTGCATCGAGATCGAGCACCGCGCGGGCATTGGTGCGGCCGGTGCGATCCTTCGCCTTGGCAAAATCGGCTTTCAGTTGCACGCGCGCAGCACCGGGCGACGATCCCAGCGCATTCAATCGCTCAGCGGCAATGGGTGCAAACGGCGCGATGAAGTCGCCGATTTGCGCGAGCGACGGCGCTGCGGCGTCCAGTGCGAGCTTGCCGTTGCCATCGATGCGGTCGAACGATCCAGCGCCGCTGATTGAAAGATCGCCATTGGCATCGCCGATCTGAATCTGGTCAAGTGCGATGGTCTTTGGCCCATAACTCAGAGTGGCGGCAACCGGACGCACCTCCTGTCCCGCGACGAGGGCACGTCCAGCATCAAGCGAGATCTGCGCCTCGTCCGGCCACGCGGATTGTGGTCCCGCCAGCATGCCGGCAAGCGACGACATCGCATCAACATCGAGGCTGGCAGCCTTCAGCGCCGCTTCCAGCCGCGTCTTGCCGTCGGCGATTGTCAACAGCACGAGGCGGCCTTCGATTTCGCCGCCGTTGACCTCGGCCTTCATGCCGTCGATCCCAATACGATCCGCCGTCACGGTTGCACCGCCGCGCATACGTAACGGCTTCTGATTGCGGTACGTGGCGTCGGTACGTCCCTGCAGCCACGCCGCCAGCACATCCGGATCAGAGGACTCGATATTGACCGGCCCAGTAAAGCGGGCCGACGGTCCGGGCTCGGAGATCGTGCCACTCGCCGTAACCCGCGTCGCACCGGGCGCGCGCATCTCGAATTTTCCGATGGTCCAGGACTTGTCGTCCGCGCGCAGTTCAGCGACGACATTCTGAAGCGGACGCCCGCCCAGCGCGATCTGGTCCGAACTCAATTCGATCTGTGCCGGAAGTGGCAACGCTGGCAGCGACGTCACCATTGTCCGCAGTGCAGGGAGCAACCGCAACGGCTCCATGTTCGTCGTGCCTCTGGCCAGCAGCCGGTCGGCATCGAGTTGCCGCGCCGACAGCGCGAGACGCAGCAATGGCGACGCACCGAAACGCATATCGCCGCCGCCGGTCAGCCGCAGTGCGTTGTCGTCGGGGCCATACGCCGCTTCGACCTGTTCAAACGCCGCGGATGACGGATTGGCCTTCACCCGCGACGACAGCTTCCATGTCTGCCCGGGTTCGGTGGATTTTACATCCGCCGGTCGCGCCAGTATCAACGCGCCCTCGAATTTCGGGACTGTATTGTCGAATGTCAGCGTACCGTCGAGATCGACCAGTAGCGGACGTTCGCCCGGCTCGGCAGTGAAGTGCACGCGCGTCCCCTTGCCGTCATTGCTTTGACCCGACGAGATGCGGAACGGCGTTTGTGCTCCGAGCAGCGTGAACGAGCCCTCTCCGCGCATGCTGCTGGCAAGCGCGCGCACGTCGCCGCTGAATTTGAGATCATCAATCCGCAGCGTCGCACCGCTCGACGCATCATGCAGCGCGATCCGCCCCGCGACATTCATGCGGTCGATGGCGAGCGACCCGAGATTGAACCGGCCGGCGGTGGACGGCCACTGGAAACGGCCTTGGCGATCAAGGCTGAGGTCGAGCGCGAAACCGTCCAGCGACAATTCGGTGGCGCGCCATTCGCCTCGCATCAACGCGCCGAGGTCGAATTCAACATCCAGCTTGCCGGCTCGGATCTTGGCCGGGTCCTTGTCGCCGCCGACAGCAACATCACGCAGCCGCAGCGTCGGCGTCGGCAGCAGCAGCGCGTCGAGCTTGCCGGTAACCCGCACCGGCGTACCAATGACGCGGGACGCCTCCGCCTCGAACTGCGGCCGAAACTGGTTCCAGTCAACGAAATACGGCCCGACCAGCGCTGCGAGCAGCGCAAGGATGAGAGCGATGGCCAGTCCGAGCAGCGTGGTCTGCAAGGTCTTTCCTCAGTGGGATCGGCCGATCTTATGATGGCAGCAGCACCATATCGCACAGCAGCGCGATGGGGCACCGGATGGCACGAATATTGAACCTGTCGATTGCTTCGAATACTAAATTTAACGTCCCCTGTTCACAACCCTGTAACCCAGTGAGCACGATGTCCGAAAAGCCGGTACGGCCAGCGGAACGAACGGGTGCCTCGCCCGAGGCAATCAGGTCGCATTACGACATGGGCAACGATTTCTTCCGGCTCGTTCTCGATCCAGAGATGATCTACTCGTGCGCCCTGTTCGAGGGCGACGACGATCTCGCGACGGCACAGCGCCGCAAACTCGACCATCACATCCACGCAGCCGGCGCTGCGGACACCGCGCGGGTTCTGGACATCGGCTGCGGCTGGGGCGCGATGCTCCGGCGGCTGGTGGACCATGCTGGCGTCGCCCATGCGGTGGGGCTGACGCTCAGCCCGTCACAGGCCCAATGGATTCGCGATAGCGGGAACCCGAAGATCGAGGTGCGCGAGCAGGACTGGCGCGACCACAAGCCGGAACGCCGCTACGATGCGATCATCTCTGTCGGTGCCTTCGAGCATTTCGTTCAGAAGGGCCTCGATCCGACGGCCAAGCTCGACGTCTACCGCGAATTCTTCGCCTATTGCGACAGCGTGCTGGCGACCGGCGGCAGGCTGTCGCTGCAAACCATCGCCTATTCCGAGCGGCACAAGGTTCTGCCGTTGCTGGAAAAGACCTTCCCCGAAAGCGATCTCCCGCTGGAATGGGAACCGATCGCCGCCGCCGAGGGTCGCTTCAGCCTGATCGCTGCGCGCAACGATGCCGACCATTACTATCGGACGCTGATGATGTGGGAGCAGAATCTGCTCGCCAATTATGACAAGGCTGTTGCGCTCGTCGGCGAGGCGTGTGCGGCGGAGTTCCGCCGCTACCTGAAACTGTCGGCTACCGGCTTCCGCATGGGCATGGTCAGCCTGATGCGTTACAGCTTCCGGAAGAAGTACTGATCGCCCCGATCAACTGAAGCGGACGCCAATGCTGCCTAGCGGGATGCCGGACACCGTTGTGGTCCATGTCTCGCCCGGCCTGATCGGCATGGCGCGCGTCAGCGTGCCGGTGGTGACAATCTCTCCCGCCGCGAGGCCCGGGTTCAAGTCGTCCTTGGCCAGCACGCCCACGAAATGACGCAGGGCCGACAGCGGTCCGCCGAGCACGTTGCGCGCATGGCCGCGATCCACGACAGCGTTATTGCAGGCGAGTTCGACATCGAAATTCGAAAGCTGGTTCAGCCATGTTTCGAAATCACCGGAAACCCGATGCCGCTCACCGATCAGCATCGCGCCGTGCAGGCCAAAGGCCGCCACCGTATCGGACGCGGCGAATTTCCAGTCGGGATAGATCGACTGCACGACCTCGTAACCAAGCGCCAGCCAATCGATGCAGGACAGCAGATCGCGCTCGTCCATCGCCGCATCGGGCGCCGCCGACAGACCGAATACGATCTCAGGCTCGATCCGCGGATCGGTCAGTCCGGCGAGGGATGCGATTCCGCCGATGTCGACCAGATTGCGAACCGTGCGGTCATACATGTAGCCCCAGATCGGGCCATTGACGTTGTACTGCGCCCAGATCGTGCTGTTGGTGAAGCCGATCTTGCGGCCCAGCACCTTTTCGCCCCGCGCCTCGCGCATCTGCCGGACGATGGGCGTAACCCTGTAGGCCTCATCGAGACCGAAGGCCGGGTCGCGCGATGAGAACGGTGCAATCTGGCGGCCCTGACCGAGGACCGACAGAACCTCGGTGGCGATATCTTTCGCATCCATCATCGTCGTCGCGGTCATGACGGCAGGATCTTGCCGGGATTCAGAATGTTGTGCGGATCAAGCGCTGCTTTCAACGCGCGCATGGCTGCGACGGCCTCAGGTCCAAGCTCGGCCTCAAGATACTTTTGCTTGCCCTGGCCGATGCCATGCTCGCCCGTACAAGTGCCATCCATCGCCTGCGCCCGCTCCACCAGCCGGTGCAGGAACTCTTCGGCGCGCCGCATCTCGTCGGGATCGTTGACATCGCAAAGCAGCGAGCAATGGAAGTTGCCGTCACCGACGTGGCCCACTATGGGCGAAATCAGCCCCACCGTCGCCAGATCTTTCTCGGTCTCGACCACGCACTCGGCCAGCCGCGAGATCGGCACGCAGACATCGGTGGCGACCGCCTGTGCACCGGGACGAAGTCCACGCACCGCCCAGTAGGCATCGTGCCGCGCCTGCCACAGCCGCGTGCGGTCTTCCTGCCGCGTGGTCCATTCGAACGATCCGCCGCCGCATTCGGCGGCGATCTCGCCAAACATCCGCGACTGCTCGGCGACATCCGCCTCGGTGCCGTGGAATTCCAGCAACAGCAGCGGCGTTTCCGGCAGTGACAACTTTGAATAGGCGTTGCAGGCCGCGACCTGCGCTGCGTTCAGCAGTTCGATGCGCGCCAGCGGAATACCGGTCTGAATGGCGAGAATGGTGGCGTTGCAGGCGCCCTGCACGCTTGTGAACGAACACGACGCAGCGGCGATGCTCTGCGGGATGCCGCGCAGCTTGATGGTGAGTTCAGAAATGATTCCGAGCGTACCTTCTGCGCCGACAAACAGATGCGTGAGATCGTAACCCGCCGCAGATTTCTTGGCCCGCGTGCCTGTCGTGATAATCTCGCCGTCAGCGCGCACAACCTTCAGCGCGAGAATGTTGTCGCGCATGGTGCCGTAGCGCACCGCATTGGTGCCGGACGCGCGGGTCGAGGCCATGCCGCCGATCGACGCATCGGCGCCGGGATCGATCGGGAAAAACAAACCTTGATCGCGCAGGTGCTCGTTGAGCGCCTTGCGGGTCACGCCCGGCTCGATCACGCAATCGAGATCGTCGGCATGGACGGCGAGAATGCGGTTCATCTCGCGCAGGTCGATGCAGATGCCGCCCGCGGGCGCGTTGACCTGCCCTTCCAGCGAGGTACCGGTGCCGAACGGAATCACAGGCACGCGATGCTTCGCGCAAATCCGCACCACATCCTGAATGTCCTCGGTGGTTCGCGCCATGATCACCGCATCCGGCGGCTGCATCGGCAGCCAGGTGGTGGTATGCGCGTGCTGCTCGCGCACCGCCTGCGAGGTGATGAGATTGTTGCCGAACCGTGCGGCGAGCGCTTCGATGGCGCCCGAAAGCGCGGATGGTGCCGGACGTGTCAGGGCTGCGTTGGAGAAGGCCACGGTCGCTCGTTTCGTTCGGATGCTGTTTCGTTCGATGCTGTTGTGGCGCGAAGCGTGGCAAAGGATGTATAGCGGGTCAAGTGATAGGCTCAGCGAACCGGAATTTGAGATGACATCAAGCACGCTTTCAAAAAACAATGCGGCGCAACATCTGGCCGCGCCATTCCTCACCACAGTCATGCAGATCGAGCCGCAGTGGATCGACTACAACGGCCATCTCAATATGGCGTACTACAACGTCCTGTTTGATCGCGGCATCGACCAGATGTGGCTCGAGCTCGGGATCGGCCCGCAGTACATGAAGGAACGCAACGGCTCGACCTTCACGGCCGAGGCGCACGTTCGCTATCTGCGCGAGGTGCATCTCGGGGATCCGGTGCAGGTGTCGGTCTATCTGGTTGCGGCTGACGAAAAACGCATCCACACGTTCGAGGAACTGCGTCATGCCACCGAGGGATGGATTTCAGCCACCTCGGAGAACATGACGCTCCATGTCGATATGAACGCGCGCAAAACCGCGCCGTTTCCGCCGGATATCGCCGCGCGCATTCGCGAGGTCGCCGCGGCTCATGCCGCAGTGCCGCGGCCGGATGGCATCGGCCGGCGCATCGCCATGCCGGTCAAATGATCCCAGCCGCCACCACAGCCTGACCATAGGTTGTTACGGACCGGTGCCGCGCCGCGCCAGACCCACAACGGCGGAAATCAGGAACAGAATAAGGGCGACGAAGAACACGATCTTGGCGATTTCGATCGACGCGCCCGCAATGCCGCCGAAGCCCAGAAGGCCCGCGACCAGCGCGATAATCAGAAATGTGACCACCCAACTCATCATGGCTCGCTCCTGCGGTTTGTTCAGGGGGAGCGCAGTGCGCTCCTGCTGCAAAACCAATCCTGCACAGGAGCGAAAGTTCCAGGCGCTAGAGGCGCCCAAAACCCCGAGAAGCCAGTAATCAGGCGGAACAAAATGCACCGATCGCGGCGCAGCGGGTTGCATGACCTTGGGAAAACAAGCCTGTCCGGCAGGCCTAATCGTGCCTATATCTCCCCCGATCCTGATATGAAGCCTCCCCTTCCCGGCCTCACGGTGTCATCGTGGCCGCAAAGACGAATCGCATGACCGAACCGAACAAGCTGCCGCCACTAGATCCTGTCCGCGATGTACCGAGCCACCAGCCTGCCGCTGGCGGTATTGCCGCGCGCGCCCGTGCCGCTGCGGCTCCCCAATATCTGACCGCGCTCAATCCCGAGCAGCGCGAGGCGGTGGAAACCCTCGACGGGCCGGTTCTGGTTCTGGCCGGTGCGGGCACCGGCAAAACGCGCGTGCTGACCTCTCGCATCGCGCATATCCTGTCGACCGGCCGCGCGCGGCCTCATGAGATCCTCTCCGTCACCTTCACCAACAAGGCCGCGCGCGAGATGAAGCACCGCCTCGGCCAGATGCTCGGCCAGGCGGTCGAGGGCATGCCGTGGCTTGGCACCTTCCATTCCATCGGCGGGCGGATCCTGCGCTATCACGCCGAACTGGTGCAGTTGAAATCCAATTTCACCGTGCTTGATGTTGACGACCAGATCCGTCTCCTGAAGCAGCTTCTGCAGGCCGAGAACATCGACGACAAGCGCTGGCCGGCGCGGATGCTGGCCGGACTGATCGACGGCTGGAAAAATCGCGGACTGACGCCATCGCAGGTGCCAGCCGGCGAAGCCGCCGTGTTCGGTAATGGCAAGGGCGGCAAGCTCTATGCGACCTACCAGGAGCGGCTGAAGATTCTCAACGCCGCGGACTTCGGAGATCTTCTGCTGGAAGACATCCGGTTGTTTCGCGAGCACCCCGACGTGCTGCGCCAGTATCAGCAGCGCTTCAAATACATTCTGGTCGACGAGTATCAGGACACCAACGTCGCGCAATATCTCTGGCTTCGTTTGCTGGCGCAGGCGCCGTCCAAACAAATGGTACCCGGTCCGGGCGTTGTGCAGCAGCCCGCTGATGAAGGACTGGATGCTCCAACCCTGACTGTCGCCGCGCCGAAAAACATTTGCTGCGTCGGCGACGACGACCAGTCGATCTACGGCTGGCGTGGTGCGGAGGTCGACAACATCCTGCGCTTCGAGCACGATTTCCCCGGCGCAAAAGTCATTCGCCTCGAGCGCAACTACCGCTCGACCGGTCATATCCTCGCCGCCGCCTCGCATCTCATCGCGTACAATGAAGGCCGCCTCGGCAAGACACTGCGCACCGAGGACGAGGACGGCGAGAAAGTCACCGTCACCGGCGCATGGGACTCCGAAGAAGAAGCCCGCGGCATCGGCGAGGAGATCGAGCAGCTCCAGCGCGCTGGGCAGAAGCTCAACGAGATCGCCATTCTGGTACGCGCCTCGTTCCAGATGCGCGAATTCGAAGATCGTTTCGTCACCCTTGGCCTGAACTATCGCGTGATCGGCGGACCGCGGTTCTATGAGCGCGCGGAAGTCCGCGACGCGCTGGCCTATCTGCGTGTCATCAATTCACCCGCCGACGACCTCGCCTTCGAGCGCATCGTCAACACCCCCAAGCGCGGCCTTGGCGACGCCACCGTACAGATGCTGCATGACATCGCCCGCAAGCGCCGTATCCCGCTGACCGAAGCCGCTCGGTCCGTGATCGAGACCGACGAACTGAAGCCGAGGGCGCGCGGCAGCCTGCGCGACGTCATGACCAATTTCGACCGCTGGCGCTCGCAGCGCGACATCGTTTCGCACACGCAGCTCGCCGAAATCGTGCTCGACGAGTCCGGCTACACCGAGATGTGGCAGAAGGACCGCTCCGCCGACGCCGCGGGCCGCCTCGAAAACCTCAAGGAGCTCGTGCGCTCGATGGAGGAGTTCGAAAACCTGCAGGGTTTCCTCGAACACATTTCGCTGGTGATGGACCGCGAAGGCAATGCCGACGACGATGCGGTCTCGCTGATGACGCTGCATTCCGCAAAGGGGCTGGAATTCGACAACGTGTTCCTGCCGGGCTGGGAGGAAGGCCTGTTTCCGAGCCAGCGCACGCTTGATGAGCAGGGCCGCGCCGGACTCGAGGAAGAACGCCGCCTCGCGCACGTCGGCATCACGCGCGCGCGCAAACGCGCCATGCTCTATTTTGCCACCAACCGGCGCATTCATGGATCGTGGACGACCACCATTCCGTCGCGCTTCCTTGATGAGCTTCCGACGGCCAATGTCCAGATCACGGAATCCAAGGGCGGCTCGGGATGGGGCGGCTCAGGCGGCTATGGCACATCGCGGTTCGACAATGTGGAATCCTTCGGCTCGACCTACACGACGCCGGGCTGGCAGCGCGCGCAGGCCAATCGCGCCCGCAACGGCGGCAGCGGCTTCGATGAAACCGGCGCGCGTTACGACTCCAGCTCACGCAGCAGCAGCAGCTTCAACCGCAAGGCGACGGTGATCGAGGGCGAACTGATCGCCAAATCTACCGGCGCCAATTCCGATTTCTCGCCCGGCAACCGGGTGTTTCACCAGAAGTTCGGCTACGGCCGCGTTGCCAAGGTGGACGGCAACAAGCTCACCATCGCCTTTGAAAAGGCCGGTGAAAAGAAAGTGGTCGACAGCTTCGTTACGAAGGCATAGCGGCGCTTAACAACAACTGTTCATCTCTAGTCTTCCGTCATAGGATTCGACGGGGGAATGGACATGCTCACCAATAGCCGCGAAATCATTCGCCGCCTTCAGAAGGAAGGCTGGTTGCTGGAGCGCGTCACCGGCTCGCACCATGTCTTCAAAAGTCCCGTTTCCGGTGAGACCATCGTTGTTCCCCACCCCAAGAAGGACTTGGGGAAAGGCCTCGTCCATGCCATTTATAAGGGCGCAGGCTGGAGGCCTGACTGAGGTTGGCATGACCCACTATATTGCCATCGTTGAGGACGCAGGACCGGACCACGCTATCGGCGTGTGGTTTCCGGACCTTCCCGGCTGTTTTTCTGCCGGTGACAATATCGATGAAGCACTGCGCAATGCGCCCGAAGCCTTGGAGCTTTATCTCGAAGACTTCATCGCCGAACGGAAGCCATTGCCACCCGCTCGCACCCTGACGGAGTTGAGGAACGATCCTGAAGTGGCAGAAGATATCAAGAATTATATGGTCGCATTGATCGAGCTTCCGACCCGCGCTCACGCCGCCGAATAGGCGTTATGCGTTGCGCATCGACGCGGGCGCGCCTATCTCTGCATTCCCTCCCTGCCCCGCAGATAGCCTCATGTCCCCCATTATCTCCGTATCCAATCTCTCGAAGACGTATCCGTCTGGCCTCACCGCGCTGAAGAATATCAATCTCGATATTCGCCGCGGCGAGATCTTCGCGCTGCTCGGTCCGAACGGCGCCGGCAAGACCACGCTGATCAGCGTGATCTGCGGCCTCGCCGTGCAGACCGCGGGCACAGTGACGGTGGATGGGCATGACATCGTCAAGGACTACCGCGCCGCCCGCTCGATGATCGGATTGGTGCCGCAGGAACTGCATACCGACGCATGGGAAAGCCCGTGGTCGACCGCCTCGTTCAGCCGGGGCCTGTTCGGCAAGCCGAAGAACCCTGCGCATATCGAAAAGGTGCTGAAGGACTTGTCGCTGTGGGACAAGCGCAAGAGCCAGATCATCACCCTCTCCGGGGGGATGAAGCGCCGTGTGATGATCGCCAAGGCGCTGGCGCACGAACCGCAAATTCTGTTTCTCGACGAACCCACCGCGGGCGTCGATGTCGAATTGCGCAAGGCGATGTGGGAGGTCGTGCGCGGCCTGCGCGACGCCGGCGTCACCATCATTCTGACCACGCACTACATCGAGGAAGCCGAGGAGATGGCCGACCGGGTCGGCGTCATCAACAAGGGCGAAATCGTACTGGTCGAGGAGAAGGCCAAGCTGATGCAGAAGCTCGGCAGGAAGCAGCTCAAGCTGCATCTGCAATCGAAGCTCACTGAAATCCCCGCCGCTCTCGCCGCGCACCATCTCGAACTGTCGCCGGATGGTGAGGAACTGGTTTATACCTACGACACCAAAGGCGACCGCACCGGCATCACCGCCCTGCTGAACGACCTCAATCAGGCCGGTGTCCGCTTCAACGATCTCAATACGACGCAAAGCTCGCTGGAAGAGATTTTCGTCAGTCTGGTGCACCAATGAACTTTCACGCGATCGGTGCCATCTACAAATTCGAAATGGCGCGCACCTTCCGCACGCTGCTGCAGAGCGTCGTCTCGCCGGTGATTTCGACGTCGCTTTATTTCGTCGTGTTCGGTGCGGCCATTGGCTCGCGCATTACCGAGATCGACGGCATCAGCTACGGCACCTTCATCGTGCCGGGCCTCATCATGCTGTCGCTGTTGACGCAAAGCATCGCCAACGCGTCGTTCGGCATCTATTTCCCGAAATTCTCCGGCACCATTTACGAACTGCTTTCCGCGCCGGTCTCGTCGTTCGAGGCCGTGGTGGGTTACGTCGGGGCCGCTGCGACCAAGTCGATCATCCTCGGTCTCATCATCCTCGCCACCGCCGGACTGTTCGTGCCGCTGAAGATCGCGCATCCCTTCGTGATGCTGACCTTCCTCGTGCTGACATCGGTGACGTTCAGCCTGTTCGGTTTCATCATCGGCATCTGGGCCGACGGCTTCGAAAAACTGCAGGTGATCCCGCTGCTGGTGATCACACCGCTGACGTTTCTGGGCGGCAGCTTCTACTCGATCCACATGCTGCCGCCGGTCTGGCAGACCGTGACGCTGTTCAATCCGGTGGTCTATCTGGTCAGCGGCTTCCGCTGGAGTTTCTTCGAGATCGCCGACGTCAGCGTCGGCGTCAGCCTCGGCATGACGCTCGGATTTCTCGCGCTATGCATGATCACCGTGTGGTGGATCTTCAGGACCGGCTACCGGCTGAAAACCTGACACCAAACGAAACACGCCCCGCAAGCGGGGCGCGTTGGACGCACACGGCTCTGCCGGTCAGTTCGGACGCCAGTTTCCGTTGCTGTCATAATAGCCGCTAGGGCCGCTGCCGGGCGGCGGCACCTGCGCCGGCTGCACGGCTTGGCTAACGCCATTACCGACCACGCCGAGCGTGCCGGCCACGGCACCAACACCTGCACCGAGCGCGCCGCCGACCAATCCGCCAATCGGACCCGCCGCGGTTTTCCCCTGATACGTCCCTTGCGCGGCGCCGCTGATGGCGCCGTTAATGGGATCCTGCTGCTGAGCGGCGGCTGGCATCGCCAGAAAAGCGAGCGCCGCTGCCGTACGCGCGACACCTGAAACGGATATGAACGAAGCTGCAATCGTCATGTGAGGAAACCTCCCTGCCCGGCCGAATCCCGGCCATGCCTCGAAGCAAATCAGCAAGCTCGAAGGTGCGTCAGGTTCGGGGGAAATACAATGCGCGATAGCGACACATCTGGAGCGTTTCTTATTTCAAATTGGTTCTAACGAGACGGCTAACCCGCCCGCGCCCCAACACCGGCGCATGAGAAATGGCGCATCCGTTTCGAGATGCGCCATTTGGAAAGCTCCCACCGTGTGATTAGCGATGGCGCTTGTGGCGATAATGGCGGTGACGGTAGCTGCGGCGATTGTCGATCCCGAGCACGCCGTTCACGCCTCCAACGATGCCACCGACACCTGCACCGACCGCACCGCCTACGGCACCGCCGACCGGGCCAGCCGCACGGTTACCCTTGCGAACGCCCTCGTTTGCGCCGCCTTCCATGCCTCTGATGACGCCCTGCGCATGCGCCGCGATCGGCAACGCCAGAACGGCCAGCGCCGCTGCGATAAACGTGAAACGGCGATGCGCCGTGAACATGAACAGAGCCTCAGTCTTCATTGCGGGATATCTCCATAAGCGGCCGAATTTCTGACCTGCCCTGTAACGTCCCGGCACGGCGAAAGTTGCGTCAAGTTTGGCGAAAACACGCCACAAACAAGCACCGTTCACGAAACTGTAGGGCCGCCCGCATCAACCTTAAGACGAAGTGGCTGTTAAAAAAGCCACTTTCCATGCTTTATTGCGGGCTTGAGGGGCAGAGACGAGGCGAGTGTCATGCGTGCGATTTTCATTTCGATGACCGGCTTGATGCTGCTCTCCGGCGGCGCAGCGCAGGCGGCGGTCTCCATCCTGGTCAACAAGGACACGCAGCAGATGACCGTCTCGGTCGATGGCACACCGCGCTACACATGGCCCGTCTCCAGCGGCAATCCCTCGCACGAAACACCGAACGGCAGCTTCAAGGCCTTCCGCATGGAAGAGGATCACTACTCGAAGGAATTCGATGAAGCACCGATGCCGAACGCGATCTTCTTCACCAAGCAGGGCCACGCCATCCACGGCACCGACGCCGTCAGCCGTCTCGGCAACCCGGCCTCACATGGTTGCGTGCGGCTATCGCGCGCCAACGCACTGAAGCTGTGGGATCTCGTCAAGTCCGAAGGTCTGCTCAGCACCACGGTGACCCTGACAGGATCGTCGCGTGTTGCACTCGCGCGCAATCCAAGGAGCCGCACGACCGTTGCACGTGGCGATGCGGATGCGATCGGCCAGCCAGTCCAGATTGCGCCGCAGAGCGGATACAGCGAGGACCTCAACGCCAACACGCGTTCGCGCCAGCCCTCTCAGGATCGAGCCTACCGCGATCAGGCTTATGCGCAGGACCAGGCTTACTACGGGCGCGCGGACGCTGGCCCGATGCAGCGTCGCATTTATCAGAACAGCTACGGCTATCAGAACGGATATGGCTACGGTTACGAGCCGCGCCCCAGGTATCAGTCACCGCGCGGCGGGTATTACTACTACGCCGACTAAACGCGGCGATTACTCGTCAGGCTTGCTGAGTCGTCGCCAGACCGCGCCAAGCACGTTGGAATAATCGTCGGTCCAGACCCGCTGGCCTTCCGTGGCTTCCGTCAGCAGCCACTTCTCGTCCGACGCGATCTTGCCGACGTCGGCCTCCTCTCGCGCGGAGATCACGACATTCGTCGTGAAGATGTAATCGACGTCGCGGCCGGAATCCTCGTTGAAGACCCAGCTCATCAGGTCGTTCTCTTCGGCGATGCCGACGACGACACTCGCCAGTTCGAGATGACGGTTGGACACATGCATCACCACCGCGCCCTGGGGCGCGAGCTTGGCCTTGTAGATCGCCATCGCCTCTTCCGTCGCAAGGTGAATCGGAATCGCGTCCGATGAATAGGCATCGACGATGATGAGGTCGTAAGCGCCGTCCTGCTCCTTGGCGAAGGTGAGCCGCGCGTCGCCGATCACCGGCTTCATGTTGGGATCGCACGCGCTGACATAAGTGAAATACTTGGGATCACGCGCCGTATCGACCATGGTCTGGTCGATCTCGAAATATTTCCAGCCCTCTCCCTCCATCGCATGGCAGGCGAGCGTGCCGGTGCCAAGACCTATCACCGCGACGCGGATCGGACCGCCCTTGCGTTCCCGGATCGCAGCGATCGCACGGCCCATGCCGCCGTCCTTGTGGTAGTAGCTGATCGGCTCCGGCCTCCCCTTGACCGGCGTCCCGTCGTCTTCCTGGAATTTTTCCGCACCATGGATCGTCGTGCCGTGCATCAGGACGTGATACTGGCCGTTCGACGTCACAACGATCTTGTGGACGCCGAAGAAGCTGCGCACCGTTTCGACGCGGCCGTCATCCGCGGGATAGACACGGATCAAAATCAATCCAAGCACCACCAGTGCAGCCACGCTCCAGCGGTCGATCCTCCACAGCACCGCCAGCAGCATCATGACCGAGGCGAGACCCGCGACAACCCAGACCCGGTTGGTTGCAAGGAACTCGGTGACAGTTCCTGCCCGGTAAGCAAACCCGATAAGGATGAGCGCGGCGACAACGGCGACCAGCCATAGTATCAGCCCGCCGCGAACGGTGGACGTTCCGGCCGGGCGGCACAGCGCGGCCAGCGCCAGCAGGATCGGATACTCCGCGATCCATGAGAACGCATAGGGCGCGACCAAGCCCGCGAACAATCCGCCGACCATGCCACCGAAAGACAGCGCCACATAGAAACCGGTGAGATAGTTCGCTGCCGGACGCGTGCGTGCCAGTTCGCCGTGGCAAGCCATGGCGATGACAAAGAAACAAAGCAGGTGCCCACCCAGCGTCAGCAGCAAATTCTGTTCCCCGCCAACGGCGAGCAAAACCATCACGCCTGCGATGGCGAGCGGTTGCAGCTTCAGCATGAACCAATGCGGCAACAGCGGCCGCGACTGGAACACCAGCACCCATGTCAGCAGATACAGCGACAGCGGCAGCACCCACAGCAGCGGCGCCGCCGCGACGTCGGTCGAGATGTGCGCCGTCACCGCGATCAGCAGACCGGACGGCACCGCGGCAAGGAATATCCAGCGCAGCCGCGTCGTCCATGTCGGTGCCGGCGCATCGCCCTCGCTGGCACTCATGGCCTCAACGGTCATCGGCGGTGAGCGCAACAGCAACACGCCGCACGCCGCGATCAGAATGATCAGCAGCGCATAGCCGCCGGTCCAGATCAGGTTCTGGGTCCGCAGCGAGAACATCGGCTCCAGCAGCACGGGATAGGACAGCAGTGCGAGGAAGCTTCCGATGTTTGACGAGGCATAAAGAAAATACGGATCGGGACCGTCGGGATGTCCGGTGCGGACGAACCATGCCTGCAGCATCGGATTGTTGGCGGCGAGCGCGAAGAACGGCAGCCCGATCGAAACCGCGAACAGGCCAAGCAACCAGAACGCGTAGCCACTCGCCGGCGGTTCGCCCCACCCTCCTGCAATCGACAGCGGCAATGTGAACAGCGCGACCGTCAGCAGCACCAAATGGATGACCACGGGAGCAACGCGGCTCTTCAACGTCATCAGATAATGTGCGTAGGCGTAGCCGCCGAGCAGCAGCGACTGGAAGAACACCATTGCCACCGACCACACCGCAGGCGAGCCGCCGAGCCGCGGCAGCACCATCTTCGTGAACAGCGGCTGTACCGAGAACAGCAGCAGGGCGCTGGTGAAGATCGCGGCGGTGTAAACCACCAGAACGAGCGCATTCCTCGCGCCGGTGGACTGGCTCGCGGTGTCGGACGTCACTGAAGTCATGGAAGCTCCGGGATAATTCCGGCAAATCACCGGACGCTCGTGAAGTGGAGCATAGCCGCCAACGACGGGCAATAACATGCGCGTGACAGAAATCACTCGCGCGTGACGCTAGTGTCCCGAATCCGAAGTTCGCCTCATTTTTCAGCGCGCTCCACAGCGAACTTCGGATTCGAAAGGACACTAGTCAATTATGATTCTAGTGTGGGTTTGGTTCGCAAGTCCGCAAATGGACGTGCTGGGAAAATGTTGCGGACTTGCGAACCTCCACGCTACCCGCGATTATGACTGGGCCATGTCTGATTACGATGCACTCATTATTGGCGCGGGCCACAACGGCCTGACCTGCGCGGCCTATCTCGCGATGAATGGCCTGCGCGTGAAGGTGGTTGACCGCCGCAAGGTGGTCGGTGGCGCGGCGGTGACCGAGGAATTTCACCCCGGGTTTCGCAACTCGGTTGCCGCCTATACGGTGAGCCTGCTCAACCCGAAGGTCATCGCGGATCTCGGCCTGCACCACCACGGCCTGCGGATCGTGGAACGCCGTGCGCAGAACTTCCTGCCCGCACCGGATGGCCGCTACCTGCTGACCGGTGATGGCCGGACGCATCAGTCGATCGCAAAATTCAGCGAACGCGACGCGCTGCGGATCGACGATTTCAACCGCGAACTTGAAACCATCGCCGATGTGCTGCGCAAGTTCGTGCTGCGTGCGCCGCCGGATCTGGTTGAAGGATTCGGCTTTCACGCCATGCGTGAGGCGTTCAACGCGCTGACGAGCGCCAATATCCTGCGCGGGCTGACGCTGGAAAACCAGCGCACCCTGCTCGACCTGTTCACGCGGTCCGCGGGCGACATGCTTGACGACGTCTTTGAAAGCGATCTGGTCAAGGCGCTGTTCGGGTTCGATGCCGTCGTCGGCAATTACGCCAGCCCGTACGCGGCAGGCTCGGCCTACGTCATGCTGCATCACGCCTTCGGCGAAGTGAACGGCCGGAAGGGGCTGTGGGGCCACGCCATCGGCGGCATGGGTGCGATCACGCAGGCGATGGCGGCATCGGCCCGTGGCCATGGAGCAGAGATCGAGACGGACGCCGGTGTGCGCGAAGTCATTGTCGAGAGTGACCGCGCCGTCGGAGTGGTCCTCGACAATGGCAAGACGGTCCGCGCGCGCTATGTCGCCTCCAGCGTCAATCCGAAGCTGCTGTACACCCGGCTGATCCCGGCGGACGCGCTGCCGAAACCCTTCCTCGACCGCATCACGAACTGGCGCAACGGGTCCGGCACATTCCGGATGAACGTCGCGCTGGGCGCGTTGCCGTCATTCAAAGCGCTGCCCGGCGCAGGCGATCATCTCACTGCCGGGATCATCCTTGCGCCGAGCCTCGGCTACATGGACCGCGCCTGGCTCGATGCCCGCCAGCAGGGCTGGAGCCGCGAACCGGTGATCGAAGTCTTGATCCCCTCCACCCTTGATGACTCGCTGGCGCCGTCGGGCAAGCATGTCGCCAGTCTGTTCTGCCAGCACGTCGCGCCGCAGCTGCCGGACGGCCGATCCTGGGACGATCACCGCGACGAAGTCGCCGACCTGATGATCGCGACCGTGGATCGCTATGCGCCCGGATTTGCCCGCAGCGTCATCGAACGGCAGGCGCTGTCGCCGCTCGATCTCGAACGCGACTTCGGCCTGCTCGGCGGCGATATCTTCCATGGCGCGCTGTCGCTCAACCAACTGTTTTCCGCGCGCCCGATGCTGGGCCATGCGGGGTATCGCGGGCCGCTCAAGGGGCTCTACCACTGCGGGTCCGGCGCGCATCCCGGCGGCGGCGTGACCGGTGCCCCGGGGCACAATGCGGCGCAGGTGATCCTCAAGGACCACCGGGGAATCTTCACCTGAACCGAAAGCAAAACCGCCGCGAACGGCTGTTGAGAAACTGTGGATAACCCTGTGAATAAGCTGTGAATTTCCGGCCCGTTAAAGTTTCAGTAAGATGTGGAAAACCCCGGTTAACAAACTGTGAAGAACTGGCCGCTACCCGGTCAGTAACCTGTGGACAGGCTGTGGGGAAATGGGCGATGCAGTCAGCGATTTCAGCCATTTGGACCGCCCCGTGAATTCATTGTCCCCCTCGCCCGCGACCCAGGCCACCTTCGCCATCGGCGACGAGCGTACGGCCAGTCGCGTTGTGGATATCATCACCGAGAGCTACCCCAGCCACGACCTGGCGATTGCCGCCTTCGAGGCGGCCGGCGGCCGCTGGGACGTCACCATGCATTTCGCCGAGGCCCCGGACGAGGACGTGATCCGTGCGCTGGTGACCGACACGGCAGGGGAAGCGGCAGCGAAGTCCATCGTCTTCAGCAAGGTCGAAACAAAGGACTGGGTGAAGGCGAGCCTCGCGGATCTGGTCCCGGTCAGCGCCGGACGTTTCGTCGTCCACGGCAGCCACGACCGCGACCGGGTGCCGGTCAATAAACTTGGAATCGAAATCGAGGCCGCGCTGGCATTCGGCACCGGCCACCACGGCACCACGCGGGGCTGCCTGTTGCTGCTCGATCAGGTGCTGCACCAGCGCACGCCCAAACGCATCCTCGACCTCGGCTCAGGGACCGGCGTCCTCGCTATCGCCGCCGCCAAGGCGCTGCGGCGGCGCGTGCTGGCGAGCGACATCGATCCGCGCTCGGTGATCGTGGCGCGCGAGAACGCCCATCTCAACGGCGTCGGAAATCTGGTCCAGGCTGTCCATGCGACCGGGTTTCAGTCGCCGCATTTTGCCGCCAACGGCCCGTTCGGCCTGGTGCTGGCGAACATCCTCGCCAATCCTCTGCGGCAGCTAGCGCCCGCGCTGGCGGCGCACCTGGCTCCGCAGGGTTTTGTCATCTTGTCGGGATTGCTGCCACATCAGGCGAGCAGCGTGGTTGCCGCCTATAGCGGCGCGGGGCTGAAGCTGCTCAAGCGAATCCAGATCGAGAACTGGAGCAGCCTCTTGATGCAACGGCGCTGATCTCTTGAATTGAGGAGCAGAAACAACACACTGTCATGGCCGGGCTCGTCCCGGCCATCCACGTCTTTTGATCCAACGTCGCCTCGCCAAGACGTGGATGCCCGCGACAAGCGCTGGCATGACGAAATTGGATTAAGCAATTTGCTGCCGGGTCATCTATTCCCGTTTCATCCGATGGGGTGTGATGTCGGACCTCGCACGCCGCGCTTCCCGCTGCAGCCGGCTTTCCGTCAGACGGTCGATCATCTGGACGATGACGCCGCGCGGCTCCTTGATCGTCACCGCCGGGATATTGCCCTGATGCGCCGGCGGCGAAATCTTCTCAAACATAAAAGCTGGCATGCCCTATCCCCTCGTCGTTGAGTTGAAAAACACACCCCTCCGCGTTTCCGCGAGGTCCATTCCGTTCAAGCATCGTTGCTCTCAAATGGTTCCTCAGAATTGCCTTCCAGAGCGCGATCAGCAAAATTGGCACCCGGTTTTGCGTCCGATCGCGCTCCCTTTTAGAGTGGCGCATGACCTGATCGCCAAACCGCTCACACTTTGGCGGGTCATGCGCAGGCAGTGATTACAAAGCACGGATCGTGCCATTCCGAATTGGCGCGGCCCCATTCCGGCCCCGCCGATTGCCGCCACACCCCCCGCCTCTTAAGGTTGACCGATGTTCGAAGCCCAGTTCCAGACATTCGAAGAGCCTGAAGGCGGCGTGGCGCTGACTGCGCGGCTGTCGGCCTTCCGTGAGGAATTGCTGCGCCGGCAGCTCACGGGCTTCGTGATTCCCCGGGCGGACAGCCAGCAAAATGAATACGTGCCGCCTAGCGACGAGCGGTTGGCGTGGCTGACCGGATTTACTGGTTCCGCAGGATTGGCGGTCGTTCTGACCGGGAAAGCGGCCGTGTTCGTGGACGGACGGTACACCCTGCAGGCCGCCAAGCAGGTCGATACGACCGCCTGGAGCGTCGAATCCCTGATCGAACCACCCCCTGAGCGCTGGCTGACGACGCATCTCGCGCCGGGCGACCGCCTCGGATTTGATCCCTGGCTGCACACTTCGGCGGCAGCGGAGCGCCTCGCCAGGGCCTGCGAAAAGGCCGGCGCGGAACTGGTCGCCGTCGACGGCAATCCTGTCGACGCGATCTGGACGGATCGCCCGACCCCGCCGCTCGGAGCGGTGAAAGTTCATCCGGCGCAATTCGCCGGCGAAAGCGAAGCCGACAAGCTCGCGCGGATCCGCAAGGAAATCTCCAGGCTCGCCGTCGATGCGCTGGTGCTGTCGGATTCCCACGCGGTGGCATGGACCTTCAACATTCGCGGCGCGGATGTCGCGCACACACCGCTGCCGTTATCCTATGCGCTGGTCCCGAAAGAAGGCCGCGCCACGATTTTCATCGATCACCGCAAACTCTCGAACAGCGCGCGCGATCATCTCGAAAAGAACGCGAGCGTCGAAGAGCCGGAGGCCCTGATGCCACGGCTTGCCGAACTGGCGCAGACCAAGGCGGCCATCGGCCTCGACACCGCGACCGCCGGCGATGCGCTAAGCCGCATGATCGCCGCTGAAGGCGGCAAGCCGGTGCGCGTGTCGGACCCGGTCGCGATGCTCAAGGCGGTCAAAAACCCCGCCGAGATCGCCGGCACCCGCGCGGCGCACAAGCGCGACGGCGCGGCGCTGGCAAAATTTCTGGCGTGGATCGATCAGGAAGCACCGTCCGGCAAGCTCACCGAGATCGACGCTGTCGAGGCGCTGGAAACCTTTCGCCGCGAGACCGGCGCGCTGAAGGACGTATCCTTCCCCACCATTTCCGGCACCGGCCCGAACGGCGCCATCGTGCACTATCGCGTGACGCGAAAATCCAACCGCCGTATCGCACCGGGCGACCTTCTGCTGATCGATTCCGGCGCGCAATACGAAGACGGCACCACCGACGTCACCCGCACCATCGCTATCGGCGAACCGACGGACGAAATGCGCGACCGTTTCACCCGCGTGCTGCGCGGACACATCGCCATCGCCCGCGCGGTGTTTCCCGATGGCGTCAGCGGCGCGCAGATCGACGCCTTCGCGCGGCAATTCCTCTGGCATGCCGGCATCGACTTCGACCACGGCACCGGTCACGGCGTCGGCAGCTATCTGTCGGTCCACGAAGGGCCGGCGCGGATTTCAAAGCTCGGAACCACGCCGCTCAAGCGCGGCATGATCCTGTCCAACGAGCCCGGCTACTACAAGGCCAACGCCTTCGGCATCCGCATCGAAAATCTCGAACTGGTGGTCGAAGCGAAGATCGACGGTGCGGAAAAGCCGATGAACGCGTTTGAGACCCTGACGCTCGCGCCGATCGACCGACGGCTGATCAACGCCGACCGGATCAGCAAGCAGGAACTGCGCTGGCTCAACGCCTATCACGCGCGGGTGCGCGACGAGATTCGCCCACTGGTGGATGAAGCCACGAAAGTCTGGCTCGACGCCGCAACGGAGCCCATGACTCACACGAGATGACACCAAGGGCTGACGCTGACGATAGAAAAAGAGTCCGGATAACGTGACCGAAGAAAAAATAGAGATCGCAGCCGCAAAAGTTGCGACGCCCGCATCGTGGAAAATCCTGCTGCTGCTGGTGGCGATGAACGGTATCGCGCCGATTTCGCTGTACATCCTGGTGCCGGCGCTTCCGATCCTAGCGACGACATTTCTAAGCGATGTCTCGGCCGTACAGCTCAATGTCTCGCTGTTCATGGTGGGACTGGCGATGTCGCAGCTGGTGACCGGCCCTCTGTCCGATCGCTTCGGACGGCGTCCGGTGCTGCTTGCGGGACTGGGACTGATGGTGGCGGCGACCATCGTCTGCATTTTCGCGCAGACACTGCCGCAACTGATCGCCGGGCGCTTCCTGCAGGCCGTCGGCGGCGCCACGGGCATGGTGATGAGCCGCGCGGTGATCCGCGACCTCTACCCGCGCGAGCGCGTCGGCGGTATGATCAGCCTCGTGATCGGCGTAATGATGATTGCGCAATTGATCAGCCCCCTGATCGGCGGACTTCTGGAAACCAGTTTCGGCTGGCGCTCGATCTTCTATGCCATGGCGGGAGCATCAATCTTCGTCACGGTGATCATCGCGTTCGGGCTTCCGGAAACCCGCCGCCTTGCCGCGGACGGCGATAGCGCCGGCTTCATCAAGGACGCACGCGCCCTGCTCTCGAGCAGGGCGTATATCGGATACGCGCTGTGCCAGGTGCTTGCGTCGTCGATCATCTTCACGTTCGCGGGCGGCGGCCCCTATCTCGTGGTCAGCCAGATGGGCCGGACCACCGCGGAATATGGCGCGTGGTTCGCGGTCACCGGATTTGCGTTCCTGATCGGAAATCTGAGCAGCGCTCGCGCATCTCAGCGTTACGCGCTCGACCAGTTGATCTGGTTCGGCCTCGCCATCCAGATCGGCGGCGCATTGCTGAACGTGCTCTGGGCTGCGATGGGATTCGATCAAACGCCGGTCTGGCTGTTCGGAACGCAGATGCTGGTGATGTTCGCCAACGCGTTCGTGATGTCCCATTCGGCAGCAGGTGCCATCAGTGTAAGACCGCTGGCGGCAGGTACCGCATCCGGGCTGATGGGCTTTGTGCAGATGGGTTTCGGTTCGCTGTGCTCGCAGTTCGGCGCGTATCTGGGCGGCAACTTCCGGAGCACACTCCCGCTCACGATCTGCATCGTTGCGCTGTCGCTCGCCTGCGCGGCGACGATGATCTTTCTGATCCCCCGGCAGCGCAAGGTCCTGACTGCCGACGTGAAGCGCAAGGCCGACGAAGAAGATTCAGGGTTACTTTGAAGGCGCCGCGCGGCGATTACGCTCCGCTGACCAACGCCAGCCATTCGTCTTCGGTGAGCACCTTGACGCCGAGCTTGTTCGCCTCGGCAAGCTTCGAGCCCGCACCCGGCCCCGCCACCACGTAATCGGTTTTCTTCGACACCGATCCCGACGCCTTTGCGCCGAGACGTTCGGCAGTCGCCTTGGCCTCGTCGCGGGTGAATTTTTCCAGCGAGCCGGTGAAGACCACGATCTTGCCGGCGATCGGCGAGTCTGTCTTGGCCTTTTCCGCGGGCTGAACCTCGATCTCGCCGAGCAGATCGTCCACCGCCTTGACGCTGTGCGGCTCGGCGAAGAACTCGACAAGCGCGTTGGCGACAACCGCGCCGACACCTTCGATCCCATTGAGATCCTGATAGGCCTCGGACTGCGGCCCCTCACCCGCCGCGATCATCGCCGCGCGGAAGGCTTCCACCGTCCCGTAGTGCCGCGCCAGCAGCTTGGCGTTGCCCTCGCCAACATGGCGGATGCCGAGACCAAAAATGAACCGATGCAGCGCGATGGAGCGCCGCGCATCAATGGCCGCGAACAGATTCCGCACAGAGTTCGCACCGAAGCCTTCACGGTCGGCGAGCTTCTTCTGCGCCCGCGCATCGCGCTTCTGCAAGGTGAAGATGTCGGCGGGCGACATGATCAAACCGTCGGTGAAGAATTCCTCGATCTGCTTGTCGCCAAGCCCGTCGATATCGAACGCGTTGCGCGCGACGAAATGCTTCAGCCGTTCCTTCGCTTGCGCCGGACAGGCCAGCGAATTGGTGCAGCGGCGCACCGAATCCGGCCGGCCGGTCTTTGGATCTTCCTCGCGCACCGCATGGCTGCCGCAGGCCGGGCACACGGTCGGAAATTTGTAAGGTTTTGTATCTTTCGGCCGCTTGTCGAGCACCACGCTGACGATCTGCGGGATCACGTCGCCCGCGCGCTGGATTACCACCGTGTCGCCGATGCGAATATCCACACCGTCTCGGATTGGCTGGCCATCGTTGCCGATGCCCTTGATGTAATCCTCGTTGTGCAGCGTCGCGTTCTGCACCACGACGCCGCCCACGGTGACGGGCGCAAGCTTCGCCACCGGCGTCAGCGCCCCGGTGCGGCCGACCTGGATCTCGATATCGTTGAGAACCGTGGTGGCCTGCTCGGCGGCGAACTTGTGCGCGATGGCCCAGCGCGGCGTGCGGGTGATGAAGCCAAGCCGTTCCTGCCAGTCGAGCCGATCCACCTTGTAGACCACGCCGTCAATGTCATAACCAAGTGACGCCCGCTTGGTTTCGATCTTGCGGTAGAACTTCAGAAGCCCTTCGACATCCTTGCACAGCGTCACCAGCGGATTGGTGACGAAACCGGCGTTGCCGATCCACTCGATCATCTCGTGCTGGGTCTTCGCCGGCATCGCGCTCATCTCGCCCCAGGCATAGGCGTAGAACTTCAGCGGCCGCGACGCGGTGATCGACGCATCCTTCTGGCGCAGCGAGCCGGCCGCAGAATTGCGCGGATTGGCGAACACGGTGTCTTCGGCTTCCGCCTGCCGCTTGTTGAGCGCAAGGAAATCCTTTTTCAGCATGTAGACTTCGCCGCGGATTTCGCAAACGGCTGGAATGTTGCGGCCCTTCAGCTTGTGCGGAATGTCCGACATGGTCCGCACGTTCGCGGTCACGTCCTCGCCGGTGAAACCGTCGCCGCGCGTCGCGCCGCGCACCAGCTCGCCGTCTTCATAACGCAGCGACAGCGAAAGTCCGTCGATCTTCGGTTCGGCAACAATGGCCGGAATGTCATCGTCTGCGAGTTTCAGGAAACGCCGCACGCGATCGACAAAATCAGTAACGTCTTCGTCGCTGAACGCGTTGCCGAGCGACAGCATCGGAACGCTGTGCGGCACCTTGGCGAAGCGGCCCGAGGGCGCAACGCCCACTTTCTGCGACGGCGAGTCCCGCGTGACGAGGCCCGGAAACCGCGCCTCGATGGCATCGCTGCGCTTTCGCAGTTCGTCATAGGCCGCGTCCGAAATACTCGGCGCATCGTTCTGGTAATAGCGTTCGTTATGACGCTCGATCTCAAGCGCAAGACGCACCAGTTCAACCTTGGCCTGCGTCTCGGTCAGCTTGTCGACGGCAACGGGGGCTTTTTTTGCTTTTACGGCTGCCATGAGAGCGAACTCACGCCGTTGCAGCTTTGAGCAGCCGTTCGGCCGCAGCGCGGGCCTCTGCGGTGATTTCCGCGCCAGCCAGCATCCGCGCGATTTCCTCGCGGCGGTGATCCTTCGCCAGCGTCGCCACCCGTGTGGCCACGCGCTTGCCCTTGTCGAGTGCGTCCTTGGAAATCAGCAGATGCTGATCCGCGCGCGCCGCCACCTGCGGCGCATGGGTGACAGCCATGACCTGAACCTTCTCGGCGAGTCGCGCCAGCCGCGCACCGATGGCATCGGCCACCGCACCACCCACGCCGGTATCGATTTCGTCGAACACCAGCGTCGGCGCCGAGCCGCGATCCGACAGCACGACCTTCAGCGCCAGTAGAAAGCGCGAGAGTTCACCGCCCGAGGCGACTTTCATCAGCGGACCGGGCTTGGTGCCGGGATTGGTCTGCACCCAGAACTCAACGCGGTCGAAGCCTTGCGGTCCCGGCGACGCGGGATCGGATTCAATTTGCGTCGAGAACTTCGCGCGGTCCAGCTTGAGCGGACCAAGCTCGGCGTTGACCGCCTTGTTGAGCTTCTCGGCCGACTTGTTGCGCGCAGCGGAAAGCTTCTGCGCGGCAGTGTCGTAAGCCTTGTCGGCAGCGGCGGCCGCCTTTTCCAGAACCTTCAGCTGGTCCGCACCCGCGTCGATCAATGCGACGTCCGAAGCATAGCGCTGCGCCAGCGCAGCAAGTCCATCGACCGGCGTCGAGTATTTCCGGGCAGCACCGCGCAGCGCAAACAGCCGCTCCTCGATACGCTCGAGTTCCAGCGGATCGAAGTCAGCGGCAATCAGCGCCGCATTGAGATGCTGGTCGGCCTCTTCCAGCGCGTTGATCGCAGCGTCCATCGCCTTCACCGCCGGCTCGATCAGCGAGGGCGCGGTGCCGGCTCGGCGTTCCAGCCGGCGCACGGCGGCGGCGAGCGACGACACCGGTGACTGCGGGCCACCGACCGCGGCCTGCGCCTCGCGCAGGTCCTCCGCGACCTTCTCGCCCTGCATCATCACGGTGCGGCGTTCTGCCAGCGAGGTTTCCTCGCCTTCCTGCGGATTGAGCTTCTTCAATTCTTCGGAGGCGTGGCGCAGATAGTCCGCCTCGCGCGCGGCACGCTCCATGTCGGCGCGATGCTCGTCGAGCGCTGCACGCGCAGTGCGCCGCGCATCCCACAACGTTTCGACAGCGCTGACGTCCTTTTCAAGCGCTGCGAACGCATCGAGCAACCGACGATGCGTGGCGGTGTCCACCAGCGCGCGCTCGTCGTGCTGGCCGTGGATTTCCACCAGCGTCGTGCCGACCGCTTTCAGGGTCTGCACGCTGATCGCCTGATCGTTGAGGAATGCGCGGGTTCGGCCGTCAGCGAACTGCACCCGGCGCAGGATCATCTCGCCGGTATCGTCCAGACCGTTCTCGCGCAGGATGGCGCTGGCCGGATGTTTCTTCGGCACATCGAACACGGCCGTGACCTGCCCCTGTTCCGCACCATGGCGAACCAGACTTGCGTCGCCGCGTCCGCCGAGAGCGAGCGCGAACGCGTCCAGCAGGATGGATTTGCCCGCACCGGTTTCGCCGGTAAGGACAGCAAGACCTTTGAGGAAATCGATATCGAGCCGCTCGATCAGGACGATGTCGCGGATCGAAAGCCGGGCCAGCATGCGGGGTTAGTCCTGAGGCGTTCGAAGTTAGCCGAGGCCGACCTTCTTGAACGCCCGGGTCATCCAGGAATCCTTGTTGGCGGTCGGCTCGAGTCCGCCGGACTTTACAAGACTGTAGGCGTCTTTGTACCAGCGGCTGTCAGGAAAGTTGTGGCCAAGCACAGCGGCGGCGGTCTGGGCCTCGCCGACGATGCCGATCGCCATATAGGCCTCGGTGAGACGGGCCAGCGCCTCTTCGACGTGCCGCGTGGTCTGGTACTGCGTGACCACCACCTTGAAGCGGTTGATGGCGGCCGTGTAGTCCTTCTTGTCCATGTACCAGCGGCCGACGGTCATCTCCTTGCCGGCGAGCTGGTCGCGGGCGGCCTCAATCTTCCGCTTGGCGCTGGTGGCGTACTCCGAGGTCGGATACTTGCGGATCACTTCCTCAAGCGCGGCAATGGACTTTTCGGTGCGGCCCTGGTCGCGCGACACGTCGGGAATCTGGTCGAAATTCGAGGCCGCGATCAGATACTGCGCATAGGCGGCGTCCGGGCTGCCGGGATGTAATGCGACGTAGCGGTTGGCGGAGGAAATGCACTCGTCGTAATCGCCATTCTCGTAAGCCGCATAGGCCGACATCAGCAGCGATTTGCGCGCCCATTCGGAATATGGATGCTGGCGATCCACTTCCTCGAACTTCTTCATCGCCGACTTGCGGTCGCCCTTCTTGTTCATCAGGTACAAGCCCTCGTTGTAGAGCTTGTCCGCCGGTTCATCGACGAAGGTTTCTTCCTTGGCGAAATACTTGTCCCAGATCGCGCCGGTGCCGCAACCGCTGAGCGGCACAGCCAGGACGATCAGCCCGAACGCAAGGCGCGCCTGACGGCCGATACGGCTCATGAGGGACGGGTCGGAAGTGTTGCGCAGTTCGAGCGTCATACGTTTAAGCCGACCTGAGTGTGAAATCCCGACGCGGGTTTGGGTTGCTGACACGTCTGATGCCGCTATTCGGCACGAACAATCCCCAAGCAATCCCCAAGGCTCGTCCAGCGCGCCTATGTAACTGAAAAACGGACCTTAACCAACCGGATAGGCGGACAATTCGCCGGGATTAAGGCGGGTGGCCGCGGTCCAACAATGCCTTGGTTAAGCGACGAATTGGTTAAACCGGAAGTTCCGGAAAGCTCGCGAGCGGCGGGTGCTCAGGACACGTCCGGCGCGAAGGCCACGGCGACCATGCCGCCTGCGACATCGGCGTGGCCGCGTGCGCGGCGGCCTACGACCGGGCGTTCGAGCACTGGCTCGGTGGCTTCCACCACCCGCCAGGCATGGCGGTCGGCCATCAGGGCGGTGAGCACGGCATGGTTGAGCTTGTGGCCGCCCCGCACCGAGCGATAGAGGCCGATCAGCGGCAGACCGGCCAGCGCCAGATCGCCCACCACGTCGAGCACCTTGTGACGGACACACTCGTCGGCGTAGCGCAGGCCTTCGGTGTTCAGGACGCGGATTTCGTCGAACACCACGGAGTTCTCGAGCGATGCACCGAGTGCGTAACCGGCGCTCCAGAGCTTGGTGACATCGCCCATGCAGCCGAAGGTGCGGGCGCGGGAGATGTCGCGGCGGAAGCTGTCGGCGTCGAGGTCGAAGGCGTAGGCCTGACGGCCGATCGGCGAATTGGCGAAATCGATTTCGAGTTCGGCGCGGAAACCACCGGCATACGGGCGAAGTTCGCCAAACGATTCGCCGAGTTCGACCTGCACCGGCTTCAGAACTTCAATGAAACGGCGGGCGGCGTTCTGCTGCACGATACCGGCGCGGTCGATCGCATCCACGAAGGGAGCGGCGCTGCCGTCCATGATCGGCACTTCGGGTCCATCGACTTCGATGGTGGCGTTATCGACGCCCATGCCGCGCAGCGCGGCCAGAACGTGTTCAGCGGTGGAAACGAACGCGCCCTGATGGTCGCCCAGGACGGTTGCAAAATCGGTGGCGATGACGGAGGCTGCGATGGCGGCAACTTCACGATCGGCGCGGGTAAAAACGAAACCTGAATTGATATCGGCTGGTCCGATCGTGACGCTGACCGGAGTTCCGGAATGAACGCCGATGCCCGTCACGGTGACTTGCGACCGGAGCGTTGTCTGTCGACTCGATTTCATTCCCGATTGCCCAAAGTTTTAGTCATCCAAGTCGCTGTAACCAAACTGGTTTCGCCTGTTGAACCGGCGCTGCGACCAAGGATCATCCCCAACGTGCGAGAACCTTAACCCCTGCACACGGGAGCGCTACTCACGGTTGTTTACAGATTGTTACCCCAAACTCGCCGCATTCACGCCGCCGGTCCGGCCCATTTAGTCGGCGGCCGACACCTTCCAGGCGGTCTAAGGCCTACCGCAACTCGCAGATTTTACCAGTAAAAACAAACATTTAGTTTGCGCTCTCCGTCAGGACGCTGGTTGTCAGCAAAATGCCCCGGCTTTGGGCCGGGGCATTGGATCATTCAGGGATTGTAACAAAGATCAGGTGGCCTGACGTCGCAAAAAGGCGGGGATATCCAGATGATCCTCTCCACCGTTCTGGGGCGCGACCGGGGCCGGACGGCCGTGCGAATCAAGGCCCTGAGGCGCCGGACGGCGAGCGTATTCAGATACCGGGCCACCAGCACCACCGAACTCGGCGGGAACGGGACGCTGCGGCTTGCGCTCAGGCAGCGGCGGCATCGTCGGCATCGCCGGACCGGAGGCGCGGGCTGCGATCGGCGGCTCGCTTTCCTCGTCGCGGCGGCCGAGGCCGACATTGGCCAGACGCTGCAACAGCGAGGCGCGCTTCTGCGGCGGATGCTCCTCGGCGGTTTCGCCGCGAGCCTGCCGGATCTGATTCTGGGCAGGCACCGGCAATTCCTCGAACTGCGGCATGCGCGGCGCACGAAGCGGCATGCGTTCGGCAGGCTGCGGAATGAAGGATGCCGGCGGAGCGGCTTCCTGCAGGTTCATCGGCTCCTCGTGATCCGGGAACAGCGACGGCTTCGGCGGGATCGGACGCACGCTAACGTCGCCATAGGCGGCGGGCTGCATCGGAGCCGGGGCCGACGGCGACACGGCTTCGGCGATCGCCGCAAGCGCGGCACGATCGATCTGGTCGGCGGTGGCGCGCACAGGCGCCGGCGCGGCAGTGGTCGCAGCCTGCTTCTGCTGCTGTGCCCGCTCCGCCATGCGCTGGTTGTCGGCGCGCAGACGTGCGGTCAGTTCCGCGAGGCGGCTTTCCGGCGCACCGCCGCTGGTGACTTGCGGAGGAGTCGTCGCGCGGCTGGCGGCCACGGTGTCGATGCCGGTGGCGACCACCGACACGCGGATAACGCCATCGAGGCTCTCGTCGAACGTCGCGCCAACGATGATGTTGGCGTCGTTGTCGACCTCTTCACGAATCCGGGTGGCGGCTTCGTCAACTTCGAACAACGTGAGGTCCTTGCCGCCGGTGATCGAGATCAGCAGGCCCCGCGCACCGCGCATCGACGAATCGTCGATCAGCGGGTTGGCGATCGCAGCTTCCGCCGCGGTCAGCGCACGCTTCTCGCCGGTGGCCTCACCGGTACCCATCATCGCCTTGCCCATTTCGCGCATCACGGCGCGGACGTCGGCGAAGTCGAGGTTGATGAGACCTTCCTTGACCATCAGGTCGGTGATGCAGGCAACGCCCGAGTAGAGCACCTGGTCGGCCATCGCGAAGGCGTCTGCGAACGTGGTCTTCTCGTTGGCGACGCGGAACAGGTTCTGGTTCGGGATGATCAGCAGCGTATCGACCACCTTCTGAAGCTCGGCAATGCCGGCCTCTGCGGTGCGCATGCGGCGCTGGCCTTCGAAGTGGAACGGCTTGGTGACGACGCCGACGGTGAGGATGCCCATCTCGCGCGCGGTCGCGGCGATCACGGGGCCTGCGCCTGTGCCGGTGCCGCCGCCCATGCCCGCGGTGACGAACACCATGTTCGCGCCGGAGAGATGGTCCTTGATCTCGTCGATCACTTCCTGAGCGGCCGCGGCGCCCACGTCCGGCTGCGAACCGGCGCCGAGACCCTGGGTGACCTGGGTGCCCATCTGCACGATGCGTTCGGCCTTCGACATGGTCAGGGCCTGCGCGTCGGTGTTGGCGACGACGAAGTCGACGCCCTGCAAACCGGCGGTGATCATGTTGTTGACGGCATTACCGCCCGCGCCGCCCACACCGAACACGGTGATGCGGGGCCTCAGCTCGCGAACATCAGGGGGGGTGAGATTGATGGTCATGGTTGCCTCTCGATTATGCGCGCGCGTGGGGGCTTAGGCTGCACGCCAAAGCGGTTGATGGAATGGTCCGATCCGGTGTTGAGATCATCAGAAGCCCTCTCGAAGCCATCTGCCGACCTTTCCGAAATAGCCGTTGGTCCCTGTCATGACCTGCCGCGTGTGCCGCGGTTCGACGTGTTCTAGGTGTGCAAATTGCGGATAGACCAGAAGGCCTGTCGGCACCGCGAAGGATGCGCTCTTGGCCTCGTTGGGCAGCCGGGCGAAACCGAGCGGACGCCCGATGCGCACCTCGCGGCTCAGAATGCGGCTGGCAAGTTCGGGAATGCCGGTGAGCTGCGACGCGCCGCCGGTCAATACAACTCGCGCCCGCGGCTCTGCCGCAAAGGGGGAATCCGCGAGCCGGTCCCTGACCATTTCAAAAATCTCCTCGACCCGCGGCTTCACGATGTTGGCGATCGTGGCGCGGGAAACAATCTGCGGCTCGTCCCGGTCGTGATCTCCGGCCATTGGCACACTCATGACTTCGCGCGCGTCAGAACCGCCGGTCAGCACGGTGCCATATAACGTCTTGATTCGCTCGGCATCCGCAATGCACGCGCCTAAACCGCGCGCCAAATCCATCGTGACGTGTTGTCCGCCAACCGCAAAACCGCTGGCGTGAACACACTGCCCCGCCGAATAGGTCGCGATCGTCGTGGTGCCCGCGCCCATCTCGACCACAGCCGCGCCGAGATCGGCTTCGTCGTCGGTCAGAACCGATAATCCGGACGCATAAGGCCCGGCAGCCATCGCTTCGACGTTGAGATGGCAGCGCTCGACCACCAGCATCAGGTTCTTCGCCGCCGTTGCGTCGGTGGTGATGACGTTCATGTCGATTCCGAAATGGCGTGCGACCATTCCGCTCGGGTCACGGACACCTTTCACGCCGTCCAACGAGTAGCTGGCGGGCAGGACATGGAGCACGGTGCGTCCGCGCGGCGTTGCATGATGCATGCCGGCGCTGATGACGCGGCTCATGTCGGCGGGTGTCACCCCTCCGCCGCGCAATTCCGAGGAAGCCTCGACCATATCGCCCTGCAGGCGGCCGGCCGATACCGACAGCAAGACCGATTCGACGCGGACCTTGGCCATCCGCTCCGCCAGCGCCACCGCCTGGCGCACGGCCTGCTCGCATTCATTGAGATCGACCACCGCGCCGGCCTTGACCCCGCGCGACTGGATATGGCTCAGCCCGATCAATTCAACGGCATGGGTCCGGCCGCGCAGCGCATCGCTCGGCGGGCACGGCTTCAGCCGCGCGATGAGACAGGCGATCTTGCTGGTGCCAATGTCGAGCGCGGCGACGAGCGCCGTCTTGTTCGGCGGCATCTGCCGGGTTTTCGGGGTCTGGACGCGATCGAGACTGGTCATGCGTTTCCAGCCTTCTTCGGTTTCTTGTCCTTGAGCAGGTCGTTGCGCGCCTTTGCCGCATCCTCCGACAGGCGCACGGTCAACCGATCCGGCAGCCGCATGTCGATGGCGGTGATGTCGCGCGAGAACAGACCGGTCTCCTTGTCCATCTTCGACAGGGTCGCCAGCGCCTTCTCGACCTCGAATTCCGGCAGCCGTACGTCGATGCCGTCCGCCAGACGCAAATTCCAGCGGCGCTCGCCGACGAACACGATGGCCTTCACCTGGGAACGGACCTGCGGGTATTGCCCCAGCAGGCTCAGGAAATCCCTGGCGCGGGTTTCAGCGCCCTTGCCCACCACCAGCGGCAGCGACACGAAGCGCCGCGCGACATATGGCTCAAGCACGGTGCCGTCCGCCGAGATCACGGACACGCGGCCGTTTTCCTGCCACAGCGCGAACGGCAAACGTTCGGTGATGTCGATCTGCAGCCGGCCCGGATAAAGCTTCTGCACGGTGGCATCGGAGATCCACGGATCGGCCTTCAGCTTGTCACGCGCGGAGGCAGCGTCGAGAAACAGCAGCGACGAGCGGCCGTTGACGCCGCCGACCGCGAGAATTTCATCCTGCGTCAACTGCTTGCGGCCGGTGATCGCGACGCTGGTGATCCGGAAACCGATCGCATTGGCCGCGGCGTTGCGGGTATCGCTCAGCGCACCGAGAACGTCGTCGGTATGTCCGCCCTTTGTCACGCCCATTACGAGCGCACCGATCAGCACCACCGCGGTCGCAGCGAGCCCGAAGCCGCGCGGACGCCGGCGTTCCAGCACGGCGATCCAGTGCGGCTCTTCATAGCGGGAAATGGAGGTGTTGGTGCGGCGTGCGGAGGCCTGCCCGCGGGCGCGCGGGCGCTGGGTCGCGGAAGCGACCCTTGTCTGAGGATTAGACTGGGACCTCGTCCGGCTTAACGACCGAGAGAGGCGTCCTCCACCATCCATTGCACCAACTCGTCAAATGTTACGCCTGCATGCGCAGCAAGCTCTGGAACAAGTGACGTCTCGGTCATGCCGGGTTGGGTGTTCACCTCGAGGCAGGACAATCCCCCAATACCCTCGATGCGGTCGTCGTAACGGAAATCCGCACGGCTTACGCCCCGGCAGCCAAGCGCCACATGCGCCGCCAGCGTTAACCTTCGGACTTCCTGGTAAACAAAAGGTAAAATAGGTGCAGGCAGGATGTGTTTTGATGCGCCCGGAGAGTACTTTGCCTCATAATCGTAGAATTTGATTAAAGGTACGATCTCAATCACCCCGGTCGGCTCGCCGTTGATGACCGCGCAGGTCAGTTCCTTCCCGGCGACGTATTTTTCGACCAGAAGCTGGTCGCCGTGGGGCCAGTCCTCGCGGAAAAGCTCCTGCGGCGGATGGGCATGGGCCTCGGTGACAATGAAAACCCCGACACTGGAGCCGTCCGCCACCGGTTTGATGACATAAGGCGGCGCCATGACATGCCCCTTCGCCACTTCGGCGCGGGTCAGCGTCAGCCCTTCCGGCACCGGCACCCCCGCCGTCGCCATCACCGTCTTCGCAAGATCCTTCTGCATCGCCAGCGACGACGCCAGCACGCCCGAATGCGAATAGGGAATCCCGAGCGTTTCGAGCACACCCTGAATGGTGCCGTCTTCGCCGGGCCGGCCGTGCAGCATCACCAGCGCGGCATCGGGCTTCAGCGTATCGAGCACAGTCGCGATGTCGCGTTTCACGTCGATGCGCGTGACCTTGTAGCCCTTGCGCTCCAGGGCATCGGCGCAGGCCTTGCCCGAACGCAGCGAGACTTCGCGTTCGGACGACCATCCGCCCATCAGCACCGCGACGTGTTTGAATCGAGTCATGACTTCTCCCAATGGGCCCTACCTACGCTGATTTGGGCAGATGACCAAGCCGCGGCAATTCAGGTACTGTCGCCGCGACGCCGAATCCGGCATCGCCAATCGTCATCAAAAAGAAGGCCATTTCCATGATCAGAGCCTGGCTCGACATGTACCCCGCCGGGATCTTCCTCGTCCTGATCGGTCTGTATTTCGGCGTAACATTGCTGCTTGGGGCACTCACATTTTGCCGTCCCTTTGCCCGGTCCGTTCAGTCGCTGACAGGCGTCGTCGCGCCCTTCTTCAGCGGTGTCGCCATCCTGTTTGCTTTGCTGACCGGTTTTCTCGCCAGCGACGTCGCCGAGCGCGGGCGGCAGGCCTACCGCATTGTGCATGCCGAGGCCGGCGAACTGCGCAACATCCATACGCTCAGCGTCGCGTCGGTGTCGGACATGCGCACCATTCGCGCCGCGCTCAAGACCTATGTGAACTCCGTGGTCACGGAAGAGTGGCCGGCGATGAATGCGATGCGCCTATCACCGTCCACGGCGGCCGCCTATGACAATCTGCTGCGCGAAGTCAGCATCCCGTCCATTGCAAAAGAGTCCGGGCAGGCGGTGCAAACCGCGCTGCTCACATCTGCGGTACGCGTCGGCACCGCACGCAGCGATCGCCTTTCGCTGTCGGGCGACCAGACCAACGATCTGAAATGGCTTGTCGTGATCGCGCTCGGCCTGATTACGCAGGTTGCGATCGCCCTTGTTCATCTGGAGCGCCCGCGGGCCTTTTTTGCATCGCTGGTGGTGTTTGCGACCGCGGCCGTGGTGACGCTCGGCATCCTGGCGCTTCAGGAATATCCGTTCGACGGCGCGTTTCAGGTGTCGCCGGCGCCGATCAAGGCGCTGCAGTCGCTGAGCGACTGAGGCTTACGCACGCTCCAGCCCGATCCGCTTGATCTCCCAGTGCAGATCGATGCCGGAATTTTCCATCACGCGCGTGCGCACGGCTTCACCGAGCGTTTCGATGTCGTGACCGGTCGCCTCGCCGGTGTTGATCAGAAAATTACAGTGCATCTCCGATACCTGCGCGCCGCCGACGCGAAAGCCGCGCATCCCCGCCGCGTCGATCAGTTTCCACGCGCTGTGACCCGGCGGATTCTTGAACGTCGATCCGCCGGTCTTCTCGCGGATCGGCTGCGCGGTTTCGCGGTGGTTCTGAACCTCGGCCATACGGGCGCGGATCGTCTCTGGATCGGTGACGCGTCCCCGGTACAAGGCAGAGGTGAAAATCACCGACGTGTCGATACCTGAATTGCGATAGACGAATTTCATATCGGCATTCGAGAACGTGACCTTCTCGCCCGCGCGCGTGACGCCCCTCGCCTCCACCAGAACGTCCTTGGTTTCGCCGCCGTTGGCGCCGGCGTTCATGCGCAGCGCACCGCCGATCGAACCGGGAATCCCGAAATAGAACTCAAGCCCGCCGATGTTGGCGGCGGCGGCGGCTTCCGCGACGCGCTTGTCGAGCGCGGCCGTGCCCGCGCGAATGGTATCGCCCTCGGCTTTGGTTTCACCAAAACCCCTCGGAGAAAGGCGAATGACGACCCCACTCACGCCGCCGTCACGCACGATCAGGTTCGAGCCGACGCCCACAGTATAAACGGGGATGTCCTGCGGCAACTTCGACAGGAAGTAAGCAAGATCGTCTTCGTCCGCCGGCGTAAACAGGATCTGCGCCGGGCCGCCGACGCGAAACCATGTCAACGGCGCGAGCGATTCATTTGCCAGCAACCGCCCGCGCAGATCGGGCATCGCGGATTTCAGATCAGCGCTGATGTCGGGGAAGGTCACACTTATTTCCCCAGCGCCTTCAGTTCGCCCGGCAGCGCGTAGGCCCATTGCGTGATGTTGCCCGCGCCGAGGAGAACAACAAAATCGTCCGGCTTCGCGATATCGCGCACCAGCGGCGCAAGCTTCTCAGGTCCTTCGAGCGGAATCACCTCGCGGTGGCCGTGCGCGCGCAGGCCAAGCACGAATGAATCGCGATCGATGCCCGCGATCGGGTCCTCGCCGGCCGCATAGATGTCCGCGACAACGACAGTATCCGCATCGTTGAAGCAGGTGCAGAACTCCTCGAACAGCGACTGCAGGCGCGTATAGCGATGCGGCTGCACCACGGCGATGACCTTGCCCTTGGTCGAGTCGCGCGCCGCCTTGAGCACCGCGGCGATTTCCACCGGATGATGGCCGTAGTCGTCGATAACGGTGACACCGTTCCACTCGCCCGTTTTGGTGAAGCGCCGCTTCACGCCGCCAAATCCGGCAAGCGCCTTGCGGATCGCCTCATCCGAAATGCCGATCTCGTGCGCTACGGCGATCGCAGCCGTCGCGTTCAGCGCGTTGTGACGCCCCGGCATCGGCAGCACCAGATCGGAAATCTCGTAGGCGACGTCGGTTTTGCGGTGGCGGAACGCAACCTTGAACTTCGAGCCGCCACTGTACGGCACGAGATCGACAAGCCGCGCGTCGGCCTGCGGATTCTCGCCGTACGTGATGATGCGACGGTCTTCGATCTTGCCGACCAGCGCCTGCACCACCGGATGGTCGGTGCACATCACCGCGAAGCCGTAAAACGGCACGCCCTCAACGAAATCCTTGAATGCTTCCTGCACGGCATCGAAGGTCTTGAAGTGATCGAGATGTTCGGGATCAACATTGGTGACGATGGCGACATCCACCGGCAGCTTGAGGAACGTGCCGTCGCTCTCGTCGGCTTCCACCACCATCCAGTCGCCTGCGCCGAGCCGCGCATTGGTGCCGTAGGCATTGATGATGCCCCCGTTGATAACGGTTGGGTCGAGCGCGCCGGCATCGAGCAGGGTCGCGACCATTGAGGTCGTCGTGGTCTTGCCGTGGGTGCCGGCGATGGCGATGCAGCTTTTGAGCCGCATCAGTTCGGCCAGCATTTCGGCACGACGCACCACGGGAACGCGCAATCCGCGCGCGGCGATCAGTTCCGGATTGTCGCGCTTGATCGCGGTCGAGACCACCATCACGTCCGCGCCGTTCACGTTCTCGGCCTTGTGGCCGATGCTGATCTTGATGCCTTTGTCGCGCAGCCGGGTGACGTTGGCGTTTTCCGAGGCGTCCGAGCCCTGCACCGTGTAACCGAGGTTGCACAGCACCTCGGCGATGCCGCTCATGCCGATGCCGCCGATACCGACGAAGTGAATGGGTCCGATCTCGCGCGGCAGTCTCATAAAAATTCTTCCGGTCATTGGGGATGCGCGGCCCGGCCCGGGCATCCAAGGCGTCCTTCAAACAGACGACGCTGGCCGGGACAAGCCCGGCCAGCTCAGAAAAATAGCACGATTCTTTTCAAATCAGGCCCGAAGGAGCCGAATCCACCGGTTACTCGGCGGCTTCGGGGCAGGCCGCCACGGGAACCAGCCGGGCCTGCCGCGAATCGAGCCACTGGTTGAACAACGCGAGCGCCAGCGCCGCCAGCGGCACCAGTCCCGCGATCCAGGGAATCGCACTCAGCCCCGGACCATGATCGATCACCGCGCCGCCGAGCCACGCACCGATGGCGTTGCCCAGATTAAATGCCGCGATGTTGAAACTGGACGCCAGCGATTGCCCCGCGCCGGATGCCTTCTCCAGCACCCACATCTGCAACGGCGGCACGGTGGCGAATCCCGCAGCACCCAGCAGGCCGACGAACACCACGATAGCAACCTGGTTATGTGTGGCGAAGGTCATCAGCACGAGCACGACGGCGAGGACGAACAGCGTGCCGAACAACGACGGCATCAGCCATTTGTCCGCGAACTTTCCGCCGAGGAGATTGCCGCCGACAAGACCCGCGCCGAACACCAGAAGAATCGGCGAGACGGCGGCGTCCGGGAAACCCGCAAGCTTGGTCAGCATCGGCGCGATATAGGTGAACACCGCGAACACGCCGACCCAACTCAATACAGTGGTCAACAAGCCAACCAGCACCGAGAGCCGGCCCAGCACGGCGAGATCGTCGCGCAGCGATGACGGTTCCGGCGCGGCCCTATCTTTCGGCACGAATGCAGCAATGATCGCGAACGCGACAACGCCGACCGCCGTCACCGCCCAGAAGGTCGAACGCCAGCCGAAGCCCTGCCCCAGCCACGTTCCAAACGGAACGCCGAGAATGTTCGCCACCGTGAGGCCGGTGAACATCACGGCGATGGCCGAGGCTTTTTTGTTGGGTGCGACAAGCGTGGTGGCAACCACCGAGCCAACGCCGAAGAACGTTCCGTGCGCGAACGCCGTCAGCACACGTGCCGCCATCAGCGTCCAATAATCGGGGGCGATGGCGCACGCGGCGTTGCCGATGGTGAAGACGGCCATCAGCGCGAGCAGAACGGTTTTGCGCGGCCAGCGCGCGGTCGCGATGGTCATGACCGGTGCGCCGACCACGACGCCCAGCGCGTAGCCCGAGATCAGCAGGCCTGCGGACGGGATGGACACGCCCAGATCAGCTCCGACCTGGATCAGCAGGCCCATGATGACGAATTCAGTGACGCCGATTCCGAAAGCGCCGGCGGTGAGCGCGTAGAGTGCGAGTGGCATGGTGGGTCCTCAGGCGAATCCGGCCAAGCGCCGGTATTCACGAGAAGTGGACGCAAAGCCATTCGTGAACTAGACTTGCCTAAGTAACAATATTTGTGAATTGAAGTCACAATGTCACGACAGGACGTCAACCGATCCGGCGAGATGGAAGTGTTCGCCCGCGTGGTCGAAATGGGCGGATTTTCCGCGGCGGCACGCGCCTTCCGCATGAGCCCGTCGGCGGTGAGCAAGCTGGTGGCGCGGCTGGAAGCGCGGCTGGGCGTGCGCCTCATCAACCGGTCGACCCGCAAGCTGCAACTGACGCCGGAAGGCAGCGCCTATTACGACCGCAGCGTCCGCATTCTCGACGACATCAACGCGGCGGAACACGAAGCTGCCATCGGCGCGATTCCGCGCGGCCGGGTGCGCGTCAACACAAGCGTGCCGTTCGGGCTGCACTGGCTGCTGCCGCTTCTGCCCGGATTCCTCAAACTACACCCCGGCGTCAGCGTCGACGTGGCTCTGACCGATACGGTGGTGGACCTGATGGAAGAGCGCGCGGATATCGCCATTCGCGTCGGCCCCTTGCGCGAATCCCGTTTGCTTGCGCGCAAACTCGGCGAGAGCCGCATGGTCGTGGTCGCAGCACCCGCCTATCTCGCGGAGCACGGAACGCCGCGCACGCCAGACGATCTTGCCAAACACAACATGCTCGGCTTCTGCTTTGCAAAACAGATCGACGGCTGGCCGTTTCGTGACAGCAGTGGAGGCATCGTCTCCGTGCCGCCAGTCGGCACCGCGCTGGTTTCCGATGGCGAGGCCATGCAACGGCTAACGGTTGCCGGCGCTGGCCTGTCCCGGCTCGCCCGCTTTCACGTCGATGCAGATATCAAGGCGGGACGACTGGTGCCGGTGCTCGAAGACTTCAATCCGGGCGACCTTGAACCAATACATGCCGTGTTCGTCGGCCATGGCGGACAATTGCCCGCGCGGGTGCGGGCGTTTCTGGATTATCTGGTGGAGAACGTGAGGCTGTGAGGTGTCTGCGGTCTGATTCAATCGTCATGGCCGGGCTTGTCCCGGCCATCCACGTCTTGCTTGCACAAAGAATGAAGGCGTGGATGCCCGCGACAAGCGCGGGCATGACGGCTGATAAATCTCTAGGCTAGACCCCGGCGACCCTGACCATCAGATCGGCGAGACGCTCCGCGGCATCGAGCTTGCCGACCGTGCGCGCGCCGGTGGCCATGGCGACCAGCCGCGCGGGATCGGCGGCAAGCGCGGAAATTTCCGCTGCAAGGCGATCAGGCGTGAACTCGGTCTGGGGAATGCGGATCGCGCCACCGGCTTTCTCCAGCACGCCCGCGTTGGCGTGCTGGTCCTGATCGATCGCGCCGGGCAGCGGCACCAGAATCGAGGGACGTCCGATCGCTCCGAGCTCGGCCACGGTCCCCGCCCCCGAACGCGATATCACCAGATGCGTGGCTGCGAACCGCACCGGGAGATCGGCGAAGAAAGGCGCCAGCTCGGCCTCGATCTTGAGCCGGTCATACACCGCGCGCACACGCGCCTTGTCCTCGTCACGCACCTGCTGAACCAGACTGATCCTGCGCCACAGCGCCGGCTCCAGCCGCTCGATCGCCGCTGGCACGATGTCGGCCATCACACGGGCGCCCTGACTGCCGCCGACCACCAGCAACCGCAACGGACCCTCGGCATCCGGTGCAACATACGGCACGGCCGCAGCGGCGAGAATCGCAGGCCGCATCGGTGTGCCGGTGACGGTCGTCTTGCCCGCAAGCGCCGGATCGCGATCCAGCACACCCGGCAGCGACGTCGCAATCGCGCTGACTCGCGTCGACAGCAAACGGTTGGCGCGGCCGAGCACGGCATTGGAATCGTGAATGACTGTCGGAATTCCGAGCAGCTTCGCCGCGATCAAGGGCGGCAGCGTCGGATAGCCGCCGAAACCGACCATGGCCTTCGGCTTCCGCCGCAACAGCAATGCGAGCGACATTGCGCCACCGGCGGCGAGCAGCGTGCCGGTCCGCGCCAGCGCCCACGGCGTGCGCCCGCGCACGGTTTCGCTCGGCACCACATCCATCATGTCGCGCGTGAACATCCCGCCATAACGCAACGCGCGGGAGTCGGTCATCAGGCGCACGTGCACGCCGCGCTTCATCAGCGCGACGCCCAGCGCCTCGGCGGGAAACAGGTGACCGCCTGTTCCGCCAGCCGCCAGCATGATGAGAGGCCTGTCAGACATCGAAATACTCGCGGGTCACGCGAAGCTGTGCGCGGCGTTGGCAGCGCTGATGGATTCCATTTCGACGCGCGGCCGCTGCCGCGTCAAGGCCAGCAGCATGCCGACGCCGTAAGCCAGCGAGATCATCGACGATCCGCCATACGAAATGAACGGCAGCGTCATGCCCTTCGCCGGCATCAGATGCAGGTTCACCGCCATGTTGATCGCAGCCTGGATGCCGAACATGATCGCAAGACCTGCAGCCGCGAAGCGCGCGAACAGATCCTCGCTGGCATAGGCGCGCGACAACGCGCGGATGACGATGAAGGCGAACAGCGCGAGCAGCGCGAGACACAGGATGATTCCGAATTCCTCGGCCGCCACCGCGAACACGAAGTCAGTATGGCTGTCGGGCAAAATGCGCTTCACGGTGCCCTCGCCCGGCCCCTGCCCGAACCAGCCGCCATGCGTGAAGGCTTCCATCGCAGTATCGACCTGGAAGGTGTCACCTGATGATGGGTCCATGAAGCGCCTGATGCGACCCGCGACATGGGGCACCGTCAGGTAAGCGCCGAACAATCCGACCGCGCCCGCGCCCATCAGGCCGAACACCCAGATCATCCGCATCCCGGCGATGAAGAACAGCGCGCCCCATACCATCAGCAGCAGCATGGTCTGGCCGAAGTCGGGCTCCAGCACCAGCAGCGTAACGGTCATCAGCAGAAGTCCGAGCGCCATCGACGTCGCAGGCATTTCGGGCCGCTTGGCGGATTCCGCGAACAGCCATGCCACCAGCACCACGAACGCGGGCTTGAGGGATTCGGAGGCCTGAATGTTAAGGCCGAGAATGGTGATCCAGCGCTTCGCGCCCTTCACTTCGGGTCCGAACAGCAGCGTCGCCATCACCAGCACGATGCTGATCGTAAACACGATCAGCGCACTGCGGCGGACTTGCCGCGGCGACAGGAACGAAACGCCCAGCATCACGACCAGCGACGGCAACAGAAAGAAAACATGCCGGTTGAAGAAGTGAAACGGATCGAGGCCGATGCGCGCCGCCACCGGCGGACTCGCAGCCAGCGACAGGATCACGCCGCCCAGCATCAATGTGATGAACGCAGCCAGCAGCAGCCGATCCACGGTCCACCACCATTCGCTCAAAGGCGTGCGTTGCTCACGGGAGATCATGTGCGTGTCCTGCGCAAAAGATTAACGGGGTATTACTCACCCATCATGGTTTCCGGAGGGTTAAAGATGGACGGATACGAGAAAAAATCTCGTCAAAATGTATGGAACGCTGGCGGCGGCCATTGCCACTGTCATTGCGAGGAGCCCTCGCGACGAAGCAATCCAGTTTTTTCTTGTGACGCTGGATTGCTTCGCGGAGCCTGTCATCGGGCGGCGCTTTGCGCCGACCCGTTGGCTCGCAATGACGGAGAGAATCCCTTTGCGCCCTAAGCGGGCGTCAGGCCGCCGGGCAGCGCGGTGGCGACGTCGCGAAAGCGGTCGCCGCGCTTCTCGAAATTCGGAAACTGGTCGAACGACGCGCAGGCCGGCGACAGCAACACCACCGGCTCGCTCAAGCCGGACGCTTCGGCGTCGCGCGTGGCGTGCGGCACGGCGTCTTCCAGAGTCTTGCTGATCTCATGCGGCACGTCGCCGAGCGTTTTCGCGAACTCTTCCGCAGCCTCGCCGATCAGATAGGCTTTGCGGATGCGCGGGAAGAATTCGCGCAGGGATTCGATGCCGCCGGTCTTGGGCTTGCCGCCCGCGATCCAGAAAATATCCTTGAACGAGGACAACGCGCGGGCCGCGGCGTCGGCGTTGGTGCCCTTCGAGTCGTTGATGAACAGCACGCGGCCATGGCGGCCGATCTGTTCCATGCGGTGAGCCAGTCCGGGAAAAGTGCGCAGTCCCTGCTGCAGCACGTCCGCGCCTACGCCGAGCGCCAGCACCGCAGCCGACGCACACGCCGCGTTCTGCGCATTGTGCAGGCCGCGCAGCGAACCGATCTCCGCGACGCTGGCGATCCGCGACCGCGCGCCGCCATCGACGCGGACGATGGTGTCGCCTTCGAGACAGATGCCGTCGGCCACCGGATGCTTGACCGAAATGCGAACGACGTTCTTGCCCGCCTGCGCCACACGGTCGGCAATCGCCGCGCACCAGTGATCGTCGACGCCAATAATGGCGGTGCCATTCTGCTGCACGCCCGCGACCAGACGTTCCTTCACCGCCGCATAGTGTTCGATGGTGCCGTGACGGTCGATGTGGTCTTCGGTGAGGTTGAGCAGGATGCCGACGGACGGATCGAGCGAGGGCGTGAGATCGATCTGATACGACGACATCTCGATCACATGGACGCGGCCTTTCGCCGGCGGCTCCAGCGAGAGGATAGCGGTGCCGATGTTGCCGCCCATCTGCGTGTCGTAGCCGGCCTCGCGCATCAGATGCGCCACCAACGCAGTGGTGGTCGACTTGCCGTTGGTGCCGGTGATGGCGACGAACGGTGCATCCGGCGCATGACGTTTGCGCTCGCGGCAGAACAGTTCGATATCGCCGATCACCTCGACGCCTGCGTCCTTCGCGGCCAGCACGGTCCAATGCGGCTGCGGATGGGTCAGCGGCACGCCGGGCGTCAGGATCAGCGCCGCGAAATTTGCCCAGGAAACCGTGCGCAGATCGGCGGTGATGAAACCCGCCTTCGCCGCTTCCGCGAGCTTTGCCGGTGTATCGTCGCTGGCGATGACTTCCGCGCCGCCGGCTTTGAGCGCATGACAGCTTGCCAGCCCCGATCCGCCAAGGCCGAACACCGCAACCGTCTTGCCCGCGAAGGAAGTAACAGGCGTCACGCGCTCACCGCAGCTTCAGCGTGGAAAGACCAGCCAGCGCCAGCATCACCGAAACGATCCAGAACCGGATCACGATCTGCGGTTCGGTCCAGCCCTTCTGTTCGTAGTGATGATGGATCGGCGCCATGCGGAAGAACCGCTTGCCGGTGAGCTTGAACGACGCCACCTGCACAATGACGGACAGCGCCTCGACCACGAACAGGCCACCGATCACCGCCAGTACGATCTCGTGCTTGGTGGCGACTGCGATTGCACCGAGCATGCCGCCGAGCGCGAGCGATCCGGTGTCGCCCATGAAGATCGACGCCGGCGGCGCATTGAACCAGAGGAAACCCAAACCCGCGCCAAGCACCGCGCCGCACAGCACCGCGAGTTCGCCGGTGCCGGGGACGTAGCGGATCTGCAGATATTCCGAGAATACGGCGTTGCCGACAAGATAGGCAATCATGCCGAAGCTCGCCGCGGCGATCATCACCGGCACGATGGCGAGGCCGTCGAGGCCGTCGGTGAGGTTCACCGCGTTGCCGGCGCCGACGATGATGAACATGCCGAACATCACGTAGAACCAGCCGATGTTGAGCATGAAATCCTTGACGAACGGGATCGACACCGCCGTGACCGACCCGCTGCGGCCGAACCAGACGATGCAGGCGCAGGCGATCAACGCGATCAGCGCTTCCACCGCGAGGCGCGAGCGTCCGGAGAATCCCTTGTCGGTCTGCTTGGAAACTTTCAGGTAGTCGTCATAGAAGCCGACGAAGCCGAAGCCGAGTGTGACCAGCAGCACGATCCAGACATAAGCATTGCGCAGGTTGGCCCACAGCAGCGTCGCGACGATCAGGCCCGACAGGATCATCAGGCCGCCCATGGTGGGCGTGCCCTTCTTGGTCACCAGATGCGTCGGCGGACCGTCGGCGCGGATCGGCTGACCCTTGCCCTGCGCCAGGCGAAGATGATCGATGATCCACGGCCCGAACAGGAAGACGAACAACGCGCTGGTGACCATCGCGCCGCCGGTGCGAAACGTGATGTAGCGGAACACATTGATGCCGGGGATCGTGCCGGCGAATTCAGTCAGCCAATAAAACATTTCCAATTGCCTTATAGTGCGACGCCGTCGAGCGTGGCTTTTTCCGGAAAGCGCTTTTGCAGTGCCGTCACAATCAATTTCATACGCGAACCAAGCGAACCCTTGACCATAATGGCGTCGCCAGCGCCGATAGCAGAAATCACCTGCGGCTCAAGTGCAGCCGAGTTATCGGCATAGCCGCCCTTCTTCGTGGAAGGAAGGGCTTCCCACAAGTTGTGCATCAATGGACCACAGCAAAAAACCGCGTCGATCCCGTTCGCTTTAATAGCTTCGGCAAGGCCGCGATGCAGATCGGGGCCGGTTGCGCCGAGTTCCAGCATATCGCCAAGCACCGCAATGCGCCGCCCGCGCGGACCGACGGTCGCCTGACCGAGCACCGTGATCGCTGCCGCCATTGACGCCGGATTGGCGTTGTAGCTGTCGTCAATCAGCGTTGCTGTTCCTTCGCTCAAAACCAGTTGCTGCCGCACGCCGCGCCCTGTCGCGGGCTTAAGCTGTGCCAGCGCCAGCGCCGACAGTGCGAGATCAGCCCCAGCGAGCGAAGCCGCCGCCAGTACCGCGAGCGAGTTCATCACCATGTGGCGTCCGGGCATCCCGATCTTGTAGGTGATGTCCTGATCGAGAATGCTCGCACGCACCGCAGAACATGCAGCATGCAGCGACACATCGATCAGCCGTGCATCGGCTTTCTCGTCACTGCCGAACGAAACAATGCGTTCGATCTTCTGTGCCTTGGCGCTCTTGCTCAGGCGAGCGAACTGCGCGTTGTCGCGGTTGAGCACCACCGCGCCGCCGGGCTCGATGCCGGCAAAGATCTCCGCCTTGGCGTCGGCAATCGCCTCGATGCCGGAGAAGAATTCCAGATGTACGGGCTCGACCGTTGTGATGATCGCCACATGCGGCCGCACCATTTTCACCAGCGGCTCAATCTCGCCCGCATGGTTCATGCCGATCTCGAAGATCGCAAACTTTGCTGACGCCGGGCAACGCGCCAGCGTCAGCGGCACGCCCCAGTGATTGTTGAACGAGGCGACCGACGCATGGGTCTCGCCCTGGCCGCCGAGCACCGCGCGCAGCGCTTCCTTGGTCGAAGTCTTGCCGACCGAACCCGTCACAGCGATCACCTTCCCGCCGAGACGCGCCCGCGACGCTCGCCCGAGATCGACAAGACCTGCGAGCACATCATCGACCACCAGCAGCCGCGCGTCGGCTGCGAATTTGTCCGCGTGGGTCTTCGCGACAACGGCGAGCGCGGCACCATTGTTCAGCGCAGCCTCAACGAAATCGTGGCCGTCGTGAACGTCGCCCTTGATCGCGAAATAGGCCTCGCCCAGCGTCAGGGTGCGGCTGTCGATGGAAATGCCCGTGACATCATTCGGCAGCGCGCCGCGCCTTGCGGCACGCATCGCTTCTGCCATCGCAGCACTCGTCCATAATGCCGTGCTCATGCCGCATGCTCCGCCAATGCCGCCATAGCGGCTTCGTGATCGCTGAACGGCAACACTTTATCTCCCACAATCTGTCCGGTTTCGTGACCCTTGCCCGCGATCAGCAACGCATCGCCCGTCTGCAGGCCCGCAATGGCAGCACGGATCGCCTCGGCACGATCCGCGATGTCCCTGGCCCCCTTCGCAGCCGCCATGATGGCGGCGCGGATGGAGGCGGGATTTTCAGAACGGGGATTGTCGTCGGTGACAATCACCGTGTCCGCGTTCTCCGCAGCGATCGCGCCCATCAGGGGCCGCTTTCCGGCGTCGCGATCACCACCCGCGCCGAACACCACGACGAGCTTGCGCTTGGTGTAGGGCCGCAAGGCTTCCAGCGCCTTCGCCAGCGCATCCGGCTTGTGTGCGTAGTCCACAAACACCGGCGCGCCATTGCGCTCACCGACCAGCTCGAGCCGGCCCGGCGCGCCTGCGAGATGTTCCAGCGCCGCGAAGGCGCGATCCGCATCCCCGCCTGTCGCAATCACGAGTCCCGCCGCGACCAGCGCGTTCTCGATCTGGAATTCGCCGACCAGCGGCAGCCGCACCTGATGGCGCTTGCCGTCATGCTCAAGTGTCAGCTTCTGCGCGAAGCCGTCCACCGCCGCATCAACGAGCTTGATGCCTTCGCCGTTGCGACCGACCGTCACAATCCGCAGCTTGCGAATGCGCGCGGCAGCGATCACCGCCTGCGAGTGTTCATGATCGGCAGCGATCACCGCAGCGCCGCCATCAACGATCAGATCAGTGAACAGCCGCAGCTTGGCCGCGAGATAGTGTTCGACCGTCGGATGGTAATCCATGTGGTCGCGCGACAGATTGGTGAACCCGCCGGCGCTGACGCGCACGCCGTCGAGCCGATGCTGGTCGAGGCCATGCGACGACGCTTCGAACGCCAGATGTGTCACGCCCTCGCCCGCGATTTCGTCGAGCGAACGATGCAGTGCAATCGGATCGGGCGTGGTCAGTGAGCCATAGATCGTGCGTTTCGGCGAAACCAGCCCGATGGTGCCGATGCTCGCGGCGGCATAACCAAGGCGCTGCCAGATCTGCCGGGTGAACACCGCCACCGAGGTCTTGCCGCTGGTGCCGGTAACGGCGGCAATGGTGGCGGGCTGACGTGCATAGAACCGCGCGGCGGCAAGCGCCAGCGCGCGGCGCGGATTCGGCACCGCAACGAACGGAACGCGGTTGTCATTCTCGGGAATGCGATCGCTGACAACCGCAGCAGTGCCGGAGGCAATCGCCTGATCGATGAAGCGCGCGCCGTCGGTCTTGACCCCGGCCAGCGCGAAAAACACGTCGCCCGGCTTCACCACACGGCTGTCCACGGCGAGGCCAGCGACCGCAACATCGGCATGTTGCGCGCCGATCACGGCGTCCCCGCTGAAAAGGTCGCGTAGTTTCATTTCACCCCGGTACATCTAAGCATGCGCGTATTCTAGCCGCAAAACCGGTGCCCACTTTTGCGGAATACGCGCAGCCGTGCGGTTACCGGCTTTCCTTCGATGCCGCAAGAATAAGGCGCTCGGACGGCGGCAAATCGAACCGCGGCGTCATCCCCAGCAGCGGGGCGATCCGCTCGATCACCTTGCCGCCGGTCGGCACGGCGTTCCAGCCCGAAGTAATAAAGCCGTGGGTTTCCGGTAGCCCCTTCGGCTCATCCAGCATGATCAGGAGCTGATACTGCGGATTGTCGGCAGGCATGATCGCGGTGAAGGAATTCAGCACCTGCTTCTTGGAATACCGGCCGTTGACGACCTTTTCCGAGGTGCCGGTCTTGCCGCCGACATAGTAACCCTTGACGTCGGCCTTGCGCGCCGTGCCTTTTTCCGCGTTCAGCCGCATCAGGTAGCGCATGCTGTTACTGGTCTCAGGCTTGACCACCTGCTTGGCGACCTGCATCGCATCCTCGCGCGACCGCTTCAGGAATGTCGGCGGAATGAGATAACCGCCATTGATCAGCGCATTGATGCCCATCACCGCCTGCAGCGGCGCGACCGCCATACCGTGACCGAACGCAATGGTAATGGTGTTCAGTTCGCTCCAGCGCTTCGGCACCAGAGGCTCGGCGCTCTCCGGCAATTCGGTACGCAGCCGCGAGAGCTGACCAAGTTTGCGCAGAAACGCCTTATGCGCTTCGACGCCCATCGACAGCGCGATGCGTGCGGAGGCGACGTTGGAGGATTCGGTGAACACCTCCCACATCGGAACCGAACGTCCGAGATTGTGGGTGTCGTTGATCCTGAACTTGCCGTACACTAGCGGTGCGCGCGCATCGTAGAGTGTGTTGATGGTGGCGCGGCCGGAATCGAGCGCCATGGCGAGCGTCAGCGATTTGAACGTCGATCCCATTTCAAACACGCCGGTGGTCAGGCGGTTGATGCGGGTCGGGTCGTTAGCCTCGCGCGGGTTGTTCGGATCGTAATCAGGCACCGAGACCATGGCGATGATCTCGCCGGTATTCACGTTCGAGACCAGACCCGCGGCCGCCTTCGCCGAGTATTTGTCCTTGGCCTTCAGCAGTTCATCGCGCAGCGCATGTTCGACGCGCAGATCGACTGCGAGCTGAACCGGCTCCTGCTGCCGGTCGGTCGCGAATCCGGCGCGATGCAGATCGGCAAGTCCGTTCGAATCGAGCCACTTTTCGATGCCCGCGATGCCCTGGTTGTCGATGTTCACGTGGCCGATCAGATGCGACACGATGGGGCCGCTCGGATAGACGCGCTTGTTCTCACGCAGGAAACCGATGCCGGGAATGCCGAGACGGTAAATGTCCTTCTGCTGCTGCGCCGTGATTTCGCGCTTCAGCCAGACAAAGCCCTTGCGCGACGACAATCGGTCGCGCACCTCGCCCGCATCGACATCCGGCAGCGTCGCGGTCAGCAGCTCGATCGCCTCGTCCTTGTCGATGATGCGGCGCGGCTCGCCGAACAGCGACGGCGTCTTGACGTCGGTGGCCAGGATCATTCCATTGCGGTCCAGAATGTCAGGCCGGGCGGTGGCGATGGCGTCCTGCGATGCCGTGCGCCGCGTGCCGTGGCCGTCGCCGCCGACAGCGAACATCACGAGGCGGCCAGCGATCACGGCGTAGACCAATGAGAACGCGATAATCGCAAGGCCCACGCGCGCGCGTGCCTTGGCCGAGCGATCGACATTGCGCCCATAGAGCAGCGTGCGGATCAGCCGCTGGCGCCAGGGTTCTGCAGGTCGCTTGGGCGCCTGATCTGTCATTGCGCGCCCTCCGGCTGGGGAATCGAACCGGTGAGCGTTTCGTCCTGCGACGCGGCGGCGGCAAGCGCCTCCAGATCGACGCTTTCGATGATTGTGCCGATCGGGTCGGGATCGCCCGGCTTGACGAAGCTCGGCGGACGCGGCGGCAGATTCTTCAGCGAATCGAATTGGATCGCTTCGATCGGGCGCAGCGAAAGGTGGCGCGAGGCCAGTTCCTGCAATCGCTTCGGCGATTCCAGCTTGGCCCATTCCGCTTTTAGACTCGCAATCGAATCGCGCTGCTGGCGGATGTCCGCGCGCAGTTTCAGAACGCGCTCGGTCCGCACGGTCGATTCCATTTTGATCCGGTAGACATAGGCCGCGGCGAAGACCAGCGCGCAGATGACGAAGAGGTGGACGAAGCGCATGTCAGCCTCCCCTCATCACGTCGGCCAGTTGCGGCCAGTCGAACGATGCAGTTTCGGACTGCGCAGGCGCGTCAGTGCGCGCAGCGGCACGCAGTTTCGCCGAACGCGCGCGCGGATTGGCCGCGACCTCGTCGTCACCGGCCACGACGGGGCGCTTGGTGAGAATCTCGAAGCTCGGCAACGCCTGCTTGACGTCCGGCAGATGCCGCGAACCGCCGCCGCGCTTGCCGCGCTCGTTGAGGAAATTCTTGACGATGCGGTCCTCGAGCGAGTGGAACGACACCACCGCGAGACGCCCGCCGGGTTTCAATGTCTTTTCGGCAGCCACAAGCGCCGCATGCAGTTCGTCCAGCTCTTCGTTAACGAAGATCCGCAGCGCCTGGAACGTGCGGGTGGCCGGATGAATCTCGTTCGGCTTGGAGCGCACCACGCGCGAAACGATGTCGGCCAGCGCGCGCGTCGTGGTGATCGGCGCTTCTTTCCTTGCCGCGACGATGGCGCGGGCCACCGCGCGTGAATGCCGCTCCTCGCCGAAAATATAAATGATGTTGGCGAGATCGGTTTCGGATGCCTTCGCCACAACATCGGCCACGGTCGGCCCGTCGTGGCCCATCCGCATGTCGAGCGGGCCGTTGAATCGGAACGAGAAGCCGCGCTCGGACTGATCGAGTTGCATCGACGAGACGCCGACATCCATCACGATGCCGTCGACCGCGCTGAAGCCTTGCCCGGCGCAGACGTCGGCCAGATTGGAAAAGCGATCCTCGACCAGCGTCAGCCGCCCAGCGGACGACTCCACAAGCTCGAAGCCGCCCGCAATGGCGGTGCGGTCGCGGTCGATCCCGATCACGCGCGTGCCGGGAACTTTCAGGATCGCGCGGCTGTAGCCGCCGGCGCCGAACGTGGCATCAATGTAGACGCCGCCGTCATGCGGCTCGAGCGCCTCGACGGCTTCGCGGCCGAGAACCGGAACATGGCGCACTGGTGCATCGTCGGGCGACATTTCAAACGCCTGCCGGTGAAAGACGGCCGCATGGCGGCCTGAATATCCGGACCGATCTGCAAGATCCCGCCCGAACAACCCGAGATTGGCCCTTTCCGGCGCCCAGATCGACCTGAACGCGGAGGCGCTGGCGATGACGCGCCGCAAATTCGAGGTTCCGCATGGGATTTTCTGGCCAACCATCGAGCTTTTCGCGGGGCTTTTTGCGCATCTAAAGACCACAGTCGCCCCCATTCGGCGCGACTCCACATCCTTCAGTAGCGGCAGTTATCGTTAAGGAATGGTTGACGCGGAAGATCGCCTTTAAAGAATAAAGAAGATGTCTTTCAGAGTCGTCGGTCAGCAACCCGGCCATGCGCAATGTTCTGGGGGCAAGGACCGGTGATGGAACCCGCCCGGATTGCACCGATGGTGCACTACTCTATCACTAGCTGGCTACCGCCCTTCTCTCGCCCTGTTTCGAGTACCTGTATGCCGCGAGGATCGTTTGAGTCTGCTGGATTTGGTTCGAAGCGTCAGCGTCCCGATTTTCCACCTGGGGGATACTGCTGAAATGCCGAACTTCGTGCCGGATTCGTCCGTCGTCTCGAACGTCACGCCGTCGCCGAACTATGGCGACCGTAAGGGCGTGCTGTCGCCGAACATGATCGTGCTGCACTACACCGGGATGGCCGATCCGGCGAGCGCGATCGTCCGGCTGTGCACGACGGGCACCGAGGTCTCCGCGCATTATGTCGTGCTCGAGGACGGCAATATCGTCCAGTGCGTGCGCGAAGCGGATCGCGCCTGGCATGCAGGCGCGTCCTCCTGGGGCAACGAGACCGACATCAACTCCGTTTCCATTGGCATCGAGGTCGTCAACCCCGGCCATGATCTCGGCTACACCGATTTCCCGCTGCGCCAGACTGCGGCCGTGATCGCGTTGTGCAAGGGCATCATGATCCGCCGCGAGATTCCAAAGCATCGCATTCTCGGACATTCTGATGTCGCGCCCGGCCGCAAGAAAGACCCCGGCGAGAAATTCCCGTGGCGGCTGCTGGCGGATTCCGGCGTCGGCTTGTGGGTCGAACCGGCGCCGATCGTTCGCGGCGTGAAGACCATGCTCGGCGCATCCGGCGACGATGTCCTCGCCCTGCAAAAGCTGCTGGCGAGCTTCGGTTACGGCGTGCCGCTGAACGGACTCTACGACGCCAACACCATGGATGTGGTCGCCGCCTTCCAGCGGCACTTCCGGCCCGAGCGCGTGGACGGCATTGCCGACACCTCGACATTGACCACGTTGAACGATCTGCTCGCGCTGATGCCGAAAGAAGCGCTCCTCACCTCTTGACCTCCCGCGCCCGCACGCCCATCACTGCGGCGTCAGTCGGCCGGACGGCCGCTCCGGCAACGATCGAAAGGTCGCCGGGGAGGAAAGTCCGGGCTCCATCGACATACGGTGCCGGATAACAACCGGCGGGGGCGACCCCAGGGAAAGTGCCACAGAGAACGAACCGCCTCCCCCACCCTACCCTCCCCCGCTTGCGGGGGAGGGATAAGGAGGGGGCGGTAAGGGTGAAAAGGTGCGGTAAGAGCGCACCGCATCTCCGGCAACGGAGATGGCATGGCAAACCCCACCGGGAGCAAAACCGAATAGGGACGGCATAGCGGACAGTTCGCTCTCGAGCGATAACTCCGCGGGGCGGTGTCAGGCCCGCTGTCCGGGTAGGTTGCTCGAGGCGCAAGGCAACTTGCGTCCCAGAGGAATGGCCGTCACGTCTGCGTGGTGTAAACCATTCAGGCCCTACAGAACCCGGCTTACAGGCTGGCTGATCGAGAATGAGGGGTTCGGCGCTAACACGCCGGACCCCTCGCCATTTCGTGACAGTTCGCGCCGCTGACCGAATGGCTGCGGACTTGATGGCCGGAAAAAATCGGCGCAAGGTCAACCTGGGGCGCTGACGAGTTACAATCTGGCGAAGGGGCGCGTACCATGACTGCCGCATCGACGGGCCGGGTGATTGTTCTGTCTCTGGCGCTTGTTGCGGTATGCGGCGCGGCGCTTGTCTTCGGCATCAGACACATACAGCGCGAGCCACCGGTTGAAGCCAAAGTTGAAACCAGAACTGTAATCGCCGCGCCGGCGGTTACGCCGCCCGCATCGGGCGCGCAAGTTGATGGCCCGGCCGCGCTCGCAACGGCACAAGCTGAAGCAAACGCCGTGACGGGTGCACTTGCCGCCCCGCCCCGCGCGCCGGACACAGATAAGTCCGCGCCTGTCTTCGACATTGCCCGCATTGCGCGAACGGGTGACGCAGTTATCGCCGGCAGGGCCGCGCCCGGCGCGACCGTGGAGTTGCTGCGCAACGGCGAGCCGCTTGATCGAGCGGTCGCAGATCAATCCGGGCAATTCGTCATGATCCCACCGCCGCTTCCTCCCGGAAGTTACGACCTGACATTGAGGTCCAGCCAACCCGGCGGCAAGCAGGTAACATCCGAACAGAAAATGGCGGTCGCATTGGACGCGGCAGAGTCCAGTTCCGCCGCCGCCCGCCCACGCGCCGGAGCACCGACGAATGTTCCGGAGACGGTAATGGCGAACCGTTCCGCGCCGGATCAAGCCGCCGGGTCTTCTCAAGCGTCCGTTCCGTCAGATAAAGGCCCACGCTCCGCCATTGTCGTATCGCGCGGCGACAGCCTCTGGCGCATCAGCCGCGCCACCTACGGCACGGGCATGCGATACCCGCTGGTTTTAAAAGCGAACCGGGACCAGATCCGAGATCCAGATCTCATTTATCCTGGCCAGACCTTTGTCCTTCCCAAGCAGGCGCGTTGAAGCGCGCGCCCTGCGAACCCGGCTTAGAGACTGGCCGATTTATCTGCGTGTGATCCGGCAAAGGAGCGCGGCTAGCTGGCCTTGGCCATGGTCTCGCCGGGGAGAGAGCTTTTCCAGAGCCAGATCGTCAGCGAGCCTGACCGCCCTCTGATCCTGGTGTCCACAGGTCCACTGAGAAAACCCGACACCGACAACGCGTTGTCAGCACCGGCCGCGCGGAACATCTCCGCGCTCATTGCAAGCTCGGCGCCTTGCCGCGCCGCGACTTCCATCAAGCGGCTCGCGACATTGACGGTGTCGCCGGTCGCCGTGATGTGCTGATAGCTTCTGCCGCCCAATCGGGACGCAACGATCATCCCGAAATGCGCGCCAATTTTAAATCCAAGCCGCGCCGCAATCGATGGCGGCAGCGACGCTAGCCATGTTTGAGTGCCGGTGCACAGATTGACGCAGCAACGCACTGCATTTGCGGAATCGCCCGGCCCGGGCTCGGGCAGACCGAACAGGATCATTGCGCCGTCGCCCATGAAGCTCGTGATCACGCCGCCGGCTGTCACGACTTCCTTGTCGATCAAGGCATGAAAGGACTTCAGCAATTCGCGGATCTCGTCCGCGTCCATGGTCTCGCTCAGTGCCGTGAAGCCGGACAGATCGATGAACACGATCGCTGCATTCTGGTGGACGGGCTCCGAAAGAAAATCGGGATGACGGGTCAGCCAATCGCGCACCACCGGAGCCTGAAATTGCTGAAGGAGGCTGTTCCTCATCGCAAAATACTGCGCACGCCGTCGTCCCTGCAGGAGTTGCAAAGCGCCGAACAGCATGACTGGCGGAATTGCTGCAGCCATCGGCAGCGCGGCGCTCAGCCAGACCCCGTACGAAAACGCGGCGACATTCAATCCAAGCCAGGCCAGAAAAACGACCACGATCAAGATCAGCGCGACGACGCTGCGACGCCACGCCAGAAGGCCGACAAGAATCATGGGCAGCACGACGGCAAAGCCGACATCGGCAAGCCGCACATTCCGGTCACGGACTATTCCGTCGCCGGCGATCAGATGCGTAATGGCGGTGGCAATGACTTCGACACCCGGCAGCACGGAATCGAAGGGAGTCGGGAAAACGTCGCCACCGCCGGTGACGGTTGCACCGATCACCACAATCCGATCGTGGATCGTCTTGCTGTCTATCTGTCCGTTCAGCACAGAAGCGGCGCTGAACGTCGGGATGGTGCCGCGAGGACCATAGAAGCTCAGCGGGAGAACGTGACTGATATCCGTCGGGATCGACTTGCCCGCAAGCGTGAGGCGGTCCGGCTCCACACCGGGATTCTCCGCAGCGGCGACAGCCGCGACGCGCAACGGCAGCGACGCTTCAATGCGATTACCCTGCCTGAAAAGCATGGGAAAGAAACGCGGCGTTCCGCTCTGGTCCGTCGCGACATTGACCAGGCCGACCGCCGCGCGATCCGCGAACCGCTGCAGCGGCAGCAGGAACCGGTCGGCGCTCGGCACACCTGCAAGTGGACCACTCTCCCCGGATGCGACCCACTGCTTGCCCTGTGCAAAGACAGCCGCGGCGGCGATCACGCTCGGGCTTTGATCGAGCGCCTGCTCCAGCGCCTGATCGCCGCTCTCGGGTCCCGGATCGACAAGAAGCAGATCGATCACGATCACCTTGGGTTTGAAGCGCGCAAGCCCATCGACGATTCTCGCCAAGGCAGCGCGCGGGAGAGGATAGCCCCCCTCGTTCCGCACCACGTCATCGTCGATGGCAATGATCTTCACCAGATCAGGCGGATTGATCCTTCCGCGAACCAGCGTTCGAAGATCGGTCATCGTCGCTTCGAAACGATCGAGGAACCATGCGTCGCCGCGCAAATGGACAAGACCGAGCCCGAGTCCCCACAGCCCCGCGAGAGCGAGTGCCGCCAAGGTCGGGAGCCGCAATCGCTTCATCGGCGGTTATTGTCCGAAGCGCGCCATAAGTGCCTGAACGCGCGCGGGCGCCCAGCGCTTGACAGTCAGCGCACCTGTGCCGGCTTCTACATCGACTCCGTCACCAGCACCGAGCGTGACACCGCGCCCGGAATCCGGCCGCCGCACCGAGACGCGCCCCTGCGCGACGAATACGGATGTCTTGCTTCCGTCTGCATCCACCGCCCATTTCGTGCCGCGCACCGCCGCGATGGCTTGCGGCGTCAGAACCTGAAAGCCGGTCTTGCCGAGACTGCCCTTGGGCGCATCAATCAGCAACGCGCGGCTGCTCAGACGGGCCGCGTCGGCTTTTCCGTTCCCATCGCGATCGAGGAGTGAGTACTGAGCACCGCTCTCCGCGGTAATGGTCAAGCCTCCGGCGCAGCGCAGAACCTGTCGCCCGGCAAAGGCCGCCTGATCCAGCACGCAGCCCGCGCCCACCGGCTGCGCCGCAGCGCTGCCCACACACATCGCGCTGACAAAGATCGCGCTCGCCAGACAGCGAAGCGCGTTGCTCACCTTATTCATGACAATGCCTCCTTGCACCTGATCCAAGAACACCAGGGAACAGCAATTCCAATTTCGAGATTGAATGCAGCAAGTGGCCTTATGCGGGAACCTAAGCACGAATCTCCGGTTGCGGAGACAGAAATTGCGCCGTCGGGCTTCGTGTTGAATGCAATCACACCCCAAGGTGGCCACCGAAACCGCATCTGCCGTGTGAAGCGGCTCACACTCGGCATTGCTCCCGAAGCGGACCTCATCGTGCCGGATGCATGGCTCGGCCCGCAGTGAAGGCCCGTTCAGGATTCCCTTCCCATCGCGCCTCAGGCAGTTCCAGTTCCCTCAACTTTGAACCTTCCACGGGACGAACAACTGACGCCGGAGGATCTGCTCATCCGCGCCGGCGAGGCGCTCTATCAGGCGATAGCAAACGAGAAGCGGCTACGCCGTCCACACGGTCTCGCCTCATCCCGTTCCGTTGATCGACGGCGACGATTTCCAGTACACCAGCGCGGTGAATCGCAAGACGGTCAACCTGCGCTAGCACCGGATATTTACACTGTCATTGCGAGGAGCGCTTGCGACGAAGCAATCCAGTTCTCGCTATTCCCAAGACTGGATTGCTTCGCTTCGCTCGCAATGCCTTACTCAGCCGCCGACATGCGGTCGAGTTCAAGCACCTGCCGTTCGAACAGCGAGCGGTAGATACCGCCGGGACGCCTGGCGAGCGAGGCATGCGTCCCCTCCTCGGCGATCCGGCCCCGGTCGAACACCAGGATGCGATCGAGGCTGCGCACTGTGGAGAGCCGGTGTGCGATCACGATCGCGGTGCGGCCCTGGATCAGGCGGTCCATCGCCTCCTGAATCAAGGCCTCCGATTCCGAGTCGAGGCTTGAGGTGGCCTCGTCCAAAATCAGGATCGGCGCGTCGGCAAGGAAGGCACGCGCCAACGCCACACGCTGACGTTCGCCGCCCGACAGTTTCACGCCGCGCTCGCCCACCAACGTTTCGTAACGCTTCGGCAGCCGCATGATGAAGTCGTGCGCGTTGGCAAGCCGCGCCGCTTCCTCGATCTGCGCCATGGTCGCGCCCGGCCGCGCGTAGCCGATGTTCTCGGCCAGCGAACGGTGAAACAGGGTCGGCTCCTGCTGCACGATGGCGATCTGGCTGCGCAGCGATTGCTGCGTCGCCTTTGCGACATCCTGACCGTCGATCAGCACGCGTCCGCCAGTCGCGTCATACAGCCGCTGCACCAGCTTGACGAACGTCGTCTTGCCGGAGCCCGAGCGGCCGACCAGACCGACGCGCTCGCCAGGCCTGATGTTGACCGCAAGCCGGTCGTACAGCGGCGTGTCGTGCCCGCGATAGTGGAACGTCACATCGTCGAACACGATGCCGCCGCCCGCGACCTTCATCGGCACGGCATCCGGCGCGTCGGCAATGCCGATGGCCTCGTCGTGAATCGCAACCAGCTCCTCCATGTCGTTCACCGAACGCTGCAGGTGGCTGATGTGCTGGCCGATGTCGCCGAGATAGCCGTGGATGACGAAATAGGTCGTCACCACGTAGGCGACTTCACCCGGCGTGGCACGGCCCGCGATCCACAGCAGAAGCACGCCGCCAATCACGCAGGCGCTCATGACGACCAGCACTGCGTTCTGCGCAATGCCGACGTAGGTGTAGCGTAGCCAGGTGCGGCCTGCGCGCCGGCGCCACTTGCTGACCACGCCGGCAAGCCGCGCATCTTCACGGTTCTCCGCGCCGAACGACTTCACCACTGCGTTGCACGTCAACGCATCGGCCAGCGTGCCGCCCACTTTGGTGTCGAGCGCGTTCGACAGTTGCGCGGCCGGCGCAATGTAGTTCGCCGTCAGCGCGACCGTCATGCTCACATAGACGACGGTGATGATCGCGATCACCGCGCCGAGCACCGGCCAGTGCCATCCCACCAGAATGGTCGAGCCGATCAGCACCACCAGCGATGGCACCAGCGCCATCAGGATGGTGTCGTTGAGCAGATCGAGCGCCCACATGCCGCGCGTGATCTTGCGCACGGTCGATCCGGCGAAGCTGTTGGCGTGCCAGTCCGTAGAAAAACGCTGGATTCGCACGAAGGCGTTCTGCGCCACATCCGACATGATGCGCAGGGTGAACGGCAAGATTGCCTTCAAGCCAATCAGACGCAGCACCAGTGCCAAAACGCCGAGCGCCACGATGGCGCCAAACGCAATTATGGCCCCGCGCTGAGCGGCGGCCGGATCGGTCGCCGCAAGTGTCACGGCGTCCACCAGCCGACCGGCGAACAGCGGCATGAAAACATCCGCAGCCGCCACGCCGATCAGGCCGCTGGCAACCACGAACAATCGCACCGGCTGATTGCGCCAGTGACGGAAGACGAACGGAAGCACCGCACGAAGGGCGGATGGTTTTTTGTTACGAGTATGAGTCATGGCATGTTTCGGCTGCGCGGGCGCAAGCCGACTCCAGGAATAATGGACGATGCAGCGGCATCGCCGCGCACAATCGTCACGTGTAAAGAATCAGGTTGTGGAATTTGGTCAGCAGGGTTCGCGACAACGCAAACCGGACGACCTCAGACTGGCCATCGGAGAACCGATGGCAGCCGGCAACCTTACGCGGAGGACCGCGGGGTTAACCGAGGGGGTATCCGGATGCCGAGGCGCGTACGCGCAGGACTCGCGGGGTCGCGATAAACGCAAACTTCAAATCCATGCGATCCTCCCGCGTTCGAGCAATGCGGACTCAGGGGCGAAATCCGCTGATGATGTTTTGGGCAATAATTGCGGCAAATTTTGTACCGGCGTTTAAAAACCGGCAATGTCGGCGCGGCGTCACGCCGCACATTGCATTTCTGTCATTCCGGGGCGCGAGCGGAGCGAGTGAACCCGGAATCCAGAAGTTGCTTTCGATGAACGTTTCTGGATTCCGGACCAGTCCGCCATGCGCGGACTGTCCGGAATGACACGTGGTGACCTTGCTTATACCTTCACGAAGTACGGCGTGCGGATACCGGTAAACGGCCTGAATTCCGCGACGACATGATCTCCGATACGCAAATCAATGTCGCCATGCGCCATCATGCGAAAGCCTTCCGCCATATCGACCAGCAGGATCGCATAAGGCACAAGCGCCCTGGTCTCGGACGTCGCCGCGCGGCGAACCAGCGTCGCGGAATAGACCACGCCGTTGCCGCTCGCCTTGTGAGGCTGCGGCGAAGCATCGCCGCAGGACGGACAAAACCCGCGACGGAAGTACCAGAGATGACGGCACGCCCCGCATGACTGATACAGAATCGCGTCGACGCCGTCGTTCCAGCCCTTCAGGTCGGTCGCTTCGCTCATCGCACCCGCTCCAGAAACATGCTGACATGGGACGACATCACGCCGCCGTCGCCGTGCAACAGCGCCATTGACGCGTCGCGCACCTGTCGCGGCCCAGCCCGGCCCGTCATCTGCAATTGCGTTTCGACCAGATGCGCCATCGCGCCGCCGCAGCCGCAGTGGCCGTAGCTCAAGAGCCCGCCGTGAGTGTTGAGCGGCAGTGCCCCCTCAATGCCGAAATCGCCGTTGCGCGCGCGGGCAGCGGCCTCGCCACGCGCGGCGAGCCCAAGCTCCTCGATCAGGATCGCGAGCGTAATGGTGAAGCTGTCATAGATGCCGGCATATTTGATACTGCGCGGATCGACGCCTGCTTTCGCTTGCGCGCGCGACACTGCAACCTTTGCACCGACGTCGGAGAGACTGCGCGCCGCCGTGACATGCTGGTGCAGATGCGCCTGTCCGCAACCCATGATGCGGACATGATGGTCGCTGGTCGGCTCGCGGCTGACGATAAAGGCCGCGCCGCCGTCCGATACCGGGCAGCAATCCAGCAGCTTCAGCGGCGATGATATTTCGCGCGACGCCATCACGTCGGCAACCGTGATCGGATCGTGGAATTGCGCGCCGGGATGCAGCATCGCGTGCTTACGCATCAGCACCGCGAACTCCGCCATGTCGTCCTGTATCAGGCCGTAGTCGTGCATGTACCGCGAGGCGAGCAGGCCGTAATAAGCCGGGATGGTCGGGCCGAGCGGCACTTCGTAGTCGGGATGGCCGACTTGGGCCAGCATGCTCATCGCCGAATCGCGCGCCTGTCCGGTGAGACGGTTCTCGCCTGCAACCACGAGAATGGTTTTCGCGACCCCGGCCTCGACCAGTTCATGCGCCAGCATCGCCATCGCAAGTCCCGTCGCGCCGCCGACCTGAATGGCGTGGGCATAGGACGGCTGCACGCCGAAATGTTCGGCGAACACCGTCGCCAGCATCAGATGCGGCATCGTGGTGGAATAGCCGGTCAGCAGACCGTCAATGTCAGCGCGCTTGAGGCCGGCATCCGACAGCGCGCTCTCGGCCGCCTGGCTCATGAGATCGAGTGTCGAACGGCCTTCTTGCTTGCCGAAAGCCGTCAGTCCGACGCCGCTGATGTAGCTCATGTGCCCGCGCTTGCCGTTGCTGTGTTCGTGACTGATGTGCCACGGGCGCGGCTGGACTTCAATGCGCGTCCGGGCCCATCATGTTGGGCTTGTTGACGAAGAACACCAGCACGCTGAGTGCAAGATAGAAGCACGCCAGGATGAAGAAGGCATCGCCGAAACTCATCACCACCGCCTGCCGGTGCACGATCAGCGACAGTTGCTTCAGCGCCATCAGCGATGCGTTGCCCGCCCCTTGGAATTTCTGGGTCAGCATGTTGAGCGTCTCGACCGCCACCGCATTGCCCCAGGTGACTTTGTCATGCAGCCGCGAGATATGCAGGTCGGTCCGGCTGTCGAGGATGGTGTTGATGAGGGCGAGCCCCACCGCGCCGCCGAGGTTGCGCGTCAGGTTGAACAGCCCTGACGCATTCTTCAGGCGCGAGGGCGCCAGCGTGCCGAGCGCGATATTGTTGACCGGCACCATCGCCATCATGATGCCGACGCCGCGCAGGATCTGCGGCACCAGCAATTCATAGAAATCGTAATCGCGCGTGATCCCGGTCATCATCCACGAACTGAGCGCGAAAATGAGCAGTCCGGCCGCGATCATCAGACGCAAATCGACCTTGGTCATCAGCCGTCCGATGAACGGCGCGCTGATGAACATCGCCGCACCGGACACGAACACAGTCTCGCCGATCATCAGCGCGCTGTAGCCGCGCACTTCGGCCAGATAACGCGGATAGACGTAGGTCAGGCCATAGAGTCCGATGCCGACGCAGAACGAGAACATGCAGCCGAGCGCGAAGTTCCGGTCGGTGAAGGCGCGGATATCGACGATCGGCTCCTTTTGCGTCAGCGCGCGATAGAAGAAAGCCACCGCCGACAGAACACAGACCACCGCGAAGAAGAAGATGGATTCATCCTGCAGCCAGTCGTTGCGCGGACCTTCTTCAAGCACGTATTCGAGCGAGCCGAGGAAGCCTGCCATCGCAGCCAGTCCCCACCAGTCGAAATGCTGAAGCAGTTCGAAATTCGGCTCATCGAAGTCGACCAAGGCCAGCACACCGATGGTGATGGCGATACCGGGGACGATATTGATGAAGAACAGCCAGTGCCACGACATCAGGTCGGTGATGTAGCCACCCACCGTCGGACCGATGGTCGGCGCCAGCGTGGCGACGAGGCCGATGATCGGGCCGACGATGTGGAATTTGTTACGCGGGAAAACCGTATAAGCCGAGGCGAACACGGTCGGGATCATGCCCGCGCCGACGAAGCCCTGGATCGCGCGCCACAAGATCATCTGTTCGATGGTCGAGGTCATGCCGCACATGAAGCTCGCCACGGTAAATCCGGAAGCGGAGATCGCAAACAGCAGCCGCGTGCCGAGCGCGCGCGACAGAAAGCCCGACAGCGGAATCGCGATCACTTCGGCGATCAGATACGAGGTCTGCACCCATGCAACTTCGCTGGTGCTGGCCGACAGACCGGCCTGGATTTCAGCCAGCGATGCCGAGACGATCTGGATGTCCAGGATCGACATGAACATCCCGAACACCATGATCAGGAACGCGATCAGCCGCCGCGTGCTGATCGTTTCCTCCGGCGCGGGTACGGCCGGGGCGCCGTCCATGGTCAGCGATGTGGTGTTTGACGCCATCACACTGTCCCTGCGATCAGCGATGCGCGATCCCGCACGCGGTTATCGGGCGACGATCGGATCGACCCCGTCCGGCGAGGGTTTGGTGTTGACCGAGGTCACCACCGACATGCCGGGGCGCAGCAGGTTTTCCCGCGCGACGGAGGCCGGAACGCGAATACGAACCGGCACGCGCTGCACCACCTTGGTGAAGTTTCCGGTGGCGTTGTCCGGCGGCAGCAGGGTGAAGATTGAGCCCGACGCCGGCGCAATGCTGTCGACGATGCCGTTGATGGTGCGGCCGCTCACGGCATCGACCGTGATCTTGACGCGCTGGCCCGGCTTCAGCCGCCCGAGCTGTGTCTCTTTATAGTTGGCGTCGATATAGACGTTGTCGAGTTGCACCACATTGGCAAGCCGCTGGCCGGGCTGCACGTAGTCGCCGACATTGACGATGCGGTTGGCGAATGTGCCGTCCACGGGCGCAAGCACGCTGGTGAACGACAGGTCGCGCACCGCCTTGGCGAGCGCTGTGCGCAATTCCTGCAACTGCCCTTCGGCTTCCGCCTTCTGCGCCTTGACGACATCGACCTGGGCCTGCGCGGCGTCGAGCGCCGCCTGCGCGGCCTGAACCGATGCCAGGGCCTGATCGCGGCCGGCTTGCGACACATCGAACGTCGCCTTCGACGCGAATCCCCTGGTGCTCAATGTCTCCTGCCGCGCGAAGTCCGCTTCCGCGCGCTTGGTCGCTGCATCAGCAGAGGCAAGCTGCGCCTTCGCCTGATCCACCGCGCTCTCCTGCGCCGTGACCTGGCGGCCAATCCGGTCGATGGTCGCTTCCTGCGTGGCAATTTTCGCGCGCGCGTTGTCGGCGGCGATGCGGTAGTCGCCGTCGTCGATGCGAAGGATGACGCTGCCCGCGCCGACCCGCGCGTTGTCCTCGACGGCAATCGCGGCGATATGTCCGGAGACCCGCGCCCCGAGCGTGGTGTTATAGCCGCGGACATAGGCGTCATCCGTCGTGACCATGTAACGGCCGACGACCATATAGTGATAGCCGAAGTAGATGCCGGCGAGGATCGCAATCGCACCGACGCCGACGAGGACGCGCTTGCGGGTCGGGGATTTCGGTTTCGCGGATTCTTCTTTCGCATCAGCAGGTGGCGCTGCCTCGGGTGCATCGGTCGCAGGCTGCTCGACCGGACGCACACGCTGCTCGATGTCCGCGCGCGATGCGTCGGTTTCGGATGAATCAGGCTCCGGGTGAACAACCCTTGCAACCTGGTCTCGGGCAGGCACGGCCATCACGGCCTCCAATCAAGTATCAAAACAGCAAAATCCGGAGAGACGCTTGCGCGCCGGCAATTCCTCAGCGTCTGCGCGGGACTTGTTCGTTCTTTTTTCCGAAGCCGTTTCCGGCTCCGGGATCATGCCCAACGTGCGACAAAATTACCATTGACCGAACGGTTCGGTCAATGGTAATTTTGACAGATATCTCGATACCGTAATCCGCGTTCCCGCAGCCCTTCCGGCGGCGCGCTCCACAGCGAAACGGAAAAACAGCCTAAACAAATGGTTGCACAGACCCACCTCACCGTCGCTTCCGGCGACGAAGACAGCGCGAAACGCCACCAGATCATGGATGGCGCGCGGCGAGTCTTTATGGATCTGGGTTTCGACGGCGCCAGCATGAACGAGATCGCGCGGGCCGCGGGTGTCTCCAAGGGGACGCTGTACGTCTACTTCACCGACAAGAACCGGCTGTTCGAGGCCATTGTCGAGCAGGAAACCCTTGAGCACGGCAAGACGGCGTTCAATTTCGACCCCGCGCTGGACGCCGAAACCAGCCTGCGCGCTTTCGGCCGCGCCTATATCGAAATCCTGTGCCGGCCGGACGGCGGCTCAGCGGTCAGAACCGTGATGGCCATCGCGGAACGGATGCCCGACGTCGGCCGCCGGTTCTACGACCGTGTCATCGCCCACACCATGCGCCTCCTCGCGACCTACCTCGCGGCACGGGTCAGCGCCAAAGAACTCGCGATCGACGACTGCGAACTCGCCGCGGCTCAATTCATGAGAATGTGTCAGGCGACGCTGTTCGAGCCCTACGTCTTTCAGGCTAAGCCTGCTCCAACGAAGGAACAGATCGCAACGGTGGTCGACAGCGCGGCGCGGCTTTTCCTCGCCGGCTATCGCATTCGCTAGTGGAGTGGATTTGACATTCGCTACCTGACGTAGCGGCAAGTCCGTGAAGCGAATGTCAAATCCAACCTCCACTAGAAACTTATATTTGCTAGTGGTCCGTCGATTCTAACATTCGCAAGGATACCGCTGCACTGAGAGGCGAATGTTAGAATCGGACCACTAGAACAGTTGAAAATCAGCGCTCCCTGACGCGGGATTCGTCTTCGATCGACTCGCGGTCTTCCTTCGACAGCGGGCCGCGCGCGAAAACGCTCTTGACCCTCTTTCCGATCGAGCCGGCGATGCCATTATCGCGCGCCGCATATCCACCGCGCGGCGCCGCGCGTGCCGCGATCTCCTCGCCGGAAACGGCGGCGGGCTGACAGATCACGCGGCCGCTCGCGCGCCGCATCAGGTCGACGTGAATGTGATCGTAGTGATAGACGTTCGAGCCCGGCGCCAGCACCGTGTTGAACTGCTGGCACGCCGCGCCCTGAATGTCGCGCAGGAAGCCCTGCTCTTCCGGCAAGCCCTTCCAGCCGTCCTTGACTGAAATGCGCCGTCCGTCCGCGAGCGTGAACGAGGAAATGTCGAGCGCGTTGCCGAAGGCGTGCTCTGAAATGCGCGAGCGCGAATTGCCGTTCATGCCGCGGCATGAATAGGCCGAGATTTGCTTGATCTCCGCGACCGGCGAACCGAACCAGCGCTGAGCGGCCGGCTGAACCGAGTCCGCCAGCCAGCGGTCGAGTGCGGACACGATCGGACAGGCCAGCGTCGCGGCAGGTTTGAGCGTGACCGAACCGAACCGGTTCACCGCAGATCCCTGCGACGGGCCGAGACGCGGCGGTGTGTAAGGCTGGCTCGCGGGAGGATAAGGCTGCGCGGCATAGGGTGCGCGCGGCGCGCGGCTCGGTGCAGGCGACGGGGCGTCGGATGCGGCCTCGAGATCTTCCTCGTCGGGCGGCTCGGTTCCGGGCGCGTTCAATCGCATCGGCGCGCCGGACTGCGGTGGATATGGTCGCTGCGCCTGATACGGCTGCTGCGACGGATAAGACGGCGATTGCGACGATGGCTGCTGATAGGACGGAGGCTGCTGCGACACCGGCCAGCGCGGCTGATTGCCGATACTTCCGGGCGGGCGCAGATCGCCGGCATAACCGAGGCTGCTCATCGACTCGCCGAGCGCAACCACTTTCAACGGAAATTCAGCGCCGCAGGCGCCCGGTCCGGAAATCGGATCGATGCGGACGAGATCCGCGGTCTCCTTGACCGCACCGGATTTCAAGCATGCCTTTTCTGCCTCGGCCCGCCAGGGTTCACGTTCCGCGGTCATGAAACCGCGGCCGCAACCCGCCAGCGCAACGAGGACAAGGGAGCCGACTACGAACCAACTAACTCCACGCGTCATCCGCGCAAGTTCACCGAAGATAATTAAAGCTTCTTCAACGCATTGTTATTCAATGTTTTTTAACCATGATCGCGCGCCGTCGCCGTGATGCGACAGCAGACCTGCCTTTTTCGCATCGGGAACGTCTTGGTAGCGTCCGCGTTACTTGTCCAGCGTTGAGCCAAGGGAGGACACCCATGACCATCGTCGGACCTCTGAGCGTCGTCGCCGCTTATGCGTCGCTCATCCTCGTCGGCGCGATCGTGCTGGGCATGTTCTAGGCAAGATATCAGTCCCGATCTTACGCATTACACGTCGAACTGATCGGGTCACCGGATTGAGTGAGGCGGTCAGCCCTTGATCACGGGCGCGGGAAGCTGCAATCATGTTTTCATGATTTTCCGCCAGCTCTTCGACAGCGTTTCCAGCACTTACACCTATCTCCTTGCAAGCCGGCAGGGCGGCGAGGCGCTGATCATCGATCCCGTGCTGGAGAAGGTCGATCGCTACATCCAGCTTTTGCAGGATCTTGATCTCAAGCTGATCAAGGCAGTCGATACGCACATCCATGCCGACCACATCACCGGCCTCGGCGCGCTGCGCGACAAGACCCATTGCATCACCGTGATGGGCGAGCAGAGCGGCGTCGATGTCGTATCGATGCGCGTGTCCGACGGCGACAAGATCGATATCGAGGGGCTCAGCCTGGACGTGCTCTATACGCCCGGCCACACCGACGATTCCTACAGCTTCATCCTGCCAGATCGCGTGTTCACCGGAGACACGCTGCTCATTCGCGGCACCGGCCGCACCGATTTCCAGAACGGCGATCCGCGCGCGCAGTACGAGTCGATTTTCGGCCGGCTGCTCAAGCTGCCCGACCAGACGCTGATCTTTCCCGCGCACGACTACAAGGGCGACACCGTCTCGACCATTGGCGAAGAAAGGGCCTGCAATCCGCGCCTTCAGGTCAAATCGGTCGATCAGTACGTCGATCTCATGAACAGCCTGCACCTGCCTAATCCGAAAATGATGGACGTCGCCGTTCCGGCAAACCTTCACATGGGTCTGGCGCAGGACGAAGTCGCGCGGCGCGGCTGGGCGGTGTCGGCAACGCAAGCCAAGGACATCGTCGGGCGGCCGGACGTTGTGCTGATCGATTTGCGCGAGCGCCGTGAGCGCGAAAAACACGGCGTCATTCCGGGCTCGCTGCACGCGCCCTATCCCGCTCTCGAAGATAATGTGAAGCCCGGCGGCGTCCTTCACCAACTCGGCACGACAACCAGCAATCAGTTGCTGTTCTATTGCGCGTTCGGCGAACGCTCCGCGATGGCGGTGCAGGCCGCGCAGCAGGCCGGGCTCACCCGCGTCCGCCATATCCAGGGCGGGATCGAAGCCTGGCGCGTTGCAGGCGGCCGGATCTCGCGCGACGGCTGACGAAGCCGGCTTTTGAACCTTTCGCGCTCCTGCGTACACATATGACGTACGCATGCCGGGAAACGCCGACCTATTCCACCCCATAATTGCAATGGAAAGCCTGCGCCCCTCGGCGCGCATGGCGTTGCATCGCCATGCGAGGACTGTCAGAAATACTGACATTACCCGGCCACCCGATTGGTCCTTGAGCAGGTGAATGCTTTGATCCGTTCCGGCCTGCTCGTTGCATCGATCCTGTGCGGCCTCGCCTTTGCGCCTGCGCATGCCGAACAAGCCCTCCGGCTCGCCCAGGCGGTGCCCGCACAACCCTCAAGCCCCGCGCCAGCAGCGCAACCGTCCGCACCGGCAACGCAGCCCGATCAACCGGCAGCCGATGCCTCGCAGGCCGCGGCCGACGAGCCCGCCGGCAACGTCGCCATCCTGAAAGGCACCGCGACGGTGACGCGCAACGGCATGACCGGGCCGCTGAAGCTGCAAGACGACATCTTCAAGGGCGACATTCTTCAGACCGGCAAGAGTTCGACACTCGGCGTCACGTTCAGCGACGACACCACGCTCAACCTCTCCGCAAGTTCGCGCGTCGTCGTGGACAGTTTCATCTATCAGGAAGGCGGTAAGGACAACGCCGCACTCCTCAATGTCACGCGCGGCACCATGGCGTTCGTCGCCGCCGCCGTCGCCAAGACCGGCGACATGAAAATCGAAACACCGACCGCGACGCTCGGCATTCGCGGTACCACCGGCGTCGTCGAAGTGCCTGAGGGCGTTGCGGCCGGCACCGCCAGCGCGAACAATGTCGGGGTCAAGCTTTACCCGGACGCCGACGGCAAGGTCGGCCGCATCGAAGTCAGGGCGCGCGACGGCGCGCCGCTCGGCATGCTGACGCAGGCCGCGAGCGGATTCACCGTGCGCGGCGTCATGGTGCAGGGATTCGGCATGCGCATGTCGGCGATGCCGATGGTGATGTCCGCGCAGATGGTCGCGCGCGATCGCGGATTCATGCAGCGCGTTCACAGCATGCAGGACGTCGGCCGGCGCGTCGTGATGCAGCAGCGTAATTTCCGCATGCAGAATCCGAATCGTCCGCCGGCCTTCGGACGGCCCGGCTTCAATCAAGGCGCTCCACAGCGCGGCGGACTCAATCAGCCCGGCCAGCAGCGGCCCGGATTGAACCAGCCGGGACAGCAGCGGCAGCCAGGCCTGAACCAGCCCGGACAACGGCAACAACCGGGATTGAACCAACCCGGACAACGGCAACAACCGGGATTGAACCAACCCGGACAACGGCAACAACCGGGATTGAACCAACCCGGTCAGCGGCAGCAACCGGGAGTGAATCGTCCGGGTCAGCCCAATCAACCGGGACAGCCAAATCGTCCGGGCCTGAATCAACCCGGCCAGCCGGGACGTCCGGGCCTGCAAAACCAGCCGGGACAGCGCGGCAATTTGCAGCCGGGTATGCAGCGACAACCCGGCGGCCTGCCAAATCAGCCCGGACTCCAGCGCGCGCCAGGTGCACCGCCGCCCGGCGGATTCCAGCGCACGCCCGGTGCACCGGGTCAATTTGGTTCGCGGCCACCTCTTCCAAACCAGCCGGGGCTAGCGAACCAACCTGCAATCGCGCGACAGCCCGGCATGCCGGGCGGATTCCAGCGGCCATCTACCGTGCCCAGCGCACCGTCGATGCAAGGTCCGGCGGGAATTCTCAATCGGCTCGGTGTGCCCGGTCGTCTCGGCGTTCCGCAGGTGCCGTCCGCTGTGCCGCGCCCGGGCCAGCCGGCAGTCCCGACGTTGCAGAAAAAACCGCCGCAGGTTCCGAAGGACAAGCTGCTTCCGAGAGATCTGCGGTAAGTCGATCCGGGCTACCGCTAGTGGTCCGATTCTAACATTCGCCCCATTTCAGCAGGCCTTCTTGCGAATGTTAGAATCGATGGACCACTAGCAAGTATAAGTTTCTAGTGGAGTTTTGGATTTGACATTCGCTTCATGGGCTCGTTGCGCTTTGGTAGCGAATGTCAAATCCACTCCACTAGCGCGCGGGGTGGCGTGCGTCGGACGCGGGCTGTAGCATCGCTGTTGTGATGCGGCCGGAGTCGTTATGCGCCTGAAATTCATTTTGCTCGGACTGGCGGTGCTTGCCGCGTCGTTCGCCGTCAGCCTTTATGCGATGAACCGGTTTTGGCCGACCATTGTCGAGAAGCCAGTGCTGACGAAACTGCCGCCGCTGCCGCCGGTGGCGCGCAATTCCGAAATCCTGACGCCGATTTCCATTTCGATCGCCGCGCTGCGCGACGGACTCGACCGCGCCGCGCCACGCAACCTCGGCGGCAAGGCGGAAAATCCCGTCAGCCAGATTCTCCAGAATGCCGACATCAACTGGACCGTGGCACGCGGACCGATCGCCGCCTCCGGCGTGCAGAACGCGCTGTCGCTGTCGACGCCGCTCGACGGCAAGCTGACGGTGCTCGGATCACTATCGGCGGCGAGCGGCACCGCACTCGGCAACGTGCTGGGCAATGTGCTCGGCAACAACGCTGCCAAACAACTCGGCAGCGTGAATATCAAACAGTTGAATGCCAGTGCCGCGATCCACGGCAATGTTGCGATCACATCGCGGCCGGAAGTCCTGCGCGAGTGGCGCATCGACCCCAAGCTGACGGCGCAGGTCACACTCGGCGACAGCAGCCTCACCATCGCAGGTGCAAAGGTCGCGGTGCCGGCGCAGGTCAAGCCGCTGATCGACAAAACCGTCAACGAGCAAATGGCGCTGTTGCAGGCGCGGCTGCGCAACGACCGCTCGCTCGAGCAGAACGCGCGGCGCGAGTGGGCGAAACTCTGCCGCTCGATCCCGCTTCCTCCGGCGGCAAAGGGAATGCCGACGCTGTGGCTGGAGATGCGACCGGTGCGGGCCATGGCGGCGCAGCCGCGCATCGACGCCAACTCGGTCAACTTCACACTTGGCTTGCAGGCGGAAACACGCGTGCTCCCTGCGGAGACCAAGCCGGATTGCCCGTTCCCCGCCACTCTCGACATCATGCCGCCTCCCGAGCGCGGCCGCATCAGTATCGGCGTGCCGATCGATCTGCCGTTCACCGAAGTGAGCAAGATCGTCGAGACACAACTGAAAGGCCGCAAGTTTCCCGAGGACGGCAGCGGCTCGGTGGACGTCACGGTGAAAAGCGCGAACGTCGCTGCCGCCGGTCAGCGGCTGCTGATCTCCCTGCTCGTCAACGCCAAGGAAAAAACAAGCTGGTTCGGTTTCGGCGGCGAAGCGACTATTCACATCTGGGGCCGTCCGGTGCTCGATCAGAAGCAGCAGATCCTGCGGCTGACCGATCTCGAACTCGCGGTGGAATCCAGTTCGGCATTCGGCCTGTTGGGGGCTGCCGCGCGTCCCGCGATTCCCTATCTTCAGAGCGCGCTGGAGCAACGCGCCACCATCGAGCTGAAAACTTTCGCGGCCAACGCGCAGCAAAAAATTTCAGCGATCGTTGCAGATTTCCGCAAGAACGATGAAGGCATTCGCGTCGATGCATCGGTGTCGAGCGTACGGCTCGGCAGCATCGCCTTCGATTCAAACACGCTGCGCATCATCGCCGAAGCCGAAGGCTCGATCAGTGTCGCGGTGACGTCGCTGCCGAACTTGCAGTGAATATGAGCGCAAACGAGCGCGCATAGCTAACCCGCGCGTTCGCATAGCTCCAAGTTCCTCATATCAGTGCGTTAATTTCGTCGCATCAGCGCGCGGAATCTATCGACACTTTCTCTCCACATTTGCTCCGCATTGGAACTCATCGCGCCCGTTGCCGTTGAGCCGGGCCATTCGTCGCGTTGGCATTGCGTTCCACGCTGAACCCATTTTCAAATATCTCGCTGAGGACAGACATCATGAAACGAATTTTGCTCGCCGCGGCAGCGGCGATGATGCTGATTCATCCCGCCAGCGCACAACGCGCCAACTACGAATCCATGGTTGCAAGTCACGCCGCTGCGAACGGCGTTCCCGTTGAACTCGTGCATCGCGTGATCGTGCGCGAGAGCCGCTACAATCCGCGCGCCGTCAGCAAGGGCAATTACGGCATGATGCAGATCAAGCTCGCGACCGCGCGCGGCGTCGGCTACACCGGCAGCGCGCAGGGCCTGCTCGATCCCGACACCAATCTGACCTATGCCGTGAAATATCTCGCGGGCGCGTATCGCGCCGCGGGCGGCAACCACAACCGCGCCGTCGCCTACTATGCGGGCGGCTATTATTATGCGGCCAAGCGCCAGGGATTGCTGCCGCGTCAGCAGGTTCAGGCGTGGGCTGAACCGTCAATCACGCTGTTCGATGCGAATGCGCAGGAGATTCCGCGCCGCGCGCGGCGGCATCGTCATTAAACGTCATTGCGAGCGAAGCGAAGCAATCCAGTCTTGGGCGCCCAAAATGGATTGCTTCGTCGCTACGCTCCTCGCAACGACTGTATGAAATTCCATAGAGTCCCGGCTTCAGTTTGAAGCCGGCTTTATTTTTGGTTCGGCTGTGTGACGCGCCGATGCGTCGCGGACATGAACCACCACCTGATCGTCGCTGAAGACTTTTTGCCAGCCGTCGACCTGATCCAGGATAAGCGCTGCCGGCGAGGTCCGGTTCAGCAACGTCGCGTCGATCCTGTACCGCTCCAGCAGTTCGAAAAATCCAACAGGATTCAGCAGCCTGCTTGCGGCTTTGTGCTCGAGGACGAACTTCTCGCCATAGAGTTCGGTGCGGCCGTCGATATAGGGCGCGACGCCCCGCGCGATCATGTAGCCGCCGAACTCGTAATCGTTGAACACGCGTTGCGCGCCGCGCTCCTTGAGAAATTTGACCGCCGCCACGGGCGTTACATTTTCGGCCGGACGATACCGGTTCACCGCGAACGCGCCGGCCGTCAGCGCGATCATCAAGGCGACGGCGACCGACACCGCAAACCCATGCGGCTGCGGAAACGCCAAGCCAACTTCGTTGCCGCGGCCGCCGAACTGAGCGGCGAGCGGCGCTGCGACCACCATCGGCCCCAGCAGCGCGAACACGTCGGCATTCCGGATGTGCGCCAGCGCCATGTAAAGCAAGCCGACGAACAGCACGTTGCGCATCAGCGGCAGCTTCATGCCGCGCATGAACGCCAGTGCGACGATCAGAAGAACACCGGCCTCGATTGGCCCGAGAAAACTGAAATCGGCGGGCGCCCATTCACGGATCAGCTTCAGCGCCTCGCCGAGATTAAGAATGGCCCGCGCCGCCAGCAACGAATTCCATCCGTAGGGCGTGGCGCAACTGGCCGCGAGCGCGACCAGGCCGAAAACGAACCAGCGCATCATCAGCCGCATCCGCGCCGGCCCTTCGGCATTCAGAACGGCGTCGAGCGCAATCGGCCCGATCAGCATCAGACCCAGCACGAAGCCGCCGTGCAGATTGGCCCAGAGCGTGATCAACAGGACGAGCACGAACGGCGGCGCCTCGCGGCGTTCCGCTGCAGTCAACAGCGCGCCCACCCACGCGACCATCACCGGCAACGCCAGCACATGAGGGCGCGCGTACAGATGCGGCAGCGCCATCAAAAAAGACACCGGGAGAAGGATCATCACCGGCACGTCGGCCAGATAGCGAACCAGAAACCGGGTGAGCAGCGCATACGTCGCCGCGATTGCAAGCGCCGCCAACGCGACGGGGCCGGCCCAGCCAAACCATGCATAGAACTGGCTGTAGATCACCTGCGCCAGCCATTGGGTCGATAGCCACGGCTGCCCCTGCATCGTGAATGAGAATGTGTCGGTCCACGGCACGGCGCGATGATCGACCATCCACTGGCCGACCGCGATCTGCCAGTACGTATCCGGATCGTGCAGCAGGCGATTGCCCGCAGCCAGCATCACGGCATAGACGATCAGGCCGACCCACAGGGGCAACGTATTGCGTTCCGCCTGTGCGGCATCGATCGCCTGTACGCTCATCGCCGCACGCTTTCGGCTGACCTGATTCTGTAGCCCACTGGAGCGTCAGGCTTGCGCACGTGAACGACGGCGGCATTGTCGGTGTAAATCCGCTCCCAGCCTTCAAGACGGTCGAGCAGGCTCACTGCTGGTGTCGCGGGCATCAGCAGCGTGGCATCGATACGGTATCGATCCATCACGTCGAACAGCGTCGCGGGGCTTTTCAAGGTCATTGCACGGTCAAACTCGATCATGAAACGCTCGCCGTACAGTTCGGTTCGTCCATCGATGGCGACGGGAATGCCCGCCGCGATCAGAAAGCCGCCGAAATCATAGTCGTTCAACACCCGCGAGACGCCTCGTGCTTTCAGCGCGGCGACTGCAAGTCCAACGCCCGCCGGCGGCGCATATCGGCCCATCGTGATCGCGACAGCCGTCAGCGCAACAAGCACCACGGCTGCAGATGCGGCCACGACGCGCGGACGCACACCCGACAGCCACGCGGGATCCGAACGTGGAAACCATATCGCCAGCGGTGCGGCGAGAACGATCGGTGCGAGCAGCGCCAGCACGGTCACATTGCGCGCATGCGCAAGCGCCATGTGAACGAGCCCGAGCAGGAGCAGGATTCGGACCGGCGGCAGGGTCAGGCCCTTGAACAGCACGATACCGACGCCCAGCAGCAGGCACGCCTCGACGGTGTTGAATCGCGAGAAATCGACCGGCCGCCATTCAGTGATGAGCAGCAAGGCGTCGCCGAGATTGAGGATGTTGCGCGCGGCGAGCAGCGCATTCCAGCCGTATGGCGTCAGGCAACTCGCCGCGAGCGCCAGCACGCCGAACACGACCCAGCGCAGCATCAGTCGAACGCGCGACAAACGCGGGGCGTTCAGGACTGCGTCGAGCGCAATCGGCCCGGTCAGCGCAAGACCGAAAACGAAACTGCCGTGCAGATTGGCCCACAGCATCATAAGCGCCAGCCACCAAAGCCGTGGCGCTTGGCCGCGATCCGCCGCGGCGATCAGCGCCGCGGTCCACGCCACCATCACCGGCATCGCAAGCGCATGAGGCCTGACAAGAAAATGCGGCGACGCCAGCGCGAACGCCATCATGAGAAGAACGAGGACCGCGGTGCCGTCGAGATGCCGCTCGAGGACACGGACGACAAGCGCGAACGCGAGCGCGATCGATGCCGCAGTGAGCGCCACGGGTCCGGCCCAGCCCGCGAGCGAAAAGGCCAGCGCGAAACATACCTGCGCCAGCCATTGGGTGGAAATCCACGGCTGGCCCTGCATGGTGAAGGAAAACACATCGCGCTGCGGCAACGACCCGCTGTCCAGAATCCGCTTGCCGATCTCGATCTGCCAGAAGGTGTCGGGATCGGCCAGCATGCGGTTGCCCAGCAGGAGCAATCCGGAAAAGACGGCGATGCCGGCCAGCACCGGCATGACCGAGCGCGGCGGCGCTCCACTCAGGCCTTGCGTCGTCATCGCGGGGCACCCGCTTTGCGGACGTGCACCACGGCCACATCGTCGGCGTAAATGCGCTGCCAGCCATCGAGGCGATCAAGCAGGCCTGCGGCCGGCGTGGCGGGTGTCAGCAGCGTGGCGCCGATTTTGTAGGTCTCGAGCAGGCCGAGGAACGAGCCGACGTCCTTGAGTGCAAGCGCATCGAACGTCCTGACGAGGAAATCATCGCCGTACAGTTCGCCGCGGCCATCGAAGAACACCGGAATGCCCCGCGTGATGAGATAGCCGCCGAAACCCGCATTGTGCAGAATGCGCTCAGCCTTGCGGGCCTTCAGCACATCGACCGCCGCAGCGGGTGTCTGAATGACCATCGGCGTGAAGGTGTGACGCGCAGTAAAGGCCCAGATCGCAAGCGAGGTCGCGAGGACGAGAGCAACACTGCCCGTAATGCCCTGCGAGGCGTGCGTGACATCGCTGCGGCCGAACCGCAAGGACAGCGGCTTCGCCAGCACCAGCGGCGCCAGCAGCGCGAACACTTCGATATTGCGGTTGTGCGACAGCGCCATGTGCAGCAATCCAAGCACCAGCAGGATGCGCGGCGGCGACAGCACGATGCCGCGCCAGAGCGCGCATCCGAGCGCCGCAAGCAGACAGACCTCGAACGGACCGATGCTGCTGAAATCCACAGGCTGCCATTCGGGGATCTGCGCCATGGCGTTGCCGAGATCGAGAATCCTGCGTGCCGCCAGCAGCGAATTCCAGCCATAGGGCGTGATCCAGCTTGCGGCGACGGCGCACAGGCCGAACGCGGCCCAGCGCAGCGCCAGCGAAATCCGTTGCGGCGCATTGGCGTTCCACACCGCATCGAGCGCGAACGGCGCAATCAGCGCCAGTCCCAGCACGAAGCCGCCGTGTAGGTTTGTCCACAGCACGATGAGTGGCAGGAGCCAGAACGACGGCGCCCTGCGCTCATCGCTGGCGTTCACCAGACCGGAAACCCACGCCACCATCACCGGCAGCGCCAGCAGATGCGGACGCGCCACAAAATGTTGTGCGGACAGTACGGCCGCTGCCATCGCGACGATGATCGCATGCGTCGGCGCAAAGCGCCGGGATAAAATCTGCGCCAGCAGCGCGAACGCCACCGCTGTTCCGAGCCCTGCGAGGATCACCGGCCCCGCCCAGCCGAACATGAAATACGACGCGGCATAAAGCACCTGCGCCAGCCATGACGACGAGATCCATGGCTCGCCGACCCTGGTGAACGAATAGACGTCGACGCTGGGCAAGGCGCGATGATCGATGATCCATTGCCCGACCACGATCTGCCAGTACGTGTCGGCATCCTGCAGCGCGCGGTTGCCGCCGATCACGAACAGCAGCAGGAGGCCCGCGCCGAACCACAGCCACGCGGGCACCTGGCCGAGAACCTGCTCGGCCGCGCTCCGCTTGTGTCCGGTGTCGTCGAGACCGGCAATGCTCATATTCAGTCCCAGATCGTGGAAACGAGTTCCCGACCTAACCACCGGCGGCATAATTCCGGGTAAACTCGAGGGCTGATCTCTTCCTGAAAACTGGCGCGAAATGGCGTCAATCGCCTCGCGGCAAGGTCAACGAACCCTTACCCGCGTCGTTTTGTGCCGCCCTCGCAATGCGAGATGCGAAAACGCGTTCCCACGATGCGGAAAAGCCATGCAGCATCGCGGGGCCGGCCATTGAAACCCCGGAGCATCGGGTCTATCGTATGTGTGTTCCGAGGGGGGCTCCGGCGTGGAGCTGAGATACCGCAGAATGCGCGGTGACCCTTTGAACCTGATCCGGGTCATGCCGGCGAAGGGACAGGGATGCTACAGAAAGCCAAATCTCCGCGAGGGGAATCTTCCATCAATATTATCGGTGCGGGCATTGCCGGCTCATGGCAGGCATTGCTGTTCGCCCGCGCGGGTTATGACGTGACGCTGCATGAACGCGGCGACGCCGCGATGATGCAGGCGACCAGCCACTGGGCCGGCGGCATGCTCGCGCCGTGGTGCGAGCGCGAAGGCTCCGAGCCGGTCATCACGCGGCTCGGCATCCGTTCGCTCGATCTTTGGCGCGAGCATGTGCCGGACACGCCGTTCAACGGTTCGCTCGTCGTAGCGCATCCGCGCGACCGCGCCGACTTCGACCGCTTCGCGAGACTAACGACCGATCACAGCCGCCTCGATGCCAATGGCATCGCCGGACTCGAACCGTCCCTCGACGGACGTTTCCGTGAAGCGCTGTTCTTTGCCGGCGAAGGCCACGTCGAGCCGCGCAGCGTGCTTCCCGAACTGCACGCGAAGCTCGCCGCTGCCGGTGGCACGATCAAATTCGGCAGCGACTGCGAACCTGACGATCTTGCCGGCGAGAACGGCATCGTGATCGATTGCCGGGGTCTCGGTGCGCGCGACCGGCATCCAGATCTGCGCGGCGTCAAGGGCGAGATGATCGTGATCGAGACGCCCGACGTGCAACTGTCACGCCCGGTTCGTTTCCTCCATCCACGCTGGACGCTCTACGTGATCCCGCGCGACGGCAACCGCTTCATGCTCGGCGCGACCTCGATCGAGAGCGAGGACACCGGCGTCAGCGTGCGCTCCGCGCTCGAACTGCTCAGCGCCGCCTATGCGGTACATCCGGCTTTCGGCGAAGCGCGCATTCTCGAATTCGGCGCGGGCCTTCGCCCGGCCTTCCCCGACAACCTGCCGCGCATCGCCGTTGAGGCCACGCGCATTTCCGTCAACGGGCTCTATCGCCACGGCTTCCTGCTGGCGCCGGCCCTTGCGGAACTGACGTTGGCCTATGTCGAGCGCGGCGCCATCGACAACGAGGTGATGCAATGTTCCTAATCGTCAACGGCGAACGCGTCGAGACCAAAGCCACGCGCGTCGACGCGCTGCTGGCCGAACTCGAGTACGAAGGCACGCATCTCGCCGTCGCCGTGAACTACGATGTGGTGCCGCGCGCGCGCTGGGCTGAAACGCCGCTCAATGACAACGACGCGGTGGAAATTCTCACGCCGCGGCAAGGAGGGTGAAGATGGTGCGCTTCAAGGCAATGGCATTCACTGGCCGTCATGGCCGGGCTTGTCCCGGCCATCCACGCCTTTCTCGATCTGCGGCCAAGACGTGGATGCCCGGCACAAGGCCGGGCATGACGATTGTGTGCGGAGCGAGGTCATGAACAAAGTCAAATTCTATGACCGCGAATTCTCCTCGCGCCTGCTGATCGGCAGCGCGCTGTATCCCTCGCCGAAGATCATGCAGGACGCGATCCGCGCCGCAGGGAGCGAGATCGTCACCGTATCGGTGCGCCGCGAGACTGCGGGCGGCAAGACCGGCGACCAGTTCTGGTCGCTGATCCGCGAACTGAAAGTCACCGTGCTACCGAACACCGCAGGCTGCAAGAGCGTGCGCGAAGCCGTGACCACCGCGAAGCTGGCGCGCGAACTGTTCAACACGCCGTGGATCAAGCTGGAAGTCATCGCCGACGACGAAACGCTGCAACCCGACGTGGTCGGCCTCGTCGAAGCCGCACAAATCCTGATCAAGGACGGCTTCGAGGTGTTCCCCTATTGCACCGAGGACCTGAGCGTCGCCATGAGGCTCGTCGATGCCGGCTGCAAGGTGGTGATGCCGTGGGCCTCACCGATCGGCAGTGCGCGCGGGATCACCAACCGCGATGCGCTGAAGCTGCTGCGCGCCCGCCTGCCCGACATCACGCTGGTGGTCGATGCCGGCATCGGCGCGCCGTCGCATGCGGCCGAGGCGTTCGAGCTTGGCTTTGATGCGGTGCTGCTCAACACCGCCATCGCCAAGGCCGACGATCCGGTCGCCATGGGCAACGCGTTCCGTCTGGCCGCCGAAGCCGGCCGCGCCGGATATGAAGCCGGCCTGATGGGCGCGCGCGATTTCGCTTCTCCTTCAACCCCTGTCGTAGGGACACCGTTCTGGCATGCCGTATCCTGATCGTTTTTATCCCGTGGTCGACAGCGTCGCGTGGGTTGCGCGGCTGACGAAACTTGGCGTCGGCACCGTTCAACTGCGCGCCAAGGATCTCGATGACGCGGCGGCGCTCGCCATCGTCCGCGAGGCTCTCGCCGTCACCAAGGGCACGCCGACCAAGCTCGTGGTCAATGACTACTGGCGCGCGGCCATCGACGCCGGCGCGCAGCATCTTCATCTCGGTCAGGAAGATCTCGACACCGCCGATGTTCATGCGATCCGCCGCGCGGGACTAACGCTCGGCCTGTCCACCCACGACGAGACCGAACTCGACAACGCGCTCGCCTACAAGCCCGACTACATCGCGCTCGGCCCGATCTACGAGACCACGCTGAAAAAGATGCGTTTCGCGCCGCAAGGCATCGAGCGCATCACCGCATGGAAGCTTCTGATCGGCGACATTCCGCTGGTCGCCATCGGCGGCATCAAGCTCGAACAGGCCGAAATGATTTTCGCCGCCGGCGCCAACTCCATCGCCGTCGTCAGCGACGTCACCCAGAACACCGATCCGGACGCGCGCGTGCGCGCCTGGCTCACCGATTATTCCGAGGCAGCGTGATGAGCAACGAGATCAGCTGCAATTTTCATAACCCGTTCGTCCCCGCGCAAGCGGGGACCCAGCAGTACTGGATTCCCGCTTGCGCGGGAATGAGCGGAGTAAAACCGATGCACAGAATTCAAAGGAGGACGCCATGAACAAACCAATCAACACGGCCGACCTGAAGCCCGCCGTCACCACCGGCGGCCTGACGTCGTCGCGCAAGATCTACGTCACGCCGGATGAGGCTCCTGATGTCCGCGTGCCGCTGCGCGAGATCATTCTCTCTGAGGGCGCGGGCGAGCCGAACCTTCCGGTTTATGACACCTCCGGTCCCTATACCGATCCGAACGTCATCATCGACGTCAACGCCGGCCTTTCCCGCGCGCGCATCGAATGGGTGAAGGAGCGCGGCGGCGTCGAGGAATATGAAGGCCGCGAGATCAAGGCGGAAGACAACGGCAATGTCGGCGAGAAGCACGCCGCAGCCGCCTTCAAGGCGCACCACAAGCCGTTCCGCGGCGTCGGCGACGCGCCGATCACGCAGCTTGAATTCGCGCGCAAGGGAATCATCACCAAGGAGATGATCTACGTCGCGACCCGCGAGAACATCGGCCGCAAGCAGCAACTCGAGCGCGCAGAAGCCGCCCTCGCGGACGGCGAGAGCTTCGGCGCGGACATCCCGGCGTTCATCACCCCGGAATTCGTGCGCAGCGAGATCGCGCGCGGCCGCGCGATCATCCCCTGCAACATCAATCACGCCGAACTCGAGCCGATGATCATTGGCCGCAACTTCCTGACCAAGATCAACGCCAACATCGGCAACTCCGCCGTGACGTCGTCGGTCGAGGAAGAAGTCGACAAAATGGTGTGGGCGATCCGCTGGGGCGCGGACACCGTGATGGACCTCTCCACCGGCCACAACATCCACACCACCCGCGAATGGATTCTGCGCAATGCGCCGATTCCGATCGGCACGGTGCCGATCTATCAGGCGCTGGAGAAGTGCGACGGCGATCCGGTCAAGCTGACCTGGGAGCTGTACAAGGACACGCTGATCGAGCAGTGCGAACAGGGCGTGGACTATTTCACCATCCATGCCGGCGTGCGGCTGCCCTACATCCACCTCACCGCCAATCGCGTCACCGGCATCGTGTCGCGCGGCGGCTCGATTATGGCGAAGTGGTGCCTCGCGCATCACAAGGAGAGCTTCCTTTACACGCACTTCGACGAAATCTGCGACCTGATGCGCAAGTACGACGTGTCATTCTCGCTGGGTGACGGCCTGCGTCCGGGCTCAATCGCCGACGCCAACGACCGCGCGCAGTTCGCCGAATTGGAGACGCTCGGTGAACTCACCAAGATTGCGTGGGCGAAGGGCTGTCAGGTGATGATCGAAGGCCCCGGCCATGTGCCGATGCACAAGATCAAGATCAACATGGACAAGCAGCTCAAGGAATGCGGCGAAGCGCCGTTCTATACGCTCGGGCCGCTGACCACCGACATCGCGCCGGGCTACGATCACATCACATCGGGCATCGGTGCGGCGATGATCGGCTGGTTCGGCTGCGCGATGCTCTGCTATGTGACGCCGAAGGAACATCTCGGCCTGCCCAACCGCGACGACGTCAAGGTCGGCGTCATCACCTACAAGATCGCGGCGCACGCCTCGGACTTGGCCAAGGGGCATCCGGCGGCGCAACTGCGCGACGACGCGCTGTCACGCGCGCGGTTCGACTTCCGCTGGGAAGACCAGTTCAACCTCGGCCTCGATCCGGATACCGCGCGCAGCTATCACGACGAGACACTGCCGAAGGAAGCGCACAAGGTCGCGCATTTCTGTTCGATGTGCGGTCCGAAGTTCTGCTCGATGAAGATCACGCAGGACGTACGCGACTACGCGGCGACCCTCGGCGACAACGAGAAGGCTGCGCTCAATCTCGACGGCAAGTTGCCCGGCGTCGGCATGACGATCTCCGGCGTGATCGAGGACGGCATGGCCCAGATGAGCGAGAAGTTCGTCAAGATGGGCGGACAGGTCTATGTCGAGGCGGAAGCGGTGAAAGAGAGCAACAAGGCTTTCTGATGCGAGCGACGCAACACATGCTCAAGATTGTAACGGCGCTGGGGGTTCTCAGCGCCGTTACTTTATCAGGCACGGCCTTCGCGGCGAAACTCATCGCTGCCGACCGCGCATGGATCGACGCCTGCATCTCGCAGCGCAAGGCGAGCAACGAGAAGCCTTCGAAGCTGCGGAAATACTGCGCCTGCATGCAGGGGGTCGTGGAAAATAACCAGCCGTTCCAGAGCGCGACCGATCTGGAGCGGACCTATCCGCCCGCTCATCAGATGTGCTGGAAGGACGCGGGGAGGACGTGAGTTGCGGCTGTGTGGAAATAAAGCGGCTTACCGTCAAATTTGACCACGACACAGTCAGAACCACAATTGGGCTGAACCTAACATGCAAAACAACTTCACTTAAGAAGGCGGCTGATTTTCTCGATTGTCTGCAAGTTTTCAAGAATCCATCTTAACTCTGGTGCCCCTTTAATCACCGGCATGAAATTATATATAACGGTAAGAGCTACACCTATAATTACCACCGATCCTATTTTAACAAGCGCAGGTCTTGCCTTTTTACCCGCATCCTGAACAAACCGAACTGCTTCATCGTACGCGTATTTTATCGTGGCAATGCATATATTCTCAACGCCCCTGACCCCCGCGTAAATTGCATTAACGCGCTCCTCAGAAGTACCTCGCATCATGCTTGATATGAAGCGAATTGACTCTGGGATACGCGGATCAACTGACTCCGGCTTTTCCGCTAAAGTACGCGCAACATTGTCGAGCGCCTCCTGAATATCATTCTCAACCAATTGGCGTGACGGGTAGCTATGCGCGCTTTGAAGAAAATCGACCCAATCCTTGTACTGAGAAGCAAAATAGGCGGAATGCGTTAAAGTCGATCCAATCTGAACAACCAGGACTTCCGATAATTCTTGCTCCGCAGCCTTTGTAAGATGGGAAACCATCTGAACATGCAAGCCAAATGATATCGCACCAGCATCATCTTTGAAACCAATGAGCTCTGTAAGCCTAACAAACGAATCTAGATACTTTCGATCGACGTTTGAGGCCTTCAAAATGTCGTTTAATCTTTCCAATTCTTTCTGAAGGTAACGTCGAGTTTCATCGACCCCCTCTTTTCGAAGAAAAGAATGAAGAGGATGCCCTTCGTCTAAAACAACTCGATCAGAAACAATCTTTGTATAAATCGGAGAAGCTTGTTGCTCTGGCAAATCCATCGGAAGGAGATTTGCGTCCTCTGGAAATCCCATTTCCAAAAGCTTCAACAGCGCAAAGGAATTCTTGTAAATTACCGCAAGCGAATTTCCGCCATTTCGCCTTAGGGTCGTTACCATCCGCGATCTATCATGAGGGAATAACTGACGGAAAAAATCTATGAACTCTGCAGTACTGACGAACAGACGTTCAAAATTTTCGGGCGTCAACGATCTCCCAGCGTCATTACTTGCAAGAAAGTACTTCTGCGCAACAGCCTGAAAATCTTTCTTTTTATAAAGAAATTTCGCCCCTAATCGCTGGTCTTGTTTTATTAGAAGATACAGAGTCTCGGAAATCGGGACCAAAAGTTTCAAGATTTGATTTTTGTTTCCCTCCGACTGCGTGTCACTCCGATAACTTGGCGATAGCTGACTCTCGCTCATATGAAGGACTTCCAAATTGGACAAAAAATCGAGGGCGAATTCTCTAGCTTCAATACCGTAAGCTTACTCGACTTTTCGCATTACCGCTACAAGTACCCAACCCCCGTTTTGCCCGCGATAGAAGGCCCCCCATGCATAACCTCACCCCCCTCTCCGGACTCATCGGCGGTGCGCTGATCGGGCTTGCTGCCGCGATGTTGATGCTGCTGACCGGACGCATCGCCGGCATCAGCGGCATCTTCGGCGGGCTTCTATCACCCGCGACGAGCGATCGCGGCTGGCGGATCGCTTTCATCGCGGGCCTGATCGCAGCGCCGCTGATCGCGACGCTCGCCATCGGTGCGGCGCTGCCCTCACCCGCCATGCCCGCGAGCCTGATCGTGATCGTCATTGCCGGTCTGCTTGTCGGCTTCGGCAGCCGCATGGGCGGCGGCTGCACGTCGGGTCACGGCGTATGCGGCACTGCGCGACTGTCAACGCGCTCGCTGGTGGCCACTGCTATTTTCATGGTGGCGGCGATCATCACCGTCGCCGTCGTGCGCCACGTGATCGGAGGCTGAGACCATGCCGCTCGTTTTTGTCACCTTCGCCTGCGGACTCGTCTTCGGCGCGGGCCTCCTGATCTCCGGCATGACGCAGACGGGGAAAGTGCTCGGCTTCCTCGACATCTTCGGCGCGTGGGACGCGACGCTGGCGTTCGTGATGGCCGGCGCAGTCGCAGTCGCTACGATTGGTTTCGCGCTGGCGAAGCGGCGTGGTGCGCCGGTCTTCGCCGCGCAGAATCTCTGGCCGACGCGCAAGGACATCGATGCGCCGCTGGTCACGGGCGCAGTCCTGTTCGGGATCGGCTGGGGTCTGGTCGGGCTTTGTCCCGGCCCGGCGCTGGTCAATCTCGCCGGTCTCGGCCTGCCGGTGATCGTGTTCGTCGCAGCGATGGTTGCGGGAATGATCGCTCAGGATATGTGGAGCAAGCAAAAGGCGGCCACGCCCACGAGCGAGACCGCCATCGCCGCATCCACCGACGGCTAGCTATCGGCGGCGCATATGCGCGCGCCGATAGCGTCGCCTGTCTTTACTTCAACGTAATCGCGAGGCCGCTGAGGTCGGCGTTGGCCATCAGCCCGGTCTGCCGGCCGGAGAGCTCGAGCACCGCGCCCTTCTGGTTGGTCAGCACGATCGCGCGCGCGCCACGTCCGACTGCGATGCCCGCGCCCGCCGCGCCGTAGACGCCGGCGACATCCGACGGGCGATTGATGTTGCTGACGCGGCCGCGCAGCACGGTCTTCGATCCGCCGAACACCAGGCCGTAGTCGATACCGCCGGTGGACAGCGCGTAACTCCTGCCCCGGAAGTTGAGCGTGCCGCTGCCGCCCGAACCGCCGATGAACCATCCGGCCTTGTAGATGACGAGCGATACCGTGCCGCTGTCGGCATGGGCGGATGACAGACCGGCTCCGACAAGGGCCGTCACCGCGATCAGCGCGGCGCGAATGGCAGATGACAGACGCATGATGAAATCTCCGGATGGGTGTGAAGGCGACGCGGACAGTTGCCGCGAAACGGGATCGGCAAAGCCGAATCAAGTTTGGTGGCTGATTCTAGCACCCGCATCCCGTTTCCGCAGGCGTTTTGCGAATGTCAGAAGCCGTCGCAAAGCGCATTTCGCAGCGCAGTTGGACCGACTTCAGCAACACAACTGAAAGGAACCTGCCGCTAAGACATCCTCGAACCCGCGTTTCCGGCCAGCGATGAGCGCAGGCCGGATTTTTTGTCCGGCGCTGTGCCGGAGATCGAGGTCATGCACGATGGACTCCCCTACCGACGACAACGAGACACCGCTCGACACCCTGTTCGCCTCCGCGCGCATCGTTCATCGCCGGAATTTTCTGACCACCGGCGCCGCAGCGCTGATGGCCGCCGCCGGATCGGATGCCACCTTTGCGAAAGACGCGCCGAAGCAGGCTGCGAGCGATCAGGACCGCAAGTTCATGAGTCACGCGGTCGAGCTGATGCGCAAGGCCGGCGTCGTCGAGAAGACCGGCGGCCCGTTCGGCGCGGTCGTGGTGATGAACAACGAGATCCTGTCGTCGTCGGGCAACAGCGTGCTGCGCGACAACGATCCCTCCGCGCATGCAGAAGTGAACGCCATCCGCATGGCCTGCAAGAAGGTCGGCTCGCCGCACCTCAAGGGCGCGACACTGTTCTCGAGCTGCGAGCCCTGCCCGATGTGCTACTCGACAGCGTACTGGGCGCGCGTCGACAAGATCTACTACGCGGCATCGTGGAGCGATTACGCCGACCTGTTCGACGACTCGAACATCAATCAGGATATGAAGCAATCATACGCCAAGCGAACCGTTCGCGTGGCGCAACTGATGCGCGACGACGCGCAGAAGGTCTGGCTCGAATACCGGAACCTGCCGAGCAAGACACGCTATTGATCAACAGATTAGGTGCCGCGGTGCGTATCGCCGCGGCCGTTTCTGTTGTTTAATCGATTCGGCTTCACAATAACCAACGGGAGGTTTCTGTGAATCGAGTTGAATGGGATCTGCACGCCGCCAAATTCGAGTCGCTGGTCTGCGATATCGTCACCGATGAAACCAACGGCCAGATGCCGCGCTTCGTCGCCGCCGCCTGCCGCTCGCGGAAAAATCTCGAGCTGGTCGATCTCGGCTGCGGAGTGGGCAGCTTCGTCAAGAGATTCGGACATCGCTTCGAGCGGATCACCGGCATCGACTTCGCGCCGCGCATCGTCGCGCGCGCGAAGAAGCGCTGCGCGGAGATGACGAACGCGAAATGGATGGCGATGGATGTCTGCAAGTCGGCGGACGTTCTCGGAACCGTCGCAGACCTCAGCGTCTGCCTGAATGTCATCACGTCGCCGCGCGAAGCCAAGCGGGATGCGCTGTGGGCAACCCTCGCCGCAGTGACCAAGCCGTCGGCGCATGCGCTGGTGGTGGTGCCGTCGATGGAATCGCAGTTGATGGTCAACAAGCTCGGCGCATCAGCGGACAAGATCAAGGCGGGCGGCCTCGTCAGCCGTGACGGCGTCTGGCAGAAATTCTACGAGCGCGAGGAGTTGATCTCCACCGTCTCTGAGAAGGGTTTCGAAATCACGCGCATCGCGCGGGTGTATTATCCCTGGTCGGTGGACGGCCTGCGCAAGCCGCGCGGCTCAAAGCAACTGCCGTGGGACTGGGGCTTCCTGGCGCAACGCGCAGCCTGACGCCTCACCCGCCGCGCGGACATTCCTTGTAGCCGAACTCGTCGATGATCCGCGCGCCGGAGATGGTGCTGAACTCCAGCTTCGCGAGATAGCCGTTCGCGGTCACATACCGCCGCAGCCTGGCGTTGTAGGCGTTCAGCATCCGCTGCGTCGAATTCGCATTGATGACGTACCTGTTGGGCCCACGGCCGTGACCGGCGTGAAACAGCAACGTCGCGCTGCGCTCGACGCAGACGTTGCGCACGCCGAGAAACAGTGTGCAGTTCGATTGGCAATGGCCGCGGATGCGAAACAGCTCGCCGCTGGCATTGGCCTGATCGATGGCGGGCTGGAATTTCTCGATCCATCCGCCCATGGCGAAGCGGTCCGATGTGTCGGCCCGGGCGGCCGAGAATGTGACAGCCGGCAACACGACGAGCAGCGCGGCGACAGTTTTCATCGAATGCCTCCTAGTGTGGGCGTGACGTTAACTTCTTGTCCGCCGGCGGCAAGGTCATTGCGAACGCGAACTCTCAGGCATACGTTTGAATCAGACATTGAACGCCGCCATTCGAGTCGGCGTCCAACTGCCAGACAGTCAAGAAGTGGATTATGACAATGTTGGCGGAAATCTTTTTATTGAAGCTTGAAGCCCTGATGCGGGTGGCTGCGATCGATCGGCGGGCTGCGTCGAGCGATCCGCGCTTTGTGCCGGTCGTGCTGCCGCAACACTGAGAGCCTGCGGCTTCGCAACGCTAGGCAACGTAACGGCGGCAACGTGACGGCGCTTCGCGGGGACCGGTCGCCGCGTTCAGCCGAAACGCGTCCTGTTTCGCTCCCGCGCCTTTTCCGCTTCGATCTCCCGGTCGCGTGCCGGCGCATGAGTGTGCAGCGATGTCAGCAGCTTTCGCGCGCTGGCGGAAACTTCGGCGACCGCGAGTTCGAATGCCGCTTCATTCGCCTTCGACGGTGCGTTGAAGCCGGAAAGCTTGCGCACGAACTGCAACGCCGACGCTTGAATTTCATCTTCGGTCGCGGGCGGCTCGAAATTGAACAGCGTCTTGATGTTGCGGCACATGATGCGCTCCTTCCCTGATGCCCTGACGGGCTGGCTATCTCACCTCATTCCAGACCATGAGACGCGCAAATTTTAGGCACGCGATCACGGTTCGCCCGATTTCTCCAGCAATCGCTTGCGGTTCCATCGGGTTCCAATTCTCCAGTCCCTTGAAGGGGTTATTTGGGAATTAGGACTTTGTTAACCATATCGGCCCACCCTTTTCAGGGGCTGAGATCAGTAACGCAATCGTCTGCATCTAGGGGGCAGACGTTGGTCGGGAGGTCTCGATGAGCCAAAACACATCGCCATCCACATTTGAGCCATTGCCGGACGCGCCCGCCATGGCGCCGAACCAGGTGGTTCCGCTGCTGATCGGCGCCACGGTCGGGGAAATCGAGCGCGAGCTTGTGCTGCAAACGCTCGCCCGCTGCGATGGCAACCGCACCCGCGCCGCGCGCGTGCTTGGCGTGTCGGTCCGCACACTGCGCAACAAGATCCGGCAATATTCTGCACAAGGCGTCGAAGTCCCGGCGCATCACTAGGGCATGATCCCGAAAAGTGGGGACCGGTTTTCGGAAAAGATCATGCCCAAACGAAAGCTAGAAACCGCGCGTTGCGGTTTACCGTTTGATGGGCAATGGCGATCAGGTTACGGTTCCACCATCAAGGAACCGGACCATGACCCCACCAATGACCAGGGCACGGATCGTCTGCACAGCGACCGCGCTTCTCGCCGCGGCTCCGTCCGCCGCCAGGAACGCCGGAGCAGCGCCGTGCGTGCGCCAGGACGCCATGAGACTCTTCCGCAGGCAGCTCAGATAGGATCGCGGCACGGCTCATGCACATTCCCGCAACGCTGGATCAGGCCCGCAGCACGCTCGCCGTGATGCTCGGCATTGCAGCGACCGAAGGACTGCCGGACACGATCGACCACGAGACGATCGCCGCCGCGACCCGCTACGTCTTTCATCTCGAGCCGCAGTTCGGCCTCGCAGGGCTGACGCCGCTCAGTCCCTATCGGCAGGCCGAACTCGCCGCCGATCCTGCGCTTGCAGCACAGGCAGTGAGCTTCGCCGCCGTCATGGCGTTTGTCGGCGGCACGCTGGATTCCGCCAAGCTGAGTGCCGTGGTGAAGCTCGCGGACCAACTCGGCGTCCGCGACGACTTCGTTCACGATCTGGCGCGGCTGGCGCTGGGCGACATGGAAGAAGCCAAGGCCCACATGATCCACGCCAACCTTGAGAGCGTGACCGGCCGCGCATGGGCCACCGCCGAGATGGGGCCGTGGCTGCAGCCTTACGATGCGCAGCCCGATCCCGCGCTGGCGACGCGCTTCCATGCGCTGGCGCGGCTGCCGGAGGACACCTTCGGCCATGCGTTCGCGATGTTCTATAAAGCCAACAACTACGCCTATCCCGGCGAGCCGACCGCGCTGAATTTCGAGTTCGCCGTTCCGCACGATTCAACCCACGTGCTCGCCGGCTACGATACGTCGCCGCGCGGCGAACTGCTGACATCGGTGCTCACGGCGACGATGCATCGCAGCCACGCCATGTCCGGCCACGTGCTGCCGGTGATCCTGAGCTGGCATCTCGGCATTCCGCTCAACGATGTCGCCGGTGCGGCGACAGGCGCGTTCGAGCCGGAGGAGTTCTTCTACGCCTGGGCGCGGGGCGAAGACACTTCGGCCGACCTGTTCAGCCCGGAGTGGAATTTCTGGTCGGCCGCGATCCAGCCGATCGCGGCCGTGCGCGAAGCGGTCGGGCTGACCGGCTGAGCCGCATAAAGCCGCTTGCGCGCCACCCGCACAGGTTGCAGGATATTGGCGGGCTGGGGATTGTGCTGTGCGTCGTGTCGCGTTCGCCATGATTACCGTCTTGCTGTGCGCGAGTCTTGGCGTGGTCCTTGGCGCGTGTCAGATGCGCGATCCTTATGTGGCGGCGCCCGCGACGGCCACCTCCGGCAACTGGAAGATCGAGCGTCAGGTCGACCGCGTCACCGGCGTGCCAGTGCCGAGCGCGACCAACATCATCAACAACGCTTCGAACACTTTCGCTGAGCGTCCCAGCCTGGCGTCGTTGCAACTCACGTGTTTCGACGGAAATCCGCTGGTGCGCTTCGCCTTCGCGTTCAAGGTCGGTACCGACACCAACTCGATCCTCGGCTATCGCTTCGACGAGAAGCCCGGCCATGACAACGTCGCAGCGCGGTTCCTTCAGGAATACAGGACCGTGGTGATCGAGGACCGCGCCGCGATCATCACCTTCGTCAACGAACTCGCGACATCCAACACACTCGTCGTCCGGCTGCGCTCGCTCAATGCCGGACGCACCATCGCGGACTTCAAGCTTGAGGGCGCACCGGCCGCCATCGAAGCCGCTTTCGCCGGTTGCCCGCTGACGCCGCCGCCACAGTCCGAGAAGAAGAAGCGCGGCGCGAAAGCATAACGCGATGCTGCGATGCGTCGCGCCTCAACAATGCGCGGGAGGAACCCACCGCCTCGCGCGGGTTTGTCTGGACGCCCTCAGGCGACCGTCCGAAGCTTCATATGATTCTTGAGCGCGGAGGATCGCATGCGGTGGCCTGCTCGCCTTGCCCTGATGATTCCGCTGATACTGTCCGCCGCGACGGCGCTCGCGGTCGATCGCGGACAGTTCGGCGATGTCCCCGAGCACATTCGAAAATGGTTCAAGGATGCGCGCAGCCCGGCCGGCGTGCCGTGTTGCGACATCTCCGACGGACACCGCACCGACTACGATGTGCGGCATGGCGCGTACTGGGTGCCTATCGAGGGCACGTGGTGGCTGGTGCCGGACAAAGCGGTGATCCGCACCGGCGGTAATCCGACCGGCGGCGCGGTGGTGTGGTACGTGACGCTTCGCGGCAACATCGAGATCACGTGCTTCGTGCCGGCGGACGGGTCGTGAACCGTAAATCTGGCACGCCGCCACCGTCAAAAATGCTGTGTCGTCCCCGCGAAAGCGGGGACCCATAACCACCGACGCCTCGGTGTGAAACGGATTGCTGACACCTGCTTCAGGTAGAGAGTTCAGGGAGTATGGATCCCCGCTTTCGCGGGGATGACCGGTTAAAAATCGCGCTCCTTGGCTTTGCTACGCTCGCCCCGGATAACTCACCGCCATGCCGGCGCGCACGTCCTGCTGCACGCCGTACTGCGCGAACGGATAACGGAAACCGTTCTTCGACAGCGCCTTCATCCCGGCAATGGCGCTGACGAGATATTCCGGCGGCGTCGCCATCAGCATTTCCTCATCGAGCACACCGCCATAACGGCGCTCGGCGAAACACGGGATCGACAGGCTTGGCAATCGCGTCGTCAGCGCGCGGCCCCATGAATCCGCGCAGGCGGATTCGCCGACCACACTCCAGTCGAACCGCTTGTAGCCGGACCACTGCAGCCCGTTGATGAAATAGATCATCGCGCCGGGCGTCGCATAGAACAGCGCGATGTCGGGCGGATCGAGCTTGCCCGACGACAGCGGCCCGACGGCCAGCGCATCGTACTGCCCGTCCGGCACGCAGTGCATCGCTTCCTGATGCGCCTGCGCATCCTGCTGCGTGGAAAACCATACACCGGTCATGTGCTGGCCGGATTGCCATGTCTCTGTCTTGGCGCCGCCGAGGCCGACCACCGCGCGGCACTGCGCGCCGACCAGATCGTCGCTGGTGATACCGACCGTCCAGCCGATGCGCGCCGCCTGCGCCACGATCTGATCCAACGTGTGCACCGACTGCGGCCTGCGGATCTTCGGAATCGCTTCCATGTCCTCGCGGCGCGTGAACATCTTCATGCCGAACGGGATCGAGCGCAGCTTCAGCAGCGAGTCCAGATCGTTGACGATCGCAGGCCAGTCATAGGTCGAGTCATGGGTCATCGCGTTTCTCCCTTATGTTTTTTGTTGTCGGTGAGGCTAGAGCATTTTTGTCGGAAGTCAGAACCAAAAGAAAAGCCCGGAGCCGCATGAAGCGGTCCGGGCTTGATTGTGTGGCGTATCGCAGTCGCAAACGCTCAGTGTCCTTCGTCGAGACCACCCATGTGCTTCTGCGAGTACAGCTCGACGCCGATCCTCTTGACGAGGTCGATCTGGGTTTCGAGGAAGTCGATGTGCCCTTCCTCGTCCTTCATCAGGCTCTCGAACAGGTCGCGCGAGACGTAGTCCTTCGCGCTATGGCAGTGGGTCGCGGCCTTCTCGTAAAGCTCGCGCGCCGAGTACTCGGCCTTGAGATCGCAATCCAGAACTTCCTTCACGTTCTGGCCGATATGCAGCGGATCGAGCACCTGCAGGTTCGGGAAGCCGTCAAGGAAGATGATGCGGTCGATCAGCTTGTCGGCGTGCTCCATTTCCTCGATGGATTCCTTGCGCCACTTCTTGGCGAGATCCTTCAGACCCCAGTTCTCCAGCATCCGGTAATGAAGCCAGAACTGGCTAACGGCGGTCAGTTCGCTGCGCAGCGCCTTGTTCAGGAACTCGATGACCTTCGGATCGCCCTTCATCTTACACTCCATCGCGGAACCGTCGTTTGACGGGCCAAATTTAATTTAGAAACGTTCTAAATCAGATTTCCGGCAAGTACAAGCCCTCGCCGCGGCGGCGTCCACATTGCAGAAAGGCGAGAAAAACAAGCCGGTAGAACGGCTTAGGCAGCCGCTTGGGCGGTCAGGATCACCGGATGGTGATGTTCGCCGTCGGCGTGATCGGGGTGGGCGTGTTCGGCGTGCTGCTGGCTATGGGGGCATCCCGCGCAGCAGGCCTTGGCGCAGGCGCCGAGGGCTTCATCCATGATTTTCTTGATGGTTCGCGCGCAGCGGCCGCATTCGGCGCTGCAGCCCAGACAGCCATAGACCTGCCCGGCCGTGCGCGGGAAGTCCGTAGGCCGGGTCACAACGTTACGCACGTCGTGGTCAGTCAGGACGTTGCAGGAACAAACAATCATGGGTGTCTGGAGAACCTGTAAGGACTGTTGACCCACAGGTATTGAAGCGAAGGCTCCGATGCAAAAGGAAAACAGCTAGTTTTAAGCTATTCCAAACTGGCGGAAGCACTTCGCGCGCAATCTGGAATCAATCTAAATTTGCGCTCCAAACGGGCAGAACAGCGATTTCGAACTGACGGCAAAACCCGCAAATGCAGGACGCTGCGGATTGGGTTAAACGTCAGCATCGCGAAAAACGGGAGCACGGCGTGACGCATATCGGACCTGACGACCTCGGCACCATTTACGCACCACCCACTGACCGCGTGATCGCGAAGCAATTGGCGCGCATCGACCGCCATGCCGCGCACTTCATCGGGATGTCGCCGTTCTGCGTGCTGGCAACCTCGGGGCCGGACGGCACCGTCGATGCCTCGCCGCGCGGCGGCAATCCGGGCTTCATTCATATCGAAGGCGAGATGCGCCTCTTGATGCCGGATCGTCCCGGCAACAACCGCATCGACAGCTTCCGCAATCTCGTGACCGGCTCGGGCTACGTGCAACTGATCTTCTTCGTGCCGGGTCTCGACGAAACCCTGCGCGTCGGCGGCGAAGCAAAACTCTCGGCGGACGCAGACCTGCTGGCCACCATGATCGAGTTCGGCAAGCCGCCCCGCGCCGTGCTCGATATCGCCGTGCGCGAGGTCTACTTCCACTGCGGCAAGGCGCTGATGCGCTCGAAGCTCTGGTCGCCGGACTCCCGCGTCGCGCGCTCCGCGCAGCCGAGCATCAGTGAAGTCATTCACGAACAGACCGGCCAGGGCACGCCTGAATCCCAGGAAGTGGTCGAAGCGCGTTACAAGACGCAGCTTTAGGCCGAACGAAAAACCCTTCGTCGTCATTGCGAGCGAAGCGAAGCAATCCAGAGCGACAGGAAAAACTGGATTGCTTCGTCGCAAGGGCTCCTCGCAATGACGGCAAGCAACGAAACGTCAACCTCACGCTCCAACCACGGAATACCCCATGGAAAAGTTGCTGCCGCTCGCGGAGAAAATCGCCGCGTCCCTGATCGCGCGCAAAGAAACCATCGCGGTTGCGGAATCCTCCACCGGAGGACTGATCTCCGCGGCGCTGCTCGCGGTGCCCGGCGCATCGGCCTACTACCGCGGCGGCGGCGTGATCTACACGCCGCGTGCGCGTGCGGCATTGGTGAACATCACCAAGGAAGAAATGGAAGCCATCGGCAACCGCGGCGCCACCGAGCCCTACGCCACCCTGCTCGCGAACCGCGCGCGCGAACTGCTCAACACCACATGGGGCCTGAGCGAGACCGGCGCGACCGGCCCGTCCGGCAACCGCTACGGCGACGCCGCCGGACATTCGTGCATGGCCGTTGCGGGACCGCTGATGCGCGTGATCACGCTCGAGACCGGCGACAGCGACCGCGTCGCTAACATGCGGGCGTTCGCGCTTCACGCGCTCGAATTGCTATCGCAGACGCTCGAATCCGCGCGATGAATTAAACTGCACCGCGCCGCGCCGATGTGAATTATCCAGCATTTATCGGCGGATACAGCGTTTCGGCTCCGGACATTAATCACGGAACCCGCTTCACCTTTGGTGAGCGAATATTACACGCGGAAAAAAGGCACTGATTTTGCGGAACAAATCCGGCCTCTAAACCTTAACAAGGCGTTGCCCCGCAGTTTCTGCAATTGTTAACCCAATGGATCGCATTTTGGTCACATATGGCACGTACCCCGCCCCCATCATTCCACGCACAGAAGTGAGAAAAATGCGAAAGTTGCCAATCGCGATTGCGTCTGTTGTTGCCACGTTGGCAATTTCCGTGAGCGCACCGGTTTCCGCCCAGGACTTTACCGCGTCCGTCGGCTCCGAAGTCGCCGCTCCCCAGAAGAAGATTTCGATGTATCAGTCGGCGATGAGCGAAGTCGCCATCATGCGCTATCGCGCAGCGCTGAAGCTGAAGGCCGAGCAGGCGAAGTACTGGCCCGCCGTCGCCAGCGCGCTGCGCGCGCTCGCACGCGAGCCGCAGGTCAACGAAGCCGCCGTGCGCCGCTTCGCGCCGGCCGCATCCGCGCTGTTCGCCCGCCTCGATGAGGACCAGAAGCGCACCGCGATGGGCCTCGTCCAGCAGGCCGGATTGCAGCAGTACGCTTCGCTGTTCTGATATCGTCCACGCGGATTTCCGCGCGGCTCAAAAAAATCCAACGGCGCTTCGCACTTCGCGGGCGCCGTTTTTCGTTGCGCTGATTGACGGGGATTGAGCCCAATCATGGCGGGAATCCGACCGCTCCATTCAGTTCCCGTTCAACGCAATCGTGCAACTTTCACCGGCGAGACCCGTTATCTCGCAGGTCAACACGTCATCTCACAACGACGAAAGGGTGAAGCCATGAAGAAGGTTCTTTCCGCGTTCCTCGCGGTTGCAACGATCGCTGGCTCGCTCGCAGCCACGATGCCCACCGCAGAGGCGCAACATCGCCACCGTCATCACCATCACCACGGTCATGGCGGCGGTGCCGCCATCGGCCTCGGCCTCCTCGGCGGCGCCATCGCCGGTGCGGCGATTGCCAACAGCGGCGGCTACTACGGCCCCGGTTACGGCTACTACGGCGGCGGCTGCTACCTGCAGCGCGAACGCTTCTGGGACGGCTACGGCTGGCGCGTCCGTCGCGTTCAGGTTTGTAACTGACACAACTGATCACCGGGCGGCCTTCTTTTAGCCGCCCCGGCTTGGGAAAAAGTAACGCTCCCTAGGGTAAAATGCCCCTTGGGGGCGTTTTTTGTGAAGGCCGTGCGCCAGAATCCGCTATATTGGCGCCGGGACATCATCTGAATCGCCGGTGCGGGATGGCGCCGACCTTTCAAACAGGGGCCAAATCGGGCTATCTTGAGTTCCGTCATTGGATCCTTGCAGACCAATCGCCTTGCGCCAGGCTCTGGCGTGATCTGAGGAGAGACAACATGAAGAAGGTTCTTTCGGCGTTCCTCGCGGTCGCAACGATCGCTGGTTCGCTCGCAACCGCGATGCCCGCAGCCAAGGCTGACGGCGGCCGTGTGGCTGCCGGCGTGGGCCTTGGCCTTCTGGGCGGCGCGATCATCGGCGGCGCCATCGCCAACAGCAGCCGCCCGGCATATGGCTACGGCTATGCTCCCGGCCCGGTTTACGTTGAAGAGCCCGCCTGCCGCCTGGTGCGCGAGCGCTTCTGGGACGGCTACGGCTGGCGCGTCCGCCGCGTTCAGGTTTGCGATTGATCTGAACATTCTCACGATTACGTCGTGAGACATGAGTTTCAAAACCCGGCCTCGCGGCCGGGTTTTTGTTTTTGGATACTTCCGTCATTGCGAGGAGCGCTTGCGACGAAGCAATCCACTTCTTTCCAGCGCTCTGGATTGCTTCGCTTCGCTCGCAATGACGAATTATCGTCCCGCGCTCATCGCGCGCAGCACCTCGGTGCTTGGCCAGCAATCGACTTTCAGTCCCGCCTTCTTCTGATAGGCCCCGAGCGCCGCGCGGGTCTGCATCCCCGCCTTGCCGTCCAGCTTCGAACTATAAAGCCCCAGCCGCGTGAGATGCTTCTGCATCTCTTCCACATCGGCGCTGCGCATCTGGCTCGAGGCGGACCATGGCGTCGCGAACGGCTGGCCGTTCAATATGCGGTCGGCGAGATGGCCGACGAACAGCACATAGAGATCGGAGAAATTGTATTCCTTGATGACGAAGTAATTCTTCGTGGTCAGGAACGACGGGCCGTAGGTGCCTTCCGGCTGCAATAGCGACGCGCTCTCCGCCTGCTCGGCGGCGCTGAGTTGCTCGCCGCGCACCGGCACGTAGCCTTCGCGCAGCCATTGCGAGATCGGCTTGGTCACTTCCGGCACGCCTTGCGTACAATCGGCGATGCGTGGTGCGCGCACCTCATAGGCCCAGCGCACGCCCGGCTGCCAGCCCTTGTTCTTCAATTGCTGCGCGGCCGACGCCAGCGCATCCGGCACCGAGGTCCAGATGTTGATGTGGCCATCGCCGTCGAAATCGACGCCGTGCTTGTGAAGCTCCGAGGGCAGGAACTGCGTCAGGCCTGTCGCGCCGCCCCATGAGGTGCGCAGGTTCTTGCGCGTCACGTCGCCGTTCTGGATCAGCTTCAGCGCCTCGATGAATTCGCCGCGATACTGATCCTTGCGGCGGCCGACATAGGCCTGCGTCGCCAGCACGCGCAATCCATCATAGGGCAGCGCATGGCGGCCGTAGTCGGTCTCGCGGCCCCAGATCGCCAGGATGATGTTGCCCGGCACGCCGAAGCGCTGCTCGATGGCGCGCAGCGTATCGCGATGCTGGATCGACAACCGCTGCCCGTGCGACGCGAGCCGCGCGATGCTCGCCTCCTTCACATAGTCCGCCGGCACCTGCACGAACTCCGCCTGCGACGGCGCGCCGGTCGATGGACGCCCGGGCAACAGCAGATCCGGCAGCTTGTAGTCCGGCTCCAGCGCGCTGGTTTCGCGATCGAAGACCGCCCGCGAAACGCCCGCCTGCTGCGCTTCAGGCCACAGCGAGGCGACGAACTGCGTGAACGCAGTATCGGCGGCGAGGGCTGGCGCGCTTGCCAGCAACATGAACGTCATTGCGAGGAGCACTTGCGACGAAGCAATCCAGCGGTTCATCCGGATGGTCTCCAAAACTGGATTGCTTCGCTCCGCTCGCAATGACATTGCCTTTCCCGCTACGGCATCAATGCTTGCCGTGTGGCGCGAGCACCGGCCCGTTCGAAAGCCGATCGACATAGGCGATGCCGATCGCCGACACGATAAACATGCCGTGGATGATGGTCTGCCACATCACGCCGGCCTCGGTGTAGTTCGTGGTGCGGCCCGCGACGCCGAGGTTGCCGGCCTCGATGAAGGTGCGCAGCAGGTGGATCGACGAGATGCCGATGATCGCCATCGCGAGCTTGATCTTCAGCACGCTGGCGTTGACGTGGCTGAGCCATTCCGGCTCGTCGGGATGCCCCTTCAGATGGAGCCGCGACACGAAGGTCTCGTAGCCGCCGACGATCACCATCACCAGAAGGTTCGAGATCATCACCACGTCGATCAGCCCGAGCACCACCAGCATGATCTGCTGCTCGGAAAAATCGAACGAGTGGGTGATGAGATGCAAGAGCTCTTTCAGAAAGAGAATGACGTAAACGCCCTGGGCAACGATCAGTCCGACATACAGCGGAAGCTGTAACCAGCGCGATCCGAAGATCAGCATCGGGATCGGGCGCAGCGAAATATCGCCGCGCGACGGCAGGGGTGTTTCAGGCGTAAGGGACATTTGGGAACAGCTCCGGCTGACGGTCATCGGACGGTATTCAGCTAGGGAGAATGTCCGATTCTGTCGAGCCGCGCTGTAGCGGCGTTTCACCGCAGTGATTTTTCCGGCCCGACATCTTCACGTCAGATTTGTGGGCGAGCCGCCCGGCCCCGCCTCTCGGGTCCGTCGAAGGGACGGAACTAGTGGGCGAAGGGCGCATCATTGATCAATTTCAGCACATCGACGCGGGCCGCGATCTGACTGAAATTGGAGTTCGGCTTGGTGTCGATCTCACGCTTGAGAAGAGCGGTCAGCATCGTCTTGGTGCCATCGCGGGGATATTCCTCGACAATCTGCTGGATCAGCTTCCTGTCGATCTGGTCGATCCGCAAGCCCAGCACATCAACGGTTGCACCCATGTTGAGATAGGCCACTTCGGGACGCGGATCTTCTGCCGTGGCCCGCGAGGTGTGAATTTCAATGGCCGCAGCCACGGTGTCGGCGAGGACCGGATACCCCTTGGCCTTCAGGAACCGTGACGCCTCGCGCGCGCCGATCACCTCGAAATCGTCCGGCCCCTCAAAAATCGGCTCAAGGCCCAGATCGTGAAACAGGCTACCCACATAAAGCGCTTCAAGGTCCGGCCTGGCTCCCGCCTTGTCGGCGAGCGCGCGGCCGAACAGAAACGTCCGCTTGCAGTGTCCCACCATCGCCGAAGACGACAACGCTCCAAGATAGGCTTCGGCGGCCTTGCACGCGGCCGTATCAGGTAATCGCAACTCGTCGGCTCCAGGCGCAGCGACGACGCGTGACGCCCCGAAGCCAAAGAAACCATTTCCCTTGAAACCAAGAGCTTGCAGAAATCCGTGCCGTCCGCATGTGCAACGCTGAAGAGGTTTTGTCATGGTCATTTATCCCGTCGGTGGCCAAGAATTTGGTTGAGTCTGAAATGGCAAACAGTCTGAATTCGACATCGCCTTAAATCGCAGGCGCGGTCACGGAAGCTCGACGAGTTGCTTGCCAAAATTGCGGCCTTCAAGCACATCGATCAATGCGCCCGGCGCGCTTTCGAGACCTGTTGCGATGCTCTCGCGGTACTTCAGCCGCTTCGATGCAATGAGACCAGCAAGCTCGGCGCGCGCCTCCGGCCACAACTCGCGATGATCGGAGACAATGAAGCCTTCCATCCTGACGCGCGCTGTCGAAAACATGTTGGCATCCGCGATCGGTACCGGCTGTCCATCGTAGCCGCCGGAAATCAATCCCGAGACGGCGACCCGCGCAAACGGGTTCAACCGGCGCATCACCGCATCGAGCACCACACCGCCGACATTCTCGAAGCATCCGTCGATCCCCGCCGGCGTCGCCGCAGCGAGTTGCGCATCGAAATCCCCGGCCCGGTGATCCACGCACGCATCGAAGCCAAGCTCGTCCACGACGTAACGGCATTTAATGTCGCCGCCCGCAATGCCGACGACGCGGCAGCCGCTCAGTTTGGCCAACTGTCCCGCAACGCCTCCGACCGAACCGCTTGCAGCCGAGACCACGATCGTCTCTCCCCCCTTGGGCGCGATGATCTTGCGCAGGCCATACCATGCCGTGATGCCCGGCATGCCTGCCGCGCCGAGGAACGCAGCAAGCGGAGCCTGCGCCGTGTCCGCGCGCGCCACAGCCGCTCCATTCATCGTCGCGAAGAGCTGCCAGCCGCCAAGACCGATCACCTGATCTCCGACGGCAATCTCCGGATGCTTCGATTGCACGACCTCGCCGGCTCCGCCGCCCGCCATCACTTCATCAAGTGGCTGCGGCGGGAGATATGATTTTGCATCGTTCATCCGCTCGCGCAGATAAGGGTCGATCGACAGCCATTTTTGACGCACGAGAATCTGGCCTTCGCCCGGATTCACAACAGGCGCTTCGACAAGTCGGAAATCGAGCGGGGTTATTTTCTCCGCCGGGCGTCGAACCAGATGTAGCTGCCGGTTCAGTTCGGTTCTGGACATCTTGATACTTCCTCGCAGCGCACCTATGCGTCGCCATGGCGTCAGATTGCGCGGATTGGCTGGATTTGGTAGTGTCTAAAATGACAATAAACGGTTCGAATTTGACATGATCGAAATCGTCGTTCTTGAATTCGACACAAGCCTTCCGTCGAGCATCGCCATCACCGGCGACGTTCTGAACACCGCCAATAACCTCGCCTTCGCAGCGAAACGAAAGCCGCTTTTCAATATCTCGCGGATTCGCTGTAGCGCCCGCACACAGAATGCCGTCGCCGACGACACAGATCTCATCATCGTGCCGGGGCTGGGAATTTCATCGGAACGGCAGCTCTTGAAAAAGATCGACAGTCCAGCTTGTCGCCGGGCCGGAGAAATCCTGCACCGTGCTTTTCAGTCGGGGACGGCAATCGCGGCATCCTGCGCCAGCACCTTCCTGCTGGCGGAAACCGGAATCCTCAACAACCGCCGCGCCACCACGCCGTGGTATCTGGCCGGCAGCTTCCGGCACCGCTATCCGAATGTCGAACTCGCCAGCGAGAAAGTCGTGGTGGCGGATTGGCCGGTTGCCACCGCAGGCGCTGCAATGGCGCAGATGGATCTCATGCTGGCGATCGTATCGAAGTTCGGGAAACAGAAGCTGTCGGACGATTGCGCGCGCTATCTGCTGCTGGATGAGCGGCAATCGCAGACGCCGTTTATCTCGGTCGCACATCTGGCCGGCCAAGACGCCAAAATCGCGAAGGCCGAAAGCTGGATCAGAAAACACATTGCCGACGACTTTGGCGTCAACGACGTTGCCGCCGCTGTCGCGATGACGCCGCGAACGTTTGCGCGGCGGCTCGCCGTCACTTGCGGCCTGTCGCCTGTGCGCTTCGTGCAGCGCATCCGGATCGAGACAGCGAAAACGCTGCTCGAAACGACACGCCAGCCGGTGGACGAAATCGCGCGGCAAGTTGGCTACGTGGAGCCGTCGACCCTTCGCAAACTGCTGCGCCGGGAAACCAACCGATCCCCGGGGTCATTTCGACCTGGCTGATTTATGCGACCGCTGAGAACAGCAGCAGCTCGTCAGCGGATCACAACCATGAAAATCCGCGGGAAACGCAGCAGCACCTTGCCATCGGCCTGTGGCGGGTAGCTGGCAGCGATACGCGCCCTGTAGGCCTCGAGGAATTCCTTGCGCTCGGGAAGTTCGAGCGGATCGAGGAACGGACGCAGCCCTGTACCCTTCACCCATTCGACGATGGCGGGCGCATCGTCCAGCACGTGATTGTAGACCGTGTGCCAGATGTCGATGCGGCTGCACAGCGGCTGCAGCGCATCGTAATAGACGCCGGGCTTCGGCAGACCGTCCCTCGCTTCCAATGCGTGCGCGAGTTGGATGTGGAACTGCGGCAGGCGCGCGACCTCGCGCATCAGAACATGCGAAGGCTCGTCCATGTTGTCGGGCATCTGCACCGCGAGCGCGCCGCCGTCCGGCAGCGCCATCAGAAGCCGCATCAATTGCTTGAGATGTTTGGGCACCCACTGGAAGATCGCATTGGCGAACAGCACGTCGGTTCCGGCGGGCGGCGACCAGTGCGAAATATTCGCTTCGATGAAGGTGTGCTGCGGCAGCCGCTCGCGCGCCTGACGCAGCATGTCCGCCGAGGTATCGATCCCGGTGATCTTCGCCTGCGGCCAGCGTCTGGCCAGCAGTTCGGTGGAGTTGCCGGGGCCGCAGCCGATGTCAACCACGCCCCGCGCATCCTGGATCGGAATCTGCGCCAGCAGATCGCGCGCGCCGCGCGTCCGCTCGTCCTCGAATTTCAGGTACTGCTGCGCATCCCAGTCGGACATCGTGAAGCTCCAACGCCCCGCGCGTATTCCGCAAAAATGGATACCGGTTTTGCGGAAAGAATACGCGCCAGATCTGTATCGGATGCTCCTTCTACGTCAACCGATCAGCGATGGCCAGATTTCACGAGCCGTATCAATGATGTCTCAGCAATTTCCCTGAACCGCAGCCGCAGCCTTCTGGCGCGCGATTTCGCCGCCGACCGTGGCACCCATGCCTGCCGCGGCACTTGCCACGCCGGACGCGGTGCCGCCGAACGGCAGGAACCCGACGGCGCTCGACAGCACGGACGTTCCCACCGCCGTGTTCTGCGCGTCGTTGATCGCATCCTGGCAGCGCTTGGCGCGCTGCATCGCCTGCTGCTCTTGCGTTTGCTGTTGCTGCCGCTGGCCCGCTCCCTGTGCCTTGCGCTCGGCAGGCGCCTTCGCCCGCGCACCCTTCCCCTGCGCCTGCTCGCTCACATCATCGGCAGTCACTGACAGCACCGAACCGGGCGTCAGCAGCAGGAGCGTGAGTGCGAACGCTATGAAACGAACAATCATGATCTTCTCCGATGGCTGAAAGGCCACCGGGATCACGCACCGAAAAGGTGCGCTTGCGCGCCACGTGTACAACAGATGGTCGCTTCAATCCCGGTGGCGGAGAATGGTGATCCACTCTCTCGGCCGACGCCTATAGCGGCACCGCATGCGGGGATCACGCAGGATCGATTGCAGTTTTCGGGTCGATCGCGGCGTCGCCCGCCCACACAAAACCGTGATCGCGCAGGGTGCGGACTCGCGCCTGCAGGAACGCGCGGCCGATGACTTCGAGCCGCTCCGTCGGCATCAGGAAAAAGCGCCGCCGGTCATTGGCGTCCACGGCACGCGCCAGCATGCCGGCGTCCTCCATATCGTCGATATGACGCGAGACCGTTGCCGCCGTGGCAAACTGCTCGAAATAGGTCGCGAGTTCTTTGAGCGTGATCGGCCGTCCGATTAGCCACTGATGCGAAACGATGCTGAACATCATGTCGGCCTCAAAAACACTGCGCCACGGACGACGCAGGATGCCGGAGGCGGCAATGGTGCGCCGGAAATCCGATCGCCACTGCACCCACGCCATATCGAAGGCCAGAACGGCCCGTTCCGGCGCCTCGAGAATGCTGTCGGGACATTCGATCAAGGACGCTGGTGATGCCGCCCCGATTGTCTCGGGTAACAGTTTCTTGGGCCCCGACGTCATGCGTTACCTGGCCTGCTGATTCTTCCTGCCGACAGCCGTAGCCGGATTCGGTTCCCGCACCAATGATTGCAACGCATCGCCATTGCTACCTTCTGACGCGTTGCCTGCCCTCACGCGACGATCACCCCGGCTTCTTTGCCGAATCGGCTGCCCTCGTCCCGTTGGCCGCGGCATCGCCAGTCCACACAAAACCATACTCGCGCATGATGCGGATTCGCGCTTGCGCATATCCGTGACCAATGGTTTCCAGCCGCCGTGTCGGCAGCAGGAAGATGCGGCGGCGGTCGTCCGGATCGGTCTGACGCACGATCATGCCGCTTTCTTCCATGTCATCGAGATGGCGTGAGACGGTCGCTTCGGTCGCGAACAATTCGAAATAGGTCGCAAGCTCCTTGTGCGTGATCGCGCGCCCGGCGAGCCAGCGATGCGCGACGATGCTGAACATCATGTCGGCCTCGAACACGCTGCGCCATGGCCTGTTGAGCACGCCGGAGGCGACTACCGTGCGGCGGAAGTCCGCGCGCCACTGAACGTAGGCGATATCGATGGCGAGCACGGCGCGCTCCTGCGCATCCATCGTGCATTCGTCGAGATTGAAAGTGACCGGCGCGGACGCGCTGATTTCCCCGGCCGTCAGTGTCTTGTCGTCGCCCGCCATGAGATCGCTTACTCCGCGCTCTTGCCGCCATTCCAGACAAAGCCGTGCTCGCGCATGATGCGCAGCCGCGCCTGCTCGAACTGATGACCGATGCCTTCGAGCCGCCGCGTCGGGATCAGGAACATACGGCGGCGGTCGTTCGCGTCGAGGCGGCGCTCGACCAGACCGTTCGTCACCATGTCTTCGATATGGCGGGAGATGGTCGCCTCGGTGGCGATCGATCCGAAGTAGGTCGCGAGCTCCTTGAGCGTGACCGGCCGCCCCTTCAGCGCGTGGTGCGCGACAATGGCGAAGATCATGTCGGCTTCGAAAATGCTCCGCACCGGCCGGTCGCCGCCGGCGACAAGCTTCTGCCGGAACGCCGAGCGCCACTGGACCCAGGCGACGTCCATGGCCAGGAGCGCCCGCTCCTGTTCATCGAGATCGCTGACCAGTGGAGCAATCACCGCGTCAGCTTCTTGTACTTCACGCGATGCGGGATCACCGAGTCCTGGCCGAGACGGCGCATCTTGTCCTTCTCGTAATCCTGGAAGTTGCCTTCGAACCATTCGACATGGCTGTCGCCTTCGAACGCGAGCATGTGGGTCGCGATGCGGTCGAGGAACCAGCGGTCATGGCTGATGATGACGGCGCAGCCGGCGAAATCCTCCAGCGCCTCTTCCAGCGCCCGCAGCGTATCGACGTCGAGATCGTTGGTCGGCTCATCCAGCAGCAGGACGTTGGCGCCGGACTTCAGCATCTTGGCGAGGTGGACGCGGTTGCGTTCGCCGCCCGAGAGTGCGCCGACCTTCTTCTGCTGGTCAGCGCCCTTGAAGTTGAACGACGAGCAATAGCCGCGCGAATTCACTTCGCGCTTGCCGAGCAGGATCTGGTCGTTGCCGCCGGAGATTTCCTCCCACACGGTCTTCTTGCCGTCGAGCGCGTCGCGCGACTGGTCGACGTAGCCGAGATGCACGGACTCGCCCACCGTGATGGTGCCCGCGTCCGGCGTCTCCTGCTTGGTGATCATCTTGAACAGCGTGGTCTTGCCCGCGCCGTTGGCGCCGATGACGCCGACGATGCCGCCCGGCGGCAGCTTGAAGGTCAGGTCGTCGATCAGCAGGCGATCGTTGAAGCCCTTCGAGAGACCTTCGAAGTCCACCACGTTCTGGCCGAGGCGCTCGGCGACAGGAATGGTGATCTGCGCGGTCTGGGTCTGCTTCTCGCTGGCCTGCTTGAGCAGGTCCTCGTAGCGCTGGTAACGCGCCTTGGATTTGGCCTGACGTGCTTTCGGCGAGGATGCGATCCATTCCTGCTCGCGTTCCAGCGTTTTCTGGTGCGCGACGTCTTCGCGGCCTTCCTGCGCGAGACGCTTCTGCTTCTGCACCAGCCACGACGAGTAGTTGCCCTCGTAAGGGATGCCCTTGCCGCGGTCGAGTTCGAGAATCCAGCTCGTCACGTTGTCGAGGAAGTAGCGGTCATGGGTCACGATCAGGATCGCGCCGGGATAGTTGCGCAGGTGGCCTTCGAGCCATGACACGGATTCCGCGTCGAGATGGTTGGTCGGTTCGTCCAGCAGCAGCAGGTCCGGCTGATCGAGCAGCAATTTGCACAGCGCCACGCGGCGCTTTTCGCCGCCTGACAGTTTGGAGATGTCGGCATCGTCCGGCGGACAGCGCAGCGCGTCCATCGCCTGATCGACCTTGCTGTCGAGATCCCACAGGCCCGCGGCCTCGATCTCGTCCTGCAATTTGGTCATCTCGTCGGCGGTCTCTTCGGAATAGTTCATCGCCAGTTCGTTGTAGCGATCGAGGATCGCCTTCTGCTTGGCGACGCCGAGCATCACGTTCTCGCGCACGGTCAATGCCGGGTCGAGCTGCGGCTCCTGTTCGAGGTACCCGACGCGCGCGCCCTCGGCGACCCAGGCCTCGCCGTTATAGTCCTTGTCGAGACCGGCCATGATCCGCAACAGCGTCGACTTGCCCGAGCCGTTGACGCCGAGCACGCCGATCTTGGCGTCCGGATAGAACGAGAGATGGACGTTATCGAGCACCTTGCGGGTCGGGTAGGCCTTGGTCAGACCCTGCATGAAGTAGACGAACTGGCGAGCCATCGTGATCCTTGGAACCGTCAGATTTGAGCGGGAATACGCGGGAAATTTGCTGCCGTTGATGTAACTGCGGGAACCGCAAAGGGCAACCACGGAGCGGGCCAGCAAAAGTGGAAACCGGTTTTGCGTCCGGCCCGCTCCCAGCCAAAAACGAGCCTCCCAAAGGTAGCAATTTGGAAAGCCTAACGAGCGGATTTTCCCGCACCGCCAGACCGTTGCCGGGGTGAAAACGGCTTTTTAATCGAATCCGTCCAAGCTGCATTTTCGAACCGCGGACCGGCGCGCCGCGACAGATATTCAGGCGTCAAGAATCAGCACTACAGATCGTCGAGCAGAAGCCATGACGACGCACAGCACACCGATCACAACCCGCATCGCGGATATGCCCGCCCCGCTCCCGGCCCATTCCCCCCGGCGTATGCTCGCGGAGATCAGCGATTTCTGGCGCACCTTCATCAAGGCCGCCTTCCACCCCTACCACCCGGAACAGCATTACATGCGCGGCCCGGGTCCGGCCTGCGCCAGCAAGCAGAAGCGGCACGGCGTCTGACGAACGCCGTTCGATCGCAAAACTGCGACAATTTTGCTCATTTTGATCACTGACAGCGAAGTTCCGCGCATCGCGAGCTATGCCGCGAGAGGGACTGAATCCTCGCGCAGCGCATAGATTGACGCTGCCCCGCATGGTTCGTAGGACATCAGCGCGCGCCGGGCGCAAGCGACAGCTTTTCAACCGCAGGCGAAGAGGAGACCCCTCTTCGCCTGCGGTTGCGCGTTGTCGTACCTAAAAACCATAGGTGTAAGATTAAATGCTCGATGAAAAGCTTCAGCCGATTTTCGCTGATGTACTACGCCGCAATCCAGGCGAAGAAGAATTCCACCAGGCCGTGCGTGAAGTGCTCGACAGCCTCGGAGCCGTCGTCGCCAAACACCCGCACTACGCAGAGGACGCGCTGATCGAGCGCATCTGCGAACCCGAGCGGCAGATCATTTTCCGCGTGCCATGGGTCGATGATAAGGGTCAGGTCCAGATCAACCGCGGCTTCCGCGTCCAGTTCAATTCGGCGCTCGGCCCGTTCAAGGGCGGCATCCGTTTTCATCCGACCGTCTATCTCGGCACCATCAAGTTTCTCGGCTTCGAGCAGACGTTCAAGAACGCACTGACCGGCATGCCGATCGGCGGCGGCAAGGGCGGCTCGGACTTCGATCCGAAGGGCCGCACCGCCGGCGAGATCATGCGGTTCTGCCAGTCGTTCGTGACCGAACTCTATCGCCATCTCGGTGAATATACCGACGTGCCGGCCGGCGACATCGGCGTCGGTCAGCGCGAAATCGGCTACATGTTCGGCCAGTACAAGCGCATCACCAACCGCTACGAATCCGGCGTGCTCACCGGCAAGGGCCTCACATGGGGCGGCTCGCAGGTGCGCACCGAAGCCACCGGCTACGGCGCGGTCTATTTCGTCGAGCGCATGCTGCGCACGCGCGGCCAGAGCTTCGACGGCAAGAAGGTGATCGCGTCCGGCGCCGGCAACGTCTCCATCTACACCATGGAGAAGGTCTCCGAACTCGGCGGCCGCGTGATCGCGTGCTCGGATTCCGACGGTTACGTCGTCGACCAGGCCGGCATCGATCTCGATCTTCTCAAGGAGATCAAGGAAATCAAGCGCGGCCGCGTGTCCGATTACGCCAAGGCGCGCGGCAACGGCGCGACCTTCGTTCCCGAAGGGCGCATCTGGGACGTGCCTGCGGACGTGGCGATGCCGTCGGCGACCCAGAACGAGCTCAACGGCCAGGACGCGCGCACGCTGGTGAAGAACGGCGTGATCGCGGTCGGCGAAGGCGCCAACATGCCCTCCACGCCGGAGGCCGTCCGCACGTTCCTCGACGCCGGCATTCTGTTTGCACCGGGCAAGGCCGCCAACGCCGGCGGCGTCGCCACCAGCGCGCTGGAGATGCAGCAGAACGCCTCGCGGGATTCCTGGACGTTCGAGGCGACCGAAGCGCGTCTGGCCACCATCATGCACGGCATCCACGACCGCTGCGCCGAGATGGCCGACACCTACGGCTCGCCGGGCAACTACGTGCTGGGCGCCAACGTGGCGGGCTTCATCCGCGTCGCCGAATCCATGCGCGCGCTGGGCATCGTCTGACGAACGCGCATCGTGCTGCAAAGCGTCCCGGCGAAAGCCGGGGCGCTTTTTCGTTCTCCAAGCACAATGCGCGCCCTCTCCCCTGTGGGGAGAGGGTTGGGGTGAGGGGATCTAAATCTATCGAGAGATTCTACGCCCTCACCCGCCGCGCTTCGCGCGTCGACCTCTCCCCACGGGAGAGGTGAAAAGAGCAATCGGCGCGCTTCTGTCTTGCACCGGACCCTCGCCCGGGCCAGCATGTACCCCTGAATACCCTGCCATGATGAGGTCAGAATGCATCGCGTCGCAATTCTCGACGACTATCAGAACGTCGCACTGACATTCGCGGACTGGTCGCCGCTCAAGGACCGGATCGACATCACCGTATTCGACAAGCCGTTCGCCTCTTCAGACGAAGCCGTCCGCGCCTTGCAGGATTTCGAGATCGTCTGCGCCATGCGCGAGCGCACGCCTTTCAGCCGCGAAGTGCTGACCGCGCTGCCTAACCTCAAGCTGCTTCTGACATCGGGCACGCGCAATGCCGCGTTCGATCTGGAAACCGCGAAGGAGCGCGGCATCACGGTGTGCGGCACCGGCGGCGTCGGCAACGCCACCGCGGGCCTGACCATCGGTCTGATGCTGGAACTGACCCGCAAAATTGGTTTCGAGAACGCGCGCATGCATGCGGGCGAGCCGTGGCAGACCACCATGGGACAGGATGTCGAAGGCATGACGCTCGGCGTCGTCGGCCTCGGCAAGCTCGGCACGAAAGTGGCGACGATTGCGAAGGCACTCGGCATGAACGTGATCGCCTGGAGCCAGAACCTGACGCCGGAGGTCTGCGCCGCCGCGGGCGTGAGCTACGCCAGCAAGGACGACCTGTTCGCCACCGCCGATATCATTTCCATCCACCTGATTCTCAGCAAGCGGACGCGCGGGCTGATCACGCGCGAGGACCTCGAACGGATGAAGCCGACGAGCTATCTCGTCAACGCCGCGCGCGGTCCTATCGTTGATGAAGCCGCACTGCTCGATGTGCTTCAGCGCAAGAAGATCGCGGGCGCGGGCCTCGACACGTTCTCGCAGGAGCCGCTGCCGGTCGATCATCCGCTACGCAAGCTCGACAACGTCGTGCTGACGCCGCATCTCGGCTACGTCACCGAAAACAACTACCGCCGCTACTACGGCGACATGGTCGAGAACATCGCCGCGTGGCTCAGCGGCGCGCCCGTGCGGCTGGTGGGGTAAGGCTAGCGCCACCCTTCTCGTCATTGCGAGCGAAGCGAAGCAATCCAGCCTTAGACAGTACGAACTGGATTGCTTCGTCGCTACGCTCCTCGCAATGACGGCCTCTCAAATCATCGCTCGTATTGACGACCGCGCAAACAAAAAGCCCGGCGCGAGGCCGGGCTTTGAAGTTTACCGGAGGAGTATCGAACGTCAGTACTTGAATTTCAGTACTTGAATTTCAGTACTTGAATTTCAGTACTTGAATTTCAGTACTTGAATTTCAGTACTTGGCGAGAACCGGTCCGCCAAACTTGTAGCTCAAGCCAACGCGGCCCATCTCATAGGTCAGGTCACGCGAATACGACATGCCGCAAGGCCCGCCGGGTGAGCAGTTGAACGCTGGAAGAAACACGGTGCCCGTGGCAGTGCCCAGATCGACATGCAGATATTCAGCCCGCACCATCCAGTTGTTCGCAAACATCCATTCAATGCCGGCACCGGCAACCCATCCGGTGCGGGTGTCGTTTGCAGAGCCAGACGTCGCGATGACGTTGGCACTGGCGGCACAGCCCGCGACCAAACAGTTGAAGCCGACATTGGTGTCCACTTCTCCGAACGCGACGCCGCCGGTGCCGTAGACCATGAAGCGGTCGAATGTATATCCAAGCCGTCCGCGAACCGTAGCGAGCCACTTGGTCTCGCTTTCGATCGTTCCAAATCCGCGGCCGGTGTCGGCGCAACCCAGGAGGTTGGAATCCAGTCCACGGCAGAAACTGTTCTTGGCGTTCAGCCACTGAGCGTCGGCCTCGATACCGAGCACCCAGGTCGGCGCGAACTGCCAGTTGTAACCGATATGGCCGCCGCCGATGAATGAACTGGATGAAGATGACATCGCCAGTGGGTTTGTGAGGCCGGCGGACTGAAAGAAGTTCGAAGTGCCCGAGTCGCGCTGCGATACGCCGCCAACGTCTCCGCCGATGTAGAACCCGGTCCAATCATAGACCTGAACCATCGGAGGCGCCTTGGTGTAAGGCCGCGCCGCGATGTCTGCGGCCGAGGCCGAGCCTGCGGCAAGAACAGACGCAATGATGGTGAGAAGAACTTTGCGCATATGATCTCCGAAAAAATAAATTGAGTTCTTAATGAGAAGGGCAAAATTTCCCTTCCGCTGCCCCGGATAGCACCATATTCGCCAAGGTATTGCTGTACCCTGATTGTCACACTCGGGAACTTCCCGCGTGTCAGGGTGCAGGTTTGCCCGCACTGGTAGCGAAAAGACGAATGGTCCGCTTTTTAGTTTGAAGTTGCCGCCAGTAAAAAGCACGACTGCGCAAACAAACTTGCGCAGTCTGCACAAGGCAGACTGCTATGGCCGGGCTTAAGTTTGAAGAATGGAGAGATAAAAAAATGAAGAGATAAAGCGATCAGTACCTAGCGACTACCGGGCCACCGAATCTGTAGTTGATCCGGCCCGTGATGGTCGAGATGCGCAGATTGTCGCTGAAGTTCTCGGCGCCGAACGTCCCGCCGATCGCTGTCAGATTGCGCCCCGTGAACGATTTGCTGCCGAAGTCCAGGTAGTTGTATTCGACACCGACGCTCCAGTTGCCGGCGAAGCCGTATTCAAGGCCCGCACCCACTACATAACCGCTGCGCCAAGCGCTGTTGTCGAGGTGGGTGCCGAAAATGTCGAAGTTCGTGGTCTTCAGGTTGGCGCCGGCATAACCGCCCTTGATGTACGGCAGCCAGTTGTTGAAGGCATAGCCGACGCGGCCGGTGACAGTCGCGAACGAGTCGATCTTTGCACTCAGCCGGTCGGTGACCGTGAAAAAGATGCTGGTGTCGGTGCGCTTGAGGTCGGCGCCGTTGAACTGGCCTTCGAGACCGAACACCCAGTTCGCGCTCTGCCAGTTATAGCCGATCTGGCCGCCATACACGGCGCCCTCGGGCTTGATGGTCTGGGTCGGACCGAGAGGACTCACCGTACCGGAGGTCCAGAAGCCGCCGAAGCCCGGCACCAGGTCCTCATGCTTTACCTGGCTCCAGCCGTAACCGGCGTTGCCGCCGATATAGAAGCCGGTCCAGTTGTAGACCTGCGCAATCGGAGGCGCCTTGGTGTACGGCCGGGCCGCGATGTCTGCGGCTGAGGCCGAACCTGCGGCGAAAGCGAACGCTGCAATTCCCGGAAGAACTTTGCGCATATGGATTCCCGAAAAAAATGAATTGAATTCGTATAAGGAGAGCAAATCCCTCCGCTGCCCCGAATATCACCACAACGGCCAAGGTAAGGCTGTACCCTGACTGCAACACTCGGGAACTTCCCACGTGTCACGCACCGAATTTACTCGTTCCGGTAGCGAAAAGGACGAGCGCCTTGATTCTCGCGACGCAGCTTGGGTGAACTCCGGCCAGCAAAAAGCCCGGCGTGAAGGCCGGGCTTGATGCATTCAATCTGAAATCTGATTTACCGGATCGTGACCGGCGCGGGCAGCGGCGGCACCACCGCCGGGCCCTGATTGGGCACGCCGATCGGCGCGGGGTTACCCGCCATCGACTGCCCCGCCATGGATTGTCCCGGCTGTCGAGGCGCCGGCTGTGCAGCCGCCGTGACCGGAGGCGCAGGCGGCTTGCCGCCCGGCAGTACCACCACGCGCGCGCCCACCTTGGTGCGCTCGAACAGATCGGTGACGTCCTCGTTCAGCATGCCGATGCAGCCGGACGAGACGAACTGGCCGATGGTGGACGGCTGGTTGGTGCCGTGGATGCGATAAATGGTCGAACCGAGATACATCGCGCGCGCGCCCATCGGATTGCCGTCGCCGCCGGCCATGAAGCGCGGCAGGTAAGGCTGGCGCTCGATCATTTCCGTCGGCGGATGCCAATCCGGCCATTCCGCCTTGCGGGTGATCTTCTGCACGCCGGTCCAGGTGAAGCCGTCACGTCCGACGCGGACGCCGTAGCGGATCGCGCGGCCGTTGCCGAGGATGTAATAGAGATGCGTGTTCGGCGTATCGACGATGATGGTGCCGGCAGGCTCCTTGGTCGGATAGTTCACTTCCTGCTTGCGCAGGTTCGGCGGCAATTCCTTGCGCGGGCCGGTCTCGGGCTGTTCTTCCGGCGGCAGCGCCGACAGAACCAACGGCTGTCCGTTCGGACCGACATTGCCCTGCTGGACCGCGCCGGTCGGGCCGCTATCGACTGCGCCCGGCGGACGCGGACGGTCGGCAAAATCGGCGCCCTGCGGCGGGCCGCGTTCGGTGTAGATCGGCGCGGGGCCGCGATCGGAAGAGGCTGGCGCCGGCGCCGAATAAACATTCGGCCGGCCATAACGCGGATCGTCCGGCGACATCACCGGGCCGCGCGGGTCCAGTCCCGGCTGCTGATAGCTTTGCTGCTGCGGAGCGGACTGCTGGTAATTCGGCTGCTGCTGATAGCCCGGAGGCGACAGCGCGGTGCCGCGGTCATCGCCGTCAAGCCGGTCGAAATCCGGAACCCCGCGATCATCCCGATAGCCGCCCGGCGCGCCGTAGGGCGCGGGCTGAACCGGCTGCGAATAGCCCGGCGGCGGCGGATAGGATTGCGCCAGAGCGACGGACGCACCCGCCAGACCGGCTACCGCGGAAACCGCAAAAGCCGTTGTGAAAGATTTGGAAAGCCGATTGAACATCATGCCCCTTACTATAGCGCGAACCCGCCACCGTACCGTTAACGGCAGTTCGCGCAGGATAGCGGCGCATTCAAGACAATAATCGAAAAAACGCCTTGGAATGGCTGACTTTTTCGCGAGATTGCAAGCGGGCAACAGGTTCCGCGCAATGTCACGGCACATCCCGCTCCGGCCGAACTTTTTTCAGGCAATTTCGTGGCGTGCGGTATCCTTTCTCCAGGCCCTGATTCGAGGCCTTCACTGACGCATCGCGCTCCTGTTTCCGACCCGGTTTCCAGCGTTCGCAAGCGTTCCGTTTTGGCCCGATCACCTTCGCGCCGTCGCCGAAGGCAGGACACGACAACATGCTTCCCGGCTTTCGAATCCTGTTCGCGACGACCATCCTGGCGATTTCCATTCTGGTGTTCGGCCTCGGCGCCGCTGCGCTGCTGCGCGCCGCGCACGAGGAATTCGCCAGCCTGCCCTCGTGGCGGCTGGCGCAGCAGCCGCCGCTGACGCCGCAGGTGCCGCGGCCTGAAATCACACCAGTGCTGGCGATGTTGCGGATCGAGGCGCCGGGAACGAAACCGCTTCCCGAAACGCTTCCCCGAGAGGTCGCCCTGCCCAAACTGGCTCCGCCACAACCGGCCGCCAGGCAAGACGCGGCGGCCGCAGCGCCTGCCGAGACCGCGACACCGGACAGTGGCAGCGCCGTCAAGGACGCTGACAAGGCGTCGGCAAGCGCGCCTGTGACCGAACAGGTCGCAACCTTGAACGTACAAGCCAGCATCGATGCCCCGGCAAAGCCCGACGCTCCCGTCGAGGAAGCCAATGGTCCCGACGTCAACACGCCTGACATCAAGGCATCCGACAGCAAGATCCTCGAGCCGGCGCGGCCCGCATCTGCGGAGTTGAAGGCTTCAGAGTTGAAGTCTTCCGAGTTGAAGTCTGCGGAACTGAAGTCTTCGGACGTCAAGCCGTCTCCGCCGAAAGCGCCGGTGACCGAAGCCTCGGAGCCTCTCTCGACGGTCGCATCGATCGAACGCTCAACAGAGGCAACCGCCACCGAGCCGATGCCGGTCGCCAGGAAAACCCGCCGCCTGAACGCCCGCGCCATCGCGCAGCGGCGTGAGGCTGCGCGCGCCCGCGCCGAAGAGCGCGCGAAGGCTGAGCAACTGCGGCAGCAAAAAAGTGCATTCCCGCTGTTCGGCGGCTAGTGTCCGATCCATATTCACTGAATCAGATTTCCCGCTCGTCCCCGCGCAAAAGCGCGAAGCGCGTCTGGTGCAATAACGCGGGGACCCACGTTTTCTGAAGGACTGGCTTCCCGCTTTCGCGGGAATGAGCGAAGGGAGTGTTTCAACTCAGGTGGATCACGCTCTGGAAAACAGTTCAGCTACGCCGGCCCGGTTGCGACCGGTGGTCCGCCCTGCTCGCCCCACTCCGCCCACGAGCCGTCATAGAGCGCGGTGTCGGCAATGCCGAGCCGGTACAGCGCCAGCGTCAGCACGCCGGCCGACACACCCGAACCGCAGCTCGTGACGATGGGCTTGTTGAGATCGACCCCCGCGCTGGAAAACGCCGCGCGCAAATCTTCGAGCGGCTTCATCGCGCCGGTATTGGCATCGAACAGGCCCGCATACGGCACGCTTTTCGCGCCCGGAATATGCCCGCCCCGCAGACCGGGACGCGGCTCGGGCACACTTCCCTCGAAACGCGCGCTTGGGCGCGCATCGATCACCTGCTCGGCCTTGCTTTCAAGATTTCCGATCAGCTGCTGCATGCTCCGCACACGCTTGCTATCGAACGTGGCCCTGAATGTCGCGAGCTTCGGCTTGACGTCGCCGCTTTCGACCGCGCGGCCCTCCGCCAGCCACTTCTTCAGGCCGCCATCAAGCACGCGAACATTGTTGTGGCCGAACGACAGGAACATCCACCACGCGCGCGGCGCCGCGACCCATCCGCCGGCATCGTACAGCACCACCGTGTCGTCGTTGCTGATGCCGAGCGCGCCGATATCGCGGCCGAACTGTTCGGCGGACGGAAACATGTGCGGCAGCGAGCTTGAGTGATCCGACACCGCATCGACATCGAAGAACACCGCGCCCGGAATATGCTGCGCGAGATAGTCGTCCTTTGGCAGCGGCATGACGCCGGGCAGCTTGAACGTCGCATCGAGAACTTTCACGCGCGGATCGTTCAGATGCGCGGCAAGCCATTCGGTCGAGACGAGAGGGTCGGTGCTCATGTCTATTCCCTGCAGTTCGCTATCAACAATGTCGTCATTGCGAGGAGCATAGCGACGAAGCAATCCAGTCTTGCTTGTTGCTTCTGGATTGCTTCGCTTCGCTCGCAATGACGAAAACGCTCAATCCTTCTTCTTCGGCTCGACCTTCTCGACCGGCCCGCCGGCGGCCTTCCACGCCGTGAAGCCGCCGCCGAGATGCGCCACCGGTGAGAGCCCCATGTCCTGCGCGGTCTTGGCGGCCAGCGCCGAGCGCCAGCCCGACGCGCACTGGAACACGAACTTCTTGTCTTCCTGAAACACCGGCTTGGCGTAGGGGCTTTCCGGATCGATCCAGAATTCCAGCATGCCGCGCGGACAGTGAAACGCGCCGGGGATCCGGCCCTCGCGTTCGATCTCGCGCGGATCGCGCAGGTCGACGATCACCACTTCGCTCTGCCCGACGCCGCCTTGCGGAAAACGTTCGACGGCTTCCGCCGCGTTGATGGTCTCGATCTGGGCGTTGGCCTCGTCGAGAAGTTTCTTGTAGCCGCGGGTAATGGTGGAGGGCATTGGGGCCTCTTGCTTAGTTACGAGACAAACGTACCTTCTATCCAGTTTGACCTTATTCGCTTTGTAGCGCCAGAGGATTGGACTATCGCATGAAGCAACCGTGCGTTTACATCGTCGCTAGCCAACGCAACGGGACAATTTATACCGGTGTAACCTCGAACTTGCCGCGTCGAACCTTTGAACATCGCGAAGGACTGATCAAAGGCTTCACAAAGAAATACAATTGCAAGATTCTTGTATGGTACGAAATCCACGAGACGATGGAATCTGCGATCCTGCGCGAAAAGCGAATCAAAGCCGGCAGCCGCGAAAAGAAACTTGGCCTCATTCAAGCATCAAACCCAGCGTGGGATGATCTCTACGGCACATTGATTTGAGTTTCCATGATCGCTCACCATCCGTCATTGCGAGCGTAGCGAAGCAATCCATTAACAACCCTAACAAGAAGAATGGATTGCTTCGTCGCTACGCTCCTCGCAATGACGATGGTGAATTCAGCGCGTCAATTCCTTCATCGCGCCCTCTAACCCTTCGAGGGTCAGCGGGAACATGCGCTCCGAGAACAGACGCCGGATCACGGTGGTGGATTCCGAATAATCCCAGTGCTTACGCGCGACGGGATTGAGCCAGACCGCGTGCGGATAGGTCCGCGTCACGCGCTCCAGCCACACCGAGCCCGGCTCTTCGTTGACGTGCTCGACCGAACCGCCCGGCACCACGATCTCGTACGGCGACATCGACGCGTCGCCGACAAACACGACCTTATAGTCGTGCGGATACTTGTGCAGGATGTCCCAGGTCGGAGTGCGGTCGGTGAAGCGGCGCTTGTTGCTCTTCCACACGCCCTCATAGAGGCAGTTGTGGAAGTAGAAGTACTCCATGTGCTTGAACTCGGCCTTCGCCGCCGAGAACAGTTCCTCGACCTGCGCGATGTGACCGTCCATCGATCCGCCGATGTCGAAAAAGATCAGGACCTTCACCGCATTGCGCCGCTCGGGGCGCATGTGCACGTCGAGATAACCGTGGTTGGCGGTTTCCCTGATGGTGGTGTCGAGATCGAGTTCGTCAGGCGCACCGGTGCGCGCGAACTTGCGCAGGCGGCGCATCGCCACCTTGATGTTGCGGATGCCGAGTTCGACGTTGCCGTCGAGATCCTTGAATTCGCGCTTGTCCCAGACCTTCACCGCCGAGAAGTTCCGGTTCTTCTCCTGGCCGATGCGGATGCCTTCGGGATTGTAGCCGTTCGCACCAAAGGGCGATGTGCCGCCGGTGCCGATCCACTTGCTGCCGCCCTCGTGGCGCTTCTTCTGTTCCTCAAGGCGCTTCTTCAGCGTCTCCATGAGCTTGTCCCAGCCCATGGCCTCGATCTGTTTTTTCTCTTCCTCGGTGAGATATTTTTCGGCGGCCTTGCGCAGCCACTCCGCCGGGATGTCGGCTTTGTCCATGGCGTCGAGCAGGCTTTCAAGCCCCTTGAACACCGTGCCGAACACGCGGTCGAACTTGTCGAGGTTGCGCTCGTCCTTCACCAGCGACGCGCGCGACAGGTAGTAGAAATGCTCCACGCTCTGATCCGCGAGGTTGGCGTCGAGCGCCTCCATCAGCGTCAGATATTCGCGGAGCGTGACCGGCACCTGCGCGTCGCGCAGCGATGTGAAGAATTGCAGGAACATAAGACTTAAATCGCCTCCGAAACCGCTTCCGTCAAGTGCGGGCTGGCGCCTCATCGACGGGAATAGAGCGATGAAACTACAGGGTTGCGGGCCGCCCGTCTGCCCGCGCCCGCCCCGAAAACCGGCCTGCAATGCAGGTTTGCGTTCAAAAACAGTACTGGCGCGGTCTGGATTGGTATGCGAATTCATTTAAACTGTTGTTTGACGCCATCCGGACCGCTCCAGCCGGAGCCGGTACGCGGCGTTGACCGGGACGCAGGGCTTTCAGGGATGAGAGTCACCAGCGTTTTAAACAGGGGATTTGGCTGATGGGCATTGATTCCGTTATCGTCTGGCTGATCGTCGGCGCGATTGCCGGCTGGCTTGCGGGTCTTATCGTCAAAGGTGGCGGCTTCGGCCTGCTCGGCAACATCGTCATCGGCATCATCGGCGCGGTTGTCGCCGGCTGGCTGCTCCCGCAACTCGGCATTCGCCTCGGAACCGGCATCATTGCCGCGATCATCAATTCCGCGATCGGCGGCGTGATCGTGCTGGTCATCCTCTCATTGATCCGGCGAGCGTGACGATCTAAAGGGCTTTTTGGAAGCGACCGCTCATACGGCGGTCGCTTCTTGTTTGAAGCGAAACGGCGGCGACATTCTCTTTCACAGAACAAACGAACCAGACAAACTGACCAAGGCAAACTTCGATGAAATTTACCGGTACCAAGAATTACGTCGCCACCGATGATCTCAAGGTCGCGGTCAACGCCTCGATCGTGCTCGAGCGCCCGCTGCTGGTGAAGGGCGAGCCCGGCACCGGCAAGACCGTGCTCGCCGAGGAAGTCGCCAAGGCGCTCGATGCGCCGCTGCTGACCTGGCACATCAAGTCCACCACCAAGGCGCAGCAGGGCCTTTACGAATACGACGCGGTGTCGCGTCTGCGCGACAGCCAGCTCGGCGATCCGCGCGTCTCCGACATTTCGAATTACATCAAGCGCGGCAAGTTGTGGGACGCCTTCACCAGCGAGAAGCGCCCTGTCCTGCTGATCGATGAAATCGACAAGGCCGACATCGAATTCCCGAACGATCTCTTGCTCGAACTCGACCGCATGGAATTCCATGTCTACGAGACCGGCGAGACCATCCGGGCAGCACAGCGTCCGATCATCATGATCACCTCGAACAACGAGAAGGAACTGCCGGACGCGTTCCTGCGCCGCTGCTTCTTCCACTACATCAAGTTCCCCGACATCGACACCATGAACGCCATCGTCGAGGTGCACTTCCCCGACATCAAGAAGCGCCTGGTGCAGGAAGCCATGAAGATCTTCTTCGAGGTGCGCGACGTGCCCGGCCTGAAGAAGAAGCCTTCGACCTCGGAGCTGCTCGACTGGCTCAAGCTCTTGCTCAACGAGGAGATGACGGTGGAGCAGTTGCGCGAACGCGATCCGCGCAAGCTGATCCCGCCGCTGCACGGCGCGCTGCTCAAGAACGAGCAGGACGTCCACCTGTTCGAGCGCCTCGCGTTCCTGAGCCGCCGGGAAGTTTGACTTTCTCATCCCTCCCCCTTGTGGGGAGGGTCGGCGCCATAAGCGCGTTTACGCGCGTCTTCGACGCGCTATGGCGCCGGGGTGGGGGTCCCCATCCGGCGCATCGCGAGAAATCCCCCACCCGACGTGCTGTTCGCTTCGCTCCAGCACGCCACCCTCCCCACAAGGGGGAGGGAGAAGAAGCCGCTGCGATCTAGCGCACGCTGCAAACTCCTCTGAACGCCGCGTGACGCTGGCCACTGCCGCCGGGTCCGCCTACACTGGCCGCCTCGGATGCGAGGTGCCGCGTGACCAGAAAGCACGTCGATCGCCGCCTGACGGCCATTCTCGCCGCGGACGTCGCCGGCTACAGCCGGTTGATGGGCGCGGACGAAGAAGGCACCCACGCGCAATTGAAGGCGCACCGACACGACCTGATCGATCGGCGGATCAGGAAACATCGCGGGCGCATCATCAATACCGCAGGCGACGGATTGCTGTCCGAGTTCGCCAGTGCGGTCGAGGCCGTGCGGTGTTCGGTCGAAATCCAGCGCGAGATGATCACGCGGAACACAAGCGTTCCAGCCGAGAGCCGGCTCGAATTCCGCATCGGCATCAATGTCGGCGATGTGATCGATGACGGCAGTGAGATCTACGGTGACGGCGTCAACGTCGCGGCGCGGCTGGAAAGCATCGCGCCGCGCGGCGGCATCTGTATTTCCCGGCAGGTGCTCGACCAGATCGAGGGCAAGATCAAACTTCAGTTCCGCGAAATGGGCCGCCAGAACCTGAAGAACATCGCACGGCCGATCGAGGTCTATGCTGTCAACCTCGACGGAACCGCATCGAAAGCGTCGCGCATTCTGACGGACGCGAACCTCAAGCAGGAGATCCGCTACTGCAGGGCAGACGACGGTGTCCGGCTGGCCTTCGCAAAGGTCGGCGACGGCCCGCCGTTGCTGCGGACCGCGCACTGGCTCGGACATCTCGAATACGACTGGGAGCTGCCGATCTTCCGGCACTTCCTGCTCGAACTCGCATCGACGTTCTCGCTGGTGCGCTTCGATGCGCGCGGCAACGGGCTGTCGGATTGGGACGTCGGCAATCTCTCGCTCGATACATGGGTCAGCGACATGGAGTGCGTGGCCAACGCGGCCGGGCTTGAGCGGTTTCCGATTCTCGCCCTGTCGCAAGGATGCGCCGTGGCCATCGCGTTCGCGCTCCAGCATCCGGAACGGGTTTCGCACCTGATCCTGTACGGAGGCTTTGCCGCGGGCGCCTACAAGAGCCCGGACGTGACACCCGCCGCGCTCGAGCAGTTCGACGCGATGAAGACACTGATGAAACTCGGCTGGGGCGCGAACGAGCCGACCTTCCGGCAGCTGTTCACGGCGTCGATGATGCCCGAGGCCACGAAAGAACAGATCGACGCTTTCAACGAGGCGCAGCGCATCAGCGCTTCGGCGGAATGCGCCGTGAGATACCTCGACACTGTTGCCAACTTCGACGTCCGGCACCTGCTGCCGCAGATCAAGGTGCCCACCCTCGTGATGCATGTCCGCAACGACCGCAGGGTGCCGATTGCGTCAAGCCGCGAGCTTGCAGCAGGCATCCCGGGCGCACGCTTCGTCACGCTGCCGGGCAAGAACCATATCCTGCTCGCACAGGACCCCGGCGCGCCGATCTTTCTCGACGAGATCCGCCGGTTTCTCGGCAAGGCCTAGCGCCCTCGCCGGTTGTGTTCGCGTCACGGCCCCGTGCGCGTTATGCCGCGACGGGCTCGTGCCCTGCGCATGATCGATACTTGGGACCGTACGCCGTAGCCGATGCCGAAACCGGCGACGAACACCAAGGCGAGAACGAAGAGAGCTTCGGACATGGTTGCCTCATATGAGAGGATCGCCGAGCGCAATATGCCGCCCGACGATCCCGTCTGCTATCGACGGACATGGGCAATTGTCCGCGATCAGACGTTAGCCCGCCTGTTCTCGCGCGCAACGACAGCCGCGTTTAAACCTTAATACGCGCCGCGCGGGTTAATTCTGGAACTCAGGACAGATGTTTCGCGCAACGTCATTGCGAGCGAAGCGAAGCAATCCAGTATTCCAAAGGCGCCGATGACAAAGGCTGGATTGCTTCGTCGCAAAGCTCCTCGCAATGACGACTACCGCGCCTTCTCGTGCAACTGATAGGTCAGATGCGCTTTCACCGTCGGCCATTCCGACGCGATGATGCTGTAGACAACCGTGTCGCGCAGCGTGCCGTTCGGCGCGACCTGATGACTGCGCAGGATGCCGTCGAGCTTGGCGCCCAGCCGCTCGATGCCGCGCCGCGACTGGTGATTGAAGAAGTGCGTGCGGAACTCCACCGCGATGCAGTTGAGCTTTTCGAACGCATGGGTCAGCAGCAGCAGCTTGCACTGGGTGTTGAGCGGCGTGCGCTGGACGCGCTGCGCATACCAGGTCGAGCCGATCTCGACGCGCCGGTTGGCCGCATCGACGTTCATGTACGTCGTCATGCCCGCGATCTTGCCGCCGGCATCCTTCACCGTGAACGGCAGCATCGATCCCGCAGTCTGCAAACCAAGACGCCGCGCGATCTCCGCGTCCATGGTCTCCGGCGCGGGGATCGAGGTGTACCAGAGCTTCCACAGCTCGCCGTCCTTCACCGCCTCGACGAGACCATCCTTGTGATCCCGTGACAGCGGCTCGAGCCGCGCATGCGGCCCTTCGAGAGTGATGGGAGAGAGCCAGGTCATCGGTCATCCTTCGATATTGCGTACGATATTTAGCAATCACGCATGCTGCGTAGCCTGCGCGTCATTCCGGACGGGCCGCGACAGCGGGCCGATCCGGAATCCAGAAGAGTTCATCAAGAATAATTCCTGGATTCCGGGCTCGCTCGCAATGGCTCGCGCCCCGGAATGACGGCGAAACTACTTGTTCAAAAAATTCAGCGGCAGGCCGCCGCGCGGCCAGTCCATCGCCACCAGTTCGCCCTTGCCGGACAGCGTGATGTAGGCGGTCTTCAGTTCAGGCCCGCCGAACGCGATGTTGGTGGTGACGTTATCGCCGGTCGGCACCTGTTCGACCAGCTTGCCATCCGGCGCGATCACCGAGATGCAACCCGAGATCAGCGTCGCGACGCAGACATTGCCCGAGGCTTCGACGCCGAGCGAGTCGAACATCTGATAACCGCCGAGGCCAGCGATGGGCTTGCCCATCTCGCCGCGATAGATCACATCGCCCGGCTTGATCTCGCCGGGATTGCCGATGTCGAACGCCCACAGCCGCGCGGTCGGCGTTTCGGCGACATAGACGGTCTTCTCGTCCGGCGACAGACCGACGCCGTTGGCGGGCAGCAGCGGATGCACCGCCTCGATCAGTTCGGTGGCGTTCGGCTTCATGTAGTAGAGCGCGCCGACATCCATGTCGCGGGCACGGCGCTTGCCGAGATCCGTGAACCAGAGCCCGCCCTGCCTGTCGAACACCAAGTCATTGGGTCCCTTCAGCGGATGCTCGCCGCAATGGGTGAACAGCGTCTCGATATTGCCGTTGGAGAGATCGACACGCTGCAACGAGCCGCCGATATATTCCGACGGACGCGGGCTGCCTGGCATCAACGCACCGCGCGGACCGGGCGCCCACGAGAAGCCGCCGTTGTTGCAGAGGTACATCTTGCCGTCCGGTCCCAGCGCAGCGCCATTCGGCCCGCCGGGAATCTTCGCGATGATCTCCTTGCGCCCGTCGGGATAAACGCGGGTCAATGTCTGGCGGCGGATTTCCACCAGCACCACCGAGCCATCGGGCATCACCACCGGCCCTTCGGGAAATTCGAGACCGGTTGCGATGACGCGGACGTTTGACATGAAGACCTCCCGACAAGTGTTTTTGATTTTTGACGCGCGAAACCTATCGTGCGGTTTTGCGAATGACTAGTGCGGGGGTGCAGGGCTGGCCTGCCGATGACATCCCATGACAAGCAGAATTCATCAACACGTCGTCCCCGCGAAGGCGGGGACCCATAACCACCGGCTTGTCCGTTGGGACGGTACATTGAAAACGACTTTGCTGAAGGCTGCGACAGGGGTGATGGGTCCGGCCTCCCCAGTTCAGTCCGGCCATTCCGACTCTAGAGTCGCTCGCCCAAAATCCTTCCACACCAGCCCGGCGGCGGCGATGTCCGACAGCGCGTTGCCCACCGCCTTGAACACCGTGATTTCGCGGTCGCTTCCGCGGCCCTTGCGCTCGCCGCGGCACAGTTCGGCCAGCGAACCGGCGATATCGTCGGCTGCAATGACATCGTTGCGGATGGGATCGAGCAGCTCGCCGGACTCCTTCAATGCATCGTAGGTGTCCACATAGACGCGGCCCCTGCGAAACACCTCGTCGTCGGCCTCGCGCATGAATGGCGTAAAGCTGCCGATCAGATCGAGATGCGTGCCCGGCTTCAGCCACGCGCCCTTGATGATCGGCTTCGCTGCAAGCGTGGCGCAACTGACGATATCCGCCTCGCCCACCGCGCGCTCCAGATCGGGCGCGACAGACGCATCGATGCCCTTCGTGCGCAGATCGAACACCAGCCGCGCCGCGCCCGCCTCGTTGACATTCCACACCGCGACCTTGTCGATCGGCCGCACGGCGCGGAACGCATCCGCCACCAGACTGGCGATCCGGCCCGAACCGGCAATCAGCAGCTTCCTCGCGTTTTCGCGCGCAAGAAACGCCCCGCCGAGCGCCGCGATGCCCGCCGTGCGCCGCGAGGTGATCTCGTTGCCGTCGATCAGCGCGACATGCTGGCCGGTGTCGCCGTCGCACAGCAGGTAACTGGAAAACAACCCGGGCAGCGCCTTCTTGCCGTTCTCGGGGAAGATCGTGACGATCTTGATGCCGACAAAGGCACGCTGCCACGCCGGCATGATGAGAATGGTCGCGGTCGAGCCGTCTGGCTGCGGCATGAAATGATGGTGCCGCAGCGGCACATCGGCGCCCACGGTAAACGCCTCGCGCAGCGCCGGGATCAGCCGGTCGAACGGCAGGCTGGCGCGGGTGCGCGCGGCGTCGATGACGATGGGGGATGCGGTGGCCGGATTCATCGTATTTTTTTGCTCCGTCATTGCGAGGAGCGCAAGCGACGAAGCAATCCAGTCTTCGTTTTCTGGCTCATGGATTGCTTCGCTTCGCTCGCAATGACGGCTGCCGCCCTCACGCCATCCATCAGTTTCTTCCGGAACGCGCGGTCGCGCTTGAGGTGCCATTCGCGGCTCATGGCTTCGTTCCGTGTCGTGAACGGCTCGGTGTGCAGCAGCGTCCAGGTCCGTCCGCGGGTCGAGCGCGCGCCGGTGCCGGCGTTATGTTTTTCCAGGCGCTGCGTCACGTCGTTGGTCCAGCCGACGTAGGAAATGTAGCGGCCCTTGTGAAAACTGCCCAGCACATAGACGAACGCGACGGGCCTGGATTTCAGTTTCTTGGATTTTGCGATCCGCGGCTTCGATGTCGCGGCGCGAGGCTTGGACTTCGCTGCGGCTTTCGCTGCGCCCGGCCCGGATTTCGCCACACCACGCTTCGATGAGGATGGAGATGTGGCCGTCACGGCACGATCTCACCACACGTCGTCCCCGCGAAGGCGGGGACCCATACTCCCTGTCGTCGCAGTTGCGGGAGGCTGTTGAAATATCCTGCTTGAACAGAGCCGCTAGGGGTTATGGGTCCCCGCCTTCGCGGGGACGACATCGAATGTGTAGAGACCGCGCGCCTCACTTGGCAGCGGGCGCCTTCGGCGCTTCCTTTGACGAATCCTTGGCCGTCCCGTTCGGCTTGCCCAGCGCCTGCACCTGACCCTGTAATTGCGCGACGGTGTTCTGCAGGGCGATCACGGTGGCTTTCAAGGCATCGATCTGCCGGTTGGCGGCGTCGATCTTTTGCTGGCTTTCCAGCGACGCCTTGGTCAGCGACGACTTCAGGAAGTTGACGTTGCTCTGCAGGCAGCCGGTGCGCCGCTCCATGGTCTTCTCGGCGGTGCAGATCTCGATGCCGGGCACGTCCTGCGCCATCGCGCCGTGCGGCATCAGCAGCGCGGCGATCATCATCCGCTTCATCATGTCCGACCTCCTCAAAGCCTCGCCGTATCGTGCATGTTTCGGCCGGTCCTGCGCAAACTGTCTCAGAACGTAACGGACATCATGACGCAGATGTTGCCCGATCTTAACATTTGGAACGCGGGTGGAACGAAACGCGACCGAATCAGCGATTCATACCATGCTAGCCGGACGAGGGACCGACATCTTGTGCCGCATGCGCGCGGCGCGTCCACATCATGCTGTGCGAGGCTTGCGCCGACCGATCGAAACGTCGAAAACAGGCGTCAATCGTTAACGCCGCCCCGCCAAGAACCAGCCAAAGAACAGCAAGAGCAAAGCCCGCAAATGAGCGACCAGCCCACAGACCTGCCAAAAAACTTGCACGGTGTGTTTCCCTATCTCGTCTCGCCGACCACGGCCGACGGCCGCATCAAGACCGACGTGCTCGGCAACCTCTGCGACGACATGATCAAGGCTGGTGTTCATGGGGTGACGCCGCTCGGCTCGACCGGCGAGTTCGCCTATCTCAGCCGCGAGCAGCGCACCGCCGTGGTCACGGCGACGGTAGAAGCCACCGCGAAGCGCGTGCCGGTGATCGCGGGCGTGGCGTCGACATCGACAGCGGACGCGGTCGCGCAGGCGAAGGCGTATCAGGCGCTCGGCGCCGACGGCATCCTGGCCATTCTCGAAGCGTATTTCCCGGTGAAGGACGCGCAGGTCGAGGCGTATTTCCGCGCCATCGCGGACGCCGTCGATATTCCCGTGGTGATCTACACCAATCCGAACTTCCAGCGCTCGGACCTCACCCTCGACGTGATCGCGCGCCTCGCCGAGCATCCGCGCATCCAGTACATCAAGGATGCATCGAACAACACCGGCCGCCTGCTGTCGATCATCAACCGCTGCGGCGACAAGATGCGCGTGTTCGCGGCGTCGGCGCATATCCCGGCGGCGGTGATGCTGATCGGCGGCGTTGGCTGGATGGCGGGACCGGCCTGCATCGTGCCGCGCGAAAGCGTGAAACTCTATGATCTGTGCAAGGCGGGGCGCTGGGACGAAGCCGTCGCGCTGCAGCGCAAGTTGTGGCGGGTCAACGAGGTGTTCGCGCGGTTCAATCTCGCGGCCTGCATCAAGGCCGGGCTGGACATACAGGGCTATGACGTGGGCGATCCGATCGCGCCGCAGACGCCGCTGACCGCCGAAGAACGCAAGATCGTGGAAGGCGTGCTGGCCGGATTGGCCTGAGCCGGCTTTGCTCCCTTGGGTCAGGTCTACTGACTCCCTTGCCCCGCCCTTGCGGGGAGAGGTGAGTTGCCGCACTGACGAAACTTCGTGAAGCCGGTCGCCTGCCGGTTCCTGCCCATCGGGCGTTGAAATCGGCCGCCGCAGGCAACACGTATTGGACCTATCGCGCCGTGAACCGAAGGGTGCCCGCATGGTCAAGGTCGTTTACGAAGTGGTCGAGCACGATGGTGGCTGGGCTTACAAGTTCAACAACGTGTTTTCGGAGACCTTCCGGACCCATGAGGCCGCCCACGCCGCCGCAGCCCGCGCGGCGGCGGAACAGCGCGTGCCAGGCCGGACCGAGGTCATCCAGTTCGAGGACGGCCAGGGCAACTGGCGCGAGGAAACCGTCCGCGGCAGCGACCGCCCCTCCACCGAGGTGGTGGACCGGAGCAAACGCTGACGGCGGTTCCGGCGCGGGCGATTGCAAGGCGGAACGGCCCGGGCTAGAAAACCCGCATGGTCAAAGCATTGCGTAACTGGCTCGAAACCCATGAACTGCCGGCGATCATCGCCGGGGTGCTTGGCGTCCTCACCCTGCTCTCAGTCATTATTGTGGTCGGCGGATACCTGATCGTCACGCCATAGTCTCCGGCATCTTGCGGGTCCGCCGGTGGACCTGACGACGCGCGGACGGCGCGAACTCCAAACCCTTCCCTTTAGCGAGACCGACAGTGGCCGCCTCGACCGACATCTTATTCAGTGAAGCGATTTCGTTCTTCCAGGCCGGGCGGATTCGCGAGGCCGAGAAGGTCCTTCGCAAATTGCTGCGCAGGACGTCCGATCATCCGCTTGCCCTGAGCGTGCTCGGCGCCATTCTCGTCGGCACTGGAAAATATGCGGAAGCCGAGCGGCTGCTGCGGTCGGCGCTGAAGCTCAATCCGAATGCGTATGCAGCCCTGTGCAATCACGGGCTCGCGCTCAAGGCGCTGGGCCGCGCGGACGAGGCGCTGGCGCAGTTCACGCAGGCGCTTGCACTCAGCCCGAACGACGCGGAAGCCTGGAGCAACCGCGGCACGGTCCATAACGACCTGAAGGACTATCAGGCCGCGATTGCCGATTTCGACAAGGCGATCGCGCTGCAGCCGAAATATGCGCTGGCCCATCACAACAGAGGCAACGCGCTGTTCGACCTCGCCCGTTACGACGACGCGCTGGCGGCCTATCAGCATGCAGTGGCACTGCAACCCGGTCTTGTGGCCAGTTGGACCGGGACCGGCCTCACCTTGCACAAGCTTGAGCGCCACGACGAATCCAAGGCCGCTTATGAGACCGCGCGCCAGCGCGCCGAAGCGGCGGGTGTTCGCGGTCAATAACCGTCGTCCCGGCGAAGGCCGGGACAACGGCAGAGCTGGAAATTACTTCTCGTCGCGGAAATAGGGCTCTACCGCGCCGGTCAGCTTGATGGTCAGCGGATTGCCGAAGCGGTCCTTGGACGAACCCGCAGTGACGCGCACCCAGCCCTCGCTGACGCAATATTCCTCGACGTTGTTCTTCTCGACGCCCTTGAAGCGGATGCCGACATCGCGCGACAGCACGTCCGCGTTGTAATAGGGGCTGCGGGGGTCGGTGGAGAGGCGGTCGGGAAGCTGGTCGCTCATCGTCATATCCTGATCATGTTGGTCTTGAGTCTTGTTCTTGAAGTCGGTGTCCTGATCTTACAGGAGCTTTTCAATATCGCTGGTCAGCGCGCCGGGCGCCGTGGTCGAGCCGTAGCGCGCAACGACCTTGCCGGCGCGATCGACCAGAAACTTGGTGAAATTCCATTTGATCGATGAGCCGAGCAGCCCGGGCTTCTCGCGCTTGAGATGATCGAACAGCGGCAGCGCATTGCCGCCATTGACGTCGACCTTGGCGAACATCGGAAACGTCACGTCGTACTTCTGCGAGCAGAACGCGGCGATCTCCTGCGCGCTGCCCGGCTCCTGACCGCCGAACTGATTGCACGGAAAACCGAGCACCGAAAAGCCGCGCGGGCCGAGCGCGCGCTGCAATTCCTCGAGTTGCGCATATTGGGGCGTGAAGCCGCAGGCGCTCGCGGTGTTGACGATCAGCAGCACCTGCCCCTCATAGGCCTTGAGCGGACGCTTTTCGCCGTCCAGCGTCGCTGCCGAGAAATCGTAGACCGTGGTCAATGACGTTCTCCTGCGCAAGTCCCGCAAATCGGACCCGGAAAGTACGGTATCCGCGTCGTCATTGCGAGCGAAGCGAAGCAATCCAGTCTTAGGCAAAGCACGGCTGGATTGCTTCGTCGCTGCGCTCCTCGCAATGACGAATAAATCCCCGCCATGTCCTCAGGTCCGGAAGCCGCCCTTTTGCTGATTGGCGAGCCACTCGGAGAGCTTCGCCGGGGCCTCTTTCTTGGCGGGCTTTGCCGCCCCTTTCCTGGCTTTGGCCTTGGCCGGCGGCGCAGCAGCCGCTTCGGCGGCCTCCCTAGCGAGGCGCAGCGCGCGCAGCTTTTCCATGTTGGCGCGCACCGCGCGGCCTTCCGCCTCGTACTGCGTCAACGATTTGTTGCCGTCGCTCTTCAGCCCATGCGGCTTTTCGCTCATTGTTGTTCTCCGGATTGGGGCATGGTCGGCAGCATGCCCCTGGATCGATCCAGGGACGGGAACCGGCGGCCGGACGAGACCATGCCCAAACATCGCCCGCAACGCCGCAGAGGTCCCTTTAACCGATCCGCGATGCCGTGTCTTGCATCCCGAAAGCCACCGATTTACCCGATGTTGGCAACTCCGCGCTAAGGCCTGTGAGCCCTCCCGAGAGGTTTTGGAGCCTCGGAAAGCCACAATTGTTCAACAATTTGGGCGAGACTTGACCGGTTTCAGCGACAGCGGGAATCTGCGACAGAGAAACGTTTTGGCGATCCGGACGACATACATCGTGCTGATGTGCGGCGCGGGCCTTCTGGCCGGCGTCGGCGGCTGGCTGATCGGCGACCAGTTGTTCTTCCAGAGCGCATCCGCATCGCTGACCAGGGACGATCCCGCGGACGACTTCGACGCACGCTATCCGGTCTCCAACACGATGACGAAACAGGACCGCGTCATCGCGTCTCCGGTTCCGGCAGAAAGCACCGAATCCACCGTTCCGAACGACATGTATGAAACCGCGCGCGCCTGGATGACGGCGCCGGTGACGCTGCCGCGCAGGGCCACGGCGAAATCCGAGAAGCCGTCGCGGCTGTTCCTCAACGACAGCCAGATCGCCGGTATCAAGAAGCGCTTGAACCTCACGCCCGCGCAGCAGAAGTACTGGCCGCCGGTGGAAAATGCGATGCGCGAGGTCACGCTGCAGATCGAGGACTACCAGAAGCGGCTGAAGAAAAATCACGACGATTCGTTCGACATCGAGAGCGACGCCATTACGCGGCTGAAAACCGCGACGCGCGCACTTTACGCCCAGCTCAGCGGCGCGCAGAAGAACGACATCGCGGTTCTGGTGCGCATGACGGGGCTCGGTCCGGCGTTCGCCGAACTCACTGGCACCAAGGCAGCCAGGAACGAGCCGGAAAATTCGCGTTGAGATAGCGCGGCGTCATTGCGAGCGCAGCGAAGCAATCCATAAATTCAAAGAGAAAGACTGGATTGCTTCGTCGCAAGTGCTCCTCGCAATGACGACATCATAACGATCGTCGTCCCCGCGAAAGCGGGGATCCATAGCTACTCGCGGACAATCACCGTCATCCTGAGGTGCGAGCACTTGCGAGCCTCGAAGGATGACGGTGACCGCGGCTGCGCATCCTTCGAGGCTCGCCGCAAGCGCGGCGCGCTCCTCAGGATGACGCACCATCGTTACATTTCGCGAAGGTCAATGGTCCCGGCCTTCGTCGGGACGACCAAACTTCAATTCCTGAACTCGTTGGTCAGCTCGCCGACGCCGTCGATGGCGATGGTGATCTTGTTGACCGGCTCCTTCATCACACCGACGCCCAATGACGTGCCGCAGGCGATGATATCGCCGGGCAGCAACGTCATGTCGTGCGAGATTTTGCTGACCAGTTCCTGCGCCGAGAAGATCATGTCCGAGATCCTGTAGGACTGCCGCTCCGCGCCGTTGAGAATGGTGCGCACAGTCAACTTTGCCGGATCGATGTCCGTGACGATGGCGGGACCGAACGGGCAGAAGTCGTCGAAGCCCTTGGCGCGCGCCCACTGCGGAAACGTCGGGTCCTTGTTGAGAATGTCCGCGGCGGTGATGTCGTTGACGCAGGTGTAGCCGAGGATGAAATCGTCGGCCTCTTCGACCGACACCGCGCGGCAGGTCTTTCCGATCACAATGGCAAGCTCGCCTTCATAGGCGACCTTCCCGTCATACCATGCAGGCTTCTGCACCACCGCGTTCGGCGACGTCACGGTCGTCGGCGCTTTCAGCAGATAAAGCGGCTCGGCCGGTTCGGCGACGTTGAGCTTCGCCGCCAGGGCGTGAAAGTTGTTCCACAGCGCGACGACCTTCGACGGCGTGGTGGGCGCGAGCAACTGGACATCGGACAGCGACAAGGTCTTGCCGTTCGCCTTCGGACTGTCGAACATGTCGCCGTGATGCACGGTGATATTCTGGCCCGACAGCGTGCCGAACCCGGTCTGATCCTGATGGCGAAAGCGAATCCACTGCGTCACGGCTGAATCTCCAAAGAACATTGCTTCCCGTCATTGCGAGGAGCGTAGCGACGAAGCAATCCAGTCCTTATGCAAGAAAACTGGATTGCTTCGCTTCGCTCGCAATGACAATTGAGGCGACAGGATTGGAAATCAATATAGCTCCGCGATCTTGGCGCGCTGCGCCACCAGCGCCAGCACGACGTCGATCGACGGCGTCGGGATTTTCGACAGCGCGCCCATCTCCTGCACCACGGTGACGAGCGGATCGATTTCCATCGGCCGGCCGCGTTCAAGATCCTGCAGCATCGACGTCTTGTGTGCGCCGACCTTGCGCGCGCCCTCGATCCGGCGCTCGACATCGACGCGGAACCTGATGCCGAACTTCTCGGCGATGGTCTGGGCCTCCACCATCATGGACCTGGCCACCGCCCGCGTGCCCGGATCGCTGCCGATCACATCGAGCGTGGCATGAGTCAGTGCGCTGATCGGATTGAAGCAGACGTTGCCCCACAGCTTGAGCCAGATTTCGTCGCGGATATTCTCCAGCACCGGCGCCTGAAGGCCCGCCTTGACGAACAGCGCCGACAGCGCCTCGACATCGGCGCTCTTCTCGCCCGACGGCTCACCGAGCGGAAAGCGGTCGCCGTAGACATGGCGGATCACGCCGGGCGCTTCGATCTCGGTCGCCGGATAAACCACGCAGCCGATGGCGCGCTCCGGTCCAAGCTCCTTCCACTGGCGCCCGCCGGGGTCGATGCTTTCCAGCGTCGAACCTTCGCAGGCGTTGCCGTGCTTGTAGAAGTACCAGTAGGGAATGCCGTTCACCGCGGTGACGATGCGCGTCTTCGGCCCGAGCAGCGGCTGCATCGCCTCGATCACGCCGGTGATCGAGTGCGCCTTGAGGCAGATGATGACGACATCCTGCACGCCGAGCTCGGCGGGATTGTCAGTGCAGCGCGGATGCACCACGCGCTCTTCGTCGCCGATCAGGAGCTTCAGGCCGTTGGCCTTCATCGCCGCCAGATGCGCGCCGCGCGCCACCAGGCTGACATCGGCCCCCGCCTGCGCAAGCTGCACGCCGAGATAGCCGCCAACCGCACCCGCACCGTAAATACAGATCTTCATCGCGTTTCCCAAAATGATTGCAGCAATGAGGTGCGGAATGGATCCTGAAGAAAAAAGCAGGGTGCGGTCACACGACCGGAGAGTGCATGTGATCGCGCCCTGCAGGGAGATACCCCTTAGACAAACGCGAGTTCGGCTGGCCTTGGGCCGGGGCGCGCCATCGCATCGAAGCCGGTGGTGGCGTTGATGTCCCGCATGCTGATCACGCCGATCAGGGTGTGATCGTCGATCACCGGCAGATGCCGGATGTGATTGTCGTTCATCAGATCGCGCACGTACTCCAGCGAATCCGTGGAATGACACGACACCATTTTTTGCACTGAAATGAGCGCGGAAACCTTCATGTTGATTCCGGCCGGCCCGTGCTCGGCAACGGCGCGCACCACGTCGCGCTCGGAGAACATGCCGACAGCGACATTGCCTTCGGTGTGGCACACATCCGTCACGACGAGCGCGCCGATGTTTTCGTTGCGGAGCAGCCGCGCGGCGGTCGCGACGGTCTCGTTCATGCGGACGGTGGCGATACGGGTGCTCTTCCTGTTCAGGATGTCTCCGACTCTCATCACAACCTCCCTGGTCCGTGGCGGGGATGTCTCTCCCCAGCGGGTGCTCGTGTCCGAGGATGGATGTCCCCGTTGACGTCTCAATACTGGTATACATTATGCCACGAGTCAATCGGAACAAATTCCTATTTTGCGGTGGTATGCCTGAGCCCCTGAACGACGATGGGACGCCCGTGCAGGCCAGGTGCAGCCGCCGCGATGCCGTCACCATCCGGCCTTTTGCGCTGGGGTTCGTCACCGTTTGGCCATTTGCAGCGATAAGCACGACGAATGACGGGCAAGGCGTTGAAAGCGCACGGCAAAGGCCCCTCGCCCGCCAATGTTGGGAAGCTGATACAAAATCAGCGAATGCGACGCATCTCCTCCGTCATTGCGAGGAGCGCAGCGACGAAGCAATCCAGCCGTCGCCTGACGGCCATCGTATCTGGATTGCTTCGCTGCGCTCGCAATGACGATGCGTGGTCCCGCAAACGCAGATGCCCGGGACAAGCCCGGGCATGACGACGTGTTGATCGAAGCATCATCGATGAAGAAAGTCTCCGCACATCCTCGCGCAGAAACTATCAGCCCTTCAGCACATCCACCAGCGTCTTGCCAAGACGCGCGGGTGACGGCGAGACGCGAATGCCGGCGGCTTCCATCGCCGCGATCTTGGATTCGGCATCGCCCTTCCCGCCCGAGATGATCGCACCGGCATGGCCCATGCGACGACCGGGAGGCGCTGTGCGGCCGGCGATGAAACCGACCATCGGCTTCTTGCGTCCGCGCTTCGCCTCGTCCTTGATGAACTGCGCCGCGTCTTCTTCCGACGAGCCGCCGATCTCGCCGATCATCACGATCGACTTGGTGTCGGGATCTGCGAGGAACAGTTCAAGCATCGCGATGAAGTCGGTGCCCTTCACAGGATCGCCACCGATGCCGACCGCCGTGGTCTGGCCGAGACCTTCGGCGGAGGTCTGGTACACCGCCTCATAGGTCAGCGTGCCTGAACGCGACACGATCCCCACATTGCCTTTCTTGAAAATGTTGCCGGGCATGATTCCGATCTTGCACTCGCCCGCCGTCATCACGCCGGGACAATTGGGACCGATCAGCCGCGAGCTTGATCCTTCAAGCGCACGCTTGACGCGCACCATGTCGGTAACCGGAATGCCTTCCGTGATGCAGACGATCAATGGCACCTCGGCGTCGATCGCTTCGCAGATCGCGTCAGCAGCGCCCGGCGGCGGGACGTAGATCACGCTGGCGTCGGCGCCGGTCTTCTCGCGCGCTTCCGCCACCGTATCGAACACCGGCAGGCCGAGATGCGAGGAGCCGCCCTTGCCGGGCGATGTGCCGCCGACCATCTGCGTGCCGTAAAGCGCCGCCTGCTCGGAATGAAAAGTGCCGTTTTTGCCGGTAAAACCCTGGCAAATCACCTTCGTGGTGCTATCGATGAGAATGGACATTACGCGGCTTCCTTGCGTGTGGCGCGAACGATTTTCTGAGCGGCATCGTCGAGATCGTCGGCGGCGACGACATTCAATCCGGACTCGGCGATGACCTTCTTGCCGAGTTCGACATTGGTGCCTTCGAGGCGCACCACCAGCGGCACACTCAAGCCGACTTCGCGCACCGCGGCGACCACGCCTTCCGCGACGACATCGCAACGCATGATGCCGCCGAAGATGTTGACCAGAATTCCTTTCACGTTCGGATCGGAGGTGATGATCTTGAAAGCGGCCGCGACCTTCTCCTTGGTCGCACCGCCGCCGACATCGAGGAAATTGGCCGGCGTCGCGCCATAGAGCTTGATGATGTCCATGGTCGCCATCGCCAGTCCCGCGCCGTTGACCATGCAGCCGATGGTGCCTTCAAGCGCGATGTAGTTCAGGTCGTATTTCGACGCCTCGATTTCCTTTTCATCTTCTTCGGTCAGGTCGCGCAGCTTCACCAGTTCGTGGTGACGATACAGCGCGTTGGAATCGAAGTTGATCTTGGCGTCGAGGCAGCGGAGCTCACTCTGCTTCGTCACCACCAGCGGATTGATTTCCAGCATCGCCATGTCGGTGGAGAGGAAGGCGTTGTAGAGCTGCGCGGTGAGGATCGAAGCCTGCTTGGCGAGATCGCCCGTGAGGCCCAGCACCTGCGCGACCTTGCGTCCGTGATGCGCCATCACGCCGGTGGCGGGATCGACGGAGAAGGTCACGATTTTTTCCGGCGTGTCGTGCGCGACCTTCTCGATGTCCATGCCGCCTTCGGTCGACACCACGAATGCAACGCGTGATGTTTCACGATCGACCAGTATCGAGATGTAAAACTCTTTTTCGATCTCGGAGCCGTCTTCGATGTACAGCCGGTTGACCTGCTTGCCTGCCGGTCCGGTTTGTTCGGTGACGAGCGTGCGTCCAAGCATTTCTTTCGCAAAGCTCGCGACTTCATCGACCGATTTTGCCAACCGCACGCCGCCCTTCGCATCCGCCGGCAATCCCTTGAACTTGCCTTTGCCGCGACCGCCGGCATGGATCTGCGATTTCACAACGTAAACCGGCCCCGGCAACGCCGTCGCCGCAGCGATCGCTTCGTCAACAGTGAAGGCCGGCGCACCCGCCGACACAGTCACTCCAAAATTCTTCAGGACGGCTTTGCCCTGATACTCGTGAATATTCATTGCTTCCTCCAATCGTGGTCCGGATCGAGAAACGCCCTGTTTTCAGGGCCAAAATGTACTCGCCCGCCACCTTGTATTATGTATACCAGAAATTGCCCGTGCTCCCGGCGCGAGTCAACCGGTTTCGAGGGGGCTCCACGAGAAAAGAAAAAAGCGCGCCCATCCAAAGGATAAGCGCGCTTCGTCGGGTTGTTTCTTGGTCAGCGAGTGTCAGTCAAGCCTGCAACAGGCAGACTTCACCTCACATCGCCGCCTTCGGTGTGCGTGACTGCAACCAGGTCCAGCCGTTCGAGATCAAAGGCCAGAACAGCGCAATCAATCCCAGCATCATGATCGTTCCGACCAGACCGTTGGAGAAGAACACGCCAAGGCTTCCCTGCGATCCCAGCAGCGATTGCCGGAACGCCTCTTCCGCCTTGTCACCGAGCACGATCGCAAGCACCAGCGGCGCCATCGGATAGTTGCACTTCTTCATCACGTATCCGACCACACCGAACACCATCATCATCACGACGTCGAAGGTGTTGTTGTGCACGGTGTAAGCGCCGATGGCACATAGCACCAGGATGACAGGCGCAATGATGCTGAACGGAATGCGCAGGATTGCTGCGAACAGCGGCACGCAGGTCAGCACGATAATCAGGCCGACGAAGTTTCCGAGATACATGCTGGCAATCAGGCCCCAGACGAATTCCTTCTGTTCGACGAACAGCAGCGGTCCTGGCTGCAGTCCCCAGATCAGCAAGCCACCGAGCAGCACCGCAGCCGTCGGCGAACCCGGAACGCCGAGTGACAGCATGGGCAGCAACGCGGCGGTACCGGCCGCATGCGCAGCTGTTTCGGGCGCGACCACGCCCTCAATCTCACCCTTGCCGAAGTTCTTGCCGCTCTTCGACATGCGCTTGGCGATGCCATAGCTCATGAAAGATGCAGGCGTTGCGCCGGCCGGCGAAATTCCCATCCACACGCCGATGAAACACGAGCGCAGCGACGTCGCCCAGTAGCGCGGAAGCTCCTTCCAGGTTTCCCACACCACCCTTGCATTGATCTTGGCGGCCTTACCCCGGAAGTTCAGCCCCTCCTCCATGGTGAGAAGGATCTCGCCGATTCCGAACAATCCGATCACCGCGATCAGGAAGTCGAATCCACTCAGCAGGTGGGTGAATCCGAAGGTCATGCGCAACTGTCCCGTGACGCTGTCGAGGCCGACCGACGCCAGCGCAAAACCGATCATCATCGCGACAATTGTTTTAAATGGCGGCTCCTTGCCCATGCCGATGAAACTGCAGAACGCTATGAAGAACACCGCGAATTTTTCCGCCGGCCCGAACTGAAGCGCGAACTTCGCAACCAGCGGTGCGACCAGCGTAATCATGATGACGGCGAACAGCGCGCCGACGAAGGACGACGTGAACGCGGCGGTGAGCGCCTCGCCGGCCTTGCCCTTCTGCGCCATGGGATGGCCGTCGAATGTCGTGGCCACGGACCACGGCTCGCCGGGGATATTGAACAGCACCGACGTGATGGCGCCGCCAAACAGTGCCCCCCAGTAGATGCAAGACAGCATGATGATGGCCGACGTCGGCGTCATGCTGAATGTGAGCGGTAGCAGGATCGCCACACCGTTCGCACCGCCAAGACCGGGAAGCACGCCAATGATGACGCCGAGCAATATCCCGATGACCATGACCATGATGTTGAACGGCTGCAGAACCGTCGCGAAGCCGTGAAACAGATTTACGATTTCTTCCATATCGATGTCCTCAACCGCAGCTTTGAATTTTCAGAGACCGAGCAAGTCTTCCAACGGTCCTTTTGGCAACGGAATGAGGAACCATTTTTCGAAGAACAGGTAGATCGCGAAAGGTGTGCCGAGTGCCACGGCCGCCGCCTTGGTCCACGGGTATTTACCGAGCCATTTCATGAACAGCGCAATCAGGATGACCGACGCGAGGTAGATGCCGAGATACGGAATGCTCAGAGTGTAAATCGTGGTCGGAATAACGACGCACATCACCTGGCGAAGCTGCCCCCAATCCGCGAAAAGCTGACCGTCATCGGACTGCATCAAAATCTCGATGCAGTTCACAACGCTCGCCAGCACAATGATGACGCCGATGTAGAAGGGAAAGAATCCGGCTTTCGGACCTTCAGGGCCCCACCCCGATCCCGCCTTGACGCTGCCGATGATCGTGATCGCGCCGAACAGGATACAGAATACTGCCACCCCGAACTCCGTCCATCGATGCGACGGACCACGCTGACCAACTCCAGAAGAATGCTCGCTCATGTTTTTTTCCCGCGCTGAAGCCCTGCCGGCGGAGATAATCCGCCGGCAGTATTGACCCTTGATGTTATTGCGGCGCCGCCAGGAAGCCGGCATCCTTCATAAGTGCCTGGTGCCGCTTCTCTTCGTTCTCGACCCAAGCGCTGTATTCGGAACCGACCATGAGAGTCTGATTGAAGGCACCATCCTTCATCAGGGTCTGCCATTCCGGAGTTTCACGAACCTTCTTGAGCAGGTTGACGTAGAATTCGACCTGATCCTTGGTCGCCTTGGGCGACGTGAAGAATCCGCGCAGCATCAGATATTCGACGTCGAGCCCCTGCGACTTGCACGTCGGAATGTCGCTCCACGATTTACCATCAGCCATGACGTCCTTGTATGGCAGCGGCTTCGCATCGAACACGCAGAGCGGACGTACGGCGCCGCCCCGCCACTGAGCCACGGCCTCGATCGGATTGTTCACCGTGGAATCGACGTGTTTGCCGACGAGTTGGACCGCGACCTCACCACCGCCGCGATAGGGGATGTAGGTGAACTTGGTGCCCGAAGCCTTCTCGATCGCGACCGTAATGATCTGGTCTTCCTGCTTCGATCCGGTGCCGCCCATCTTGAACTCACCGGGCTTTGCCTTCACCGCTGCGATGTAGTCCTTCACCGTCTTGTGGGGACTTTCCGCGTTGACCCAGAGAATGAATTCGTCGAGCGCCATCATGGCGACCGGCGTCAGATCCTTGTGACTGAACGGAATGCCCGTCCCCAGCGGCGTGGTGAAAAGATTGGACAGGGTGATCACCAGTTTGTGCGGATTACCCGCAGAGCCTTTGACGTCGAGGAAGCCTTCGCCACCTGCACCGCCCGCCTTGTTCACAACCACCAGCGGCTGTTTCATCAGCTGGTGCTTGGTAACGATACCCTGGATGGTCCGCGCCATCTGGTCGGCGCCGCCGCCGGTGCCCGCGGGCACGACGATTTCAACGGGACGGGTCGGCTCCCAAGCCGCCGCAGCAGGCCCGGAAGCCAATACTGCCGCCAACGAGATTCCGAGCATTGTATGGATCGACAATCGCATCATCGCACTTCTCCCCAAACATTGTTTCATGCCGCTCAACGGCGGCTTGGTTCCGAAATCCGCACTGCGCAGTTCCGGTTTCTCTTGTCATTATCGCGTCGCGTGCCTGCACCTCACCAAACAGAGTTGCGATACACATGACGCAAAATGCTCGCTTGCGTGGCACGCAGCCCGCAGCGGTCATCGCAATCATTGTGAGGAAGTTCGTGCTGATAGCTAGGGCGACATCCGTCGGCCCTGTGCTCAGCATCGGCTGCAATCGTCAGAACGATATTGGCCAGTTTCCCCTCCCAAGGCGCGTTGTTCTGTTTCGTTTTCGACAAACGCTGCCTGAGCACATCCTTGTATGCGATATACCAGAGTACAAGTTAAATCTGACGCCACGCCTTTGGGCAGTGCGACATTGCCAGCACCTGGAACCAGAATACTGCCCCAACAATCGAGACGTTTCCGGCAAGCATTTGATGTTTTTCGGCTAACCAGCCATGCGCAGATAGGACTTTGGGATTCAAAGACTGGGCCACGGCAGGCCGTTGTCGCAGGCTTAAGTGGGCGCGTGTCCCAGTAGGAAAATGCTAGGAAAAGCAAGCCATTGAGGAAGTCACCCAGCGATGGAACGCACGCCCGAAGTATCGTTCCTTCGCGTTGCGAAGGTCTTCTAAAAATCGATTTGTTCAGCGCTGGTCACTGCGCGGCGCAATGTGGTCTGCATCTCAGGTATACCAAATACCAGAACCCACGAAGCACTTTGCATAGCAGCATTGACGAATATTGCGCCGCAACAGGCATCTGAATTGCGACAAAATGTCGCATATGATAGTGCGCGCCGTCACGAGCGCCACGAATTTCGACGCAAGAAAAAGGCCGGCGCAAACCGCCGGCCCTCAACATGAATGAATGATACGACCGTTCGTCGTTATTCCGCGGCTTCAACCTTTCGGGGCGGAGCAAGCGCACCCGAATTATGCGTTTCGGCAACCTGATTGTCGTTGAAGCCCAGCACCTGTTTCAGAATCTCGTCAGTGTGCTCACCCAGCAACGGTGAACGCGTCACCACGGTCGGGCTGTCTGACAGCTTGATCGGGTTACCGACCGAAATGTACTTGCCGCGGGTCGGATGATCGACCTCAACAAGCGTCCCGGTGGCATAGAGAGATTTGTCCTCGGAGATTTCCTTCATCGACAGGATCGGGCCGCATGGAATGTCGTCCTTGTTGAGGATTTCCATCGCCTCGAACTTGGTCTTGGTCATGGTCCACTGTTCGATGCGCGCGAAAATCTCGTTCAGGCGCGGCAAACGCGCTGCCGGCTTAGCATAATCCGGATGCGTCTTCCAACCCGGCTCGCCGATCACGTCGCAGATCTTCTCCCAGACAGGAGCCTGGGTGATGAAATAGAGGTAAGCGTTCGGATCAGTCTCCCAACCCTTGCACTTCAGGATGCGGCCCGGCTGGCCACCCCCGGAATCGTTGCCGGCGCGCGGCACAGCATCACCGAACGGAATGCCTTCGCCGAACTGACTGTATTCCTTGAGCGGCCCGTGTGCGAGACGCTGCTGGTCGCGCATCTTGACGCGCGCGAGATTGAGCACACCGTCCTGCATCGCAGCCGTGACCTTCTGACCCTTGCCAGTGACCGTGCGCTGATAAAGCGCGGTGACGATGCCGAGCGCCAGATGCAAACCGGTACCGCTGTCGCCGATCTGAGCACCAGTGACCAGCGGCAGGCCGTCGCGAAAACCGGTTGTCGATGCAGCGCCGCCGGTGCACTGAGCGACGTTCTCATACACCTTGCAGTCTTCGTAAGGGCCAGGGCCGAAACCCTTGATCGACGCCACGATCAATTTCGGATTGATCTTCTGGATGGTCTCCCACGGGAAGCCCATGCGATCCAGCACGCCAGGGCCGAAATTCTCCACCAGCACGTCGCACTTCTTCATCAGTTCGGTGAGGACTTCCTTGCCCTTCGGGTTCTTGGTGTCGAGCGTGATCGAGCGCTTGTTGTGGTTGAGCATCGTGAAATAAAGGCTGTCCGCGTTCGGGACATCCATAAGCTGGCCGCGAGTGATGTCACCGACGCCGGGACGCTCCACCTTGATCACATCGGCACCGAACCATGCCAGCAACTGCGTACATGTCGGTCCCGATTGAACGTGGGTGAAATCAAGAATGCGAACGCCCTTCAGCGCCTGTGTCATTATCTTCTACTCCATATCAACCGACGCCTTCTGACGCCGAGCCTGAGGACTGAAATTGATTGGGCGCAACATGCACCCAACGGTGTGGCCTTATTTCTTCTTCAGAACGCTTTGCGGATTGAGATTACCGATGCGGCCGCTTTCGCTGCCGGCAGCGGGGTCGATCACCGCATTGATAAGCGTCGGCTTACCTGAATCCATCGCCGCGTTGACTGCACGCTTCAACTCATCGGGGGTCGTCGCATTGACGCCGACACCGCCGAAAGCCTCCATCATCTTGTCGTAACGAGCGCCCTTCACGAATACGGTCGGCGCCACGTCTGAGCCGCCCGAGGGGTTGACGTCGGTACCGCGATAAATGCCGTCATTGTTAAAGATTACCACGCAGACCGGCAGCTTGTAGCGGCAGATCGTCTCCACTTCCATGCCGGAAAATCCGAACGCGCTGTCACCCTCGATCGCGAGCACCGGCTTGCCGGTCTCAATAGCAGCGGCAATCGAATAGCCCATGCCGATACCCATGATGCCCCAGGTGCCGACGTCGATACGCTTGCGCGGTTGATACATGTCGATGATGCCGCGCGCGAGATCGAGCGTATTGGCGCCTTCATTGACAAGAATCGCATCCGGACGCTCCTTGATGATGGTGCGCAGAACACCGAGCGCTCCGTGGTAATCCATCGGCGAGTTGTTGTTCATCAGACGCGGCGCCATTTTGGCAACGTTGTCGTCCCGCTTGGTCTGAACGGATTTGGTCCAATCCGACGGCGGAGCTGTCCAGTTGCCGCCCATCCCTTGCAAAAGAGCCGTGACGCACGATCCTATGTCGCCGACCACTGGCGCCACGATCTCGACGTTCGAGTCCATTTCCTTTGGCTCGATGTCGATCTGGATGAATTTTTTCGGAGCCTCACCCCATGTCTTGCCCTTGCCGTGCGACAGCAGCCAGTTCAGCCGCGCGCCGATCAGCATGACAACATCGGAATCCTTCAACACCGTCGAACGCGCCGCGCCGGCGCATTGCGGATGCGTGTCGGGCAGCAGGCCCTTGGCCATGCTCATCGGCAGGAATGGAATGCCGCTCTTCTCAATCAGAGCGCGGATCGCGTCGTCTGCCTGCGCGTAGGATGCACCCTTGCCGAGAATAATGAGCGGCTTCTTCGCCGACTTAAGCACGTCGAGCGCACGCTTAACGGAATCGGGGGCCGGGATCTGTGCCGGGGCCGCGTCGATGACCTTCACCAGCGACTTCTTACCGGCTTCCGCGTTCATCACCTGCCCAAACAGCTTTGCCGGAAGATCGAGATAGACACCACCTGGACGACCGGAGACCGCAGCGCGGATCGCGCGCGCAACACCAATACCGATGTCCTGCGCATGCAGCACGCGGAACGCCGCCTTGCACAGCGGCTTCGCGATCGCGAGTTGGTCCATCTCTTCGTAGTCGCCCTGCTGCAGGTCGACGATCTCGCGCTCCGATGAGCCGGAAATCAGGATCATCGGGAAGCAATTGGTCGTGGCATGAGCGAGTGCGGTCAGGCCGTTGAGAAAGCCAGGTGCCGAAACAGTGAGACAGACACCGGGCTTCTTCGTCAGGAAGCCTGCGATGGAAGCAGCATAGCCGGCATTTTGCTCGTGGCGAAACGACAGAACGCGAATGCCCTCGGCCTGCGCCATGCGGCCAAAGTCGGTGATCGGAATGCCCGGGACGCCGTAGATCGTATTGAGGCCGTTAAGTTTCAGCGCGTCGATGATCAGATGAAAACCATCCGTCAGGTCCTGCTCTGTGTCACTTGCAGCCGTCGTCTTCGCCGTCGTAAGCATCGGTGGGCTCCCTGGTCTCTTTTTTTGATCGTTGGTCTACGTGAATATTTCCTGTCCGTGGGTTTCGACATAAGTCGCAAGCCCAAGCGTATGATCGCGCGCGCGCTTCTCGGCCAGTTCTGTATCGCGCTCTTCGAGCGCCTCGATGATCGCGAGATGTTCAGGCAGAGACACCGCGGTGCGGTCGGTCCGGCCAATCGTCAATTGGCGGTAGCCACGCACGTGCAGCAGGATATCGTTGGTCATATCGACCAGAACTGGAGATTCGCTTAACGAGATCAGCGCCTGATGGAATGCGATGTTCGCCTTCGAATACTCGGCGATGTGATCCTGCGGCAGACGATCCTTGTTAAAGTCCTTGAAGAAGTTACGCAGCGCAGAGATGTCTTTCTTGCGCGCGGTCGTGGTGATGAGGCGCGCGGCCATGCTCTCGAGCGCAGCCCACGCCCGGATCATGTCGACGATTTCGGCCTTGGTCTTGCGCACAACCACGATGCCGCGGCGTGGAACCGTTTTGACGAAACCATCCTGCTCCAGCATCGCGATTGCTTCGCGGATTGGCGTGCGGCTAACACCGAGATGTTCCGACAGCGCGCGCTCGTCGAGCATGACGGGCTCCGGGCTCGCATAAATGTCCATCTTGAGGATGGCTTCCTTCAGCGCGTCATAAGCCTTGTTTTTGAAACTGGCTTCGGGCGCGATGCGGACGATCGCGATATCCTTTTCGGTCAGCGGCACCTTTGAAATTTTCTGAGTAACCATGAATCATCTCCCTCTCCGGTTGAGGGCTGTATACCACGGGAGCATTTCGTTGTGTTCTTGGCATACCAGATGCCAAAGTGTCAAGCTGCGGTCACACATCGTCAAAGCCCCGCGAACAGACTTGACAAACATGGTTCTTGGCATGCCAAATGCCACTTATAGGCTTTTCTCTGCACGTTCTGAAAAGGTGTGCAGTTCAATGCCCAACCGTGGTGCTCAAGCGTTCGGGAAACGCCGTCCGACAACCCGTGCGCAATCCGGTTTCCCAAAAAATGGACGTGACAGGAGGAAGTAATGGCTCATTCGCAGGACGCAGCGCGAAAGATTGACGTCGGACAGCAGGCAAAGGCCGAAGTTCGGAAAATTCTCGACGCCGTCAAAGCAGATAAACGCACCAGCCTGACCGCGCCGGAAGGCAAACTGGTCTGCGATGCTTACGGAATTCCGGTCCCGAAGGAAGGCGTCGCCAAGTCCGCCGCGGATGCCGCCAAGATCGCAACCGGCATGGGCTTTCCCGTGGTGATGAAGATCGTCTCCCCCGACATCCTCCACAAGACCGAGGCCGGCGGCGTGATCGTCGGTGTGAAGACCGCTGCCGACGCTGAAAAGGCCTATGAGACCATTCTCGCGAACGCGAAGAAGTACAAGGCTGACGCCAAGATCGAAGGCATCCAGGTTCAGCAGATGCTGCTGGGCGGCACGGAAGTCATCGTCGGCTCGATTACAGACGGCTCGTTCGGCAAGCTCGTGGCGTTCGGCCTTGGCGGCGTGCTGGTCGAGGTGCTGAAGGACGTCACGTTCCGCCTTGCGCCCGCAACCAATGCCGATGCACTGTCCATGCTGGACGGCATCCAGGCCCACGAAATGCTGCAAGGTGTCCGCGGCGGCGATCCGGTGAACCGTGAAGCGCTCGCCGAAATCATCGTCAACGTTTCCCAACTCGTCAGCGATTTCCCGGAAATCATCGAACTCGACCTCAATCCGGTGTTCGCCACCAAGAAGGACGCCATTGCCGCCGACGTGCGCATCGTCGTCGACTTCGATTACAAGCCGCGCCCTGCTCCGCGCTCGAACGAAGAAATCGTGACTGCGATGAACCGCATCATGATGCCTAAATCCGTTGCAGTGATCGGCGCTTCGGCCGAAGACGGCAAGATCGGCAACTCGGTGATGAAGAACCTCATCAACGGCGGCTACAAGGGCGATATCTATCCGATCCATCCAAAGGCCGATGAGATCATGGGCCGCAAGGCCTACAAGAGCGTCAAGGATGTACCGGGCGTTATCGACACCGCCGTGTTCGCGATTCCTGCCAAGTTCGTAGCCGGCGCGCTGATCGAGTGCGGTGAGAAGAAAATTCCCGGCGCAATCCTGATCCCGTCGGGTTTTGCCGAAGCGCACGAGCCTGCCTTGCAGGAAGAAATCGTCGCGATCGGAAACAAATACAACGTGCGGTTGATGGGGCCGAATATTTACGGTTTCTACTACACCCCGGCCAACCTCTGCGCGACGTTCTGCACGGCTTATGACGTGAAGGGTTCGACTGCGTTGTCGTCGCAATCGGGCGGCATCGGCATGGCTATCATTGGCTTCTCGCGATCCGCCAAGATGGGCGTGTCCGCGATCGTCGGTCTCGGCAACAAATCCGACATCGACGAAGACGATCTGCTTGCCTTCTTCGAGCAGGACAAGAACACCAACATCATCGCGATGCACTGCGAAGACCTGAAAGATGGCCGCGCTTTCGCGGAAGCCGCCAAGCGCGTCTCCAAGAAGAAGCCGGTCGTCGTCCTGAAAGCAGGCCGCACCTCGGCGGGCGCCAAGGCGGCGGCGTCGCATACCGGCGCACTCGCCGGCAACGACAAGATCTATGAGGATGTCTTGAAGCAATCGGGCGTGATCCGCGCGCGCTCGCTGCGTCAGCTCCTCGAATTTGCGCGCGGCATTCCCGCGTTGCCGACCCCGAAGGGCGAAAACGTCCTCATCATCACCGGCGCCGGTGGCTCCGGCGTGCTGCTGTCCGACTCGGTGGTCGATAACGGCCTGTCGCTGATGAAGATGCCGGACGATCTCGACACGGCGTTCCGCAAATTCATCCCGCCGTTCGGCGCAGCCGGCAACCCGGTCGACATCACCGGCGGCGAACCGCCAATCACTTACGTCAACACAGTGAAACTCGGTTTGTCGGATGAGCGCATTCACTCGCTGATTCTCGGCTACTGGCACACCATCGTCACGCCGCCGATGGTGTTCGCGCGCAACATGGTCGAGGTGAAGAAGGAGATGGAAGCGAAAGGCATCAGCAAGCCGATGGTAGCTTCCCTCGCCGGCGACATCGAAGTCGAGGAAGCCGCTGAGTATCTCTACCAGAACGGCATCCCGGCTTACGCATACTCCACTGAACTCCCCGTCGAAGTTCTCGGCGCGAAGTACAAGTGGGCACGCGGCGCGGGCCTGCTGTAAGTTCTGACAATTGGGTGTCGCCTCAATAGGGCGGCACCCTTTCTCTTCTCAGCACGACCTTCACTTCTATCGACGACCGTAGGTAGCAATGAAGAAAAGTGTGATCCGGCGAAAGCTCGTTGAGCCGCGCAGCGGCGTTGAGACGGAAGCTGAAGGCAAAGATGGCGGCGTGCAGTCCGTCAACCGCGCTCTGACGCTGATCGAAACCCTTTCCGAAGACGATGAAGGCTACCGACTCACCGATCTGGCGGTGCGCACCGGTCTGTCCACCTCGACCGTCCATCGCCTGCTGACGACGCTTGAGAAGCGGCGCTTCGTGCAATTCGACCGCAGCGAGGCGAAGTGGCATATCGGCGCGCGGAGCTTCGCCGTCGGATCGACGTTCGCACGGCGGCGGAACTTCGTCGCCCATGCGATACCCTATCTGCGCAAGCTGCGCGACCAGACGCGGGAAACCGCCAATCTAGCCGTCGTCGACGACGAAACCATCATCGTTCTGACCCGCATGGAGAGCCGCGAGATCATGCGCTCGCTCACCAAGGTGGGCGGCCGCGTGGCCATGGTGGCCTCCGGCGTCGGCAAGGCGGTGCTGGCGACCTATTCTGACGAAGACGTGAATGCCATCATCCACCGTCAAGGCATGCCACGTTTGACGGAGAAATCGATCGTACGGCCCGGCGAGCTGTTCAAGGCGCTGCAGATCGTCCGGCAGCGTGGCTACGCGGTCGATGACGAGGAAGCCCGTATGGGACTTCGGTGCATTGCTGCGGTGGTTTACAACGATTGCAGCGAGCCACTTGCAGCAATTTCGGTATCGGGAATGACATCGCGCGTCACGGACGAGCGCATACCGATTATCGGCAATATCGTCCGCGATGTCGCCGCCGAACTGACTGTTGCGCTCGGAGGCGTCATGCCGGTTGTTCAAGCCAAGAACTGAGTGCAACCGCTGCATTTTTGTGTGTATGAATTTTCACTTTTACTTCTCCCTAGTCATTTGATCGCGCGAGAGAATTTCACACGCGCGTCGCATCGCGGGAAACAAATTCAAGACCATTGAGACGATCTGCCATCCTCGTGATGATTGCATCCGAACTTAACCAGTCGAGGTGGGACATGGCGAAGATGCGGGCAATCGATGCGGCGGTGCGTATCCTTGAGAAGGAAGGTGTCGTCTGTGCGTTCGGCGTTCCGGGCGCCGCGATCAATCCACTGTACTCGGCACTCAAGAAGCGCGGATCGATCAATCACATCCTGGCGCGCCACGTCGAAGGCGCATCTCACATGGCCGAAGGATACACCCGCGCCAAGGCCGGCAATATCGGCGTCTGCATCGGCACATCCGGCCCCGCTGGAACCGACATGATCACCGGGCTGTATTCAGCCATCGCCGATTCGATCCCGATCCTGTGCATCACCGGACAGGCGCCACGTGCACGCATGTATAAGGAGGACTTCCAAGCAGTTGACATCGAGTCGATCGCAAAGCCCGTCACCAAGTGGGCCGTCACCGTGCGCGAGCCAGCGCTGGTGCCGCGTGTCTTCAGCCAGGCGTTCCACATCATGCGCTCTGGTCGTCCCGGTCCGGTGCTGATCGACCTGCCACTCGATGTGCAACTCGCCGAAATCGAATTCGACGACGAGACCTACGAGCCCTTGCCGGTCTACAAGCCCGCCGCAACGCGCAGGCAGGTCGAAAAGGCGCTCGCGATGCTCAACGCTGCCGAGCGCCCGCTGATCGTGGCCGGCGGCGGTGTCATCAATGCCGACGCGTCCGACCTTCTCGTGGCGTTCGCCGAGATCGTCAATGTTCCCGTGGTGCCGACGCTGATGGGCTGGGGCGCAATCCCGGACGATCATGTCCTGATGGCCGGAATGGTCGGCCTTCAGACCAGCCACCGCTACGGCAATGCAACCATGCTGGAGTCGGATTTCGTACTCGGCATCGGCAACCGCTGGGCCAATCGCCACACCGGATCGGTCGAAACCTACACGAGGGGCCGCACCTTCGTGCATGTCGATATCGAGCCCACACAAATTGGCCGCGTGTTCAATCCGGATTTCGGCATCGTCTCCGATGCCAAGGCCGCACTTGAGCTTTTCGTCGCAGTCGCGAAGGAATGGCGCAAAGCCGGCAAGCTGAAGGAGCGCCAGGCGTGGCCCGCAGCGGTTCAGGACCGGAAACGCACCATGCTGCGCAAGAGTCACTTCGACAACGTTCCGATCAAGCCGCAGCGCGTTTACGAGGAGATGAGCAAGGCGTTCGGCCGCGATACCTGTTATGTCAGCGTGATCGGATTGTCGCAGATTGCCGGCGCGCAATTCCTTGGCGTCTACAAGCCGCGCAACTGGATCAATGCCGGTCAGGCCGGTCCACTTGGCTGGACCCTGCCCGCCGCACTCGGTGTGCGCGCCGCCGATCCGACGCGCGAGATCGTTGCACTTTCGGGCGACTATGATTTCCAGTTCCTGATCGAGGAACTGGCCGTCGGCGCGCAGTTCAAACTGCCCTACATCCACGTCGTCGTGAACAACTCCTATCTGGGCCTGATCCGTCAGGCACAACGCGGCTTCGAGATGGATTATCACGTGCAATTGTCGTTCGAAAATATCAACGCGCCGGAACTCGGCGTCTACGGCGTCGACCACGTCGCTGTAGCCGAAGGCCTCGGCTGCAAGGCGATCCGCGTCACGCACCCGGAGGATGCTCAAGTCGCGTTCGCGACTGCGCGTGAGATGATGGCGGAATATCGCGTCCCGGTGGTGGTCGAATTCATTCTCGAACGGGTCACCAACATCGCAATGGGGACCGAGATCGACAATATCGTCGAATTCGAAGACGTGCTCGATCTGCCGCTCGACGACACACCGACGAATCCGGAGAAGACTTCCCGCGGCAAGCTGCTGCCCGTTTGACGGCAGCCACCACAAGACAAAGAAGAAAAGGACATTCCCCGTGCCAAAATTCGCAGCCAATCTCACGATGCTCTTCAACGAACTGCCGTTCCTCGACCGCTTCGCGGCAGCCAAGGCGGCCGGATTCACGGGCGTGGAGTATCTGTTCCCCTACGACTTCGAGAAAGCCGTATTGGGCGAACAATTGCAGCAACATGGACTCACTCAGGTGCTGCACAATTTGCCTGCGGGAAATTGGAGCGCAGGCGACCGCGGCATCGCGATATTTCCTGATCGCGTCACGGAATTCCGCGACGGCGTCAAACGCGCGATTGAATACGCCAAGGCGCTGGGTTGCCGGCAGGTGAATTGCCTCGCCGGCATAACACCAGCGGACGCCGATCCAGCAGAACTCCAGAGCGTGTTTGTGGAGAATCTGCGTTACGCCACCTCGGCGCTTGCAAAGCAGCAAATCAAGCTGCTGATCGAACCGATCAATACGCGCGACACTCCGGGGTTCTTCCTCAACGAAACGGAGCAGGCAATCCAGATCATTTCGGAGGTCGGCTCGGAGAACCTGTTCGTCCAGTATGACATCTATCATATGCAAATCATGGAGGGGGACCTCGCACCGACTATGAAGAAGCACTTGGACCGCATCGCGCATATCCAACTGGCCGATAATCCCGGCCGGAACGAACCGGGTACCGGTGAAATCAACCATCCCTTCCTCTTTCGCTATCTCGACGAGATCGGATATCGTGGCTGGATCGGCTGCGAATACAAGCCGAAGACCACCACCCTTGAAGGTCTTGGGTGGTACGAACCGCATACGGTCGATGCGTAATCAAGAAGAACCAGGGAGATCAGAATGACCGATATCGGTTTCATCGGCCTCGGTATCATGGGACGGCCGATGGCGGGCCACCTCCAGGCCGCCGGGCATCGCCTGTTTGTGCTGGAAAAATCCGCCGCGTCGAAAGAGTTCGTTGCAGCCGGCGCTATCGCCTGCAAGTCCGGCAAAGAGATCGCAGAGAAATCCAGCGTCGTCATTATCATGGTGCCCGATACTCTTGACGTGGAGTCAGTGCTCTTCAATGCCGGCGGTGTCGCGGAGGGGCTTTCGAAGGGCAAAGTCGTCGTCGATATGAGCTCGATCTCGCCGATCGCGACGAAAGAATTTGCAAAGAGGGTCAATGCAAAGGGCGCGGACTATCTGGACGCGCCGGTCTCCGGCGGCGAGGTCGGTGCAAAAGCCGCGTCGCTGACCATCATGGTGGGCGGACCGCAAAGTGCATTCGATAACGTCAAGCCGCTGTTCGACAAAATGGGCAAGAACATCACCCTCATCGGCGGCAACGGTGACGGTCAGACCACAAAGGTCGCCAATCAGATCATTGTCGCGCTGACCATCGAGGCTGTCGCCGAAGGCCTGCTATTTGCATCAAAGGCAGGCGCAGATCCGACACTGGTGCGACAGGCGCTAATGGGCGGTCTCGCCACATCGCGCATCCTCGAATTGCATGGGGAGCGCATGATCAAACGCACGTTCAACCCAGGCTTCCGTATCGAGTTGCACCAGAAGGATCTCAACCTTGCTCTCGACGGCGCGCGAGCGCTCGGCCTGTCGTTGCCGAATACATCGATGGCCCAGCAACTCTTCAATTCCTGTGCAGCTCAAGGCGGCAAGGCCTGGGATCATTCGGCGATGGTGAAAGCGCTGGAGACAATGGCGAGCCACGAGGTCGCCAAGGCCTAAGATCTTACGATACCTTGAGTTGAATTGGCGGCGCAGTGAAATCAACACCGCGCCGCTCTTCCATGAGCGTCCCGATGGAGTAGTCTGCCCGCGCGATCTATCAGCTGGCAAAGCCGCCTTGGTGGGAACAGCTTGGGGAGACACACATGATTGTCGTGACCGGCAAAGCCTTGGCCAAACCCGAAACATTCGACGAGATTCGTAGGCTCAGCCTGGAACACGTTCATCGCTCACGCACCGAACCCGGCTGCATTTCGCATGCCGTACACATCGATTGTGAAAATCCGCTTCGCTTCGTATTCGTCGAGCAATGGGCGGACAGGCAGGCGCTAACGGCTCATTTTCAGGTGCCGGCGTCGCGCGAGTTTGTGAAGACGCTGCGAAGTATGCTGTCCGAACCATCGACGATCCAGATCTACGATGTCACGGAATTACAGATGCCTTAGCTCACAGCGCTGACGATAGACGAGGCATCAATCCGCCGTCCATCCGCCGTCGATCATTAAGGACGAGCCTGTCATTAGCGCTGACGCATCGCTTGCAAGAAATACGATCGCACCCATCAGATCTTCGACCGTGCCGAGACGCCCGAGCTTGATTTTGGAGAGTACGCTCTCCTTGAACGCAGCGTTCTCGAAAAAGGGCCTTGTCATCGGCGTTTCGATGAAGGTCGGACACAGCGTGTTCACGCGAATGCCTCGCGAAGCAAGATCAATCGCCATCGCTTTGGAGAAGCCTTCCATCGCCCACTTCGACGCGCAATAGAGCGAGCGGTTTGCGCCGCCGACATGCCCCATCTGCGACGACATATTGATGATCGAGCCGCGGAGACTAGCCGCGACCATCCGCTTGGCGACGGATTGTGCAGCAAAGTAAGCCGCGCGTACGTTCAGGTTCATCACCGCGTCGAAATCTTCAACCGGCACGTCGGTGAAGGGATTGGGCCGATTGGTCCCTGCATTATTGACGAAAGCATGAAACGGCTCACGCGCGTCAATCGCCATGCGGAAGGCCGCCACGTCTGTCACATCGAGCGCGAGCGTATCCGCCGAAAAGCCCTTCTTGCGTAGAGCCGCTGCCGCCTCGTCGATCTCGCTCGCAGTACGTGCGCAAAGCGTGACATCTGCGCCCGCTTCCGCCAACGCCACGGCCGCGGCTAGGCCGATCCCACGGCCTGCCCCGGTGACCAAGGCACGCCGGCCATCCAACCGGAAGGTCGGCGTTGTCGGCAGCGACAGGCCGCTCATTCGGCGGCGCTCGCGTACGGCACGTTGCGCCCGCCATAACGCCGGACGCGAACATTGGCCTGCTCGGCATGACCGGCAAAACCTTCTAGCATGCAGAGGCGCGAGCAATATTCACCGATCATGGCAGATGCCTCGTCCGTCAGGACGCGCTGGTACGTCACAGTCTTGAGGAACTTACCGACCCACAAACCACCGGTGTAACGTGCCGCCTTGTTGGTCGGCAGGGTGTGGTTGGTGCCGATCACCTTGTCGCCATAGGCCACGTTGGTGCGCGGCCCCAGGAACAACGCGCCGTAGTTGGTCATGTTCTTCAGGAAGTAATCCGGATCTCGGGTCATCACCTGCACATGCTCGGAAGCGATGCGATCTGCCTCCTTCACCATTTCCTCTTCGGAATCGCAGACGATCACTTCGCCATAATCTTCCCACGCCTTGGCTGCGACAGCTCCGGTCGGCAGGATCTTCAGGAGGCGCTCGATTTCCGCCATGGTCTCGCGTGCAAGCTTCTCGGAGTTAGTGAGCAGGATCGCGGGGGAATTTGGTCCGTGCTCAGCCTGCCCGAGCAAATCGGTCGCGCAAATCTCGCCGTCCACGGTGTCATCGGCGATCACCAGTGTTTCGGTCGGGCCTGCAAACAAATCGATGCCGACGCGCCCGTAAAGCTGACGCTTCGCTTCTGCGACAAACGCATTGCCCGGCCCCACCAGCATGTCGACTGGCGCGATCGATGCCGTTCCGATTGCCATCGCACCGACGGCCTGAATGCCGCCGAGGCAATAGATGACATCTGCACCTGCAAGATGCTGCGCGGCGACAATGGCCGGAGCCGGCTTGCCCTGGAACGGCGGCGCACAGGTGATGATGCGTGAAACGCCGGCAACCTTTGCGGTGATCACCGACATATGTGCAGACGCCAGCAGCGGATATTTTCCGCCAGGAACATAACAGCCGACGGAATTGACCGGGATGTTCTTGTGGCCAAGCACGACGCCCGGCAGCGTTTCGACCTCGACGTCCTTCATCGAGTCGCGCTGGTGCTGGGCGAAATTGCGAACCTGCTCCTGCGCGAACTTGATGTCGTCGATGTTCCGTTTCGAAAGCTGCCCGACGCAATCCTTGATCTCGGCATTAGTCAGCCGATAATCCTTGCGATCCCACTTGTCGAACTTCACCGACAGTTCGCGAACCGCGTCATCGCCGCGCTTCTCGATGTCCGCAAGAATCCCTTCGACGGCGGCACGAACCTTTGAGTCGTCTTCAGCCCGCTGGGCGGCATCCCGGCTGCGCTTGAGATACTTTGCCATCAGATTTCTCCGCGATTACTTGATTGCCTGAGGATTGATCGGCGATCCGGCCGCGCCCGGCAAATGCATCGGCGGCGCGGCGAAGAAGAATTCATACACCTTATCCTGCGCGCAATCTTCCGCCAGTTCCTTCAGGTAGAAGATTTCACCCATGGAAATCCCGATGGCAGGGATCACCACCCAGTGCCAGGGCTGATTGGCCTCGTTCGTTTCGTTCGGGCGGACCTCGCATCCCCAGGTATCGGTGCAGATCGCAGCGATGTCCTTTTCGCGAATCCAGTAGCAGGTCTCAAACGCCATGCCCGGCGCATCGCCGCCCGCGTATCCAGACCAATCTTTTTTCTTCAGGCAGCGCTCCTGATGGCCGGTGCGGACAATCACAAAGTCGCCCTTGCGAATTTCGACGCCCTGCTTCTTCGCGCACGCATCGAGGTCCGCATTGGTAATCGCATAGCCGTCGTCGAGCGATTCAACGCCCTTGAACCGGGCCATATCGAGCAACACCCCGCGGCCTGCCATCTTGTCGCGCGTATGCTCGATACCGAGCTTCTTGGCGCCGCGCGCATCGACCAGCTTGGCGTCATAGCCGTTGTACATCTTGTCATCGAGAAAGATGTGACAGAGAGCGTCCCACTGCGTCGAAGCCTGACAAGGCATGTTGATCGCGTCATCGGCGTAACGCAGATATGGTGACGGGATATCCTGATTACCCGCAGCGGCGTCGGTGCCCGTCGCCAGCATGGTATGGATCGGATTCCAGCGGCCGCCGAACAATCCGGACTGAATCGGCTCCTTCAGCGACAAGCCGAGCGCGAAGACCTTCCCCTTCTTGATCAGTTTGCCTGCGTTGATGACGTCTTCCGGAGTGACGTTATTGAGCGTTCCGACCTGATCGTCCGCGCCCCAGCGGCCCCAGTTCGAGAGTTTCTTGGCAGCTTCATAGATAGCGGCTCTGTCGACTTTCATGATGGTGCTTCCTTGGTTTATTTATCGATCGATAATTTAATGGACGAGCGAATGCGTCGGCTAGCCCTTGGCTAGACCGAGCAGTAACGCTCCTTGATTTCGTCGTCGGCCAGCAGCGCGGCCGCGGTCGCGTGATGCACAACAGAACCCTGATCCAGCACGTAGGCACGATCGGCGATATCGAGCGCCAGTTCCACGTTCTGCTCGACAAGCAGAATTGTCGTCCCTTCCGACTTCATCTTGCGGAACAGTTCGAACATCTCATCGACGAGCACCGGCATGATGCCTTCCGAGGGCTCATCGAGCATGATGAGGTCTGGCCGGGCGATCATGGCGCGCGCGATCGCGAGCATCTGTTGCTCACCACCGGACATTGTGACGGCTTCCTGATCCAACCGCTCTGCCAGGCGTGGGAAAATCTCGGCGATCTGGGCGATGCGTCGAACCTCGTCCTTCTTGTCAGGCGACGCAACGAGGCCGAGCCGCAGGTTTTCCCGCACACTCAGTCCCTGCACGATACGGCGTTCCTCGGGGACATAGGCCAGTCCCAGGCCGAAGCGGACATGCGCCGGCTGGCCCAGCACTTCTTTGCCCTTGAACGTCACCGACCCGCGGGTCTTGTCCAAAAGGCCAATGATTGACTTCAAGGTCGTGGTCTTGCCGGCCCCGTTACGGCCGATCAGGCAGACGATCTCGCCCTTGTTCACCTCAAGGCCGATGTCCTGCAACACGTGGCTTGCGCCGTACCAGGAGTTGAGATTTTCGACACGCAACATCGTTTCAGTGCTCCCGCTGGCCAAGATAGACCCGCTTGACCTGTTCGTTCTGGCGGACGGCCGTCGGCGTTCCCTGCGCGAGCAGTTCGCCATGATGAAGCACGAGCACCCGGTCGCTGATACCCATCACCAGTTTCATCTTGTGCTCGACCAGAATGACGGTGCGCTCCTTGGCCAGTTTGACGATGAGGTCCATCATCACCCGGGTCTCTTCCGGGCTCATGCCTGCCGTCGGTTCGTCCAGCAGCAACAGCCGCGGATTGGCGGCCAGCGCCATTCCGATTTCGAGCGCGCGCTGTTCGCCATGCGCGAGTTCCTTCGCCAGCCGCTCGCGGCGGTCCCACAACCCGACCTGCGCCAGCAACGCGTCAGCTTTTTCGACAAGTCCGGGGAGCTTGGCCCGCGGCCGCCAAATATTGTAACGCGAGACGAACGCCTGCAGCCCGACGCGAACATTCTCACGCGTCGTCAGCAGCGGGAAAACGTTGGTAATCTGGAAGGACTTGGCGATGCCCATATGCGCAAACTCGTGCTGCGCGATATTGGTGACGTCGCGCCCCTCGAACTCGACCTTGCCGGCAGACGGAGGAAAAGCACCCGACAAAAGGTTGAAATAGGTGCTCTTCCCGGCGCCGTTCGGCCCGATAATGGAGGTGATCGCATTCCGGGAGAACTCAGCCGAGATGTTGTTCAGGGCCACGAACTTCCCGAACGATTTGCTCACACCGGTGGTGCGCAGAATGACCTGCGAGGATGTGTCTGCCGACGTCATTTATTGACCCACTTCAAGATCGTTCCCCAGATTCCGGCCGGGAAGAACAGCACGCAAACCACGAACACCGCACCGACGATCAATTGCCAATGGACGGTCCAGATTGAGACCAGATTCTCGAGCAACAGGAAAACAGCCGCGCCGACGAACGGGCCGAAGAATGTGCCCATTCCTCCCAGCAGCGACATCATCACCACCATGCCGGACGTCTCGATGTGCAGAATCTCGATCGGAACGATCGACAGATGCAGCGCCATCAGCGCGCCGGCCAAGCCGCAGAATGCACCGGACAGAATGAAGGTGATCAACCGCGTCCGCGTCACATCATATCCGGAGGCCCGCGCCCGCGCTTCGTTCTCACGGATGGCTTCGATGACGGCACCAAACGGCGACGCCAGAATCCGCGACAGCATAAACAACGCCATGATGACGAACACAGCGACGACATAGTAGCGGGTCAACGGATTGATGAAGTCGAACTTAAACCCAAGTACATCGATGGTCCGGACATTGATTCCGCGCAGGCCGTTCTCGCCGCCGGTCCAATCGACCGCCTGATAGAAAAGATAGAAGACACATTGCGACAACGCCATCGTCACCATGGCGAAATAGATGCCGCGAGTGCGGATCGCCAGTGCGCCGATCGCCGCCGCCATGACGGCACCGCCGACAATTCCGACCACGATGGCGAGATACCACGGCAACCCGAAATGCACGATTGCGATGCCGCAGAGATAGGATCCTGTTCCGAACAGTGCTGCGTGCCCGAACGACAGCAGTCCGAGATATCCGAACAACAGGTTGAACCCGAGCGCGTAGAGTCCGTAAATCAGGATGTTCACGGCCAATGCCGTGAACGGCATCACTAGAGGAAACACCAACACGAAAATGCTGGCAAGGATGGCCCGATGACGCTTGGCGAAATCGAACCAACTTACCGAGGCAACGCTCGGCTGGCTCAGAGTCTGTGAAAGTTCATTCATTGTTTTGCTCGCCTCAGCTCATGAGCCCGGCGCGGCCGAAGAAGCCTTGCGGACGGACGAGAAGAACTACTGCCATCAAGGCAAAAATCGAAACCTTGGCCATTTCGGGCGCGAACAGCGACGTCATGCTGACAACCACGCCAACGAGAAGACCGGCGATGACTGCGCCCCCGATTGAGCCCATGCCGCCGACAACCGTCACGACAAACGCTTCGGCAAGAATCGTCGCCCCCATTTCAGGGATAACGCCTTGCAGCGGCGCGGCGAGAAGCCCGGCCAATGCTGCAATCCCGGAGCCGATGCCGAAAACAAACAGCCAGACACGCGAGACGTTGACCCCGAGCACGCGAACAATCTGGGGATCTCGCGCACCTGCGCGGATGATCAAGCCGAAGCTCGTACGCTCGAGGAAGAGCCAGAGACCCAGAAGAACCGCCGCCGCGATACCGATGACGAACAGACGATAAAGCGGGAAGTATCCGACGCCGATGTTCACCGCACCTTGCAGGATCTCAGGCGTATCGAACGGATAGCCGCTCTTGCCGAAAGCAATACGGATGAGTTCGACCATCACATAGCTCAGGCCGAACGTCAGAAGAAGTGGATAGTCGATGCCGCGGCCATACAGCGGCCGGATCAGGAAGCGCTCCACAACGAGACCGACAGTGCCGACGATCAATGGAACCGCAATGAGGCAAAGCCAGAAATTTCCTCCCAGCGAGAGAAGGAACAGCCCGACATATGCGCCGACCATATAGAAGGCACCATGCGCGAAGTTCACAACGGTCAGCATGCCGAAGATCAGCGACAGTCCAATGGCGAACAGCACGTAAATCGCGCCGAGCGCCAGACCGGTGAACAATTGCAACGCGATCAGATCGAAACTCATACCGGCCATGGATATCTCCAGAGAAGACGCGCGCCCATGATGGACGCGCGCCCGTTAGTTCAAATGGTTCAGGACTTGTGGCCGAGCGCTTCGCAGGTGCGGAGGTTCTTTTCGCTCGGCTCCTCGGTGGCGAGGACGTTGAAGACGTCGGCATCGCCCTTCTCAGGCTTCGATTTGGATTCGATGATGAGAACCGACTGCACAGCCTGGTGGTCGCACTTGCGATAGTACTCAGGGCCCTTGTAGTAATCGTACTTGAGCGCTTCGACGGCCTCGATGACCTTATCGGTATCAGTGGTGCCGGCAGCCTTGGCTCCCATCAGCAATGTCTTTACGCCAGCGTAGCCCAGCGCGCCGTAATCCGACGGCACCTTGCCACCGTGCATCTTGCGGAAGCGATCGTTGAACGCCTTCGCGGACGCAACCTTGTCCTCGATGCCCCAATAGTACGAGGTTCCACCGATGACGCCCTCGAATGCCTGCGCACCGGCAGCAATTCGGCCGGTGTAAAGCAGGATCGGCGCAACGATCTTCATGCTCTTCTTCATGCCGAAGTCGGTGGCCTGCTTAAGTGCGATCTGCTGATCGCGGCCGAAGTTGCTGATGACGAGAATGTCCGGCTTCAGCGCCTGGATACGCGGCAGCAACGCAGAGAAGTCGGTGGTGCCGAGCGGATGCCGAATATCGACGAGGCTTTCGACCCCAAATGCCTTGCCGGCTTCCTGGAAGCCGCGCACCATTTCATGACCATAGGCATAGTCAGCCGTGAGGAACGCAACCTTCTTGCCAAACTTCGGGAACGCATAACGTCCGACGGCACCCGCAGTCAGGTGCGGCGTGAGAGCTTCGTGGAACGTATATTTGCTGAAATCCTTGACCTCGTTGATTTCATCGGACTGGCTGATCGAGTTGTAGATGATCTTCCGTTCCTTGGTGACGTTGTTCACCGCGAGCTGCACCGACGCAGACAGACTGCCGACGATGAAGTTGACCTTTTCCTTCTCGATCAGTTCCAGCGTGCGGGTGGCCGCCTCGCCCGGATTGAGCTTGTCATCGCGCACGAGCAATTCGGCCTTCCGGCCATTGAGGCCGCCTGCTTCATTGAACTCAGCGATAGCGACTTCCGCTGCACGCACCTGATCCTGCGCTTCGGTGCCATATGGACCGGTCAGCGGGACTGGAAATCCGACCTTGATGGTCGCTTCCTGTGCCTGGAGCAGATTGATGCGAAACGGCGAGGCCGCCAGAACGGCGCCGGCGCTGGCGGTCGTCAGCAAGCGGCGGCGAGAGATGGATCCTGTCGTTTTCTTGGCCATATATTCCTCCGAGGTTGATATTATTTGGTGTCGATCAGATCCGCCCGAGCGCAGCGAGAACAACTCGTGGCGTCAGCGGAATTTCAGTAATCGTGACATTGAAAGGCGATAGCGCGTCGTTGACGGCGTTGGAGACTACAGCAGCCGCAGCAGCCGTCCCCGCTTCGCCCGCTCCCTTGGCGCCCAGTTCACTCTCAAGCGTGGGAGAGACAACGTGCCCGACGTCGATATCCGGCATCTCGCCCGACATCGGCACGAGATAGTCCGCCATGTTGGCATTGGTGAGCTGTCCGCGCTCATCGTAGATGCATTGTTCGTAAAGCGCAGCACCCAGCCCCTGGACCACACCGCCGCGGATTTGCTCATCCACCAGTTGAGGATTGATGATGGTGCCGCAGTCCTCGACCACCCAATGCCTGAGCAGCTTGATGAAGCCTGTCTGAGGATCAACCTCCAGCAACGAGGCCTGAACACCGTTGGTAAACGCGAAAGGATACTCGCGCGGCACGAAATGCCGGGTCGCCATCAACTCGGGCTGGAATCCCGGCGGCAAGGTATCTGGCCGGAAGTAGACGATGCGCGCCAGCTCATGCAGTTCGATACGCTGCTGTCCACCGTCGGCATCAACTACGGCGTTATCGACGATATCGAGATCACCCGGCTTGGCTTGAAGAATGGCCGCTGCGACATCCAGAATGTTTTTACGGAGCACCTTCGCCGCCTGCAGTGCGGCCTCGCCACCGATGCCTGCTCCGCGCGACGCCCATGTGCCGCCGCCGTACGGCGTATTGTCGGTATCCCCCAGAATCACGCGAACGCGTTCCATCGATACGCCGAGTACGCTTCCGACGATCTGCGCGGTCAGCGATTCAGATCCCTGCCCCTGCTCGGTAATGCTCGTCTGGCAAATCACCCGGCCGGTGGCATCCAGACGCACGGCGACACCGTCCTGCGACGAAATCCGCGCACCGCCCACGCCGTAGAATGCCGCGCTGGGATTGGTGACCTCGATAAAGCTCCCGATGCCGATACCGCGATAGATCCCCTGCTTGCGCAACTCTGCCTGCTCGGCGCGCAACGCATCGTAGTTCATCATTGCGACCAGCTTATCGAGCGACGCGTGATGCGACAGCGCCTCGAATTTGAGTCCTGACGGCGACCCGCAAGGATAGGCATCATCGCGAATAAGATTGCGGCGGCGGATTTCAATCGGATCCATCCCGATCCGCTGCGCGGCAAGATCGACCAGCCCTTCGGTGATTGAGCACGCGATGGGATGCCCCACGCCACGATACTGACAGGTGACGTTTTTGTTCTGGAAAACGACGCGGGTTCGTGCCCGATAATTCTGCGTCGTGTAGGGACCGCCGACCAGATTGACGACCTGGTTGGCCTCGATCGCGCTGGTGCGCGGATACATTGAGTACGGGCCGATGCCGGTAACATCGTCGATCTCGAAGGCGTTGATGGTCCCGTCCTTGCTGACGCCGATGCGCGCCTTGCAGACGTGATCGCGTGCATGAATATCGGTGTTGAAACTCTCGACCCGGTCGGCAACGAACTTGATCGGGCGGCGCAGCAACTTCGATAGCGCAAGAGTCGCCATTTCGTCGGCATAGATGTGAACCTTGATGCCGAATGAGCCACCGACATCCTTGCACACCACGCGCACCTGCGCCTCATCGAGACCCAGATGCAGGGCGGCGATATTCTGCACCATGTGCGGCGCCTGGGTGCCCAGGTAAACGGTCAGGCGCTCCTCTCCCGAATTCCAATCAGCTAGAACCGCGCGGGGCTCCAGCGTGACACCGGTGTGCCGGCCAAAGACGAACTCGGCTTCCACAACCTCGTCGGAATCCTTGAAGGCCTGATCCACGGCCCCGGCATCGAGATTGCGCTCGAAGGCCAGATTGTCCCCGAGATCGGCGTGAATCACCGGGGTATCGGGATCGAGCGCCGTGCGCATATCCGTCACCGGGACGAGTTCTTCGTAATCCACCAACACGGCCTCGGCGGCATCTTCGGCGAGTGCCCGGCTGGTCGCGATGACCGCCGCCACTGCCTCACCTTGCCAACAAGCGCGATCAATCGCGATCGCGTGCTGCGGAGCCGACTTGAGACCCTTGAGATGAGACAGCACGCCGACCCAGGGCGTAATGACTTTCGCCAGTTCCGCACCGGTGACGACCGCAATAACGCCAGGCATTGCCTTCGCCGCGGTCTCATCGATGTTCAGGATCTTGGCATGCGCATAGGGCGATCGCAGGAATACCGCATGCGCCATGCGCGGCAGCACCATGTCGCTGACATACTGCCCACGCCCCTGCATCAGCCGATCGAGATTCGGGCGCGGCACCGTCTTGCCGATGTACGAATTCGGGCGGTCCAGAACCGACAGACCGGGTTGCTTCTCGGAGCCGTCGTTCATCGCGCCTGCTCCGAACGTGCACGGGCCGTCGCTTCCACGGCGTCGATGATCGCATGATACCCGGTGCAGCGGCAGTAGTTGCCGGAGAGATGCTCGCGAATTTGCTCGCGGTCCGCCTGCGGCTCATGGATCAGGATATCCTGCGCGGCCATCAACATGCCGGGCGTACAGTATCCGCATTGAAGGGCATTGCGGTCGCGGAACGCCGCCTGCAAGTCGGAGACTTCCCCGCTGTCCGACAGCCCCTCGATGGTCTGCACGGACGCGTTTTCCACCTGTACCGCAAGCAGTAGGCACGCACGCACGATATCGCCATTGGCGCGAACCGTGCACGCTCCACACACGCCATGCTCGCATCCGACATGAGTCCCCGTGAGACCCAGATGATCCCGCAGAAAGTCAGCCAGGTTCAATCGTGGCAGCACCTGCGCGGAAATGCGCTCACCATTAACGGTCAGGGAAATTGATGCGAGATCCGTCACGCCAGCGCTTTCGTTTCGAGATCTGGACGCTCGAGCAGCGCCGACACGCATCGCGCCATCAACTGGCGCGCGAGATAACGGCGCATTCCGACAGAAGCCTGCTGATCTTCCTGCGGATCAAGCTCCGCGTCGAGCGCAGCCTGAGCGTCAGCCAGCATCGATGCTGTGACCGGCCGTCCTGTCAGATGCTCCGTCGCCGTTGCAAGCATCGGCTTATCGCCCACCGCAAAGTAGCCGAGCCGGAGATCCGTCAACACGTCACCGCTCAGAATTCCAGACGCCGCCAATCCAACGATGGCGTAATCGCCCTTCCGGCGGGCATACTCATGAAAAAAATGAACCGCATTCGGTTTTGCGACAGGGATTTCAACGGCAACGAGCAGTTCGTCCGAAGCCAGCAAGGTTTCGTAGATGCCGGTGAAAAAGTCGGCGGCTTGAATACGACGCTCGCCATCCTTGCTGCGGACAAGAATGACAGCATCAAGTGCGAGAACACACGCCGGGAGCTCCGATGCAGGATCAGCATGCGCGAGACTGCCGCCGAATGTGCCCCTGTTGCGGATCGCGGGATGCGCGACATGCGCGATGGCTTCGGTCAGAAGCGGCGCATGCTTTGCGATCTCAGCGGACTTCAGGACATCGACGTGACGGGTCAGTGCGCCGATCCTAAGGACGCCGCTCGCAACGCTGATTCCGCGCAACTCGTCGATGGCACCGATGTCGACGAGCAATTCCGGAGCCGACAGCCTCAGATTCAATGCAGGCATAAGACTTTGACCACCGGAGAGAACCTTGGCCTGATCGCCATGCCGGGCAAGCAGCTCCAATGCGTCAACGACGCTCGAAGCACGCGCATAGCTGAAAGCCGAAGCTTTCATTCCGGCAACCTCCCCTCGCCACATTTTATGATGGGCTTCGAAAATGATTAGACGGTGCCGCAGATCAAACGTCAAGCGTTGTTTATCGAACGATTATTTCGCCTCAGCGTGTCCGGCATTGCACCAATCACTGGAAATAAAGGCCTCCCGGTTCACCCCACGCGAGGACCCAAGCGCGGCAAAACGAAGTGAGAGTTAAGGAATTGTGGCTTGCGGGGTCGTCATACGAAAATGTCGCATTGCACAATCTTACTGTGGCCGCCCGGACCGCACTGCGCGTCGGCGCGTTAGTTGTTGCTGTCTGCCAGCACGTTCCTCAAACACCAGCCGCGATTTCTCGGCCTCCCTTCTGAGAATATCGGCGAACAACGCGGCCGCAGAAGACATCACCTTGCGCGCCGGTTCGATCAAAACGAACTCGGAATAGAAAGGCGGATCTTCGAGCGGCCTCACATCGAAGCGCCCGCCATCGATATCCGAGGCCATCATCACGAACGGCAGAATGGCCACCCAATCGCTCGCTGCGACAAATTGCAGCGTGCCCATCATGGCGTCCAGCTCCAGTCGTTGCGCCACAGCGACGCTGTTCACACTGAAGTAAGTCTCGATGTTGCGACGGCGCGTATTCTGAAGCCCAGGCAGCACCACCTTCAACGGACCAAGCTCAGACAACTTGACCGGCTTGAGAGTATTTTTGCCTCGCTTCGCACTCACCAGCATCTCCCGGTCGCGGGCGAGAAGCCGATGCGAGATGCCGGTTATCCCTTCGAAGGCCGGGACAACCGCAAAATCCAGTTCACCTTTAAGGATCATCTCGGTCAGCACGCCCGAATAGGCCTCGGTCACGCTGATTTCAGAGCCCGGCGCCGAGGTGAGGAACTTGTCCAATGCAGGAGCAAGCACCGATCTGGTGAAGGTCGGCATCAGGCCAACACGGATCGCACCGCGGACATGATTGACGGCAACGCTTTGCTGCGCAGCCTCCAGTTTCTTCAGAACCTCAACGCATTCGCGATAGTACAGCCTCCCCGCCAGAGTCGGTTCAACGTCCCGGCCGTCGCGTTCAAGCAACGCCGCGCCGAGTTCGGATTCGAGTTGCTTGAGGTGCTGCGAAATGCCGGACTGGGTCGCACCCTCCCGTTTTGCAGCCGATGTGAACGAGCCCTCTTCATAAACGGCGACGAACGATCTGATCTGCCGAAGGGAAATCATCCATCAATTTTCCTAATGTGAGATAGTAAGAATAATCATTTTTCTAATAGACCACAATCGCTACTCTTCGCTCCAATCACAAGCGATCAAGGAAACATGCAATGAACCTCGGCTTTTTCACCATGCCGATCCACCCGTTGGACAAGGACTGGCGGCAGTCGCTGTCCGAAGACCGCGAGGCTTTCCTTCTCGCCGACGAACTGGGATTCACGGAGGCTTATGTCGGCGAGCACGTCACCGACAAGGCCGAGAACATCACCTCATGCGTGACGTTTCTGGCCTGGATCGCCGCCGCGACGAAGCAGATCAGGCTCGGCACCGGCACCGTGAACATGCCCAACACACATCCCGCAACAGTCGCTGCTACCATCGCCATGCTGGATCACATGCTCGACGGCCGGTTTATTTTCGGCATCAGCCCGGGCGGTCTTCTGTCGGACGCGGAGTTGTTTGGCAATCTCGACTTCAACCGCAACGAGATGTTCCTCGAAGCAATCAATCAGGTACTCGGCATCTGGTCCGGCGAACCGCCTTACAATCTTCAAGGCAAGTACTGGACCGTGTCCACGCAGCGTACGCAGATCAAGGAAATCGGCCAGGGCTATATCCCCCGTCCGCTGCAGCGGCCGCATCCACCGATCGTCGTCACCGCGGTCGCGCCGTTCTCAAAGGGCGTAACGGAAGCCGCGGTCCGGGGATGGGATCCGATCTCGGCAAACTTCCTGATGCCGGCGTGGGTGAAGAGCCATTGGCCCAAATATGTGGAAGGCTGTGAACGGGGCGGCCGCGCCGCGGACCCCGCCAACTGGCGCGTCGCGAAGAGCGTCTTCGTCGCCGACGACGCGGCAACAGCGAAGGCCTATGCGACCGATCCGAATGGTCCGTATGTGAATTACTACCGGTCGCTGTTCGCCAAGCTGAAGAAGAACGGCCGAATCGAGTTGTTCAAGACCCACCGCGATCAACCCGACGATGAAGTGACACTCGATATGATCTGCGACAAGCTGATCATCTACGGTACGCCGGACAGCGTCGCCGATCAGATCCTTGCATTCCAGAACGAAGTCGGCACATTCGGGACGCTGCTCTATGCTGGCAAGGATTGGAAAGATCGTGAGCTTGGACGGAAATCCATGATCTTGACGGCGGAGAAGGTGCTGCCTTTGGTGAACGCCGGTTCGTCAAAGCTGGCTAAAGCTGCGGAATAACAAAAAGCAGGAATCCCAATTGGCTCTCTCCGATCGCATTCCCTATCAGGCCCTCATCGATCGACCCAAACTGGTACTTCCAGGCGGCAAAAAACTCGCCGTCTGGATCATTCTCAATGTCGAGGAATGGCGCATCGAGAATGCGATGCCGCGCACAGTTCTCAGCCCGCCGATGGGGCAGCCGCTGCTTCCCGACGTGCCGAACTGGGCCTGGCATGAATACGGAATGCGGGCGGGCTTCTGGCGTCAGTTCAAAGCCCTGACCGACAGAAACATTCCAACAACGCTCGCCATCAACGGAAACGTCTGCACGTCGTATCCGCGCGTGGCATCGGCGGCGCGCGAGGCCGGATTTGAATTCATGGGGCATGGCTTCCTGCAAGGGCCGATGCACAAGCTCGACAATCAGGGCGATGCAATCAAACGCGCGGTCGATACGATTGCAAAATTCACGGGCAAGGCGCCCCGCTCATGGGAGAGCCCCGGTCTCACTGAAACCAATGAAACTCTCGATCTTCTCCGCCTGAACGGGATCGAGTATGTCGCAGACTGGGTGATTGACGATCTTCCGCAGGATATCGAAACGCCTCACGGGACCATCACGACGATCCCCTACACTGTAGAAACCAACGACATCGTCGTTCACGCACTGCATCACATGGCGTCGGACCAGTTCCTGCGTCGGAGCATCGACCAGTTCGATCGGCTCTATCTCGAGGGCGAGGAAAACGCCCGTGTGATGGCGATCTCGATCCACCCCTACATCACCGGCGTTCCGCACCGGATCAAATATCTGGAACAACTGCTCGATTACGTTATCGGCCACGACGGCGTGGCGCTGATGACAGCGAGCGAGATCGGCGACTGGTATCGCGGCCAGATGACCAAGAGCTAATCCCGATTGGAGCGCAAAAGTATGATCCGGGCCGCCGTTGTCGGGCTGGGATGGTGGGGACAAACCATCGCCAGCAATCTCGCGACCAGCGATATCGTCAAGCCTGTGCTGGGCATCGATCCGCTTGAGCCGATGCGCGCGAAGGGTGCTGCATTGGGGCTTGAAACATCTGCGCGCTTTGAAGATGCACTGGCTCGGCCCGATATCGAGGCGGTCATCCTCTGCACCCCGCAGGACCATCACGCCGGCCAGATCGAAGCCGCCGCCCGATCGGGACGTCACGTGTTTTGCGAAAAGCCGCTTTGCACCACAGCCGTCGATGCCGAGCGCGCCATTGCCGCGGTCAAAACCGCAAAGGTTCAACTGGGCATCGGCCATGAACGGCGCTTCGAGCCGGCCGTGATCGAAATGCGTCAGCGGCTGGCCGACGGCGAATTTGGCAACGCACTCGTGCTTGAGGGCAATTTCAGTCAGGACAAATTTCTCAACCTGCCACCCGACAACTGGCGCCTATCAAACAAGGTCAATCCCGTCGGCCCCTTGTCGGCAACCGGCATTCATCTGGTGGATCTGTCGATTGCGATCCTCGGGAAGCCCACCCATGTTTGGGCCCGTCTGGCGACTCTCGGAAGCCGTTTCGCAAACGGTGATACGCTCTCGGTAACCATTGGTTTCGAAAGCGGTACGACGGCGACACTGAACGCGGTTCTTGCCACGCCGTTCATGGGCCGTCTTGCGCTGCTTGGATCAAAGGGATGGATGGAGATCCGCGACCGGACTCATCCCGAGAATCCGACCGGCTGGGACGTTACCCGCGTTGTCCGCGATCAGCCGCCGGAAACGGCCTATTATCAGCCTCATCCGGCAGTGCGAGACAATCTGGAAGCGTTCGGGCGGGCAGCGCTCGGCGGCCCTTCCTATCCCGTATCTCACGGCGAGATGCTCACCAACGTCCGGACGTTCGAGGCCATTCAGTGCTCAGCGAAGAGCGGCAGCATTGAGCCGGTTTGATTTCACGGCAGGCCGCTTGGCCTCTTGGCCCGACATCCGCGCAAATCCTGCGAGGTAGCCGTCGATCGCGTTGGCGATCATCTCTTCCTTTTCCTGAAGAGCAGGCATCTCATAGATGTATCTTCGGACGCCGTAATAGAAAATACCGCCGTGGAAAACCCACGCCATTTCGATCTCGGTCGCCGTCGGCTTGGCCTGCGTCGGCAAGCCGGCTTCAAATCTGCATTCCTTGATGATGCGGGTCAGGATCTTGTCGCGCACCACGCCCACGTACCAGCGGTTGATATCGAGACCTTTGAGACCTGAGAACAGATAGATCCTCAGCCATTTTCGCGTAAAGATCACGTTGGTGTAGGCCTCATAGAACTGCACGAGACGCTCACGGATCGGACGCGACCGATTGGTGAGAAGTTTCTCCCAGCCGGTATCGAGCGGTTCGAGGTACACCTTGCGGTAGACCTCCTTGATTAGCTCTTCCTTGCTCGGGAAATAGCGATAGAGCAGCGGTTGGGTCACGCCCAATCGGCGCGCCAGCTCGCGGGTGCCGCCGTTGAATCCCTCTTCGGAAAAAAACTCTGTTGCCTTGCGGACGAACTCCTGACGCCGATCCTCAGGAGACAGGCGCTTCTGCTTGACGCGGGTAACCGGTGGGGACGACTTCTTTGCCATGAAAACCTGCGGGATCACGCCCCGGGAACGAAGTGACCAAAATTCCCGCGTGCAAAGAGCAGCGGCTCAGCACGGTTGTACGCATAAGCCTCCACCGCACCAAGGAAAATTACATGGTCGCCGCCGTAATAGCGGTCGGCGCTACGGCACTGGAATGTGGCAACGGCATCGGCAAGGACAGGCGCATTGCCCAGACCAGGCTGCCACGACACCCCGGCGAACTTGTCCTCGGCGCGCGTGGCAAACTGCGTTGCCAGCGTTTGCTGTGACGCGCCGAGCACGTTGACTGCAAAATGGCTCGCGTTCTGAAAAATGCTCATGCTCGGCGAATAACTTACCAGGCTCCAGAGTACTAGCGGCGGATTGAGCGAAACCGATGCGAACGAATTGCAGGTCAGCCCTGCTTGCTGGCCATCCGACGTCGCCGCCGTGATTACCGTGACGCCGGTAGCAAAAGATCCGAGCGCATTGCGAAAATCGCGCGGATCGATTGAGGAACTGTCGCTCGACAGCTCATTTCCGAATTCGGTGGGGTTCTGCGAAACGGCGACCATGGCCCGCCCTCTTAAAGGGTCAGATTTTCAGACGGCAAATCGAGCGCGACGCGGCCGTAGTTCGTCCCAGCTGCGTCGAAGCTGAACGCAATATGCGCGTTGATCGCATGCGCGTCCCGAAACTGCCGTTGAAGTGCGCCGGTGGTGTAAAGACCACGCGCGCCACTTGCTGAAAACAGCAACGAAACGGCTTCCGTACACAGATTAACGGCGTAGGCCCCGTCCCGCCGGTACCTCGTCTTCTCCGCAAGCATCGGAACGTCTCCACGCCGGGCGTCGGCCATGGCGTCAATACAAGTCCGCCGCATGATGAGACGCGCTGCATCGATCTTGGCCGAGGCTTCGGCAATCTTGATTTGCGTCGTCTGCAAATCACCGAGCTTGGCCCGGTTGTAGGTGGAGGCCCGATGCCGGGCGATATCGATGTAGTCGTCCAGACACGCCTGTGCGTTACCAAGCGCAGCGCCTGAGAGGACAAACGGAAACAACGCGAATACAGGCAGCGCGTAAAGCGGGCCGGGATTTGCGGTGCTGCCCGGCGTCGCGCCACCGGCGACATCCCTGACCGCAAGCGTCATATGGTCGGGAACAAACACATCCTTGGCCTCGACGTCGTTCGATCCCGTCCCCTTCAGGCCGGTTGAATTCCACGTATCGAGAATCTTGTAGTCATCCTGCTTGAGCAGAAACACCCGGTACTCGACGCCATCCGCGTCGTCATCAGACGACACAATACCTGCGAGCATATTCCAGGCGCTCGAATCCACACCCGAGGAAAATGGCCAACGGCCAGACAGTTTATATCCCCCCGCCACCTTGGTGGCGCGGCCAGCCGGAAACACAAATGACGATGCGATGAGAGCATCGGCATTGTCTTTCCAGATCAGATCCTGTGCCCGTTCGTCGAACATGCCGAGCATCCAGTGATGGCTCGCCAAGTTTGCAAGATTCCATGCAACAGAAGCATCGGCCAGCGCAACAACGTCGGCGAAGTCGACCAGCGCGACGTAGTCTAGCTCCGAGCCTCCGACCCGCTTGGGCTGTAGAATCCTGAACAAGCCAGCCTCGTGAAGCTCTTTCTCAGTCTCTGGGGGGAGACGCCGCATTTCCTCGGTCTTAGCGGCACGCTCGCGCAACTTTGGAACAAGCGCATGGGCCCGCTGCAACATCTCGGAATATGCGTCGTCCTGGCCGCTCGAACGCCGGTCCAGTTTGTGAACGGTGCCTGACATGACTGCCTCCCTGACTGTTATCGCGCCGCTGCTTTTCTGGGAGCGTTCGGCTTGATGTGCGGCCGATCGAGGTAGAGCGACGCTTTCAATCCTTCGTCATCTTGGGTTGCGAATTCGGACAGCAGCTTCATTTCCGGAATCCGCGAACGATCCAGTGTGGCCACATCTGGCCAGTCGATTTCGACCAGGTTTCCGGCAGGGTCGCGCAGATACATCTGCACGCAGCCGTCCGGCAACTCGTTGACAGGATTGCGGAAGGCCTTGGAATCCAGCGCGCCGATCGCTTTCGCCTTCTCATACGCTGCGTGAAAATCGTCCACGTCGAGCGCGAAGTGCTGATAAACCGGAATGCAATCTTCAAGTTCGAACAGATGAAGCTGAAGATCTCCGCACCGCAAGTATTTGGTCTTGAAACCAAAATTGTAAGTCGGGATGAGCTCCATGCCAAGGACGGTTTGATAGAAGCGAGCCGACTCTTCCAGATCCTTCGCACCGATGGAAAGATGATTGAAACCGAGAACCTTCATGTTGCACTCCCGAGATTTGACCGCGTCTTTTTGATTTATCACCCGATAAATAACGCTACGTCCATAGAAATGCAAGCAGCTTGGCGGAGGATGCGCTGCAAAAAAGGGTGCTGCAACGCCATTCGCGCCAGGCGGCAGCTTAACTATTGAGATGATTCAGTCTGTTAGTGGTTCCGCCGAGGCTCAGTCGGGCCGGCCCAACGCTCTCAGAATCTCGGCTCGCGATGAGCGCGGGCGACGAATTCCGCTCAATGCTGCGCGTAGATCAGAAACACGTTCCGCGTTGCTCCCGGCACGGGCGCCGTCCGCATTGAGAAAGCTGTTTTCGAATCCGATTCTGCAGTGCCCGCCCATCGCCGCAGCCGCGACCAGTGACGCAGTCTCCGACGCACCGAAAGCGCAAACCCACCAGTCGAAACGCGCCGCGCCTCCGCTGTCCCGAACCTTCGCAACGAATGGAGCAAGTTCTGCAGGATCGCTTTCCTGGTCCGCTGCATAGCGGCCGAGCGGGAAAATCACCGAATGACGTTTACCTGGGATGATTCCGCGCTCGATGAGATCGAGCAGATGATCGAATTCAGTCGCGGCATAGACGATGTGCTGAACCGCAATGCGCTGCTCGTAAGCCCAACGATACAGCTCCGCCGCCTTAGCCTCCATTGCCGCGTCCGGGATCAATTCCTTCGTCGCAATGCTGACCGCTTCGGGTCGCACTGCCCGCACTACGGCAATCTGTTCGTGCGGCTTGAACATGCCGACCGCTTCCGTCGTGATCTGGACCACGAATTCAGGCCCCGTCGTCCGTCGCACAGCTTCGGTCGCAGCCAGATAACGTGACGCATCGAGCGTATGCCGGCCATTGTCGTCGCGGACGTGCATGTGAATGGCCTGCGCACCGGCGGCCTGACATGCGCGCGCGTCGGTTGCGAGCGCGTCGGCCGTGAGGGGCAGGCTGGGATGTTCGGCGTGGCCTTTGCGCGCGCCGTTCGGCGCGACCATGATTGTGAGATCGGCCATACCAGTCCTATCCTTTGACGAAGATATTGAGAGAACGAGCTCGAGAAACTGACCTACGACGTCAATTTCTTCCGGTCAATTCCGTGCATGGTTTCAAGCACGGCGCACACGGCCGCAGTATCCTGTTCTCTGCGACCAAGTGCAGCGCCCGCCTGATAGATCTTCGATGCAGCCGCGTAGACCGGCAGCGCGCAATCAAGGCTGTCCGCGAAAGCGTCGATGATCCCGATGTCCTTGAGCTGCATCCGGATCGTGGCTGTCGGCGCGTCATAATTCTCATCGCGCATCAAGGGACCGCGCATCTGGAACATGCGCGACGTACCAGCGCTGTCTGCAAGCGTATCGTAGACCAGCGCCGGATCAATCCCGGCCTTGATTCCGAGGACCATGGCTTCCGCCGCCGCCACGTTATGGATCGTGACGAGATGATTGGCGATGTACTTCATCACGCTGCCTCGCCCGAATGGCCCGAGGTAATGCTGGACGCGTGACATGCCGGCGAAGACCGCCGCGCAACGCTCGAAAGCGTCCTTGTCGCCACTGCCCAGAATGACGAGGTCTTTGTTGACGGCCTGCGCGCCGGTGCCACTGATCGGGCAATCGAGCAGTATCTTGCCGTGCCTTTCCATTTCATCGAAGGCTGCTTGCTTGATGTTCATCGGCAGCGTCGAACATTCAATGACGATCTGACCGGTTCCCGCCGCCTGAACGATGCCTTCGGCTCCACCGATCACATCCGTCAGGGCTTCGGCTTTGGGCAGTGACATGATGATAATGGGTGCAGCCTCGGCCACCGCGCGCGGCGAGGCCAGCACCCGGCCACCTGAATCTTCCAGGCGCGCACAGGCTGCGGGGATGGGGTCATAACCGACGACGTTAAAGCCAGCCTGACACAGGTTGCTCGCCATGGCGGTGCCCATGATACCAATGCCGATGATGCCAACGCTCTTGTCCATTCAGCGCGCCTTGCGATTGTGGAGGTAATGGCCTTGCGAAGATGACGATTGCCCGCGAATTTGGTGGGCCCGGCAGGACTCGTTATGAGCGAGCCTATCAACCAATCCGCTTGTGATAAATCAACAATTTAACGGCTGTTTGATCACGTTCGCCTCAATCGATTAGCGGTCGTTTCATTGGCGAAACGTTGGCCAAGAACGTGCCGGTTCGAATCCCGCCACCCTGGCGACACAGTCGCTGATCGCGACGGCCTCCAACAAAATTCGCAGCACAGGGAATTTTACAGGGAATTTCGCGATTTCGGGACTTCAACGCTCTATTGAAACCAGAAGCCGCTGAGCTGCAGCGGATTCTTGCGCCGGCCCGATTCAAACTAACAGGAAAAATATTTAAGAAACAGGGAAAACAGGCAACTATTACCTGCGCGCAAGGCCCACGGACGCAACTGAGGCAGCAGCTATCTGGCGAACAACAAGCAAGCTATTTGATCGAGCCTATTATCAGGCAACTGAAATCATTCGCGAGCCAGCATCACCACCTTGCAAGGGCGAGTTAAACTCAACTCGCTTCTCTCATTGTGTTGACACAATCTCTGTTCCACCATCCGCCGCCAAGAGCCTGAAACAAGGCGACAGTATTCGCTAGGCGCGAGGCTTCCGCGTCGACGCGGGCAAGTGATGTCTGCAAAAAAGCCTGCTGTGCCGCAATCAGAAGCGCAATGTTAACTTGCCCTTGCTCGACCTGTCGGCGCACTAGGCTGACATTCTGTCCGGCCGATCGTTCGGCAGCGACGGCGGCATCGATCATGCGAGCGTCCGCCTGCAGCGCCCGGCCTTCACCCACCCAGATAGGCCTTGCGGATATGCTCATTGTCGATGAGCTCTTCGCCGCGTCCAGACAGAACGATAGACCCCGCCTCCATCAGATATGCGTAGTCGCACATATCCAGCGCGGAATAGGCATTCTGCTCAACCATCAGAATGGTGGTGCCTGACTTGCGGATGCCGTCGATGATCTCGAACACTTGTTCCACAATATTGGGCGCGAGCCCAAGCGATGGCTCATCGAACATCATGAGTTTCGGCTTGGACATGATCGCGCGACCGATCGCAAGCATCTGCTGTTCACCACCGGACAGTGTTCCTGCAACTTGATTGCGGCGTTCCGCGAGCCGAGGAAACTGCGTGAAGACACGGTCACAGTCTTCGGCAACGCCATCGGCGTCGCGCCTCAGATACGCGCCCATGTCGAGATTCTCCTCGACCGTCATGTCCGGAAACACCCGCCGTCCCTCGGGACAATGGGCAATACCTCGTGCAAGAATTTCCCGCGCCGAACAGCGCGTGATGTCTTCTCCCTCAAACATCATGCGGCCGGACGCCGAAGGCAAAATTCCGGAAATTGAGCGCAACGTCGTGCTCTTACCGGCGCCGTTCGCGCCGATCAGCGCGACAAGCTGCCCCTGCTTGATCGACAGAGAGATGCCCTTGATGGCTTCAACTTTGCCATAGCGGCAAATGAGATCGCTAATCTCTAGCACGTTTCTTGGCTCCTTGCCCGAGATAAGCACGAATGACTTCTGGATTACCCTGAATCGCCGAAGGTGGGCCCTCGGCGATGATCCGCCCGTAGTTCAAGACGACAATGCGATCCGACACGCCCATTACCATGGGCATGTCATGCTCCACGAGCAGGATCGTGACACCGAGGCCGCGCAACCGATCGAGGAGTTGCATAAACCGCGCCGTCTCCGTCGCATTCATGCCGGAGACCGGCTCATCCAGCAGCAGCATCGAAGGATCTGCGGCCAGCGCCAACGCGACACCCAGAAGCCGCTGATCACCATAAGCGAGCGAACCTGCCATTTCGCGCGAGCGGCGTTCAATACCGACCAGCGCAAGGATTTCGGCAGCCCTTGTCCGCAATTCCTTTTCGGACTCACGCTCCCGCGGCAACGCCAGCAGAGTGTCCCACAGCCGCGAGCGGCCGCGGCGATGCAAGCCGATCATGACGTTTTCGAACACGCTGACGCTCTGAAACACGCTGGTTCGCTGAAAGGTCCGCACCAGACCCAACGACGTGACCTCATGCGGCTTCAGATTGTTCAAGGACACTCCGCGATAGCGGACCTCGCCTTTGGTCGGCCGCAGAAACCCCGTGATGACGTTGAAAGCCGTCGTCTTGCCGGCACCGTTCGGGCCAATCAGGCTGACAACTTCGCCTTCATTGACGACGAAGTTCAGGTCCGAGATCGCAACGAGCCCGCCGAAATGAACGGCGATATGCTCGATCGAAAGCGCCGGTAGCGCCTTAGCTGCTTGAACCTGCATCATGGCACATCCTGCGTCTTGGCTTTCGGCGCGCCGACAGAATCCTTCGTTTCATCGACGCCGAACCATTTCTCAATGGCCGGGACGATGCCCTGCGGCAACACGAACACGATCAGGATCATGAACAACCCATAGAGGATCCACTGGATTTCCGGAGCCGCGAACGACCGCGCCACCACCGGGATGAAACCGAAAATCAATCCACCGACGAGAGGCCCAGCCAGCGTGCCCTTACCCCCGGTAATCACCATGATCACCATGGTGACGGTGTAGAGGAAGAGGAAGACATCGGGATCGATGATCTTCAGATAGTGCGCGTACAGACTTCCCGCTGCGCCGGCAATACCAGCTGAAACAACTGCCGCCAGCACGAGGTAGCGCGTCACGTCGATGCCGACGGAAACCGCCAGCGACTCATTCTCCTTCAACGCGACCATCGCGCGCCCGATCCTTGAATTCACCAGGCGGCTAATGATGATGTATGAGATAACAACGACGCCGAGGACCAGATAGTAATTCGATTGTTTGCTGAAAAAATCAAAGTAGCCGATCCCTGGAAGCCCGAGCGTCAAGGGCGGAATGGAGGTCAATGCCAGCGGACCTTGGGTCAACTCCACCCAGTTCAGCGCCACCAGCCGCACGACCTCAGCGAAGCTGATCGTCACGATGACGAAGTAGGCGCCGCGGACTCGAAACGAGAGCTTCCCGACAACATAACCACAAAGGCCAGTGAACAGAATTGCGATGATAAAGCCGAGCCAGACCGGCCAGGGCTCATGAACGATGCGGATGCCGCCGATCAGTTCGATATCGAAGCCAAGTGCCGTCAACGCGCTTGTATAGGCACCGATTCCGAAAAAGGCGACGTGACCGAGACTCAACTGCCCGGTGTAGCCCAGCAGCAGGTTGAGACTCATCGCCGCGATGATGAATATGCCCGTCGTGACGAAGGCATTCAGGAGATAAGGATCCTTGAGCCACAACGGAACTGATGCGAACGCGACCAGCGCGATCCAGGGGAGAAGCCGCGTCATCCAATTCGCTCCGATCGCGCAAAGAGGCCGGTCGGTTTGAATAGCAAGACCGCGATGATAATCAGAAAGCCCATGGCGTCGCGGTAACCCGACGAGATGTACCCCGCGCCCATTTCCTCGGCGAATGCCAGGATGAAGCCCCCGATGGTGGCGCCGCCGATGCTGCCAAGACCGCCGAGGATCACGATCGCAAACGCCTTGAGCGACGCGATGTTGCCCATCTGCGGCGAGATCACATAAACCGGTCCGAGCAGCGCACCTGCCGCGGCGGCCAGCGCCGAGCCAATGGCGAACGTCGCCATGTAGATCGCTTGAATGTTGACACCCATCAGTGATGCAGTGTCGGTATCCTGGAATGTCGCGCGCATCGCCTTGCCAAGCTTGGTGCGGTTGATCAGGAAATACGAAACCCCGATCAACGCCAGCGCCGCGAAGAATACGAAAAGCCGCAGCCACGAGACCGAGAATGGACCGATCGTCAACGGCGTCTCCGGGAACGGCGTGGAAACCGACTTCGCGACGCCTCCCCAGACGTACTGCTCCAGATTCTGCATCACAATCATTGCGCCGATCATGATGAGCATGGTCGTGTCGATATCGGCGCCGCGCATGGGGCGCAAAAGGACAAACTCAATCAGTGCGCCGAGAAGACATCCGGCTACAATTGCAAAGAGTAGCGCGAGAAAGAAATTGAACCCAAGCATCACGGCGACGAAATAGACGAAGTACGCGCCGAATGCGTAAAGCTCGCCGTGCGCGAAGTTCACCACGCGCATGATACCAAAGATCAGGGTCAGGCCGATCCCGAGCAGTGCATAAGTGCTGCCGAGGATCAGCATGTTGATCATATGTTGCAGAAATTCAGTCATCGAGCATTATCCAGGTCAATACTCATCGTTCGGCGAGGACCGCCGTAGCTTGGGAGTGAAAAGGCGCGGACATCGATCAATGCCCGCACCTTGTCTACTTACAGCTTGGGAAGAACGACCTTCGCGTTGTCGATCTTGATCAGGTAGACGTTGGGCATGCTCTGCCCGCTCTCCTTGCCGGAGGGCCCCTGTTTCTCGAACTTGATCTTGCCGTTCAGACCGAGCAATTCGGTCTGCCACAATGCCGCGGCAATCGCCTCGGGTTCTGCTTTGCCCGCCTTTTCGATGGCGGCGGCGATGGTGCGAATGCCATCATATCCGCGGAAGCTCTCGGTCGCGCCGGCAAAGTTGAAGCCACGCTTCTTCCACTCGCCAAGGAAGTACTTGGTTACCGGGGGATTCGGCGTCTCATCCGGGTACCATGGCGCGAACGTGGTCAGGTGGAATGTCCCGTTAGCAGCAAGACCGGCTTGTTCGATCAGCTGATCGGGATTCTGCGAGCCGCCTGTCGTCACGATCTGCTTTTTGATGCCAAGCGCTGTTGCCTGCTTCAGCACCAGAGTGAGTTGCTCAACAGCGGTCGTCACCATGATGGTGTCGGAGTCTGTTGCCTTAATTTTCGACAGCTGCGCGCTCATATCTTGAGCGGCCTGGTCCATCGTCTCGATGAGACCGACATTAATGTTCTCAGCCTTCAAAACTTTTCCGAAATCTTCAGCGGCGCCACGACCCCAGTCATTGTTGATGACAAGGAAATCCGCCTTCTTGATCGACAGCTTGGGAAGAATTGGCTTGAACGCCGCTGCTTCGACTGACGACGGCGGCGAGATGCGGAAAATGTAGGGGTTGCCGGTCGTCGTGATCTTGCCCGACGACGACGTCTCAACCAACATCGGAACCTTGTATTCCATCAGCTTCGGCATCACAGCCAACGTCAGGCTCGATCCCCAGGCACCCATGATGACCGGCACTTTGTCGGCGGTGATCAGCTTTTCAGCCACTGCCGCAGCTTCGGTCGGGTTGCTCTTGTTGTCCTCGATGACAAGTTCAATTTTCTTGCCGAGCAGACCGCCTTTGGAATTGATCTCATCAGCGGCAATTTTAGCGCCATTGACGACGTAGGTCCCAGAGGCCGCAAACGGCCCCGTCAGCGGTTCGTTGACACCGATCTTGATCGTTTGCGCGAAGGCATGCCCGGCTAGACCCGTGGAAAGCAACGCGATTGTTGCAAGAAATTTAGTATGTTTCGCCATCTTCCTTTTCCTCCGTTTGAGTGCGGAAATCCGGTCTTTTTCAAGCAAGGCTTGTGCCAGTTTCGTCCGCTTTACTTCCATGGTTGGGTTAAATGCTCGTCCTTAACTCCACTTGTCCTATTTATGGTATGTTAGTATCATCTGTATTGGCCGCACGCCGTCAAGTTTTTTCAGCAATCGGGCACGCTCACAGCAAGGCCGCCCCGCGACGTTTCCTTGTATTTCGTCTGCATATCGGCCCCGGTATCCCGCATCGTACGGATAACCTGATCCAAAGTGACGTGGTGCGACCCATCGCCGCTTAGCGCCAGCGAAGCCGCGTTGATGGCTTTGATCGCGCCAAAAGCGTTGCGCTCGATGCAGGGGATTTGCACTAGTCCGCCGATCGGATCGCACGTCATCCCGAGATGGTGCTCCATTCCAATCTCCGCGGCATTTTCGATCTGTCGGCAGCTGCCGCCCAGCGCCGCAGCAAGGCCGGCCGCAGCCATGGAGCATGCCACGCCTACCTCCCCCTGACACCCGACTTCAGCACCCGAGATGGATGCATTCATCTTGCACAACGCACCGACTGCCGCGCTGGTCAGGAGAAAAATCCTGACTCCGTCCTTGGAGGTTCCCTCGCAATGATCGGTGTAGTATCGCAACACGGCAGGAATCACGCCTGCCGCACCGTTGGTCGGCGCGGTGACAACACGCCCACCTGCCGCGTTTTCCTCGTTCACAGCAATCGCATACAGGCTCGCATAATCCATTGCTGCGATCGAATGCCGCACATTGCGCGTCTCCGACATCAGCAACCTGGCATGCAGGGAGGGCGCGCGGCGCTTGACCTTCAAGCCCCCCGGTAATTCGCCATCGGTCCGCATTCCCCGGTCGATGCAATCAAACATCACCGCCACGAGACGATCAAGCCGGTCGTGGACCAACGCTTCATCCGCAAACACAGCTTCGTTCGCGAGCACCGCCTGCGCGATCGAAAGACCGGAGCGGTCGCACATCTCGATCAATTCAGCCGCGCTGCGATAGTCGAATGGAACCTCGGAGGAGAATTCTGCCGAACTCACCTCGCCTTCCCGCTGAACGAATCCGCCGCCGAGCGAGTACCAGGTTTCCGCCTTCAGTTCGTGACTATCCTGATCGAACGCCGCAAACCTGATGGTGTTCGGATGAACCGGCGTCGGTCCGTCAAACTTGAAAACGATATCCTGCACTGGATCGAAATGAACCGTTGTTCCATCCTTCAGTATCAGCTTGCTTGTCGCCGCGATGACACCCACATGGCGATCGGCATCATCAGGAACTACAGATTCCGGAGAGAAACCGGAAAGCCCGAGCATAACCGCCTTGTCCGTCCCGTGACCGCGCCCGGTCCACGCAAGGGATCCGAGCAAGGTGACTTGCAATCGCTTCAGGCGAGAGCGCTGAGACTCATCGAGAGCCGTTACAAAGGCCTCAGCGGCCTTCATCGGACCAACCGTATGCGACGATGACGGCCCGATCCCGATCTTGAACAGATCAAAAATACTGATCATGACGGGTGATCGGGCATCGTCCGCTCCAGCTTTGGCTGTTACTTCGCCTTCAGCCTTGGAATGATTTCCTTCGCGATCGTCTCGACCTGATCCATTCTGTACTTGTAGGGCACGAAGATGATCTTCTGGACGCCGACGGCCTGGTGCGCCTTCAATTGCTCGACGCATTCGTCCACTGAGCCCATGATCGCGCTGTCGCGCGAGCAATCGCTGTGCTCAGGGAAATCCCATTCCTTGTTCAGCCAGTCCATCATCTCATCTTGCACTGCGGCTTTCGACGGACCGATCATGATCGGCAGCTGAGATGCATTGAGAAGCTTGTCAGGGTCCTTGCCACCCTCCTTCGCGAAGTTGCGAAGCTTGGCCCACGATTTTGCGAACGCCTCCGGCGAATAGAAATAAGTCAGCCAGCCATCACCCACGGTCGCTGCACGCTGGAGAACCCTGTCGACGTAACCACCGATCAAGATCGGCAGGGTAGGCTGCTGTGCCGGCTTCGGATACATGACGGCGGCCGAGATGTTGTGCGCTAGATACTTTCCATCAACCATCGGCTCCGACCACAGACGGCGCATGATCTCCAGATTCTCATCCATCAGCTTGCCGCGCTTTTCGAACGGAATGCCCATGGCATCGAACTCGCGCTTGTACCAGCCCGACGCCATGCCCATTAGCAGGCGGCCGCCCGAGAACTGATCCATGCTGGACAATTGCTTGGCCAGGGCAACTGGGTTGCGCAGCGGCAGAACAAGAATACCGGTGCCAAGCTTGATCTTGCTGGTGCGCGCGGCGATCGCAGTCAGCGTCGTCAGCGAGTCCAGGATTGGGAAGTGCGGATCTACACCGAGAAGGATGTGATCCCAGACCCAGAGCGAATCGTAGCCCAGCTCTTCGACGCGCACACCGTAGTCAACCAGCGCCTTCGCGTCCGGCATTTCGGGATAAGCGGTAAAGTTGCGTGCGGCGATACCGAACGTATTCGACAGTATGGTCATGTTGCTTCCTCGTTTTCTTATGCGATGAAGAGGCGATCGGGATCGAGCATTCGCAGGGTGATAAGTTCGTGTTCGGTAGGTGGTTCTGTGATGCTGACCTGATCGTCAAAGATCAGATCGAAACCAGTGTTGTCCTGAACCTGCTCGCGCGTGATGCCAGGATTGAGGGCAAGGACCTTCATCCGGCGCGAGGTCTCGTCGAAACCGAACACTGCAAGCTCTGTGATCACTCGAAACATACCGCCTTCCGGAAGCCCGCTTTCTGCGCGGGACTTTCCACCGCGGATGAAGCCAGGGCTGGTGATGAAATCCACCTGATCGACGAAGCGGCGCTTTTCATGCTTCATCGCAACGATCATGTTGGTCAGGCTGGAGATATCGTTGCCGCCGCCGGTTCCGGGAAGCCGCGTCTTCGGCTTCTCCGGATCGCCGATGAAGGACGAATTCAGATTTCCATACTTGTCGATCTGCGCGCCGCCCATGAAACCGACATCGACGTATCCGCGCTGCAACAGCAGTAAGACTTCGGCGCTGCCTAGCACCATATTGGCGCGCTTGGTGCAGCGCTGGTCGTTGGTCGATGGCGGCAATTTGCCGGGCTCGACGAAAGCGCCGATCACGCCGCCTTCAAACAGGATTGTCAGGCCGGGGCAACGCAGACGTTGCGCCAGTGTCGCTGCCAGCAAGGGAACGCCGATGCCGGCGAACACAACCTGCCCTTCCTTAAGTTGGCGCGCGCTCAGAATCGCCAGCATTTCGGAGGCTGTATGACGGTTCTGTTCAGTCATCGAAAATGCTCCTGCCCCTGCGGCTCGCCGTCACGATTTCGTCCATGCCAATCATCGCGAGGAAATCATTCCAGGTTTTCGGGCCGTAGACATACTCGTCGAGATATTTCTTCATTCCGCCGACGGGATCGCCGTTCACCTGCGCCACATAGGCGTCGAGGTGCTTCATCATGGGCTCGTAGACGCCGTAGCATTCATGAGGGGCGGAGCCGTAAGGCACCTCAACCACCGCATCGACGCAGAAGAATGGAATTTTGGTCTGGTCAGGCGCACGGCGGATCTGATTGTTGGAAACGATCCGCTCCGTCGTCAGGATCACGCGGTTGGCGGCCATGGCGAGATCGATGTCCATGAACTGCAGGCCGTCAATCTGGGCGTTGCCATAAGCATCGCAGCGCTGCACGTGAATCAGCGCGACGTCGGGGTTCAACGCCGGTGCAAGCAGAAGCTTCTCGCCGGTATACGGACAGTCGAACTCTTTCGCTTCCGGGCGTATCCGGCCCACATCGGAACCGAGCATCGAGCGCATTGGCATGAACGGAACGCCCATGGCGCCGGCGCGAAACCGCATGCCCATGCCCATGTGGCTCCACTCGTCGTAACGCGCCGCTCCACCCTCGACGTGATGACGCATCACCTTCGATAGGCCCCACAGGATGCCCTGGGCGAACCAGCTCGAAATGATGTGATTGGATACACCCGATCCGAGCAGCAGGTCGCCGTCGGTCGAAATAATGCAGCGCGAGCACGAGAGCTCTTTCTTTCGCGCCCGGATCAATTGCCAGATCATAGCCATCGGCGTTCGCGATATGGTCGAACCGCCGATGCCCACTGACGCACCGTCGCTGACGAAGGACGCAGCTTCTTCGAGCGTCACCACCTTTTCGCGAAGACTCCGATCGCGACGCGACAGACTCTCTCGCAGCTTCTGATATGGCTGGACTGTATCTCGACCTACACTCATGACCTTGCCTTGCCTGCCATTTCGGCCTTGTGCTGCGGCCCGAAGGCCTCGGCGTTGAAGTCCTCGATCAGCCGGTCCCATTCCGGAAGGCTGTCCGCGAGACCACTCCAGAACAACTGGTGCCTGCGGCGCTCAAAGTCTTCGACGCTAACGCCTTGCTGCTCGACCCAAGTGTAATAGCCGAGGTTGAAAACCTGCCGCCGCAATTGATCCGTGAGCTCCATGACATTGTCGGTTGCGACCGACCCAAGGCAGGAGCCGAAAATCTCACCCGCATTCACTTCGTCAAACGATGCGAAATGCTTCGCGCGATAGCTGTCGCGCTCGCTGTCGTAAAGCGATGAGCTGTCTGTCGCGACGGTAACGATGACATCGTCCGGCCCGTAGTGAAGTTGCTTTGCCAGCTTGATCGACGCGACGATGTTGGCGAAGCCGGAAATGCCGACGTCCGCGAACGCCGCAATCAGACCAGCATCGAGATTCTGCCGCTTCTGAAGATATTTGCGACCGACGTCCGAACCGAACAGCAGGTTAAGGCCGTCGCTGACGCGATCCGAAACGCCGATCACGACGTCGGTGTTCATCACATTATGGATGAACGGAATATGCTTGTCGCCGATGCCTTGAATGTTGTGCTCGCCGTAGCCGTTGTTCAGCATCGTCGGGCATTCCAACGCTTCGACCGCAGCGATCTGCGTTCCATGCCGCTTCTTCAGATAGTCGCCGGCCGCAATGGTTCCCGCCGAACCTGTGGCCGAAACGAACGCAGCGAGGCGCCCCTGCCCAGCGCCCTTGAACGCGAGGAACGCCTGCTCTGCCGCACTCCCGGTGCAGGCGTAATGAATGATGTAATTTGAAAAAGCCGAAAACTGGTTGAGAATGACGTTCTGCGGATCACGATCGAGCTCCGCGCACTTGTCGTAGATTTCCTTGACGTTGCTCTCGGTGCCCGGCGTCCGCACGATATCGTCCGGATGCGCAACCCATTTTTCAAGCCACTCGAAACGCTCGCGGCTCATGCCCTCGGGAAGCACGGCAACGCCGCGGCACCCAAGGACGCGCGACACCGACACGCCCCCGCGACAATAGTTTCCGGTCGACGGCCAGATCGCCTTCTGATGCTCAGGATCGAAGCGCCCCGTCACAAGCTGCGTCGCCAGAGCCGAATAGGCAGGCAACACCTTGTGGGCGCCGATCATCGGAAAACGCCGGCCAAGCAGCACAACAATCGGCGCTTTTACACCCGTGAGCGATTCCGGGAGCACGAGATAGCCCGGCACATCGATCCGGCTGGCGCGATCGGCTCCATTGTACCAATGGACACGCCAAAGATTTCCTGCATGCGGCTCATCTGGCGCGACATCCGCCAGCGCCTTCGACGCAGCGGCAGGAATGCTGGACGGATTGGCAAGCTGAGAGAACGTCGGCATCACCACGCCGCGCTCGCGGACCCGCGCGATGGCTCGCGCGCGCTGTTTGCTATCGACTATTTCGGGATTGATGACCGAAGACATCGCCAAACTCTTTCAGGCTCACACCGATTTGAATGATACTAACGTTAGTAAAATAGGATGTCTAGACCGGCGCGACGGGTCCTACGAAATACTTGCGGCATGCGCGTTTTTATCACTATTGCCCGCCATTCGAGCAGCAGCCGCGTCAAACGAACGCAACCGAACGTCCTCTTCTGCATTGCGATAAAATGTCGTCCGCTGCCTTGGAATGCGCCCGGCCGACAGAATGATCGCCTCCATATCTTGCGGTGTCATTTCCTGACCGTGGGATGCACCAGCCGAACGCGAAATGCTCTCGTCCATCAAGGTGCCACCAAGATCGTTGACACCGGCAGCCAGACACTGACGGACGCCCTCAGCACCGAGCTTCACCCAGGACGCCTGGATGTTGAGAACATGCGGATTGAGAACCAGCCGCGCGACCGCATGCATCAGAATCGCTTCGCGGAACGTGGGACCCGGCCGCGCACGCCCCTTGAGATAGATCGGTGCTTCCATGTGAACGAACGGAAGCGGCACAAACTCCGTAAAGCCGCCGGTATCTGCTTGCAGATTGCGGATACGCAGCAAATGACGTGCCCAATGCCGATAACCTTCGATGTGGCCGAACATGATGGTCGCGGTCGAGCGGAAGCCTACTGTATGCGCAGCGCGCATCACATCGAGCCACTGCTGCGTGTTGATCTTGTCAGCACACAATATCGCGCGGACCTCGTCGTCGAGAATCTCAGCCGCAGTGCCCGGCAGCGTACCGAGGCCCGCCGCCTTCAACTCGCGAAGAAATTCGATCACCGGAATTCCCAACGTCTGGGCGCCCTGATGAATCTCTAACGGCGAGAACGCGTGCATGTGCATCTGCGGCACAGCCTCTTTCACCGTCCGGCAGATATCGAGATACTTCTGTCCGGTATAGGATGGATGAATACCGCCTTGCATACAGACTTCGGACGCGCCGCGTTCCCACGCTTCGACCACACGCCCCGCGACTTCACTCATCTCGAGATCGTAAGGCCGTCCACGCAGGTTCTCGCTCATCTTGCCTTTCGAGAAGGCACAAAACTGACACTTGAACGAGCAGATGTTGGTATAGTTGATGTTCCGCGTTACGACGTAGCTCACCGTGTCGCCGTTCTTCTCACGACGCAATTCATCGGCTGCGCGGCATATAGCTGCAAAGTCATCACCACGGGCGCGGAACAGATCAACAATCTCCGCTTCACCGAGCGCGTCGCCTCGCTGCGCTTTCGCCAGCACCTGAGCAAGGTTCGCGGACGGCTTGACTGATGACGCTCTTTGAATCCATCCAAGTTCGCTCGTCGGCAGTTGACCAACATGCCCGGGACACCAATCGTCCACGCGAGGAGCACCGTCACCATCGATGTGATTGAGAATCGATGTTCGCAGGCTCTCATCAACCCAACGGCTGGTGTCGCGCGCAAACGCCGGATAGATCGCAAGACGCTCGACGAGATCCTTGCCCGTAGCCTTGGTCGCCGCTTCGAGAACACGCAGATGAGGCCACGGCGCTTCAGGATTGACATGATCCGGCGTCACCGGCGACACGCCACCCCAGTCATTGATACCCGCAGCCACGAGTCGGCCCAGCGCGCCCGGGCTCAAGTTGGGTGGCGCCTGAATGTTCATCTCAGGATCGAAAATCAACCGCGCGATCGCAATCGTCCAGAGGTGGTCTTCAACATCCGGTGACTCAGCATTCGCCATGCGCGTGCCAGCCTTTGGACGGAAGTTCTGGACGATGATTTCCTGAATGTGCCCGTACTGGTCGTTGAGATCACGCAGTGCAAGCAACGAGTCGATACGCTCCTGTCGCGTCTCGCCAATACCGATGAGAATACCGGACGTGAACGGCACGCTCCGTTCACCGGCCAATCGCATCGTTTCGAGGCGCGCGGCCGGCACCTTGTCCGGCGAACCATGATGGGCACCACCTTTTTCGCCGAGGCGATCCGATATGCTCTCCAGCATAATGCCCTGAGAGACTGAAACCTTCCGCAGGGCGTCGATGTCTTCTCCGCTCATCAGGCCGGGATTGATATGCGGAAGCAGGCCTGTTTCGCGAAACACAGCAGCCGCAGCTTCCGCGACATACGACAGCGTGGTAGGATGGCCTAGCCTGTCGAGTTCTTCGCGGGCGACGCGGTAGCGCAACTCAGGTTTATCCCCCAGTGTAAACAACGCTTCCTTGCATCCCGCCTTCTTGCCTGCCTGCGCAATGGTAACCATCTGCTCGATCGAAAGGTAAGGCTTTTCACCATTACGCGGCGCATGCGCGAACGTGCAGTAGTGGCAAACGTCCCGGCAAAGCTGGGTCAGCGGAATGAAAACCTTGCGCGAATACGACACCTTTTGTCCGTGAGCGGCGTCACGCCGCGCAGCAGCGGTGGCAAGAAGCTGATCCAGATCGCCGGTGTGAACGAGATCAGAGGCCTCCTCGCGGGTAAGGCGGCGGTCCAGCGGAAATTCCCGCAGCAAAGAAACGACCGTCATCACATATGCCTCACACAGAGCGGCAGCGCACCGACACCCAAGCGGATTGAAATATTCAATTCCACGAGTAGCGCCGCAGTCAGCGAATACTTCCTGGTCACCATCGGCGCGACCAGGTCTTGCGGGCGATCGATATCCCGTCCGATGCCGTCTGAGCTGACGACGCCGCACGGAAGGCCCTTCACCCGAGACTGCATCTGGTGGCGCAAATAGCTGTCTTCACCGAACTTGGGCACGATCATATCCGGCGCGCGCATAGCGAGAGCGTTGGTACCGCCATCGGACAAGGCTGGCGCCAGCACCACCGGATGATGCTGAAGTTCATCGATGATCGCCCGCAGATCGCTTGCGGTCGCGAACGGCACATCGGCCGGAATAATCAGCGCCCCCGCCGTCGCATCGAGCGCCCCCAGGCCTTGCTGAACCGCCGCGTTAACGCCAGCTTCCATGCCATCGTGGATTACCCGTGCATCAAACAGCGTGGCAAGCTTTGCCACCATCGGATCGCTGGTGACGACCATGATGCCAGCAAGGTCGGAGGCGCACAGCGTCGTCAAAACTTCATGCAACATGGTACGTGCAAGTTTGACCCGCTCATTTCGCGACAAAACCGGCGCAAGCCGCTGTTTGGCGTGGCTCAGCCGTTTGACGGGAACAATGGCCCAGATGTTTGAAGGGTTGTCAGCGAACGTTTCCATCACGTCACTTTCCTTCTCTCAGCGTCCGCCAGCCGCACAGCGAAATCCAGGCAATCGGCCGCCAGCCGATCACGATCCTCTAAACTCCGCATCCATGTGGATTTCACGTACACGGGCATATCAATCTTGCCGGCATCGCCACGATCGGTCTCGTCAATGATCAACCCATCGATGAAACGATAGTGCCGGGCGATCGCGACGGAATCCGCCGGCACGCCGAGTTCCGCCATGATCTTTGCCGTCGGGCCCTTCACTGCCTGCCCGCCGATCAAGGGAGAGATCGCGACAATCGGCGCGGTCACATGATCGAGAGCCTTGCGAATACCTGAAACTGCCAGAATGGGATCGACGCTGAGATACGGATTCGACGGACAAATAATGACGGCGGCGAGGTTTGGATTTCCGAGCGCCGCCAGAACCTGACTAGAAGCCGCGGCCCGTTCTGCATTCCTGAATTCAAGTCGCTTTACCACCGGCGCGCATTGCAGCCCGACGAAATAGCGCTGGAACGGCAGAGGCCCATCAGCCGTAATCACCATGGTCTCGACGCGATCGTCCGACATTGGGAGGATGCTTGCCGCAATCCCCAGCTGGCGCGCGACCGCCGTTGTGAAATCCGTGAGAGATACCCCTGCTCGCAGCGCGCGCGTACGTTCGACGTGCATGGCGAGATCGCGGTCGCCGAGTCGAAACCATGTCTCGCCGCCGAGGCCGCCCAGCGACTCCATGAAATTCCAAGTCTCGTCCGCCCTGCCCCAGCCGCGCTCGACGTCGCTGAGCCCCCCGAGTGTATAAAGAACAGTGTCGATGTCCGGCGAAACATGCAGGCCGAGATGCTCGAAATCGTCACCGGTGTTAACGATCACGGTCAGATCAGCGCCGATCAGGCGTTCCAATCCCAGTGCCAGCTTGGCACCTCCGACGCCACCGCACAGCGCAACCACGGGCCGTCCGCGCAGAGGTAATGTCGATTGAACATTCATCGGAACATGTCCCGTTCACGCGGGCGCACCAGCGCCGAAGCAGGGCGTGAGGCAGCGTCGAATGCCAGCCCGCGAACGACTACCACCGGCAACCCCTCCGCCGCCTGCCCCATCAGCAGCGAGGCACCGGCCGCGATTTCATCGGCCACCGCGATTTCCGTCATCTGCATCGGCCGGCCGAACATGTCCGGCGCACCAATCATGTCGAGCAGCGACGGCAAACCCGCGGCACCAAGAGCAACGCCAACGACGCCATTCCGCCAGGGACGCCCGAAGCTGTCGTTGATGACGACTCCGACATTGACGCCGAATGCTGTATCAAACCGCGTTTTCAGCTCAGTCGCGGCCGCGTCGGGATTGCGCGGCAGCAACAGCACGCGCTCTTCGCCGTTAACGTGCTCGATGTTCGATTGGTCAATGCCGGCATTGGCCATCACGAATCCAAGCCGATGCGCGACGATCATGATGTTGGGACGATGGCGCACGACCTCTTCGGATTCTGACAGAACCACTTCGATATAACGTGGGTCCTTGCCGATCTGGCCGGCAAGCGTTCGTGCTTTCTCCGACGGAACCACGTCCTTCAATGCGACGTAGCGGTTCTCAGCCTTCGACACGATCTTCTGGGCGACAACGACGATGTCGCCGGATATCAGCGGAAGTTGCGCCGTGTTTAGGGACTCAACAACGAGCGCAGCAAGATCATCGCCCGGAGCGATGAGCGGGATACCGGGCACAGCATGATATGTGACGCTCTTCGCCATCAACTGCAATCATTGCGGAACGGGCGTTGGAAGCCCGGTGATGCGGATGCCCGCGCCTGGAACCTTGTAGCGACGATTGATTCCGATCAGAACTGACGTCAGCGCTTCGGCCGCAGCAGAATTGGCGAGAACCCCGCCATCGATACCGCAGGTGGCCACTTCATTGGCCAATCCGATCACGATATCACGGGATTCCTTGTCGTTGCCGAACACCAGCACGTCGCAATCGGCACGGCCACCTGCGTGAAGCTTGGTGGCGCCGACATTATGAAATGCAGACACCACCTTGACGCCCTCACCGAGCAATGTCTGCGCAATCTGCGCCGCCGACCCCTCGGGTGGAAGTTGCACCACGGATACTTTTGGCGGCACAAGCGGCACGGCGGCATCGACGACAATCTTGCCCTGTACCGCGTCTTTCACTTCGCACAATGTCGCCTCGTGACTGCCAAACGGCACCGCAAGCACAACGATATCGGCGGATTTCGCCGCTCCGACATTATCGTCACCGCGCGCAGCGCCACCAAGTTCCTTCGCGAAAGCCTGGGCTTTCTCGGCCGAGCGCGAGCCGACAACGACGGAATAACCCGCAGCGAGCCACCGCTTTGCGAGGCCAGAGCCGAGATCGCCGGTGCCTCCGAGAATAGCAATGGTTGGCTTTTCGCTCATGTAACAGGCCTTCCTTCAGATGCAAATGTCAGCGACGAATGTTCAGTCGATTGGCATTTCGGGCAACGTCACCATCTTGACCCCAGCCTTCTCCAGCCCCTCACGCACCTGCCTGGCAAGCGCCACCGCGGTCGGCTCGTCGCCGTGAACGCAGAGCGAGTGTACCTTGCAGGGAATCTGCTTGCCGCTACGAGTGGTGATGAAATTGTGGACCACCATGTCGACGACCTGCTTGGTCGCAACTGCCGGATCCTTGAAGACCGAACCCGGAATCTTGCGCGACGTCAGGTTGCCGTCGTCCTCGTACTGACGGTCGCAGAAACCTTCGAGCGCGACCCTGAGACCGAGACTGCGTCCAGCCTTTTCCATTTCGGAGCCGGATAGCGCGAGGTAGATGATACTCGGATCGACGGCCTTGATCGCTCGGCCGATCGCCATCGCGTATTCCTTGTTTTCCGCGGCCATGTTGTTCAACGCGCCGTGCGGCTTGAGATGCGTGACCTTTACGCTGGAATACGACGCCATCGCCTGCAACGCCCCGATCTGATAGGCGACCATGTACTCCAGATCCTCTGGACGCATGTCGATGCGACGACGGCCGAAACCCCAAAGATCGTTAAAGCCCGGATGAACACCAATGGTAACGCCCTCACGCCTGGCGTTCTCGACAACGCGACGCATCGTCAGCGGATCGCCGGCGTGAAAACCGCAGGCGATGTTTGCCGATCCGATAATCTTCAGAATGCCGTTATCATCGCCGATATCGTAAGCGCCGAAGCCTTCCGCCATGTCAGCATTGAGATTGATCTTGATGGTCATTACTCACTCCGAATTTAGCACGAATGGCGGAAGCGTAGTTTTCAGGCTCCGCAAGCCTAAGGTACTATTATTAGGAAGACAATACCTTTGATCGGGCACCGCCGCCTTACCGGGATCCAAAAAGCCGCCGGAACAAGCCCTTGAGCCGGCCGGCGATCACAGAGAACACTAGCGATCCTGCGTCGAGCCCGGCATCGGCCGCGGGCAAATCTGCTGCTGTCTTGCCTCCCAGCCGAGCTTCGAGGTTTTTCACGAAAGCCGCGGTCAGACGCGCAGCTACATCCTGGACGATGCCTGCGCGGCCGAACTGCGCCAGCATTCCGGTCAGCGTGTAGCCTACGTTCACCGCCACTTCAGTGGACCGACCGTCACTCGTCGGCACTAGACGGTAGGTTATCATTCCGCGCGTCGAGGAGCTGCTGCGGGCGTCACTTCCCGCGCCAATAATTTTCCCGGAATAGGAACCTTCGTCGCGTTCGATCTCGGCCTGGCCTCGGAACTCGGCTGAGATCGGCCCCACCTTGACGCGAATCTGCCCGTTGACATGATCGGCTTTTGGCTCACCGATCAGGCTGGCGCCCGGCAAACACGACGCAACGTCCTGCACGCGGCCGAACATCTCCCACACCTGCTCGCGCGGATAGTGGACAATGAAATTCTGGTCGAATGAGTTTTGCGGCGTCCAGTCGCGGTCGATCAGCGCTTTCGAAGCCGCAGACACCATCTGTGGCGCTGACGATGCAGCGCGAGCGGGCGCAGCGCCCGCAACCATAACACTGGCATGACCGGAGCCAGCAGGACCTACTGCGGAACGCCCGCCCCCAACAATCGGCGCGATCTCACGCGCGAGTCGCGCTGTGATCACGCTCTTGATGGCGCGAATGATGCCGACGTAACCGGTGCAGCGGCAAAGATTGCCACTCATCGCGACACGAATGGCTTGTTCATCCGGCGAAGGGCTTCGCGCAACCAGATCGCGCGCCGAGACCAGCATGCCGGGTGTGCAGTAGCCGCATTGCAACGCGTGTTCGCGCTTGAACGCCTCACGCAGCTCGCGCGTGATGTCATCGTCATCGAGGCCCTCAATGGTGACGACATCGGCGCCGTCGCACGCGACAGCAAAGGTAATGCACGAGCGAACCGGCACGCCATCGACCAGAATCGTGCATGCGCCGCAGACGCCGTGCTCGCATCCGAGATGCGTACCGGTGAGGTCGCGGCTTTCGCGCAGGAAGTCCGCGAGATGGGTGCGCGGCTCGACCGGACCCGAGACAGGTTTGCCGTTGACGTTGAGTGAAATCTGATTCATGAGCCGGCTGCCTGTCGAACGGCGCGCGAAAGCGCGACCGTATGAATTTGCCTGTCGAGTGCGTCCGTCATTCCGAGCGTTTGCAGCATCGCGTCGGCGGCATTCTGGTCAAAGTTCGCAAGGTTGTAAGTTCCGCCGAACACCGCCCGCGCATCGGTCAGCACCAGCGGCTTGCGTTCGGTCGCGCCGATGACAGCGCGGAACACGTTTCGCGAACGATCGAGCAGGACGGCGCCGATGGCATGCGCGTATTCGCCGGTCTTGCGGCAAACCTTATAGTAGCCCCATTGTGCCGACGAGGAGAGTGTCGGCACCCGGATGGCTTCCAACAATTCCCCAGGCCCCAGCACGGTTTCCAGCGCGCCGGTCACATAGGACTCAACCGCCATGGCCTGCGCGCCGTTCGCGCCGCGCACGATGGCTTCCGCGCCCAGCGCAGCCAGCGCCGACACCCAGTCCGCGGACGGGTCCGCATTGGTGAGGCTGCCGCCGATGGTGCCGCGATTGCGCACCGCGCGATACGCGATGCCGCTCGCGACACCGCGCATGGCGCCATTCGTCACATCGGGCACCCGGCCATCCTCGATATCGGCGTGGGTGACGCAGGCACCGACAACGAGATGATCCTTTTGTCTGTCGATGCGCTTCAACTCGGCAAGCGCGGTGATGTCGATGATGACATCAGGCTGAACCAGCCGCATGTTGAGCATCGGACCAAGCGACTGGCCGCCGGCCATCACTTTGGAATGAACGCTCTCATCCGCAAGCAAGCTGACCGCATCTGCAACTTGCTTCGGACGCTCATATGCGAAATTGACCGGCTTCACGATTTCGCTCCGTTTGACACGGCGTTGCCCGCTCCTCTCGCCTCAGCTGCAGCGATGGCTTCCAGCACGCGGCGAGGCGTGATCGGCGAGCACAGCAGTTCCGCGCCCAATCCCTTCAGCGCATCGTTGACCGCGTTGGCGATGGCCGCCGGCGGCGCGATCGCTCCACCCTCGCCGAGTCCCTTCACGCCAAATTCGGTATAGGGCGCGAGAGTCTCCATGTGGTCGAGGCGCGGCTCCGGCACCTCGGTCGGCCCGGGCAGCAGGTAATCCGCGAACGTGGATGCCAACGGCTGCCCATTGGTGTCGAACGGCATCTCCTCATACAGCGCGGTGCCGATGCCTTGCGCCAGACCGCCATAAATCTGGCCGTCGACGACCATCGGATTGACCAGCTTGCCGCCGTCCTCGACAATCACGTAGTCGAGGATTTCCACATCGCCCAGATCGGGATCGACCGCGACGGTCACAGCGTGGGCAGCGTAGCTGAACGTGCCGCTGTCGCGCTCTGGCTTGTAGCCGACGGTGGCTTCGAGACCTCCGCGATGAACGTCGGACGGCAAATCCTGAGGCCGCAGATACCACGCGCGCGCGATATCCTGCATACTGACTTCGCTCGCCGTCGAAATCACGCGACCATCGATGAATTTAACGTCCTCAACCTTAACCTGCAGCAGGCTTGCACCAATCCGTTTGGCACGATCTTCGATCTCGCGGCAGGCGCTTGCCACCGCACCGCCCGCCATCACCATGCAGCGCGAACCCCAGGTACCGGTCGAATACGGAGTGATAGCGGTGTCACCGAGAACCACTTTGATCTTCGACGTATCGATACCGAGAATTTCAAAAGCCACCTGGGCAAGCGTGGTTTCCAGACTTTGACCGTGCGAATGAACGCCGACACGCAGTTCGAGCCCGCCGTCCGGCGTGACGCGCGCAGTCGCCTGCTCGTGGCCAGGCACCATGGGAATTCCCCAGCCCGCATAGACCGAGGTTCCGTGCGCGCCCTGCTCGCAATAGATTGAAAGTCCAAATCCCAGCAGCCGCCCGTCCGGTTCGCCTTTCGCCTGCCGCGCGCGCAATGCCGGCAGATCGAAATGCGCCAGAGCGCGCTTCAGGGCTTCCGGGTAGTCGCCGCTGTCGAAGTGCTTCTTGGTGATGTTGTCGAACGGCATCTGCTCCGGTCGCACGAGGTTCTTGAAACGCACCTCGTGCGGCTCAAGCCCCGCTTCCCTCGCTATCGCATCGAGCACGAGCTCGATGGCGAAGCAGACGCCCGTGCGGGCGACGCCGCGGTACGGCAGGATAGGGCATTTGTTGGTCGCTGCGGACCACGTCTTGCACCGGTAGGATTCAAAATCGTACGGACCCGGCAGAATGCTCGCGACCTGTGCTGCTTCAAGGCACGCGGAAAATGGATAGGACGAATACGCTCCCGAATCGACCGTCGCTTCGCAATCGATGCCGCGCAGCCGCCCGTCCCGGTCGGCGTAGCCCGTAATGAGATAATGATGCTCGCGGCAGTTGGCCCCAGCCGTAAGATGTTCGCGGCGGTCCTCGATCCAGCGCACTGGATGTCCGCGCCGCATCGTCAGCCACGACAGGCAAACTTCCTCGGGCAGCAGAATTCCCTTGTAGCCGAAACCCCCGCCGACATCCGGTGAGATGACGCGGATGTTGCCGTGGTCAATCCCAAGACATCCGGACAGTCCAGTGCGATTAATGTGCGGCATCTGTGCTGCGCTGTAGACGGTGAGCTGCTCGAGGCGGCTGCTCCATGACGCCACCACGCCGCGCCCTTCCAGTGGGGCCATCGACTGCCGAGCGGTGCGGATTTCGCGTGTCACCTTGATCGGCGCGTCGAACGCTTTCTCGATATTCACGTCAACGAAGGCCTCGAGGAAAACGTTGTCGCCCCAGTGCTCGTGAAGCAGCGGCGCACCCGGTTCTCGCGCCTGCAACATATCGTAAACCGCAGGCAGCTCTTCCAGATCGAGTTCAACCGAAGCAGCAATGTCTTCTGCTTCCGCCCGCGTGCGTCCCAGACACATCGCGATAAGCTCGCCAACCTGCCGCACCTTATCGACAGCAAGTACCGGCTGTTCCGAGACCTTAAATCCCGGCAAACCTGAGACCGCACGAATAGGCTTCACGCCAACCAGATCGGCAGCGATGAAGACGCTGTCCTTATGTTGCGGTGGTATGAATATCCCGCGAATGCGCGCATGGGCGAGCGGACTGCGGACGAACGCCACATCCTGCATGCCGGCGAGACGAATATCGGCGACAAATTCGCCGCGCCCCCGCATCAGGCGGTCGTCTTCCTTGCGCAAGAGCCGCGCGCCTACCCCTTGCTCAACCATGCCAAATTCCTTCGACGCCGATGAGAGATTACCTTGCCAAATTCATCCTATTTTTAGAACAATAGCAAGATACGGTTCATTGGGGGCTCGAAGAACAAAAGTAAGCTGCTGAAAAAAGTTGCTTACTGCGCTGGAACTAGGCTTTTCCCGATTTTCGCCGCGCCAGATCGACGGCCTTGTGCGCGTTCCGGGCTTTCTTGTCGCGCTGCGGCTTGGTACCCAGAAGGTCCATTTGCAACTTGATGCTTTCGCTGCGGTAAATGATATCGCCGACATAGATCGCGATTCCTCCGTCATCGATGACCACGCAGTGGGCTTCGACAGTCGGCGCGCCGATCGAAATCTTCAGAAGATCGGCGATTTCGGGATCGGCGCTGCCGATGGTCAGCGTCTGATGCGCTTCCGACAGCGTAATTTCATCCATGGCGTCGATGGTGACCAGCGCGGCTGCGTTCTTGAACCGCACAGGGCTTAGATCGAAGACCTCCCGCGCCAGAAGAAGATTGACGACAGAATACGGATCCTCGTTGCGATACTGGACGCTGCGCAGCTTGACGTAGCTGGAGGCAAGATCGCCGTCGGAATCGCCCAGAACAGGTGGCGCCACGCCTTCATCGATCGCCAGTCGCCGCGGCACGTTGTCCTTCAGCGATTCGATCAACGTGTTCCAACTGGTCGCGAGTTTCACCCAATGCCGGTCCTGGGTCTTTTTCGAGACAAAGGTACCAAGTCCTTGACGTGCCTGAAGCAGGCCTTCTTCGCGCAGAATATCCACGGCTTGCCTCACCGTGACGCGCGCCACCTCAAACTCGCGTTCGAGCTCTTCTAGAGTGGAAATTTTTTCCCCAGCGCTCCACTGTCCGGACTGAATCCGCGTCCTCAATACCGAGGCGACCTGGATATACAGGGGCACTCTGCTCCGGTCGTATGCCTTTAACAGTCTGGACACATTATCACTTCTTCTGGAATCTGGGACTCGCAGCGAAGATCATAACTGACCCCGACATCAAAGCAATGCGCTAGCTGAAGTCGCCTCTCGCAACACAAATGCAAGCATTCCCCCACCCGCTTTGCAGGAGAACAACAATTTTGCGGCGCGCTGCGCGAATGCTCGCAGGCAAATTTGACGTAATAGTACTATCTTTAGTACTATAATATCAATGGACGGGTGGGATAGATGGCTGATTTCCGGATTTTAAAGGCCGCGGACAGCGCTCTCGTGGTCGAGTTTGGATCGACGATCGACCGCAAGACCAGCGATCGGGTGCTGGCGCTGGCCGAGGTTTTGGAACAAGCCAGATTGCCGGGCGTGACCGAGGTCGTCGCAACATTCCGCTCGCTGAGTGTAAATTACGACTCACTGACGACCACTGGCAGCGAGCTCGAGCAGGCGATTGCGGCATTCGTGGATGAGCCAACCCAATCGTCCCACAGCAAGCGGCTATGGGATATCCCCGTTTGCTACGATCCGAAGTTCGCGCCCGATATCGAGGACGTGGCGAAGTCGATTGGCCTATCGGTGGCGGAAGTCGCAGCACTCCATGCCGGCACGCAATACCATGTCTACATGATCGGCTTCGTCCCGGGTTATCCATATATGGGGGACTTACCGGAAAAATTGCAATTGCCCCGCAGATCCGACCCGCGCACGCGCGTCCCACCCGGCTCGCTCGCTATCGCGACCAGCATGACTGCGGTCTATCCATATGAAAGTCCCGGTGGCTGGCACCTGATCGGAACCTCGCCTGTCCACTTCTTTGACGCGGCGTCGGCAAAAGGCGCCCTTCTCGGACCCGGCGACGGCGTAAAGTTCAGGCCGGTCACGCCTGACGAGTTCGCTCACATCCACACGGCCGTGGAACGCAACGATTACGTCCCGAGCAGCGTGGAGCTCGCGGCTTGATCCCGATTCTCAAAGTGATCACCCCGGGTTTTCACACCACCGTGCAGGACGAAGGGCGGCGCGGCTTCCAGCATGTCGGCGTGCCGGTGTCGGGTGCACTCGACCGCAATGGCTTCATGCTGGCCAACGCGCTGGCCGGAAATGCGCAAAACGCTGCATGTCTGGAAATCATCGGCTCCGGTCCGGAGCTCGAAGTCGTCAGCGCGTCCGTACGCCTCGCGCTGGTCGGCAGCGGGGGCGGCCTTGAGATCAGCGGACGCGAAAATCCATTCGTCCGTTCGGGACAAACAACGCGGCTGACCAAGGGCGAGACCGTGCGCGTGCGTCTCGGCGGCGATGTGTTCTGTTCTTATCTGGCCGTCGAAGGCGGCTTCGATGTGCCGCTGTGCCTCAACAGCAGATCGACCTATACCCGCGCGGGCTTTGGCGGACTGTCGGGCCGGCAGCTCCGAAGCGGCGACGCGCTGCACGGATCGATTGACGACGTAACGGCGCGTGATGAAATCACGTTGGGCGAACAGCGCGATCTTCGTTTCGATCAACCGATCCGCGTCGTTCTCGGGCCACAGGACAACTACTTCACCGAAGACGCTATCCGGGAACTCCTGTCCGGCATCTACACCATCACGCCGGCATCTGACCGGATGGGCTTTCGTCTCGCAGGCCCCGTTCTCGCGCATAAAAGCGATTACAACATCGTATCGGATGGCATCGTCGCCGGATCGATTCAGGTACCTGGCTCAAAACTTCCCATCGTTCTGATGGCCGATGCGCAGACGACGGGCGGCTATCCGAAGATCGCCACCGTTATCTCCGCGGATTTGCCGCAGCTTGGCGTCCGCGGTGCCGGACGCACGGTGAAATTCCAAGCCGTGTCACGCGAGGAAGCTGAAGCGATCCATCGGGCCGAGCATCAGAAAATCCTGAACATCATTCAGGACATCAAGCCTTTGAGCGAAACGCACGGCATCAACCTCAAGGCGTTGTATACGTGCAACCTGATCGATGGCGTCGTCGATGCAAAAGCCTGATGATTGGGCTTCCGATATTAACCGTGCTCAACGTTTCGCACTACGCCGGCACCAGAACGCCCGGATCGATGCCGGTTAAGTTCTTGTAGATCGTTGGATCGGTCGCGCCTTCCGTATTGAACAGCAGCACACGCGAATGAGAGTCGAGTCCGATTAGTTCCCGACCGTGTGGATCGGCAGCGGCAGCCAGCAGACCCGCAAGGCCGGCGCCGCCGCTTTCGCCTGCAATGACGCGGCTGGTCCCGTTTTCCGCGGCCGCCAATTGTTGCATTGCTGCGATCGCGTCGGCATCGCACACCGTCATATAGACATCGGCGAGACGCGACAGGATTCCCCATGCCAACATCGAGGGCTCATAGCATTCGAGCATCGCCATAACGGTCGGCTCGACCGGCGCGATCTTGACTGGCGCGTCGACTTTGTTGCTCGCAAAAAGGCACGCCGCGCGATCAGGCTCGACGATAATGAACTTGGGCCGTGCTGGGCCGATATCCAGCGTCAGACTGGCGGCCATCGCTGCAGCAAAACCTCCCACGCCCGCCTGCAGAAAGACATGTGTCGGTGGCCGCTCCAGCTCGGCCAAAATCTCGGACACCATCACAGTATAACCCTGCATCACGAGGCGCGGGATGCGCTCGTAACCCGGCCACGACGTGTCGGACACAATGATCCAGCCGTTGGCGTGACAGACGCGCTCCGCCTCCGCGACCGCGTCGTCATAATTGCCGGCAACTTCAACGACATTGGCCCCGAAGCGCGCAATCGCCGCGATGCGCTCGGGACTGACACCCTCATGCACGAAAATATTCGCGCGGCATCCCGCAAGATTGGCGCCGGCGGCAACCGAGCGGCCATGATTGCCATCCGTCGCGCAGCCGACATTGAGGTTGCGCACCACCGTTCTGACATCGGGATCAAGCAGTTCACTCGCGTTCACCACACGGCCAAGCACTCGGCTCGCTTCTTCAAGAGCGAGACAGACGACCGCGTAGGCGCCGCCCAGTGACTTGAAACTTCCAAGCCCGAACCGGCCGCTTTCATCCTTGATGTGGACCGATTGAATGCCGACGGACGCGGCCAAGCCGTGGAGTTCGCGCAACGGCGTTGCACGATAGCTCGGATGCAGGCGCAGCATCTCTAAAGCTTTCGCAGTGGCATCGGGCCCAAACATCTGCCGGTCCACCGGCAACAGGGGCCTGCTGTAGCAATCGCTGTTGTTACGTTGAATCATGTCCGCACCTCTTCTGGATGCAAAATTAACTCACTTGACCTGATAAAACTGGGCTGATTTGATGTAGATTACGCAATAATTTTGCAGAACGAGCATGCCTCCCAAAAAATCCATTCAACTGGACGATTTCGACCTCGCAATCCTCGATCAGTTGCAGATCAACAATCGGACGTCGCTCCAGGAGATCGGGCAGTCAGTCAATCTCTCAGCCGCCGCAGTCCAACGGCGTGTGCGGCGGATGGAGGACGCACGCGTCATTCAATCGAACGCCGCAATCGTCGATCCGGCCAGCGTTGGTCGCCCCATCACCATTATCGTGGAGGTGCAGGTCGACAGCGAACACGCCGACTTGATGGACTCGGCGCGCAGTGAGTTCGCGGCTGCTCCCGAGGTGCAGCAGTGCTATTACGTAACCGGTGCCGCCGATTTCATTCTCGTGCTCACGGTATCGACGATGGAGGAGTATGAGCAGCTCAGTCGCCGTTTGTTTCTCGAGAACAAGAACGTGAGGCACTTTAATACGTTCGTGGCAATGAACCGGGTGAAAGCCGGTCTCAGAGTGCCGTTGAGCCGTACATGACTTGTTCTGCCGGTGGCAGCGTGACGCCGCACACCTTGAGGCACATTGCGGCAATGTGATTCATGCAGGCCGGCGTCGACAAATGGGAAGCTGCGGGCTTTCTCAGCATGACCGTCGAACTGCTTGACCGAGTCTACGGCCATCATCACCCGCAAGCCATTGGCTATTTGCCCCGAAACGAAAACTGGCCGAAACGTTGGCAATGATCGGAGACCCCGCTCAGCACCGACTCAAGCTGTTGAAAACAATGGTGGGCCCGGCAGGACTCGAACCTGCAACCAGACCGTTATGAGCGGTCGGCTCTAACCATTGAGCTACAGGCCCCGCCGGTCCCCCGCCACAACGGCGGACAACGGTGCAAGCACCCCATACAATGACCGCCGCCGCCGGGCAATCCAAGGTCCACGCCACCCGGAACATATCCCGGCCTCCTGGCGCGGTTGGCTACATTTTCGAGGGCTTTCTATCGAAAACGGCATTGGGCCGCCGTGATCCTCAGGCGACCTCGCCGGCCAGTTCATCGATCGCGTCATAGACCAGATCGAGGTCGCTCGTCGTACTGCAATAGGGCGGCATGATGTAGATCGTGTTGCCGAGCGGCCGGACCAGCAACTCGCGCGCGAGAAACCCGCGATAGAGGCGCGGGCCGATATCGGCCAGGTAGCCCGCGTCCTTCGCCACGATATCGAGTGCCGCGATGGTTCCGATCTGACGCAGATTGGCAAAACGCCGGTCGTCGCGAAACCGCGTGAGCCTGTCTTTATGTAATGCTGCGATTGAACCGATCCGCTCCATCACCGGCTCGCGCTGCCAGATTTCCAGATTGGCCAATGCAGCCGCGCACGCGACCGGGTTCGCGGTGTACGAACTGGAATGAAAGAACGTCTTGCTGCGGTCGGTCGAATAGTGCGCGTCAAAAATGTCGGCACGGCACAGCGTCACCGCCAGCGGAACAGAGCCTCCCGTCAGGCCCTTCGAATAGCACGCAATGTCGGGAGCGATGCCGGCCTGTTCGCAGGCGAACAGCGTGCCGGTCCGCCCCCACCCAGTCATGACTTCATCAGCGATGAACAGAACATCGTGCGTTTCGCAGACACGCTTCATTTCCGCCAGAACGCTCGCCGGATAGATCAGCATGCCGCCCGCACCGAGAATGAGCGGCTCGACAATCAATGCGGCAACGTCGTCGCGCTTGCACGCCACGTGCAGCGCGTCCAGCGTCACCTCTTCACGACCGGCGGCAGGAAACGGAATTCGCTCGACGTCGAACAGCAGCGGATCGTACGGCGCGTTAAACACGCCGCGCTCACCGACGGACATGCCGCCGATGGTGTCGCCGTGATAGGCACCCTCCAGCGCCAGAATCCGGCTCCGTTTGATGCCGCGATTTTGCCAGAACCCCAGCGCCATTTTCAGCGCAACTTCGACCGAGGTCGATCCGCTGTCGGAGAAGAAGACATACTCAAGCTCTGGCGGCGTAATCTCAACCAGATGCCGCGCCAGTTTCTCCGCCGGCTCGTGCGTGAAGCCTGCGAAAATCACCTGATCCAGCCGGTCGATCTGATCCTTGATAGCTTTCACGATGTGCGGGTGGCGATGACCATGGGTCACCACCCACCACGACGAGATCGCATCAAAAATGCGGCGACCGTCGGCCGCCTCGAGCCAGGCTCCCTCGCCCTTGGAAATCAGCGTCGCTTCGGGTTGGACCGCATGCTGCGTGAATGGATGCCAGACCGGAGATTTTGTCATTGGCCTGAGCCTTTCAGAAAGTCATCGGCATTGAAATGCTGCGCAAACGCCGCGCGCAGATTTTCACCCGTGAGCGATGCGAGAAGCGGCAGCCTGCCGAGATGCCGGGTCTGACCAAGCTGGCAGATAATTCGCTCAGATTCGACATTTTCGTCACCGATGAACGCGACGCCAAGCAAGGGAACATTGCGGGCGCGCAGAGCCTCGATCGACAACAGGCTATGATTGATGGTGCCAAGCGTGGTGCGTGCGCACAGCGCAACCGGGGCAGCCCATTGGGCCATGACATTTATATAGGTCAGATTCTCCGCCAGTGGGACCATCAGACCACCAGCGCCTTCGATCACCAGAGGCCGATCTACATCCGGCAATGCGAGCATGTGCGGATCAATCGTAACGCCGTCGATCTTCGCCGCAAGATGCGGCGAGGCCGGCGTCTTCAGCCGGTACGCCTCGCGCAGCATGCGCTGTTCGGGGAGACCAGATAGCCGCATCACAGTTTCGCGGTCGGTCTCCTCGTCAAGACCGGCCTGTACCGGCTTCCAGTAAAATGCATCGAGCGCGCCGGCGAGTGCGGCGGCAAAGATAGTCTTGCCGATCCCGGTATCCGTCCCGGTGACGACGATGCGGGCGCTCATGCTGCTTTCCGCATATCTTCGGCAAGCGCCTCAAACAACTCCGCAACCACCGCTTCATCGACATTCAGTGTCAGCGCAATGCGCAGGCGCGCAGTCCCCTCGGGAACGGTCGGCGGACGTATCGCGCGAATGTCGAATCCGCGCTGCTGAAGGGATGCAGCAACAGCGACTGCTGCGCGGTCAGCACCAATGACGACAGGAATGATCTGCGAGCCGGACGGCGCTATACCGCAGCGGCGGCTAAGCTCGCCACTTGCGAACTGCACCAGACCCGCCAGCCGCTCGCGACGCTCCGGATTGGTTCTGGAAATTTCAAGCGCGGAACGCGTAATCGCTGCCGTCAGCGGCGACGGTGCCGTTGCAAAGATGAAGGGCCGCGCACGATTGACCAGAAAATCGCGGATCGTGCGCGGCGCCAGGATAAATCCGCCGACAGTCCCCAACCCTTTGCCGCAAGTATGCAACGTGATGACGTTGTCGCGTCCTTCGAAGGGAGCAGCTAGCCCCCTCCCCTGCGGGCCGAGCACGCCGGTCGCATGCGCTTCGTCGATCACGACCATCGCCTCATGACGATCGGCAACGGCGAACAACCCCGCAATGTCCGGGCTGTCGCCGTCCATGCTGTACAGGCTCTCGACCGAAATCCAAGGCCGGCCCTTGCCACCGGCTGCACGCCAGCGGGCAATCGCGGCATCGAATGCATCGATGTTGTTGTGTGCGACCGCGACGCGATCGGCGCGGCCGCTGCGCAGGCCTTCATGCACACTGGCATGAACCAGTTCATCATGAACAACGAGATCGCCGCGTTGTGGCAGTGTCGAGAAGATCGCATGGTTGGCGACAAAGCCGCCGCCGAAATAAAGCGCGGTTTCTGCGCCGAAGTAAGTCGCAGCCTCGACCTCGAGTGCTTCATGCTCGGGATGATTACCGCGCAGCAGGCGCGAACCGCCCGCGCCAACCGGAACGCCCCGCGCGATGGCGTCAGAGGCAGCACGTCTCAGTTCATCGGATTCGGCGAGGCCCAGATAATCGTTCGATGTGAAATCAATTCCGGCGCGGCCACGAAGTGAACGCAGTCGACCACGGCTCGCGAGATCGTTCAAATCGGCTTCGAATTTCTCAAGCATGCAGCGCTCCGTCGACGTGAAGAAACCGGATACGGTTAGCAGCAGCTGCCGGTCAACGACTTGTGTGGACCATCCACTTCCGCAGACGACGCTAAAGCTTCTGGTTTCTTTCATTGACGAGAACCACGCGCGGCTGGAACTGCCGCGCTTCTGCCTCGTCGAAACTCGCATAGGATACGATGATGACCTTGTCGCCCATCATCGCGAGCCGCGCTGCCGCTCCGTTCAGACCAATAATGCCTGAGCCCGCAGGCGCCTCGATGACATAGGTCGAAAAACGGGCGCCGGTATCGATGTTGTAGATATCGACCCGTTCGTTGATGAGAAAACCGGCAGCATCAATCAGTGTGCGATCGATCGAGATCGACCCTTCATAATGCAGGTCCGCCTCCGTCACGCGTGCGCGGTGGATCTTGCCCTTCATCAGCGTGACGTGCATCGACCTGCCCTGGTTCCGGCGCGGACGTTTCGCGCGGGAGTCCGTTAGGACGACCGTTTGCCGAGGTCAAGACTTTAGGGGAACCGGCTGTCAGGCGAAAGCCATGCGCCGCCGGCGTGCGCGCATCAGCAGCGCCACGACGATGGCGATATTCAAGGCATTCCAGCCGGCACCGTTCAGGAAGGCTGCCGCATAGGAGCCAGTCGCATCGAAGATGACGCCGGAAATCCACCCACCGAACGACATGCCGAGCACGGATGCGAAGATCACGATGCCAACACGGGTCCCGGCTACATTTGAGGGCATCGATTCCCGCACGATGATGGCGTAGCTCGGCACAATGCCGCCCTGAAACAGGCCGAACATCGCGGAGATGATATACAGCGAGGTCAGCCCGTCGAAGAACAGATAGAACATCAACGCAACGCCCTGCGCGATCGAGCCGACCAGCAGCGTACGCAATCCGCCGATGCGATCGGCGAGAAATCCGGAACCGATCCGGCTGACGATTCCGAAGGCCAGCATCAAGGACAGCATTTCAGCGCCTCGCGCCACGCCGTAACCAAGATCGCCGCAGTAGGCGACGATATGAACCTGCGGCATCGACATCGCCACGCAACAGGCAATTGCCGCAATGCCAAGCACCGTGGTCAGCGCATTCGTGCTGATCTGCAGGTCGACGCGCGGTGGCGGTGCATCTTCGTGCGAACGCGCCGATTCACTGCCGATCTGCCAGCGCAGAACCGCAACGACGACCGCCATGACAATGGTGCAGCCGATTCCGATCGCGATATGGGTGGCGCGCCATCCGGCATAGGCGGTACCGCGCTCGACGATTGTGGGCCAGAACGTGCCCGCGATGTAGTTTCCGCTGGCGGCAATGGTGACGGCAAGTCCGCGGTGGCGATCGAACCAGTGCGATGCCTCGGTCATCAGCGGCCCGAAGGTTGCGGCAGCACCGAGACCGATCAAAAAGTGCATGAGATTGAATTGCCAGAGCGCAGCGGCATAGCCTGCGCCGAGGTAGCCGAACAGCATGGCACCCATGCCGATCGCAATCGCCAGCACGATGCCAAAGCGGTCCGACAGTTTGCCCATGACCACCCCGCCGAATCCAAAGCCGAGCATGGTGCAGGTGAATGCCAGGGATGCCGCGCCGCGCGTGGCGCCAAAGTCGGCCTGGACCACCGGCATGACCACCACCACCGACCACATCCCGACGCTGCCGATTGATCCAACAATCAGAGCAATACCCAGCCGCACCCACGCCGCGCGTGAGTCGGGGGTAAAAGTCGTGGAATGAGAGTGTGAATCAGTGGAGCCCGGCACGGAGGCAACTTCGTCGGCCTTGCTCCGCCGGTCAAGTCATTCTCCGAATGGCGGTTATGCGAGAATATCATCCTCCGGGAGGCCGGCATTTCGGGCGCCAGATTTCCCGTTAACTCTTTCCTAACCATAAACTGGGCAAATTTTGCCGGGTGAAGTCGAGTGTCGTCGGTCGCTGAACGGGGGAATGCCCGTGGATGCCAGTGCGGTGCCTCACTTTAGGAACGGTGGCCCTTCGGCCGCCGCCCAAACCTTTGGGGCTCGCGAGCGACATTCGCGGGGGGAAGCGGCGACGATGGTTGATGTGACGGCGGGTCAGGGTAGCGCGGCGGCCAGTTCCGGATTTCCCAGCTTCAGCGACATCGGCACCATGCTCAAGCGAGGCGACCTCGCGCTAGCCTTCGGTGTTCTCACCATTCTTGTGGTGCTGATCCTGCCATTGCCGGCAGTGGTGCTCGATCTGTTTCTGGCCATCTCGATCACGCTGTCGATCCTGATCCTGATGACCGCGCTGTTCATTCAGACACCGCTGGAATTCTCGGCGTTCCCGACGGTCCTGTTGATCTCGACCATGCTGCGGCTGTCGCTCAACCTCGCCTCGACCCGCCTGATCCTGTCGCATGGCCATGAAGGCACCGCCGCCGCCGGTCACGTCATCGAGGCGTTCGGCAACTTCGTGATGGGCGGCAATTTCGTCATCGGCATCATCGTCTTCACGATTCTCGTGATCGTGAACTTTGTCGTCATCACCAAAGGTTCGGGCCGCATCGCCGAAGTCGCAGCGCGCTTCCACCTCGACTCGATGCCGGGCAAGCAGATGGCGATCGACGCCGACCTGTCCGCCGGTCTGATCGACGAGAAAGTCGCCAAGCAGCGCCGCAAGGAGATCGAAGACGAAAGCGGCTTCTTCGGGGCCATGGACGGTGCGTCCAAGTTCGTGCGCGGTGACGCCATCGCCGGATTGCTGGTCGTGTTCATCAACGTGATCGGCGGCATCATCATCGGCGTTGCCCAGCAGGGAATGAGTTTTGGTGACGCCGCCAAGGTTTATACGCTGCTGACGGTCGGCGACGGTCTCGTGACACAGGTGCCGGCGCTGATCGTCTCGACCGCAGCGGGCCTCCTGGTGTCGAAGGCTGGCGTCACCGGCGCCGCCGACAAGGCCATGATGAAGCAGTTGTCCGGCTATCCGCAGGCGCTCGGCATGTCGTCCGGCGTGATGCTGGTGCTGGGGCTATTGCCGGGCATTCCAATGCTGCCTTTCCTGTTGCTGGGCGGCGGTGCCGGCTGGCTGGCCTGGAATGCGCGCACCCGCAATCATACCGTCAAGGCCGAGGAAGCGCGTGAGGCGGCAGCTCCAGCCGCAGCCGCAGCGGCCGCTGCGGCGGCCGAAGAGCCTATTTCAAGCGCGCTCAAGATCGATGATCTCAAGATCGAGCTGGGTTACGCGCTGCTGCCGCTCGTCAATGGACCGGACGGTACTGATCGCCTGACTGATCAGATCAAGGCCCTTCGCCGCTCGCTCGCCACCGAGATGGGCTTCGTGATGCCCGCCGTGCGCATTCTCGACAATGTGCAGCTCGAAGCGAACACCTACGTCATCAAGATCAAGGAAGTCGATGCCGGGACCGGGCGCATCTGGGCGAACCAGTTCATGGTCATGGACCCGGCCGGCAACCAGGTCACCATTCCGGGCACCCATACCACCGAGCCGACATTCGGATTGCCGGCAACCTGGGTCGACGCGTCGCTCAAGGAAGAAGCCTCGCTCAAGGGCTACACGGTGGTGGATTCCGCGACCGTCCTTTCCACGCATCTCACCGAACTGCTCAAAGGCAACATGTCGGATCTGCTGTCCTACGGCGAGGTCCAGAAATTGCTCAAGGACCTGCCAAAGGAACAGGGCGAACTGGTCAAGGACATCGTGCCCAACCAGATCACGGTGTCCGGTATCCAGCGCGTCCTGCAACTGCTCCTGGCCGAACGCATTTCGATCCGCGATCTCTCCACGATCCTTGAAGGTATCGCCGACGGGCTCGCATTCTCACGCAATCCATCGACGCTGTCGGAACACGTACGTGCCCGACTGGCGCGGCAGATTTGCGCGCAGAACACATCGATGAACGGTTACCTCCCGCTGATCGCGCTCAGTGCGAAATGGGAGCAGGCTTTCGCGGAGTCGCTGATCGGCACCGGTGAGGAACGCAGCCTGGCGATGCAGCCATCCAAACTGTCCGAGTTCATGACCATCGTGCGCGACCGTTTCGAGCAGGCCGCACGCGAAGGCGAAGCACCGGTGCTGGTGACGTCGGCCGCTATCCGGCCGTTCGTACGCTCGCTGGTGGAGCGTTTCCGCGCGCAAACCACGGTTCTGTCGCAGGCTGAAATTCATCCTCGCGCCCGCCTGAAAACGGTCGGAAGCATCTAATCCAATGGCCCGCTGGAGGCGAAATGCCTGCGGCATTCTGGTCACAGACAAGCTTTTCGTGGCAAATCAGAATTTAGCATACTGCGTCGCAGCAAAAGAACGCTACCTAAGCTATTGATTTAACTAAGAAATATAAGAGTGGTTTATCGACCTCTCGGAAGTTCAAGACATTTCACTCGTTTGTGAAGGGTGCTTGGAAACAAATCCCTGCCAATTACGTTCTTAACACGTGGGACTTTGAACCCACGGGCATGCGGACGAGACAAACGTTCGGATGCATCAAAAAGGCGGCGGGAGGTTTGTATGAACCATTCGTTTTACAGTGCGGACCGCATGACACATTTGAAGATCGTCATCGTGGCGCTTGTCGCTGCAATCGGCGTCGCCGGTTTCAGCATCTCCGCGCGCCTTTCCGACAACGGCCTCACCCAGACCGCTCGCGCCACCGGTCCGGCGATCAAGGCGAATAAAGCCGTCGTGTTGACCAGCTCGGATCAATCAGCGATCCGCTAAAAAGGATTTACGAATTCACAAGGCTCTCTTCCCCGCCCCCCGAAGTCGCCTTGTGATTGCTCAGAAGACCCCAAGTCTGAGACCAGAAAACGCCCGCTCCCCACGGGCGTTTTTTGTTGTGCGCATTTCGGAACATCATCGCGGCAACGCGGAGGCCGGAAGCGCGGGCACGCTCTCAACCAGTTTGCCGGTGTAGACGATCGACCCTGTGGGAACGCCAGTCGGCGATCCGCCTTCGGGTTCAATGGTCACGGCATAGGTGGCTTTGTTGATCGTATCGGCATCGTACGCCGCCAGTGCAGGACGGATCGTGAAATCGGCACCGCCGATGACGCCGAGCGAGCGCGGACGCGGCAACTTGTCGGACACCAGCCAAAGTTCAAAGCTCTTGCCTGGCTCAGGTGTCGCACCAACCTTGCGGACGGTGAAATTCTTCGTCGCGGTATCAACAGTGAGGATGAAGGCTGGCGCCGTGGCACTCTGCTGGAGCACCGCGACGAACTGCGCAGCCGGCGCAGGCGCAGGTGCTGCCGGCGCGGTGACTTCAACGACCTGAATCTGAGGCTTGACCCGTAATCTCTCCGGCAGCAATTCAGGCCGGTACGCTTGAAGCGCAATCACACCGGCAAGCGATGCGGCGACCGCCGTCATCACCCACCCGAATGTCTGTCCACCGCTTTTGCGGCTGGCCAATGGAACGACGTTGGACGGCTGTGTCGCGACCGGCTCGGGCACGGTCTCGGGCGTCTCTGCCGCGACGGGCGTTGCCGTCGGCGCATCGGCCGCAACAGCAGTCACGGCAGGTTGCTCCGGACCAATGGCCTGCTCCGCTTGCTCGGCAACCTGTACAGGCTCTGTGACCGGTTCTTCCGGCTTCGGCTCTTCCTTGGGCTCTTCAACGACGACCGGCTGAGGTCCCACCAGACCGAGGGCTGCGCTGATGTTGTCCCACAGATGCGGCGGCGGCTCCACTGGAGCGACCATCTGGTGCAATGGGCTCAGCTTGCGATCCCACGCATCGACCACTTCCATGAAGCCGTGATCAACGATCATCATGGTTTCGACGAGCGCGCGCTCGTCGGCACTGAGAGTACCGAGCGCGTATTCCGCGGCAAGCGCGATATGGTCTTCGCTGTAGTTCATCTCATACCAATCGCAATCATTCCAAACCAAGACATCCGCGAATTTCGATCATACTGCGCCGCAGCCACGTCTTCACCGTGTTCAACGGCGTATTGAATTTCTCCGAGAGCTGTTCGCGGCTCCATCCATTGTAGTAGGCCAGCAGCACCAGCTTTTGCCTCTCGGGGTCGAGCAACCCGACGCACTCCAGAATTCGCTTCAACTCTTCGGTCATTTCCTTCCGCGCCAGCGGATCAGGCGTATCGGATGCCACTTCCATGGCGGCTGGCTCGTCTTCAAGGGACGCTTCGCTGCGTTTACGCACAACATCGATGGCCCGGTTGCGGGCAATGGAAACCATCCAGGTGATCGGGGACGCGAGCGACGGATTGAACTGTCCAGCGCTGTGCCAGATCTTGACGTAGGCCTCCTGGACAACTTCCTCCGCAAGATCCTGACGCCTCAAGATACGGAGGGCCACGCCGAAGAGTTTCGCCCGGGTAGCGGCGTAGAGGCGCTCAAATGCCGCCTCGTCCCCTTTCGCAACCGATGCGAGCAGCCAGATCAACTCAGCCGGCGTCAGCATTAAATTCCCTCAAAAATACGTCGCTCGATCGTACCCGGCAGGCTCGAAAATCGAAGCCGCGATTTTGCCATTTCGTATCACATCTTGCCCGTATCCGGTCCATCTCAGAACCGCAGCAACCATCAGAGGCACGAAAAAGCAAAACCCGGGCATTGCGGCCCGGGCTTCATATCACCGAAACATATTGCGAAAACCAGTGCCTTTGATGTCAAACAGGCGACCTGCGGCAATGACGTACCAACGAGTTCATTGGGCGGCGCACGGTTCCGGCGCTGCAACTGCCGGATACGACAGCCCTCAGGCCATCGCTCCGATCCGCGAACGCATCAAACCGATGCTGTCGAGATCGGCCTGTTCGCGGGCGCTTTCCTCGGCGCGCTCACGCGCCTGATCGCGCTCATCGAGAAGCTCGACCTTCTTGAGTTCCTCGAACGCCTCGCCGAGTACCGCCTTGGCGTCCTCAAGCTGAACGCGCAATTCGTCCGCCGAGCGCGTCAGGTTTTCACGGCGCTGAATGGCAGCCTTGGCATAGGTGGGATAGGCAAAGTGCGTGGGATCGTTGATGCCAGCGCGCTCCTGCTCATGCTGGATCTCGCGCTCCAGGTCGACCGACATACGCTGGAAGTCAGCGATCATGCCTTCGATCTGCGCAACCCTTCGGCGCTTCTCGTCGACCTGAAATTTTTTCAGGCGGATCAGCGTTTCACGTGACTTCATCGACTCGTACTCCCCAGAAGTCCCAATCAGAAACCGGGACGGAACCGGCACCCCCCCAAGGGCCCCTCCGGTCAAACACAGATGGCGGGATCATGGCGCGACAAAGTTAGCGTTCCGTTTCCAAGGTTTGCAGGATTTGCTCCAATTGCTGGTATCCCTCCCCGATCCCGGTGGCCTCATCCTTGGCCTGGCGCAGGAAGGCCTCCAGCGGCTCGTGCAGCCGGATGGCCTCATCGACTTCGGGGCTCGACCCGGCCCGGTACGCCCCGAGCCGGATCAACTCCTCCATGTCGGCATAGGTCGCCATGACCTGCCGGGCCCGGGTCACACTCGGAAGAAAGGCCGGATCAGCGGACCGCGGCATGGTTCGGGACACTGACTTCAGGATGTTGATCGCCGGATAGCGTCCCCGCTCGGCAATCGAGCGCTGCATGACGATATGGCCATCGAGGATACCGCGCACTGCGTCGGCCACGGGCTCGTTGTGGTCGTCGCCATCCACCAGCACCGTAAAGATGCCGGTGATGGTGCCCTCGCCCAGTCCGGGTCCCGCCCGCTCCAGCAGCTTCGGCAGTTCGGTGAACACCGTTGGCGTATATCCCTTGGCCGTCGGCGGCTCGCCTGCAGAGAGACCGATTTCACGCTGCGCCATAGCGAAGCGTGTCACCGAATCCATCATGCACATGACGTCCTTGTCTTCGTCGCGGAAATACTCCGCGATCGCCAAGGTCAAATAAGCCGCCTGCCGCCGCATCAATGCAGGCTCATCCGAGGTCGCCACCACCACCACCGAACGAGCCAGTCCCTCCTCGCCGAGATCGTCCTGCAGGAACTCCTGCACCTCGCGGCCGCGCTCGCCGATCAGGCCGATCACCGAGACATCCGCATCCACGTTGCGCGCCAGCATCGACAGCAGCACGGATTTGCCGACGCCGGAGCCGGCGAAGATGCCCATGCGCTGGCCGCGACAGCAGGTCAGGAAGGTGTTGAGTGACCGCACGCCCAGATCAAGCGGCGCCCCGACGCGCTTGCGGGAATGCGCCGGCGGCGGCGCGTTGCGATAGGACATCGGCGATGGACCTTGAACCAAAGGCCCCTTACCGTCGATCGGCTCGCCCATCGCGTTGATGACCCGCCCGAGCCACGAGGCCGACGGACGCACCTGGCTGGCGGCATTGGCGATCACCGCACGGCAGCCGCGCCTGACTCCCTCGAGGCCGGCGAACGGCATCACCACCGCGTTGTTGCCGGTGAAGCCGATCACTTCGCACGGGATGAAACGGTTGGTGCCGGTCTCCACCACGATACGCGCGCCGACCGACATCGCATGGATCGGTCCAGCGATCTCGACCATGAGACCGCGCACGCCGACGACTCGGCCATAAATATTGACGCCGTCGATGTCGGAGATCTGTTCGGCGAGGGCCTTCATTGCGAAAACCTTAAGTTTCCGCGATTTCGCGGCGTCCCCTTAACCCTGTGTTTACCCGCATCGTTAATCATTGCGTCACTGTCTTTGATGACTGAGAGCGCTTGACCTTCAGAACGAAGGTGCGAGTCGCAGGAGTCGGTTAGGCCCGGCTCTTAATGTGGAACTTGAACGACTAGGCTACGAAAAGCTGCTTACCGGCAATATCTTAGTGCGATTCGACAAAAATTGCACGATAGAGCTTGCAGACACGAATCAGCATTTGTTAACCATATGTCGTCAGGATCCGAATCAGTTGTTCAAAGGCGTTTTTCCAGTGCCGCGAGTTGCGGCCGGCCTGACGCCCGGAGCGGCGACTATAGGGGACTGGCATGCGCGTATTGCTGATAGAAGATGACAGTGCAACAGCGCAGTCGATCGAGCTGATGCTCAAATCCGAGAGCTTCAACGTCTACACGACGGATCTCGGAGAAGAGGGCATCGATCTCGGAAAGCTTTATGATTACGACATCATTCTGCTCGACCTGAACCTCCCGGACATGTCCGGTTATGATGTTCTCAAGCAGTTGCGTGTCTCGAAGATCAAGACACCGATTCTGATCCTCTCCGGCCTCGCCGGCATCGAGGACAAGGTCAAGGGTCTCGGCGTCGGCGCCGACGACTACATGACCAAGCCATTCCACAAGGACGAACTGGTCGCTCGCATCCACGCGATCGTCCGCCGTTCCAAGGGTCACGCCCAGTCGGTCATCCAGACCGGCGATCTGGTGGTCAATCTCGACACCAAGACCGTCGAAGTCGGCGGCCAGCGCGTCCACCTGACAGGCAAGGAATACCAGATGCTGGAGCTGCTCTCGCTCCGCAAGGGCACCACCCTCACCAAGGAGATGTTCCTCAACCATCTCTACGGCGGCATGGACGAGCCCGAACTCAAGATCATCGACGTGTTCATCTGCAAGCTGCGCAAGAAGCTTGCGAATGCTTCGGAAGGCCGCAACTTCATCGAGACCGTCTGGGGCCGCGGCTACGTGCTGCGCGAACCGCACGAAGAGGAAGTTCGCATTCCTGCTTGATACGGGTTGTACCGGGGGCCTGTATGGCCCCACCTCCCAGACTGAACCCCCGCCGCAAATGGCGGGGTTTTTGTTTGGGAAAAGGCGCAGTCCCGACAAGTTGCAGCCGGCTTTCGGCCATTTGCACGATAAGGCAAACCTGTGGCGAACCCGGGCCGATAAGGCAAAGCCGAGGCGGATAAGGCAAACCTCAAACCGCAAGTTTCAGCATCAGCCCGGCGATCCCGCATATCGCAAGCATCGGCAATTCCGAAATGCCCGCGGAACATCGCCAGCATGGCGAACGCGGAGAGCAGCGCGGCCATCCAATCGAGCGATGAAGAGGTCCGGCTATGCCGGACGCAACCATCCAGGTTTCAATTCGCTCACGGTACAGGTCGCGCAGCCTTCAGCTGCTCATCCCCCACACCGTTACGCAGGATCGTCGCCGAGAAGCGAGCGCGGTCAGCTTGCGGCAAACGCCTTCTGGCCGCGCAATCCCATCCCCGGCACCAGAGACGGCGATGACGTTCGCGAAGGATTCGGGGCATACACACCACGAAGATCGGGACACGCCCGATACGCATCGGTCAATCCGATCACGGTCTCCGCCGCGCCCAGGAACAAGAAGCCATCCGGCTCGTTCATTTTCTGCATGCGGCCGAACACATCGATCTTGGTCGGCTGATCGAAATAGATCAGCACGTTGCGGCAGAAGATGATGTCGAAAACCCCGAGATAGGAGAAATCCTGCAGCAGATTGGCTTGCTGATAGCGGACCATGGCGCGGATGTCAGGGTTAAGCTGCCAGACGTCGCCAACTTGCTTGAAGTGCTTCACCAGCAATTGAATCGGGAGCCCGCGCTGGACCTCGAACTGACTGTAAATTCCCGCTTTCGCCTTCTCGAGAACTTCCAGAGACAGATCGGTAGCTACGATTTCCGCGCGCCAGCCGACAGGCAGCGCATCTTTCAAAAGCATCGCGAGCGAGTAAGGCTCCTGGCCCGTGGACGACGCTGCGCACCAGATCCGAAGACTGCGCCGGTTGGCACGCACCTTCAGCAGTTGGGGAAGAACCGTATCCCGAACGTGGTCGAACGGCACCTTGTCGCGGAAGAAAAACGTCTCGTTGGTGGTCATCGCCTCGACCACATCGACGATCAACGGCTCCGCGCCGGTTTTGATTTTCTGAACCAGCTCGCCGATGCCGGAAAGACCGGCCTTGCGCGCAAGCGGAAGCAATCGGCTCTCAATCAGATACTGCTTGTCGGACGACAGCAACAATCCTGATCGATCCTTCAGAAGTTTGCGCAGAAACTCGTAATCCAGTGGGGTCACCCGCGAACTCCTGAAAACACTCGAACAACCTTGGGAGCGATCTGATCAAGCGGCAGAACCGCTGCACAGACCCCGGCATTGGCGACGGCACCCGGCATGCCCCACACGACACTTGTCGCTTCGTCCTGCGCGATGATATTGCCGCCAGCGGCTACGATGGCCTTGCCGCCCTGCGCGCCGTCCGAGCCCATGCCGGTCAGCACCACGGCAAGGATCCCGGCCTGCCAGACCTCGGTGGCCGACGAGAACAGCGGATCGACCGCCGGCCTGCAGAAATTGATCTGCGGTCCATCGTCGAGCGCGATGACGGGACCAGCAGCGGAGCGCGCAACCCGCATATGACGGCCGCCCGGGGCGAGATAGATTTTCCCGGCCTTGACCGGCTCGCCGTCAATCGCTTCGTGCGCAGGACGTCCGCTCGCGCGCGTTAGATGCTCCGCGAGAATGGTCGTGAAAGTCGGCGGCATATGTTGCGTGATCAGGACAGGATACTGGTCGATCACGGGGCCGATGCCGGCCACCAGGTTCATCAGCGCCTGCGGGCCGCCAGTGGATGATCCGATCAGGAGTACGCGCGGAGCGCTCGCGCTGAACGGCCGCAGCATCAGCTTGGGTTGGGCAACCACCGGCATTGTGCCGGATGATGTCTTTGGCAGCCGTGCAAGCGCAGGCTGCGCAACCGGAGACAATGACGGACTGGCAACCACAGCTGGGCGGCGCAGCCGCGCGCCGAGATGGCGGATCTTTTCGATCAAGTCCCGCTTGAAGATATCCGCGGCGGACATCTCGCGCGTACTCTCGGGCTTTGGAATGTAGTCGGAGGCGCCCAGCGACAGCGCCTTGAAGCTGATCTCCGCGTTCCTGCGGGTCAGGGTCGAGGCCATGATGATGATGAGATTCCGCTTCTTCTCGAGCAGCAGCGGCAGCGCTGAAATGCCATCCATGTCCGGCATTTCGATATCCAGCACGACAACATCGGGATCGACACGCACGAGCTGGTTGACCGCATCCAGCCCGGTCCGGATCGACGCTGCGACCGTCAGATCGGGCTCAGCCTCGATCCAGCGGGAAATCAGCCCGCGGATAACGGCGGAATCATCTACCACCATGACGCGCAGCGGCTCGTGCCGCTGTGCGGACGAGCCGGGAGGAGTCAAGACTGCAACGCTCATGAGATAACCAACTCTACGCAACCGAACGGCAACAAACTTACGCAACTCAATCCGGATGCAGCGCCCGCAGAACCGAACTTCGGATTCAAGACACTAGATCAGACCGACCTCATGAAACTTCGCCGTCACGATTTCCTTGTCGAACGGCTTCATGATGTACTCGTTGGCACCGGCATGGAGCGCGCGGGCAATGTGAGCGACATCGTTCTCGGTGGTGCAGAACACCACCTTCGGCTTGTCGCCACCCGGCGTCATGCGCAGGTTGCGGAGGAACTCGTAGCCATCCATGACCGGCATGTTCCAGTCGAGCAGGACAGCATCCGGCATTCCGCGCTTGCAGACTTCCATGGCTTTCTCGCCATCCTCTGCTTCGACGATCTGGAAATCCAACCCCTCCAGAATACGCCGTGCGACCTTCCGGATGACGCTCGAATCGTCAACGATCAGACATGTTTTCATCTTAGCCTCTTTTCCTCGGTACCCGTGCGGGCTGGCGATCACGGAACCTTATGCGTTACTTCCCGAATTATTTTCAGGCCGCCATCATATCCGGATTGATTTCCAGAACGCGGTCGACGTCGAGAACCACCATCAATTGTCCGTCGAGCCGATGGACGCCGCCCGCCATTTTCGCCATGCGCGGATCGAGATTGACCGGATTCACCTCGCGGCTGTCGTCCGCGAGCTTGAGAACCTCGCCGATGCTGTCGATCAGCAAGCCGTAGGATTCGCCGCGCAGATCGACGCCTACCGCCATCGGCGGCCGGCCATCCTCGATCTTCGCCAGACCGAGACGCGCGCGCATGTCGATCGCCGTGACGATCCTGCCGCGAAGATTAAGAACACCGGCGACATCTGCCGACGCCAGCGGCACCCGCGTCAGCCGCTCAGGCATAAAGACGTCCTGAACGCGCGAAATCGGCAGTCCGAACAATTGTCCGCCGATCATCGCAGTGACGTATTCCGTGATCCCGCGATCAGCGCCTTCAACATTTGCATCCATTGTCATGTTCCTTACGCCGCCTGCTTGACGTCAGCGGTCTGTTCTTTCAGAGCGGCGATCAATCCCGGCCGATCGAATTTGGCGACGTAATCGTGGAAACCTGCCTGGCGGCCGCGTTCGATGGCCGCCGGAGAGACGACCGACGACAACGCGATGATCGGCATTGCTTCCATTCGCCGATCCGCACGGATCGCTTCGGCGAACTCGAAACCGTTCATCTCGGGCATCTCGATGTCCGTCAGCACGACGTCGAACGAATTGCCCGAACGCAGGGCTGCGAGCCCTTCCTGTCCGTTTTGCGCCACGGTCACGCGATAACCGGCGGCCTTCAGAACAGGGGCAAGCATGTTGCGGAAGAAGGCGGAGTCGTCGACCAGCAGAACTGTCTGAGCGGTTGCGGACAGACGCATTTCCTTGCGGCTGAACCAGTCGGCGAACGCCATCGGCAGGAAGTGTCCGACGTCGATCACCTCGGTCGCCTGCCCCTTCACCACGGCAGAGCCGAGCACGCCTTCCCGCGTACTGGCCACTTCGATGCTCAACTGTTCCTCGACGATATCGATGATCTCGTCGACCACGAGGCCCATCGAACGGCCGTCGTCGGCGAACACTAGAATCGGCTGAACGCCGCTTTCGCGAATCGTGACACCTTCCATCTCGACCAGCGGCATCAGTTGCTCGCGGTACTGAACCATATGGCGACCGTTCGAGAGCTCGATCTTGTCGACGGCGATCTCTTCCAGTCGTGTGACCAGCGCCAGCGGCACCGCCTTCGGCTGAGACGAGCCGGACCGGAACACCAGAAGCGATGTGAGCTGAACATCGGAATTCGCGCGTGCGGCGGCATTCTCGTCTGCGATCTCGCTGTGCGACGCCGCCGCTGTACCCAGCGACTGGGCAATGCCGTTCGGATCAATGATCATGATGACGGCGCCGTCACCAAGAATCGTGTTGCCCGAGAACATCCCGATATGACGGAGCTTGGTGGACATCGGCTTGACGACGATTTCCTCGGTATGGAAAACGCCATCGACCACGATGCCGAACGTCTGGCTGCCGACCTGCGTGACCACGATGAAGCCGTTCTCCGGATCGATCGACGCACCGTCGTCGATCTTGAGCAGCTTCTTCAGATGCATCAGCGGCAACAGCTTGTTGCGCAGCCGCAGCACCGGCGTGTCCTTGATCCGCTCGATGCGATGATCGGAATTGGAGCGCGCGCGAACCAGTTCGACCACCGACAATTGCGGAATCGCGAAGCGATCGCCGGCGGCTTCCACGATCAGCGCGGAAACGATCGCCAGTGTCAGCGGAATCTTGATGGTGAAGCTTGAGCCCTCGCCCGGCACCGACTTCACGTCGATGGTGCCGCCGATCTGATCGATGTTGGTGCGCACCACGTCCATGCCGACGCCGCGGCCCGACACGCTCGTCACCGCCGCTGCCGTGGAGAAGCCCGGCGCGAAAATGAACTTGTGGATCTGCGCCTCGGTCATCTTCTCGACGTCGGCTTCGGTCACGAGACCGTTCTGAACGGCCTTCTGCTTGATACGCTCGGTGTTCAGGCCGCGCCCGTTGTCGGCGATGCAGATGATGATGTGACCGCCTTCATGATAGGCGGAAACGCGGATCGTGCCCTGCTCCGGCTTGCCGGCGGCGACGCGATCGGCCGTCGGCTCAAGGCCGTGATCGGCCGAGTTGCGGACCATATGGGTCAGCGGGTCCTTGATCAGATCGAGCACCTGGCGGTCAAGCTCGGTATCGGCGCCGTGCATCTCCAATTCAATTTGCTTGCCGAGTTCACTCGACAGGTCGCGCACGATGCGCGGCAGCTTTTGCCACGCATTGCCGATCGGTTGCATCCGCGTCTTCATGACGCCTTCCTGCAACTCGGCGGTGACGTTGGAGAGCCGCTGCAGCGGCACCTTGAATTCGGAATCCTCGTTGCGCCGGCTGATCTCGAGCAACTGGTTGCGGGTCAGCACCAGCTCGGACACCATCGTCATCAGGTGCTCGAGCGTGTCGACGTTGACGCGAATGGACTGGTTGGCGATCTTGTCGCCCTCCGCCGTCTCGTTCTCGATGACGGGCTTCTTCGGCTTCGCCGCGGCTGGCTTGGCTGCGACAGGCTTGGGAGCTTCAGCTATCGGAGCCGGCTGCTCGACTGGAGCAAGCGGCGGCGCGGAAATTTCCGTCTCCGTCTCGCGGAATGCGCGCTCGAGCTCGTCCAGCGAAACCTCGCCAGGCCGCAATTCGCGCTCAAGTGTCTGCGGGACCGCGGCGCCCACCGTCACGGCGGGTTTGGCAGCGGCGGCTTCAGGTGCAGGCGCTGCCATAGCGGCCATGCCCTGCTCGACCATGTGGTGAAGCGCGTCGATCAAGTCGACGTCGGCGCCTTCGGGCTCAGCTTCGGTGGCCTCGAGTTGTCCAAGAATTTCCTTGATGCGGTCGATCGTGCTCAGGATCAACGTGACGGCCTCGCCGGTCACCGGCATTCCGTCACGGAATTTGCCCATCAGCGTCTCGGCAGCGTGAGCGAGCGCTTCCAGACGCGGCAATCCGAGAAAGCCGCAGGTCCCTTTGATGGTATGAACTAGCCGGAAGATATTATCGAGAATCTTCGCGTTGTTCGGATCCTGTTCGAAGCGAACCAACTGATTGTCGACCGTATCGAGACTCTCATTGGTCTCGGTCAGAAACTCACGCAGCAGATCGTCCATAAAATCAAGCCTTCGCGCAAACGGGCACGCAACACACGCCTCCCGGAATGCACACAGTCTCGACGCAAAGCGTTTAATATTGGTTGAGCGTTTGGAAAAGAACGCGCTGAATAAGACGCTAAGGCGTTCCCCCGGAGGATGGCACCGCCGGGGATCAGTTCATTAAGAGTTTATGAAGATACAACTAGGACGCGGTGAGGACGACAGCGTCCGTTTCAGCAACAAGCGACACCTTTAGCCCGCATGCCTGCGCCAGCAGCGCCGTGTAATAGGGCTGCACCGCATGCGCGGACACCGACCCGGCATTGTCGAGATTCAATTGCGCCGCGACGTTCTGCGGCTCCCGCGCGTTGGTGCCTGCGGCACGAACGCGAAACCCCATCGTATCCCCTTCGCCGATTGGATCGACGGTGAGTTCACCGCCACGGGGAATGGCCTGCTGCGCGATCACGAACATGTTCAGCAGCAGCTTGACGCGGTTCTTCGCCATCAGCACATGCGGCAAATTCCAGGTGATCTTGGTCTTTGCGTCCTCAAGATGATTGCGCGTCATCTTCTGGGCCTCGCCGAGATCGATCTGCGACCCTGCCGATCCCGCGGCTCCATAAGCAATGCGGCAGAACTGCAGGCGCGCGGAGGTCGATTTCGCGCTTTTGCGGATCAGGTCGAGCGCGAACTCCTTGTCGTCCTCCTTGTTGCTGCTGTCGAACACCTCAAGCCCGTTGACGATCGCGCCCACCGGGTTGATGAGATCGTGGCAGACGCGCGAGCACATCAACGCGGCGAGTTCGAGAGCATCAGGTGTAAGACCGGGAGTTGACGTGCCAGACATGGACTTCCTCGGATTTTCCAGGGATTTTTCGGCGATTTCCTGTGATCACGCGCTGACGATCAGCCGCAGCGTGCTGACGCGGCGAATCACACATGCTTTATGGTTTGATACACTGCGGTTGGGCTCGCTGCCACCGACCTAATGTCTTGAATCCGAAGTTCGCCTCATTCTACAGCGCTTTCCGTAGCGAACTTCGGATTCAAAGGACACTAGAAGATTATGATTCTAGTGTGGTTTTGGTTCGCAAGTCCGCAAATGAACGCGCTGTAGAAATGCTGCGGACTTGCGAACCACTACACTCGACACCAACCACAGCGGATTGAAGCCGATATGTACGCAATTGAGACCCACCGATGACCACCCCCGCAATCGACCGTGACGCCGCTGCCCGCTTGATGGAGCCGCTGACGGACATCGTCGTCCAGGCGGGAGCCGCGATCCTCGCGGTCAGCCGTTCCACGATGCAGGTCACGGGCAAATCCGACGGATCTCCCGTCACGGAAGCAGACATGGCGGCCCACCACATCATCGCCGAAGGCTTGAACAAACTCTTGCCGAGTGTTCCGGCGCTGTCGGAGGAACGCACCGACCTGGCGGCACGCCCTTACAAGAACAGCTTTTTTCTGGTCGATCCGCTGGACGGCACCAAGGAGTTCGTCGCCGGTCGCGACGAATACACCGTCAATGTCGCGCTTATCACCCACGGCAAGCCACTGCTCGGAATTATTGCAGCCCCCGCCCTGGGGCTGGTCTGGCGCGGACTTGTGGGCCAGGGAGCGGAACGGCTGCTCGTGACCAAGGATGGCAAGGCTCGTGCTGGCCAGCCGATCCATACCCGTCGTCATCCCGGTCCCGGCGGCGCCTGGATCGTGGCTGTCAGCCGGTCCCACGGAGACAAGCGGACCGAAGCCTTTATCTCGGCTCGTCCGGGAGCGATCCGACAAGCCTTGGGTTCGGCGGTCAAATTTGGCCGTGTTGCCGAGGGGGGCGCCGACATCTATCCCCGGCTGTCCCCGACGTCGGAATGGGACGTCGCCGCCGGCCATGCGGTTGTAACAGCCGCAGGGGGGAAAATAACCGACAGCAAGGGCGCCGACCTCTGCTTCGGGGAAGCCCGCGAGGACTTTCTGGTTCCTGAGTTCATCGCCTGGGGCGATCCGGCGGTGGCGGGTCAATAATTTGAAAGGCTCTCGACCAGAGCCGGCCATTTAGCGCTGGCGCGTTTGAGGACCTCTTCCGGATCGGCTGCAAAGGCATTGCGGTTGTCTTCACGGCTGAAGAGGTACAACCGCTCGCCTGAAATCAGCCACAACTGCGCCCGCCCTGCGACGGCCTTGCCCTGCGCCACATCGACGGGGTCATACCCTCCGAAGCGGGGCCCGTAGATATCCGGATGGGCCAGGAAAACGGCACGATTGGCAGCGTTCCGAAAACGCCAGACGGCCCCGGCCCTGGATGCTTCGATGTCCGGCTCTCCCCTCATAGCCTCAGCATCGGTGAAATAGGCCACAGGATCGAAACCATCGATGGCAAGGCCACTGTGGCGGTTCACAACCACCCGTTCGGTGACCGCCGCCCATGCGCCCGCATACGGTCCAGCGGGGCTCACAGCCCCGGCCAATACCGCAACACAGGCGATTCTAAGGTGCCGCCCTTTATTTTCCTGCCGCCGTGCCGTCATAGTTGATGCTGATAACAATCGAGTCGGGGACGTGGGACCGGAGCTTAAGCCATTGCTTCTCAGCAAGGCGTTAAGCGATGGCTATGAAACTCGGCCATCTGTTGGTCCAAGGGGTTCTTTCATGACCTTTGCTTCGCGTATCGCGGCGCTGGTGTTTGCAGCGACGATTTCCCTGGCAATGCCGGCCTCGGCCCAGCAGCGAGCCGCGCCCAATAGCTATGGTCCCGACGAACTGGTCGGCGCAGGTCACCGATTCTTCGGCGGCGTGTCCCGCGGACTGGCATCGGTCATCGAGCGGGCGGTCAGCCAGTGGGGCCTGCCCAACGGCTATGTGCTCGGCGAGGAAGGCAGCGGCGCTTTCGTCGCCGGCCTGCGCTACGGCGAAGGCACGCTCTACACCAAAAACGCCGGCGACCTGCGGGTCTACTGGCAGGGCCCGTCGGTCGGCTTCGACTGGGGCGGCGACGGCGCGCGCACCATGGTGCTGGTCTACAACCTCCCGGCCACCGACGCGATCTATCAGCGCTTCGCCGGCATCGACGGCTCGGCCTACATCATCGGCGGCTTCGGCATGACGGCGCTGACGGCGAACGGCATCGTGCTGGTTCCGATCCGGTCCGGCGTGGGTCTGCGGCTGGGCGCCAATATCGGCTATCTGAAGTTCACGCCCCGCGCGACCTGGAATCCCTTCTGATCCCTCGCTCCTGACCGGACCATCACCGGCGGCCATCGAGCCGCCAGCGGATTCACGTTAACGCGCTGTCCCACTGGCTTTTTCCACGCCCCCCGGGCATGGTAAAAACAGTTATTTCTGATGCAGGGGTCACGCATATGGTCGAACCGATCATGTATTTGGCGATCGGTTTTCTGGTCTCGATGTTGTTCGGTCTGATGATCACGCCGCTGGTGCACAACCGCGCGGTACGGCTGACGACCAAGCGCCTCGAGGCGGCGACGCCGCTGTCGATGGCCGAGATCCAGGCCGACAAGGACCAGTTGCGCGCGGAATTCGCGATGTCGGCCCGCAGGCTCGAAATGAGCGTCGAGCAGCTCAAGAACAAAACCTCCAGCCAGCTCGCCGAACTCGGCAAGAAATCCGACGCAATCAATCGCCTGAAGATCGAACTCAGCGAAAAGAACGCCGCGATTTTCGCCTTCGAAGCGCGCGAGAAGGCGCTGAAGGATCAGCTGCGCGCGACGGAAGAAGAATTTACCGCCAAAACGCAATCATTGCGCACAGCCGAGCAGCAACTGGCCGGCAAGCAGGCCGATCTCGGAAAGCTCAATAGCGAACTCTCCCAGAGCTCGATGACGTCGGAAAGCCGCCAGATCGAACTGCTCGCGGTTCGCAGCCAGATCGAAGCGCTGCAAAACCGCGTCAACGACGCCGAGAAGGAAGTTGCCAGCAGCCAGCGGCGCCTGACCGACCATCGCAACGAAGCGGAGATCGCGACACGCGAACTGAGCGACGCACGCGGCAAGGTCGAGAATCTAAGCGGACGGGTCGGCGACCTCGATCGCCAGTTGGTTGTGCAGACCAAAGAAACCGAAATGCTCTCCACCCGCGTCACCGATCTCGAAAATCGCCTGGCGCTGCAGGGCAAGATCCTCGCCGAGCGCGAATACGAGAACAACCTGCTTCGCCAGCAGGCCGAAGCCGCGAAACAGACCGAGCAGAAACTGCGCGAGGATATGGCGGCCGGCACCGGCAACTCCTCCGCGATGGACAAGCTTCGCGCGGAGAAGACCGCGCTCGAAGAACAGCTCACCGTCGCCCGCGACGAACGCGCCAAGGTTCAACGAGAGATTAATCTCATTCAGCAGCAGGCCGAAAGTTCCTGGTCCACCGAGCGCATGGAGAATGCGCTGCTGCGGGAACGCATCAACGACATCGCCGCTGAGGTCGCAAAGCTCGCGGTGACCCTCGAAGGTCCGGACTCGCCGATCGAGGCCATTCTGGCGTCGGAAGAGCAGAAGCCGGCCATCAGCGCGATCGTCAAAGCGACGACGGCGAGCGGCGCGGTCTCCAACGGCGCGGCGCCGAATGGAGCCGTCACCGAGGCGCGCGGCACGCTGGCCCAGCGGATTCGGGCGCTGCAGGCCCATGCCTCACGGGCCCGCCAGCCGGGGTAGTTTGCTCCACCGCATTTCACCTACAAGATCACGTTCTGATGGCGGTTTAACGCGAGTTCCACGGGCGCTGCGCGACCGTTATAGGCCGCCCTCGAATACAAGCGATAAAACTGAGTATTTTCAATCGTATACCATTAGTTATACTCATTTCGCAATTTGAGTATACCGCTGGAGCACGCTCAATTTTTGAGTTATACTCAAATTGCAAAATGAGTATAATACCTAGGAGCGATAAGCATGCCGGCCCCAAAGCTCATACTGCAGACGACTTATGCCGAATTGCTGGATCGATGCGCTAACGCAGCGTTTAGTGAAGCCTTCGCAGAAGAAGGCACATTCATCGCTAAAACCGTAAAGGAGAGGCGGTACTGGTATTTTCAAACAGGCTCAACCGAAGGCCGAACTCAAAGATATGTCGGACCAGAAACGCCAGAGTTACTAGAGCGCATTGACCGTCACAAAGAACTGCGTGACGACATTCGCGAACGACGGGCACTGGTATCAACACTAGTGCGATCATTTGGGCTTCCGCGCCCTGTTCCCGATATTGGCAACATCATAGCAGCACTCGCTACAGCGGGCGTCTTCAGATTGCGTGGCGTAATCGTGGGGACAGTCGCATTCCAGACGTATCAAGCAATGCTAGGTGTCAGACTTCCAACTGCTCCCGTTCAAACCGGCGACGTCGATATCGCGCAATTCAAAACTGTCTCTGTTGCAGTTGAAGATAGTACCCCACCAGTCCTCGACGTGTTGAAAGAAGTCGACAAGACCTTCCGGCCAGTACCACACCTCGTCGATGGAAGACGTGTGACCAGCTATACGGCCAACGGCGGAATGAGAGTTGACTTTCTTACCCCCAACGAGGGAGGAGAAACCGGTGAACCGCAATCACTTCCTGCATTGCAGACAGACGCGCAACCGCTCCGTTTTCTTGATTACCTGATCTATGAACCCGAACCTGCTGTCATCATGCATGGCGCTGGCATCTACGTTCAGGTTCCTGCGCCTGCGCGTTTTGCGGTTCACAAGCTCATACTTTCGCGACGGCGGCGAGAGGGAGAAGGAAGGCGCGGCAAGGACATCAAGCAAGCCGAGGCGCTGCTGCGCGCACTGGCCGACATGCGCCCGCACGAACTGAAACAGGCGTGGGACGAAGCTCGCAAGCGTGGCCCAAAGTGGCGCCAATTGCTCGATGAAGGCCTTAGCGATGTGCCGGGCTACACCCGCGATTTAACCCTCAAGATCGTAAGGAGTCTTCGTTCTGAACTTCCCGGGATTGACCTTACCTTCAACAATCCTCCACCACGTTATGACTTTCAGCGTGATGTGGTGGAATTTAAAGGACAGGCACTTGGGCAGCCGGTTGTCTGCGCAATCAGCCGCGAGGCGTTAGATGATCACTTCGGAACGAACGGACTCGACAAGCGCGGGAGAACAGAGGCTTTCCTCAAAAACAGGACGAAAATTGAGGCGATGGCGCGGAACAAGTATTTGAAATCACCGATCGAAGAACCCGACGCCGTTCTGATAAAGACTTCGGATATATGAGAATTCAGACGTCGCGCACGCCGTACTTTTGTCTGACCTATGATCGCCTCCCACGTTATCTGCGCCACTGCTGGTTTTGGGCTTGCGGGAGTGCGGTCGAATATGTACTAAACCGCTGCTACGATTGGTTTCCGGGCGCATAGCTCAGCGGGAGAGCGTTCCCTTCACACGGGAGAGGTCCAAGGTTCGATCCCTTGTGCGCCCACCATTCTGCGAACGACCCGATCGCAGACATTCATCCCTGATTGTTGTCAGCATTGCCACCGACGGCCACGCCGGAGAGCTCAATCCAGCGCGGTCTTGACCGTGTCGTACTTGCCGCCGAGCGTGGTGCCGAGACCATTCACCGCCGCAACAATCGCGACCGCGATGCCCGCCGCTAGCAGCGCATACTCGATCGACGTCGCAGCCGCTTCGTCTCGAATAAAATCAACCACCATCTTCATGGGCTCAACCTCGTTGCAATTCTTGCACGTGATCGCCGCGCGAGGCGACCGTCTTGACAGGCCACGGCTAACCTAGCCGCAAGAAGCTGCTGAAGACTTAACTAAACCTTTCCATAATACCGGCCTGCGTCACGCCGCAGCGTACCTGCACCCGCAGACATCTCTGCGAGACGCCGCCATCGCCTGGGTTGAGCATCAAATTTCGGCCGACTTCAAAGCGAGCAGCGCCAGAAGTTTCATGCGTTCCGGATCGCGTTCGCCTTGTGACGCAAGCTCGACGATATTTTTCGCCAGCGTCTGAACCCGCGCCGATCCAACCGGAAACGGCAGCGTCTGGACCGCCTCTTCAAACGCCTGCGTCATGACCGCGATGGTGTCGGGGCTGAATGACGAGCCATGGAAAACGCTCATATCGGAAAACCTGGCAAGACTTCTTGCACGTGTTCAACGCGGAAGACTTGCGCAGGGTTCCCTTCCGTAAAATCAGGCTGATCTTGTTATGTCCGGCATGATCTTTTCCGAAAACCGGTTCCCGCTTTTCGGGATCATGCCATGACCACTTCGATCAGTCGCGGCCCCTTTTCGCGCACCGAGTTGGTCAGTGCGTTTGAAAAGTCCTCGGCAGTCGTGACCGACTGGGCCGGCACACCCATGCCCTTCGCCAGCGACACCCAGTCGAGCGCGGGATTATCGATGTTCAGCATGTCGAGCGCCTTGCGGCCCGGCTCGCCGGCATCGACGCCGGCAAACTCGCCCTTCAGGATCTGATAGGTGCGGTTGGCAAAAACGATCGTCGTGACGTCGAGTCCTTCGCGCGCCTGCGTCCACAGCGACTGCAGCGTGTACATTGCGCTGCCGTCGCCAACCATGCAGATCACCTTGCGATCCGGACAGGCGACCGCGGCTCCGGTCGCAACCGGGGTCGAGAAGCCGATCGATCCGCCCATGTTCTGCAGCCAGTCGTGCGGAGCGGCGGCCGCAGTCGGCGGAAAAAAGCCGCGCCCGGTGGTGATGGATTCATCCACCACGATGGCGTTCTCCGGAATTGCCATCGCAATCGCCTGCGCGATGGATGCATACGTCAACGCGCCGGTGGGTTTGGCCAGTTCGACAAGCTGCTGCGGCTTCGCGTCGCTCGCCTTGGCGCCGAGCGCGTCGGCCAGTGCATGCAACGCGGCGACCGAATTCTCGCCGGCTTCGCACATGCGATGAACCTCGCAGCCTTCCGGCTTGAGCAGGCTCGGCTTGTTCGGATAGGCGAAGAACGCCACCGGGTCGTTGGTCTCGACCAGAATGATGTGCCGGAAATTCTTCAGGATCGGCAGCGCCTGCTCGATGACATAGGGAATGCGGTCGATGGAAAAGCGCCCGCGGCCCCGCGCCATACGCGGATTGTAGGTCTGGCCCATCACCTTGCATCCGGTCTTGCCGGCGATGCGCGCCGCCAGCGCCAGTCCTTCGTCCGTGAGGGCTTTTCCGGTCAGCAACAGCAACGTCTGCTCGCCGCTGCGCAGAACCCGCGCAGCCTCATCGACGGCCTTTGGCGAGTAGCTGGCGCGCTGCGAGTCCTCGGGCACCTGCGCGATGCCATCGGCTTCGTTCCAGGCTGTGTCTGCCGGGAGGATGAGCGTGGCGATCTGCCCGGGATGACTCCTGGCCGCGGCAATCGCGGCGGCACCATCGCGCGCGATGGATTTCGAATCCGGCGAGGTGCGGACCCAGGCCGACATCGGCCGGGCGATACCTTCGATGTCCGACGTCAGCGGCGCATTGTATTCGATATGATAGGTCGCGTGCTGTCCGACGATGTTGACGATGCCGGAGTGCGCCTTCTTCGCGTTGTGCAGGTTGGCAAGGCCGTTGGCGAGGCCGGGCCCCAGGTGCAGCAGTGTCGATGCCGGCTTTCCGGCCATCCGGTAATACCCGTCGGCTGCGCCGGTCACGACGCCTTCAAACAGCCCGAGTACGCATCGCATGCCATCGACCCGGTCCAAGGCGGCGACAAAGTGCATCTCCGACGTGCCTGGGTTGGTGAAGCAGACATTCACGTCGCCCGCGACCAATGTTCGCACCAGGCTTTCCGCACCGTTCATCATTTCACTCCCGTTCGAGATTTTGTTGTGATGCCGCTAGTGTCCTGAATCCGAAGTTCGCCCGATTTTGCAGCACGCCTCCATGGCGAACTTCGGATTCAAAAGGGCACTAGAATTTTAAAGTTTTAGTGTGGTTTTGGTTCGCAAGTCCGCAAATGGCCGTGCTGAGAGAATGTTGCGGATTTGCGAACCACTACACCAGATGAACCATCCTTATGACAGTTCGTCAAAGCCCGTGGTAGATTGGAACGGCAGCACGACCGTGCGGGCGGGGCATGTCTCGCAGAAGTCACGCCTCAGGCAGATAATGGGCCATCGCGAAGGCATTCACGCGTCCGTGGGTTGCGAAAGCAGGCAAATTGTGGCCTTTCTCGCGAGTTCGTGGCACCTCTGACCCCTACGCAATACGCTCCAAGCGAACATTTCAAACAACTGTCTGGCGAGCTTTTACGAGGATTCTAATGAAGCGCCTTTTGACCGTATTTCTGACCGCCGCGACCTTGCTTGGCGGTACCGGCTTCGCGATGGCGGATGCAGAGTTCAACCCGTTACTTCAGCTTTTTGGCGGCGGTGGAATGAGCGGCGGGTCCGGCCCGATTCCGCGCACCACGGTCGGCTTCCAGGGCAATTACGCGCCGGGAACGATCATCATCGATACCAGGGAACGTCGCCTGTATCTGGTGCAGGAGGGCGGCCGTGCCCTGCGTTACGGCATCGGTGTCGGCCGCGACGGCTTCCGCTGGGGTGGAACGCATCGCATCACCGCGAAGAAGGAATGGCCGAGCTGGACACCGCCGGCGCAGATGTTGCGCCGCCGCCCGGACCTGCCGCGCCACATGGTCGGCGGCCCCGACAATCCGCTCGGCGCCCGCGCCATGTATCTCGGATCGACGCTCTACCGCATTCACGGCTCCAACGAGCCCGAAACGATTGGTCAGGCCGTCTCGTCGGGGTGCTTCCGGATGGTCAATGACGACGTCATCGACCTTTACAACCGGGTGCGGGTCGGCGCGACGGTCGTCGTCAAGAACTAGGCACGAGCCCAACGGTACCAATCTGCCAGCAAGCAAGTTCAAAGGCCGGCCCTAGAGCATTTTCCGGCTAAGTGGAATCCGGTTAGCCGTCAGAAAATGCTCTGAATAAAAAGAGCGCGTGTTCTGATCGCAAAACCGGTATCCACTTTTGCGGAACACGCGCTAGGGCCGGCCCTGTCATTTTGTCTACGCGCTGCAAACTCCCTTGCACGACGCCGGTGTGACGGCTAGCTCAATTGCAATGGACACATCCGCGACAATACGGCGGCTGACATCGGGCATCGCCGCCATGGCGGGTTGCCTCGCGCTCAACACCGCATTGCTGCCATCGGCCCTTGCGGAAACACCCGGCATCAGCGCGCGCCAGCGCAGCGAGAAAAAGGTTTTCACCGACAGCCAGATCATCGACGGCTTCATGAAGACTGCATTCGGCGCGGAGTATCATCTCGCCGGCCGCATCGACCGTATCCGCAAATACCAGATGCCGGTGCGCATCTTTATCGATGGCTCAGCCCGCCCCGACCGGCGCAAGCAAATCGGCAAAGTTGTCGGTGACATCGCAAAGCGGGTGCAACATCTCGATATTGCGACGACAGACAAGCGCGACGACGCCAATACCATCGTCACTCTGGTCCGCGACCGCGATCTTCAAAAAACGATCACCGCGTTCTTTGGCGCGGAGAAGGCCAAGGAAATCCACGACTCGCTGGACCCGCAGTGCCTGTCGGGATTCCGCAAGAACGAGAACTACGAGATCCAGCGTTCGGATGTGATCCTTACCGTCGACAACGGCAACTTCGTATTTCTCGATTGCGCCTACGAGGAGCTGCTGCAATCGCTTGGGCCGATCAACGACACCGACACGGTGCCGTGGACGATGTTCAACGATCAGGTCTCGATGGGATTCTTCGGCGTGTACGACCAGTACATCATGAACATTCTCTACGACCCGCGCATCAAGGCCGGGATGACGGTCGATGAGGTTCGCGCACTGCTGCCAGCGATCCTGCCCGACGTGCGGGCATGGATCGCCAAGGTGAACAAGCTGCCGAAGTAGGTGTTAGCGGATACGCGATCCCCAGAGATCGTCATGGCCGGGCTCGTCCCGGCCATCCACGTCTTAGTTGATCTTATTGCAAAGACGTGGATGCCCGGCACAAGGCCGGGCATGACGGGGATAGATTGACTGTTGATCCGCTCACGCCGTCTTGTCGAACAACTCACGTCCGATCAGCATGCGGCGGATTTCGCTGGTGCCGGCGCCGATCTCATAGAGCTTCGCATCACGCAGCAGCCGCCCGGTCGGATAGTCGTTGATGTAACCGTTGCCGCCGAGCAACTGGATCGCATCCAGCGCACACTGGGTCGCGCGTTCCGCCGCGTAGAGGATCGCGCCCGCCGCGTCCTCACGCGTGGTCTCGCCGCGATCGCAAGCCTTCGCAACCGCATAGACGTAGGCGCGTGAAGCATTCATCGCCACATACATATCGGCGACTTTCCCCTGCACGAGCTGAAAGCTGCCGATCGGCTCGCCGAACTGCTTGCGCTCGTGAATGTAAGGCATCACGACATCGAGGCAGCCCTGCATGATGCCCAGCGGCCCTGCCGCCAGCACCACACGCTCGTAATCGAGGCCAGACATCAGCACGTTGACGCCACGCCCGACATGGCCCAGCACGTTCTCCTCGGGGACTTCGCAGTCCTCGAACACCAGTTCGGCCGTATCGGAGCCGCGCATGCCGAGCTTGTCGAGCTTCTGCGCCGTGGAAAATCCCTTCATGCCCTTTTCGATCAGAAACGCGGTCATGCCGCGCGATCCCGCTGCCAGATCGGTCTTGGCGTAAACCACCAACGTCTCCGCGATCGGCCCGTTGGTGATCCACATCTTGTTGCCGTTGATGACGTACCGATCGCCCTTCTTCTCCGCGCGCGTCTTCATCGACACGACGTCCGATCCCGCGCCCGGCTCCGACATCGCCAGCGCACCGACATGTTCGCCGGAGATGAGCTTCGGGAGATACTTTCGCTTTTGGGCTTCGTTGCCGTTGCGCCGGATCTGGTTGACGCACAGGTTCGAATGCGCGCCATAGGACAAGCCCACTGACGCGGAACCGCGCGAGATTTCCTCCACCGCGATGCAGTGTTCGAGATAGCCCAGTCCCGATCCGCCGTACTCTTCCTCAACGGTGATCCCGTGCAGGCCGAGTGCGCCCAGTTTGGGCCAGAGATCGCGCGGAAATTGATTGCTCTTGTCGATCTCTTCGGCGCGCGGCGCGATTTCGTTTGTTGAGAAATCACGAACGGTTTCGCGGATCGCATCCGCGGTCTCGCCGAGATCGAAGTTGAACATACTGTGCGCGTTCGGAATCATTGTCGTCGTCTCCCCGAAGCGGCTCCTTGACAGAGCCGGTCATTGCTTGACCGGGACAATGCCACGGGCGAGGTGTGGGGAGAAGAGCCAGAACCACCGGAACAGACCGGACTCAACCTGACGTGGCACACGGCCATACGTCAGGCATGACACCTTCGTCGCAAAAATCGCTAGGCCAGCCGTCTGGCCATATCGCAAAGCGCTGCCGCGAAATGTCTTGCGCCTGACATTTCGCGGCCAATTTCAGGCAGCGCCGGCGGCGCTACACCAGCGCGCGCGAAGCTTCCCTCACCTTGCGGGTCGAAACATCGACCGAACGCGTCGCTTCCGCGATGTCATTCATATTAGAGTTGATGTCGGTCACGCCTTTCGCGGCAACCTGCATGTTGGCCGAAATGCTCTGCGTCACGGATGCCTGCTCCTCGACCGAGGCCGCGATCGCCGCCGAAATCTCGTTGATGCGGGAGATGGTCTGGGTGATCGCCTCGATGACATTCACCGCACTGGTCGTGGTCCCCTGAACCTCGGCGATCTGCGCGCTGATTTCATCGGTCGCCTTCGCGGTCTGGGTCGCGAGACTTTTGACTTCCGACGCCACGACGGCGAAGCCCCTGCCTGCGTCGCCGGCTCGGGCCGCCTCGATGGTGGCATTGAGCGCAAGCAGGTTGGTCTGTTCGGCAATGTTGTTGATGAGTTTGACCACGTCGCCGATCTTCTGGGCGGCTATTGCAAGGCCCGACACGATGGCGCTGGTCTCGTTGGCCTGCTGTACTGCCTGCAGCGAGATGTTGAGTGCATCCGCAGCCTGACGGCTGATTTCTCCGACGGAGGCCGCGAGTTCCTCCGCGCCGGACGCGACCGCCTGCATGTTGGACGATGTCTGCGTCGATGCGCTCGCTGCCGACGTCACCCGCTCGGACGCCGAGGCCACGGCATCGGTGATCTGCCCGAGATCGAGGTCGATGGCTTTCTGCACTTCGCCGCGGCGAAGGCGATCCTCGACCTGCGCGGTGGTGTCGGTTGCGAACTTGACCACTTTGGCGAGTTTGCCGTCCGCGCCCCGGATCGGATTGTAGGAGGCCTGAATCCAGATTGCCTTGCCGCCCTTGCCGACGCGTTTGTATTCGGCCGCCTGATAGTCGCCACGGCGCAGCGAATCCCAGAAGTCGCGGTAGGCGGCGCTATCGCGATACTGAGGCTCAACGAACATGCCGTGATGCTTTCCCTGGATTTCGTCCAGCCGATAACCGAGCGTGCTCAGAAAATTCTCGTTCGCTGTGATGATCGTGCCGTCGAGGTTGAATTCGATCACCGCCTGCGACTTCTGAATGGCCGCGATCTGGCCTTCATAATCGGCGCTCTTCAGCTTCTGCTCGGTGATGTCGGTGGCGAACTTGACCACCTTGTAAGGTTTGCCGCTGCGATCCATCAGCGGATTGTACGAGGCCTGGATCCAGATCGGCCGGCCACCCTTGGCGATACGCGGAAACTCGCGCGACTGGTACTCGCCCCGGCGCAAGGCGTCCCAGAATTCGCGGTATTCCGCCCGGTCGCGCAATTCGGGATCGACGAAAATGCTGTGGTGCTTCCCTTGGATTTCATCCAGCCGATATCCCATGGCATTCAGGAAGTTGGAATTGGCGGTCACAATTGTGCCATCGAGGTTAAACTCGATCACGGCCTGTGATTTGCCCAGCGCGTCAACTTTTGCCGTAAGTTCCTGAGAGGACTTAAACAACTTCATTTCGCACGCTCCCTTTCTGGGGTGAGACGCGACAAAGGTAAGCCGAAACCGTTAACCAAGCTTTATCGGCGTGCGGGCTCCCGTATTTTCACCTTCAGGTTGCGCATATTTTTACCTCTGCGCCCGGTGAAATGGCAGCCCGCAGGGCTCGCGCGGCAAACGGCCTGGCCTGCAAACGACAGCGGTCGCTTGCCTCATCGCTTGCGAGCGGGTGTAATTCGGCCAACGGCAAGCCTCCGGGATCAACCACGGAAGCGGTTTGAGGGAGACGCGCGATGCACGGCACGCTGGATCTTGCGCGGCATTCCGAACTGAAGGCGGCGCGCGACAAGGCCTATTCCACCCCGATCGAGGATTTCGATCCCGGCAACCCCGACCTTTTCCGCAACGATACATTCTGGCCCTATTTCGAACGGCTGCGGAAGGAGGACCCTGTCCACTACTGCAAGGACAGCCAGTTCGGCCCGTACTGGTCGGTGATGAAGTACAACGACATCATGCATGTCGAGACCAACCATCAGATCTATTCGTCGGAATCGAGCCTCGGCGGAATCACGATTCGCGATGCGCCGCCTGAATTCCGCCGTCCGATGTTCATCGCCATGGATCAGCCCAAGCACAGTGCGCAGCGCAAAACCGTCGCGCCGATGTTCACGCCCACCCACCTCGACCAGCTTGCCGGCACGATCCGCCAGCGGGCCGCACAGTGCCTGGATTCGCTGCCGCGTAACGCCACCTTCGACTGGGTCGACCGGGTCTCGATCGAGCTCACCACCCAGATGCTCGCGACCTTGTTCGATTTTCCGTGGGAGGATCGCCGCAAACTGACCCGCTGGTCCGACGTCGCCACCGCCCTGCCCGGCAACACCGAGATCATCGCGTCCGAGGACGCCCGGCAGGCCGAATTACAGGAATGCGCGGCCTATTTCTCAAGGCTGTGGAACGAGCGGATCAATGCTGCGCCGAAAAGCGACCTCATCTCGATGATGGCGCATGCGGAAGCAACCCGCGACATGGACCCCAAGACGTTTCTGGGAAATCTCATCCTCCTGATCGTCGGCGGCAACGACACCACCCGCAACTCGCTCTCCGGCGGCCTTTACGCGCTGAACCAGAACCCTCACGAGTATCAAAAGCTGCGCGACAACCATGCCCTGGTCGACAGCATGGTGCCGGAGGTCATCCGCTGGCAGACGCCGCTGGCGCATATGCGCCGCACCGCGCTGCAGGACACCGAGTTGCGCGGCAAGACCATCAAGAAGGGCGACAAGGTCGTGATGTGGTACGTCTCGGGCAATCGCGACGACGAGGTGATCGAGAACCCCGACAGTTTCATCATCAATCGTGCCCGCCCGCGCCAGCACCTGTCGTTCGGCTTCGGCATCCACCGCTGCGTTGGAATTCGCCTAGCGGAATTACAATTGAAGATCGTTTGGGAGGAGATTCTCAAGCGCTACGACAATATCGAAGTGGTAGAGCCGCCGCATCGGGTGTATTCCAGTTTCGTCAAGGGCTACGAGACCCTTCCGGTGCGGCTGGCGTCATAGCAAAGCCGACATCCGGCAATAAAAAATCGGGCGTCAGACACGCCGTGAAAATTACGTCTTGGGATAGGGAAGCGAACGATGCACGGAACGATCAGCATGGCCCGCGACGAGCGCCAGAAGGCTGCGCGCGAGAAGGCCTATTCAACGCCGCTTTCGGAATTCCATCCGGGCGCGCCTGAACTGTTCCGCAGCGATACGCTGTGGCCCTACTTCGAGCGGCTTCGCAAGGAAGAGCCGGTACACTACTGCACGACCTGCCCGGTCGGCGATTACTGGTCGGTGACCAAGTACAACGACATCATGCATGTCGACACCAACGCCGCGATCTTCTCGTCGGACGTCAAGCTCGGCGGCATCAGCCTGCGCGATGTCACCGACGACTATAGCTGGCCGAGTTTCATCGCAATGGACGAGCCGAAGCACGGCCCGCAGCGCAAGACCGTGTCGCCGATGTTCACCCCGGTGCATCTCGATCGCCTCGCGATCCTGATCCGCGAGCGCGCCGCCGACATTCTCGACAACCTGCCGCGCAACGAAACCTTCAATTGGGTTGACCGCGTCTCCGTCGAACTCACGACGCAGATGCTCGCCACCCTGTTTGATTTCCCGTGGGAGGACCGTCGCAAGCTGACGCGCTGGTCGGACCTTGCGACCGCGTTGCCAAAGAGCGGAATCTACGACAGCGAAGAGCAGCGGCTGCGCGAACTCGGCGAATGCGCCGACTACTTCACGCGCCTGTGGAACGAGCGCGTCAACGCCGAGCCGCGCAGCGACCTGATTTCGATGATGGCGCACAGCGACGCGACGCGTCACATGAACCGCGACGAACTGCTCGGCAACCTCATTTTGCTGATCGTCGGCGGCAACGACACCACCCGCAACTCGATGACCGGCTCGGTGCTGGCACTCAACGAGAATCCGGACCAGTACGACAAGCTGCGCGACAACCATGCGCTGATCGACAGCTTCGTGCCCGAAGTGATCCGCTGGCAGACGCCGCTGGCCCATATGCGCCGCACCGCCCTGCAGGATACCGAGCTCGGCGGCAAGCTGATCAAGAAGGGCGACCGCGTCGTGATGTGGTACGTCTCCGGAAACCGCGACGGCGAAGTCATCGAGAACCCGGACAGCTTCATCATCGACCGCGCCCGGCCGCGGACCCACATGTCGTTTGGCTTCGGCATTCACCGCTGCGTCGGCATGCGGCTGGCCGATTTGCAGCTCAAGATCATCTGGGAAGAGATCCTCAAGCGGTTCGATAACATCGAGGTCGTCGGCGAGCCCAAGCGTGTGTACTCGAGCTTTGTGAAGGGCTACGAAGAGCTGCCGGTTCGCATCAACGCGTAGGCCCGGACCCAGCGCCCCGCAACGATCGCCATTTCTACTGTTGCAAAATCGGAATACGGCTGCGCGTCTGGCGCGGCTGGAACGCGCATCCTCAATCTGCCAAAGCATGGACATGACACATCAAGAGCAAGATTTTTCCGACATCCGCGAATCCGTAGCGAAACTCTGCGCCCAATTCCCTGGCGAATACTGGCGTAAGCTGGACCGCGAGATGGCGTACCCGAAAGAGTTCGTGCAGGCGCTGATCGATGCCGGCTATCTCTCGGTGCTGATCCCCGAGGAATATGGCGGCTCCGGGCTGAAGCTGTCGGCGGCAGCAGCTATCCTCGAGGAAATCCAGCGCGCCGGCTGCAATGGCGGCGCCACCCATGCCCAGATGTACACCATGGGCACGCTGTTGCGGCACGGCAGCGAGGAACAGAAGTCCAAGTGGCTGCCGCGCATCGCCAGCGGCGAGCTGCGACTGCAGGCCTTCGGCGTGACCGAACCGACCAGTGGCACCGATACGTCGTCGCTCAAGACTTTCGCCAAGCGCGAGGGCGACCACTACGTGGTCAACGGCCAGAAGATCTGGACCAGCCGCGCCGAATATTCCGACCTGATGATCCTCTTGGCCCGCACGACGCCGAAGGAGCAGGCAGCCAAACGCACCGACGGCCTGTCGGTCTTCATCGTCGACATGCAGGAAGCGAAGAAGGCCGGCGGGCTGACGATCCGGCCGATCCGCACCATGATGAACCACGCCACCACGGAAGTATTCTTCGACAACATGAAAGTGCCGGCCGAAAATCTCATCGGCGAGGAAGGCAAGGGCTTCCGCTACATCCTGTCCGGCATGAATGCAGAACGTATCCTGATCGCGTCGGAATGCGTCGGTGACGCCAAATGGTTCATCAAGAAGGCCAGCGACTACGCCAAGGAACGCTCGGTGTTCGGGCGGCCGATCGGCCAGAATCAAGGCATCCAGTTTCCGATCGCCAAATCCTACGCCAACATGCGCGCCGCCGAATTGATGGTGCGGGAAGCCACGCGCCTCTACGAGGCCGGCAAGGACTGCGGCGCCGAAGCCAACATGGCCAAGATGCTCGCCGCCGACGCGTCGTTCGAGGCGGCCAACGCCTGCATCCAGACCCACGGCGGCTTCGGCTTCGCCGAGGAATACGACGTCGAGCGGAAATTCCGCGAAACGCGGCTTTACTCGGTCGCGCCGATCTCCACCAACCTGATCCTGTCGCATCTTTCCGAGCACGTGCTCGGCATGCCGCGTTCCTATTGAGAGAGATCGATGCTGCCGCTTGAAGGACTGACCGTCATCGCCGTCGAGCAGGCGGTTGCCGCCCCGTTCTGTACCTCACGTCTCGCAGATGCCGGCGCGACCGTTTTTAAAGTCGAGCGACCGGAAGGCGATTTCGCCCGCGGTTATGATGCCGCCGCCAAGGGCCAGAGCAGTTACTTCGTCTGGCTCAATCGCGGCAAGGACTCCGTCGTGATCGATCTTGCCACCGACGATGGACGCAAGGCGCTGGAGAAACTGATCGCGGGCGCGGACGTGCTGGTGCAGAACCTCAAGCCCGGTTCGATGGACAAACTCGGATTCACGCGTGAACGCCTGCGCAAGGATTATCCGGGACTGGTGATCTGCACCATCTCCGGCTACGGCGACGACGGCCCCTACGCCGACCGCAAGGCCTACGACCTGCTCATTCAGGCTGAGAGCGGGCTTGCCTCGATCACCGGCGGCCCGGATGCACCCGCCCGCGTTGGCCTGTCCATCGTCGACATCGCCACCGGCGCGACGGCGCATGCGGCGATTCTCGAAGCCCTGATTGGCCGGTCGCGCACCGGGCAAGGCGCAGACATCCGCATTTCGATGTTCGATGTGATGGCCGACTGGCTTGCTGTCCCGCTGCTGAACGCGGAAGCCGGCACGCCGCCGAAGCGCATCGGTCTCGCCCACACCTCGATCGCGCCCTACGGCGTGTTCACGTCGAAGGATGATCGCGACATCCTGATCTCGATCCAGAGCGAGCGTGAATGGAAGAAACTCTGCACCGAGGTCATGGCGATGCCCGACCTGCCGAGCGATCCGCGTTTTTCCAACATGGTCGAGCGCGTCCGTAACCGTAAACTGACCGACGACACAGTAGCCGGCGTGTTCAGAACCATGACCCGCGATGAACTGCTCAAGCGCCTGACCGACGCCGACATCGCCTTCGCCGAGGTCAACACCATGGATGACCTGTCGGCACATCCGCATTTGCGCCGGATCGAAGTCGCGACCCCGAATGGCGTCGTCGCATATCCTGCGCCCGCCTCCATCGTGATTGGCGAACAGCGGCATTATGGCGCTGTGCCGGCGGTCGGCGAATCCACCAGCGAGATTCCGCGAGGCAAGAAATCATGACCAGCAAACCCGACATCGATCATCTGCGCCAGTGGATTGGCCGCACCCAGGAAGCGTCCGACGTCATCACCGTTCAACTGGTGAAGGGCCTGCGCGCGACGCTGTTCCTCGACATCGGCAATCCCTTTGAAGGCGACCCGGCACCGCTCACGACGCACTGGTGCCTCGCGCAGCCGGTCGCGCCTATGAGCGAAATCGGAACGGACGGCCATCCCGCCCGCGGAGGATTTCTGCCGCCGGTGCCGCTGCCGCGCCGGATGTGGGCCGGCGGCCAGATCGAATTCATCGATCCGCTGCGGGTCGGCGATACGGTCACGCGATCATCGCGCATCTCCGACGTGACGATGAAGACCGGCAGCACCGGCGCACTGTGTTTCGTGTCCGTGGAGCACAGCATCACAACGCCGCGCGGCATCGCCATCCGCGAGCGCCACGATATCGTCTATCGCGACATGCCTAAGGCAGGCGATCAGAAGCCGGCTGTATCGCCCGCACCTGCCCCGGCGGGAAAAATACGCGAAACCCACATGGCCGATCCGGTTTTGCTGTTTCGCTACTCAGCGCTGACCTTCAACGGTCATCGCATTCATTACGATCGCGATTACGTTACCAAGGTCGAGTTCTATCCCGGCCTGATCGTGCATGGCCCGTTGCAGGCATCGCTGCTGATCGAGTTCGCCGCCCGCCAGCATGGCGGCAAGGCGCCCGCGAAGTTTGTCTATCGCGGCGTCAATCCACTGTTCGACGGCGCGGAATTCAGCGTCAACGGCAACGAGAAGGATGGCGGGCTGGAAGTGTGGACCGCCAATGCTGCCGGCGCTCCGACCATGAAGGGCACTGCGACGTGGTAAAATAACTCGTCATTGCGAGCGAAGCGAAGCAATCCAGAGCTATAGCCATGAGTGGATTGCTTCGTCGCTTTGCTCCTCGCAATGACGGAGTAATCCGGGGCGGCTTTTACTTCTTGCTGAACGCCTCGCGCAGGCTGGCCTGAATCTTGGCCATGCCGCCGATCCAGCGATCGTAGTTATCGGTCTTCTTGCGCATGTAGTCGATCACCTGCGGGTGCGGCAGGATCAGGAACGTCTCGCGGTCGATGCCTTCCAGCGCGGACTTTGCAACATCCTCGGGCATCAGATTGCCGTCGTTGGATTGCGGGCCCTTCGGCAGCCCCTTCAGCATGTTGGTTTCGACCCCCTGCGGGCAGAGGATCGAGACCCGGATGTTGTGCGCCTTGTGCGAGATCGCGAGGTTCTCCGCAAAGCCCACGGCCGCATGCTTGGTGGTCGAATAGGCCGCGCTGCCGACCTGCGACAACAACCCGGCCGCCGAAATCGTATTGAGGAAATATCCGCCGCCGCGCGTCTTCATGCGCGGGATCAGATGGCGCGCCGCATAGACATGCGCCATGACGTGGATCGCCCAGCTTCGCGCCCACGGTTCGTCCGACGTGCCGCCGGCGTTTTCCGAAAGCGGATCGAACCCGCCGCCGATGCCGGCATTCGAACAGAACAGATCGATGGGACCGAACTGTTTTTCGGTTTCGTCGATGACACGGAGAATGTCGCTCTCCTGAGCCACATCGCAGGCGAACGATGCGCCGCCGATGGAGTCGGCGACGGTCTTGGCCCGCGCGCCTTCGAGATCGGCGACCACGACCTTGGCCGCGCCCTCGCGATGGAAGATTTCACACAGCGCCTGGCCGATGCCATTCGCGCCGCCGGTGACGACAACGACTTTTCCTGCAACTTTCATGCAGACGTTTTAGGCGGGAAACGACGCCGGATCAATCGACTCAAGCCGTCATTGCGAGCGGAGCGAAGCAATCCAGAGCAACGAAAAAAAGCTGGATTGCGTCGTCGCAAGCGCTCCTCGCAATGACGAAAAACCTTCAGGCCGCGACCAGAACCATGTCGAGCACCGCCGTATAGTGCAATGCGGCAGCGAGCAGCACGAAGGAATGCCAGATCGCATTCTGAAACCGCAGCCGCTCCCAGGCATGGAAGATCACGCCGAGTGAGTAGATCAGCCCGCCCGCGGCAATGAACCAGAGCGTCGAGTTCGGCAGCGAGGCCACAAGGCTGTCATAGGCGATGACGCCGCTCCATCCCATCGCGAGATAGAGCCCGACGGAGAGACGATCGAACCGCCCGGGCAGAAAGATCTTGAGCGCGATGCCCGCCGCCGCGACCGACCAGACGCCGATCAGCAGGACCACAGCCATGAAGCGGTCGTTCATCTGCGCCAGGAAGGGGGTGTAGGTGGCAGCGATCAGAATGTAGATCGCCGAGTGATCGAAGCGGCGCAACACCCATTTGACGGGCGAGACCGGCCAGAGGTTATAGGTCGCCGACAGGCCGAGCATGGCAAGCAGCCCGGCGACGTAGACCGATACCGAAACGATTTCCTTGGTCGAGGCATACAGGACGGCAACGACCACGAGGGCCGTAGCGGCGATCAATCCGGAGGCAATGCCGAGCACATGCACCACGCCGTCCGCGATCAGCTCCGCGCGATCATAGTCCCAGCGAACCACGCCGCCGCCCGCGACCCGGGCGTGAGAGCTGATCTGCTTCAATCGGAAGATCGTCATGCATACAATCGGGTTTGCGGGTTCATCTTACGTGAGCACCAATGATAACTTGGTGACGGTCAATGAAACCTGAAAAGGACGTGATCAGGAATCAGAATGGCTTTGAAACTTGATTTCCACCCCATAAGTCTCCAGTTTCACAGAACTGTCGCACGGCTTGTATTTTTGTCAGTTTATCCCTGTCCGATAAAGTCTTGATGGAATTATGGCACCCAGCTTTTCGGACATTGTCGAAGACACCCGCCTCTCCATCCGCTCTCTGATCGAGTATGGCGAAAGCCTGTTCAATCCCACGGTACGGCTCGGGGTCACGGGCCTGTCACGCGCGGGCAAGACTGTCTTCATCACTGCGCTGGTTCACGGCCTGCTGCGCGGCGGCCGTTTTCCGGTGTTCGAGTCGCTGGCGACGGGCCGGATCGCCCGCGCGCGACTCGAGCCGCAGCCCGACGATGCCGTTCCACGCTTCGCCTATGAAGGGCACGTCCGCACCCTGATCGAAGACCGGCGCTGGCCCCACTCGACCACCGACATCAGCGAGCTGCGCCTCGTGATCGAGTACCAGCGGCAGAACGCGGCGACCCGCACGCTGACGCTCGATCTCGTGGATTATCCTGGCGAATGGCTGCTCGACCTGCCACTGCTGAACAAGAGCTACGAGCAGTGGTCGGCGGAGAGCCTCGCGCTGTCTCGCCGCGAGCCGCGCGCAAAACTTGCGGCGCAGTGGCACGCCCATCTGGCAACGCTCGATGCGAACGGGCGCGAAGACGAACAGGCAACGCTGACCGCGGCGAAGCTGTTCACCGACTACCTGCGCGCCTGCCGCGACGAGCGCTTTGCCATGAGTCTCTTGCCGCCCGGCCGTTTCCTGATGCCCGGCAATCTCGCGGGATCGCCTGCGCTCACCTTCGCGCCGCTCGACGTGCGGCAGGACGGCACGGCGCCGGACGGCTCGCTGTGGGCGATGATGCGGCGGCGCTATGAAGCCTACAAGGACGTGGTGGTGCGGCCGTTCTTCCGCGATCACTTCACGCGGCTGGACCGGCAGATCGTGCTGGTCGATGCGCTGGCTGCGTTCAACGCCGGGCCCGAGGCGCTCAAGGATCTTGAAGGTGCACTGTCGGGCATTCTCGACTGCTTCAACATCGGCCGCAGCACGTTCATCAATTCGCTGTTCCGTCCGCGCATCGACAAGATCCTGTTCGCCGCCACCAAGGCTGACCATCTGCATCACACCAGTCACGACAAGCTGGAGGCCATCCTGAAGCGCATGGTCGAGCGCGCCGCCTCGCGCGCCGAGTTCGCGGGCGCGGGCGTGGATGTGGTGGCGCTGGCCGCCGTGCGCGCGACCCGTGAAGCGCTGGTGCAGCAGGGCCGCGAGAAGCTGCCCTCGATCCTCGGCACGCCCGAAGAGGGCGAGATGTCCGGCGATGAAGTCTTTGACGGCGAGACGGAGGCAGCGACCTTCCCCGGCGACCTTCCGGCCAAGCTCGACGATCTGTTCAGCGGCGATGGCACGTTCCGTGGCCTGTCCAACGCCGCATCCGACCAGACCGACTTCCGGTTTCTGCGCTTTCGCCCCCCATTGCTGCAGCGTGAGGGTGGCGAAGAGCCCGCCCTGCCCCATATCCGCCTCGACCGTGCGCTTCAGTTCCTGATCGGAGACAAGCTGCAATGAGCGACAAGCCGCACCACCGCAAACCGGCGGCCTTCAAGCTCGATGATCCCCGCGTCATCCTGATGGATGCCGAGGACGATCCCTCGCGTCCTGCGCGCGGCAAGGTCCACATCACGCCGGAATCCGACCCTGCGCAGCTTCCCGTTGTCATCGATGAGCCAGCCGTACCGGTCCGCAAGGGCTTCGGCTGGGGAGGCGTGTTCTGGACTGCGCTCGGCGGGCTTGTCGTGCTCGGCCTCGGTCTCGGCATCTCCAATCTGGTCGAGGACCTGTTCAACCGTAGCGCCAGCCTCGGCTATATCGGACTTGTGTTCGCCATCCTCGCCGTGGTGGCGCTGGTGGTCATCATCGCGCGGGAGGCCTTGAGCCTGGCGCGGCTGGAAACCATCGAGAAGCTGCACGCACGAGCCAACGCTGTGCTCCTGAGCGATGACCGCAAGGAAAGCGACGCCATCGTCCGCGACCTGCTTAAGGTGGCGCACGACAGTCCAAGGCTTGCCCGCGCCCGCGCCGCGCTGGAGGAGCACGGCCGCGATATCATCGACGGCGCCGACATGGTGCGGCTGGCCGAGCGCGAACTCATGACGCCGCTCGATCAGGAGGCGCGCCGGCTGGTCTCCAGCGCGGCGCAGCGCGTCTCGCTGGTCACCGCGGTCAGTCCGGGCGCGGTCATCGACATGCTGTTCGTGTTCGCGGCGGCGCTGCGTCTGGTGCGGCAACTGGCGCGGCTCTACGGCGGACGCCCGGGCACGCTCGGCATGATCCGGCTGATGCGCCATGTGGTGGCGCATCTGGCGCTGACCGGCGGCATGGCCGCCAGCGACAGCCTGATCCAGCAGATGCTGGGCCACGGCATTACCGCGAAGCTCTCGGCCAAGCTCGGCGAAGGGTTGCTCAACGGCTTGCTCACCGCGCGGCTCGGCCTCGCCGCCATCGACGTGACGCGACCGCTGCCGTTTGAAGCGCTGCCGCGTCCCGCGCTGTCCGACCTCGCGAAAGACCTGCTGCGGCGGGCTGGCGGAGATGATCAGAAGACCTGAGCGCTACAGCACAATCGTCAGTTCAGCAATCGCCAGCGATAGAACGGCGAGTCCGGCGGCGGCGACAAATCTGGCACCCAGCCGGTGATCGTCTTGAATGCGAACGGTTCGATCACGACACCCCGCCACGTCCGGACCGCCTGTCCGACGGGACGCAACACAGCGGGCGTCTTTGTCTCGATCACGTTTCCGTCGTTGGGCATGCTGTCGACATAAAGCCCGATACCGGATTTCATGGCCTCGCTGGAAAAATCCTTGAAGCCGATGAAGCGGCTTCGCTCATTGACCTGAACAACCGGGATGCTGTCCTTGAGATGCCAGCGCAATTCCGCGTAGATCCGGTAGTCGAGCGTCGCAATCCATGTCGCGCCAACCTGATCTGCCGTGGCCTTGGCGCGCCTTGCGATCTCTCCGTAACCGGCTTCCTTCGCCACCGGATCCTTGGTCGCGGCGAATGCGAAACTGCTGACGGCGTAGTAATAGAAAATCGCGACGTTCAGCACGATGCCGAGCGCGATCGCGGCCTTTGCCCATGGTTCAGCGGTGCGCAAGATCCAGTTTGAGCGCCGCTCTTTTTCGATCTCGGCAAGGTTGATCGCGGCAGCGGCAAAGGCGAACGGCCAGACCAGCATCGGCCAGGTGTCGCCGATCCGGAGCGACAGCGACTTCCACAAAAAATAAGCGAACGGCACCAGCGCGCAGGTCGAGATCAGAATAAAGGCCGGATCGCGCCGCCGATAACCGCGCCATGCCAGCATCGTCGCACCTGCCAACGCCACTGGAAACAGGATCGGGCCGACCAGCGCGAACTGAAGCCCGAGAAAATCGCTGACGGTCCGTGCCGAGATGCCATGGTCCGCACCGGCACGGATAAACTGGAATTTGAACGACGCCCAGTCATGCTGCCAGTTCCAGATCAGCACCGGTGAAAACACCAGCAGTGCGATGACCACCGCGATCCACGGATAAAGACTTCGCAGCCAGCGCGTCCGCCACGGCGGTACCAGCACAAACGCCAGGATGGCCGGCGCAAAGAAGATCGCGGTGTATTTCGACAGCAGCGCCAATCCGCCAAACAATCCGGCGGCAAGCCACCAGCGGCTGTCGTTGCTTTCGGTCAACCGCACCAGCGACCAGACCATGGCGAGTGAAAACGGGATCAGCGCGACATCGGGCAGAATCCGCGACGCGAACAATCCGTATTCGGGCGCCGCAAGCGGCATCAGCACGGCAAGAAGGACGAAGCGGCGGTCGCGCGTCAGCCGCCAGACGATGTCCGCCAGAAGTGCGAGCGCGATCCACATCGCAAGCAACCCGCCGAACCGCGCGCCGAAATTGGTATCGCCGAAGATCGCCGTGCCGAAGCGCACGACCCACGCGATCATCGGCGGATGATCGAGATAGGACAGCACGTTTTCCTTGGAGAACGTCCAGTAATAGGCCTCGTCCGTGCGCAGATCGGCTGTCACGGCGTAGACCACCTGCAAGGTCACAAGAACGGAAATCGCGATGACCGCGGCAAGCATGGTGCGCGGGGACAGACGTTGCTCTTTTGTGATTCCGGTCGTGACAGCCTTCTCCATGCGGTAGCTTTTCCGCGACTGCATCGGTGAAGTCAAACCAGCCCGTCCCCTGTGCCTCCCCAAAAGGTGAAAGCGCGATCGCCGGCCCATGGCGCTGCCGCGACATCTTCGTTAGGATTTCATGGCCTCCGGGCGATCCGGGCGCATCGTGCATTCAGTTGTTTTCATCGAGCGATTTGCAGCATGGCCGAAACCGCCGCCTCGCCTCTTCCCCGGTTCCTGCGCGGGATCGGAATTCGTCAGGTGCGGCTCGCCACCGGCCTTATCCTGTTTGCCTACCTCATCAGCCACTTCACCAACCATGCGCTTGGCAACATCTCGCTCGCCGCGACGGACGAGGCGCTCGTCTATCACATGCTGTTCTGGCAGAGCTGGCCGGTCCTGATCGTGTTCTATGGCGCGGTGTTGACGCATCTCGGCCTTGGCGTCTGGGCGCTTTACGCACGCCGCCAGTTTCGCTGGACCGCCATCGAAATGACGCAGCTTGTGTTCGGCCTCAGCATTCCGGTCTTCGTCATCGGACATCTGGTCGGCGTCCGGATCGCCGCGCCGATGTTTGGCCACGAGAAGGAATACCCGCAGGTCCTTTTCAACTACTGGGTGGCCCGCCCGCATCTCAAGTGGATGATGTTCGCCGTGCTGGTGGTGTCGTGGGTGCATGGCTGCATCGGAATTTACTTCTGGCTCCGGACCAAGCCGTACTTCAGGAAAATATCGTCGCTGCTGCTCGCCCTCGCCGTAATCCTGCCGACGCTGTCCCTGCTTGGCCTCTATCAGGCCGGCCGAACAGTCGAGCGCGCGAGCGCCGCTCCGGAATGGCGGGCGGACAATCTCTCGCGCGACAAGGTCGGGACAAGCGCCGATCAGGCCGCCCTCGAACGGATCAGCTCCGCCATGCTTTATGGATATTTCGGGCTGATCGGGCTGACGCTTGCCGCACGCGGCGTCCGCGCGCTGGTGGAACGCCGCCGCGGCCTGGTTAGGCTGTCCTACGGCAATGGCAAGACTGTTCGCGTCCCGATCGGCCTGAGCGTGCTGGAGGCGAGCACCCGCTTCAACATTCCCCATTCCAGCGTCTGCGGCGGCCGGGCGCGCTGCTCCACCTGCCGCATCCGCGTCATCGGCGACTGCAGCGCCCTGCCCGAGCCGTCGAACCGCGAAACCTTCGTGCTGGAGCGCGTCGGCGCGGGCCACGATCCCGCCATCCGCCTCGCCTGCCAGCTACGCCCCCGGACCGACGTTTCCTTCTTCCAGATCTTTCCCGCGCATACGACCGCGGCATCGGCCGCAACCATCAAGCCCGCTCTTCCGGGGCGCGAGCGGTACGTTGTCAGCATGTTCGTCGACATGCGTGGATCGACCAAGCTCGCCGAACAGCTGCTGCCGTTCGATACGGTTTTCATCATCAACCGCTTCCTGACGGCGGTTTCGCAGGCCGTGGTCGAATGCGGCGGGCAGCCAAACCAGTTTGTCGGCGACGGGCAACTGGCGCTGTTCGGACTTTCGACCAATCCGCAAACCGCCTGCAGGCAGGCGATCGAAGCGGCGTCGCGGATCGCGATCCATGTCGATGCGCTGAACGAATTTCTCGGCAACGACGTGCCGGAGCCGCTGCGCTTCGGGATCGGCATTCACGGCGGCGAGGTGATCATCGGTGATATCGGCTCCGAGGAGCACACGGTCTTCACCGCGCTCGGAGATTCCGTGAACGTCGCGGCGCGGCTGCAGGACATGACCAAGGCCCTGTCCTGCGAAGTGGTGGTGTCCGGAGACGTCCTGAAAACCGCCCACGTTTCTGTCGGCGACCTGCCTCAGGCCGAGGTCCCCATCCGCGGCCGGGTCGAACCCTTGATCGTCTACACGGTCAAAAAAGCCGGAATGCTGTCTGATCTGGTCGCCGATTTCGCAGTTGCAGCAGCATAAAATCGCCAGATTCGAGCAAAGTTTGAGCGAAAGCGGCCGCCTCAAACGCCATTTTCTCTATCAAGGCTCAAACTTACCGCGTATCGTGCGCGCCGTTGGACACGCCCATCCGCGGGGTTCGACGTTTTGTTATCGGTCTTACCCTCTGGAGACTACGGAATGGCTAAAGGTACTGTGAAGTGGTTCAACCCGACCAAGGGCTATGGATTCATTCAGCCCAGCAACGGCGGCAAGGACGTGTTCGTGCATATCTCGGCAGTTGAGAAGGCAGGTCTTTCGACCCTCAACGAGGGACAATCGGTCGAGTACGAAGAAGTCGCCAACCGCGGCAAGACGTCGGCGGAAAATCTCAAGGTCTGATAGGAAGGTCCGATTCAGCAGAACTGGATCGGACCTTTGCTAACTCTGCGACGCGTGATCAGCCCCAGGATCAGTTCTGGGATCAACCCCAAGGGCCACGCTGTCTGCCCCAGGGCTCACGCGAGTTGCTGGACGCATTTGCCGGCGCGGTTGCCAAGCCCCCGCGCGGCCCCAGTTCGCCAGCAAGACGCTGCAACTCATGGACACGGTTCTCGGTCGACGGATGGGTCGAGAACAGATTGTCCATGCCCTGACCCGACAACGGATTGATGATGAACATGTGCGCGGTCGCGGGGCTGCGCTCGGCGTCCATGTTCGGAATCTGATGCGCGGCGTTGTCGATCTTGACCAGTGCCGACGCCAGCCACATCGGCTGACCGCAAATCCGCGCGCCCATGTTGTCCGCCGAATATTCGCGCGTGCGGCTGATCGCCATCTGCACGATGGTCGCGGACAACGGCGCCAGGATCATCATCGCCAGTGAGCCGATGATGCCCGGACCGTTTTCGCGATTGCCGCCGAAGAACATCCCGAACTGAGCAATCATGGAGATCGCGCCTGCGATGGTCGCGGTGATCGTCATGATCAGCGTGTCGTGATTCTTGATGTGCGCCAGCTCATGCGCAATCACGCCAGCCAGTTCTTCACGGCTCAACGACTGCGCCAGACCGGTGGTCACCGCCACCGCGGCATGCTGCGGATCTCGGCCGGTCGCAAACGCATTCGGCTGCGGATTGTCCATCAGATAGACCTTCGGCATCGGCAACTGCGCGCGCCCTGCCAGTTCTGCCACGAGCCGCACGAGGTCCGGCGCACTGCGCTCGTCGACCTCATGAGCGCCGTGCATCGACAGCACCATGCGGTCAGAGTTCCAGTATGCGAACATGTTGGTGGCAGCGGCAATCACCAGCGCGACCACCGCGCCGCCCGCTCCGCCGATCAGGTAGCCGACTCCCATGAACAGGGCCGTCAACCCGGCAAGCAAAACCGCCGTTTTAAAGTAACTCATTCGCCTCCTCCTGACCGGTGGTTTGCCGGGGATGTCCCATTCCAGCCTCATAAATGGTGAGGACCAGGGCCCTCATTCAAGAGCCCGGTTCCTGCGGCGGCGCGTCGCGTCCTCGCCGCGAAGCCTGCACCGCCATGTCCCAGCCGCAACCGTCACCCGGCGAAAAACAAGGAGCTCAGGCCGACATTTCCCTTTTGATATATGATGATCATCATATAAAAAGCAAAAAAGGAAACTTCCAGATGACCATTCAGAACATCGGCGACGGCAACAAGCTGACATTGGCTCGCGCACCGTCATCGATATTCGCGCGCATCAGCGTTCTCGCCGCCTTGGCCGCGGTCGGATCCTTTGCGACGAACATCCTGCTGCCGTCCCTGCCCTCGATGGCGAAAGACCTGAATGTCTCGACCGCCGCCGTCTCGTCGACGATCAGTGTCTACCTTGCGGTTTTTGCCGTCGGTCAATTGATCGTCGGCCCGCTGTCGGACCGTTACGGCCGATGGAAGCCGGTCATGTTCGGACTTGGCATCTTCGTGTTGGGCAGCATCTGGTGCGAATTCTCCACGACCCTGCCAATGATGCTGGTGGGGCGCACCATTCAGGCGCTGGGCGCATGTGCCGCCTCCGTCCTGTCGCGCGCCGTCGCCCGCGATCTGTTAAGCGGCGAAGACCTGACAAAGGCATTGGCCTTCATCATGGTCGCTATGTCCGCTGCTCCCGGCTTCTCGCCGCTGATCGGTGGCCTGCTCGATGCTACCTCCGGATGGCGTTCGGAATTTCTCGTGGTCGGCCTGTTCGGGGCAACCGTTGCACTCGCCTATTTCAGATTCGTGGGCGAAACTCATCGGCCCGATAGCAATGTCTCAATACAATTGACCGCGATCCGGCGCGGATACTGGGGCCTGCTCACCGACCTGCGTTTCATCGCACCGGCCGGAACCATCGGGCTGTTCATGGGTGCCATCTTCGCGATGTTCTCGGTGTCTCCACGCATCCTGATCGACGGGCTGGGCTTCTCGCCAATCCAGCTCGGCCTGTTTTTTGCGGGCACCGTGTTCGTCGTGTTCGGATCCGGCATGACCGCGCCGCGGCTGGCAATCAAGATCGGGCATGCCCGCGCCACGCTAGCTGGCCTTATCATTGCGACCATGGGCGGCACACTGCTGCTATTGGCACACTGGGTGACCCCGACGATCTGGAGTTACCTTATCCCGGTACTGATCTTCCTGGCCGGGTTCGGCATGGTCAGCCCGCTGGCGACGGCCACAGCGTTGCAGCCCTTCGGCGACAGGGCCGGCCTTGCATCGGCGCTACTTGGGTTCCTGCAGATGGCAGGTGCGGCGGTCGGCGTCGTCCTGACCGCATCGATTACAAGCGCGACGCTTGCCATCGGCATCGTACAGGCGGCGCTAACCATGCTTGGATTGATCTTGTATCTCGCAGGCCAGCGCGCGGCTCTCGCGCGCTAGTTCTTCAGCAGGACGCGCCCCACCCCTTGGGGAACGGGATCATCGGCCAGGCGCCCGTATCGGAACCAGACCCGGAACAGTCGGATGCCTTGTCGCCCGGCTCGAGCACGCCGCCGCAATACGGACAATTGTTGTCGTTTGCCGCGGGCGGTACGTCGCCAGATGCATCGATCACCTCATGGGCGAAAAAATTAACCACATGGAGGCGCGGAATCACTCGAAATGCAGGCATGCTCGTTCCTCTTCATCAGAGGCTGCATCATGCCAGCGAGATCATGCCGGTCCGTTCAGGCGAACACTCAAATTTTAGCGGTCTGGCGCATTTTCAAAGGGCCCGCGCGGACACCGCGCTCAACGCGCGACGATCAACGCGCCACGATCAGACCGCGGCTGGTGACGACGACCCAACGGCCATCCTGACGGCGGATCGCATCGACCCGCCCGACGCCGGGCAGCGGATCGCCGGGAATGACGTCGAAGACTCCCTGTCGGCCGATCACGGTCGCAATGCCGTCGGACACCTCGCGCAGCGTCCAGCCGGAGACAACGGGAAGCCGGTTCAGCTGTGCGGCCTGATTGTTGGCGATCGAGCCAGTGGTTTCCGGCGCGAGTGCCGGTGTCCGCAGCTTCTCAACGGCGTCGCTCAGCTTCGCCAGTTTCGCGGCGGGTTCGGCCTGCGCCTTCTCGACGCGGTCGATCCGCTCAACAATCTTCGCGGATTGCGCTGCGCTGCTGGTCTTGAGGGCTGCGATGTCGGAGTTGATCTTCCCGATCGCGCTTTCCATCGAACGCGCCTGCGCGGCAGCGGCATCGGCCGCAACGGTGGCGGTCTGGTCGCTTTTTAGATAATGCCCGACACCCGCCGTCGCGAACGCGCCGCCAATGGCGCCGACAGCGGCGGCGATGGCGACGATGGCCGCTATCGAGAGGCGACGGCCGTTGGCTTCCGGAGCGGCGGCGGCATTGAATTGCTGCTCGCGCGCGGCACTCTCATTGGAAACAATATCTTCCCAGGAACTGTGCGCCGTCAGACGCTGCAAGGTGATTTCCTTGGACGGCTGCCTTGCGACATGCGTGGAAGCGCTTTCCTTTGCCGTATCTGCAGCCTTCGCTTCATGCTGAACCATATCGCCGGTTTCCGGAACCAGCGATGCTTCGCTGTGATTGCCCGTCTGCTTGATATCACCGTCGGCAGTATGGTCGGTCATGAGCGCTAACTCCGAAATGGTTTACTATTTGGTAACCACGAATTGGTTGAGAATTCGTTACCCGGACAGCGCTTCGTTTCGACAGCGAGATCGCATCGAGAACTCACGGCGGCAACGCGCGCCATCCGTGAGTTTTGTATCAATTACAAAATGAACCCAGTATTTATGAAGTTCGACGTGTGGTCGCGCACGATGTCGTCGAGCAGCCGTTTTGAATCCTCGGTCTGCTTCGCCGCGATCATCGAGCGGATCGAGAACGAGCGCAGCGCGTCGGTGACCGAGAGCGTACCTTCCGCCGAATCCTTGCGGCCGGTGAACGGGAAGACGTCCGGTCCGCGCTGGCACTGGCAATTGATGTTCACCCGGCAGACCTGATTGACCAGCGGATCGACCAGCCGCCCGATGGTCTCTGCGTCTTCGCTGAAAATCGAGACCTGCTGGCCGTGTTCGGAGGTGATGACGTATTCGAGCGCGGTATCAATGTCGTCGAATGCCATCACCGGGACAATCGGGCCGAACTGTTCTTCGCGATACAGCAGCATGCCCTCTTTCACCGGATAGACCACGGCGGGATAGAACAGCGTGCCGCTGCTCGCGCCGCCGCCTTCGTTGATCACCTTGGCGCCCTTCTCCTTGGCGTCAGAAACCAACCGCGTCATGTGCTCGACCTTGCCGAATTCCGGCAACGGCGTCAGCGTGACGCCCTTGTCCCACGGCATGCCGGCTTTTAGCTTGGCCAATTCCTCAGTGAACCGCGCGAGAAATTTGTCGACGATCGAACGATGGACAATCAGCATCTTCAGCGCCGTGCAGCGCTGGCCGTTGAATGACAACGAACCGAGCAGGCATTCTTTCACGGCGAGTTCGACATTCGCATCGGGCAGCACGATGGCCGCGTTCTTGGCGTCGAGGCCGAGAATGGCGCGCAGCCGATTGACCTTGGGATGCATCTTCTTGAGATGGTCGGCGACGCGGCTGGAGCCGATCAGGGTCAGCACGTTGACCTTGCCGGATTCGAGCAGCATCGGCACCACCTCCGAGCCTTTGCCGTAGACCGTGTTGATCACGCCCTTCGGAAACGCGCTGCGAAACGCTTCGAGCAACGGCTGAAACAGCAGCACGCCGAATTTCGGGGGCTTGAACACCATGGTGTTGCCCATGATCAGCGCCGGGATCAGCGTCGCGAATGTTTCGTTGAGCGGATAGTTGTACGGCCCCATGCAGAGGACGACGCCGAGCGGCGTGCGGCGGATCTGGCCGATGGTGCCTTCGACAATGGTAAAGCGCGAGTTGTCGTTGTCGAGATGCTTCAACGCCTCGATGGTCGCCTTCATGTATTCGACGGTGCGATCAAACTCTTTCTGTGAGTCCGGCAGTGTCTTGCCAATCTCCCACATGATGAGCGCGACGATCTGCTCGCGGCGGGCCACCATCTGCCGGGTGAAATCCTGCATGCAGGCAATGCGCTGCGCCACCGTCATGGTCGGCCATTCGCCGCGCCCGTTGTCATAGGCCGCCACGGCAGCGTCGAGTGCGACCTGCGCCTCAGGCACGCCGCCGATTGGATGACTGCCGAGTTCAACCTGCTCCAGCGAGCCGTCGGCCTTGCGCACGCAGATTGCCGAATGCACGGTCTCTACCGGTCCGGTCCACGGCCTCAGTTCTCCGTTGACCAGCGTTTCGCGCTGATGAACCGGCGGCGGCACATCGCAATCCTTCAGCAGGCTTTCCTCGGGAAACAATTCCTTCAACTGCTGCGACGTGAGCATCATGACCTCATCGATTGCAAAGTGTTCCGCGAACCGCCCCCGGCAAAACTGCGGGCACGGACAGGGGCGGGGGGACCGGCGTCAACCGGCCGGCCTTGGGATGGTCAGTGTAGTGTGCCGGATGAATGAGTCGAAATGATAATGCGGCTGGCCTTTTTATGGGCAGATCGCCCAGATGGCCGTCATTGCGAGGAGCGTAAGCGACGAAGCAATCCAGCTCTTTTACTTATTGCTCTGGATTGCTTCGCTTCGCTCGCAATGACGTCCGTGGAAAATCATCCACGCGCGGCAATTTGATCGCCACGCGCCGAAACCGTCAGTGTTGCCTCAGGTCCGATAGATTCGCTTGAATTGCCGTTCCGCGGATGCCATCGCGCCCTTGAGATCTTCACGCCCGGTGCAGTAGTTCGCGAACATATCGACGACGACGAAGTCCGCGATCGCGGCCGCGGCACTTTCGTTCAGGGTGCCACGGCCAGCCGGGGTCGATGCCAGCTTGGCGACATCGCGATACGGCGTGTTCTTGGGATCGACTGTCCAGATCGGATTGGCGTCGTAAGCGAGCAGGAAGTGCGACAGGTATCCCTGCGCCGCCTCGATCCATGGATTGAACTGGGGCCCTTCCATCAGGAACGCAGTGAATGCCTTGCAGGCCTGCGGATACTTGCTGAAGTTGAAGATCAGGATCGGAAAGCCGAGATGCTGCTCCCGCACCTGCCCGCTGATCCCGACCGGCAGATGCGCGTGATCCATGTCCTGCGCTATCGCGGGATTTTCCTTCTTCGCCGCGACATAGATCGAAATACCGTTGGTGGTGAGGTGGAGCTGGCCGGCCAGAAACGCCTTGTTGTTTGAGCTGTCGTTCCAGGAGACCGTGCCGGGAATGAAGTTCTCATAGAGCGACTTGACGTATTCCAGCGCCTTGGCCGTCTCCGGCGAGTTGATGGTTACCTTGTTGTCCTTGTCGACCGTGTAGGCGTTGTGCGCCCACATCGCCCACGCGAGCCATCCGTTGGCGTCACCCGTCGCGTGGCCGAGCGCCATGCCGGCAGGCGTCGCGTTGGCCTTGAGGCCCTTGATCAATTCCCGGAATCCGGCGAGGTCTTTCGGAAACTCCTTGAAGCCGGCTTTCTGCATGGCGGCGATACGGTAATTCACCAGGCCGCCGCTCGCCGCGACCGGAATGCCGAGCCACTTGTTGCCCCGCTTGCCGTAGGCAACGCCGGACGGCGCCCAGCCGCCGTATTTCTTGCCGAGATAGTCGGCCACGTCGGTGACATCGACGCACTTTTCAGGAAACAGATGCGGCAGCGAATACAGGCCCCACACCATATCGAGGCCCTGCCCTGTATTGGCCGCGACCGAGGCCTTGGGCTGAATGTCGTCGAAGGATTCATTGGAGATATTGATCTTCACGCCGGTCGCCTTCTGGAAGGCATCGACGATTTTCATGAAGGCGACATCCTCCGCCTCCACAAACCGCTTCCATCGCAGCATGTTGATGTTGGCGCCGGCTTCCGGCTTCCATGGCGCGGTTTGCGCCCAGGCTTTGGCGTAGCCGAGCATCTGGTCGGCTGACATGGTCGCCGCCGCAGCCAGCGTGGCGGCGCTTCCTTTGAGCAGAGATCGTCGATCCGGCGTAAACTCGGTCATGGTCGTCTCCTCCCTGATGTATTGGCCGTTGATCGGCCAATATTTTCAAATCAATGTCTGCGTGTCTGAAATCCTTCTCGAATGGGCTGGCAAAGCCCCAGCGCGCCGATGTAATCATCTGCCCGCGGCGCGATCAATGAGCGTCGCAAGGCGAAGCCCTGATCGCAATATCCTGATTACATATGATGGAAGGTTGTGCGGTCGCTCGCCACGGCGATTGCAGCGCACGCGCGTCCCTTGAGAGGGAATGGCGCTCCCTAGGGGAATCGAACCCCTGTTTCAGCCTTGAGAGGGCCGCGTCCTAACCGCTAGACGAAGGGAGCAAGCACCAGATCATAACATAGCGCGTATTCTGGTCGCAAAACCGGTACCCACTTTTGCGGAATACGCGCCGCGAAGGGATAGCCTCGAAATCCCGCGACTGCAAGCGCCGGGCGCTCAAAATGGTCAATGCACGAAGGCCAGCGGACTGCCGTGCGCTGGCGATCGGATCAGCCCTCCGCGCCGTACAACTGCGTAATTTTCTCCCGGAGCCACCGGTTCGCGGGATCGTTCTCGGCGCTCGAATGCCAGTAGAGAAAAAGGTGAGCCGCGGGAACATCCAGCGGAAACGGCAGAATCTGGTTTCCGAGCTGACGGCCGACGGTTTCGGCAAAGCGCTCCGGCAGCGTGAAGAGCATGTCCGAGGACGCCACCAGCCGGCTCGCGGTCCATTGGCCCTGACACCGAACGCGAATGCGGCGCTTCCGGCCGATCTCCTGCAACGCCTGATCCTCATATCCCAGCGCCGATTTTCGCGAACTCGCCAGAATATGATCCTGCGCCAGATAGGCCTCCAGCCCCCACGGCTCGCGAAGAACCGGATGATCCTTCCGCGCGATGACAACGAGCTTGCCGCCATACAGCCGCCGCAGCGGAATATCCGGCGCGGACGACACCAGTATATCGATCACCACATCGAACTCGCCCGCAGCAAGCGCGCTCTGAATGGTTTCACGATCGTGATGATGCGTGGAGATTTCGACACCGGGAGCCTCATTGCAGATCAGCGTCGCCAGCGAGGGAAAGATCGTGGACTCGATGGTATGACGCAGCCCGATCCTGAAATGCCTGCGCGATGTCGTGGGATCGAAATCATCCAGTTGAGACAGGACGCCGGTCATCTCGCGAAGCCCGGCCCTCACCGGCCCGATCAGTTGCCGGGTCAGCGCCGTCGGCACCATCTTGTGACCGTCGCGGACGAACAACGGATCGTTCAGCAACTGGCGCAGCCGCGCGAGCGCATGACTGACCGCCGGCTGGGTCAGATTCAGACTCTTGCTGGCTTGCGTGATGTTGCCTTCGGTGAAGATGGCTTCGAGCACGACAAAGAGGTTGAGATCGATCTTGCCAAGGGAATTCATGTCAGACCGCGGCATGCGAGAATTCTGCAATCCGGCGCACGGTATCCGGTAAACGCCGTCATCTCCATGCACCATCTCTATAGTTCGGCGCCCGATTTTTCATTGGTCCGGCCTGTGAGCCCTCACTAGGTTACCCGGCCATTGAAGGCTGACGCCGGCGCGATAACCGCGCTGCAAATGCTCAGCTACAAACCGTTCCGGGAGAAATTTCGATGCTTCGCAGCAAAATCGCGTATCGAACGGCCCTCGCCCTGCTCAGCGTTCTGGCGGCCGGGACCGCGTCCGCACAAACGCCGCTTCCGAAGGTGGATTCGTCAGAGTTCGCAACGACCCCGCTGGTCCTGCCGAACGGCCTTCGCGGCGAACTCGTCAAGTTCGACAGCGCCAACCCTGCCGATTACGGCCCGCTCATGAAGGGTGAGATGGGCAAGACGGTGACGCTCACGGCGCAGCTCTTCCTGCCGGCAAATGCCAAGGGCCCTGTGCCAACCGTGATCGAAACACCCGGCAGCGGCAATCTTGGCCCGCATCATATCGCGCACGCCGCAGCGCTCACATCAGCAGGACTTGGCGTGCTGATCGTCGATCCCTTCTTCGGACGCGGCATCAAGGACACCATTGCGGATCAAGGGCAGTTGACCTTCGCTGCAAGCGCCTATGACGTTCTCGCTGCCGCCAAATATCTGCGCACGCGCAAGGAGATTGACCCGGCACGGCTCGGCGCCACAGGCGGCAGCCGCGGCGGAACGGCGGTCATGATGGCCGCCGCTGCGCCGGTGTCGGATGCCGTTCTCGGCAAGGGCAAGGGCCTGCGCGCCGTCGTTGCGGGTTATCCCTGGTGCGGCGTGCAGTTCCGTTCCTCGCGCCTCGCGGACGGGGCGAGCCTGCTGATCATGTCGGGCGACCGCGACAACTGGGTGTCTCCGCAGCAATGTCAGGATGCGGCGCATGCCATGGACGTCGCCAAGCAGGATGTGATCATGGAGCTGTTTCCGGGCGCGCTGCATGCGTTCGATCGCGCGGGCGTACCGCGAACGGAAATTCCAGCCGCGGTGACGTCCACCATCTATCCGACGATCTACATGGACGATCAGGGCACGTTTTATAACATGCGCACCGGCAAGGCCGACCCGACGGTGACCGCTCAGGCGCTCACCACTTATTCCGTCAAGGGCGGCTTCCTGCACAAGGGCGTCACGATCGGCAGCGAAGGCGATCAGGCGGCCGAGTACTCAAAGGGGATGACCGACTTCCTGAAAGCGAAGCTGGCGCAGCCCTGATTATCGCTTGTTGGCGGATGGCTGCGGCCGTCCGCCACTTTTACCGCTCTCACGGCTCAAGAGCGAATTTCAGCCGCCCGACCGGCTTCAGGGTCTTGGCGTCATAGGTGCGGATTTCCGTCGCGCCGCCGATATCGACGGTCACCGCCAGCCGGTCCCCTGCAGTGGCGGTCGAGACGATCCGCGCGCCCTTCGGCAGGGTCGCGGTCACGTCCGTCACCTGGACGCTTCCATCGGTGCGGAAAAGGCGGTAGCCGATGGCGACCAGCAAGGCCCCGACACCGACGGCGGTGGTCAGGCCTGCGATCAACATCATCCGGCGCACCCGCGCGATCAGCGCGGCTTGCTCGGGGGTCGGATCGGGCGCAACAGTTTCAGACATGCAAAGCTCTTCTAACTCTTCCGAAAACGAAAACAGCCGTCACGAGGTCACGGTCGAAGGCGACGAGGGATCGCGGCGGCTGGACCGCGTGCTCGCCGTCCGCAGTCCCGACCTGTCGCGCTCGCGCCTGAAAGCGCTGATCCTCGCAGGCCAGGTGAGCATCGGCAGCGCCCCGGTTCGCGACCCCGCTTATCATGTCAATGCGGGCGATACGATCACAATCGACGTTCCGCCCGCCGCCCCCGCCGAGCCCGAGGGTGAGGACATCCCGCTCGATATCGTGTTCGAAGACGACGACATCATCGTCATCAACAAGCCGAAGAACCTCGTGGTGCATCCCGCCGCCGGGCACGAGACCGGAACGCTGGTCAACGCGCTGATTGCCCACTGCGGCGCAAGCCTCTCTGGAATTGGCGGGGTCCGCCGTCCCGGCATCGTCCACCGGCTCGACAAGGACACCACCGGCCTGATGGTGGTGGCCAAGAACGACCGCGCCCACCAGTCGCTGTCGGCGCAGTTCGCCGACCATGGCCGCACCGGCGAGATGCGGCGCGGCTACATGGCCTTTGCGTGGGGCGCGCCGAGCCGCAAAACCGGCACCATCGACCAGCCGATCGACCGGCACCCGTATAGCCGTGAGAAAATGGCGGTGCGCCAGGGAGGCCGCGACGCGGTTACCCACTGGGAGATGATCGAGGCCTTCAACGGCCGCGATACAAAACCGGTCGCCTCCCTGCTCGCCTGCCAGCTCGAGACCGGCCGCACCCACCAGATCCGCGTCCACCTCGCCCATCTCGGTCACCCCCTGCTGGGCGACGAGGTCTACGGCTCCGGCTTCAAGACCAAGGCCCGCCAGCTCGGGCCGCAAAGCCAGGCCGCGTTGACTGCCCTTGGCAGACAGGCCCTCCATGCATATTTGCTGGTAATCGAACACCCGGTGTCCGGAGAGATTTTGCACTGGGAATCGGCGCTGCCGGAGGATTTGGTTCTGCTTGAGGCAGCCCTTCGTAGAATAGACTAAAAGGGATGCGCTAAAAAGACGCATGGTTACAGACATTTAACCCGGGTCACGGGTTCGTGACCTCGTTTTGTTCTTCCCTCCCCCTCGGGTTTTGGAGTATGTTGCACCTGCGCAGGGATCGTCCCGGCGCGGAACATTGCAGCGCTTCTGGCTTTGACACAGCAGATGGCCTGCCTCGCCCGCCGCTATCGGGGGCGTGAACTCTGGAGGGCGCGACATGGCCCGTGCAGCTACTCTTCCGGTTCTCAACGGAGAATCCGGTCTTGCTCACTACCTGACTGAAATCCGCAAGTTCCCGATGCTGGAGCCGCAGCAGGAATACATGCTGGCGAAGCGTTGGCGGGAACATGACGACCGCGATGCGGCGCATCAGCTTGTCACCAGCCATCTGCGGCTCGTGGCCAAGATTGCCATGGGCTATCGCGGCTACGGCCTGCCGATTTCCGAGGTCGTCTCGGAGGGCAACGTCGGCCTGATGCAGGCGGTGAAACGTTTCGAGCCCGAAAAGGGCTTCCGCCTGGCCACCTACGCGATGTGGTGGATCAAGGCGTCGATCCAGGAATACATCCTGCGTTCGTGGTCGCTCGTGAAAATGGGCACCACCGCGAACCAGAAGAAGCTGTTCTTCAACCTGCGCAAGGCGAAGAGCAAGATCTCCGCGCTTGAAGAGGGCGATCTTCGCCCCGATCAGGTGAAGCAGATCGCAACCTCCCTCGGCGTCACCGAGCAGGACGTGATCGACATGAACCGCCGCCTCGGCGGCGACGCGTCGCTCAACGCGCCGATCCGCGACGACGGCGAACCCGGCGAATGGCAGGACTGGCTGGTCGATACCTCGCCCAACCAGGAAGCCATCATGGCGGAGAGCGAGGAGTTCGATCATCGCCGCAGCGCCCTGACCGGCGCGATGGGCGTGCTCAACGACCGCGAGCGCCGGATCTTCGAGGCGCGGCGTCTGGCTGAAGAGCCGATGACGCTGGAAGACCTCGCCGCCGAATTCGGCGTGTCGCGCGAGCGCGTGCGGCAGATCGAGGTCCGCGCGTTCGAGAAGGTGCAGGCGGCGGTGAAGACCACCGTCGCGCGCGCCGAACAGGCGGCGCTGGAAGCGGCGTACTAACTTCCTGCGCATCACGAGTTGCGAAAGCCGGCCTTCGGGCCGGCTTTTTTGTGTCCGTTCCTTCTTCCCCTCTCCCCTTGTGGGAGAGGGTGGCAAGATGCGAACGCAGTGAGCATCGCGCCGGGTGAGGGGTAAATCGTCATAGGCGCGAAAAGACCCCCTCACCCGGTTCTCGCTACGCTCGAACCACCCTCTCCCACAAGGGGAGAGGGGGAAAATCCAACATCACCACGACACGCGCAAGCCGATGTTGCCTTTGTAGACTCTCAGGCTGTCGTCGATCGCCGTGCGATAGCTGGCCTCGCCGTAGAGGCTGACGGCCTGCGTGAGCCTGCCGCTGACGCCGCCGCCGACTTCCACCGCTGGCCCGGAATTGCGCACCGTCGAAATGACGTTGGTCGCGAATGCAACGTTGTCGAGGCCCGCGGTGCGCCACCACACATCGCCTTTCAGGTAAGGCGTCCACACTGCATCGCCGCTGCCGAAGGTGCCCTTCAGGCGCGCGCCGATACGGCCGTTGACGATGTCTGACTGCGCGAAAGCGATGTTTGAGAGTCCATCGCTCGTGCCGTTCAGTCCGAGGTGCTGATAGATGAACTGCGCCTGCGGCTCGATTGCGATTCCCGCGCCGAGAGGAATCGGCAAGCCACCCTCCACCGACGCAGCGAAATTCGCACCGGAGACTTTCGCAGCGATCCCGCGATCCGAGTGCGGCGAGCCATCGATAAAATCGCCCTGCACCACCGTGTCGATGTACCAGCCCTGCGAGCCGATCATCGTCCAGTAGCCGCCCACGCTGGTGGCGCCCAGATCGATCACGCCGGCGCGAGCGCCTTCGACACCGATCACGAAGCCGCTGACATCGCCGCTCGCACGCGCATGTCCCACCGACACGCCGACGAGATTGCGTACGCTGTCGAACGTCTCAAACCGCCACGCGTCAAAACCAGCCTGAAATCCGGCAATGGTGCCGCTGAAATCCGGTCTGACGCCGCCTGTGTATTGCTCTTTGCGGTGCTGACCGAACGCACGGCCCCACGCGGCGGGGGCGGTGTCGAGCAGCGCCTGATCGCCGCGCCGTTCGTGGAATGTACCGAGCGCGGCAAGCCCCAGCGTCCGCGTCAGGTCCGGCACCACGGAATGCACCGCGACTTCCGGACGGATCAACTGCACCACGGCGAATCCCGGAGGCGGCGCAGCCGGCAAAGGCAAGGGCTGCGGCGGCTCGGGGGCCGGCGGCACGCCGGGCGGTGGTGGCGTTATCGGCACCAGGATCGTTGAGCGCAGATACCAGTTGTCCGGATTGGCGCCGCCCAAGCCACCTTTGTAGAGCAGATATTCATAGGCACCCGCGACCGCGGGACCTGCAAGCGAGAAGCTGCCCGGCGCAGTGGTCGCGCCGCCTGTCACCTGCACCACGTTGATGCCGTCGCTGAGCGTCGCTGAGCCGCCGCCGCCCGCGTTGACCATGGCAATGCCGGTCGAACCGCTGGCCGATGCACCGGCGCCTGCGATCACCAGCTTGTCGGACGGCGAACCGTCCGTGCCCAACACGGCGTTGAGACGCAGCGTGCCGCCCGCACCGACATAATTGCCGGCAACGGTCAGCGTGTTCATGGCGGTCGATCCCCCGTTGGTGAGATCAATCGCGCCCGCGTTCGTCACCGTGATCGGCGTGCCGCTCGAGTTCGGGGAGATGGTGGGATTGACGCCGTTACCGGCGAGAAGGCTTGCGCCTGCGGCGATCGACACGTTGCCGGTCAGATTGGCGCCCAAACGGAAATTACCGCTGTTGAGAAATGTGTTGGCGAAATCGCCGATGCCCGCCCATGTCCAATCAGTCCCTGACATCGTCAATGTCGGGAAATTGGTGAAGGCGTTGTCGATCAGGCCGGAGCCCTGGAGAATAACCTGATTGGCTCCCCCGCCGCCGTCCGCCAGCCCGACGATTCTTGAGCCGGTTTGCAGCGTGAGCGTTACGTTCCCGCCGCCGCCCTGCAGAGCGACTCCGTTGCCGCCGCTCAGCAACCCCGCATTCGTAACGTTCGTTGCGCCGTTCAGCGTGCGGACCGCCGGTCCCTGATCGCTGATGATCTGGCCGCCGGTGAGATTCTGGATGGTGGCGGTAAAGCCCGATCCTGCGGTGTTGGAAAAGACGCCTTCCGAACCGGAGCCCGTCGCGTGGATCACCCCGCTGTTGGTCAGTCTGGCGTTGTTGCCCTGCATGTAGACAACAGTGCTTGAGCTTCCGTTGGTGGTTAGCGTCCCGGTGTTCACGACCACACCGTTCTGACCGAGAATGGACACCGCGCGAGCGCTGGTCCCGTTGGTCGTCACGGTACCGTTGTTTGTTAGCGTGTTGTTGGCTTGTCCCGTGTTGGTTTGTCCCCACGCCGCTGTCATGCCGTAGGCATTCGGCCCATTGGTCGTGATCGTGCCGTTGTTGGTCAGCGCGTTGCCGCTGCCGTTGGCGGCCATGCCATCGTTGAAACCGCCGGTCGTCGAGATCGAGCCGTTGTTGATGAGGATATTGTTGTTGCCCAACCCGACAATGCCCGCACCGCGATTGCCGCCGGTGCCTCCGCCGCCGGTCAGGCTGATCGAGCCGTCATTGGTGACCTGGCTGCTTGTATCCACCCTGATGGCAGTGGGACTCGTGACGCGCTGAACCGCGACGCTGGCGCCCGCTCCGATATTGACGGCGACGCCGGTGCTGCCGCCCACGGCTTGCACACCCAGGGTGTCAGGATTGGGAGCCGATGTGTCGCAAACCGCGGCCTGCCCTGTGGCGGGCGTGTGATTGTCGCAAGCGGCGAGAGCAGGGCCGCTGCCGGCGCCAGCCACAGCAAGGACAATCAATGCGGTGGAGGCAAGAAGGTCAGCGCGGATCTTGCAGACCTTATTGTTCTTGTTGTCGCGCACAGCACTCCCGCGCGCGCGGGAGCTCTCGCCGTCCTGCATTTCGTTCTCCCGCCGCGATGCCCCCGCCCCGCATTCGTTCAAACGATGTTGCAGCGTAAACCCGAATCACTCTGCGCCGCAATTTGCACATCCGGGTTCCACATATGCCGATTGCGCAACACACCTGCGCAACTTGAATCAATTGCCGCGCGCCGGCGCTGTAACTCTGCGTAGGCGAAATCGATCGCGGCGCCCTGCTCGAGCCATCCGAGCAACCGACCGCTGAAAACCGCGCGGCAGGAAAACGCTGGCCCGGCGCAACGCCGCGTGCGGCGGCACGCGCCATCGGGACACTTGCGGTACGCGCGCAGGAAATCCATCTCCGCGCGCGCCACGACGAGTGCGCAATAATCGTAATCACGCGCGGTGTGCGCGGCGCGCGTTTCGCCCTTCAGGCGCGCGTTCTCCGTGCCGTTGAAACCGTAGGGACCTTCGAGGCTGAATCTCGCCGTCATCGGCAGCGCTCCGTGATGATTGAAAATGGCGTGGAATGATTTTCGCGCGGAGGCTCGCGCACGCGCCGTCTGTCGCGCGCATCGCGCGCGGCGGCCTCGCCTCACCTCATCCCCTCGAAACATGAGGGGACGGAACGCCGAAAGGCGCACGTTGGGTGGAGTCGCGACGCGGACAAGCCGCACCGCGCATCGCCTTTCGGCGCTCCGTATGCAGACAAGTTTACGCAGTCTGCGACTGCTATGGGCGATTTTTGGCGACGGGATCGTTCTTCCGGGACAGGACGAGCGCTTTCACGCCCCGATCCGGCGGACTTTCGCCCGCGTTCATCCTGTCCGCGTCCAGCCACTGAAGGCGGAGCCACGTAGTTGGCCCAGACGATCACCCGAAGCCTCCCGGACGCGAGGGAGAACGTCTCTCCCGCGCGCGCAGGCGCCGCATCCCGCCCCGCGCTCTCAAGCGTCCCTGGCAACGCCCCTCAAGTGAGGCGGGATGGGATGAGGATGCGTTAATGCGGAGAGGATGTCAAGGAATATTTTCCTATGACTATGGCAAATCAGACTTAAGGGGAGTCATCAATTCTGCTGAAGCCAGAATCAGAAACATCCCAACAGTTCGCACAGTGAAACTGAATTTATCCCGAGCTGTCGTGGGCGCCTCATTGAACTTAGGGGCAACGCGAAGCGCATAGAAAGTATCGCACACATCAGAAATAGCTTTCGTTGCAAATCTTAGCTCTTTCGGCGAGTGCGCAAAGGCGTTCCGAATGTGTCGAACCCCGTCAATATCGTGTCGGTACTCTTTCCCGAATACGTTCAAAGCAAATGCCATCTGGGTAATGGAAGAAAAACTAGAAAGTGGGGCGTTGCCTCGAAACAATTCGCGATTACCGGTTTTGCTTTCACGTAACCGCGAAAGCAAAGCTTGTGTTACCGCCGCTTCGAGCAAAGCAGCTCCCGAAATAGCCACTACGCTATCAACTTCTGAGTTATGCAAAATATTGATGATAAAATGTGAAATCGTCCTGCGACATTGGTTGTCGGCTTAACTCCACCAAAGGATCAAAAACAGACGACATCAAGCCCCTCGCGTAATAATCGGTACGGATGTCGTCCCCGCGAAAGCGGGGACCCAGCCCTAAATCTTTGAGACTTCACTCGCTGCAAAGAATGGATCCCCGCTTTCGCGGGGATGACCGGAGTGAAGCGACATTTTCGTTAATCCGCGCCCGTCATTGCGAGGAGCGTAGTGACGAAGCAATCCAGCCTTGTTTCTCTCAAGAATTCTGGATTGCTTCGCTTCGCTCGCAATGACGACGAGGTCTTCACCTCTCCCCGCAAGCGGGGAGAGGGAGCAGGCTCGCTCTGCTCAAAGCTCAACCATCTACTCCACCCGCGCGCCCGCGAACTTGACGACCTTCTCCCACTTGTCGGTTTCGGACGCGATGATCTTGCCGAAATCCTCCGGCGAGCCGGTGAGCGTGATGCCGCCCATGTCCGCGATCTTCTTCTTCATCTCGGGCTCGGCAAGGATCGCGTTGATCTCCTTGTTGAGCCTGGCGATGATCTCCTTCGGCGTGTTCTTCGGCGCGCCCATGCCGAACCACGCGCTGGCTTCATAGCCCTTCACACTGTCGCCGACGGTCGGAACGTCGGGCAACTCGGCCGAGCGCGACGCCGTGGTCACCGCCAGCGCGCGCAACGTGCCCGCCCTGATGTGCGAAATCGCAGACGGCATGTTGTCGAACATCACCTGCACCCGCCCCGAGAGCAGATCGGTGATCGCCGGCGCGGAGCCGCGATACGGAACGTGCAGCATCTCGACGCCGGTCATCGCCTTGAACAGTTCGCCCGAGAGGTGGATCGAGGTGCCGTTGCCCGATGAGGCCATGTTGACCTTGCCCGGATTGGCCTTCGCGTAGGCGATGAATTCCTCGACGGACTTCGCCGGGAAATCCTTCGGCACCACCATGACATTCGGCACCCGCGCGAGGCCGGCCACCGGTGCGATGTCGCGGATGAAGTTGAAGCTCAGCTTCGCGTAGAGCGAGGCATTGATGCCGTTGGCGGGATTGACCAGCAGCACCGTGTAGCCATCGGGCTCGGCATTCACCACGGACTCGGTGCCGACATTGTTGCCGGCGCCCGGCTTGTTCTCGATCACGAACTGCTGGTTCAGCCGCTCCGACAGCCGCTGGCCGACCAGGCGCGCGAGAATATCGGTGGCGCCGCCCGGCGGATAGCCGACAACCCAGCGCACCGGTCGCGTCGGATAATCCTGCGCCGCAGCGCCGCCCATTGAAACGAGTGCAGTAAAGCCCATCGCGATCAGACCGACCGCGGCGCGTCGTGAAGCCATTTTGTTTCTCCCCGGCTGCCGCGACTTGGCGCGCGGTCAGCATGTGTTGATGGACAACACCGGAGCGTAACAAACAAACGAGAGCAAACAAGGCGCGCGATGCGCGCGGCGCGCTTATGGCAGCGCACAAGAGCAGAAGCGGCGTATCGGGTTACAGATAGTCGCGGAAATAATCCGACAGGCTGTCGTCGTTGTTGGTCATGCCGAAGTCGACCGGCTGGTCCAGCAGCAGCGCGCTCGCCTGCGTCTTGTAATCCGGCGACACGTCATCGACGCCGGGCAACGGCTGGCGCAGGATATCCAGATAGGATTTGTAGTTGTCCTGCGTCCCGCTGAAGATGCAATTGCACACGCCGGGATCGGCATAGACATACCGCGGCGCGCCGCCGGCCTTGTGCACCACGAAACGGTGCGGCGGTAGTGCTTTCAGCGCGCGCTGGCCCGCCGCGTCATTGGCGAACTGAATCCGGAACCCGGCCGAGCGCAGATAGAAGGCGTTCTTTTCCAGGAACGGCTTGCTCGGCGTCGCATGCTGCGCTGCCAGCGGCCACGCCAGCAACGCAACCGCGAGCGCGGCCAGCGCCGCGAGCGCATGCTGCATCACTGTCCGGGAATCCGGTGTGCGGATGCTCATTGTGCGAAGATTCGTTGTGCGAAACATCATTGTGCGAAACATCATGGATCATCCTTTGCAACACATCACGCGCAGCCGCGGTGCGGCGCTAATCAGTTCGCCCGGCCCTCGGGCTTCGGCGCGCCCATCGCCAGCGCATTGTTGAGCGTGTCGCGCAGGTTCACCGCAGCGGCGGCCGTCATGCGCAGATGCGCCACTGCTTTCACGCGGCTGACGACCTTGCCATGGGGCGCGGAGTCGATCAGGCCGGTCGCCAGCATCAGATTGAGCAGGCCGCCATTGTTGCCGAACGTGGGGCACACTTCGAAGAAGATCACCGGTGCCTCCATGATGCCTTCGATCGGAATGAAGTTCGGATCGGAAGGTATTGCGGGAGTGTCGGCCATCTTCTCTCCTTGGGAGTGTTCAATTTGAATTGTGTTCCGCGAACGTAACCGCAGTTCCGGCGTTCACGATTTTGACGTTCCTGTGAAAGCATGCATTGCACCGCATCGAAAGTCTATTCGGCGACACAAGATGTGGTGCGATTCTCCGCATCAACCGTCAAAGTGCGTTGCGGTATCGTAACCTGTTTGAAGGAAATGTGACTGGAGCTTTTCCAAGTTCACATCGGTGTATGCGCAATTCGCAGTGCTGACTCACATCTGCCCCATTGCGCAAGCATGGTCCGCCCGCTCACCGCAGGCGCGATCGCAGATGCAAATTCGCGATCACGTTTTGAAATACCAAAGAGGAGAAGCGTATGGTCAATCGCCCGCTGAACAACCTCAACGAAAAATTCGATCCGGATTATGTCGCTACGTTGAGGAAAATTCTCGACATCGCCGTCGAACAGATCGCGCAGGAGAACCGCACACCCGCGACCAAGGCGAAGATGGCGCAGACCATCGTGCGCCGTGCCGCCGACGGCGTGACCGACGCCAGCGATCTTGTTTCGAGCGCGGTGCGCGTCGGCGAGACTCGTGCTGCGTGACTCTTCATCCCTCCCCCTTGCGGGGAGGGTCGACCGGCGAAGCCGGTCGGGGTGGGGGTGCATGCTGATGCGTTCTCCCATCTGCCATCGGGAGTATGGGTCCCCGCTTTCGCGGGGACGACACTGAAAATTTCACAGATGAAGCTGCGGAAAACTACGATCCCGACGCCGCGCTTTTTCGCGCGGCGTGCGGCGTTTCCTTGTCGAGCCGCGGCGCATGGGTCGCGAACTGCTCGTCCTGCGGCATCGACGGCAGGTTGCCGCTGGTCTTGGCCTGATCGATCACCTGCGCCAGCAGCCTGAGTCCGAGCGGCGCCAGCGCCCGCTCCCACAGTTCGCGCGCGGTCTCGTTCTTCTTCACAAACACCCAGTCCTGCGCGGCGATCGCACCGGCGTCGAGCCGCTCCGACAGGTGATAGATCGTGCCGCCGGCGATCGCGTCGCCTTCCTTGATGGTCCATTCCACCGCGGCGATGCCGCGATGACGCGGCAGCAGCGACGGGTGATAGCCGATGCCGCCATGTTTGGAGGCTTGCAGCGCGCCCTCGCTAACGAGCGCGTGGCTGTGCGCGGTGACGATGAGATCGGTGCCGGGCGCGATTTCCGCCGCCACGATCAGCTTCGGCTTCGCCTGCACCACGACCTCGATGCCCGCGGCGCGCGCGGCTGTGGCGAGACGGTCCTCGCCGTCGGCGACCACGACGCGGATCACCTCGATGCCATGACCGCGCATCATGTTCAGCGTCTCCACGCCAAAGTGGCGCGAGCCGGCAAGCGTTATTTTCATAGGATCACTGCCCCCAGGCCGTGAATGCTTCGTTGAACGCGCGCTCGCCCGGCGCGCCCTTTTCGATGGCGATGATCGAACGGCGCTGGTTGGCGTAGACCAGCGGAATATCGAACCACGACCGTTCCTTCAGAAGCTGCAGGTTCCGCGACTTGTCGGCCTCGACATTCGACAGCCCGACCAGGAAGAAGCCGTCGGTGACCTTCACCGCGAGCCCGGCCAGTGGCGTGCCGCGCGCCTGCTCGTTGGACTTCATCAGCACGCCCGGCACGTTGGCGATGGTGGTGCCGAAGTCCGGCGGCAGCACGAAGGTGAGTTCGGCGGTGTGGCTCGCGGGCAGCGACGCATCGGTGTTGCGGCGGATCGAGAGCGACATCTTGATCTTGCGCTCGGGAATATCGATGTCGGCGCGCACGCCGATATCCGGCGGCTGACCGGCGGGCACCTTGACCGCTTCGGTGCGCCAGATCACCGAGCCGACATACTGCTTGCCCTGCGGCGCCGAGGGGTCCTCGTCATAGAGCACCACACGCTGCGCCACCGGCGCAATCTGCGCCGAGCCGGGCTGGCCCACCCGATCGGTGATCTTCGGCCGCGTTCCCGAGGCATCCTTCTGCGCGGTATCGGCCTGTTGCTGCGCAGGCTTCGTGGTCAGCGACTTGACCAGCGAATACACCTTCGGCCCGCCCCAGACCGCGCCGCCGATGGCGATGATGGCGACGCAGACCGCGATGGCGGTCTTGACCGGAAAGCCGCGCTTGGCGGTTTCCGGTTCGTCGCGCGATTGAATGCGGGCGCGCGGCCGGTCGTTCGGCTGATAGCGCCCGGCCTCTTCGGCGGATTCGTCGTAGCTGTACGGCGCCGGGCCGCCGCGCTGATCGGGAAAGTCCTGCGCCTGGCTGCGCCGCGCCGAACGGGTGGCGCTGCCGAGGTCGTTGGCGTCCGCGACCACATCGCGCATGCCCGAGCCTTGCGGTGCGCGGCGCGGCATGCGCGCGCCTTCCGTGAATTCATCGAGCATGCGGGTGTCGTCGCTGCGCTGATCGCGCGCGCGGACGTCACGCATGGACGTTGGCAGACCTTGCTGGGGACCGGGCGGCTGGGCGCGGGTCGGCGGCGGCTGATCGCCGCGCAGGTTGCGCGGCGGACGCTGCTCCGGTGCTCCATTCGCATCGGGTCGCGGAGCCGGCCGGCCTGGCGGGGGCGGCGCGGTTCCGCCACGCGCGCTGCGCGCGCTTTCCCGCAGGGCATCGCCCGGGCGCGGACCTTCGCGGCGGCCCGGCAGCGGCGCGCGCGGCTGCGCGGACGGCGGCGGTGCGGAAGGACCCGGTGGCGGCGGCGCGGCGGGACGCTCGCGCGGCGGTTCATTGCCCTGAAGCGCCGCAGCGCGGCGGGCGGCGTCGGCTTCGACCCGGCGCACTGCGTCTTCGAGCGCCAGGCGCTCGCGGGTGATTTCGGCTTCGCTCAATGCGGGCTGCACGCCGCGCAACTGGGAAATCAGGGCTGTCCGCGCGCGTTCATAGAGCGCACGACGCTGCTCGCCGGGAGCACTGGGGTCCAGTCCGGCGATGGCACGGGCTATGAGCGGGTAGTAATCAGCCATCCTCGTCCAGTCTGCAGGATTCTTTACAAACCCTGTACTTAAAAAACGTCAATCCTCACAACCTGCTCGAAGATCGTGCTCTTTTTGTCCATGGCCTGATCCGAAAACCGGGGCCCGGCCATCCTTATGCCTCGAACGGATTTTGCACGAGGATAGTATCCTCACGTTCGGGGCTGGTGGAAAGCAGCGCGATCGGGCAGCCGACCAATTCCTCGACCCGGCGAACATACTTGATGGCCTGCGCCGGCAGGTCCGCCCACGACCGGGCGTTGGCCGTCGGCTCTTTCCAGCCTTCGATGGTTTCATAGATCGGCACGACGCGCGCCTGGGCGCCCTCGCCTGCGGGGAGATGGTCGATCTCCTTGCCGTCCAGCGTGTAGCCGACACAGACCTGGATCTCATCGAAGCCGTCGAGGATGTCGAGCTTGGTCAGGGCGAGTCCGTTGATCCCGCTGGTGCGCGCGGTCTGCCGCACCAGTACGGCGTCGAACCAGCCGCAGCGGCGCGGACGGCCAGTGTTGGTGCCGAATTCGCGGCCGCGCTCTCCGATCAGCTTTCCGATGTCGTTGTCCTGTTCGGTCGGAAACGGTCCCTGCCCGACGCGGGTGGTGTAGGCCTTGCAGATGCCGAGTACATAGCCCACCGCGCTCGGCCCCATGCCGGTGCCGGTCGCGGCCTGCGCCGCCACGGTGTTGGACGAGGTGACGTAGGGATAAGTGCCGTGATCGACGTCGAGCAGCGCGCCCTGCGCGCCTTCGAACAGGATGCGCTTGCCTTCGCGGCGCTTCTGGTCGAGCAGGTTCCAGACTGAATCGGCGAACGGCAGCACCTTCGGCGCAACCGCCATCAACTCGGACAGGACGTCCTTGCCGTCGATCTCGGACAGGTTCAGGCCACGCCGCAGCGCGTTGTGATGCGCGAGCAGGCGGTCGATCTTGTGCGGCAACGTCTCGGGGTCGGCGAGATCCATCAGCCGGATCGCACGCCGGCCGACCTTGTCCTCATAGGCCGGGCCGATACCGCGCTGGGTGGTGCCGATGGCGGTGGCCTTGCTGGCGTTCTCCCGCACTGAATCCAGTTCGCGATGCAGCGGCAGGATCAGCGTGACGTTCTCGGCGATGCGCAGATTGTCGCGCGTGATCGACACGTCCTGGGACCGCAGCTTGTCGAGTTCGGCGAGAAACGCCTGCGGGTCGAACACCACGCCGTTGCCGATCACCGACAGCTTCGACGGCCGCAGCACGCCCGACGGCAGCAGCGCGAGCTTGTAGGTCTTGCCGTTGATGACGAGGGTATGGCCGGCATTATGCCCACCCTGAAAGCGAACGACGATGTCGGCCTGCTCCGACAACCAATCGACGATCTTGCCTTTCCCTTCGTCGCCCCACTGGGCGCCGACGACGACAACATTGGCCATTTCCAGAGAATCTCCTCGACCCGCAAATCTGCCGAAAATCCAGCGCCTTGCAGCCAGGGCCGCTCATGTGCGAGGCATCATCGGATAACGGATGCGCGCATGGGACGCAAGCGCCAACGGCGGTTGACGCTCGCGCCGAATGGGGTGCAAATCATTGATATCCCCAAATAATTCCGGCCAGTCCCGAGCACCCTTGCAAAGTCTCCAATCCGCCACCGACATGAACGATCCCGCCCCGCGTTCTCCGGCCAATTGGCTAAAGAACCAGCCCTATGTGCTGCTGTCGCTCGCCGCCCTGTTCTGGGCCGGTAACATCGTGCTGGGGCGCTTCATCGCAGCCGATTTTCCGCCGATGGCGCTGTCCTTCCTGCGCTGGGGCTTCGCTTGCCTGATCACGTTGCCGTTCGCATGGCGGCATCTCCGGGCCGATTGGCCGGTGATCCGCAAACACCTGCCGATTCTCACGCTGCTGTCCCTCACCGGGCTCGCCGGCTACAACGCCATCGCCTATCTCGGCCTGCAATCCACCGAGGCGCTGAATGCGCTGCTGATCCAGTCCGCAGGGCCGCTGTTCGTGGCGCTCTGGTCGCTCGCCCTGCTCGGCATCCGCCTCACCTGGCCGCAGACCATCGGCATCGGCATTTCGCTGCTCGGCGTCCTCACCATTCTGTCACGCGGCCATCCGGCGACGCTTGCCGCGATCCACCTGAACAAGGGCGACGTGATCTTCCTCGTCGCGATGGTCATCTTCGGAGTCTACTCGGTGCTGGCGATGAAACGGCCTACGATTCATCCGCTCGCCTTCGTCGCCTTCACGTCCGGCTATGGAGCGCTGTTGCTGATTCCCGCCGTGATCGTGGAAGCCGCGAGCGGACACCACCCGGCACTGACCGTGAACAATGCGCTGACGCTGGCCTATGTCGCGATCTTTCCCTCGATCCTCTCCTATCTGTTCTTCAATCGCGGGGTCGAACTGATCGGCGCGAACCGCGCAGCAACGTTTTTCCACCTGATCCCGGTGTTCGGATCGCTGCTCGCCATTACGTTCCTCGGCGAGCGGCCGCAGCCTTTCCATTTCGCAGGCTACGCGCTGGTGCTGGCGGGCGTCGCCATCGCCGCGCGGCGGACTTCGGCGAATCCGGTTTGAGGCCGCGAAATTCTCATTCGTCGTTGCGAGGAGCGGAACGACGAAGACGTGGATGCCCGGGACAAGCCCGGGCATGACGTTGAGATGACGCGCTGCCCGCATAGCGCAACGGAGCAATCCGGGATTGGCGGTTGTGAAGGTGCGAAATATCGGCACAATTTGCGCATCCTCTTTCCCAAAGCCCCATGACCGTTGCCGATCCGCCCTTGCGCAAGCCCTCGCCGGCTAGCTGGCTTTTCAATCAGCCCTATTTGATGCTCAGCCTGATGTCGCTGTTCTGGGCGATGAACATCGTGCTCGGCCGTTTCGTCGCGGGTCATGTGCCGCCTTTCGCCCTCACATTCTGCCGCTGGGCCGGAACGGCTCTCGTAATCCTTCCCTTCGCCTGGCCGTATCTTGTGCGCGACTGGCCGGTGATCCGGAGGAATCTGCCGCTATTGCTGCTGCTCGCCTTTACCGGCTTCGCCTTCAACAATGCGCTGTCCTACTGGGGCCTGCAGCACACCCAGGCATTGAACGCACTGCTGATCCAGTCGTCGGGGCCGCTGTTCGTGGCGCTCTGGTCGCTGATGCTGTTCGGCGTCAGGCTGTCATGGATGCAGGCCGCCGGCATTGTCGTCTCGCTGCTCGGCGTGCTCGTCATCGTGCTGCGGGGGGATCTTGCCGCGCTGGCAGCGATCCAGGTCAACGCCGGCGACATCAGTTTTGCCGCCGCGCTGTTCGTGTTCGGATTGTACTCGGCCCTGATGCCGAAACGTCCGCGGATCAGCCCGCTCTCGCTGATCGCCTTCACCACCGGCACCGGCGCCGTGATGCTGTTGCCGCTGGTGGGATGGGAAGTCTCGACCGGCGAGATGCTGACCTTCGACACGCTCACGGTATCGACAATCGTCTTTGTCGTGCTGTTTCCCTCGACGCTGGCCTACATCTTCTACAACCGCGGCATCGAACTGATCGGCCCCAACCGCGCCGCGCCGTTCTTCCATCTGGTGCCGGTGTTCGGCTCGGTGATGGCGATCATGCTGCTCGGCGAAAAGCCGGAGCTGTTTCATCTGGTCGGCTACGTGCTGGTACTGGCCGGCATTTTCACCGCATCGCGGCGCGGATCGGCCGGGAAACGTCCCGCTTCCTAGTGGAGTGGATTTGACATTCGCGGCCCGCCGGAGGCGAGTCCTCAAAGCGAATGTCAAATCCAAAACTCCACTAGAAACTTATATTTACTAGTGGTCCTTTGATTCTAACATTCGCAGGAATGCCTGTTGAAAAGGGGTGCGAATGTTAGAATCGGACCACTAGCTGGCAATTCGCCACGAGTTCGCGCAATCTCTGCTCCAAGTGCCGGCGTCGTCACCGCCTCGGTGACGTAGCGACCGGCATGTCAAAAAACTGACAGGGCGGGAGACACCATCAATGAACTTCCTGAAATCAACGATATCGCCAATGACCTTGGCGCTCGCCGTCGCGGCGGGCGTTCTGGCTGCCGGACCAGCGGCCGCGCAAACACCCTGGCCGGCGCCGGGCAAGAACATCACACTGGTGCTGCCGTTCGCGGCGGGCAGCGGCACCGACAGCACGACGCGCCTGATCTCGAAGGAGCTCGCCGCCGGGCTCGGCGCCAACATCGTGATCGAGAACAAGCCCGGCGCCAACGGGTCGATCGCGGCGAGCTATGTCGCGCGCGCCGAGCCGGACGGCTATACGATTTTCGTCACCACCAACACGTCGCACTCGGCCAATCCGTACCTCCTGAAGAACATGACGTACGATCCGATCAAGGATTTCACGCCGATCGCACGCACCGGCGACCTGCCGTTCATGCTGGTGATCAATCCCGAAATCCCGGCCAACTCGGTTGCCGAACTGGTTGCGCTCGCCAAGAAGGATCCCGGCAAATACTCCTATGCCAGCGGCAGTTCGTCGGCGATCGTCTCCGGCGCGACCTTCGCGACGCTGGCCGGCATCGATCTGCTTCACGTTCCCTACAAGAGTTCGCCGCCGGCGCTGACCGACGTGATCGCCGGCCGGGTCTCGATGATGTTCATCGACGTTCCGACCGGCCTGCCGCATGTCAACGCCAAGGCGCTGAAGGCGCTGGCGGTGACCACGATGAAGCGCTCCGCGCTGTTGCCGGATCTCCCCACCATGGATGCAGCCGGCGTGAAGGGCTTCGACATCACGTCATGGCAGGGCTATCTCGGCCCGGCCAACATGCCCAAGGATATCGTGACGAAGCTGAATGCGGAGATCCGCAAGGTCATCGAGCGGCCCGACATGCAGAAGGAACTGGCCGGCCGCGGCATGGAGGCATTTTCCGGCACGCCCGAGAGCTTCGACAAGTTCCTGAAGGAGCAGCTCGTGGTGTGGGAAAAGCTGATCCGCGAAGCCAAGATCGAGAAGCAGTAGTTGCTATCGATTACGATAGCGCTGGTTATGAAAAAGATGTCGTCCCCGCGAAAGCGGGGACCCATTGCCTGGAAGTGAACTCGTGGTGACCGCAAATGAGTGTGACGTACTACGTCTACATTCTCGCGAGCCAGCTCAACGGCACGCTCTATATCGGCATCACAAATAATCTTGCTCTTCGGCTATCTCAGCATAAGGGCGGGCGCGGATCGGAGTTCGCGCAACGCTATGCCGTTAATCGTCTTGTCTACGTTGAAGGCTACGACACGCCTTCAGATGCGATCCGCCGGGAGAAACAACTTAAAAAATGGAATAGGGCCTGGAAAATCGAACTCATCGAAAAGATGAACCCGGAATGGCGGGACTTGTCTGATCTCGCCATCTCCGGAATTTCTTAGGAAGCGTGGGTCCCCGCTTTCGCGGGGACGACACCCTGTACGTAGCTATATTTCGCTACCGAACGCTAAGCCGCCCGCACCTTGCCGAGGAATTCGTCCACTGCCGTGCGCAGCATGCCCGACTGCTGGTCGAGATCGCGGGCGCTGGTGAGAACGTCCGACGCCGCGGTGCCGGTCGCAGCCGCCGCCGCGCTGACGCCGCCGATGTGATCGCTGATCTCGCTCGATCCCGCCGCCACCGACTGGATGTTGCGTGCGATCTCGCGGGTCGCAGCTCCCTGCTCCTCGACCGCGCTGGAGATGTTCATCGTAATCTCGCTCATCCGCGCGATGGTCTCGGTGATGCCGCCGATCGACACGACCGCATCGCTGGTGGTCGCCTGCATGGCGGCAACCTGCGCGGAGATTTCCTCGGTGGCCTTGGCGGTCTGGTTGGCCAGCGCCTTGACCTCGGATGCCACCACCGCGAAGCCGCGACCGGCCTCGCCTGCGCGCGCCGCCTCGATGGTCGCGTTCAGCGCGAGCAGGTTGGTTTGCGCCGCGATGGAGTGGATGAGCTGAACCACCTCGCCGATTTTCTCGGCGCCGCTGGAGAGCACCTGAACCGTCGCGTTGGTACGCTCGGCATCGCCCACCGCCTTACTGGCGATTTCGTTGGACTGGTTGACCTGGCGTGCGATCTCGGCGACCGAGCTCGACAGTTCTTCCGCCGCAGCCGCGACCGTTCCGACGTTGTTGGAAGCCCGCTCCGAGGCCGATCCCACGTTGGCCGCGCGGGCGCTGGCGTCGCTCGCCGACGCCGTCATGGATTCCGCGGTGCTCTGCATGCCGGCCGCCGAGGCCGACACCGAACGCACGATGCCGTTGACGCTGCTCTCGAAGCTGCTGGCAATGCTGTTCATCATCGCCTTGCGCTCCGCGGCAGCGCGTTCCTGAGCTTCGGCGTCTACTTTCTCGATTTCGCGGATGCGGATTGCGTTGTCCTTGAAGACCTGCACGGTCGCGGCCATCGCACCGATTTCATCGCGGCGGTCGCTGCCGGGGATGTTTTCCTCAAGCTGACCGTCCGCCAGCGTCTGCATGCGGGCGCCGAGCTGGCCGAGCGGCTTGGTGATGCTGCGGCCGATCATCCAGGCAACCGCGCCGGAGAATGCGCCGATCAGGAGAGTGGCGAGCGCGAGCGCAACAATGATGGGCTTCAGCTTGGCGTCGAGATCGTCGAGATAGGCGCCGGTGCCGACGAACATGTTCCAGCCGGGAATCGCCACGGCATAGGACATCTTGCGGATCGGCTTTTCCTCGCCGGGCTTGAAGTATTCATAACGCAGGGTCACATCGCCCTTGGCGGCAACGCCGTCGCGCAGCTCGCGCGCCAGCTTGCGGCCGTTGGTTTCGATGTCGAGGCGGTTGGTGCCGATCTGCTTGGCGTTCGGCGTCGCCACGGTGACGCCGTCCATCGTGTAGGCGAACATGTAACCATCGCCCTTGTCGTAGGTCATGGTCTGGGCAACGCGGCCAAATTCAGCGATCGCGGCGTCCTTGGTCATCTTCCCGGCATCGACCTGCTTCTGCAGTCCGATCGCGGTGTTGAGTGCCGTTTCCACCAGTGCGTGGGTCTGAGCCTCGCGTGCGCTGACCATTTCACGCTGCATCATGTAGGCAGAGTACAGGCCGGCTGCGCTGAGGCCGAGCAGGGTCGCACCGACCAAGATACCGAGCTTGGCGGTGATGGGCAGGTTATTCAGGAATTTCACGATGACACTCCGGGGCGGGATCGCGCGCTTCTGCGCGGATTCGTTCCCATCAGCTATCGAAACTTCCTTTCGGGTTTGTTACCCCTGTCACGTTTGCGGATTCTCGTTCGCCGAAAGCAAAACGGGCCGGAGAAACTCCGGCCCGTCATTCATCTCGCTCGTCCCCGCGAAAGCGGGGACCCATGATTTTCATTGGGCTGGATTCCCGCTTCCGCGGGAATGAGCGGAGTGAGCGTATTTCAGTTCAGGGAACCCGAACTCTAAAACGTCAGCACCTTGGCCTGCTTGACCTGCGGCAACGCCGAGACCTTGGCGAGAACCTCGGCCGGCACCGCACCGTCGACCTCGACCAGCGCGATGGCGTCGCCGCCCTGCTCGTTGCGGCCGAGATGGAAGGTCGCGATGTTGATCTTGGCATCGCCAAGCAACGAGGCGAACTTGCCGATGAAGCCCGGCTTGTCCTCGTTGGTGATGTAGATCATCGACTTGCCGAACTCGGCATCGACGCGGATGCCCTTGATGTCCACGAGGCGCGGCTTGCCGTCGTGATAGACCGTGCCGGACACCGACCGCTCCTGCCGTTCGGTCGCGACGGTGACCGTGATCAGGCTTTCGTAGTCGCTGCGCGCGGCGCGGGTCACTTCGTCCACCACCATGCCGCGCTCCTTCGCCACCACCGGCGCGGAAACGACGTTGACGTCGCCCAGCATCGGCCGCAGCAGCCCGGTCAGCGCCGCCGAGGTCAGCGCCTTGATCTTCATGTCCGCAACCACGCCTTCATAAGTGATCGTGACCTTGGCGATGCCGGTCTCGGTGAGCTGGCCCGCGAACGAGCCGAGCTTTTCGGCGAGTTCAATGAACGGCTTCAGCTTCGGCGCTTCTTCCGCAGTGATCGAGGGGAAGTTGACGGCGTTAGAGATTGCACCGGTCAGCAGGTAATCCGACATCTGCTCGGCGACCTGCAACGCGACGTTTTCCTGCGCTTCCGTGGTGGATGCGCCAAGGTGCGGCGTGCAGATGACGTTGGGATGACCGAACAGCACGTTGGTCTTGGCCGGCTCCTCCACGAACACGTCAAAGGCTGCGCCCGCGACCTGGCCGGAATTCAGCGCATCGACCAGCGCCGCCTCGTCCACCAGACCGCCGCGCGCGCAGTTGATGATGCGCACACCCTTCTTCATCTTGGCGAGCGAGGCCGCATCGATGATGTTCCTGGTCTTATCGGTCAGCGGCGTGTGCAGCGTGATGAAGTCGGCGCGCTTGAACAGATCCTCAAGGTCGACCTTCTCGATGCCGATGTCCTTGGCGCGCTCCGGCGACAGGAACGGATCGAACGCGATGACCTTCATGCGCAGCCCAAGCGCGCGGTCGGCGACGATCGAGCCGATGTTGCCTGCGCCGATCACGCCGAGAGTCTTGGCGGTGATCTCGACGCCCATGAAACGGTTCTTTTCCCACTTGCCGGCCTGGGTCGACGCATCGGCGGCGGGGATTTCGCGCGCCAGCGCCAGCATCAGCGTGATCGCGTGTTCGGCGGTGGTGATGGAATTGCCGAACGGCGTGTTCATCACGATGATGCCCTTGGCCGTGGCGGCCGGGATCTCGACGTTATCGACGCCGATGCCGGCGCGGCCGATCACCTTCAGGCGGGTCGCCTTCTCGAGGATCTTCGCAGTCGCCTTGGTGGCGGAGCGGATCGCGAGGCCGTCATAGTTGCCGATGATTTCGGCGAGCTTGTCCTTGTCCTTGCCGAGATCGGGCTGGAAATCGACCTCGATGCCGCGATCCTTGAAGATCTGCACCGCGGCAGGAGACAACGCATCGGAAATGAGAACTTTAGGCTTGGACATGGAAACTCCAATCAGAAATTTGGGGGGCGCTGGCGGTTCTGCCGCGTCTCGATGATTTCGTAGTGTTGCGATGTCGCGTCGAAGCGCGACAGCACGGCACGCGCCTTGTCAGGCACGACGCCTTCTTCGTAGTTCGGCCCGGCGAAAGCGATCACCGCGTCGAGTGTCTCGAACGTCATGATGGTGACGAACTCGACCTCCGCGCCGGCGTCACGCCGCAGAAGCTGAATGTCGTGAAAGCCCGCGACCTTGCGAGCGAGAATTCCCGGAAAGATTTCCGTCCGCAGCAGACGTTCGTAAACGTCCGCGTTCGCGGGCGTGGTCCAGCCATGCCAGATGCGTGAGATCATGAAGGCCTCCGAAGCGGAGAACCCCTCCCCCATTATGGGAGAGGAGACGTCATCTTTGGAAAATCATGCCGCCTTGGCGAGCGAAGCCTTGGTCTCGGCGAACGCCCAGTCGATCCATGCGGTGAGGATCTCGACGTCCTTGGCCTCGACCGTCGCGCCGCACCAGATGCGAAGGCCCGCGGGGGCATCGCGGTAGTGCGCGAAGTCGTAACCGGCGCCTTCCTTTTCCACCGCGGCAACCAGCTTCTTGGCGAAGTCGGCCTGTGCATCGGCGGACAGCGACGTGATCGCCGGATCGACCACCTTCATGCACACCGAGGTATTGGAACGGATCGCCGGGTCGGCCGCGAGGAAATCCACCCACGGCGTCTTCGCCTTCCAGTCCGCGAGCACCTTGGTGTTGGCGTCGGCGCGCGCCATCAGCCCCTTGAGGCCACCGACGGATTTCGCCCAGTTCAGCGCATCGAGATAGTCCTCGACGCAGAGCATCGACGGCGTGTTGATGGTTTCGCCCTCGAAGATGCCGGCGTTGAGCTTGCCGCCCTTGGTCATGCGGAAGATCTTCGGCAGCGGCCACGGCGGCGTGTAGCTCTCGAGCCGGGCAACGGCGCGCGGCGACAGGATCAGCATGCCGTGCGCGGCTTCGCCGCCCAGCGCCTTCTGCCAGGAGAAGGTGACGACATCGAGCTTCGGCCAGTCGAGCGGCTGCGCGAACGCGGCGGAGGTGGCGTCGCAGATGGTCAGGCCTTCGCGGTCGTCACGGATCCAGTCGGCGTTCGGAACCCGCACGCCGGAGGTGGTGCCGTTCCAGGTGAACACGATGTCCGAGTTCTTGTCGGCCTTCGACAGATCGGGAATCTCGCCATAGCCCGCGTGGAGCTTGACGACATCCTTGAGCTTCAATTCCTTGACGACGTCGCTGACCCAGCCTTCGCCGAAGGATTCCCAGGCAATGGTGGTGACCGGGCGCGGCCCGAGCAGCGACCACAGCGCCATCTCGACGGCGCCGGTGTCGGACGCCGGCACGATGCCGATCTTGTAGTCGGCAGGCACTTCAAGCACCTCGCGCGTCAGATCGATCGCGAGCTTGAGCTTGGCCTTGCCGACCTTCGCGCGATGCGAACGGCCGAGGGCTGCGTCCTTGAGATTTTGGGGGTTCCAGCCGGGGCGCTTGGCGCAGGGGCCGGACGAAAAATGCGGCACGTTAGGCCGCGAAGCGGGCTTCGCTACAGTCATAGTCTATCCTTCCAGATAGCTGCCTCCCGGTGGGGGGAGGTTTCCCGCCGCCGTGAATATGGGAGGTTCTGGACTTCGTCAAGAAACTTCGCCCGGCCCCGTTCACAAGGCTGGGATGCGGGGCCGGCGCGCACCTCTGGTTGAGGTCGTCCCGGCGAAGGCCGGGTACCGAACGGCCGGATGGACAGAGCACATGCCTGCTGCGAGTCTATCCCTCCCCTTGATGGGGAGGGTGCATAGGCGGCTTTTGGCCGCCGTTCTTATGATAGAACGCCGATGCTTTGCATCGGCTATGCCGCAGGGCAGCCGGGTGGGGTGAACTGCTGGAGCGTTCCGTGGCAAATGAGAATGCGCGCCGCCTTCGGAAGCGTCTCACGCCGCAGGAGGTCAAACTCTAGGTCAAGCTGCGGAGCTTGAAAACCATGGGTTTGCATATTCGCCGCCAGGCGCCGGTCGGCCGCTATATCGTCGATTTTGTCTGCTTCAGTCGAAAGATCATCATCGAGGCCGATGGGGGTCAACACAACCTCTCGCAACACGCAGAGCTAGATCGCATTCGCGACAATTTTCTGAGATCGCAGGGCTACCACATTATCCGTTTCTGGAATTCGGACATTGACGCCAATCTCGATGGCGTCATGGATGTCATTCTGTCGAAACTGGCGGCCCCCCACCCCGACCGGCTTGCGCCGGTCGACCCTCCCCACGAGGGGGAGGGATAAAACTATCCGCATGTGCGGCAACGCGCCGCTCTTAGAAGCCTCAAAGCCCCAGCACCTTCTCCGAGTCCGCGATCCAGCGCCGCACCGAGGCGTAACCGTCGAGGTGAAAGCCGCCTTCATGGGCGACGCGGGTATAGGCCAGCAGCGCCACGTCCGCGAGCGACAGCGCATCGCCGACCAGAAACCGCGTGTCGTGAAGCTGATGTTCCATCCGCGCCAGCGCGAAATAGCCGCGCTTGACCTTCTCGGGATCGAGCTCGCCCTGCGACTTGCCGAGGTAGAACATCTGGAAGCGGCAGACCGCGAGATAAGGCTCGTGGCTGTACTGCTCCCAGAACAGCCACTCGTCCATCTTTGCGCTGAGAAATGCCTCGGCGGGGATCAGGTCGGTGCCGCGCGCCAGATAGCGGATGATGGCGTTGGACTGCGCGAGCGTGCGCCCGTCGTCGAGCTCAAGCACGGGCACCTGCCCCGCTCCGTTGAGCTTGAGAAACTCCGCCGTGCGGCTTTCATTCTTCAGGGTATCGATCTCGACCCAGGTGTAGCGGCGCGAAAGCCTGTCGCACACCCATTTCACCTTCAGGCAATTGCCGGATTTCAGGTCGCCATAGATTTTCATGACCGCACCTTCCCGATGGCCGCCACTTTCATAAGGCGAGCAGCACAACAGGCGATGTGGCCGCTGTCAACGACAGCAGCCGCAGGAATTGCGCCAGAAACGATTGCCGATGACGGATCAATCAGAACCGGTAGCCGAGACCGCCGCGCACCGTGTTGATGCTGGTATCGATGGGGCCAACGAACTTGAGATACTCCCACTCACCGCGCATGAACAGGCCGCCGGCCAGCATCACATCGACCCCGAGACCCGCTGCATAACCGTAGATGAAGCGATTGCTCTGGCCTTCGGTCTGACTGACCGAGAAAGGAACGACAGTGTTTGGAGGAGCAATTTGCACCTGCGTGCCCGAAACGGTCGCGCTTTTGAAGACGTCGGCCCGGCCGAGCGAAACACCGCCGAACGCGTAGGGCAAGAAGGCGCCCCAGGCATATCCGGCGCGCGCGCGGATCGACCCCATGTCCTTGATCTTGAAACTTGACGACGCGGTATAATCCACGAAGTTGGTGGAACCTCCCGCATCGAAGAATCGCGATATCGTCCCTGAATCGCTACCGCCGAAATTGCCATGCATGTAACTGGCTTCAATGCCAAGCACGACGTCATCCCACTGCGAGTTGTAGCCGACGAAACCGCCAGCGCCATTGCCCCGCTGCGATTTCTTGCCCATGACCGGCCACTCGGAAACACGGCCGACGTTTTCGATCGCGGTGTTCACCAGAAGTTTGGCTACGATGTCCTGCGTCGTGCCGGCGAAGTTCATATCCGACGAACCGGTTCCGGCTTGCCCACCTACGTAGAAGCCCTGCCATCGCGGGATCACGCCGTCGTTAAAGCCTCCGCGCAGGATCGGGAGATCGGGAAGGTCCGCGGCCTGTGCGCCGTGCGCCGCCACAACCAGAGCCATCGCCAACACAGTCCGACGCATCACCAAACTCCGTCATAAACGCTTAACTACGTTCGATGATGCCGCGTTAACCTTAATCAATCGTTCCCACAGCGCGTGTAGCGCAAAAGAAAGCGGCGCGGAAAAATCCGCGCCGATGAAGTTTGTAAGAAGGCAAGACGAGAAGAGAGAAGAAATCCGATCAGCCCTTGCGCATGAGCGGCAGCATCGGCGGCGCGTAAACCGGAGCCGGATCGATCGCCCAGCGCACACCGAACTTCAGGTCATGCGACGTGATGTTCTTGAAGTGCATCGGGTTGTAGAGAGCATTTGTGCCGTCGTAGGCGTACATGTCGCCGGTGATGCCGTCACCCATATCGACGTAGCGATACGCCAGTTCCATGGTCAGGCTTGGATTGATCTTGTAGGCGAGACCGGCATGGACCGCCCAAGCGAAATTCCATTTCGTCGCAGTTGGACCGAATGCAACGCTGTTGTTCTGCACGCCCGTATCCGTGAAGCTCGAGATGGTGTTGGCAGAACCACCGATGCCGGCGCCGACGAACGGCGTGATGCACCACCAGGTGCCGAGATCGAAGTAGGCGTTGGCGAGAACCAGCCACTCGGACTTGCTGCCGGTGTAGGTGTTGGTGCTTGTGGGCACGCCGTTGGAGAATACGATGTCGGTGCCGTGGAAATTCGACTTGCCGCGATACTCACCGGTGACGTCCGCGCGGAACCAGTTGTTGAAGCGATAGCCGGCGCCGAGGCCGAAGATGCCGGCACTGTCAAAGCCGAGGCCGGTGTTCTGCACGGTCGTTCCAGGCGTGTAGTAGAGCGCGTTGTCGAGACGCTTGACCTGCTGATTGCTGAATCCGATATCGCCGCGCAGATACCAGCCGCCGAAGTCCTCGACCGGAGGCGGGACATACATGGGCGGCGGCGGCAGGTCGGCGGCGAGCGCGGCCGATGAAATCAATGACGCCGCTCCTGCGGCAATCAGGTTCTTGAGAGTACGCATTGGTCCGGTCCTTTCCCCGGTGAGGCAACACGGCCTCACACACAAAACTCACGAGCCGGACGATGCCACCAAATGCTTAAGCGCCACTTAACCCTAATTCTTAACCGTGATTTTTAAGCGGCCTTAAGCGAGACGGTAAACGTTTACACAACGCGCGCGGCATCGCGCCGCAAATCCTAACGATGTGTTGACTGGTAGGTCAGGAATCCTGACGCAAGATCACAGGATGGCGCTGGGCCGCTGCGATCGGACATGGTCACTATTTGCATTCGTCATTGCGAGGAGCACTCGCGACGAAGCAATCCAGAATCTGTGAAGACTGGATTGCTTCGCTTCGCTCGCAATGACGAGAAAAGACTCAGAGCTTGCGGTGCTTCATCTGTGGCAGGAAGATCGCGAGCAGGCCGATCGCCGGCAGGAATGCGCAGACCTGATAGACGAAGTTGATGTCCTTCCAGTCCGCGACCTGACCGAGCACTGCGGCGCCGATGCCGCCGAACCCGAACGCCATGCCGTAGAACAGTCCGGAGATCATGCCGAGACGATGCGGCATCAGCTCCTGCGCGTAGACGATGATCGCGGGTGTCGCCGACGAGATGATGAAGCCGATCACGATGCTCAGCACCGCATTCCAGTAGAGATCGACGTAAGGCAACGCGAGCGTGAACGGGAGCGCGCCGATGATCGAAAACCAGATCACGTACTTGCGGCCGAAGCGATCGCCCAGCGGGCCGCCGAAGAATACGCCGACCGCGCTCGCCCCCAGAAACAGGAACAGATAGATCTGCGACGCCTGTGTGCTGACGCCGAACTTCTGCATCAGGAAGAAGGTGTAGTAGCTGCCGATGCTCGCGGTGTAGAACGTCTTCGAGAACAGCAGCACCATCAGCACGGTGAGCGCGACCATGGTGCGCGTCGAAGACGGGCCGTCTTCCGGCAGGGACGTATGCGCGCCCTTGCGATGCGCGATGCGCGGCTGATACCAGCGCCCGATCTGCCACAGCACGACGATGGCGAGTGCGGCGACCAGCGAGAACCACGCGATGCTGCCCTGCCCGAACGGCACGATGATCAGCGCCGCCAGCACCGGGCCGATCGCCGTGCCGAGATTGCCGCCGACCTGAAACACCGATTGCGCCATGCCGACGCGGCCGCCCGATGCCATCCGCGCGATGCGTGAGGATTCCGGATGGAAGACCGCCGAGCCGGTGCCGACGAGGCCGGCCGCCAGCAGGATCACCCAGTAATGGTGCGCGACGCTGAGCAGGATCAGCCCGGCGAAGGTGAAGCCCATGCCGAGCGCGAGCGAGAACGGCTTCGGATACTTGTCGGTGTAAGCGCCGATCAGCGGCTGCAGCAGCGACGATGTGAACATGAAGGCCAGCGTGATCATGCCGATCTGGCCGAAGTCGAGCGCGTAGTTGTCCTTCAGGATCGGATAGACCGACGGGATCAGCGACTGCATCAGGTCGTTGAGAAGATGCGAGAAGCTGATGGCGCCGATGACCGCGAACGCAGGCGCGGCCGGAGCCGGCGTCGCCGGTGCATCCACGACGATGGGCGCAACGAGGGTATCTTCGGACAGGATAACGGGCTTGTTCACGGCAGTTTCCCGGCAAATTCAAAATCGAATGAACCACGAAATACAAATTCAGCGGCAATCCCACCAGTCGCGATTGACCATGGCTGATGTGCCGGATTGGCCGGACTCACTGGTTTTCGTCGTCCCCGCGAAAGCGGGGACCCATAACCACGAAGCCCGCCGTTGGGCCGCGTGGCTAACGTCTTTCCAGAACAACGCCGACAGGGAGTATGGGTCCCCGCTTTCGCGGGGACGACTGGAGCTTTTTACGCCGCGGCGGAGGCTGTCCCGAGAGCCGACACGATCATGTCGACGGCTTCCTCGACGAGGTCGCGGTTGTCGCCCTCGCCCATCACGCGGATGACCGGCTCGGTCCCGCTTGGACGGATCAGCAGGCGGCCGCTGCCGTTGAGGCGCTTCTCGGCATCAAGGATCGCGGATTTCACGCCCGGATTGTCGAGCGGCTTGCCGGTGCGGTAGCGCACGTTCTTGAGGATCTGCGGCATCGGCTCGAAGCGGTGGCAGACTTCCGAGACCGGACGGCCAAGGCGCTGCACCACGGCGAGAACCTGAAGCGCCGCGACGAAGCCGTCGCCGGTGGTCGCGAAGTCGGACATGATGATGTGACCCGACGGCTCGCCGCCGAGATTGTAGCCGCCCTTCTGCATCTGCTCGAGCACGTAGCGATCGCCAACCGGCGTGCGCAGCAGCTCGATGCCCTGCTCTTTCAGATAGCGTTCGAGGCCGAGATTGGACATCACGGTGGCGACGATGCCGGGCTTGGACAGCCGCCCGTCGTCCTTCCAGCTCTGCGCGATCACCGCGAGAAGCTGGTCGCCGTCGACCACATGGCCGCGCTCGTCGACGATGATGACGCGATCGGCGTCGCCATCGAGCGCGATGCCGATGTCGGCGCGCATCTCGCGCACCTTGCGCGACAGCGCTTCGGGCGAGGTCGATCCGCAATCCTTGTTGATGTTGAAGCCATCCGGCTCGACGCCGATGGAAATGACGTCCGCACCCAGCTCCCACAGCGCTTCCGGCACCACCTTGTAGGCCGCGCCATTGGCGCAATCGACCACGACGCGCAGACCGTCGAGGCTGAGATCGCGCGGCAGGGTGCGCTTGGCGAATTCGATGTAGCGGTCATGCACGCCGTCGATACGGCGGGCGCGGCCGAGACTGGCGCTCTGGGCGAGCCGCTTGTCGAGGTTCTCGTCCATCAACTGTTCGATCTGGGTTTCGACATCGTCGGACAGCTTGAATCCGGCGGGGCCGAACAGCTTGATGCCGTTGTCGTCGAACAGGTTATGCGACGCTGAAATCATCACGCCGAGATCGGCGCGCATCGACTTGGTCAGCATGGCGACGGCCGGCGTCGGCATCGGGCCGAGCAACAGCACGTCCATGCCCACCGAGGTGAAGCCCGCCACCATGGCGTTTTCGATCATGTAACCGGACAGGCGGGTGTCCTTGCCGATCACCACGCGATGACGATGGTCACCGCGCTGAAACACCAGCCCGGCAGCCTGCCCGACCTTGAGCGCCAGTTCAGGCGTGATCAGGCCATTGGCGCGGCCACGAATGCCGTCGGTCCCGAAATATTTGCGCACCATGAATTCCCCTGCTCCGCCGCGTCTCCGGCCAGGTCCCCGAAAAGCACCTGTTTGGCTCTAGTGTGGCGGTTCGCAAGTCCGCATTTCTTTGCAGCACGCACTGTTGCGGACTTGCGAACCAAAGCCACACTAGAATCCATAAATACCAGTGTCCTCTTGAATCCGAAGTTCGCTGCAGAAGACGCTGCCAAGTAAGGCGAACTTCGGATTCAAGGACACTGGCGAACGCCCCATTCTAGCGGAGAGCGAGTTATAATGCCTCTGCGGGCGGTAATCCTTCAAATAATATGATGAATCATTACCGCCGCCCGGAGCGGGCGGCGGCCATTATCTATTTGATATATAAAGACTTTATCTCGACTCCCCTACCTTGGCGGGGGCTCCCGGAGATTCATTCAGCCTTTCCGCTTGATGTTCTGATCGTGCCTGGACGGCGCCGGCTGGGTCACATTGACCGGGTCCGAGCCCGGGAATGATTCTTCCAGCCCCTCCTCAAGGGCGTCGTCGAGCTTCTTCTTTTCCGGGTCTTTCGGCTTGTTGTCGTTTTTCGGCTTGGTGTCGGCCTCGGCCATGTTGCGCTCCTGCATTTGGTACGCAGGATCAACGTCCGGGAACGGCCCATGTTCCGCCGCGAAACCCGAAGGCCGCCGGTCGCTCCGCGATCACGTCTCGGGATCGGGCTCGGCGTGCGGGTCCGGCTGGGTCAGCTTGACCGGGTCGGAGGCAGGAAAAGTCTCCCGCAGGGCTTCATCAAGCTCCTCGTCCAGCTTGCGCTTTTCGGCTTCCGCCTCTTTGGCGGACTTGGCTGATTTGGGACTGGAGGTTTTCTTGCTCATGAGCCTCTCCACGGCGCAGCGGCTATTTGCGTGCGCCTCAACCATGATAGATGATCGCCACAATAAGAAATTCAATGACGTGAGGATGCGTCCATGAAGAACATTACCTGCATCGAGGACCTGCGGCTGCTTCACAAGCGCCGCGTGCCGAAGCCCTTTTTCGACTACGTGGACGGCGGCTCCTATGCGGAAGAAACCCTGCGCGCCAATGTCAGCGACATGCAGAAGTACAAGTTTCGCCAGCGCATTCTCGTGGACGTCTCGAAGCGCGAGCTGACCACCACCATCCTCGGCGAGCCCGCCGCGATGCCGCTGATCCTGGCGCCGGTCGGCTCGACCGGCATGCAGTATGGCGACGGCGAGATTTACGCCTGCCGCGCCGCGCAGGCGCTCGGCATTCCCTACACCCTCTCGACCATGTCGATCTGCTCGATCGAGGACGTCGCGGCGAATGTCGACAAGCCGTTCTGGTTTCAGCTTTACGTCATGAAGGATCGCGGCTTCGCGAAATCACTCATTGAACGCGCCATCGCCGCGAAATGCAGCGCGCTGGTGCTGACCGTCGATCTGCAGGTGCTGGGGCAGCGTCACGCCGACGTCAAGAACGGCCTGTCGGTGCCGCCGAAACTGCTGACACTGAAGAACATCATCGACTTCGCCACCAAGCCGGGCTGGGTCTCGGGCATCCTGAAGGGCAAGAGCCGGAATTTCGGCAACATCGCCGGCCATGTCGCCGGGTCGCAGGATCTCGGCTCGGTTTCCGAATGGGTCGCCTCGCAGTTCGACACCACGCTGAACTGGAAGGACGTCGAATGGATCCGCAGCATCTGGCCGGGCAAACTCATCATCAAGGGCATCCTCGATGTCGCCGATGCGCGCGAAGCAGTGAAGACCGGTGCGGAAGCAATCGTCGTGTCGAACCACGGCGGCCGCCAGCTCGACGGCGCACCGTCATCGATCTCGGTGTTGCCGGAGATCGTGCAGGATGTCGGCTCGCAAACTGAAATCATGTTCGACGGCGGCATCCGCTCCGGTCAGGACGTGATGCGCGCGCTGGCGCTCGGCGCGAAGTCCTGCATGATCGGCCGCGCCTATATCTACGGCCTCGGTGCCGGAGGACAGGCCGGCGTAACCATGGCGCTCGACCTGATCGGCAAGGAGCTGAGCGTGACGATGGGCCTGTGCGGCGTCAATCGTATCGACGAAATCGATCGCCGCGTGCTGACGGATTACATGCAGACCAACGCGGTGAGCAGCCCGAGGAATTGACGTCATTGCGAGCGAAGCGAAGCAATCCAGAGCAACATATACAAAGACTGGATTGCTTCGTCGCTACGCTCCTCGCAATGACGACTCGCAACTGAGCCCACCCTACTGACAACTCCACGACGTGGTCACGTTGTCCTTGGCCATGGTCGCCGTGCAGGCCTTCTGCTGAATCTCATCGGAACCTTGCGCCTTCAGCTTCACGAAGCCCGCGAGTTCGCGAGGACTGCGGCGAAGCATCGATATCTCGGTCACCGTCATGTTCTTCGCGGCGAAGTCCACCTGCATGCGCTTCTTTACATCCTCGATCGCAGGCGGATTGAAACCCTGCGCGCCCTGATAAACGGTCCAGGCGCTGTAGAGCACGATCGCCAGCGCCGCGAGCACGATGAATTTTCCGGTTCTGTTCACATCAAGTCCTGTGTTGAAGCTTTAACAAATCTCGGGTCGTCCCCGCGCAGGCGGGGACCCATAACCCCTCAACTCTCGTGTTGCACCCAAAACGACGCGTTGCAACTTCCTGACAAAACATGGGAGCGCAGGGAGTATGGTTCCCCGCTTTCGCGGGGACGACATTGTGTTTGTTGAAAGCATCTACTTTAGCAAATCAGCCTCGACCAGCGCGCGCAGTTCCGGCGTCACCGTCGGCCGTTTCCCGAACCATAACTCGAATCCGCGCACAGCCTGATGCAGCAGCATGCCGAGGCCATCGGCGGTTTTCAGGCCCCGCGCCTTCGCGGCTTTCAGCAGATCGGTTTCCAGCGGAACATAAACCAGATCAGCAACAGTCGCACCCGCCGGAAGTGCACCGAGATCGATATCGAGCCGCGGCTGTCCCTTCATGCCGAGCGACGTGGTGTTCACCAGCAGCTTCGCGCGCGGCAACACTCCGGCAACCGCATCCCATGCCAGCGGCTGCACCTGTGCGCCGAACTGATCGGCCAGCAGCTGAGTGCGCGACGCGGTGCGGTTGGCAAGATGCACGCGCTTGATGCCGCGTTCGATCAATCCGAAAATCACCGCGCGTGACGATCCGCCCGCGCCCAGCACCAGCACGTCGTCCGCGCTGTCCCAGCCCGGCGCGCTGGCGTCGAGATTGCCGATAAAGCCTTCGACATCGGTGTTGGTCGAACACAGTTCACCGTCATTGAAATAGAGCGTGTTGGCCGCGCCCACCGCCCGCGCGCGCGCATCGGGCATCGACAAAGCGAGCGCCTGCTCCTTGTGCGGGATGGTGACGTTCGCACCTTTGTAGCCACGCGCCTTGAGACCGCCGATGAATTCCGCGAAGGCCGCCGGCTCCACCGCCTCGATGCGATAATCGCCGTCGATGCCGAACGACTTCAGCCAGTATTTATGGATCAGCGGCGAACGCGAATGCGCCGCCGGCCAGCCGATCAGACACGCGGCGGGGGTGGCGCTCATGAGGACGGACTCCGGTTGGATGATGGGTCAAATCACGCGGCACCCGCGGCTGTCAATGCGAACCGCTAGGGAGCGGCGGCATTCGCGCGCGCAACGAACGCCAGCCCCGCGCTCAGCATGAGCGCCAGAGCCGCACCGAACCAGATCGCATCGAGGCTGTAGAGCCGGTAGGCGAATGCGCCGAGCACGGACCCGACCACAAGCGAAGCCCACTGGAAGAAGCTCGGCAGCCATTCCCACCGCTTGCCGCCGCGTAGCGCCAGCGCCATGAGTTGGCCGACCCGCACCAGCGCGCCCGTAATGTAAGTCAGCCCGAGGCCGCCCGCACCGCCGGTGAAAAACACGGCATTCTCCAGCCCCATCGCGAAAACAATCAGCGCAATCGACAGCGCGGAAAAGCCGAAGCCATGAGACAGCGCCGCACCGACCAGCAACAGGCCTTCGGCAAGCAGCACCCATGTCTGCCGATACGAGGCCCGGCCCAGCACGATCAGGTTTCCCGCGCCCGCGCCGGCGACGAACAAGGCGATCAGCCCCACCGTTTCAAGCGCTTCACGCCAGTGCCCCTCCTGCAAGCTCACGCCGAGCCGTGTCGAGTTGCCGCTCATGAAGGAGACGAACAGCCCGCCGAGATGGATAAAGCCGATGGCATCGACAAATCCGGCGAGGCTGCTCAGCAGGCAAGCCAGTGCGATGTTCGCGCGTGAGTCCAGCATCGATGTCCCCCTGCGCCATTGTCGCCAACGATGCCGAGTCGGGGAAGTCCGCCCGCGTCAAAAAAAAGGCCCGCAAGGGCGGGCCTTTGTCGCAAGTGTTGGGGACAGGCCTACGCCGCCGCGCGATGAGCGGCAATGATCTGGTCCGCCGCGCGGCCGGTCACTTCGGACATGTGGTCGAACTGCCGGGTGAAGCCGCCCGCACCGGCCGTTGCGGAACGAACCTCCACGATCAGATCGCCGATCTCCGCTTCGGGCATCATCGCCCGCACCAGATCCCAGCCGGTCCACCCTTCGCGGGTGTCAAAGCCGAGAATCTGGCCCCGCCGTCCGGAGAGGATCGAGTTGATCTTCGCGGTTGCGTCGGTCGGGCAGACGATCTCGACCACATGGATCGGCTCGAGCAGCACCGGCGCGCATTGCGGCAAGGCTTCGGTGACGCCGATCCGCGCCGCAGTCCGGAACGCCTGATCGGACGAGTCGACACTGTGATAGGAGCCGTCCGTCAGCGTGACTTCCACATCGATCACCGGGAAGCCGAGCGGCCCGCGCGCAAGACCGTCGCCGGCGCCCTCCTCGACCGCGCCGATATAATTCTTCGGCACCGCGCCCCCGACGATCTTCTCGATGAACACAAAACCGCTGCCGCGCGGCAGCGGTTTGATGGCCAGCACCACATCGCCGAACTGGCCGTGGCCGCCGGATTGCTTTTTGTGACGCCCGCGCTGGGTGATCGTCTTGCGGATGGTCTCCTGATAACCCACCGGCGGCGCGTGCTGCTTCACGCTGACGCCGAAGCGGTCCTGCAACCGTTCGACCGCGACGCGCAGATGCATCTCGCCCTGCCCCCACAGCACCATCTGGTGGGTGAGCTGATTGTGGACCACGCTCAGCGACGGATCTTCCTCGACAAGGCGCGTCAGAGCCTGGCCGAGCTTGACGTCGTCCTTGCGATCCGTTGCTGCGAGCGCCGTCGCCAGCACGGGCGCGGTCGGCACAACGTCCACCAGCGCTTCAGGCACGGTCTTGCCCGTCGTCAGCGTATCGCCGGTCTTCACCGCATCCAGCTTGCCGAGCGAGACCGTTTCGCCCGCAGCGGCCGATGCACGCTTGGTGTCACTGCCGACATTCGGCGCAACAATTCCCGAAATGCGGCCAGCGCCGCCACCTGAGGACTGCACGGTGTCGCCGTCGGCGATATGACCGCGCAGGATCCGCGTCAGCGACAGCTTGCCGCCGTGCTGAAGATGCGTGGTCTTCATGACGTAGGCGAGCGCTGTGGTCTCGTTGGAGACGCCGAGCCGTTCCGCCGTTGCGGCGACATCGGGCGCTTCATGACGCAAGGCCTTCAGCAACCGCAGCACGCCGTTCTCGCGCGTCGCGCAGCCGAGCAGCACCGGGCATATCTGGCCTTCGCGCAATTCGCTGGCGAGATCGTCGAACACCTCATCGCGCGGCGGCGGGATGTCTTCCAGCAACTGTTCGAGCAGCCGGTCGTCGTGATCGGCGAGTTTCTCCAGCATCGTGAGCCTGGCTTCCTTTTCACGGTCGAGATCGCCAGCCTCAAGCTCGATCACCTCGGACGGCATGTGCTCGCGATAGACAAAGGCGCGCTCCAGCGCGAGATCGACGAAACCGGCGATGAGATCGCCCTTCCAGATCGGAATCTGCCGCAGCACCAGCGGCGTGCGTGACGCCGGCTGCAACGTCGCCAGCGTTTCGCGGATGCGCTTGTTCGCCTTGTCGATCTTGTTCAGAAACAGAAAGCGCGGAATGCCGAGGTCTTCCAGCTCGCGCATGATCAGCTGCAACTGCGGCAGCTTGCGCTCGTCGGCTTCGCACACGATGACGGCGGCGTCGACCGCCGGCAGCGCCGCGCGCATGTCGTGCGCGAATTCGACGGAGCCAGGACAATCGATAAAGGTGTAGCTGTCGCCCATGAAGGTCGTGGTCGCGGCAGTCAGACCGACGCTCATGCGATGGTGCCGCGCCTGCGGAGAGGAATCCCCGACGGTGTTGCATGCCTCGATGGTGCCTGCTTTGGGAATGGCCCCGGTTCGGGCCAGGATCGCTTCAAGTAACGTGGTCTTGCCACTCTGAAATGGGCCCACCAGCGCGATGCACCGGGGACCACGGGGACTTCTCAGGTTGTCTTGTCCCATTTGCCGTCTCCTGTCTGGAGCACGGCCCGCATCGAGCAAGTTCCGGCGAAGCATGTCCTTGGGCAAGCCCCATGGGTTTGACCCGAGGTGGAATCCGGTCGCCGCCGGAACACTCTTACTTCAATGTTGCGCGCATTCCGCTCGCGCCAAGCCCACTTCTGCGGAATGCGCTCACGCGGGTCGGCAGGGTGATCGTCTCAAGGCGCGGCGCGGTTGGCAAGCGGGAAACATGCCGCTGCGCAGCATCCTCCGATCACCTAAAGTTGCTGACCCGTTGCAGACATTATCGAAAACAAAAGGCCCGCCATGACGACGGGCCTTTGCAAAAATATTTCGTGCGGAAATCAGAAGCGGCCGGGACGCAGTTCCAGGCTCTGCACGCCTCCCGCCACACTCAATCCGGTCTGGCCCTGCACGCTGAGCGGCTGCAAGGCGAACGAGTTCTGCGAGCCGCCGATCATGGCGTTGGCGCCGAGTCCGACGCCGACGGCGGCGCTGGCGTTCACGCCGGCGTAATTACCGGCCAGGTCACCCGAGCCGAGTTGCACGGTGGGCGCGAACACGGCCCATGACAATGCCGTCTCGGTGGTGATGCCGAGATCGACGCCGATCTTGGTGATGCGCGCGGTGTAGAGATCATCCGGACGGCCCTGCGAACGGAAGACGCAGCCGAGATTGGTGACCGAGCCGACGATCATGCCGACATTCGGACCGCCGCGGCACTCCAGCACGCCGACCTGGGTGCGTCCTGACTGCGCATGAGCAAGAACAGCCGTCGCAATCAGGGCTGTCGAGGCAACGGTCAGGAAAGTCGAAAGGCGGCGCATGAGATATCTCCGGCTGAATGGCGCAAACAGAACTGATGATGTGAAAAGTCGCCGCATCTAGTCATACCATCGGCCAATGTTCAATTGCCGCCCGTCGACAGCACTTAAAGAGTCACAAAAAAGGCCCGCATCAGCGGGCCTTTTTCATTCCGTTTTGTTAACTCAACCGCGATGGCGACGCTTCTTCTTGTAGGCGACCGGCTCGAGGTCGAGGCCGACGACGCCGCCCGTCACGTTCACGCCGGTCTGGCCCTGCAGGCTGAGCGGCTGAAGCGCGAAGGAATTCTGCGAACCACCCCACAGCAGGTTGCCGCCGCCTCCGACGCCGAACGAGACGTTGCCGCCCACGCCACCATAGTTACCAGCGAGGTCGCCGGGGCCAACGCGCCGGGTTGGCGCATGCACGGCCCAGGCAAGGCCGGTGTTCGCGGTGACGCCGAGATCGATGCCGAAGCGGCTGACATGCGCCAGATAAGGCTCCGGCCGGCGGCCTTCGCTGCGGAAGACGCATTCAAGCGTGGTCGCGGATGTGATCACCATGCCGACGTTCTGGCCGCCGCTGCATTCGAGCACGCCGACGCGCACGCCCTGCTGCTGCTGTGCATTCGCCGTAGCGACCGAGGCGACGAGTGCCGCGACCGCGACACCGAGGAGGGATGAAAGACGCATGAATTAGAACTCCAGATTGCAAGTTTGATTGGCGGCCGGACAAAAGGGAAGCGCCGTGTCAAAAACATGGCGCTTCCCTTATTTGATATCAAACTGCCGACATTGTTTCGGCAGTGTTGCTTTTGTGGTGCTGCGTTATCGCAAATTGCCGCAGAAGCGCTGGATGCGCTTGCAGGCTTCCTCGAGATCCGAGGTTTTCGTCGCGTAGGAGATGCGAAACGCCGGGCCGAGGCCGAATGCGGACCCCTGCACCACCGCGACGCCTTCAGTCTCCAGAAGCTCGGTCACGAAATCTTCATCGGTCGCGAGCTTTTTGCCCGACGGCGCGGTCTTGCCCATGGTGCCCGCGCACGACGGATAGACATAGAACGCACCTTCCGGCCGCGGGCATGAGATGCCGGTCGCCTGATTCAGCATGGCGACGACCAGATCGCGGCGCTCCTTAAACACCTTGTTGTTCGCCGGAATGAACTCCTGCGTCCCGTTGAGCGCCTCGACCGCAGCCCACTGCGAAATCGACGACGGGTTCGAGGTCGACTGCGACTGGATGGTCGCCATCGCCGAGATCAGCGGCTGCGGGCCGCCCGCATAGCCGATGCGCCAGCCGGTCATGCAATAGGCTTTCGACACGCCGTTCACCGTCAGCGTGCGGTCGAACAGTTGCGGCTCGACCTGCGCCGGCGTGGTGAACTCGAAGTCGTCGTAGACGAGATGTTCGTACATGTCGTCGGTCATCACCCAGACATGCGGATGCTTCAGCAGCACGTCGGTGAGCGCCTTCAACTCCGCGCGCTTATAGGCGGAGCCGGTCGGGTTCGACGGCGAGCACAGGATGATCCACTTGGTCTTCGGCGTGATCGCAGCTTCCAGCGCGGCGGGCTGCAGCTTGAAACCGAACTCCGCGGTGCAGACCACAGGCACGGACACGCCGCCGGCCAGCGCCACCATTTCCGGATAGCTCACCCAGTACGGCGCCGGGATGATGACCTCGTCGCCCTGATTGAGCGTCGCCATCAGCGCGTTGTACAGCACCTGCTTGCCGCCGGTGCCGACCGTGATCTGGTTCGGCTTGTAGGTCAGGCCATTCTCGCGCTGAAACTTGGCGATGATCGCCTCTTTCAGTTCGGGAATGCCGTCCACCGCGGTGTACTTGGTCTTGCCGGCTTCGATGGCGTGGATCGCCGCCAGCTTGATGTTGGCGGGCGTGTCGAAATCCGGCTCGCCGGCGCCGAGGCCGATGACATTGCGGCCCGCGGCTTTGAGCTGACGTGCTTTATCCGTGACCGCGATGGTCGCGGACGGCTTCACACGGTCAAGCGCAGCGGACAGAAACGGCATCATATTCTCCTAAAGGATGCTGAAGGGTCGCGAAGGCCCGGATTCGCGGATTTAGCGGGGCGGGGCACCCTAAAACGGGCGACGCTGCATCGCAAGAAACTTTGCCGGAAACACACGAAATTGCACGCCGGACTAAGGAAACCTTAAAGCGCGCCGCCTAGGGTCGATGCGCCCAAGAATCTGCCCAAGGCGCTCCCTGCAACATTCGTAAATTCTGGCGAGAAAATGAGCCATATCTGGCAAGACCTGCGGACCGGAAGCTGGCTCACGCCAGGCCGTATCCGCGGCTATTGCCTGCTGGTGCTCGCCATTTCGCTGGCCGGCCTGATCGGCCTGCTTGCGACCTCGAATCATTTCATCGACCGCAACGGCAAGCCGATCGGAACCGATTTCTCCAACGTCTATGCCGCCGGTGTCCTGACGCTGTCGGGCAAGGCGCCCGACGCCTACGATCCACAGCTTCAGCATGCCGCCGAGATCGCCGTGTTCGAAGGCCGCGACGTCCCCTTCTTCGGCTGGCACTATCCGCCGTTCTTCCTGATGGTCGCCGCACTGCTGGCGCTGATGCCCTACGCGCTCGCGCTCGCGTGCTGGCTCGCGGTCTCGCTCCCGGCTTTCATGGCGGCGGTCTATGCCATCGTGCCACGGCGCGAGACGTGGCTTGCGACAGCGGCGTTCCCCGCCGTGTTCGTCAATATCGGTCACGGCCAGAATGCGTTTTTCACCGCGGCGCTGCTTGGCGGCTTCCTCACCTTGCTGGACCGGCGGCCGGTGCTGGCCGGTGTGCTGCTCGGCCTGCTGTCGTACAAGCCGCAGTTCGGACTCCTGATTCCGCTCGTGCTGCTCGCGACCGGACGCTGGACCACGATCCTGAGCGCCACCGCCACCGTGGCGGCGCTGATCGTCGCATCGACGTTGCTATTCGGCATGAGCGTGTGGCACGCCTTCGCCGCTTCCGCGACCTTCACCCGAACAGTGGTGCTGGAAGCCGGCGGCACCGGCTGGGAGAAAATCCAGTCGCTGTTCTCGGCGGTGCGGATGTGGGGCGGCAGCATCGATGCCGCCTATGCCGCGCAGGGCGCACTGGCGCTGGCGCTCGCCGCATCCATCGTCTGGCTGTGGCGCTCGCAGGCGGCGTTCGAACTCAAGGCCGCGGCGCTCGCGGTCGCCTGCCTCCTCGCGACGCCCTACGTGCTGGACTACGACATGGTGGTGCTCGGCATCGCGATTGCGTTTCTCGTCCGTCACGGACTGACGCGCGGCTTTCATCCTTATGAGTTGTCCTTGCTGGCGCTGGCCTGGGCCGTGCCATTTCTCACCCGCAGCATCGCCGGACTGAGCGGCATTCCGCTCGGCCTCATCGTCATGCTCGCGCTCTACGCCATGACGCTGCGGCGCGCGGCGAGCGACCTCGGCATCCAGACAATCGGGAGCAGCCGCCTTGTCAAAGCTTGATCGCGTTCGCGACGAAATCGACGACCTGTTTCCGCACAGCGCGCTGGTGCGCAATCGCTCCATCGCCGTGCTGCTGCCCTGCTACAACGAGGAAGCCGCCATCGGTCGCGTGATCGACGGTTTCAAGCGCGCGCTGCCCGGCGCGCGGATCTACGTCTACGACAACAATTCCACCGACGGCACCTATGAGGCCGCTGTCGCGGCCGGCGCCATCGTCCGGCGCGAAATGCTTCAGGGCAAGGGCAACGTCGTCCGCCGCATGCTGGCTGACATCGATGCCGACATCTACATTCTCGCCGACGGCGACGCGACCTACGATCCGACCGCGGCCGGCGCGCTGATCGAGGCGCTGGTGACACGCAACCTCGACATGATGGTCGGCACCCGCAACGGCGGCGACGGCGCGTTCCCGCGCGGTCATCGTTTCGGCAATCAGCTTTTCAACCGCATCCTCGCGCATATGTTCGGCGACGGCTTTACCGATATTCTCTCAGGCTACCGCGTGCTGTCGCGGCGCTTCGCGAAATCGTTTCCGGTCACCTCGAGCGGATTCGAAATCGAGGCGGAGTTGTCGGTCCACGCGCTCGATCTCAAGATCGCCACCGGTGAAATGCCGTTGCCCTATGCGACGCGGCCGGAAGGATCGCAGAGCAAGCTGCGGACCTATCGCGACGGCACCCGCATCCTGCTGACGCTGATCAAGCTCTACAAGGAAACCCGGCCGCTGCGTTTCTTCAGCGCGATCGGCGCCATGCTGCTGATCATCTGCGCCGGTCTCGGCGCGCCGCTGATCGTCACCTATCTGGAAACGGGATTGGTACCGCGGTTTCCGACCGCGATTCTCGCCGCCGCCATCGCGCAACTCGGCTTCCTCTCCTTCGCCATCGGCCTTGTGCTCGAAGCCATCGCGCAGGGCCGCCGCGAGGCGAAGCGCATGCGCTATCTCGATCTTGACGCAGTTGCGAACAAGTCCTGACGATCACGGATTTCCGGATTTTCCTCACGGCGTTTTGCGCGAAATTGACGCGCGATCATGTGCACCGCAGAATAAAATCGCCTCCGACCGCATGGCTGTGATCGATTTGACTTTTTCTAACGCGGAGGCCTTGCGGCACGCGGCCCGGAACCTCATTGTTACACCGGCCTGAGGGTCGGCCGGACGGCACTCCGCTCGCGCCGCTGGTCACTGGCAATTATTCTGGACGGTATTTTTCGAAAGCCCGCATGTACAAACTTTACTCGATGCAACGTTCCGGCAACAGCTACAAGGTTCGCCTTGCGCTGGCGCTGTTGAACGCGCCCTACAAGGCCATCGAGGTCGACATCTTGCGCGGCGAAAGCCGCACGCCGGAATTTCTCGCGCGCAATCCCAGCGGACAGGTGCCGCTGCTGGAAGTGGCTGACGGCCGTTACCTTGCGGAGTCCAACGCGATCCTCTGGTACGTCGCCATCGGCACGTCGCTCGCGCCGGAAGATCGCATCGATCGCGCGCAGGCGCTGCAATGGATGTTCTTCGAACAGCATGCGCTGGAGCCGAGCGTCGGCGCCGCGTATTTCTGGCTGGTGCTGGTGCGCGGCGGCCGCGATCTGCAGACCCATTCGCTGGAAGACTGGATGGAGCGTGGCTACGCCGCGCTGCGGGTGATGGAAAATCACCTCAAGACCCACGACTATTTCGCGGCGGGACATCTCACCGTCGCGGACATCGCGATGTACGGCTACACCCACGTCGCCAACCAGTGCGACTTCGATCTCTCCGGCTATCCGTCGGTGCGTGCCTGGCTGAAGCGGATCGAACAGGAGCCGCGCTTCGTCTCGATGGCGTGGAAACCCGCCGAAGTGGCGGCTCCCGAAACCGCCCCGGGGACCGAGACCGGCCTCACGGCCGAGGCCTGAAACGCGCCGATTCCAGCCGGGATAGCGGGCATAACCCGCTGATTTTGCTCAACTCGCCTCGTTTCCGCCACGTTTGACGCGCGTGCGCCGCAATGTTGACAGCGATTCCTGAGAGATTCCGGGCAGCGGTGATTCGCCGCCCGATTTGAGGATTCACGACCATGATCCGGTCGCCGGTTTCAGGAATTGGTTTCGGACTGCGGTCCGCGCGCATTGCGTCGGCCCGATTGTCGAACGCCCTCGCCGCCTCGCTCGCGGTGGCGTCGCTGTCAGTATGCCTGCTCGTCACTGTCACGGCGCTGTCGATCAAGGTCGTGGCCGCCATGCCGATTGCCGGCTGAGGCCACTTACTCCCTGCGCACCGAGATGGAATCCCGCGGCCTCGCGTTGGCGTGCGCGGTGGAGAGACACGAATGAAAGCACCGCTTGTCGTGGTTTCAGCGACTCTGACGCTGGCGATCGTCCTCGTTGCAGGATTTTTGATCGCAACGCAGGCGCTTGGCCAAAGCCCGGCGGAGCCGCCGGGCTGCGTTGCGACGCAGCTCACGACCATTTGTGGAAAATAAAGAACGCGCCGGCGGCGATGAACGCGAAGCCGAGGGCGTGATTCCAGCCGAGCGGCTCTTTCAGATACAGCACCGAGAAGCCGGCGAACACCACCAGCGTAATGACTTCCTGCATGGTCTTGAGCTGCGCCGCCGAATAGACCGCGCTGCCCCAGCGGTTGGCCGGCACGGCGATGCAGTATTCAAAAAAGGCGATGCCCCAGCTCACCATGATAACCAGCGGCAGCGAGTGTTCCTTGTATTTCAAATGCCCGTACCAGGCGAAGGTCATGAAGACATTGGACACGAGGAGCAGCAGGAACGGCTGAAGCGCGGGAGAGATGGCAATGGGCATGGATGACCTTTCGAGAACAAACTGCACTGTCCCCGCGAAAGCGGAGACGACACAGGTTTTGAGCGCAATCCGGTAACTCACCTGATGCCCTGTGGACAACTCGCCCTGTCACAGCCCTGTAATGCTCAACCTCTAGCCTGACGATGGCGCGCGATATGCCCCCGTCACCGATCGCGCGTTCGGGCGGCCCCCGGTCGCGTAAATCCCCTCTGCGCTGCATCCGGCCGGGGCCGCATTTTTTCCGGAGAGTCAGCGGGACATTCATGCCGCGACGTGACCGTACACAAGCCAGCCCGCGAGCACGGCGGACACCATCCAGACGCAGACGATTGCAAATGCAGCAATGCGGCTCACCGGACGATCCTGCTGCACCAGCGCCGAGGCGCGATGCTCGGCCATGATCTGCGGCGGGATCAGCCGCAGAACCAGCACGATCCCCAGCGGCACAAGAATGACGTCGTCGAGATAACCGAGAACCGGAATAAAATCGGGAATGAGATCGATCGGCGACAGCGCATATCCCGCCACCGCCACGGCCAATGCCTTCGCATACCAGGGCACGCGCGGATCGCGGCTGGCAAGGTAGATCGCATGAACATCGCGCTTGAGAGCACGCGCCCAATCTCTCAGCTTTCCACTCATGCCTCGATCTTACCTGCTTTTGCCAGCAGCGTCCGACCCGCTATAATCTTTCGACAGGTTCCCCGCAGCCGCGTCAGGCTTTTTCACTCTCACGACACGTCATCATGATCCGCACCGCCTACGTGACCATCGTCATGGTCTTCATCGCCTTGCTGCTGTTGCCGTTTCAAGCCGCCGGCATCCTGCTCAATTCCCGACTGCAGCGCATCGTGCCGAACCTGTTTCATCGCGCCGCCTGCGCTGTGATCGGCGTCCGGATTACGCAGATCGGCGAGCGCACCCGCGAAAGTCCGGCGCTGATCCTGTCCAACCACGCATCCTGGCTCGACATCATCGTGCTCGGTGCGATCGCCCCGGTGGTGTTCGTCGCCAAATCCGAAGTCGCGAACTGGCCGCTGTTCGGCCAATTGGCGAAACTGCAGCGCACGGTGTTCGTCGAACGCGAACGCCGCCACAAGACCGGCGATGCCGCACGCGCAATGGGCGACCGCCTGCTCGGCGGCGACGCCGTCGTGCTGTTTCCCGAAGGCACGTCAAGCGACGGCATCCGCATCCTGCCGTTTCGCTCCGCGCTGATCGGCTCGGTGCATCACGCCATCGGCGATTCCACCCATCATGACCGCGTCACCGTGCAGCCGGTGTCGCTCGCCTATGTGCGCTATGGCGGCGTTCCGGTCGGCCGCGCGCTGCGCGACAAGGTGGCGTGGTATGGCGATGTCGATCTGATCCCGCACCTGCTCGGCGTGTTTTCGTCGGGCGCCGTCGATGTCACGGTGAGCTGGGGCGATCCCATCGGCTACGGCATGACCGCGAACCGCAAGGAGATCGCGCGGGACGCCGAAAACGCGGTGCGGCGCATGACGGCGCGCGCTTTGCGCTCGCCTGCGGCGCAGCCGTCAGGTACGGATGAAGCGGCGGCATCGACCGTTCCCGCATTCGAACAAACCTGACGGATAAGATCATGGAAATCAGAAATCTCGGCGGCTCCGGCCTGCGCGTCTCGGCCGTCGGCATCGGCTGCAATAACTTCGGCCAGCGCAGCGATCTCGAAACCTCGCGCAAGATCATTCACAAAGCCATCGACCTCGGCATCACGTTGTTTGACACCGCCGACATCTATGCCGGGCGCGGCGGCTCGGAAACCGTGCTCGGTCAGGTGCTCGGCGACCGCCGCAAGGACATCGTGCTGGCGACGAAATATTCCAAGGCGATGAGCGACGACGGCACCAAGCAGGGCGCATCGCGGCGTTACATCATGAATGCCGTGGAAGACAGCCTGCGCCGCCTGAAGACCGACTACATCGATCTCTACCAGCAACACGACTTCGATGAACTGACGCCTATTGAAGAGACGCTGCGTGCGCTGGAAGACCTGATCCGCCAGGGCAAGGTACGCTACATCGGCTGCTCGAACTTTCCGGCATGGCGCATCGCCGAAGCGCAGTTCACCGCGCGCGGCATCAACACCCACGCCTTCGTGTCATGTCAGGACGAATACAGCCTGATCGTGCGCGACATCGAAAAGGATCTGTTGCCGGCGGCGCAGGCCTACAATCTCGGCCTGCTGCCGTTCTTCCCGCTGGCCAGTAGCCTGCTGACGGGCAAATACAAGCGCGGCGAGAAGCCATCCGCCGACTCGCGCTTCGGCAAGGTCTCGTCTCTCGGTGACCGTTACATGACCGACAGAAACTTCGACATCGTCGCGAAGCTTCAGGACTTCGCCAATGCGCACGGCAAGACGATGATCGAACTGGCGTTCTCATGGCTCGCGGCGCGGCCGCAGGTCTCAAGCGTGATCGCCGGCGCATCCAGCGCCGAACAGATCGAGCAGAACGCCAAGGCCATCAACTGGAAGCTGACGGCGGACGAGATGGCGCAGATCGACGGCATCACGAAGGGCTGAGGCGTTAGCAGGCAGAAGCGCGCGCAATCACATTCAATGTCGTCCCCGCGAAAGCGGGGACCCATACTCCCTGTCATCGTGTCTTAGCGCGGTCGTTAAAACATCTCTTCTGAACAGATACGCAGGTGGTTATGGGTCCCCGCTTTCGCGGGGACGACGCGGTATTTTGTGCAACGCCCCCACCCCGACCGGCTAACGCCGGTCGACCCTCCCCACAAGGGGGAGGGATGAAAACAAGATCGTTGGCCGGTAACTAAACAACCAGCCCCTGCATCGCTTTCACGGCACCGCTGTCGGGGAATACAGTCTCCGCCAGCACGCGCTCTCCGAGGCCGAGGTGATCGCGCAGCACGCCCTTGATGACACCGCGCAGATCGGCGGTCGGCTTGAGGTCGCGGCCTTCATAAAGGTTCGCGACCTTCAGTCCCGGCCAATCCGAAATCACACGCCCACCATTGACCGCGCCACCTGCAAGCAGCGCCACCGTGCCAGTGCCGTGGTCGGTGCCCTCGGTGCCATTGATGCGCGCGGTGCGGCCGAACTCGGTAACGACCACGATCACCGTATCGCGCCAGCGCTCGCCGAGGCCGCTCTCGAATTCTGCCAGCGCGCCGTCGAGGCCGGACAGCAATTGTGCCAGACGACCGACGGATCCGCCTTCATTGGCGTGGGTGTCCCAGCCGTCGAACGCCAAGGCCGCGATGCGCGGCCCGTCATCCGCCGCCATCAACCGCGCCGCGCCCTTGGCCGCGAGCCGCATCGCAGCCGCGCCGTTCATGCCGCGTTTCGGTTTCATGCTGTCGTCGCGCGCCGCAATCCTGTCGATCTGCAGACCCTGCGACAGCGCCGCGGCCAGCGCGGGATCGCGATGATTGTAGAGATTGACGAGGCGCATCGCAGTGTCGTCAGCCGCTTGCGGAATATAGGGCGGCGCCCAGCCGACCGTCGGCGCGGCGCCCCGCAACACCAGCGGCGTGGTCGGGCCGACCGCGAGCCCGCTCATCACCCGCTCACCGCGCGGCATCGCTTCCAGCGCGCGATTGAGCCAGCCGCTCTGTACGCGGCCCGGTCCACCGAAGCCACTTTCCAGCACGTCCTGCCCGTCGAAATGCGAGCGCTCGCGATATGGCGTCGCCACCGCGTGAACGACGGCAGCTTTCTTGTCCTTATACATCCGCGCGAATTCCGTCATCGACGGATGCAGCGCGAAGAATGAATCAAGCGGGGTCGCGGCGTGCGCGCCGTCGAGCGACAGCGCGATCGATCCGTGCAGCCCGGCGTAATTGGGATCGCCGACCGGCGCGACAGTGGCAAGGCCATCCAGCGCGCCGCGCAGGATGATGGTGACGAAGCGCGGATCGCGTCCGTCCTTGGCACGGGCGAATTTCGGCAGATAAGCCCAGGCTGCGAAGGTCGCCGAGCCCAATAGCAACGCGCGCCGCGTCAGCCCGCGCGCGGTGTGGCTTTCGCAGCAATCCATCGGGATATCCGACATGCTCATCTCCTCTGGAATTCCGGCGACATCAGCAGCAGCGCGAAGGCCTGCTGCCGCGATTCCGCGCGCTCAACGGTCTGCCGCGTCTCCGTTGACGCTGCCTCCCCTGCCACCACATCGAGCAGTGCGCGCGGATCGACGTTGTCGGCAATGCGCGACGCAATCTGCGACGCGATGTCGAGCCGCAACTTGATCCCTTCCGGCGCGGCCCATGCCGCGTTGGTGTCGGCGAAACCGTTCGGCCCTGCCGGCGCCCACAGCGGCTGGCCGAGAACATTCAACCCGCCGAGATAGCGTTGCGGATCTTCAGGAATGCGCCCCATCATCCGTCCCGCCGCCACCAGATATTCATACGGCATGCGGATCTTGGTCATCGGCGCGTGCCATGCCTCGTCCGCATCGACCAGCGCCAGCGTCATCGCGCGCAGATCGCCGCCGGTTTTCTTGAACGTGCTTTCGAGTTTCGCCACCAGCGCAGGCGGCGGATCGTCCGCCACGAAGTGGCGCACGAATTTGGTGGCGATGAACTTCGCCGTCGCCGGATGCCGCGCGATATCGGCCAGCGCCGCCTCGCCCTGCGCGAGGCCAGTGTCCTCGTAGACCTTGCCGAGCAGCTTTTGCGGCCCAGGCTCATGGGCATTGGCGAAAAACGTGAAGGTGCCGGGCGGCGCGAGCTTCCCGTCCCGTCCGGCGAAGGTCCAGCCGGTGATGATACGGGCCAGCGCCGCGACGTCATCCTGGGTGTAGCCGCCGTTCACGCCGAGCGTGTGTAATTCCATGATCTCGCGGGCGAGGTTCTCGTTCAGACCCCGCTTGCGGTTCTGCCCGGCGCGCGACTGCGGACCGAACGAGCGCTGGTTGTCGAGAAAGAACAGCATCGCCGGATGTTGCTCGACGGCGCGGAGCATCTCGCCGAAATTCCCCAGCACGTAAGGCCGGATCGCTTCACGCTCGAACGCGCCGGACCATATCCGCGCCAGTTCACCCTTGCTGGCGGAGGTGCATAAATGGTTCGACCAGAACGTCACCAGCCGTTCGACGAATCCGCTTTCCGCCATGGTGGCGCGCTGAATCCGCGCCAGCGCCTCGGCGCGGAACGTCTTCTGGATGATGTTGAGCGGCTTCGGCGGTTGTTTGGGAGACGCGGTCGGCTGCATCACATCTGGCGACGTCGTCGATGTTGCCACGCCGGGCTTCATCTCGAGCCCGGACTCTGCCGCCAGCTCTTTCGGCAAGTCGTTCTGCATTTTTCTGGTCAGATCGTCACCAATAGCAGCCATCGCCTGCGCGGTTTTCGCGGCGGCTTCGCGCTGCCGCTTGATGTCGTGCTGATAGTCGAACACCGCCTGCGCCAGCGCGGGGGATGACTGCAAACCCGGCGCATCGAGCAGCGCCGCGTTCGGTCGACCCAGTTCGGCCTTCACGAAACCGCGCGGATCGGAGGCCGCGCTGGAGAAATCGCTGGCCGCGCCGCCGCGCGCGCCAAACCCGAACCGGTTGAGAGCGACGAGAGCACCTTGCGGGTCACGCGCCATGGCTGAATCTCACGGTTGATCTCGCTGACGTCCCGGCCAATATACACCGGAACGGCAGACTATGCTGCCCGGGCGCATGAACCTGACGTGAAGGACACGCAAAACATTGGCAATTTCCCGGACCGCCTCATGACAAATCGGCCAGACAACGCCTCACCTGCCGCTGCGGCGCACCGTGCGCTGAACTGCCCGCGTTGCGGAACAGCGTTCACCTGCGACCTGTCCGGGCATTGCTGGTGCATGGATGAGACCGCGAAGCTGCCGATGCCCGCCGAGGGCGAGGACTGTCTGTGTCGGGCCTGCCTGCGGACCGCGGCGGCAGAGCAGCGGACAACGTCGTGACGCAGCTATCTCAATCAGTTCGTCATGCCCGGCCTTGTGCCGGGCATCCACGTCTTTCTTGTCACAAGCATCAAAGACGTGGATGGCCGGGACAAGCCCGGCCATGACGAATTTGACTGAGGGTTGCGGAAAAGTATCAAATATAGCTACACCGCATAGCCCGGTGAGTTCCGCGCCATGCCGCCGAACGCATCGAGCAGCCGCTCGCGCCAAGCGTAGATCGGATCGTCTTCCTTCAACAGCTTGAATGGACTGGTCGCACGCGCCCACTGGAACGGGCCGAACACGATGTAGTCGGCGTAATTCGGCGACGCGCCGCCGAGATAGGCTTGTGTCTTCAGCGTCAGCCGCATCGGGGTGAGGCTCTGGCGAAACATCTCGACCGCCTCGTCGCGATTGGCAGCCGCCTGTTCCAGCGTTTTGCCGAGACGCGCTTCGCGGGTCTTGCGGAAATACACCTGATCGGCCGGCCGCAGCAGGGCATGAATATCCGCAGCGATCATCGGAAAGATGCCGCCGAGCACTACCGTATCGCCCCACCAGTTCAGCATCCGGCCCATGGCGCGGCCGCCCTCGCCGCCGAACAGCGACGGACGATCGGGATAGGTGTCTTCGAGATAGTTCGCGATCGTCCACGAGTCGGCGACGGATGTGTCGCCGTCGATGAACACCGGCACCTTGTCGGACTGATGCGGCGCGATGGCCTCCTTTTCGCTGAAGCGCCACGGAATCGTTTCGGCCTTGATGTCCTTGTGCGCCAGCGCCATCCGCGTGCGCCAGCAGAACGGGCTGAACACGCGCTCGGTTTCAGTGCCGCAGAGTTCGAACAGCTTTCGCGACGCGGTCATCTTTCTCAGCCCTTCACAACGGACGCGGTCTGTCCGAACAGCACTTTTTTCTGCTCATCGGTGAAGGTCTTTCCAAGGCTGGGATTCACCGTCGGGCCGACCGCGTAAGCGCGAACCGTCGCCGGCTTCGCCTTGATAGTCTCGAACCAGCGCTTGAGATGCGGAAAGTCTTCCAGCTTCTGACCCTGCCGCTCATACGGCACGATCCATGGATAGGACGCCATGTCCGCGATGGAGTAATCACCGGCGACATACTCGCGATCCGCGAGGCGTTTGTTGAGCACACCGTAAAGCCGGTTGGTCTCGTTGATGTAGCGGTCGATCGCGTAGGGAAGTTTCTCCGGCGCATAGACATTGAAGTGATGGTTCTGGCCGGCCATCGGCCCGAGGCCGCCCATCTGCCACATCAGCCACTGCATCACATCGAAACGCTTGCGCAGATCGGACGGCATGAACTTGCCGGTCTTTTCCGCGAGATAGATCAGGATCGCGCCGGATTCGAAGATCTTCACCGGCGCGCCGCCGTCGGCAGGCGCATGGTCAATCATCGCGGGCATGCGGTTGTTCGGCGAGAATTCCAGAAACTCCGGCTTGAACTGATCGCCCGTGCCGATGTTCACGGGGTGAATCTTGTACGGGAGGCCGGTCTCTTCGAGGAACATCGTGATCTTGTGGCCGTTTGGCGTCGGCCAGTAATAGAGATCGATCATCTTGCTATCCTTGAACTAAGGGTCATTTGCAGGCGCCGCAAAGTCAATGCTATTGCATGAACCTTGCGCTTCGCGTCTGCGAAGTCAATGCCGCGCGGCGCATATCAAATATATTTCATTCGTTCCAAGCCCATGATCGTGAAAGATTTCCATCGCTCCGACGAAAACTAAGAACAGTCCCTCTCGCGTCCCGCAGATAGAGTTCCGGCAAACCCGGATTCAGGGTCAGGAAAGGTCGACAATGACAAAAGAATTCGCACGGCGGGATTTTCTGAAGCTCTCCACCGCAATGGGGCTGGCCGCAACCGGCGGCTTCTCATGCATGGGCGTCGCAAGCGCAGCGCCGATCCAGGTGCCGACCATCGACAAGCTGTCGATCCGCGTGCTGGTCGATCAGCAGCACGACCAGTTCCTGCGCGGCAGCACGGTGAATGGCGTGGTGCACGAAGGCCCGGGCGGCGGCCGCAGCGCCGATGCGCGCAACGTCCTGCATAACGAATGGGGCCTGTCACTGTTTCTGGAATCGCAGCGCGAGCAGGAGCAACGCAACATCCTGCTGGATTTCGGCTACACCTCGCCCGCCATCATCAACAACATCGGCCTGCTCAAGGTCGATCCGGCCAAGGTGAATGCGCTGATCGTCAGCCACGGCCATATCGACCACTACGGCGGCCTGATCGGCTTCCTCGAGAAGTATCGCAACGTGCTTCCGCCCGACCTGAAGCTCTATGCGGGTGGCGAGGATAATTTCTGTCACCGTGTCAGCCGCGCATCCACCGGCCAATTCGGCGAAGGCGGCGTGCTGGATCGCAAGCAGATCACGGCGCAGAAAGTCCAGACCATACTCTGCGAAACGCCGACCGTGATCGAAGGCCATGCCTTCACCACCGGCAAGATCAAGCGCAGCAGCGTCGAGAAAATTCTGCCCAACACCTTCGTCGACTACAAACCTGAAAGCGCCGGTTGCGACTATGGCCACTACACCGCCGCCGAACTGCAGGGCAATTTCGTTCCGGACGAACATGTCCACGAGCACGCGACCTGCTTCAACATCCGCGGCAAGGGACTCGTGGTGATCAGCTCCTGCGGCCATGTCGGCATCGTCAATTCGGTACGGCAGGCGCAGGAAGTGTCCGGCGTGCAGAAGGTTCATGCCGTGGTCGGCGGCTTCCATCTCGGACCCGCGCCCGCCGATTACCTCAAGCAAATCGTCGGTGAGATCAAGGCGCTGCAGCCGGATGAGGTCATCCCGATGCATTGCAGCGGCTTGAACTTCCTGCTCGAAGCACGCGCACAGATGCCGGACAACGTGATCAACGTCTCCACCGGCAGCCGCCTGATCTTCAGCGCGTGAGCGCGCGCGGCCTTCCTGTGATGTGGCGCAAGCCCGGCGCGGCCATTGTGGCCGCGCTGCTGTTTGGCCTTTGGATAACATCTCCCGCATCCGCGCAAAGCTCGCCCCGCTCCGCAGCCGAACTGATGGACGCGGTGATGTGGAATCGCGAGCCGATCGGCGGTGCGTTCGCACTCAAGGATCAGACAGGCAAAATCCGCACCGACACCGATTTCCGCGGCCAGCTGATACTGGTCTATTTCGGATTTACCTATTGTCCCGATATCTGCCCGACGGATCTTCAGCAGATCGGGCTGGCGATGGAGCAACTCGGCGACGACGCGAAGAACGTGCAGCCGCTGTTCATTACGCTCGATCCCGAACGCGATACGGTCGGGCATCTCGCACAGTACGTGCCGTTGTTTCATCCGCGACTGCTCGGCCTCACCGGCAGCATCAAGGACGTGTCGCAGGCCGCCGATGTCTACAGGGTCTACTACAAGCGGGTCTCAACAGGATCGAAGCCCGACGACTACACCGTGGATCACTCGGCTTTCATCTACCTGATCGACCGCGACGGCAAGTATCTCGGCTTCTTTCCGCCGGGCACCGATGCCGCGAAGATGGTCGGGATGATCCGCCCGCATCTGAAGGGCGGCGCGGAGCGGTAGCCACTCCTTGTTCGCAGTCCACTCGCTCAAAGATATCACCCCACCCGACCGGCCCAAGCTTGGGCCGGCCACCCTCCCCATTCAGGGGAGGGATAAGAAATGCGGCGTTCATAGAAGACCGTCTTCTCCCTCCCCCTTGTGGGGAGGGTGGCGCAAAGCGCCGGGTGGGGGTGACCCGCCTGCGCCCTACTCCACCGCCGCCTTCTTCGGTTCCACGATCTCGAAGCCAGTCGAGAATTCATCGAGCATCCCGAACAGCTCGCGCAGCTTCAACGGATTGCCGCCCACGGACACATCCCCTGTCAGCACGCTGCCGAGGAACGTCCGCTGCTTCAGCGTGATGGCGTCGAGCGCGGCGCGGGTCAGCGTCACGCTGGCATCGGCCTTGTCCGAAAGCTTGCCCGACGTGTGCGTCAGCGCGGAATTCTCCAGATTCATCACATAGGTTTCGTTGAGATCGGTGAAGGTCCAGTTGATGACGATTGTCTTGCCTTCCGCCTTGGCCGCATTGAGCCGCACGCCGAGGAAATCGAACGCGAGATCGATGGAAATGCCTTTCAGCAGCTCCGCATTCACCAGCGCCGGTGGCTGCGGGCCGACCCCGCTGCGCAGCTCCAGCGCGCCGAGCAGATAGGCGTTGCGCCATGTCGCCGCCTCGCTCTGATACCCCAATTGTTCAAGAGCGTCCGCGCCGAGTTCGCGCGCCTCCTTGTTGGCCGGATCGGCGAACACCACCTGGCTCATCACGCTGGCGACCCAGCGATACTGTCCGGCCTTGAAGTCGTCGCGCGCGCGTTTGATCGTCGCCTCCGCGCCACCCATGTATTCCACCTGTTTCTTCGCGTAGTCCGCACGCGGCAGCGGATTGAGATCGGCGGGATTGGCGTCGTACCAGCCGAGATAGAACTGGTAGACCGCCTTGGCGTTGTGGCTGAGCGTGCCGTAATAGCCGCGCGCCGCCCAATCGTTCGCCAGCGACGGCGGCAACTTCAACTGCTCGGCGATTTCCGTCGAGGTCAGGCCGTGGTTAAGCAGCCGCACGCTTTGGTCGTGGATGAATTTGTAAAGATCGCGCTGCTTCTTCAGAAAGGCGACAACGCGTCCATTGTCCCAGATCGGCCAGTGATGCTGTGCGATCACGATCTCGGTCTTGTCACCATAGCGCGCGAGCGCCTCGTTGATGTAGCGCGACCACAGCCGGCCGTCGCGGATTTCCGCGCCGCGGATGGTGTAAAGATTGTGCATGTTGTGGGTGGCGTCTTCCGCCATGTTCAGCAATTTGAACTGCGGAAAGTACATGATCATCTCGGACGGCGCTTCGGAGCCCGGCACCAGATGAAATTCGATCTCGACGCCATCGACATTGCGCGCCTCATAGGACTGCTTGATCACATCATTGGGTGGGATCAGGGAGATGGAGCCCCGCGCCAGCGCCTTCCCCAGACCGGTGTCGATCTGCGCCCGGTCGCCGACCGGCAGCGCGCTGCCGAACTGATACTGCGCGCGGCGCGACATCGCGTTACCGGCGATGACGTTTTCAGCCACCGCATGTTCCATGAAACCATCCGGCGCGATCACCTTCACCTTGCCCTGCCTGGCATCGTCCTCGCTGATCACGCCCTTGGCGCCGCCGAAGTGATCGGCGTGGCTGTGGGTGTAGATCACGGCAGCGACGGGCTTCGCGGGCCGGTTCTTCAGATAAAGGTCGAGCGCGGCCTTCGCGGTCTCGTTGGACAGCAGCGGATCGATCAGGATGAGGCCGCTGTCGCCTTCGATGATGGTGAGGTTGGCGATGTCGAGGCCGCGCACCTGATAGACACGCTCGGTGACCTTGAACAAGCCGTTGATGGCGTTGAGCTGCGCCTGCCGCCACAGGCTGGGATTCACCGTGGCAGGCACCTGATCGCTTTTCAGAAAATCGTATTGCTTGGTGTCAAACGCCGGCTTGCCGGTAGGGCCGGGAATGATGCCGTCGGGCAGCGTGGCGATGAATCCGCGTTTGGCGTCCTCGAAATCGGCGCGGTCGCCGAACGGCAGCGTCTTGAGGAAAGTGTCGTTGACTGCGCGGCTGGCAGGTTCGGCGTCCTTGGACTGCGCGAATGCGGACGAAAGCGGCGCGATGGCAACTACGGCGGCCAGCAGGCTGGCAATGCGCGATGATGACATGGGACACTCCCGGACTGCCGCGTGGTCCTCGGCATGCGCCACGCGTTGGCTTCAGCCTATCAGGGGAAACGCGTCAATTTCATCGCAAACTTCGCTAGTGGTCCGATTCTAACATTCGCATCACGTTTCGATAGGCAAACTTGCGAATGCAAGAATCGAAGGACCACTAGCAATTATAAGCTTTTAGTGGAGTTTTGGATTTGACATTCGCGATGCGAACGTGCGGCCGGGTCGGCCGCGAATGTCAAATCCACTCCACTTGAAAGCGGCGAAGAAAATGCCCTTTTCTCTCCGCACTTCGCGCCCCATATTCCGCCCATGGCGAAGAACCCCGATTCCTCGAAGAAGCCCCCCAAAACCCCGAAATCGAAAGCGCATCGTCCCGATGTGCAGCCGATCGGGCCTGCGCTGGCGGAATTGCTGAACCCCGCGATCAATCGCGGCGAAAGCGGGCTGGGCTCAGGCACCGGCTTGCAGCCGCCGCCGGACAATTCGAAGGACCGGCGCTCCGGCGGCGAGGCAGCGATCCATCGCGCCCGCGCATCGACGCCGAAGGATTTCGCTGATGGGCGCGAAGCTTCCTCCCCTCCCCCTCGCGGGGAGGGGTCGGGGGTGGGGGGAAATGCAAATTCAGAATCCGCAGCTTACCCCCCTCCCCAACCCTCCCCCGCAAGGGGGGAGGGAGAAAAAGCGCACGGGTTCGACGAAGCCCCGCAGGCCAACTATGGCACCAGCGCGCCGATTCCGACCCTCGATCCCGAACTGGCGAAGCAACTCGGCTACACCACCGAGGAAGAAGACGAAGCCGCGATGGCCCGTCCGCCCCGCAACAAGATGGAAGCGCTGGGCGTGCAGGCGACCGCCGACGCGCTGGAAGCTCTGGTGCGCGATGGCCGCCCGGAATTTCGCGGCGAAGACGGTCAGGTCAAGATTTGGGCGCCGCATCGCCCGCCCCGCCCGGAAAAATCCGAAGGCGGCGTGCGCTTCGAGCTGAAATCCGAATACGAGCCGAAGGGCGACCAGCCGACCGCGATCAAGGAACTGGTCGAGGGCATCAACCGCAACGACCGGACCCAGGTGCTGCTCGGCGTCACCGGCTCCGGCAAGACCTACACCATGGCGCAGGTGATCGAGGCGACGCAGCGCCCGGCGATCATCCTTGCGCCGAACAAGACGCTGGCGGCGCAGCTCTACGGCGAGTTCAAGAGCTTCTTCCCCGACAACGCGGTGGAGTATTTCGTCTCGTATTACGATTACTACCAGCCCGAAGCCTACGTGCCACGCACCGACACCTACATCGAAAAGGATTCCTCGATCAACGAGCAGATCGACCGCATGCGCCACTCGGCGACGCGCGCGCTGCTGGAGCGCGACGACGTCATCATCGTGGCGTCGGTGTCGTGCATCTACGGTATCGGCTCGGTCGAGACCTACACCGCGATGACCTTCGCGATGAAGAAGGGCGAGCGCGTCGACCAGCGCCAGCTCATCGCCGACCTCGTGGCGCTGCAATACAAGCGCACCTCGGCGGATTTCACCCGCGGCACCTTCCGGGTGCGCGGCGACACCATCGACATCTTCCCGGCGCATTATGAAGACCGCTCATGGCGCGTGAACATGTTCGGCGACACCATCGAAAGCATCGAGGAGTTCGATCCGCTCACCGGCCACAAGCAGGACGAACTCGAATTCATCAAGATCTACGCCAACTCGCACTATGTGACGCCGCGTCCCACCCTGATTCAGGCGATGAAGAGCATCAAGGCCGAGCTGAAATGGCGGCTTGAGCAGTTGAACGCGCAGGGCCGCCTGCTGGAAGCGCAGCGGCTCGAACAGCGTACCACCTTCGATCTCGAAATGATGGAAGCGACCGGAAGCTGCGCCGGCATCGAGAACTATTCGCGCTATCTCACCGGCCGCAAGCCGGGCGAGCCGCCGCCGACGCTGTTCGAATATGTGCCGGATAACGCGCTGGTGTTCGCGGACGAAAGCCACGTCACCGTGCCGCAGATCGGCGGCATGTTCAAAGGCGACTTCCGCCGCAAGGCGACGCTGGCGGAATACGGTTTCCGCCTGCCCTCCTGCATGGACAACCGCCCGCTGCGCTTTGAAGAGTGGGACATGATGCGTCCGCAATCGGTCGCGGTGTCGGCGACGCCGGGCGGCTGGGAATTGAACGAGAGCGGCGGCGTGTTCGTCGAGCAGGTCATCCGCCCGACCGGACTGATCGATCCGCCGGTGAACATCCGCCCCGCCCGCACCCAGGTCGACGATCTCGTCGGCGAGGTTCGCGCCACCGCGCAGGCGGGCTATCGCTCGCTGATCACCGTGCTGACCAAGCGGATGGCGGAAGACCTCACCGAATACCTGCACGAGCAGGGAATCCGCGTGCGCTACATGCACAGCGATATCGACACCATCGAGCGCATCGAGATCATCCGCGACCTGCGGCTCGGCGCGTTCGACGCGCTGGTCGGCATCAACCTGCTGCGCGAAGGTCTCGACATTCCGGAATGCGCGCTGGTCGCCATTCTCGACGCCGACAAGGAAGGTTTTCTGCGCAGCGAAACTTCGCTCATTCAAACGATCGGACGCGCCGCACGCAACGTCGACGGCAAGGTCATTCTCTATGCGGACCAGATCACCGGCTCGATGGAACGCGCCATCGCCGAGACCGATCGCCGCCGCGAGAAGCAGGTCGAATACAACACGCTGCACGGCATCACGCCGGAAAGCATCAAACGCGACATCGGCGACATTCTCGGCAGCGTCTATGAGCGCGATCACGTGCTGGTGGAAATCGGCGACGGCGGCATGGCCGACGACGCCGTGGCCATCGGGCACAATTTCGAGGCGGTGCTGAGCGATCTCGAAACCCGGATGCGCGAAGCCGCCGCCGACCTCAACTTCGAGGAAGCGGCGCGGCTGCGCGACGAGGTCAAGCGCCTGCGCGCCACCGAGCTCGCCGTGGTCGACAATCCGACCATCAAGCAGCGCGGCGTCGCGGCGAAAGCCGGCGCCTATGCCGGCAAGAAGAAGTATGGCGACGCGGCGAATCTGCCGGCGCAACTGGACAAGGCCGCGGCCCGCAACAAGTCCCGCGCGCGCAAGCCGACCCTCGACGAGATGGGACCGGGAATGGAAAGCAAAATCTTCCAGCCGACCGACTCGCGCCAGTCCGGCCCGGAATTCTCAGGCCGCTCCACCGGCGGCGCACCGGGCAAACGTGGGGGATGGAAGAAGCGGTGAGCCAGAGCCAGCCAGCTTCTCACTGGAAACCGCGTCGCTGGCCCAAGCGGCTCGCAGTTTTCATCTTGGTTATGATGGCAATTTCACTTCTTATAAGGTTTATCGACACCATCGCCCACTTAGTCGCCTCAGTCCTCCGATGAGAGATCCTGCTTCTGTGTTTCAGACAAGCTCAAATGCTTGGTTTCCATCTGCGCCGTCGATTGCAAAATCCCCTCGCCACCTGCTAGGTCATCAGCAGAATTTCTGCACGTCACCTGGGGGATTGAATAAATGGCCGACGCCGATCTCGATGCGCTCATCCGGCAGCTTGCAAAGCAGCAGAACAAGGCTCTGACGGCTGCCGTGAAGAAGCGGCGGGACCGCGCCATCGCCCTCGCCGCCAAGGCGAAGGATGCCGAGAGCAAGCAGCGTCAGCGGCAGCTTGCGAAAGACATTCTCGAGATCGGCACGGCGACGGTGAAGCGCCTGCAGATGTCCGCCGACAACGCCGCCTACAGCTATGCCCGGTCGGTTCGGCAGGCAATCGATGCCGCTGCCGCCAAGAAGGCCGTCGCATCCGCTAAACCGGCAAAAAAGACCGCGAAAAAAGCCTCCAAGAAGGAGGCTAAAAAGGCGACCAGGAAAGCCAAGGGCTGATCGTCGCCGTCGCGACCACACATCACAAATTACGCCGCCGACGTTCGTCGCCACGTTCTTGATTTACTTCTTCAGTTCGCACCGCGTCATCGCGGGCTCTCCGAGAAACCTCGGTGCGCCGGACTGGACGTCGTTGAAGTGATCATGCTGTCGCTGCGTAAGGACAGCAGTCCTTCGTCCCGTCGGGAGCTGAAAATATACTAGCACCGGAAGAAATCCTGTCCATCCCGAACATCGATGACGTCGCGAACAGACAAGACAACTTGCTCGTGTGAATTCTCTCCTCTAGACAACAAGATGTTGTAGCGAGACCGGGTGTTCCCTCTGTCGCGTTGAAGATAGTGATGCATCACGCTCAGTGCACGAACGCAATCGATGAATGTGACCTCCTCCCCCATCACCTATGACGACTTCGCCAAGGTCGACCTCCGCGTCGGACGCGTTCTTGAAGTTCAGCCGTTTCCGAAAGCCCGCAATCCGTCGTGGAAGGTGCGGGTCGATCTCGGCGAATTCGGCGAGAAATGGTCGAGCGCACAGATCACCAACTACGCGGCCGAGCAGCTTGTCGGCTCGCTGGTGGTGTGCGTCTGCAATTTTTCGCCGCGGAACATCGCGGGCTTCATGTCCGAAGTGCTGATCCTCGGCGCACCGAACGCCGATGGAAAAGTCATCCTGCTGTCGCCGCGCAAAGATGACACCGGCCGCGACATCGTCGCGCCCGGCGCGAAAGTCTACTGACGCAAATTATCCTCGTCACAACGCCGCGCGGTATGCTGCGAGCATCTACTGCGCCAACACGCGCGCGAGGTCGATGAGACTGGTGGAAATCGGTTTGGTGCGTCCCGCAATCTCGGCCAGCGGCGTGCGGGTAATTTCGCCGCGCTGCTCGCCGACCAGAACTCCCGACACGCCTTCCGCCAGCGACGTGAGCGCGGCAACACCCAGCCGTGTCGCGAGCAGCCGGTCGAAGGCCGTGGGCGGCGCACCGCGCACCACATGGCCGAGCACGGTGGCGCGCAATTCGAACCCGACCATATCCCGATCCTTCTCGAAGTGAGCCAGGATACGCGCAACATTCTCCTTGACGCCTTCGGCGATCACCACGATCGCATGGGTCTTGCCGCGGTCATAGGCCGCGCGCAGCCGCTCGGCGATTTCAAAAGCCGACACTTCCAGCTCGGGCGTTGAAATGACCTCCGCGCCTCCGGCAAGACCAGCCATCATGGCGAGATAGCCGCAGTTGCGCCCCATGGTCTCGACCAGAAACGCGCGCGTGTGCGATGAGCCCGTGGTGCGCAGATTGTCGATGGCTTCAAGCGTCACGTTGATCGCGGTATCGCAACCGATGGTGACGTCGGTGCCGAAGAGATCGTTGTCGATGGTCGAAGCGACCCCGACGACGGGAAAGCCCAGACCATGCAGCGCGGCGGAGCCGGTCTGCGATCCGTTGCCGCCGATCACCACCAGCGCGTCGATGCCGCGCGTCGCCAGATTGCGCAGCGCCTTCGAGCGGCCGCTTTCCTCGCGAAATTCCTTCGAACGCGCGCTGCCGAGAAACGTCCCGCCGATCTGGATGATGCCGCCGACGTCGCGCGCATTGAGCCGGGTCATCCGGTCATCGATCAGCCCCTGCCAGCCTTCGCGTACGCCGAACACCGCGATATCGCGATTGAGCGCGCTACGCGTGACCGCGCGGATCGCGGCGTTCATTCCGGGGGCATCGCCGCCGCTGGTCAGGATCGCAATAGCTTTCATGAGGGAACTTTAGGATGCCATTCGCTTGCCGTCCATGCGGACGGGCACTGACAAGAGCGGGGCATGACAGCTTCCCGTCAACCGGACCTGCGGTTGCTGGTGTTCTGCTTCATGTTTCCGTGGTCGCCCTGCTCATCGATGTTCTGCTTTTCATCGTCACGATGCCCCTTGGTGTCGTCAGTCGTCACCTTCGGCGCGCTGCCGGGGCCCTTGTCGCTGCGGTTGTCTTCCGGGACGGGCGGGATCGTTTTGGTCATGCAGTCCTCCAGTGTATTGGGAAGACAATGCGCCTTGCGGACAACCGTTCCCCGCAACCTTACTGTATGATGTAGTATGGTAGCGCCACTGGCTCAGGCGACACACCACGGACAAGACAATGACGGCTATGAAATCCCTATTCGGAGCCGTGCTGATCTGCGCTTTCGCGTTGACCGGTGCTGATGCCGCGAAGAAGGCGACCAAGCCTGCCGAGCCGATGGCGCAGGATACCTCGCTCAACAATCTGAAGGACGCGCCGAAGGCTCCGTCGCTGGCCTGCGAAGGGCCGTTTGCGAAAGACACCACGCACGACAAGCTGGTGGCGGCGTTCGGCGTCAAGAATGTCGCCTTCAAGGACGTCGACGTGACCAACAACGTGCTGACCAAGGCCACCGTGCTTTTCGACGGCGATCCGACCCGGCGCCTCGTTGTCTTCTGGAAGGACAGCAAGGCCCGCTCCAAGCCGTTGTCCATCACCGTCGAGGCGCCTTCCACCTGGACCGGCCCCGGCAGCGTGCGGAACGGCCTGACGCTGAAGGATCTCGAAAAGCTCAACGGTGGCGGCTTCAGCGTCACCGGCTTCGGTGGCGTCGGTGGCGGCGAGGCCTCGAAGCTCAACAGTCCGTTCGTCGATCTGCCGGGTGACTGCACCCTGAAAATCAGGTTCGAACCCGGTATCGCTAATCCGTTACCGCCCCGCTTCGCATCGGTGACGGGCGACGTGCTGATCGCGTCGACAAATCTGGTGTTGCGCCGCGTGCGTCCGCAAATCGTGCAATGGAGCATTAACTACCGGTGAAATTTTCGTCGCCGACGTCGCTCTCCGTCGTTGGGACATGCATGAACAATCATCGACACATTGGATAGACTTCGTTAAACCTCGCACCGCATGCGGCTTGATCCTCAATCGGTTCCCACCTACGGAACCGCCAGACGGGGGAGACGACGCAATGAACAATCAACAGTCCGAAAAATGTGTGCGGACTTTTATCGACTCCTATTATTCCGGTGACGTCGCGCGCATGGAGCAGTGCTGCGACGATGCTTTTGTTTCAGTCACCTATGCCCCCGTTGAAATATTTCCGCATCTCGGCCTCCAGCAGAGCAAGGCGTGGATCGCGAAGGCGATCCAGATCCAGCATGAGCGCTATTCCGACCGGCGCCATACGATCGATTTTGTGGTCGCAGATGAAACGCAGGCCGCAACATTCGTGCAGGCGACCCTGACCAAGCGCAGCGACCAGCGCGTCATCACGCTGAATGTCGGGGAATTCTTCACCCTGCGTAACGGCCGCATCCTGGAGCACCGCTCGCTGTTCGATACCTTCGATCTGGTGCAGCAATTGCTCGGGCGTGATCTGACCGGCGAATTCGCGGCCCGCCTGAAGAACGCGATGCGGCAATAGCCACGATGGTCCGCCAGAACTAACGCGCCGCCGATACACCGAGCTCACGCACCAGCCCGAACCACAGCGCGGTCAATTCGCGCGCTGCGGGATCCCTGTTCGGCTTCACGCGCACAGCGGTATGCACCAGCACGAGCTTCGAGGCGGGATCGACAAAGATGGCCTGCCCGTTGATCCCCAGCATCGCGAACATGCGGCGCTTCGCCGGCATGATCCAGGTCTGGTAGCCGTAGCCGTAGAACGGCGTCGCCACGCGCGGCGAACGAAATGATCCTTCGGGCGCGGTGGTCGCCTCGATCACCCATGCTTCCGGAATGATTCCGCCGCCGTCCCGCGCGAGCAGAAGGCCGAAGCGTGCGTAATCCCGCAGCCGTGCAGCGAGACAGCAATAGGCCAGTTCCTGATTGTGGCCGTCGACGGTCCAGCTTGCTTCGTCCTCCGCGCCCATCGGCTTCCAGATTTTCTCGGACAGATAATCCGACAGGCGCTTGCCGGTCGCGGCCATCAGCACAAGGCCGAGGGTTTCGGTCTGCGATCCGGTGTAGGCGAATTTCGTTTCAGGCGGCACCGGCCGGTTGTTGTAGCGCCGCAGGAGGATGGCGGCGCTCGGCAAATCGGAGCGGCGCAGATCCATGGCGAACTTCATGGCGTCGTCGGTGCCGTCGTATCGTTCGGAAAACTCAATACCCGCGCTCATGGTGAGCAGCGCCCGCAGCGACGTCTGGCCGTAGGCGCTGCCTTTCATCTCCGGCACGTAGTCCTGCGCCAGATCCTCGATCGAGCGGATCTTGCCCTCCTTGATGGCGATGCCGACCAGCATCGCGACCATGGTTTTCACCATCGAGTTGGAGAGCAGACGATCGGTGTCGCGGCGTCCGTACTGATAGCGCTCGAACAGGATGGTCTGGTCGCGCGCAATCAGTAGTCCCGTCGTGGGATGCCGCGCCAGATACTGGTCGAGGGTGCGGCGCTCGCCGTCGAAGTCATAATGCCAGGCGGCGCGGTCGCAATCGCGCGCCAGCGGCGATGGCGCAGCCGGCGGCGCCACAGCGTGAGCAGGTAGCAGCTTGTCGAAATTGCTGAACGTCGCGACCATGTAGTCCTGACGCCGCCGGTCGGCGATGGTGCCGAGCGGGTAATTCCGGACCGCGCCATAGGCCTCCGCATCCGGTCCTGAATGGGAGAACGACGGCCCGCACGTCTTGGCAGCGGGTGTGCCGGACACCTCCGCCTTCGCCGCTCCGGCCACAAGCAGGACGCAGACACATGCCGCCGCGCGCAGCCGATTGAGAGCGGATGACCATGTCATCGGCGATTCGTTCCTGAAAAGCGCTTGGTCAACTTATGACTTCGAGGATGGCGCGGGACCGTATCGCGTTCAAGCCGCTCCCGGCCATGAACCTGTCGGCCTTGCCGCCCGACGAACCGGTGTCCGGGACGCAACCCGGATCACGAGGGACATGATGAAGACAATCGTTTTGGCAGCTCTGGGGACCGTCGTCGGCCTCGTTCTGGGAGTCGCGCTGGGCATCCTGGCGGGAATCGCATGGGTCAGCATTTTTCAGACCACGGATTTCGAAGGCTACAGCGCGATGCTGGTGTTCTTCACCTTCGCGCCCATCGGCGCCGTTCTCGGCGGGCTGATCGGCGCCATCTGGGCCGCTTATACCGCCGCACGCGCCCGCATCCGCATGGAAAGCGACGCCTGACGCGTTTCAGCCCCTTCAGAGCTGCTGCCGTTTTGTGCCACCGCACGTTCTGATTGAACTTTGAGCGCCTAACCCGCGTTTCGCACATTTGTGCAATGCAATATCGTGCGTTGTCATCCGGGCTAAATTTGATACTTCCGATGTCATCAATTGGAATTCCAGCATCCTGGCCCGGCGTCATCGGCGACGCCACATGGGCCGTTTGCTGCTTGGTTAAGTGACATTTCAGGACCTCAAAATGACAGAGCACAGCCTCTGGCGTTTTTCTCGCGCGTTTCATCGTGCGCTGAACGAGCGTCAGACCGATCACCTCGAATCGATCCTCGACGAGAACGTCGATTGGGCGATCTACGGCCCGATCGACATGTTCGCCTTTCTTGGCCCCCGCCACGGCAAGCGCGCCGTGATCGATGTCGTTCGCGAAATCTCCGACATCGTCAGCCTTCATCGTTTCGACCGGGAATCGATCATGCTGGGCGAGGATTCGGCAGCGTCGCTGATGCGTTATTCGCTAACGCCGGCCGCCTCGGGCAATCCGATCAGCGTCCGGATCGCCATCTTCGCGACGTTCAAGGCCGGTCGACTGACCAACCTTCGCGCCATCATCGACACGTTCGATCTGGTCGAGCAGGCGCTGGGCCGTCAGATTCATCTGCCGAAAATCGCGTAATCAAATCCCGGCATCCTTCGGCGAACGCAAGCGGCCCCGATGCGGGGCCGTTTTTTTATGTGCAGCATCACATAAGGTTCATTCACCTGAGCCCACCGAGTCACAATTGCGACAAACACGATTGAGACACCGTCGCTGCGGCTGGCGGCGATGGCGTCGAAAGACGATATTAACCTGCCTGATGACTTGATGGCTCCCGATCAGCCATAACGACCCGCGAAAATGCCGGACGCAATGCAATGACGCCGCGAATGCCGCTCTCCCCGCCATCACGATGCTTGACGACGATCGCGCTGGCGTTCGCCTGCGGCCTTTGTGTTGCCGATGTCGCGCGAGCGGAAGACGGCGATGCACCTGAAGCGGTTGAAGCCGCCGAGACCGCCACGCCGGAATTCATCGAGCCTGCGGACATCGACTGGAGCATCCTCAATACCGATCCCACATCGGTTTATGAATCGCCTTCCGCGATCGATCGCAAGACGGCTGCTGCATTGGACGCCCCCTGGTCATGGAGCCGCAACGACAAAGAGGACGGCTCGTCCGCGGTCACGATCAAGCAACCGATCACGCCATTCTGGGACACCCGCGTCGGCGCCGACCTGAACGTCACGACCCAGATGCCGTTGACCTCGTCGGCAGTCCTCGCGGAAAAAATCGCGCACAACAATCAGATTTCGCAATCGTCGGGCAGCGCATGGGCCGCGATGACCGCGCCCGGTCTCGGCTCGATCTGGGACAAGACCGCCATCGAGGCGCGCACAGATCCCGCGCAAGAACAGAGCAAGCTCGCCACGTCACTCAGCAAATCCCTGCCGTTCGGCGGCGATCGATACTCGCTTACGCTTCAGAACGGCTACAATGTCACGCAACAGACGCTGGTGCCGGTGTTCGGCCTCGGCGCGTCGTCGCGGATTTATGAAGTCGATCAGTCCGCCCGGCTCGGCATCGTTGAAACCGGCACCAGCTTCATCGCGGGCCAGACCCATTCGACCGCCGACGACAAATGGCTGCGCCGGATCGGCGCTGAACAGAAACTGTTCGGCGGCGTCACTGTCACGGGATCGGTCAGCGAGACGTCCGAAGGGTTCGCCAACCGCAGCCTGAGCGCGGGCTTCAAGACCCGCTGGTAGGTTCCGCTTAACCGGATGGCTACCATCCCGGCCTTTCCCGGTTTGTCCACTGTATGAATCGGTCTTCGCCGCATCCCTGCCGCGTTTCGGTCACGATCGGCTGGACTGATGTACCTCTATTCGTCGTGCGGGGGACCTCCGCGCTCGCTCAACCTGCGAAACAAGGAACAGCCGATGAACGCCATTCAGGCAGAAAAGTCCGAAATCAGTGATGAGGACAAGAACCTCGCCGCCGTCAGCGATGTTGAAGCCGGAATTCGCGATTTCGTCCGCAAGGACGTCGCCTATCTTCGCCGCAACCCGACAGCAGCAACACCAGCCACCGACGCACCGGCAGACACGTCCGCCGAAGCCGCGGTCAGCAGCGTCAACACGCTGATCCATCGCGTCGCAGGTGCGTCGCTCGGGGAAATCGAAAACCTGATCACCGAGTTGGAAGGACTGCGCACGCTGATGCACAACGAAGGCCAGCGCATTCAGCGCGAACTGGCCGGTTATGCCCAGCTCGGCCAGACCGCGATGAAGTCGACCCGCATGATCGCCGACAATCTGGCGCAGTGGAAGCGCACCGCTCCCGAACCGCGCCAGGACTAAATAAGGACCGAACTCTGTTTGTTCGGGCGTGATCTTTCGGGATCACGCCTTCTGAAACAAGCAATCTCCCTGAGGCTTGTCGCCGCCCTCTCCATGACACGAGCGGGCGGCGCTTTTTCTTTATCGCATGGCTGCGAGGTTCAAGCGGCGGGCCGCCTCGGCGCGAACACCGAACCCATGAACGAGAACGCCAGTTCGCCGCGCTGATTGACGCCGGTGTTGTAGAAGCCGACGAAGCCGAATTGCGGACGCGATTCCAGCGGCCGCATCGAGGTAACCTCCGACGCGTAGGTCAGCGTGTCGCCGGCGAGCACCGGCTTGATCCATTTCAGTTCGCGAAACCCCGGCGACGGACCTGACGCCACCGGCTTCTCGCCGCGCGCGATCAACGCTGCCGCCTCGCGCTGAAAACTCGCGACCGTCAGCTTCATGTAGACCGCAGCGACATGCCATCCCGACGCGGCGAGACCGCCGAACACCGACTTGCGGCCCGCTTCCTCGTCAAGATGAAACGGCTGCGGATCGAACTTCGTGGCGAAGGCCTTGATGTTCTCCGGCGTAAACGTGAACGATCCCAGTTCGCGGCGATCGCCGATCTTGATGTCGTCGAAATACGGCATTGCGGCGCGCCTCTCACATCGCTTCCACGGCGTGTCGCCGCAGGACCATAATCTTAATCGTGCTGAACATGAGAACCTGCCCGGATGCGTTTCGCATCTCTTGCTTGAGATGGACAAATCCGATGTCCGGCATGCTTTTCGATTCTCGCGTGTCGAGCACCTCGACATCAAGCATGAGATCGTCTCCCGGCCGCAGCGGCGAGACCCATTTGACTTCCTCGACACCCGGGGCGCCCATCGAAGCGATCCCGCTGATGAAACCGTCCCACGCCATGCGCATCCAGAGTGCGCACATGTGCCAGCCCGAGCCCGACAGACCTTTCAAAATGGTGCGGCTGGCCGCCTCCTCGTCGAGGTGCATCGGCTGCGGATCGAACTCGGTGGCGAATTCAATAATATCTTCGCGGGACACATGATGCGGGCCGAACGTACCGAGGTGACCGGGCTTAAAGTCTTCGAATGCGCGTTTCATCATTTCAATCACGTTGTGGATAGGCGCAGTTTGGCCGTTATTTGCAGACACCTCAAGTGAGGCGTTTCGCCGTCGCCTTCCGTCCTTTTCGGCGATATGCGACAACCCTTACCATCCGGAGCGATTCAGTCGGCCGCTGATTCGCTCAATCGCCTGACGGCTCCGGGCAACCCGTTCGCCTGCCGTCATCCATCTTTGCGGTTTATCTGGAGACAAACCCATGTTTCAGTTTCAGGATCTCTTCCAGTGGGACAGGTTCATCACGCCCGCCATCATCAAGGCGTTCTACTGGCTGGTCATCGCGCTGGTGATCCTGTTCGGCATCTCAGGCGTGTTCTCCGCGCTGACCATGATGGCGATCAGCCCGTTCGGCGGCTTCGTGCTGCTGCTGGCTGCGCTCGCAGGGATCGTCGTCGGAATCATTCTCTCGCGCATCAGCGCCGAACTGATCCTGATCGTGTTCCGGATCAACGAGCATCTCGGCGCGATCCGCGATCAGGGCCGCGACCGCGAGGGGCAGGTTTAATCTCTCTCTGGTCATCCCGGCGCAGGCCGGGACGACCAGAGAGATCACGCTTCTGGCAAATTACGTATTGAACCGGAAATGCATCACGTCGCCATCGGCGACAACGTATTCCTTGCCTTCCAGCCGCAGCTTGCCGGTGTCGCGCGCGCCGGCTTCGCCGCCGTTCGCGATGTAGTCGTCATAGGCGATGGTTTCGGCGCGGATGAAGCCCTTCTCGAAATCGGTATGGATCACGCCCGCCGCCGCAGGCGCCTTGGTGCCCTTGGTGATGGTCCAGGCGCGGGCTTCCTTGGGACCGACCGTGAAATACGTGATGAGATGAAGCAGCTCGTAACCGGCACGGATCAGGCGATCGAGACCGGCTTCTTCCAGCCCGAGCGTATCGAGGAAATCGACGCGCTCCTCGCGTGACAGCGTCGCGATCTCGGATTCGATCTTGGCCGAAATCGCCACCGCGACCGCGCCCTCTGTCTTGGCGTGCTCGAACACCGCTTGCGAAAATGCGTTGCCGGTGGCGGCAGCGCCTTCCTCGACGTTGCAGACATACAGCACCGGCTTCGACGTCAGCAGGCCGAGCATGCGGAACGCGCGCTCTTCTTCCGCCTTGCGTTCGAGGAAACGCGCCGGCTTGCCCTCGCGCAGCAGCTTCAGCGCGCGATCGACCAGTTCGAGTTGCTCCTTGGCGTCCTTGTCGTTGCCCTTGGCTTTCTTGGACAGATTGTCGACGCGCTTTTCGAGACTGTCGAGGTCGGCCAGCATCAATTCGGTTTCGATGGTCTCGATGTCGGCCAGCGGCGCGATCTTGCCTTCGACATGGGTGATGTCGGAATCTTCAAAACAGCGCACCACATGCGCCACCGCATCGACTTCGCGGATGGTGGCGAGGAACTGGTTGCCGAGGCCTTCGCCCTTGGAGGCGCCGCGCACGAGACCCGCGATGTCCACGAACGTCAGCTGCGTCGGGATGATCTGCTGCGACTTCGCAATCGCCGACAGCTTGTCGAGCCGCGGATCGGGCACCGCCACCGCACCGACATTCGGCTCAATGGTGCAGAACGGATAGTTCGCTGCCTGCGCCGCCGCCGTTTCCGTCAGCGCGTTGAACAGTGTGGACTTGCCGACATTGGGCAGTCCGACGATGCCGCATTTGAAACCCATAACCTGCCCTGAATTTTCCGGACGATGCGCGAACTAGCCGCCGTCGTCCTTCGATGTGAATCCTTTTGCATCCATCGCAAGATGCACTTTGTTTGCAAACGACGCGTCCTGCCCGGTGACGATAAACGCCGCGTTGTCGGCAACCGCTTCGCACAGCGCGCTGACCCAAGGCATTTCGCTTTTGGCGAAATCGGACAAGACGTGCTGATGCACCAGATCCCTGACGCCGGGATGCCCGACGCCGAGCCGCACGCGACGATAGTCATTGCCGACATGTGCGGAGATCGAGCGCAACCCGTTATGCCCCGCGATACCGCCGCCGATCTTGACCCGCAGCTTCGCGGGCGGCAGCTCAATCTCGTCGTGAAACACCGTGATGTCGCCGACGCCCATCTTGAAGAACTTCGTTGCTTCGCCGACCGCGTTGCCCGACTCGTTCATATAAGTCGCCGGCTTCAGCAGAATGACTCGCCCGGAGCCGAGATGGCCTTCGGAGGTCTCGCCCTGAAAGCGACGGCGCCACGGACCAAATCCGTGACGCCGCGCGATCTCGTCGACAGCCATGAACCCGATATTGTGCCGGTTGCCCTGATACTTCGTGCCGGGATTGCCCAGTCCGACGAACAGGCGCATGGCGCGGGTTCTCTTGGTTTACGTCTGGCCGCTTACTTCTTCTTGTCGCCAGCGGGCTTCGCCGCAGCAGCGGCAGGAGCCTTGCCGCCAGCCGCAGGCGCCTTGGCAGCGCCGGCCGCAGGAGCAGCACCGGCCGCAGGAGCCGCACCAGCCGCAGGAGCTGCGCCACCGGCAGCAGCCGCAGCAGCAGCCTTGAGCTCTTCGTTGTAGCCCGACGGCGGAACGATGGTGACCAGCGTTGCGTCATCGCGCGTCAACAGCTTCACATTGGCGGGCAACTTGATGTCGGTGATGTGCAGCGAGCCGGAGATGTCCAGCTTGCCAACGTCGGCTTCGAGGTACTGCGGGATGTTGTCCGCGGGGACTTCGAGTTCAATGTTGTGGGTCACGATGTTGACCGTGCCGCCGCGCTTCACGCCCGGCGCGGTTTCCGCATTCAGAACGTGCAGCGGAACGCTGACGCGGATCTTGGCGCCTTCGCCGAGACGCAGGAAATCCACATGCAGCGGGAAGTCGCGCACCGGATCGAGGCTGAAGTCGCGCGGAATCACGCGGTGCTTCTTGCCGTCGAGTTCGATGTCATGGACCGTGGTGAGAAAACGTCCGGCATTGATGCGCAGACGCAGTTCCGCGTCGTCGAGCGAGATCGTGAGCGGGGGCTGGTTGTTGCCATAGATCACTGCCGGGATACGGCCAGCGCGACGTTCAGCCCGAGCGGCCCCCTTGCCGGCCTTCGGACGAGCGGTCGCCTTCAATTCCTTGACGGTCGCCATTGTTCAGTTCCTTGAGTCTTGAAAAGTGAAGGGCCGCAAAGCGGCCCGGTTTCACGCCGCGACAAGCCTCCAGGGGTGCGGGGGCCGCGGACGTGGCGGGTTCTTAGCCCCAAACCGCCGGAAAGACAAGGAAATGAGGGGGTTCGATCTCCGATTTTGGACCTTAAAAGCCCCAAAAAACGTCTCCTGACAGCCAATCTGACCCTGCGCCGCCACGCCCCGTTAAGGATACCTGTTAAGGGTCGGGAATCGGTTTTTCGCTACATCTATGGAGTACATAACCACCGAACGCCCCGCAGAGGACGGACATGGCCGCTTTGGCAAAACTCCCGGCTTTGGCAGATATGCCGCAATCCACGCGGCGTCTGCTGCTCGCATCGGATTGCGAAGACCAGAGCGAGGAGCTCGCGCGCATTCTGAGAAACGCGGGCAGCGTGGAAGCAATTTCGATTTTCGATCTGCCCGATCAGCCCGCCAGCGATTTTGCCGGCGTTGTCATCGACATTGATCTCACCTCGGCCACGGCGGTGCAGCGCGTCCGCAGCAAGCTGACCGGCAAGTCCTATCTGCCGCTACCCCGGCTGTTCGTGCTGGCCGACGCGTTGCATCACGGATCGGCGCAGGCCTGGGCGCTCGGTGCGACCGACACGATCCAGCGGCCGTTCCATCCCGAAAGCATCCTGCACCGGATTCGCCAGGTGTTTCCGGAAACGCCGGAAGACGAGCACACCACCGACGCCCGCATCCTGAGCAACGGCGTCACTGCAGCGCTGGTCGTGATGTCGAAGATCTTCCGCCGGCTCCCCGCCGGAATGCCGTTCTCGCTCGACGACGTGATGCAGGCGGAGACGCAGATTCTGCGCGCCCTGAAGCGCTGCTCGCTGCGGCAATGGCTGATCGCCGTGAACAAGCATCACAACAAGAGCTATCGCCACACCCTCCACGTCACCGGCTATGCCGTCGCCTTCGCTCACCATCTCGGCATGCGCGAGGACGACCAGCGCCGCCTGACCCGCGCCGCTTTGCTTCACGATGTCGGCAAGGCGTTCGTGCCGCTGCCGATCCTCGACAAGCGCAGCGAACTAACGGATGACGAAAGCACCATCCTCGCCCAGCATACGCGGCTCGGATACAATGCACTGAAGGAACAGCGCGGCTTTCCCGGCGAGGTGCTCGACGTCGTGCTGCATCATCACGAGATGCTCGACGGCACCGGCTATCCTGACGGGCTTCAGGGACAACAGATCAGCGACATCGTCCGCATCATGACGCTGGTGGATACTTACGCCAGCCTGCTCGAGCCCGACGCCAGCACAGCGGCGATGACGCCGGAACAGGCCTTCGGCATCATGGAACTGATGGGCGACAAGCTCGACAACGCATTGCGCCAGGCCTTTCGCCCGGTCGCGCTGGGGACGTAGGGCTCCGCCACGCTGTTGATTTCAGCCGCGGGACGCGATTAGATGCACTTGCAACTAATTGAGACCGTCGGCCGGCACGTATCGGCCGCGCAGGGAGAACGTCCATGCCGATCGATACGCCGTTGACCCGCCGCTCGTTCATGACAGCCACCGCCGCGCTCGGCGCGAATTTGGCTGCCCCCGCAGGTCTGACCGTGCCCGCCTGGGCGCAGGCGGCCTATCCGGCGCGACCGGTTCGTCTCATCGTTCCTTATGCCGCCGGCGGCGGCACCGATTTCTTCGCACGGCTGGTGGCGACCTCGATGAGCGCAACGCTCGGCCAGCAGATCGTGGTGGAAAACCGCCCCGGCGCCGGAACACAGATCGGCGCCGAAGCCGCCGCCAAGGCCGAGCCCGACGGCTACACCTTCCTGCTCGGCGACACCTCGACCTATGCGTCGAACAGAAGCCTGTATCAAAAGCTGCCTTACGATCCGCAGAAGGACTTCGCGCCGATCTCGCTGACCGGACGCTTCGCCATCGTGCTGCTGGTGAATACCGACAAGCTCAATGTCGGCTCGGTGCAGGCGTTGATCGATGCCGCGAAGAAAGCGCCCGGCTCCATCGACTATGCCAGCGCCGGCGTCGGCTCGCCGTTTCATCTGGCGGCTGAACTGTTCGCGCAGTCATCCGGCATCAAGCTCAACCACGTGCCTTATAAAGGCGCGGGACCGGCGCTGCAGGATCTCGCGGGCGGCCAGATCGGCATGATGTTCGTCGATTTCGCCACCGCGCGTTCGCAGCTCAACCTGAAATCGATCAAGGCCATTGCGGTGTGCTCGCCCGGCGAGTTTTATGGATTGCCCGGCGTGCCGGCCGTCGCCGCCACGGTGCCGGGCTTCGAGGCATGGGCATGGCAGGGATTTTCCGCGCCGGCGAAAGTCTCGCCCGACATCATCGCGAAGCTGCGCGAGGCTTATCTCAAGGCGGTCAACGACCCCGCGAACAAGCAGAAGCTGATCGATGCCGGGATCGACCCGCTGCAAAGCACGCCGCAGGAAATGGCGGCCTATGTCGCGTCGGAAACGGCGAAATGGGAGAAGGTCATCAAGACCGCGGGCATCAAGCTGGATTGATCCAATTCGAAAATCTGCAATCGCGGCGCATCATCCGATGCGCTCAGGTTTCTTTTGCGGTTGAAGCATCCCGAAGCTCAGTCAAGCCGCGAACAAACATCTCGACAGCGAAGACATAGCTCTTTTGATATTCCATCGGGCGAGCCACCGGAGCCGACATTTCGTTGAGCACGAATCCACGGACAAGGCTCTTGAGGATACGGATCGCATGCCTGGCCGTCGTGCCGCTGATGCCTGCGTCACCAAAAACATGCAGCACGACCTGAGCCAGTTGCCCTGCCGCTTTCTGGGACTCGGAGTTATCGACATCCGGATCGCGAAATGACGCGACTGCCAATCCGGGACTGCCGAGAGCAAAGCTGCGCATCGCATGCGCCATCGCCCGAACCGCATCCAGATGCGTTTTTCCTTCGACAGCCTTTTCAATCTGCCGTTGCAGTCCCTGGTAGCCTGCGATGGCCAGGGCCTGCTTCATCTGCGGAATCGTATCCACCTTGCCGAAGAAGGCCTCCATTTCCGAAACCAGATCGGCGGCAATCTTCTTGTCCCACCGTGATGCGGGCGCTCTTATGACGTGCTCAACCTCGGAGATATTTGTGCGGTTAAATGGAGCCACGGCTCACCTCGCAACGTCAGCGCGCGTCAAGCTACTCCCACGCAATCAAAGTCGTGATTCTGAGAACAGATTAGTCAACGTCTGTGGCGCAAACTCGAAGCTTTTCGATTCAAATGGTCGGCTTTGCGCGGGAGCAGACTGTTGCGCTCCTGCAATTGCGGGGGCACGGCACGAAGGGCCTAACCGGTCGTCCCCGCGAAGGCGGGGACCCATAACCACCGCACTCTCTTTTTTGCGAAAGCTGGAAACTTGTTCGCTGCACATCACACTTAGGAAATATGGGTCCCCGCCTTCGCGGGGACGACCCGGTGATGGATCGCGGATCACTTGCTTTCGTCACTCTCTCGGTAGACGGAAGAACCTCACGTCTCCGCGACGGGTCCTAGTTTCTTCTCCAGCGCGGCGATGCGCGTCTTCAGCGCCTCGTTCTCCTCGCGCGCCAGACGGGCCATATCCTTCACCGCCTCAAATTCCTCGCGCTTGACGAGATCGAGGTCGCTCAGGATGCGCTCGGCCTGGCTGCGGACGACGGTTTCCACCTCGCGCTTCACGCCCGAAGCGGCGCCCGCGGCGTCATTCATCAGGCGCGCGATCTCGTCGAAAAAACGGTTGCTGGTCTGGGTCATCATGAAACTCCGAGGGGCCGATTACCGCGTCTGGTGGAGTGGATTTGACATTCGCTATCCAACTAACCACACGCCAGCGAAGCGAATGTCAAATCCAAAACTCCACCAGAGACTTATATTTGCTAGTGGTCCTTTGTTTCTAACATTCGCAAGAATGTCTGCTGAAACCGGGTGCGAATGTTAGAAACGGACCACTAGCTTGCCCAGACAATGGTGATGGCGTTGCCGGGACGCAAGATGTAAACATCCGGATCGTAAACGCATATTCCTGTCGCAAACCGGTGCCAATTTTGCGCCCGACGCGCCGAGGCTTTCGACAAGGCTTCGAACAGACATGCGCCCCCGCCGGAAACAGCCCCACTCATGATGCTGACCATCGCGTTCCCCGTTTTCGATCCCGTAGCCATCGCCATCGGGCCGATCGCGATCCGCTGGTACGCGCTGGCCTATATCGGCGGCATCGTGCTGGGCTGGCTCTATGCCCGCAAGATCATCCGCAGCGAGCGGCTGTGGGGCGGCAAGGCGCCGTTCACGGTGGTGGATTTCGACGACTTCATCCTGTGGGTGACGCTCGGCATTATTCTCGGCGGCCGCGCCGGCTATGTGCTGTTCTACAATTTCGGTTTCTTCGCGCAGCATCCCACCGAGATCTTCAAGCTGTGGACCGGCGGGATGTCGTTCCACGGCGGCTTCATGGGCTGCGTCATCGCGGTGCTGCTGTTCGGCTGGAAGCGCAAGATCCCGGTGCTGTCGCTCGGCGACGTCACCTGCGCGGTCGGCCCGATCGGCCTGCTGCTGGGCCGCCTGGCGAATTTCATCAACAGCGAGTTGTGGGGCCGCACCGCGGACGCGAGCGTGCCGTGGCGGATGGTATTCCCCAACGGCGGGCCGCTGCCGCGTCACCCGAGCCAGCTTTATGAAGCAGGCCTCGAAGGCGTGGCGCTCTTTATCGTTCTGGCGCTGCTGATCCGGGGTGGCGCGCTCAAGCGGCCCGGCCTGATCATCGGCGCGTTCGCCGCGCTCTATGGCGTGGCGCGCATCATCAGCGAGTTTTTCCGCGAGCCCGATCCGCAACTGGGATTTCTCTGGGGCGGATTGACGATGGGGATGATCCTGTCGGTTCCGATGATCATTGCCGGCCTCGCCTTCATCGCGGCCGCATGGCGGCGGGGACCGCGAACGGCGGATGCAAAGCCAAGCAAGGCATAATAACGTAAGATAATATTTGAACTCGCGATTCCCGATTGTTCTGAAAGATTGCCGTGTCCGATTATTCCCCGCTTGAAACCCTGATCCGGAAGCAGATCGCCGCAAGCGGGCCGATGCCGGTGTCGCGGTACATGCAGATCTGCCTGACGCATCCGCAATACGGCTACTATCTCAAGCGCGATCCCCTCGGCCGCGACGGCGATTTCATCACGGCGCCGGAAGTCAGCCAGATGTTCGGCGAACTGATCGGCCTGTGGGCGGCCTCGGTCTGGAACGCGATGGGCATGCCGGAAGAAGTCAAGTTCATCGAGCTCGGACCGGGCCGCGGCACCATGATGGCCGACGCGCTGCGCGCGGTGCGGATTCTGCCCGCCTTCCATGACGCCATCAGCGTGCATCTGGTCGAAGCGAGCCCGACGCTGCGCGACAAGCAGCGGGACAAGCTCGCCGATGCGGCCTATGTGGAATGGTACGACAGGATCGAGGACATTCCGGAAGGCCCTGCGATCATTCTCGCCAATGAATTCTTCGATGCGCTGCCGATCCATCAGGCGGTGAGGAAGGAAACCGGATGGCATGAGCGCACCATCGGCATCGATGACGGCATTCTCGCTTACGGCACGGCCGAGAATCCGATGCCGCGTTTCGAGGTGCTGCTGCCGCCGCTGGCGCGCGCCGCACCGGTCGGCGCGATTTTCGAATGGCGCCCGGACAACGAGATCATCACGCTGGCGCGCCGGGTCCGCGATCAGGGCGGCGCGGCGCTGATCATCGACTACGGCCATTTGCGCAGCGACGCCGGCGACACCTTCCAGGCGGTGGCGCGGCATAACTACACCAACCCGCTGCGCAACGCCGGCCTCGCCGACCTCACCGCGCATGTGGATTTTCAGGCGCTCGCCCGCGCCGCTGAGGATGTCGGCGCGCGCGCCCACGGCCCGGTGGAGCAAGGCGTGTTCCTCAAAAACCTCGGCATCGAGACCCGCGCGCAGGCGCTGATGAAGAACGCCACCGAAGACAGCCAGAAACTCACGGCCGCCGGACTGGCCCGCCTCACCGGCCCGAGTCCCGAGGGCATGGGGTCGCTGTTCAAGGTGCTCGGCATCTCACATCCCGAGATCGACACGCTGGCGGCGCTGTCCGATCAGGATGCAAAACCATGACGTTTTCGTCGTCGCTTCTCTCGGCTGTGCCCGGCGTGCGCCACGCATTCTTTTCGCGTGAGGGCGGCGTCTCGAACGGCATTTATGAGAGCCTCAACGGCGGCATCGGTTCGAATGACGATCCGGCGCATGTCACGGAGAACCGCCGGCGCATGGCGGAACATCTCGGCGTCGCGCCCGCGCAATTCCTCACCGTGTTCCAGATTCACTCGCCCGATGTCGCGGTCGCCACCACGCCGTGGAATACGGAGACGCGCCCGCGCGCCGATGCCATCGTCACCAACGTGCCGGGGCTCGCACTCGGCGTCACCGCGGCGGATTGCGGGCCTATCCTGTTTATCGATCCGCAAGCGCGCGTGATCGGCGCGGCCCATTCCGGCTGGAAGGGTGCGATCGGCGGCGTGCTTGAAAACACGATCGCCGCGATGGAAGGTCTCGGCGCAGCACGCAGCGGCATCATCGCCGCGATCGGTCCGCTGATCCGCCAGCAGAGCTACGAGGTCGGCGCGGAATTCGTCGCGCGGTTTTCGGAAGGCGCGCCCGACAACGCGCGGTTCTTCGTGCCGTCCACGCGCGCGGATCATGCGATGTTCGACCTTGCCGGATACATCCGGTTTCGGCTGGAGCGTGCCGGCATCCTGATGATCGACGATGTCGGCGTCGACACCTATGCGGACGAGCGGTTCTTCAGCTACCGCCGCACCACCCACCGCAAGGAACCGGATTACGGCCGCAACATCCACGCTATCGTGCTGGACGGCTAGCTCCCATCACCTGCGACATTATCGAACGTCGTGACCGGAATTTGTTCCGGCGACCGGCCTTGACTCTCCACCCGGTGGAAGCCCCACAACGCTTCCATGACACATCGAACCTACACCATTGGCGAGGCCGCCCGCCTGAGCGGCGTTTCGGTCCGGCGGCTGCGCTTCTATTCCGACAAGGGATTGCTGCCGCCCGCGGGACGGACCGAGAGCGGCTACCGCGTCTTCACTGACGAAGAGCTCGTCCGCCTCGATCTCATTCGCTGCCTGCGCGACGCCGGCGTCGGTCTCGACGCCATTCGCGAGGTGCTGTCGCACGAACTGTCGCTGACCGACGCACTGAGGCTCAGGCTGCGCGCACTCGAGGCCGAGATCGCCTCGCAGCGCCGCGTCGCATCCGCGCTGCGCGCCGCGCTCCGTTCCCCCGAACTCACTGAAGCAGACCTGAGGAGATTCTGGACCATGACCAATCTGTCCCGTACCGAACGCCGCAACGTGATCGAACGCTTCTACAGCCAGGTGTCAAAGGACGTCCGCATCGATCCCGAATGGATGCGGCAGATGATCGAGGCCAGCACGCCGGAACTGCCGGACGATCCAACGCCCGAGCAGTGCGATGCATGGATCGAATTGTCCGCGATCCTCGATGATCCGGAATTCGTCGCCACCATGCGCGCCAACGCCAAGGAAGTCTGGGACGGCGCCAATTTCGATCTTGCCGCCTGGCAGGCAGCCACCGACCCCTTCATCGCGAAAGCCAAGGACGCCATCGCGCAAGGGTTTGGACCGGAATCGGAGAGAGCCCATGAGCTTGCGCAGGAATGGCTGGAAACCTCCGCACGGGTGATGGGCCGTGCGCCGGATGACGCTTACAAGGCTTGGCTGCGGACCAGATACGCCGCGCACGATGCCCGCGCGGTGCGTTATTGGGAGCTTGTTGCGATCATGAAAGGCCAGTCGCCGCAGACCAGTCCCAACCGGGAGTGGACCTGGATCATCGACGCCATGAAGCATCATCTGGGCTGATCGTCCGGTCTTCGCTCGGATTTGGCTCAAATACCGACGGCCGTGGTCGCGGTTTGCAAACCCTGCCCACGGCCTGCCCTAGACGTTAACGCTCATTAACGATATCGCTGGACCGAACCCCGCCGTGCAGGGCACAACCCCGCCGGCGACGGACTCGGGGCGGACATGAGTTTCAAAGGACGAACAATCACTTCGGCGGCGCTGCGGTTTGCGCGGGCGCCCCTGTTGCTCGTTCTGCTGAGCCTGACGGCGGCCTGCACCACCAATGGCTCCGGCCCGGTGGCGACCACCGCGAGTTTTGGACCGACGGTGGCCTTCGAATCCGTGGATGGCCCGCCACCCCAGGTGTTCGACCGGCTGGTGCGCGCGCTGGAGACGGAATCCGCCGCCCGCAGTTTCACCATCGTCTCCCGCGAGGCGCAGGCCTCGTACCGGGTCCGCAGCTACCTGTCGGCGCAGGTCCGGCGCGGCAAGACCACCATCGCCTGGGTCTGGGACGTCTATGACCGGGATCAGGAACGCGCCATCCGCCTCAGCGGCGAGGAACCCGGCGGCAAGGGTGGCCGTGACGCCTGGGCCACCGCGGACGAGCAATTGATGCGCCGGATAGCGCTGGCCGGACTGAACGGCCTGAACGGCCTGATCAGCGGAAGCGGTCCGGCCCCGGAAAGCGCCCCACCGGCCACGCCGCGATCCGGCCCCGCCATCGCGCAGACTGACGAGAATCGGCCTGAATCGGCCCCCGGACAAACGCAAACCCTCGCCTTCAACGCCCATTGAAGGATGCCAGCCCTGCGCGGCACGGGTTTTTGCAGGAAAACGCGCCCCAACCCTTGGCTTTGTATTGCCAGCCTCGTTCGGTCCTTGTTATCACGCTCGCGCGCGCGAAGAGCACGATCCAGGTTCCATAGGCGGCGGTTGATATGTTGAAGAGCGTTTCCCCCACATCACGAGGAGAGGCTGCGATTTCAGCGAAAAATGGCTCCATCAAGCTGGTGGCCGGCAATTCGAACCCCGAATTGGCCGCCGAAATTTCCTCTGTCCTCGGCGTGCCGCTGACCAAGGCGAGTGTGCGCCGTTTCGCCGACATGGAAATCTTCGTCGAGATTCAGGAAAACGTCCGCGGCTCCGACGTCTTCATTATCCAGTCGACGTCGTTTCCGACCAACGACCATCTGATGGAATTGCTGATCATCACCGATGCGCTGCGCCGCGCCTCCGCGCGCCGGATCACCGCCGTGATCCCCTATTTCGGCTACGCGCGGCAGGACCGCAAAGCCGGCGGCCGCACCCCGATTTCGGCCAAGCTGGTAGCTAACATGATCACCCATGCAGGTGCGGACCGCGTCATGACGCTCGACCTGCATGCCGGCCAGATCCAGGGCTTCTTCGATATCCCGACCGACAACCTTTATGCCTCGCCGCTGATGGTGCGCGACATCAAGGACAAGTTCGACCTTGCCAAGGTGATGGTGGTGTCGCCGGACGTCGGCGGCGTGGCCCGCGCACGCGGCCTCGCCAAGCGGATCAACGCGCCGCTGGCGATCGTCGACAAGCGCCGCGAACGCGCCGGCGAATCCGAAGTCATGAACGTGATCGGCGATGTCGCCGGCTACGACTGCATCCTGATCGACGACATCGTCGATTCCGGCGGCACGCTGGTGAATGCCGCCGACGCGCTGCTCAAATACGGCGCCAAGGAAGTCTCGGCCTATCTCACCCATGGCGTTCTGTCGGGCGGCGCGGTCGCGCGCATCACCTCATCGCGGCTCAAGGAACTGGTCATCACCGACTCGATCCAGCCGACTGACGCGATGCGCAAGGCTCCGAACATCCGCGTGCTCTCGGTCGCCTCCCTGATCGCCGAAGCGATCGGCCGCACCGCGTCCGAAGAGTCGGTGTCGAGCCTGTTCGACTGAACGGCTCAATCTTCAAAAATATTTTTTCTTCGCCCTGCGCGCGCAATCAGCCCGCGCGACTCGCGATTGGCGAATCCGATTCCGTTTTGTTCTCATGCGCACGCGCGCCGAAACGTGAAACGATCCGGGTTAAGCTCAAGCGCGGACTCACGAATTGACTCGCGGCTCGATGTAAAACCGGAATTCATCTTCGCGCGTGGCGCTTCCTGTTGAAGACTGACGAAATTAACCCTTTGCCTGTGGACGGGATTCGGCACGGCGTTGCGCAGATTCCGCAAATCACCGATCAATCTTGACACAAGGTTGCCGTTGCGGCGCACGATCCGAAACTCGGACCGTCATGATCGTAAACGGAGAACTTGCAGCGACAGTCCTCGCTCGTTCTTTGCGTTTCGTTCAGCGTTTCACATCCCACACCAACTCAGGGTGAAGGCAGCATGTCCCATCTGGACATCATCACGGATTCGCGGAACAGCCCACTGTCGGTGGTCGAAGAGATTGCATCAACGAATGACTGGTCGTTCGAACGATCGGGTCAGGACGAGATCACGATCCTGACGCAGGGACAGTGGACCGACTATCAGCTGTCCTTCACCTGGATGGGTGACATCGACGCGCTGCATCTGGCCTGTGCCTTCGACATAAAAATCCCCGAGGCGCGGCGCAGCGAAGTGCAGCGCCTGATCGCGGCGATCAACGAGCAGTTGTGGATCGGCCATTTCGACGTCTGGCTGACGACAGGGTCGATCATGTACCGGCAGGCGCTGATCCTGCCCGGCGGCATGACCGCATCGCCCGCGCAATGCGAACTGATGCTGGACGGCGCGTTGCATGCCTGCGAGCGTTACTATCCCGCGCTGCAGTTCGTGGTCTGGGCCGGCAAGACCGCCGCGGAAGCCATGACCGCGGCGATGTTCGATACCGCCGGCGAGGCGTAATTTCACTCGGTCTTCCGAGCGCTGACCAAGTAAATGATGTCGTCCCCGCGAAAGCGGGGACCCATCTTTTGGTCCGCGCAAGCTGCGATAGCTTGTTGCGCTCCCGCTGATTCAATAGAACTCTGTGGTTATGGGTCCCCGCTTTCGCGGGGACGACCCGAGTGGATTGAGTCATGGCAACATTAACTTCCCCCAACGCGCTGAAGAATTTCCAGGGCTCCCTCGTGCTCGCGGGCGCTGGCAAGATGGGCGGCGCGATGCTGTCCGGCTGGCTCGACGGAGGGCTCGATGCCAAACGCGTCACGATCATCGAGCCCTATCCCTCCGACGAGACGCGCGACTTCATCGCGCGCGGTGTGCGGCTCAATCCGGAAACAACGAGCATCGGCACCGCCGACGTGCTGGTGCTGGCGGTGAAGCCGCAGATGTTTCGCGACGCCGGGCCGCAACTGCGGCCGCTGGTCGGCGCGTCCACGCTTGTGGTTTCGATCATGGCCGGAACCACCATCGCCGCCCTCACCGAAGTCTGCGGCGGCAAGGTCATCCGTTCCATGCCCAACACACCCGCCGCCATCGGACGCGGCATCACGGTCGCGGTGCCGGCCAACGGCGTAACGCCGGATCAGCGAGCGGTTGCCGATGCATTGCTGCGCGCCACCGGCAGCGTTGAATGGGTCGAAGATGAAGCGCTGATGGATGCCGTCACAGCCGTCTCCGGCTCAGGACCGGCGTATGTCTTCCTGCTCGCGGAAGAACTCGCGCGCGCCGGCGTGGCAGCCGGATTGCCAGAAGCGCTGGCGACAAAGCTTGCACGCGAAACCGTCGCGGGGTCAGGCGAACTGCTGCATCGCTCGGACCTCGACAGCGCGACCTTGCGCAAGAACGTCACCTCACCCGGCGGCACCACGGCGGCAGCGCTTGAGGTGTTAATGGGACCGGGCGGCTTTCAGCCGCTGCTGACCCGCGCGATTGCCGCGGCGACGAAGCGGTCGAGGGAACTGGCGAAGTAGTTTTCCCTATCTCAATTACCGCAACTGAGGGACAACGACATCTCCATTCACGATGTCGTCCCCGCGAAGGCGGGGACCCATAACCCCTGAATTGCTATTTGAAGCGGGATATCGTGACGAGTCCTCGTCAAAATCGAAGACGTAGGGAGTATGGGTCCCCGCCTTCGCGGGGACGACGTGTGGAAACATTCCGCGATTGCCTTACACCGGCACGCGCACGGTCGCCCGCAATCCACCCAGCGGGCTGTCGCCGAGCGTGATGTCGCCGCCGTGCGAGCGCGCGATGTCGCGGGCAATCGCCAGACCGAGACCCGTGCCGCCCTCGTCCTGATTGCGCGCATCATCCAAACGCAGGAACGGCTTGAACACTTCCTCGCGCATGTCGAGCGGAATGCCGGGGCCGTCGTCGTCAATCGTCACCGTCAGATAGCGATGATCGCGGTGACCGGTGATCGCAATCGCATCGGCATGACGCGCGGCGTTCGACACAAGATTGGCGAGGCAGCGCTTGAACGCCGCGGGCTTCACGATCACCACCGGCAGGCCGTGGAAGACCACCGTCGCCGCATGGCCGTGGCGCTCGGCGTCGCTGCGCAATTCCTCCAGCGCCCGCTCCATGTCGGTCGGCTGCGCGTGTTCGCCGCTGTCGCCGCGCGCGAAGGACAGATACGCCTCCAGCATGCCGCTCATCTCGTCGACGTCCTTGCGCATGCCCTCGACTTCCGGGCTGTCGCCGATCAGCGCCATCTCCAGCTTGAAGCGCGTCAGGATGGTGCGCAGATCGTGGCTGACGCCGGCCAGCATCGCCGTGCGCTGCTCAATGCTGCGCTCGACGCGGGATTTCATTTCCATGAAAGCGAGCGCCGCGCGGCGAACCTCGCGCGCGCCGCGCGGCCGGAAATCCGGCACCTCGCGGCCCTTGCCGAAGCTCTCCGCCGCATCTGCCAGCCGCAGGATCGGCTTGATCTGGTTGCGCAGGAACAGCACCGCGACGATCAGCAGGATCGATGATGTGCCCAGCATCCAGAAGATGAAGATTTCCGAATTCGACGCATAGGCTGCGCTGCGCTGCGCGAAGACGCGCATCACCGTGTCGTCGAGCTTGATACGGATTTCGACCAGCGACGAACGCCCGACGGTGTCGATCCAGAACGGGCGCGCGATCTGGCGGCTGAGCTGCACCGACAAGGTCTGGTCGAGCAGCGAGAAGAACGGCTTCGGCCCCGGCGCCGGCATGTCGTTGACCGGGAGGAAGTCCACCACCAGCCCGAGACGCTGCTGCGCGATCCGCTTGATCTGCGTGCGGTCCTTGTCCTGCGGGAAGGATCTGTAGACATCGATCAGCGCGGAGATGTCCTGCACCACGGCGGCGGACAGGCGCCGCGTCACCGTGTTCCAGTGCCGCTCCATGAACACGAACGCGACCACCGACTGGAGGATCACCATCGGCACGATGATGATCAGCAGCGCACGGGCATAGAGCCCCTTCGGCATCAGCTCCTTGAACCAGCGTCCCAGCCATCCGCTGGCGTCCGACACGCGCCGCGACGCTGTGCGGATAAATGTGAGGCCGGTGTCGAGCGTGCTCATGATGAAGCGTCCGCCATGCTTACGGCGACGCCACGAGGCGGTAGCCGATGCCGCGCACGGCCTGCAGGAACAGCGGATTGGCGGGATCGCGCTCGATCTTGCGCCGCAGCCGGTTGATCTGCACGTCGACCGCGCGCTCGTTGGCGCTGCCGTCGCCGCCGGTCAGCGCGCCGCGCGGCACCGTCTCGCCCGGCGTCGCGCTAAGAATGCGCAGCATGTCACGTTCGCGGTCGGTGAGATGGATGATCTTCTCGCCGTCGCGCAGTTCGCCGCGCTCGAGATGATAGACATAAGGTCCGAACGCGACCGACTCCACCGGCGGCGCGATCACCGGCGCGGCGCGCTTGAGGATGTTCGCGATGCGCAGCACCAGTTCGCGCGGCTCGAACGGCTTGGCCACGTAATCGTCGGCACCGATCTGCAATCCCTCGATCCGGCTTTCGGCTTCGTGCCGCGCGGTGAGCATGATGATCGGTACCGCGGAAGATACGCGGATCGAGCGCGCGAGATCGAAGCCGGTTTCGCCGGGCATCATTACGTCGAGAATCAACAGATCGAAATGCAGGCCGGTCAGCTTGGCGCGCGCATCGGCAGCGCTCTTGGCGGTGGTGACGCGATAGCCCTCGTTGCCGAGGAACCGCGAGAGCAGATCGCGAATGCGGCGGTCGTCATCGACCAGCAGCAGATGCGGCGCATCGTCGGCCGGTTGCTGGCGGGTTCGCTCCGGTGTTGCGATGTCGATCACCTTGCATCCTTCGCCGTCGTGCGGCCGCTTCGGAGGATTCCCTCCAGCACCTTGTCGGGATCGGTATCGTCGATCATGCCGAGCAGAAACTGGCGCGCGGCGTCGGCGCCCTCCGGGCCGATCGCCTCAAGCGCGCGGTTGATGCGCGTGGTCTGCAATCCGGCCAGTTTCGCCACAAGGGCCTCGCCTTTCGGGGTGGCGAAAAGAAGACGCTGACGCCGGTCGTTGTCGCCGGCCTTCTGAACGATATAGCCCTCGTCGAGCAGCTGTTTCAGGACACGCCCCAGCGACTGTTTGGTGATCCGCAGCACGTCCAGCAGATCCGCGACCTTGAGGCCGGGGTAGCGGGTCACGAAGTGCACCACCCGGTGATGGGCACGGCCGAAGCCGAATTCCTCCAGCACGTCGTCAGCATCGCCGACAAAGTCCCGATAGGCGAAAAACAGCAGCTCGATGATGTCCCAGCGCTGGTCGCCGCGCGACGATGCGCCGACAGCTCCCTCCTTGGCGGAAGGCTGCCCTGCACCCTGCGTTTTGAAATTTACGTCAGGCATATTGACATATCTTGGGTTCAATATTACAAAAAGACCAAGCTTCACGAAATATTCGGATATTTCGCCGTCGCCGGGCTCTCGGAGTTCCTGAAAACTTCGGCCGGAAAAGAAGCGAATTTTTCGCCGTGCGATTGTCGGTCGACATTCCACGAAACATACTGGACTTAACCGCTCTCGACAAACGAACGAGCGCCTGCCGGCTCCTGAAACAGGACCGGCGGATCTGGAGGAAAGCGATGGGAGTTTCGTTCGATAAGATCGATGGCGCGATGCTGCTGGAGTTCGAAAAGCAGCCCGCGACGAATCCGACGCCCGAGAAGGAGCGCGCGGCAAAGCTCGTTGACCCCGGCTTCGGGCGGATTTTCACAGATCACATGGCTGTGGTTCGCTACAGCCAGGCGAAGGGCTGGCATGGCGCGCGCGTCGAATCCCGCGCGAATTTCGCGCTCGATCCGGCCACGGCCGTGCTGCATTACGCTCAGGAGATTTTCGAAGGTCTCAAGGCCTACAAGCGCGACGACGGCGGCGTGAACCTGTTCCGTCCCGACGCCAATGCCCGGCGCTTCCGAAATTCGGCCGAGCGGATGGCCATGGCGCCGCTGCCCGAACCTGTGTTCATCGAAGCGGTGGAGCAGCTCGTGCGCATCGACCGCGACTGGATCCCCGGTGGCGAGGGCAGTCTCTATCTGCGGCCCTTCATGATCGCGAACGAGGTCTTCCTCGGCGTGAAGCCGTCCTCGGAATACATCTTCGCCGTCATCGCATCGCCGGTCGGTTCCTATTTCAAGGGCGGACCTGCGCCCGTGTCGATCTGGGTGTCGGAGAACTACACACGCGCGGCGATCGGCGGCACCGGCGCCGTCAAATGCGGCGGCAACTACGCCGCAAGCTTGCGCGCGCAGGCCGAGGCCATCGATCACGGCTGCGATCAGGTGGTTTTCCTTGATGCGGTCGAGCGCCGCTACATCGAGGAACTCGGCGGCATGAACGTCTTCTTTGCGTTCGACGATGGTTCGCTGCTGACGCCGCCGCTCGGCACGATCCTGCCGGGCATCACCCGGGATTCGATCATCGCGCTCGCCAAGGAGTCCGGCACGCGCGTGCGCGAAGAACTCTACACCATCGACCAGTGGCGTGCCGACGCGGCCAGCGGAAAGCTGAAAGAGGCCTTTGCCTGCGGCACCGCGGCTGTCATCTCGCCGATCGGCAAGGTGTGTTCCGCGAGCGGCGACTTTCTCATCAACGGCGGCGCCGCCGGTCCCGTCGCGATGGGGCTGCGCAAGAAGCTGGTCGACATCCAGTACGGTCGCGCGGCCGACACGCACAAATGGATCAGAAAGGTCTTCTGATCGGCGGCGGCGGAACTATTCCGCCGCCTCTCCTTCTTCACGCACTGATCGCGCGGCGCCGCGCGCCACATTCGCTCACCATGAAGTCCACCAGCGCGCGCACGGACGGAAGCAGTCCGCGGCGTGACGGGAAGACGGCGTGAATGATTCCGCTCTTGGGAATCCATTGCGGCAGGACGTGAGTGAGCCGCCCCGCCTGGACATCCAGCCAGACCATCATTGTCGGCAGTTGCACAATCCCGACGCCCTTGATCGCGGCCTCGCGCAGCGCGGCCATGTCGTCGGTCACAAGCCGGGGCGTATGCGGGACGATGGCCGTTTTGCCGTCGGACTGTTCGAGCGACCAGCCATGCTCACGATGCGCCGGCCCCAGATCGAGACTCGGCCAGCCGTGAAGATCCGCCGGGCTTTCGGGGAGCTTTCGGCCTTCAATCAATGAAGGACTGGCCACCAGACATTGCGTGCTTTCGTCGAGCCGCCGCATCACCAGTTCGGAGTGTTCGAGCGGCGGGAAGCGGACCCGGATCACCATATCGAATCCTTCGCCGATCACATCCACCCGCCGGTTGGTGCTCTCAAGATGGATTTCAACGCGCGGGTTCTCGATCATGAATCGCGCGATCAGTTCGCCGAACTGAAAGTTGAGCAGCGCGGTCGGACAGGCGACACGGATCACACCCTGCGGTTCCGAGCGCACCCGTTCGATCACCGACTGCGCGGCTTCCGCCTCGACCAGAACGGCGACGCAACGCTCGTAATATTCCTGCCCGATCTCGGTAACCGAGAAACGCCGCGTGGAACGCTGGATCAGCCGAACGCCGAGCCGCTCTTCCAGCAGCGCGATCCTGCGGCTCAGTTTTGATTTCTGCATTCCCAGCGCACGGCCGGCGGCGGCGAAGCCGCCACGGTCGACCACCTGGACGAAATAGTAGAGATCGTTGAGGTCCTGCATTGTCCTATTTATAGGACGCAGAGTGCCTGTTTACAATCTTTCTGCCTTATCGTCCGAGGAATACAACCTTCCCATCAGCAACCGGGGATCGCCCCGATGCTCCAAGGAGATCTGAGATGAAGAAGGTTCTTGGCGTTTACAGCAATCCCAACATGCACTGGGTCGGCGACGGCTTTCCGGTCCGCTCGCTGTTTTCCTATGACACGCTTGGCCAGCATGCGAGCCCGTTCCTGCTGCTCGACCAGGCCGGGCCGCACTACTTCGATCCCGCGGCCAAGCCGCGCGGCGTCGGACAGCATCCGCATCGCGGCTTTGAGACCGTGACGATTGTCTACGACGGCGAAGTCGAGCACCGGGACTCCACCGGCAAGGGCGGCGTGATCGGCCCCGGCGACGTCCAGTGGATGACGGCGGCCGGTGGAATCCTGCACGAGGAATTTCACTCGCGCGGCTTCATGCGCAGCGGCGGACCGTTTCGCATGATTCAGCTTTGGGTGAATCTTCCCGCGAAGGACAAGATGAGCCAACCGGGCTATCAGACCATCACGGACTGCGACATTCCCGTGGCCGATCTGCCCGGTGATGCAGGGCGGGTGCGGGTGATTGCCGGCGCCTTCGACGGCCGCAAGGGGCCGGCGCGGACGTTCACGCCGATCAACCTCTGGGACGTGAGGCTGAACCGCGACGCGGCCGTTACCCTCGATCTTCCCGAGGGTCACACGACCATGCTCGTCGTTGTCTCCGGCCGGGTTACGGTCAACGGCACGCAGGACGCGGGCGAAGCGGAAATGGTGCTGCTTGATCGCAACGGCAGCAGCGCTACCATCGATGCAAGCAGCGATGCGATCGTGCTGGTGCTCACAGGCGAGCCGATCGATGAGCCGATCGTCGGCCACGGTCCGTTCGTCATGAACAGCGAGGCGGAAATCCGTCAGGCGATCGACGACTTCAATGCTGGTCGTTTCGGCGCAATAGCCCAAGCATAAGCCAAGCAAAGATAAGACTCCGGCCTGACAGACCAGGCCGGAGTCTTTCTCAAAAACATCACATCGGGACAGAGCGCTCGCACTGCCCAACCGGCGGAGGCGTGGCCTGCGCGCGGCACCCTTGCGAGCTTTTGAAGGAAGGAAAACCATCATGACCAGCGAAGCCATCCGCGATCCGGTCAAGGATCATCTGCTCACGCCGCAGAACGCAGCATTCATCGTCATCGATTATCAGCCGGTTCAGGTGAACTCGATCGCCTCGATGGACCGCCCGACGATGGTCAAGAATATCGTCGGCACCGCGAAGACCGCCGTCGCCTATGGCCTTCCCATCGTCCACTCCACGGTCAACGTGAAGACCGGCCTCAACAAGCCGCCGATCTCGCAACTGCAGAAGGTGCTGGCGGACTATCCGACCTATGACCGCACCACGATCAATTCCTGGGAGGACGTCGAATTCCTCAAGGCCGTGAAGGCGACCGGCCGCAAAAAACTGATCATGACGGCGCTGTGGACCGAAGCGTGCCTGACCTTCCCCGCGCTCGACGCGCTCAAGGAAGGATACGAAGTCTATGTCGTGGTCGATGCCGTCGGCGGCACGTCGGTCGTCTCGCACGACATGGCGTTGCGCAGGATCGAGCAGGCCGGCGGCAAGATGATCACGCTCGTGCAGTTGCTCTGCGAACTTCAGCGCGACTGGAAGCGCACCGACACCGTGCCCGCGTTCCTCGACATCAATATCGAGTTGGGCGGCACCGCCGGTCTCCAGTTTGCATGGGATCAGGCCGAGCGCGCAAAGAAATAAGCCGATGAAGAGCTGAATCGCAATCGATACAACTTGGTCGTCTCCGCGAAGGCGGGGACGACGCAGGATTCTAGGCGGGTAACATCACAAACTTCACCAGCGGCAGATGCGGATACGCGCGCCCTCCCGCAGATCGCGGCGCGATCCGCGTGTCCGCTTATCCGCTGACGCCGGACTTCCACATCTTGTAGAGGTCTTCTTCTCCGTCCGGACGAACGGGAAGATAGGCAATCTTCAAAGACTGCGACGGCAGCGGCTGCGCCAGTTGCGCGTAAATCGCCGCCGTCGACAGGCCGTAAGATTCACCGTCCTCGTTGGAATAGGCGTAAGTCACCTCGGTGATGCCGGTGAGGTGCATCGCCGCCAGACACATCGGACATGGATGTCCGCTGGCATAGATCGCGCAGCCATCAAGCCGGGGCGAACCGAGCGCCTGGCTCGCGGCGCGGATCGCCTGCAACTCCGCATGTGTGGTGGGATCGCCGGTCGCCGCGATTTCGTTGACGCCGATTGCAATCGTCTTGCCGTCCTTGACCAGCACTGCGCCAAATGGCCGGCCGCCGCGACGGACATTGTCGCGCGCCAGCCCGATCGCTTCACACAAAAAGCGTTCAGCGGACATGCAGCCTCTCCCTGTCTGTTCGGATCAGAGCGCCTCAGCCGGAAGCCAGAACACTTCGCCGTCGGAGTCTTCTGTGTCGAGCCACAACAGCGGCAGATTCGGATAGGCGTCTCCGAGTACGTCGCGGCCACGGCCGATCTCGCACAGCAAGCCGCCGTCCGGCGTCAGGTGATCTTTCGCCGTGTCGAGAATCCTGCGCACGACGTCGAGACCGTCATCGCCGCCATCGAACGCGATCGACGGCTCATGGCGGCATTCGCGCGGCAGGCCCGCCATGCCTTCCGCGTCAACGTAAGGCGGATTGGTGATGATGAGGTCGTAGCGCGCATCATTCACCGCATCGAACAGATCGCCCTGATACAGCGCGACGCGATCCTCGAGGCCGTAGTCGGCGACATTGCGCGCGGCCACCGCCAGCGCGTCGGGTGAAATGTCTACCGCGTCCACGGTCGCATTGGGGAAACTCTGGCACGCAAGAATCGCGAGGCAACCCGAGCCGGTGCAGAGATCGAGCACGCGCGTGACGTTGATCGGATCGTCGATCAGCGAACCGCCCTCCTCCTCGACCTCGCCGCTGAAATGCGAATCCAGCAGTTCGCCGATGAAGGAGCGCGGCACGATCACCCGCTCGTCGACATAGAACGGCAGCCCGCGCATGTAGATCCTGTTGACGAGATAGGCGGCAGGCTTGCGGGTGGCGATGCGCTTTTCGATCAGACCCAGAATCTTTTGCGCCTCATGCGAGGTGACCCGCGCGCCCGCAAACATCTCGAACTGGTCCGGATGCAGATGCAGCGCCTCGCACACGATAAATGCCGACTCCGCCACCGGATCGGTGGTGCCGTGGGCGAACACCACATCGGCTTCGATGAAGCGGCTGACGCCGTAGCGCATCAGGTCCAGCAGCGTGACGAGTTCGCCCGGTGCGACCTTGGGCGGCGCTGCGGGCTTCAGTACCTTCTTCGGCTTTGCGCGCGTCGTACCGCGTTTTGCAGACGCCTTCGCGGCCGCGGACTTCGTTTTCTTCGCCATTACTTTTTCCACCGCGCCGCTGCGTTGTCGTCATGGGCCTGCGCATCGACCCAGCTTGTTGAAGCAGTATCGCCACCACCCGCACGTTCCTCGGATTTCCAGAACGGCGCGTTGGTCTTGAGATAATCCATCAGGAACTCCGCCGCCTGAAACGCCGCTTCGCGATGAACCGAGGCTGTCAGCACCAGTACGATGTTGTCACCCGGCACCACGCGGCCATACCGATGGATCACCGTGACGCCGGTCAATGGCCAGCGCGCAATCGCCTCGGACACATGCCGCCCGATCTCGGCTTCGGCCATGCCGGGGTAATGTTCGAGCGTCATCGCCGCGATGGCGTCCTTGCCCTCGCCGCCCCGGCAGATCCCCGAAAAACTTACCACCGCGCCGACATCGTGACGCGCCCTGGTCAGCGCCGCGATTTCCGCGGCGATGTCGAAATCCGCTGACTGAATTCGGATGGTGACGGGCGTCGTCATAGAAATTTAACCGCCGGTCATCGGCGGAAAGAACGCAATCTCGCGCGCGCCCGCGATCGCGGTGTCGGGCTTGACGTGGGTGTGATCGATCGCGGCGCGGATGGTGCGCGGCGACGCGAATGCGTTGGCGTATTCCTCGCCCCGCGCCACCAGCCACTGCATCAAGTCCGCGACGGTGCGCACATCCGCGGGCGGATCGAGTGTTTCCTCGGTCTTGCCGATACGTTCGCGCACCCAGGCGAAATAGAGAACCTTCACCGGTCTTCCTCGGTCAAATGATGGATTCCTGCACGGAGGTAATCCCATCCGGTGTAGATGGTGAGAATTGCCGAAATCCACAACAGCGTGATGCCGATCAGGACGGTCGGCGGCAGGATCATTTCGCCCGCCTCGCCCGCGATCAGGAAGCCGATGGCAACGAGTTGCACGGTCGTCTTCCACTTCGCCAATTGTGACACAGGTACGCTGATGCGGATGACGGCGAGATATTCGCGCAGGCCCGACACCAGAATCTCGCGGCACAGGATGACGATGGCCGCCCATAGCGACCAGCCGCGAATGGTTTCGTCCGCCGCCAGCATCAGCAGGCACGACGCCACCAGAAGCTTGTCCGCGATCGGGTCCAGCATCTTGCCGAGCGACGATTGCTGGTCCCAGATCCGCGCATAATAGCCGTCGAGGAAATCGGTGATGGCCGCGGCGATGAAGACGAACAGCGCAACCCAGCGCAGCCACAGCGGCGCGCCCATGATGGACTGCGCATACATGCAGCCGATCACCACCGGGATGGCGGCGATCCGGGAGTAGGTCAGGATATTGGGCAAAGACAGCGAGCGTTTCGCTGGCTTCGGAGCGGCGACACTGGTCATGGCTTTACCAATACTGCGAAAGTGCCCGCGTCAACAGCCCAGCGAACGCATTTCGGCCAAGTCTAAATGCGGGCAGTGGCGAGAGGTTTACCCGCTGCCGGGATGGAAGAAATCGAAGATTTTACGAGCACTTTCAGCACTGACGCCCGGAACCTTGCCGAGATCGGCGACCGAGGCCCGCTCGATCTCTTTCAGGGTGCCGAAATGATGGAGCAGCGCACGCTTGCGTGAAGGGCCGATACCGGGGATTTCCTGCAGACCCGCCTCGCGGATGTCCTTCTTGCGCAGCTTGCGATGCGACCCGATCACGAAACGATGCGCCTCGTCGCGCAGCCGCTGGATGAAATACAGCACCGGATCGCGCGGCTCCAGCTTGATGGACGGCCGGTCCGGCATGAACAGGGTTTCGCGTCCGGCGTCGCGGTCCGGCCCCTTGGCCACCGCGATCAACGACACGTCCGTCAGATTCAGGGCGGTGAAGATTTCGCGTACCGCGTTGAGCTGGCCCTGACCGCCGTCGATGATGACGAGATCGGGCCATTGCGGCACCGTGTCGTCGCTCTCCTTGTCCGGCTTCTTGCTGTCGGATGCACTGTTGATCAGCCGCTTGAAGCGGCGCTTGAGCACTTCACGCATCATGCCGTAGTCGTCGCCCGGCGCGAGCCCTTCCGACTTGATGTTAAACTTGCGGTATTGATTCTTGAGGAAGCCTTCCGGTCCCGCAACGATCATCGCACCGACCGCATTGGTGCCCTGGATGTGGCTGTTGTCGTAGACCTCGATCCGCTTCGGCACGCGCGGCAGGCCGAGCGCGGTCGACAGTCCCTGCAGCAGGCGGGTCTGCGTCGCGGTGTCGGCGAGCTTGCGACCCAGCGCTTCGCGCGCATTGGTCAGCGCATGCGCGACCAGCTCCTTCTTTTCGCCGCGCTGGGGCGTCGACACCTCGACCTTGTATCCCGCCTTCACGCACAGCGCATCCGAGAGCAACTGCTGATCCTCGATCCGGTGGGAGAGCAGGATCAGCTTCGGCGGCGGCTTGTCGTCGTAGAATTGCGCGAGGAACGAACCAAGCACTTCCTCCGGCGGCATCGTCTTGTCGGCGCGCGGGAAGTAGGCGCGGTTGCCCCAGTTCTGTCCGGTGCGAAAGAAGAACACCTCGACGCAGGAGTAGCCGCCCTCCTGATAGATCGCGAACACGTCGGCTTCCTCGACGGTGCGTGGATTGATGCCCTGCTGCGACTGGATCGCGGAGAGCGCAGCGAGACGATCACGGTACAGCGCCGCGCGCTCGAACTCGAGTTCGTGCGACGCCTTCTCCATCTCGCCCGCGAGTTCCTGCTTCACCAGCCGCGAGCGGCCGGAGAGAAACTCATTCGCCTCGCGCACCAGTTCGGTATAGCCGGGAAAATCGATCTCGCCGGTACAGGGGCCGGAGCAGCGTTTGATTTGATAAAGCAGACACGGACGCGTCCGGCTTTCGAAAAACGAATCCGTGCAGGAGCGCACCAGGAACGCGCGCTGAAGTGCTGTGATGGTGCGGTTGACCGCGCCGACCGACGCGAACGGCCCGAAGTAGCGACCCGGCCGGGCCTGCGCACCGCGATGCTTGACGATCTGCGGCGCCCAGTGGTCGCCGGTGATCAGAATATAGGGAAACGACTTGTCGTCGCGCAGTTGCACGTTGAAGCGCGGACGAAGCTGCTTGATGAGGTTGGCTTCCAGCAGCAGCGCTTCGGTCTCGGTCGCCGTGGAGACCATCTCCACATTGACCGTCGCCGCGATCATCCGCGCGATGCGCGCCACCTGGCCTGTGGGACGCGCATAGGACGCGAGCCGCTTCTTCACGCTCTTGGCCTTGCCGACATAGAGCACATCGTTGGCCGCATTGAGCATGCGATAGACGCCGGGCGAGGTCGGAGCGAGTTTTACCGCACGCTCGATGGCGGCGCGGCCGATGGCGAGTGTGGCTTCGCCTGCGAATTCGGCGGACTCATCGTCCTGTTCCGGAAGCCGTGCTTCCTCATCGTCCTCGGCGACGGCGATCGATGCCGGATCGACATCCTGTCCGCGCAGGTTCCGCGGCGACGGTTCCTGCGGAAGCGGCGTCGATGCCGGCTGTTCGGGCGGCTGTGCGGGATCGGAGGTGTCGTGAATCATGACCAGTACTTAAGAGCTGCGAATGAATTCATCCAGCATGGCCCACACGCACGGAGGAACCCGAACGGGTTTTGGTCCGGCAACGCTGCGGCCCGATTTGTAACACTTTCTTAAGGATGTGAAGGGGGCTGCGGGCCGCCTTAACGAGTGTTTAACGTAAAACTATCGATAAATTTTACGAAGAAAAGGTGGGCTTTCGTAACCACGCGGGGTCCGCCGCGCCACGTTGGTCAAACAACGGCCACGCCGGCGCGCGCGTGAGGAGAGTAAGATGAAGAAGACGATTTCCGGCGCGATTGTCGCCGCGACATGTATGACCGCATCGGCGCACGCCGCCGACATCTACGGCCGCCGCCCCTATGCGCAGCCCTACACGGTCAATCAACCGCTCGCCAACAGCTGGATCGGGCCGTATATCGGCGGCAATCTCGGCTACGGCTGGGGCGACGTTTCCAACAGCGGAGCGAAGCCGTCGGGCGTGCTCGGCGGTCTTCAGGTCGGTTACAACTGGCAGTCCGGCGCGTGGGTGGCCGGCATCGAGGGCGATCTGCAGCTCAATTCGTCGGACGATACGTTCGCTGCGTGGAAATTCTCCAACCCCTGGTTCGGCACCGTGCGCGGCCGCGTGGGTTACGCTTTCAACAACGTGCTGCTCTACGGCACCGGCGGTCTCGCTTTCGGCGCGCTGAAAGTCGAGCGGCCCGGCGGCTTCTCGGAGAGCAACACCTCGGCTGGCTGGACGATCGGCGCCGGTGCGGAATTCGCGATCAACCAGAACTGGTCGGCCAAGGTCGAATATCTTTACGTCGATCTCAGCGAGAAGAACTTCCTGATGACCGGTCTGCCGAACGGCTATCACTTCAGCACGGTCCGCCTCGGCGTCAACTACCGCTTCTGACCGGCGCTGCGCGGTCACACTCCATCAATCCCGGGCCCCGCGCCCGGGATTTTCATTTGCGGGGTTTAATCCCGAGGATGCGTCAGGGCGAAACGACGAGATCGACCGCCTTCGGTCCCTTGCCCTTCTTGTCAGGCTCGACTTCAAAAGTAATACGCTGTCCTTCGATCAAATCCTTCAATCCAGCACGCTCGACTGCGGTGATATGTACGAACACATCGCGTCCGCCGTCGTCCGGCTTGATGAATCCGTATCCGCGTTCGGCATTGAAGAACTTGACGACACCTGTCATGGCCATCGGGAACCCCTCCCCGCATTGCACCTCCGGCGCGCAACGCGCGTCGGCCAGGCCCGGCATTCACTGCCGGAAAGCGGCGGCCTTGGAGAACGCCTCCAAAAACAGGGAGCGCCCGGGGCCTCTCGTCATTCCGCCGCGGCCATTCGCGGGCGCGGGACGTAAAAGCCGACCTTCACGGCTGTAGCATAATACGGTTCCCGGCAAATTGGCCATGCCGCATTTGGGGTATTCGTGCGCATGGAATCCAGGCACGCATCAAGCGCTGCGCGTGCAGTGCGTCAGGCTCTGACGGCTTCCACCCGGAAGCGGCCGGCGCCTCCGAGACCGAGCGGCTTCTCAAGCTCGTGCAGGATCGCCTTCAACTCCGCAGCCAACGTCCACGGCGGATTGACGATCAACAGACCGGCGGACACCAATCCTGAGTCCTGCGTCTGCGGCGCGACGCTGAATTCGACGCGCAGGCATTTTGTGTCGCCGCCGGCGTTCGCCACGCGCGCCACTTGATCCGCCAGGGTGTCGGTGGCGCGGCGTTCTTTCACCGGATACCAGAGCATGTAGATGCCGGTCGGCCATTTGGCGTGCGCCGCGCTGAAGCCATCCGCCAGCCGCTTGAACTCGTCGCGGCTCTCGAACGGCGGATCGATCAGCACCAGCCCGCGCCGCTCGTTCGGCGGCACGAATGCCGGCAACCCGGTCCAGCCATCGAGATCGACCACGCGCGCCTGCGTGTCGCGGCGCAATGCGGAAATCAGTTGCTTGCGTGCGTTCGGCTCCAGTTCGCAGGCGACCAGACTGTCCTGCGGCCGCAGCAGCGCGCGCGCGACCAACGGCGATCCCGGATAGGCGGTGAGATCGCGCTGCGGATTGAACGCGCGCACGATGTCGAGATAGGGCGCGACCAGCGCCATGACCGGTTCGGACAAACGCGCCTGCATCAGCCGCGCGATGCCGGTGCGCCATTCGCCGCCGCGCTCTGCCTCGCTGCTGGTCAGATCGTACAGCCCGGCGCCGGCATGGGTATCGATCACGCGGAACGCGGCCGGCTTCTCGTGCAGATAGGTGAGGATGCGCACCAGCACGATGTGCTTGATGACATCGGCGAAGTTTCCGGCGTGGAATGCGTGACGGTAGTTCATGGCGCGACAGTTACGACATCGCGCGAGGAAAGTAACGCACGTAACGCAGGTGAAATCCGTCATCCTGAGGTGCGAGCTCTTGCGAGCCTCGAAGGATAACGATTCAGAAGGCGGATGTTTTGCCGTCGCCCTTCGAGGCCTCCGCTACGCTACGGCACCTCAGGGTGACGGCGCAAACTCACCCCCCGCGCACCGGCGGCATCACCACCTTGTCGCGGCGGCAGGCGCGGCGGTCGATCTCCTCGCAGGCACGGAACTGCAGGTCCTTGCTCATGCAGATGCGCACCTCACTGAGACGCTTGCTGTCGCAGGTCACCGCAATGGCCGAACTTGAGAGGCCGGGATTGGCTTTGATGAAGGCATCCTCGATGTCAGCGGGCGCAACGAGTCTGGTGTCGGCCAGTTCGAGATATTCGGCCGGAATCTTCACCGCTGCGCGAGCCTTGCGGGTGGTTTCGAAATAGGCGCGGGCACCCAGCCCCGAGCAGGTGCCGTGCTTGTCCCATTCATTGTAGATCAGGCCCGGCGCCGGCATCAGATCGAGCATCGAGGTCATGACCTTGCGGTCGAGTCGCGGCGACGGCCGCTGGCAGTAGTTCGGAAAGCCGCGATCGTATTGCGGCCACAGCCCGTGCACGACGAAAGAAAACGGCCGGCCGGCGCATTGGGTCTGGATGCCGCGGCCGGAATTGCCGCGCTCACTCGCGGCCTGACAGAACGACGGCGACCACGACAGTGCGAGTACGTAGAAGTCGAACTCGCCGGGCGCATTCTGGCGATGATCCTGCGCCGATGCGGAGCCCGCGACGACGCCGGCCATCACGAGGCCGAGCAGCGGGGCGGCGAACCGGCGGAACAACGACTCAGTGCGTAAAAACCCAAATGAAAAAACAGCGGCCGACGAACCAGACCTGAAACCGAACATGGCGACGCCCCCACCCCTCTCCGCATCCTCCGGTCAGCGCCGGGTCGCTCGTGCGGACTACGCAATGCTTAAAGCCTAGTCAGGCCAAAAGAACATTTCAAGAACAAAATCGCCTCGTCCACCGCAACGCGGACGGGGCGACCCGAATCACGAATCGATTTTGCGAAGCTTTAAGGCCGCGCGGCCTTGCAGGACGGGTTGTAGGCCCAGTTGCGGTCGAGGCCGACCACACACCATTCGACGCCCGAATCGAATCCGGCGAAGCCGCCGTCCTCGATGACCGAAAAATGCACCTGACGCGCGCGGCCATCGTTCAGCATGGCGCTGGCGGTGCAGAAGCGACGTGGAATGCTGTCATTGGCCCAGGCGCGGAAAGCCACCTCGTGGACGTTGGCGTAGCCTGTAATTACAAGCGCCGAATTCCAGAACTTGCTCTCTTTTTCCGCGAACTGCTGGGAAATGGTCCCGAGCGCTTCGCTGCAGGGGCGTATGGCGCCGTCGTAGCGCGGGCCGGACAGCCAGATGCCGCGCTCCAGGACACCGGCGGCCTCGGCCGCAGGGCTGAATGCCGTCAGGCCGGCCATGGCGCCAAGCGCCAAGGCAAGAGTCAGTTTCCGGATTGTCGAGAAAAGGTCGCGCATGAAGGCGGTCCACCGAATGGTCGTTGCGTCGGAAGGTGCCGCGAAGCCGTCAGCCGGTCAAGTGCAGCGCGGCAACACTCGGCCACCAACCCCCATCGAATCGCGCCGGCGTTCTTTCCATGGCAGCCCGACCGCCTTATGGTGAGGGTGGAATCGAACGGAGAGCATGATGCGAGCGACTGGAACGGTGATCCTGACAGCAGTTTTGGGGACCCTTGCGCTGACGCCCGCAAACGCGTTTGTCGACACGGTGCCACCCTTCAAGGGCAACGACACCGGCGGCATCATCGCCTATTCGCTCTACAAGGAAGGCGCGGACATCAAGGCGATGGCGGTCGATCATTGCGCCCGCTACGGCAAGGCCGTGAAACTGACCGGCACCGATGCCCAGTACGGCGGCTATATTTCCTTTGCCTGCGTCTGGGTCCATCCGGGCCATCTCGATCGGCCGCTGCGGGTCGGCTACTGACGACACCATTTCTGCGACGTGAAACCGCGGTCGTCCCCGCGAAGGCGGGGACCCATATTCCCTGTCATTGAACTTTATGAAGTTGCTGCCCCGTCCGCATCCAACCGGGTCGCCCGGTGGTTATGGATCCCCGCTTTCGCGGGGATGACGACCGAGGTTGTGTCGGTTCACTACTTCCCGATCTTCCAGGGATCGTACTTCTCTTTCGAATCCGGGACATTCTTCATGGCGGCCCTGGCGGCGGCCTCTTCCCGGGCCATGCGCTTCTGCCGGTCCTCGCCCTGGGGCTGCGAAGCACCCGTATCGCCGCCGGGACGCCCCCTGCCCTGCGCATGAACCTGTCCGGAAAACAGCATCACGGCCGCGGCGGCAATCAGCACGAGTCTCATCGGACGTCTCCGTTGGCGAACGGCCGGAAACCTAGCCTCGTTCGAGGCTCCGGAACAATCAGAAATGCTCGAAAGGGACCGGCGCGGGCCGCATCAACTGACGCCGAACCGCTTTTCGAACGCCGCGATATTGATCACGCCGCGCCGATGGGTGCCGTCGCCGATCTTGCGGGACCCGTCCCAGGCTTCGACATCGAACAGCACGCTCTTGGCGTCGATCTGGCGCACGCGCGACGTCACGCGCACCGTGCGCCCGACTGGCGTCGCCGCCAGATGCCGGACATTCACCTCCATGCCGACGCTGACATAGCCCTCCGGCAACAGGTCGGCGATGGAGGCGGTGCTGGCCTTTTCCATGTGCAGGATCATGACCGGGGTCGCATAGACAGCCGGCATGGTCGACAGGAAATGCTGCACCGTCATGTCGTGCGCAACGGTCACAACCGTTTCACCGGGAATGCCGACGGCGACTTTCTCAAGCACGTTCATGCTGGCGTCCTGAGGCTTACTTCGCTGCGGCCTTGCGCTCGAGGAAGGTCTTGCCGCCCTTCATCTTGTGGGTCAGCGGCGCTTCATTGATCTGCACCGTCACGACTTCCGCATCGACACCGAGGTTCTTCACCAGCGCCTGGGTGATGTCGAACATCATGCCCTTCTTCTGATCGTCGGTGCGTCCGGCGGCCATGTTCACGATAACCTCAGGCATTGTTGCTTCCTTTTGTTTGTGACGCCTAAGTGGCGTTCGTCTGCTTTCTCTTTCCCTCTCCCCTTGTGGGAGAGGGTGCCCGAGAGAAGCGAGGGCGGGTGAGGGGGTGATGAATTCCGCCCCCTCACCCGGCTCGATCTCGTTTCACTCGATCTCGCCACCCTCTCCCACAAGGGGAGAGGGTGAAATTCACTTCCAAACCACATTATGCCGCGCGAGCACCTTGCGCACGGCTTCGACCAGTTCGCTTTCCTTCGCGGCAAACTGCGCCTCGGCTTGCTTCTGCAGATAGTCGTCGCGATTGCCGGTGTCTCCGGCAATTTCCGCGCCGATGATCAGATCCTTGATCTGCACCTCGCCCTTTGCCTTTTCGTCGCCGCCCTGAATGACGACGCACGGCGAATTGCGCCGGTCGGCATACTTGAATTGCACGCCGAGATTGTTCTTCGGATTGCCGAGATAGAGTTCGGCGCGGATGCCCGAATTGCGCAGCGTCGCAACGAATTTCTGGTACTGCGCGATCTCGTTGCGATCCATCACCACAACAACGACGGGACCAAACTCGGGCGTGGTGTCGATCTTGCCGAGCATCGTCAGCGCAGCTTGAAGCCGTGACACGCCGATGGAGAATCCCGTCGCCGGGACCGGTTCACCGCGAAAGCGCGACACGAGCCCGTCATAGCGTCCGCCACCGCCGACCGAACCGAAACGCACCGGGCGTCCCTTCTCGTCCTTGGTGTCGAGCAGCAGTTCAACTTCGTAGACCGGGCCGGTGTAATATTCGAGACCGCGGACGACGGAGGGATCGATGCGAACACGACCATCGTCGTATCCACCTGCACGCAGCAACTTCCAAATTTCCTGAAGCTCCGCCAGCCCTTCTACAGATGACCCAAGAAGGTTGTGCGCAATGCCGCCAAAAATTCCTTGCGCCCGAATATCTTCAGCTTTTCTGGTTGTGATTTCACCCGACGCGACGCCTTGCTGAAATTCAACATTGCTTAACCTTGCAGCCGCGCTCATCGAAGCAATCTCAAACAGAACGAGAACTTTGTCAGCTTGCGCGCTATTCAGCCCGGCTCCCTTGGTAAAGTCGCCGCTTTCATCCTTTCGACCTTCACCGAGTAATTTGCGAACTTCTTCGACCGGAAATTTATCCAGCTTATCAATCGCGCGCAGCACCGTGAGCCGCTTGCCAGCATTCTCATCACCGCCAAGGCCGATGCTTTCCATCACGCCGTCGAGCACCTTGCGGTTATTGACCTTCACCACATAGGAGCCGCGCGGAATGCCGAGCGCTTCCATGGTGTCCGCGGCCATCATGCACATCTCGGCGTCGGCGGCGGGCGAAGCGGAGCCCACCGTGTCGGCGTCGAACTGCATGAACTGGCGGAAGCGGCCGGGGCCCGGCTTCTCGTTGCGGTAGACATAGCCGTTGCGATAGGAGCGATACGGCTTTGGCAGCGTGTCGAAATTTTCCGCGACGTAGCGCGCCAGCGGCGCGGTCAGGTCGTAGCGCAGCGAAATCCACTGCTCGTCGTCGTCCTGAAACGAGAACACGCCCTCGTTGGGGCGATCCTGATCGGGGAGAAACTTTCCGAGCGCGTCGGTGTATTCCATCGCCGGGGTTTCCACCGGCTCGAACCCGTAGCGCTCATAGACCTCGCGGATGGTCTCGACCATCTGCCGCGTGGCGGCGATTTCGGCGGGCGTGCGATCCACCAGCCCGCGCGGCAAGCGCGCGCGCAGTTTCTGCGGTTTTTTGGGTTTCTTGTCGGTCATGGAATCCGTGTGATCCGGTATGCAGAATGTCTGCATACATATCAGGCCACGGGTTATCAGCCGAACTAAAGAGGGGCAAGCGCAACGGGCGTGTCCCCCTCTCCCCTTGTGGGAGAGGGTGGCGAGCATCGTCAGATGCGAGCCGGGTGAGGGGGCTCCTATCAGTCGAGAGTTCACCCCTCACCCGCCTTCGCTTCGCTCAGGCACCCTCTCCCACAAGGGGAGAGGGAAGGAACTAATTCACCAGCACCGCGCCGTCGCAGCGGATGCCGTTGACCCAGACATCCGCCTGTCCGAGGCCGACACCGAGGGTCTGCAACACCGAGTTGAGCAGCGTGTCGATCGAGCCGGTCGCGCCGCCGATAATGCTGGCCACCAGCGCGCCGATGCCGGGGATCGGCAGGCCGAGCGGCCCGAGCTGCACGCCGAGTTGCAGATCACCCAGAAGGCTCGACGTCAGCGATGCGGTGAACGACGTGGTGTTCACCGTCTTCTTGGTGCGCGCCTGAATGTCCGCGTAGCTGAAGTTCACGCTGGTCGGCGATGTGTTGGCCATGGTGGCATGCGCCCGGCCTGATACCTGGATGATCCCGAGGTTGACGATATTGGCTGGCGGCGGATTCGGCTTGGTGGAGAAATTCGTCATCATGGCCGGCGTCACGTCGCCGATCCACGCGTCCACAATGCCGGGCGAGACGCCGAGCGTCACCGTTGACGTATTGACGTTGGGATAGCCGCACGACACCGCGTTGAGCGTCGCGGTGCCCGCTGCGATCTCGACATAGACCGGAAGGTTGACCACCGACACTGCGCCCGAGCCGACCAGTTGGATCTTGAGCAGGATACGCGTCTGCGCGGTGTGGACGCTGGCGCCCGCGGCGCCCACGGTGATCCAGCTCGTGCCCACCGGGCGCTCGCCCACCGTCGCCAGCAAGGTCACGCCCGCGATGCCGGGCAGCGACAGGTTCACATTCGCCGCGATCTGGTTGGTGCCGTTGGCGAGCGCCGCCGCGGCCGAGAGCAGATCGAGCGCCGACACGCTCGCGCCGACCTTTGGCTTCTGCCCGACGGTGAGACTCGAATACGGCCCGACGTTGATCAGCGAGGCCGGCGTAATCCGCGTGGTCAGACCCGATAGCGACGATGAGATGCTGGAGAGCGCCGTGATCGCGCCGCTGTTGCCAGCGGCTGCAGTCTGCAGCGCCGCCACGATGTCGGTCACCTTCAGGTTGCTGCTCAGCAGCGCCTCGTAGGTGACGCCGGTCAGGTTCGCGCGCGTCGCCAGCGCGGGGAGGAAATCGAACGCATCGATGTTCGCGTTGAGCAGCGCGTTGTAGTCCATCGCCGAGAGCGAGAGCGTGGTGCCGAGCATGCCGCCGAGCAGCGCGTTCAGCAGCCCGCCATTGAGCGAGACCAGCCGCGAGCCGATGGCGAAGGTCGCAAGCTGCGTGGTGCTGGCGATGGCGGTGGCCTTGAGATTCCATTGGCTGTCGCCGGTCAACACCTTGCCGAAATACAGCGGCGTTTTGGTTTTCAGCGAAACACGCACCGCATTGGCGGGTGTCGCGCCCGCGACGAAGCGCTGCTGCGGCGCGAGAGACGCCTTCGCCGTGTAAACACCGGGTTCGACAGCCACGAGCGACTCCGGGGGATAGTTGTTTTTGGCGACGGTCGCCGCAGCAGCGCGGGACGCATTGGGGAGGTCGCTTGCAGCGACAATGGCCGCAAGATCGGCAGCGCTCTGGGTCCGGCGCTTGTCGGCGAAGATGGTGCCGACATCGACGCCCAGTGCCGTACAGGCGATGATCATCAGAAGGCTTGCCGCGCCCATGATCGCGATGTTGCCGCGTTCGTCGGCGGCGAAGCGGCGGAGCAGCCTAGGTTCAAAACCCTGAAACTCATGGTGAGGACGAAGTCCCTCCGCGATGACAATCTGCCCCCTCACCCCGCTGGGGAGAGGGGTGGGGTGAGGGGCAATGGATGTCTCAAGAAGACTTCCGAACCCCCTCACCCGCTCGCATTCGCTCGCGACCTCTCCCCGCTGGGGAGAAGTGAAGCAGCGCGCTCTAATACCGCGCAACATCTTCAGTACCCTCCGCGCGGGATCGCGGCCGAGCGCACGATGGTCGGGGACGGTGCCGGAACGAATGTCGGCAGCGAATAGATGAACATGCTGGAGGCGTCGTAGTTGACCGTGACGACGAACACATTTGCATCGGAGCCCGATGTCGCGGCGTTGACGGTCAGATGCGCCGGATTGATCAGCGGATACGAATTGACGTTGCCGGTGATGTAGCTGTTGGCGAGCGTGCTGCGCTCGCTTTCATTCAGTCCGGCGACCGAAGACCGCGCGGCTTCGGCCGCCAGTTGCTGCACGCCGTGAATGACCGCGAGATACGAGCCGTACATGATGATCCCGAACACGATCATCAGGAACACCGGCGCGATCATCGCGAATTCGACCGCGATGGCGCCGTCGCGCGCGGCGAGAAATTTTCCGGCAGTGGTTTTGCGGGCCCGTTTCATGACAGGCATTTGCGCACACAACTTTTAAGAGCATGATAATTCACAAAACAACTATCAGGTGTATTATGTTCCGGCCGCGCCATGTGAAATCGCGTACCGGCGACCATGCGTCGCGATGCGTTCCGAACGAGGCCGGAAGCTGATAGGCTCTGCTCCTAACAAAGAAACTTGCTCCTTGCCGGAAGGAACGTCCCTTGAATATTCAACGCCCTCGCCCGAATGTCGCGACACCGAACGATCTCGATGCTTTCTGGATGCCGTTTACGGCCAACCGGGCGTTCAAGGCCCGGCCGCGCATGCTCGCCGGCGCCAAGGACATGCATTATTTCACCACCGACGGCCGCAACATTCTCGACGGCGCGGCGGGCATGTGGTGCAGCAACGCGGGCCACAGCCGCGATCCGATCGTGAGCGCGATCCAGAAGCAGGCCGCGACCCTCGACTATGCGCCGCCGTTCCAGTTCGGCCATCCGCAGGCCTTCGAGCTTGCCAGCCGCATCGCCGCGCTGGCGCCGAAGGGCCTGGAGCATGTGTTCTTCTGCAACTCCGGTTCGGAAGCGGTCGATACCGCGCTGAAGGTGGCGCTCGCCTATCACAACGGCCGCGGTGAAGCCGGCCGCACCCGGCTGATCGGCCGCGAGCGCGGCTATCACGGCGTCGGCTTCGGCGGCATTTCCGTCGGCGGCATGGTCAACAACCGCAAGATGTTCGGCACGCTGCTGACCGGCGTCGATCATCTGCCGAGCACTTATGACCGCGAAAAGCAGGCCTTCACCAAGGGCGAGCCGGAGTATGGCGCGCATTTCGCCGACGAGCTTGAGCGCATCGCCGGCATCCACGGCCCCGGCACCATCGCCGCCGTCATCGTCGAGCCGATGGCCGGATCGACCGGCGTGCTGGCCACGCCGAAGGGCTATCTCAAGCGGCTGCGCGAGATCTGCGACAAACACGGCATCCTGCTGATCTTCGATGAGGTCATCACCGGCTATGGCCGCCTCGGCTATGCCTTCGCGGCAGAGCGCTACGGCGTGCTGCCCGACATGATCACCTTCGCCAAGGGCGTCACCAACGGCGCCGTGCCGATGGGCGGCGTCCTGGTCCGCGACGCGATCTACGATTCCTTCATGAAGGGCCCGGACCACGTCATCGAGTTGTTCCACGGCTACACCTACTCGGCGCATCCGCTGGCCTGCGCGGCCGGTCTTGCCACCCTCGACGTCTATCGCGACGAAGGCCTGTTCGAACGCGCCAAGGCGCTGGAGCCGAAATGGGCGGACGCGGTGATGGAGCTGCGCAAGGAGCCGAACGTGGTGGACATCCGCACCGTCGGCATCACTGCGGGTATTGACCTTGCGCCCAACAAGGACGGCCCCGGCAAGCGCGGCTTCGAGGCGCTCGACTCGGCGTTCCACGACCACGACCTGATGATCCGGGTGGCCGGCGATACCCTCTGTCTGACCCCGCCCCTGATCATCTCGGAAAGCCAGGTCGGCGAGATCATGGACAAGATCGCCAAGGTGATCCGCGCGGTCGCGTGAGGTTTGTTGTCATGGCCGGGTTTATCCCGGCCATCCCGACTTCTGAGACGATGGACTCGCGTATCGAGCAGCACCCTGAATTAAGGCAACCTTCGAGGCTGCCTTAACAATTTCGCGCCGAATCAAACTTGATGCTAAGCTCAGCCCCGTTCGGGGTTGGGCAGGCTTCATGATCCGCATATCGACGATTTTCATCGCCATCTGCATGGTGCTGATCGCAGCGTCGCTGGGCCTGATGCTGTATTCGCTGGCGGGACTCAGCGTCTCCGAATCCGCCATCGTCGCGCTAACGGCGCTGACCTTCCTGATCCTCTACAACGCAGTGTCGATGCGGCTGCGCGACCGCACCGACGTCGGCAGCCAGATCGCCGACCTGTCGCGCGGCACCGCGGACCTCGCGCGGCAAGTCGCCGAGTTCGGACGCCGCATGAGCGCCATCGAGACGCGCCTCTCGGCGACCGACGCCAACGGACAGGAACGCATCCAGACCGTGGCCAGCGAAATCAGCGAACTCGGATCGCTGGTCAAGCACCTCGCTTCGTCCGTCGCAGCCCATGACGAGATTCTCGCGAACGCCGCCAGCACTGTCCGGCAAGTTGCCGAACCGGCCGCCGTGGCGAACGAAACACCGCCGGCGTCCGCGCCTGCTGCGAACACTCCGCTCGATACCCCTGCGGCAAACGCCGACGCACCTGCGGCCGAAGCACCGCTGCCGCCTGCGCATCACACCAATGCCCAGCTTCTCGTCGCGGTGAGAAACGCCATCGAAGCCAACCGCATCGATCTGTTCCTGCAGCCGATGGTGACGCTGCCCCAGCGCAAGGTGCGGTTCTACGAGGCCGTGGCCCGGCTGCGCGACGACAAGGAGCAGTTGCTGACCGCGAATGATTTCGTCGGCACGGCGGAAGCCGCCGGCCTGATGGGTCAGATCGACCACACGGTGATGCTTCGTTGTGTGCAGGTGCTGCGGCGGCTGATGGTGCGCTCGAAGGACGTCGGCGTATTCTGCAACGTCTCTGGCGCGACGCTGAGCAATCCGTCGGTGTTCGGCCAGTGCCTCGATTTTCTCGAAGCCAACAGAATCCTGGCGCCGTCGCTGGTTCTCGAATTCAAGCAAGGCACGTTCCGCCATCTCGGCCCGGTGGAGAGCGAGCATCTCGCGGCGCTGCAGAGGCTCGGCTACGGCTTCTCGATCGACAACGTCACCGATCTGCGGCTCGATCCGCGCGAACTCGCCGACCGCGGCGTCAAGTTCATCAAGGTCCCGGCGGCGATGCTGCTCGACCAGAAGCAACTCTCGACCGCCGACATTCACGCTGCCGACCTGTCCGATCTGCTCGGGCGCTTCGGGATCGATCTCGTGGCGGAGCGGATCGAAGGCGAACGCGCCGTGGTCGACCTGCTGGACTATGATGTGCGCTTCGGCCAGGGCTTCCTGTTCGCGCCGCCGCGCCCGCTGCGGCCGGAGGGCGCAACCACCCCCACGGAACCCGCCACATCGGCGGCTTCGACGGTTGACGCACCGGCCCGAAAAGAAGAAAAAGCCGACGCCAAATTCGACGCGAGAGCCGAGGCTCCCCGCGTCACCGGCAATGCCGCGCTGGCGCGCCGAGCGTCCGCGCAGAAATAGCCTCCGCACAGAAGTGATCCGTTTCCATGACTCTGCCTGACGTTACTGCCTTGCGTTTCGCCGATCGTTTGCGCGACCTCACCACCGGGGTGGACGTCATTCTCAGCGACGTCTGGGGCGTGATCCACGACGGCGTTCATGGATTTCCCGAGGCCTGCAAGGCGCTGCAATCGTTCCGCGCGCAGGGCGGCACGGTCATCATGATCACCAACGCGCCGCGCCCGGCCGACTCCGTGCAGCGCCAGTTGCGCAAGATGGAGATTTCAGACGAAACCTACGACGCCATCGTGTCGTCGGGTGACCTGACACGCAGCTTCGTGGCGTCGCGTCTCGAACAGCCGTTGCTGCAAATCGGACCGGAGCGCGACAACCCGATGTTCCGCGGTCTCGACGTCAAGTTCACGACACTCGAGAACGCCGAGTACATTGTCTGCACCGGTCCTTACGACGACGAGGTCGAGACCGAGGAAAATTATCGCGGCATGATGGAAGAGGCGCTCAAGCGCAATCTCACCTTCGTCTGCGCCAACCCGGACATGGTGGTCGAACGCGGACATCGCCTGATCACCTGCGCGGGCGCCATCGCCGAGCTCTATCGCAGCCTCGGCGGCGAGGTGATCTTCTACGGCAAGCCGCACCGGCCGATCTACGACCGCGCGCTTGAACTCGCCGCGGAAAAGCGCGGCGGCACGACGCCAGCCAATCGCATTCTCGCGATCGGGGATTCCGTGCGCACCGATCTCACCGGCGCAAACCTGATGGGACTGGATTGCCTGTTCCTGACCCGGGGTATCCACGCGGTCGACTTCGAAGGTCTCGACGTGGCCGACGAATTCTCGGTGCGCCGGCTGTTCGGTGATGCAAAGCCACCGCTCGCGCTGATGCAGGATTTGAAGTGGTAGGGCGCTAGACGCGATCCGCGCTTAAGTGGTCGCGCGCGATTTCTCATCACGTCGTCCCCGCGAAGGCGGGGACCCATAACCACCGGCTCCTCGTTTTTAGCGAGGTGGTTAGATAGAACTCTAAAAATCCAACTCAGGAAGTATGGGTCCCCGCCTTCGCGGGGACGACATCGTGTTTTCAGGCGCGCTTCACGTCTCCGGACCACCAAAGCTCCCAAACGCAAAATGCCCGGCGCGAGGCCGGGCATTGAAATTCTGCGGATGCGACGCGGCGGTTACGCCGGCACGTTGTCCGGGAACACCGCCTCGATCTTGGTCTTGAGCGTCGCGGCGTTGAACGGCTTGACGATGTAATTGTTCACGCCGGCCTTCTTGGCGGCGATCACATTCTCCGTCTTCGATTCAGCCGTGATCATGATGAAGGGCGTGGTGGCGAGGTTCGGGTCGCTGCGCACTTCCTTGAGCAGATCGTATCCGGTCATCGGCTCCATATTCCAGTCGGAGATCACGAGGCCGTACTTCTTGCCGCGCATCTTGTTCAAAGCTGCGGAGCCGTCGCTGGCGTCATCGATATTCTCGAAACCAAGTTGCTTGAGCAGATTGCGGATAATTCGGATCATCGTGTTGTAGTCATCCACAACCAGAACCGGCATCGACAAATCCATGGCCATCGCTGATTTTCTCCCTCGAACGCAGCAACCGGCGTGCGTTATCAACCACTTTGCGGATGTCTTCTGACATCGCAGTCGGGGCGAACCTAGCATCGGCTGCTTAAACAGCCCGTTAATCCGGCGGGCGGGGAATACCTTCAAGTTGCGCCCAAAGGGCCCGGGCCGGCGGCTTGACTTCGCTCCCGGGCCGGGGTCAGGTCCGGGCCGATTTCTCCAATGACTTCCTGCCGGACCTCATGACGACACGCTTTTCCGTCATTCGCGACACCACGCCCGCCAGCGCAATCACCAAGGGCGCGGTGGTGGCGATGGGCAACTTCGATGGCGTCCATCTTGGCCATCGGGTGGTGATTTCCGCGGCCATCGACATGGCCCGCAAGCACGGCAAGCCGGCTTACGCGGTGACGTTCGAGCCGCATCCGCGCAGTTTTTTCAGCCCCAACACCCCGCAGTTCAGGCTGAGCGACGAAGCCGAGAAACTGCGATTGCTCGCCGGGACCGGCCTCGACGGCGCGGTGGTGATGACGTTCGACGGCACCCGCGCCGGCACCAGCGCTCAGGATTTCATTAACCACGATCTCATCGGCCGGCTCGGAATCAGCGGCATCTCGGTCGGATACGATTTTCATTTCGGCAAGGGCCGCGCCGGATCGCCGTCGCTGCTCGCCTCCGAAGCGCCACGGCTCGGCATCGAGGTCCACATCCAGTCGCACGTCGACATTCTGGATCGCCCGGTGTCCTCCAGCGCGATCCGCATGGCGCTGGCCGAGGGCCAGGTGACCGAGGCGACCGCCATGCTGGGCGAACCGTGGTTCATTTCCAGCAAGGTGATCCACGGCGAGAAGCGCGGCCGCGATCTCGGCTATCCCACCGCCAACATCCGCCTCGACAAGCATTGCGGCCTCAAGCACGGCATCTATGCGGTGCGGGCCGGCATCGGCCAAGGAAAAGATAGAGTGCGGATCGATGGCGTCGCCTCGTTCGGCCGCCGCCCGACCTTCGACAACGGCGCGCCGCTGCTGGAAGTGTTCCTGTTCGACTTCAAGGGCGACCTTTACGGCCAGCGGCCGGATGTCGCATTCATCGGCTTCATCCGCGACGAGCTGAAATTCGACGGCATCGACGCGCTGGTGCGCCAGATGGACGACGACAGCGCAAAAGCCCGCGCCATGCTGGCGGCGGCGCCGGATGCTTTCCCGAAGCTCGGAATTGTCACGGATTGAGCGGCTTGCGGGCCTTTCCGATGCCACCCATGCCTGCTATCTAGGCCCCATGTTGGCGCAGCGCACCACAATAGGCATTAGCGGCCCGGCTTCCGTCTGAGCACCATGCTCGGCGCAAGACCGGGATCGATTTCATCGCTGCACATTTCGTCGTGCAAGCCAGCGCCATTCGAGCCAAGCCAGAGCATTCATGTCCGACAAGCCCCAAAAGTCCGTTGCCCCCAAAGCCGACGGCAACGATTACTCCAGCACCCTCTATTTGCCGCAGACGGACTTCCCGATGCGCGCGGGCCTGCCCCAGCGCGAACCGGAAATTCTGGCGCGCTGGAACGCCATCGACCTGTACGGGAAGCTGCGCGAGACCGCCAAGGACCGCGCGAAATTCGTGCTGCACGACGGCCCGCCCTACGCCAACGGCAACATCCATATCGGCCACGCGCTCAACAAGATCCTCAAGGACGTGGTGACCCGCAGCCAGCAGATGCTCGGCTTCGATTCCAATTACGTGCCGGGCTGGGACTGCCACGGCCTGCCGATCGAATGGAAGATCGAGGAACAGTACCGCGCCAAGGGCAAGAACAAGGACGCGGTGCCGATCGTCGAATTCCGCCAGGAGTGCCGGGCGTTCGCGCAGAAGTGGGTCGACATCCAGCGCGAGGAATTCAAGCGCCTCGGCGTGGTCGGCGACTGGTCACATCCCTACACCACGATGAGCTTCCCGGCCGAGGCGCAGATCGCGCGCGAGCTGATGAAGTTCGCCGCCAACGGCACGCTGTATCGCGGCTCCAAGCCCGTGATGTGGAGCGTGGTCGAAAAGACCGCGCTCGCCGAAGCCGAAATCGAGTACGAGGACTACACCTCGGACATGGTCTGGGTGAAGTTTCCGGTGAACGCGGCACACGGCCGTCTCGCCAAGGCCTCGGTGGTGATCTGGACCACCACGCCATGGACGCTGCCCGGCAACCGCGCCATCAGCTTCTCGCCGAAAATTACCTATGGCCTCTACAAGATCACCGACGCGCCCGCCGACAACTGGGCGAAGACCGGCGATCTGCTAATCCTCGCCGACAAGCTCGCCGAGGAAGTCTTCAAGCAGGCCCGCGTCACGTCGTATGAAAAAGCCGGCGATGTGTCGGCCGACATTCTCGATGCGATCGAGTGCAGCCATCCGCTGAAGGGAACGGCCGGCGGTTATGAGTTCACCGTGCCGCTGCTCGCCGGCGATCACGTCACCGACGATACCGGCACCGGCTTTGTGCACACCGCACCCGGCCACGGCCGCGAGGACTTCGACATCTGGACCGCGAACGCGCGCGAACTGGAAGCACGCGGCATCAGCTCGGTCATCCCCTACACCGTCGACGCCGACGGCGCGTTTACCGAACAGGCGCCCGGCTTCACCGGCAAGCGCGTGCTCAATGACAAGGGCGAAAAGGGCGATGCCAACGAAACCGTCATCAAGGCGCTGGCCGAGCGCGGCATGCTGCTCGCGCGCTCGCGCCTCAAGCATCAGTACCCGCATTCGTGGCGCTCAAAGAAGCCGGTGATCTATCGCAACACGCCGCAATGGTTCATCGCGATGGACAAGGACATCTCGGACAGCGGCAAGGCGAAGCCCGGCGACACGCTGCGCGCCCGCGCGTTGCAGGCGATCAGCGTCACGCGCTGGGTGCCCGAACAGGGCCAGAACCGCATCACCGGCATGATCTCGGGCCGCCCGGACTGGGTGATCTCGCGACAGCGGGCGTGGGGCGTGCCGATCACAGTCTTTGTGCGCGAAAAGGGCGACGGCTCGGCTGAAATTCTTCAGGACGAGGCCGTCAACAAGCGCATCGCCGATGCGTTTGAAAAGGAAGGCGCCGACGCCTGGTACGTCGATGGCGCACGCGAGCGCTTCCTCGGATCGCGCGCCAACGAGGAATGGAAGAAGGTCGACGACATCTGCGACGTCTGGTTCGACTCGGGCTCGACGCACGCCTTCGTGCTCGACGACCCGGTGCATTTCCCCGGCCTCGCCGGCATCAAGCGCAAGGTCGATGGCGGCAAAGACACCGTCATGTATCTCGAAGGAAGCGACCAGCATCGCGGCTGGTTTCATTCTTCGCTGCTGGAGAGCTGCGGCACTCGCGGCCGCGCGCCCTACGACGTGGTGCTGACCCACGGCTTTACGCTCGACGAGAACGGCCGCAAGATGTCGAAGTCGCTCGGCAACACCACCGAGCCTCAGAAAGTCATCAAGGATTCCGGCGCGGATATTCTGCGGCTGTGGGTCTGCGCCACCGACTATGCCGATGACCAGCGCATCGGACCGGAAATCCTCAAGAACACCATCGAGACCTACCGCAAGCTGCGCAACACGCTGCGCTGGATGCTCGGCACGCTGCATCACTTCAAGCGCAGCGACGCCGTCTCCTACAGCGAGATGCCGGAGCTTGAGCGGCTGATGCTGCATCGCCTGTCCGAGGTCGATGCCATCGTTCGTCCGGCCTATGCGAACTTCGACTACAAGACGGTGATCGCGACGCTGGCGAATTTCATGAACACCGAACTGTCGGCGTTCTATTTCGACATCCGCAAGGACACGCTGTACTGCGATCCGCCGTCGTCGCTCGCCCGCAAGGCCGCGCTGACCACCGTGGACATTCTCTGCGACGCGATCCTGAAATGGCTCGCGCCCGCCATCAGCTTCACCACTGATGAGGCTTGGCAGATGTATCGTCCCGATGCCGAACCGTCGGTGCACCTCACCACCTTCCGCGACGACCTCGACCGTTTCGGTAATGAAGCTCTTGCGAAAAAGTGGGAGACCATCCGCGACGTCCGCCGTGTGGTCACCGGCGCGCTGGAAGTCGAGCGCGCCGCCAAGCGCATCGGCTCGTCGCTGGAAGCCTCGCCGCTGGTTTACGTCTCCGACAAGGCGGTATTCGCCACCCTGTTCGATATCGATCTGGCGGAAGTCTGCATCACCTCCAATGCCATGGTCACCAACGAGGAGGCGCCCGCAGGGGCGTTCACGCTCGGCGATGTGCCCGGCGTCGCGGTCGTGGTCGAAAAGGCCGTCGGCACCAAGTGCGCGCGGTCGTGGAAAATCCTGCCGACCGTCGGCGACGATCCGGACTATCCCGACGTGTCGCCCCGCGATGCACAGGCACTGCGGGAATGGAAGGCGCTGGGGGTCGGCTAGCAATGTCCCCCCTCCTCCGCTCCGGATTGATCGCCGCCGCCGTAGCCCTCGTGCTCGATCAGGCGTCGAAACTCTGGCTGCTGAACGTGTTCGAACTCGGCCCGCGCGGCAGCGTGCCGGTGACGCCGTTCTTCGATCTGGTACTCGCCTGGAATACCGGCATCAGCTACGGCTGGTTCCAGGATGCCGGCCCGGTCGGCCAGGCCATCCTGCTGGCGTTCAAGGCCGCCGCAATCATTGTGCTGGGCATCTGGATGGCGAAATCCGGCACCCGCCTTGCGGTGATTGGCCTCGGGCTCATCATCGGCGGCGCCATCGGCAACGCCATCGACCGGCTGGCCTACGGCGCGGTGGTCGATTTCGCGCTGTTTCACGTCCAGATCGGCGGTAAAACCTACAACTGGTACGTGTTTAACCTTGCGGACGTGGCCATCGTTGCCGGGGTTGCCGCCCTCCTGTATGACTCCTTTGTAACCCCGGATGCCGCAAAAAGGCCCCGATAACCGGGGATACGCTTGGCTCTCGCCATCTGGTTTTCGGCCATTTGGCTCCCGGCAATCTGGCTTGCGGCGCAACGGTTTGCGGCGATATGGCCAAGTCCTTGGACAACGGATCAGGATGAACGCAATGACGGGCGGCATCGGTTCAGGTTTGCACCTTTCATCGCGCCCCGCGACGCGCGCGCTTCGGGTCGCCGCCATTCTGCTTGGCGTCGGTCTGGTGCTGGGCGCAGGCCCGGTTCGCGCCCAGGATGCGGACGAGGACGACGGCAAGACGTTCGAAGAAAAGCTGATGGACAACCTGATGAGCGGCCTCGGCGGCAAGAAGCTCGAGGACGGCTCCATCGAGTACCGCGAGCGCTCGCCGCTGGTGGTGCCCTCCAAGATCGATCTTCCTCCGCCGCAGACAGGCAAGTCGAAGCTGGCGCCGAACTGGCCGAAGGATCCGGACATTGCCGAGCGCGCAGCCGCGCGCGAACGGGCCAAGCAGAAGCGCAAGACCCCTGAAGAAGAACGCATGCCGCTGATGCCGAACGAACTCGCGCAGCGGACGCCGAAGAGCAAGGGCGCACAGGATACATCGTCCCCCGGCAACAACAATTCCAACTCCCCGCTGATGATGATGCCGTCGCAGCTCGGATACGTCGGCGGGCTGTTCTCCAATCCGTTCGGCAGCAAGACCACGGAAACCGAGAAATTCGTCTCAGAGCCCGAGCGCAGCGAACTCACGCAGCCTCCGAGCGGTTACCAGACCCCGTCGTCGAACTACGCCTATGGCGTCGGCCAGTTGAAGGCACCAAAGGAAAAGTGCGACGCCGCCAGCGGCCGTTGCGAAAAGATCTGGGATTGATAGCCCCGGCCGCGCCATCACGCTGATGGCTGCTGCTCCATAATCGCGATCCGCCATCGTACGATCGCTCAAGTGGCGATCGTTTCAGGTCCCGCAGCGTCGCCTCTCGCGGATTTGAATGTCTCCCGGGCGATAAATCTGCGATCCGGTAGAACACCATGACAGCTTTCCGCCTCTCCCTTGTCCGCGCTGCCGCAGCGCTTGGCCTTTTGCTCGCGCCGGCCGCGGCTCACACCGCAATGGCGCAAACCGCGACGGCGCCGGCGACCTTCACGCTCGGCAACGGCCTTCACGTCGTGGTCATCCCCGATCGCCGCACGCCGGTGGTCACGCAGATGATGTGGTACAAGGTCGGCTCGGCCGACGAGACGCCGGGCAAGTCAGGCTTGGCGCATTTTCTCGAACACCTGATGTTCAAGGGCACCGCCGCGCATCCGGCCGGCGAGTTCTCTCAACTCATCTCGCGCATCGGCGGCAACGAGAACGCCTTCACCTCCTACGACTACACCGCCTATTACCAGCGCGTGTCGCGCGACAAGCTCGCGACCATGATGGAATTCGAGGCCGACCGCATGACCGGCCTCATTCTCAAGGATGAAAACGTGCTGCCGGAGCGCGACGTGGTGCTCGAAGAGTACAACATGCGCGTCGGCAACAGCCCCGATGCGCGGCTGACCGAGCAGATCATGGCGGCGCTGTACCTCAACCATCCCTATGGCCGTCCGGTGATCGGCTGGCGCCAGGAAATCGAGAAGCTGAACCGCGAGGACGCGCTCGCCTTCTACAAGCGCTTCTACGCGCCCAACAACGCAACCCTTGTGATCGCCGGCGATGTCAGCGTGGACGAGGTTCGCCCGATGGTCGAGGCCGCCTACGGCAAGATCCCGCCGCAGCCCGCGATCCCACCGCAGCGGATCAGGCCGCAGGAACCCACGCCTGCCGGGCCGCGTACGGTGACGCTGGCCGATCCGCGCGTCGAACAGCCGAGCGTGCGCCGCTACTATCTCGTACCGTCTTCGGTCACCGCTGCGCCTGCGCAAGGCGCCGCGCTCGAAGTGCTGGCGCAATTGATGGGCACCGGCAGCAATTCGCTGCTGTATCGCGCGCTGGTGGTGGACAAGCCGCTCGCGGTCAGCGCCGGCGCCTGGTACCAGGGCACGGGCGTCGATCCGACCCAGTTCGGAATCTCCGCGTCGCCGAAACCGGGCGTGGAATTTCCGCAGGTCGAGCAGGCGATCGATGACGTGATCGCCAAGCTGGCGCAGAGCCCAGTGCCGGCCGAAGAACTCGAACGCGTCAAGACCCAGATGATCGCTCAGGCGATCTACGCGCAGGACAGCCAGACCACGCTGGCGCGCTGGTACGGCGCGGCGATCACCGTCGGCCTCAGCGTCGACGATGTCCGGGCGTGGCCCGACCGCATCCGCGCCGTCACTGCCGAACGGGTGCGCGAGGCAGCGCAGACATGGCTCGACAAGAAGCGATCCGCCACCGGCTACCTGATCAAGGAACCGGCGGCGACAAGCGCGAAGCGCGAGGAGAAACGTTCGTGATCGTCACTCGCCGCCAACTTCCGTCTCTCGCCGCCGCTTTTCTCGCTGCCGCCACGTCGCTTGCGGCATCTGTGACCCCGGCGTCCGCCGCCGCCAAGGTTCAGCGCGTGGTGTCGCCCGGCGGCATCGAAGCCTGGTTCGTGCAGGACGCGACCGTCCCGCTGGTCGCGATGGAATATGCCTTCGCCGGCGGCTCGTCGCAGGACCCAGCCGACAAGCCCGGCGTCGGATCGTTCACCGCCAACATGCTCGATGAAGGCGCCGCAGATCTGGATTCGAAGGCGTTTCATGAACGCCTCGAGCGCCGCGCCATCGAGATGAATTTTTCGGTGACCCGCGACTACCTGCGCGGCTCGATGCGCATGCTGAAGGAAAACAGCGGCGAGGCCTTCGGCCTGCTGAAACTAGCCCTGACCGCCGCGCGGTTCGACAACGAGCCGCTGGAGCGCGTCCGCGCGCAGATGCTGTCGAGCGCGCGCCGCGAGACCACCAATCCGGTGTCCATCGCTGGCCGCAAATTCTGGGAACAGGCCTACGGCACGCATCCCTATGCGCGCCCGCCGAACGGCACACTCGAAAGCCTTCCGGCGATCCAGTCCGCCGACCTGAAGGATTATGCGAAGCGCGTGATCGCCAGGGACGCACTGAAGATCGCGGTTGTCGGCGACATCACGCCCGAAGCGCTCGGCAAGCTGCTCGACGACACGTTCGGTGTGCTGCCCGCCAAGGGCAATCTCACGCCGGTCCCTGCGGTGGAAGCCGCCAAGCCGCCGCAGCAGGCGACGGCCATCTTGGATGTGCCGCAGACCTCGGTTAACTTCGGCGGGCCGGGCATTGCGCGCAACGATCCCGACTTCATGGCCGCCTACATCGTCAATCACATTCTCGGCGGCGGCACGCTGTCGACGCGGCTCTACAAGGAGGTCCGCGAAAAGCGCGGGCTGGTCTATTCGGTGTCGGAATCCCTGATCTGGATGAAGAAGTCGTCGCTGTTCGCAGGCTCCACCGCCACCCGCGCCGACAAGGCGAAGGAGACGCTCGACACCATCGCCAGCGAAATCGCGCGCATGGGCAATGAAGGCCCGATGCAGAAAGAACTGGATGAGGCCAAGTCCTATCTCAAGGGCTCGCAGATGCTGGCGCTCGACACCTCGTCGAAATTCGCCAGCGCGCTGCTGCAGTACCAGCTTGACGATCTCGGCATCGACTATATCGAAAAGCGTAACGCCATCGTCGATGCGGTCACGCTGGAAGATACCAAGCGCGTCGCCAAGCGGATCTGGGGCCAAGGTCTCCTGAGTGTCAGTGTCGGCCGCGCAGCACAGGCGGCGGCGCCACCGGCAACCGGCGTCGCGCCGAAGGCGAACTAGCCATCGACTCATCGGCGCGCAGCACGTTGCGACGGAGCTAGTGATGCTCCGCCAGATTGATCGCGAGCGCCAGAGCGCCCACCAGAATCAGGCTCGCGGCCCATATCGCATCGAGATTGAACCAGCTCCGTGATACGAATCTGAGTCCCAGATAGCGATAGACAAGCCATGCACACAATCCGCCGGCCGCAATCATCGCAGCCGTGTGGACAAGGGTGACCAGCACCGCCGTGCCGAGATTGGCGCCGATCAGAACGCTTGTCGCTGTGTGGCCGCTGTCGGTCTCAGTGACGCGGCAGAGCCCGAGATAGATCGGAACCAGCATCAGCCCCGCGCCGTGCGCAATCGCGACGACGAAGGACCAGAGCCCGAGTTGCGTCGGCCGTATCCGCGCCAGCGTCCGTGGATGACGCCGGTTGACGAGCCGGAAAATACCGAACGCAATTACCAGGAGACTTGCGCCGATCTGGATCTGACGTTGCCATGTGATCAAAGCAGCAAGCAGTGCAAACGGAAGAACGATCAACAGCACAGCCAACAGATGGCCGATCGAAAGCGGCCATAGCGCCGCGATCAGGGCGCGGGGGCTTTTGTCCATGAGCCCGGCAGAGACGGCCAATGGCCAGCCCATGCCGGGATTCACGCCGTGATAGATGCCGCTCACGACAACAGCCAGCCAAAGTCCAGCAGGTGTCCAGTCAGCAGCACTCAAAGCTGGTGTCCTGAATCCGAAGTTCGCATCACACTAGACCGACGGATAGCAGAATGAATCCGTCGAACAGTCGCCGCCATCAAGCCGGATCTGATGCGCGCGGTAGCCGTCGGGGAAGCTCAGCCAGTAATCCTTTGCGAGTTCGAGACCGCCGCCCGGTTTCACATTGGCCATCACCTCGGCACCCGGAATACCGTCGGGATAGAATTGATCATCCCAAGTCGAATAGAGCGAGTTGGTCCAGTACACGCGCTTGCCGTCGCGGCTGATCTCGACCATCTGCGGGCCGCCGGCATACACCTTGCCGTTGGGATGCGGCGCGCGGCGCGCGATGCCGCCGATATGCACGGAGCCCGCAAGCTTCGGCTTCCTTGGGTCGCTGACATCGTACTGACGCATCTCGCCCGTTCCCCAGCACGACACATAGAGAAACCTGTCGTCCATGGAGAGGTCGATGTCCGAGACCAGCGGCGGCACTGCGCCAAAGCCCTGCAGCAGCGGCGGAAGCTTTTCCTTGGGCGCTGGTTCAGCCGGAATCGTCGCCGTCTTTTCGATGTGAAATTGTCCGCCCTCGCGCCACCAGGTCCAGATCGAACCTTCGAGATTGGTGGTATCGACCACGACGCCAAGGAAACCGTACTCGCGAACGGGATCATGCGCAGGCCGGACTTCGAGCGCCATTTGATGGTTGGCGCCAAGATCGATGGTCTGAACGTTGCGCCGGGCCCGAAGATCCCAGAAGTGGATTCGATGGCCATACTTGTTGGACAACAGGTCCTCGGCCACGATTCCATTTTCGAACTGCGGCGGCAGTCCCCACTCGCTGGTGACCATGTAATCGCGCGGCAGATTCCACCAGAAATCATAGTGCAGCGTCTGGGGTCCGCGATCGATCTCCCAGCGCCCGAGAACATCAAAGGTCTCGCAGTCCATGATGAAAACGCCGGGCGGCCCATTGGTGCCGTCCTTGCCGCCACCGCCCAGCGTGCTGACGTAAATGCCTTCCGGCCCGCAGTGAACGGTGTGAGGCCGCGAGTAACCTGTCTTTTTGAAAATCTCTTCGGGCTCGATGATCTTGTGAATCTTCGCCTTGGTCGGATCAGGCTTGGTATCCACGATGTAAATGCGCGAGGACCGGATTCCGGGGATAATCAGATAGCGCCGCTCGACGAACGCATGACCCGTGAGCGGCGATAAAGCGGACGAGCAGGCGTTCCAACCGAAATGATGAAACTCGTCGCCCTTGTTCGGCATCGTCACCGTATGGACGACCTGACTGTAGCTGGGCGAGCCCGGCTTCACGTCGATCACAGCGAGCGCATCGGGCTTCGAGAAATCAGGACTGAGCAGCAGCGTATAGGCAAAGTTTTCGGGGGGAGCTTCCATCGCAAGCTTCGGTGATGCGTGAAAGGTCGGATCGGGCCTCATCGTCATCGCACTACCTCCCTGTGTCGACCCGCAATGCCACACGGCATGCGGAAGCGAGTTTGCAGAAAGTGCAGAAAGAGAATGACCTGTTGAGCGCTTGGCGAGCAGCCGGCCCGCCGGCGGGCACCTTAGCACCGCACGCCCGAAAAAGAAGATCGCGACGAGCAGGAAAATGTTCCCGTTCCTCGCGTTCACGAACGAGCGCGTATGATGTTCCGCTGGCCGCTACTTGAACAGCGGCGTGCCGGGCACGAAGGCGTCGAACGCCGCCCAGAACTGCTGCCGGTAGCGATCCTGTTCCTGCAGAATTTCGTGCTTGGAGCCCGCGATCACCAGATGCGATCCGGCGCGCAGGTGGTAGGCGAATTCCTCGATGGCGGCTGTCGAGACGATGGTGTCGCTGCTCGCGGCCATCATCAGGATAGGCTGCCTGATCTGCGACGGATAACGCGCCTCGCGGAATTCAACGATCGCCCGGAATGCGCTGTCGGCCCACGCCACCGTCGGCGACGCGATGCCGAGCGTCGGGTCTTCCTCGTAGATCGCCGCGTTGCGCGCATAGCGCACCGGATCCGACGTCAGCGGATTGTTGGCGAAGCTCGCGGTGCCGGTGAGTTCGCCATTGCCGCCCGGAACATACTTGCCGCCCATCCCCATCCAGCGCAGCGTGCGCACCAGGATGCGCGTCGGCAATTTGGTGGCGTAGCCCGGCAGGTCGATCATCGGCGCGGACAGCACGATGCGGTCGAACCAGCGCTTGCCGGAATGCGCGACCCGCAGCAGCACAGCGCCGCCCATCGAATGCGCCAGCGCGTAATATGGCGGCGGACAGTCCGGCAGCATCACCTGCTGCACGAAGGTTTCGACATCGACCTCGAAGTCGGAGAACCTGTGGACATAGCCCTTGCGGGGATCGCGCAGTTGCCGCGAGGAATGTCCCTGCCCGCGCCAGTCGATCATCGCCACAGCGAAGCCGCGCTCGCGCAGTTCGCGCACGGTCTCGAAATATTTCTCGATGCTCTCGCCGCGCCCGGTGAAGACGCAGACCGTGCCCTTGCGGTTGGCCGGCGGCTGCCAGCGCGCGAAGCGCAACTCCGCGCCATCGGGCGTCTTGATGGTGCCGGAGACAACATTGTCGGGAACGGGATTGGCAGGAATGGAGACGAGCGTCATTAGGGGGCCGATCAGCCAAAAGGAAACATCAAATTCGGGAGGGATATTGCGGACAAAAAGAGGGGTCGGGAACCCTCTTGAACGTCACGAGGCCCCTCCCATATCAGTTTCGTGCAGGCCAGTTAAGGCTGCACGCAGAACGAAAACCCGGCCCAATGGCGGGTTGTCTGCTCTTTGCAAAAGAGTGGCGCGTTGTGCATGCGAGACGGTCTTAAGGGGACGTTGCTCACGCGAGCATGGCCCGGATCAAGTCCGTCCCGCCTGAAAACGCGCCGGTCGCTCACTTGGAGGACTAACATGCGTACGTTTGACCTGACCCCCTTCTACCGTTCCACCGTCGGTTTCGACCGCCTGTTTTCGCTGCTCGATCAAGCGAACGGCGACGGCTCGTCGGGCTATCCGCCCTACAACATCGAGCGCACCGGCGAGAACAATTTCCGGATTTCAGTCGCCGTCTCCGGCTTCTCCCAGAATGAAATCTCGATCGTCGCCAAGGAAAACACCCTGACGATCAAGGGCGAAAAAGCCGCCAACGAGAACGGCCAGTCCGGCGAAGTGCTTTATCGCGGCATCGCGTCGCGCGCCTTCGAGCGCCAGTTCCAGCTTGCCGACTTCGTGCAGGTGAAGAACGCCTCGCTCGAGAACGGCCTGCTCCACGTCGATCTCGTTCGCGAGATTCCCGAAGCGAAAAAGCCGCGCCAGATTCCGATCACCACCTCTGCGCCGCAGGTGACCGAGCAGGCCGCGGCCTAAGCCATCGGCTTATCGAACCTCCTGAAACTACCAACGCCCCGGTGCCCCGGGGCGTTTTTTTGTGTGGAGCGCAGCCCTTACTGCAGCGGCTGAACGTCCGGCATCGCCTGCGTCGGCCACAGTTTCAGCGTGGACGGCGCAGCCGCGGACGGCCCTGCCGCCCCGACCGTCGCCGCTGCCGGCTTGGCCTCGGCCACCGCTGGCTTCGCCGCAGGTTCCGCCGAGGGCGCGGCCGCCGGCGCAGGAGCCGCCGCCTGTGGTGCGGGGGCGGTTCCACCCGGTGACGGCTGTGCGGTCTGGGTGGCCGCCTTTGGAGAACGCCGCGCCGACTTCGGCACAGCGTTCGGCGGGCGCGGAGCATTTCGCAGATCCAGCAGCGATCCGCGCCGGTTTTCATAGCCGGCGTAAACTGTCGGCGGCGGGCCGTAGACCCCCATGATCCGCTCATCGACGGCCTGAGCCGGGATGAAGCGTATGATCTGCCCGGTGCGGGCGTCGATGATCAGGCGGCCGTCGTCACCATACCGATCGAACGCGGCAACGGTGTAGATCCAGCCGCGCTGGGTAACCCGGCCGAGCGGCGAGTAGCCGCTTGAGCGCAGAACGGTCACGACCTGTTCGGGCGGCAGCATTGGCCGCGCCGCCGGTGCGGAACGCAGGTTGCGCGCCGAGGGGATTGCCGCATGGGACCCCGACCCATAAGGCCCGGGACGATAAGAACCTGCATAGGGCCGCTGTGGATAAGGCTGTTCGTCATAGCGCCCGACGTAACGGCCCTCGGGCGGCGGCGTTGGGCCATCATCCTCCAGGATTCGCGGCATTTCGATCCGGATGTCGCCCACCACCGGAAAGTCGTCTGCGGCAAGCATCGGCGAGCTGAAAGCCGCAATGGCAGCAAAAAACGCGCCGGCCGCGACGGCCCGCCCGGTCGACGGTCCCCTCGAAAACAATGTCATCGCCCATGGCCTCCCATCCAGTGTCCCGGACCCGCCCGGGCTCCCCACAATCAGAGGTTAAAAGTCGTTTCCGAATTCGGCAGAGCTTGGACCGGACGGCGGCAGGATTGCCTCAATCCTGAGGCGGTCATGAGGGCGACAGGGGCAGCATGGCCGCCATCAGTCGTTCTAACGTCCTGAGGTTCGCTTCATGAGGGCAACAGCCGAGGCCGCGAAAAGCGTCGCGATCACCCCGATCATCGCAATCAGGCTGAGCCAGGTCGCCAATTTTTGTCTGAGCGGCTGTTCGAAGGCAAAGGGGCGGTAGGCTAAAAACGCCACGGCTTTATCCAGCTCTGCGAGCTTGAAATGATCGCCGGGTTTGCAGTTGTTCTGAGCTGGAAACACATAGCATGCAGGATTTTTCAAGTTGATGTCCTGACGGGCAGGATCGATCACGGGTCCCGACCGCAACGGCGCGACTGGAAACTTCTCGAGCTGATATCCGAACAACGGCTGGTAACAATAGCGCTGCGAGCTGCCATCGATCATGGCGTCATTCGACGTCATCGAGGGGCGGTCGCCGTTACCGCCGATGGCCTTGATGCTCGGGATAGTCCGCGTGGCGCTGGCGCGGGCGTATGCCGCTTCGACCGGAGCAATGGGATACGTCTTCTCGGCGTAGTAGCTCCGGTCCGTTCCGATACTCTGCAGCACCATCGCGCACAGGCCGCCTCCGGCAAGCAGCAGCCGGATGGACCGCCCGGACGGATCGCCGATCGGCAGCCGATCCAGTGCCAGACCCACAACCACGATCACGACCGGAATATAGGTGCTGAAAAAACGCAGCAGGTTGCTGCTGTTGCCGAAATACGGAAGCGACTTCAGCAGCCCGTTCCATGCCGGCTGATACCAGTTGATCGCAATCGGCAGCAGCAACAGGAGCAGGATGCCACAGAGAACCAACATGCGATCAGTTGCGAGAGGCGCAAGGTGGCGCCTGCGGGAGACAAAGACCGCAGCGATCGCGAGGAGCACGAGCGCCGCCCCGATTGAGACCCCATACTCCCACTCGTGCCGCTCAAGCAGCCACATCGAGTTTGTTATGATCTCGGCGGCATCTCCGGGCGGCGACAGAAAAAGCGCCTGCAGGATGGCCCGAAGTGCCGTCCAGAGACTGACAATGCCGGGAAGCGGATAGTCGTCGCGCGGGAAGTTCGACAACAGGGCCAGTTCGGAAACCAGCTTGCCCGCGCAAAGCGCCAGGGACAACAGGCCCGCCGCCGCGAGCAAAAGCCACGGCTGCCAATTCCAGCCAAAGCACAAGGCATGAATCAGGATGATGATGACCGTCGCCAACAGGACCGGTGGGATGCCATGCACCATTCCTGACTGGAACATATAGGCAAGGCAGAGCCCGGCGATGCATGCGCGTACAGCAAATCCAGCGCGTGCAAGCCTGAAGCGCGACTGAGCCGATTCATGGCGATCCGGAAGGCCGGGCAGCAGAGCCGCGATCATCAGCGGCGTCAGTGCGAAAGCGTGGAACGTCAGATGCCCGACCAGCATCCGGGCGGCGAAGAAGCCGTTGAAAAGGAACAATCCCGCCGCCAGCACGCCGGCGACACGGGACGAGCGAAATCCACAGCGCATCAGGATGTAGCAACCCACGAGACCGATCAGCGAGAAAAGCAGGAACGTGAGCTGGACCGCCGGCATGGGCGATACGACAAAGACCAGAAACTGGGGGACCGAGACATAGGCCACGTTCGGATCGGGAAAATAGGGAAAGCCGCCGCATTGGCTGGGCGAGAACCACGGAATGGCGAACAGGCCGTTCTGCAAGTGCCAATAGAAACCGGTGAGCAGGTTCGGGAAATGCAGCCCGTAATCATGACCGACCGTGCCGCCCGCCATTGGCAGGAAGGGCAGGTAGATCGCCAGATAGATCAAATACAGAACGCCGAGCGCGGTCACGACGAACCCGGCCTGCACCCCGTTCCGATCGGGATTCTGCGCCTGTGGCGAAGGTGAAGCCGTGCCGGTCTTTTGCTTCAACTCCACGTTCATGAATCAGGCTCTGGCGTCCGAAAAGACCAGAAGTATCCGATTTTGGTTTGCAAATCCGAAATCGGGGCGGTCTCCGGACCGGGCGCAAGTCCGGCATGGTAGCGGGGACTCTCACGCGCTTGTGTGATAGGAAAAAGTTTGGCAATCTCGGCGGTAGGACAGGACTGCTGTCCCATTTTCCGGGTATGTTCGGCATGGCGTTTGCAGCGCCCGGAATGCAGGCAGGCCGCACGGCAGCTGGAAACGGCGCGCGCGAGCTGCAATTTCTAAAGCGAGGCTCGTGACAGCGCGAGCGGTGGCCCAGGGAGATTCCCAAGGGTACCGCGAACGCCGAAGCTGCGGCCAAAATGGGTTAAAATAGACTGCCTCTAAAGAGGCGTGAGGATGAGAATGAGCGGGTCAGACTTCGAGCGTGACGCAATCAAAGATGGCATCCCGGCAGTTGATCCGGGCTCGACCAACCGCGAGCATAACTGGCGTCCAGCTGCTGAAGGTCTATACGATCCCACCCTTGAGAAAGACTCGTGCGGCGTCGGCTTCATCGCCAACATCAAGGGCAAGAAATCGCACCAGATCGTGTCCGACGCGATCAACATTCTTTGCAATCTGGAACATCGTGGCGCTGTAGGCGCCGATCCGCGCGCTGGCGACGGCGCAGGCATCCTCGTACAAATTCCGCACGCATTCTTTTCGCGCAAGGCGAAGGAAGCCGGCTTCACGCTCCCTGCCCCCGGCCAGTACGCCGTCGGCGCGCTGTTCATGCCGCGCGAGAAGCCCTGGCGCGAAGTGATCAAGAGCATCGTCGCCGACAAGATTAAGTCCGAAGGCCTGCTGCTGCTCGGCTGGCGCGACGTGCCGACCGACAACTCCTCGCTCGGCGAAACCGTGAAGCCGACCGAACCGAACTGCATGCAGGTGTTCATCGGCTGCGGCGACTGCGCGGACGAAGAAGATTTCGAACGCCGCCTCTATATCCTGCGCAAGGCCATCTCGAACGCGATCTATCAGCGCCGCGAACGCGCGCTCGCCGGTTACTATCCGGTGTCGATCTCGTGCCGCACCGTGGTCTACAAGGGCATGTTCCTCGCCGACCAGCTCGGCAAGTATTATCCCGACCTGCACGAGCCGGATTTCGAATCCGCTTTGGCTCTGGTGCATCAGCGCTTCTCGACCAACACCTTCCCGGCGTGGTCGCTGGCGCATCCCTACCGCATGGTCGCGCACAACGGCGAAATCAACACCCTGCGCGGCAACGTCAACTGGATGGCCGCGCGTCAGGCCTCGGTGTCGTCCGAGAAGTACGGCGAGGACATCGAGAAGCTGTGGCCGATTTCCTACGAGGGACAGTCGGACACCGCCTGCTTCGACAACGCGCTCGAATTCCTTGTGCAGGGCGGCTACTCGCTGTCGCACGCGATGATGATGCTCGTTCCCGAGGCGTGGTCCGGCAATCCCCTGATGAGCGAAGAACGCCGCTCGTTCTACGAATATCACGCCGCCCTGATGGAGCCGTGGGACGGTCCCGCCGCGATCGCTTTCACCGACGGTCGCCAGATCGGCGCGACGCTCGACCGCAACGGCCTGCGTCCGGCGCGCTATCTCGTCACCAAGGATGACCGCATCCTGATGGCGTCGGAAATGGGCGTGCTGCCGATTCCGGAAGACCAGATCATCACCAAGTGGCGCCTGCAGCCCGGCAAGATGCTGCTGGTCGATCTCGAGGAAGGCCGGCTCATTCCCGACGACGAGATCAAGGCGGAACTGGCCAAGAGTCACCCCTATCGCGAATGGCTCGACCGCACCCAGATCGTGCTCGAGGACATGAAGGACGCGCCCGCCAAGGCGGCGCGATCGAACCTGTCGCTGCTCGATCGCCAGCAGGCGTTCGGCTATAGTCAGGAAGACCTCGCCGTCCTGATGACACCGATGGCCTCCACCGGCGAGGAAGCCGCGGGATCGATGGGCACCGACACGCCGCTGTCGGCGCTGTCCAGCAAGCCGAAGTCGCTGTTCACCTATTTCAAGCAGAACTTCGCGCAGGTGACCAACCCGCCGATCGATCCGATCCGCGAAGAGCTGGTGATGAGCCTCGTCTCGATCATCGGCCCGCGCCCGAACCTGTTCGACATCGAAGGTCTGTCCAAGACCAAGCGCCTCGAAGTGCGTCAGCCGATCCTGACCGACGCGGATCTCGAAAAGATCCGCTCGATTTCCGACGTCGCGGACAATCACTTCAAGTCGCGCGCGCTCGACACCACGTTCCACGCCGGCCTCGGCGCTGCGGGCATGGAGCAGGTTCTGGAAGAACTGTGCGGCCGCGCCGAAGCTGCGGTGCGCGAAGGCGTCAACATCATCATCCTGTCGGACCGCGCCGCGGGCTCGGACCGGATCCCGATTCCGTCGCTGCTCGCGACCGCCGCCGTGCATCACCACCTGATCCGCGTCGGCCTGCGCACGTCGGTCGGCCTCGTTGTCGAATCCGGCGAGCCGCGCGAAGTACATCACTTCGCCTGCCTTGCAGGCTACGGCGCCGAAGCGATCAATCCCTATCTGGCGTTCGAGTCCATCATCGCGATGAAGGACCAGTTGCCCGCCAAGCTCGACGACAAGGAAATCGTCAAGCGCTACATCAAGTCGATCGGCAAGGGCCTGCTCAAGGTCATGTCGAAGATGGGCATCTCGACCTATCAGTCCTATTGTGGCGCGCAGATCTTCGACGCCGTTGGCCTGAAGGCGGATTTCGTCGCGAAGTATTTCGCCGGCACCCACACCCGCATCGAAGGCGTCGGTCTGGCCGAAATCGCCGAGGAAACCGTGCGCCGCCACACCGACGCGTTCAGCGACGCGCAGGTCTACAAGACCGCGCTCGATGTCGGCGGTGAGTACGCTTACCGCTCGCGCGGTGAGGACCATGCCTGGAATGCCGAAACCGTGTCGCTGCTCCAGCATGCGGTGCGCGGCAACTCGGAGGATCGTTATCGTGCCTTCGCGAAGGTGCTGAACGAGCAGGCCGAGAAGCTGCTGACGCTGCGTGGCCTGTTCAGGATCAAGACCGCCGAGGACGACAAGCGCAAGCCGGTGCCGCTCGATGAAGTCGAGCCGGCCAAGGAGATCGTCAAGCGCTTCGCCACCGGCGCGATGTCGTTCGGCTCGATTTCGCGCGAGGCCCACACCACGCTGGCGATCGCGATGAACCGCATCGGCGGCAAGTCCAACACCGGCGAGGGCGGCGAGGAAGCGGATCGCTTCAAGCCGATGGCGAACGGCGATTCGATGCGCTCGGCCATCAAGCAGGTTGCGTCGGGACGTTTCGGCGTGACGACGGAGTATCTCGTCAACTCCGACATGATGCAGATCAAGATGGCGCAGGGCGCGAAGCCCGGCGAAGGCGGACAATTGCCCGGCCACAAGGTCGACGCGACCATCGCCAAGGTGCGTCACTCGACGCCGGGCGTCGGCCTGATCTCGCCGCCGCCGCATCACGACATCTACTCGATCGAAGATCTCGCGCAGCTCATCTACGACCTGAAGAACGTCAATCCGGACGGCGCGGTCTCGGTCAAGCTCGTCTCCGAAATCGGCGTTGGCACCGTTGCCGCCGGCGTCGCGAAGGCGCGCGCGGACCACGTCACCATCGCCGGCTTCGAAGGCGGCACGGGCGCGTCGCCGCTCACCTCGATCAAGCACGCCGGTTCGCCGTGGGAAATCGGCCTCGCCGAAACCCACCAGACCCTCGTGCGCGAACGGCTGCGTAGCCGCATCGTCGTGCAGGTCGACGGCGGCTTCCGCACCGGACGCGACGTCGTGATCGGCGCTCTCTTGGGCGCGGACGAAATGGGCTTCGCCACCGCGCCGCTGATCGCGGCGGGCTGCATCATGATGCGCAAGTGCCATCTCAACACCTGCCCGGTCGGCGTCGCCACCCAGGACCCGGTGCTGCGCAAGCGCTTCACCGGTCAGCCCGAGCACGTCATCAACTACTTCTTCTTCGTCGCCGAGGAAGTCCGCGAGATCATGGCTTCGCTCGGCTACCGCACCTTCCAGGAGATGGTCGGCCAGAGCCAGATGCTCGATCAGACGACGCTGGTGGCGCACTGGAAGGCCAAGGGCCTCGACTTCTCGAAGCTGTTCTTCAAGCAGAAGGCCCTGCCCGGCCAGAAGATCTATCACGCCGAGGCGCAGGACCATCATCTGGACAACGTGCTCGACCGCACCCTGATCAAGGAAGCGCAGGCGGCGATCGACCGCGGCGCACCGGTGAAGATCGAGGCGGAAATCCACAACACCGACCGCAGTGCGGGCGCGATGCTGTCCGGCCTCGTGGCCAAGACCTACGGCCACACCGGCCTGCCGCTCGACACCATCCATGTCAGCCTCAAGGGCACGGCAGGTCAGGCGTTCGGCGCGTGGCTGGCGCGCGGCGTCACCCTCGATCTCGAAGGTGAAGGCAACGACTATGTCGGCAAGGGTCTGTCGGGCGGACGCATCATCGTCCGGCCGCCGAAGAACTCAGGCATCGTGCCGGAAGAGTCGATCATCGTCGGCAACACCGTGATGTACGGCGCCATCGAAGGCGAATGCTACTTCCAGGGCGTCGCTGGCGAGCGCTTCGCGGTTCGCAACTCCGGCGCAATCGCCGTGGTCGAGGGCGCGGGCGATCACTGCTGCGAATACATGACCGGCGGCATCGTCGTGGTGCTCGGCAAGACGGGACGCAACTTCGCGGCCGGCATGTCCGGCGGCGTGGCCTACGTCATCGACGAAGACAACACGTTCGAAAAACGCTGCAACATGGCGATGGTCGAGCTTGAGCCGATCCTGTCCGAGGAAATGGTCAACGCGAACGCGTTCCATTCGTCGGGCGATCTCGAGGCGCATGGCCGGGTCGATGTGTTCTCCAACCTGCTCGGCGAGGACGTCGAACGGCTGCACATCCTGATCACGCGGCACGCCAAGCTCACCAACTCGGCGCGGGCGCAGCACATCCTTGCGAACTGGAAGCAGTATCTGCCGATGTTCCGCAAGATCATGCCGGTCGAATACCGCCGCGCATTGAAAGAAATGAAATCGCGCGAGCCCGACGAGCCCCTGATTGCGATCGGGGCGTAAGCGGCAAACATGACTCCGGGGTTGCGCCAGGCGCGCGCCCCGAAACGACAACCGGACAATTCAGAGGCGTCGGGGTAAATGGGTAAGCCTACAGGTTTTCTTGAGATCGAGCGTCACGACCGCAAGTACACGCCGGTCTCGGAACGGGTGAAGGATTTCAAGGAATTCGTCATTCCACTGAGCGAGAGGGACACGCGCGATCAGGCCGCGCGCTGCATGAATTGCGGCATTCCCTATTGCCATGGCACAGGCTCGGTGCAGCCGGGCACGCCCGGCTGCCCGGTCAATAACCAGATCCCGGACTTCAACGATCTCGTCTACAACGGCAACTGGGAAGAAGCGTCGCGCAACCTGCACTCGACCAACAACTTCCCCGAGTTCACCGGCCGCATCTGCCCGGCGCCGTGCGAAGCCTCCTGCACGCTGAACATCGACGACAACCCGGTGACCATCAAGACCATCGAATGCGCCATCGTCGACCGCGCATGGGACAGCGGCTGGCTCAAGCCTGAGATCGCCCCGCAAAAGACCGGCAAGAAAGTCGCCGTGGTCGGTTCCGGTCCCGCAGGCCTCGCCGCCGCGCAGCAGCTCGCACGCGTTGGTCACGATGTCCATGTGTTCGAGAAGTTCGCCAAGGCCGGCGGACTTCTGCGCTACGGCATTCCCGACTTCAAAATGGAAAAGGGCATCATCGACCGCCGCGTGGCGCAGATGGAAGCCGAAGGCGTCACCTTCCACTATAATACGCCGGTCGGCGGCTCCTATGCCGGTGCGATCGAGCCGCAGGATCTGCTCAAGGTCTACGACGCGGTCGCGCTGACCGGCGGCGCGGAAGCGTCGCGCGATCTGCCGATCCCGGGCCGCGAGCTCGACGGCATTCATTTCGCGATGGATTTCCTGCCGCAGCAGAACCGCCGGGTCGGCAACGAGCCGCTCGGCGACGTCCGCGAGATCCTCGCCACCGGCAAGGACGTGGTGGTGATCGGCGGCGGCGACACCGGCTCCGACTGCATCGGCACGTCGATTCGTCAGGGCGCGAAATCGGTGACGCAGCTTGAAATCATGCCGGCGCCGCCCGAGCGCGAGAACAAGGCACTGAGCTGGCCGAACTGGCCGCTGAAGATGCGCACCTCGTCGAGCCAGGCCGAAGGCGCGATCCGCGAATACGCCGTGCTGACCCAGAAGTTCTCCGGCGGTGACGGCAAGGTCGCGAAGCTGCATTGCGTTCACGTCGACGACAAATTCCAGCCGGTACCCGGCAGCGAATTCGAACTGAAGGCCGAACTGGTTCTGCTGGCGATGGGCTTCGTGCATCCGGTGCATGAAGGTCTGCTGAAGAAGCTCGGCGTCGAACTCGATCCGCGCGGCAACGTGCGCGCCTCGACCAACAACTACCAGACCTCGGTGCCGAAGGTGTTCTCGTCCGGCGACATGCGCCGCGGGCAGTCGCTCGTCGTCTGGGCGATCCGCGAAGGTCGCCAGTGCGCCGCCGCGATCGATCAGCATCTGATGGGCACGACCACGCTGCCGCGCTGAGCGGATTTGGGAGAGCGTTCGGCCTACTATCCCTCCCCCTTGTGGGGAGGGTGGCTGACCGCAGGTCAGCCGGGTGGGGGTTATCGGGCCAAACGAAAATGCCCGCGCACTTCGCAAACAGCTCACACCGCAGGAAGTTAAACTGTGGGTGAAGTTACGTGAATTGAAAACACTCGGCTTCCATTTTCGTAAACAATCCCCCATCGGGCGATACATCGTTGATTTCGCTTCCTTCCGTAATCGCCTGATTATCGAACCGGACGGCGGCCAGCATGGAATTCATCCGGGCCGTAAGTCCGATCAAGCGCGCGATGCTTTTCTGGCTTCACAAGGATTCAGGGTTCTTCGGTTCTGGAACTCAGACATCGATCAGAATTTGAGTGGAGTGATGGAGACAGTTCTTTCTACGTTGCGTACCCCCACCCCGGCGCTTCGCGCCGACCCTCCCCACAAGGGGGAGGGATAAGAAAATCTTCTTACAAAAAGGCCCCGTCCGGTGACGGGGCCTTTTCGTCGCATCATCCGGTGCTGCTGCTCAGGACACCGTTACTCGATGACGCGAATGACGCGGCGTGTCCGCGGTTCGACGATCACACGACGGTCGTTCACGACCGCATAGTGATATTCGACGTGACTCGGCACCGGACGCACTTCGACATAGCTCGGCAGCGGCTCACCGACCACCACGCGCTCCTTCACGACCACCGAAGGTCCCGGCAAACCGGTGACCGACGAAATCACGGCCGCCGGAATATCGATGGCGGTGCCGACCGCGGCGCCAACCGTACCGCCGACCGCTCCGCCCACAGGACCGCCGATGGCATGACCCGCGGCTGCGCCGTCGCGCGCGCCTTCCACCGTGGCGCTCTGCGCAAGCGCGATGCCCGGCGTCAGTGCGATCACCGCAACTGCCATTGCCTTACGAATCTTCATGTCATCCTCCATCCGTTAAGAGGGTGACCAACGGCGAAGGCGCGCGAGCGTTCCGGAACTAGCCGAGGGAACTGCGTAGATTTTTTGCTGGGAACTGGAACTGCGCAACACGCCAAGGCGTCAGACAATTCCGTTCGTCCCCGCGGAAGCGGGGACCCACTCTTCTGAATATCTGGATTCCCGCTTGCGCGGGAATGAGCGGGGAGAGTCCGCACTCTGAAATCAGCTCTTCTGGATCCAGAACTGATACATCTGCGCGAAGGTCGACGGGTTCTCGGCCTCAAATGTTGCCCAGTTGGCAAGATTGGTCGCCGCCCTGTCGCCGGGAAACCGCCGCAGGTAACCCGTCCGCGCCGGGGTCTCGAAGCCGAGGAACGTGAAGCCGCTCTCGCGAAGAAAATCCGCGATCTGCGGAATCGAGAACTGATGTTCCTGAACATGAAACAGCAGGTCGCGGCATTCGCTTATGCTGAAGAAGTCGCTGAACTGCGTGATGTTGTGCAGTTCATCGCCCGGCGCGCGGCCGGCAAACTCCGCCCGCAACCGTCGCACCTCCGGAACTGAAAAGCCCCGCCCCTGCTGCGCGAGATAGGCGCGCGCGGTGTTGATGTCGCGCCGCGCTGTCGAACTGTAGAGCCCGATATGCATCAGCCCGCCCGGGCGCAGCAGACCGGCGAGCCTGCGCCATCCCGTCAGCGGCTCCTTCAGATGATGCAGCACGCCGCTGGAGTCGATGACATCGAACGTGGTGTCGCCTTCGAGCGCCAGTATGTCTGCTTGCGCATAACGCAGGTTGGTCAGCCCGAGTTGCCTGGTTTTCCTGATCGCGTAACTAAGACTGCTGAGACTGAGATCGATCGCCAGCACGTTGGCTGATTGCAATTGCTGCGCGCGCTGGATCGCATGCTGTCCGGTGCCGCATCCCGCCACCAGAACATCGAGCGCACGATGGCCGAGCGGCGTGTACGCTGCGCCGGGAAACCGCATCCCGATATAGGCATCGACCGGCAGCGCCTGGGTTTCGGCGAACACCCTGCTCCAGCGAGGATACGGATTTTCCTCGTACTGCGCGCGCACCTTTTCCGAGACGTCATCTTCGATCGCTGTCAGCCGCTCGATGGCGGGGCAGATCGCCAGTTCGTCGCGATGATCGCCGACCTGCTGCGCGACCAGCGACGCGACTGCGCCGGGCCATGACTGCGAAGCGAGTTTGTCCGCTCCGGCGAGAGAATGCAGCGGCAGGTAGCTCGCAAGGATCGCAACCTTGATCGGCGCAATTGCCTCGTTCCGCGCGATGGCCTCGGTCACAGTCTCCCGAAGCTGGCCAAGCTGAGCAGTCTCGTCTTCGGTGATGTCGAAAACGTATTCGTTGATAAAACTCTGTTGTCCGAGCGCTGCCACCAGCGGCAGCCACGCCTCATCGGCCTCAAGCGTATCGGTCGCGATATCGTTCAGCGCCGCGCGGCGCACCGCCGTCAACACCCGCTCGACTGCAACGGTCGTAACCGGCGACGTGCTCAACGATGCCTCAAGCAAACCATCGCTGCCGAGCGCCGCCAGATCGGTTGCCGCGAACATCTCATTCAGCAGGGCCGGGCCTGCCTGCGACACCCGCTCGACGCAGCGCGCCATCGCCGGCGCGCGCAGCAGGATCGTGCCTGCGGCTGCCGACAGATCGCGCGGACGGCACCACGGTTCGCGCAAGGCGCGCACCAGAAGCTGGATGACATTCGGGTCGAGCTTGATGGCCGCCGGATCGAGCGAGCGGAGCGCCATCACGAATGTCGACTTGAGACCGGCAGCGTCGTCCATCCGCAATCCTGCGATCGCAGCAGCCAAAGCCTCGGCAGGCCGGCCGTGAAGCAGCAGCAACGCACCGAGATTGTTGTGCGCGCCCGGAAAGTCCGGATCGATCTCCAGCGCCTTGCGGTTGTGCATGATGGCGTCGTCGTCGCGTCCGCAGTCGGACAGGATGCGCGCCAGATTGTAATGCGGTTCGGGATTAAGCTTGTCAGATGCGATCGCCTTGCGCAGCAGATCGATCGCCGCGTCGCTGTGACCCGCTTGATGCGCGAGCAGACCGAGATAACCCAGGGCGCCGGTGTGGCGCGGATTGGCGGCCAGCACGTCGCGATAGTTCGCCTCGGCATCGCGCAGCCGTCCGGCCTGATGATGCGCCATGGCCTGCCGGAACAGGGTTTCTTCGAGAAGACTTGACGGCCGAGCAGCGGCCTTGCCGGTCTTTTCATCAGCCCGGCGTTGTTTTCTGTTCACGATCTCGACCTGACGGAAATTTCTGGAGCAGCCGCGCGGACCCTACTGCATCGACCTGATGCGATCCAGACGCGGTGATGGCGCTGGTTACCAGCGCGAGAAAAGGCCCGAGAACGGCGACTGCCCAAAAAAGCCCGGCGGCCGCTGGTACCCGTCACGCGGGCCGGGGCCGGCGCGCTGACGCTGCTGCTGGGGCGGCGCGGAGGGATTGAACAGTCCCTGCACCACGACCTGCTGCTTCTTCGGCTTCGGCTTCGGCGGCGCGGCGGTCCCGTCGGACGGCGCAGCGGCCACCACCGGATCGCTGGGCGGAGCGCTGAGAGCGCCCACTTCGCGGCGCGGCCATGCAAAATCATCGGCGCGGCCGGCGGGCGCGGCGAGCGGCTCACCCTTCACCAGCGTCCGCGCGGCAAGCGCATCCACCGATGCAGGCCGCGTGCCGACACCGCCGAGCAGTTCATCGGTGCCGACCTGCGACGCCACCAGCGGCATCACCGGCCCCATCAACGGACGCGGGCCGGCTTCGCCCGGGCGGATGTTGGAATCCGGCGCGAAGGTCTCGCTCGGCACGGCCAGCGGGCCGGTATGGGCTGCGAGCACGCGGCGGATTTCACGCTCGGTGTAATGCGCGAGCTTGCGCGCGCCGGCCTTGGTGAAGAACACGCCATCGCTTGAGCGCAGGCGGCGGATCTGGCCCTCGAAGTCCGGGCCCTGCTGCGCGAAGCGCCCGGCGTCATCGACGAAGCCGTCCCAGACATCGACATAGGTGATGCCGGCCTTGCCGGCGCCGTCGCGATACAGCGCATCGAGGAACAGCATGTCCGACGTGGCCTTGGCGCCGCGCACCGCAGGCAGACCGACCCAGAGCACCGGCACGCCCTTGGACTTCAGGACGGCGATCATCTCCTCGATTTTCTTCGCGTACAGTTCTACCCAGCGCTCCTCGCGGAAATCGTGCATGCCGCCGGAGCGCTGCGCTTTGTCTGGTGCCATGATTTGTGGCTGATCGTCGTCGTCCGCAGCAGCATCCGCTTCCGCAGGCTTGTTGTCCGCGGTCTTGTTGTCGGCGCTGGTATCGGCAGGCTTGTCCCCCGGCTTCGCCGCTGCATCCGGTTCGTTCGGCTTGGCGCGGGAATCCTTCTTGGTGTTTTTCTTGTCGGCCTTGTCGCCGGGCTTCTCGCCCGGCTTGGCGTCGGCCTTCTTTTCGACCACGGGCTCGCGGATCGGAATACGGTCGTGCAGGCCGAGCATCACCACGATGACGTCGGGCTTCTCGGTGGCGAGAATTCCCTTTGCCGCCGCGGCCCAGTCCGCCGGATCGCCCTTGGGCTGATACTTCAAAAGACCCGACACGGTCTTGTGCTTGCGGATCACGCCGAGATCCGGCGTTTCCGACAACGCATCTTCAAGGCCATAGGCGAGCCAGTCCGCCATCGCGTCGCCGAGCACCAGCACATTGCGGTCGGCGGGGGCCTCGCGCTTGGCGGCGGCCGGGGCGCGCGAGGAATCCACCGGTCGCGGCGCCTGTTGCGCGGGACCGAAGCTGTCCGAGAACGGCGCGAAGAATCCGCCGCCGCGCTGCGGCGGTGGCGCGGGCCGCTGCGGACGGCCGAAGCCAAAATCGAAGAACTGCGCCGAGGCCGGAGCGACGATCCCGAACAGCATCGCGCCCGCGACGGCGAGTACCGTCAGCGGCCCACGATCGGTGAACACGCTCAGGAAAGATTTCGGTTTCGGCCTGTTCGACATGGATCTTGGTCGCTCGCCCGGTGGCCACGGTTTGCATGCGGGACGCAAAATCATCCGCCCAAAAACTCCGGCAATCGGCCCATAAACCGGGGTCCGGCCGCATCCGTCAAGTGCGCCCGGAAAATGTCAACTTGAAGGTGACCAGTCCGGCCCGACAGGCCGGGAACCCCTTCTTAAATCACATGTTTTACCGCCGGCGCAGCCGGTCCAGCACGCCGGACGAGGCGAACCCGTCGGCCGGAGCCCCGATCGAGGCCTGGAAGCTGCGCAGCGCCTTCCTGGTTTCGCCGCCGAGATTGCCGTCCGGCTCGCCGCGATAGAACCCGCGCTGGGCCAGAAGCTGCTGCAACTCGAGCCGCTCGGTGCGGGACAGTACCCGCTCCTGCCGCGGCCATTCCTGCAGGAACGGCCCGCCGCCGCGCAGCCGGTCGGCGAAATGGCCGATGGCGAGCGCATAAGCCTCCGACGGATTGTAGCGCATGATCGAGCGGAAATTCCCCAGCATCAGGAAACCCGGCCCGTCCGCGCCGGCAGGCGCCAGCAGGAACGCCTTGTCGGTGTTGCGCGGAAACGGCTTGCCGCCGGCGCGCTTCACGCCGAGTTGCTCCCACTGCGCGATGGTGTAGCTCTTGGCGCGGTCGGCATGCAGGTAGTTGAAGCCCTGCGGCACCTCGACCTCATAGCCCCAGGTCTGCCCCGGCTGCCAGTTGTCCTTTTTGAACTTCGCCGCCGTGGAGGCGATGATGTCCGGCACGTCGTCGACCACGTTGCGCTTGCCGTCGCGGTCGAAGTCCACCGCGAAGCGCTTGAACGCGGTCGGCATGAACTGCGTCGCGCCGAATGCACCGGCCCATGAGCCGCGCAACTGCTGCGGGGTCAGATCGCCGTGATGCAGGATTTCAAGTGCTGCGAGAAACTCGTCCTTGAAGTAACCCTGACGGCGGCCGATGCAGGCCAGCGTCGCGGTCGAATTGAGCACACTGCGATCGCCGCCCTGCGTCGAGTAGTTCGACTCGATGCCCCAGATCGCAGCGATAATGTAGCGGTCGACGCCGTAGGCTTTTTCGACCGCGGCAAAGGTCGCCGCGTGTTGCGCCAGCACCTCGCGGCCGCGCGTGAGCCGCGCGTCGGTGACGAGAATGTCGAGATAATCCCACACCGCCTTGGTGAACTCGGGCTGCGAGTCCATCAGGTCCATGATGCGCAGGTCGGGCGACAGATCCGCGGTGAAGCGCGTAAAGCTCTGCTGCGAGATGCCGCGCCGATGAGCCTCCGGCCAGAACCCGGCGACGCAGCGGTCGAAATTCGCAGCCGAACGGCGGATCGCGTCCGCTGTCATCAAGGGGTGACCGGACGCGCCGTCCTCGCCGCTCCATTCCTTCGGCGGCGCCGCCTGCGCCATGCGGCGCGGCGCGGGCCGAACCTGACGCGGAGCCTGCAGCTGCTGCTGAATCGAGCCGGTGACATCGCCGCGCTGGACCAGGCCGCCGCGGCCGGACGCGGTCTGACCATGGGCCGGACCGGCCATCAGCGAGACCACCGCGACCACCGACATGGTCAGCGCCGCGCCCGCGACCATCAGCCACGCGCTTTCTTCACGTTCGATCCGTGTCATTGTACTCCACACCCGCTCAAGACTATCCCGGATACAGGAGGCCCGGACAGGGTTTCCACCCGATTAACAACGCAGCATTTTTCGGCGGCGAGATGACGCGGCTTATCGTTTCGCGCGAAGCCCTCTTCTCCCTCCCCCTTGTGGGGAGGGTCGGTCGAGCGACAGCGAGACCGGGGTGGGGGTCTGCGAAATCACCCCCACCCGGCTTGTTGCTCGCTAGCGCTCGCAACGCGCCACCCTCCCCACAAGGGGGAGGGATGAAGCAACACCCCGCCACAAAATTTCCCCAGCCCGCTCAGCTTCCGTTCATCCGATAACCTTTACGGAACTCATGTCTATTCTGGGCCCGCCCCGCCGTTTTTCAGCCCGATAAAACCTGCTAACACCCCTCAACTCTCCCTCAGCCTGCAAAGAGCCTCATGAAAATCCGTAAAGCTGTGTTTCCCGTCGCCGGTCTTGGCACCCGCTTTCTCCCGGCCACCAAGGCCATGCCGAAGGAAATGCTCACCGTAGTCGACCGCCCGCTGATCCAGCATGTGGTGGACGAGGCGCTGGAAGCCGGCATCGAGCATCTCGTGTTCGTCACCGGCCGCAACAAGGGCGTGATCGAAGACCATTTCGACCGGCCCTATGAGCTTGAGGACACGCTGCGCGAGCGCAACAAACTGAAGGAAATGGACATCCTCGAGCGCGACCAGCCGGACGCCGGCGCGACCTCGTTCACGCGGCAGCAGGCGCCGCTCGGCCTCGGCCATGCGGTGTGGTGTGCGCGCGACATCATTGGCAACGAGCCGTTCGCGGTTCTGCTGCCGGACGTGCTGGTGAAAAACAAACCCAGCGGGCTGAAGCAGATGATCGACGCCGCCAACGCGGCAGGCGCGGACAAGGCCAACATCATCGCGGTGGAAGAAGTGCCGATGGATCAGGTCCACATGTACGGCGTGGTCGGCGTAGGCCCGGCCAAGGGCGACCTGTTCGAACTCGACGGCATGGTCGAGAAGCCGAAGAAGGAATCAGCGCCCTCGAACCTCTCGATCACCGGGCGTTACATTTTGCAGCCGGAAATCTTCAAGGTGCTGGAGACCCAGCCGAAGGGCGCGGGCGGCGAGATCCAGCTCACCGACGCGATGCTCGGCCTTGCCAAGTCACAGCCGTTCTACGGCTTCAAGTTCAAGGGCAAGAGCTACGACTGCGGCTCGAAGTCCGGATTTTTGGCCGCGAACATTGCCTATGCGATGGACCGCGAGGACCTGCGCAGCGACCTACTCATGGAAATGAAGAAGTATATTTGAGGGATACCACTCCGTCATTGCGAGGAGCGTAGCGACGAAGCAATCCAGCTTTTCTCAAGAGTGGATTGCTTCGCTACGCTCGCAATGACGTTGATGGTTCTCCGCTACCCTTGTCGGGCAGGCCGCTGAGCGCACACCACCCTCGATTGTCATCACCGGGCTTGACCCGGTGATCCACGACTTCGCTTCGCAATCTTAAAAGAGACGTGGATGGCCGGGACAAGCCCGGCCATGACGTGCATTTGCATCACATTTTGTCAGCGCCTGCCGGAGACGCGTTAGACGAAACGCGTACTGACGCCTAGGTGCCTCAGCTAGTTGCAATAAAATGGCGGTCAGAAAGCTCGTGATTGGATAGGATAAAAAATTGCCAGATTTATATTCAGGGGAATTTTATGAGCAAGCGCACAATTATGATGGTTGGCCTAGATATGCCGTGGCCGAATGCTGAATACGTGCAGCTAAACTCGCGACGCAGCCTCTTAGATGGCGACATTATCGTCGTCCATCCTGTGCTGAGTGGCCAATTTTACACTTATGATCAGTATCACGGCAAACCTTCCTACAATGACTCTGACTCGTTTGCGATAAGAGAGCTTGCTCAGCACTGGAAAAACCAAATTACGGCCGCCTTTAACGCTGGTAAGACAATCATTGTCATACTTGTAGAGCGGGAAGACTTTTACATCGCGACAGGTCAAAAAGACTATTCTATCAGCTCACAAACATACGGAATGCTACTGGCTCTAAGTTTCGGCGCGAGAAGCAAATCAAACCTATTGAAAGCTATTGGCAATCTATGGAGGCGCACTCTCAGTACGTCGTTACGTTTGAGGCAGGAAAAACGACACCATTACTGACAACCTCAGACAACAACACGACCATCGCGGCTTCAGTTCAAACGAAGGGTAACTTCATCTTCATACCCGATTTTATTTATCCGGACGGATTCGACGATGAAGGCGAAGCAGAAAGCGATACCGACGGAGAGGAAGACTGGACAAAAGTAGCTCGCTCGTTCGCGGCGAAATTTGAAGCTGCGTTAGTTCAAATTGATAACGAATGCAGAAATACAAGCGAGAAAACCTCTGAACCTGATTGGGTTACTTCCGATGTTTTCCGATTGCCTGCAGAGGACGCACTCGAAAAACGGATAAGCGAAATCTCAAACGAGATCGCAAACCTACAAACAGAACATGACAAACAACTGGATGAATTAGATCAGTACAAAGAACTAAAATCCCTTCTTTATGACCAAGGAAAATCGCTGGAAGCAATAGTTCGCGCCGCATTGACCGAATTGGGATTTGAAGTCAGCGCCTTGAGCGATGGCGAAAGCGAATTCGACGTCATTTTCACAGCGGACGGAAACCGGTTCCTTGGCGAGATTGAAGGCAAGGATGGCAAAGCGATTAACATAGATAAGATGTCGCAATTGGAGCGAAACATCAGCGAGGATTTTGAAAGAGATGAAGTATCGGAACACGCTTTAGGCGTGCTCTTTGGAAACGCTTTCAGGCTGAAGCCGTTAGAAGAAAGAGGGGATTTTTTTACTGCTAAGGTCGCTACGGCGGCACAGCGAAACGGTGCGCGCCTTGTTAGAACAACCGATCTTTTTTTCGCAGTTAAAGCGGTTAGGGAAAATCCTAGTCCAGAACTAAAAGCTGTTTTCCGTCACGCTATCTTCGAACAGGCAGGTTCGGTCGTTCAGTTTCCAATGGCGGGCCTCGAATCAAAAGTAAAATCACAACTGAAGTTAGCTGATTGACATATCCCCATCATAGGCCTATATTCCTATTGCTCCATTCATGAGGGGCGCTTCTAGAGGCGTTCTTGAAGTGGAATGAAGCGCGGCGCCCGCGCGCGTGGTTCGCACCCACACGTCCGGGAGGCTGAGGGTCACCGTCCGGGCCAACTACGTGGCTCTGCCGTTCGCGGCTGGACGCGGTGAGGACGAAGGCGGCGAAAGCCGTCCGGATCAGGGGTCGAGTTGCTCCCCCATCCTCACCCGGAAGTACGGTCCCTACGCCTGAGACGCCGCAGCGGATGGTTGCCGCAGCGTTCGCTGTGGCGAGAATCCGCGCGCTGCGGTTCGCGGCCTCTTCGGAGGCGTCCGCACGCAGCGTCGATGGAGCGCCGCAAGGCGATGCGCTCTTTTGTTTGCCGCCGTCGCAAGCGGCGAACGATCGAGCGACGACAACGATGTTGCGCCTGGCGGCGCTCCATCTCCCCTCATTTTATGAGGGCGCGAACGAGGCAGGCCTCGCGCGCGCTTTCGAGGGGTGAGCCAAAGCCCAACCCGCGCAATTCGGCGCGCGGGAACGGATGTGTGTGGCTGTTTGAAATTTGAATGAAGTCGAAGTGACCCACGCTGTCGCATCACACTCAATGTCGTCCCCGCGCAGGCGGGGACCCATAACCACCGAACATCATAATGGTGGCGAGAACACTGCTCCGACATCTCCCTCAAATCGACAACTCAGGGAGTATGGGTCCCCGCCTTCGCGGGGACGACCCGGAGAAGTGTGCGAGGGGAAGCCTTCCTGCGCGGCTATTGAACGTGGCTGTTTGAAAATCGAATCGGAGAGGAAGCGCACACGCCGGGAACGGGTTAGACAAAACGCGTACCGATGCGTTGGTGCCGCAGCCAGAAACCGGCAAAATCAGCTGCGTCCATCATCCCCGTTGCGGCCGGTTGTCACCCGGCGCATGCGCGGGATAACGCGCGGAGGCCTGAACGGTTCTCCTCGCCTCACTTCGGATTGGGGTCTTCCAGATCGTCGTCCGGCCGCTGATATTCTCCGGCGCGGGCGAGCTTCACGGCGTTCGCCAGCGCGCGGGCGGCATTGCGGGTTTCCTCCTGAAAGTCCTCGTTCTTGTCGAGCGCCTGATGCGATGTCGCGTAAGGCTCGAAGTAGCCGATGTAGCCGTCGTGCTCGGCGGTGCGGCTCGCGGACACCAGCGACATGTCGGTCAGCCAGTCGCACAGCGTGCGCCGCAGCGTTTCGGCGCCGACGGTGTCGCCATGCACCACCACCGCGAAGTGACGGCCGTCGAGATGCCGTGGATAATGCCAGCCCTTCAACTCGAGCGCCTTGGCTTCCGCCGGCTTCTTGCCGTGCGTCGTGGTCGGATCGGGATTGCCGCCGTCGGCGCAGACCAGCCGGTCGATCATCGCCTTCAGGCCGGCCGGCGCGTGATACCAGTTCACCGGCGTCACGATCATGATGCCGTGCGCCGCGACCCACAGCGGATAGATCTCGTTCATCCAGTCGCCGGTCTGGCCCAGCGCATAGTTCGGGTAGCAACTGCATGGCCAATGACACAGCGGCATTGCGGTCGAGACGCAGGCCTTGCACGGATGAATCGCGCGGCCGAATTCGGACGTCAGCCGCGACAGGTCGAGGATATCGACCGCGAGCCCCCGCTCCTCGAATTCCGGTTGCGCGAATTTCACCAGACGCCAGGTCTTCGACATCTCGCCGGGACAGGTATGCTCGCTGCGCGAGGAGCCGTTGATGAGGAGAATGCGCGGGGTCTCGTTCGGATCGTCGTGGCGGCGCTGCGCGGCATGGATTTCGTCACGCGCCGCGAGCCAGTCGAGCGAGAGATCGTAATCGGGATCGGAAAAGCCCGGACCGGCTTTCCGCGTGCCCGGTGCTTTACGCGAATGGTCATAGCCATCCCATGCCGCGTCGATGATCGCCGAGATTTCCCGCTCCAGCGGTGCGAACGCCGGATCGGCAAAGCGCGCGCGGTAGCGTCTGGCGAATTCGTCTTTCGATATCTGCGCCGACGGCATGCCTTTGCGAATGTCGATGTCGGCCATTGGAAAGACCCCGATGGAAATGTCTGGCCTGGCAATGCATTGCGTAACGTCAGAGCCAACGCGCCCCGATGGCGCGCGTTCCATCGCCGGGCGGGCGCGGAAAATCAGGCGTCAGGTTCACATTTTTGTGTGGAATTTTGCCGTAACGGCGGGGTCTTATCCGCGTATCTAGGGCACTGGCGGAAACGCCCTGCCGACGAAGAGGACCATCATGGATCGCACCCAGTTCCGCCGCATCGCTCTTGCCCTGACCGCCGCCGGCGTGCTGGCGCTCGGCTGGTTCACCGCGCCCTCCCGCGCCTCCGAGGAAGCCTTCATCATTCCGCCGCCGGCCGCCGACATCGCGCCCGCCGAGGGCCTGAAGACTTTCGTACTCGCGGGCGGCTGTTTCTGGGGCGTGCAGGGCGTCTACCAGCACACCAAGGGCGTCACCAACGCGGTGTCGGGTTATGCGGGCGGCAAGGCCTCGACAGCGAACTACGAAGCGATCGGGCGCGGCACCACCGGCCACGCCGAAGCCGTGCAGATCACCTACGATCCGAAGCAGGTGACGCTCGGCAGGCTGCTGCAGATCTACTTCTCGGTGGTGCACGATCCGACCCAGCTCAACCGCCAGGGCCCGGACACCGGCACGCAGTATCGTTCCACGATCTTCACGTCGGACCCGGCCGAGCGCAAGCTGGTTCAGGACTACATCGCGCAGCTCAACGGCGCGAAGGTCTACAAGAAGTCGATCGCCACCACGCTCGAACCGTTGCAGGGCTTCTATGCGGCGGAAGATTATCATCAGGACTACCTGACGCGGCACCCCAACCAGCCCTATATTGTGTTCAACGATTTGCCGAAGATCGAGAGCCTGAAGAAGATCTTCGCCGAGAACTATCGCGAGAAGCCCGCGCTGGTGCGCGCGGCCAAAGCGAGCAACTGAACGCCTGTCACACGGCGTTGACGACCCAGACTCAAGGCGGCGGACCGGAAACAGGTTCGCCGCTTTGATGTGAGAACCAGCGAAAGAGCTAGCGAGTGACCGACATCAAAACGAAGACCGGCTCCGGCGCCATCGAGAAGTCCGACAGCGAGTGGCGCAAGGAATTGACGCCGATGCAGTACGCCGTGCTGCGCGAGAAGGCGACGGAGCGGCCATTCAGCGGCGAGTACGATCATTCGTTCGATCCGGGCACCTATGTCTGCGCCGGGTGCGGTCAATCGCTGTTTACGTCGGATGACAAGTTCGATTCCGGCTGCGGCTGGCCGGCATTCTCTGCGCCCGCCACAGAGGGCAGCATCGCCGAGGAGCGCGACGTGACCCACGGCATGGTGCGCACCGAAGTGCTGTGCTCGAAATGCCAGGGCCACCTCGGCCACGTCTTCCCGGACGGTCCGGGGCCGACGGGATTGCGTTACTGCATCAATTCCGCGGCATTGAAACTTCTGCCCGAGTAAACTCGTCTTTCTTTCCAGAAAATTTAGATCCGTGCGGCTTGTCAAAGGCCACGCGGACCCTATCTGTCGCTTCTCGTTCGCATACGAACGACACGAAACGGCCAACAAAAAACGCTTCCAGACAACTTTCCCGCCAAGGAATTCGTGATGTCCACCAGATCGCGCCAGACCGTGCTGGCTCTCGGCCTTGCAGGCCTTCTTGTCGAGGCCGTGGTGTCGCACCCCGCCTTCGCCGTCGGCAGAGTGACCCTGTTCAAAGTCGTCTCGCCGCAAAACGAAATCGTGATCGGCCTCACCAAGGCCGAACTGGCGCAAATGCCGGGCAAGACCCCCGATGCCGTGGAAAAGGCGCTGCGCAGCGCCGGCGCGCTCCAGGTCTGGCAGTACGGCGTCCGCCGCGGCGTCAGCGGCGTGATGGAGCAGGCCCCGGTGCGCAAGATCGAGATCGCCGCCGATCCCGCCACCCACATCGAGTCTTATCTCTCGCCGCTCAAGGTCGTGTCGATCGCCGACGAAATCATGACCGAAGCGATCCAGTAGCGCGTCCGGCGCGCAGTTCTGAGGGTATTCGTGGTCGTGCGTTTGCCGGACAAAATCCGGTAAAATCCGCCCCCGCAAAACCAATCGGTCGCCGCGCGAACCGGCGGACCCTGCGGCGCAACTTTGAGCACCCGCTAGTGCATTGAAATTCAAGCACTTATTCGGTCCGCATGCGATTGCGTCATGCCATTCATCATAGGGCGTATGACAGGTCGCAATTGGCGAAAAAAGGCCTATATTAGAGTCTGTTCTGGAATGAATGACACGTGCCGAGCGGCGCTCCCCGGGAGGCCGCACTCCGGCGTTGTTTCCATCGAATCCCAAATCAAGAAGGCCGAGATCATGGCTGCGTTCAATTACAACACCGAAGCCGAACTCTTTCCTGCGGCGATCCGCAAGAAAAAGCGCGCCGGCTTTGCGTACCGCCGGTTCCCGACCGCAGCCGAGGCCGTGCAGTTCGCCATCGAGCAACTTCCCGCCGACAGTCTGAACGGCGCGTACCTCCAGGTGGACGAGGCCCGCTTCGACCAGAGCGGCATCCGCACGCTGTATGAAAGCGAAGCGTTTCCGCTCGAACGCAACCGGCCGGAGCCTGTGGCTGCGCCCGAGGAAGAAAAGCAGACTGCGACGGGCTGATCGCGAACCGGCTGATCTTTTCATCGCGCCGGTTCTCACGTCTCAAGCACTCCTTGGCTGCTTGTCCATCCAGCGCTTGAGCATCCGCATGTTGCGCACATTGGCGCGGAACATGACGTCGAAGGCGTCGCCGGCGAACGGCACCAGCCCTACCACGCCGTCCACCGCGACATTGCCCAGCATCCGCGCCACCAGATACTTCGGCGCGCCGAGCGCCCTCGCCTCGCGCACGATCCACAGCGAGATCGCCGTGGTTAGAATATCGCCGAAGATCGGCACGAGGCCGATCAGGCCGTCGATGCCGTAGCGAATCTTGGTGCCCGGCACGACGAAGGCGACGTCGAGCAGCTTCGACAGCGCATCGATCCGCGCGAAGCGCTGCTCGCGCGTCATGACACCAAAGAAAGAATTGGGGCCGAACGAGATCCCGCCGAGCGCGCTCTGGAAATCCGCGCCCTGAAACTCGAAGCCGGACGTGCGGGCGCCAGCGTCGAACGGCCCGCGCCCGCCGAAGCCGCCGGGATGCACCTCGTTGCCGTCCTGATCGATGATCGGCGGCCGCTTGGTACCGCTGCGACGGCTCGCCGTGCGGTCGAAGATGTCGTCGGTCATTTTGGCGCTCGTCATGGTGGCGTCGGCTCCATTGTCCCTTTGCGCAGGAAATTGTTTCGCGCAAGCTCCCCTACATAGGAACGAGCAGGCCGTCCGCAAGTTGCGTCAAGGTGGCGCGGCTTAAAATCGCAACCACTGGCCATATATGAGGTCCCATGAGCAGAGCTTTCGTCAAGGACCAGGATGCCGACAGCGTCATCGACCTGCCGGCCCGCGTGATCCCGGAGCACCCGAACGACGTGACGGCGCAAGGGCTCGCGATGATCGAGGCCGAGTTGGCGCGCGCGCAGGAAGCGCTTGCGGCGGCACAGGCGGCGCACGACCGCGACGCCATCGCCAGCGCCTCGCGCGATATGCGCTACTGGGACGCGCGGCGCGGGACCGCGCATGTGGTCGCGCCCAATGAGGACACTTCGCAGATTCGCTTTGGCCACACGGTGAAGCTTAAGCGCGACGACGGCCGCGAGCAGATATTCCGCATCGTCGGCGAGGACGAAGCCGATCCCGCCAAGGGCACGCTGTCCCATGTGGCGCCCTTGGCGCGCGCGCTGTTCGGCAAGAGCGTCGGCGACACCGTGCGCGCCGGCGAGCACGAACTTGAAATTCTCGACATCCGTTGAGGCGCGCCACAGCGCGCCCATGGTCATGCAGCCCGTCACCAGACACCGAGCCGTTCCAGCCGCCGCAGGGCGATCTGTCGCATGCGATCGTTGACGTCCGCGATTTCCTCACGTGGCGCATTGAGCCGCGGCTCTTTGAGCTGACACACCATGTCTGGTCCCAGGCAACGGCGCGCACGGCGACAACGCTTCACCGGACAATCGCGCCAGTTCTCGTAACCGTCCGACAACCCGCGCATGATGCGTGCGATGCCGGCGTCGGACAGAAGATAATCCCGCGTCTCGTCGGAGATTTCGATGAGTTCGTCTTGCGTGTCATCGGTGTTTTTCGTCGTCTGTTGTGCCGCCTCTTTTGTTGTCTTGCCCACGCCTGTCTCCTTTCCTGATTTTTGCCGTGCGTGATCGCTTTCCCGCGTGAAAAACGCGGATGCCCAATCAGCGATGTCTTCAAACCGTGTGCCGCCTCTCAGTGAAGAGAGGGAGGAGGAGCGCCGAAAGACGCGCCTTGGTAGTTAAGTGCGCGGCCGGCTTCGTGTCGCCACGAGAGGCTGGCCGCGAAACGCCTTTCAGCGCTCCGCCGCGGCGATTTCTGTCCTCGGGACCGTACTTCCGGGTGAGGATGGGGGAAGTATCGACCCCTGATCCGGCCGGCTTTCGCCGCCTTCGTCCTCACCGACGTCCAGCCGCGAACGGCAGAGCCCCATAGTGAGCCCGGACGGTGACCCGAGGCCTCCCGGGAGCGGAGAAGGACGTCCCTTCTCGCGCACGCAGGCGCCGCATCCCGCCCCGCGCATCGAAGCGTCCTAGGACACGCCCCTCAAGTGAGGCGGGATGAATAGGAATATAAGCCCAGTACAGAAAAGAGTCAACAAAAAACTAGGGGAACTTGGATTGGGAACTCAAAGGGTGGATAATGATCCTATTCATAGGAAAATGGTACGTTAGATGAAGCTTACAGATTTTCGAATACTGAATTTCCGTTCCATCAAAGACAGCGGGTGGTGTTCTTTTTCAGCTGACGGAACAACCGTCCTCATAGGTCAGAACGAAAGCGGAAAGACTTCCATTTTGGCTGCGCTCGAAAAGAGCTTCAACGGCATCAACCTTGAGGACGACGACGTTCGGGCGGGAGAGCCATTGCCCCGCGTGATCATCCGATTGATTACGAGCTTCAATGAACTAGAGAACTCTTTCTCAAATTCCCCGAAAGAACAATTGGACGCTCTCGAAAAGTATCTCACTAAGACGAAGGGGCGACTCGAATTCTCAAAATCCTGGGTCCGCAGTACAACAAACAAAGATCAGCGTTATGAAGATATAGACTCAATTGAAGATCCCTTGCTGGCGGAAATGCTCAACAAAAATTGGCCCGCCAGTAAACCAGTACCGAGAAAAGAAAAACCAGAAGAGGAGGAAGAAGAGAAAACCTCCGACGAGGAAGGTGACGATTCAGGTAAGATCATTCAGCTAACAGCTGAGTTAGTGGCTAATGCCGTGTATACTGAAGCCCCTCTAACTGTTCTGTTTGACGAAAAGACCGGATTGCTTCCGAACAGTATTGATGTCGTCGTCAAGGACGGTTCTTACACACTCTCAGGCGAAGGAGAGACCGCCGCCGAGAATTACTTGGAAATAGCCGGCATCAACCTGCAAGAACTTATAGACGGCGATGCACGAGCCCGCGAAAGTATCCTTCATCGCGGCAATCAGAAAGTTACATCAGATTTCACCACATTCTGGAGTCAGACCATCGGAAAGAAGGACAGACTCCTTTTAAAATGCGATCTACGCTTTTACGGACAAGATGCTTCTGGAAAATCGGGCAAACCATATCTGGTTTTCTGGATTTCTGATGGACAGAACCACCTTTACCCCAAACAACGCAGTTCGGGTGTTCGGTGGTTTGTTTCATTCTATCTACAGCTTAAATCCTCTGACGAATATTCCAGCGGAACGCTTTTTTTGCTGGACGAACCAGGCGCTAATTTGCACGCGAAGGCGCAGGACGATGTCCTAAAACTAATCAATAGATTGAGTGACAAGAAGCAAATTATGTATTCGACCCACAGCGCCCACATGATCGAATATGACAAACTGTATCGCGTACTCGCAGTTCAGCGCGAGGGGGACTTAGATGATACGCCAACAGTAATCATTCACGCACACCGAATAGGCGGCGCCTCTAGAGATACCTTGTCGCCAGTACTAACTGCCATGGGTGCCGACTTTTCACAGCAAACCGTTATAAAGAAACACAACAACGTCATATTAGAGGAGATGAGCGGCTTCTACTACCTGAAGGCGTTTTGGAAACTTCTTTCTGAGGAAAAAGAAGCTCATTTCATTGCTGCGACAGGAGCGAACAACGTCGAGAGCCTTGCAAACATGTTTGTGGGATGGGGGCTCGATTTTATTGTCGCGGTTGATGACGATCCAACGGGACGTGCAGTGTATAATAGCATCAAGCGGCACATGTTCGCAGATGACGAATCTCTTGCACAATCCAAACTACTGAAGATAGGCGGAAAGGGAATTGAAGATATCCTTGATATATCGGACTTCAAAAGTATCGTCCTCAATGACACTACGCTTTCTTACAAATGTGAGAACTCGCAATACGTAAAGGACGCACAAAAATCCAAAACCATGCTAGCCTATCAGTTCTGGATCAAGGTTTCTGATGGAACACTAAAACTGAAAAAGCTTAGCCCTCAAAGCCAAGAAAAGATCACCAAGCTGGTAGAAGAAATAAGCTCCCGACTTCTGTAGCGAGACTTAGTTTCCACTTTCTAACGCCCCCTCACGCCACGCGCTTAGGCATCTCCAGCCCCGGCAGCGGCGCGGCTTCTTCCGGCTCGGCTTCGCGGATGCTGTAGCCCTGCTCGAGCACGCGCTCGGGCTTGCCGGTCGAATCCTGAATCAGCGAATCCACCACAAGGCCGGCGTCGTCGGCATAGTGCCAGACGTCGTGCTCGGTCGGCAGCGCGCGGCTGATCTGGTGGTCCTCGACAAAAAGCGCATAGGGCATGAACTGCTCCTTCGGACGCATGTCCGGAACACGATTGGCTTTGAAGACTGCAAATCCTGACGACTCGAAAGTCCGAAGGCTGATGGTCCTGACAACCGTGAAGCCCCGACTCCATCAACGCAGCAGGCGCGCGCTGGTTTCAGCTAGTTCAGCACCATGCCGAACATCAGCAGGACCGCCAGCCCCGCGAAGGCATAGCGCAGCGGACGGTCTTCCACGATCTTGTCGATAAGCTTCATGGCTCTGCCCTCTTTGCCCTCAGGCCCCGTCAAAAAAGACAAAACGAAGGCACCGGTTTCGTTCCACCGCCGTTCATCTTATTTCCGGCAGGTTGCCCATCCGCCGCGACGAGGCCGCGGGAACATTCTCCGGGCTCGCCTGTTGATTGCGAGGTTACGAAAGGAATTAGGTCATGAAAAAGATTGCAGTTGCATTGGCGACGGTCGCCACCGTCGCCGTGATGTCCGCTCCCGCCGCCGAGGCCCGCAGCGGCCGTAACGCGGCCGCGATCGGATTCGGCATTGCCGCCGGCGCGCTCATTGCCGGCGCCGCCGCCTCCAACTCCTACGCCTATTACGGCGGGCCAGCCTATTACGGCGAGCCGGCCTATGGTTACGGTTACGGCGGCCCTGTCTATTATGCCGAGCCCGTCTACGGGCCGGGCTACTATCGCGCGCGCGCCTATCAGCGCAATCACAGGAACGATCCGAACCCTGTCGATATGAATCCGTACAATCCCTGGTAACGGGACACGCGATCTCACGGATCAACACTTCAAGGCACGAACACATGCAAAGCCCGGAGCGCGCTCCGGGCTTTCCCGCGCGCCGGTTTGCACCACGGCTTGCGGCTGCGTGTGACGTCACAGGTTTGTCTCTGCGTGCCGGGCCGATGCAGCGCGTTCGCTTGATGCGTTTCGTTGATGCGCGTTTTCTGGATCTGTTTTCAGCGCGGCGTTTCAATACGGCATGGTGATTGTCGTCTTGATGCGATTGTCGCATGACGTGATTGTCGTCTTGACGTGATTGTCGCCTTGACGTGATTGCCGCCTTGACTCTTTGAGAACAAAAAGAGAACATGCGCGCCACCCCGTCAATACGGAACATCGGCATGTTGGACAATCTCGCCTCCGACCCTCAGTCGGAATCGGAGCGGCTGGATATTGCAGCGGATCAGGCGATCGCGGCATGCGGCGGCGACATGCGCAGCACGATCCGCGCGCTGATCCTGGCGAACGAATTTCTGGAGTACGAACTGTGCGAGATGTTCAAGGCGGTGACCAACGGCACGCGCGGACAATTGCCCGCGAGCAGGGCCGACTGGTTCGACTGAAATGGGGTTCGCTCAAACAGCGCCCGCCCGAAAGCCAACACCGCATCGCCGGACCTCGCGGCCCGGCGATCATGTCCCGCGCCCGGAATTGAGACCTCAGGTTCGATGTCTCAACAGCGGGGATTTGCGGGCTACTTCTTGCCGCCCTTGCTCTGCTGATAGCTGGAGCCGCCGCTCTTCGGCGCGTTCTTGTCCGCTTTGGGCTTTTTCTTTTCCTTGTTGCCCTTGTCCTTGCCTTTTGCCATCGCGTCCTCCTGTTGCCGTGCTGGCCGATGCATGGCCTGAACAACATTACCACCTTGTCCGCGGGCGATCCATCTCGCGCGCAGGCGGATAAGCGCGCGGCGACCTGAACGCTTTGGCCGTCCGCGCGTTAACGGGCGTCACGACACATCCCCCAAACGAACATCCCAAAAGGAAACTCATATGAGCGCGAGCCAGATCAAGGAGCATATGGAAGTCATCGGCGCCGACGGCGTGCATATCGGCACTGTCGATCGGGTCGAGGGCGGCCGGATCAAGCTGACCAAGGCCGACAGCGGCCAGGGCAGCCACAAGGGCCACCATCACTATATCGATCAGGGGCTTGTCGCCGGCGTCGAGGGCCAGAAGGTGCGCCTGTCAGCCAATGCCGACGTCGCCGTGACGTTCGAGGAAGAGAAGTAGCGCCGCGCGGGCTCAGGCCGATTTGCGCAGCACAGGCTCGGCTTCGAGCGGCGTCGCGTCGAACACCGCATAGCCGTTCTTGCCGTCCTTCTTGGCGGTGTAGAGCGCCCGATCCGCCGCGGCGATCAGCCGTTCCGCATGCAGCCCGATCTCGGGCCGCCACTGCGCGACGCCGATCGACGCCGACAGCCCCAACGAGACGCCGTTGCCCTGCACGACTTCGCCCTGGCAGGCCTCCAGAATGTGACGAGCCACCATCGCGCCCTCGCGCAGGGTGGTCGAAGGCAGCACCACGCAAAATTCGTCACCGCCCATGCGCGCCAGAAGATCGCCGGTGCGCAGCCGGCTTTCGGCCGCGCGGGTGAACCGCCTCAGGCATTCGTCGCCGGCGGCATGGCCGTGGTTGTCGTTGACTTCCTTGAACTCGTCGAGATCGATCATCAGCAGAGCGAATGCCTCGCCGCTGCGGCCGGAGCGCGTGCATTCCTCGTTCAGCCGCGCCAGGAACTGGCGGCGGTTGGCCGCGCCGGTGAGATCGTCGAACAGCGCCAGATCCGCGACCTCGGCGCGCAGCCGGTCGATCGCCATCAGCAGGAAGCCGAAATTCCACATCATCGACAGGAACACCAGCATCAGGATCACGACGGCCTGAAACTGGTTGAAGTCGACCAGCGAGACCGGCCCGCCGACCTTCAACAGCGCCGCCACGGAGCGCACCACGTAGACCGCGACCATCAGAACGGCGATGTAGCCGGCCATCCGCGCGCCGGGATGCGCATGGCCGTTCTTGCGCGAGAACAACAGCGGCAATGTCATGGCGATCGGCACGGCCTGGCACGTCGAGTAGATCAGGATGCGCATCGCCATGTTGTCGTGCCAGACGAAATACGCCAGGCCGACGAAGTTGATCGCGACCATCGCCATGGTGAAGCGCCATGACACCGGGACGCCGTAAAACTTGCGAATGCCCATCGCGGCAAGGCAGATCGCCAGAATCAGGATGGAGCCGCCGATCAGCAGCGGGATGAGCAGCAGAGTCGTCTGCTGCGGATCGATGAAGCTGCGGGTCATCGCAGTCGCGGCGCCCAGGGCCGCGACCAGCGCGCCCGCGCACCAGTACCGCGTGGCCTCGAGATTCGGATAGCTGCGGACGACGAAGGTCCACACGATCCCGATCGCGACGAAGTTGACGACGAAAACGATCCAGAGGGTTGGGACGCTCAGCATGACCGGGCCAAGGGCGCGCGATTGACCGCGTCTTCTGCCCTGTCCCTGTGATTGATCGCTGCCCGTTGCATAGACCCACTCCCGATTCCGGATCACCCGGAATTCCGCCTCCCCCGAAGCCGGATGCATCCTTGCAGGGGCGCTCTTAACGGAGTCTGACCGGCTTCGGATAAACCGCGCCGTGGTTGGGATTTGATGAAGATGCGGGGCGCACGCCCAAACGAAAGCCGTTGTGGCGCGCGCACCGGCAATCGCGAAAGCAAAACGAAAGCCTTTGCCCGATGTTAACCCTGAGCGCGCACGCCACCGTCCACAGAAAAAGACACCGGCAATGTCACCGAGACGGCACAATGCTGAAAAACAGGCGACAAATTTCAGCGAATCGGTTCGGATCGGATTCGAGGCTGCGCACTGGCCTATCGCCGAGCATGCCTCGTGACGTTGACGTCAACTCGAACCCATGAGGATGCCATGGCGAAGAAAGCCAAGAAGGCGAAGAAGGCGGCGAAGAAGACAGTGAAGAAGGCCAAGAAGGCGAAGAAGAAGTAGTTTTGTTTATTTGAAGTGGCTCGGGCGGAGTCGCTTCGCCCGAGCCGCCGGTTCAGGGCGGCTCCCCAAATAATTTCCCTCGCGCCATCCGCGCTTACTCACCTCTCCCTTAGCGATTGCCTCATCCCTGCAACGCTTGAATCCCAATTCCATTCTCGCTAGAACGGCCCCGCGCTGATCGCGCCGTAAGCGTCTCACGTCAGGCAACGCATTCAACCGAGGCCGCCGGCCCGGAGGAATGCCATGACGAGCAGAACGCCCAGCCCCTCACACCACGAGGCAAGCTTGCGATCATTGCCCCGCAACCGTCATCGCGCATCTCTGATGACCGGGCAGCCGTTTTTCAAAGAGTGACCTGATGACAACGCTTCCCAAATCCCGCACACGCGGCAAGCTGCCCGCGCGTTATGCTTCGGTCGTGATGCCGCTGGTGCTGTCGATCCTGATGACCTTCGTGGTCTCGGGGATTTCGACGCTGAAGAGTCTCGGTGCCACAGAGGCTTTTCTCGCGACATGGCCAGCAGCCTGGGGCATTTCCTGGCTGGTCGCGTTTCCGACCCTGCTCGCGGTGCTGCCGCTGGTGCGGCGGATCGTGGCGGTGGTGGTCGCGCCGCCCGCCGCGGCCTGACGTCCCAAGGAGAAAGGGCGGCCGCAAAACCGGCCTTTTCCCGGCTGTTTCCGCAAATTCCGCAGCACACGCCCTGCGTCCGCTTGCCGCAACACTTAGGCGTTGACCTAACTTTTTGCGGGATTATAGTTAGCCATATGACTAACCAACAAGATCGCCTCAACGACACGTTCCACGCCCTCGCCGATCCGACCCGGCGCGCGGTGCTGGCAAAGCTGACATCCGGCCCTGCCACGGTGAGCGATCTCGCGCAGCCGTTCAGCATGGCGCTGCCGACGTTTCTTCAGCACCTCAAGGTGCTGGAGGAATGTGGCCTCGTCAGGTCGAAAAAAGTGGGACGGGTCCGCACCTGCCACCTCAAGCCCAAGCAACTGGCGGCTGCGGAGGACTGGATCGGCGCGCAGCGCACGCTCTGGACCAAAAGGCTCGACCAGCTCGACGACTATCTCAGACACCTCAACGCCACGGAGACAGCGAAGTGACAGCGTACAAAACCGACCCCAACCTCGATCTCGTCCTCGAACGTGAAATCGACGTGCCGCCCGAACTGGTCTGGAGGGCATGGACCGAGCCGCAGCACCTGATGAAATGGTTCACGCCTGCGCCGTGGAAAACGGTGGAGTGCGAGATTGACCTTCGTCCGGGCGGCATCTTCCGCACCGTGATGCGCTCGCCCGAGGGGCAGGACATGACCAACCTCGGTTGCTGCCTCGAGGTTGTGGAGAAGCGCAAGCTGGTGTTCACCGATGCGCTGCTGCCGGGCTTCCGCCCGCGCGATGACGGCTTCTTCACCGCTATCGTCCTCATCGACCCCATCAAGGGCGGCTCGAAGTACACCGCCTGGGCGATCCACAAGGACGAAGCCGGGAAGAAGACCCACGAAGAGATGGGCTTCCATAGCGGCTGGGGCACGGCGCTCGATCAGTTGGTGGCGCACGCCAAGACGATGTGAGCGATTTCATCAGCGCATCGAACAACCAAGGGCAGCATGCGTGCTGCCCTTTTCTTTTTTGTTGTTACTGCATCCGGTAGTGCAAGCTACCCGTAAGGATGACGCTCGCGCGTGAAGCACGCCACATCCGGAGACCGAAACAGGGAATAGCGTGCGCCCGTCCTCACCCCTGACAGGAGCGCCCGATATGACAGCCCTGTTGACCGCAATCGCGCTTTGGCTCTCAGCCAACTTCAACCTGCCGCCCCTGAGCGAACAACCGAAAATCGAACTGGTCTCCCCGGCCAGGATCATGGCCATCCGCCATCAGGCCTTCAACGTGGAGCGACGGCACGACATCGCCGCCATGCCACCTGTCTCCGACCCGCGCGACACCGTCGCCGTTTACGATGACCCCAACCGGACCATCTACCTTCCCCTGACATGGACCGGCGGCACGGCGGCCGACCTGTCGATGCTGGTGCACGAGATGGTGCATCACCTCCAGAACATCGGCGGCATCAGTTACGAATGCCCGGCGGCGCGCGAGGAGCTTGCCTATCGCGCGCAGGACCAATGGCTCGGCCTGTTCGGACAGGACCTCGAGCACACATTCGGCATCGACAAGTTCACATTGAAAGTCAGCACGACCTGCGGATTCTAGCCGCAGGACGTATCAGCCTTGCGGCAGCAGGAGCGTCACAGCCCCGCGAGACATCTCTCAACGGGTCATCCCCGCGAAAGCGGGGATCCATTCCCAATGGCCGCTCGTTCTCCTGCGCAACGTTGATAAATGAAACCGCAGGGATCATGGGTCCCCGCTTTCGCGGGGACGACCGGGGTTTAGGATTCGCGTCGATTTTTCACACTTCGACGGCGGTCGAATTCACCGTCCCGCGAGACGATCGGCGAAATAGCCGATGGTCTTGCGATAGATGGTCGCGCGATTCCATTCGCGCATCGCTTCGAAATTCGCCGAGCCTTCGTGATAATCGCCGCCCGCCCGCCAGCCGGCGGTCTTCAGAAGATTGGCGGTGGAGGCCAGCACGTCCGGAATGCTGTGGCGCAGATCGACATGGCCGTTGCCGTCGAAATCCACGCCGTACTTGATATAGGATGACGGCAGGAACTGGGTCTGGCCGAGTTCGCCGGCATAGGCGCCGACCAGATCGCGCAGCGGGAGATCGCCGCGCTGGACGATCTTCAGGGCCGCCAGCAGCTCGCCCTGAAACAGTTCGGTGCGGCGGCAATCATGCGCCATGGTCGCGAGCGTGCGCACCACCGGCATTCTGCCAAGATCACCCTTGCCGAAATCCGATTCCAGCCCCCAGATCGCGACGATGATTTGCGGCGGCACACCGAAGCGTTGCTCGATGCGCGACAGCAGCGAGGCATGCCGCTGCAGCATCGCCTGTCCGGTCTTGATGCGCCCCGGCCCCACGCGGGTGGCGATATATTGCTCAAACGTCTTGTTGAAGGTGCCGCGCTGGCGGCGGTCGAACGCCAGCACCCCGGGGTCCTGCGTCACGCCATTGAGCGCGCTGTCGATCACGCCGCGCGAAATCCCCGCCGCCTGAGCCTCCTGCGCCATGGCGGAGACGAAGGTCTGGAAATCGCCGCCGCAGCGCGCGGCGAAGGTGGGGGTGGAAAGAGTGAGGGCGCAAAGAATGATCGCGAGGCGAAGTCTGGACATCACGAACTCCGTTTCAAATATTCCGCGATTCTACACTGTCATGGCCGGGCTTGTCCCGGCCATCCACGCCTTAGTTCTTACGCTTTTAAACGAAACAGCATCGAATCCATGCGCCGCGCTAATCTACACCGGCCGGAGCAGTCGATTCGATCACCGTGAGGAAGCCGCCTTGATTCCACCGGCAGCGTTGTGCTTGCGGGAATTGCCGCCTGAATTCCTGCGGGATGGAATCGATGCCGGGCGCTCGCGCGGGACGTCGATAAACTGCTTTGCAGCCTTCGCAGCGGCTTCGACATAACTGCGGTCACCGTGAACCAGCATCAGGGTGACCGCGCCTTCCCACACCAGCATCACCTGACGCGCCCGTTCAAGGGGCGACGCGAGCCCGGCCCTGTCGAACAAGTCGGCACATAACGATTCCATCGAGGTCTTGTGATGCCTGGCGATCGCGCGCGCGGGATGACCGGGAAGATCGGCAAGTTCGAATGCGACGCGCGTGAAGCCGGTGCCGGCCCAATGCGGCCGCGATGCCCATTCGATCAGCTCGGCGAACATCGCATCGATAATCGCATCCGCGCTTTCCGGCGGCCCCTCGAAATATCGCCGCACCCGCTCCACTCCGAGCGCGCTTGCCTCCGCAAGCACAACGGCCATCAGATCATCCTTGCTGCGGAAATGCTGGTAGAGCGTGCGCTTGGTGACGTTTGCATGTTCGGCAATATCGTCGAGCGAAGCTCTCACAAAGCCGTGGCGCCAGAACAATGCGTAGGCCGCCTTCACAATTCTGGCCTTGGTCTCGGCAGACGATCTGACCATGTGCGATCTGACCATGTTGCGTTCCGCAAGCGGAAGTATACCGGCGAGTGACTGTACTCTGCCATGGCTCCTGCATAAAGCTCATTCGAACAAGAAACAGCATCACCTAAAAGCGTAAATCGCCCTTAACGCGAAAAGGACGGAGCGCGCGTGAAGCAATCCGCACGTCGCGCTCCGGTCCGGCTTCAGCGCTGAAAACACGGCGACAGAACCGCAGACAGGAGTGTCATCATGACCGCCCTATTGACCGCAATCGCGATGTGGCTGTCGGTGAACTTCGATCTTCCGGCGACGCATGAACCGCCGAAGGTCGAGCTTGTTTCGCCCGCGAAGATTAACGCCATTCGCTATCAGGCCTTCGCCGCGTGGCAGCAACACGACATCGCCGGCAATGCCGAAGGCAATTCGCGCGCGACGGTTGCGGTCTACGACGACGCGACCCAGACCATCTATCTTCCGGTCTCGTGGACCAGCGCCGCGCCGGCCGACCTGTCTGTGCTGGTGCATGAAATGGTGCATCACCTGCAGAACATCGGCCGCCTGAAATACGAATGTCCGGCGGCGCGTGAGGAACTTGCCTATCGGGCGCAGGACAAATGGCTGGGACTATTCGGGAGCAATCTGGAGCAGGCTTTCGATCTCGACAAGTTCACGCTGAAAGTCAGCACCGCGTGCGGATACTAGGCAACAAAAGGAAGATCGCTATCAGTTCGGTGCCCCGCTGATGGCGCGGTTGGTGACGATCTGGGCCGCGATGATGATCCACGGAAGGACCAGCTCGGGAACGAGATAACCGAGCCAGACCGCTGACGGTTCGGGCAAGCCGACCTTGCTGATCGAGATCACCCGGCCGATGCCGCCCACAAGCACGGTGAGCGCGAGCAGGAAGACCAGCGCGTTGTGCTGGCGGATGGTCGCCGCGGCCCACAGGCCGACCACACCCGACATCAGATAAATCCCGCCCATGAAGCGATGCACATTGTCGAGCCGCGGCGAGGTTTCCGGCTGCCCGAGATACATCTGCAACGTGCCGCCGAAGACGGCGATGGCGCCTGCCAGAAACAAACAGACTTGGGCAATACGCTGACTGAGCAACATCGGATCGCTGGCGCTCATGGAAATATCTCCTTTTCAAATCGGGTTGAGAAAAGCCTGATCAAACGCATAAAAAAACCCGGCGCGCGCACGCACCGGGTCCAAATTGCTCAAAGGACGATCGACTGGTTGATCGTCAGTTATCAAGGAAGCTCCGCAGCTTCCGTGACCGCGACGGATGCTTCAGCTTGCGCAGTGCCTTCGCCTCGATCTGACGAATGCGTTCGCGGGTCACCGAGAACTGCTGGCCGACTTCTTCCAGCGTGTGGTCGGTGTTCATGCCGATGCCGAAGCGCATGCGCAGCACGCGCTCCTCGCGCGGCGTCAATGAGGCCAGCACGCGGGTCGTGGTCTCGCGCAGATTGCTCTGGATGGCCGCGTCGATCGGCAGCACCGCATTCTTGTCCTCGATGAAATCGCCGAGATGCGAATCTTCCTCGTCGCCCACCGGGGTTTCGAGCGAGAGCGGCTCCTTGGCGATCTTGAGAACCTTGCGCACCTTCTCCAGCGGCATGCCGAGCTTTTCGGCGAGTTCTTCCGGGGTCGGCTCGCGGCCGATCTCGTTCAGCATCTGGCGCGAGGTGCGCACGATCTTGTTGATGGTCTCGATCATGTGCACCGGAATACGAATGGTGCGCGCCTGGTCGGCGATCGAGCGGGTGATGGCCTGACGGATCCACCACGTCGCGTAGGTCGAGAACTTGTAGCCGCGGCGGTATTCGAATTTATCGACCGCCTTCATCAGGCCGATGTTGCCTTCCTGAATGAGATCGAGGAACTGCAGGCCGCGGTTGGTGTATTTCTTGGCGATGGAAATCACGAGACGCAGGTTGGCCTCGACCATTTCCTTCTTGGCCTGACGGGCTTCGCGCTCGCCCTTCTGCACGCCGTGGACGATCTTGCGGAATTCGCCGATCTCGAGGCCGGTGAGGCCCGCGAGCTGCTGGATCTCGTGGCGCAGTTCCTTGATGCGGTCCTTCTCGACCGCGACGAAATTCTTCCAGCCCTTGGCGGCGAGTTTCGAGACGCGGTTGAGCCAGCGCGGATCAAGCTCCGAGCCCTGATAGTTGCGCAGGAAGTCTTCGCGGCCGACGCCGTGGCTGTCGCCGAGACGGAACAGACGGCCCTCGAACGACACCAGCCGCTTGTTGATGTCGTAAAGCTGCTCGACCAGCGAATCGATACGCGCCTGGTTAAGCCGCAGCGACTTCACCTCGACGACGATTTCGTCCTTCAGCTTCTTGTACTTGCGTTCCTGGGCCGGCGAGAGCGTCTCGTTCTGGAGCTGGTTCTGGATGTCCTGCTCCTGAAGACGGCGCAGCTTCTTGTACTCGCTGGCGATCTTGTCGAAGGTCTCGACCACCTTCGGCTTCAGTTCGGCCTCGATGGCCGCGAGCGACATCTGGTTCTCGAACTCGTCGTCCTCGTCCATGTCCGCTTCGGCGGCGGCTTCGCCGGGCGCCTTGCCGGCAGTGTCGCCTGCGGGGCGGAACGGCGTCGGCGACGGAGGCGCGGCCGGCGCGGCGGCGGCCTGCGCGGGCATCACCTGAACGGTGCCGTCGGCGTTGATGATGGCGCTGGTCGGCTGGCCGTCGGGGCCGACGGGACCGGCGATCATCGCCGGGTTCATGTTGTTCTTGGCGTCGGGGCCTGCGTAGGTCGCTTCGAGATCGATAATGTCGCGAAGGAAGATCTTTCCTTCGTTGAGTTCGTCGCGCCAGATGATGATGGCCTGGAAGGTCAGCGGGCTTTCGCAGAGGCCCGCGATCATCGCCTCGCGGCCGGCCTCGATGCGCTTGGCGATGGCGATTTCGCCCTCGCGCGACAGCAGTTCGACGGTGCCCATCTCGCGCAGGTACATGCGCACGGGATCGTCGGTGCGCTCGCCCGGCTCGGACTTCTTGGTTTCGGTGACGGCCTTTGAGGTGACTTCGACGAGTTCGTTGTCGGTCTCGTCGGCTTCCTCTTCCTGCTTCTCTTCGTCTTCGTCGTTCGCGTCGTCGGACTCGGACACGTTGATGCCCATGTCGGAGAGCATCGCCATGATGTCTTCGATCTGTTCGGGCGAGGTGGTGTCGGAGGGCAGCACTTCGTTAAGCTGATCGAAGGTCACGAAGCCGCGCTTCTTGGCCTGCTTGATCATCTTCTTGACGGCGGCGTCGGACAGATCGAGCAACGGAGACGGTGCGTCTGCTCCGTCCTTCTCAGGCGTGTCGGCGGCCTTCTGATCCTTGGCGGTGTCTTTGATCGCTGCCGTCTTTGCCTTGATGGCCATTCACTGCTCCTGAAACACGCTCACGACGTGGGCCGGTGGCCCGCGTGGAATTTGAAACCGCTAGTGTCCCGTATCCGACGTTCGTTTCACTCTGCGGAGCTCTCTGTACGAACGTCGGATACGAAGGACACTAGCAAATTAAGATTCTAGTGATCCTTTGGTTCTGACATTCGTAAGAGTGCCCGCGAAGGGTCGGATACGAATGTCAGAACCGGATCACTGCGATGCGGAAAGGGCGGCGCTTTTGAGGGCACCACCCGGGCCGAAGGTGTAGGTATGGCCGAAGGCCGTTAAGCTTCGATTAACCCTGTTTTTGCGGGTAAAAACCCGGTTTGGCGAGTCTTTTTAAGGCCTTGGCGGAGGCTTTAAAGGCCCATCGCGGCGGTTTCGTCAACTCCTGCGCTGGAACCGGCCCGACGATTCGCCGAAACCCTCGATCAGCGCCTCAAGGCCGTCCACTTCGGCAAGCCGGGCTTTCACATCGCGCAGCCAGGAAAGGTTTCTCTCGCTGCTGTCTTGCCCAAGCGCCAGTTCGGCATCCTTGAGTTCTCTAAGTAAGGAGTGCCATTGGCGATGCAAGGCAACGAGCTGGTGCCAGGTGGCCAGAACATCCTCCTCCGCGGCGCCCGGCTGGGCCCCCCACACGTTCTTGGTTGTGAGCGATCGCTCAACCTTTTGAATTTGCTCGGAATATCCCGCCCGATCCAAACTCGCCCGCAGCCGCGCACTTTCCGCCGCCGGATCGTCGGTGTGCGAATAATTTGAGAACGCGCCGATGATCCCGGCCCGCAGTTTGTGGGCCTCCGGATGGGCCAGCTCCAAGGCGGCAACTTCCTCGAGATGATCGTGCAAAAGCCAAGGGTGATTGATCAGCGACAGCAGGATCAAAGCCTCCCGCCGGGACAGGGAACTGCGCTGGCCGCGCATGATCGACGAGCCTGCCATCTGTGGGCTGGCGACCTGATAGGGCGAGCGGTTGATGGTGCGCGGACCTGTGGATAGGCCACCCCGGCCGTCGTTCCGCCCGGTTCCACCGGGGGCAAATGGGGGGCGTTGCTGAAAACGCGGCCCTGATTCGCGGCCAAACCCGCCCTGATTTTGTCCCCGGAATCCGCCGCCGCGCGGACCGTCGCGGTAGCCGGATTGAGGCGCGAAGGCATTGCGCAGCCGCTCGGAAAAATCCTGCCGGTAATAACGCCGCACCACTTCGTCGCGGATGCCGTTGGTGAGTTCGTTGATGCGTGCTTCCAGCGCCGCACGGCGTTCGGGCGTGGCAAAGCTGCCGCCTTCGATCTCGCGCGACCACACGATCTCCGCCAGCGGCTTTGCCTGCGCGATCACTTCCTCGATCGCGCCGCGTCCGCCGGAGCGCGCCAGATCGTCAGGGTCCTGCCCTTCCGGCAGCAGCGCGACGCGCAGACTTTTTCCCGGCTTGAGATGCGGCATCGCCAGATCGGCTGCGCGAAACGCCGCGCGCTGGCCGGCGCCGTCGCCGTCGAAGCACAGGATCGGCTCGTCCGCCATCTTCCACAGCAGTGTGAGCTGGTTCTCGGTCAGCGCGGTGCCGAGCGGCGCGACGCTGGCGTTGAACCCGACGCTGACCATCGCGATCACGTCGACATAACCTTCCACTGCAATGAGGGGCGCGCCTTCATGCGCGGCCTGCCGCGCGGTGGCGAGGTTGTAGAGATTGTCGCCCTTGTGAAACAACGGCGTTTCCGGCGAATTGAGATACTTCGCGGGCACGTCCTTCTCTAACGCACGTCCGCCGAAGGCGATGACGCGATTGCGGGCGTCGGTGATCGGAAACATCACGCGATCGCGAAAACGGTCATACGGCACCGGAATGTCGTCGCCGCCGATCAGAAGTCCCGCCTCGACCATGTCCGGAACCGGAATGCCGAGGCCGCCCAGATGCTCCTTCAGCGCGAACCGCTCTGCGGGCGCGTAACCCAGACGAAACTGCAATTGCGTCGCCGGCGAAATGGCGCGGTCGCCGAGATAGCCGCGCGCCTTGGCGCCGTTACGCGACGCCAGCGTGTCGGCGAAGAATTTCGCGGCGAGGTCCATCACGTCGTGCAGCGTCTTGCGGCGCTGCTCCTGCCGCGCAGCGTCGGGCGTCACCGCAGGCAGTGACATCCCCGCCATCGACGCGAGGCGCTCGACCGCTTCGGGGAAACCGACGCCTTCGGTTTCCATCACGAAGGAGATGATGTCGCCGTGCTTGTTGCTGGAGAAGTCGTGGTAAAAACCCTTCTGGTCGTTGACCGTGAAGGACGGCGTCTTCTCCTGATGGAACGGCGACAGCCCCTTCCACTCCTTGCCCGCCCGCTTCAACTTCACGCGCTTGCCCACGACTTCCGAAACCGGAAGCCGGGCGCGCAGTTCGTCGAGAAATTGAGGCGTAAAACGCATGAGCCTTGAAGGTTCGGGACTCGGGGGTTGCCAACCGATCATCCATATAAGACCGCGTGGCGTTTGGCCCAATCCCCGCCGGATTGTCCCCACTGACCACAAGCCTTATTGTCCGGCACCCTTTCGAAGTCGTCCTTTTCCTCAACGAAAGCAAGAAAAATGGCCCCTGCCCCGAAATCCCTGCTCCAGATCGCCGGCGCGCCGCTGCATCCGAGCGCGCTCGACAAATCCGCCCTCGTCATCATCGACGCCCAGGTTGAATACACCAAGGGCAGCCTGCCGCTGGACGGCGTCGACGCCGCCATCGTGGAAGCCGCCAAACTGCTGAAGCTGGCGCGCGCGCAGGGCGTTCCGGTGTTCCATATCGTGCAGCACGCGCCATCGGGCCGCCCGCTGTTCGCCGAGGACGGGCCGACCGCGCCGATCGTGCAACTGCTGACGCCGGCTGCCGGCGAAGTGGTGGTGCGCAAGACCCTGCCGAACGCCTTCGCAGGCACCGATCTCGACGCACTGGTGAAAAGCACCGGCCGCTCCGAACTGATCCTCGCCGGTTTCATGACCCATATGTGCGTCAGCGCCACCGCGCGCGCCGCGACGGATCTGAAGTACCGCACCACCATCGTCGCCAACGCGACCGCGACGCGCGACCTGCCCGATCCGCTCGGCGGCACGATCCCGGCCAGCGTCGTGCACCGCGTGGCACTGTCCGAACTGGCAGATCGCTTTGCGATTGTCGTGAAGGACACTGCGGCGCTGACGGCGACGGCGCAGGCGGTGGCATAGTTCGCAACGGGCATCACCCTAAAATGCCGTCAACCATCTAGACAACTGCAAGCAATACCTGTATATACATGTGTATGGCCAATTGTGGCCGCCAAATAGGAGACGCCGATGGAGCGAACTAGATTCAATAGGGATACCAGAGAATGGCGGACAACGGCCCGGAACTCACCTTTATCGCAGCTAGCTCATTTGAATGGGATGACGACAAGAATCATCGGAACATAGAAAAGCACGGCATCGATTTCGACGATGCAGTCGAAGTCTTTGATGGCCCGATTCTTTTGTATCGGTCAGATCGCAACCTTGAGGAGCGCTGGGTCGCGATTGGGAAGTCCAACGATCATGTCATTGCCGTTATCTTCACACGACGAAATGACATCATCCGGATCATCTCAGCGCGCTCCGCGAGAAAGAATGAAAAAGAATCATATCGTCACACGTCAATCGGGCGACCGGCGAAAGGGAAAGACTGACTGGTCCCGCGTTGGCAAGCTCACCGATCGGAAGATCAACGCCGCTATGGCGAACGATCCCGATTGGGCAGAGTTCAAGGATATCGACTGGTCAAAAGCCGAGCTTGTTATTCCTGCCAAGAAAAAGGCTATCTCCATTCGGATCGATGAAGACGTGCTCGATTATTTTAAAGGCGAAGGTGAGGGTTATCAGGGCCGCATGAATGCCGTTCTGCGTTCTTACATGCAGCAGAAGGCCAAGCCTAAAAAGCGAGCCTGATTCTAAAATCAACGCCAAGAAAGGCGCGCGCCGCGAAATCACTTACCTGCGGCTACGCCTCGTCGAAGCTGCCCGACATGATCCGCTCGAGCTTCTCGACCGGCCTGTTGTAAACATAGACCCACGCTTCGACGGCCGTGCCATCGGACAGCTTCACAGTCTGAAGCAGCCGCAGATACTGCGTCGGCTTTGGATCGTCAGGGCCGCAGCCCTCATACCTGTCCAGCGCTTTCAGGAGACCGGCATCCTGCAGGGCATAGACGTCGCCCTGCACCCACTCGCCCGGCAGGCTGGATGCGACCGCGCCGGGATAATGCGCGACGCGGTAAAGCCGGCCGTTATAGCGCGCTTCGCCGAGATGGCTGGCCTTGGCCGCCAATTGCTCCGCAAACGGATGCCGGGAGCCACGCTTCAGCGTGCCATAGACAAACAGACGCTCGGTCATCGCGATGAGCTCGCCTTTGCTTCAGTGACCTCGTCACTGATGATGACGAACTTGTTCAGCACCATCGGCCCGAAGTTGGTCGATAGCGCGACATCGGCCGCGTCGCGGCCGGTGCCCATCAGGATGCGGCCGATGCGCGGTTTGTTGTGGCGCGCATCGAATGTGTACCACTTACCCGAGAGATAGACTTCGTACCAGCCCGACAGATCCATCGGCGCCGGATCATAGGGAATGCCGATGTCGCCCATGTAGCCGGTGACGTAACGCGCCGGAATGTTCATGCAGCGGCACAGCGTCAGCGCCAGATGCGCAAAGTCGCGGCAGACGCCCTGCTGCTCCTGAAACACATCGAAGGCCGATTTGGTCGGACGCGCCTGCTGGTAGTCGAACCGCACATGATTGTGCACCCACGCATTGATCGCCTGCACGCGCTCCCATCCGGGCGGCGTATTGCCGAACTGCGACCAGGCGAAGTCCGTGAGGCGATCGGTCTCGCAATAGCGGCTCGCCATCAGATAAAGCAGCACCTCGTCGGGCAACTGCTCGATCGGCAACTGCTGCGCCTCGGGCACGATCGCATCGGACAGGCCGGTATCGCGCACCAGCGCATCGCCGCGAAACGTGATGCCGCCCGGCGGCGCAACAAGGCGTCCGCAAATATTGCCGAACGTGTCGTGATAGTAGCGGATGCGAACATCCGGCTCGGTGACGATGGTCTCCTCGCCGACAATGTCCTTCACGCGCGAGGGATGAATCCGCAGCATGACCACCATCGGCGTCTCTGCCACCGCGCCATAGGAAATTTCGAAACCGACCCGGATCAGCATGTCTAGTGTCCTGAATTCGAAGTTCGCCTCATACTAGTCCTTCATATCTTCGCCGACGGAAAGGACATGGATGGTGACATCCATACCGAGATGGGCGTCGGCGGGTCCCACGTAAGTGCCGTACAACGGGATGGCCTGATGCGGATCGCGCGCGACCGCGACGCGAATGAGATCGCGGCTGCCGACAATGCCGTTGGTGGGATCGAACTCGATCCAGCCCGCGCCCGGCAGATAGGCCCGCACCCAGGCATGGGTCGAACCGCCGCCGACATAACCATGCGCCTCGTCGCCGGGAATGAAGATGTAACCGCTGACGAAACGCGCCGCGATGCCGAGGCGGCGCAGCGCCTCCATCATGAACAGCGCGAAATCGCGGCAGGTGCCCGAGCCGATGCTGAGTGTATCGAGCGGATGCTGCGTGCCGCGCTCGTAGCGCCTGCGATAGCCGAACGACTGGCGCACGCCATGAGTCATGCCGACCAGCAGATCCAGCGTCCTTGTCCGGCGCCCTTCGCTGAGAAACTGCCGCGCCCATGCCGCCAGCGCGCCATCGGGATCGCTGTATTGCGGCGTCATCGATGGCGTCAGATCCGTAAATTCATCCTGGTTGTAGAAGAACGGGTAGTAATAGGCCTCATCGTCGGGGGTCAGGTCGATGTTCTCGAGCGGATAATGCTCGACGGTGACGGTCGAATCGAACACCAGCCGGTCCGACTCGATGTCGAAATCGGCGATGGCGACGCTGTTGCCGAACACATCGTGAATGCGGCGCAGCGAGGATGGCTGCGGCGAGATGTCGAGCCTCTCCGACAGCACACGGATATCGTGGCCGTCGCGCGGGCGCAGCATGATCCGATGCTCGCCGAACGCCACCGGGCGGTCATAGCGATACTCGGTCTTGTGATGAATCGTCAGCAGGGGCATCGTGGCGTTCGCGGCGGCTATATTCATGTGTTCAAATCGTACATGCTATCTTGCTGCACTTCCGGCTCATTGTTGGGCTTGGATGCTTCAGCGTTAGGCAATGATCGACGGATGACCGTGCACGAAACGAGCGACACACGACGACTCCTTGAGGACGACGAAGTTCCCCCCGTTCTCGAGGAAAATGCGGGCAGCCGCTCGCCGTTCGTCTTCACCTGCGACCATTACGGCCGGCTGATCCCGCGGGCGCTCGGCGATCTCGGCGTGCATGCCGGCGAGCTGGAGCGGCACATCGCCTGGGACATCGGCATCGCCGAGGTCGCGACCTGGCTTGCGAGAGAGATGGACGCTCACCTGATTGCGCAGCGCTACTCGCGCCTCGTGATCGACTGCAACCGGCCGTTCGACAGCCCGGGCTCGATCCCTCTGATCAGCGAAGCGACGGAAATTCCCGGCAATGGCGGGCTCAACCACGAACAGGTCACCGCGCGCCGGCAGGCGGTGTTCGCGCCCTACCATGCGCGGATCGCGCAGGCGCTGGATGCGCGCAAGACGCAGGGGCTGCCGACCATTCTGGTGTCGCTGCATTCCTTCACGCCGGTCTATGCCGGCATCGCGCGGCCCTGGCACATCGGCACGTTGTACAATCGCGACGACCGGCTGCCGCATCTTTTGCGCGACCTGCTGCGCCACGAAGGCGATCTCGTGGTCGGCGACAACGAGCCCTATGCGGTCAGCGACGCCACCGACTACACCATCCCGGTTCACGGCGAGCGGCGCGGCCTGATGAACACCGGCGTCGAGATTCGTCAGGACCTGATCGGCGACCAGTCCGGCCAGCATCAATGGGCGGAGCGGCTGGCGCGTCTGTTGCGCGAGATCGAGGAGACGCTGCACGCGAAGAAGCTGATGCCGGCTTAACCTCTTGTTGCGACAAAGGCGGCCAGCGCCCAAAGCACGGCAACGATCGCCCAGACAACCCAGATTCCTTTCGCGCGCGGCTCCAGCACCGACTCCGAGGGATTGGCGGGGTTGACATAGACATCCACCGACTGGCCATCGTGATAGCGCTTCACCCAACGCTGCACCGCGCGATCGGATGTCGATGACACCTCGCCGCCGAGGGACGCCACCGTGCCCGTGTAGTTCACGCCGTTAAAGCTGTAGGTGTAGCTGATCCGCGCCTTGAACCTGATCTGCCCGCGGCTTGTATCGGTCGCCGCGCTTCGGAACCTTTCAAGCCCCGATGTCGCAATCGTGCCCCTGGTCACCGGCCAGTGCCGGGCCTGACGCGCATGCCGCTGGATGGCGAGGGCAATCAGCGCCGCAACAGCCCCGAACGCCCCGAGCGCCACCGTCATCGGCGCATTGGCAACCGGCATGGAGGAAACGAAATCGGTCAGCTTGTGGAAACCGATCGCGGAGCCGAACACCAGCGCGACCGCGATCGCCACCATCCAGCCGATGCAGCCCCACATGCCTTGCGGCATGTCGCGCTCCAGAACGGCCTCGCTCCGTTTGTTCGGATTGTAGAAGACGGTCACCGGCTTGCCGACCGGATAGCGCGCGATGGTTTCCGCGACCTCGAAGTTTCCGCGGTCCTCACCGATGGTGACGCGGTTGCAGCGATAGACCTGTCCGGCAATCGAATATTCGTAAGTGACGTTGGCGAAATTGCGCTCCTCGAAGCGATGGCCTCTCGCGCGGTCGCTGTCGATCACCTTGACCTGTCTCGTCTCGGGTTTCGAGATGACGACCTTGCCCGGCGTGCTGGGCCAGTCGCTCGCGGCGCGGACCTCCAGATATTTATAGCCCGCGGCAAACACGATGAGGCCGACCGGCGCCAGCAACATCGCATACACAAACCACGGAATATCCGGCAGCATCGTTATCTCGCGCGCGTCAGGGCGAGCCAGATGCCGCCGCCGATCATGAAACCGCCGGAGATGCGCGACACCAGCCGCACGCGGCGGGCCGAGAGAATTTTGCCCGCGCGCCCGGCCAGCAGCGCATAGGCCCCGTCGGTCAGCGCCGCGATCACCGTGAACGTAACGCCAAGCAACGCCACCTGCGGCAAGTGATCCCGCTGCATATCGACGAACTGCGGAATGAACGCGCCGAAGAACACCAGCACCTTCGGATTGCTCAGCAGGACCAGAAATCCCTGCAGGAAGAATCCGCCGCGCGGTGGCGGCGGCGCTTCCGTTGCCGACATCGCGCCCGACGAGCGGAACACCTTGATGCCGAGCCAGACGAGATAGGCCGCTCCCGCGAACCTGACCCACTCGAACCAGTACCCCATCGTCGCCATCAGCGTGGTCAGACCGACGGCGATGATCGCGATGATGATCACAAGGCCCGCCTGCGCCCCGGCAATGTTGGTGAGCGCCGCACGCGTGCCGTAGCGAAGGCCGTTGGCGATGACCAGCGTGACGATCGGACCCGGCAGGATCGCGAGCGCGACGCAGGCGGCGACGTAGGCGAGATAAACCTGAAGCGACATGATTGATTTCCGTCCATGACCGTCATGGCCGGGCTCGTCCCGGCCATCCACGTCTTACTAGCAAGAATAGAAAGACGTGGATGCCCGCGACAAGCGCGGGCATGACGAATTCTTGTCTGAGTCATTCTCACTTTACAACGCGCTTGACATGCAACCATTTGGTTGCCTATTATCCTGACCATGGATGACGTCTTCAAGGCACTGGCGGATGCATCGCGGCGCTCATTGCTGGACCGGCTTCATGCCCGCAACGGACAGACGTTGCTCGAACTCTGCGATGGCCTCGCCATGACGCGGCAGGCCGTGACCAAGCATCTCGGGATTCTTGAAGACGCCAATCTCGTGACCACGCTCAAACACGGCCGCGAGAAGCTGCACTACCTCAATCCCGTTCCGATCCACGAGATCGGCGAACGATGGATCAGAAAATTCGAGCGCGGCAAGCTCGCCGCGCTCAGCGAACTAAAACGTCAACTGGAGAAGCGTGATGCGTAAGCCGGAATTCGTCTACACGACCTATATCAAGACCACGCCGGACAAGCTCTGGCATGCCCTGACCGACACGGAATTCACACTGAGCTACTGGTTCGGATGCAGTCTGCACTCGGACTGGAAAGTCGGCTCCCGCGTGCATATGGACCTTGGCGGCAAGGTGATGAACGAGGGCTTTGTTCTCGAATCCGATCCACCGCGCAGGTTGTCCTATAGCTGGCTGTCGGTTTACGACACGGACATGATCAAGGAACGCCCTTCGCGCGTGACGTTCGTGCTTGAGCCAAGCAACGGCGCGGTCAAGCTGACCGTGACGCACGAGGATTTCGCGGAAGGCAGCAAGACGTTGCCCAGCATTTCCGAAGGCTGGCCGATCGTGCTGTCCAGCCTGAAGAGCATTCTCGAAACCAGCCAGCCGCTGGATTTCGAAATGGCCCGCAATGCGGAGAGCGCGTGATGGATATCAGCAAATTCAAACCTTCGCTCGTCTACACGATCTACATCGCCGCGACGCCCGAGAAGGTCTGGGAAGCACTGACATCGGCCGAGTACAGCAGGGAATATTTCTCGGGCTTCGGCGTCGAGGTCGAGGACAGAGTGGGAGGCGCGTTCGTTCTCCGCGCGCCGGACGGCTCGGTCCATATCGGCGGCGAAGTCATCGCCTATGATCCGCCGCGCAAGCTGGTCATCACCTTCAACGTCAACTGGCCCGGTCTCGTCGAGGCCCTTGGCGAGACACTGGTGACCTACGAGATCGAACAGTCGGGTGATTCCGTCCGCCTGACCATGACCGAAGCCAACGACCGCGAGATCAGCGAGGACATTCTCTCCGGTGGCCGCGCGGGCTGGCCGGCGATTCTGTCCAGCCTGAAGAGCGTGCTGGAAACCGGCAAGCCGCTCGCGATCGAGATGGAGCCGCCGAAACGGATGCTGGAGGCGCTGAAGAAGATGGGTGTGAAGATTCCGGGAATGCCGAAATGATGCGATGATCTCCCTCCCCTTGATGGGGAGGGTGGCTGACCGAAGGTCAGCCGGGTGGGGTGAGCGGCAAACGCCGATGGCCAACGAGAATGCGCGCAAACTTCGAAAGCAACTTACACCACAGGAAATCAAACTGTGGAGCAGATTGCGCGCGCTGAAACCGCTCGGTTATCATTTCCGTAGGCAAGCGCCGATAGGAGCCTACATCGTGGACTTCGCGTGTTTGCGCCGACATCTCCTACTCGAAGTAGATGGCGGCCAGCACGGCTTAGCTCCGGGCATGGAGCGAGATATTCGGCGTGATAGATTTCTCGTTTCGCATGGCTTTCGCGTCTTGCGTTTCTGGAATTCCGATATCGATCAAAATCTCGAAGGTGTGATGGAGAGAATTCTCTCGGAATTGAGTACCCCCACCCCGACCGGCTAACGCCGGTCGACCCTCCCCACAAGGGGGAGGGAGGAGACCGCCTACCCCAACCCTCGCAACTCGCGCCGCAGCACCTTGCCGGTGGCGGTCATCGGCAAGGTGTCCGCGAACTGGATGTGGCGCGGATACTCATGCGCAGCGAGTTGCACCTTGACGAAATCCTGAATTTCTTTCGCAAGCGTATCGCTCGCCGTGAACCCCGGCCGCAGCACGATCCACGCCTTGATCGCCTCGGTGCGGATCGGATCGGGAATCCCGACCACGGCGGACATCGCCACCGCCGGATGCTTCATCAAAGTGTGTTCGATCTCCGCCGGGCCGATGCGATAACCCGCGCTGGTGATGACGTCGTCCTCGCGGCTGACGTACCAGAAATAGCCGTCGTCATCCTGCACGCCGAGATCGCCGGTGAGCAGAAATCCGCCGGCATATTTCGTCGCGGTCGCGTCCGGATTCTTCCAGTATTCGAGCATCATGCACGGATTCGGCGCGCGCACGCCGACGATGCCGCGTGCATTGCGCGGCTGTTCCTCGCCGCGCTCGTTGACAATGCGCACATCGAAGCCCGGCGTCGGCTTGCCCATCGAGCCCGGTTTGATCGGGAACAGCGCCGAGTTGTTGGCGAGCACCAGATTGCATTCGGTCTGGCCGTAGATCTCATGGACGTTGACGCCGAAGGTGGCGTGCACCCACTCGATCAGTTCGGCGCCGAGGGATTCGCCGCCTGAGAAAATGCTGCGCAGCTTCACGCCGGAATGTTTGACGTCGGCCTGACGCATCAGCTTCAGCGCGGTCGGCGGCAGGAACACGTTGCGCACGCCGTGATCGGCCATCAGTTGCATCGCCGCCTGCGGCTCGAACTTCTTGGCGCGATGCCCAAGCATCGGCACGCCGTGATACCAGGCCGGAAACAGCGCATCGAACAACCCGCCGATCCACGCCCAGTCCGCCGGGGTCCACATCAGGTCGCCCGGCTTCGGTAGGAAGTCGTGGGCCATTTCGACATTCGGCAAGTGGCCGAGCAGCACGCGATGGGCATGCAGCGCGCCTTTGGGATTTCCCGTGGTGCCCGAAGTGTAGATGATGATCGCCGGATCATCCGGGCCGGTGTAGACGGTCGAGAAATTCTCCGAGGCGTCCTCGATCGCCTGCCAGAACGATTTCGCGCCGGCATGGATCGCGCCGCTGGTCACATAGATGTCCTGCAGATGCGGCAGCCGATCGCGGATTTTCGACAGCTTTTCCCAACCGCCCTCGTCGGTGATGACGGCCTTCGCGCCGCTGTTGGAGAGCCGGAATTCCAGCGCGTCCTCGCCGAACAGCGTGAACAGCGGCACCGAGACCAGACCGGAGCGGAACGCGGCGAGATGCGCGATCGGCAGCTCCACCGACTGCGACAGGAACACCGCAACGCGGTCGCCGCGCACAAGGCCATCGGCCTTCAGCGCATTGGCAAAACTCTTCGACAGCGCGCTGATCTCATCGAACGACAGCTTTTGTGTGCTGCCATTCTCATCAGCGTAAATCAGCGCAAGCCGGTTTGAGCCGTCGGCGTGACGGTCGCACGCAGCCGTCGCAATATTGAAGACCGCCGGAATGTCCCAGTGGAAATTGCGGTAGAGGTCGTCGTAGTTGTCGGTTTCGGTGAGCATGTTGGGCCTTCGAGTTATCCGTCGTCGTGAGCTAACTCATTCTGTCTCGTAAAGGAGACCCCCACCCCGGCGCTGCGCGCCGACCCTCCCCACAAGGGGGAGGGAAAAGAAAATGAACGTCGCCGCACCTCTTATCCCTCCCCTCGATGGGGAGGGTGGCTGACCGAAGGTCAGCCGGGTGGGGTGATGTTCTTCGAATCTCACCCTGTCAGCGCGGCCTTCACCAACCCGCTGGCCTTGCCGAAATCCATTTGCCCGGCGTATTTCGCCTTCAATGCGGCAATCACCTTGCCCATGTCCTTCATGCCGGCGGCGCCGGTTTCCGTGATGACGGCGGCAATGGCGACCTTCACTTCATCTTCCGACATCTGCTTGGGCAGATAGGCCGAGATCACCGCGATCTCCTCGCGCTCTTGGGCTGCGAGTTCAGGACGGCCGCCCTTGTCGTAAAGCTCGACCGATTCCTGGCGCTGCTTGATCATCTTCTGCAGCAGCCCGAGGATGTCCTCGTCGCTGAGTGGCGGCTTGCTCTGGCCGCGCGCCTCGATGTCGGCATTCTTCAGCGACGAATTGACCATGCGCAGCGTCGAGAGCTTGCGCTCGTCCTTTGCCCTCATCGCGTCCTTGACGGCATTGTTGATGTCATCGCGCAGCATCGGTCTCTCCCTCGCGGCAAATCGCTTTGCGTTGATTTAGGGCGTTTTTCGCCGCGGCACAACCAACAGGGTTACATCTCAAGCCAGTCGAGCAACGCCTCGGTCATCGCCTGCGGTTTTTCGAGCTGCGGAAGGTGACCGCAATCCTGGATGGTGACCAGCTTCGCGCCCGCGATTCCGTTCGCCATCTCGATCGATGCATCGACCGGAACCATGTTGTCGGTGTCGCAGGCCAGCACCAGCGTCGGGCACTTGATGGTCGCCAGCGTCGGGCGGGAGTCGATGCGCCCCGTGATCGCCTCAAGCTGCCAGACGAAGGCATCGGGACCGACATCGTCCGCCATATCGAGGACAATGCGGTGCAGTTGCTCGTCGCGCGCCAGTGCGGGGTGCACGAAGTTCGCAAACAGGCGATCCATCACGGCACGATAGCCGCCCTGCTTCACTTCGTTGATCATCGCCCGCCGCTTCTCGGAGACTTCCGGCGCTTCGGGCAGCGCCGATGTGTTCAGCAGCGCCAGCCGTGCGATCCGCTCGGGCGCCTGCCGGTACATCTCCAGCACGATGTAGCCGCCCATCGAATGGCCGGCGAGCGCGAAGCGCAGCGGAGCTTCGGCGAGAATGCGCCGCGCGATGGCGGCCATGTCGCCGCCACGCGCATGGTTGGCGAGGACCACCGGACCCTGCCGCCACAGCGCGGGGATTTGCGGATCATAGATGCGCGGCGAACACGCAAGGCCCGGAACGAGCACGACGGGAAGCGAGGTTGGCATGTGAACATCCAGTTCTGTCATTGCCGGGCTTGACCCGGCAATCCATCCTTCTTGAAAGACTCTACTCTTGAGATGGATGCGCGGGTCAAGCCCGCGCATGACATCCTATTGAGGATCCATCAAGCCACGCCGCGCTTGCGGCCTTCCCAGTACGGCGCACGCAGCGCCTTGCGGTCGATCTTGCCGAGCCCCGTGACCGGGATGGTCTCGACGAAATCGATGGTCTTCGGCGACCATGGCGCGCCGCGCTTGTCCTTGACGTGGGCCTGCAGTTCAGCGGCGCCGGAATTCGCGCCGGATTTCAGCACCACGAATCCCTTGACGGCCTCGCCCCACTTGTCGTCGGGAATCCCGATCACCGCAGCGGATGCGACAGAGGGATGCGACATCAGCGCATCCTCGACCTCGCGCGGATAGATGTTGAAGCCGCCGGAGATGATCATGTCCTTGGTACGGTCGACGATATAGAAGTAGCCCTCTTCATCCTTCACCGCGACGTCGCCGGTGTGCAGCCAGCCGCCTTTCAGGGTTTCGGCGTTGGCGTCGGGACGCTTCCAGTAGCCGTCCATCACCAGCGGCCCGCGCACGCAGATCTCGCCGGGCTCGCCGATCGCAACTTCGCGCATTTCGGCATCGAACAGTTTCACGTCCACGAACGGGCTGGCGCGGCCGCAGGAGCCGAAGCGGTGCGGTTTGGTCTCGTCGTGGTCGATCTTGCGCAGCGTGGTGATGCACTGCGGCGCTTCGGTCTGCCCGTAAAGCTGCACGAAGACCTTGCCGAAAATCTTGATGCCTTCGAGCAAACGGTCCGGCGACATCGGCGCCGCGCCGTAGACGATCATCTCCAGCGACGACATGTCGTGACGTTTGCGCAGGTCCTCGTTGTCGATCAGTGCGTAGATCAACGTCGGCACCAGAAACGTCGAGTTGATCTTTTCGGCGGCGACAACGCCGGCATAAACTTCCGGCTCGAAGCCCTGCACGAGACGCATCAACCCGCCGCGCATCATCACCGTGAACAAAGTCACGCCGGCGGCATGGCTGATCGGCGTCGCGGCAAGGAAGCGGACATCCTGCGGCCAGTCCCAATCCGAATGCAGCAGCAGCGCCATGGTGACCAATGCGCGATGCGGCAGCATCACGCCCTTGGAGCGTCCGGTCGTGCCGCCGGTATAGGCGAGAAAGGCGAGTTCATGGCTTGCACTCTCGTCCACCAGCGGCGCTGGGGTTGCCTGCGCCACATCGGCGAGAATGTCGCGCACGCCGTCCATCGGGCCGAACGACATCAGATGCTTCAGCTTCGGCGCGCGTGCCTTGATGGCGAGACCGCGCGGACCGAACTTCGCGCCCTCGACGATCAAAAGATCGATCTCGGCGTCATCGACGATGAAGGCATGGTCGTCCTCCGCCGCCATCGGATGCAGCGCGGTGTAGCGCATACCCATCACCAGCGCCGCGCAGATCGCCGCCCAGGACTCGGCGCGGTTGCTCGCCACGACGGACAGCGCGTTGCCTTTTTTCATGCCGAGCGAGCGATACACCGCGATGAAACGCGCCACCTGGCCGCCGAACTCGCGATAGGTCCAGCGAAGATGGCCGTCGGCGATGGCCGGCTGGTCGGAAAATCGCGCAATCGCGTTGACGATGAGGCTTCCCATCGTACCGCCGGAATGAAGTTGAGCCAGATCCGGCGCGCCAATCGCCACATTCATCGCGTGTCTCCTGTTAAATCCCATCAAGAGCGCATGATCTGTTCGCCAAACCGCCTACACTTTGGCGGATCATGCGCGACGCGGCTCGTTATGTCGCAGTGGCCGCGCGGGGGCGCAGATTAGGCAGCGTTCGCCGGGTGTCAAATATGTGCAAATGACATGAATTTCCGGCGCTTCTGCCTTTGACGCGCCGCGGCACAGGGGTTATGTGATGCACTTATGACGACATCAGATAACTCTTCAGCCTGGCCGGACCATAAACCGACCGCGCTCCTCGTGCTTGCCGATGGCACCGTGCTGGAAGGCTTCGGCCTCGGCGCAGAAGGTCAGGCCGTTGGCGAGGTCTGCTTCAATACGGCGATGACCGGTTATGAGGAAATCCTCACCGATCCGTCCTATGCCGGGCAGCTCATTACCTTCACATTTCCCCATGTCGGGAATGTCGGAACCAACGACGAAGACATCGAAACGGTGAACATGGCGGCGACGCCGGGCGCGCGCGGCGTAATTTTACGCGCAGCCATTACTGATCCGTCGAACTATCGCTCCGCCAAGCATCTCGACGCATGGCTGAAGGCGCGCGGCATCATCGGCCTGTCCGGCATCGACACCCGGGCGCTGACCGCGCTGATCCGCGACAAGGGCATGCCCAACGCCGTGATCGCGCACGCGAAGGACGGCCAGTTCGACCTGCACGGCCTCAAGGAAGAAGCGCGCGAATGGCCCGGCCTCGAGGGCATGGACCTCGTGCCGATGGTGACCAGCGCCCAGCGTTTCACCTGGGACGAGACGCCGTGGGAATGGGAGAAGGGTTTCGGCAAGCAGGACAAGCCTGAATTCAACGTCGTCGCCATCGACTACGGCATCAAGCGCAACATCCTGCGGCTTCTCGCCGGCGAAGGCTGCAAGGTCACGGTCGTGACCGCGAAGACCTCGGCCGAAGACATTCTGGCGATGAAGCCGGACGGCGTGTTCCTGTCCAACGGCCCCGGCGATCCGGCGGCGACCGGCGAATATGCCGTGCCCGTCATCAAGAAGGTGATCGAGTCCGGCACGCCGACATTCGGGATCTGCCTCGGCCACCAGATGCTCGGCCTCGCCGTCGGCGGCAAGACCATGAAGATGCATCAGGGCCATCACGGCGCCAATCATCCGGTGAAGGACCTGACCACCGGCAAGGTCGAGATCACCTCGATGAACCACGGCTTCGCGGTGGACAAGACCACGCTGCCGAACAACGTCACCCAGACGCATATCTCGCTGTTCGACGACTCGAACTGCGGCATCGCGCTGGAAGACAAGCCGGTGTTCTCGGTGCAGTACCATCCGGAAGCCTCGCCCGGCCCGCGCGACTCGCACTATCTTTTCAGGCGCTTCGCCGATCTGATGCGCGAGCGCAAAGACCCGTCGCAGCGCAAGAGCGCCTGACACCCGTGGACTATCGTCTCGTCTTGTTCGATTTCGACGGCACGCTGGCGGATTCCTTCACATGGTTCACGTACGTCGTGAACGACGCCGCTGACAGGTTTGGATTCCGGCGCGTTGCACCGCAGGATATCGACATGCTGCGCGGCAAAGGCGCGCGCGAGGTCGTCGCACATCTCGGCGTACCGTTCTGGAAGATGCCCGCCATCGCCAGCTACATGCGCGCGCGCAAGGCGAGCGACGTCGCGGCCATCGGCCTGTTCGACGGAACGGCAGGGATGTTGCGGCAGGTACGCGAGGCCGGACGAACGCTCGCCATCGTCAGTTCCAACTCCGAAGCGAATGTCCGCGCCATTCTTGGCCCCGACACGGCGGCGCTCGTGCATTACTATGGCTGCGGCGTCTCGGTCTTCGGCAAAGCCGCCCAATTCAAGAAAGCATTGCGCCATACCGGAATCTCAGCCGCACAAACACTCGCGGTGGGCGACGAAATCCGCGACATCGACGCCGCCCGCACCGCGGGCATCGCTTTCGGCGCCGTGGCGTGGGGGTATACCTTGCCAGAGGCGCTGCAAGCACAACGGCCGCAGTTCATCTTTCATACCATGAACGATATCACCACCGCCCTCACTCCGCCGCGCTGAGTTCGGCCCAGTCGAACTCTTCTTCCAGCCGGTGCGCCATCTGGATCGTTGCCGAGCAGCTCGCGCTCTTTGCGGGGACAGCGAGCATAAATCGAAAACAAAACGCCCGCGCGAAGCGGGCGTTTTTCGATCCAGTAACGATCGCGTCGAAGACGCTGCACGAGGCTTACGCCTCGTTGCCGCCTTCCTGGCGGGTGGCCTCGAACAGGAACCAGGTCCGGCGCTCGGTCTCATCGATGAAGACCTCGAGGATACTGGCGGACGCAACGTCCTCGGCATCGTCGCAAACCTTGTGCGCCTTGCGCATGGCCGCGGCGACCTTCTTGTTGTCTTCCATCAGTTCGCGCAGCATTTCGCGCGGCGGCACGAACTTCTCGTCGTTGTCCTCGAGGGTCTGGAGCTTGGCGATGTGGCCGATGGAGCGGATGGTGTTTCCGCCGATCTTTCTGACACGTTCCGCCAACTGGTCGGTGGAGCCTAGGATCTGGGCGGACTGCTCGTCGAGCAGAACATGATAATCGCGGAAATGGCGTCCGCTGACATGCCAGTGGAAATTCTTCGTCTTTAAGTAAAGCGCGAAGGCATCCGCCAGCAGCGTGTTGAGTGCAGCCGACACCTTGGTCACGGCAGCACTGTCGAGATCGGTGGGGGTGTCGAGTTCGGCCGAAACGGCATTCTTGGTTTTGCTCACAGCGGGCCTTCCTGTAGGAAATAACATCAGGCGATGGACAGTGATCGCCAGACCAACTAACGCATCCTAGGCCCGCCGGTTCCCGGGCGGGAACCCCTCCCTTGGAGGCATGATCGTTCCGAAACCGCAGGTTTCCGGGACCATGCCATTAACATAGAGGCATGATCTTCCCGAAAACCGGGCCCACTTTTCGGGATCATGCCAGTCCGGACAAAGCCGATGGACGACTGGATCGATTATTACGATTCAACCCACACGATTTATGTCAGCAAGCTGCATCGCGACGTGCATTTCCGCGTGATCGCCAATGACATTCTCGCATACGTCCCCTCTCCGGATGCCGTGGTGCTGGATTATTCCTGCGGCGAGGCGCTGTTCGCCGCGCAGGTCGCGGCCGCCTGCCAGAAGCTGATCCTTGCCGAACCTGCCCCCGGTGTGCGCGGACGTCTCACCGCCCGGTTCGGCCCGAACCCGAAAATCGCGGTCCGCTCGCTCGATGACCTTCAACAGTTGCCGGACAGGTCGGTCGATCTCGCCGTGATGATTTCAGTGGCGCAGTACATGACGCCGGCCGAACTCGATACGGCATTCGCCCTGATGCGCCGCGTGTTGAAGCCCGGCGGCCGGCTGGTGCTGGGCGATATCCTGCGCCCCGAAGTCGGTGCTGCGACCGACGTGATGGCGTTGCTCAGGCTTGCGGCCAAGAACGGCTTCCTGACCGACGCATTGTGGGGGCTGGCCCGCACGGCGCTGTCGGACTACTGGCAATTGCGCAAAAGCATCGGGCTGCAGCGCTACGCCGAAGCCGACATGCTGGCGAAGCTGAAAGCCGCGGGGTTCCAGGCATCGCGCGCAAAAACCAATATCGGCTACAATCCCGCGCGCATGACTTTCGTCGCGACACCGCGTGCCTGATCGATACAACTGCACACATTAAGGTTAAGCCGAAGCCCTCGTGGACTCCACGTAACGCCGCGGTACTCTCCTGCCATGGCCCGGTGGCGGAATGTTACGCGGAGGCGCCGCAAACGCTTCATATCCTGGTTCAAGTCCAGGCCGAGCCTCCAAATTCTCTGGTCCGCGATCCTGCGGGCCGCAAGTCCCGGAAACTACCTGAAATTCGCAGTTGATCGCGGCTTTTAAGGCCTTTCACCGTCACGGAATCTGGTCTAAAGACACGGCGCGCGCGAGGGCAACCTGGCGCTTGGCTCGAGGGACGCGCGGATGCGCGCCCTTTTTTTGTGCCCAAATTCCTGCCGTGAGACTTAATGCCTAAACGTACAGACATCTCGACGATCCTCATCATCGGCGCTGGCCCCATCGTGATCGGCCAGGCCTGCGAATTCGATTACTCCGGCACCCAGGCCGTGAAGACGCTCCGCGAAGAGGGCTATCGCATCGTTCTGGTCAACTCCAATCCGGCCACGATCATGACGGACCCGGAACTGGCGGACGCGACCTATATCGAGCCGATCACGCCGGAAATCGTCGCCAAGATCATCGAGAAGGAGCGCCATGTGCTCCCCGGCGGGTTCGCGCTGCTGCCGACCATGGGCGGCCAGACCGCATTGAACTGCGCGCTGTCGCTACGCCAGCAGGGCACGCTGGACAAATTCGACGTCGAAATGATCGGCGCCACTGCGGACGCCATCGACAAGGCGGAAGACCGTCAGCTTTTCCGCGAGGCCATGACCAAGATCGGCCTCGAGACCCCCAAATCGCGGCTGGCGAATGCCTCGGCGCTGAAGAAGCAGTACCGCGACCAGTATCTTGCCGAGAAGGAAAAGCTCTCCGGCGAGGCGCTTGCCGAGCACGAGCGGCAGTGGGTGCTGCATGAAGGCGACCGGCGCAAGCGCTATCAGGAGCACGCGCTCGGCCAGGCGCTGATGGCGCTGTCCGAGATCGGCCTACCCGCGATCATCCGCCCCTCGTTCACCATGGGCGGCACCGGCGGCGGCATCGCCTATAACCGGGAAGAATTTCTCGACATCATCGAGCGCGGTCTCGATGCCTCGCCGACCAACGAAGTTCTGATCGAGGAATCCGTTCTCGGCTGGAAAGAATACGAGATGGAGGTTGTCCGCGACAAGAAGGACAACTGCATCATCGTCTGCTCGATCGAAAACCTCGATCCGATGGGCGTGCATACCGGCGACTCCATCACCGTCGCTCCTGCCCTGACGCTGACCGATAAAGAATATCAGATCATGCGCGACGCCTCGCTGGCGGTGCTGCGCGAGATCGGCGTCGAGACCGGCGGATCGAACGTGCAGTTCGGCGTCAATCCGGCCGACGGCCGCATGGTCGTCATCGAGATGAATCCGCGCGTGTCGCGCTCGTCGGCACTGGCCTCGAAAGCCACCGGCTTCCCGATTGCCAAGGTCGCGGCCAAGCTCGCGGTCGGCTACACGCTCGATGAAATCGCCAACGACATCACCGGCGGCGCCACGCCGGCGTCGTTCGAGCCGACCATTGACTACGTGGTCACCAAGATTCCACGCTTCGCGTTCGAAAAATTCCCCGGCGCCTCGACCACGCTGACCACCTCGATGAAGTCGGTCGGCGAAGTCATGGCGATCGGCCGCACATTTCAGGAGAGCCTGCAAAAGGCGCTGCGCGGGCTTGAGACCGGCCTCACCGGCCTCGATGAAATCGAGATCGAAGGCCTCGGCCAGAGCGACGACAAGAACGCGGTGCGCGCCGCGCTCGGCACGCCGACGCCCGACCGCCTGCTGCAGGTCGCGCAGGCGATGCGGCTCGGCTGGTCCAACGAAGAGATCTTCACCTCGTGCAAGATCGACCCGTGGTTCCTCGCCGAGATGCGCGGCATTATCGAGATGGAAGCCAAGGTCCGGGCGAACGGCCTGCCCGGCAACGCCCACAGCATGCGTATGCTGAAGGCGATGGGCTTCTCCGACGCCCGCCTCGCCGTGCTCGCCAACACCACCGAACCCGAGGTGAAAGCTGCACGCCGTGCGCTGAACGTGCGCCCGGTGTTCAAGCGCATTGACACCTGCGCCGCCGAATTCGCCTCGCCCACCGCCTATATGTACTCGACCTATGAAGCCCCGTTCGCTGGCGCGATGGCCGACGAGAGCGCGCCCTCGGACAAGAACAAGGTCATCATCCTCGGCGGCGGTCCGAACCGGATCGGCCAGGGCATCGAGTTCGACTATTGCTGCTGCCACGCCTGCTTCGCGCTGCATGATGCCGGCTTCGAATCCATCATGGTCAACTGCAATCCGGAAACCGTCTCGACCGACTACGACACCGCGGATCGCCTCTACTTCGAACCGCTGACCGCAGAAGACGTGCTCGAGATCATCGACACCGAGCGCAGCAACGGCACGCTGCACGGCGTCATCGTGCAGTTCGGCGGCCAGACCCCGCTGAAGCTCGCGCGCGCGCTGGAAGAAGCCAATGTGCCGATCCTCGGCACCTCGCCCGACGCGATCGATCTCGCTGAAGACCGCGACCGCTTCAAGCGCGTGCTCGACAAGCTCAAGCTCAAGCAGCCCAAGAACGGCATCGCCTATTCAGTGGAGCAGGCGCGGCTGGTGGCCGCCGATCTCGGCCTGCCGCTGGTGGTGCGTCCATCCTACGTGCTCGGCGGTCGCGCCATGCAGATCATCCGCGAGGAATTCCAGCTCGGCGATTACCTGCTCGGCACGCTGCCGGAACTGGTGCCCGCCGACGTCAAGGCGCGCTATCCGAACGACAAGACCGGCCAGATCAACACGGTGCTCGGCAAGAACCCGCTGCTGTTCGACCGCTACCTGTCGGACGCCACCGAGGTCGACGTCGACTGCCTGTGCGATGGAAAAGATACGTTCGTCGTCGGCATCATGGAGCATATCGAGGAAGCCGGTATTCATTCCGGCGACTCGGCCTGTTCGCTGCCACCGCATTCGCTTGAGCCGGCGGTGATCGCCGAACTCGAGCGCCAGACCCGCGAACTCGCGCTCGGCCTCGACGTCGTCGGCCTGATGAACGTGCAGTACGCCATCAAGGACGGCGATATCTACGTGCTGGAGGTCAATCCGCGCGCCTCGCGCACGGTGCCGTTCGTCGCCAAGGTGGTCGGGATTCCGGTCGCGAAGATCGCTGCGCGGATCATGGCGGGCGAGAAGCTCGCCGACTTCAAACTGAAGCCGCCCAAGCTCAACCATGTCGGCGTCAAGGAATCGGTGTTTCCGTTCGCGCGTTTCCCCGGCGTCGACACCGTGCTCGGGCCGGAAATGAAATCGACCGGCGAGGTCATGGGTATCGATCGCTCGTTCGCGGTGGCCTTCGCCAAGAGCCAGCTCGGCGGCGGCACCCGCGTGCCACGCAAGGGCACGGTGTTCGTGTCGGTGCGCGAAACCGACAAGGCGCGAATCCTCGACGCGGTGAAACTGCTGAGCTCGCTCGGCTTCAAGGTGATCGCGACATCCGGCACGCAACGCTTTCTCGCTGAAAACGGTGTTCCGGCCGAGAAGATCAACAAGGTATTGGAAGGCCGCCCGCACATCGTCGACGCCATTACCAACGGCGAGGTGCAACTGGTTTTCAATACCACCGAAGGGCCGCAGGCACTCGCCGACAGCCGCTCGTTGCGGCGCGCTGCCCTCTTGCATAAAGTGCCATATTACACCACTCTTTCGGGTGCATTGGCGGCGGCGCAGGGCATCCGGGCCTATCTGGGCGGGGATCTCGAGGTCCGCACCCTGCAAGGTTACTTCCCCGATCTCTGAAATTGGTAGCCGGTCATCCCGACCGGAGTAGTATAAGTGGAACCAGTGATCCGGTTCTGACATTCGTATCTCGTTTTTCGCAGGCACCTTTACGAATGTCAGAACCAAAGGATCACTGGAATTATAGTTTACTAGTGTCCTTTCGTATCCGACGTTCGCTCGGAAGGCGCTACAAAGTGAAGCGAACGTCGGATACGGGACACTAGCGGCGGGAACCGCCCAGCCGCAATCGTGTTCTCATTCGTTGCCCCGCGGCCGTAGCCAACGGGATCAAACAAGATGTTTCGTGCATACGGCAACAGCCCGCCGCACGAAATGCAAGGACGACGAAATGGTTGACAAGGTACCGATGACCCAAGGCGGATACGACGCCCTGGGAGTTGAATTGAAGCAGCGCCAGTCGGTGGATCGCCCGCGCATCGTCGAGCAGATTGCCGAAGCGCGCTCGCATGGCGACCTGTCGGAGAACGCCGAGTATCATGCCGCGAAGGAAGCGCAGTCGCATAACGAGGGCCGCATCGCGGAACTCGAGGACAAGCTTGCGCGCGCCGAAATTATCGACGTCTCGAAACTGTCCGGCGACACCATCATGTTCGGCGCGACCGTGACGCTGGTCGATGAGGACACCGAGAAGAAGGCTGTCTGGCAGATCGTCGGCGAGCCCGAGGCCGACGCCAAGAAGGGCCGCATCTCGATCACCTCGCCGCTGGCGCGCGCGCTGATCGGCAAGAAGAAGGGCTCCTCGGTGGAAGTCGTGGCTCCCGGTGGCGCCAAGGCTTACGAGATCACCAGGGTGGACTGGAAGTAAGACGCCCACTAATTCGATTGCGCCTAAGCAAGATGGCCGGGTTTTTCCCCGGCCATTTTTGTATCCTCAGCGTCGTCCCCGCGCAGGCGGGGACCCATCTCGCTATGCGTGAGGACTAATCTTGTTCCACGTCTACCATCCTCGCCAGTGCCCGCAATGGAACGCTGTACATCGGCGTAACCAACAACGTCGCGGCGCGGCTCGAATTGCATCGTCTTGGCCAAGGCTCAGAATTCGTGAAGCGATATCGCGTCTATCGCCTTGTCTATGTCGAAACCTATTCCAGAGCAGAAGAAGCCATCCAACGAGAGAAGCAGATGAAGAAATGGAATCGAGCATGGAAAATAAGGCTGATTGAACAGGACAATCCCGAGTGGCGGGACCTGACCGACATGCTAGCTTAAAAGGAAGATGGGTCCCCGCCTGCGCGGGGACGACGACGATGGTTGGGATATGCCGCGTTCTCACATCATGACGTTGCTGCTGATGGTGGTCATCGCCACCACCGGCGCACGCGCCGCCGAAATCGACATTCCCCCGCCCGGCAAGCCGAAAGAACTTTCGGTCTACGTCAACCAGCCGAACTGCCAGCGCTGGACCGATGACTGCGTGAACTGCGCGCGCGGAGCGAGCGGCGAGGCGCCGACCTGCTCGAACATCGGGGTTGCCTGTCAGCCCAAGGCGATCCGCTGCACCGCCGCGGACATTCCGCAGGGCGAACCCCAGAAGAAGTAGCGGCAGTTTCCAACCGGAAACCAGGGCACACGCACAACACTGTCACCTTCGACTTATTCCGGATCGCCCCACGAAATCGTCATCGGATTTCCAAGGGGCAACACTATTGCTTCCCTGTCCGGCGCGATATCAAATCACGTGGAATCAAACAGGGGGAGTTTTCCATGGACTTCGGGTTTCTCGCGCCATACCGGCCGCAGCTTCTCAGCGTGCTGCGCATCATGACCGGCCTGCTGCTGTTTCAGTTCGGCGTCGCCAAGATTCTGAAATTTCCGGCGGTGCCGATGTTCGCCAACCCGCCGACACTCAGTCTCGTCGCCGGCGGAATCGAACTGGTGCTGGGCGCACTGCTGATCGTCGGCCTGTTCACCCGCCTGTCGGCGTTCCTTCTGGCCGGCGAAATGGCCCTCGCCTACTTCATCGGCCATATGTTCAAGACCGGCAGCGCCGTTTTTCATCCGCTTCTGAACGGCGGCACGCTGGCGGCAATGTTCTGCTTCGCATGCCTTTATCTGGCGAGCGCAGGCCCGGGTCCGTGGAGCGTCGACGCCTCGCGCGGCAAGGCCTGATCGCTCAAGCCCTCAAGGCATGATTTCCGATCATGTCCTGACAAAGAACACAACAGTCAAACCCGCGCCGATGGCCACCACCACGGCGCGGATTATTTTTTCCGGGACGCGGCGCGCGAGACTGACGCCGTAATAGCCGCCGATGGCCGACGCGGCGATCGTCACCAGCGCGTGCGGCCAGTGCACCAGACCGCCGGCGATCAGCAACGCCGCCGACATGATCTGAATCAGAAACGCGACAACGATCTTGGTCGCGTTGGCCTTGTGAAAATTACCGCTTTCGAGGATGGCCAGCGCCGCGAGCATCATGATGCCTGTGCCGGCTCCGAAGAATCCGCCATAAATCGCCACCAGCATCATGAACCCGTAGGCGGCAATCCGCGCACCTGCATGCTGGCCGCGCGACCATGGTTCAACGAAAGCGCGGATCTGGCTGCTGAATGCGAACAGCAAAGTGGCCAGCAACAGCAGCCACGGCACCAGCGGACGGAAACCACTGTCGCCCAGCCCGATCAGCAGCAGCGCACCGGCACCGCCGCCGATCAGTCCGATGATCGCGAACGGAATCATCTCGCGATGATAAGTGCGAACCTCGGAGCGGTAGGCAGCGACACTTGCGAGATTGGCGGGCGTCAGCGCCACCGCGCTGGTGGCGTTGGCATCCAGCGTCGGCAAGCCGCTGACGACGAGCGCGGCGAACGTAATAAACGTGCCGCCACCGGCGACAGCATTGACGGTGCCCGCGGCGAAGCCCGCCACCGCCAGCACAACGATCTGGAATAAAGTCACGTCAGCCCCATCACGCAATCGGGCGGGGAAGCGCCCGGCACGCGGCTTTTAGAGCATGCCGCCGCCCGGGAGAACGCTGCGTCTCGTATGGCCTCCATGTCGTCCCCGCGAAAGCGGGGACCCAGAAGCACAAAATAAATGAGGTTCTCGTGAACTCTCCAAGCATGGGTCCCCGCTTTCGCGTGGACGACCAACTACGGCGAGCAGCGCACTTTCAGCCCTGCGGGACTTTCAGTTCGAGCGGCACGTCCGGCGCATCCTTGGAATTGTGCAGCACCAGCGAGGTTCGCACGTTGCGCACATGGGGCGCAGCCGTGAGGTGCGAGACGAAATTCTGAAACGTCACCATGTCCGGCGCGACGCATTTGAGGATGAAATCGATCTCGCCCGACAGCATCCAGCATTCGCGCACCAGCGGCTCGTGACGGACGAATTCCTCGAACGCGCGCAAATCGGCATCGGCCTGGCTCGACAGATGCACCGAGGCGAACACCGTGACGTCGAAGCCGAGCGACGAGGGATTGAGCAACCCGCGATAGCCGGTGATGTAGCCGTCTTCTTCCAGCGTCCGGACCCGGCGCAGGCACGGTGGCGGCGAAATCCCGACCCGCTTGGCCAGTTCCACGTTGGTGATTCGGCCGTCGGCCTGAATCTCGTTCAGAATTTTCAGATCGATTTCGTCGAGGGTTTTTGACACGGGCAGGTAATCCTTGGCGGCCGGATGGTCCGGCCGGTTTCGGGACTGTTCTAGCCATCCGCAGCGTTTCGCGCAATTTTATTTCGTCAGCATGCTATGTCATGGCTAGCTGGGGAAAATCTCATGATAGGGGTTGCATATCTTGCATAGCTCGCAGGATGGCCTACATTCGGAGCATGCACTTTTAACAGCCCAGCGATGCCTTTACGGGCAAGTCCCGCCTCGTCGCTGATCATCCCTGCAACAGAATACCGAAGGTCGCGCTATGGCCGCTCCCATTCATGCCAAGGTTGTCATCATCGGATCCGGGCCCGCAGGCTACACGGCGGCGATCTACGCCGCCCGCGCCATGCTTGAACCCGTGCTGATCCAGGGCATCCAGCCTGGCGGCCAGCTCACCATCACCACCGACGTCGAGAACTATCCGGGCTTTGCCGACGTCATCCAAGGTCCCTGGCTGATGGAGCAGATGGAAAAGCAGGCGGCGCATGTCGGGACCAAGCTCGTTACCGATCACGTCAACAAGCTCGAACTCAGCCAGCGCCCGTTCCGCATCACCACCGACAGCGGCGATGTCTATCTGGCTGACGCCGTGATCCTCTCCACCGGCGCCCAGGCGCGCTGGCTCGGCATTCCCTCGGAAGAGAAGTTCAAGGGCTTCGGCGTATCGGCCTGCGCCACCTGCGACGGCTTCTTCTACCGCAACAAGGAAGTGTTCGTGGTCGGCGGCGGCAACACCGCGGTCGAGGAAGCACTGTTCCTGACCAACTTCGCCTCGAAGGTGACGCTGGTCCACCGCCGCGGCAGCCTGCGCGCCGAACGCATCCTGCAGGACCGGCTGTTCAAGCACCCCAAGATCAGCGTGATCTGGGAGAGCGAGGTCGACGAAATCCGCGGCTCCGAGAATCCTTCGAAGGTCACCCACATCCGCCTGAAGAATCTCAAGAGCGGCACCGTGACCGAGCACGCCGCCGACGGCGTGTTCATCGCCATCGGCCATGCGCCGGCGACCGAACTCGTCACCGGCCAGCTGAAACTGAAATCCACCGGCTATGTCGAGATCGCACCCCATTCGACCGCGACCTCGGTGCCCGGCGTCTTCGCCGCGGGCGACGTCGCGGATGAAACCTATCGCCAGGCGGTGACAGCGGCCGGTCTTGGCTGCATGGCAGCGCTGGAAGCCGAACGATTTATCGCTCACAGCGCCACCGAACGCGCAGCTGCGGAGTAACCATGGCACGAACACGCGACGGATTAAGCGATATGGATTGGGACAAGCTGAAGGTCTTCCACGCGGCTGCGGAAGCGGGAAGCTTCACGCATGCGGGCGAACAGCTCGGGCTGTCGCAGTCGGCCGTCTCCCGTCAGGTCAGCGCGCTGGAGCAGGAACTGTCGGTTTCGCTGTTTCACCGCCACGCCCGCGGACTGATCCTCACCGAGCAGGGCGACCTCCTGTTCCGCACCGCGCATGACGTGTTCATGCAGTTGCAGGCGGCGCGCGCAAAACTCACCGACAGCCGCGAGCGGCCGAGCGGCGACCTCAAGGTCACCACCACACCGGGCGTCGGCATCAACTGGCTGATTCCGCGGCTTGGCGAATTCACCGCGCTTTACCCCGACATCCGCATTTCACTGATCGTGACCGACGAGGAACTCGACCTGTCGATGCGCGAAGCCGATGTGGCGATCCGCACCCGCAAGCCGACCCAGCCGGATCTCATTCAGCGCAAACTGTTCTCGATGGGCTTCCACGCCTATTGCTCGCCGGAATACGTCAAGCGCCACGGCACGCCGCGCACGCTCGACGAACTGGATGCGCACCGGATCATCGTGCTCAGCGACCAGAACGTGCCGCAGCACCTGCAAAACCGGAACTGGCTGGTCGACGCCAACCGCAACGGCTCCGGCCCGCGCGAAGCCGTGTTCAAGGTCAACAACATCCTGGGTCTGGTGCGCGCTTGCCAGCAGGGCCTGGGCATCGCCGCGCTGCCGGACTACCTCGTTGAGGACAATAACCGGCTGGTGCAGCTGTTCAGCGAGGCCGACTCGATTCAATTGGATACATATTTTGTTTATCCCGAAGAATTGAAGTCGGTGGCGCGCGTGCAGGTTTTCCGTGATTTTATCGTGAGTAAGGCGCAACGCTGGCCGTCCTAGTGTCCCGTATCCGACGTTTGCTTCGTTTCGCAGCGTCGCCTGTGCAAACGTCGGATACGAAAGGACACTAGCAACACCATAATTCTGGTGATCCTTTGGTTCTGACATTCGTCAAAGTACCTGCGATGGATACCGGACGAATGTCAGAACCGGATCACCAGGCCCCGGGTTCAAACGGACGTTTGAGCCCGCATTCTGAGCATGACTGACATACCGGGATCGGAGTTGTCCGGATGGGAAGTCGCGGCCCATACTCTCCCCACACTGATTGAGCGTTCTGCGCATTGTCCCCCTCCTCCAGCGGAACGCGCGCTCAGTTATCCCTCTTGGAAGGTGATTGTGTCGGCCTCACGTGGCCAAAAAACTAAACAGGCCGGGCTCTTTAGCCCGGTCTTTTTTCTGCCCGTACGTTGACAACGCGGCGACCTCAAATCACTCTCGGCGCATGATCGCGAATTCGTGCGCAACGCTGTCGAAAAAAGGTCCCCATCCGGGGACTGGAGATCGACGCGCGCGATAATTGTCTCGCTCAAGCTTGATCCCGAAACCCCGCCGCGAGGACGGGGTTTTTGTTTGTCCCGTCTCCGGCTTTACCTGATGGAGACGGACCAATGACCAACCTTCGATCACGCCTGCATGGCCTGTGGCTGCCGCTCGTCACGCCGTTTCATGACGGAGAACTCGACGACGCATCGTTGCGGCGCCTGGTGCGGCACTACGCCGCCCTGCCGGTCAACGGAATGATCCTCACCGCCACCACCGGCGAAGGTCTCACCCTTGCGCCGCAGGAAACTGCGCGGCTGGTCGCTATCGTGCGCGACGAACTCACCAGCAGTGGCAAGGACCTTCCGGTTTGCCTCGGCCTGTCCGGCAGCGATACGCGGGCGTTGCTGGACACGCTGCGGAGAACGGCTGCATGGCCGATCGACGGTTACCTGATCTCCTGTCCCTATTATTCGCGACCAACGCAAGACGGGATGATCAGGCATTTCAGAGCGCTTGCCGACCAGGCCGCGCACCCGGTCCTGATCTACAACATTCCGTACCGGACCGGCGTCAATCTCGGCAATGAGGCGATGCTGCAACTGGCGGACCATCACAACATCGTCGGGCTCAAGGATTGTTGTGCGGACCGCGCGCAATTCATCGAGTTGTTGCGCAGGCGTCCGGCCCGGTTTGCCGTGCTGACCGGCGAGGATGCACAGACCTGGGATGCGCTGGCCGACGGCGCGGACGGCGCCATTCTCGCATCGGCGCATATCGAAACCGGAGCATTTGCGTCGGTCGTCAAGTTGCTGGCGGCGGGCGACCGAGACGGGGCGCTGATCCACTGGCGCACCATCTCGGATTTAACGAAGCTGCTGTTTTCCGAGCCGAGCCCGGCGCCGATCAAGTACTGGCTGTGGCGCACCGGATTGATCGACAGTCCGGAGCTGCGCCTGCCGATGACGGAAGTCAGCTCCGAACTGGCGGCGCGGCTCGACCGGGACATCGCAGCCCGCACTAGTGCAACCGCGCCCGCGCCAGCCGGAGCGCATTGCCAATGACGCTGACCGACGACAGCGCCATCGCAGCGGCACCCAGCATCGGCGACAGCAGGATCCCGAACACCGGATACAGCACGCCCGCCGCGACCGGAACGCCCGCCGCGTTATAGAGAAACGCGAACACGAGGTTCTGACGGATATTGCGCATGGTCGCGCGCGACAACTGCCGTGCTTCCACGAGGCCGATCAGATCGCCGCGCAGCAGTGTGATGCCGGAGCTTTCGATTGCCACGTCGGTGCCGCTGCCCATGGCGATGCCGACATCCGCGGCTGCCAGCGCCGGCGCGTCGTTGATGCCGTCGCCGGCCATCGCCACCACACGGCCTTCGCCGCGCAACCGCGTGACCACGTCGCCCTTGCGCTCGGGCAGCACGTCGGCTTCGACCTCGGTGATGCCGAGCGTCTTCGCCACCGCCTGCGCCGTGGTGACGTTATCGCCGGTCAGCATGACGATGCGCAGCCCGTCGTTGCGCAACTGCCGGAGCGCGTCCTGCGCGCTCGGCTTGACCGGATCGGCGATGGCGATGACGCCGGCGGCGCGGCCATCGACGGCCACATAGATCGCGGTCGCGCCGCGTTCGCGCTGCGTCCGTGCCTCGGCCTCAAGCGCCGCGATGTCGACGTTCGACTGCTGCATGATCACGGCATTGCCGATCACGATACGGCGGCCATCGACCGTACCGATGGCGCCCTTGCCGACCGGGGAATCGAAGTTCTGCACGTCGCGAAGCTCGATGCTCTCTTCCTTCGCCGCGTTCAGGATTGCGAACGCCAATGGGTGTTCGCTGGCGCGTTCCACGCTGGCGGCGAGCTGCAGCAGTTCGTTACGCTCGAATCCATCGGCGGCGACAATCGCCACCACTTTCGGCTTTCCTTCGGTCAGCGTGCCGGTCTTGTCGATCACCAGCGTGTCGACCTTCTCCATCCGCTCGAGTGCTTCGGCGTCGCGGATCAGGATGCCGGAGCGCGCACCACGGCCGACGCCGACCATGATCGACATCGGGGTCGCAAGACCAAGCGCACAGGGGCACGCAATGATCAGCACAGTCACTGCGGCGACCAGCGCGTAGGTGAAGCGCGGCTCCGGACCGAACACGGCCCAAGCCGCGAATGCCGCAAGCGCCACCGCGATCACGACCGGTACGAACCAGCCCGCGACCTGATCGGCCAGGCGCTGCACCGGCGCGCGCGAGCGCTGTGCCCGCGCCACCAGATCGACGATCCGCGCCAGCATGGTGTCGCGGCCGATCTTCTCGGCGCGGATCACGAGGCCGCCGCTTTGATTGACCGTGCCGCCGATCACCTGCGCACCCTCGGTCTTCTTCACCGGCATCGATTCACCGGTGACGAGGGATTCGTCCACCAGCGACGAGCCTTCGGTGACGACGCCGTCGATCGGAATTTTCTCGCCCGGCCGCACGCGCAACAGATCGCACACCGCGATGACGTCGATGTCGATGTCCTCGTCGCCCGCTGGCGTGATGCGACGCGCGGTCTTTGGTGCCAAGCCCAGCAGCGCGCGGATCGCGCCGGAGGTTTGCGCGCGGGCGCGCAGTTCAAGCACCTGACCGAGCAGCACCAGAACGGTGATCACTGCGGCCGCTTCAAAATACACCGCGACCGCACCGTGGTGATCGCGGAATGCCTGCGGGAACAGCTGCGGCGCCAGGGTCGCGACCACGCTGTAGACATAGGCGACGCCGGTGCCCATCGCGATCAGCGTGAACATGTTGAGGTTGCGCGTCTTGAGCGACTGCCAGCCGCGCTCGAAGAACGGCCATCCGGCCCACAGCACCACCGGGGTCGCCAGCGCGAACGACAGCCAGTTGGATGTCTGCGCCGGTAACAGGTGTATGCCGCCAAGATGCGCCGTCATGTCGATGACGAACACCGGCAGCGTCAGCGCCAGCGCGATCCAGAAGCGTCGCGTCATGTCGATCAGTTCGGGATCTGGCTTGTCGTCGAGCGAGACCGTCTCCGGCTCCAGCGCCATGCCGCAGATCGGGCAGCTTCCCGACCCGACCTGACGCACTTCGGGATGCATCGGGCAGGTGTAGATCGTGCCTTCCGGCAGCTTCTCTTCAGGCGCGGATGACTTCGGCGCCAAGAACTTTTCCGGCTCGGCCTCAAAGCGCGTGCGGCAACGTCCCGAGCAGAAGAAGTAATCCTGCCCCTTGTAGTCGAGGTGATGCTTCGTCGTGAGCGGATCGACTTGCATGCCGCAGACCGGATCGGTGACGCGACCATCGGCATCGGCGGGTGCATGGTCCGCATGACCATGACTATGACCGGCGTGATCATGGCCCGCGTGACCATGGCCGCCGCAGCAACTTTTCCCGCCGTTTGTGTTCGCAACCACGATCGCTCTCCTTGACCTATATACCCTATGGGGGTATATAGGTCGTCATGCGCCAGGAAATCAAGACGTCATGCCTGAAAAGGTTGAAACGGATCGAAGGCCAGGTTCGCGGTCTCGCGGGCATGGTCGATGACGATCGCTATTGCATCGATATCGTCACGCAGATCGCGGCGGCGCGCACGGCGCTGCGTCGGGTCGAGGAAGAAATCCTGCGCGACCATGTCGCTCATTGCGTCGAGCATGCGATCACGTCGGGCGACAAGGCCGATCAGCGCCGCAAAATCGCCGAGCTGATGGATGTGGTCAGCCGCGCGGACCGTTAGGCGGCATGATCACCGGGTTACCACTTCGCGACATGGTTGATTGCGCGTTAGCTTGCAACGGTGCGTCGACTGATGCGCCATGCATGCAAGAAATACCTGCGCCACAGCGGCTTTCGTTATTTGTTCGCTGAGCGCACACGCTGGTCGTCCAGCTGATCGCAAGGCCCGCTCAACGCATAGGTCGAACGTGCACCGGGGTATTTACGTGTTCTTACGCAATTCCCCGGTACCTGCCGAAGCAATCGCTTGTTCTCGCGCATTGCAGGTCGTTCGATGCTCAAGGTCTACAATTGTATCGCCACCGCCCATGATTTGTGGCTCGTGGGTCTCGCGGCCGTCATTTGTACATTGGCTTCGTTCGCCGCCATCAGTCTGCTGAGACATGCACGCCGGTCGGCCGGCCGCATGCGCCCGGCCTGGCTCGCGGTGTCCGCGATCTCCACCGGCTTCGGCATCTGGTCCACCCATTTCATCGCGATGCTCGCGTTCTCGCCCGGGATTCCAAGCGGCTACAACATCGCCCTCACCATCCTGTCGCTCGCCGCCGCTGTGTTGCTGACCGGCGCGGGTCTCGCGATGGCCATGCGGCCCGAATGGCGGGCCGGACCCTGGCTCGGCGGCGCCGTTGTCGGAGGCGGCATCGCCACGATGCATTATCTCGGCATGGCGGCCTTTCAGATCGCTGGCGTTATCCTGTGGGATTCAACCCTTGTCGCGGTCTCGATCCTGCTCGGCACGATGATTGGCGCGACCTCCCTGCCTTCGGGCCTGCACGCCAGTTCGCAGCGCTGGCGAATTGCCGGCGCGCTGCTTCTGACGCTCGCGATCTGCAGCCATCATTTCACGGCGATGGGCGCGGTGGCGATCATCCCCGATCCCACCGTCACGATTCCTCCCGCCGCGATCCCCGCCGGATGGCTCGCCATCGGCGTCGCCGTCTCGAGCTTCACCATCATTCTGCTGGCGCTGGGCGCCGCCGCTCTCGACATCCACGACCAGCGCCGCTCTGTGCTTGAAGCCGACCGGATGCGCGGTCTGGCCAATGCAGCGATCGAAGGCCTGCTGGTCTGCGACGGCGACACCGCCGTGACAGCGAACACCAGCTTTGCCCAGCTTGTCGGATCATCGTCGGACAAACTGATCGGCGCCAGGCTGGAAACATACATTCCGAACGCGGAGGCGCGCGCAAAACTGCTGGCCGCGCCGAACCAGCCGGTCGAGGCCGAATTGCGCCATGTCGACGGATCCATGATTCCGGTCGAGCTGATCCTGCGTCCGATCGATTTCGGCGGACAGGCGCATCACGTCATCGCCGTCCGCAACCTGCAGGCGCGCAAGAAAGCCGAGCAGCACATCCGCTATCTCGCGCATCACGACGCGCTGACGTCGCTGCCGAACCGCGGCAGTTTCCATGCACGGCTCGATCACGAGATCGCGACGGCGAAAGCCAACGGACAAAAGTGCGCGGTGCTGTGTTTCGACCTCGACAGGTTCAAGGAGATCAACGACCTGTTCGGGCACGCAGCAGGCGACAAGGTGCTTCAGACCGTCGCCTCGCGCGTCTCCGCGCTTCTCGACAACACCTGCATGGTCGCGCGCCTCGGCGGCGACGAATTCGCGGTGCTGATGCCCGAACTGTCCAACCCCGCGGCGGCGGGAAGGCTGGCCGACGCTATTCTCGCGGCATTGCAGCCCGGCGCGAACAAATCCGACAGTGACAATCTGACCTCGTGCAGCATCGGCATCGCGATCTGCCCGGACGATGCCGACAACCGCGAAGCGCTGCTCACCCACGCCGACACGGCGCTCTACCGCGCCAAGACGGAAGGCCGCTCGACCTATCGCTTCTTCGAGGCGAGGATGGGCGCGGAAGTGCATGACCGCCGGGTGCTGGAGCACGACCTGCGCCAGGCCGTGGCCCGCTGTGAATTCAATCTGGTCTATCAGCCACAGGAAGACATTCAGACCCGCCGCGTGGTCGGTTTCGAAGCCCTGCTGCGCTGGACCCACAAGTCCCGCGGGTCGATCTCTCCGGCCGTGTTCATTCCGATCGCCGAAGAAACCGGCGCCATTCTCGGCATCGGCGAGTGGGTGCTGCGCGAGGCCTGCCAGCAGGCGGCGAGCTGGCCGCAGCCCTTGACGATCGCGGTGAATGTCTCTGCCGTGCAGATCTACAGCGAGAATTTCGTGCAGCTGGTGCACGAAGTGCTGCTCGAAACCGGCCTGACGCCGGACCGGCTCGAACTCGAAATCACCGAGACCGCGCTGGTCCGCGATCTCAACCGCGCGCTCAACACGCTCCGGCGCATCAAGGCGCTCGGCGTCCATATCGCGATGGACGATTTCGGCACCGGCTATTCCTCGCTCTCGAATCTGCGCGCCTTCCCGTTCGACAAGATCAAGATCGACGGCTCGTTCATCAAATCGGTCAACACCAATGCACAGGCCGCGACCATCGTGCGCGCGGTGCTGGGTCTGGGGCGCGGTCTCGGTCTGCCGGTGCTAGCGGAAGGCGTCGAGACGCCGGCTGAACTGGCGTTCCTGCAATCCGAACTCTGCAACGAGGTTCAGGGCTATCTGGTCGGACGCCCCGCGCCGATCGCAACCTTTGCGATGCTCACGCATGCCGACAGCGCGCTCGCCACAGGCGACGACGTTCGCGTCCTGCTGGCGCAGTCGGCCTGACGGGTTCTAATCTCTGCAAGGGATGGAAGTGGTACAGTTGGGTGGGATCGAACCACCGACCTCCGGATCCACAATCCGGCGCTCTAACCAGCTGAGCTACAACTGCATTTTCAATCGAACGGCCGCCTGGAGGCGGCCCCGCCAAGGGCGGCGATTTCGCGGGAAACTAGGTGCAACGCCGCGCTTTTGCAAGACGCTTTGACCTGCCGAACGGGCGTCGCGAACAGCTCGTTAGTGGGTCGCCCCGGAAGAGCAAAAGGTTCATCCGGGTGCGCCTGTTCCGTGACCGGGACTTGGTCAGAGAGCGGGTTTGAAGGCCTTTGCCGCGCCGGTGGCGATCGGCTCGACCGCCTCGGCCGCAACCTTGTGGGTCAGGGTGGCGAGATCCTGCGACTGCGCGCTGAAAACCTCGAACTGCTTGCGGGCATGGGCGTTCATCAGTTCGAACGCTTCCGGCAGCGACTTCACGCCCATCAGGCTCTGGGTAAAGGCGAAGGCCGCCTCGGTGTTGGTCTGGGCCATCCCGATCACCTTCGAAGTGAAGTCACCTGCACCCTTGGTGGCCGACGTCACCATCGCCTCCAGCGCCCCGTTGTTGGAAACCGCCGCGTCCTTGAGCTTCTGATAGCTGCCCTGCGCCTGGAAAACGCCCATCTCCGCGAATGCGCGAAACTGCTCTGGAACCTTGAAGGGGACGACGGAAAACGGATCGTTCGCGCTCATGTGGAGATTCCTTGTGGTGTCTGGAATTGAATGGCCGGGACGAGAAAGCCGGCCGCGCGAGGCTCACAGCCCGGCGCAAGATCAGTCTCTATTTGGCACTATAGGCTGGACATTGTGCATTGCAACAAGAAACGCCGGGCCGGGAGCCCAGCCGAGCCGGCCCCGGGGCCGGATCTGCCGGGCCGGATCTGCCGTGCTGACTGCGCAAGCGTCCGGAAGCAGACTATTTCTGCTTGGTGGCGTCCATCGCCGCACGGGTCATGGCCTGCCCCATTTCGCTGGCCTGCTCCGCCAGCGCGCGCATCTGGCCCTGAACGTATTCGGTGTGCAGGCGCATCACCTCGGTCAGATCCTTGGCATTAATCAACTGCTGGGCGTAGGCCAGCGAGGACTGCACGTTCTTCTCCGCGAAGGCGATGGCCTTGGTGCTGATATCCTTGGCCGCCTCGCCGGGGGCGCCGAACGACGATCCGCCGAAAGCAGACGCTGTCTGCTGCGCGCTGCTGATGAAGGATTCGAAGGCCTTGCGCGCCTGATCCAGACTCGCTTCCGCCATCGACCGCATTTCCTTCGGAATCTCGAACTGATTGCCTGCCATGTCGCACCCTCCTGTTACATCCGGGCCCGTCTGCCGGACCCGAGTCCGCAATTCACCGCCGGGTGACACCACATTTGACGCAGCGCAACGACAGTTCCTGCCCGCTCATCGTGAACGTTTGAATAGCTTTTGCAACACCCAACGCCTGAACGGCGTTGGGGTTCAGCGCGTCGGGGAATTAACGTTATCGCGGGTTTGGACGGGTAGTCTCACACCGCACTGGTGGACCTTGCGGCAACCGCGCCATACTAATCATTTGTTAAGGCTGTCCGATCCCACTTCCAGCGCCGAAATCCGGCGCGGCGAAAGCGAGTCAAAGGCACGTTGTCCGATATGAGCGAAGCCGACTTCCAGCTTCACGGCATCCGCGATCCGCGCCTTGCGGTTCACGCGACAAGCGGCCTGCCTGCATGGGTCTGGTCGCTCGACGGCGCGCACATTCTCTGGGCCAACACCATCGGCGCACAACTGTTCGGCGCACGCAACGCCGCCGTGCTCGCGGAAAAAATCATCGGACCCGCGGACCCGCATCGCCGGCAGGCCGCGCAGCTCGCGGCACGGCTGTCGCCATCCGGCGCGCCGCGGCTGGAACGGCTGCGCGGTTTCGGCGCGCCGCTCGGCCGCCTCCTGACATGCTCCTGCGCGCGGCTCACCTTCGCCGATGGCACAGCAGGCATTCTCATCGCCGCCGCCGACCCGGTCGGCCGTCCGGCGCCGCTCACCGAACGGCTCGCGCATCTCGTGGACAGCGTCACGATTCCGGCCATGACCTTCACGCCGAACGGCGCGCTGGCGGGCGCGAACGAACGTGCGAAAAATTTCCCCGGCCTGTTCAACGATCTCACCGGCCCCGGCTTCGACGACGCGCGCAGCGGCGCGCTGCGCGACGGACAGGCGATCCTGCAAATGGATCTCGGCCGCGTCTCAGTGCATCGCGTCGGGACCGGCGAAGCAACAGCGCTAGTTGCATTGATCGGCGCCGCTGTTGTGCCGCCGCGCGCACCGAAGCCTATTCCCGTCGTTGTTGCATCAACCGTCGAGAGCGCTCCGGCGCAAACGCCAAAGGCCGACCCCGTCGTAGCAGCGACGCAGTCCACACCCGATGCGCCACCCGTACAGCCTGTTGAAGTGATTACTCAAGCTGTCGTTGACGCCCCGCTTCATCGCGCGCCGCCTGAACCGCCTGCCGAGGTGATGCCCGCCGACGTTTTCGGATCGGTGTTCGATGAGCCGCCCGAACAAAAATCGCCGGTTCAGCAGATCGCGGACACCACCACAGCGCTTCAGCACGTTGAGACTCAAGCGAGCAACGTTTCGGAGTCCGCGTCTCACGATGAAACCTCGCGTCACGACGCGCCGGCAGATCATGTGACGCGAATCTATTTCGACGACGAGCGCCGCAAACCACCGGCACAAGACATCGGCACACACGACGTGTCGGCGACGCTGCTCGAGTTGGACGGCCCGCCGCTGACGCCGCGGCGGCATCCGCTGCGCTTCATGTGGCACATGGACGAGGACGGCCGCTTTTCGCTCGGCCTCGATGAATTCACCCGCCTGATCGGCGCGCGCACCTCAGCCGCGTTCGGCAGGCCGTGGAATGAAATCGCCGATGCACTCGGCCTCGACCCCGAAGGCCAGGTGGCGGCAGCGGTCGCAACCCGCGAGACCTGGAGCAACATCGTCGTCAACTGGCCCGCCGACGGCGCGGGCGCGCGATTGCCGGTCGAACTGTCGGGTCTGCCGATCTACGACCGCGCCGGGAGTTTTTTGGGCTATCGCGGGTTCGGCGTCTGCCGCGACGTCGAAGGCATGGCGCGGCTGGCCGCGCAGCGCCGCGACGACATGCTGTACGCGTCGACGCCGCCCGCAACGCCTTTCTCCGACGAACCTGTTGTGCAGGACGCGACGGCTCATGACGCCACCAGCCAAGAACCGGTGAATCAGGACATCACGGACGCAGTGGACGTGCATGCGCCAACCGAACCGCTGCACCTCGCCGGCAGCACGCAAGACAATTTCCCGACAGAGAATTCACAGCGAACCGAATCGAAGCCCCCCGTGGACACTCCGCAGAACGTCGTACCGTTTCCCGTGGCCGAGCCGAAAGCGCCAGCGCTGACCGCGGTCGAGAGCAACGCCTTTGACGAACTGGCGCGGCGGCTGTCGGCCCGTCTCGAAAATGCAGCCGAGAGCGATACGCTCACCGACGCCTCGGTGGCCGAACTGTTCGCCACCGATGAGGGCGAACAAACCCGCGAACCCGTTGCCGAACCGCCTGCGCTCGAAAACCCGCCCGCATTCCTGCAGCCGGAGCCGGTGCTGCCGCGCGCCAACGCCGCGCAGGATTCGCAGTTACTCGATCGCCTGCCGGTCGGCGTGCTGGTCTACCGACTCGACCGGCTGCTCTACGCCAACAAGGCGTTTCTCGCCTCGACCGGATACAACGATCTTCACGCGCTGACCGAGGCCGGCGGTCTCGATGCGCTGACCGTCGAAGCCGGTGCGGGCACCGCCAGCAGCACTTCGGAGACCGGCACGCCGGTCGTGATCGCGGCGACCAGCAAGAGCGGGCCCGACAAGGGCGAACCCGCCGACGCCCGCCTGTTCGCCATTACATGGGACGGCGAACCGTCCCATGTGCTGGTGTTCTCCGGCCCGCGCGCCGCCACCCGGAGCGAGCCTGCGCCGGCGGTGGTCATAACGCCGGTTGTCGTGCCTAGCGACGACACCACGCAGGCGGAAGAACTCGGCACCATTCTCGACCATACCGCCGAGGGCGTTGTGGTGTTCGACGGTGAGGGCCATGTCCTCTCCTGCAACCGCAGCGCCGAAGTCCTGTTCGGCCGCGACGACAACGAGATGGCCGCGCTCAACCTGACCGATCTATTCGCGCCGGACAGCCAGCACGCGGTGCAGGACTATGTGAACGAAGTCAGGACCGCCGCAGTCGCGAGTCTGCTTCAGCACGACCGCAATATGCTGGGCCGCGCCCGCGACGGCAGCGCCATTCCGCTGTCGATGACCGTGGGCCGCACCCGTCCGGACAATGCGCGTTTCTTCGCGATCTTCCGCGACCTGTCGCAGGCGAAGAAGGGCGAAGGCGACCTGATACAGGCGCGGCGTCAGGTTGAACGCGCGACCAACGCCAAGGCCGACATTCTCGGACGGATCAGTCACGAGGTCCGCATGCCGCTCAACGCCATCATCGGCTTCGCCGACGTGATGATCGAGGAGCGTTTCGGCGCGCTCGGCAATGAACGCTATGTCGAGTACATGAAGGACATCCGCGCCTCCGGCCAGCGTGTGATGGCGATCATCGACGACCTGCTCGACCTGTCGCGGATCGAATCCGGCAAGATGGAACTGTCGTTCGCGAGCCAGGACCTCAACAGCATGGTCGAGCAATGCGTCGCCGTGATGCAGCCGCAGGCCAACCGCGAGCGCATCATCATCCGCACATCGCTGGCGCATGCGCTGCCGACCGTGAAGGCTGACGCCCGCGCGCTGCGCCAGATCGCGATGAACCTGATCGGCAATTCAATCCACCTGGCCAATACCGGCGGGCAGGTCATCGTCTCAACCGCGACCACCGATTTCGGCGATATCGTGCTGCGCGTCCGCGACACCGGACACGGCCTCAACGACAACGAGATCGCGGCCGCGATGGCGCCGTTCCGCACGTCGGGCGCATCGGACCAGACCGCCGACGGCTCGGTGATCAACCTGTCGCTGACCAAGGCGCTCGTTGAGGCCAACCGCGCGCAATTCCACATCAAGACCGCGCCGCATTCAGGCACGCTGATCGAGGTCGTCTTCTCGCACGCCAGCGCGATCGCCTAAGTAATCTGGAATCGCTCTAAACTCATGCTCTCGCGACATCGCGCCGCGTGAATGTCGACGCCCGCTGCGCTACAGAACCGGCATCACCGCGCGCGGCGTTCAATGCTGCGTGGTTTGCCAAGCCGCTGGAGCCCTCATGTCACGAACCCGCATTGTCGCCACCGCAACCGCCGTCGCATCTGCGATTTTTCTGAACAGCCCGGCGTTCGCCCAATCCGGCGAGGTGAACGTCTACACCTACCGCGAGACCAAGCTGGTGCAGCCGCTGTTCGACGCCTTCACCAAGGACACCGGCATCAAGGTCAACATCGTCTCGGCAAGCTCCGGCCTCGAACAGCGCATCAAGGCCGAGGGCGCCAACAGCCCCGCCGACGTGATGCTGACGGTGGACGTCGGCCGCATCGCCGAAGCGGTGGCAGCCGGCGTGACCCAGCCGATCAAGTCCGACGCGCTCGACAAGATCGTGCCGGCGCAGTACCGCGACCCGGACGGTCACTGGGCCGGCATCTCGATGCGTGCGCGCGTGATCTACGCCTCCAAGGATCGCGTCAAGCAGGACGCCATCACCTATGAAGAACTCGCCGATCCGAAATGGAAGGGCAAGATTTGCATCCGCTCCGGCCAGCACATCTACAACAACGCGCTGTTCGCGGCCTATATCGCGCATCATGGCGAAGCGAAAGCCGAGGAATGGCTGCGCGGCGTCAAGGCCAACCTCGCGCAGAAACCGTCCGGCGGCGACCGCGAGACGGCGCGCGACGTCGCGGCCGGCAAGTGCGACATCGGCATCGGCAACACCTATTACTGGGCGCTGATGATGAACAACGATCCCGACAAGAAGCCGTGGGCGGAAGCCACCAAGGTGATCCTGCCGACCTTCGCCGGCGGCGGCACCCATGTAAATCTCTCGGGTGTGCTGCTGGCGAAGAACGCGCCGAACCGCGCCAATGCGATCAAGCTGATCGAATGGCTCGCGGGAGAGAAAGCGCAGCAGATGTATGCCGACGCCAACTACGAGTATCCGGTCCGCGCCGGCGTCGCCGTCAATCCCACCATCGCCGGCTACGGCAAGCTGAACGCCGACACGCTGCCGATCTCGAAGATTGCGGCCAACCGCAAGGCGGCCTCGACGCTGGTCGACAAGGTCGGGTTCGATAACAACTGATGGGTTGATCTTGTGATTTCGATCAAACCAGAAATCTCGTCATGGCCGGGCTTGTCCCGGCCATCCACGTCTTGCTCACCTCTTATTGAAGGCAGGACGTCGAGACCCGGCACGCAGACAAGTTTACGCAGTCTGCGACTGCTATGGCCGGGCAGGACGAACGACAGACTCGCATCGTTCCCGGATAAAGAGTTGCCCCTCACCCCAACCCTCTCCCCGCAAGCGGGAAGAGGGAACTATCCCGTATGACCACCACCCGCATCGCCGAACCCGCCGTCTCGGCGCTGGCCGTCGTCACGGCCGCGCTGGTGGCGCTGCCGGTGCTGGCGATTGTCGTGATCGCGGCGCAGCCCGCGCCCGGCCTCTGGTCGCATCTGATCGACTACGTGCTGCCGCTGGCGCTGCGCGACACGGCGGCGCTGCTGATCGGCGTCGGAGCGGTCGCGCTGCTGATCGGCGCCGGCACCGCCTGGCTGGTGTCGTCGCATGATTTTCCCGGGCGCGGACTGCTGCTCTGGCTGCTGCCGCTGCCGCTGGCGATCCCGACCTACATTGCGGCGTATGTTTACGTCGATCTGTTCGAACCGCTCGGCCTCGTCCATCGCACGCTGACGCTGTGGCTCCCTGCGCGCGAGGCGCTGGCGCTGCTCCCCGGTTTGCGCTCGCTGCCCGGCGCGATCTTCATCATCGGGATCGTGCTCTATCCCTATGTCTATCTCTCCGCGCGCGCGACATTCCAGTTGCAAAGCGCCGAATTTGCGGAAGCCGCGCGAACGCTCGGCGCCGGACGCTGGAACGTGTTTCGCCGCATTTCGCTGCCGATGGCGCGCCCGGCGCTGGCCGTCGGCCTCGCGCTTGTCGCGCTGGAAACGCTGAACGACATCGGCGCCAGTGAGTATCTCGGCGTGCGCACGCTCACCGTCTCGATCTTCACGACATGGCTCAACCGCGGCAGCCTCGCGGGCGCGGCGCAGCTGTCATGTCTGGTGCTGGTGATCGTCGGCGGACTGATCGCGCTGGAACGCTACGGCCGCCGCAACGTCGTGACCGAATTCTCGTCGGAGAGTCCGCGGCTGACACCGCGCACGCCCTTCAAGGGGGTCAGGGGCTGGCTGGCGTTCACCGCATGCGCCCTCCCCGTGCTGCTCGGCTTCATCGTGCCGTTGCTGTTTCTGCTGCATCAGAGCGTGCACCGCGCGTCGGTGACGATGGACACGGCGGTCTGGCGCGATGCGTTCAACTCGGTGATCTTTGCGGCGCTCGCGACGCTGGCCGCGCTCGGTCTCGGGCTGGCGACGATCCTTGCAACCCGCTGGCGTCCCGGTTCATGGCGCGCGTTCTCGGCCAATATCGCGCAGACGGGTTACGCGCTGCCGGGGCTGGTGCTGGCGCTCGGCCTGCTGACGCCGGTGCTGGCGATCGACAATGCGCTCAACACATTCGCCGCGTGGCTCGGACTCGCCCTGCCCGGCCTCGTGCTGATGAGCTCAGGCGCTGCAGTGGTGACCGCCTATGTGATCCGCTTTCTCGCGGTGCCGACCGGATTTCTGCGGGCCGGCTTTGAGCGCATTCCGTTCGACTACGACGACAGCGCGCGCAGCGCGGGCGCCGGACAGATCACCGCCATGCGGCGGATCCACCTGCCGCTGCTGCGCCCTGCCCTGCTGGGCGCGGCCATTGTGGTGTTCGTCGATTGCCTGAAGGAATTGCCGGCGACGCTGCTGCTGCGTCCGCTCAATGTCGAGACGCTGGCGACCTCGATCTATCAATATGCCAGCCGCGGCAGCTTCGAGGACGGCGCGCTCGCTGCACTTCTGATTGTGGCAGCGAGCATCGGGCCGGTGGCATGGCTGACGCGGTTTTCGGATATTCCGCAGGGACCGGCCTAGACGTCGCAGATATCAGGCCGCCCCAGCCTGATCATTCTTCCGCGAGATCGAAAAGATATCCCACGCTGCGATAAACATCGCAGCGATGACCGGGCCGATGACGAAGCCGTTGAGCCCGAAGACTTCGATGCCGCCCAGCGTCGAGATCAGCACCACATAGTCCGGCAGCTTGGTGTCCTTGCCCACCAGCATCGGGCGCAGCAGATTGTCGACAAGCCCGATGACCAGAAAGCCGTAGGCGATCAGGATCGCGCCATGAAGAAACGATCCGGTGGCCAGCAGATAGAGCGCGACCGGCATCCAGACCAGCCCGGCCCCGACGGCCGGCAGCAGCGACAGGAATGCCATCAGCACCGCCCACAGCAACGCCGCATTGATGCCGAGCAACCAGAAGATCACTCCGCCGAGCGCGCCCTGCGCCAGGGCAACCAGAAGACTGCCTTTCACCGTGGCGCGGATCACGACGGTGAACTTCTCCAGCAGCGCATCGCGCAGTTCGGCGCGCAGCGGGATGCTGTCCTTGATGCGCCGCGACAGCGCGTTGCCGTCGCGGAACAGGAAGAACAACAGGTACAGCATGATGACGACGCTGACGATGAACTCGAATGTGCTCTGGCCGATGTTCAGCGCCTGGGCAGCGATCTGCTGGCTGCCTTTGAGCAGCCCGGCGGAGATTTTTTCCTGCATCCCGCCGAAGCTGGCGACACCGAAGCTGTCGAGCACGCCAGTCATCCACTGCGGCAGCGCATTGAGGATCTGCTGAAACAATTTGACGAAGTCGAGTTCGCCGGACTGCACCTTCGCGAACACGGCCGCCGCCTGTTGCGTCAGCGACGCAGCGATCAGCGTCAACGGCAGGATAACGATCATGACCACCAGCACGATCATCGCCAGCGCCGCCAAGTTGGGCCGCTCTGGCATTTTCCGGAGCAGCCGCCGGTACAGCGGCGCGAACAGGATGGCGATGACGACGCCCCAGAGGATCGCCCCATAAAACGACCTGAGAATCCAGGCAAAGGCCAGCGACACCACGACGATCAGGATCAGGAAGGCCTTGTCTTCAATACTGCCGCGCATGTGGTCGTCCTTGTTTGGTCTGATACCCACCGCGTTCGGGATAAAAATGCAAGACCTCGATGTGGGCAAAGCGAAGGCGCGCTGTGTCTTCACCCGCTCAGTCTGTTTGTCGCCGACGAACGGATCGCTCGCGTTCGGTCGCCTCACGAATGAGCGCGAACATCCATGCCAGCCCGGCATCCATCATGGCCACCCGTGGCGCAACCGCGCGAATTGAAAACGAGCGCAAAGGAAACGGCAGTTCCCGGCTCACCAGTCCGAAACGCCTCGCATACATCGCCACATACCGCCGCGGCATCGCGGCGATCAGATCGGTCTCGGACAGGGTCGCAAGACCCATCGCGAAATTTGGCACTGTGAGCGCAATGCGCCGGCTAAGCCCGAGCTTCTCCAGCGTGTCATCGACGAAGCCGTGGGGATCGCCTGTCATGGAGACGACGAGGTGGCGCATCGTGCAAAAGCGCTCCAGCGTCGCGCGGGCTGCAAACGGATGCCGCGACCGCATCACCGCGACGAAGTCCTCATCGTAAGCCGTCTCCGCAACAAACCTTGCCGGAGCCGAATCGACCGGTGCGATTGCGATGTCGATCGCGCCCGCGTCGAGTTCGTCGAAAAGCGGCTCCCACGCCCGCTCGATCTGGCGGCCGCCCTGTGGCGGCAGCAACTGCTGCAAGCCGATGTCGATGCCCGGCGCGCGCTTATGCAGCAGCGCCAGCAGCGGCGGCATGAACACCGAGGACACGCCGTCCGGCGCGCCGATGATGAATCGCCGCGAGGATTTCGCCGCGTCGAACGGCTCGGCGGTCGAGATCACGTTGCGCACGCGCGCGAGAATCTCCGCGACCGGCCCGGCCAATTCGAGCGCGCGCGCCGTCGGCACCACGCCCTTCGGCGTGCGCAGAAACACCGGGTCATTCAGCAGCTTCCGCAGGCGGCCAAGACCATGACTGACCGCCGACGGCGACAGGTTCAGTCGCTGCGCCGCGCGCCCGACGTGGCCTTCCTTCAGGACGACCTCGAACAGCGTCAGGAGATTGAGATCGGTCCGGCCAAGGTCAATTTCATTCAGCATATTCCTGAAATCATATCACTGGATTCATCGGGATCCAACTGCGATTGCGAAGGCATCGAGTTCGGACCCCACGGGCCGACGCGCCACAGCCGGAGAACCGAAATGTCACCGTCACAACTTGCACCCTTCATCAATGCGGCCAGCAACGAAGAAGCTTTTATCGAACAGGAGTTCCATGCCGGCCATGAGGCGCATCGGCGTCAGGTCAGTCCGCCGCCGGTCGCATCGGCAACCGCGTCCAGCATCGTCGATTTCTGGCGCAACGCCGGAGCTGCGATGTGGTTCGCCAAGGACGCCGGTTTCGACCGCGACTTTCGCGAGCGATTTCTCAACGCCCACGAAGCTGCAGTCCGCGGCGAACTCGAAGACTGGCCGGTGACCCCGCACGGCGCACTCGCTTTGGTGATCTTGCTGGATCAGTTTCCGCGCAATGCCTTTCGCGGCACGCCGCGCATGTATGCGACCGACGCCATGGCGCGCGAGGCCGCCACAGCGGCCATCGACGCCGGACACGACGAAGCCATGGGGGAGCTTCGGCTGTTCTTCTATCTCCCGTTCGGCCACTCGGAGGATGTCGTCGATCAGGAACGCTCCGTTGCGCTGGCGCGGGCCCTCGGAGAGCCGAATCTTTCTCATGCAAAAGGCCACCGCGAAATCGTCCGCCGCTTCGGCCGCTTCCCGCATCGCAATCCGATTCTCGGTCGCGCGATGACCGCGGAGGAGCAGCAGTTTCTGGATGACGGCGGATACGCGGGCTGAATCCGGACGACCACATCGCACTGTCAGGACAAGCCCGGATCGCTCAGGAACCGGTCCCCTTGCCCGGACTTGAGCAACAGAGGATCACTCAATGTTTGCAGGACAACTTGCGCTCACCGTCGCCGCGCTGTTTGCCGGAGCGGCATTCTATGTCGGCTTTGCCGAGCAACCGGCGCGGCTGCATCTCGACGATCGCGCGCTCCTCACCGAATGGAAGCCATCCTACACGCGCGGCTTCGCCATGCAGGCGCCGATGGCCATCGTGGGATTTCTGCTGGGCGTTCTGGCGTGGTGGCAGACCGGCCAATGGCTGTGGCTGATCGGGGGCGCGGTGCTGGTGGCCAACTGGCCCTACACGCTGCTGGTCATCATGCCGACCAACAACAAACTGATGGCGATGGAGCCAGCGAACGCGGGGCCTAAAACCCGCGCTCTGATCGAGACGTGGGCCAGATTGCACGCGGGACGCACATTGCTGGGCGTCGCCGCGACATTGATCTTCCTGTGGGTGTCGATGACCTGACCTGAAGAACGCTTATGCGTTCTTCAGCGCGACGCGGAACGTCGCCTCGGTGTTCGCCTTCACGTCGTCGAGCGTGACGCCGTCGGCAAGCTCAATGAGGGCCATGCCGTCGTTGCCGTGCTTGTCGATGGTGAACACCGCCAGATCCGTGACGACCATGTCGACGACGCGTTCGCCGGTCAGCGGCAGGTTACAGCGGTGCAGCAGCTTCGAGCCATCCTTGGCGGAGTGCTCCATCACAACGACAACGCGCTTGACGCCCGCGACAAGATCCATCGCGCCGCCCATGCCCTTCACCATCTTGCCGGGGATCATCCAGTTGGCGAGATCGCCGTTCTCGGCGACCTGCATCGCGCCCAGGATCGACAGGTCGATGTGACCGCCGCGCACCATCGCGAACGAATCCGCGCTGGAGAAATAGCTGGTGTCGGGAAGCTCCGTGACGGTCTGCTTGCCGGCGTTGATGAGGTCGGGGTCTTCCTCGCCCTCGTAGGGGAACGGACCCATGCCGAGCATGCCGTTCTCGCTTTGCAGCGAGACGTCGAGACCCTCGGGGATGTAGTTGGAAACCAGCGTCGGGATTCCGATGCCGAGATTGACGTAATAGCCGTCGCGCAGTTCCTTCGCGGCGCGCGCTGCCATCTGTTCACGGGTCCAGGCCATGGGGCTCTCCTCTGGAAATCAGTTACGCGCGCTTGCGCAGGGTGCGCTGCTCGATACGCTTCAGCTTCGGATCGACCTGCACCACGCGCTGCACGAAAATGCCCGGCGTGTGGATGTGATCGGGATCGATCTCGCCTGCGGGCACCAGATGCTCGACTTCCGCAATGGTGACCTTCGCAGCGGTCGCCATCATCGGGTTAAAGTTGCGCGCGGTCTTGCGATACACGAGGTTGCCCGCGGTATCGCCCTTCCAGGCGTGCACAATGGCGAGATCGGCGACGAGGCCGGTCTCCATGATGTACTTCTCGCCGTTGAACTCGCGAACTTCCTTGCCCTCGGCGATCAGTGTGCCGACGCCGGTCTTGGTGAAGAACGCCGGGATGCCCGCGCCACCGGCGCGAATGCGCTCGGCCAGCGTGCCCTGCGGATTGAACTCGAGTTCGAGTTCGCCCGCGAGATACTGCTGCGCAAACAGCTTGTTCTCACCGACATAGGATGAAATCATTTTCTTGATCTGGCGGGTTTCCAGCAGGCGGCTGAGACCGATGCCGTCGACGCCGGCATTGTTCGACACAACCGTCAGGTTCTTGACGCCGGTTTCGCGCAACGCATCCGACAGGACCTCGGCGATGCCGCAGAGGCCGAAACCGCCGGACATGATCATCATGCCGTCTTTAACAACGTCATCGAGCGCGGATTTCGCGTCGGGGTAAACCTTGTTCATGGGGGTGCAACCTGATGGAGGGAAATGGGCGGGCAAGCCGCTCGTGTGGAGGTTCGCAAGTCCGCTTTCAGGGCGATTATTAGGCGGAATCTTTAAGGCACGTCAATCGCGCTACGGCACCCCGCCCGTCCGCTGTCGTGCAATGCTGTCCGGTGCGCCCCCTTGTCCGAACGCCTTCCAATACCTTTGCCAATACCTTTGGTTTTGAGGCGCGATTGCAGGGTTTAAGGCTTCGGATGGCCTTGAAAGCGTCAAGAAAAGCAATCAAGTTGCAGCCTGCGCTGCGGCGGGAAACCTGCCGGTGCCTTCAGACCCAAACCTACCGGATGAACTCATTGACGATGGCCCAAGGGATAAAGCGCCTCGGGATGCCGATTGCGGCGTTTCTTGCCGCCGCGCTGCTCGGCCTGATCGCCATTTCCTGGATGATCGACCCGAACGCCGTGCGGCTTTCGGTCGAGAAGCAAATTCGCGCCGCGACCGGCCTCGACCTGAAGGTCAACGGCGATGTGCGCGTTTCGGTGTTCCCCGGCAGCGCCATCACATTGCGGCAGGTCGGACTGAAGGGCGCGAGTTCGCGCGGCAGCGGCGTCGCCGACGAGCCTCTCACCGTCGAGGAACTGACGGCGAACCTGCGCCTGCTGCCGCTGCTGATGCGGCGATACGAAATCGCCGACGTGACGCTGCAGGATCCGCGGATCAACGTGAAGCGCAACGCCGACGGCCGCAGCAACTGGTCGACCATCATCGAGACGCTGGCGCGCACCATCAAGCCGGGCGTCGACAGCCCGGTGTCGTTCTCCGAAATCCGCATCAAGAACGGCGTCCTCACCTATCAGAACGATGACCGCGAGATCGCCGAAACCGTCAACGGCATCGATCTGTCGCTGGCATGGCCGTCGATCTCACGCTCGTTTGCCGCCACCGGCCAGTTCAACTGGCGCAATGAACTCGTCGACGGCAGTCTCAGCATTACCGATTTCATCGCCGCGCTGTCCGGCGACCGTTCCGGCATCAAGGTCCGCGTCGCCAGCGCGCCGCTGAAATTCGCTTTCGACGGCGCGGTCGCCAACCGCACCAGCCTGTTGATGGAAGGCACACTCGCCGCCGACAGCCCATCGCTGCGCAATGCGATGCGCTGGGCGGGGCAGGATCCTCCCGGCACCGGGGGACTGGGACGATTCTCGCTCAAGGCCCGCACCAATGTGGTGGGCGAATCGATCGCGCTGACCAACGTCAACCTGGAACTCGACGGCAACACCGCCGAAGGCGTCATCACCTACAGCAACAACGACCGCCAGACGGTGCAGGCCACCCTCGCCGCCGATGCGCTCGATTTTACGCCCTACATCGACACCATTCGCCTGGTCGCCAGCGGCGCGCGCGACTGGAACCGGCAGCTGTTCGATCTGCGCGGCCTTTCCGCCACCGATCTCGACATGCGGCTGTCGGCGGCGAAGGTCACCATCGGCAGCTCGAAGCTCGGCCGCACCGCGCTCGGCGCCAACATGCGCAGCGGAACGCTGGCGCTGAGCATCGGCGAAGCGCAAATCTACGGCGGCATCCTCAAGGGGTCGTTTGGCGTGACGCGCGCCGACGCGGCCGCCGAGGTCAAGGCCCAGTTCCAGTTCACCGATGTTGATCTGGCGAGCAGCGTTCAAGAGCTGTTCGGCGTCAGCAGGCTGACGGGACGCGGCAATCTCAACTTCGCGGTTGAAGCCAAGGGCGCCAGCCCGTTTACGCTGGCGCAATCGCTCGACGGCACCGCGACGCTGACCGGTCGCGACGGCGCGATCGGCGGGCTGAATGTCGAACAGCTACTCAAGCGCCTGGAGCGCCGCCCCTTGTCAGGCGCGGGCAATTTCCGCAACGGCTCGACGCCGTTCGATTCACTGAACATCGCGATCCGCTTCAATGACGGCGTCGCGACTGCCGAAGACGCGCGGATCGAAGGCCCGACAACGCGCGTGCTGCTCACCGGCACGGCCTCGGTGCCGTCGCGCGAGTACGACCTGAAGGGCGTCGCCAGCCTCGTGGTCGCAAGCGACGCGCCGCCGGCGTTTCAGTTGCCGTTCGTGGTGCAGGGCCCGTGGGACGATCCGCTGATATTCCCGGATTCGGATTCACTGATTCGCCGCTCCCCGGCGTCCGCGCCGCTGCTCGATTCATTGAAGGATCGCAAAACGCGCGACGCGGTGAAATCCGTGATCGACCGCTTCACCGGCGGCAGAAAGCCGGCCGCCGAGCCCACAGCGCAACCACAGGCCGCGGCCCCGCAACCCGTCCTGCCGACGCCGGTGCTGCCACCACCTGTTCCGCCGCTGGCGCCTGCACCCGCAACGTCCGCCGATGCACCACCGTCAACGCCGCCGGCCGCCGCAGACTCCGCGCCGGAAAAGGCTGACTAAAGCGGCGCGGCGCTTTCGCCCTTGTCGCTCGACAGTTTCGACACCAGTGACGCCGCGATGATCACCAGCGCCACTGCCGCGATCACCAGCGTACAGATCGCGTTGATCTCCGGCTTCACCCCGAGGCGCACTTCCGAATAGATCCGGATCGGCAGTGTCGCCGATCCCGGACCGGTGGTGAAACTCGCAATCACCAGATCGTCCAGTGAGAGCGTAAAGGCCAGCATCCAGCCCGCCGCGATCGACGGCAGCATCAGCGGCAGCGTCACGGCGATGAAGGCCCGCACCGGCGAACAGCCGAGATCCATCGCGGCTTCCTCGAGGCTGCGGTCGAGCGCACCGAGCCGCGATTGCACCACCACCGCCACGAAGCACATGGTGAGCGTGGTGTGCGCGATGGTGACGGTCCAGAACCCGCGCCCGGCGTCGATGGCCACGAACAGCAGAAGCAATGACAACCCGGTGATGACTTCCGGCATCACCAGCGGCGCGTAAAGCATGCCGGAAAACAGCGTCCGCCCCCTGAAACGCTCGCCGCGCGACAACGCCAGCGCCGCAAGCGTGCCGAGCACCGTCGCTGCTGTCGCCGAGCAGAACGCCACGCGCAGGCTCATCCACGTCGCCGACAGCATGGCCTCGTCGTTGAAGAACTCGATGTACCAGCGCAGCGACCAGCCGCCCCACACCGTCACCAGACGCGAGGCGTTGAACGAATAGATCACGAGAATCGCGATGGGCAGGTACAGGAACGCCAGCCCCAGCGCGATGGATACCAGGTTGAAGCCCGACAGGCGTGCGACGTTGCGAGCCGCCATTAGCGCGTCTCCAGATGGCGGCGCTGCAGCTTCTCGTAGACCAGCAGCGGCACCAGCAGCAACGCGAGCAGCACGATCGCAATCGCGGACGCCACCGGCCAGTCCTTGTTGGTGAAGAACTCCAGCCACAACGTCTGCCCAATCATCATTCGGTCCGAACCCGCCAGCAGATCGGGAATCACGAATTCGCCGACGATGGGAATGAAGCACAGCAGCAGGCCCGCGCCGACGCCGGGTAGCGACAGCGGCACCGTCACCAGCCAGAAGGCTTTCAGCCGCGACGCACCGAGATCGGCCGCGGCTTCGAGCAATGCATCGTCCATCTTCGACAATGTCGCGTAGAGCGGCAGGATCATGAACGGAAAATACGAGTAGACGATGCCGAGATACATCGCCGAATCGGTCGAGAGCCACACGAGAGGCTTGTCGACGATTCCGAGCGCGAGCAGCGCCTTGTTGAGCAGGCCGTCGTGCTGGAGGACGTTGATCCACGCATAGATGCGGATCAGGAACGAAGTCCAGAACGGCACGATCACCAGCATCATCGCAATCGGCTGCCAGCGCTGCGGCAGCCGCGACATGCCGTAAGCCACCGGGTAGCCGATCAGCAGAAGGATGACCGTCGAGGTGACGGCAACAGCGAGGCTGCGGACATAGGAGAGAATGTAGAGATCGTCCGACACCAGCAGCTTGAAATTGTCGAGCGACAATGTTCCCAGCGCCGTCTTGAAGGCAGCCCAGCCAGCCGCGAGATCGAACACCGGAACGTAGGGCGGCTGGGCGATGGCGGTCTGCGACAGCGCGATCTTCAGCACGAAGCCAAACGGCACCAGAAAGAACAGGGCCATCCACAAATACGGCGCCAGCGCGGCCAGCCGCGCCGGACGGGTGAAGATGCGCCGCCCGCTCATCGGTCCAGCACCACGACGTCATCGGGCGCGAACGAGACGCTCACCCGCTGCCCGACCGAAAATCCGTCGGCCGCCGCGCGCGTGGCGTTCGGAAGCGCGACCCGCAACACCGCGCCGTGATCGAGTGTCACGCTGTAGACCGACAGACCGCCGAGAAATCCGGCGGACGTCAGATGGCCTGCGAACGCATTGACAGACGCAGCCTCATGCTGCGCCGGTTGCGACAGCCGGATTTTCTCCGGGCGGATCGCCGCGCAGACCTTGTCCGTCGCGGAGGGCGGGAGATGCGATGCCGTGATTGCGCCCGCACTTTCCGTAGCGATGGTAAAATGTCCGGCCTGGCGCGCGGCGACCTGCCCCTCGATCAGATTGATGTCGCCGACGAAGCCCGCGACCCAGCGCGAGTTCGGCCCTTCATAAAGCTGGCGCGGCGGCGCCACCTGCACGAGACGGCCCTTGTCCATCACCCCGATCCGGTCGGCGACCGTCATCGCCTCTTCCTGATCGTGGGTGACGATGATGAACGTCATGCCGAGACGGCGCTGCACTTCCAGCAATTCGGCCTGCGTGCTTTCGCGCAGTTTCTTGTCGAGCGCGGCGAGCGGCTCGTCGAGCAGCAGCATCCGGGGACGGCGCGCCAGCGACCGCGCCAGCGCCACGCGCTGACGCTGGCCGCCGGAGAGTTGATCGGGACGGCGCTTCTCCATCCCGTCCAGACGCACCAGCGCCACCATCTCGGCGACCCGCGCGGCGATCTCGTCCTTCGGCAAACCGGCGCGCTTCAGACCGAACGCGATGTTGCCCTCGACGGTCAGGTGCGGGAACAGCGCGTAATTCTGGAACATCATGTTGACGGGCCGCTCATGCGGCAGCACCTGCGCGATGTCGTTGCCGTCGAGGTAGATCGCGCCCGCGTCGGGCGTCTCGAATCCCGCCAGCATGCGCAGCAGCGTGGTCTTGCCGCAGCCGCTCGGCCCCAGCAGTGCGAAGAACTCACCGGCCACGATGTCGAGCGACAGATCGTCCACCGCGGTGAATCCGCCGAAGCGTTTCACCACCGATGCGATCCGCAGCAACGGCGCTTCACCCGCGGTCGCCGTCATGCCGTCGCCATGAATGTTGCAAGTGCCCCCCGATCCTGCCGCGACATCGTCAGGCCGAGCTTGGACCGCCGCCACACAATGTCGTCGGCAAAACCAGCGAATTCTTCTTTCATCAAATAACGAACCTCCGCGCCGGTGAGGTCATCGCCGAATACCGGCCCAAGATCATCCATGCTTTTTGCCGCACCCGACCCGCGTGCCATAGGCCGCAATATCAGTCATGTCGCGATGATCTCCGACGGGCATCATCGCGAGTCAAGTCTAGTGGATTTTGACGGATTTAAAGACGCGCGTCAGCCGACCTTGCGCGGAATTTTGACGACGTTCTTGGCGTCGGGCTTGGCGCGGCCGATCCACTCGGCATAGGTCTCGATCGGTGCGGGCTTGCCGAGGAAGTATCCCTGCACCTGATCGCAAGCCTCGTCCGCGAGGAAGGAGAGCTGCTCCTGGGTCTCCACGCCTTCGGCGACGATGGAAATATTGAGGCCGTGCCCAAGACCGATCATGGCGCGGATGATGGCCGCGGACTGCGTGTTACGTCCGAGATTCATCACGAAGGTGCGGTCGATCTTGATCTTGTCGAACGGGAACGCCTGCAGGTAAGTCAGCGAGGAATAGCCGCTGCCGAAATCGTCCATCGCGATCCGCACGCCGAGCGCCTTCAGCCGCCGCAGCAGCGACAGGCCGCGGTCGAAATCCTCGATCAGCACGCCTTCGGTGATCTCAAGCTCCAGCCGGCCGGGCGCAAGGCCGGTCTCAAGCAGGATGGAGTGAACCAGCCCGACCAGATCGCCGTGCATGAACTGGGCCGGCGACAGATTGACCGAAATCTGCAGATCCTTCGGCCACGACGCCGCCTCGAGGCAGGCCTGGCGCAAAATCCACTCGCCCATTTCGACGATCAGGCCGCTTTCTTCGGCCAGCGGAATGAAATCGCTGGGCGGAACGAAGCCACGTATCGGATGAGTCCACCGCGCCAGCGCCTCGAAGCCGAGAACATGATCGGTCTTCATCTTGTGGCGTGCACGGGCCTGCGGCTGATAGTGCAGCGACAGTTCGCCGTTCCGGATCGCGGTCGACAGGTCCTGATGCAGCGCGCGCCGGTCGCGCAGCTGCTGGTCCAGCTCCATGTCGAAGAAGTTAATGGAGCCGCGCGCTTTCGTCTTGGCGCGGAACAAGGCTGCGTCGGCGTTGGTGAGCAAGGTTTCGGCATCGCGGCCGTTGCGCGGATACACCGCGATGCCGATGGTGAGGCCAATGCGGACCGCCCGGCCCTCGAAGGTAAATTCGGTCTGCATCGATTGCATCAATCGCGCGGCAAGCGCCTTCGCGGAATCCGGCTGCAGGCCATCGATGATCAGGCCGAACTCGTCGCCGCTCAGGCGCGCAACGACACCACCGGAGATGACCGATTCAAGGCGGCGCGAGAACTCGATCAGCAGTTGGTCGCCGACCTCGTGGCCGAACACATCGTTGATTTCCTTCAGACGGTCGAGATCGAGCGACAGCACGGCGAATTCCTCGTCGGTGTCCTCGCAGGCGTCGATCATCTGTTCCAGCGCCTGCAGGAACGCGGCGCGGTTGGGCAACTCGGTCAGCGCATCGTGATAGGCCATGTGGGCCATGCGCGATTCGGTTTCACGGCGATCGGTGATGTCTTCGTTGGTCTTGATCAGATACTGCGGCTCGCCGGCCTCATCGAGCACGGTGACGCGCCGGGTCAGGAACAGGCGCAGCCCGCTTTCGGTCTGGATCGGATGCTCTTCTGTGACGATGCCCTTCTTGCGGACGGCGTCATCGTCGCGTTTGCGGATCAGCCTCACATCGGCGGGATTGTAGATATCCTCAATGGTGCTGCCGATGACGTCTTCGCGCCTCCGGCCCAGCATCGCCTCGGCGGTGCGATTGGCGAGAACGTATTGATCATCGCTCAGCCGCTTGACCATCAGTGAGACAGGAATGTTGTCGACGACAAGTTCAAGGAACTTCTTCGCGCCCTGGATTTCGCGCGACAGCGACCTGCGGTCGGTCACGTCCTCGAACAGCGCCACCAGAAATTCCGGCCTGCCCTTCTCGTCGCGCGCGATCATGCGGTTGCAGGCAACCTGACGCATGCGGCCGTTAAGTTCGATGAGCAATTCGGTGCGCGTCTGCCCCGTCGGCGATTCAATCGCGTCGCGATCCGCTTCCGCAACCGCCTTCGCGGCGTCAGGCACATAAACTCTTTCCGCTGTGAATCCGATGATCTGATCGCGGCTGAGGCCGGAGAACTGTTCAAACGCACGGTTGGCGAGAATGTATCTGCCGTCCTCGATGCTCTTGGCCGCGACGCAGACCGGAATGTTGTCGATCACGGATTCAAGAAAATTCTTGGTGGTTGCAAGCTGCCGGGACAGCTTGCGCTGGGCCGTGCAGTCTTCGTGCGTCGACACCGTTCCGCCGTTGGCCAGCTTGCGATGCTTGATGAGAATCGAGCGGCTATCGGAAAGCTCGCAGATGTGCCCATCCGTATGTTCGACGTTGCGATAGTAAGTGTCGAGCAATCCATCGAACGTGCCGCGCTGCTTCCGCAAATCCAGCAGATCGGGGCCCGTCATTCCGGGGAAAAGGTCGAAGCGGTCCAGCCCATAGATTTCCAGATACCGGTCGTTGCAGAACACGACGCGCTTGTGCCCATCAAGCATCACGATGCCGGTGGTCAGGTTGTTCAGGGAACTGGAGACGAAAGCCGCGCGCCGGATATTGGCGTGGCGCGCCCGGCGCAGCGCCGTCGAGGTCCACAGTATGATCGCGGCGAGGAACGCCACGATCACAAAGCCGCCGATCACAACCTGCCATATCATGGCGGTCTGCGTGGTGTCCGTCACGGCTGCCGAGAACGTGCCATCGGGATTGGCGACGATCTGCGCGACCGCACTTCCCGACCCAAAAATCAAGATGCACGCGCACGCAGCGACCCACACCGGGCTCGCTGTGGTAGCTCGTGCTTGCTTCTGCCAGCCGGTCATTACCATTCCGCGGAATTCTTCATCCGCAGTCTCTGGTTGTACCTCTTTGGATCGGGTAAACGCGTACGCGCAGGCCGCCGACAATGTGACTTAAATGAGGGCAATTGGCCTTCTATGCTTAACCAAGTTCTAACGCCGAGTGCATCGCAACGCCGCACACTGGATATAAAATGAGCAGAGAAAAAATCTCCCCGGCAAAGCGGATCGTCGATGGACAGCGTTGAGTGTGTGGTGGTCGGTGCCGGCGTCGTAGGCCTGGCCGCCGCACGGCGGCTGGCGCGGGCCGGGCTTGAAGTCGTGGTGGTCGAGGCGGCCGGCGACATCGGGACCGGAACGTCCTCGCGCAACAGCGAGGTGATTCACGCCGGAATCTATTATCCGGCCGGAAGCCTGATGGCGCGCCTGTGCGTCGCCGGCAAGCAGGCCCTCTATAGCTACTGCGACGAACATGGTGTGCCGTACCGCCGCTGCGGCAAGCTGATTGTCGCAACCGCACCCAATGAGGACGAGAAGCTGGTTTCGATCAAATCGCACGCCGAAGCCAACGGCGTGGACGATATGCGCATGTTGTCTGCCGCCGAGGCACGCGCGCTGGAACCAGCATTGCATTGCACCGGCGCATTGCTGTCGCCATCCACCGGCATCGTCGACAGCCATGCCTATATGCTGGCGCTGCGCGGCGAGATCGAGGACGCCGGCGGAGCACTCGCATTTCATGCGCCGCTTTTGCGCGCAAAGGCCATTCAGGAAGGATTCGAAATCGAGATCGGCGGCGACACACCGATGGCGCTGCAATGCCGGGTGCTGATCAATTCGGCGGGGCTCAATGCGCCCGCCATCGCCCGCACCATTGAGGGCATGCCGTCCGAGCGCATCCCGACCAGCTATTACGCCAAGGGCAACTACTTCAGTTGCAGCACGCGCGCGCCGTTCTCGCACCTGATCTATCCAGTGCCGGAGCCGGGCGGCCTTGGCGTCCATCTGACCATCGATCTCGGCGGCCAGGCGAAATTCGGACCGGACGTGGAATGGGTCGATAGCCTCGACTATGCCGTCGACCCGGCGCGGGCCGAGCGGTTTTATCCCGCGATCCGGCGCTACTGGCCGACGCTGCCCGACGGCGCCCTGACGCCGAGCTATTCCGGAATCCGGCCCAAGATCGTACCGCCCGCCGTCGCCCGGCAGGATTTCGTGATCCAGGGGCCGCAGGACCATGGCCTTGCGGGACTGGTCAACCTGTTCGGGATCGAGTCACCCGGCCTCACGTCATCCCTCGCCATCGCGGACGAAGTCGCGCGCGCCGCCAGAGTCCAGGCGTAGCCGGTTCTCGCAACGGCAGCTGTTGCCGTTACGAGCATCGCTTTGAACTGCCGGAAGGATTCCGTCGATGAAGGGTGTTAGTGGACCGGTGCGAGCTTGATGCGCTCGATTTGATCCTTGAGCACCAGCTTGCGGCGCTTCAGTTCGATAATCTGGAGGTCGTCGGTGGAAAGATGCTGGAGAGCATCGTGCAATTCGTTTTCCAGAACCTCGTGTTTACGTTCCAGCTCAACGAGATGCGCCTGAATTGCCATAAGAAGTCTCCTGTGTAAGTGGACCTCAGATCGGACAAAGCACGTTTTCAAGCGAAGTGGCGTCCGGTTCGCGTGAAGAAAACGCGCTCCTTCTCTCTCAGTAGGAGTAAATTCGGGCGCAAAACCGGTATCCCACTTTTGCTGAATTTGCTCCGGACGGTTAAGTCTACATGACAGGAGCCGTCTGTCGACAGCGGAGTCGAGAACAGTCTTTCAAAATTTTCGCATCCAAGGGAAACGAATTGTGAGGGAACCTTTCCCGCGTTACCGTCGCTGGAGTTGGTAACGATTTTCTGCAATGACAATCATGCAGATGCTTTCAGCGTCACCTATGACACCTAGCTGAAAGACCGGGCGAATTCAGTCAAATGACGGTTATGGTAGATCAGGACAACAACGAATTCGCGCTTGAATTGGCGCAATTGCAGCAGGAGCATCGCGATCTGGATGCCGCCATCGAGGCGCTGCATCAGTCGCCCGCGCCCGACCTGCTCAGATTGCAGCGTTTGAAAAAACGCAAGCTGCAGTTGCGTGACCGGATTTCCTTCATCGAAGATCAGATCACGCCCGACATCATCGCCTAGCAATCCGTCAGAGCGCCGAGCGCGCGTGGTCACGCCGCAGGGTCTTTCGCGTGTACATCGCTCGGTCGGCAGCTTCCATCACGGATGCCGCATCGGTCACCGCATCAATCAGCGCAGTACCCGTCGATGCACCAGCCACGACGGACCGGCCCTTGAAAACGAATGTCAGCCGGTCAATCGCCTCTTCCAGAGCGACCGCCTTTGCCAGCGCATCGACTTCAGTCAAATTCCAGAGCAGCAAGCCGAATTCGTCGCCGCCGAGCCGCCCCACTACATCCGACGAGCGGACATGGCGCATCAGCACCGCAACCACGCCCTTCAGCACTGCGTCGCCCGCCGCATGACCGAACGTGTCATTGATTGGTTTGAGACGATCGACATCGAGCACGATCAGCGCCCCGGTGGCGTTGTAGCGGCGGATGTAGGCGATCGACCGGTCCAGTTCCCGCTCGAAGCCGCGGCGGTTGTAGATGTTCAGCAGGAAATCGGTGTCGGCCCACGCCTGCAGTTCGTCGATCCGGGCCTGCGCCGCGGCGAGTTCCGCCTTCAGGGCCGAGACCTGCCGCTTCGCCTTGGCCAGAGGGGCCGCTGCCGGCTTGCGCTTGGGTTTCAGCGGGGTGATCTTCGAAGCGGATTTTGCGGTCGATTTTGCTGTGGATTTGCTTCGGCTCGCGGCGCGCCCGGGCCGCTTCTTTGTCGTCGGACCCCGTGATGCCACTTTGCCGCGCGCTTTCTTCACGTTTTCGCCTTTAATCCGCTCGACCGGCACGGCCATTGACCATGAAAGGATAACGGATTCGCGGTAGCTTGCCACGCAGGGGCGCAACCCTATAATCCGCCCTCTTTTTCTGCTCTTTTTTGAAGATTCCAAATGACCGCCCCTGTTGCCATTATCATGGGAAGCCAGTCTGACTGGGAGACCATGCGTCACGCCGCAGTGACCCTGACCGCGCTCGGCGTTGCACACGAGGCGCGCATCGTCTCCGCGCACCGCACCCCCGAGCGGCTCTATGCCTTCGCCAAGGGAGCCAAGACCGCCGGCTTCAAGGTCATCATCGCTGGCGCAGGCGGCGCGGCCCATCTGCCGGGCATGGCAGCATCCCTGACGGAACTTCCGGTGTTCGGTGTTCCAGTGGAATCCAAGGCGCTCTCGGGCGTCGATTCCCTGTACTCCATTGTGCAAATGCCGGCCGGAATTCCGGTCGGCACCTTGGCGATCGGAAAGTCCGGCGCTATCAATGCCGCCTTACTCGCTGCAAGCGTGCTGGCACTCAGCGATGCCGGCCTTGCAACCCGGCTTGCGACATGGCGCAAGCAGCAGACCGAGGCCGTAAGCGAGCGCCCAGAGGATACCTAGTGATCCGGTTCTGACATTCGTATCCTCTCTTCGCAGGCACTCTTACGAATGTCAGAACCAAAGGATCACTAGGATTACAATTTGTTAGTGTCCTTTCGTATCCGACGTTCGCTCGGAAGGCGCTGCAGAGTAAAGCGAACGTCGGATACGGGACACTAATCTAAGTGACATCTTCAGGTCGGGTGACGCTGAAACCAGGCGACACCATCGGAATTCTCGGCGGCGGGCAGTTGGGCAGGATGCTCGCACTCGCTGCCGCGCGTCTTGGTCTCAAGGCACAGGTGTTTTCTCCGGATCCGGATTCACCGGCCTTCGACGTGGTGCAGAACGCGACCTGCGCGGAATATGCCGACGTCGAAGCGCTGGAACTGTTCGCGTCGGACGTCGCCGTCATCACCTATGAGTTCGAGAACATCCCCTCGTCCACGGCCATGATCCTGTCGGCCCGCCGCCCGGTGCTGCCGGACCCGGGGGTGCTGGAAACCGTGCAGGACCGGTTCGCGGAAAAGAACTTCGTCACCAAGCTCGGCATCGCCACCGCGCGTTATGCCGACGTCTCGTCCGCGCAGGAACTGAAGACGGCGATCGGCCAGATCGGTCTGCCTGCGGTGCTCAAGACCCGGCGCTTCGGCTACGACGGCAAGGGCCAGGTCGTGGTCCGCGAGGGCGACGATCCTGAAGCGGTGTGGGCCGATCTCGAAACGCGCTCCGCGATTCTCGAAGCCTTCGTGCCGTATGAGCGCGAGATTTCCGTTGTCGCAGCGCGCAGCGCCAGCGGCGAAGTGGTCTGCTTTGATGTCACCGAGAACGAACATCGCGACCACATCCTGAAGTTTTCCCATGCGCCGGCGCGCATTTCCGATGAGCTTGCGGCGCAGGCGCGTGTCATCGCGGAGAAAATCGCGACTGCGCTGGACTATGTCGGCGTGCTGGCGGTGGAACTGTTCGTTGTACCCGGCAAGGACGGTCCGAGCCTGCTGGTCAACGAAATTGCCCCCCGGGTGCATAACTCCGGCCACTGGACGCTGGACGGGGCCTCGGTGTCGCAGTTCGAGCAGCACATCCGCGCCATCGCCGGCTGGCCGCTGGCGCACCCGGTCCGGCACGGCGACGTCACCATGACCAACCTGATCGGCGACGACATCCTCGACTACGGCAAGTGGCTCGGCGTTCCCGGCGCCACGGTGCACCTCTACGGCAAGGGCGCCCCCCGGCCGGGCCGCAAGATGGGCCATGTGACCGAGGTCAAGCAGTCCTGAAAGCGTCCAAAGACAAAGGCCGCCGCGATTGCTCGCGGCGGCCTTCTTGCTTGATCGGAGCTTACTTGTTGCCGGCCACGATGCCCGCCGGCTCGTCGCTCAGCCAGCGATAGACCACGCCGCCGATAATGCCGCCGATGATCGGCGCGACCCAGAACAGCCAAAGCTGCTGAATGGCCCATCCGCCGACGAACAGCGCGGGACCGGTGCTGCGCGCCGGGTTCACCGAGGTATTGGTGACGGGGATGCTGACGAGATGGATCATCACCAGCGCAAGACCGATCGCCAGCGGCGCGAAGCCGGCCGGCGCCTTGCCGTGGGTCGCCCCCATGATGATGAACAGGAACATCGCAGTCATCGCCACTTCACACACAAAGGCAGCCAGAAGGCTGTATTTACCGGGCGAATGGTCCGCATAGCCATTGGAGGCGAAACCGCCTGCGAGGTCGAACCCGGCTTTGCCGCTGGCAATGACGTAGAGCAGGCCCGCGCCAAGCACGGCTCCGATCACCTGGGCAATGATGTAGGGAACAATCTGGCTTGCAGGGAAGCGGCCGCCTGCGGCCAAGCCAACGGTGACGGCGGGATTGAGATGGCACCCTGAAATATGACCGATAGCAAAGGCCATCGTCACCACGCTCAGGCCGAACGCGAACGAGACCCCGAGCAGGCCGATGCCCACCTGTGGAAAAGCCGCCGCAAGGACGGCGCTGCCGCAGCCTGCAAATGTGAGCCAGAACGTGCCGATGACCTCGGCGGCATACTTCTTCGTATTCATGTCACGTCTCCCCAGTGGTGTTGGATCACCTCAATGGCGGGAACCGTAGAAATCGGAGTCTTAAGCCTTCCTAAACTCCCCCGAATCGCGGGCCCGGCCCATCCAATTTGCCCCGAAATCGTGACATTCGGGCCCTGGAAAAAGGCCGTCCACAGGTGGACATTCCCGGTTTGATCTGGTACATCCGCGCCCTTGATGGGAAGGGCGTGGCCTTTAGTCGGCCCTTCGTCGTCTCCTGAATTCCTGATTGAAACCAAAGAGGATGCCGCGTGCAGGTTCTCGTCCGCGATAACAATGTCGACCAGGCTCTCAAGGCGCTGAAGAAAAAGATGCAGCGCGAGGGCATTTTCCGCGAGATGAAGCTCCGCGGTCATTACGAAAAGCCCTCCGAGAAGAAGGCTCGCGAAAAGGCGGAAGCCGTTCGCCGTGCTCGCAAGCTCGCGCGCAAGAAGCTGCAGCGCGAAGGCCTGCTGCCGATGAAGCCGAAGCCGGTGTTCGGCGCTGGTCCGGGCGGTGATCGCGGCGCTGCTGGTGGCCGTGGAGGCGCAGGCGCTGGTGCCGGTCCGCGTGGACCGCGCTAAGCGATCTCAACAGTTTTAGATACGAAAACGCGGGCCTCACGGTCCGCGTTTTTGTTTGAGCGAGAACTAGTCCTTGCCGGCCATGAAGGCGCGCGCAACATCCACCGCGCCGGTGTCGTCCAGATTGATGTGGGTGCCGAGCGGGAACGGCACGAAGCGTTTCGGACCGGGCGCAAGATCGAACAACCGCCGCCCCAGTTGCGCCGGGACCACCGTATCCTTCTCTCCGTGCATGATGAGCAGCGGGACTTTCACGCTGGCCATGCGCTCATCAGACCGGAATGTATCCCGCATCAGCCAGCGCACCGGCATGTACCAGAACAGCGACGCGGCGATATCGGCGACCGATGTATAGGGCGCTTCAAGAATGAGTTTGCCGACCGGCTGGCTCGCGGCGATGGCGACCGCGACGCCGGAGCCGAGCGAATAGCCCCACGGCACGATGCGCTCCGGCGGGTAATGCGCCGCTGCGAACGCATAAGCCGCCGCTCCGTCGTTCAGCAGCCCATCTTCGGTAGGCTTGCCGCTGGACCCGCCATACCCGCGGAACGACAGGGCGATGAGGCCGGTGCCGTCGGCGGTGATGGCGCGAAAGCGCGGAATACGCCACGCCAGCACTTCGCCGTTGCCGTGAAAGAACAGCACGACCGGCTTCCCCACTTTCGGCGCGACGTGCCAGACGATGACCTTCTCGCCGTCCCTGGTCTCGAGCATGACTTCCCGCGCTTCCGGAAATCCTGCTGCGGCGGGATCGGTTCTCGTCGTTTCCGGCACCGGATAAAGCAGCAGCCGCTGAAAGACATACAGCGCCACCGCGACCGCGGCATAAGCGGCTATCGCAAGCACCACGATCGACTGAAAACTTTTCATCACCCGTACAAGCGAAATGACGGTCTAGCTCGTTGCATCGGATCATGGACGATCAAATCCGGCAATCCAGGGATACAGGATACCGCCGTAAAAAAACGCGGGCCTTCCGGCCCGCGTGTGTGCTCGAGCATTCCTGGGAGGGAAAGTGCGCCCAAACAAGGTCTCAAACGTTCAGGTTCATCCAGACCGCTTTCGGCTCGGTGAAATTCGCGAGCGCTTCGGTGCCGTGTTCGCGGCCGAAACCCGAATCGCCCGCACCGCCCCACGGCAACCGCACGTCGGTGTAGCCATAGGTATTGATCCAGACCGTGCCGGCCTTCGCCTTCTTCGCGAAGCGCTGCACGCGACCCATGTCGCGGCTCCATACGCCAGCGGCGAGGCTGAATGCGGTGCCGTTGGCTATCCGCAGCGCATCGGCTTCATCCTTGAACTTGATGACGCTGACCACGGGCCCGAATATTTCTTCCTGCGAAATTCGCATCTCGTGCTTCACGTTCGCGAACACCGCCGGGCTGATGTAATAGCCGCGGTCGCCGACGCGTTCACCACCGGAGACGAGTGATGCGCCTTCCCTCTCACCGATATCGATATAGTCGAGGATCGACTTCATCTGCTTTTCGGAAATCACCGGACCGAGCGCCGTGATCTTGTCCGCGGTGTCGCCCATGCGCAAGGCTTTCGCGCGCGCCGTGAGCCGCTCGACCACTTCGTCGTAGACGTTCTCATGCGCCAGCACGCGAGAACCGGCCGAGCACACCTGCCCCGCATTAAAGAAGATTCCCGCCGCAGCCGCCTTGGTGGCCGCGTCAAGATCGGCATCGTCGAAGATCACGTTGGCCGACTTGCCGCCAAGTTCGAGCGACACGCGCTTGAAGTTGCCCGCCGCACCGCGAAGGATGCCGCGGCCGACGCCGGGCGATCCGGTGAAGGTCACCTTGTCCACGCCGGGATGATTGACCAGCGCGTCGCCGACCACACGGCCCGGGCCCGGCACGATGTTCAGCACGCCCGGCGGCAGACCTGCTTCCAGTGCAAGCTCGCCGATCCGCAGCGCCGACAGCGAGGTCAATTCGGCAGGCTTCATCACCACGGTGCAGCCGCAGGCCAGCGCCGGCGCGAGCTTCCACATGCCGATCATCAGCGGAAAATTCCACGGCACGATCACCGCCACCACCCCGACCGGTTCGCGCACGGTGTAGGTCAGCGCGTCGCCGCGCGTCGGCACGGTGTCGCCGTGAATCTTGTCGGCCCAGCCGGCGTAATAGGTCAGCGTGTCGATGGCGGCGGGAAGATCCTGCCGCAGCACCGCCGAGATCGGCTTGCCCGCGTCGCGGCTTTCCAGCTCGGCGAGTTCATCGCCGTGCTGCTTCATCAATTCCGCAAGCCTGAACAGGATGTGGCCGCGCTCGGCCGGACGCATGTTGCCCCAGACGCCCAAGAAGGCGCGGCGCGCAGCAACGACAGCGCGCTCGACGTCAGCTTCGTTACCTTCGGAGATCACCGCGATGACCTCCTCTGTCGCAGGATTGAGCGTCTTGAAGGTGCGGCCCGACACCGACTCGATGTGCCGGCCGTCGATCAGGAGCTGCTTGCGGAGGACAACGGCGTCGCGGGGCGTATCATGGGAGTAATCATATGCAATCGACATCATATTCTCCTGTTCTTTCTCCCAATTTTTGCACTAAATTCTTGTTAGTAAATATGATATGATTTGCCAGTGGCTCGCGGTCGTATGAAGTCCATTTCATAATCAGAGGTGCCGATGTTTCATATCGAGATCGAACCCGTCTGGCGCTTCCACAAGGAAGGCAGCCCGCAGACCGCCGTCGTCATGCTGGGCGTGCTCAACGAAATCCGTACAACCGGCAAACTCACCAGCGCGGCAAAACACGCCGGCCTGTCCTACCGCCATGTCTGGAATCTGGTCGAACAGTGGTCCGAGTTCTTCGGCGTGCCGCTGGTCGAAACCCATCGCGGCAAGGGCACGACCCTGACTGCCTTCGGTGAGAAGCTGGTGTGGGCCGGACAGCGCATGCAGGCCCGCCTCGGCCCGCAGCTTGAAAATCTCGCGCAGGAACTTGTCACCGAAATCAAGCCGTTCCTGCATCACCGCCCAAGCGTGATCCGCGTGCACGCCAGCCACGGATTCGCGGTCTCGAAGCTGCGTGAGCTGCTCGACCGGGAGCCGGGCATCGGCGTCGACCTGCGCTATGTCAGCAACCAGAACTCGCTGGTGTCGCTGGCGCAGAGCGCGTGCGATCTCTCCGGCGTCCACATTCCGCGAGGCGAACTGCGCGCGCAAAGCGTCAAGGCGTGCCGGGAGTGGCTCGATCCGCGCGAGGATCGCGTTATCAGTTTCGTGACCCGCGAGATGGGTCTGATGGTGAAGCACGGCAATCCATTGAAAATTGGATCGCTGAAAGATCTGGTCGACACAAAAGCCCGCTTCGTCAACCGCGATCACGATTCCGGAACACGGACGCTGTTCGATCAGCTGCTGGCACAGCACAGGATCGACGAGGCGAAGATCAACGGCGCACAGCAGATGGAGTTCACCCACGCCGCCGTCGCTGCCTACGTGGCCAGCGGCATGGCCGATGCCGCGTTCGGCGTCGAGGCCGCCGCGAAGCAGTTCGGACTCGATTTCGTCCGTCTGCTGACGGAGGACTATTTCTTCGTGTGCCGCCGCGGATTCCTCGATAGCGAGCCGATGCAACGCGTGCTCGACGTGATGAAGGGCGAGGCGTTTCACGATGCGGTGACGCAACTCCCCGGCTATGTCGCGGCAAACCCCGGAGCGGTCAGCACGGTCAAGGAATTTCTGGATATCGTCGACGCCACCAGCCGACCCGTTAAGATTAAGCCTTAACCAACTATTAACTCTACGTTTGCGGGCCCCAAAGGCGCGACCTAGCGTGCCTTGAGTGCTGCTCGCAACTTAGAACTGGTGCGTGCCATGACGTATAGAATGTACGGAGCGCTTATCGCCTCTCTCGGCGTGGCCGCGCTTATCCTTGCCCCGAACGAGACATTTGCCGATCCGGGTGCCACGTATGCTGGAGGGCCTGTTTCGGCGCGTCCGGCTTTCCGTCCATCAACCGGCCGGCCTCTGCAGCGTCATCGAGGACACAACGCAGGGACTTTCTGGCCGGGCACAGCCGGCGTGTTCTACGAACCATCGTATGCCGGACGCGGCGTGGATGTCGTACCGCCACCGTCAGGCGATATCCGCTACACTTACACTTATGATGTCCCCTGGGATTGGGCACATCGATTTCCGCCGGCGGTCGCACCGTCTGACAGACCTTATGTGCAGGAATGCACCAAGCAGACCGTCAAGGTTCCCCGGCGCGAAGGCGCAGAGGAAACCGTAAGCGTAAATATCACGCGGTGCTATTAAACGGCTTAGGACAACACGCTGGTTGAAACGAGAGAAGCAGCGGCTCTCTCATTTCAAACTGTCCCGAGTACGCGCCTAGTTCGATTCCGGCACCACGGCCTGAAATACGGATTTCGCGGCGGACATCACGTCCTCGGTCACCGACGAACGCCCCTGTTTCGCGCGCAGATCGAGCGGGCGCGAGGGAATGTCGGCCGGCGGCGTCAACCGCTGGCCATCATCGGCCCGGGTCTCGGACGATCCTGAGATCGGCGTGGGAAATGGCTGCGGCGGAGCCATCACGGCGGCTTCGCTCGGCGGTGGCGCGACCGTGACCGCAGGCGGCAGCGGCTGGACCGGCGGCTGCGGCGCAGCGGCAGGGGCATAGACGACGCTGTTGACCCGGGCGCGCTCCTGACCCCGCTCCTGCGCTTTCGCCGGCTCGTCGGCACGCACGGCTTCCGGCGCACGCGGCAGCTCAGATATCGCCTTGGCATTGCGCAGCCGTTCGATCGCGGCCCGCGCCAGATCGTTGGCATCGCGCCTGTCGTCGGGCGCAGCATTGGTCTCGGCAGGCAATGGCGCAGCGGGCGCTGGCTTCGCAGCGGTCCGTTCCCGCTTCTCGGCAGCAGCCTTCTCACTGGCGAGTTTGTCGGCGGCAGCCTTCTCACTGGCAGCCTTTTCGGCGGCAAGTTTTTCGGCGGCCTTCTTCGCGTTCTCCGCCCGGTCAGCGGCCGAGCGCTCCGCCGCGGCCTTTTCGAGAGCCTGCTTTTCGGCCTTGAGCCTGGCGGCTTCGGCTTTTGCGGTTTCAGCCTTGGCGGCCTTATCACCGGACTCGTCGGCTTTCAGCGTCTGGGGGGCAGCCTCCTTGGAGGTCTGAGCGGGAGCCGCAATGGCCGCCTTCGGCTTGTCGGCCTCCGACTTGGCGTTGATGTAGTGCGTGACGATGTACGCACCGACCACCGTCGCCACGATCGACGGAACGACCTCCAAAAAGTATTTCGTGAACAGCTTCTTGATCATCACAACTCCCCGCAGACGTTGCATGGGGGAACTTTAGGGCCGATTGAGGGATCAACTGCGACAGATCGGTGGCAACTGCGGGGAAAACGCCGGGTAACGGCTTTGTCAGAAGCCTTACCCGGCCCCCCGGCGTTGCCGACCAGCGGCTATTTCACCTTCTCGATTCCGGTCAGGGTCATCTGCCCATTGACCTTGTCGACGTCGAACCTGACGTTGTCGCCGACCTTCACCCGCTTCAGCATGTCCGGGGCCTGGGCTCTGAAAACCATGGTCATCCCCTCCATATCCATTTTCTTGATGGGACCGTGTTTGATGGTCATTTTTCCGGCCGCCTCGTCGATCTTGGTGACGGTTCCGCTGACCGGCAGCGCCTGAGCATGCGCCGGCGCTGCGGGAAGGAGAGCCGACAGCGCGATGAAGCAGGACGTCGCAAGAATAAGTTTCCGCATATTTCTTCCTCTGGTTTTGTGTTCGATCATTTCACGACAACAGTGCCGATCATCCCGGCCTCGCGGTGCCCGGCGATCAGACACGCAAACTCGAACGTCCCGGCCTTCGTGAATTTCCAGACGATCTCGCCGGATTTACTCGGCGCGAGTTGAATCCCGTTCGGCTCGTCGTGTTCCATGCCGGGATTCTTCTGCATCGCCTCGGCGTGCTTGAGGTTCGCCTCGGGCGTCGCCAGCAGGAATTCGTGATCCTCATAGCCGTCGTTGCGAAGCACGAAGCGGACCTGCTCGCCGCGCTTCACTTCGATTTTCTTCGGCTGATAGTACCGGTCCCCCATCTCGACGACGATCTCACGCGAAGGCTTTTTCGGATCGCCGGGCTCCCCGGCGTCGTAAGAGGCGTGGTTGTCGTGCGCCGATAGGCGGTCGAACGATGCCGGCAACAGCATCAACGCGGCGGCGATCAGGGTGATTTTGGATTTTCGCAAAGCGGGCATCTTCAAAGCATGCATCTTCAGTGTCCTTTGTGGTTCATGGGAGGCTTGATCACTTTCATCTCGATCGCAGGCTTCGACTTTGGGGGCGAAGCCGATTGTTTCGCGGGAGGCGCCGTCGCGCTCGCGACCTCGTAGGCCACCGTTCCAGCGGGGTTCTTGTAGGGAGGCGGGTCGGTATAATCGTTCGCCGCAAGCCCCTCGCGGATTTTGACGGTTGTGAACATGCCGCCCATTTCGATCGGGCCGAACTGGCCGAAGCCGGTCATCATCGGCAGCGTGTTGTCCGGCAGCGGCATTTCCATTTCGCCCATGTCGGCCATGCCGGCGCTTCCCATCGGCATGTAATCCGGCACCAGCTTGCGCACCGACTTGACCAGATCGCGCTTCTGCACCCCGACGAAGTTCCGGATGTCGTGGCCCATCGCATTCATGGTGTGATGGCTCTTGTGACAGTGGAATGCCCAGTCGCCCGGCGCATCCGCAACGAACTCGAACGCGCGCATGCTGCCGACCGGCAGATCGATGGTGACTTCCGGCCATCGTGCGGTTTCAGGCACCCATCCGCCATCGGTGCAGGTGACGAAGATTTCGTGACCGTGGATGTGCATCGGGTGATTGGTCATGGTGAGATTTCCCATCCTCACCCGCACACGGTCGCCGAGACGAACCGGGAGTGTGTCGATCCCGGGGAAGACGCGGCTGTTCCAGGTCCACATGTTGAAGTCGGTCATCTCCGCGACTTTCGGAAGATACGACCCCGGCTCGATGGCATAGGCGCTGGCGAGGAACACGAAGTCACGATCGACAGGCATGAACTTCCGGTCGCGCGGATGCACGACGAAGAAGCCCATCATCCCCATCGCCATCTGGACCATCTCGTCGGAATGCGGGTGGTACATGAACGTGCCGCTTTTCTTCAGCACGAACTCATAGACGAACGTCTTGCCGGGCTTGATGTGCGGCTGGGTCAGACCGCCGACACCATCCATGCCGTTCGGCAGCAGCATGCCGTGCCAGTGCACGCTCGTGTGCTCGGGCAGTTTGTTGGTGACAAAGATGCGGACCTTGTCGCCTTCGACCGCCTCAATGGTGGGGCCTGGCGCCTGACCATTGTAGCCCCACAGGTGTGCGACCATGCCCGGTGCGAATTCGCGCACCACGGGTTCGGCGACGAGATGAAATTCCTTCCAGTCGCCGTTCATGCGCCAGGGCAGCGTCCAGCCGTTGAGCGTGACGACGGGCTGATAGTCCGGGCCGCTGGACGGAAACAGCGGCGGCTGCATCGTCGTCGCGGTTGACGTTGCGGCTTCCGGAATACTCGCGGCTTGAACGCGGCCGCTGACGGCGCTTGCGCCGGCCAGCACCGCCGCCGATCCGAGAACTGCTCTGCGTGAGATCATTGTTCGTTCTCCATTCAATGCTGAGGGGCTTCGGCAGATGCGCCGGACATTGCGCGTGCGGCTTCGCCGCGTCCGAGAACACCTCCGCCCATCACCGCGGTGTTGAGATTTGTCGTGGCCAGCCAGAAATCCCGCCTCGCCTCAATCGCCGCCGTCGTTGCGGCGATGCGCTGACGCGCCTCCGCCAGCAACGAGAACACGTCGATCAGCATTCCGTTGTAGCGAAGCAGGGTTTCGTCGGAGATGATCTTGCGCAGCGGCAGAACTTCTCGCTGGTAGTGGTTCGCGATGTCATAGGACGACCGGTAGCTGCGATAGGCGTCGCGCGCTTCTGATCGAACATTGACCGCCCGCTCCGTCAGGCGGTTGACCGCGTGCATGTAGGTCGCCTCGGCTTCCCTGACGCGAACCTCGCCGAAATCGAAAATCGGAACCTGAAGTTCAACGTCAAAACCGCGCTCGCGGGCTTTTTCTCCGGTTGCCTTGTCCCTGAAGGTTTTTCCGGTGAGCCCGGCATCCAGCACGTTGATGAAGCGCGTCGCCTGCGTCAGTCCGTACGATTTTGCCAGCGCATCCAGCTCGATCCGCCCGATCTGGAGATCGACGTGACGACGAACCGCCTCGGTCTCGATGCCCGGCAGCGATTGCGGCCGCGAGGGTAACGGTGGCAGCGCGATGCCCATCCGGAATGCCAGATCGTCGCCCCACAATCCCATGGCGCGGATCAGCGCTTCCCGCTCGCTCGCAGCGCGCTGACGCGCGGTGGCGAGTTGCGCGGTGAGGTCGGCGTAGAACACCTGCTCGCGCGCCTGATCGAGCTTGTTCATGCCGCCGGTCTCGCCGAGACGGGTAGCGAACTTCGCCGCGGTTTCAGCGCCGGACTGGGCCTGCGCGAGAAAGCCCGCAAGTTCGCGCGCTGAGACGGCGCGATAGTAGGCGCGCCGCGTGTCCGCTGCGACCCGCAGCGTTTCACTCAAGGCCACAATCTGTGCCTGCCGAAAGCGGGCCGCTGCGATTTCCGAACGAACCGGCAATGTTGCGAGCGCCAGCACGTTGGCGACGATCTTGCGTTCGACTTCAACTTCGACCGATCCCGCAATCCGCGACAGTGAAATTGCAGGATTCGGCGGCAGGCTGCCCTCCACTGCCTGGGCTTCCGCGATGGCGAGTTCGTTGTAAGCCGCCTGCAATCCGCGATTGTTCAGAAGCGCGATCTGAACAGCTGCATCCGCAGATAACGGCTTCGAGAGCAGCCGCGCGGTTGTGCTGCGGGCGGCCGCCGCCTCATTCGATGTGCGCAAGGCGGCGGCATTCTTGCCGAGGTCTTGCGAGACCGTGGCCGTAACCACACTCATCCCGCCATCAGGCGAGAACGATGCGCAGCCCGACAGTAGCAGAAGGGCAGTGCTTGCCATCATCCACCTGCGGACGCGGCGCCTGACACTGTCATCCAGCGCTGCGGTATAGGTGAGAGTCTTGAAATCCTGAGCTGGCATGGTGCACCTACTCGCCGGATTTCGGAGCGGGTGCGACCTGCTCGTTCTGTTTCTTCCAGGCAGCGGGAGCCACCGGCCTTTGGGACGTGTAGCGCCCGAGTGTGGAGCTGTATTCAGCGCGCGATGTCCGCGCCCCCGGATCGGACGGGTCCGGCCCAGCGGAAACTGCAGGCTTGGTGGCGCAGCCTGCGAGAAACAGCAGCGCGAGCGATAGAAATAGTGCTTTGAACGGCATCGGCACGAGTGTCGTCGCCACCGGATCAACGGCAGCGAGCCTCGCCAGATTTTGCGCGGGCATCATATCCTCGAATGTCAAACGGCTTCGAAAGCGCGCGACTCTTCAGTCGCAGCGCCGGCGATCAGATCGACAGGAGGATGATTGGGGGGCGATAAAGGAGGTCGGGGGCCTCGCCGGAAATTCCGGCGTCGGAAGAGGCCGCGACCGATGCGTGAGTCATCGTTCGAGGCGTCAACTCAAACATGCTGGCCGGAAGCGCGCTGATGCACATCACGCCACAGCAAGCGGGGGCGGTCGACTTGCCGCCGGAATCAGTCATGCCGGCGTGGTCGTGCATCGCACCGGCAGATTCGGCATTCGCCGGCGCGTGATGATCGTGATCCGCATGCGTCATGCCCTGATGGACATGAGCGGCTTCACCGTGCACGTGTCCGACATGCTGGACCTGCGCTGGGCTTGTCAGGCAGTGCGCCAGAGCGCTGTCTGCAAAGGCGAAACTGACCGGCGCGACGAGGCAAAAGGCATAGAGCGCAACGAGAATGCGCGCAGCCTTTACCCTCATGACCCTGGTCAGTTGCGTCAGCATCCGGAACCGGCACTCCCGTCGTGGCGACCAGCCACAACCATCGACAGAGGTACAGTCAGAGTTCCAAACAGGCAAGACGCTTTGCGGTCACAGCAACGCGAGAAAAACTTCGGTTCACTGCCTCATTTCGCACAGCGGTTCCGGCCTGCGCGGATGCATAGCCGGGGTGATATGGACGAAAGCCTTCGGGCGGCGTAGCAAATACTCTGGGTTCCTTCGCAGGAGCCGCTCGCGCCGGGCCATCAGCGGCCGATCACTGACAGCAAGCCTTTTGGAGTTCACGATCTTGACCGAATATCAGCCGGCAGCCTCCATCGACGCCGTCGAACAAGGTCTGGCCTCGGCGGGCTACATCGCCAATCGTCAGATCGCGACCGCGGTTTATCTGTCGCAGCGGATCGAAAAGCCGATCCTCGTGGAAGGGCCGGCCGGCGTCGGCAAGACCGAACTGGCAAAGGCGATCGCCGCATGGCGCGGCCTCAAGCTGATTCGCCTGCAATGCTATGAGGGCCTCGACGAAGCCAAGGCGCTTTACGAGTGGAAGTACGCCAAGCAGTTGCTCTACACGCAGATCCTGAAGGACAAGCTCGGCGAAGTGCTGGGCGACGCGGAGACGCTGCCGGCGGCGCTGAACAAGCTGCACGATTTCGGCGACGTGTTCTTTTCCAAGGAATTTGTCGAGCCGCGCCCACTGCTGCAGGCGCTCGAACAGCCGAAGGGCTGCGTGCTGCTGATCGACGAAATCGACAAGTCGGACGCGGAATTCGAATCGCTGCTGCTCGAAATCCTGTCCGACTTTCAGGTGACGCTGCCTGAACTCGGCACCATCTCCGCGATTTCGCCGCCGACGGTGATCCTCACTTCCAACAGCGAACGCGATCTCGGCGACGCGCTCAAGCGGCGCTGTCTCCATCTGCACATCGGCTTCCCCGAGCAGAAGCTCGAGGAGCGTATTGTCGAGAGCCGCGTGCCCGGCATATCACAGTCGTTGCGGCGGCAGATCGTCAGCTTCATCAATGACGTCCGCACGCTGGACTTGAAGAAGCTGCCGTCGGTGTCCGAGGCTATCGACTGGGCGCGGGTGCTGGTTCTGCTGCAGGCGAGCGAACTGGATCACCAGATGGTCAAGGACACGCTCAACGTCCTGCTCAAGTACGAAGCCGACATCGAGACCACCATGCCGCAAGTCACCGCCTTCATTGGCAAGACCCGCCAGCTAGTGTCCTGAATCCGAAGTTCGCCTCATCTTGCAGCACACTCCATAGCGAACTTCGGATTCAAAAGGACACTAGCAATTATAACTTCAGTGTGGTTTTGGTTCGCAAGTCCGCAAAAGAAGGCGCTGTAGAAACGATGCGGACTTGCGAACCACCACACTGGAACGTCTTCGGTTAGACCGGATGAGAGAGAACCTGCATCGCTTCTTTCGGGCGGCCCGCGGGGCCGGGGTGCGGATTTCGCCCTCCGAAAGCATCGACGCGATGCGGGCGGTTTCCGAGATCGGCTTTACCGACCGCGAAATCCTGCGCGACACGTTTCTGCTGACCCTCGCCAAGAGCACCGACGACAAGCGGGCGCTCGGCGAATGCTTCGACCTGTTCTTCCAGCAACCTGAAATTACCGGACCGCCGACTCAAGACAACGAGGCAGGCGAATCCGGCGAGAGCGGCGAGACATCGAGCGAGCAGATGCCGCCGGGCGCCGCGGCATCGTCCCCTCCTTCGGGCCTCGGGCCGCTGGCGCAGATGCTGATGTCGCAGGACCGCAACGCTCTCGCAGCGGCAATTGCGAATGCCTCCGCCGCCGCGGAGCTGTCCGAGATCCGGTTCTTCACCCAGCGCGGCATCTATTCGAGCAAGATCCTCAACGAACTCGGCATCGCGCAATTGCGGGACGATCTCGACGCCCTGACAGTCAGCAATCCGGCGGAGGCCGAGCGGCTTGCGGCAGCGACCGAAGCGCTGCGCGAGAATGTGCGCGATACCGTTTCGCAGGCGCTGCTGCTGTACGGCCGCGAGGAAACCGAGAACCTGCGCAACGACATCCTGCGCAACGCGCCGATGTCGCAGCTCGACCAGCGGCAGATCCAGCAGATGCGCGTGCTGATCCGCCAGATCGCACGGCGTCTGCGCGAGCGCTACAGCAAGCCGCGCAAGCGCCAGCGCCGCGGCCATCTCGACGTCCGCCGCACGATCCGGCGCAACGCGGCATGGGGCGGCGTGCCGTTCCTGACCACGTGGAAGCGCCGCCACCGCGACAAACCGAAGATCATCGCGATCTGCGATGTCAGCGGCTCGGTCGCGCGCGTCTCGGATTTCTTCCTGCTGCTGATCTACAGCCTTCATGAAGTTGTGTCCGACGTCCGCTCCTTCGCGTTCTCCGGCCACCTGATCGAGGTCAGCGACATTCTCGAAGAGATGGACGCCGACAAGGCGATGAAGGAGATCATGACGCAGGTCGGATTCGGCTCCTCGGACTACGGCAAGTCGCTGGCCGATTTCGAAAAGCTGTGTCTCAGCGCAGTAACGCCGCAAACCACGGTGATCGTGCTGGGCGACGCGCGGACCAACAACCTCGATCCCCGCGCCGACATTCTTCGGCGCATCTCGGAGCGCTCCAAGCGGCTGGTCTGGCTCAATCCCGAAGGCCGCATGGTGTGGGGCTGGGGCGATTCGGAAATGCCGCGCTACGCGACCTATTGCAGCGTCGTGCGCCAGTGCGCCACCGCCAAGCAGCTCGAACGCGCCATCACCGATATCGTCGCGGCGTATCAGTAAGCGGTTTTCTGTTCGGGCATGATCTTATCCGAAAACCGGTGCCCACTTTTCGGGATCATGCCCTAAGGCACGAGCACCATGAAAATAAACACCGCGAACATCACCAGATGCACCAAGCCGTACAGGATGTTGGTGCGGCCGGTTCCGAACGTCGCCAGGCTGACCAGAAAGGTCATGATCAGCAGCATGGTGTCGCGAGTCTCGAGACCGAGCACCAGCCGCTTGTCCAGCAAATAGGTCGCGATCGCGACGGCCGGCACGGTCAGGCCGATGGTGGCCAGCGACGAGCCGAGCGCAAGATTGATGCTCTTCTGCAGATCGTTCTTGCGCGCGGCAGCCAGCGCGGCGACGCCTTCCGGCAGCAGGATCAGCAGCGCCACGACAACGCCCGCAAAGGCCGGCGGCGCGCCGATGGCGGCCGCTCCGGCGTCCACCACCAGCGAGAACTTCTTGGCCAGCATCACCACCCCGACCAGCGAGACCAGCAGCAGGGACCCGCTGATCAAAAACAGGCGGCCTGCCGGGGCGTAGTCCCGTTCCCCCTCGCCCGCGCCTGCGATGAAGTAGTCGCGGTGGCGAATGGTCTGGGTGTACAGAAACACGCCATACAGCACGATGGTGACGACGCTGACGAAGCCGAGCTGGCTCGCGGAATAGACCGGGCCGGGCGTGGTCTCGGTGTAATTCGGCAGGATCAGCGTGATAGTGGCCAGCACGATGAGCACGCTGAGGTAGACGTTGGCACCGGTGACCTGGAAATCCTGCTCGCGATAGCGCAGGCCGCCAACAAGGATGCAGATGCCCACGAGGCCGTTGCAGACGATCATGACCACCGCGAACACGGTGTCGCGTGCCAGCGTCGGCACGCCGTTCTCGCCGAGCATGATGGTGGCGATCAGGGCCACCTCGATAATGGTTACCGAGAGCGTCAGCAGCAGCGTGCCATAGGGTTCGCCGATTCGCTCTGCGATCACCTCGGCATGGTGGACCGCGGCGAACACGGTGCCGAACAGGATGACCAGCAGCACGGCCGCGAAGGCAAGCCCCGCCGGGGTGTGGGTGAAACCGATGCCGAGCGCCGGAATTTCGGTGACGATATAAAGCAAAATGGCCAGCGCGGGATAAACCCAGGCTGACCGTGGCATGTGTGTATGGGCACTCATGCGCTCGATACTAACGGCGCGATTACAAAACGCCTAGCCAGCCCGGAGGGAATTTGCACCCGGAAGCGAGATGCCTTAACCAAAAAGGACTGCTTTTTGGAAGGAAACAAAAAAATGTTCTCTCACGTCATGATCGGGACAAACGATCTCGAAAAGGCCAAGGCGTTTTACGACAATCTGCTGGGCACGCTCGGGGTGCCGCCGGGGGTGGTCGATCGCCATCGCATCTTCTATCGCACCAAAACCGGGACTTTTTCGGTGTCGAAGCCGATCGACGGCAAACCCGCCACGCCGGCCAATGGCGGGACCATTGGCTTTGCTGCGACTTCGCCCGAGGAAGCCAACGCCTGGCATGCAAGCGGCATCGCGAACGGCGGCACGACGTGCGAGGAGCCGCCGGGCATCCGTGAAGGGGGCGGCGTGAAAATGCACCTTGCCTATCTGCGCGACCCCGACGGCAACAAGCTCTGCGCGCTGTATCGGGTACCAAAGGCATAAAAAAAAGAGGCCGTGCCAAGCGCACGGCCTCTTTCGTTCCTGCGATTTGAGAAGGCGGCGTTCGCCTACATCGCCTTGACGATGTTCTCGGTCATCTTCTTGGCGTCGCCGAGCAGCATCATGGTGTTGTCGCGGTAGAACAGCGGGTTGTCGACACCGGCATAGCCGGAGGCGAGCGAACGCTTGATGAACATCACAGTGCCGGCCTTCCAGACCTGCAGCACCGGCATGCCATAGATCGGCGACTTCGGATCTTCTTCCGCCGCGGGGTTGGTCACGTCGTTGGCGCCGATCACGAAGGCGACGTCGGCCTGCGCGAACTCCGAGTTGATGTCCTCGAGCTCGAACACCTCGTCGTAGGGCACGTTGGCTTCGGCCAGCAGCACGTTCATGTGGCCGGGCATGCGGCCCGCGACCGGATGAATCGCGTACTTCACCTCGACGCCTTCCTTCTTCAGCGTGTCGGCCATTTCACGCAAGGCGTGCTGCGCCTGCGCCACCGCCATGCCGTAGCCCGGCACGATGATCACCTTCTGCGCGTTCTTCATAATGAAGGCCGCATCGTCCGCCGAGCCCAGCTTGACCGGCTTGACTTCGCCGGTGCCCGCCGCGGCCGGTCCGCCGCTGTCGCCGCCGAAGCCGCCGAGGATCACCGAGATGAAGGAGCGGTTCATCGCGTGGCACATGATGTAAGACAGGATCGCGCCGGAGGAGCCGACCAGCGCGCCGGTGATGATCAGCGCCGAGTTGCCCAGCGTGAAGCCGATGCCCGCCGCCGCCCAGCCCGAATACGAGTTGAGCATCGAGATCACGACCGGCATGTCCGCGCCGCCGATCGGAATGATCAGCAGGGCGCCGAGCACCAGCGCGATGATGGTGATCATCCAGAAGTCGAACGAGCTTTGCGAAACCACAAGGCCGTAGATGAAGAACACCAGCGCCAGCGCGAGCACGATGTTGATGATGTGGCGGGCCGGCAGGATGATCGGCGCGCCGCTCATGCGGCCCGAGAGCTTGAGGAACGCGATCACCGAGCCGGTGAACGTGAGCGCGCCGATGGCGACGCCGAGCGACATCTCGATCAGGCTCGAGGCATGGATGCTGCCGCGGGCGCCAATGTCGAACGCGGCAGGCGCATAGAACGCGCCGGCGGCGACCAGCACCGCGGCCATGCCGACCAGCGAGTGGAAGGCCGCGACCAGTTCCGGCATCGAGGTCATCGGCACCCGGCGGGCGATCACCGCACCGATGCCGCCGCCGATGGCGATGCCGAGGATCACGAGAATCCAGCCGGTCGTGCTGGTCGGCGGATGCGCCGCCAGCGTGGTGGCGATGGCGATGGCCATGCCGATCATGCCGAAGAAGTTGCCCTGGCGGGAGGACGCCGGGCTCGACAGGCCGCGCAACGACAGGATGAAAAGGACGCCAGCGACGAGATAGAGCAGCGCTGCGAGATTCGCGTTCATGTTCCCTGCCCCGTCACTTCTGCTTTTTCTTGTACATCGCCAGCATGCGCTGGGTGACAAGGAAGCCGCCAAATATGTTGATGCACGCAAAGACCAGCGCGATGAAACCGAACGCGCGCGCCCAGAGCGGGCCGTCGTCGTTGCCGACCTGCGCGACGCCGGTCGCCAGCAGTGCGCCGACCACGATCACCGACGAAATCGCGTTGGTGACCGACATCAGCGGCGTATGCAGCGCGGGCGTCACCGACCACACCACGAAGTAGCCGACGAAAACCGCGAGAACGAAAATCGACAACCGGAACACAAACGGGTCGACAGCCTCAATTCCATGCATGTCGGCTCTCCTTATGCCTTCGGCTGAAAATTCGGATGAATGACGGCGCCGTCCTTGGTCAAGGCAGTCGCCTTCACAAGGTCGTCGTCCCACTTCACGGCGAGCGACTTGGCGGCCTTGTCGTACAGCGTCTCGATGAATGAGAACAAATTGCGCGCGTAAAGGCTCGACGCCGAGGCCGGGACCTTGCCGGCGAGATTGGTGTAGCCGACGATCTTCACACCATCGACATCCGCCACTTCATCGGCCTTGGCGCCCTCGACGTTGCCGCCGCGCTCGACCGCAAGATCGACCAGCACGGAGCCGGGCTTCATCGACTTCACCATCTCAGCGGTGACCAGCTTCGGCGCGGGACGGCCCGGGATCAGCGCCGTGGTGATGACGATGTCCTGCTTCTTGATGTGCTCGGCGGTGAGCGCGGCCTGCTTGGCCTGATACTCTTTCGACATTTCCTTGGCGTAGCCGCCGGCGGTCTGGGCGTTCTTGAACTCTTCGTCCTCGACCGCGAGGAACTTGGCGCCGAGGCTTTCGACCTGTTCTTTCGTCGCCGGACGCACGTCGGTCGCGGTGACCACGGCGCCGAGGCGGCGCGCGGTGGCGATCGCCTGCAGGCCGGCAACGCCGACGCCCATCACGAACACTTTCGCCGCGGGCACGGTGCCGGCCGCGGTCATCATCATCGGAAACGCGCGGCCGAAGGCTTCGGCGGATTCGATCACGGCGCGGTAGCCGGCGAGGTTGGCCTGCGACGACAGCACGTCCATCACCTGCGCGCGGGTGATGCGCGGCATCAGCTCCATCGCGAAGGCCGCAACGCCGGCATCGGCCAGCGCCTTCAGCGCGGCTTCGTTGCCGTAGGGGTCCATGATCGCGATGACCAGTGCGCCCTTCTTGTATTTCGTAACTTCGGAGACTTCCGGACGCTTCACCTTGATGACGATGTCGGCATCCTTCACCGCATCGGCGCTGACGACAGCGCCGGCGGCTTCATAGTCCGCGTCCAGCAGACCGGACTTGATGCCGGCACCCGGCTCGATCGCGACATCGATGCCCAGCGCCTTGAACTTCTTGACGGTGTCGGGCGTCGCCGCAACGCGCGGCTCGGCTGCATCCACTTCCTTGGCTATCGCAATTTTCATGACGCCTCCCGCAGCCGTTCGGCCGCGCATGACTTAATCACCGGCCACACCGCCGGGACAACCGAATTCGATCAGGTGAGAAAGATCGCCATCAAGGCGAGGATGACGATAACGGAAATCGTCCCGTACTTCGTCATCACGAGAAACCCTTCGTAGGTTTGCTCGTGCGCAGGATAGTCCATGCCATCCGCCGTGGTGTAAGCAACTTCGTTATGGTCAGCCATCGATCCCCTCCAGCGCCACTCTAAATGTTGACGCGAATTAGCCCAATTGCGGGGCAAGGGCAACGGCTGCCTCCGCTTTGGACAACCGATTAGAACCACCCGCATGCATGCCATGCAATGACCCTCGCGGAAATTTCCGCGATGCGGAACAGGACGCCAATCCTTCCGGCAATTGCCTCTAAAAAAGGCTGCTTTTGCCTATCCCATCGCCTCCAGTTCAGCGATCAGGCTTTCGATCACCGACAGCCCGCCGTCCCAGAATTTGGGATCTTTGGCGTCCAGCCCAAACGGTTGCAGCAACTCGGAATAATGCTTGGTGCCGCCGGCCGAGAGCATCGCGAGATAGCGGTCGGCGAACCCCTCCGAGGCGTTCTCGTAGACCGCGTAGAGCGAGTTCACGAGGCAGTCACCGAACGCATAGGCGTAGACATAAAACGGCGAATGGATGAAGTGCGGGATGTACATCCAGTACGTCTCATAGCCGGGCTTGATCTCGATAGCCGGGCCGAGGCTTTCGCCCTGCACGCTCAGCCAGATTTCACCGATCCGCTGCGCGGTCAGTTCGCCGTTGCGGCGTTCGGTGTGAATCGCGCGCTCGAACGAGTAGAACGCGATCTGGCGCACCACCGTGTTGATCATGTCCTCGACCTTGCCGGCGAGCAGCGCCTGGCGCTCCTTGGCATTTTTGGTCTCGGCCAGCAGCCGCTTGAAGGTCAGCATCTCGCCGAACACGCTGGCGGTCTCCGCTAGCGTCAGCGGCGTCGGCGCCATCAGCGCGCCGTTCTTGGCGGCGAGCACCTGATGCACGCCATGACCAAGCTCATGCGCGAGCGTCATGACGTCGCGCGGCTTGCCCTGATAATTCATCAGCACATAGGGATGCGCCGACGGCGTGGTCGGATGCGAGAACGCGCCCGGCGCCTTGCCGGGCCGCACCGGCGCATCGATCCAGCGGTCGGTGAAAAAGCGCGCCGCGATATTCGCCATCTGCGGCGAGAAATCGCCGTAGGCTTTCAGGATCGTGCTTTTCGCATCGTTCCAGCCGATCTGGCCGGTGGTCGCGAACGGCAGCGGCGCGTTGCGGTCCCAGAACGGCAGCGACTTCTTTTTGAACCAGCGCGCCTTCATCTTGTAGTAGCGGTGAGAAAGCCGCGGATAGGCGGCGCGTACCGACGCCACCAGCGCATCGACCACTTCGCGCTCGACGCGGTTGGCCAGATGGCGCGCGTCGGCGATGTCCTGGAAGCCGCGCCAGCGGTCGGAGATTTCCTTGTCCTTGGCGAGCGTGTTGGTGATGAGTGCGAAGGTGCGCTCGTTGGCCTTGAAGGTTTTCGCCAGCGCCTGCGCCGCCGCCTTGCGCTTGGCGGGCGCACGATCCTGCAACAGCGTCAGCGTCGGCTCGATCGCCAGCTCCTTGCCACCGACCTTGAAGCGCAGCGCCGAAATGGTCTGGTCGAACTGCCTGTTCCACGCCGCATAGCCGCTGACAGATTTCTCGTGGAACAGCTGCTCGACGCGATCCTCGAGCTGGTACGGCTTGTCCTTGCGCAGATCTTCGATCCATGGCCGGTAGTGATTAAGCGAGGGCGCCACCATCGCGCGCTCGATCACCTCGTCATCGACGCGGTTGAGTTCGAGCGCGAAGAACAGAAGGTGCGTCGAGGCTGCAGTGATGCGCTCGGACACGTCGCCGTAGAATTTCGAGATCGCGGCATCGACGGTGTTGCCCGCATGGGCAAGCCCCGCATAGGACGCCAGCCGTCCGGCCAGATCGTCGATCCCCTCGTAGCTCCTGATCGCCTCGGCCAGCCATTCGCCACCGTCGGGCTTTGCAACCTGCTCCGCAATCTTGCCCTTGTAGGCAGCCTCGAACGCGACGCAGTCGGCATCGAGCTTGTCGAGATCGCGCGCCACCTCCGGTGCATCGAGCGCGGGATAAAGATCGGTCAAATTCCACTCGGGCAGCTTTCCCGCCTTGCCTGTCGCGCCGGATGCCTTTTTGGGAGACGGCTTTTTGGCGGAGGTTTTCGCCTTGGGCGCGGTTTTGGATTTTGCCGGAGATTTGCGGAGAGCCGATGTGCGCGAAGCCATATTTCAACCCGTGATGTTCAAGATCGTTCAGGACGATTGCAGCACTTGCCAAAGAAGCCAACTCTTAAGAGGTCGTTAATCGGCATCGGCGAGAGTGCCCCGATTCGAGACATGTTGTTGAGATAGTCCAGAGTTGCGGGGAATGCCATGGTTGCGACCATTCTGATTGCCGACGACGATGCCGTACAGCGGCGCCTCGTCGAAAACATGGTGCAACGTTGCGGTTACGACGCCGTGACAGTCGATAGCGGCGATGCCGCCCTCGCCCATCTGATCAATCCCGACACCAAACCCGTCGACGCCCTGGTGCTCGACCTTGTCATGCCCGGCCTCGACGGTATGGGCGTGCTGGCCAGAATTCGCGACGCCGGCCTCGATGTTCCGGTGATCGTGCAGACCGCCCATGGCGGGATCGACAACGTCGTCTCCGCGATGCGCGCGGGCGCGCATGATTTCGTGGTGAAGCCGGTCGGCATCGAGCGCCTGCAGGTGTCCTTGCGCAACGCCCTCAATGCCAGTGCGCTGAAAGGCGAACTGCAGCGCATCCGCCATCGCCGCGAGGGCAAACTCACCTTCGCCGACATCGTCACCCGCTCCGAGACGATGAACCACGTCATTTCGATGGGCAAGAAGGCTGCAGCCTCCACGATCCCGGTGCTGATCGAAGGAGAATCCGGCGTCGGCAAGGAATTGATCGCCCGTGCCATCCACGGCTCCTCCGAGCGCAGCGCCAAGCCGTTCATCACCGTGAACTGCGGCGCGATCCCGGACAATCTGGTGGAGTCGCTGCTGTTCGGCCACGAGAAGGGCGCGTTCACCGGCGCCACCGAACGTCACGCAGGCAAATTCGTCGAGGCCAATGGCGGCACGCTGTTCCTCGACGAGATCAGCGAACTGCCGCTGGCGGCGCAGGTGAAACTGCTGCGCGCCCTGCAGCAGGGCGAGGTCGAAGCGGTCGGCGGGCGCAAGCCCGTGAAGGTCGATGTACGGATCGTATCGGCGACCAACCGCAACCTGCTCAATCAGGTGAAGGCCGGTGCATTCCGCGAAGACCTGTTTTACCGGCTGCACGTTTTGCCGCTGACGATTCCGCCGCTGCGCACGCGCCGCGAAGACATCCCGCATCTGGTGCGGCATTTCATGACGCGCATCGCCGCCGAAGAGAACCGGCCCGTGACCAGCGTCAGCGGCGAAGCCATGGCGATGCTGGGACAACTGACGTGGCCCGGCAACGTCCGCCAGCTTGAAAATGCGGTGTATCGCGCCGTGGTGATGAGCGACGGCGGCCAGCTTGGACCGGATGATTTTCCGCAGACCGGTGGAATGTCCCTGGCCCCGGTTTACGAGGCGGAGCCGGTGGTCATGGACAGCCCGCCCTCCTCTCCCGGCGAGACCGTTGCAGGTGCCGAAATACCAATCGCTCCGTCACCCGCGCCAGCCGGATTCATGTCTGCGTACGGAACGCTGTCCATGCTCGGCGAGGACGGCGAAATGCGCGCCCTCGATGACATGGAGGCGGAAACCATCCGTTTCGCCATCGCCCATTATCGCGGCCAGATGTCCGAGGTCGCGCGGCGATTGAAGATCGGCCGCTCGACGCTGTACCGGAAACTGGACGAGGCCGCGGCCTCCGGCACGGAATCCGACCCTTCGCGCTGAAACGCGAATCACTGCGGCATGGAACGCCGGCACGGCTTTTTCGTTACTCATATTCGAACCGTTGCGGCGCGGTGACAGACACAGGAAAAGCGCGCGGCAATGCGCGCAAACCGTTGCAAGACATGCCGAATTGAAGTCACTTCCTGTGCGATGACTTCGAGTTGATCTGGCGGCGGCTGGCCGCTTCAAGCTGGCGCGTGTAGCGTTTCGTGCGTGTATGTTTCGCAGTGTTTTCAATGCGAAACTGCGTAGCAACTACCGATCTGGCCGGCGCTTTTGCATCAGGCAGTGACGGAAACCATCATGAGCTGTTCCATGCCGGGGCAGTTTCACCCGACAGGGTGCGAGAATTGGGGTGCGAGAATGCGTGACTTTTCGACCGGCCACCGCAAGAGCCCTCAGGGCTTCGACCGGATTTTGATGGCCGTGGCCGCTACATTCCTCTCTGTCGCCGCGACCACCGCCCATGCGCAGTCTGGTCCCGCCAAGAGCCCTGCAGATCTCGCCATCGATGCCGCGGTCCCGCTTCCCGAGCCCGCCAACGTGCCGCCGCCGACGGTGAACGACTTCAAGCCCGACACCGCAGCCGCCGCTCCGGCCACCACGGCAACTGTTCCTCCGGCTGCAACGGCGCCGACCGCAACGGCACCAACCGCAACTCCGCCGGCAGCAACAGCAGCAGTCCCAGCCCCCGCCGTCGAGTCTCCGAAGACCGAACCTGCCAAGGCCGCTCCGGCCGTCGCCGCAGCCGATCAGCCGGTTGCCGACAAGCTGCGCGACCTGATCGCTGCCAAGGGCGCGCGCTACTTCGACCGCAAGAACGAGCGCACCGCTGTCGAGAACTTCTACAAGGACCGCAACTACGCTCCGCTCTGGAGCGAAGCCGGCGCCGCGACCGCCCGCGCCAAGAGCGTGATCGCGCGCCTCAAGGACGCGAGCAGCGACGGCCTGAATGCCGCCGATTATCCGACGCCGGATTTCGCCGCTGCGACCACACCTGACGCACAGGCCGAGGCGGAATTGCGCCTGACCGAAAGCATGCTCGACTATGCGCGCCACGCGCAAAGCGGCCGCATGCACTACTCGCGCGTGAGCGCGGACATTTCGTACCCCGAGCACCCGGTCGATCCGGTCGAGGTCCTGATCAATGTATCGACGGCGCGCGACGCGTCGGCGGCGCTGGCGGGCTATAACCCGCCGCACAAGGGTTATCAGGCTCTGAAGGCGAAGCTCGCCGAGCTGCGCGGCGTGACCGAGGACACCTCGAAGCACATCGCCGAAGGCGACGTGCTCAAGTTCGTCAAGCCGACCAAGAAGAATGCCAATCCGGTCGTAATGGAAGACGAACGCGTGCCGGCGTTGCGCGCCAAGCTTCATGTCGCAGAGAACGCTGCCGACAAGCGCTATGACGCGGCGGTCGCCGATGCTGTCCGCAAATTCCAGTCGAGCAACGACCTGAAGGCGACCGGCGTGCTCGACAACGCCACGGTGCGCGCGCTCAACGGCCCCAGGAACGACCGCAAGATCGACATCGTGCGCGTCAACATGGAGCGCTGGCGCTGGCTGCCGCGCGAACTCGGCGCGAAGGCGCTGGGCGACGCCTATGTGATCCTCAACATTCCCGACTATTCGCTCAAGCTGATGCAAGGCGACAAGCAGGTCTGGACCACGCGCGTCGTCGTCGGCAAGCCCGGCAAGCATGCGACCCCGGAACTGACCGAGACGATGAAGTTCATCACCGTCAATCCGACCTGGAACGTGCCGCCATCGATCATCTACAACGAGTACCTGCCCGCACTGGCGCAGGACCCGACCGTGCTCGACCGCATGGGCCTGAAACTCGCGCGCGCCGCTGACGGCAGCATCCGCATCTCGCAGCCGCCGGGCGAAGCCAATGCGCTCGGCCGCATCCGCTTCAACTTCCCGAACAAGTTCCTGGTCTATCAGCACGACACGCCGGACAAGCACCTGTTCGCCAAGGAAGAGCGCGCCTTCAGCCACGGCTGCATGCGCGTGCAGAACCCCGACCAGTACGCCGCGAACCTGCTGAGCATCGTGCTGCCGAAGGACAACTACACATCCGAGAAGATCAAGGGCATGTACGGCCGCAGCGAGGTCAACATCAACTTCCCGACGCCGATCCCGGTCAACATCACCTATCAGACCGCATTCGTGGACAGCGCGGGCAAGCTCGAATTCCGCAAGGATATCTACAGCCGCGATTCCAGGGTGCTTGCACTGCTCAAGGGCAGCGAAGGCCGCGACATGGAAACCGCCGTGTCCCACGCCCAGCCGAACTACGTCCGCCCGACCAACGTGCGCGTTCCCGGCGATAGCTTCGCCAGCAACAGCGGCATGGGCTTCTTCGAGCGCCTGTTTGGACCTCCGACCCCGCCGCCGGCCCCCGTGCGTCAGCGCCGGGTGGTTCGCTAAGGAACTTCGCTGGAACCGGCCCAAAAGCGCCGATTTTCCCCGATTTCCACAGTTTGAAAGGGCTCCGCCGTTGGCGGGGCCCTTTTTCATTAACCATTGCCGACAAAGCATTCCGGGCCGGATCGGCCCGACGGCCCTTTTTTGCCATACTCCGGAGGGCATACTCCGGTCTTCACGGGCCTGTGACAGACTTGGGTCAGGCTCGGGGACTTGGGTTCGTAAAGAATTGGGATCGCTAAAGACTTGGGGAAACTAAGACTCGGGAAAACTAAGACTTGGGAAGAACAAGACTTGGGAAGCTAACCAACGCGGCGCGGGGATTGGTAAATAACGCTTAACCCCCCTGCCTTAAGACCATGTTCATCCTCTCCCGTTGCGTGGGGTAGCGGGGGATCACCTAAACAAACTGACGGCTGACGGGATTCTGAGTGGCGGGCGGTTTTCCACGCAGCATTGGCTTTGGATGGCTTTCGCGCACCTCGGTGCGCGTCGGCCTCGCCTCGCTGCTGCTGATCGCGACCAACGCCCGCTCCGTCCATAACGCCACCGCCGACGGCGACACCCGCACCCTCTCCTTCCATCACACCCATTCCGGCGAAGACCTTACCGTCACCTTCAAGCGCCACGGCCGTTACGACGAGGCCGCGCTGAAGAAGCTCAATCACTTCCTGCGCGACTGGCGCAGCCAGGATTCCACCACGATGGACCGGCGGCTGTTCGACATCGTCTGGGAAGTCTATCGCGACGTCGACGGCAAACAGCCGATCCAGATCATCTCCGCCTATCGCTCGCCCGCCACCAATTCCATGCTCCGCCGCCGCTCCTCGGGCGTGGCGCGCCACAGCCAGCATATGCAGGGCCAGGCGCTGGACTTCTTCATCCCCAGCGTGCCGCTCGAGCAGATTCGTTTCGCCGGACTTCGCCTGCAGCGCGGCGGTGTCGGTTTCTACCCCACCTCCGGATCGCCCTTCGTGCATCTCGACGTCGGCAGCATCCGCCACTGGCCGCGCATGACCCACGATCAACTCGCGCGCGTCTTCCCGGACGGCCGTACGGTGCATGTGCCGTCCAACGGCCAGCCGCTGAAGGGCTACGAACTGGCGCTCGCCGACATCGAGCGCCGCGGCAATGGCGAGGATGTCGCAGCGCCGTCGAAGTCGCGCACCTTCCTGGCCTCGCTGTTCGGCCGCAAGCAGGCGGATGACGAGGAAGAAGCCGGTAACGACGCGGCGCGCCGCAAGGTTGTTCCTGTCGCGCTGGCTGCTGCCGACAACGCCAAGGCCACCGTCACGGCCGCCGCCGAAAAACTTCTCGAGCGCGTGCCGCTGCCGCGCGCGAAGCCCGCAGGCGCGGCGTCCTATCAGGTCGCTTCGGCTGATACCAAGACCGTTCCGCTGCCCAAGCCGCAAGCCGCACTCAAGCCGATTCCCGCCGACGAATACGCCCCGCAATCGCCCATCGACATCATCAACGCCCGCGGCTTCTGGGATAACGAACCGGCGCCGAAGCCCGCGGCAGAGGCCCAGATCGCCGCCCTCAAGGCCCGCGGCGCCGTCGTCGCCGCCGATCCGCAATTCACCGCAAGCCTGCCGCAGAACGTCTCGCAGGCGCTCGCCTACGCGCCGGCGGATGCTCCGCTCGATCGCGCCAAGGTCGTCGCGGCCAGCGCGCCGCTGCCGCGCAGCCCGCGCGTTGCATCGCTCGCTCCGAACCCCATGTCCGGCGCGGACATCAACGCCTCCGCTGCGGCGATCGCCAAGGCACCACAGGGCAAGATCGCGACTGCGACCCGGATCAAGCAGGCCTCCCAGACAAACGACATCTGGCTGCGCGCGATGATCCTTGCGCCAAGCGCCAGCACCTCGATGGTCGCCTCAGTTCTCGGCGATCAGGACATGACGGTAATGCGCACGCATTTCGTCAAGCCGAACGCAGCGGTGGCAATGACGTTCTCGAACGATCCGCAAATGGGCATCGTCTGCGAGAAGTTCACCGGCTCGGCGACTACGACGCTGTCGACGACGACGTTCGCCATGCGCACCGCAGCGCTGCGGTAACACGGCGCGGCGCTTCAACGCTTTCCTCTTAAATCTGTCGCACGATTGCGCCCGGCATCGGGACCGCGCATTCTGTGCTGCATCAACCAACAACAACAAGCACCAGGAGAAACACCGTGTCCTTTGCCGAGATCGACTACAGGGTCACCGATCGCGTCGCCATCGTCACCCTCAATCGCCCCGAACAGCTCAACGCGTGGACTTCCGTGATGGGTCAGGAAGTCCGCAACGCCATGGAGCAGGCCAAGGCCGACGACAACGTCCGCGTTATCGTGCTGACTGGCGCGGGCCGCGGCTTCTGCGCCGGCGCCGACATGAAACGGCTATCCAGCATCAGCGCGGCCGGTGGTCTGACCGAAGTCGCCGATACCCCCATCGATGCGAATTCGCGCCCCGACTTCCAGCGCAAGAACACTTACTTCCCCGCGATTCCGAAACCGATCATCGCGGCAATCAACGGACCCTGCGCCGGTCTCGGCATGTGTTTCGCGCTGTTCTGCGACATGCGCTTCGCCGCGCAGGAGGCCGTGTTCACCACAGCGTTCGCGCGGCGCGGCCTGATCGCCGAGCACGGCATGAGCTGGACGTTGCCGCGGTTGATCGGCCTGTCGGCCGCCACCGACCTGCTGATGTCAGGCCGCAAGGTGAAGGCCGATGAAGCGCTGCGGCTGGGGCTGGTCGACCGCATCTATCCGGCGGCCGACCTGATGCCGTCGGTCATGGCCTACGCCAAAGAACTCGCCGAGCTGTCGTCGCCGCGGTCACTGCGCGTGATCAAGAAGCAGCTGTGGGAAACGCCGATGCAGACGCTCGACGAGGCGATGGACGTTGCCGATCGTGAAATGGCGCTCAGCCTCAAGAGCGAGGACTTCAAGGAAGGCGTGAAGCACTTCATCGAGAAGCGTCCGCCCGCTTTCACGGGACGATAGTAGGCCGCTCGTCTTGTAGAGGTGCGATTCCCCGGATCAGGCCGGGGAATCTTGTCAGGATGCCAGCGTCCGTTGCCGGACGCGAACGCTTACAGCATCCCCAGCGCCTGCATGTAGGTTTCCAGGATGGTTTCCTGCTCCTGGCGCTCGTCGGCGTCCTGCTTGCGCATGCGGATGATGGTGCGCAGCGCCTTCACGTCGAAGCCGTTGCCCTTGGCTTCGCCATAGACGTCCTTGATGTCGTCGCTGATGGTTTTCTTTTCTTCTTCAAGCCGCTCGATGCGCTCGATGATGGCCTTAAGCTGACCCTTCGCGAAGCTGTGCGCGGTATCGTCGTCTTTCACGGCAGCCGAGGTGGTGGCCATCGGAGGTACTCCTGAACTTTAATGGGGCTTGATCAATGGGGTTGATCGCGGGCGTGCGCGGCACGTCATCTAGTGATCTGATTCTGACATTCGCATCCCGTTTCAACAACTCTCTTTGCGAATGTCAGAATCAAAAGACCACTAGCAACTTTAGTTTCCAGTGTCCCTTTGAATCCTTTCGTTCGCTACAGAAAGCGCTGCAAAATGAAGCGAACGAAAGGATTCAGGACACTGGCATCACACTCAAGAGTGAGGCCTGCCGCGTCAAGGCGGAGTCGCGGTCATCCACAGTGACCCACAGGCGAAAGAAAAGCCGGCGCCAATCGAGCCGATTTCACTTGCGTGTTTCAGTGGCCGCTGTGGCTTTTTTTCATCGCGGCGACCTGATCGGGCGTCGCCTCGGTCTGATGCTTCGCCTTCCAGGTTTCGTAAGGCATGCCGTACACCGCCTCGCGGCTCTCGTCCTTGCTGAGCGCCACGCCCTTGTCGTCGGCGGCATCCTTCAGCCAGTTGGAGAGACAATTGCGGCAGAAGCCCGCGAGGTTCATCAGGTCGATATTCTGCACATCGGTCCGCCCGCGCAGATGCTCGACTAAGCGGCGAAAAACCGCCGCTTCCAATTCCGTCCGGGTCTTCTCATCGATCGCCATGGTCATTTTTCCGCAATTTTGAGGCCGGCTGGCTGTCCCGCCACCGGCCTCCTAACATGGGGCCGGACCTCGTGATTTTAAGCCCCGCGTGACAGGTTCAATGATTTCCATATGGCGAGAAAAGCCAGCCATACCCGCGCCACCGCCCGGCAACGGGCCTAATAACGCTTGTGTGTAGTTTGGCGAAACCGCCAAGCCGCCCTATACTGACCGGGACTGACCGGACATCGGATCTCCGCTTTTGCCGATCATGCTCAATGTGTTACGCGAAATCAACGAATGGTTGATAGTACCTGATTAGATGACAGCCACGATTTCCCGCCGCATGACGTTTCATCGTACGATCACCGCTGCCCTTACCGGGCTTGTCGCGCTGGTCGCACTGTGCGCGTGGAACGATCCGGCAGCCGCTGATTTCCGGCTTTGCAACAACACCTCGAGCCGGGTCGGCATCGCGCTCGGCTACAAGGACAATGAAGGCTGGGTCACCGAAGGCTGGTGGAATGTGTCGTCCCGCGCCTGCGAAACCCTGCTGCGCGGAACGCTTGTCGCACGATACTATTATATCTACGCCATCGACTATGACCGCGGCGGAGAGTGGTCGGGGCAAGCCTTCATGTGTTCGCGCGACAAGGAATTCACCATCAAAGGCACTGAAGACTGTCTGGCGCGCGGCTTCGACCGCACCGGATATTTCGAGGTCGATACCGGCGAACAACGCGCCTGGACCGTCCAACTGACCGAATCCACCGAACAGAACCCGCGCTCGCCCGGCCTGCCCGGCATGCCGAATGCGCCGGGGGCTGCACAACCCGGCGCACTTCCCGGTGCAGCTCCTGGAAATCCTAAATGAGACGTCTGCGACGCATCAAGATCCTCGCCACCCTCGGACCAGCCTCTTCAGACAGCGCATCGATCCGCAAGCTGTTCGAGGCCGGCGCCGACGTGTTCCGCATCAACATGAGCCATACCCCGCATGACAAGATGCGCGAGATGGTGGCGACGATCCGCAACGTGGAGAGCAGCTACGGGCGGCCGATCGGGATTCTGATCGATCTTCAGGGACCGAAGCTGCGGCTGGGCAATTTCGAGAACGGCTTTGTCGAACTCAACAACGGCGCGATGTTCACGCTCGACGCCGATCCGACGCCGGGCGACAAAACCCGCGTCCACCTTCCCCATCCCGAAATTCTTAAAGCCTTGCGGCCGGGCCACGCGCTGCTGATCGACGACGGCAAGCTTCGCCTGATCGCCGAGGAGACCTCGCCCGACCATGCGCTGGTGCGCGTCGTCACCGGCGGAAAAATGTCCGACCGCAAGGGCGTCAGCCTGCCCGACACGGACCTGCCGGTGTCAGCGATGACGCCGAAGGACCGCGCCGATCTCGAAGCCGCGCTTGAAACCGGCGTCGACTGGGTCGCGCTGTCGTTTGTGCAGCGCGCCGACGACGTGATCGAGGCGAAGAAACTGGTGCGCGGCCGCGCCGCCGTGATGTCGAAGATCGAGAAGCCGCAGGCGATCGAACGTCTTGCCGAAATCATGGAGGCGTCGGACGCCTTGATGGTCGCGCGCGGCGATCTCGGCGTCGAACTGCCCGCCGAACGCGTGCCCGGACTTCAGAAGCAGATGACTCGCATGGCGCGGCGCGCCGGCAAGCCGGTGGTGGTCGCAACCCAGATGCTGGAATCGATGATCACGTCGCCAGTACCGACCCGCGCCGAAGTCTCCGACGTCGCCAACGCCGTGTTCGAGGGCGCCGACGCCATCATGCTGTCGGCGGAATCAGCCGCCGGCAAGTTCCCCGTCGAAGCGGTGCTGACCATGAACCGCATCGGCGAGGAGTGCGAGCGCGATCCGACCTACCGCGGCGTCATCGCCGCGCAACGGCCCGATCCCGAAGCCACCGCAGGCGACGCCATTGCCGACGCGGCGCGGCAGATCGCCGAAACGCTCGATCTCTCCGCCATCATCTGCTGGACCAGTTCCGGCTCGACCGCGCTGCGTGTCGCGCGCGAACGGCCGAAGCCGCCGGTGGTCGCCATCACGCCGAACGTCAATACCGGACGCAAACTGTCGCTGGTGTGGGGCGTGCATTGCGTGATCGCGGAAGACGCCCACGATCAGGACGACATGATCGACCGCGCCGCCCGGATTTCATTCCGCGACGGTTTTGCGAAAGCCGGCCAGCGCGTGATTATCGTCGCCGGCGTACCGCTCGGCACGCCGGGCACCACTAACATGGTCCGCATCGCCTATGTCGGCCCCGAGCGCGACGCCGACATCTGAAGGCGAACGCGCCGTCCTACTTCGCTGACTGACCCACCGTTTCCTGGACCCGCGTCACAGGTGGCGGATTCCACTTCCCGGTCAACGCGTCGGACTGAGGACCGTAGAGACGCATTGTGAGGTTGAACGGCCCCTTCGGCGCAGGGAGCCAGTTCGCCTCCTTATCGGCTCCCGGACTCTCGCTCTGGAAATACAGCGTCAGCGAGCCGTCGGGATTGGTCTTGAAGGGCATCCAGCTGCTGACAGCAAAACGATTGAGGCTGTTGGCGACCTGGAAGCCTTCGGGGTCGTAAAGCGTGACCGACCAGAACGCGTTCACCGGCGGCGCGCTCCCCTTCTCGAAACTGATCGTGTACTTGTTGGCGCCGTCGAGCGGTTTTCCCGCATCATCCGCAAGGTTGAGCGGATAGATCGCGTCCTCGGGCAGGTTCGCGCCAAGACCAAGCTGAGCCACGATGGCCCGCTTGAGATAGTAATTTCCGTACACGCCCATCGTGTCGGTGTTCATTGACCAGCCGTTCGCGACACGGGCGAGAGTCGCCACCTTCCATTCCATCAGCTTTTGCGCAGCCTCCGGCGCGGCCTCGATGGCCTTCTTCACCGCGGGATCAACCTTCGCAATGTCGAAGCTCTTGCCCGGTTCGATGCCGATGCGCTTCATCTGCGCGATGATCGGCTGGTCGGTGTCATGGGACGGATTGACCTTCAGAATTTCAGACGCGTAGGTAAAATACTTGCCGCCCGCCATGGTGTCGACCTGGACCTTTGGCGGCGTCTTCATGTCGATGGACTGATCGATCTTCGCCTCGACAGGCTTCGCCTGCTTTCCCCATTCCGACAGCGGCGTGATCTTGTAGCCGGCCTGAATCTTGTGAACCGCGGCATAGTCCGGTGGACCGTCCGTCTTGGTGCGCCCGATGACCCAGACATGCGGTGTCGGCGCATGAATGACCTGCGTTTCCTTCGGAAGCTTGAACTCTTCAACAAGCCGGTCCCGCAGATCCGGCCGCCAGTTCGGCGGAACGATCAGGAAATTTCCCGCTTGCGTTCCCGTGGTGCGTGATCCAGGCGAAGCGAACACGTCCGACCACATGTCGAGCATGGGAAGAAGATAATAGCGCCCGGCGGTGTCTGGTGCGGAGATGACGACGGGCTCCTTCGTCATATCCAGATAGCCGCTCGAATACAGCGTATCGAAATTCGGACGAACCACGGCCTTCATGTCGGCAGCCGGAAACGCCGGAATGTTGGCGAACGTATTCGCCGGACCGCCAATGCCCTTGCCCGGCTCCATGTTCGTCAATTGCTTGCGCGTTACATCCATCGTCACCAGCGGATAGAAATAAATGTAAGCGTCGGTGGCGATGGCGAGCGCCTCCTGCTCGGAAAGCTGCGCGGTCTGCGCCGTTGCAGCAGATGGGATCTGTAGTGTCCCTGTCGCAGCCAAACCAGTTAACAGGATCAATCCAAAACGAATTCTCTTAACGGGAGTAAGCATCACACAACCTCCGTTGTTCGATTTCAATTTTCCTGATGGCTTTCGAAAATAGAAAAGGGCACGCAGGTTCGCGCGCCACGCCCCGATTGTTTGGTTCCTCCAAAACTTGCTCGCCTTGAGATAAGGCGGCCTTGTCTGCTTGACGGAAATCAGCCGATCAATCGCATCGAATGGACAACGTGACTGAAATTGGGAAAACCCCGTCACCGCTGTCCCAGCAAGAATAACTCTCCGGTCCTCAGTCAGGCAACAGAATCCAGTTCCGATAGTTCAGCCTAGCTAACTATCGGGGTAAGTATCATGCTTGAATTGAAGTTTATCGATCAGGAAAGGGCGCATCGCTGCGCCGCAACTGGCGAACCGCACCATTTCGCGAGGCGAAACTCCGGCGCATGGTGACAGTCGTGCCCGCACATCATCGGGCACGACAGTTGGTTATTGTGTCCGGCGCAGGCCGCTCTCAGGCCGCCTTGTCGGCGGCGTGGACTGTCGTTTCGCGCGCTTCCTGCGCTGCGCGGGTGACATCTTCGACCGTCCCTTGCGTGAGCCGCAGCATGCGCTGCGCTTCCTCGCCATACTGCGCGAACGCGGTCTGCCAGAACTGGGCATAGGCCTGCTGCAAATCCTGCAGCGAGCGGCAGTCCTGGATCGTCCGGAACAACTGGACGTCCTCGCGCAGCCTCATGCCGACGAACTCCGACCATTCCTTGCCGATGTTCTGCATGGCCGTGCCGACCTGCGCGTTAAACTTCGCAGTTTCATTCAGCATGGTTCCATTGATCTCGCTCACGCGCGCAAGATCCGGAAACGGAATCGTTTCCGCCGCCTTGTTGAATACGTTGTCGCTGGTGGATGTGGGTGCCATTGTCGGACCTTCATTCTGCTGGAGCAAGAAAAGGACACGTCTAACGCCGACACTTCATCACTGATCGATGGCAGCAGTATGATGCTCATCGCATCGTGAGCGAAAAGAAAAATTTCTCTCCGATGCAGGTGCATGTTGCACGTGCACGCTCACAAGAATCAGATTGCCTGGAATGATCAAGGTCACCGCTCATGACCGAACGGCGGATTGCTGCAAGCGCGTGAAAAATACTCGGCAGATAACGCAACGACTGGATCACGCCGCCGCACGGCGCTCATACCGGACCACCAGCCAGCCGAAAAGCAGCATGTCGCCAAGCACGACGAAAGAACCGATGCCTGCGAACGGTTCGCCCGCCTTGTTGCCCGCGTGAATCATGGCGACGCCGACGGTCAATACAATCGTGCCGACGATCCAGATCCAGACCTGCATCATCGCGATGCGCGAGACATCCAGCGGCGGATGAAGGCGATAATAAATCCCGAAAAGAAACAACGACACCCAGCCGAGCAGGTTGAGATGGGCATGGGCAGGCATGGCGGAATGATCATGCGAAAGGGCCATGACGATACCCCACGACATTCCGACCAGCACTGCGATGACAGCGGCGAAAAAACTCAATGTCGAAGCCTTCATGTTGATCTCCCGATCACAATTTTCTGAATACGGCAGTGAGCGCCGCGACGCGCGGCCTGCCACCGCACTGCATCAAATTTAACGCGGGCCGCATCTCACCGCCGGAAGCCGCTGCACTTTATTACGGCGATCGGACTCAAAGTTCCGACTACGCCAACAGAGCATACTCCCGAGAAAACGGGAACCGGCTTTCGAAAGCAATCAATAAGGAACGGCCGATGCCGATGACCCGGCCTGCGCCTTCGCTGCGATCGCCTCGACCTCCGATACGATTACGTCGGCCGCATAGACCTGTGGCATGTGGCCGCCGTTCGGCAACACCACAAGCCTGGTCTGGGGCACTGCAGCGGCGAAAGGCCGCGAGTGAATTTCAGTCGAAACCGTCTTGTCGGCATCACCGGCGATGATCGTGACCGGAACCTTGATCGATGGATAGCTCGGCGACTGCCTGACCGTCTCCGCCTTCAGCGTCGTGAGATCCCAGGCATTGCTGAGAAACACCTGCGGCCGCAACACCATGCGCACCGCCGTCGCCGCGATGTAACCGTCCGGCATCGTCTGCGGCGCGAAGACGTAACGAGTTCCGCCCTCAACCAGAAATATGCCGAGCGGCAATGTGATCGTATAGGCGAGCAGCGGACCGATCACCGGAATGGTCGCGATCTTGTTGAAATTGCCGACGCCGCCCGGCCACGGATAGGCCACCGGCGACAGCATCATGATGGCGGCGACACGTTTGGGATAAGCCAGCGCCAGCGCCGGCATCAGCGCGCCGGCCCATGAGTGGCCGACGACGATAGCCCGGTCGATGCCGAGTTTGCCGAGCGCCTCGTCGATCATGCGGGCCTGAATCGCAGGCGTGGAATCCTCATAGCGTTCGCGCGTGCTCCAGCCATGCCCGGGCCGGTCGATCAGGATGACACGGCGGTCCTTCGCCAGCCTGTCGCCGAGCGGCTTGCGCATCGTCTGCAGGCTTGAGCTTGCGCCGTGAACAAGGACGATCGGCAGACCGGGCGCGTAGGTCGGGCCAAGCTCCACGACGTGAAGCCGCGCGCCCTTCACGTCGACGAACCGGCCCTCCGGCGGATGGTCGCGTTCGAGCACAAAGACGCCCGCCTGCGTAACCAGCGCCAGCACCGCCAGCGTGACCGCGACAGCCAAAACAATCATGGAAGAAATCCGGAAAACTTTCTGCACGGCGGAAAATACGAACGGCTGTTGAATAGGTTTCGCGTCGAAATCGCGCCCGCCCGCAAACCGGCCGGGTTCAGAAATGCCTGGTTAAATATCGCGGCCCTCGACCTTCTCGGTCAACGACTTCACAAGGTCCGGGACCCGTTCGAGATGGGGATTGATGGCCAGCGCTTTGCGGAAAGCATCGAGCGCATGCTTTTCGTCGCCGGTTTCCTGCATGATCATCCCGAGGCCCGCCAATGCGCCGAAGTGGCGCGGTTCGCGAATCAGGACCTGCCGGATGTCTTCCATCGAGCGCCTGTAATCGTTCTTCAGGTAGTGGATTGTCGCGCGCCGATTCCAGGCCTCAATATAGTCAGGACGCAGCTTGATGACGGCGTCGAGCAGTTTCAAGGCGACAGCGGTGTCCTTGCTGTCCATCGCGAGTTTCGCCCGCGCCATTAGCAGCGCGGCGGTATCGCTCGGCGTTGCGGTCCATACCGCCCAGATCCGGGCTTCGACAGCCTTGGCGCTTTCCTGATCGGGGGCGGCCTTCAAAGCGCCGAACAGAAAATCGAGATTCTTGGCCTTGTCACCGATGACGCGCGGCAGCTTGGCGGGCGCCTGCGGCAGTTTCTTCTGCGTGCCCGGCGGCGTCGGTTGCGGAGCCTGTGCAGCGGCGGGCGTCGCGGCGATTGCTGCCAGCACAACAATGCCGATCGCGAGCCTTAAAACCCGCGTCCAGTTCGCCGTGGTTGTGGACCGCAATGCCATGACGGAAAGTCTAAACGCGGAAAGCGCCGCGTGCAAAGTACAAGCGGCGTCAAACGGCTGTGATGTGGGGAGGAACCTGCCGCCTCGGTGGCGGCACACGTCATGGAACAAACAGGCGAAAAATCAGCCCGTTTGGATCAACCCTGGCGCGCCTTGAAGCGGCGCTGAACCTTGTTGATGACGTAAACCCGGCCCTTGCGGCGGACCAGACGGTTGTTGCGGTGACGGCCGCGCAGGGACTTCAGCGAATTACGGACCTTCATGGGACAATGCTCTCTGGAAGGCCGCGTTGCAGGGCCGAGTATGAACCGTTGGTTGATGGGCATATCCCGCAGGCCAAGGGCCGCGCGAGACAGGCGGTTTCTATGCCATCGGGGGGACAAATGTCAATCCGATCAGGCCAATTCAACAGCTCAAACCGGGGCAAAATGACCCGACCGGAACCCATTTTCGGACTTTCCGAGGCCCAAATCAGCCTCTAAGCAGACACTTGGACCTGTTCGCGCCCACGATCCTTCATGTTCCCGGGCGCGTACATTAAACACGGCTTTGGCCCCCCGGAAGATCTGGACCGTTGACCGCCGAAATGACCACACATCGTCCGGCAGCCGCGAAGGCCTTGCCACTCACCGACACCGGCCTTGCCGCGCCTGAACAGTCAGGCCGCCTGCCGCTGCCAAACGGGGTGCTCCTGCGCCGGATCGAGTGGCCGACAGCCTCCGTGATCCTCGCCTATCATCTGGTGGCCCTGCTCGCCTTTATCCCCTGGACCTTCAGCTGGACCGGCGTGATCGTCGCGATCATCGCCGCACGGCTGTCCGGTCTGCTCGGCATCAACATCTGCTATCACCGCCTGCTCACCCATCGCGGCTTCAAGTGCCCGAAGTGGTTCGAGCATACGCTGGCGGTCATCGCGATCTGCTGCGTGCAGGACACACCAGCCCGCTGGGTCGCGGTGCATCGCCGGCATCATCAGCACGCCGACGAACAGCCCGATCCGCACAGTCCGCTGGTGAATTTCCTTTGGGGCCACATCGGCTGGCTGATCATCAAGAATCCGGAGCTGAACCGCCTCGGAATCTACGACCGCTACGCCAAGGACATCCTGCGCGATCCGTTCTATGTCGCGATCGAGCGCAACTGGCTTCAGGTCAAAATCATTCTCGCGCAATGGGCTGTGTTTTTTGGCCTCGGTTTTCTCGCCGAACTGGCGATGGGCGGCACCACGATGCAGGCCCTGCAATTCGGGCTGAGTATCCTGCTCTGGGGCGTGTTCGTGCGCACGGTGTTCGTCTGGCACCAGACCTGGGCGGTGAATTCCGTGACCCACCTCTGGGGTTACCGGAATTATCAGACCGACGAGGACAGCCGGAACAATGTTTTCATCGGCCTGCTCGCCCACGGCGAAGGCTGGCATAACAATCACCACGCCGACCCGCGCTCGGCGCGACACGGTCACAAGTGGTGGGAGTTCGACACCACCTGGCTGACCATCCGCCTGTTCGAAAAGCTCGGACTCGCAACCGATGTCGTCGGGCCAAGTCCCCATGTGATGGCCAAGGCCGGCGTAAACATGGTCACACGCGGCGGAAGCAACACGCCAGACGAGTGATCGCAGCGAACTCCGCTTCTTTCTCCAACCATATCTCGATGCAGAAAAGCCCGCCCCGGACAATTCCGGAGCGGGCTTTCTGCGATCTTCAGGCCGGTTGTTACTGCTGCGGGACCTTCGCGGTCTTCACCACGCCCGACCACTTGCTGATTTCCGCATCGACGAACTTGGTGAAATCCGCGCCGGTGAGCTTGCCGGGCTCGACGCCCTGCGTCGCGAACTTCTCGCGCGTCTGCGGTGCTGCGAGGATCTCCTTCATCGCCGCAACCAGCTTTGTGTGAGCCGCGTTACCATTGGCCGTCGGCATATAGAGGCCGAACCATGCGGTCGCCTCGAAACCCTTCACGCCGGACTCATCGAGCGTCGGCGCATCGGGCAGCGACGCCGCACGCTCCTTGCTGGTGACGGCCAGCACGCGGATGGTGCCCGCCGCGGCAGCCGGCAACACCGTCGGCAGCGTATCGAACATGATTGGAATATGTCCGCCGATCAGGTCGTTCATCGCAGGCGCAGCGCCCTTGTAGGGAACGTGCACGATGTCGACGCCCGCCATCTGCTTGAACAGTTCGCCGGACAGATGATTGGCGCCGCCGATGCCGGCCGAACCGAACGACAGCTTGCCCGGCTCCTTCTTCGCCATTGCGATCAGGTCGGCAACGCTCTTCGCCGGAAAGTCCTTGTTGACCACCAGCGCGTTCGGCGCGCTCGCCACCACGGCGATCGGCGAGAAATCCTTCTGGGTGTCGTAAGGCAGCTTCACATAGAGGCTTGGATTGATGACGTGATGGGTTGCGGTCAACAGCAGCACGCTACCGTCATTGGGCGACTTCGCCACCATCTCGGAACCGATGGTCCCTGAAGCGCCGGCACGGTTCTCGACAATGGTGGTGACGCCGAGCTTGTCGCCGAGATACTGCGCCACGAAACGCGCCAGGATGTCGGTGGTGCCGCCGGCCGGGAACGGCACGATGATCTTGATGCTGCTGGGAAACTGTTCGCTGGCTTTGGCATCGCCGGAGGCGGCGCCGAGCATGAACATGCACACGACTGCTGCAAGAACTGACTTCATGATTTCAACCTGACCCAAGTTTGTATGACGTGATCTCGTTGGCGAACGGCAGCCGTTGTCACGGCTGACGCAACAGCTTGGCGCGTTCGACCAGCGAGCGCTCGGACACATAGAATTCGCCGGCCCACTTCTGATAGTCGGCCGGAGCTTTCTGCCACTGGGTCTGACCCAGGGTCACCAGCAGCTTCTTGTATTCATCGCTGTCGGCAGCGGTCTTGAACGCCTTGTAGAGCCTATCGACCACGGCCGGCGGCATGCCCTTCGGCCCCACCAGTCCGTAAGGCGCGGGATAAACCAGATCGTAGCCAAGGCCCTTCGCCGTCGGCACGCCGGGCAGCGACGCCACCGGTTGCGGATCGAACGACAGCAGCACGCGCATCTTGCCCGACTCGACATAGGGCAGAATGGTGCCGATGGCGTCGACCGTCGCCATGGTGTGACCGCCGAGGATCGCGGTGACAGCTTCGCTGCTGCCCTTGTAGCCGACATGGGTGATCTTCACGTCGGCCATGCCGGCCAGAGCTTCCGCCAGCAGATGCATGGTGGTGCCTGCACCCGCGGTGGCAACCGTCAGGCTTTCGGGATTCTTCTTGGCGTAGGCCACCCAATCAGCAGTGGTCTTGATCGGCGAGTCGGCATTGACCGCCAGCACGAAGGTGTAGCCGCCGAGACCCGTGATCCACGTGAAATCCTTGATCGGATCCCAGTCCACCTTCTGCATGTAGGGATAGCGCAGCAATCCGGCTGTGGCGGCCGCGATGGTGTAACCGTCGGGCGCTTCCGTTTTCGCCATCGTCGACGGCGCCAGCGTCGCACCCGCGCCCGGCCTGTTCTCGATGATGATCGGCTGGCCGAGATCCTTGGCAGCGAGTTCGCCGAGCTTGCGGAATGTCGTATCGGTCGCACCACCCGCCGCGAACCCGACCAGCAGTTTGATCGGCCGGGTCGGGTACGAATCCTGGGCGGCGGCAAGTTGAGGCGTCGCACCGATCAAACCGATCGCGAGCAATCCAGACCGCATCGCATCCAAATACCAACGCATTCTCATCTCCCTTATTCCGGTTTGCTCCGGCTCTTTATCGGTCGGCTATCGAGAGGCGGTTAAAACGCTCCACGATTTCCGGGTGTTCAGGGCATCAACGTCGAAGCCCGCAAGCTGCTTGTAGCGGCGCTCGACGTCCTGCAGTTCGGTCGCAGCATCGCCGTGAGCGCCGCTGCGCGCCAGCGCGCTCACCCGCGCCATTACGTCACCCGCCTGCCGCCGGTTCGCGAGTTGTACTTCGCTGGCGACCGGACGGCGTTGCGTCTCATAGCCGCGCAGCGCGTCATCGACGGTCGCAGCGGTAGCGAGTTCGTAGGCCAGCACGCGCGCATCGAGAATCGCCTGCGAGGCGCCGTTGGAGCCGAAGGGATACATCGCATGCGCCGCGTCGCCGAGCAGCGCGCAACGCCCGAACACCCAGCGCGGCAACGGATTAATGTCGGCCATCGGATACTCGTAGGATTCCGACGACGAGGCCACGAGATGATGCACGTCCAGCCAGTCGAAGCGGTAATCCTTGACGAATTCCGCAATGGCGCTGGTCGAAACCGGAAGATTCCAGTTGCCAAGTTCGGACTCGGCGCGCGTCGCATCCTTCGGACGGACCAGCAGCCAGTTCAGCACCCCGTCCGCGATCGGATAGACCACGACCCGCTGGGTTTCGTCGCCGATGATCACCATCGAGCGCCCGCTCAGAAATGGCGCAGTTTTCGTGACGCCGCGATACATGACCCAGCCGTTCGATGCGAGCGGCGTGACCGAGCCATACAGGCTGTCGCGTGCCGGCGAGCGGATGCCGTCAGCGCAAATCGCAACATCCGCAGTATAAGATACCGGACGATCCGCCGCGGCCTGATCGATCGCCGCGATCACGACCTTGTTGTCATCTGCGGTGCTTACGCCCGTTACGCGCTGCGCGATCCGGATCGACGATGGACCCAGACGTTCGCGCACCGCCTCGACAAGGAGCCGTTGCAGCGTGCCGCGATAAATGGAGTATTGCGGCCATTTGTAACCGGCGTCGAGCCCGCGCGGCTCGGCCCAGATCAGGCGGCCCTTTGGATCGTAATAGGCCAGTTCCTTGGTCGGCACGCCGGCTTTCTCAAGCACGTCGCCGAGACCGAGTTCGCTCAACTCGCGAACGGCATGCGGCGGCAGGTTGATGCCGACGCCGACGTCGCGAATTTCACGCGCTGCTTCGAGCAGGAGAATGTCGTCGCGGCCGGCAGCGTGCAAAGACAACGCCGCCGTCAGTCCGCCAACCCCCGCTCCTATGATCGCGATCGACATCGCGCTTCTACTCCGATCAGGCTGCAGCGGCTGCGACGGGGAATTCCACCATCGCTTCGCCGACAGCCACCTTCTCGTCGTTCTGGTTCTTCACCAGCACGTCGATCAGCACGAAGCGCGAGTTCTTGGTGGTCTGCTTGGCCTTGATGATTCCCACAGGCTGGATGGTGTCGCCCGGCTTCACCGGCTTGACCCAGCGCGTTTCGAGACGGCGATGAATGGCGCCCGCCGGATAAGCCCAGTCGGTCAGCATCCGGGTGATCAGCCCGAAGTTGTTCATGCCGTGCATGATGATGCCGCCGAAATTGGTCTTGCCGAAATCGCCCTTCATATAGTTGTCGTCGAGATGCAGCGGGTTGTAATCGAGCGATGCATCGCAGAACAGGCGGATGGATTCGCGCGAGACCGAGAACTTCGGACCGTCGATGCTGTCGCCGACCGTGAGGGTTTCGAATGTCGTCGTCATGTTTTCAACTCCTCGCGTTACATCGGCCGGATGGTCTGGCCGCGGCCTGAACAGATCACATCGCCGTGCTGATTGAAGAAGACGTTGTCGTGAACCACGAACAGCCGCTCGCGCTTGATGAACTTGTCGAGCGCACGGGCCTGCAGCGTGATGGTATCGCCGGGCCGCGCGGGCTTGTTGTAGCTCCAGGATTGTCCAGCGTTCACGGTGCCCGGTGAGCGCATCCAGTCGTCCGCTTCCGTGCAGGAGAACATCAGCAGGATGTGGATCGACGGCGGCGCGATGATCCCGCCCCAGGGCGTGGTCTTCGCATAGGCTTCATCGAGATAAAGGGGGTTGGTTTCACCGACCGCCTTGCAAAGAAGCGCGATGGCTTCCTTTGTCAGCAGGTAGGGGATCGTCTTGCGCGGTTCACCCGGAACGATCTCGTCCCAGACCTTCCGCAGATTTTCGTCCTTCCAGAAGTCCGTTTCGAAAGCTTGTGCTTGCGCCATGGCAATCTCTCATCTATGTTCATCAGGCGAACTTTATACTCACCACACGAACATTATGGTCTGGCTTTCAGCACCTGACAAGCCGGAAGATGAGGGAACTTGAATGTCCAAGGAAAGCGACGGCTTCGTCCGTGCCATTGCCAGAGGATTTTCCGTGGTCGAGGCGCTGGGGCGTCCACCCGGACGGCACACGCTGTCGGAGGCTGCCGTTGCGGCCGGGCTGACGCGCGCAACCGCACGGCGCATGCTGGCGACATTGGTGGCGCTGAAGTATTGCGAGGCCGACGGCCGCTACTTCAGCCTGCGCCCGCGTGCGCTCGGCCTTGGATTGTCCTATCTCAACGCGCTGCCTTATTGGGGCTACGCGCAGCGCGCGCTGGAAGATCTGCGCAACGACATCGGTGAATCCTGCGCGCTGGCGGTGCTCGACGAAACCGAAATCGTTTATGCGCTGCGTTTGCCAGCGCGGCGCATCCTCTCCGCCAATCTCGGCATCGGCAGCCGCCTGCCCGCGCATCTGATCTCGCTCGGCCGCGTGCTGCTCGCGGCATTGCCGCCGGAGCAGCGTGCGCAATATGTCTCCAGCATCGAATTCAAGCAGGTGACCCCTCGCACCGTGATCTCGCCGATTCAGCTTGCCGAGGAGCTCGCGCGCGTGGAGCAGCAAGGTTACGCCTGGATTGATGGCGAACTTGATCCCGCGATCTGCGGCATCGCGGTGCCGGTGCGCGATCAGGCCGGCCATGTCGTGGCCGCCGTCAGCATCAACACCATTTCGGGCACAGTGACCGAGGCCGAGGCGAAGAAGAAGTTCCTGGTGGCGCTGAAACGCACCGCGCAGGACATCAGGACCCAGACCACCGCCAATAACTAAAGCCGCGCGTTGCGTCCCGGCGCGATTTGATTATAGACTATAATCAATTCACGGCGACCCGCGTCCACAGCGCGGGACCGCCTCAGCCGGGACATGCGCATGCTTAATCCGGACGACCTGATCGCCATCGACATCCACACCCATGCCGAGGAGCCATGCGGCACCCACGGCGACGACGGCTACGACGATTTTCAGGCCGCGATGTCGGAATATTTCAAGTCTCCGCACAAGCATCCTCCCACCGTGCCCGAGACCGCGGCCTATTACCGCGCCAAGAAGATCGGCGCGGTGATCTTCCCGGTCGATGCCGAACGCGAGACCGGTTTCCGCCGCTACAACAACTACGAGATGGCGGAACTGGCGGCGCAGAACTCCGACGTGCTGATTCCGTTCGCCAGCATCGATCCCGCCAAGGGCAAGCTCGGCGCACGCGAGGCCCGCAAACTGGTGGCCGATTACGGCATCAAGGGCTTCAAGTTTCATCCGACCATGCAGGGCTTTTATCCGAACGACCGGATGGCCTATCCGCTCTACGAGGCGATCGCCGAGTCCGGGTCGATCGCGCTGTTTCATACCGGCCAGACCGGCGTCGGCTCCGGCATGCGCGGCGGCAACGGCATGCGCCTGAAATATTCCAACCCGATGTATATCGACGACGTTGCGGTGGATTTTCCCGATATGAAAATCATTCTCGCGCATCCGTCATTCCCCTGGCAGGAGGAAGCGCTGTCGGTCGCGACCCACAAGCCGAACGTCTACATCGATCTCTCCGGGTGGTCGCCGAAATACTTCCCGCCGATCCTGGTGCGCTACGTCAACACCATCCTGCAGGACAAGATGCTGTTCGGATCGGACTGGCCGGTGATCACGCCCGACCGCTGGATGGCGGATTTCGAGAAACTCGACATCCGCGACGAGGTGCGGCCCAAGGTGTTGAAGGCCAATGCACGCAAGCTGCTGGGCATCTGAAGCCCGGTCGGGCATAAGGCTACCTCAAACAGTTGTTTTGGAATTACAAAAGCATGACCGTTGAATCCGTTCGCGCGTTCTTCGCTGACAACGCGCCCGACATTGCCGTGATTGAATCCGAAAAAAGCTCGGCGACCGTGACACTCGCCGCCGAAGCCTTTGGCGTGACGCCGGCGGAGATCGCCAAGACCTTGTCCCTGCGCGTCGGTGACCGCGTGCTGCTGTTGGTAACCTGCGGCACAGCCCGCCTTGACAACAAGAAGGCGCGTGCGGTGTTCGGCGGCAAGCCGCGCATGCTCAACGCCGAGGAGGCGCTGGACGCCACCGGCCATCCGGTCGGCGGGATTTGCCCGTTCGGGCTGAAGACGCCGCTGCCGGTTTATTGCGACGTCTCGCTGCAGGCGTTCAGCGAGGTTGTGCCCGCAGCTGGCTCGATCAACAGCGCCGTGCGCATTTCGCCAGCGCGCATGGCCGAACTGACGAACGCGGAATGGGTCGACGTCAGCGAGGTCCGGGAACCGAGCGAGGTGGTGTGAGCGTCCCTACTCCACCTTGCCGATCTTCTTCACCGCCGCGATCAGCCGCGCACTGTCGGCTTCCACGAATTTCGCAAACTCCGGCGCATCCATGTAAGCGACGGGACTGCCTGCGGTCTCGAACGTCCTCACCACTTCCGGCGCGCGCACCGCCTCGCCCATCGCCTCGCGCAGCTTTGTCATGATCGGCGCGGGCAGCGCCGTCTGCGCGAACAATCCCGCCCAGATGTAGAACTCGACATCCTTGTAGCCGAGTTCCTGAAACGTCGGCACGTCCGGGAAGCTTGCGACGCGCTTTGCGCCCCACCCGGCCAGCACGCGCATTTTGCCGGCATCCACCTGCGCGCGCAGCGTGCCCGGTGCGGAGGCCACCGCCTGCACGGTGCCTGTGAGCAGCGCGTTGAGCGCAGGCGCGGCGCCGCGAAACGGCACATGAAGCAGCTTGATCCCGGCGCTCGCCGCGAACATTTCCATCGCGATATGCAGCGTGCCGTAGGGGCCGGACGAGCCGTAGGGAATCTGGCCCGGCCGCGCCTTCGCATCGTCCACGAAATCCTTCACCGTTTTCCACGGCGCGGACGCAGGGACCGCGAGCATGGTCGGATCGGCCAGCACCCGCGCCACCGGCGCGAACTGCGACATTTCATAGGCCACGGGGCGGTCGAACAGCCGGTCCGCTTCCGGCAAGACCGCCAGCGACGAGAGCGTCATCAACAGCGTATAGCCATCAGGCTCGGCGCGTGCGGCCGCCGCATTGCCGACGGAACCGCCGCCGCCACCGGCGCGGTTGTCCACGATCACGGACTTGCCGAGAATGCGCTCCAGCGCCAGCGCCACCGGACGCGCCGCGAGATCCGCCTGTCCTCCGGCGGGAAACGGCACGATCATGGAGACGTTGCGCGATGGCCAAGCCGCCTGCGCATGGGAAGTGCCGGAGAGCGTGTGCAATGCAACCTGCGACAGCGGCAGAACAGCGGCCGCCTTCAAAACCTCGCGCCGATTCATGAAGCCTCCCTGAGAATTTGTTTTTATTCTTTATCGCCACACCCTGAAGGAAGCGCAGATGACGATCAAGGCCGTTGTGTTCGATGCTTACGGCACGCTCTATGACGTGCAGTCGGTCGCCGCCGTTACCGACGAGGCCTTTCCCGGCTACGGCGAGCTGATCAGCCAGATCTGGCGGCTGAAGCAACTCGAATACACCTGGCTGCGCTCGTTGATGGACCGCTACGAGGATTTCTCGGTCATCACCCGGGACTCGCTGAGCTTCACCCTGAAGACGCTTGGCCTGACATTCGATGCCGCGATGTTCGAGCGCATCATGGACAAGTATGTCCACCTCGATCTCTATCCGGATGCGAAGCAGGCGCTGGCAGGATTGAAAGACCAGAAGCTTGCAATTCTGTCGAATGGCAGCACCGACATGCTCAACGCGCTGGTGCGCAACACCGGCCTCGACACCATTCTCGACGCCACCATCAGCATCGATACGACGAAAATCTTCAAACCGTCGCCGCGCACTTATGAGCTGATTGAAAAGAACCTCGGCGTGAAGCCGCACGAGGTGCTGTTCGTCTCATCCAATCCGTTCGACACCTGCGGCGCCAAGGCCTTCGGCCTGAACGTGGCATGGATCGAGCGCGTGACGCCGCAGGCGATGGCAGCCGAGTTCGTGAAGGCCGACCTCGTCCGCCCGCTGTCGATGTTCAAGGCGATCCGCATGCAGATGGATGAGTACGGCCTGGAACCGGACTATCGCATTGGCGCGCTGGCGGATCTGCCGAAGCTTGTGGCTTCCGGCTAACCCGCGCCAATGCTGCGGTGTTGAGGCACGCGGCTAGAAGCCGAGCGCGACACCATCCTTGCGATGGTCGGTTGCGCCGAGCAAGACGCCGCGTTCGTGATCGATCCAGATCGCCTGACAACCGCCGATCGCGGCGTCGGCCCATTTCACATCATGCCCGCGCGCAGCCAGTTCAGTGCCGATCTCTTTGCCGAAGGTCGGCTCCAGCGACAGCACGCCTTCGAATGCAAAGGAGCGCGGCGCTTCCGACGCCGCCTGAATATCCATGCCGAGGTCGAACACGTTGGAGAGAAAATTTCCGTGGCCGGTGGCCTGATAGTGGCCGCCCATGACGCCGAACGGCATCATGCAGCGTCCGTTCTTCATGACCATGCCCGGAATGATGGTGTGCATCGGCCGCTTGTTCGGTCCAAGCGCATTCGGATGACCCGGCTGGAGCCGGAAGCCCCAGCCGCGATTGTGCAGCAGCACGCCTGACTTCGGCGCGTAGATGCCGCTGCCGAACGGCTGGAACAACGAATTGATGAACGACACCGCATTCAGATCACGGTCCACCACCGTGACGTAGACCGTATCCTTGTGTTCGATGTCGTCCCAGTCGACGGCCGCACTGGCGCGGGTCATGTCGATCTTGCTGCGGATCGCGCCGATGTACGCGTCCGAGAGAAAGTGCGCCGCATCGACCTTGCCGTGCGCGGGGTCGCAGAAGAACGCATCGCGCGCGCGGTAGGCCGCCTTGCTCGCTTCCGCCAGCAGATGCACGCGGTCGACCTCCGACATTGATTTAATGTCGTAGCCGGCCAGCATGCGCAGGATCATCAGCGCCGCGAGGCCCTGCCCGTTCGGTGGACATTCGAGAATCTCATGACCGCCGTAGCTTGCGGAGATCGGCGTCACATCTTCCGGCGCGTTCGCGGTAAAATCCGTGACGGTATGCGTACCACCAAGACCCTGCAGCACGCTCGCAAGCTCCTCCGCTACTTCGCCCTCGTAAAACGCGGCGCGGCCTTCGCGCGCGATGCGCCGCAGCGTCCTGCCGAGCGCGGGCTGGCTGCGCCGGTCGCCAATGGCGGGCGCAACGCCGCCGGGCAGATAATGTTCTTTCGCCGCGGGATTACTTTCGAGCCGGGCGCGGTTGCGCGACCAGTCCAAGGCGACGCGCGGCGTGATGCGGAAACCGTTTTCGGCGGCGTCGATCGCGGGTTTAAGAATTTCCTCCAGCGATTTGCTGCCGTGCTTTTCTGCAAGCCTGCACCAGGCATCGATGGCGCCGGGAATGGTGATGCCCTCGATCGACGTCGGCGTGAGAGCCTTCGCGCCCTTGGCCATGGTCGCCGCGAGATCGGTCTTCGCCGGCGTGCGGCCCGATCCGTTCAGCGCCACCGGCTTACCGGCTTTCGGCGAATACAGCACGAAACAGTCGCCTCCGACGCCGGTCATCTGCGGCTCGACCACGCCCTGCAAGGCAACCGCTGCGATGGCGGCATCCATGGCGTTGCCGCCGGCTTTGAGAATGTCGAGCGCGGCGAGAGTCGCCTGAGGGTGCGAGGTCGCGGCCATGCCGCGTTCCCCCACTGCGATGGAGCGGGACGGCGAGATGAAATTGCGCATCAGGGAAACCTTCGAGAATGGAGGTCAAGACTACGCGGACTTGCCGCGCCGATCCACCCCTCGCCGGGAATGTGACACATGCCTATCTCGCCGCGCGCTTGGTGCGGCCGAGTTTTTCGGCAAGAAACTCCGCCAGCACTTCGACACGCGCCGGACGCGGCCCGCCCGGCGGCATCACCAGATGCACTGCGCCTTCTGGCTGCTTCCAGTCCTTGAGGATCACCTCGAGCCGGCCATCGGCGATGGCGTCACCGACAATGAAGTCCGGCAGATCGGCGATGCCGAGCCCCGCCAATAACGCCGGCATCGGCGCCTCGCCGTTGTTGACGCGCAACTGCCCCGACGGCCTTACCGTCGCCTGCTCGCCCGCCGTATTGACGTAGTGCCAGACCCCCGGGGTTGAGAGATACGCGTAGCCGAAGCACTTGTGGTCGGCGAGATGCATCGGATGGGTCGGCCGGCCATGCTTCTTAAGGTAGGAGGGCGCCGCCACCGTGTAGCGCCGCATGCCGCAGAGCCAGCGCGCGACCAGTGACGAATCCGGCAGGCGCGCGATGCGGATACCGGCATCGAAACCGTCACCGATCAGATCGACCATGGCGTCGCTCAGATGCAGGTCGATGGACACTTCTGGATAAGCGGCGAGAAACTCCGGCAGCAGCGGCGCGATGACCCTGACGCCGAAGGTCATCGGCACCGCAAAGCGTACCAGCCCGCGCGGGACGGATGATTGCGCCAGCGCTTCGCTCTCCAAAGCCTCGCCGTCCATCAGAAGTTGCGCCGCGCGCTCGGCCAGTTTCTGGCCGGCATCGGTCAGTGCGAGTTGCCGCGAGGTGCGGTTGAACAGCCGCGCGCCGAGCCGTTCCTCGAGCCGGCTGACGGCCTTGGACACGGTCGCTTTCGACAGCGCTAGTTCCGCCGCTGCCCCTGCAAACGACCGCATTTCCACGACTTTCGCGAAGATCGCGAGCGCCTCGAAGTCCGGGAGCCTGGACATGTTGGCCATCCTTCAAGTGTCACAAATAGAAACAATGAGTTTCAATAGTTTCTATTTGTGCACCAAACGGGAGTGCTTATCCATACCCCATCGACGAATTCAACACGTGAACTCCAGTCAAGGAGACATCCAATGTCCAAGTCCCTCAAAGGCAAAGTCGCACTCGTGACCGGCGGATCGCGCGGCATCGGCGCAGCAAGCGCAAGGGCGCTGGCGGATGAAGGCGCCAACGTCGCCATCAGCTATTCGGCGTCCGCCGACAAGGCCGAAGCGGTCGTCCGCGACCTGAAGGCCAAGGGCGTCGAGGCGAAAGCCTTCAAGGCCGATCAGGCCAACAGCGCCGAAGTCGATCAGTTGGTAAAGGACGTCGCCAAGCATTTCGGCCGTCTCGACATCCTCGTGAACAATGCGGGCGTCGCAGTGACCGGCGCTGTCGACGATCCGAACAGCGATACCGCCGCGTTCGACCGCCAGTACGCTGTCAATCTCGACGGCGTCGTAACGGCCATCCGCTCCGCATCGAAGCTGATGGGCGACGGCGGCCGCATCGTGACCATCGGTTCGGACATCGCCACCCGCGCGTCATTTCCCGGGATGGCCGACTACGCCGCCACCAAGGCTGCGATCGTCGGCTACACCAAGGGCGCGGCACGCGACCTCGGCCCGCGCGGCATCACCGTCAATGTGCTGCAGCCCGGCTCGATCGACACTGACATGAATCCGGCTGACGGTCCGGGCTCGGAAGCGCAGCGCACGCTGCATGCGCTTCAGCGCTACGGCAAACCTGAAGAGATCGCCGCGGGTGTCGTGTTTCTCGCCAGCCCCGGCGCGTCGTTCGTGACCGGCACGGTGCTCAATGTCGATGGCGGCTTCGGCGCCTGATCCAGATTGATAACGCCAGCGCATCACGCGCCCGGCGGTCCCCTCAGCACATTCAGTGAAGGAATATCCCATGATCGAACTTCGCCCTTTCAACAAACTCGGCAGTGCGGATCACGGCTGGCTCAAGGCCAGGCATCACTTCTCGTTCGGCAGCTATCATAACCCTGCCAACATCAGCCATGGCAGCCTGCGCGTCTGGAACGACGACGAAATCGCGCCGAACACCGGTTTCCCTGCGCATCCCCATGCCAACATGGAAATCATCACCTTCGTGCGCGAAGGCGCTATCACGCATCAGGACTCGCTCGGCAACGAGGGACGCACTGAAGCCGGCGACGTGCAGGTGATGAGCGCAGGCTCGGGCATCCGCCACTCCGAGTACAATCTTGAGCCGGTGACGACCAAGATCTTCCAGATCTGGATCGTACCGACGCAGGGCGGCGGACAGCCGACCTGGGGCGCGAAGCCGTTTCCGAAAGCTGATCGCTCCGGCAAGTTCGTCACCATCGCCAGCGGCTTCAAGGCCGACAACGATGCGCTGCCGATCCGTGCCGATGCGCGCGTGCTCGCGACCACGCTGAAGGCCGGCGAGACCGCCGAGTACACTCTCGGCGAGAAGCGCTACGGCTATCTCGTGCCGGCCAGTGGCAGCGTCGAGGTGAACGGCGTGCGCGCCAACACCCGCGATGGCGTCGCCGTCCAGAAGGAAGCTTCGGTGAAGATCACCGCGCTCGAAGACACCGAACTCGTGCTGGTGGATGCGGCGTAAGCCGCATCCCTCCGCCAGCAGACTCCCCTCTACCGTGAAAACTGAAGGAAGCCATCATGGCCAAGGTTCTCGTACTTTACTATTCCGCCTACGGACACATCGAAGCGATGGCGAATGCCGTCGCCGAGGGCGCCCGCGAAGCCGGCGCCACCGTCGACATCAAGCGCGTGCCCGAGTTGGTTCCGCCGGACGTCGCCAAGGCGTCGTACTACAAGGTCGATCAGGCCGCGCCTGTCGCCAAGATCGACGATCTCGTGAACTACGACGCGATCATCGTCGGCACCGGCACCCGCTTTGGCCGCATGTCGTCGCAGATGGCGAACTTCCTCGATCAGGCCGGTGGTCTGTGGGCGAAGGGCGCGCTGCACGGCAAGGTCGGCGGCGCGTTCTCGTCGAGCGCCACGCAACACGGCGGCCAGGAGACGACGCTGTTCTCGATCATCACCAACCTGCTGCACTTCGGCATGGTCGTGGTCGGCCTCAATTACGGCTTCGCCGGCCAGATGGGCGTCAAGGAAGTCACCGGCGGCGCGCCCTACGGCGCGACCACCATCACCGACGGCGACGGCAGCCGCCAGCCAAGCCAGAACGAACTCGACGGCGCGCGCTATCAGGGCCGCACCATCGCGGAAACCGCGAAGAAGCTCCACGGCTAAACGACAAGCGGCGGCGCTGGCAACAGCGCCGCCATTTCCATGACTCACGAAATAGAGAGACGCCATGATCGACGCGATACATCTGTTCAATCTTGCGCGCGGACCGATGCGCGCGCTGGCGCGAAACTGGATGTGCAAAGGACTTCGCCGCACGGTCCTGCGCGGCACGATAGGGCTGGATCGGCACTGCGGCAGGTGCCAAGCGGCTACGACCAATGACGGCCGCGCAATTGCCATCGGAAAAAGCTAGGTTCCTCTCCGCCGGGTTATTCTGTTGTTTTGAGGCAAGACGGAGCAAGCACCATGCCGACGATCAAGGTCAAGGACGGCACTGAAATCTTTTACAAGGACTGGGGCTCGGGACAGCCCATTGTTTTCAGCCACGGCTGGCCTCTCTCGGCTGACGACTGGGACGCGCAGATGCTTTTCTTTCTGAGCAAAGGCTTTCGCGTCATCGCCCATGACCGGCGCGGTCACGGCCGCTCGACCCAGACCGGCGATGGCCACGACATGGATCACTATGCCGACGATCTGGCCGCGCTGACCGCGCATCTCGATCTGAAAAATGCAGTGCATGTCGGTCACTCGACGGGTGGCGGTGAGGTCGCGCATTATATCGCGCGTCACGGCGAGAGCCGCGTCGCCAAGGGCGTCCTGATCAGCGCAGTACCGCCGATCATGGTCAAGACCGCGAACAATCCCGGCGGTCTTCCGAAAGAAGTGTTCGACGGATTGCAGGCGCAGCTTGCCGCCAACCGCGCGCAATTCTATCGCGATCTGCCGGCAGGGCCGTTCTACGGTTACAATCGTCCCGGCGCGACACCATCGGAAGGCATCATTCAGAACTGGTGGCGGCAGGGCATGATGGGCGGCGCCAAGGCACACTATGATGGCATTGTCGCCTTCTCGCAGACGGATTTCACCGAAGACCTCAAGAAGATCACTGTGCCGGTGCTGGTGATGCACGGCGACGACGACCAGATCGTGCCGTATGCCGATTCAGGACCGCTATCCGCCAAGCTGCTGAAGAACGGCACGCTGAAAACCTACAAGGGTTTTCCGCACGGCATGCCAACGACGGAAGCCGAGACGATCAACGCCGACTTGCTGGCGTTCATCAAAAGCTGACAGACAACGAATCCTGCGAAAAGGCCCGCTCATTAAGCGGGCCGTTTTTTAATTGTTCAGAGATTGCGGCGCCTTCAGACGGAACCCATGGCAGGTCGGACCGTTGTCGGTCCATCACCCCGGAGAACAACACGATGGACAAGGATCGGATCACAGGCGCCGCGAAGGACGCCGCAGGCAAGGTGGAAGGCGCGTTCGGCCGCGCAACCGGCGATGCATCAACCGAAGCCTCGGGGCGGACGCGCGAAGCCGCGGGAACCGTGCAAAATCTGTACGGCCAGGCCAAGGACGCCACGCGCGACATCGGCGATGCAGCGAGTGATTACGCCAAGGACGCGCTCGATACCGGTAGCCGGGCTTATCGTGACGGCAGCAAGGCGATGGCATCTACCGTTCGCGAACAGCCGCTCGGCGCGCTGCTTGTCGCGGGCGCGGTCGGTTTCGCGCTGGCCTTGATGCTGAACCGGCAGCCGCGCCGCCGCAGATCGTTGCGCGACTACTACTGATTCAGGATAACGCATTGAGCGAAAGGCGCGCGTATCAACGCGCGCCTTGGCATGCGCAAGGGACGCGTGCGCGGATTGAGAATGTTTGCACGACACTTTCGTCTGCCGGCGAAGCCCGCCGATCGGCAGAGACGTCGTGTCCGCGTTGTGCCGATGTGACGTTCAGGATATATGGGATTCCATACTTGCTGAATTTCATCGGGGAACGGGGTCTTGCAAATGTTCAGACTGACTGGATTGACTGCGGCGGTCGTTGCGTTCGGATTGATTGTCAGTGCTCCTGTCGCGCAGGCGGGCACGTGGGAAGACGGCGTGAAGGCTTTTGCGCGCAAGGAATATGCCGCCGCGGCGAAACTGTTTCGCCCGCTGGCGGAAAAGGGAAGCGCCGTCGCGCAGTATCGAATTGCGTTGATGCACAAGATGGGACTGGGCGTCTCCAAAGACCGCAAGCAGGCGCAGAAATGGAGCCGGCTTGCCGCGAAGCAGGGCAATACGGACGCGCAGGTCCTGCTGGGAAGCCTGTACTACAAAGGCGAAGGCAAAGAATCCGACGACATCGAAAAAGCGTACATGTGGTACGACATCGCCGCGACGCAGGGGAATGACGAGGCCAAGAAAGAACTCGCAGCCGTGTCCAGCCAGCTCAGCTCACAGCAGGTCGCGGAAGCACGTGCAAAGGCGCAGAAGTGCGCCTCGTCCGGCTACCAGCAATGCGATTGATGGAACTGCCAATTCAACCGATCATCTGATTTTGCGAATTCAAGCCCGGCCCCGCGCCGGGCTTTTGCGTGCGCCCATTCGCCACGACTCGGCGAGTTTTGTTTGCTCGGAAGATGTTTATTTGCCGAGATGCCGGCGCACCGCGGCGACAGCGGGTCCGACCTCCTCGATCGCAGCGGCAAGATCCTGCGGCGAGACGCTGAGGCGGTAAGCCCAATAGCCCGTGGCGGCGTCATCCGTCGTGTCGATCACAGGTGCGGGACGCGCACCAGTATTCGACGACAGCACGGACGCGACTGTCACAAGGCGGAGCATGCTTCAAAATAGCACGAGAAGGCCTGCGCCGCACGCGGCCGCACGCCTCAGCGTTAATGAAGATGAAACGCCGCCGGGACCGCGGGCCGGGTTATTTTCCGCCGTCGCGGAGCCCGAATTGCTATAGTCGGCCCCGAAACGCGGATCGCATTGTTCCGAGGCACGACATTGGCTCAACCGTTCATCGTCTCCATTCCCCACAAGCTCGGCAAGGAGGAAGCGGCCCGCCGCCTGAAAGCCGGGCTCGGCAGCGTCCGTTCGGAATACGCAAAGATTCTCCAGATCAACGAGGAGATCTGGAGCGGCGATCGTCTCGCGTTTCAGCTGACGGCGCTGAGACAGCAGGTCAGCGGAACGGTCGATGTCGCGGAGGATCACGTCAAAGTCGAAGTGACGCTGCCCTGGCTGCTTGCGGGCCTGGCGCACGGCGTTCAGGCGACGATCCGATCCCGCGCCACGCGCATGCTGGAGAAGAAGACAACGGACGTCTGATCCATCCGAACAAAAGCCCGGCATTGCTGCCGGGCTCGTCCAATGTCAATCGCGTGAGTCAGGGAAGTCTCTAACCGCTGCTGGCGGTGAGCTTCAGCCACGTCGTGCGGACATTCTCCTTGACCTGTCCCCACTCGCTGGCGGCGACGTCCCAGTTCACGATCTGGCGCGACGTGCCCGCCGATGCGCCGCTGGCGACCGTCGATGTCGCCATCGAATCGTGCACATAAACCACGCCGATGGTCAGCAGGCAGCCCAGTACCATTCCCAGAAAAGTTCGCATGTCAGGTCCTCCGACACATGCAACGCGGCAGCGCCTTGAGAGTTCCGCACACAAGAAAACGCCCGCCGATCTCAGGACCGGCAGGCGCGATTGCCTGCAACGAAGATCACCAGCAGAACGAACAGAACCGATCGCTCTGCGGATTCAGGAAACGATAGACCAGCGAGACCCGGTAGGCTTCGTTCACGATCTTATGTTCACTGGCCGTCGCGGCGAAGGAGTTGGTGGTAACAGTGCCAATGGTTCCGCCAAAGCCTGCGCCGTGGCCCCCGAGATGCTTCCACGCATACGTGTCGCGCAGATACTCGCCCCGGATGGAAAGATCTTCCGTCGCCTTGAATTCAAACCCGCCGCCGATCGTGTTGCCGATCAGGTTCTCGGGAGCAAAAGTCCGGGTGACTGTTGCGGCCCCTACGAGTGGCCAGCTTGGCGGGACAGAAACGATGCCGCCGGCGCTCGTTCCAAGGCTGCCCGCGACCACGCCGTAGGACTTTCCGATGGAGAAGAATCCGGACAGTTGAGGTGTGATGACGAAGCCGGCCATCAGACGAAGGTGATTTTTGGTTTCGACGGAAAGATTTCCCTGCATCGACAACCCGAGGCAATGAGTGGTGTTCGTGAACTGGAGATAACAGGTCATGTTACCTCCCCCCGGGCCTCCGAACTGTCCGGGGCTCTTCCTGCTCGCGAGACTTGAGAGCGAATTGAACTCGAAATCTCCTTCGACCCCGAGCCAGAACCTGTGCAGTTGCGCGCGATAGCCGAGAAGAAGGTGATCGCCGGTGCGATCCATCGTTCGTGCAAAACCTCCTTGTTTGGACACGTCCAAGCCGGGCGTATTGCTGTCATCGATGGTCAGCGTCATGCCGCTGTCCTGGCTGACCCTGTAATTATTCTGGGTGATGCCGCCGCCGACATAGAAGCCTGCCCATGTGTTGGCATAAAGCGCGGGATCGGTCGTGAACGACTGCCAGCCGAGGGCGGCGGCCGAAGATGGCGACATGTCAGGATCGAAGCGATAGATCAGCGACGCACGAATGGTTTCGTTGGTCACTTTCACTTTCTCGCTCGGCGACGTCATCGTCACGAGTGTGCCGCCGAGATTGGCCTGAACGGCTGCGCCGCTCGTCACCACGCCATCGTAGGTATCCTTCAGATATTCGAGCCGGGCGACGAGATTCTGGCTGGCTTTCACCTGGATGCCGCCGCCGATGGATGTGCCGACCAGATTCTTGTTCGGAGCTAAAGAGTTTCCGGTGACAAGAACAGGTAGACTCGGGCTGCTCGTCAAAAAGAACCCGACATGGGAGCCGACGGTATCGCTCTTGCCGAAGGCGGCACCGCCGCTGACAAAAGCCATCAGGTTCGGGCTGATGGCAACGCCCGCGATTGCGCGCAAATGTCCCATCGTTTCGACCGAGCCAAAGGATGTCGGGCTGCCGCAGATAAAGTTGCCGGTCGTTCCCACGCCGCATGCGCCGGGCTCAGGCCCGAACGGAATCGAAGTCGGGACACGGTCGCCGAACGAATAGTCTCCCTCGGCTCCGAGCAAAAGCCGTTCGTACTGCCAGAGGTATCCCCCAAGAACGTGACCGCGATTGAGATAATTCGTGTTCTGCAACGGGATCGGTTCGTTCGTCGCGAAGCCAGGCCCACTTGGCGTGACCGTCTGGTAGGCCGTTCCCTGATCGAGCGATTTCTTTTCGCGGCCAAAACCCGCGCCGATGTAAAGGCCGCCCCACGAAAGGGGATTGGCCACCGGGGCCGGAGGTGAAACCCGAAGCGCAATATCGCGGGCAGTTTGCGCAGATGCGGGCAGCGCCGAAAAGGCAAGCACCGCGATCACCGAAAAAACGGCTGTTTTGGTCATGAAATCCCCCAGTCCCCGAAGAAGTCGTAGAGGGGGAGTCTGTGGGTTACAATCGGCGCACGTTCGCGGGCCGAGATTCAAACCAGGAGTGTCTCTGCAAGGTCACGCAGCTGCGCGCATTGAGAAGAAAGGATGGTGGGCGCGACAGGGATCGAACCTGTGACCCCCTCGATGTCAACGAGGTGCTCTCCCGCTGAGCTACGCGCCCTTAAGACCACTGGTGCCGGGATGCGTCCCTATATCGGCTTGGATCGCCGCAGGCAAGGACGGGAAACCGTGTTTTCGGGGCAAATCGCCCCCAATCGACAGCCGCCTCAGGCCGCCAGCATCTTGTTCACTTCGCTGACCAATTCGCGCAGATGCACGGGCTTGGAGAGCACCTTGGCGTTTTTCGGCGCCTCGGAGTCGGAATTCAGCGCCACGGCGGCGAAACCGGTGATGAACATGATCTTGATGTCGGGATCCAGCTCGGAGGCGCGGCGCGCCAGTTCGATCCCGTCCATCTCCGGCATCACGATGTCGGTTAGAAGCATTTCAAAAGGCTCTTCGCGCAGCCTCTGATAGGCTGACAGCCCGTTATCGTAGGACGAGACCTGAAACCCTGCATTCTCCAGTGCCTTGACCAGAAAGCGGCGCATGTCGTTGTCGTCTTCGGCAAGGAGAATTTTGTGCTGCATGGCGCTGGTCGTCAAATCCCGTGAATGGAGAAAGTCCCCTGCCCTCTATTTGCCCGCACGGTAGTAAATTTCGGGTGAAGGCGAAGTTCCTATTGGCAGATCGGTTAGGTTTGCGGACAATGATGTTGCACAAAACACCCGCTTTTCCGGCGAAAATGTGTTGTCTGGTCAGGCATTTCAGCAGCGGCAAAAATAACGCCGCGGGTGCGAATGGCGAAGTAGAGAGGTGGCAATGACCCAGTTCGAGGACGAGTTGTCGCCTCCATTCGAAATTATCGAGCCGCCGGTCTGGCGCGCGCCGATCATCTTCAACTCCCCGCATTCAGGATCGGTCTATCCGCGCGAGTTTCTGGCCGCTTCCCGCATCGATGAGGCTGCGCTGCGCCGTTCGGAAGATTCGTTCATGGACGAAATCATCGCGGATCTCACCGGCCGCGGATTTCCCATGGTCCGGGTGAATTTTCCGCGCTCCTATGTGGACGTCAATCGCGAGCCTTATGAGCTCGATCCGCGCATGTTCGCGGGCCGGCTCCCGAGCTTCGCTAATACCCGTTCGATGCGGGTCGCGGGCGGCCTGGGGACGATTCCGCGCGTGGTCGGCGACGGCCAGGAGATCTATTTCGAGCGCCTCGATGTCGAGGACGCGCTGAACCGGATCGAGGCGCTCTACAAGCCTTATCACCGTGCGCTGCGTCGCCTCATCAACAAGGCGCATCAGGCGTTCGGCACGGTCGTCCTGGTCGATTGCCACTCGATGCCGTCGGTCGGCGTGTCGCGTGACGAGCCGAAGCGTCCCGACGTGGTGATCGGCGACCGTTACGGCACAAGCTGCGCAAGCCTGTTGCCTGATGTCGTCGAGGAAACGCTGACGGCGCAGGGGTATTCGGTCGGCCGCAACAAGCCTTACGCAGGCGGCTTTATCACCGAACACTACGGCAACCCGGCCAGCGGACTGCATACGATTCAGCTCGAACTCAACCGCGCGATCTACATGGACGAGCGGCGGCGCGAGCGTGGCCCGCAATTCCGCAAGGTGGCTGATGATTTCATCGTGCTCGCCGAGGCACTGGCCGCGATCCCGCTCGACAGTCTCGGGCCATTCCAGGCCGCAGCCGAATAGGCGTCTTCCCGCGCCTGTTTCAGCGCGCGAAATTTTTCCTGTGCATGATGAATCAATGCCGGCGTTTGCTTCCCCCATCGCCGGACAGAAAAAAAGGGCCACTCGCGAAAGCAAGTGGCCCAAGTCTAGGGAGGAAACGCCCAAGGAGGGCAGCAATAACGCAAGGCGTTATCGCACCGCAACAATATGCAACCGCAGCGCACTCAGGGCAAGTATTTTTAAAGATTTTGTCATGCTCTGAATGCATAACAGACTTGCGACCGAAATCGAGATTTATGAGGAAATACACGTTTAAATACAAACACTTAATCGAAATATAGTCCTCTCCAAACTGCCAAAAAAGCTTGGAATCGCACCCATGAAATGAATCTCAAATACTATATTTAGCCTGAGAGGCTTTCATTTCGACCTTCGCTTTGGAATCAGGAAGTAAGGAATGAACATTTGGATTAGTGGTACGCGGGTTAAATTTTCGATGCTTGCCGTCGCCCGGACTCATATTAGGGCCGTCACCAGTTCGCATTTACAGTCCGCCCCACTCGCAGTCGCTTCAAAGGAATCCCCGTGACGGTTATCGACTTCACCGCTTTTATCGGACGACTGGCGACCGCCTCAGGCGACACCATCCTTCCCTTTTTTCGCACCTCGCTGAGCGTCGAGAACAAGAACGTGGGTCGCGACCTCGATCCTGTCACCGAAGCCGACCGCGCCGCCGAGGCCGTGATGCGCCGGATGATCAAGGACAGCTTCCCCTTACACGGCATCGTCGGCGAGGAGTTCGGATCTGAGCGGGCCGATGCCGAGTATGTCTGGGTGCTCGATCCGATCGATGGCACCAAGTCCTTCATCGCCGGCCTGCCGATCTGGGGGACGCTGATCGCGCTGATGCATAACGGTGCGCCGGTGTTCGGCATGATGCATCAGCCTTACATCGGCGAGCGTTTCAGCGGCGACGGCGGCTCCGCGCGCTATGAAGGGCCTTCCGGCAAGCGCAAACTGTCGGTGCGACGCTGCGCGACGCTGGCGGAGGCCACGCTGTTTACCACCAGCCCCCGTTTGATGAATGCGCCGGACCGCGCCCAGTTCGAGCGCGTCGAAGCCGGCGTGCGGCTGTCGCGCTACGGCGGCGATTGCTACGCTTACTGCATGCTCGCTGCCGGTCATCTCGATCTCATCATCGAGACCGAGCTGAAATCGTATGACGTTGCCGCCTTGATCCCGATCGTCACCGGCGCCGGCGGCATCATCACCACCTGGGACGGCAAGCCCGCGCAGTCCGGCGGACGCATCGTCGCGGCCGGCGACAAGCGGTTACACGACGAGGCATTGAAGTTGCTGAATGGGTAAGGCGTTCACCCTCGGCACTACACCTTCACAAACGCCTTCAGATGATCCGCCAGTTGCTGCACCGGCCGGGGCAGTGACTGCCGGCTGCGCATGCAGATCGCCAGCCTGCGGCTGGCCCATGGATCGGACATGCGGACCATTTTGATTCGCATTGACCGGCTGTAGCGGCGCGCGGCTACGTCCGGAATAATCGCAAGACCGACGCCGGCTTCCACCATCTGGCAGATCGCATCGAAGCCTCTGAGCCGCGCCCTTATCCGCAGGCGGACTCCCAGTTTCGCGGCCTGCATCGCGATATGATTCTGCAGCGCGCTGGCTTCGGTGAGACCGACGAAATCGCGCGCCGCGACATCGCGGAAATTCGTCTGCCGCCGCTGCGCGATCTCGTCACCCGGCGGCGCGATCAGCACCAGCCGATCGTCGCAGAACGGAAAACGGTGGAGCCCCTCGGGCAGCATCGCCTCGACGGCGAGACCGATATCGGCCGCGCCGGACGCCACCGCCGTGGCGATCTCCGCGCTCTCGCGTTCCTCCACGTCGACGCTGATCGCGGGATATCTCGCGAGAAACGACGCCAGCGCCTTCGGCAGGTGTTCGCTTGCGCCGGACGTGTTGGCGAGCATGTGAATGCGCGCCTTCAGGCCTCGCGCGTATGCGGTGAGTTCGCCCTGCATCGCTGCCACCTGATGCAGCACGACGCGGGCATGATCGAGCAGGCTTTCACCCGCGGCGGTAAGCCGGACGCCGCGCCGTTGCCGCTCGAGCAGCGGCACGCCCAGCGCCGCTTCCATACTCTTGATGCGCGCGCTGGCCGACGCCAGTGCCAGGGCCGATCGTTCCGCGCCGTGGGTGATGCTGCGTGCCTCGGCGACCGCCACGAACAGCCGCATATCCACCAGATCAAAATGCATGGCCTGGACCCTTTACACGGCCTTCGCCACACCCGAAGGCTAACTCCGTATTCTCCAGATTGTGCAGTTTGCCGCTGCCGGTCAATGTGCGTGCCATGCTCAGTTCAATGTCAGATCCGATTCTCATCATCACCATCGCCGCTGTGTTTCTCCTTGCAGGCTTCGTCAAGGGCACCATCGGTCTCGGCCTGCCGACTGTGGCGATGGGCCTTCTCGCGACAAGGATGCCGCCGGCACACGCCCTCGCCATCGTGATCGTGCCCGCCATCGTCACCAACATCTGGCAAACCTTCGTCGGCCCCTATCTGCGCGACATCGTGCGCAGGCTGTGGCCGCTAATGATCGCGACGATGATCGGCATCTGGCTCGGCGCAGGACTGATGACCGGTCCCTATGCGCGTTACGGCACCATCATTCTCGGTGTGCTGCTGGTGATCTACGCGATCATCGGCCTGTCCAAGGTCCGCTTCAGCGTCGCCCGCCGGAACGAGAAATGGGTCGGCGGCATCGTCGGACTGGTCACGGGTGTCATCTCGGCCGCGACCGGCGTGCAGGTGATTCCATCGATGCCCTTCATGCAGGCCATCGGGATGGAAAAGGACGAACTGGTCCAGGCGCTCGGTGTGTTCTTCACCACGGCGACTGTGGCACTGGCATTCAACCTCACCAGCGCGGGGTTGCTGAATGCAACGGTCGCCGTTCCCGGCCTTGTCGCGATGGTCGCGGCCTTTTCCGGCATGTATCTCGGCCAGTTGCTGCGCTCGCGCATGGATGCGGACACGTTCCGGCGCTGGTTTCTGATCGCCATGCTGCTGCTCGGCATCTATCTCGCGGGCGACATGCTGGCGAAGATTTACGCCTAGAGCTTTTCGCCGTCGTTCCGGAAAACCGGTGCCGACGTATCCGGATCGTGCTAGGCGTTCTGTATGCTCCGAGTCACCCGCGACATCACCATCGACGAGAAGGACCTCGACATCGCCTTCGTCCGCGCCTCCGGGCCGGGCGGGCAGAACGTCAACAAGCTCTCGACCGCCGCGCAGTTGCGCTTCGATGTCAGCCGCGTGGCGCTGGCGCCCGATACCATGATGCGGCTGACAACACTCGCGGGCCAGCGCATGACCAAGGACGGCGTGATCGTCATTCACGCCCAGCGCTTCCGCACCCAGGAGCGCAACCGCGCCGACGCCATCGACCGGCTGCTGGACCTTCTGCGCGAAGCCTCGGTGCGCCCGAAGCCGCGCCGCGCCACCAAGCCTACGCTGGGCTCCAAGATACGCCGGCTCGACGGCAAGAAACGTCGCAGCGACGTCAAGGCAAAGCGCAATACGCGCAGCTTCGACGATTGATTGCCGTCACATCCATTGAAAACTCCGGCCGCGGACGCGACCGGAGTTCTTGTTGTGCGGAGAGACTAAGAGCTTTCGGGCGCTCTAGCGTTTGAGGCCGCCCGCAGCACCACCGGCTGCGCCGGCCGCCCCGTTGACGGCTCCACCGGCGCCCGATCCGACAGTGCCCTTCGCGCCAGTCTGACCGCCGGCTCCGACATGCGCGCCCGAGCCTCCGACATGTGAATCAACGCCGGCTCCGGTATTGGCCCCGCCAGTCACACCGGCAGGGCCGGAGACACCGCCCTGCGCGCCACCGCGAACCCGCGTGTCAGACGAAGCGCCCTGCGCCAGCACGGTGCCGGTCAGCATTGCCGAGGTTGCGAGTACGATCGCTGCAGTTTTTACGACCTTCATCCACTTCTCCTTCAATGGCGGCGTCCAGTCCGGTTTCGTTCATGCGCCGTCCGCATCTGCCGGATCAGTTCGCCGAGATATCTCTCACGAACGGCGTGACCGCATGCAAACTGCGTCGTGTGACCATTGTTCAGAGATTTCAGGGTCATTTTGGGGACATTCCGCCACACGCCGACCGCATATGCGGCGATTGATCTTCCCTGTGCGCAGCGGTGAAAGCCGGACAAATAGATGCGGTTGAGGTTCCCTTTGATGCATCCGACCCGGTAAAATGCATCCACGCCGCATCGAGTCGCGCCAGGAACATTTATGCCCGTCCGCCAGCTTCCCATTCAGATCGTCAACCGCATCGCCGCCGGCGAGGTGGTGGAGCGGCCTGCGAGCGCAGTGAAGGAACTGGTGGAAAACGCCATCGACGCGGGCGCATCCCGCGTCGATATTTTCACCGAAGGTGGCGGACGCCGGCGCATCGCCATCACCGACGATGGCGCGGGCATGACCCACGACGATCTCGCGCTGTCGGTCGATCGCCACGCCACCTCGAAACTCGACGACGAAGACCTGCTGCGCATCCGCACGCTGGGCTTTCGCGGCGAAGCGCTGCCGTCGATCGGCGCGGTGTCAAAGCTCAACATTGCCACGCGGCACGCCAGCGAACCTCATGCATGGACGTTGAGTGTCGATGCCGGAGCGAAGTCCGACATTGTGCCGGCGGCATTGACCGCCGGAACGCGCGTCGAGGTCAGCGATCTGTTTTATGCCACACCGGCGCGATTGAAGTTTCTCAAAACCGACCGCACCGAGGCCGAAGCGGTGCGCGAAGTGGTGCGCCGTCTCGCGATGGCCCGGCCTGACATTGCGTTCTCGCTGTCGGGCGAAGAACGCGCGCCTGTGACATGGGCGGCGGCGCTGCCCGGTGCACCGGGGCGGCTAACGCGGCTCGGCGACATTCTGGGCGCGGACTTTCGCGCCAGCGCCATTGAAGTGCGTTCCGAACGCGATGGTGTGAGCGTCGAAGGTTTTGCGGCAGCCCCGTCGCTGACCCGCGCCAATGCGCTCGGACAATATCTGTTCGTCAACGGCCGTCCGGTGCGCGACAAGCTGATCCTCGGCGCGGTGCGCGCAGCCTATGCGGATTATCTGCCGCGCGACCGGCATCCGGTGGTAGCGCTGTTCGTGACCCTCGACACTCAGGAGGTCGACGCCAACGTGCATCCGGCCAAGACGGAGGTCCGCTTTCGCAATGCCGGTCTGGTGCGCGCGCTGATCGTGCATGCGCTGAAGGACGGCCTCGCCCGCGAAGGCCAGCGAACGGCGGCGAATTCCGACGGCGCCGCAATCATGGCGTTCCGGCCCGGCAGCATTCCGCGTGGCGGATGGGACTGGCGGCGCTCGCCGAATTTTCCAGCAGCGCCTGCTGCGCCGGCTTATGCGAATGCATTTTCGTCCAATACGTTCGCCGAAGCCGCGCAGGCCGCGTTCGACACCGGCGCGCCGACCGCCGACGTGCGCTACGAACAGGCCCCCGCGAGTGATTTGATCGACCGTCCGCTCGGCGCGGCTCGCACGCAGATTCACGAAACCTATATCGTGTCACAGACCCGCGACGGACTGGTGGTGGTGGACCAGCATGCCGCCCACGAGCGCATCGTTTATGAGCGGCTGAAGGCCTCACTCGAACGCAACGGCGTGCAGCGGCAGATCCTGCTGATCCCCGAGATCGTCGAGATGGACGAGGCCACCGTCGAGAGGCTGGTCGCGCGCGCAAGCGAGTTGGAGAAATTCGGACTCAGCATCGAGTCCTTCGGGCCCGGTGCCGTTGCGGTGCGCGAGACGCCGTCGTTGCTCGGCAAGGCCGATGCCGCCTCACTGCTGCGCGATCTCGCCGAGCATATGGCCGAATGGGACGAGGCGTTGCCGCTTGAACGACGGCTGATGCATGTGGCGGCCACCATGGCCTGTCACGGCTCGGTGCGCGCCGGCCGCATCCTCAAGCCCGAGGAAATGAACGCGCTGCTGCGCGAGATGGAAGTGACGCCGAATTCCGGCCAGTGCAATCACGGCCGGCCGACCTATGTCGAACTCAAGCTCGCCGACATCGAGAAACTGTTCGGGCGAAGATAGGGAACGATAACTCACGTCGTCCCCGCGAAAGCGGGGACCCAGACCTTCGTTCCCTCATTCTCGGACTGGAGTGTTTCGCGCAACGATGGGTCCCCGCCTGCGCGGGGACGACATCGCGTGTTTGACAACCACAATCGAGTCAGGCCGAAGTCCGCAAAAACACGAACTCCGTGTCGTCATAGGCGCGGCGCTCAAGTTCCTCGAAGCCCTCGGGCGTCACAAACCTCGCCTCCTTCGATTCCTCGATAACCACCAGCGCTTCCGGCGTCAGCCATTTGCCGTCGCGCAACGACGCGAGCGCCTTGTCGGCAAGTCCGCGCTTATAGGGCGGATCGAGAAATGCCAGCGAGAACGGCTCGACCGGATAGGCCGGGCCGAGATTGGTCGCGTCGCGGCGATAGACCTTGGTGACGCCGCCGAGCCCCAGCGCCTCGACATTGTTGCGCAACAGCGCCCGCGCCTCCGCGCCGTTGTCCACGAACAATGTGAACGCTGCGCCGCGCGACACGGCTTCGATGCCGAGCGCACCAGTGCCGGCGAACAGGTCGAGCACCCGCGCACCGTCGATCGGATTTTCGTAGGCGTGCATCAGGATATTGAACAGCGACTCGCGCAGGCGATCCTGCGTCGGACGGATGTCATTCGACGCGGGCGAGGCGATGTTACGGCCTCTCAGACGACCACCGACGACGCGCATGGATGTGCTCAGTCTTCCGTGGTGTCGTCTTTGGGCTTCAGATCGCGCTTGCCCTTGTAGCCGCGCGTCGGGCGGCGCGGCGGGCCGTAGCCGTTGGCTTCTTCCTCGTTGCGCGCACGCGTGTTCTCGCTGCCTGTGCGCATCACAAGCACACGACGGCCTTTCCGATCCTCAGTCACGCTGCGCTTTGGCTTGGGCTTCGGACCGCCACTCGGCTGTTCGCCGCGGGACGCGCCGTTTACCGGCTTGTCGAACTGCGCGCCGGACATCGTGACAATCTTGTCGCCGAGCTGCTCGCGCAGCACCCGCGATTTGATCTCCTCGACCTGGCCTTCCTCGATCTCGCCGAGTTGAAACGGTCCGTAAGAAATGCGGATCAGGCGATTCACCTCGAGGCCGAGATGCGCCATGACGTTGCGGACCTCGCGGTTCTTGCCTTCGCGGATCGCAAACACGATCCAGACGTTGGCCGCCTTGTCGCGTTCCAATGTCGCGTCGATCGAACCATATTTGACGCCATCGACCTCGACGCCGTTCTTGAGCTGATCGAGCTGACCCTGAGTGACCTCGCCATGCGCGCGGACGCGGTAGCGCCGCAGCCAGCCGGTGTCCGGCAGTTCCAGCGCACGGGCCAGCCCGCCGTCATTGGTCAGCAGCAACAGGCCTTCGGTGTTGAAGTCCAACCGGCCGATACTGATAAGGCGCGGCAGACCTTCCGGCAGGTTGTCGAACACCGTCGGACGCCCCTCGGGATCGTCGTGGGTTGTCATCAGGCCACGCGGCTTGTGATAGAGAAACAGCCGCGTGCGTTCGCGCTCCGGCAACGGCTTGCCGTCGATGGTGACGACATCATTGGCGGTGACATCGAGCGCCGGTGAGTTGATGACGCGGCCGTTCACGGCAACGCGGCCCTGCACGATCCATTCCTCGGCATCGCGGCGCGAGCACAGACCCGCACGCGCGACGATCTTGGCGATGCGTTCGCCGGATTTCTTCTTCTCCGGCGCGGCACGCGGCGCACGCTTTTCGAAATCGGGCTTGCGTTCGCGATATTCGCCGCGCCCGCCAAATGCCGGCCGCTTGGCGAAGACCTTGCTGTCGTCCTCGTTGTCGCGGCGCGGACGATCACCGGTTTCGCTGCGCGGATGCTCCTGCCAGTCGCTGCGGCCACGCGGCGCGCGGTCATCACGCGGCTTGTCGAAGCGGGGACGCGAAAAACGCGGACGTTCGCTGGAATCGCGATCACGGTCGCCACGGTCAAACCGGGGCTTGTCGAAACCGCCACCTTCGCGGCGTGGCGGACGGCTCTCAGCGTCGCGTGACGGTCCGCGCTTCTGCCAGGGCTTGTCGCCACCGCGGTCTTCACCGCGGCTGAAATCCTTGCGCGGTCCGCGGTCCGGCGCTCCACGCGCGGGCCGGTCATCGCGGTTGAACCGCGGGCGCTCATCGCGCTGCGGCCGGTCGTCCCGATTGAAGCGGGCCGGACGTGCATCGCCGCCCTCGCCGCGCGGCGTGTAAGGCCGCTTCTCACCGAACTTCTTGTCCTGGAAACGTCCTGCACCCGCGCTGCGCGGCGCGCGGTCGTCGCGGTCACGCGGCTTGAAGGAACGTCCTTCACCACGATCCTCACGTGGTTTGAACGAACGCCCTTCGGGACGGTCTCCACGTGGCTTGAACGAACGTCCCTCACCACGATCCTCGCGCGGTTTGAATGAACGTCCTTCAGGACGATCTCCACGTGGCTTGAATGGACGTCCCTCGCCACGATCCTCACGCGGCTTGAACGAGCGGCCTTCGCCACGATCTTCTCGCGGCTTGAACGGGCGTCCCTCACCGCGATCCTCGCGTGGCTTGAATGAACGCGCTTCGCCGCGATCCCGCGAGCCGAAGTCCTTGCGCGGGCCGCGATCCGGTCCGTCCTTGCGGAAATCGTCGCGCTTGCCGGCGTAAGGCTTCGCCGCATAAGGGCGCTTGTCGCCGGACGGCCGCTTGTCACCAAACTTGCGATCACCGAATTTCTTGTCACCACCACGCGGGCCGGCCGATCGTGCGGGCCGCTCGTCACGCGAGCTTCCTCCGCTGCGCGAGCCTCCACCGGGGCGGCCTCTGCCACCGGCCTTGAAGCCTCCACCGGCTCCGCCTTCACGGCGCGGCGGACGGCCGTTGTTTTTATCGTTGTCGCGGGGCATGAATGATCTCTCAGGACGTTGGGCGGAATATGGGACTGTCGCACAACGTGAAATTGGCTGGCGGCACGCGCCCTTTTAAGTCAGGGCGCATTTTCGCGCAAAACCGGTCTCGCGTTTGCTGAAGACGTCTTACTAACAGAGTTTATTGCCGGAAACGAGGCATGACGGCACGATCTTTCATGGATTTGGCGCTCAAACAGGCCGAAATCGCCGAAACAGCCGGGGAAGTGCCGATCGGCTGCGTCATCGTGCGGGGCGGCACGGTGATCGCGCAGGCCGGCAACCGCACCCTCGCCGACCGCGATCCGACAGCGCATGCCGAAATTCTGGCGATCCGTGAGGCCGCCCGCGTCACCGGCAGCGAGCGGCTGACCGATTGCGACCTCTACGTCACGCTGGAACCCTGCACCATGTGCGCGGGAGCGATCTCCTTCGCGCGAATCCGGCGGCTTTACTATGGGGCGGCCGACCCAAAGGGCGGCGCGGTGGACAGCGGCGTAAGATTTTTCGCCTCACCGACCTGCCATCATGCGCCGGAGATTTATCCTTCGGTCGGCGAAAGCGAAGCCGCGACACTGCTGACGAATTTCTTCAAGGCGCGGCGCTAGAATAGATTGATCTTCATGCCCTCATGCGAGGCGTCGAGGCCAAGCCGCGCATAGAAGCGCTGCGCGTCGGCACGCCGCTTGTCGGTCGTAAGCTGCAATTGCTTGCAGCCGCGCGCGCGTGACCTGGCAATCATCGCATCCATCATCTGTTCGCCGATGCCGAGACCGCGCAGCGAGCGATCGACCCGCACGCCCTCGACCTTCGCGATCCATGCGCCGTGATAGGATATGCCGGGAATGAACGTCAGTTGCAGGCAACCCATCGCCGTTCCCTCGTGATCCCACACGTAAAGGGTGTTGTTGGGGTCCGCCGCGATGGCGTCGAAGGCGGCATAATACGCCGCCATGTCACCGGAGAAATCCTCGCGCCCACGCGCCACCTCATCGTCCGCCAGCATTTCGACGATGCGTCGGATGTCCTCTCGCCGTGCCTCTCGTAATGCCATCAACCCTGCTCCGAAAAGAATTCAAGTAATGCGTCAGCCGTTGCCTGAGGGTTTTCCTCGGCAAGGAAATGTCCGGAATCGATGGCGTTCCCGCTGACGTTCGTCGCCCACCTGCGCCAGGTGTCGAGCGGGCTCGAGGCCGAGGACGCGATGCCTGCGCCGCCCCACAGCGCCAGCAGCGGCACAGTGATCTTGTTGCCGGCTTCAACGTCGGCCTTATCCTGCTCGAAATCGGCATAGGCCCCGGCGCGATAATCCTCGCACGCCGCATGAATGCGCAGCGGATCACGAAACGCCGTCAGGTAATGTTCGACCGCACGCGGATCGAACGGAGTGGGTGCATCGGCCTTGGCCCAGCTTTTGAAGGTGCGACCGAAATAATCGTCGGGATTGGACGCGATCAGATTTTCGGGCAGCGGGTGCGGCTGCGCCAGAAACGCCCAGTGATAGATCCTGAGCGCGAAGCCGCGATCCATTTTCGCCCAGTAGTCATATGTCGGCAGAATATCCAGCGTCGCCAAGCGCGACAGCCGCCCGGGGTGATCGAGCGCCAGCCGGTACGCAACGCGACCGCCGCGGTCATGACCCGCGAGGCCGAAATGCACATGGCCGAGCTTTTCCATCACCTCAATCATCACCTGCGCCATGGCGCGCTTGGTGAACGGCGTATGGTCCTCGTCGGTCTTCGGCACGTCGGACCAGCCGTAGCCGGGCAGATCAGGAATCACGAGGGTGAATTTGTCTGCCAGCATCGGCGCGACGCGATGCCACATCACGTGGGTCTGCGGATAACCGTGCAACAGCAGCAACGGCGGACCCTTGCCGCCGACGCGAGAGAAAATGCGGCCGCGCGACGTGCTGACCCATTCAGACGCAAATCCGGGATAGAGATCGGCGAGATCAGGCATGGAAAATCCTAGACCCTGGCGGCGCCCCGCGAACGCGGGACAAGCCCTCACTGAATTCAATTATCGAAGTTCAATCTTGCACTAACGCGACACTACAAAGGATATTTCGGCAGATATAACGATTTGGCGGGGTTTGGGTCCCCGTCCTCGCAGGACAATACGCCGTTTAAGGCTTGTTCTCCCGCGCCACCGCCTGCCAGCCGATGTCGCGGCGGCAGAACCCTTCCGGCCACTTGATGCGATCGATCGCCTCATAGGCCCGGCGCTGCGCCTCGCTGACGGTCTTCGCTGTCGCGGTGATGTTCAGCACGCGGCCGCCATTGGCGAGAATCCTGTTCCCGTCGGCCCTGGTGCCGGCATGGAAAATCTCGACGCCCTCCACCTTCGCGGCATCATCGAGCCCCTCGATGGTTGTGCCCTTGGCGTAGTCGCCCGGATATCCTTTCGCCGCCATCACCACGGTGAGTGCGGGCTCGGAATGCCAGCGCAGATCGAAATGCTTCAATTCGCCGTCGACCGACGCCAGCAGCGCCGGCACCAGATCCGATATCAAACGGATCATCAGCACCTGCGTCTCCGGATCGCCGAAGCGCGCATTGTATTCGATCAGCTTGGGACCATCCTTCGTAATCATAAGTCCAGCGAACAGCACGCCCTTGTAGGGCATGCCCATCGCCTTCATCGCGCGCAGCGTCGGCTGGATGATCTCGGTCATCGTCCGCTCGCGCACCGCGTCGGTGAACACCGGCGCTGGCGAATAGGCGCCCATGCCGCCGGTATTCGGTCCCTTGTCGCCGTCGAAGGCGCGCTTGTGGTCCTGTGCCGCGACCAACGGCAGCGCATTGTCGCCGTCGCACAGCACGAAGAACGAGGCCTCCTCGCCTTCCATGAATTCCTCGACCACGGCTTCCGCACCGGCAGCGGTGAACAGCGCATCGACCGCGGCTTCCGCCTCATTCAGCGTCATCGCCACCACGACGCCCTTGCCGGCCGCGAGGCCGTCGGCCTTTACGACAATAGGCGCGCCTCGCTTGCGGATATAGGCCTTCGCCGCGTCCGCATCGCGAAACCGTTCATAGGCCGCAGTCGGGATGTTGTTCGCCTTACAGATGTCCTTGGTAAAGCCCTTGGAGCTTTCGAGTTGCGAGGCAGCCTTGCTCGGACCGAAAGCCTTGATACCCGCCGCGGCAAGATCGTCGACGATACCCGCCGCCAGTGGTGCCTCCGGCCCGACCACAACCAGGTCGATCGTGTTTGCCTTGCAGAAGTCGATCACCGCGGCATGGTTCGCGACATCCAGCGCGACGCATTCCGCGTCCTGCGCGATGCCGGCATTGCCCGGCGCGCACCACAGCTTCGTCAACAGCGGCGAGGCCGCCATTTTCCACGCCAGCGCGTGCTCGCGCCCGCCGGAACCGATCAAGAGGATGTTCATGATGTCTCCTAACCCGTTCGGTTACCGGGTCGGCGCAGCCTGCACAAGAGGTCCGAAACGCTATCCGCCGGCCTCGATAATCTGCCGCAGCGAGGCCACATGGCGCGTGAATGCCCCCCGTCCGGCGGGGGTGGCGGTCACCGTGGTTTGCGGCTTCTTGCCGACAAATGCCTTGGCCACCGCCACATAACCCGCCTTTGCCAGCGTTTCGATATGGGCGCCGAGATTGCCGTCGGTGGCTCCGGTCAGTTTTTTCAGCCGGGGAAAATCCAGTCCCGTGCCGACGGGCAGCGCATTCAGCGCGGCCATGATCCTGAGGCGAAGCGGCTGATGAATGATTTCATCCAGCTCTGCCATCGCCTAGTTCCGCCGCATCCAGAGACCGCCCAGTATCAGGCCGCCGCCGTTGACGACGGCCATCCACAGATCGAACCAGGAACCAATCAGAAAATAGCCCACCATGGTCAGCGCGGTAATGCCGAGGCCGATCGCCACAAAGGCCCAGCCCAGCCAAAGCCCCACCAGGGTGTAGGCAAGCATGAAATAGGTCGGCCAGAATGCGCACTGCTGGCGGGGCGTGAGCTGCACGATGCCGACCGACCACAGAAAGCCGAAGGCAAAGAACAGAAGCAGCGCCGTGAGCATCCGGGCGTCGAAGGTGCGAACGCCGGACCGCTTGTGATCGCGTGCGCCGATTATCAGCGATCCGCCGATCCCCGCGACATAGACGGCGATCCAGATCAGCTGCGCCTGCCGTGGAAATGCGTAGCTCGCAACGTGACCCGCGAAAACCAGCGCCCCCCACAGAACCAGCATCTGGCTGGCGTGGTTGTAGAAAACCGACTGTCGCACGCGCCGCGAGATCGCATCGACATCCGATAGCGCCGAAGCGGCTTCCTGTGGGTTGATGCTGGTCATGATTTTACGTCCGTCATGGCGATGTCGTCCGCGATACGCGACACCGCCGCGGGATCGCCGACAATGCCCATATGAGTAACGCCCTTGAGAATCGTGACATTCACATCACGGCCAACCGTATCTTGGTAATTTTGGGACTGCATTAGTTCGTCGTCCGCGCCACTGTAGATCGACACCGGCCGCGTGGCCGCCGCCAGTTCGGTGCGGAAATTCCAACCCGGCCCGAAGTCCTGCAGCAGCCGGTAGGAATAGTTGGACGTCACGAATTGTTTGAACTGCGGCTGCACCGCGAAAGCAATCGCCGGCAGCGAGTCGCAGCAAGCGATGTGCATCGCGCGCAAAGCGGCCAAGCCGATGATTCGGGAATAATCGGGCGCAGCCCATCCGCCGCCGTTCGGCCGGTTGGTCGACTCCCGATAGCCGAGATACGGCGCGAGCAACACAGTGCGCACAAACAGGTTCTGGATCGGGGATCCCGCCATGCGAAGCGCGAATCCACCCCCGGCGGAATGACCGATCAGAGTGAGGGGTGTGGCCGGATGCGCTTGGCGGATATGGGCAACCAGATCCGCCAGATCGTCCTGCAACTGGCCGGCATACCTGATGTCGCCGCGCGTTCCAGATCGACCGTGGCCGCGAATATCCGGCGCGAAGGTTTCGACACCGCGCTCGGCGAACGCCTTGGCGAGCGCGTGGACATTGATGCTCGACCCGGCCGAGCCATGCACCAGGACGACGATTTTATTGATGCCCGCGGCGCGGGGCGCATAGTGACGGAACGCGAGATACGTGCCGTCCCTCGCCTGGAACTGTCCGGGTTCCGGCATCCCGGCCCTGTCAACAGAGCGGGCCGTTTGCGCAATCGAATCCAGCGCGGGCGGCGAAGAGACCGACGGCACGATCAACGCGAACAGCAGCAGAGACACAAAGCCTATGGCGGCCAGGCTGCAGCCGCAAATCTTCAGCATTCCCCGGAGCACCGTTCTCGACATGACACTTCTCACCTGTTTGGCGCCGTAATGTATTTATAGAGTACTCTATAATACAGAGTCAATGGCGAGACCCTCGCCCGGTTGGCATCATCGGCAAGGAGAGCTTACGGTCGGCTTCATCTTGAAAGATCGATTCGATGCCCGAAGCTGCTGTCACACCGCTGCCCAATTCGCCGGAATTTACCGTTTCCGAACTGTCCTCGGCGCTCAAGCGGACGGTTGAGGACGCCTATGGCCATGTGCGGGTGCGCGGCGAAATCTCGGGCTTTCGCGGACCGCATTCTTCCGGCCACTGCTATTTCGCGCTGAAGGACGAGAGCGCCAAGATCGAGGCAGTGATCTGGAAGGGCGTTCATGGCCGGATGCGGTTCAAGCCGCAGGAAGGCCTCGAGATCATCGCCACCGGCAAGCTCACGACCTATCCCGGCTCATCGAAGTACCAGATCGTCATCGAAGCCATCGAGCCCGCTGGCGTCGGCGCTCTGATGGCGCTGATGGAAGAGCGCAAGAAGAAGCTCGCCGCCGAGGGACTGTTCGACGAGGCGCGCAAGCAGTTGCTGCCATGGCTGCCTGAAGTGATCGGCGTGGTGACTTCGCCGACGGGCGCGGTGATCCGCGACATCCTGCATCGTCTCGAAGACAGATTCCCGCGCCGCGTGCTGGTGTGGCCGGTGCGGGTGCAGGGCGAAGGCTCCGCCGAGCAGATCGCCGCCGCCATCCACGGCTTCAACGCATTGGAGGAAGGCGGCAGGATTCCACGGCCGGATCTGCTGATCGTTGCGCGCGGCGGCGGCTCGCTGGAAGACCTGTGGTCGTTCAACGAAGAGATCGTGGTGCGCGCAGCGGCAGAGAGCATGATCCCGCTGATCTCGGCCGTCGGCCACGAGACCGACGTGACGCTGATCGATTTCGCCGCCGACAAGCGTGCACCGACGCCAACTGCAGCGGCCGAGATGGCGGTGCCGGTGCGCGCCGAACTGTTCGTCGAGGTCACCTCACTGGAGCGGCGTGCGATGCTGTGCTGGCAGCGCGGCCAGGAACATCGGCGCAGTGAACTGCGCGCAGCGGCCCGCGCGCTGCCGAAGGCAACCGAGCTGCTGAACATTCCGCGCCAGCGCCTCGATCGCGCCAGCGCGCAACTGCCCCGCGCGTTGCGCGCCAACGCGCATGTCTACGAGCGGCGGCTGTCGGCCATCGGCGGACGCCTGACGGTGACGGCGTTGCGCGCGCAAATCGATCGCGGCAAGGAGAAGGTGGCGCGGCTGGCGACAAGCGCGCGGCGCGGCGCGGATCTGCAGATCCAGCAACGCGAGACGCGCCTGAAATATGTCGCGCAGCTTCTCAAGGCACTCTCCTACAAGGGCGTGCTGGATCGCGGCTTCGCACTGGTGCGCGACGAGCATGACCAGCCGCTGCATGCCGCAGCCAATGTCGGTTCCGGCCAGCGCCTCACCATCGAATTCGCCGACGGGCGCATCGGTGCGACGGCGGATGGCTATGGAACAACCGAAGCGAAGCCGAAAGCGGCGCCGGCAAAGCCCGCGTCGAAGCGCACCACCGATTTCGGCGTTAAAAAGGTCCAGGGCGACCTTTTTTGAGAGATTTCGCTTTTGATTTTCGCATGATCGTTCCCGAAACCGGTTTCCACCTTTCGGGATCATGCATATATTTGAGCAATCTCTCCGGACGAAGATCTGCCGGATCCCACAAGGACAATTATCGTGCTCAATAAATTCGGGCCTTCCGGCCAGGGCGAAGCGCAGGTCGAATATCTCGACGGCGATTTTCGCGTGACCTCTCCCGGGTCCTACGTCCGTTGCGCCATCACCGGCGAACACATCCCGCTGGATGAACTGAAATACTGGAGCGTCGACCGGCAGGAAGCCTACGCGACACCGGAAGCCGTGTTGCAGCGGCATTATCCGGCGCAATTGAAGGCTAACGGTTGAATTCCGTCATGGCCGGGGTTGTCCCGGCCATCTACGTCTTGATTTGCCTGGAAGAAGAAGACGTGGATGCCCGGGACAAGCCCGGGCATGACGAATGAGAGATTTGCGGGTTGATCGAATCTAACGCGCTCTTGCCAGCCGCTCGGCCACAAAATTCCGCAACATCGCCGCATCATCGAAATCGAGCGTGACCGGAAAGGTCGCGATGCCATTCGTTTGCTCTCGAAAGCGGGCATCGCTGCGGATGCGCGCCATGTCCTTTTCGGTCGTCACCAGCGTCAACGACCTTTCTGCAGCACCGGATACCAACCGCTCAATCTCGTCCGGCGTGAACGGGTGATGGTCGGCGAAGGCTTTTTCCTCGGCCACAGTCACGCCGCAGGCCGTTAATGTCGCAAAGAATCGCGCTGGATCGCCGATCCCTGCAAAGGCAAGCACGCGTTGACCACGCAGCCTGTCGACCGAGCCCTGATCGGGTACAAGGCGCGCGCGCAACACCGGCGCTCCATGCTTCAACACTCTTGCCGCGATGCCATTGGCCGCGTTGCCCGCACCGATCACGATCAACGCATCGGTGCGCGCGATTTGCGGTTCGAGCGGCGCACGCAGCGGACCGGCCGGAAACACACCGCCGTTGCCGACCCCGCGCGACGCATCAATCACGATCAGCGAGGCGTTCTTCACAAGCGCCGGATTCTGGAAACCATCATCGAGCAGGACGACACTCGCACCCTGCGCACGCGCCAGCGCCGCACCGGCCACACGATCGCGCGACACGACGACGGGCACGCTTGAAGCCATCATCAGCGGCTCATCGCCCACGTCCGCAGCCGTGTGCTCAGCCTGATCGACACGAACGGGACCTTGTTGCGAACCGCCGTAACCCCGGCTGACAACGAACGGCTGCTCGCCCATCTCCCGCAACAGTTTCACCAGCGCGAAAGTCGCCGGGGTCTTGCCCGCGCCGCCGACATGATAGTTTCCGATGCAGAGCACCGGAAGCCCGGCAGATGCACCATCGCGCGCCATGCGCCGCGCGGTAACGGCGCCGTAGATCGCACCAAGCGGCGCAAGCAGTCGCGATAACAACGATGGCGGCCGATACCAGAAGGCCGGCTCACGCATCGGAGCCCCCCTCCAGCCGCAACTGCAGAAGATATGGCTCCAGCGCGGCGAGTGTCTTGTCTAGCGCGCCGCCGAGCCTGTTCACGACGCCTTCCGCAGCTCCCACCGACCGCTGCCGCGCAATCGGATTGACTAGCAGGTGCCCGAGCAGTTTGACGAAGTCCTCGCCGGTCTCGGCGCGAATGGCGCCGCCCGCCTGATCGAGTGACTCATAGATGTCGCTGAAGTTGAACACATGCGGCCCGTGCAGGATCGCAGCGCCGAGCTTGATGCCCTCGATCGGATTCTGCCCGCCGTGCGGCACCAGCGATCCGCCCATGAACACCACCGGCGCCAGCCGGTAGAACAATCCGAGTTCGCCCATGGTGTCGGCGACGTACATATCCGTGTCGGGACCCGGCAATTCATCCTGCGAGCGTAACGCCACCTGCATGCCGGCGGCCGTCAGCATCTGCGCGATGGCGCCGCCCCGGTTGGGATGACGCGGCACGATCACACTCAGCAACTGCGGCATGCGCGATGCCAGACGACGGTGCGCGTCGAGCACGATTTCGTCTTCACCGGGATGCGTGGACGCCGCGACGAACACCAGCCTGCGCTGCATCGCCTCCTTGAGGCGTTCCAGCTTCCGCACATCCGCCGGCGGTCCCTCGACATCGAGTTTCAGATTGCCTGAGGTGACGACATTGGGACAGCCGAGCGCCGCAAAGCGTTCGCCGTCGCGCTCGGATTGCGCGAGACAAAGGTCGAAGCATTCCAGCAGCGCCGAGATGGTGCCGCGCAGTTTCCGCCAGCGCGGAAACGAGCGCGGCGACATCCGGCCATTGATGATGACCATCGGAATGCGCCGCTCGGCGCTCGACAGGATCAGGTTGGGCCAGATATCGGACTCGATGAACAGTGCCAGACCTGGCTTCCAGTGATCGAGAAACGCCGAGACGAAGCGCGGCGAGTCGAACGGCACATATTGATGAATCACGTCAGGCGGAAACCGCCGTGCAACAATCGCAGCCGACGTGACCGTTCCCGACGTCAGCAGGATGCGGACGTTCAGCGCCCGCAGCCGTTCGATCAGTCCCGCAACCGCCAGAACCTCGCCGACGCTCGCGCCATGAATCCAGATCAGCGGCCCCGGCGGGCGCGGCGCGCTCGCAACACCGCGGCGCTCGCCGAGACGTTCGGGGTCTTCCTTGCCCTGCTTCAGCCGCCGCGCAATCAGCGGGGTCGCGAGCGGCGCGGCAAGGGCCGACAGCCGCCGATACGCCGCAAGCGTCGCTGGCAGAGCGCTAGGCATGGATGCCCTCGTCCGGACGGCCCACGCATTCGTAGGCGCGGCGCGTTACTTCGTTCAGCCGCTCTTCAAGCTGTAAGCGGATCGTCTGCATGGTCTCATTGTCCGCGTCGGGCGGCACCCTGATCAATTCGCCGCCTGCGATGACACCGCGTCCGAATGGCAGATGAATTACGGAGCGGTCCCAGTTATTGAGGCGCTTGAAGCGACTGGTGGCGATCGCCACCGGCAAGATCGGCCGTCCGGATTCGCGCGCCAGCATGATGATGCCGAGCCCCGCCTTGCGCGAAACCTTCGGCACATCGGCGGTCAGCGCCATGTTGATCTTTTCATCCAGCGTCCGCAGCATCGCCTTGAACGCGCTCACGCCGCCCTTGCGGTGAAATTCCGATCCATGATCGCCGGACCCGCGCACGGTTCCGACATCGAGACGCTCCGCCGCGATGGCATTGATCTCGCCGTCGCGATGACGCGAGATCAGGACCTTGGCCTGATATTCCTTGCGCTTCAGGAACGGCATCATGAAGTGCTGGCCATGCCAGAACGCGATGATGACGGGCATGTCCGGCTCGACGCGCTTGTAAACGTCCGGCGGATCGAGCGTGAAGCGATTCGTCCACCACACCAGCCGCAGGAATTCAGCCGCGGTGAAACCCGCAGCATGCTGCACCCAGCTGGCGCGGCCGAGTTTTCGAAGCGTGGCTTTCAATGGGACGGCTTCGCATCTTGGCCCGGGTCGAGCAGCCGGTGAAGATGGACGATGAAATAACGCATGTGCGCGTTATCGACGGTCTGCTGGGCCTTGCCCTTCCACGCCACATAGGCCGTGGCGTAGTTCGGGAACAGGCCGACGACCTCGACCTTGTCGAGATCCTTGAAGGTCACATGATCGAGGTCGAGAAGTTCGCCGCCGATGACGAGATGAAGCAACTGCGGTTGCACAGTTTCGGACATGAGGTGTTTTCCTAAAACCAAGGACCGACTGATGAATTCAAGCAAAAAACATGCTTGCGATCACCACGGAATCGGGTTTTCCCGAAAATGTTTCACGATATGCGCGTGCCGCGCACGCCCCGCCGCCACCAGCAATCCATGACGCACGTCGGTTTGATTGTAAACCAGGCGCTCGCCAGCCAGTGAGGTCATTTCCCCGCCCGCTTCGTGCACGATTAAATCGGCGGCGGCAAGGTCCCAATCGCGGCTGTTCCCGCCTGCGAATGCGGCATCGAGCCGCCCTTCGGCCACCCGGACCAGCCGGAGCGCCAGCGAGCCTATGCGCGGGTAAAGGCTTTCGTCGTCACGCATGCCGCCGAGGCGCTCGACCAACGGCTTCGGCCCGGCGATTTTCGGGAAGTGAATTTCCGCACCGGGCGCAGCGGCGATCGGCGCACCATTCAGCGCGGTGCCCCGCCCGCGCGTTGCGAAAAAGAACTCATCGCTCGCCGGCGCGAACACTGCACCCAATACCGGCAGCCCGTCCGCGACCAGCGCGACGGAGACCGACCAGTCGTCCTGCCGCGCCAGATAGGCGCGGGTGCCGTCGATCGGATCGACAATCCAAGTCATCGATTTGCCGAGCCGCGCGGAATCGTCAGCGCTTTCTTCCGACAGCCATCCGTAATCCGGCGTCGCCGCACGCAGCCGCGCCTCGATCAGGTCGTTGACGGCAATGTCGGCTTCCGACACCGGGGACGTCTTGCCCTTGATCCAGGTTTTCAGTTCGGTGCGAAACAGGCTGAGCGCCAGCGCGCCGGCTTCCCGCACCACGTCGGCCAGCAGCGCAGCGTCGCGCGTCAGGTCCGCGCTGGAGATGTCGGTGTTAGCGGCCTGCAATCGTCAATTCCCCGATGCGCACGGTCGGCGCGTTGACGCCGTACTTGAACGTCAGATCGTTGGCCGGAACCATCGACTTGAAAATCTCGAGCAGATGGCCCGCGATGGTCACCTCGCTGACCGCATACGACAGTTTCCCGTTTTCGATCCAGAAGCCCGCGGCACCCCGGCTGTAGTCGCCGGTCACGCCGTTGACGCCGGAGCCGATCAGGTCGGTGACGTAGAAGCCTTCCTTGATGTCGGAGATCAATTCCGCCGGCGAAACCTGGCCGGCTTCGAGATGAAGATTGTACGGCCCGGGCGAGGGCGACGACGACACACCGCGATGGGCGTGGCCCGTTGTCGCCATGCCCAGCTCGCGCGCGGTGGCGGAATCGAGCAGCCATGTGGTCAGCACGCCGCCATCGATGACGGCAAGTTTCTTGGTCGCAACACCTTCTGAATCGAACGTTTGCGACCGCATTCCGCGCACGCGCAGCGGATCGTCGATGATGCGAATGTTCTTGTCGAACAGTTGCTGGCCGAGGCGGTCCTTCAGGAAGCTGGTCTTGCGCGCAATCGATGCGCCGTTGACCGCGCCGATCAGATGGCCGACCAGCGAATTCGACACACGCGGATCGAACACCACCGGCGCCTTGCAGGTCGCGACCTTGCGCGGATTGAGCCGCGCCACGGTGCGCTCACCAGCACTTTGTCCGACGCTCGAAGGAGATTCGAGATCGGCGCCATGGATCGCCGAGGTGAAATCGTAGTCGCGCTCCATGCCGGTGCCTTCACCCGCAATCGCCGTCATCGAGATGCCGTGACTCGACCTCAGATATGAGCCGTGAAAACCGGTCGATGTCACGAGCACCATACCGCCGATGCCTGCCGATGCCGATGCACCGCCGGACTTTGATACACCCTTGACCGCCAATCCCGCAGCTTCCGCTTCCTGCGCCCGTCGCTCCAGTTCATCGACGGAGGGCACCTGTGGGTCGAGCAGGTCGAGATTGGCAAACTGTTTCGCCAGCAGCGACGGATCGGCGAGACCAACATAATCGTCGTCGGGCGCGACCTTCGCCATCGCCACTGCACGCTCGGCGAGTTTGGCGACATCACCGCCGATGTCGCTGGTCGAGACCACGGCCTGCCGCTTTCCGACGAACACGCGCAAGCCGACATCGTCGCCTTCGGAGCGCTCGGATTCTTCAACCTTGCCTTCACGGATTTCAACGCCTTGCGATACGCCGCGCACCGCGATGGCATCGGCTGCATCGGCGCCCGCGCGCTTCGCAGCTTCCACGAGACGCTGCGCCAGATCGCTCAGCGCGCTCTGATCAAGAAGTCCGGATGTTGTTGATTTCGGCGACGGCGACAACGACGCGTTTGGTGAAGAGTTCACAAACAAATTCCCGAGGCTTGGATTCAAGAAACTTGGAGACGAATGCAACCTATCATGAGATGTGCCTGTTTTACGCGGACTTCAAGCGTTTTCGAGGCCATTGCGGAAGATATTTCGGCGGGCCCTGGTGGTCCGGTTCTGACATTCGCATCCCGTCGCGGCATCGGCCTCCGCGAATGTCAGAACCAAAGGACCACCAGCAATCATCATTTCCAGTGTCCTTACAAATCCGACGTTCGCTACGGCACGCGCGGCAAAATGCAGGCGAACGTCGGATTTTGGACACTGGCAAGGTCTCGTCAATCATCCGCGCCAACCTCTCGTCAATCATGAGAACTGAAGCAATAGCAGTGAGAGACGATTAACCAGCCTTCTTAAGCGGATTCGGACACGGCTCTGGCATGCTCCTCCCATCGACCGGGAACATAATTCCGGCGTGGGAGATAAAGTCGTGAGGCGTCAATTCGGAGTCGGCGGGGTGCAACCCGTCGGGTCGAGCTGCATGTTGCAGCTCGACCCCCATTCCCTGCCCGTCAGCTTTGAAGCGCGCGATGGCCGCGCCGATGGCGGCGTCAGGCACATCGAAATCAATCGCGAGCGCGTCACCGTGCGTCGTGCCATTGGCGGCATTCGGATGGCGATCAATGTTCGCGTGCGTGATTTTCTCGGCATCGCCTGCCGCGAAACGAACGACGGACGCGCGCTGGTGCTGGTTCACAGCGATCCGTCGCTGTCGGTGCCGCTGCTGGTCACCGCGGATGAACTGCAACTCGATCTGGCCTGGCAGATGTGGGGCGACCTGTTCGCTCTGCCGCAGATCGAGGATGAAAACGAAGCAGCACGCGAACCGGCTCCGCGCCGCCGCCGCCGCAACATCATCAAGGATCGTCGTCCGAAATTTCTGGTGCGTCGCAAGGCCGGACGCGCTGCGATGGAGATATCCATTCATCGCGGCGAACGCGAGATCATCGCGCGCAACTAGTTTCTAATAGCTACGCAGCACAGCGTCGGCGAGCAGGCCGGCGAACAGCATCAGCCCCGCATCGCGGTTCGACTTGAACAGCCGCAGACACAGCGCGGGATTGTCGATCCGGATCGTCCGCACCTGCCAGACCAGATGCGCGGCGAACCCCGCGAGCCCGATCCATGCGAGCCATTGCGATCCGCCGCGCCACAGCGCGACACCGATCAGCACCACCGCCAGACTGTAAAAAATCGTCAGCGCCATCTGCGTCCGTTCGCCGAACAGCAACGCCGTCGATTTGATGCCGACCAGGATGTCGTCCTCGGTGTCCTGATGGGCGTAGATCGTGTCATAGGCGATCACCCACGAAATCGATCCGGCGTACAGCACCAGCGCGGTGGCATCGATCCGGCCGAGGATCACCGCAAATCCCATCAGCGCACCCCATGAGAACGCAAGACCGAGAGTCACCTGCGGCCAGTAGGTGATGCGCTTCATGAAGGGATAGACCGCAACCACCACCAGCGAGCAGATGCCGGTGAGAATTGCAAAGCGGTTGAACTGCAGCAGCACCGCCAGCCCGATCAGCGCCTGCAGGACGAGAAAGATCGCCGCCTGCGTGACCGTCACCTGCCCCGCCGGAATCGGCCGCGACCGTGTGCGCTCGACCTGCGTATCGAGATTGCGATCGGTGATGTCGTTCCAGGTGCATCCCGCACCGCGCATCACCACCGCGCCGATAAAGAACAACACGATGACCAGCGGCAGACCGCGAACATCATGGGCAATGCCCGCCGCCAGCGCAGCCGACCACCAGCACGGCAGCAGCAGCAGCCACCATCCGATCGGGCGGTCGAACCGCGACAGCCGCAGATAGGGCCGCATCCAGATCGGCGCGTGGGTATCGACCCAGTTGGCGGTTGAGTCGGCGACGGGGGCTGCGGCGTTGCTCATCGCAACCTTTTCATTCGGAGCCAATCAGCGGGTCAGGACGTTGCCGTTCAGCGTGTCGAAAGTGCTGCCGCCCCGCTTCAACGGCTTGGCCTCGGGCAACGATGCGGAACCGAGCGCTTCGCTCAGGCTGGGACCCGCCGGTGCGGCCTGAGCCTGCGACGCGGCTGCGCACACCCTCTGCTGCAATTGGGAGGTGTTGGCGTGGCCCTTCTTCATCTGGTCGCTGACCTGAGCAGGGATGCCGCATTTTTGCGCGTTGGCTTCAACGAACTTGATCATCTTCGTTTCGGCTTGCGCGAAATTTCCGATCAGCTTGCACGCCTCCTGCGGCGGCGCTTTGCGCTTGCCGGCAGCCTGAATCAGTTTGGCCTTGGCTTCGGCATCCGCACGCAATGGCAAAAAGCCCTTTTGGCACTCCTCGGCGCCGGGCGGCGGGCCGGCCTGCTGCTGCGGCGCGCCGAAGCCACCGCCGCCAACCGGGGGAGCGCCGGTCGAGAAGGCATTGGATGACGGCTGCTGCCTGACCGGCGCACTGGCCGTACCATTGACGGGCGGAAACGGCGACGCCGCATTGTTCACCGGGGGAAATGGCGACGAATTGCTGGCAGGCGGTGGCGCAGCCTGCCCCGGCAGCGGCGCCGGAAACGCGCCCTGCGCGCGGACATCCGCGGCGTGCATGACGAACGTGGCGGCAGCCAGCGATGCGATAAGACGGTAGGCGATCACGGATTCTCCTCCGGCGGGTTCCAGTGTCCCTAGTGCGAACCACCACACTGGGGACTTTTACGATTCTCGCCGCCGCTTAACAACCCGATGAATCCGGCAGCAGCGCGGCAGTTCGCCACCCAATTAGCTGCGAATCCGTAATCATTTGGGCTAGAAGTCGGAAAATGAACGGATTGGTGTGATGCCCAAACTCGATTTTCGCAGCCCCCGGCTTTTCGTCGATGCTCCGCTAGCGGCCGAAACCGGCATCGCACTCGATCGCGACCAGTCCAATTACCTCGGAAACGTGCTGCGGCTTGCCGCCGGCGATACCGTGCTGGTGTTCAACGGCCGCGACGGCGAATGGCAAGCCAATCTCGCCGGCCGCAAACGGCCGGACCGCGCGGAAATCGTCAGCCAGACCCGCACCCAGGATCGCCTGCCCGATCTGCATTACGTGTTCGCTCCGCTGAAACATGCGCGGCTCGACTACATGGTGCAAAAAGCCGTTGAAATGGGCGTTGCAGCGCTGCGGCCTGTCACGACGCGATTTACGCAGGCGAACCGCGTCAATGTCGAGCGCATGCGCGCCAACGTCATCGAGGCCGCCGAGCAATGCGGCATCCTCAGCCTCGCCGACGTCCACGATCCGGAACCGCTGGAACGTTACCTGAACCAGCGCGATGGCGAGCGCCTGCTGGTGTTCTGCGACGAGGACGCCCCGATCGCCGATCCCATGGCCGCCTTCGCCGGTGCGGACGGCACAAAGGGCACCGACGTGCTGATCGGTCCCGAGGGCGGATTTGCCGAGGAGGAACGCGCATTGCTGCTGAAGCAACCGCACGTCGCGCGGCTGGCGCTCGGACCGCGAATCCTGCGCGCCGATACGGCTGCGGTCGCGGCACTGGCCGTGGTACAGACGGCCCTCGGCGATTGGGGCAAACCCGATGCACGCTGAGGTTGCATTCCGGAAAGCGTCTTATTAAGCCCTTTTCCGGATCGTCGTCGAAACCCCGGCAATCCCGTGCTAAGGGACTGCCGATTCAAGCCTTTACACCCTATTTGGACACCGAAGAATGAGCCAGACCAGTGCCGCAACCGCGACCGGGTCCGCCGCACAGGCGGAGGCCTTGCTGCAGACTTTTGCGCGGGCTGGCTACACCCATGCGCGGCCGCCGATCCTGCAGCCGGCGGAACCGTTTCTCGATCTGTCCGGCGAAGACATTCGCAAGAGCCTCTATCTGACCACCGACGCCACCGGCGAGGAACTGTGCCTGCGGCCTGATCTCACCATCCCGGTGGCGCGCGAGTATCTCGCGTCAAAGCGCGCAGGCGCCCCCGCGGGGTTCTCTTATCTCGGGCCGGTGTTTCGTTTTCGCGGCGGCACCGCCAGCGAATTCAACCAGGCCGGCGTGGAATCCTTCGGCCGGCAGGATCGCGCGGCGGCTGACGCGGAGATGCTGGCGCTCGGCGTCGAGGCCGCGGCCGCCTTCGGCGTCGCGAGCCTCGATATTCGCACCGGCGACGTCGCACTGTTCGCAGCGCTGATCGACGCGCTCGATCTGTACCCGGTCTGGAAGCGCCGGCTGATCAAGGATTTCAACCGCAAGATCTCGCTCGCGCAGGATCTGCAGCGCCTGACGCTGGAGACCGGCAAGACCCGCAATGAATATGAAGGCGTGCTGGCCGCGCTCGCAGGCTCGGATCGCAAGGCTGCGCTGGCGCTTGTCACCGACCTGATGTCGATCGCCGGCACCAGCAATGTCGGCGGCCGCACCGTGTCGGAAATCGCCGACCGCTTTCTCGAGCAATCGACTCTCAAGGGCGGCGCATTGCCGCGCGACGCGCTGCAGTTGATCGAACGCTTCCTCGGCATTGCCGGCGAACCGGACGATGCGGCAAGCCAGTTGCGTACGCTGGCCTCGGACGCGAAGCTCGACCTGAACGCTGCCATCGACCAGTTCGAAAGCCGCACCGGTTTCATGGCCGCACGCGGCATCGACACCAAGACGATCCGCTTTTCCACCGCGTTCGGACGCGGTCTCGATTACTACACCGGCTTCGAATTCGAACTGCACGCCAAGGGCAACAGCACGGAGCCGCTGGTCGGCGGCGGACGCTATGACGGGCTGCTGACGCGGCTCGGCGCACGCGCGCCCATTCCAGCGGTCGGGTTCTCGATCTGGATCGAAGCGCTTTCGCAAGGGAGCGCCGCATGAGCACGCCGTTCGTCGTCGCCGTTCCCTCCAAGGGACGCCTGCAGGAAAACGCCGAGGCCTTCTTCGCGCAAGCCAACCTGACGCTCGCAAAGCCCCGTGGCGCGCGCGAATATCGCGGCACCATGCCCTGCCTCGACAATGTCGAGATCGCCTATCTCTCAGCCAGCGAAATCGCTGCCCAGCTTGCGCGCGGTGCGGTGCATCTCGGCATCACCGGCGAGGATCTGATCCGCGAGAACATTCACGACGCCGACAAGCGCGTGATGCTGATCGAAAGCCTCGGCTTTGGCAGCGCCAACGTCGTTGTCGCCGTGCCGCAGGCGTGGATCGATGTGCGCACCATGGCGGACCTCGACGATGTCGCGACCTCGTTCCGCGCCCGGCACAATCACCGCATGCGGGTGGCGACCAAGTACATCAACCTGACGCGCAGTTTCTTCGCCGCGCAGGGCGTCGTCGATTACCGCATCGTGGAAAGCGCCGGAGCGACCGAGGGCGCCCCCGCCGCGGGAACAGCCGAACTGATCGTCGATATCACCACCACCGGCGCCACGCTCGCGGCCAACGGCCTGAAGGTGCTCGACGATGGCGTGATGCTGCGCAGCCACGCCAATCTCGTGGCCTCGCGTGAGGCCGACTGGTCGGACAGCGCACGGGAGACGGCGCGGATCATCCTCGATCACATCGCGGCCAGTGCCCGGGCACGCAAATACAAGGAAGTCCGCACCCGGTTCGCGGCCTGCGATGCCGCGCTGCTGGCCGAGGCTCATAACCGGTTCGGCGTGGTGTCGCCGTTCGGCGGGCCGACCTCGTCGGGCATGGTGACGCTGCACTGTCCGCCGGCTCAGCTCTATGCGCTTGGGAGTTTCCTGCGCGATCGCGGCGCGGAGACGGTATCGGTCGCGTCGCTGGACTATGTGTTCGACCGCGACAATCCGCTTTTCGCCAAACTCCAGACATTCCTGGGGCAATAGGATTCAAGGCTTGCGGCGGTGCAACCGACCATCAGACACTCCGCTACCTTGGCGACAGCGCGGCGATGACCATATGATGATCAGGAACATGACGCCGAACAATGTGAAGCGGTTTTCGGATCGCATCATGCCCGGACGTAACGTGCTGGAAACCGACCGATGACGCCGAGTGCCGATATTTCGAACCTGCCAGGCAGCAGCCGCGCTCCGGCTGCGCAAGGCTCACCGACTCAGGGCCTGTCGATCGTCGTGCCCGTTTACAACGAGGCGGCGGGTCTCGCCCTGCTGCATGAACGTCTGTGCGCGCTCGCCGGCACGCTCCGGCAGACATACGACCTCGCCTGCGAAGTGGTTTATGTCGATGACGGATCGAGCGACACAACGCTGAGCATCGCACGCGGTCTGCCGCCGACGGCGCTCGATGTGCAGGTGGTGTCGCTGTCGCGCAATTTCGGCAAGGAAGCCGCATTGATGGCCGGGCTCGATCATGCCCGCCGCGGCGCGGTGCTGTTCATGGACGGCGACGGCCAGCATGCGCCCGAACTGGTGGAGCGGCTGGTCAAGCACTGGATCGTCGACGGCTACGATGTGGTCTATACCGCGAAGGCGCACCGCGACAACGAGTCGGCGCTGCGGCGGCTCGGCGTGCGCACTTTCTACACGCTGATCAACTGGGGTGCGCGTCAGAAAATTCCGGAAGATGCCGGCGATTTCCGCTTGCTGTCGCCCCGCGCGGCCGCGGCCTTGCGGCAACTGCCGGAGCGCAATCGTTTCTTCAAGGGGCTGGCGACCTGGATCGGCTTCAAGCAAATCCGCGTCGACTACGAGCCGGAAGCCCGCGCCCATGGCGTCACAACTTTCAGCCCGGGACGTTTGCTCGGCCTGTCGATCGAAGGCCTGACCTCGTTCTCGGTGGCGCCTTTGCGTGCAGCCAGCCTGCTCGGGTTGTTGCTCGCCTTCGTCGCGTTCCTGTTCGGCCTGTCGATCCTGTGGGAGACCTTCATCGACGGCAAGTCGGTCCCCGGCTATCCCTCGCTGGTGGTCGGCCTGATGACCATCGGCGGCGTGCAGCTCATCATGATCGGCGTGGTCGGCGAGTACATCGGCAAGATCCTGTCCGAGATCAAGGCGCGCCCGATCTACTTCGTCGCGGAGCACAGCGTGAAGAACGCCGACGCCGGGGCGGCTGCCGACAAGACCCCGCAGACCGCGGCTGAATGAGCGTGGATTTGCCGCCGCGCCGCATCTGGTTGTGCGCCGACGATTACGGCATGAGCCCGGGCGTCAATCGCGCGATCCGCGAGTTGATCAGCATGAAGCGGCTCAACGCGACCTCGGTGATGGTGGTCGGTGCCGCTGTCGATCGCACCGAGATAGATGGTTTGATGCAGGCCGTCGCTGCCAATCCGAACTGCGCCATCGGCCTGCATGCGACGCTCACCGCCCCGTTCCACCCGCTAACCATGCATTTCAAGCCGCTCAACGGCGGCCAGTTTTTGCCACTCGGCAGGCTGTTGCGCGCAAGCCTGCTGCGGCGGCTCGATCCGGAAATCATTCAGGCTGAACTGCTGGCGCAGATCGCCGCCTTCAGACAGATGTTCGGGCGCGCACCCGATTACATCGACGGCCATCAGCATGTGCAGTTGTTTCCGCAGATCCGCGACGCGTTTCTCGCTGCGTTGAAAGACGCGGCTCCCGGCGCGTGGGTGCGCCAGTGCGGCCGCAGCCTGCCGTTGGCGCAGCGGCTCGACAGTCCGAAGGCGCTGCTGCTCGATACGCTGAGCGATACGTTCCGCAAGAAAAGCGCCCGCCTCGGCATCGCATTCAATCCAGGTTTCGCGGGCGCCTATGACATGGTGCGCGGCCGCGACTTCGCCGACGCGATGCAGGGCTTTCTCAACGGCCTGCCGGACGGCGGCCTTGTGATGTGCCATCCCGGTTTCGTCGACGAGACGCTACTCAGCCTCGACAACGTGACCCATCAGCGCGAACGCGAATTCGCGTTTCTGGCCGGCGACGATTTCCCGCGTATGCTGGCCGCGAACAACGTCACGCTCGACCGGGCCTGATGGTTCAATGCGTGGGTTAAGTCTTTTTGTCGCACCGCGATGACCGGCTTTCCTAAATTTAATTCGCGCCGGGACTTAACCCGACACAATGCGGCCTTACATCATGACGCGCATTCGCATGCCGGATGCTTCAGGAGGATGTTATGACGCCACAGGAACGCCAACTCGTCGACGATCTGTTCGACCGCCTTGCGAGGCTGGAGACGTCGCCACGCGAGCCGGATGCGGATGCCGCGATCGCGCAGGGTTTGCGCCGCGCGCCCAACGCCGTCTACGCGCTCGTGCAGACCGTGCTGGTGCAGGACGAAGCGCTGAGGCGTGCCGACGCCCGCATTCAGGAACTCGAAGGCGGCGCCGAGCAGCAGCAACCCTCCGGCGGTTTCCTTGATTCGATGCGCGATGCGATTCTCGGCCCCGGTCAGGGTCGCGGTTCGGTGCCGAGCGTGCGTCCAGGAGACGGTTCGCAACGTGGTCCGGTCTGGAACAGCGGTGAGGCGCTGGGACAGGCCGACGCGCGCATGGGCGGCGATCCGCGCATGAACGCTGATCCCCGTATGAATGATCCAAGACTTAATGATTCAAGACTTAATGATTCAAGGCTCAATGATCCAAGGTCTGGAAATCCGGGTGGTGGACTGTTCGGCGGCGGCAATGCCGGTGGTGGCGGCGGCTCGTTCCTCGGAACAGCGGCGGCAACGGCGGCCGGTGTCATCGGCGGATCGATGCTGATGAACAGCATTCGCGGCATGATGGGCGGCGGGAGCAGCCAGCAGCAGAGCCTCGGCAACACCGCAGAGTCCGGCGGCAGCAAGATGCCGTGGGATAACAGCAGCCAGTCCTCGGGCAATCTCGCGCGCGATGCGGGCGTCAACGACGTCGGCAAGAGCGGCAGCGGCGACAGCCAGCGTCAGAGTTCTTACGATCAGGCGCAGGCCGACACCGATCAGGGCCACGATGACGATGATGATTACGGTGACGACGACTTCGATGATGGCGACAGCGATTTCGCCTGATTGGTGTCGCACCGGACAAAAGAAAACGGCCGCTGGTATCCTGAATCCGAAGTTCGCCAGACTTTCGCGGCACTTTCCGCAGCGAACTTCGGATTCGAAAGGACACTAGCCCAATATAATTCTGGTGCGGTTTTGGTTCGCAAGTCCGCAAATGGACCCTGCTTCACAATCAGGCGGACTTGCGAACCACCGCACCAGGTTCAGCGGCCGTTTTTATTTGAACTTGGAATCGCTCAGATGACGATAACACGCGTGCCGACGTTCACCCGGCCATAGAGATCGATCACGTCTTCGTTGCGCATCCGGATGCAGCCCGAAGAGACCGCCATGCCGATGGTCCACGGCTCATTGGAGCCGTGAATGCGATACAGCGACGAGCCGAGATACATCGCGCGCGCGCCGAGCGGATTTTCCGGACCACCTTCCATGTGACGCGGCAGATCGGGACGGCGCTTGAGCATTTCCGGCGGCGGCGTCCACGCCGGCCATTCCTTCTTGGCGGAGATCGTCTTCACGCCGGACCATTCGAAGCCCGGCTTGCCGACACCGATGCCGTAGCGCAGCGCCTTGCCGCCGCCCTGCACCAGATAAAGAAACCGGTTCGGCGTATCGATCACCAGCGTGCCCGGTGCATGCCGGCCACTGTATTCGACCACCTGCTTCTCGAATTTCGGGTCCATCCCCGGACGGACAGGTTCGATCCCCATATCGCCCTGACGCATATCCTGACGGTACTGCGGATCCATCGGCGGCAATCCCCCGCGCGACGGCATCTGCTCATAGCGTTGCTCGTAGCGCGGCGCCTGATAATTCGGGTCGCCGGACTGACCGCCGCTGAAAAGGAATTCGATCAAGCCGCCGCCCATATTGGATCGCTCTTGATAGGCAACGCGGATCGGCAACGGCGGTGTTGACGGAGGTTGCGCGTAGATCACGCGGGGCTCGTCAAATGCGAAGGCCTGTATGGAACTGGCGCCAAAACACACTGCGCCCGCCATGAGCGCGAGGGACATTTTTCTGGTCATCGCGACGTACTCTGCACTGTTTCGTCGTTGACGCGCGGACAGCGCGCCTGAACACGCTCAATTTAGATTTAAAATCGCGTCGGTTTGGTAAACGGGGCCGGGTTTGGGATTCACCACGTCAACAAGTGCGGCGTGTTCCTCGCGGTAGCGTTTATTTTCGATGAAGGCGCGAACCGCATGGTTAATCGTTGGTATGCAGCGCATTCTGCATAATGGCATCCGCAATTCCGTTTGAAACCTCACGTTAAAAGTCAGCGGGTACAAACACTTCATCAGGGAGTGGGGAAAACCATGGCCGTACAGCGTAAGCGATTTCGTATTGAAAGAATTCAGTCTGGCGATATGCCGGTACTCGACCTCATCGAAGGCGATGCCGCGCCGCATCACAATCAGATCATGAGCGAGCTGCGCGCCATTCGCGCGCAGATGGCATCTCATCACAACGGACCGGTCGCCGAGCAGGACGCAAATCCTTCGCCGCAGGAACTGACGGAAGCCCAGCAGCTCCTTGGAAGCTATCGCGCCCAAATCGAGCAGTGCGAAAAGCTGAAGGTCGAACTCGATCTGATTCACGACGCCATCAACCGCACCAAGCAGGAAATCGCGGTGCTGCACGGCAAGAGCTTCAGCGGCGACGAGATGTCGAAAGTCACCGGCGAACTGGGCGCAGTTGTCGGCGGGACCGAGGAAGCCACCCAGCAGATCCTCGAAGCCGCGGAGGCGATCGATCAGGCCGCCAGCGCGCTTGGCAAAGTGATGCCGCCAGATCAGCAGGCTCAGCTCAGTGAAGACATCCAGGAGCGCGTCGTCAGCATCTTCGAGGCCTGCAACTTCCAGGACCTCACCGGCCAGCGCATCAACAAGGTGATGACGACGATGAAGTTCATCGAGCATCACATCAACGTCATGATGGAAATCTGGGGCGGCGTCGATGCGATCAAGCAGCACGCTCCGGCCATCATCGACACCCGCGTCGGCGATGCCAAGCTGTTGAACGGCCCCAAGGGCATGGACGACGAGGGACACGCCTCGCAGGACGATATCGACGCGATGTTCGGCTAAGCGCCGCGACATTTCAAAACAGGTTCAAAGAGCCCGGAGGCCTCGCTTCCGGGCTCTTTGCTTATGTCGACCGCCGAAGCGCCGCGAAACACGCCAGCGCCAGCAGAATGCCTGCAATCGAGATCTCAAGAGCCCCCTGATCGGACCAGCGTTCGATCACGAATGCCAGCGCGAAAGGCGCCAGCGCCTGGAGAATCTGCGCCGGCCGGGATATTCGCCCCACCACGCGCCCATATCCAACAGCCCCGAACATCGCCAGCGGCAAAGCACCGCGCGCAATCGTCACCACGCCGTTGGCCGCGCCATACATCAGGGCGAACAGGGCCGCGATCCCGATGGAGAATCCTGCCGTTGCCAGCAGGATGAAAGCGCAGGCCATCAACGCCATCGAGACGCGCGCCACCCAGAGCGGATGCAATCGCCCTCCGGTCATGAAATCGGCAAACCGCGTCAGAACCTGAGCAGGCCCGAACAGCGCCCCGATAAACACAGCCGTCCCGGCATCGAGACCACCGCGTTGCAGGATTGCGAGCAGATGCGTGGACGTCCCGGACAGCACGAAGGCGTGGGCTGCAAATCCCGTGGCCATCAGAATGAACGGCCAGCCGCTCGGCGGAATGATCTTGGCCGGGGCGGCTATCGGAGCGCCCGCCACCGGCGGAGGCGGCACATGCACCGCGTGGCGCGGCAGCGCAAATGCGTGGAGCGGCGCGACAATGAAAACAAGTACGCCGGCGAAAACGAAATAGGCACTGCGCCATCCGCCGTGTTCGATCAATAAATGGGTCACGGGCCATGCCACGGTGGAGGCGAGGCCACCGGCAAACGTCACCAGCGTGATCGGCCGTCGCGACGCTGTCCCGAAGATGCGGGTCAGGGTGGTGAATGCCGGATCATAGAGGATCGACGCCATCGCGACGCCGAGCAACATCCAGCCCAGAACATAGAGCCAGTATCGATCCGCGAGCGGCAGGATCAGCAGGCCGAGCGCGCCGATCAGCGCGCCGAAGGCCATCACCAGATTCCCGCCGTGCCGATCGATCAATCCGCAAGCCAGCGGGGCGCACAGACCCGAGACGCCAAGCGCGATGGAGAACCCCGCCAGCGCCTGCGCCAGCGACCAGCCATGGGCGGCGGCGATGTGCGTCATGGTGAGCGCGGGCGGATAGAACAGAACGCCCCAGCCCAGCACCTGTGTGATGGAAAGAACAACGACCGCGCGGCTAGGCCCGGAGCTTAGTACCTGCAGCCCGGCCATTGCGCTTGCACGTCCCCGACGTCGACAATTATCCGTCCGGCGGGATTATAACCCCGCGCCTCAGGCGCGCGGTGCGCAGCGGACGTACACCATGGTTCCATAGCGGCTGGAGGCATCCTTGTCGATGAACCGAGTCATCAACACCCGTCCGTCGAACGAGACGATCTCGCGGTCTTTATCACCGCCGGCCGGCCCTGCCGGGCCGATGTAATTCTTGCCGCCCTGGCTGCCCTTCAGGCGCAATTCCTGCGGCGTGGCTTCGTCCGGCAGATGCATGATGACGCCGCCGCTGGCACCCTGCCCGATCACGTAGGGATTTTTGCACTGCCCGCGCGCGGCGGTTTCCGTGCGGGTCTTGTCGTCGGGCTTGTGATAGGAGGCGAGACCCCACCGTCCGACGATTTCATCGGCCCTGATGGTTGCGGGGACTTCGGGCGCCATGGCCGGTTCCTGCACCGTGGCCTGGCCGCCGCCGAAGCCGCCAAAACCGCCGCCACCGCAGGCACCGAGAAAACCCGCCAGCAGCGAGACGCCCGCTAGCGTGACGATCTTGGAGGCGTTGGTTCGTTCGCTCACTATTGTCATGGTGTCTCCCGGCAAGAACACGTGGCTGCCTGCCAGACCGACAGACCCGCCGTCACACTGCGTGAGCTGACCCCCGTCAATACGCAGCGTTCCCCTTTATGGTTTCCAGATCATCCTATATTGGCCTCACCAAGGCCTTAAGAGCCTTGCTTGACAGGATCGGCGGCAACCCATATTCCGGCCCCGTCATTAGCACTCTTGGAGCGCGATTGCTAAGGGCAAGGCTTCATCCCCAAGGGGTTAGCTGAGCCCATTATCCACGCCTCGCGCCCCGCCGCACGTCAAATCTTACCTAACCAACGCCCAAAGGACATCCGATGGCCAAGACAACTTTTCGCCCGCTGCATGATCGTGTCGTCGTCAAGCGCATCGATGCTGAAGAGAAGACCAAAGGCGGCATCATCATTCCCGACAGTGCCAAAGAGAAGCCCTCGCAGGGTCGGGTTGTCGCCGTCGGCCCCGGTGGCCGTGACGAATCCGGCAAGCTGATCCCGATCGATCTGAAGGCCGGCGACACGGTGCTGTTCGGCAAGTGGTCCGGCACCGAAGTGAAGCTCGACGGTGAGGAACTCCTCATCATGAAAGAGTCCGACATCATGGGCGTGCTGAACTAAGCCCACCCATTCTCCATCTGCCGTCATCCTTCGAGGCTCGCGCTTCAGGATGGCGGGAACACACATCATCAGGAGTAAACCCCATGGCTGCCAAGGACGTTAAATTTTCCGGAGACGCGCGTGATCGCATGCTGCGCGGCGTCGATATCCTCGCCAACGCCGTCAAGGTGACGCTCGGTCCGAAGGGCCGCAACGTCGTCATCGACAAATCGTTCGGCGCTCCCCGCATCACCAAGGACGGCGTCACCGTCGCCAAGGAAATCGAACTCGAGGACAAGTTCGAGAACATGGGCGCGCAGATGCTGCGCGAAGTCGCCTCCAAGACCAACGACACCGCGGGCGACGGCACCACCACCGCCACCGTGCTGGCCCAGGCGATCGTGCGGGAAGGCGCCAAGTCGGTTGCCGCCGGCATGAACCCGATGGATCTGAAGCGCGGCATCGACATTGCCGTGACCGCCGTGGTCAAGGATATCGAGAAGCGCGCCAAGCCGGTCGCCTCCTCCGCTGAAATCGCGCAGGTTGGCACCATCTCGGCCAACGGCGACGCAACGATCGGCAGCATGATCGCCAAGGCGATGCAGAAGGTCGGAAACGAAGGCGTCATCACGGTCGAGGAAAACAAGGCGCTCGAAACTGAAGTCGACATCGTCGAAGGCATGCAGTTCGACCGCGGCTATCTCTCGCCGTACTTCGTGACCAACCCCGAGAAGATGACCGCCGAACTGGAAGACGCTTACGTGCTGCTGCACGAGAAGAAGCTCTCCGGCCTGCAGGCGATGCTGCCCGTGCTCGAAGCCGTGGTGCAGACCGGCAAGCCGCTGCTGATCGTCGCCGAAGATATCGAAGGCGAAGCACTCGCAACGCTCGTCGTCAACCGTCTGCGTGGCGGCCTGAAGGTCGCTGCTGTGAAGGCGCCGGGCTTCGGCGATCGCCGCAAGGCCATGCTGGAAGACATCGCGATCCTGACCGGCGGTCAGCTGATCTCCGATGATCTCGGCATGAAGCTCGAAAGCGTCACCCTGAAGATGCTCGGCCGCGCCAAGAAGGTCGTGATCGACAAGGAAAACACCACCATCGTCAACGGCGCCGGCAAGAAGACCGACATCGAGGCGCGCGTGAACCAGATCAAGGCGCAGGTCGAGGAAACCACCTCGGACTACGACCGTGAGAAGCTTCAGGAGCGTCTGGCCAAGCTCGCTGGCGGCGTCGCGATCATTCGCGTCGGCGGTGCCACCGAGATCGAGGTGAAGGAAAAGAAGGATCGCGTCGAGGACGCGCTCAACGCAACCCGCGCCGCCGTTCAGGAAGGCATCGTTCCCGGCGGCGGCTGTGCGCTGCTGCGCGCCAAGAAGGCTGTCGGCCGCATCCAGAACGACAACTCCGACGTTCAGGCCGGCATCAACATCGTGCTGAAGGCGCTGGAAGCTCCGATCCGCCAGATCGCCGAGAACGCCGGCGTTGAAGGTTCCATCGTTGTCGGCAAGATCCTCGACAACAAGACCGAGACCTTCGGCTTCGACGCGCAGAACGAAGAGTATGTCGACATGGTCGCCAAGGGCATCATCGATCCTGCCAAGGTGGTTCGCACCGCCCTGCAGGACGCAGCCTCTGTCGCCGGTCTGCTGGTTACCACCGAAGCCATGGTCGCCGAGCTGCCGAGGGAAGCAGCGCCGGCAATGCCGGGCGGCGGCGGAATGGGTGGCATGGGCGGTATGGGTGGCATGGGCTTCTGAGCCCGCGACCCTCGCCTCAACGACATCATCAAAGGCCGCCTGCGGGCGGCCTTTTTTATTGTCTCATATCCAAGAATCACCGCGACAATCCGGTCCGCTTTTGAGATTGTCCGGCGGCTGCGAACCATTCCGATTCAGGATCTAACTCATGCGCGCATTGATGATTGGCTGCACCCTCGCACTGGTGGGAGCAGGATCATGGTCAGCGGTTCAGGCCCAGACCGCCAAGGACGCAAAGGCCGGACCTCCCGCGAGCGAGGTGCGCTACTTCAACACGCTGGGCGATCTGCTCGGCGAACTTCCGGTCGATACCTTCATCAAGGAAACCCGTCAGGGCGGCAAGGTGGTCTCGGCGCTGCTCGACGTCTGCTACTCGGTGTCGACCAGTTCGGATCGCAAGGATCGTTTCACCATCGACCTGAAGGTGGACGGCGAGAAGCTCTCCGGCAGCGGACAGAGCATGGAGAACAAAACTCCCGTGACGGTCAGCCTGATCCGCAAGGGCGGCAAATCGGTCTCCTTCGATGGCAAGATTACGCTGGGCGGCCATCTCACTTCGGTGTCGTCGCCGGACAACTCCGACGTGGACGAAAAGGAATTCCAGCAGTCGCAGGTGGTCGATGACGATCTCAGCGAAGCACCGAAGGATTTTACCCTGGTGTCGCCGCAGTCGGTGGCGGTGCGGGTCAAGCGCGAGAATTTCGCCGAGCTCGTCAAGAGCCTGAAAGGCCAGAACGTGCAGATCGCCCTCGACAGCATCGCGACCGATTGTAATGCGCTGCGCTCGGGCGAGCAGGTGCTGCGTTTCTTCGTCGATCCGGCGCGCGCGCCCGGCCTGATCGCGAGCCTGAAGACAGCGTCGGGCGTGGTCGCGGCGGGCTGGACCTCCGGCACCTACGACATGGAGCGGGCGATCCGCTTTGCCGCCGGCGACTGGAGCCAAGCCGGGAAACTGAACCGCGACAGGTTCACATCGGCGCTGACCGCCATCGCAGCGAAAGTCATGGGCGCGAAGCCGGCAACATCGACATGGAACGACGCCACCGGCGAACTCACCTTCACCCTCAAGCGCCCGAGCCAGTTGGCGCCGGCGCTGGACCTGACCGAAACGCTGGAAATCACCGCGCTCGTCAGTCCTGACAAGCCCGGCGGATCGGACCGCCTGATCGTCTGGCTTGGTGTGCCTTCGAGCAAAACCACGGACGAGACCGCCAGTCCTCAGTTGCAGTTCTCGGAGAGTTCCGGCGGCGAGGAAGAGAGCACGTTCAACGACGACGACGGAATGATCAAGGCGGTCGCAACCGAGCTGAAAGGTCAGCGCTGGGACACCGACAAGGCAACATGGAAATAGCCCACCGACGCGCACCTCTCCGCCGCAGGATTCGATAGCGCATGGCGCGCTACGACGCCGTCATCGTTGGCGCGGGCCTCGGCGGTCTCACCACCGGCGCGATCCTGGCGCGGGCGGGCCGCAAGGTGCTCGTCATCGAGCGCAGCAATTCGGTCGGCGGCGCGGCCTCGAGCTATAAGGTCGGCGACCTGTTCGTCGAAGGCTCATTGCATGAAACCAGCGACCCGAACAATCCGCGCGATCCCAAGCACGACCCGCTCATGCGCGCCGGTGTGCTCGACGCCGTGACATGGATTCCGTCAAACACTTTCTATGAGGTGCGGGGCGGGCCGGTTGGCGCACCGCTCACCTTGCCCGACAATTTCGATGCGGCGCGGCGCGCATTGATTCAGCGTTTTCCTGATGTTCGTGAGGGCATCGAGCGCCTGCTCGGCGAAATGGAACAGATCGCGTCTGCGGTCGGCGTGTTGTCGCGTGGCGCGCGTATCTTCAAATCGCCATCGCAAGCCCTCGGCGCATTGCGCAGCATGCTGCCCGCGATCCGCGACTGGAATCTGTCGCTGTCGCAAAAGCTTGACCGGGTGTTCGGCAACAACGAAGCGGTCAAGGCCGCACTGGCCGCGAACCTGTCCTATTACCATGACGATCCCGCCACGACCTGGTGGGTGTTCTTTGCAGCCGCCCAAGGCAGCTATCTCTTGAGCAGCGGCCGTTTCGTGCAGGGCGGATCGCAACGCCTCTCGAGCGCACTGGCGCGGGCCATCAAGACTGCAGGGAGTGACGTGATCCTGCGGCGAACAGCCAGCGCGATCAGCGTGGATTCGAACGACCGTATCGCAAGCATCACGCACACGGCAAAGGACGGCAGCGATCCGCAATCCGTGGAGACTACGCGTGTCATCGGCAACGCCGCGCCGGAAATACTGGCCGCGCTGCTGCCCGAAACCAGCGGCGCGAAACTCCTCGCCGCTTACGGCCATCGCCAGCGCTCGATCTCGTTGTTCGCGCTTACGCTCGGCCTTATGAGGCCGCCGCGCGAACTTGGCGTCAGCAGTTATTCGACACAGTTGCTGCCGGACTGGATGACGAAGCTCAACGACTATGCGCAGGCAACCGCGCTGATGGCCGATGAACCGGGGAGACGGATGCCACCGCTGGCGATCGTCGATTATGCAGCGATCGAGTCGGGAGTTCCCGCGCCGCCTTACGTGCTGTCTGTCGTCGGGCCCGATCTGCTGTCGAACTGGACCGGCGGCGATCAGGACAGTTACCGCGCCAAGCGCGCTCGCTGGCAGGATGCCCTCGTCGGATATCTCGACGGACACTATCCCGGCCTGAGACAATCCATCACCGCATCGACCTTCAACACCGCGCTGTCGGTGCAGCAATATCTCGGCGCGCCGCAGGGCGCTGTCTACGGTTTCGCACCGACGCCGCCATGCTCGCTGTTCAGCACACAGAAACGATCACCGGCGACGCCGATCCCGGGACTTTACCTTGCGTCGGCCTATACGGGATTCGGCGGCTATACCGGCGTGATCCAGTCGGGCGGAGCGTGTGCGGACATGATCCTGCGCGAGCGCTGACTGCTCAGTTCGTACTCAGCCGGAACCGCAATGTCGTCGCACCGATGAACGAAATGAAATCGCCCTGCCGTTTCCAGGTCGCCGCCGCGCCGAGCGCATTCAGCAGCGCATCGTCAGCCTGTGCGCGCTCGGGCGTACAGCCGCGATCTTCCATCGCGCCGGGGACGAAGATAACGGTGTCGTTGGCCACCGAGAACTGCCCCTTGCCCGCCTTGCACCACAAATCCAGTGTGGCTTCACCGTTGTCACCGATCTCAAGCGTCGGAATTTTCTTCGATCCCGGCTGCGGGCGGGCCTCGAGAGTCATTTCCAGTCCGAACGGAAATTCACTGGCGGCTTGGGCCGGTGCAAGTCCAATGATGCTGGCCGCGAAAGCAAGACCGACGATGGCGTGTCGCAGAACCGTCATGGTGACCTCAGGAAGATTTCAACCGCGCGCGGTTCTAGACGTTTGCACCTGAATTTTCCAGTGCGCGCGCGGCCTAAACTGATCTCGCACCGCCGGGTCGGCGCGTCTGCAAGCTGGAGAGCACAAGCGTGTGATGAGAACGGTGAGCGCGCGGACCCAGGCCCCAATATACTCACAATGCCGCTCAACGGCCCGCCAGTCTCCCGCTGTCGGCAGCATGCTAGGAGTGAGCACCGCATGATAGACGACATGCCGCAGATCCGACGTTTTTCCACTTTCAGGTAGAGAGACATTTCTCGCGAAATCTCAGAACCTTACGGCTCTTTCAAGGAGAATTTTTCTGTGAACGGTATTGGCTCGACGCTCAAAACGGTGTGGCGGATTGCTGCACCCTATTTCCGCTCCGACGACAAATGGGCCGGTCTCGCCTTGCTGACCGCGGTGATCGTGATCGAACTCGCGACCGTCGGCATCAACGTGCTGCTGAACTCGTGGAACAACCGCTTCTACAACGCGCTTCAGGAACGCAACTGGGAGAGCTTCGTCTCCGAGATCATCTACTTCACGGTCATCGTCACGATCTTCATCATCATCGCGGTCTATCAGCTCTACCTGAACCAGTGGCTGCAGATCCGCTGGCGCAAATGGATGACCGAACGCTACCTCGGCGAATGGCTCAGCCACGCCACCCATTACCGGATGCAGCTTCAGGGCGACGCCGCGGACAATCCCGACCAGCGCATCACCGACGACGTCAAGCTGTTCGTGGACCGCACGCTGAACATCGGCGTCGGCCTGTTGAACGCCATCGTCACACTGGTCTCGTTCGTCGTGATCCTCTGGACGCTGTCGAGCGCAGCCCCGCTGCATCTGTTCGGCCAGGACATCAATATTCCGGGCTACATGGTCTGGGGCGCTCTGATCTATGCGGCGCTCGGCACATGGCTGACGCATCTGATCGGGCACCCGCTGGTCGGACTGGATTTCAGGCAACAGAAATACGAGGCGGATTTCCGCTTCAATCTGGTGCGGGTTCGCGAAAATTCCGAACAGATCGCGCTGCTTGACGGCGACACCGCCGAGCGCCAGCGCCTGCTGACGCGGTTCGGATTCGTGGTCGAGAACTGGCTCGGCATCATGAGCCGTACCAAGAAGATAACGGCGTTCACCGCGAGCTACTCGCAGGCTTCGGTGATCTTTCCCTACATCCTCGTCGCGCCGGCCTACTTCGCCAACAAGATGCAGCTCGGCGGCATGATGCAGACCGCGTCCGCCTTCGGCAGCGTGCAGGGCGCGTTGTCGTTCTTCATCTCGACCTATCGCACCCTCGCCGAATGGCAGGCCGTGGTCGCCCGCCTCAACGGCTTCGAGGCCGGAATCGACGCGGCCAAGGCGCTCGCGGTCAGCCCCGGCTCGATCCAGCCTGTCGCCACACCGGACTCGGGCGTTATCGCGCTGGACGATCTGCTGCTTACGTTGCCGAACGGGAAGCCCTTGGTGCAAACCTCCGGCTTCAAGCTGCGAAGCGGCGAACGCACGCTGGTCACAGGTCCTTCGGGCTCGGGCAAATCCACCCTGTTCCGCGCCATCGCCGGGATCTGGCCATTCGGCAAGGGCGCGATTTCGATTCCGAAGGGCGCGTCGCTGATGATGCTGCCGCAACGGCCTTATTTTCCGGTCGGCTCGCTTGCGTCGGCAATCACCTATCCCTCGAAGGACGATACCTACAGCGCGGCCCAGCTCGGCGATGTCCTGAAGCTCGTCGGTCTGCCCGCGCTGGCGGCGCGGCTTGACGAGGAGGGACACTGGAACAGGACGCTGTCGCTGGGCGAACAGCAGCGGCTCGGCATCGCACGCGCGCTATTGCACACGCCGCAATATCTGTTCCTTGATGAAGCCACCGCGTCACTGGATGAACCGTCCGAGGCGCTGCTCTATCGCCTGATCGCGGAGAAGCTGCCACAGACCACCATCGTCTCGATCGGGCACCGCAGCACGCTCGAAGCATTCCATCAGCGCGAGGTGTCGCTGGTGCGATCCGGCGAGCAGTTCACGCTTGGCGATAGCGAGCGGCCCGCGACAGTGACGTGATCCATCCTTGAGCCAGTGTTGCGGCCATGGTTCGCGCCGCCCCGGCGGTGCCAGACCAAGGCGAACGCTGCCAGCAGCAGCGCTCCGGCGAGAATCAGCACAACCGGACTCAAAGAAAAAGGGCGGCAGATTTCTCTGCCGCCCTTAGACCTTCAAATGAGAAAGATTACTTCAGAGCGCCGAGGGTCACGTCGGCCGAGAGCTTGGCGATGAACTGATCGCCGCACCACTTGGAGCCGAACCCGCCCGGATTGATCGGGCTGAACGAGCCAGTCTGCTGAGCGGTGAAGTCGCCAGTGAAGGCGTTACAATTGGCCTTCGAGAGATCAGTGCCAGAGTAGCGCAGGTCGAGAGTGAAGACCTTGTAGGTGAAGCCGACGCCCACGTTCCAGGTGTTGTAATCGGCATAGTCGATGCCGTTAGGTCCCAGTGCGATTGCAAGCGAGTAGAACGAGTCGGTGGTGCCGAGCCACTGGCGGCCGAATTCACCCGACACGTAGGCGCCGATGCCGCTGGTGCCGAAGAAGGTGCCCGGTGCAGTCAGCTTACCGGTGATCGAAGCGTAGGTGCCGTCAGCGCCGGAGTTCAGGAAGTTCGGCGAGTAGAACACGTTGCCGCCCATCGCGAAGTAGTCGTTAAAGGTGTAGTTCACCTTGCCGTAGACTTCATAGAAGCTGACGTCACCCTTGAGGGCGTTCAGACTGGGAAGAACGGCGTTCGCGCCGACCGGGCAAACAAGGCCACCGCCGAGCTGGCCATCGGTGCACTGCCCGCCTGGATACAGATAACCGAACACACCGAAGTCGAATGCGAGGGCGCCGAAGGTCGGGCGGATACCGGCGTAGACGTCGATTTCAGCAGCAGCGCGGTTGGTGAAAGAGATGCTCGCACCGCCGACACCGGCGTAGAGCTGCAGGTTCGGGTTGATGTTGTAGCGCGGCTCGAAGTAAGCGGCGACCGAAGCATTCTTGTTCGACTGCGTGATGCCGCGGAACACATAATTGCTCGCGATCGACGCGCCGAAGGCGACATCCCAAGGCGACACGACAATCGGTGCCGGAGCCTTGGTGTAGACCTTGCCGAGATCGGCTGCCGATGCCGAACCCAGACCCATCGCAACGGTGACTGCTGCAACGGACAAACTTACTTTCTTCATGACGATCCCCATCATCGTTTAAAAAATCCAGTCCGATTGCCGAAGGTCCGAATGACAAGCGCAAATCGACTGCGTGGAATTCAATTTCGTGCCCCCACAGTGGTGGCCAAATTCATGTGCGTGAAGCAAAAAACCCAAGCAATTGCCGCCTTTTTAGGCGTTTCAAGCCCTGTGAATGCGGTTCTGCCGCAGTGTTGCATTCCAACAACAAATTTCGGCCCCAATTGAATGCGCGACGGGTTCGATCCCCAATGGCGATCAAGTCAGGCCCTCGATACCGCAGGAAATTGTCCGGTGCCGGTGTGATTCGACCTCCCGGGGGGTCCCAAAACGACAAAAGCCGCAGCGATCTGCGCTGCGGCTTTGCGGGAGGAATGCAGCGCACCTGCCGAAGCAGGCGCCCGACCTCAATTGTTGCTGTCGTCGTTGCCGGAGCCGAAGCCCGACGACCAGCTGGGAGTTGATGCCGGAGCCGGGCTGGACCAGCTCGATTCGGCAGGAGCCGGCTCGGGTGCCGGGGCGGGAGCAGGCTTCGGAGCGCGCTTCCTGGCGGCCTTTTTGGGAGCGGCCTTCTTTTTCGGAGTGGCCTTTTTTGCGGATGATTTCTTCGCCGATTTCTTTGCCGACTTCTTCGCAGCTTTCTTGGAAGCCTTCTTGGCGGACTTTTTCACGGCCTTTTTCGCCGACTTCTTGGCGGATTTTTTCGCTGACTTCTTCTTCGCAGCCTTCTTGGAAACTTTCTTGGCGCTCTTCTTCGCCATCAGCTTTTTAGCTTTTTTGGCCTTCGATTTCTTCTTCTTTGCCTTAGCCATTGTGGTCCTCCTGTTACCGCCAGCCACACGTTGCACCGGCGCTCAAGCTCTCCCAACGTGGGGGCCCTTCATTGATCCCATCAACAAATCCGGCCGAGGCCCGCCTGTCGCCCAATCGAGCAGTTCAATCGTATGCACCACAGGGACTGACGTTCCATCGGCACTTTCCACCGAGCCTATCTGCACCATGCAACCGATGTTACCGGCGGAGATAACGTCCGGCTTCGTCGATGCGATGTTGGCGATCTTCCGTTCGCGCAGTCGCCTCGCAATGTCGGGCTGGAGGATGTTGTACGTTCCCGCCGAACCGCAACACAGATGACTCTCAGGCACATCTTTCACCACGAATCCGCTCTTGGAAAGCAATTCTTTCGGAAGCTGCGTGATTTTCTGTCCGTGCTGTAACGAACATGCGGAGTGATACGCGACGACGAGATCGTTTTTGCTTTGCGGCCACGCGATCTCGATGCCCGCGACGTACTCGGTCACATCCTTCGCAAGAGCCGAAATACGTGCGGCTTTTGCTGCAAAGGCCGCGTCTTCGCGCAGCATGTAGCCATAGTCCTTGATGGTCGTCCCGCATCCCGACGTGGTCACGAGGATGGCGTCGAGACCGTTCCGGTCGATCTCGTTTGTCCACACCTCAATGTTCGCCCGCGCACGCGTCAGCGCATCGCGGTCGCGGCCCATGTGATGGGTCAGCGAGCCGCAGCACTGCTCATCCGCCACCAGCACGACCTCGATGCCGTTGCGGGTCAGCATCCGGATCGCCGCCTGATTGATCCCCGGCGAAAGAACCTGCTGGGCGCAGCCCTGCAACAACGCGACACGGCCGCGCCTCCGGCCCTCGGCGGGGAAGACCGTGCCACCGGACGGCCCCGGCGGCGGCAATCGTCCTGGCGCGAGCGCAAGCATCGCACGCAGCCGCTCGAAGAATGTCGGCGTGGTCTGGCCTTGGGGCAAGGCCGGCAGCAACGCCGCGAACGGCCGGGCCAGCCGGGCCGCGATCATGCTGGCGCGAAACAGGCCGGGACGCGGCAGGACCTGCGCGAGGATGCCGCGCAGAAATCGCTCGGACAGCGGCCTTGAATACTCGTCTTCGACCTTTACCCGCGCCTGATCGACCAGGTGCATGTAGTTCACCCCCGACGGACAGGTGGTCATGCAGGCCAGGCACGACAGGCACCGATCGATATGCTTGACCACCTCCTGTGTCGGCTTGCGGTCGTTCTCGAGCATGTCCTTGATCAGGTAGATCCGGCCGCGCGGACTATCGAGTTCGTCGCCGAGCAGGACGTAGGTCGGACAGGTCGCGGTGCAGAATCCGCAATGCACGCAGGCGCGCAGGATCTTGTCGGCTTCGCGAATGTCGGGATCGGCAAGCTGGGCGAGGGAAAATTCGGTCTTCATGACGTCACCGGTTCCGGATCATGCGCGCACCATCCGGCCGCGGTTCAGGATATTGCGGGGGTCGAAGCTGGCCTTGACGCGCAGACCCAGCGCCGCGACGCCCGCCTCCTGCGGGTGGAAAACATCGACGGTATTGCGCACCTGATCGGTGGCGCGAAGCAGCGTGGCGTGGCCGCCCACGGGTTTCAGGCGCTCCCGCAGCAAAGCGGCATGGGCGTCCATCGCCGGAGGCAGCGCCGCCCAGATCAGCCCGCCGCCCCAGTCGTAGATCACGTCGCCGCCGGTCTCGCGCGCCAGCGCCTGACCGAACGCGCCGCCGGAAGCCGGCGGGCAGACGATCCGCCACACCGGCCATGCGCCCAGCGAGCCTGACGCCGCAAACGGCGTCACATCGCGAATCGAGGCCCAGACCGATGCGGACACCTCGTCCTCTATCATTTCCGCGGCCCCGAACGCGGCGAGCGCCTGGCTCACCGACCCCGCACGATGGGAGGCCGAGGCGCCGATGCCCTCGAGCCGGATCAGCGTCACCGACTGACGGGATTCGCCAAGACCGGACAGCGCCCCGCCTGCAGCCCGGAAGATCGATGCCGGAAGGTGCGCCACGCCCGATACGTCATAGGGAGATCCAAGCGCCATGGTCATTGCCCGGTTCGCCGCAACGTCATCGAGGCCGCGCAGCACCAGCGTGCGCTCGGTTTCCGCCTTGGGCATCACCTTGAGCGTCACCTCGGTCATCACCGACAACGTGCCCCACGATCCCGCCAGCAGCTTGCAGAGGTCGTAACCCGTGACGTTCTTCACCACCTTGCCGCCGGTCTTGAATGACTCCCCGAATCCAGAGACGGCATTGGCGCCGAGCAGATGATCGCGCGCGCCGCCGGCCTTGATCCGCCGTGGACCGGCCAGACCTGCGGCGATCATGCCGCCGACGGTGCCGGCGTCGCGCGGCGTTCCCAGAAGCACCGAGGTGTCCATCGGGTCGAATGCGAATTGCTGGTTCTTGGAATCGATCAGCGAGAGCAGATCGGCCATTGGCGCGCCGGCCTGAACGGTGACGATCAGCTCATTGGGCTCGTAGGACGTGACGGCGTTGAGCGCCGACAGATCGAGCACCGCATTGGTCGCCATCGGCAGGCCGATCAATCGCTTGCTGCCGTGGCCGACGACCTCCAACGGCTGCTCGGCAGCGAGCGCATCGCGCACCGCCTGCTCTACATCTTTCGCATCACGTACTTTCAACGTATCCACGCCGACGGCCCTTTATCCGTATCAACAAGCATTTTCTGCTCGTCATGCGCGGGCTTGACCCGCGCATCCATCAAAAATGAAAAGTGACTGAAGCGATGGATTGCCGGGTCACGCCCGGCAATGACCATCCAGAGCATCTGGCCGGCCAAGGTGCCTGACATCAGAATCTCGGAATGTCCGGAAACGCGAGCTTGCCGCCGTGGACATGAACCCGTCCGAGTTCGGCGCAGCGATGCAGCGTCGGAAACACCTTGCCGGGATTGAGCAGTCCTTGCGTATCGAACGCACACTTCAGCCGCTGCTGCTGCGCGAGATCGATGTCGCTGAACATTTCCGGCATCAGGTCGCGCTTTTCGACGCCGACACCATGTTCGCCGGTCAGCACGCCGCCGAGCTTGACGCACAGGCGCAGGATGTCCGCGCCGAAGGCCTCGGCCTTGTCCATCTCTTCGGCGATGTTGGCATCGTACAGAATGAGCGGATGAAGGTTGCCGTCGCCCGCGTGGAAGACGTTGGCGACGCGCAGGCCGTATTTCTCGGACAGGTCGCGGATGCCGGCCAGCGCTTCCGGCAGCTTGCCGCGCGGAATGGTGCCGTCCATGCAGAGATAATCCGGCGAGAGCCGCCCGACCGCCGGAAACGCCGCCTTGCGGCCCGACCAGAACAGCAGCCGCTCCTGCTCTGAATTCGAGATCTGCAGGGTGGTCGAGCCACAGGCGCGCGCGATCTTCTCGACGCGTTCGATCAGTTCGTCGACTTCAACCTTCGGACCATCGAGCTCGATAATCAGCAGGGCCTCGACATCGAGCGGGTAGCCCGCGTGCACGAATGCTTCGGCAGCGACGATGGCGTTCTTGTCCATCATTTCCATGCCGCCCGGAATGATCCCGGCGCCGATGATGTTGGCGACGCATTGTCCGGCGGCCTCGATCTCCGCGAAGCCTACCATCAGCGCGCGTGCGGTTTCCGGCTTCTGCAGGATGCGCACCGTCACTTCGGTGACGACGCCGAGCAGGCCTTCCGAGCCGTTGATGATGCCCATCAGGTCGTAGCCGTCATTCTCGGGCGCCTTGCCGCCGATCCGCAGGATCTCGCCGGTGATCAGCACGAATTCGCAGCCGAGCACGTTGTTGGTCGTCATGCCGTATTTCAGGCTGTGAACGCCGCCGGAATTCTCCGCGACATTGCCGCCGATCGAGCAGGCGATCTGAGATGACGGATCGGGCGCGTAGTAGAAGCCTTCGTGCGCCACGGCCTGGCTGATGGCGAGGTTGGTGACACCGGGCTCGACCACGGCCACCCGGTTGTCGAAATCGATCTCGCGCACGCGCTTGAACTTGCCGAGCCCCAGCAACACGCCGTCCGCCAGCGGCAACGAGCCACCCGACAGTGAGGTGCCTGACCCGCGCGGCACCACCTTGATGCCATTATCGTAGCAGTATTTCAGGACATGCGAGACCTGCTCGGTGGTGTCCGGCAGCACCACGACCATCGGCGGCTGACGGTAGGCGGTCAGCGCATCGGACTCGTAGGGTTGCATTTCCCGCGTCGTGGCGATGACGCCCTCGCCAGGAACGATCTTGCGCAAAGCGGCGACGATCTCGTCGCGGCGGCCAAGCACCGCCTGATCCGCTTCAGGCATCATGATGGACATACGCGCACTCCAAAAACGGCGCGTGGTGTCACGCCTTGTTGCTCTGATATATCAGCACGTCTTGCGCTATTTGAACAGTTCCAAACTGGCATGGCGAATCTGAGTTCGCCGCATTTCACAGTGCTTGAGCAAAGTTCGGATTCGAAGGGACACCGGAGATCGGTGCCGATCCGGCCGCGCTATCCGACCAGCGCTCCCAGTTCCCGGCGCATCGGCATCACCGGCATCACCGCCTGCACCACCAGACCGCGGGCGCGCGCATCAAGGACACCGACAGCACGCAGGGCGAACAGCGTGATCGCCTGCACCGAATCGCGCAGCTTCACCGGATCGTCGATCTCGGCGGATGCCAGCGGCCCGACCAGCGATTCATGCAGCGCTCCGATCAGGGCCGTGGCCGCCAGCGCGATATCCTGCGCCGGCAGGTGCCCTGCCCGCACCGCGGCTTCGATGCGCGCTTCGACCTCAGCCGAAATCTCGCGGCGGCTGGCGACCCGGGTTTCGGTGACATCGACATCGACCGGCTCGGCGAGGATGCCCCAGGCCAGTTTGCGATTCGACACCACATGCACTGCGATGGTGGTCACGGCGGCGGCCAGAGCGGATGACGGCCCGGGTGCCGCGTCGGCCGCACGGCGGATCGCGGTCAATTCGGCGCGCGACACATCGGCGATCAGTTCGGAAATCAGGTCGGCTTTTGAGGGAAAATAGCGATAGACCGTGCCCGCCGCGACATTGGCGCGGGTGGCGACCGGCGCGATCTGGACCGCGGCCATTCCGCCTTCAGCAGCGGCGTCGCGCGCTGCCGCAAGGATCGCATTGCGGCGTGCCGCAAGGCGCTTCACGACCTGATGAGTTCGCCTGTAAACCATTGATGGCGTTCGTCTCCCAAAAAGAAGTGAACACCAGTTCAAAAGCGGAGACAAGCGATTCGGTGCAGCCAGATTCAAATTCGCAGTGCAGCAAAAATTGGGAAATTTCAGCCGCTGAATCCCAGCGCTCGTGCCAGCGCGGCTACCGCCATGCCGGTGATCACCGCGACGAACTCATTGCGCCGGATAATGGTGATTGCGACGGCCGCGCCGATGGCAAACAGGACGACCGCGCCGCCATTGACCGCGACCGGCAGCGATGCTGCGACAATGATCGAGCCCGGCAGCGCATCCAGCATCCGTCGCACGCGCGGGGTGACGTTGACGTAACCCATCAGCCAGTAGCCGCCGAGACGCGAAGCGACCGTCACCGCCGTCATCACGGCGAATGCGATCATCACATCGGAGCGCATGAACTCGCTCATGCAGCCTCGCCGTGTTGCGGGGCTTGTGTGTCGCCGGTGGGCGGGTCGTCCATCAATCCGGCGCAGATCGCACCCGACACAGCGCCTGCAATGATGAACCACCAGCCCGGCATCAGCCAGTGCACGGCGAGCGCCACCGCACCCGACACCGCCCACGGGATCGCTCGCCGCGGACCTTTCCAGGCCGGTACCAGCATCGCCGCATAAAACGCCGGCACCACGAGATCGACGCCGTATTTCTTCGGGTCGCTCAATTGCCCGGCGAGCAGATATCCCGGCAGCGACGACACAAACCAGAGAACGTAAAGCACGACGCCGCCGCTGACGAAGAACGATGCGTCGGCCCCGCCGTGATTGCGATAGCGCGTGGCGGCGAGCCAGCCGCCGTCGGTGACCAGCAGCATCGACGGATAGGACTGCCACGCCGGCAGCGTGCCGAACCAGGGGCGGAGACTGGCGCTCATCAGGGCGAAGCGGATGTTGACGGTCAGGGTCAGCAGCGCCAGCGTTGCGATCGACGACACCGTCAGCGTATCCGGCCAGGATGACACCGCGACGAACTGCGACAGCCCGCCATAGACGAAGGCCATCATCACCTGCACTTCGGTGAGGGTGAAATTCTTCTGCGCGCAAAGTGCGCCGAACGCCATGCCGAAGGCGAGCGTGCCCGGCAGCATCGGTGCGATGGCGACGATGCCCGGCATGATGGCGTTGCGCGACCAGTAGGCCGGCGCATGAAAATGGTCTGGAGTCGTCGGGGTGGTCATCGATTCATCCGCAAGAAGATTTTCTCTGCGTGCGGCGATTGCGGCGAAGGGTCAAGCAATCTGGCTGCCACCTATGTTGGATAAGGGGGCAACTGCAAAAGCCCATGCAGACCGCGCGGAGCGCGGACATAAGTGAAAAGAAAAAGGCCGGTTCACGAACCGGCCTTTCTCAAACGTATCGTCTCGTTCTTTATGCCTGCGGCTGCGGCTCGAGGCCGGCATCCGGACGCGGACGCGGCTTGCCGGCAGGCGGCACCGCCGAGGTGCGCGGACCGGTCGGCTCCAGAACCGATTCGCGGTTCGGCTTCTTGCCGTTCAAAAGATCCGTGATCTCGTCGCCCGACAGGGTCTCGAACTCAAGCAGACCCTTGGCGAGGGTTTCGAGATCGGCGCGCTTCTCGGTGAGAATGCGCGTCGCTTCCTTGTAACCCTCTTCAACGAAGCGGCGGATTTCCTTGTCGATCTTCTGAACGGTCGCCTCGGAGGCATTCTGGGTGCGTGACACCGACATGCCGAGGAACACCTCGTCCTGGTTTTCGCCATAGGACACGGTGCCGAGTTCTTCCGACAGGCCCCAGCGCGTCACCATCATGCGGGCAAGCCGTGTGGCCTGCTCGATGTCGGACGACGCACCCGACGTCACCTTCTCCTTGCCGAAGATCAGTTCTTCCGCGACGCGGCCACCCATCATGATGGCGAGACGCGAGGTCATCTGTTCGAGCGACATCGACAGCTTGTCGCGCTCCGGCAACTGCATCACCATGCCGAGCGCACGGCCGCGCGGAATGATGGTCGCCTTGTGGATCGGATCGGTCGCGATGACGTTGAGGCCGACGATGGCGTGGCCGCCTTCGTGATAGGCCGTCAGCATCTTCTCTTCCTCGGTCATGACGAGCGACTTGCGCTCCGCGCCCATCATCACCTTGTCCTTGGCCTCTTCGAACTCGGATTGCGTGACCATGCGCTTGTTGCGGCGCGCGGCGGTCAATGCGGCTTCGTTGACGAGGTTCATCAGGTCCGCGCCGGAGAAACCGGGCGTGCCGCGTGCGATGGTCTTGAGGTTGATGTCCGGCGCCAACGGCACCTTGCGGACGTGAACCTTGAGGATCTGCTCGCGGCCGACGACGTCGGGATTCGGCACCACGACCTGACGGTCGAAGCGGCCGGGACGCAGCAGCGCAGGATCGAGCACGTCGGGACGGTTGGTCGCGGCAATGAGGATCACGCCCTCATTGGCTTCGAAGCCATCCATCTCGACCAGCAACTGGTTGAGGGTCTGTTCGCGCTCGTCGTTACCGCCGCCAAGGCCGGCGCCGCGATGACGGCCGACCGCGTCGATTTCGTCGATGAAGATGATGCACGGCGCATTCTTCTTCGCCTGCTCGAACATGTCGCGGACGCGGGATGCACCGACGCCGACGAACATTTCGACGAAGTCGGAACCGGAGATGGTAAAGAACGGCACGTTGGCTTCGCCGGCGACCGCGCGCGCGATCAAGGTTTTGCCGGTGCCCGGAGGTCCGACCAGCAGCACGCCGCGCGGAATCCGTCCGCCGAGGCGCTGATATTTTCCGGGATCGCGCAGGAATTCGACGATTTCCTGCAGATCCTGCTTGGCCTCATCGACACCCGCGACGTCCTCGAACGTCACGCGGCCATGCGCCTCGGTCAGCATCTTGGCGCGGGACTTGCCGAAGCCCATCGCCTTACCTGCGCCGCCCTGCATCTGGCGCGACAGGAAGACCCACACGCCGATCAGCGCGATGAACGGCAACCATGACACCAGCAGCGACACGAACCACGGCACGTTGTCGCCCGGCGGCTTGGCGGTGATCGACACCTTGCCGTCGTACAGGCGCTTGACCAACGTCGGATCGCTCGGCGCATAGGTGTGGAAGGTCGAGCCGTTGGTGAAGGTGCCGTTGATGTCCGGTCCCTGGATGACCACGTCACGGACGCGGTTCTGATCGACCTCGGTCAACAACTGGGAGAATGAAATGTCCTGGGAGGCAGTCCGCTGTCCCGGATTCTGGAAAAGCGTGAATAATGCCAACAGCAGCAAGACGATAATGACCCAGAGGGCGAAATTGCGCAGATTGGCGTTCATTGGGCTTCCTTCGTGGCCGCATGGATCGCGGCCTGATGTTCTTCTAACAAGTCTTGGGTCTGCAACACGTTTTCGGTGCCGGTTGCATTACAATCTAGGTGCGGGGCCCCCTGATGCCAAGGGAACCTCGCGGGACTATTTAACGCATCTTAATGCCATTCCGGGTGAAATAAGGGCGGTTTGGCGCGGCTGTTTCAACAGTGGTTAAGGCAAACCAGCCCTATTAAAGCAATCCAGCCTTGCGCCGGCCCCGCGGCGGCGCTGGCGCGATCTGGATACGGTTACTCTGGATGCTGATGACAGCACCGGCCAGCGTCTGCTTCAGCCGGATGCGCCCGACGACGGACTTTCCCGCTGTTACAGCCTGATCCATCGCCTGCAGCAGCGCCTCGACCTTGCCGAGTTCGGCCGGTCCTTCGTGACCGACGCGGTTGATCGTGCGCATCAGGAGCCGCACCCGGATTTCGTCGGTCAATGCCGAGAACGCCGCGAGGTCGAACCCTGCCACAGAACTCACTCCATCGATGCTGGCCAGATACCGCTCCGCGCCGTCGGTCATGACATCGAGCGCGGCATTGGCGCGGGCAAGACGCGCCGCCAGACGCACCAGACCGCGCGCATCGGCGCCTTCCGCCGCGAGCGCCGGCATCAGCGCGCGCAATCGCGGCCGCGTGAAGCGCGGATCGTGATTGGTCGGATCGTCGGCGAACGCGACGCCGGCTTTCGCGAGCGTAGCGACGAGCCGCGACTTCGGCACATCCAGAAATGGCCGCGCCAGAACCACGCCATCGCGATCCGATTGCCGCGCCATCGCCGCCAGTCCGGCGATGCCGCTGCCGCGCGACAGCCGCATGATGACGGTCTCGGCCTGATCGTCCCGGGTATGGGCGGTGAAGACATGCGATGCTCCGCAACTCCGCGCGGCACGCGCAAGCAATCGATAGCGCGCCTCTCGCGCCGCCGACGGCAATCCGGTTTTCGGCTTTTCGCCCCGCCACCGCAGCGTCCGGTGTTCGACATCCAGCGCCTTGGCGAGTTGCCTGACGTCGCGCGCCTCGCGCGCAGCCTCCTTGCGCAGGCCGTGATCGACCGTGACCGCAACGAGACGCGGACCTTTTTTCAGCGCGCGCCGCCAGCGCGCGGCGAGCCACATCAAGGCCAGCGAATCCGGACCGCCGGAGACCGCCAGCACAAGCGCCGGCGCGCTCCTCCATTCGAAAAACAGGTTCCGGGCTTCGGCAGCGCTGACGATGGGAGATTCTTCTGGCCTGGGCATGATATTCGTCCGGACGTCCGGATTTGTTTAGCGGGATCATGCCCCAAAAACGGTGCGAAGTCGCTCGGGCCGTTTCGAAACTTATAAACTCGTCATGCCCGCGCTTGTCGCGGGCATCCACGTCTTACTTGCTGGCGTTGCAAAGACGTGGATGGCCGGGACGACGCCCGGCCATGACGAAAATACTCCATCCCTTGAAGGCGGATTATCCTCAGCAGCCAACGCGCTTTTGCTCGCGGCCGACGCCCTGCTTCACCCCGTTCGAGGCACGGGGATATTTCCGGGTGATTTCACCGAACGCGGCGCAGGCGGCTTCCTTTTCCTTGAGTGCCGCAAGCGACTGGCCAAGACGCAACAGCGAGTCCGGCGCTTTCGCCGAGGTGTCGTACTTCGTGGTCACGCCAAGAAACACTTCGGCCGCGTCGCGATACTTCTGCCGCTGGTAGAGGCTCTCGCCGAGCCAGTATTGCGAATCCGGCAACAGCGCATCGGTCGGATATTTCTGGGCGAAATTCCGCAGCGTCTCTTCGGCGAGCGCGTAGTCCTTGCGCTGGATGTAGCCGATACCGAGATCGAACTCGTCGCGCGGCGTCGCCGACGGCGGCAACGTTGTGAGAGATGCCGTCGTGTTCGGAGCCGGCAGCACCGGGCGTTGCTGGACCGGCGCACGGTTGGGATCACGCGAATTGCCGACATTCGACAGATCGAGCGGTTCGCCTGCATCACGGCCGCCCGGCGCACCGATCGGACCTTCGGCCAGCGGCGCCTGACCTCCGCCGAGCGCGCGCGGCACACCCGGCGCACTGGGGTTCTTGCTCGGATCGAAAGCATCGCCACGACGACCACTGCTGGCGACGGGCGCCGCAATTACCGCAGGCGCCGGACCGCTGGCGGGCGGCGGCTGATAACCGGGATTTGGCTGATACCCTGCATTGGGCTGAGGCTGCGGCGCGACAGCGACGTTTGGCGCTACGGGTCGCGGCGCGGCGGCCTGACCAGGCTGCGCCGGTTGTCCGCCCTGGAGCGCCCGCAACTGCTCCTCGAGCTGGCGGTTGCGGTACTGCAATTCCTCGTTCTGTCCGGTCAGCGTGCGCAGCTGGTTTTCCAGCCGCTCGATGCGGAGTTCAGGATCAATGTCCTGCTGGGCGGACGCGCCGGCAGACAGCCACACGGGAGCGGACGCGAGCACCGCACAGACGAGAATTTGAAATCTGGATGACATTTTGACCCGGCGAATAAAGCGGTTTCGCGAACAACATTGTCGGTTTCAGTACGCCAAAAATGTGGCTGACGACAGGGCCGACAAAACAAAAACGGCGCCCGCAGGCGCCGTTTTCAAAGGGCTCTCAACGACGTTCCTACGAACTGGCGTTCAGCACGGTCACGGCGCGGCGGTTCTGCGACCAGCACGAGATGTCATTACAGACCGCGACCGGACGTTCCTTGCCGTAGGAGATCGTCCGCATGCGGCCGGGATCGATGCCGCGCGACGCGAGGAAGCTGCGAACCGACTGCGCGCGCTTTGCGCCGAGCGCGATGTTGTACTCGCGGGTGCCGCGCTCGTCGGCGTGACCTTCGATCGTGAAGGCATAGCGGTTGTACTGCTGCAGCCACTGCGCCTGCTTGTCGAGGGTCGCGATGGCCTGCGGCGACAGTTCGGTCTGATCGCTCTCGAAGAACACGCGGTCGCCGACATTGACCACGAAATCCTGCTGGCTGCCCGGCACCGCCGCGCTCGCCATGGCATCGCCGCCGACTCCGGTTTTGTTGGCGCAAGCGCCCATTGAAAGCGCCACAGCCAAGACCGCAGCCAGCTTCAATCCCTGGAGGATACGCATCTGATGTTTCATTCCGGAGCCTCCACGCTCTGGTTAGTAAAGGACTGGTCCGGTCTACAGCGGCTTGGTTAAGCGAACGTTCCGTCAACCTTGATGAGGCGTTGCCGGACACGCTCAAATGCCACACATCCGGCAAAACCGATGCCGATGGTTAATGCGGGATGAATATGGCGCGACGGTGAATGCGCCAGGCAAAAAGGGCCCCAGCCACTGGCTGGAGCCCTTTATTTGATAGGGATTCCGGCTGTTTCGCGGAAATCTCCTGCTGGAGACGCCTCAGGCCCGCGGGGCGATGGTCGCCTGCGCGAACGGAAACTGCGGCAGGGTGAGAACCGGTGCGGCTTCCATCGGCGACTGGCTGCGCTCGAACAGCTTGCGCCGCTCGAAGAAGCTTGAGCGGAAATAGGGATAGCGCTCGTAAACCCGTTCGCGCATCGCCGGATAATCGACCGCCATCAGACAGATTGGCTTGGTGAGACTGGGATAGTCCCGCGGCTCGCTGATCGACTTGTGCAGGAACACGCGGCGGTAGAATGCCTGATGCTCGGCGCGAACGCTCGCCAGTCCGATATCCGCCGCAAAATACTCGCAGGCCATATAGGCAAGGCGCAGCGTGATGTAGGGCAACTCGGGGCAGCGAGCTTCACGATCGGGGTCCGCAACGAACCGCGTCGGATCCACCAGCACACGCCCCTTGTCGATTTCGGGCTCGAGCAAATCGGGAAATACCCCAAGCGACGGACAGGTCGGCATTTCCGGCGAGGACACGGTGATCCTCAGCGAGCTCATCAACACGCCATCGCGGTACACACCGAAGTTCCAGGAGTTCGGAAGCTCGTCGTACTGGTCCTGAACCATCTGCGCTGCGTTGGGCTCGATCGTCCCTTCGCGCAGGTAGGCGCGATAACGCAGACGATAGACCTGTTCTTTGTCGGCTTGGGTTTCGGCAAGTTTATAATCAACGGCTTCGAGCGGATAGCTTAACCGTTCCGACGAACGGCCGGTCGTTCGGACAGCAGAGACCATTTTCGATGCTCCGACGAGCGATACGACAGTACCGCGCCACATGAACAGAGGTTAATACCTTCTTAACAAAATCGCAAAGTGTTGCAGGAGTTAACCTTAACCCGTGTCAACGATCAAAGCTGTTACCTGCATTGCGGCCATGTCGGATGAAGAAGGCGTGTGGATCGCCGGGGCGAATATCAGCGCAATGTCTGCCGCAGCGGAATGACACCCTTAGTCGAGGCACCGTGCGATGCCTTCAACAGCTCACGCACGCGGGGCGCAGGAACCGGACGACTGAACAGGAAGCCCTGCGCTTCGGTGACCGTTCCTTCGGCGCTGATGAGTTCGAGCTGCTCGTTGGTTTCGATGCCCTCGACGACGACCGACATGCCGAGATCTGCGCTGAGGCGTGCGACGCCGCGCAGCAGCGTCAACGGCCGATGGCTACTGCCGATATCTTCGAGGAACGAGCGGTCGATCTTCACCTTCTGAAGCGGGAAGTTATGCAGATAGCTCAGGCTCGAGTATCCGGTGCCGAAATCGTCGAGCGAAATGCGAACCCCCGCCTCGCGCAGTTGCGACAGCACGTCGAGGGTCCATTGCGTGTTTCGCAACAACGATGACTCGGTGATTTCAATTTCCAGCCGATGCGCCGGCAGGCCGGACACCTCGAGCGCATAGCGCACCTCGGTCATGACGTCGCGTTGATGGAATTGCTGCGGCGAGAAATTGACCGCGACGCTGACCGGATCCGGCCACTTCATGCATTCCATGCAGGCCTTGCGCAGAATCCATCGGCCGAGGTCCACGACAAGGCCCATGTCCTCGACAACCGGAATGATGTCGGCCGGGGAAACCGCGCCGCGCGTCGGATGATTCCAGCGCAGCAGCGCTTCGCAGGTCGAAATGCGGCCCGATTTGAGATTGACCAGCGGCTGATAGTACAGCTCGAACTCCTCATGCGCGAGCGCATGACGCAGATCCAGTTCAAGCACGCGCCGCGTTTCGACGGTGTGCGCCATCTCATCGCGGAAGAAGCAGTAGGTGCCGCGGCCATCGGCCTTGGCGCGATACAGCGCCATGTCGGCGTTCTTCAACAGAACGTCGACGCTGGCATCGGGCGACGTCATCGCGATGCCGATGCTGGCGCCGATCTCGACCAGATGATGATCGATCTCGTAGCGCTCGCTGAGACGCTCGACGATTCTGCGCGCCAGCGATGCGGCATCCTCCGTGGACTGAAGCCCGCGCTGGAACACAACGAATTCATCGCCGCCGAACCGCGCCACGAAATCCTCAGGCCGCAGCAGCCGCCGAAGTCGCGCCGTGACCGCGCACAGCAGCTTGTCGCCGCTCGGATGGCCGAGCGTATCGTTGACCTGCTTGAACTGATCGAGATCGATGAACAGCAGCGCGGACAGCCCATTGCCGGACGCCAGCATCTGCCCGATTTCGTCGCGGAAATGCACGCGGTTGGGCAGTCCCGTCAATTCGTCGAAACGCGCCATGTGACCGATCCTGGCCTCGGCATTCCGGCGCGCGGTAATGTCCTCCACCAGGACAACGGTGCCGCCGTCCACCATCGGCTGGAAGGTCCACGCCAGCGCATGCTCCTCGGAGCCCGTGGAGTACAGCGTGACGACCTCGGCCTTTTGGCTCTTTCCAGTCTGGGAAATGATCGCGTCGGCGCTGGCCGCGGTGACGGTGCCGGCCTTTAGACAGGCCGCGACGACATCGGCAGCGGACGCCCCGGACCTGATGAGATCGACTTTCAAACCCATCATGTCGTTGAAGCGATAGTTCATAACGGCAAGCCGGCCAGTTGCATCAAACATGCAAAGACCATGCGGCATGTTGTTCAGCGCGGTATCGAACTGCGCGGCAATCGCCGCCTCGCGTTCGCTGGCCTCCAGCGCCTTCACGAAAATCGAGTGCAGGCTCAGGTTGATGTCCTTCAACCCGAGGAAAAACAGCACCAGCAGGCCCGCCAGCCCGATATGGTAAGGATCGCCATGGACGGCGAGCGCGAGGGACATCGGCCCGCAGGACAGCAGGATATGGAGCTGGACGATACGCGGGCGGCCGTAATTGCGCGCAGCGCCGCCGCCGGTATAGGCGATGGTCACCGTCGTACAGAGCATGTGGGCGATCGGATCGTCAGTGCCGAGCAGCACCACCGCGCACCAGAGTCCAAGCACGCCGGCGTAGAGCATCGCGCCGACCATGTAACGCGGTTCAAAATCGGCGGCCTGTTCGGGGGTAAGAACCGTGGTGCGCTTCTCGTATTTGCGCATCTGGATCGCGCGCGCGATACCGATGGTCATGATCAGCAGTGCGCACGGCCAGATCGGAGCGTAGCCGGTCTTGAGCGCCGTCATCAAAGCCGCGGCGGCGGCACAGATAGCCCCGAACAGCATCGGCCAGGAATTCTGGCACATCGAATCGACCAGCGCCGCGTAGATTCGCGGTGGAAGTTCTTCCCGATTGATCGGTCGTGGTTTGATCAGTTGCATAGGGGCGCGCGCACGTCCTTTTGAACGCACAGCTTTACCCGCCGCAGATGAAGTCTTTCTGAGCGAACATCGTTACCGATACGTTGCCGCGCTCGGTGAAGAAACGAAATCTGCCTGCAAATTCATCAAAGTAGGCAAGGGTTGCCGACCGAAGCGGCGAACCCGACGTCCGTTAACGCTTCATTTACGATAGCAGCGGCGACCAGGCCGGATCGGATGCGAAGCCGGGCGTCGGCACCTTCTGCTCGTTGCGGCCGGAAATATCCACGGTGTAGAGCGACGGCCCGCCGCCCGCTTCACGGAAGAACATCACCACGCGGCCATTCGGCGCAAAGGTCGGCCCTTCATTGTGGTAACCCGAGGTGAGGATGCGTTCGCCCGAACCGTCCGGCTTCATGATGCCGATGGAGAACTGGCCGCCGCCCTGCTTGGTGAAGGCGATGTAGTCGCCGCGCGGCGACCATACCGGCGTCGAATAGCTACCCTCGCCGAAGGAAATGCGCTGCGCCGCACCTCCCCCCGCGCCCATCACATAGATCTGAGGCTTGCCGCCGCGATCGGACTCGAAACAGATCCGCCCGCCATCAGGCGCATAGGACGGCGACGTGTCGATCGCCGGGGTGTCGGTCAATCGCGTCATCGACTTGGAGCGCAGGTCCATCACGAACAGGTTCGAGTTGCCGCCCTGCTGCATGCTCATGACGATACGCTGGCCGTCAGGCGAGAACCGCGGCGAGAACGACATGCCGGGGAAGTTGCCGACGATCTCGCGCTGACCGGTTTCGACGTTGAACAGATAAACGCGTGGATCACCCTTGCCGAATTCCATGTAGGTGATTTCCTGCGTGGACGGCGAGAACCGCGGCGTCAGCACGAGATCCGCGCCACGGGTGAGATAACGCACGTTGGCGCCGTCCTGATCCATCATCGCAAGCCGCTTGACCCGGCGGTCCTTCGGACCGGTCTCGTCGACGAACACGACGCGGCTGTCGAAGTAACCCTTTTCGCCGGTGAGACGTTCGTAAATCTGGTCAGAGATGATGTGCGCGATGCGACGCCAGGATTCCGGCGACGTGAAATACTGCTGGCCGGTGAGCTGCTGCGCCTGTGGAACGTCCCACAGCCGGAATTCAGCCTTGAGGCGGCCGTCGCCCTGCCGCGTGGCGCGGCCGGTGACCAGCGCCTGCGCATTGATCTGCCGCCAGCTCGCAAACTGCGGCGGCACGTCGATATTGGAAATGCGTTCGATGAACGCAGCCTGATCGATTGGCGCGAACAGTCCGCTGCGCTTCAGATTGTTGGTGATGACCTGCGCGATGCCGGCCGCGACTTCGCCGTCGCCCTGCGAGCCGGGAACGAAGTTCGGGATCGCAATCGGAATCGGCTGGAAGTTGCCTTCGGTGACGGTGACGCGCGCCTGCGCCAGCGCCTTGCTGACCGGCATCGCCAGCAGCAGGCCGGCGGAAGCGACACCCGACATCACCTGACGGCGTGAAAGTTTCAAAGGGGCTGCCGCAATCATCGCCTGTAACCTGGCCTGCAACTCGTCCGGATCTTCGTTATTCAAGTCTCGCATGCTATCCAAACTTCATTCTGGCGATGTCGCCGTTTAATTTGCCATGACCTGTTCCGAAAACCGGCTTCCACTTTTCGGGGGCATGTCTGGGATTTTTCGTATCACGAAAATTTTTCGGTAAATGCCGGTTCGAAGAATTTCCACTCGTCGAAATAGGCCGCAGGCAGATTATACGGCTGGCACTCGATGATCGCGCGCTGCGCGCTCTCCTGATAAACGCGGAAATACGGGCTTGATCCGCCCGGCAACGGCACCGGCATGGCTTCCAGCGTGCCGTCACGCTTCAGCTTGATGGTGAAGACAGCCTCGACCTTCTGCGCCTCGACGCCGCCGTACGGCTTCTTCCAGCACCGCTCCACCTGCTGACGGAACATCGCGCCCCAGGTCGCGGAGTTGTCGGCGGCCTTGCCCCTGGCCGTGCCGAGTGCGGCCTGCGAATTCAACGCTGCGCCGGTGATGGATTCGCGCGACGGATCGCGTTTGTCGAGCAGGGCTGCGATCTTCGACTGATCGAAGGTGCGCTCGGCCTTCTGCTTTTGCGGCTCAGGCGGCGTGGCCTTGGCCTGAGGCTTCGGCGGCGGCGGCTTCTTGCTTTCGTCCTTCTTCAGCGCCTCGGCGATCGGATCAACCTTCGGCTGCTCGATTTTTTTCTCGGCCGGCTTCGGCTCGTCTTTCGGCTTGTGCTCGACCACAGGCTTCGGCGGATCGGGCTTTTTCTCGACCGGCTTTTCCTCAGGCTTGGGTGTGGGCGGCGGCGCCGCCTCGGTGACGACCGGCGGCTTCTTGTCGTCGATCTTGCCCACAGCGTCATCCACCGGCGGTTTGGGCTCGGCGACCTTCTCCACCATCGGCTTCGGATTTTCCTTCTTGCCGGTTTTCATGCCCGCCATCGCCTTGGCGAACTGGTCGGCGGAAATGATGTCAACCGGAACCGAATCCTCCGGCATCGACTCGTAGGCCCTGGTCGAGAACGAGACCATGCCCCAGCCGATCACCAGGGCATGCAAAGCGACAGACGCTGCTACGGTCTTGTCGATCTTCACGTCAGTTTCCCTGCTCGACCTCGGTCACCAGAGCTACGCGCTTGAACCCTGCGGCGGACAGGCGTCCCATCACGCGCATCACCGTACCGTAATCCACCTTTGTGTCGCCGCGAACAAAGATACGTTCATCCAGGCCGCCACGCGCCTGGGTAACAGCGGTCAATTTCGGCACCAGTTCGTTCATCGGGATCTCGGTGTTGTTGAGAAACACCTTGCCGGTGAGTTGCACCGAGAGGGTCAGCGGCTCCTTGTCCTGATCGAGGCTCTTGGCCGCGGTCTGCGGCAGATCGAGCGGCACGCCGACCGTCAGCAACGGCGCCGACACCATGAAGATGATGAGCAGCACCAGCATCACGTCCACCATGGGCGTGACGTTGATCTCGGCCATGACGTTGGCGCGGCGGTAGTGACGGCGTCCACCACCGCTCGAACCGCCCCCGATGCTCATGCCCATGTCGAATATCCCAAGCCGTAGTTCAAGCCGCTCACCTTCACGCGCGCTCGTCGATCTGGCGCGACAGGATCGCCGAAAACTCGTCGGCGAACCCTTCAAGCCGCTGGGCCTGCCGGTTCACCTCCGAGGTGAACTTATTGTAGAAAATTGTCGCCGGAATTGCGGCGATCAGGCCGATGGCGGTGGCAAATAGCGCCTCGGCGATGCCGGGGGCGACCACTGCAAGCGAGGTGTTTTTCGAGGCGGCAATGGACTGGAAGCTCGACATGATGCCCCAGACGGTGCCGAACAGGCCGACGAACGGGCTTGCGGAGCCGACCGTCGCCAGCACCAGCAACCGCCGGTCCAGCCGCTCGACCTCGCGGGCGATCGACACGCTCATCACCTTGTCGATCCGCATCTGCAGACCTGCAAAGGAGCGCGACTGGCTCTCGAACGAGCGCTTCCACTCGCGCATCGCGGCCACGAACAGAGCCGCCATCGATTGCGTCGGCTTCGCGGCCAGCGCGCGGTACAGTTCGTCAATCGACTGACCCGACCAGAATGCCTGCTCGAAGCGGTCCATGGCCTTCTTGGTGCGCGCGTAAAGCAGCATTTTGTCGATCGCGATGGCCCACACCCACACCGAACAGGCCAGCAGGCCGAGCATGATCGTTTTGACGACGAAGTGCGCATGCCAGAACAGCGAGATCAGCGACACGTCAGCGGATGCCAACGGCAAGGCCGACTGCGCTACGTCTGCTGGATTCATGATCGGTATCCTCTCAAGGCGATTGTCCTGTTTCACGCGCGAACGGCGGCTGGTCATGGCCGCCGCCAAGCGACGACCGTCGCAGCGAAAACGCTAACGCTGCCGATCGCCCCGTTCCGGTCTCGTGTCGCGTGGGATGGCCTGTCCCAAGGCCGGGTCCTGAATCCCCTGCTAACGTGTCAAAACGAGGGCTGTCAGCCCATATAACCAAACGCTAATCAGGGTTAAGGCGGAGTTACCGCTGGCCATTCAAGGCCCGAAAATGCCCTCGAAACCAGCCCTGTAGCGCAGCGGGACGGCCGGTTCCGGCCCGGATCATGGCGAGGGCGCGGCAGTGCCCCGCAGCCGCCGCACCAGCGGTTTGAGCAGTTGCGGAGAGACGTAAATCGGGAACTGGGCCAGCGCGAAGTACAGCCAGGACGCCGAGCTGTGGAACGGCGATGCCGATGAAAACCAGCGCCGCAATTGCGCGCGCGCCCTGACGGCCAAGCCAGGCGAGCGCCGCCACAGGCAAGGCAAATGAATGCTGCATAGTCGCAGGCATGATCTCTCCGAAGGGCCGCGCCCCCACTGAAGGGCCGAAACTGATGGACTATGACAGGCGGATTGAGAGGCGATGTACGCCCGTGTTGCGCACTCTGCACTCAGCGCACGAGGTCAAAGCGCCACGGCAAATCGCCATGTGCCGTTGCATGAGACGGATCGCCACCAGCGGCCGCGGATAGATGTTATCCGCGTGATCATCCCTCATTCATACGTATCCGGCCCTTGCTGACAACCGGAAACGCTATGAGCAAAGTTTTGCGGGCATTCCATGCGGCTAAGACCCCGAACAGAAGCCGACCTCGTTGCGGAAACAGGAAGGGCCGGTAGGCCCTTCCTGTTCTGGTCAGATGTTCACGTGATAGCAAATGTAGATGCCGTTGATGACACCGCAGATCCGGATACAACCTTTGGGCTCGTATGCCGAAACATGAAACTGAGCGTCGATCGAAACGCTTTCGGCGCTTTTTTCGCCGAGCTTCGCAATTCCAGCATTCATCACTTGTTCAGCCAGCGCCCGTGCCCAGGACTCGGGCGTATGGAGCGTGGCTTTATGGTCGTCGAGGTACTTTTTGGAAACAGGCATAATGAAATCTCCAAATACCATAGAACCGCAAATACGCGGTAAAGTTGTAATTACCCGAACAATCTAAAATATACAACCATTAGTTGTGAATCCAATCGCACGCCAAAAGTCTGGCCTCCGGGAATCCGTCCAGTGCTGATGTCGCTCATTGTCCTGTCGAATCTGGTACCGCTGCTGGGAATCCTGTTCTGGGGCTGGGACACGTTCGTGCTGCTGTGTCTCTATTGCCTGGAGACCGCGGCGATCGGATTCTGGACTATTGCGCGGGTCGCGACGATGTCCCGCGATCCGGGCTCGGTCGCGGGACGCAGCATTGCCGGCACGCTTGCGCTGGCGGGATTCTTTACTGTGCATGCCGGGCTGTTCATGACCGTGCACATGCTGTTCATCTACACGCTGTTCGCGGGCCCGTGGGCCGGGCGCATTCACGATGCGCGGGATTTCATCAGCCTGATCGTGATCGGCAAGGATTTGTGGATTCCGCTGCTAGCGCTGTTCGTGGGTCAAGGCGCGATCTTCATCAACGACGCGGTAAACCGTTTCGTGTTCGCGAAGGCGCCGCTGACCGGCGCCGACACCGGCGCGATCATGGGCGGCTTCTACAAGCGCATCGTGATCATGCATCTGGCGATCATGGGCGGCGCGTTCATCGCGCAAGCGATCGGAACCGCCGCGCCGCTCATTGTGCTGGTGCTGCTCAAGGTCACGATTGAGATCCGCTTTCAGATCAAGGCGCGAAGCATCAAAGCCTGATATCAATTCTGATCGCTTGCCGCTTAACGGCCGTCCCCGCGAAATCGGGGACCCATAACCACCGAACGACTTCCCACCCTGTCATTCCGGGATGCGCCTCTTGGCGCAGGCCCATGACTGCGAAAATCTCCTGAGTGGCTGTGGATTCCGGGTTCGCTCGCTGCGCTCGCGCCCCGGAATGACGGCGGATCAACACCTTCGATGTCGTCCCCGCGCAGGCGGGGACCCATAACCACCGAACGTAGTGATGACGGCGAAAAGATAGCTCCAATACCTCCCTCAAATTGATGCCTCAGGGAGTATGGGTCCCGGCCTTCGCAGGGACGACGTGGAGAGATACGAAACAGTCCGCCGCAACATTTCGTGATGAGGATAGCAATCCCCGCGCTCTGAAGCTCTCTTATGTTCGGCGTGTCCTGTTCGCGAGGGGCGCTTCTCGAGGGCGCTTTGAAGCGGAGCAGGATGCGGCGCCTGCGCGCGTGTCTCGCACACACGTCGTCCGGGAGGCTGGGGTCACCGTCCGGGCCAACTACGTGGCTCTGCCGTTCGCGGCTGGACGCGGCGAGGATGAAGGCGGCGAAAGCCGTCCGGATAAGGATGCTCGGCATCTGTCCTCACCCGGAAGCACGGTCCCCTCGCCCAAAATCGCCGCAAGGCGATGCGCTTCCGGAGTTCATCGCCTCGCAGGCGGTGCCGGAAGCGAAACAAGACAAGGTGCGCCTCGCGGCGCTCCATGCCCCTCGTCTTTTTAAAGGGGCGCGAACGAGGCAAGCCTCGCGCGCGCGTTTCAGGGGCAGAACTAAAAGCTCACCTCGCGCGATGCGCGAGAACGATCATGCGTGTCTTTCGTTAGCGCAATGGGGCAAGCCCCACGCGCACGCTGTTTGAAAATTGAATCTGGAAAATGACGATGATGGGCCATGAAGGCACCGGCATACCGTTGTCATGGCCGGACTTGTTCCGGCCATCCCGATTATCGAAGCACCGTGCTCACCTCATCGAGATCACCGGGACATCCCCGATCAAGTCGAGGACAGGCGCCCGGTGATGACAACTGTGAATGCCGCTCAAAAACAAAACCGCCCATCTCTGAGCGAGATGGGCGGTTTCGTTAGCCAGTCAGGAGACCGGGGCCTGTCTTATCCCTGCGGCTGATCGTTCGGCGGCGTCGGGCGCTGCTTGTGCTGCGCCATGAAGGCGTCGAACTCTTCCTTGTCCTTGGCGTGACGCAGGCGATCGAGGAAGTCCTTGAACTCGGTCTGCTCTTCCTCGAGACGGCGCAGCGTCTCCATGCGGTAGTCATCGAAGGCGCGGTTGCCGCTCGACGGCGCGTAGTATCCGCGGCCTTCCATGCGGCTGCGCATCCGCTCCATCTTGTCCTGCATGCGCTCCATCTTGTCGGCCCAGCGGCCGTGACGATCATGAGACCAGCAACCCATGTTTCTGCTCCAGAGTGAGTAAGCGAGAGCGGCCAACCCAAGCGGCCACCAGATGATGAAACCGGCCACGATCAGGAGGATCCGGCCGGGATGAAAACCCGGACGCCAGTCGGGGCGAGATTCGTAGTTGTCGTGACGCGGTCCGGCCCAAGCGGGGCGGCCCCATCGGTCGAGGTGTGCGGTGTTGGCGTTTGCGGGGTTCGCCATAAACGTCCTCCCTGAGTTTCACGCTTCCGTGAATGTAAATAACATTTACATAGATAAAACATCCGGGGATTTTGTCAAGCGGGGCCTCACTCGGGTCCGAAAAATTATTTGGAGGGCGCGGCGTGCCGGTGCTGATCGGTCGGGAACCCGAGCCCCTTGAGATAGATCAGCACGCCCGCTTCCAGGAGATCCTCCGGCGACATCGGCAGCTTGCGCCGCGCCGCATCGCCGCGCCCGAACAGCGACGCGATGCCGTGGGACATCGACCAGATGTGAAGCGCCATCATCATCGCGGGCGGACGCGGTACGCCCGGAGGCGCCATCGCGACCAGCCGTTCAGACGCCGCACGAATGACCGCGAAGGCGCGTTCGCCGGCGAGCAGCAAAGCCGGATTGCTCTCGAGCGGAACGCCCGATTCGAACATTGCCGAGTAATAGGCGGGGTTTTCGCGGGCGAAGGCGAGATAGGCTTTGCCGATGCGCTGGAATGCCGTCGGCGTATCGGGCTGGCCATCGTCCCACGCCGCAGTGAGTTGCGCTTCGAATTGCTCGAAGCCCTGCTGCGCCACACTGGCGAGCAACTCGTCGCGGTCGCGGAAATGGCGATACGGCGCTGCCGGACTGACACCGGCCGACCGGGCGGCTTCGGCGAAGGTGAAACCTGCCGGACCCTTGTTCGCAATCAGATCGAGCGCGGCCTGCACCAGCGCTTCTTTCAGATTGCCGTGATGGTACCCGCCGTCACGACGGCCGCGACCCTTGTTCCAGCTCATTTTGCGTATCTACTCATGTAAACCTCTTTTACATGAGTTGCGCCCAGCCGTCACCAAGCCTTTGTCCCCGCTGGCGAAGGTCCGCAGATCAAATCCACCGTTCCTTTTGCAATGGCTTCCAGCTCGGCGCGCGGCAGGCGGGCCCGCGAGCGGATCGCCAGCGCCTCGACGGTCGACGCCGCGATTTGCGACAGGACCTGCACATTCGCCGTCGGCGGCAGCTCGCCAGTCTCCACCGCAATCTGAAACCGCTTGGCCAGCGTGCGCTGGGTCGAACCCAGCGCCCTCTGCACCAGAGGACGGATCTCCGGATCGGCCATCGCCTCCGATGTCGCCGTCATCACCGTGAAGCAGCCGCGCGGGCCATTTTCACCGGCGAGATAGACATCGAGCGCGATCGCATAGATCCTTTCCAGCATCTGCCGCAGCGTCAGCCCCGGCGCGAAAGCAGGCGCAAAGGTCGCCGCCATTTCGGCGCGGTAACGCTCATAGGCCTTCAGAAACAGCTCACGCTTGTCGCCGAATGTCCCGTAGAGGCTCGGCCGGTTGATGCCCATCGCCTCGCTTAGATCGTCGAGAGAAGTCGCGGCGAAGCCGCCGTCCCTGAACGTGTCCATGGCCTTGCCCAGCGCCACGTCCGGCTCGAAGGCGCGCGGACGCCCGCGCTTTTTCGGCGGATCAACTGCTGGCTTCGGCGGATTCTGCTTTTTTTGTACCATATCGCAAAGAATTCTCTTGACCGCATTTAATTTATGCGGAACGGTATAAAAATCAAGGACGGACCGGTTTCAACCAAGGAGATGCACCATGGACCTCTATTTCTCTCCCCTCGCCTGCTCGATGGCAACCCGCATCGCGCTTTATGAAGCCGGCGCCGACGCCCGCTACCTCGAGGTCGATCCGAAATCCAAGAAAGTGCTGCAGGACAATTCGGATTTCCGCAGCGTGAATCCGCTCGGCCTCGTCCCGACCATCAGCACCGATGACGGTCTCGTCCTCACCGAGAACGCCGCTATCCTTCAGTATGTGGCCGACCGTTTCCCGAATGCCGGCATCGGCACTGATGCGGGGATCGAGCGCAGCCGGTTGCAGCAGTGGCTGTGCTTCGTCGGCACCGAATTGCACAAGGGATTGTTCGTCACCCTGCTCGACCGGAAGGCGCCGGCTGATGTCCACGCATATACGTTGGCCAAGGGGATTTCGCGGCTCGACTATCTCAACAGCTATCTGGAAGGCCGCGAATTCCTGCTCGATCATTTCAGCGTGGCCGACGCCTATCTCGGCACAGTGCTGAACTGGACCATGGCGACGCCGCCGATCGATCTCAAGAAATGGCCTGCGATCAACGATTATCTGGCTCGGTTCAAGACACGGCCAAGCGTGATGAAAGCTCTTGCCGAAGAGTTCGAACTCTATAAGGCCGAAATCGCGCGTCACAAGGCGGCGGCATAACGGACGCTATTCTTTCGTCATTGCGAGCGAAGCGAAGCAATCCATCTTCTTCGGGCCATCCCCAAAGGAAGGGCTGGATTGCTTCGTCGCTTCGCTCCTCGCAATGACGGACTATTGGGCCAGCAACCGCTGCTCTGACTCTCTGAGCGCCCGCGAAAAAACTTTCGCGTCATTAAAAGCACGCGCCAGCACCAGCGCACCCTGAATCTCCAAAACCGCATGTTCGGCCTTGCGGCGGGCCTCGGCCCTGTTGTCGCCATAGCGCCGGAGCGCTGCGGCCAGCGCATCGACCCAGCCGGCGAAATAGTCTTTCACCTTTTCGCCGAACAGATCGCGCGAGGCGCCAAGCGCGACGACGCCGACGAGACAGACCCGTTGACCCGAACGGAAATAGTCATTCGTCGCGGCGTACATGTCCGCAATGCCTTGCACAGGATCGGGTGCGGTGCGCAGCGGCGTATAGATCCTGTCGACGAACCAGCGATCGATAGCGGCCAGCACCTCATCCGCCATCTGCTCTTTTCCGCCGGGAAAGAAATTGTAGAGGCTGCCCTTGCCCAGACCCGTCGCCTCTGAAATCAGTGCGAGTGTTGCTCCTTCATAGCCGTGCGCGCGGAACACTTCGGCCAGAGCGGCCAGAATGTCGTCGCGCGGGGTATCGGTTTTCGCCATTTCAATCCTTTGGAAGCGAACTCACGTCGGAACCGGCGCCAGTCCCGGCACATCCGCAGGCCGCGCACCCGGCGCCAGCCAGTGAAACCGGCGTTCGCTGTCGTTGATCGCGACATCGTTGATGCTGGCTTCACGGCGCTTCATCAAGCCGTGTTCGTCGAATTCCCACTGCTCGTTGCCGTAGGACCGGAACCACTTCCCCGCATCGTCATGCCATTCGTACTGGAAACGGACAGCGATGAAATTGCGATCGAACGCCCACAGATCCTTGATCAGGCGGTACTCGTGTTCTTTGGCCCACTTGCGGGTGAGGAATTCGACAATCGCGGCGCGGCCCTGAAAGAATTCCGAGCGGTTACGCCAGATGCTGTCCTCGGTGTAAGCGAGCGAGACCTTCACGGGATCGCGCGAATTCCAGGCGTCTTCCGCCATGCGCGCCTTCTGCGCGGCGGTTTTCCCGGGTGAATGGCGGCAGCGGCGGACGGGACATGACGGCGGCTCCAGTTTGTACCGATGAGTACAAACTTGTACCAATCGGTACAAGCCGTCAAGTCCGACATGCTGATCAGCCGATACAAGCCGTCATTGCGAGGAGCACTTGCGACGAAGCAATCCAGTCCCTGCTTGTAATTCTGGATTGCTTCGCTTTGCTCGCAATGACGCTAGGCCGCGTCCTGATCGGCTTTCATGGCGATGCGCAGCGCCTTCGGAATCGGCCGCGCACGGCCGCCCGAGACGAACGCGACCTTGACCCGCGCTTCCACCAGCACCTCGTCGCCGCGGCGGACCTCCTGTGCCAGCGTGATCGATGCGCCCCGAATATCGGCAGGCACCGTCACGACATCGAGCACATCGTCCATGCGTGCGGGCTTGAGATATTCGATCTGCATCGAGCGGACCACGAAGGCGAAACCGGGTGCCTCGTTCTGCGCTTCCGCGAACAGCGCATGCTGGTCGGCGCCGAGCAGCCGCAGATAGTTGGTGCGGCCGCGCTCCATGAAACGCAGATAATTGGCGTGATAGACGATGCCGGTGAAATCGGTGTCTTCGTAATAGACACGCACCTGCATCACGTGCTTGCCGTCGCGGATCGATCCGTCGAGATGAATGGTCATGGTCACCGTTTTGCGCAAATTGCCCGGCCCGTGCAAGCCGCTATGCCGTGCCGGGAGCAGATCCGCCCAGCGTCACCAGCACGATTTCCGGAGGAACGCCCAGACGGAACGGCAGGATGCTGCAGCCAAGACCACCGGAAACGATCACGTCGCATTTCTCGCGGCTGTGGCCATATGCGAACTTGCCGCCGTAGCGTGTGGGCACCACCGGCGACCAGCCGAACAGCCTGACCTGACCGCCATGAGTGTGACCACTTAGTTGCAAAGCCACGCGGGCCGGAACCCGCATGGCAACGTCCGGCTCGTGAGCCAGAAGGATCACCGGCGCATCGTCTTTGACTTTCGCCAGGGTCGCCGAGAGATCGTCGACACCGATCCGGCTGACCGGCCGGAAGCGCCGCGCAGGCAGATACGCCAATTGATCCCCGAGACCCGCCAGCCAGAACGGGTGGCCGTCCTTGGTCAGGCGCTGCGCATCATTCTCGTAAACCGGGATACCGGCAGCCTCGAGTGCACGCCGCGCAACTGTGTGGCCCTCGCCCGCGCGCTGGATCGTCTTGTCGTCCCACCAGTCGTGATTGCCGAGGATCGCATGCACACCGAGCGGCGCCTTTAGGCCGCCCAACACAGCGGCCCATTCATCAGCGGGAATGAAACGCGTCACCTGACGATGCCCGGCGACATAGTCGCCCAGCAGCACGATGACATCCGCTTTGAGACGATTGGTACGATCGACGATGCCCTGGATGCGATCCAGCGACATCCACGGATCGCAGGCATGAAGGTCTGTGATGACTGCGATTTTGAGATTGAAGTCTGCCGGCCACTGCGGCGGCGCGATGTTGTAGCGCGTGACCCGCAGCCGGGCCGGCTCGACGCCGAATCCATAGGCCGTGGTCGAAGCGCCAAAAGCGCCAAGCCCGGCGATGAAACGGAGAAAATGTCGGCGAGAAATCATGAATGGTTAATTGTGATGCACCCCATCCATGCCCATGAATTGAAGCGGAATTACGGTTCCCCGTCGCTTTCGCCTCCGCCAAACAGCCCGAATTGCGCCGGATCGCGCGACGGCTCGGCGAGACCGAGGTGCCGGAAGGCATGCGACGTCAGAAGCCGCCCGCGCGGCGTGCGCTGCAGGTAGCCGCACTGGATCAGGAACGGCTCGATGATGTCCTCGATGGCGTCGCGCGGCTCGGAGAGCGCCGCCGCCATGGTCTCGACCCCGACCGGGCCGCCGCCGTAGTTCATGGCGATGGTCGTCAGGTAACGGCGGTCCATCGCATCGAGCCCGGCTTTGTCCACTTCAAGGGCGCCGAGCGCATTGTCCGCGATCTTGCGGTCGATGGCGCTCGCATCCGCGGCCGAGGCGAAATCGCGCACCCGCCGCAACAAGCGCCCCGCGATGCGCGGCGTGCCCCGCGCGCGTCGGGCGATTTCGTTGGCGCCGTCCGGCGTCATGCCGATGTTGAGCACCCGCGCACCACGGGTGACGATCTTTTCCAGTTCTTCCTCGGTGTAAAAATTCAGCCGGATCGGAATGCCGAAGCGATCGCGCAGCGGATTGGTCAGAAGCCCGGCCCGCGTGGTTGCGCCGACCAGCGTGAATTTCGCCAGATCGATTTTCACCGACCGCGCCGCCGGTCCCTCGCCGATAATGAGATCGAGCTGGAAATCCTCCATCGCCGGATAGAGCACTTCTTCCACGGCGGGACTCAGCCGATGAATCTCATCGATGAACAGGACGTCGCGCTCTTCAAGGTTGGTCAGCAGCGCTGCGAGATCGCCGGCCTTGGCGATCACAGGGCCTGAGGTGGCGCGAAAGCCGACCCCGAGTTCGCGCGCCACGATCTGCGCCAGCGTGGTTTTGCCGAGACCAGGCGGTCCGACGAACAGCACGTGGTCGAGCGCTTCGCTGCGCTTGCGCGCTGCATCGATAAACACCTGAAGATTGGCGCGGGCCTGCTGCTGGCCGACGAATTCGGACAGATTCTGCGGACGCAGCGAGGTATCGCCGATGTCGTCGGCGCGGCGCTCGGGGGTGACGATGCGGGGCGAAGTCATGGCGTATGTTTAACCCGATGCAGCGGACGGGCAAGCCACCAGCAGAAGCTGGCCGCAAGAAATGCCAGCACGCCCAGCATAGAGAACAGCGAAAGCGCCTGCGCGGGCGACTGCACGCTCGGCAGGATCAGCGCGGATGATTCGCTCGGGTGGATGAACATGCCGAACACGATGAAGCCCGCTGCGGCGATGCCTGCTGCGAGCCATGCCATCCAGATCGCATTGATGTCGGCATAGACCGCGGTCCATGCGAAGATGGTTCCGGCGGCCACCGACGGCAAAAACGATGCGAGAATGGCGACCGCCGCCAGCAGCCACGCAGCAAACGACGCCACGCTGCGCAGCGCGTCGAGGTCCGCCACCGCGAGCAGCAGTTGCAGCAGCGGCGCGCCCAAGGCGACGATCAACAGGGAAACGATCGCAGCGACCGTCAGCGGTCCGACCACCGTGAAGATCGCGACGATGCCGAAAAACCGTAAGACACGCTTGAGACCTTCGCGCCCGGCCATTGCATCCTGTGCGCCGGTCACTTCGACAATTCCTTGAGCCCGAGTCGGATAAGCTGCGCGGTCTCGGCCTTCTCGCCTGCGCTGCGTGAGGCCGCAGCAATCGCCGCCGCCGCCTGCGGTTGGCCGTAGCCGAGATTGACCAGCGCGGAGATCGCGTCGGTAACGGGACGCGGCGCACGGTTGTCGTCGAGCGCGCCGGACAGATGCACCACCGCAGGATCGACATTAGCGAAGGCCGGTGTCTTGTCTTTCAACTCAGTGACGATGCGCTCGGCGACTTTCGGGCCGACACCCGGCGTGCGCGCCACCGCCGCCTTATCGCGCAACGCAATCGCATTGGCGAGGTCGGACGGCGGCAAGGTGGACAGCACCGCGAGCGCCACTTTCGCGCCTACGCCCTGCACGGTTTGCAGCAGGCGAAACCATTCACGCTCCATGTCACTGCGAAAGCCGAACAGCTTGATCTGGTCTTCACGGACATAGGTTTCGATGGAAAGCACTGCGGCTTCGCCAGGCTGCGGCAGCGCCTGCAGCGTGCGCGCCGAGCAATGCACCTGATAGCCGACGCCCTGCACATCGAGGATTACGTAATCCTCACCGTAGGAATCGATCAGCCCTTTGAGTTTTCCGATCATAAAACGACCCTGTACGCTATAGGTCCGTCATGGCCGGGCTTGTCCCGGCCATCCACGTCTTGCAAAACTGCATCATGACCGGTGGGTTCGTCTACATTCTGACAAATCGACCAAATGGCACTCTTTACGTCGGAGTGACCAACGACCTCGTTCGTCGAATCCACGAACATCGCTCTGGATTCGTCGATGGCTTCACCAAACGTCACGAATTGAAGCTGCTGGTTTACTTCGAGCAGTTTGACGACATTCGCGACGCAATCCAGCGTGAGCACAACATCAAACATTGGCCGCGCGCATGGAAGGTGAGGAAGATTCTTGTCGAGAATCCCGACTGGGTCGACCTCTATCCAAAGATCATTGAATGAAGACGTGGATGGCCGGGACAAGCCCGGCCATGACGATTGATGTTGAGGCCCGCGCGTCCTCATCCAACGACCTTCAATTTCAGGATCGCACTCTGGCGATGATGAGCATGGGTGATCGCAATCGCCAGCGCGTCGGCCGCGTCCGGCGTTTTCGGATCGGCCTTCGGCAGCAAGACGCCGAGCATGACGCGGATCTGGTTCTTGTCGGCATGCCCCGCCCCGACCACCGTCTTCTTCACCTGATTGGGTGCGTATTCCGCGACCGAAATGCCGAACATCGCGGGCGCCAGCATGGCGACGCCCCGCGCCTGACCGAGCTTGAGGGTCGATGCCCCGTCCCTGTTGACGAACGTCTGCTCGACAGCGGCTTCCAGCGGCTTGAAGTCGCCGAGCACCCGCGCAAGCCCTTCATGGATCGCCAGCAGGCGCTCCGCCAGCGGCGCGGCCTCGCGGGATTCAACCGAACCGCAACCGACATAGATCAGCCGGTTGCCGTCAATGTCGATCACGCCCCAGCCGGTCCGGCGGAGACCGGGATCGATCCCAAGAATGCGAATCGCGCGCGATGTCATGCCGGCATTCTACTCGAATCCGGCTGAAGCGTCCGGGTCACAACAGGGTGCCGCGCAGGATCAGCAGTGCCGCGCTGAAATAAATCATCAGCCCGGTGACGTCGACGAGGGTCGCGACAAAAGGCGCGGACGCACTGGCCGGGTCGAATCCGACCCTTTGCAGGGCAAACGGAAGCATCGATCCCGCCACGGAACCGAATGTGACGACGCCGACAAGTGCTACGGCAACGGTCAGCCCCACCAGCATCCAGTGCTCGCCGTAGTCATAGATGCCAAGCTTCTGCCACATCACGACCCGCGCCATGCCGATGACGCCGAGCAATCCGCCGAGGATCAGGCCGGTCGGCAGTTCGCGCAGCATCACCCGCCACCAGTCCGCCAGCTTCACGTCACGCAACGCGAGGGACCGGATCAGCAGCGATGTCGCCTGCGAACCGGAATTGCCGCCAGAACTCATGATCAGCGGAATGAAGAGGGTCAGCACCAGGGCCTTTTCCAGCTCGCCCTCGAAATGCTGCATAACGCTCGCCGTCAGCATCTCGCTGACAAACAACACGGACAGCCACCCGCCGCGTTTGCGGATCATGCCGAGCAACCCGATCTGCATGTAGGGCTCTTCGGTCGCGGACATGCCGCCGAACTTCTGCACGTCCTCGGTATTCTCCTCGATGATGGCGTCGATGATGTCGTCCACCGTGACGATGCCGAGCAGATGCCCGGCCTTGTCGATCACCGGGACCGCCAGCAGATCGTGCCGCGTGATCAGGCGCGCAACGTCCTCGCGGTCGATCAGGGGGAATGTGGTGATGGGCTCGCGGGTCGGAGCAAGGGTCAGGATATTCGCCGACGGTTCACCCGAGATCAACCTACGCAGGGTGACTGCGCCGACGAGACGGCGGGTGAAAGGATCGAGCAGATAGATCGCATAGACGGTCTCGCGGGTCCGCTCGACCTTGCGAATATGCTGAAGCGTCTGTTCGACGGTCCAGTTACTGGGCACGCTGACGAACTCGGTCGTCATCATCGCGCCGGCGGTGTTCTCCGGATAGGCCAGCAGGCCGACAATCGCTCCGCGGGATACGGCATCGAGCCCGGCCAGAAGCTCCGTCTTCGCGGGCTCGTCGAGCTGCTGCACGATGTCCGCCGCCATGTCGGCGGACATCCCTGCGAGCAAAGGTGCCGCGACATGACGAGGCAGCGCCTCGATGATCTCCGCGCCGAAATCGAGTTCCGGCTTGTCGAGAATCTCGATCGCGAACTCACGCGGCAGCAGCCGCATAACGTCCGCGGCGTCCGGCGGCGGGAGTGTGTTGAGAATTTCGACAGTGTCGGCGGCGTGCTCGCCGATCAGGCTCGCGGCCAGAACAGCCGCATTGAAAGCGCCTTCATGCGCTGCATGGGTATCAGTCATAGCTCACCTTCAGGTTCTGCCGGCAACGGCAGGGTCGGTGAGCTGACAGGTGCTCTAGACCACTGGGACCATTGTCGGCGAAATACGTGGACTGTCGCTTGGCATAGTTGATTGGTTTCCAGTGATGGGCATCGAACGCGAGCGGACGCGCCCCCGCGGCTGACATGATCCTTCAGCAGGGCGACGTCAAGAAAAAATCTTCAGGGATGGGGTCTGTTCGGCCTTACGCACTCATCTTGGCCGCGAGGGCGTCCGACACCTCGAAATTCGCATAGACGTTCTGGACGTCATCATGCTCGTTCAGGAGATCGAGCAGCTTGAACAGCTTCTCGCCGGTCTCATCGTCGACCGTAATGGTGTTCTGCGGCTTCCACACCAGCGCTGCCTTGCGCGCTTCGCCGAACTTCGCTTCCAGCGCCTTGGCCACTTCGCGGAACGTCTCCGGCGAAGCGAAGACTTCATGGCCGTCTTCGCTCGACGCCACATCGTCGGCGCCGGCCTCGATCGCGGCTTCCAGCATGGCGTCATCGGACCCGACCTTGGCGTCGTATTCGATCACGCCGACGCGGTCGAACATGAAGGATACCGAGCCGGTTTCGCCGAGATTGCCGCCAGACTTGGTGAAGTAGGACCGGATGTCCGACGCAGCGCGATTGCGGTTGTCGGTCAGCGCCTCGACGATCACCGCGACGCCGCCGGGACCGTAGCCCTCGTAACGGATCTCATCGTAGTTTTCGCCCTCGTTGCCGAGCGCCTTCTTGATGGCGCGCTCGATGTTGTCCTTGGGCACATTTTCAGCACGGGCCGCCGTGATCGCCAGCCGCAGGCGGGGGTTCATCGCCGGGTCCGGAGTTCCCAGCTTCGCCGCCACCGTGATTTCACGCGCGAGCTTGCCGAACATCTTGGACCGCATGGCGTCCTGCTTGCCCTTGCGGTGCATGATGTTCTTGAATTGGGAATGACCGGCCATCGGAAATCTCTCGGGTGTTCAGCGACGCGTTGCATGATTCCCGGGCATTGTTAACGCAACCGCCCGGCGGGGCGGCGTTATATTCCGGGAACGGTCAAATTTAAAGGCAGAACGCCCGATTTTCGGTACGGCGATACGCCCGGCCGGCCATGACAGCGGCAAAAGTTAACCATGACTTCATGCCGGGGTGCGATAATGCCTACCTATTGCACATATTTTAGAGCCCCCTTATGGCGTTCGGTCTTTTTCGGAAGCGGCTGCCAGAACAGGTCAAGCCGGATACGTCCCTCGACGCGCCGGTGACGGCGCCTGAGCCCGTTGCGGCCGCCGATCACGACTCGGCCCGCGAGATTCTCGAACTGCTGGAACTTGAACTGGTGGCGATGATCCGCCAGCTCGAGCGTGCGGCGAACTCGGTGGCCAGCGGGGCGCAATCCACCGCGACCACCCTGTACGCCATCCGTCATCGCGCCGACGCCCTGACCGACCGCACCAGCGACGCGCAGGCCACAGCAGAGACGTTTTCGCAGGCGGCGGAAAAATTCACCCAATCGGCCCACGGCATCGGCACTCAGGTGCGCAACGCCAGCAAGCTCGCGGATGAGGCCAGCGCCGCGGCGCGCGAAGCCAGCCTCAATGTCGACCGTCTGCGCGAGTCCTCAGCGGCCATCGGCAACGTCGTCAACCTGATCGCGACCATCGCCAAGCAGACCACGCTGCTCGCGCTGAATTCCACCATCGAAGCGGCGCGCGCCGGTTCTGCAGGCCGCGGGTTCGCGGTCGTCGCGTCCGAGGTCAAAGCGCTCGCGGTCCAGACCCAGAACGCAACCGAGGAAATCAAGGCCAAGATCGACGCCCTGCAGCAGGACGCCGCAACGTCGTTCGACGCGGTGCATCGGATCTCCGCCGCCATCGACGCCATCAAGCCGGTGTTCGCGCACGTCAACGGCGCGGTGGCCGAGCAAAACGAAACCACCGGCGAGATCACGCAAAACGCAGCCTCTGCTTCGCAGTTCATCGCTTCGGTCGGCACCAGCAGCGCCGAGATCGACAACGCCGCCAAGGAAGCCGAAGCCCACGGCGAGAGCGTCGCGCAGGCCGGCAAGGCCGTGACGATGTTTGCCGAGAAGCTGAAAACGCGCTGCGCGGTTCTGCTGCGCCAGAACGAAAACGAGGAACGCAAGGCCGAGCGCATGCCGTGCCGCCTTCAGATCGAGATCGGCACCCAGCCCTCCCCGATCAAGGCCGAGGTATTCGAGATTTCCATCGACGGCCTCCTGATCGGCGGCGCGGGCGCCGGGTCCATTCCATCACATCAGGTGCTGAAAGCGACACTGGGAGATATCGGTGTGTGCAGCATCCGCGTGACCGGACAAACCGCCGGCGGCGCGCTGGCCGAATTCGTATCACCCGACGCTGCGCTCAAGGACAGGATCGAAGACAAGGTCTGGAGCATTCACGACGAGAACACCGAGTTCGTGACGCGGGCCATGGAAGCCGGCGATACGATCACGAAGATCTTCGAGAACGCCGTCGCCAAGGGTGACATCACCCTCGATGATCTGTTCGACGAAGATTACGTGAAAATCGAGGGCTCCGATCCGGTGCAGTATCGCACGCGGTTTCTCAACTGGGCCGACCGGGCGCTGCCGGAATTTCAGGAAAGCTTCCTCGCGAAGGACTCACGTCTCGCGTTTTCCGTGGCGATCGACCGCAACGGCTACCTGCCAGTCCACAACAAGCTGTATTCGCATCCGCAACGTGCCGGCGACATCGCCTGGAACACCGCGAACTCGCGCAACCGCCGCATTTTCAACGATCCCGCAGGGCTCGCCGCGGGCCGCAATATCCGCTCCTATCTGATCCAGAGCTATGCCCGCGACATGGGCAACGGCAAAACGATCATGATGCGCGAGATCGACGTGCCGATCCGCGTCAGGGGCCGTCATTGGGGCGGGTTCAGAACGGCGTATAAGATCTGAGCTGATCCTGAGCAAAAGTTCTTGCAACGTCATTGCGAGGAGCGTTTGAAGCAATCCAGCTTTCGTATTCCAAGAATGGATTGCTTCGCGGAGCCTGTCATCGGGCCGGCGAAGCCGGACCCGTTGGCTCGCAATGACGAGGTTTACCAGAAATCCGGCACGGCCCGTTCCAGCAGCGGACCGATCCGCACAGCGGCCACACGCGTTGCAAGGCCGGTCGTGTCATCGGTCTCGACCGCGATGCCGCTCAAGGTCGCGACACCCTCCGCAGGTTCGAAACGTCCCGCCGGATAGCCGCGCTGAAAGCGCCCAAGCGGCTCATCGCGCTGCATCCCGATGATGGATTCATAATCTCCCGTCATGCCCGCGTCGGTCATGTAGGCCGTGCCGGAGGGAAGAATACGATGATCCGAAGTCGGCACATGGGTGTGCGTACCGACCACGAGACTGGCGCGGCCGTCGCAGAAATAGCCGATCGCCTGTTTTTCGCTCGACGCTTCGCCGTGAAAATCAACAACAACCGCATCGGCGACCTCGCGCAGCGGACATGCATTCAGTTCGCGGTCGATGATGGCGAAAGGATCGTCGAACGGCTGCATGAAGACGCGCCCGATGCCGTTGATGACCAATGCGCGCTTGCCGTTCCGGGTATCGATCAGCGCAGCGCCGCGGCCCGGCGTGCCGGGCGGAAAATTCGCCGGACGGATCAGGCGGGGCGCGCGTTCGATGAAGACCAGCGCCTCGCGCTGATCCCACGAATGATTGCCGAGCGTGATCGCGTCCGCGCCGGCTTCCAGCAATTCATGATAAATTGCTTCGGTGATGCCGAAACCGCCGGCGGCATTCTCGCCGTTCACAACGACCAGATCGAGTATCCAGTCGCGGATCAGACCCGGAAGCGTTTCGTTGACGGCCACGCGGCCGCTGCGTCCCACCACATCGCCAACAAACAGAATGCGCACTTACAACCCCCGCAGATCGATCAGTTCGCGTTCCGTTAGCACACAATCGAGCTGTTCGTCGTGCGGAAGTCGCGGCACAGTTTCGATTTCCTGCACCGCGAACGCGACGCCAATGACGGTGATTTTCTTGATGGTACGCAGGTCCTGCAGGGTGCGGTCGTAATAGCCGCGGCCATAGCCGATGCGGTGACCGGCGCGATCGAAGGCCGCGAGCGGCACCAACACGATGTCCGGATCGACCTCATCCGCGTCAGACGATGGCTGGAAAATCCCGAAAGGCCCGCGCACGAGCCCCTCGTCGGGCTGCCACGCACGAAAGATCAGAGCCTCATTTCGCGCGATGATAACCGGCAGCGCCAGCGTGGCGCCTTTGTCCGCAAGCGCTCGCATCAATGGATACGGATCGAGTTCGTTGTTGATTGGCGAGTAGCCCGCGACGATGACACCGGGCGGCAGTTCGACCGGCAGGGACGCCGCTGCGATGACCCTCGCAGCATCGGCGCGCGCTTCGACGCTCAACGCGTCCCGCTGCGCCAGCGCGCCGCGCCGGAAATCGTCTTTCAGATTGTCGAGAAATTTATTTCCATCCACCGCGGAGAGTCCTTGTCACCTCTCCTGCGCGAAAGGGGCGGAGGCGAAAAGAAAGTGCGAAGCCACGATGGCCGTTGAAGCACTCGATCCCGGAGCACCTACGAAAGTAGGTGGGCACCATGTGACCGGATCCACGGATCCGGCCAGGGACAGTTCCCTGAAGGATCGATAAGGCCCCGGGGATATTATGGCTTCTGACGCGCGACGCAGCCTCGCCTGACCAATGTAGTCACGATCACGCCGGAGCGCCAGCGGTGCCGCCGTCAATCGTCAGCCGATCGCGATGCCGTTGCGGGCCGGGCGATTCAGCGCCTGGGTCATTTTCTCGATCCGGTCGGAGGCTGAATTCAGCGCATTGGCGACGGCCGATTGGGTCGCCCGGGCGCGGTCGGCCGCGACGACACGGACGTCGCGCAGGGCGTTGAGTTCTTCCTCGAGCGCGCGGATACGCTGCCCGGCATCCACCAGTTCGTCAGCAACGGTGAGCGCGGCCATCACGGTCAGGCGTCCATCACCGATCTCGCCGAACTTGCCGCGCAGGCTGGCGATGCGGGCCTCCAGGCTTTCCGCCAGCCGCAGCAGCCGGCTTTCCTGCCCGGCCTCGCAGGCCATGCGGTACTGCCGGCCGTTGATGGTGACGTTGATGTGGCTCATGGAGATTCTCCCGAATCGATCACCGAGCGGATGGTGTCGATGGCGACATCGAGGCGTTCCGCGATCTCGCGATTGGTCCGCTCCAGCGCGCGCGAGCGCACCAGCGTTCCATCGAGTTCGTTGGCGAGGCGCGAGCGATCGGCGCCGAGCGACTGGATCCGCGCGCCCAGATCATCGTCGATGCGGTCGGATTCCCTCCGCCGCTCCACGGCGCTTTCAAGCGCATCGAGCGCCGCCGCCAGCCGCCGCGTGGCGAGTTCGATGTCGCTCGCACCGGCAGGTGCGGGCTCTGGATTGGCAAAACCGTTGGCACTGCGGTCGGTCATCACGGAACGGCGGCCTTTTTCGACTCTGGCCCGGCTTGAAAAGCAGCGAACCGGCAAGCATTTAGGCGGGTAAATTTACGACCCGGACGAGCCGCGCGCAACGCTGGCCGCAAGCTATGCACACAAAGCGAAAACTCACGGCGAAAAGGCCGTAATGCCCTTGGACTCAAGGGTTTCACGATGCTATCCACCCTGCGAAAGCTTCCCCGGCCGTGGCATTTTTGAGACATACGGCCACTTCCCACATCGAATGTCAGGCGGACATCCCATGACTGTGCGTGTCGACCCCTCCCGTATGGCCAATGCGATTCGCGCACTGGCCATGGACGCCGTGGAAAAGGCGAAATCGGGCCATCCCGGCCTGCCCATGGGCGCGGCCGACGTCGCCACCGTGCTGTTCACGCAGTTCCTTAAATTCGACGCCAGCGACCCGGCCTGGCCGGACCGCGACCGTTTCGTGCTGTCCGCCGGCCACGGCTCGATGCTGCTCTATGCGCTGCTGTATCTCACCGGCAATTCGTCGATGACCATCGAGCAGATCAAGAACTTCCGTCAGCTCGGCTCGCTGACCCCGGGCCATCCGGAAAACTTCATCACGCCGGGCATCGAGACCACCACCGGCCCGCTCGGCCAGGGCATCGCCACCGCCGTCGGCATGGCGCTGGCCGAGCGCCGCATGGCCGCCGAGTTCGGCGGCGACATCGTCGATCACCATACCTACGTGCTGGCTTCCGACGGCGACCTGATGGAAGGCATCAGCCAGGAAGCCATCGCGTTTGCCGGTCACCTCAAGCTCAACAAGCTGATCGTGCTGTTCGACGACAACGGCATTTCCATCGACGGCGCGATCTCGCTGTCGGATTCGGTCGATCAGGTGAAGCGTTTCGAGTCCGCCGGCTGGGCTGCCGAGCGTATCGACGGCCATGACCAGAAGGCCATTGCGGACGCGCTGACGCGCGCGCAAAAATCCGACCGCCCCACCCTGATCGCGTGCAAGACCACGATCGGCTTCGGTGCGCCGAACAAGGCGGGCTCGGAAAAATCCCACGGCTCGCCGCTCGGCGCGGACGAAATCGCCGGCGCCCGCAAGAACCTGAAGTGGGATTCGGCACCGTTCGAAGTTCCGCAGGATATTCTCGACGCCTGGCGCGCGGCCGGATCGCGTGGCAAGGATGCCCACGTGGCATGGACCAAGACCATCGGCACCAAGGACGCTGGCGCGCGCGCCGAATTCGAGCGCCGCGTGAAGGGCGAGCTTCCCGCCAAGGCGCTCGCGGACGCAGTGGCGGCGATGAAAGCCTCTCTTGCCGCGAGCCCGAAGGACATCGCCACCCGCACCGCGTCCGAACAGGCGCTCGAAGTGCTCTGCGCAGCGGTGCCCGAGATGATCGGCGGTTCGGCGGACCTCACCGGCTCCAACAACACCCGCGTCAAAGGCATGGTCGCGATCTCCGCCAACAACTACGGCGGCCGTTACGTCAACTACGGCATCCGCGAGCACGGCATGGCGGCCGCGATGAACGGCATGACGCTGCACGGCGGCCTGATTCCGTATTCGGGCACGTTCCTCGTGTTCTCCGACTATCTGCGCCCGGCGCTGCGGCTCGCGGCCTTGATGGGCGAACGTGCGATCCACGTTCTCACCCACGATTCGATCGGCCTCGGCGAGGACGGCCCGACCCATCAGCCGGTCGAGCATCTGGCGGCGCTGCGCGCGATCCCGAACTGCAACGTGTTCCGGCCCTGCGACACGGTCGAGACGCTGGAATGCTGGCAGCTCGCACTCCAAGCCAAGGATCGGCCCAGCGTGCTGGCGCTGACCCGCCAGAACCTGCCGCAGCTTCGCTTGGCGAACGACGCCGACAACAAGTGCGCTGCCGGCGCCTACGAAATCTCCAAGGCCGACGGCGAGGCGAAAGTCTCGATCTTCGCGTCCGGCTCAGAGGTCTCGCTTGCGGTCGAGGCGCAAAAACTGCTTGCCGCGCGCGGCATTCCGACGCGGGTGGTTTCCGTGCCCTGCATGGATCTGCTGCTGGAACTGCCGAAGGCCCAAAAAGCCGCCATCATCGGCAATACGCCGGTGAAAATCGCCGTTGAAGCCGCTATTCGTCAGGGCTGGGACGCGGTCATCGGCTCAGACGGCATTTTCGTGGGCATGGACGGGTTCGGCGCCAGCGCCCCCTACAAGGATCTGTACCGGCATTTCGGGATCACCGCGGAAGCCGTCGCCGAGGCCGCGCAGGCTGCTCTGAAGGCCTGATAAACATTCGGGATTCAGGTGATTGCATCGTGGCGTCATTCGGGGCAAAAACCGCCTCGAAAATCGTCATTTCCGACCTATCGAGGAGAAGTTGAATGGCAGTTCGTGTCGCGATCAATGGATTTGGCCGTATCGGCCGCAACATCCTGCGGGCCATTTATGAATCCAAGCGCACGGACATCGAGGTCGTCGCCATCAACGACCTCGGCCCGGTCGAAACCAATGCCCACCTGCTGCGCTATGATTCCGTGCATGGCCGGTTCCCGGGCACCGTGACGGTCGAGGGCGATTCCATCAATCTCGGCAACGGCAAGATCAAGGTCACCGCAGTGCGCGACCCGGCCACCCTGCCGTGGAAGGACCTCGGCATCGACATCGCGATGGAATGCACCGGCATTTTCAGCGCCAAGGCCAAAGCATCGGCGCATCTGACCGCAGGCGCCAAGCGCGTGCTGGTCTCCGCCCCGTCGGATGGCGCGGACGCGACCATCGTCTACGGCGTCAACCACGACAAGCTCACCAAGGATCACCTCGTCGTCTCGAACGGTTCCTGCACCACGAACTGCCTCGCGCCGGTCGCCAAGGTGCTGAACGACACCGTCGGCATCGAAACCGGCTTCATGACCACGATCCATGCCTACACCGGCGACCAGCCGACGCTCGACACCATGCACAGCGATCTCTATCGCGGCCGTGCAGCTGCGCTGTCGATGATCCCGACCTCCACGGGTGCGGCGAAGGCCATCGGCCTCGTGCTGCCGGAGTTGCAGGGCAAGCTCGACGGCGTCGCGATCCGCGTGCCTACTCCGAACGTGTCGGTGATTGATCTCAAGATCGTCGCCAAGCGCGCGACGTCCAAGGAAGAGATCAACGACGCGATCAAACGCGCCGCCCAGCAGGAGCTGAAGGGCATCCTCGGCACGACAAGCGATCAGAACGTCTCGATCGACTTCAACCACGACGCCCACTCGTCCACCTTCGCCTTCGACCAGACCAAGGTGCAGAACGGAACGCTGGTGCGCGTGCTGTCATGGTACGACAACGAGTGGGGCTTCTCGAACCGCATGGCCGACACGGCTGCTGCGATGAGCAAGCTGATCTGATCTCACCGGCCTTCACCGCAACCCGTTAGTCGCAACGAGTCCTGATGTCCGGATTTCGCACCCTCGATGATGTCGACGTGAAGGGAAAGCGCGTGCTGCTGCGCGTCGACCTCAACGTGCCGATGGACAACGGACGCGTGTCCGACACCACGCGTCTGCAGCGCATCGCCAAGACCATCATCGAGCTGTCGCAAGCCGGCGGCAAAGTCGTGATCCTCGCACATTTCGGACGGCCAAAAGGGCCGGACCCGAAGGAGTCGCTAAAGCCTGTTGCGACTGCGCTCGGCTACGTGCTGCTGCGTCACGTCGAGTTCGCACCCGACTGTGTTGGCGAAATCGCCGAGAGAGCAGTCGCGGGGCTGAAGAACGGTGAAATTCTCTGTCTCGAGAACACCCGCTTTCATTCCGGCGAAGAAAAGAACGATCCCACCTTCGTCGCGCAGCTTGCAAAACTCGGCGACATCTGGGTCAACGACGCCTTCTCCTGCGCGCACCGCGCTCACGCCTCGACAGAGGGCCTCGGCCGCGTGCTGCCGGGCTATGCCGGCCGCACCATGGAAGCCGAACTCGATGCGCTGGGCAAAGCGCTGGAACAGCCGGTCCATCCGGTGATCGCCATTGTCGGCGGCTCGAAAGTTTCGACCAAGATCGATTTGCTGGAGAATCTCGTCAGCAAGGTCGATGCGCTGGTGATCGGCGGCGGCATGGCCAACACCTTCCTGCACGCGCAGGGCGTCGATGTCGGCAAATCGCTTTGTGAGAAGGACCTCGCCGCCACCGCGCTGCGTATCCTCGTCAAGGCGAACTCCACCAACTGCGCGATCATCCTGCCGGTCGATGCCGTGGTCGCCGAGAAATTCGAAGCCAATGCGCCCTCGCAGGCCTGTGGCCTCGACGCCATCCCGGCAAGCGGCATGATCCTCGATGTCGGCCCTCAGTCCATCAAGCGGATCGATGCGGCCATCGACGACGCCGCGACGCTGGTATGGAACGGCCCGCTCGGCGCGTTCGAAATGTCGCCGTTCGACCGTGGTACGGTTCAGGCCGCCAAATATGCGGCAGCACGCACCAAGGCCGGCAAACTGGTGTCCGTCGCAGGCGGCGGAGACACTGTTGCGGCGTTGAACCACGCTGGCGTGGGCAAGGATTTCACCTACGTTTCGACCGCCGGCGGCGCCTTTCTTGAGTGGATGGAAGGGAAACCTTTGCCCGGCGTCGAGGTTCTTAGAGTACGCTAGTGTGGTGGTTTGCAAGTCCGCATCACTGTTACAGCACGTTCCGTCTGCGGACTTGCAAACCAAAACCACACTAGAATCATAATTTTCTAGTGTCCTTTCGAATTCGAAGTTCGCTACCGAAGATGCTGCAGAATTGAGCGAACTTCGAATTCTAGACACTAGATTTCAACGGATCTGGCGCCTCTGGCGCTGCCTTCAAGACCACGGAGAACAAGCACCCATGGCTCGCATCACGTTGCGTCAATTGCTGGATCATGCTGCTGAGAACGACTACGGCGTGCCGGCATTCAACATCAACAACATGGAACAGGCGCTGGCCATCATGGAAGCCGCCAGTTCCGTCGATGCGCCGGTTATCATTCAGGCATCGCGCGGCGCGCGCTCCTACGCCAACGACGTGATGCTCAAGCACATGATGGACGCGGTGACGGAAATCTATCCGCAGATCCCCGTGTGCGTGCACCTCGATCACGGCAACGAACCCGCCACCTGCATGACCGCGATTCAGGCCGGCTTCACCTCGGTGATGATGGACGGCTCGCTCAAGGCCGACGGCAAGACGCCGGGCGACTGGGACTACAATGTCGGCGTGACCAAGACCGTGACCGACATGGCGCATCTCGGCGGCATTTCGGTGGAAGGCGAACTCGGCGTGCTCGGCTCGCTGGAAAGCGGTGAAGGCGAGAAGGAAGACGGCCACGGTTTCGAGGGCAAGCTGTCTCACGACCAGCTCCTCACCAACCCCGACGAAGCCGTGAAGTTCGTCAAGGAAACCCAGGTCGACGCGCTGGCGATTGCGATGGGCACCTCGCACGGCGCCTACAAGTTCACCCGCAAGCCGGACGGCGACATCCTCGCCATGAACGTGATCGAAGAAATTCACCGCAAGCTGCCGAACACGCATCTTGTGATGCACGGCTCGTCGTCGGTGCCGCAGGATCTGCAGGAGATCATCAACAAGTTCGGCGGCCAGATGAAGCCGACCTGGGGCGTTCCGGTCTCCGAGATCCAGCGCGGCATCAAGCACGGTGTGCGCAAGATCAACATCGACACCGACAACCGGATGGCGATGACCGGCCAGATCCGCAAGATCCTGAGCGAGAATCCAAGCGAGTTCGATCCGCGCAAGTATCTGAAGCCCGCGATGGAAGCGATGACCAAGCTCTGCAAGCAGCGCCTGCAGGAATTCAACACCGCGGGTCAGGCCAGCAAGATCAAGAAGGTGCTGACCACCGCCCAAATGGCGCAGCGCTACGCCAAGGGCGAGCTTCAGGCAAAGATCGCTTAACAACATAGCTTGCGTCATGCCCGGCCCTGTGCCGGGCATCCACGTCTTACCTGTTAGATGATGAAGGCGTGGATGGCCGGGACAAGCCCGGCCATGACGAGTTACAGAATCTGAGCCGTTCTCGTTTCATCCGGGCAATGGGCAGATTGCCCGCCCCTTTTTTGGCCGCAGTCAACGGGCAGATACGCCATCATGGCCACAAAACCTCCCCCACCACGCCCCGCGCCGCGGCTCTATCTGGCGACACCGCCGGTGACCGATCCCGCGCAGCTTGCGTCCGATCTGCCCGCGCTGCTGGCAGCCGCCGATGTCGCGGCGGTCTTGCTGCGGCTCACGCCGGCCGATGAGCGCGGCATGATCCAGCGCGTCAAGGCGCTGGCGCCTGTGATCCAGAAGGCCGGCGTTGCCGTGCTGCTCGACGGACATTTCGAACTGGTCGCACGCGGCGGCGCGGACGGCGCCAACCTCATCGGCATTGTGGCAATGCAGGAGGCGATGCCGACGCTGAAGCCCGATCGCATTCTCGGCGTCGGCGGCTTGATCACGCGGCACGATGCGATGGTGGCTGGTGAGGCCGGCGCGGATTACGTGCTGTTCGGCGAACCGGATGCGAATGGCGAACGCCCGTCGGCGGACGCGATCTGCGAACGGCTGGATTGGTGGGCCGAACTGTTCGAACCGCCTTGCGTGGGCTACGCTACGACACTGGACGAGGCGCAGTTGTTCGCGGCAGCCGGCGCGGACTTTGTTCTGGTCGGCGATTTCATCTGGCAGGATTCGCGCGGCGCTCACGCCGCCCTGATCGAGGCCAGCCAGGCCATCGCGCGCGGCTTTGAGACTTCTCTCGCGCAAGCCACGCTGACGGGAGGATAAGACCACGATGACCGCGCTTCGCCGGGCCACGCCGTTCGCAGCCGCTCATGCAAGATTTCTTGCATCTGTCGTTGCGGGCGTTGTCGCATTTTCGGCGAGTGCTGTCGCACAGGGCACGCCGAATCCCTTTCCGGAGCCGATCAAGCCCGCCGAGAAACCTCCGGCGGCCAAATCCACCCCGCCAAAAGCTGCCGCGCCGAAAGCGAGTGCGCCGAAACCGAAAAGCGAACCTGCGAAAGCGGCGACACCGCCTGCGCCCCCCGACAATCCCAACGCCGATCTCGCCTACGGCGCCTATCAGCAAGGCCTGTACCGCACCGCCTTCAACATCGCGCTGAAGCGTGCGCAGGAGATGGGCGATCCTAAATCGATGACGCTGCTGGGCGAACTCTATTCCAACGCGCTCGGCATCAAGCGCGACGACGCCAAGGCCGCGGAATGGTACAAGCAGGCTGCCGACCGCGGCGACCGCGAAGCGATGTTCGCGCTCGGTATGATGCGGATCGCCGGACGCGGCGGTCCAACCAATCGCGAAGAAGGCGCCCGGCTACTGGCGTCGTCCGCCAAGCTTGGGAAAGCCGCCGCCGCCTACAATCTCGGGCTGCTTTATCTGGAAGGCCAGACCTTCCCGCAGGACGTCAAGCGCGCCGCCGAACTGTTCCGTCAGGCCGCGAATGCCGGCAACCCCGAGGCGCAGTACGCGCTCGCGACGCTCTACAAGGAGGGCCGCGGTGTGGAGAAGAATCTTGTCGAGGCCGCGAAGTTGATGCGCGCCGCCGCGATGGTCGACAATCTCGACGCCGAAGTGGAATACGCCATCGCGCTCTATAACGGCACCGGCACGCCCAAGGATGTGCCCACCGCGATTGCGCTGCTGAACAGGGCGGCCCGCCAGAACAGCCCGATCGCGCAGAACCGCCTGGCGCGCATTCTCGTCGACGGCCTCGGCGTCCCAGTGGACAAGGTTCAGGGCTTCAAATGGCATCTGATCGCGAAAACCGCCGGCAACGGCGATCCCGACCTCGATGCGCAGTTCGCCCAACTCTCCCCGCTGGAGAAAGCCAAGGCTGAAGACCTCGCCAAAAAGTGGTTTGGCACGAAATGAGCCGGGATTTTCCTCAGTCCGGCTTAATTCGAACCGAAGCTCTCATTTGACGCTTTTTCTTCACGCAAACCGCCGTCCGCTTCTCTCCAAATGCCCTGAACGCCCTTGACGCGCCTGCGCTTTGACGCCAAGCATCCGGCATCAAAGCCCCAATCCTTCATCCCGATCCGGCCTCATTCGGATCCTTATCAAGCCGGACGCATGATCCATTCAGCTCTCATCAACGTCATGGTCAAGGCCGCGCGCCGCGCGGGCCGCAGCCTCAGTCGCGATCTTGGCGAGATCGAGAACCTTCAGGTTTCAATGAAGGGGCCGGCGAATTTCGTCTCGCTCGCCGACAAGCGCGCAGAGCAGATGCTCTATGACGATCTGACCAAAGCGCGGCCGGGTTACGGATTTCTCGGTGAGGAAGGCGGAACGCGCGAAGGCACCGACAAATCCAACACATGGATCGTCGATCCGCTCGACGGCACGACGAACTTCCTGCACGGCATCCCGCAGTTCGCGATTTCGATCGCTCTGCAGCGCGAAGGCACGATCATCGCCGGCGTGATCTACAATCCCGCAACCGATGAACTTTACATGGCCGAGCGCGGCAAGGGCGCGTTCCTCAACGATCAGCGCTTGCGCGTCGCGGCCCGTCAGCAGCTCAACGAATGCGTGATCGCGTGCGGTCTGCCGCATATCGGGCGCGGCGACCACGAACAGTCTCGCCGCGAAATGGCGGAGATGCAGCAGCGCGTCGCGGGCCTGCGCCGCTTCGGCGCGGCCTCGCTCGATCTCGCGTATGTCGCGGCCGGCCGCCTCGACGGTTACTGGGAACGCAATCTCCAGCCGTGGGACATCGCAGCCGGACTGATCATGGTGCGCGAGGCCGGCGGTGTCATCAGCGGCATCGAGGGCGGTGATACGGCGATGGCCACTGGCCATGTCGTTTGCGGCAATGAGACGATCCAGCGCGAACTGGTGAAGATCCTCAAGCCGCTATGATGCTGCGCTAAGCGCGCGTCATCCGGTAGTGGCTGATGCCCCATTCGGTGCCGTCGGCGTGGCCGAACAGTCCGGTGGTCGCGAGAAAGAACCAGCGCCAGCGCCGCACGCGCGCGAAAGCGGCGTCGGTCTCCGCATTGCCCGTCGCGAGCTTGGCGGCCGTGCGCGAGCACAGCGCATTGATGCGGGCGCGGATCATGACATCAGGAAGCGGCGTGCGTTCGGTGGTACCGATGATGCGCGAGATCAGACTCATGGATCGGCTCAATCTTTCAAGGAAGCTATTGCGGCAGCGGAAAAAACTTGCGGGTGCGCGACTGATACGCCCGGTAAGCGTCGCCGCGCGAACGCAGCATCTGCTCTTCCAGCGGCGGAATGCCGGTCACATGCACCAGAATCCAGTACATGAAGACGGGACCGAGCAGCGCGAACCAGCCCCAGCCATAGCCCGCCGAGATCGCGATCACCGGATAGGCAAGCCAGCCGAACCACTCGAAAAAGTAGTTCGGGTGCCGCGACCACGCCCACAGCCCGACATCGCAGACCCTGCCCTTGTTCGCCGGATCTGTTCGGAATGACTTGAGCTGCGCATCGGCCAGCGCCTCGCCCGCGATGCCCGTCAACAGAATGAGCGCGCCGAGATAGTCCTGCGCACGTAGTCCTGCGACCGGAACATGCGCGGCGACGAAGATCGAGAACACCAGCGGGATCGAACCGAAAGCCTGGTTCTGCAGAAACACAAACATCCGGCGCGGCGAATCAACACCCCACTCCTTCGCGAAAGCCGCATAGCGCGGATCGTCGGTGATGCCCGCGGTGCGAACGGCGATATGCATGCCGAGGCGCAGCGACCAGATGACAACGAGGGCCGCGATCAGCCATTGACGCGGCGCGATGGGCTCGCCGGCCATCGGCCAGAGCGCGCCGACGGCTCCGACGAGGCCAAGCGAAAACGTCCAGACGGTATCGACCCACCCCGAATTACCGGTGCGCTGCTGCACCAGCCATGCGCCCGTCATCAGGATAGCGAGCGCGACCGCCATGGCGGCCAACGCGCTCAGGAAGAACCAGACCATGACAATCCTCGCCTCAACTTCGTAGAAGAAATACGCTTCAAAGAAGCCCGGGTTTCAGGCGAGGTTCCGTAGCTGGGGTCAAATCGGCGATGGAGTCTTTTTTCCCGCCCCCGCTGTGCCATATTGATGCTCGACACGTTCCACGGACAAGGATTGAAGATCCGCCATGGCAAAGACTTCCCCATCCCAAACTGCGGCCGATATCAGCGTCACGAAACTGTCAACACCGCGCATCTTCCTGGTCAGGATGATGGTGTTCCTCATTCTGTGCAGCCTGCTGCTCGTGGTCCTCTACAAGCAGATCTGGGTGGCGTTCCTCGCCAATCCCGGGCTCAACGCACTGATTGTCGGCGTTCTTGCCATCGGCATCATCCTCGCCTTCCGGCAGGTAATCCGGCTCTATCCTGAAATTTCGTGGGTCAACAGCTTCCGCATTTCCGATCCCGGACTTGCGGTGGATCGGCGGCCAACACTGCTGGCGCCGATGGCCGCGATGCTGAGCCATCGCTCGGGCCGCATGAGCATTTCGCAACAGACCATGCGGCATCTGCTGGATTCCATCGCGACCCGGCTCGACGAAGCGCGTGACCTGTCGCGCTACATGACCGGCCTTCTGGTATTTCTCGGCCTGCTCGGTACGTTCTGGGGCCTCATTGAAACCGTCGGCTCGGTCGGCAAGGTGATCGAGGGCCTGAAAGTCGGCGGCGATGCCGGTTCGGTGTTCGACACGCTCAAGGAAGGTTTGGCCGCGCCGCTCGGCGGCATGGGCATTTCGTTCTCGTCCTCGCTGTTCGGCCTCGCAGGCTCATTGGTGCTCGGCTTTCTCGATCTACAGTCAAGCCAAGCGCAGAACCGCTTTTACACCGACCTCGAGGACTGGCTGGCGGAAACCGTGCGGGAATATGCCGGTGACGGCAGCAGCAGCACCGGCGACCTAAATCCCGCGCTCGACCGGCTGCGGCTCGCCGTCGAGGAGATGGGATCGAACCGAACCGCGACCACCGCGATGGCCAATCTCGCCGAGGCGATCCAGGGCCTGGTGCATCACATGCGCACCGAACAGCAATTGATACGCGAATGGGCCGACGGCCAGGGCGAGCAAAACAAAGAGATCAAGCAGCTTCTGGAGCGCCTCGCGCGTCAGCCCGAGACCAACTGACCGGAGATATTGGCTATGGCGCTTTCGCGTTCACGCAGGAACGACAGCGGCTTCAACTACTGGCCGGGCTTCGTCGATGCGCTGTCGACGCTGGTTCTCGCCATCGTATTCCTGCTGTCGGTGTTTCTGGTGGTGCAGTTCTTCCTGTCGCAGGAAGTCACCGGCAAGGACAAGGCGCTCGAGCGGCTGAACGCGCAGATCGCACAGCTCAACGATCTGCTGTCGCTCGAAAAACTCGGCAAGCTGAACCTCGACGAGCAACTCTCCCAGATGCGCGCCGGACTTGCCTCCGCCGAGGCCGAGCGCGATCGCGTCAAAGGCCTGTATGACGGCCTCGCAGGCGCCGGTGCCAGTGCTGCGGGCCGTGCCACCGAACTCGGCAAGGCGCTGGACTCCGAGAAACAGGTGACCGCCCGCGCGCTGGCGCAGATCGAAGTGCTGAACCAGCAGATCAGCGCGCTGCGCCGGCAACTGGCGGCCCTTGAGGAAGCACTCGATGCCTCGGAGAAGCGCGACAAGGAATCCCAGACCCGAATCGCCGATCTCGGTCAGCGGCTGAACGTGGCATTGGCGCAGCGGGTGCAGGAACTGTCGCGCTATCGCTCCGAATTCTTCGGACGGCTGCGCGCCATCCTCGGCAACCGCCCCGATGTGCGCATCGTCGGTGACCGCTTCGTATTCCAGTCCGAGGTATTTTTCGACACCGGGCAGGCGCTGCTGCTGCCGGAAGGCCGCGCCGAACTCGACAAGCTCGCAACCGCGCTGATCGATCTCGACAACCAAATTCCGAAAGAGATCGCCTGGGTGCTGCGCGTCGACGGCCACACTGACGTGCGGCCGATCAACAGCCCGCAGTTCAAATCGAACTGGGAGCTTTCATCAGCACGCGCGATCTCGGTGGTGCAGTATCTGGTCTCACTCGGCGTACCGGCGCAGCGGCTGGTCGCGGCGGGGTTCGCGGAATTCCAGCCGCTTGATCCCGAGAAGACTGAAGAGGCCTACAAGCGCAACCGTCGCATCGAATTGAAGCTCACCGAGCGATGATCGGCGCGTCTCGGATCTGTACGCGACAATGAGCGCACCCTTTACGCTCCGGCCCTATGCGGCCGGCGACGAGAACGCAGCGATCGACCTGTGGCATCGCACCTGGCAACAGGCCTATCCGTCGATCGACTTCGCGCAGCGGCTTGAAGGCTGGCGCGCACGCTGGCGCGATGAACTGGTTCCCGCCGCGCAAATCGTCGTCGCCGAACAGAACGGCAAGATGGCCGGCTTCATCACCATCGATGCATCGGGCTATCTCGACCAACTCGTGGTCGCGCCGGAAGCATGGGGATCGGACCTCGGCAACGTGCTCATCGCCGAGGCGAAAATGATGGCGCCGGACGGCATTACGCTACTGGTCAACACCGACAATGCCCGTGCGATCCGCTTTTATGAGCGCAACGGCTTCATCCACACCCATGACGACGTCAATCCGGTGTCAGGACGAAAGGTCTACGGCATGGCGTGGAAGCCGTAAGCGTCAAGCCGCTTCCAGCAGCGCCACTGTGCCCTGCCCGCCGTCGGCGCAGATGCTGACGATAGCGCGGCTTCCCTTCGGCATCGCCGCCAGCGCCTTGACTGCCTGACTGAGGATACGCGCGCCGGTGGCGCCGAACGGATGGCCAATCGCGGTAGAGCCGCCGTTCGGATTCATGCGCTCACGCGGAAACTTTCCGAACTCTGCATTGACGCCGGCCTTGTCGCGGACAAACTCCGGGCTCTCCAGCGCCTTGATATGCGCCAGCACCTGCGCCGCGAAGGCTTCGTGAATTTCCCAAAGGTGAATGTCCGCATAGGTCAGCGAATGGCGCGCGAGCAGCCGCGGGATCGCATAGGGCGGCGCCATCAGCAAACCCTCGGTGCGAAAATCCACCGACGCGATTTCCCAGTCGATCAGCTTTACGCGCGGTGTGTTGGCGGGAAGCTTCTCCAATCCCTTTCTTGAGGCCACCCAGATGCTCGATGCGCCGTCGGTGAGCGGCGATGAATTGCCGGCCGTCAGCGTGCCTTTGCCGCTGGTGCGATCGAATGACGGCGACAGCCGCGCCAGCTTCTCCAGCGAGGTGTCCTTGCGCGGAATCGTGTCGCGCTTCACGCCGTCGAACGGGATCACGAGGTCGTCGAAAAATCCGCGATTCCACGCCGCCACCGCGCGCTGATGGCTGTCCAGCGCGATCTGGTCCTGCGCTTCGCGCGAGATGTTCCACACCTTGGCGGTGATCTCCGTATGCTCGCCCATGCTCATGCCAGTGGTGCGGTTGCTGACCGCCGGAATGTAGAGACGCACATCGCTGAGCTTGAGATCGATGGCATGGCTAAGCTTTTGTCCCAGCGAGCGCGCGGTCTGAAACTGGCGCACCCAGTTCGACAGCGACATGCCGAGCCCAAGCTGAACCTGGCTGAGGCTGTCAACGCCGCCGACCAGCGCTAGGTTTCGCACCTCGCCGTCGATCATGCCGGCGGCTTCGAACACGCCCATCATGCTGGTCGAACAGGCCATGACGGTGGAAGTGGCAGGCACCGTCGGATCGACACCCGCATCCATCAGGATTTCGCGTGCGATATTGCTCCAGGTGAGGTTGGGCACGACGTTGCCCCAGACCGCGAAGTCTGGCTTGCCGCCACCAAGACGCTCGATCATGTGCTTGACCACCGGAACCGACAGCGCGATGGCATCGACACCCGACAGCGGGCCGTCGACTTTCGCAAACGGCGTGCGAACACCTGCCGCCAGCCACACATCGGTTTTTGCAGATTGCACCATCGGATACTCCCGGATCGTACGCCTTGGTTGGCGCTTCCGGGACACTAGGCGATCCAGCGGAGGGCGTACAAGCCGACGGCGCGCCGGGCTGTCATGAAGCTGTCAGCGTGCAGCCAGCAGCGCTTCGTTCGGCATCCAGCCTGCCATGGCGGCCTGCTTCCAGCTTTCGCAGGGAATTTCCGTGGCGCGATACAGCGGCTTTTCGAAGCGTGTCAGTCGCCAATCGCTCGGCGCTCCTGCAAAGGCGTATCCGGCCTTGCGGGCGAGACCGATCATCTGGTCGTTGTTGCGGAATGTTTCGCCGAACAGCCTCAGCGCGCCGAGCGCCGCCGAGCGGCATTCGAGATTGGACAGCATGGCCGTGCCGATACCCTGACCCTGCCATGCGTCGCCGATGGACAGTCCGAATTCAGTGTTCTGCGTTTGCGCGTCGTAGCTGTAGCGGGACTCTCCGACGATCGTGTCGACGCCGTCGATTTTCATTTCGGCGATCACCGCGAAACGGCTGCCTTCGCCGATATGAAGCGCCTTGTCGAGCTCCGACGGCGGCAGCTCACTGGCGGCCCCCATCAGGCGATTGTAGCGCGACTGGCGCGACAGCGACCGGAAGTAAAACAGCAGCGCGTCGGCGTCCTTCGGCTCGAGGAATCGCACCGTCAACGACCTGCCGCCTTTCAGCCGCACGACATCGGTGAAGCGGCCGAGATTGCTCAGAACAAAGCGATGATCGGGTTCGGCCAGCATCGCGCACTCCATCGGCTGTTGTGCGAGAGGAAAAAGCGAGCCTGATCCGGGGAGGACAATGAGGACGGATCAGACTCGCGAAGGCGGCTTACGCACGCCAGAAAGGCTTGCTGGCCTCGTAGGCGAAGTCGCTCCAGCTCGCGCCGACGTCGTGGAAGTCGCGGTCGCTGAGGCGGACCAACTCGGCCCGGCGCTGCGAGCGCTGCTGCCAAGTGTGCAGCACGTCGGAGATCGACGTGATCGGGTGGTGGATGAAGTCATGATGATGATTTGTCATCAGGTCGGTTGTGCAAGCAGACATGGTAGCCTCCTAAAACAAACTTGATGTTGCATATATCTGCTCAAGAACCCCTATTGACAAACGACACGTTGTCCCTGGTAATATGAGATAATCTCATATATTAGAGGGGCTCATGACCGCCAGATTGCCCTCGCTGAACGGTTTGCGCGCTTTCGAGGCCGCCGCGCGGCACCTCAGCTTCACCCTTGCCGCGCAGGAACTGAACGTCACCCAGACCGCCATCAGCCACCAGATCCGGCGGCTGGAGGAAGAACTCGGTATCAAGCTGTTCATCCGGCAAAGCCGCTCGCTGGCTTTGACGCCCGAGGCCACCGACTATTTGCCGGGCATTCGCGCCGCATTTCAGGATCTGCGCACAGCCACCGACCGCCTGCTGCGCAACGGCAACGACCGGATGCTGACAGTCAGCACGCTGACGTCGTTCGCGGTGAAATGGCTGCTGCCCCGGCTTGCGCCATTTCAGGAAAAACATCCCGACATCGATGTCCGTATCACCACCTCGACCGATCTGGTCGACTTCCGTCGCGGCACGGTGGACGCAGCAATCCGGTACGGACGCGGCCAATGGCCGGGCCTGCGCGCGGAATGGCTGATGACGGACCAGATGTTTCCGGTGTGCAGCCCCGCGCTGCTTGAGGGCAACAATGCCCTGAGAAAGCCGGAAGACCTCGCCCGTTTCACGCTGCTGCACACAACCGGCTACAACGACGACTGGCGGTTCTGGCTGACGGCCGCCGGACTTCCCACCCACATCGCGAAGAATCCAGGACTGACATTCGATCTGTCATTCATGACGATTCAGGCCGCCGTCGACGGCATCGGCGTTGCGATCGGCCACACCGCCTTCGTTCAGGACGATATCGCGAAAGGACGTCTGGTCGCGCCCTTCGATGTGACATTGCCGGAAGATGCCGGATACTATTTCGTCACGCCGCACGAAAAGGCCAATTTGCCGAAGGTCACCGCGTTCCGGGACTGGCTGACAGCGACGATGCGGCAATAACACGCCATGCCCATGATCTGGGCAATTGCATAGACTCGCATCATTCCGCTGACAAAGCCGGCGAGAGCTTTCACCCGGAAATCCCGAAAAACATCGCGCGATCAAAGCCAACCTGTGTTGGCACGGCGATTGCTCCACTCGCCATACAGTCAATGACGACTGCGGTCCGAAGGGAGCTCGGCGCATTCGCCACGATGCCTGACTTACGCATGCTGCGCGTTCCTGTTTCCGGCCGAACATCATTGGCAGACAGGACACATGCATCAGACGGCAGGATCGCGGAGACGAAAGCTCCTGATACGCGACATGGAATGGCGGCAAGGCAGGTGCGCGACACGCGCACGGACTGCACGCCTTCTCGCGCGCGACCTCCGTCACTCGAAATCTGGCGCGCATGATCGACATCATGCGGTCGAGATAGCGTCAGCAATCCAATGACGGACGTTGAACGTATTTAGCTTCTACTGCGAACAAAGAGGATCTGTGATGGCCTATCTCGCGCCTTCAGAATTTGTCACCAAGATGGTCGATGCCGGAGAATCCAAAGTCTTCATGTCGACAAGAGACACTCTCATCCGGGCCTATATGGCCGGTGCCATCCTGGCGCTTGCCGCGTGGTTCGCCGTCACCATCACCGTGAACACCGGCCAGCCACTGGTCGGAGCGCTGCTGTTCCCGGTCGGGTTCTGCATATTGTATCTGTTGGGCTTCGACCTGTTGACCGGCGTATTCGTGCTGGTGCCGCTTGCGCTGATCGACAAGCGGCCTGGCGTCACACTGGGCGGCGTTCTCAGGAACTGGGGGCTCGTATTCGTCGGCAACTTTGGCGGCGCGTTCACGGTGGCTTTCCTGATGGCATTCGTGACCACCTACGGCTTCTCACAAGAGCCCGACAAGGTCGGCGCTGCTATCGGCCACGCCGGCGAGTCCCGAACGCTCGGTTATGCAGCACACGGCGCCGCCGGCATGGCGACGTTGTTCTTCCGCGGCGTGCTGTGCAACTGGATGGTTTCGACCGGGGTCGTCGGCGCCATGATCTCGACGACGGTGCCCGGCAAGGTGATCGCGATGTGGATGCCGATCCTGGTGTTCTTCTACATGGTCTTTGAGCATTCCGTGGTGAACATGTTCCTGTTTCCGTCGGGGCTGCTTCTGGGCGCGAAGTTCTCGTTCGTGGACTATCTCATCTGGAACGAGATCCCGACCGTGGTCGGCAATCTTGTCGGCGGTCTCGCGTTCACGGGACTGACCCTGTACACCACCCATATCAGGACCGCGCCGAAACGCGTGCCCGCCTGATCCGGCTTGCAGGAAGGAGCCCCGGCCGCAAGCCGGGGCTCCTTTCTGGCATCATCAATGTCGCGCGAATTGCAGATATCGGTCGGACAGCATTCTGATAAGGGTCGTAAAGAGACCAATCAGGATTTTTACGGCGTCCTGATTCCGGCCGAACCGCTATTGAGTCTGAAGGGCATCGCCGTCGCCCTCGCGGACGGCATCAGCAGCAGCACCGTCAGTTCGGTCGCCAGCGAGTCGGCGGTCAAAAGTTTCCTGACGGATTATTATTGCACGTCGGAATCCTGGTCGGTCAAAACCTCGGCGCAGCGTGTCGTCGCCGCGACGAACTCCTGGCTGCATTCCGAAACAAGGCGAAGCCAGTACCGCTACGACAAGGACAAGGGCTACGTCTGCACCCTGAGCGCGATAGTCATCAAGTCCACCACCGCGCACATTTTCCATGTCGGCGACTCGCGGATCTATCGCCTTTCCGGAAACACGCTTGAGCAACTGACCAACGATCACCGCGTCGTCATTTCATCCGAACAGAATTATCTCAGCCGCGCGCTGGGGATCAATCCGCAGATCGAGATCGATTATCAGGCGCTCCCGATCGAGAAGGGCGACGTATTCCTGCTCGCAACCGACGGCGCCTACGAATATGTCGGCGATCGCTTCGTTGCAAAGGTCATCCATGACAATGCCGGCGATCTGGATCGGGCCGCGAAACTCGTTGTCGAGCAGGCCTATCTTCAGGGCAGCACGGACAACCTGACCGTTCAGATCGTCCGCATCGATCAGTTGCCGCGCAGCGAGGCGAGCGAGGTTCTCGGGCAGACATCGGAGCTGCCGCCTCCGCCGCTTCTCGACGCGCGGATAGTTTTCGACGGCTACCGGATCGTCCGGCAAATCCATGCCAGCAGCCGAAGCCACATCTATCTCGCGGTCGACACCGAAACCGATGAACTCGTCAGCATCAAGATCCCCTCGATCGATCTGCGCGGTGATGCGGCCTATCTGAAGCGCTTCATGATGGAGGAGTGGATCGCCCGGCGCATCGACAGTCCTCATGTGCTGAAGCCCTGCCTGCAATCCAGAAAGCGCAACTATCTGTATGTCGTCACCGAATTCATCGACGGCCAGACGCTGACCCAATGGATGATCGACAATCCCAGGCCGGATGTCGAAACCGTGCGCGGCATCGTGGAGCAGATCGCCAAAGGCCTGCGCGCCTTTCACCGGATGGAAATGCTGCATCAGGATGTCAGGCCTGACAACATCATGATCGACAAGACCGGAACGGTGAAGATCATCGATTTCGGCTCGACCAAGGTCACCGGCGTTGTCGAAGCCACACCGCCCACAGGCGCCAGCGACATTCTGGGCACGGTGCAATACACTGCGCCGGAATACTTTCAGGGCGAAAGCGGCTCACCGCGTTCCGATCTGTTCTCGCTCGGCGTCATCACCTATCAGATGCTGACGGGAAAATTGCCTTACGGCGCACAGATCGCAAAGGCCCGGACCAAGTCGCATTACAGGAAACTGAAATACAATTCCGCGCTCGACGACAGCCGCGGAATCCCGATGTGGATTGATGAGACATTGAAGCGCGCCGTCCATCCGGACCCGCTCAAGCGCTATGAGGCACTGTCGGAATACACCTTCGACCTGCGCCATCCCAACGCACGCTACCTCAACGCATCCCCCACGCCGCTGATCGAACGCGATCCCCTGCTGTTCTGGAAATGCCTGTCCGCACTCCTCGCCGGCGTGATCGTGGTACTGCTCGCGTTTCTGCACGGCCGTTAAGCTTCTGCCCCCTTATCCGATGCGCCTTGCGCCTTCGCGAAACAGCACAGCGCCTTCCGGTGCGAACTGCATCGCAGTGAGAAAATCGTCGACGCAATAGCCCGGAAGCCGCTTGCGGATCGCGACCATCTGCGCGCGTCCCTCCTCAAGCCGGCCCGCCAGCGCCAGGCAATAGGCGGCAATCGCCAGGATGTGCGCATGCGCGTTCGGCCGCGCGGCTGCCTTCAAACCCCAGTCGGCCGCTTCATCAAATTGCCTGAGGCGCACCAGTGCCATCGCACGCGCGCCGAGCATGCCGAACAGCAACGGATCGAACGGACTGAGGTGACGCGAGTGGTCGGAAAATTTGACGGCCGCCTGCGGATCGCCGCCCTGCGAATGGACAAAAGCCAGCGTGTAATGCCCAAGCGCAAAATTCGGACTGAGGTCGATTGCCTGCTCCAGTTCGATCAGGGACTGGTCCTGCTGTCCGCGCAGCCAGAGCGCCCGGCCCATGGCCCAATGCGCGCCCGGGTCGCGATCGTCGGCCATCAGGCTCTGTCCTGCGGTGTCGAAGGCCCGGTCGACTTCCGGCTCGCGCGGGGCCCAGCCCTGAAACGCGCTCTGGAAATGCGCGAAGGACAGCCCGCCATAGGCCCGTGCGAAGGTGGGGTCGCGCTGCACCGCCATCTCGAAAAACTCCCGGGCGCGCTCGTTGTCGGCCTTGTTGAACCGGTAAACATGCCACAGCCCTCGATGATAGGCTTCCCACGCATCCAGCGAGTTCGGCGGCTTCAACATCGCCCGGTTGCGCTCGATCGTTTCGATCTCATGGGCAATGGATGCCACGATCCTGTTGCCGATTTCATCGAGCACGAGAAATGAATCGCTGATCCTCTGGTCGAAAACCTCGGTCCAGACAATGCGCGCGGAGCGCGTCTCGGCGAGTTCGACCGCGACGGTCATGCGCGTGCCCTGGCGCTGCAGCGAGCCGCTGACCACATAGTCCACGTTCAGCATTCGACCTGCTTCTTCCGGACCAACGTGCCGCTCGCTGAGTGCGAACACAGTGCCCTGCGCGATGATAAAGAGGCTGCGCAGCTTGGCGAGCCTCGTGATCAGATCGTGCGCGAGGCCTCCGGCCGCGCCACCCTGCGCGGGCCACGCAGCGTTGCGGTCGACAAACGGCATCACCGCAATGGAGGCACGGCGCGGTGACGCAATCGCGCTGTCCGCATCCGGCGGCGTCAATGCGAGCCCCGGCGAAAGATCGGCCGCGCGAACCTTCGCACCGTCGCCCCGCGCTTTCGCTGCCCGCCACATCTCGCGCACTGGCCCGTGATCGAGACCATCGGCCTCGAACATCCGTGCGGTTGACAACAAATGCTCGTCACCTTCGCGCAGCCTGCCGCGACGCGCGAATGCATCCAGCAGCATTTCGTGGACGCGCAGATCGAATGGCGCAAGCGCCAGCCACTTTTCCAGATAGCCGAAGATGTCGTCGCCGGTCTCTGCTCCGGCAAGGCGCTCCAGCAGGGCTGCGTGGCGGCCGCGAAACTGGCGGCGCTGTGCTGTAAGCCATGCATTGAAATCCGGATTACGATCGATCTCGAAGCCTTCGAGAAATTCTCCGACGTACAGCGAGGCCAGCGCTCGCAGCCGTTCGGGCGACAATTGCTGGATGCCCTGCTGGGTTGCGCGCGCGACCTCGATGGCATCGACAGAGCAATCGGCCAGATCGAGCGCGACGGTATCTTCCTGGGTTTCAACCCGTTGCCGGTCGGGCGTATCGACCACAAACCTCAGCTTGCTGAGGCACCAGCGCAGCTCTCCGCGCGGATCGTTCGGAACATCCCAGAGAAGTTCGCAAAGCTGGCTTCGCGGCACCGCGCGTGGCGCGAGCGCGAGATAAGCCAACAGCGCCCGCACCTTGCGCGACGTCGGCAGCGCCACCGGGGCGCCGCCCCGCTCAATCGCCAGTGGTCCGAGCAATTGCACATGCAAGGCCGGGCCGCCGGACCGATCCGATTCCACGCGCATTTCCACGCCGCGTACCACGCTCGTCTCCATGTGTGGCCGTTACGGCTGGGATCGATGGCAATGGCGCTTTATGGCGCCCGATCCAGCCCTACTCGCGCAGGCGAGACAACACATCCGAACGGAGAAGAACCATGCTCGATACCACCAATACCATCAGCAAAGTTCCCGTTGACTTTACGGCGGTCAAGGCCCGCCAGCAAGGCGCCTGGTCGTCCGGCGATTACGCCGTGGTCGGCACCACCCTTCAAATCGTCGGCGAGGAGCTGTGCGAAGCACTAGACCTCCGTGCTGGCCAGCGCGTGCTCGACGTCGCTGCCGGGAACGGCAACGTCACGCTTGCTGCCGCGCGCCGCTGGTGTGACGTCACCTCCACCGATTATGTGCCGGCCCTGCTCGAACGTGGCCAGGAACGCGCTCACGCCGAGCGGCTCAACATCACCTTTCGTGAGGCCGATGCCGAGGCGCTGCCGTTTCCGGACAAGAGTTTCGACGCGGTGGTCTCGACCTTTGGCGTGATGTTCACGCCGGATCACGACCGCGCCGCGGGCGAACTCATCCGCGCCTGCAAGTCCGGCGGCAAGATCGGTCTCGCCAACTGGACGCCGGAAGGCTTCATCGGCCAGCTTTTCAAGACCATCGGCAAACACCTGCCGCCGCCTCCCGGCGTGAAGTCACCGGCGCTCTGGGGCACCCGCGCACGTATCGACGAGATGTTTTCGGCTAACGCCTCATCCATCAAGGTGGCACAACGTCATTTCGTGTTTCGCTACCGTTCGACGGACCATTGGCTAGAGATCTTCAAAGGCTACTACGGACCTGTGCTCAAGGCGTTCGCTGCGCTCGAACCCGCCGCTCAATCGGCGCTCGAAAGCGACATCAGGGCGCTGCTCAGCCATTTCAACCGCTCAGGCGATGACGCCGTCATTATTCCCAGCGAGTATCTGGAGATCGTCTGCACGCGGCGCTGAAGCGAGCCAGCATCCCGTTTGATCGAAGATCACGATAAGGCCTCAAAAGAGTCGCGCGGTGAGCGTCACCGCACGATTCTGCCACCTCGGTTCCCCTGCCTCAGACTTTTCATCGTACCGCCTTGCTATGGTCAAAGCGCGATGCCTCCTGTTGCTGGCAGATGGCCGGATGCCCGCCGCGCATCGCACCTCGCACAATCACGGAGCGTCAATGCAACTCGAATTGCAACACGTAGACCCGCACGCCGATCCGCACGACGCCATTGTGGCACAGCTCCGCGAGCTGGCGCCGCGCATCGTGCATGATCCGTCCAAAGTCCATGCCCCGTCTGAGGTCAACGTCACGCCTGCGCCATCGCCGGAACCGGCCAGTGAGCCGCCGCTCCACACCGCGCCGCTGAACGATAACGTCGGCGACATCCTCAATCCGGCGCCACGCGGGAAGCTCGCTCGCGGTGTCGTGGGACTGATCGTCTGCGCAGGCATTGCCGCAGCTGCGGCCTGGCATTCCTACGGTGACGAAGCAAAGCAGCGGCTTTCTCACCTCGTGCCGCAGCTTCTCGCAGGCACGACCGCTCCGACGCAAAGCGCCGACGCCGCCGAGTCACAGGACACAACCTCTCAGATCACGGCATCTGAACCGGCTGCCGAATCGGCGCCCTCGCAAGACACCGCCGCAGCGGCACCGACACCCGCAGAGCCTGCAACAGCGGCTTCCACGCCGGCGGCGGAGACTCCTCCAACCCCGGCGGCGCTGACACCAGAACTTGCGCAGTCGATTGAAACCATGGCGCGCGAAATCGCGTCGTTGAAGCAAACGGTCGAGCAACTGCAGGCCGGCCAGCAGCAACTGAGCCGTGATGTCGCGAAAGCCGCAGAGCATGAAGTGCGCCGCAAGCCTGCCGCGAAGCCGGCCGCAGCACCGCGACCACAGCGGGCGTCAACATCCGCGCCGGCTCCCGCTCCTGCTACGCGTAGCGTCCAGCCCGCTTCAACCCAAGCCTATCCGCAAGGGCAGAGCTACCCGCAAAGCTATCCTCAGCGCGAAGCCTACATCCCGCCGGCACCACCACAACAATCTGCGCCCTCGCAGCTTCCGCCCCCGCCCGGCGACACGAGCGTTCCACGGCCGCCAATGCCACTGCGATAATCGCGGGTAATACATCCCTGATCGGTCAACGGTGCCAGGTCGGCACCGTTGAAGTATGCGCCGCAATCTCCGCAGATCGCGCCTAGCGAACGATCCTGTCGGCCCAGGATGAGACGGCCTCTCCAACTGTCTTCAAATGATCAGCCGCCGAGAACCCGGATATGCTTTTCCGCGGCTTGAGATCGTGATCGCCATCCTCCAGCCAGAGAATTTCAATCGCCTTCGACAGCGCGTACGATGAAACCTCTTCCCTCGAGCCAAACACATCTCGTGTCCCTTGCACGATGAGCGTTGGCGTTTCGAGTTCTGCAAGATGCTCGGTGCGCAACTGCTTGGGCTTCTCCGGCGGATGGAAAGGATAGCCAAGACAGAGAAGCCCCGCGATTCGCCGGGATGCATACAACTCGTCGGCGACCATGCTCGCGACGCGCCCGCCCATCGATTTTCCGCCGATGATGAGCGGCCCTTTGAGGTTCAGCGCATCAATCGCGGCGATGTATTCCGGGTTCAGCCGGTCCGCACGCGGCGGCGGCTTTCGGGAGGCCGATATCCGGCGCGCGGCCATGTAGTCAAACTCGAAGCGAGCGACGCGGAAACCGGCTTCCGCAAGCGCTTTCGCACTCGCTGTCATCGACACGGAATCCATCGCCCCGCCGGCACCATGCGCCAGAAGAATCGTCGTCCCGGCGTCTTCGGGTCCGTCGAATAGAAATCTCGTTGTCATCAAACACCGTTCGGGGAAGAAGATGGGAATTGCTGCAGATCGGATCACCGGCAAGGGAGGTTACCACGTCCCGACCCGCGCACCCAATCCCAGTAGAGCGATGGCGCGCGATGCCCTCAACCACCTGCATCCGTAACTCTGCCGCCGTCTAGGCGGTTGATTTTTTACCCTGCTGGCTTCTCAAGGTAACGATGAGGCACGCGAGACAAACCACCCAGATCGCGCCCTTCAGAATTATAGATCCAACATCCGTATGCGGATGATCCGGGCGAAATGTTTCATTTCGAAGCCATGCCTCAAGATGAGCGGCGAACGGAACGAACATGCCGCCTGTCGCGTAGGCCCACGCAACGGCCATGATCCTGGCTGCTGAATCATATCCTCTGGACCAGACCCAGGCGGCCCACAGCATCAAGGCTCCGCACAGATAATCCTCGATCATCGTGGTCGCATTGACTGACAAATAACCAATGCCCCGACGCGCGGTTTCCCCGACGAGAAAGACGAAAGCCATCACGTAGGTCAGATAATACACGACCTTCATCGCTGGTCCTCCCGTGCCATTGAATTTTCAGTACGATCACGATCGTCGCGACCAATGAAATCGCAAAACCCGTTCCGTTAAGGCAAGGGCTACCACTTGGTGCAGCCCTTCTCATATCGGAACTACTTCACCTCTTCGATTTCGCCGGGTCGCCAGGTCTTGTCGAACCACGGCTCAAGAGGGCCGTAAAGACGGAAGATCGTGAACCAGCTTTTGCCAGGAACCGAAGCAATCCAGTTCGCTTCCTTGCCCGCGGGCGCCTTCGGGCTGAAATAAAGATCGACGGAGCCGTCGGCATTCACCGCCATCTTATCACGCTTGTTATTCTTGCTCGGGAATGGCTGCGAAGTCTGCAACTCGGAGCGCGTCTGCGGATCGTAGAGTACCACCGACCAGAAGTCCTGCGCTGGCACATTCTTCGGGATATTCACCTTGTAGGTCTTCGCCCCGTCGAACGGGTTGCCTGCGGCATCGACGTAGGTCATCGCATACTGCGAGCCGCGGCCGATAATCTTGGCAGCCATCGCCGGCGTATTGACGGTCGCAAGATAGAAGAAATTTGTCCGTGCATCGTGATTGCGCCCGGATACGCCGTCGATATCCATCCAGCGGTAATCGCTGCCAACGAAACCGCTCTTCCACTGGCTGTTCGGATAAATAGCCGAGCGCGGATCGCGATTGCGGAATCCGATCGACCGCGCGGTGGCGTTTGCCACGGCGACGGATTCGGTCAGTGTCGCCTTCATGCGCGCATCGGGGGCAAATTTCTGACCCTTGCGGATGCCGATGGAAGCCGCGATTCCGCGAAGCTCGGGATCGAACAGCTCCATCGGCTCATTCTGAATGACGTGGTCGACTTCCTGAAAGAATTCGAAATTATTAGCATGAACGGTGTTGTAAGGCACCTTCGACGCATTGAAGAACTCCATCTTCGGTGGATTGCTCGCCTTGCTCAGCGAGTAAACCTTCAATCCCTCGCGGAACAGTTTCGACGCCGCATCTGGCTTGCCGTCCACGAGGAAGCCGCGCAACACCAGCAAGTTCACGTTCGACGGAGAGTGCGCGATGAAGTAATCGCCGCCATCCTTCTTGTCCTTTGGTAGCTCACCCTTATAGCTGGAAGGAACAATCAGATATTTTCCGCCTTGGCCCCGGTCCGGACCCGGAGCACCCATGTCAACGACGAAGCGAAAGAACGCATCGTCGACCGTGCCCGGGCCGGTGCCCGGCGGCACCTCGACAACGGTCGGCCCGTCGGCCTTAAGGTCCAGCGTCACAAGGCAGTAGACGGTGTCGGTGTTTCCGGTGAGCAGGAGAGGACTGGAATCGAGCAACTGGTCGAAAATGATTCCCTGGTTGCTTTTGACTGCGCCCAACTCGGCATTGCCCAAGCGGATGGCTTCGACGGAAGCGGCCGGGATGAAATTGAGGAAGACTTCGACGCCGCGGAGAAAATCGAGATGATCGTACACCTTCTGTGACGTCTCGACCGTCGGCACACCATCGACGAAATTGAGCGTTCCGATCCGCGTCTCAATCTTGTCCGGCGTAAGAATCTTGTCGGGAATCTTGTTGTTGAATCCCGGCGTGGGATTTTCGCCCGGCTTCGGGACTTGCGCATATGCGCAGGTGAGGCTCAGCGCGCTCGATATCGCGGCTGCGGCGAGCAGCTTCTTGCAGATGATTTCCATGACCATGTCCTTCCACTAAGGGTAGTCGCCAGACTTCACTGGTGTCGGCACTTCCAGGTGCCCGGGCTTCTGAGTCCGAGCAAAGTTACTGCTTGAGCTTGATGTTGTTCTCGGCTCTGTACACCTTGAAAACCACGTCGATGGCTTCGATGATTTTCTTGCCCGGATTCGCCTTGCAATGAACGATAAGTTCGTGCTCCAGCGCTTTCGCCCGGCCGACATTCATCATGTGCTTCTTGGCGAGGCCGTTGTACCAGCCGCTATACCAGGTGGTCAGATGGTCGGCGTCTTCCTGAAACGTGTTTGCCAGCTGGGCGCAGGTCAGCTTCTGGACGTCGATGAAACCGTTGCGATCAGCATAGGTTTTCAGTTCAACCTGCGCGTAGACAGGCGTTGCGAGCGCGACAATTGCCGAAGACAGAACCAGTGTTTTCTTGATCATAAAATAACTCCCATTTTAATGTGATTGAATATTCAGGTGACCGGCGTGAGTCTCATTCGTGCAACGCCGAGTGCGAGGTTGGCGCCGACCTGCCCCTCTATGGACAGCGGCTGCAGCGAGACGGATTTGCGTGTGCCGCCGACAAGCACATTCGCACCGACGCCCAAACCGACAGAGATGTCACCGCTTGCGCCGACAAATTCCCCTGCAAGCGCGCCCGTGGGAATGTTGGCCGTGGACGCCAGGACGGCCCAGGTCATCACGCCACCTGCCGTGATGCCGAGATCCAGACCGAGGCGGCCAATCGTGCCGGTGTAATTCTGGATTCGTCCGCTTGCCGATCTAAACTGGCAACGCAGTCGCTGACGCGAGCCGACGACCAGTCCGACGCTCGCGGATGTGCGGCAGGTCAGCACGCCCTGACGGATCGAGTGGCTTTGCGCCGAGGCCGGTATCGCAGCGCTCAAGGCCACAACGGTCGAAGCAAACAGAAGGCAAGCGGCTAGGCGCGTTCTCTGGGACATGAATATCTCCAACGCTTCGAAATGACTGATGAGATGACGGAGTGCGGCGCCGCCGCACTCCGAAGCAGCGTTCAGCGCCTGCCAACGCGATTGACAGGGCCGCCACGATTCATCGGCGTTCCTGGCCGTACGCCCACTCCCGGCGCACCGACGCCGGGGGTCACCACCGCTCGCGCGACCGGCCGCGGCCGCAGCACGACGCCTGGCCTTACGACGCATCCAACCGGATACGCAACGTATTGGCAGTAGACCACGGCGCTGGCCTGCTCACTGCTGGCCATCACAAAGCCAGCTGTCAGCAGCGCCGACAGTGCTATCGAGAGCTTCATCTTGCCTCCTCCAGTTGTGTCCTGTTTGATTTTCCGACGGACTCACCGGCAAACGGTGGCGATCCGTCCATAGGCATCCACCACCTGAGCGCATCTGGGTACGACCGCAGGCGCGACGACGACCGGCGCCGCATAATAAGTTCCTGCCGCGACGGCTCCCGCCGCCACTGCACCACCCACCACGGCGCGGCGTGTCGTGCGTCGCGCGACCCCGGCGTAACTCATTGGCGTCAGCGGGCGGCCGATCCTCGCATCAGCTGATGATACGAGCGACGCCTGCGTAGTCAGCGGCGAATGTCCGCTCCAGAGCATGGCGGCACCGCCGAGAATGGTCGCAACGGAGAGACGAATGAGAGTTGTTGATGCGCGCGTCATTTCCTTGCTCCTGCCTGCGTGATGCCCTGCGGCACTTCGTCGATGTCCGAAAGTTCGTTGATTGCGATCTTCTTGGCTGACTGATCGGGCTTGAACACGAATGCGTCGGCCGGCACATCGTTCTTCCAATCCTTGATGCGCAGGGTGTATTGCGGCGCTTCGGCGACCGCCTTGCTGGTGATCACATACTTGCGCGGGATCGGCCGGGCTCCCGACTCGATCCAGATCTGCCAGTCGGTATCGACATTGCGGAACGCCAGATGATCGCACTCGACGCCATCGATGACGCCCTTGCCGATCACAGCGCCGTCGATGACATCCGCCATCATGACGTCGAAGACATTCGACAGCAGAAGATCGGCGCCCGGCGCCGTAACCCCATGCCTTTCACGCAGCACGTCGATCAGCTGATCAGCCGTACCCGGCGCGTCGACCTGCGTGTATTCCTTGTTGTCCTTGTTGTTGATGCTGAACGTCTTGCCATCGAACACGATCTCGATGTCCCGGTACCCGCCCGTGCGCGTGGCGCGCAGCTTGTCCGGCCGGCTCAACTGGACCTGGCCTGAGCTGGTGAACTGGATTTTCTGCAAGTTGGACGTGATCACTTCGACATCGGAATCGAATGTGACCGAAATCGCCTTTTGACTGGCCACATAGTCGGACATCGCCTTGAGCAGCTTGTCGGCGTCGTTGCCCTGGGCACCGGCTGAAGATATCGACAACATAACCAGCAGCGCGCCTGCCACGATCCCCGGCCGCCGCAGCGCACAATTCGCTGCTCCCCTCGCGGCCTCTTTCATTCGCTTCATCGCTCTCTCCTTCGGTTATTGAAACGGTCTAAACCCACAAACCCGGCTCATTGAGACCTCACCTGACGTTGAGGCAATGGAAAGCGGTTAAAACGCTTACGCCGACGGGGCGCAGCCTAACATCGCAGCCGCGGCCGAGTCTGTGCGGCTTTGCTACGTGATTTCGATGTCGAACAGGTGTCGCTGTCACGGCGCGCCATCCCCGGTGCAATGGGTCATTAGTGGTGACCTTCTTTCTCCGTAGCGGAGCGGGTCACCTGCAATCCACACGACATCTCACGAAGGCTGAAAGGACTATCCAGATTCTGCAAAATCCCGCCCGGACTATCCGCTTTCTGCAAAACCTCATGCTAGGCTGCCGGGGTTGCACGGGGTGGACCACTTATGACGACGCTTGATGAATCATCGTCACGACTTCAGTTCGTCGAAGGCCACTTCGACAACATCGATGCCATGGCGGCGAGCCCACTGGCTTGGGATCTGGAATACGAGCAGATCGGACGCGGTCGCTTTCAGGGTCATCTAAGCCAGCTCATGCTGGATCGCATGCAATTGGGACGTGTCGTCTGGTCGCCCGGCGTGTTGCAGCGAGGAGCCGCCCCGCCCGGCACGTGGATGTTCGGCCTTCCGCTTGTTTCGGAAGGCTCCCTGCACATCAGGCGCCGACCCGTACATCCCGGCGAACTTCTGGCGGCGACATCGCGCGATGATGTCGGCTTCACCTCCACCGGATTGGCTGACGTCATGGTCGTGGTGCTGCCCACTCCGCTGATCGATCGATGGGTTCAGGCGCGGCGGGGGAGCGACACCTTTGACGTCGATCTTCCTTCGCCACGCTGGCAGGTGTCTGTTGCCGAGATGACCCTGCGTGCAGGTGAGTTGCACCGGTTGCTGCAAACGCTGACGGCGCAACCATGTGATTTTGGTCAACGCGGTCTTTCAGCGGTCGAATCGAAGATCTTCGACGTTATTCTCGACATGATCCCGTCGGCTGAAGTTATCGAACCGTTGCACAGCCGCGCGCGGATTGCGCGGGAGGTCCTCCAAATATTGAAGGAACGACTGGACGATCCACCCAGCATTACGGATCTGTGCGTCGCAGTCAGCGCCAGAGAGCGGACGCTTCACTTGAGCTGCGTCGAGGCTTTCGGCCGGCCACCGGCCTCCCTCCTCGCCGAGTTGCGGCTGAACGCAGCGCATCGCGCGCTGCTCCATCCCAGCAAAACGACCAGCGTCACCGCAGTGGCGACGCATTATGGCTTTACGCATTTCGGACGCTTCGCAGCGGCCTACCGCCAGCGGTTCGGAGAACTGCCATCCACTACGTTTGCCCGCGCGAGGCAATAGAGAGAGACGAAGCCTCAGCGGCTGGCAACTGCGCCGAACGAATCGAACTTGTAACTCAGGCAGCCGACAACGGTATCCAGCTTGGTCTTGTCGTCGACCGATGTGAGAGACGTGTCCGCGCCGGTGACGTAAAGGTATTTAACCTTCGCGGACCAGTTCGGCGCAAACTTCGTTTCCACGCCTGCCCCGACCTTCCATCCCGGACGGAAGCGCCTACGGCTTCATCTTGATGCCAAGCGTCGCGCGCATGTCCTTAAACACGACAGCAATGGCTTCGATGATGAGCTTGTCTGGATTTGCCTTGCAGTACTGGATCACCTCATGCTCCGCTATCTTTCCCTTCCTGAGATCCATGTGGTGCTTCTTGGCCAAGCCGTTGTACCAACCACTGTACCAGGCTGTCAGGGCGTCCGCGTCTTCCTGGTAAGTACCCGCAAGTTGGGCGCATGTCAGCTTTTGAACATCAATGAAGCCGTTGCTGTCGACATAGGCCGAAAGCGGCGTCTGGGCGAGAGCGCTGGGGCTCGCAATTGTCGTAGCAACCGCAAAAAGATAGCGATACCGCATTCTAAATCCTCTATCTCGCGTCTTGTTCGGCTTGAGTGTTCCGCGACAGACGCGCTTTGCTCAAGGGACCCATCGCAGTTGAAGCGCTGACAGGCCCAGCGTGACATTCAGCGCTACCGAACCCTCGACGGAAAGTGGCTGCAGCGCGAAGCTTCTATTTGATCCGCCGACCAGAACGTTTGCCCCGACACCAATCCCCAACGCCACGTCACCGCTTGCACCAACATAGTTGCCAGCCAGAGCGCCGGCAGGAACGCCAGCGGTAGGCGCCAGAACGCCCCACGCCAAAGCGCCGCCACCGACTACCCCAATATCAATTCCCACCGTGTTGAGGGCGCCTTCGTAAAGTTGTGGGGGAGCAGGCATGGATGGCACAAAGCGGCACTCCATCGACTGATGGCCAACGATAATGAATCCAATGCTCGGGTTAAGCTTGCAGGTGAGCATACCCGTCTGGGTCCATCCCGGCGTCTGGGCTGAAGCAGGACCGGCAAGCGCAACCAACGCTGCACAAAGAGCCAACGCCTTAGGATTCATAATAACGTCCCGCCCTCATCTTCTATTTCAAAATCGATAATTGATGCCGCCACGGAAGGTGTTGAGCTTGTCAGTGCTTGCGCCTGTACCGATCACCTGCGTGTAAAGATATTCACCCTTCACGGACCAGTTAGGTGTGAAGCCATATTCCATGCCCACGCCTGCAGCGATTCCAGGGTGCCAGGCGGAGGCTGCGCAATTCGGGAACACACCGAGTGTACCGCACGGCGCGCCAGCAATTGAGGTGCCATTGACGCTCGATTTCACAAATGCCGCACCGCCGGTCACGTAGAACAGCGTATTATTCATAGCGACGCCGACGCGTGCTCTTGCCGTTCCAACGGCGCTGATGTTGGATGCGATATTGAGCGTAATACCCTGCCCGATGCCAGCGATAGCCGGATTTGAGATGCCGTTGCCCTTGATGTTAGCCCAATCAAGATCGCCCTCAAGGCCGAGCACCACATATCCCTGCTGGATTTGGGCACCCACGGTGCCGCCGAACATCCCGCCACTGACATTGAAGCTGCTACGGTCGAACCTGTTAGAGAAGAGCGTCAACGGATCTTGCGTGCCCCAGCCGTAACCGCCGTTTACACCGACATAAAGGCCGGTCCAATTATAGACTTGGGCCACCACGGGTGCCCCCTTATAGGCTTGCGTGGGAAGGTCTGCGGCAAAGGCGCAGACAGAACTGACGGCAGCAAATGCCGCCCCAATGATAAGTTTCTTCATGTTAGATTCTCCGATCTTGTAATCTGCAAAATGCATCAGCGGGATTGCTCCAAGTGCCGTCAAACCCGTTTGATGCCAGGCGGCTGCCAGGTACCCTTGCCGACCGGTAGAATTGAAGGCGCTTCTGTTTTCGGCCAATAAAGTCGCATGGCTGTGTAAATCGGGCCGTTCGGCGCCGGCAGCCAGTTCGATTCCTTGTCCGCCCCCGGCGACTTGTGCTGGATATAGAGCGTCAGCGACCCGTCCGCGTTCTTCTTCATGGTCGGGAGCATCGGCGAATTGATCAGATAGCGGTTGATCGGATTCTCGATCAAAAGCTGCGTCTTGCCATCGTACATCGTCACCGACCAGAAGGCGTTGACCGGCGGCAATTGGCCGGCCGGGAAGGTCAGCATGTAGTTGTGCTGGCTGCCGTCGAGCGGCTTGCCTTCCGAATCGAATTTTCCGAGCGGATAGGTCGCTTCCACAGAATCGTTTCCATAGATGCCCGCCTTGGCGCCCGCGGCGCGTTTCAGCCATTCGCCATTGAAGGATGCAGCGTCGCCAAAGAGAGAACTGATCCGCCATCCGTTGGCCGACACGCCCGCCTTGTCGACGGCCTCGTCGATCTTTCGTTCTCCTTGCTTCATTCCGATGAGAATCTCGGCCTTGTGCGCAAGCGGGAGATCCTTGAAGTTAAAGGTCTTTCCTGCGCCCACACCAATGCGCGCAAGCTTCGCGCGAATATCCTTCTCGTTCTCCAGCGCCGGCGCGAACTGCAAGCAGAAATCGAGATACTCGAAGAAGTTCGTCTTCACGAGTTCCTTGTCGATCTTCGGAAAGTTCACGACCGGCGAAGCGGTTGGCGCCGGCTGCTTCCGATAGGCGGAAAGCGGCTGCGCCTTATAGCCAGCCTGCACTTTCGTCACGTTGCCAATGTCGCCCGGATCGAAAAGCTGAGTGCGGTAGAGTGCGAGAGAGAACTGCGTGCTCGACCGGAACACCTTCTTGACTCCCGCCGGAGTTTCTCCCTTCCACTCCGGCCCGACAATCATATAGTCGCCGGCATCGTTCCCAGTGGCGCGCCTGCCGATATATCCGTAATTGTATGTGTTGCCATCGATAAGCTGGATGGAATAGTAGCGCTTTGGGTCCACAGCCGGAACTGAAAGCACCATTGGTTCCGCTCTCAGGTCCATCCACACAACCGAATAAGGCGTGTCGCTGTTCGGCGAAACGACGGCGGTGTCTTTATAGGTGTAAACGTTGGACTCGTTCTTGATCTGATTGAACGGCGCCTTGAATTGTCCGGAGCCGCGATCGACGGCGTATTCGTACATGATGCCGTAGTTCATCACGATCGGCAGGCCGTAGATGAATCCGGCTTCGGCGATGTCCTTGGCCTCGATGATGCCGGGGTAGCCCTGCGCCATCAGAAGGCTGGGCCTGGCAATCGCGGCGCCTGCGGCGATCACCGCGGTGGAGCGAAGTAATTCTCGCTTCGTCAACATTTGCCGTACTCCTTAGTAGCAAGGTGGATAGGGGTAGTAGCCGCAGCGCGGCGCGTAATAAGGATAGGCGACAGCGGCCGCTCCAACAGCCGCGGCCCCGGCAACCGCAGCGCCGCGATAGTAAGCGCCGCGCCATGCCGTTCTGCGGGCAACACCGGCAAACGACATCGGCGTAAACGGGCGGCCAATGATATCGATAAAGACCGACGCCGGACCATCGGACCCCGTCAGGTCGCCTTCGAGCACATCAACATCGAAAGTCAGCTTGTCGCCTTCGAGCTTCGGTGATTTCAGCACAACCACGGCGTCGACAACAGCCGATCCGTCCTTCTTGAACCCGGAAACTGTTGCGTTCGGCGGGTCTTTTGCGAAATTGTCGCTTCCGTTGCCCCAGTCCTCAACGATCCGCGCCGTCAGATCATGCCCAGCAGACCGCACCGGGCGATCCGCAAACACGATTGCATTCGGGGAAATTCCGGCCAGAACAAGCTTTCCGTCCTTCAGACTGACTCCCTTGGAGTTCAGAACAAACAACGACGGAACGACCTCAGGCTTCGCCTTTCCGATGGATTTCTCCAATGGCACGTGCGGCTTCGACTCGGCCGCCGATTGAGCGGAAACGCCTGTCGGCACACATGCCATACCAGCAACTGCAACGGAGAAAATGGCAGCACGTAGTATCGTCATTGGTTCACCTTTCCGGGAGCGCCGAGAGTGCTTCTCATCCCCCTATTTCACAACGATCAGGGCGGAGGTCTTGCCATTTCGCGCCAATGGCCACGACCCGCCAAAATTTTGCGGCCGGATCGCGAAGCTTTGAAATCGTTGTGACAAAAGGGTCAAAAAAATCGCGCCAATTGTAGGCGACCCGCCACTCCCAAAACCTTACAGGTAGGCGGTGTAGGAGTGGATCCAGAGCACGATGCGGGCAATCAGTCCGATGGGTCCCGCGTTCTCGGCGAACACCGTCGCCGTGCCCGATGTACCAAGACGCAAGGTTGAGCGGTCCGCATTCGCTGGAATCGAAATCACCGCGGGATACGCACTCGTGCCGCCGATTGAACCGACACGAGCAAGCGTGCCTGATACCGCGATCTGACCCTGCCCTACGCCTTCCGGAATCTCCGTGATCCTGGCCTCATAGATGCGTCCCGGGTCACTGTCTAAAACAAGCTCCACCCGCGCGCCGGGCTTGATCGTGCGAAAGCCGTTCTGTGCAAACACACCGATAATGGAGGTGTCAGACTCGACGATAAAGGACATCGCCGCACGCGCCTGCAGAGCGCGGGCGCCAACCGCGAGCGCCACGACACTTGCGTAGCCGTCCGACGGCGCCCTGACAGTCGTCTGCTCAAGCTCCCATTTCGCATCATCGAGCTGCGCGCGAGTCTGCAGCACGGTCGTGTTGACACCGCCGATGGAAGAGTCGAACGAGACCTTCGCACTCTGCTGTTGCGCCTTTGCGGACTGCAACTGGGCATTCGCAGCATCGAGCTGCTCGCGCGTATCCTGTTCACGAAACGCCGTGACGGCTCCGGTATTTGTCAAGGTGGCAATGTCATTCAATCTCTTTTCGTGAAACGCAGCCTGCTTTTCGAGACCCGCTACATTCGCGCTGGCCTGATCGAAATTCGCCTTCAGCACTTCAGCCTGATGCTGCGCAGCTACCAATGCGGCTTCAAGTTGAAGAACCTTGTATCGAAACGGCGTCGGGTCAATTTCGAACAAAACCGCGCCCGCCTTTACTGGCACGTTCGGTTTAACAGGGATCGCAACCACCTCGCCGCTGACGTTGGGCGTCACTTCCACCACGCGGGATACGATTACAACGCGCCCGGTTGGGGTGAGATAATTCAGCATCGCCATGAAGACGGCGAGAATGAAAATACCTGCGAGGCCCGCGACGATTCCGGACGACCAGGTGAGGCGCATCAATTTGAATTTTGAAAAGACCAGCCAGACAAGGAGAAGGTAGCTGACGAGAATGACGAACATCGTTTGTCCTGTCGCAGGGTGGCAGGCTGACGCTAAGGCCCTTCCGTCAGCGCCGTTAAAGCGCTACTTTTTCCCCTGTCGGGGAATTGCAACGGTATTCCCGCTTGGCAAGGAAGGCGTCTTGCCATTTCGCGCCAATCGTGACGGCTTGTCCTGATTTCCTGCATCCGGCTCTTTCCTGAGCCTGGACCTGTTATTTCCTTGAACAGTTCGCAGCCGCCGATAGATGCCAGGCTGTATTTTTGTCAAACGCATGAAAACACGGCTGAAGCTGCTCGCTCCCGCATAGCCGAGGCGCAGGGCGATCTCCGATATGCGCTCGTTGGATTGAAGCAGCAGGTGGCAGGCCGTATCGAGGCGCACTTCCGCGACCATGTCACTGTAGCTGGTGCCCATCCCGGCAAGATGGCGCTGCAACGAGCGCGGGCTCAGCCCCAGTTGGAGCGCTGTACGTTGAATGGCTGCGTCACCATGATACAGCGAGGCAGCAATCGCCGCACGCACTGAGTACAGGGTAGGTGCATGAACAGGCTTCATGGGACCGAAGACATGTGGTGAAGACCGCCGTAACGCCTCGTCTAGCCTCCGCTTTTGCTGGAGCATGAGTGGAGAATCATGAGTGGTCTTGCCATAAGCCGCCAAGCTGAGACCCTAAGGGGCGCGCCGGCTCCCGGGCCACCCAGACCTTTTCCCATCCGCCTCCCAATGCATCAGGCAGCATTTACAATTTACAATACGCGCCAACTGGGAACTGATAAGCTTTCGGCAGTTCAGCCAAATCCGATTTCGAAACGGGGAAAATCGCCCAAACTCATACTCTGCATAAGAGCCAGAAAATGACTGCATTTCATTTGATTCGTTGCCAGTTCCTGATTCCTTTCGCTGATGTTTGTGACGAGATCGGCGCTCCAACGGAAGCGCTGTTGAGCAAGCTCCGCCTTCCAGTTTCTTTGGAGGAAAAGGCTAATCACTATATCCCAATCCTGCTGGCTGTACGTTTCGCCGAGACCGCACAGCGATCGCAGGGCATCACAGATATAGGATTCCAGGCTGCGCGGCGGCTGCAATTCTGTCACCTGAGCGAAAGACTGCGCACCGCAATCCGCTTTTCGCCGACACTCTTTGTTGCCTTACAGCAATTGTGCAAATGGGCGTCTTTTGAAGACACGGCCTTGGGTGCGTGGCTGGAGCGCGACGACAATCGTGTGAGAATTTGCACCAAACTCGCGGGGACATCCAACGTGCCGCATCCTGAGCATTCGCATTGGCTTCAGAATGTTATGTCGATGCATGTCGTAAGGCAATTTGCTGGCCCCGACTGGGTTCCGGCGACGATGGCCTTCGAGGGCCGCTATGAACCGAGCCCTGAAACCCGGTCGGTCTGGGGGAATACTCGCTTCATGTCGAATCAAAGCGCCTCGTGGATCGATGTTCCCGTATCAATGCTGGATCTCCCCAACCTCGCAAGCGAGACGCCGGCCTCACATGACGATGAGGCTGGGCCAGACGGTCACGAAATCGTCTCAGCAATCAAATTGATGTTGCCCTCCTATCTGGACGATAAAATTCCAACCGTCGCGGAAATCGCAGAAATGGCAGGCATCAGCATCAGAAGTTTTCAACGAAAACTTTCAAACGCTGGCGTTTCCTATTCCGACCTTCTTGACAGAGTCCGGTTTGAAAACGCCTCCAAACTTCTGCGCGGCACTGACGCCAAGATCATCGATGTCGCTTTTTCCTCCGGCTACACCGACCCTGCCCATTTCACGCGTGCTTTCCGACGATTTACCGGGGTAACGCCGAGAGAGTTTCGCGGCAAATGGAAGTCGCAATTAGTGACGCCCCAGTGATATGCACGCCCGCGTTAAGGGAGCGCCGGCTCCCAAGCCAATCCAGACCCCTCCCCCCAGCATTTACAATTTTACAGTACGCGCCAACTGGGAACTGATAAGCTTTCGGCAGTTCAGGCAAACCGCACTTCGCGACGGGGAAACCGCCCAAACTTAAATTCTGCACGAGAGCCAGAGAAATGCCCGCACTTCCTTTGACTCGTTGCCAATTTCTCATTCCTTTCGTTGACATTTGTGACGAGATCGGCGCTCCCACGGAGGCGCTGCTCAGCAAGCTCCGCCTCCCAGGCTCTTTGGAAGAGAAAGCTGATCACTATATCCCAAACCAACTGGCTCTACGCTTCGCCGAGATAGCACAGCGATCGCAGGGCATTACGGATATCGGATTCCAGGCTGCTCGGCGGCTGCAATTCCGTCACCTGAGCGAAAAACTACGCGCCGTCATCTGCTTTTCGCCGACGCTCTTTGTTGCCTTACAGCAATTTTGTAAATGGGTTCCTCTTGAAGACACGAATGTGAATGCGTGGCTGGAGCATGACGCCGATCGCGTGAGGATTTGCAAGTCTGCGGAAATGCCCTACTTGCCGCATCTTGAGAATGAGCAGTGGCTTCAGAATATTATGTCGATACATGTTGTAAGACAATTTGCTGGCCCCGACTGGGTCCCGGCGACGATGGCCTTCGGGGTCCGCTATGAACCGAGCCCTGAAACCCGGTCGGTCTGGAAGAATACTCGCTTCATATCAAATCAAAGCGCCTCGTGGATCGATGTTCCCATATCAATCCTGGATCTCCCCAACCTCGCAAGCGAGACCCCGGCAACCTCACATGACGATGAGGCTAGGCCATCCGGCCACGAAATCGTCGCAGCAATCAAATTGATGCTGCCCTCCTACCTGGACGATAAAATTCCAACCGTCGCGGAAGTCGCAGAAATGGCAGGCATCAGCATCAGAAGCTTTCAACGAAAACTTTCAAACTCAGGCGTTTCCTATTCCGACCTTCTTGACAGAGTCCGGTTTGAAAACGCCTCCAAGCTTCTGCGCGGCACGGATGCCAAGATCATCGATGTCGCTTTTTCCTCAGGCTACACCGACCCTGCCCATTTCACGCGTGCCTTTCGACGATTTACCGGGGTGACGCCGAGAGAGTTTCGCGGCAAATCGAAATCGCAATTGGTGCTGTCCCAGTAATATGAACGTTCGCTTTCGATTGGCGCATAATGGCAATTTTCGGCACCGTCTGTCCGCTATAGGAGTCCGAGCGTCAGGTCTCGTCCTGGCGCCGCATGCAAATTTAAGATCTGACATTTGCGAACCGACGGCTTGATGGCGCCATATGGATGTTCTGAATGCGACCCCGTGGGGCACGGACTGGGCCTGGAGCCTGCCGCTGATCCTGTTCAATGTTATTATTCACGTCTTCGGTCTTGCATTGATCTTTGACGCATTCACCCTGCTCGTGCGGAAAGAAAAGATACGTCATCGGTTTGTGATCCAGTTCGCCAAAGTCATGAGCGTTTCCATACTGCTGATCGTCGCTCTGCATGGACTGGAGGCCGTCACCTGGGCCCTCGCCTATCTTTCTCTGGGCGCACTCCCGGACAGCAAGTCGGCGATGCTCTACTCGCTTGGTGCGATGACCGGTTTCGAGGCCGGGGACGTTTCCTTGCCGCCCAACTGGCAGATGATGGGAGTCCTTCAATCACTCGCCGGACTGCTTCTGTTCGGCCTGACCACGGCATTCTTGTTCGCCATGTTTCAAGCGGTGTGGCCATCGCAAAAGCAACCGATGATCGGCAACCCGTAGCGCGACACGAACCCAGTCGTCAGGGGCGACACAAATTTGGATGCTCGTACCAGCACGCCCACGGAATCCCTTTCGCCGAGCACGCCAGCATAGCCCTCTGCAAAAGATTCCGTCGACGTTCTCAGGCAGTTTGCCAGGCTGAAGCCGGTGCAAAAAGGGTCGGCGACACGCTCGAACAATTCTTGGCAGTCCGGATTGCGGAGCTTCCGATGGAGATCCCTCCGGCAGGCTATGTGAGATCGCAGGTCCGCTCGGGTCGACCGTTGGATACCGCCGATGGCGGAGACCGCCTTGCAGTTGTTTGACCCGATCGGTTCTCGGCGCGACGATCTTCCGTGCTTCGCCGTCGTTCTATGGCTCACGTCGGCAGGAGACAGCAGCGTTATGCTGTTCGGCCCGGATGACACTCCACCGAACAGCAATGGGGCGATGCAAAAAGCAGAAGGTAAGAACCGAGATCACCGATTTGACCGAGCACTACACGGAGCACCGATTTTTCAAATCAGAGTTGTTCGACGAAGTACTTTGATCGAAGTAGCTGCGGCCCTGAAGGGCGTCGAGCCTTGTGGTACACTCGGTAACAGCGAGCAGCTACAATGCCTGAAATCATTGATAAATGGCGCGCCAGTCAGAATAAAACTACGAACTCTTATGTAATTGAAATAACAACACAATCCGAAATGATCCGCCAATGGCAGAACATCCCCTTCGCTTGCCCGTGTAGCGGCGAAATCGGGGTCAGGACCAGTCCGATACGTGCGTCAGGTTCGAAATTTTCGCGATTAGAGAACTCCAATGAGACAGATCACCGCGCTCACAACTATCGGCGCCTCCTTGGGAAGATGAGCACAGGCGCAGATCAGTACCGATGATTAAGGCATGAGCCGCAAGCGTCGCGGATAACGAGCCGTCGTACCTCGATCACGGAACTTTATGCGGTATGGTTCGTTCTAGTACTCAGAAGCAAACTGTCCGCAATAATTTGCGCCAAGCGAAGCGCCGAAAATTCTTTGCGGGGCGAGCATTCCGTCGAGGGGAGAAGCTTCCCATGATGGATCGTTCTGTCATCGTCGGTAATCGACTGTTGGCAGCGCTGCCGCCAGCGGACTTTCGCTTGCTCGCCCCTCACCTTCAGAAAGTACCGCTTGAACAAGACGTGGTGTTGCTGCAGTCGGGAGATCGGATTGAACAGGTCTATTTTCCCCTCAGCGGGGCGATTGCGTTCATGCTCGACATGCCGAGCGGGCAAACAGTAGCAACCGGCCTCATTGGGCATGAGGGAGCCGCGGGCATCCTGTCAGTTCTGGGACCCTCCCGATCTTCCGTTACGGCGGTTGTACGCGTGGCCGGCATCGCATCGCGGATTCCCGCATCACGATTTCATACAGCCTTCACCCATAGTGCCGCCATCAGGCATGCGGTCCAGACCCACACGACGGCGCTGCTGGTGCAGTTCCAGCACCTGGCCGCCTGCAATGCGCTGCACCCTGTTGATGCACGCATGGCCCGATGGTTGCTCCACATCCACGATCGAATTGATAGCAACGTCATTCCGCTGACGCAGGAGGCGCTTTCGCAGTTGCTCGGGGTCCGGCGAACGACAGTGACGCTGGTTGTACGCAAGCTCCGGGCGTCTGGTGCTGTCCGATCTGACCGGCGAGGCTTGATTGAGATCGACAGGCCCCGGCTCGAAGAAGCGGCATGCGAATGCTACGAGATCATGCGCCGCAAATTTGATCGGATTTTTCCGCAGGAAACAACGAAGCCTCGCATCAACGGTGAGCCGGCACGCGAAACGCCCGGCGCGGCAGGATGAAGCGCAGCAGTACGCGAGCACACAGGGCAAATAGCCGGCGAGCGAAATGACCATTAGCGGAGTTGCCGAAAAGCTAGGGTTCCTTGAGGGTTGCGCGCGGTGGATGTGGCCGCGACCGAGCCCTAGATGATCGGAATTGTCCTCTTCTGCCGGTGGTGCGCGATGTCGAACACTGCTGTGGGCGCTTGATCTGCAAAGCCAAGGCGGCGGCTGGCGACTCGACGGCGCCGAAATCCATCTGCGTAACGCGGTGAGCCATATAGCGGGGTCCTGCCTGACTTCGGCCAGCGCCATACCCTCCTCGTCTCCGGCGTGCCGTGTGGCGACCCCATCGTCCGCGCGACCTAACTTGGCTCGTAGACCCAAGCTTCCTTGGCGAACCATTCGTGATTGGTCTGGCAGATTGAGCAATGGGTGCGCGCGACGAATACCACACTGCATCGAAAGCTTTCGCGATCCGCTTTAATGCCCGTCGGAATCGCGCGTCCCGTTTGAGGACATTTGATCATGACCATACCCACGTTGGCCTCCTTGTTTTCTTCTTCGTATTTTCCTTCTCAGTAAATGCTAGGTCGCCAGCCGGTTGGACTGCATCTTCCACCAGCGGATGGAGATCACTCCAACCGTCCAGGCGACCTCTGTGTAAGTTTGATTCAGATGACTTTCTGTAGGACCCTGGCGACGCTCTTCTTGATCGGCTCGGCACTCTCGACCGCGACTTTCTGAGCGAGGTCCCAAAGCTCCTTGTTCTGCGCGGATGTCACGTCGAAGCTCTTGCGTGCTTGAGCAGCCGAAAGCTGCATGATTTCCGTCGGCGACTTCGTGCCCATGAGATTGGTGAGAAAATCGAAAGCGGAGGCGGTGTTGGCGCCCGATATCTCGATAACTTTGGCCCCGTAGTCCGCCATGCCGTTTGCGTTGATCGAATAGGTCTCTCGGAGAACGTCAGCCATTTCTTCCGAGGCTGCCTTCATCTTCTCGCAGTTTACCTTCACCCGCCCGGCGCTCTGCTCGGCGACCCCGAGGAAGACCCCCGGCATTGCCCTTTTCAATAATTCGAAAAACGGCATCTCGAAGCCTCGCTTCTCGTCGGCATCGATGCTGGCATTTGTCGGATTAGTTTTCATTTCGACTTTCATATTGCTACCATTCACTGGACTTCACCCTTTCAAACGAAACTACAACCAACAACATCCAGACTTGCGTCCGACTGTTCCTGACCAGGGTATGTGACTAAAGTCGGAGGCGTCCGTTCGGTTTTCGACTCTCGCATCGAAATTTTCTCATTGGCGCGCTGAGTGGTCCCCGTCAGGGCTTTTAGTCGACTGCGCCCAAAGTGGTGCTCGCATATCCGCGGTGGTGACCGATGAGGCAGGCATACGTTCGCAAGCTCATCCTCTCACAATGCTTGGTCTAAAAGTCACGTCAGGGCCCGGCCTGCCTGATTGCGAGCGCGCCATTTGCCATTATCTATAGTTTCTTCGTCGCTCGTTTTGTAGCTGGCTTTACTATGGGCACATCAAGTAATGCCCCTGAGGGTCTTCGAGGCGGGAGACGAGCATGATCGCAAGCGGGCGCGCAGACGAACAACTCCCGGTGATCGCGCGTTTCGAGGTGCGGTACCGCAACTATCTCGCGCCGGATGGTGCGATCAACCGGAAACTCCCTGCCTTCGCCTCCGATACCCGCCTGCTTGTCACGCTTTATCGGGCAATGGTGCTGGTCCGTGCTTTCGACCTCAAGGCCGTGGCGTTGCAACGTACCGGCCGGCTCGGGACCTATGCCGCATCGCTTGGCCAGGAGGCTGTGTCGGTTGGCGTCGCCAGTGCCATGCGTGAGGAGGACGTGCTGCTCCCCTCCTATCGCGACAATGCTGCGTTGATCTGGCGCGGCGTCAAGCTGGAAGATATCCTGCTGTTTTGGGGGGGCGACGAGCGGGGCAACCGCTTCTCCGGGCCGGTCCAGGATTTCCCGTTCTGCATTCCCGTCGGATCGCAGGCACCGCAAGCCGCCGGTGTCGCCTATGCCTTCAAGCTGCGCAAGGAGCCGCGAGTCGCCGTATGTCTGTTCGGTGATGGTGCAACCTCGAAGGGCGACGTTTGGGAGGCGATGAACTTCGCGGGCGTGCACAGGCTGCCGGTCGTGTTCGTTGTCACCAACAATCAGTGGGCTATTTCCGTGCCGCTGCGGCTGCAGACCGCATCCGAAACGCTGGCGCAAAAGGCGATCGCCGCGGGTTTCATCGGCGAGCAGGTGGATGGCAATGACGTCGTGGCCATGCACGCAGCCGCCGAAGCCGCGATCGACGCAGCCCGAAATGGACAAGGCCCCCACTTTATCGAGGCGGTTACCTACCGGCTCGGCGATCATACGACCGCAGATGACGCGGCGCGTTACCGTCCGACCGAAGAGGTCCAGGCGCGCTGGAAGGAGGAGCCGATCGCGCGGCTGAGATCATTTCTCGCCGGCCAGAATGTGTGGAGCAAGACGGAAGAAGAGCGGCTTGCCGCCGAATGCCAGCAGCGCATTGACGCCGCGGTCGAGCGCTATCTGGCTGTGGAGCCACGGGCACCCGAGACCATGTTCGATCACCTCTATGCCAAGCTGCCGAAGGCCTATGCCGCACAGCGCCGCGAACTCGAAGGGGGCAGCTGATGGCTGAAGTAACCCTGGTCGAAGCAGTCAACCTAGCGCTCGCCCGCGCGATGGAGGATGATCCCGCCGTCGTCGTGTTCGGCGAAGATGTCGGCATCAACGGCGGCGTCTTCCGCGCGACCGTCGGACTGCAGCAGCGTTTCGGATCGGAGCGCGTGTTCGATACGCCGCTTGCCGAGCTCCTCATCAGTGGGCTCTGTGTCGGCATGGCGGCACAAGGCTTGAAGCCGGTCGGCGAGATCCAGTTCATGGGATTCATCTATCCCTGCATCGATCAGCTAGTGAACCACGCCTCACGGCTGCGCAACCGCACACAAGGGCGGCTCAGCTGTCCGATGGTCCTGCGCACCCCGCATGGCGGCGGGATTCGCGCTCCCGAGCATCACTCAGAGAGCACCGAGGCCATGCTCACGCATATTCCGGGCCTGCGCGTGGTCATACCATCCTCGCCGGAGCGCGCTTACGGCCTGCTGCTCGCCGCCATTCGCGATCCCGATCCGGTTGTGTTCCTGGAACCGACACGCATCTATCGCGCAGCGAAAGGCGAGGTGGAAGACAACGGCGAGGCCCTGCCGCTCGATGTCGCCTTTGTTCTCAGGGAAGGCCGGGACGTGACCCTGATCAGTTGGGGCGCGATGGTGAAGGAGACGTTGGCGGCTGCCGAGACGCTCGACGCCGAAGGCATCAGTGCAGAGGTTATCGACCTTGCGACTCTCAAGCCCTATGACGAAGACACCCTGCTAGGCTCGGTGGCAAAAACCGGACGCTGCGTGATCGTGCACGAGGCTGCACGTACCGGCGGCTTCGGCGCCGAAATCGCCGCGCTCATTGCCGAGCGCGGGCTGACGTCCCTTCTCGCCCCCGTCACCCGCGTCACGGGTTACGATACGGTCATGCCGCTGCCGCGGCTTGAGCAGCATTATATGCCGTCGGTCGGCCGTATTGTAGCCGCAGCGCGCAAGGCTAACGAGTTCAGTTAAGACATGCGGGACGCGTCCCATGCGACAGTTCTTGTTGCCGGATCTTGGCGAGGGTCTCGAAGAGGCTGAAATCGTGACATGGCATGTGAACGAAGGGGATCACGTGGTTACGGATCAGCCGCTCGTTTCCGTCGAGACCGACAAGGCCGTGGTCGAGGTGCCATCGCCACAGAGCGGTCGCATCGCGCACCTGTTTGGCGCCACCGGTGACCTAGTGAAAGTTGGCGCCCCCTTGGTCGAGTTTGCCGAGGGCGCGGAGCAGGATACCGGCACTGTGGTCGGTCAACTCGACACCAGCGAGAAGCGAGATATATCAACCAAAATCCCGGCCGCGCCCGCGACAGGCCGAATGGTTCAGGTGCTTCCGGCAGTGCGCGCCCTCGCACGAAAGCTCGACGTCGATCTCAACGCTGTACAGGCCACAGGATCCGGCGGCACCATCACGCGGGCTGACGTCGAGCGGGCCTCGAAAAGTCTCGCAGAGGCAGGACCGGCCGAGACCTTGCGCGGGATGCGGCGCGCGATGGCCCAGCGTATGGCTGCGGCACATGCCGAAGTCGTTCCCGCCACGGTCACCGACGACGCCGATATCCACGAATGGCGAAAGGATGAAGATGCGAGTGTCCGGCTGATGCGCGCGATTGCGGCAGCCTGCAAGGCGGAGCCCGCGCTCAATGCCTGGTACAATTCCGGCGCGGGCGCGCGGCGTCTGGTCAAGCGCATCGATATTGGCATCGCGATCGATACCGAGGGCGGCCTCATCGTGCCGGTCATGCGCAATGTCGCCGAGCGCGACGCAAGGGACCTGCGAGCCGGCCTCGACAGGCTGCGCACCGACGCGGTCGCGCGCTCAATTCCGCCGGAAGAGCTCCGGGGCGCAACCATCACGTTGTCGAACTTCGGCATGATCGGCGGCCGCTTCGCCAATCTCGTGGTCGTGCCACCACAGGTGGCGATCGTCGGTGCTGGGCGAATTACCCAGCTGGTGGTGGCGCATCACGGCCAACCGGCGGTCCGGCGCATGCTGCCATTGTCACTCACGTTCGATCATCGCGTTGTGACAGGCGGCGAGGCCGCTCGCTTTCTGGTGGCGCTAAGGTCGGATCTTGAGCTGGCTTCCTAGAGCTGCGACGCGGATGTGAAACCTTAGGAAGACACGACGCGTCCGTCGGCCGAGCTAATTATAGCCAAACGCGAAACTGCCTTTGACGTTAGATAACCGCGCTTACGAAGACGTTCAGTTGCGGTGTATTAGAGCGATTTCAGTTCCACGCAGACAACCTAATGTGGCTGCGGCCATGGATGCCGGTCAAAGACGTCCGTCGTCAGACCATCTTGCCGACGATCGCCGTCATGTCCGCAGCCGAGAAGGCTCGCAACGATTCGGTGCGGACGTTGCCAAGTGCGCCAAGACTCAAGCTAAGCGACATGGCGGAAGCCTCATCTGGCGCTTCGACGATTGTCACGACGTCATACCGCCCCTGCGTCCAGAAGATGTCCTTCACGGTCACTCCAAACGTCTTCGCTAATTGCTTGAAGGCATCTGCCCGCTTTGGAGACTCCTTTGCGGTGCGGATTCCTTGATCGGTGAACTTGGCAAGCACGACATACGTTACCATGGTCATCCTCCCTGGTTAGGACCCTGTGCAACCCGGCATGAGCAGTTCTCATAAATCTCAGCATAGCACAGTTAGGCAGGCTCAGACGCATGGAAGACCTGTATGCGCCCGGGTCATCAGCACCATCAATTTCGGCCACGACCTTCCGCTCGCCAAGGAGCGTCAGATTCGACGTCGACTGACGTCGGGTGATCGTATCATTGCCTGAGAAGAGTATCCGTTTTGGCGACGTCCTCCAGAACTTCGGTGAGCCGATCCACCGCCCAGTCAACTTGCGCTTGATCGATGATCAAGGGCGGAGCAAAGCGTATCGTGTTGCGGTGAGTATCCTTGGTCAGCACGCCCGCGCGTAACAGGCGCGCGGCCACTGCACCCGCACTCGCAAAGTCACGATCCAGTTCAACCCCCGCGAACAGACCGCGGCCTCGCACATCGCGGATGATCGGGTTCTTAATCGAAGCGAGCCGATTCAGAAGATGGGCGCCGACAGTCGCAGCCCGCTCGATCAATCCCTCGTCAATCAGCGTTTCAAGAGCGGCCAATCCGACCGCAGCAGCGATCGGATTTCCACCGAACGTGCTGCCGTGATCTCCCGGCGTGAAAACCGCCATCACCTCGCGACGCGCGAGAAACAGCGACACTGGCAAGAGTCCGCCGCCGAGCGCTTTGCCAAGCATCAAACCGTCAGGCTTTACTCCATCATGCTGACAGGCAAGGAGCCGGCCGGTGCGTCCCAAGCCAGACTGGATCTCGTCGCAAAGCAGCAGCACGTTGTTTGCACGGCAGATGCGCCCGGCTTCCGCGAGGTAACCCGGCGGCGGCACGTTGATGCCGCCTTCCCCCTGTATCGGCTCAACCAGAAAGGCCGCAGTGTTCGGTGTGATCGCGGCTTTTAGCGCGGCTGCGTCACCGAACGGAACGAGTCTGAAGCCGGGCGGGAATGGCCCATAACCATCGCGATACTGGGCAACGGATGAAAAGCCGACGATGGAAATCGTCCGGCCGTGAAAATTGCCCTCTGCTGCAATGATCTCGGCCCGATCGCCCGGCACGCCCTTGACCTTGTAGGCCCATTTGCGCGCAGCCTTGAGCGCAGTCTCCACCGCTTCCGCGCCGCTGTTCATCGGCAGCGCCAGATCCATGCCGGTCAGGGTGCAGGCCCGCGCTAGGAAGGGCCCTAATCGATCGCTGAAATAGGCGCGGGATACCGTGTCGAGCTGCCGGGCCTGTTCGGTGAGTGCTTGAACGAGACGCGGATGGCAATGGCCGAAGCTGGCCGCTGAGTACGCCCCCATCATATCGATGTAACGTCGCCCGCTCTCATCCCATACATAAACTCCGTTGCTGCGGACGATCGTGACCGGCAACGGCGCATAGTTGGATGCTCCGAAACGGGCTTCGAGGTTGGCGAGATCACTCATGACACACCTCTTTCAAACCCTGGCTGAGATCACGTCGCACATCAGCCGGTCGCGCCCCATAGCCGAGCAGGCACGCAACAGGCCTTCCATTGATGGCGCCGCTATGTGTCGTTCGCGGCACGTGTGCGTATCATGTGTGCATCAATCCACACCAAACCAAGCAATCCGTCTTTTCGCAGTGCGTCAGACATCCCGCTCCACGTGATTGCGCAAGAATGATCGCCACCGATCACGACGAACTGATCGTCGTCGGCGGCCAACCGACGAGTCATGCCGGCCGTCCAGCGAGCCGTCCGGGCAACGGCCACAATCGGCGAGATATCAATCGTACATAGGTCGTTCAGCATTTGCTGCCAGTTAAGTACGATACCTCCTTGAAGCTAACGCGAGTTCGCTGTTTTATCGAAATTCGGCAGGCCCAGCTTTGCAGCCGTCATCACGCGCGCTGGCGCCACATGCCACTCCGACCGCCGTGATCTCATGGAGGCGAGACACCGTCGTGAGATCGCTGTTGATGCACGCTCTTCTAGTTGGGCGCATCAGTTCCGAAGCAGACCAGAAGTCAGCATTGGGTCCGAATGCGAAGAACAATCAGCCTGCACGAAACGTCCGTTTGCACTCGGTACCGGAAGCTCGCCAATATTGGTCGCATCTCTGTAGCCGCGGGGTTCGCTGTTTTATTTTGAATGGTGGCATTTTAGCGCGCCATTCAGAATATAATCACGAACTCTTATATCATTGAAATTGCTTTATAATTTTCAGCCAGATTACTCGAAGCCATTTGATAAGCCATCAATCTCGATCGTCCGCTTCGCGGACATTCCGGTCGAGTTGGTAGTCACCGCGAAGGCCTTCTTATCTTGGGGATTTCTCGCCAGCGTAACGAACCACCGAGGCCATCGACCTGCAACATGGAGGTCTCACGCCTCGCGTTCTGGTCGACGTGCGACAGGCTCCACCAGTTCAATTCACAGCCGCCACCGGGTGCGCTTTCTCAAGGCCCGCCTCTTTAATCAATCCGTAGATCGCCGGAATCACGATCAGTGTCAGCAGCGTCGATGAGATCATGCCGCCGATCATCGGCACGGCGATGCGCTGCATGATCTCGGAGCCGGCGCCGGTACTCCACATGATCGGCAGCAGCCCCGCCATTATGGCGACCACCGTCATCATCTTGGGTCGCACCCGTTCGACAGCGCCTTCCATGACAGCATCATAAAGGTCGTGGCGAGTCAGCTCTCGTCCTTCGGCATCGCGTCGCGCCTTGATTTCCGCCAGCGCCTGATTGAGGTAGATCAGCATCACGACGCCGGTTTCGGCGGCCACGCCCGCCAGCGCGATGAAGCCGACCACGACGGCCACCGACAGGTTGAAACCCAGCCACCACATCAGCCAGATGCCGCCGACCAGCGCGAACGGCAGCGACAGCATCACAATCATCGTATCCGTGACCGAGCGGAAGTTGAGATACAGCAGCAGGAAGATGATCAGCAGCGTGACCGGCACCACAATCTTCAGGCGCGCAGTTGCGCGCTCGAGATATTCGTACTGCCCGCTCCAGACCACGTAAGAGCCCGGCGGGAACTGGATGCTCGCCTTCACTGCCTGCTGCGCGTCAGTCACATAACCACCGAGATCGCGATCACGAATATCGACGTAGATGTAAACGGCCAACTGGCCGTTCTCGGTGCGGATCGAGGTCGGGCCGCGTGACGGCGCAACCTTGGCGACCTCGCCGAGAGGTACCGCGCCGCCGGCCGGCATCGGCACCAGAACATCGTTGGCGATGGCCTGCGGACTGTCACGCAAGTCGCGAGGATAACGCATGTTGACGCTGAACCGCTGACGGCCCTCCACTGTCGTCGTCACGGTCTGGCCGCCAAGCGCGGTCCCGATGACGTCCTGGACGTCCTGAATCATGATGCCGTAGCGCGCCAAAGCCGCCCGATCCGGAGTTACATCGAGATAGTATCCGCCGATGCCCCGCTCGGCATACGCCGACGATGTTCCGGGTACAGCTTTCAGGACTTGCTCGACCTGCTTCGCCAGCTTGTCGATCTCGATCAGATCGGTGCCAATCACCTTGACCCCGACCGGCGTCCGGATGCCGGTCGACAGCATGTCGATGCGCGCCTTGATCGGCATGGTCCAGGCGTTTGAGACGCCGGGGAATTGCAACGCGCGGTCCATCTCGGTGGTCAGGCTGTCGATGGTGACGCCGGGCCGCCATTCCTCCTTCGGCTTCAGATTGATCACAGTTTCGAACATCTCGGACGGCGCAGGATCGGTGGCGGTCAATGCGCGTCCGGCCTTTCCATAAACCGACGTCACTTCCGGAAATGACCTGATAATCCTGTCCTGCGTCTGCAGGAGTTCGCCCGCCTTGGTAACCGAAATGCCGGGCAGCGTCGTCGGCATGTAGAGCAGCGTGCCTTCGTTCAGGTTCGGCATGAACTCGGTGCCAAGTTGCCGCGCGGGCCACACGGTCACGGCAAGCACGCCAAGCGACATAAGGATCACCAATGTTTTGGCGCGCATCACGGTCTTGATCACCGGCCGATAAATCCAGATCAGGAATCGGTTGATCGGATTCTTGTGCTCCGGGATGATCCGGCCACGAACGCAAATCACCATCATAGCGGGCACCAGCGTGATCGACAGCAAAGCTGCCGCCGCCATCGCAAACGTCTTGGTGAATGCCAAGGGGCTGAACAGCCGGCCTTCCTGCGATTCCAGCGTGAAAATCGGCATGAACGAGACGGTGATGATCAGCAGACTGAAGAACAGCGCCGGACCGACCTCGGAGGCGGCCTCGATCAGGATATCGATCCGCGAGCGTCCGGGCTCGGCCCGTTCAAGGTGTTTGTGGGCGTTTTCGATCATAACGATAGCCGCGTCGACCATGGCGCCGATGGCGATGGCAATGCCGCCGAGACTCATGATGTTGGAGCCGATACCGAGCAGCTTCATCGCGCCGAACGCCATCAGCACGCCGACCGGCAGCATGATGATAGCCACCAAGGCGCTGCGGACATGCAGCAGGAAGACGATGCAGACCAGTGCTACGACCACGCTCTCCTCAAGCAACGTATGCTTGAGTGTGGCGATGGCCGCATTAATCAACTCGGAGCGGTCATAGACCGGGACGATCTCGACCGATTTGGGCAAGCTGCTGGCAATCTCCCTGAAGCGTTTCTTGACGTTGTCGATGACATCGAGGGCGTTGACCCCGAACCGTTGCAGCACGATGCCGCTGGCGACCTCGCCCTCTCCGTTGAGTTCGGTAATTCCACGCCGCTCGTCCGGACCGAGTTCGACCCGGGCGACATCGCGCAGCAGGACCGGTGTGCCGCCACTGGTCTTGAGGACGATGTTGCCAAGGTCATTGATACCTTTCAGATAACCTTTACCGCGGATGACATATTCGAACTCCGAGAGTTCGACGGTGCGGCCGCCGACATCAGCGTTGCTGGCGCGGATCGCATCGCGCATCTTCTGCATGGTGATGCCGAGATCACGCATGCGCTGCGGATCGAGAATGACGTTGTATTGCTTGACGAATCCGCCGACGCTCGCCACCTCAGCTACGCCTTCGGCTTTGGCGAGCGCAAATTTCAGGTTCCAGTCCTGAATCGCGCGTGTGTCGGAGAGGTTCAATTCCTTCGACATCACCGCATATTGGTAAACCCAACCCACACCGGTAGCGTCCGGCCCCATCGTCGGCGTTACGCCAGACGGCAACCGCGATGCCGCGCCGTTGAGAAATTCAAGAACACGCGAACGCGCCCAGTAGATATCGGTACCGTCCTCGAAGATGACGTAGACGAACGACACCCCGAAGAAGGAAAAACCGCGCACGACCTTTGACCTTGGCACGGTCAGCATCGCTGTGGTCAGCGGATAGGTGACCTGATCCTCGATCACCTGCGGGGCCTGTCCGGGATACTCGGTGTAGACGATCACCTGCGTGTCGGAGAGATCCGGAATCGCATCGAGCGGCAAGTGTGCGAGGGCGTAGACTCCCGCAGCCGCCGCAAATCCGGCGCCAAAGAACACCAGCAACAGGTTACGCGCCGACCAGGCAATCAGGCGGGCGATCATGGTTGAGTTCCCGCTTCCGAGAAGCCCTTGAGGGCGGCCTTCAAGTTGCTTTCCGCGTCGATCAGAAAATTGGCCGAGACGACGACTGGCTCACCTTCGGTGATACCCTTCCGCACTTCGACATAACCGTCGCCACGATGACCAAGCATGACGTCGCGCGGCTCAAAACGTCCCTGCCCCTTGTCGATGAAGACCGCCTGCTTCGCCCCGGTATCCAGAACGGCGCTTTCCAGGATGGTCAGGACCGGCTCGGAGCTGCCAGTGTTGATGCCCGCATCCACATACATATCGGGAAGCAACGCGCCATCCGAATTGGACAGTTCAATCCGCACCCGGGCGGTTCGTGTTTCGCGATTCACTTGCGGATAGATGACGCTAATCTTCCCGGCGAACTCCCGGTTTGGAAAACTGCGCGCCTTCACGATTACCGCCTGTCCGACCGCAAGCATTCCCAGATCACGTTCCGCGACATCGATCATCGCCCACACCACCGACGTGTCCGCAACCCGGAACAGAACGTCGCCCGGCTGCGCGCGCATGCCTTCGATAGCGTTTCGTTCAAGCACTATCCCGTCGCGGGGTGCCGACCACTCGATTGCAATTGGAACGGTTCGACTCTTTTCCATCGCGACAATCGCCGCATCCGGAACGTCGAGATTCATCAGCCGCTGCCGCGAGCCGCGTCCGTAAAATCCATCCCCACCCGTTGTCTTGGAGTTGATCGTCGCAATGTATTCAGCCGATGCTGTTGCAACCGCAGGACTGTAAATTTCCATCAGCGGCTGGCCTTTGTTGACCTTTGCGCCGGTGGTGACGTTCGCAACCTTTTGCACCCAGCTTTCCGCGCGCATCGAAATAACCGAGATGCGGCGCTCATCGAGCTGGATCGTTCCCGGCGCCTTGATCAATGTGCGGATGACACGCAATGCTGCCGGCTCGGATTTGACGCCGGTGCGCTGGATTTTTCCTGGCGACAGTTTGACCGATCTGTCGTCACTGTCTTCACCTTCATAGACGGGGATGTAATTCATCCCCATCGAATCTTTCTTCGGCGTTAGCGACGTGTCGGGCAGCCCCATCGGATTGCGGTAGTATTTGATTTTTCGGTCCATCGGCGCCGTCGGCATGGTCTCGGGGGCGGATGCCTCCTCGAAGCTGATGTCCGCGCCGGCAGGCACGCCCCGGTAGTCGCGTCCGTCCGGAGTCTTCTTGGGGGTTAGAGAATAAAACGGTTTGCCGTCCGGATCCTGGTAGTAGATCGGCTCGCTGCTCGTCTGCGCAATCGCTTGTGAGACCACAGCGATCCTTGGGGCATCAGCGGTCCGAAGAACCCCGCGACCACTCATGAATCCGCCACCTGCCGCCGCTATCACAGCGGCGACGGTCGCGATGACCAGGCTCGCGGTTCTCATTTCTGCGCCGTGATGACGAGTTTGCCTTCGACGGTACCGTTCTCGCCCTGCACTTTCGCGCCGAGCGAAAGCAGCCATCGGCCGGCCATGCCGAACGTGGCCTTGAATTTATAGCTGCCCGGCTCCGCGCCGGGGACGGGCACAACCTTGGTTGCCATCTCCTGCATGGCATCCGGAGCCATGTCGAGACGGGTTGCGAAGACCACCGCATCCGGCACCGGCTTGCCGGTGGCTTTGTTGAAGAGCCGAACCGTAACGGTTCTGTCCGGGCCGGCCTTGACGGTTTGATCAACGAGCTGGAATTCGTAATCCTTGATGTCGGAACGAGCGACAGTGACCGATCCGGTCATGGCAATACCGATGAGCGCAGCACCAATGGCGCGTATGTACTTGAACGTCTTCATTTTGAGATCCTCAATATCCTGATGCCGCGAGGCGGCATGCGTTTATCCGCGCAGCCCGAAGGCCACGCGGCAGCGAGCCGGCGCGATAGCGCCGATCAGATCAGGAATCGAGGAGGGTGGTCGGGGGGTGGATGGGCCAGGCTCTGGAGCCAGGAATCATCTTTCGGCCGCGAACTTCGGCTGGACAAAACAGGAAACCGGAGCAAGGTGAATGCTGGCACGGCCGCGAAGCTCGCGGTCATGCAGACCGCCATGAGCAGGCACTTCTCACAGTCGATTGGCGCCGGAGCTTTCGACGGACAGCACGGCATGTCGTTTGCCATTTCGTCTGTCCGCGCCGACGCCGCCATATCGTGTGGCATGGCGGCTATCGCACCAGCCGATGGCGATTCCGCCATGACAGGCCGGGACAACGGAGCCAGTACCAGACCTGCGATCATGGAGATCGCAACTAGCTGGCGGATGGCAATTTGGCGGGTCACACCCGAAAATCCCACAGATACATCGAAATTGGAAGCCTTTCAGGCTAACGACCCCGTGATGATCGAGATCGACCTTCATTCTTACCATAAAGAAACGTCAGAACTTCGTTCCAGGCGAATTGGTGAAACTGGTTCAGCGCTGGTGAGCATGAGCAACCGTCGGTATGCCGTGACGCTCGGTCCGTTCGCTATACTCGAACCCTTCGGTCCTTATGCCCGTCGCGCTTATTCGGCGCTGAGCACGGAATAATCAGGGTTCGCTGTTTTGTTCTGAATGGTGGCAATTTGGCGCGCCCGAAGAGATTCGAACTCCTGACCCCCAGATTCGTAGTCTGGTGCTCTATCCAGCTGAGCTACGGGCGCGCATTTCGCGGGCCAAGGAGCCCAAAGGGCCCGCCGCGAAAGAGCGCCATAGCTACCGGCTCCGGGATCGCTTTGCAAGATCGATACGGCATCGATTTCTGGCCAAATTGGCAGTTTTTCAGCCCCGGGCCCGTGCATCCCGCAGCCGGTGAAGCTCCACGGCGCGATCCGGAATCATGATTCGGAACGTCGCCCCGAGGGTGCCTTCCACCAGGCTCAATTCGCCGCCGTGAGCGCGGACCAGTTCCGCCGCAATCGCAAGCCCGAGCCCGGTGCCGCCGTCCCGCGACGAGCCCTGAAACGCCTCGAACAGATGCTCGCGGGCCTTTTCCGGAATACCGGGGCCCGTATCCGAGATCTCAAGGATGGTCACCGCGCCCTCGCGGCGGCCGGTGACGCGAATCTGCCGCGCAACCCCGGCTCCGGATTTATCGCTCTCGAGCGCCTGCGCGGCATTACGGACCAGATTGAGCAGCACCCGGAACAACTGATCCGGGTCGGCATCCACGGTGAGCCCGCGCTCGATGGCGTTGATCCATTCGATCGACGTATCGGATGCAAGCCCGGCCGATTCGCGCACCTCGTTGATAACCGGCTCGATCAGGACCATGCGCCGGTCGGGCGCGGCTTCCTGTGCCTTGCCATAGGAAAGAGTGGACTGGCAGAACGCGATGGCGCGCTCCAGCGAGCGCATCAACTTCGGCGCGAACCGCTGCACGCGCGGATCGGGCACACTGGCGAGTTGGTCGGACAAAAGTTGCGACGACGCCAGCAGGTTGCGCAGATCGTGGTTGATCTTTGAGACCGCGAGGCCGAGTGCTGCAAGATGGCTCTTCTGATGCAGCATCGACACCAGATCGCGCTGCATGTCCGAGAGTTCGCGCTCCGCGACGCCGATTTCATCGGTGCGCTTCGACGGCTCAATAATGCGCGCGGTGCTTTCCGGATTCTCGTGGAAGGCGACGAGATTGGCGGTGACCCGCCGCATCGGCCGCACGAACAGGTGATGCAGGGCGTAGTAGATCAGGCCCGCGGTGATGCTGGTCATGACCAGCGACAACAACAACACGTTGCGCGAGAAGCGGAACATCGCATCGCGCAGCGGCTTCTCGTCGACCACCACTTCGATGAACTGTCCGCTGCCGGGTGCCGGACCCAGAATGCGCATGACCTCGTCGCCGCTGTCGAGCATCACCCGGAATGCATCGATGATGGCCGATCCGACACCGATCTCGCGCATGTCGACGTCATGGTCGATTTTTTTCGGCATGTCCGCCGCCGCCAAAAGCCGACGCTGCTGGCCGCTCTTGATGGCCACGGCCCGCGCCCCGATGCTGGCGAGAATCTGCCGCGCCAGCGCGTCCGGAACCATGCCGCTCGGCGCGGCGTCCAGCACCAGCGCGGCGGTATTCGCGGCCGCCAGCCGGTCGTTGAGCCGGTTCACCCGGAAGTTGGCGATGGAGGGAACGTAGATCAGAACTTCGACGATCAGGATCAACGGAATCGTCAGCAACAGCAGCTTTCCGGACAGCCCGAAACGCAGCCCCGGCGGGGGCTTTGCCATTGTCCGATCAGGTTCCTGGCCGGATACCGCCATTGATCGATCGCCCACCCTCTATATAGATTTGCCGCCGCAGGATGCGCCCGCTGGCGACCGGGGTCAAACCCCCGGAACTGTTATGGTTTAAGCACCCGGCGGCGCCATGCGACTTAAGCGCCAGACCAAACCCCAAGATTGACGAAAACAGACCGCTCCCGTATAAGCCGCGCCAACTGTCCTCGATGGCCCGGCTTGACCGGGCCGGTTCATTTTGGACCGAAATTGGTCCACTTCAGGGCCGACATCGCAGGATTTCATCTCATTTATCGGCGAATTGCCTTCGACGACACCGTCGAACGAGCCATTCGGCAGCGGAGAACGACCGTGAAGCGGACCTATCAACCCAGCAAACTGGTGCGCAAGCGCCGTCACGGCTTCCGTGCCCGTCTCGCGACCGCCGGCGGCCGCAAGGTTCTCGCCGCCCGCCGCGCGCGTGGCCGCAAGCGTCTGAGCGCCTGAGCGGACCTCACCCGAGACCCTTTCCCATGCGCCGGTTGAGATCATGGACCGGTTAAGGCAGCGCGCGGATTTCGTCGCCGCGGCCAGTGGACCGCGCATGGCCAGCCCTGCCTTTGTGGTGCAAAGCCGCCCGCGCGACGACGCCGGCCCGGTCCGCGTCGGTTTTACCGTTACTAAAAAAGTCGGCACTGCGACGGAACGCAACCGCGTCCGCCGCAGGCTTCGCGAATTGGTGAAGCGGCTGGACGTCATATCCATGCGACCGCACCATGATTATGTGATAGTGGGCCGTCGGGCCGCGCTGGACCGCGGCTTTGAAACCATGTTCAACGATCTGCGCTCGGCGCTCAGCCGCCTCGAGCGACAGACGCCAAGACAGCCCAGCGACCCAAAGCCACACGCCAATTCCCGAACCCGCTCGAGCGAATGACGAGACCTGAACGATGATCGAAAATCGCAACACCATCCTCGCCGTCATCCTGTCGGGCCTTGTGCTGATCGCGTGGCAGTACCTCTACAATATCCCGCAGATGGAAAAGCAGCGCGCCGCGCAGCAGGCCGAACTGGCGCAGAAGCAGGCCGCCAATCCCGCGACGACTGCGCCGGGCGCGACCCCAACTCCCGGAACCACGCCCACGGCTCCCGCGCAGCAGGCCGGCGCACCGACAACACCTGCGACACCGGCAGCGGCCGCGCCTGTGCAGCCCCGGCCCACCGTGATCGCGGCCTCGCCGCGCGTGAAGATCGAAACGCCCAGCATCAGCGGCAGCATCGCGCTGACCGGTGCGCGCATCGACGACGTCGCGCTGGTGAAATTCCGCGAGACCGTCGATCCGAAATCGCCGGCCATCGAACTGTTCTCGCCGTCGGGCACCAAGGAGCCGTTCTACGCCGAGTTCGGGTTCGTGCCGTCGGCAGGCTCCACGGTCAAAATGCCGACCAAGGACACCGTCTGGACCCAGGAAGGCACGGGCGCGCTGACGCCGGCGAAGCCGGTCACACTGACCTGGAACAACGGCCAAGGCCTCACCTTCAAGCGCACCATTTCGATCGACGACAAGTACCTGTTCACGATCAAGGACGACGTGTCCAATGTCGGCGACGCTCCGGTTACGCTGTATCCATTCGGTCTGATTTCGCGTCACGGCGTACCGCCGGTGTCGGGCTATTACATCCTGCATGAAGGCCTGATCGGCGTTCTCGGCGAAAAGGGCCTGCAGGAATACGGTTACAAGGCCATCGACGAGGCCAAGGCGGTCGAGTTCAAGGTCACCAATGCGTGGCTCGGCATCACCGACAAGTACTGGGCCGGCACGCTGCTGCCGAGCCCGAAGGCCAACGTTCAGGCGCGCTTCTCGTCGAACCTCGTCGGCACGCTGCGCACCTATCAGACCGATTACCTGCTCGACCCATTGACGGTTGCGATTGGCGGCACGGCCACGACCACGACCAACCTGTTCGCCGGCGCCAAGGAAAACGCCGTGGTCGACACCTACGACAGGCAGCTCAGCCTCAACAAGTTCGATCGCCTGATCGACTGGGGCTGGTTCTACTTCATCACCAAGCCGATGTTCTTCCTGATCGACTGGTTCTTCCACATCGTCGGCAACTTCGGCGTCGCGATCCTGGCGGTGACGGTGCTGGTCAAGCTTGTGTTCTTCCCGCTCGCCAGCAAGTCCTATGCGTCGATGGCGAAGATGAAGGCCGTGCAGCCGCAGCTCGCCGCGCTGAAGGACAAGTATCCAGACGACAAGGTGAAGCAGCAGCAGGAAATGATGGAGATCTACAAGAAGGAGAAGATCAACCCGATCGCGGGCTGTCTTCCGATTCTGATCCAGATCCCGGTGTTCTTCTCGCTCTACAAGGTTCTGTTCGTCACCATCGAAATGCGGCATGCGCCGTTCTTCGGCTGGATCAGGGATCTGTCGGCGCCAGACCCGACCAACCTGTTCAACCTGTTCGGCCTGCTGGCGTTCGATCCGACGCAGCTTCCGGTTCTCGGCTACTACCTGCATCTCGGCATCTGGCCGATCATCATGGGCATCACGATGTGGGTCCAGATGAAGCTGAACCCGACGCCGCCGGATCCGACGCAGAAGATGATCTTCGACTGGATGCCGCTGATCTTCACCTTCATGCTTGCGGGCTTCCCCGCCGGTCTCGTGATCTACTGGGCCTGGAACAACCTGCTCTCGGTGCTCCAGCAAGGCTACATCATGAACAAGAACGGCGCGAAGATCGAACTGTTCGACAACATCAGGTCGACCTTCGCCGGTTCGAAGAAAACCACCTGACGTCTTTGCAATTCCAGCCCGGCGAACCGCCGGGCGTCTCATATCCGAGAACCTTCGCATGACCGATAAAGCCGATGCGGAGCTGATCGAAGCCGGGCGAAAGATCTTCGCCGGCGACTGGCAATTTTTCTGGGCCTCGCCATCGATCGAAGCACTGCCGCCGATGAAGGGCGTCGAGGTCGCTTTCGCGGGCCGCTCCAACGTCGGCAAGTCCAGCCTCATCAACGCGCTGACGGGCCGCAACGGGTTGGCGCGCACCTCGCACACGCCGGGGCGCACGCAAGAGCTGATCTTCTTCGAAGGCCCGACGCCTGCGGACGGCAAGGACGCAGGGCTTCGGCTGGTGGACATGCCGGGCTACGGCTACGCCTCCGCCCCGAAAACCAAGGTCGCCTCGTGGACCATGCTGATCCACAAATTCCTGCAGGGCCGCGCCAATCTCGCCCGCGTCTACGTGCTGATCGACTCGCGTCACGGCTTCAAGGACGTCGACCACGACGTGCTGAAGACGCTCGACAAATCTGCGGTGAGCTATCAGGTGGTGCTGACCAAATCCGATCAGGTCAAGAAAGCCGAGCTTGAAGAAACACTCGCAGCGACCATCGCCGCGCTCTCCAAGCATCCGGCGGCGTTTCCGGAGGTGCTGGTGACATCGTCGCGCACCGGCAACGGCATGCCCGAACTGCGCGCCGCCATGATCCGCCTGCTCAGGGAGCGAGTTTAGGGCATGATCCCGACCCGAAGAGCCGCGTTAGCGCAAAGTGGGCACCGGTTTTCGGATAAGAACATGCCCGACCGGAAGGAAAAATAATGACCCAGAATGGCGTCTTGCGGCTTGCCGTTGTTCTTGCCGGGCTGATGGGCGCTGCCGGTGTGGTGCTGGCGGCGGCGTCCGCCCATCAACCCGACGCAGGGCGGCTTGCCTCGGCGTCGTCGATGCTGCTGTTCCACGCCAGCGCCGTGATCGGCGCGGCGCTGCTGACCGGGCACGGCATCGCCCAGCGTCACCTCGGACTGACCGCGACCTGTGGCTTCATCGTGGGTGCGGCGCTGTTCGCCGGCGATCTGGCGATGCGCCAGTATGCCGGTCACGGATTGTTCACAATGGCAGCACCGACCGGCGGCACGCTGCTGATCCTGAGCTGGCTGGTGCTGGCCATCGCCGCGGCCTGGCCGCGCCGCGCAGGCTGACTTGCACCGAGGGTGCTTTGCGCCGCTGCCGCAATCGGCTAAACCCTCGGCAAACCTTGCCAGCCCGCCGCGTGAACGAGAATTCCCCATGATGGATCTGCCGCCGAATATCAGCCCGCAGGATCAGGCCCGCATCCTGTCGGAAGCACTGCCGCACATGCAGCAGTACGACGAAGAAACCATCGTCATCAAATACGGCGGCCACGCCATGGGCGAGGAAAACCTTGCCCGGCAGTTTGCCCGCGATATCGTTTTGCTGGAGCAGACCGCGATCAACCCCGTGGTGGTTCATGGCGGCGGCCCGCAGATCGCGGCGATGCTGACCCGGCTCGGCATCAAGTCGGAATTCGCATCCGGGCTGCGCATTACTGACGCGGCGACCATCGAGATCGTCGAGATGGTGCTGGCGGGATCGATCAACAAGCAGATCGTCAGCCACATCAACGAAGCCGGCGGCAAGGCCGTGGGCCTCTGCGGCAAGGACGGCAACATGGTGACCGCCACCAAGGCGACCCGCACCATGGTCGATCCCGGCTCGAACATCGAGAAGGTAGTCGACCTCGGTTTCGTCGGCGAACCCGACAAGGTCGATCTCACGCTGCTCAACCAGCTGATCGGCTACGAACTGATCCCGGTGCTGGCGCCGCTGGCATCGTCTGCGAACGGCCAGACTTTCAACGTCAACGCCGATACGTTCGCAGGCGCTGTCGCAGGTGCGCTGAAGGCCAAGCGCCTCTTGCTGCTGACCGACGTGCCGGGCGTGCTCGACAAATCGAAGAAGCTCATTCCCGAACTGTCGATCAAGGACGCACGCAAGCTGATCGCCGACGGCACGATCTCGGGCGGCATGATCCCGAAGGTCGAGACCTGCATCTATTCGCTGGAAGCCGGCGTCGAGGGCGTGGTGATCATCGACGGCAAGACGCCGCACGCAGTGCTGCTCGAGCTGTTCACCAATCAGGGCACGGGAACGCTGATCCACAAGTGAGACGGCCAAAAGAGTTCACTCACGATGTCGTCCCCGCGAAAGCGGGGACCCATCTTTCTTCCAGCGGGCAGCCAGGGAACCAGCAGCATCGATGGGCATGATGCGAAGTCTATGGTGCACAATGGGTCCCCGCTTTCGCGGGGACGACAGCAAAACCACTGTGGTCGCCGCGCTTTTTCTCCTCGCGACACCGACGCTGCTTTTCAGCACCCCCGCCCGCGCCGACCTGAAGCTCTGCAACCGCATGAGCTACGTGGTCGAAGCCGCCATCGGCATCGACGACAAGTCCGCCACCGCAACGCGCGGCTGGTTCCGGATCGATCCGGCGGCCTGTCGCGTGGTGGCGCAGGGCAACATCACGGCGGAGCGCATCCTCCTCCACGCGCGATCCTTGCCGGTCTACGGCGCATCGCCCGCACCGCAGAACGGCACCGACAATCTCTGCATCGCGCCGAAGGATTTTGTCATCGCCGGGCGGCAGTGCCGCGGCAGCCAGACCGCCGTGCCTTTCACCGAGATCAAGCCAAGCATTGGCGAGGACGGCCATCAGGTCGCGTATCTGGCGGAAGGCGCGGAGTATGACGATGAGCAGGCGCGGCTGGCCGCCATCCAGCGGTTGCTGGTGATCGCTGGCTATGACGCGGCCCCTATCGACGGCGTCGACGGCCGGAAGACGCAAAACGCGCTGGCCGCATTCCTGAAGGCGCGCGGCCTCGGCGCGGACGCTGCGCAGGCTCCGAATTTCTTCGAGACCATGATCGCAGCGGTGGAGACACCGTCCGCGACCGGCCTCACCTGGTGCAACGACACGCAGTACCGCGTGATGGCTTCCATCGCCACCGACGACGGCAAGGCCGTCACCAGCCGCGGCTGGTATCGTATCGAGCCCGGCAAATGCCTACATCCCGATGTGACGGGACAGCCGCGCCGAATTTTCAGTTTCGCGGAAGCGGTCGACAGCAACGGCCGCACCATCAAGATCAACAGCCGGCCGCTGAACTGGGGCGGTTCGACCATGCTCTGCACGCGTGAAGCGCAGTTCGAATTCACCGAACAGGGCGATTGCGGCCCGCGCGGACTGAATGCGAGCGGCTACGAGCGCGTCGACATGACCGCAGGCGCCGGCAAAACAATCCGGTTCGGAATGCCATGACAGACAAAGACAAACGCAACTTCTCCCATGTCGAGACGTGGGTGTTCGATCTCGACAACACGCTCTACCCGCATCACGTCAATCTCTGGCAGCAAGTCGACGTGCGGATTCGTGATTTCGTCGCGCAGTATCTGAATGTGCCGAAGGACGAAGCCTTCAGGATCCAGAAGGACTACTATCGCCGCTACGGCACCACCATGCGCGGCATGATGACCGAGCACGGCCTGCGCGCCGACGACTTCCTTGCCTATGTCCACGAAATCGATCACTCGCCGCTCGAACCCAACCCCGCGATGGGCGCTGCGATCGAAAAGCTCCCCGGCCGCAAACTGATCCTCACCAACGGCTCGCGTGCCCACGCCGGCAAAGTGCTGGAACGCCTCGGCATCGCGAAGAATTTCGAGGACGTGTTCGACATTGTCGCCGCAGAACTCGAGCCGAAGCCCGCGCGGCAAACCTACATGAAGTTCCTCAAGCTGCACGGCGTCGATCCCGCCAAGGCGGCGATGTTCGAGGACCTGGCGCGCAATCTGGTGACGCCGCACGATCTGGGCATGACCACCGTTCTGGTGGTGCCCGACGGCACCAAAAGCGTGGTCCGCGAGGACTGGGAGCTGGAAGGCCGCGACGCCGCCTATGTCGATCATATCACCGACGATCTGACGGGGTTTTTGGCAGCCATAAAGGCCTCAAACTGACCCCGTCAGCTTGACTCAACGCCGCCAAATCCCGACAAAAGCGCATCCAACGACCGCTCTCGTCCCGAGAAATACCCAAGGAATCCCGATGTCTCTGTCCGCGCTTGAAACCACGCTGAATGCCGCTTTTGAGGCCCGCGATACCGTCAACGCCAACACCAAAGGCGAGGTGCGCGACGCCGTGGAGCTGGCACTCGATCTGCTCGACAAGGGCGAGGCCCGCGTCGCAGAGCGGCAGGCGGACGGAGCGTGGAAAGTGAATCAGTGGCTGAAGAAGGCGGTGCTGCTCTCGTTCCGCCTCAACGACATGTCCCCGATCACCGGCGGCCCCGGCGGCGCGCAGTGGTGGGACAAGGTGCCGTCGAAGTTCGCCGACTGGGGCGAGAACCGTTTCCGCGAAGCCGGCTTCCGCGCCGTGCCCGGCGCTATCGTGCGCCGCTCTGCTCACATTGCGAAGAACGTCGTGCTGATGCCGTCGTTCGTCAATCTCGGCGCCTACGTCGATGAAGCAACCATGATCGATACCTGGTCCACCGTCGGCTCATGCGCCCAGATCGGCAAGCGCGTCCACATCTCGGGCGGCGTCGGCATCGGCGGCGTGCTTGAGCCGTTGCAGGCAGGCCCCGTCATCATCGAGGACGACTGCTTCATCGGCGCTCGCTCGGAAGTCGCCGAAGGCGTCATCGTGCGCAAGGGCGCGGTTCTGGCCATGGGCGTGTTCCTCGGCGCATCGACCAAGATCGTCGACCGCGAAACCGGCGAAACCTTCATCGGCGAAGTGCCGGAATATTCGGTGCTGGTGCCGGGCTCATTGCCGGGCAAGCCGCTGAAGAATGGCCAACCCGGTCCGAACACGGCCTGCGCGGTCATCGTCAAGCGCGTCGACGAGCGCACCCGCTCCAAGACCAGCATCAACGAATTGCTGCGGGACTGACGCTCCGGTCTCGCTCGCACATAAAGAAAGCCTGATGTCGAACGACGCCCTCTCCATCGCCCGCGATCTGTTGCGCTGCCCGTCGGTCACGCCTGCGGATGCCGGCGCGCTCGGCGTGCTCGAAAAATTGCTGGGCGATGCCGGGTTCGAGATGCATCGCGTCACCTTCTCCGAGCCGGGCGCGGCCGACATCGACAATCTCTATGCGCGGATCGGCACCGGCAGCCCGCACATTACGTTTGCGGGTCACACCGACGTGGTGCCGCCGGGTGACGAGGCGGCGTGGACCCACGGTGCGTTCGCGGGCGACGTCAAGGACGGCATGCTGTACGGGCGCGGCGCGGTGGACATGAAAGGCGGCATCGCCTGCTCCGTCGCCGCCACGCTTGAATATCTCGCCGCGAATGGCGGCAAGCCGAAAGGTTCGATTTCGTTCCTGATCACCGGCGACGAGGAAGACATCGCCGTCAACGGCACCGTCAAGCTGCTGAAGTGGGCGGCGGAGCGCGGCGAAAAATTCGATCATTGCGTGCTGGGCGAACCGAGCAACGTCAACGAGATGGGCGACACCATTAAAACGGGGCGGCGCGGATCGCAATCCGGCACGCTGATTGTCGATGGCGTGCAGGGCCATGTCGCCTATCCGCACCGCGCGTCGAATCCCGTTCCGGATATCGCTGCGCTGATCGCGGCATTGAGCAGCGACCCACTGGACAAGGGGACCGATCATTTCCAGCCGTCGAACCTTGAGTTCACCTCGGTCGATGTCGGCAACACCGCATGGAACGTCATCCCCGCGCAGGCACGGGCACGCTTCAACATCCGCTACAACGATTGCCACACCCGCGAATCCCTGCGTGCGCTGATCGAAGAGCGCGTGACAAAGGCAAGCGGCAACCGCATCAAGGCGCATATCGCGTGGGAGCCGTCGAATGCTGACGTGTTCCGGACCAAGCCGGGACCGTTCACTGATCTCGTGGCCGCGGCCATCGAAGATGTCACCGGGCGCAAGCCGGACCTCAACACCGGCGGCGGCACGTCCGACGCGCGTTTCATCACGCATTACTGCCCGGTGCTGGAATTCGGCCTTGTCGGCCAGACCATGCACCAGATCGACGAACGCACGCCGGTGTCCGACCTCGACAAGCTTACGACAATCTATCGCGGCGTGCTGGATCGCTACTTCGCATGAGTGCTGAAAGCATGAGCGGTCACGTTATCATTCTCAGTGCGATCGACACCGAGCTGAACAAGGCGCGCGCACCTGAGGGCGTCGAGGTGATCTACACCGGCGTCGGCAAGATCAATGCGGCGAGCATCGCGACGCTGGCGGTGATGGCGCTGCAGCCGAAGCTCATCGTCAACTACGGCACCGCCGGCAAGATCGCCCACATCCACAACGGCCTTGTGGAGGTCGCGCACACTGTTCAGCGCGACATGGCGGCGATGCCGCTGGCGCCGCGCGGCCGCACGCCGTTCTCGCCGGAGATGGACCGGCTGTCCTCCGGTCACGGCAGCGTCGTCTGCGGCACCGGCGACAGCTTCGTTACGTCCGTCGATCCATGGCTGGTCGAGAACAACATCGACATTGTCGACATGGAGCTGTTCGCCATCGCTCATGTCTGCCAGCGCCACGGCGTACCATGGCGGGCATTCAAGTTCATCACCGATGCCGCCGATGAAAACGCCGCCGACCACTGGAACGAAAACGTTGCCAATGGCGAGGATTTGTTCTGGGATGTGATGAAGACGCTATCGTAACGGGGAATGCCCATGCAACGCCGCAACATCAACGCCGCCGACGCCCCGCAACCCTTCGGCTATGCGCAGGTCTGCGAGGTCAGCGGCGCGCAGCGCCTGGCCTTCGTCAGCGGACAGATTCCACAAACCGTGGATGGCACCGTGCCGGAGACGTTCGAGGCGCAATGCCGGCTGATCTGGGCCAATATCGAAAGCCAGCTCAAGGCCGTCGACATGACCCTCGCCGACGTCGTCAAGGTCACGGTGTTTCTGTCGGACCGGAAGTACGCGCTGGAGAACCGTACCGTTCGCCAGAGCGTCCTCGGCACCCTTGCCCCGGCCATGACGGTGATCATCGCCGGCATTTTCGACAGCAAGTGGCTGCTGGAAATCGAAGCCACAGCGGCGGCGTAAACTCCTCCCTCGCCCCGCTCTTGCGGCTCTTGGACCCTCTCCCCTTGTGGGAGAGGGTGGCGAGATTGAGTGAAACGAAATCGAGCCGGGTGAGGGGGTAATCTCCGTTTACACACGAGCGCATTTACCCCTCACCCGCCCTCGCTTTGCTCGGGCACCCTCTCCCACAAGGGGAGAGGGAAAGTGAGCGCAGCATCCGGCTCACCTAATACTCGACACGCACCAGATAAAGCCCGTCCGGCGGCGCGACAGGGCCGCACGCGGCGCGATCGCGAGCCTCAAGCGCGCGCCGCATATCCTCGGCTTTCCAGCGCCCGTGACCAACCCACACCAATGAGCCGACCATCGAGCGCACCTGACTGTGCAGGAACGACCGCGCCGAGGTGATGATGTTCACATCGTCGCCATCGCGCGTCACGTCGAGCGCATCGAGCGTCTTCTCCGGCGACTTCGCCTGACATTCAGTATCGCGGAACGTGGTGAAGTCGTGCTTGCCGACCAGCACCTGTGCGGCCTCCTGCATCGCCTCGACATTCAGCGGCCGCGCCACACGCCACGCATGCCCGACCTTAAGCGCGAGATTGGCCCGGTGATTGACAATCCGGTAAATGTAATGACGCTTGGTCGCTGAGAACCGCGCATCGAACGTCTCCGGCACAATCTCTGCTGACAGCACGCCGATGGGATTTGGCCGCAGATGCGCATTGAGCGCATCACGCACACGGTCCGCTCTATAATCCTTCACGAGGTCGATATGTGCGACCTGCCCGAGCGCATGCACGCCCGCGTCGGTACGGCCCGCACCGTTGACGCGGACATCGCCGCCGGTCATGGCCTTTACCGCGGCCTCCAGCGCGCCCTGCACGGAAGGGCCGTTGTCCTGATATTGCCAGCCGCAGTAGGGCGTGCCGTCATATTCGATAATGAGTTTGTAGCGGGGCATCAAACCACGACCCGCGCCGGCGGCTTCAATTGCGTGCCATTCAGAAATGCATCGGCTTTCATCGGTGGTTTTCCGGCGCGCTGCAATTCCAGAATCCGGATCGCGCCATCGCCGCAAGCAATGGTCAGCTTGTCATCCAGCAAATCGCCTGGCGCGCCAGAGCCCTTCGCCAGCTCGCAACGCAGCACCTTGATACGCACCGGCTCACCATCGATGACGATCTCGAACCACGCGCCGGGAAACGGCGACAGGCCGTGAATATGCCGCAGCACCTCGCGGGCAGGTTTGCTCCAGTCGATCCGCGCTTCGGCCTTGTCGATTTTCGCGGCGTAAGTGACGCCCTGCTCGCTCTGCTTGGTCAGTTGCAGGCCGCCGCGTGACAGCCCGCCCATCGCCCGCACCATCAGGTCAGCGCCCAGCGGCGCCAGCGTGTCGTGCAGGTCCTGTGCGGTCATCGTGTCGGTGATCGGCAGACGCTCGGCCATCGCGACATCGCCGGTGTCGAGCCCGACGTCCATCTTCATGACCATGACGCCGGACTCAGCATCGCCCGCCATGATCGCGCGGTTGAGCGGCGCGGCACCGCGCCAGCGCGGCAGCAATGACGCGTGGAGATTGAAACAGCCGAGCGATACGGCGTCGAGAATGTTTGCGGGCAGGATCATGCCGTAGGCGACCACCACTGCCGCGTCGGCATTGTGCGCGCGAAACTCCGCTTCGGCTTCCGGAGTCCTCAAGGTCTTTGGCGTCAGCACCGGGATGCCTAGCTGCCGCGCGGCCTGCTCCACCGGGGTCGCCTGCAATTTCATGCCGCGCCCTGCCGGCTTCGGCGCGCGCGTATACACCGCCGCGATCTCGTGACCGTGGTCCGCGAGCGTCAGCAGCGTCGGCACCGCGAAGTCCGGCGTGCCCATGAAGATCAGACGAAGCGGCATGCAAAAATCGCTTTCGGCGACTGGATTTATTTCGCCGCGAGCTTGGCGGCCTTGGTGAACTTCTTCATCACGCGGTCGCGCTTGAGCTTGGAGAGATAATCCACGAACAGAACGCCGTTGAGATGGTCGATTTCGTGCTGGATGCAGGTGGCGTAAAGTCCCTCGGCATCTTCCTCGTGAATCTTGCCATCGATGTCCATGAAGCGCACGCGCACCCGCGCCGGCCGCTCCACCTCTTCGTAGTATTCCGGAATCGAAAGGCAGCCCTCTTCGTAGACCGAGAGTTCCTCGGACGCCGACAGGATTTCCGGATTGATGAAAACGCGCGGTTCCTTCTCCCCCTCCTTCTTGGAGAGGTCCATGGTGATCAGCCGCAGCGGCACCGCGATCTGGATCGCGGCGAGACCGATGCCCGGCGCCTCGTACATGGTTTCGAACATGTCGTCGGCGAGTGCCCGGATCTCGGGCGTGATCTTTTCGACCGGCTTGGAAATCAGCCGCAGCTGCTTGTCGGGTAGGATGATGATGTCACGATTGGCCATGGGCGCGATGTAATGGGAGCGCCCGCCGCGGTCAAACCCGGCGTGACATCAGGCGCTTGGCCGGAAGCGAAAGTCGTTAACCGGTGATTAACCATAAAAATCAGGGAGTTGTTAACCATAAATGTTCCCCATTCGTTCGCATCTGGTCCCGAATCGGGTTACAACGGCGACATGAACGAGATCCTTTTCATTGTCGGCGATGTGCCGGTCCGCATGAGCGCTGCCCTCATCGCATTCGGCGCGCTGGCGCTGCTTTTGCTGCTGGCCATCGCCATCGTCATCGCCCGCTCTGGCCGCAAGGGTGCGGAGGCGGCCATGGCACAGGCCGTGCGCGCCGACGAGCTCGAGGAGCGGTTGGCCGAGGTGCTGCGGCTACAGAGCGAATCCACCGGCCGCGTTCATGAAATGGGACAGGCGCTGGTCGGGCGGCAGGCGGAGATGGCCCGCGCCGTCAACGAGCGGCTGGATTCGGTGACGCACCGCGTCGGCCAGTCGATGGAACAGACCACGCGCAACACAATGGATAGCCTGCGCGTGCTGCACGAACGCCTCGGCATCATCGACAACGCGCACAAGAATCTCACCGACCTCACCTCGCAGGTGACGACGCTACGCGACGTGCTCGCCAACAAGCAGTCGCGCGGCGCGTTCGGCCAGGCCCGCATGGAAGCCATCGTGCAGGACGGCATGCCGAAGGGCTCTTTCGCGTTCCAGCACACGCTGTCCAACAACAAGCGGCCGGACTGCGTGATATTCCTGCCGGACCAGCGGCCGCTGTGCGTCGATGCGAAATTCCCGCTGGAGGCTGTCACCGCACTGCGCGACGCGCGCAGCGACGAGGAAAAGAAATTCGCCACCCAGCGGCTGCGGCAGGACGTGATGAAGCACGTCACGGACATCGCCGACAAATACCTGATCCCCGGCGAAACGCAGGACACCGCCCTGATGTTCGTGCCGTCGGAATCGGTCTACGCAGAAATTCACGACGGTTTCGACGACGTGATCCAGAAGGCCTACCGCGCACGCATCGTGCTGGTGTCGCCGTCACTGCTGATGCTGGCCATCCAGGTGATGCAGCAAATTCTGAAGGACGCGCGGATGCGCGACGCGGCCGATCAGATCCGCACCGAAGTGATGCACATGTCGGACGACCTCGCCCGGCTGCGCGAGCGCGTCGTCAAGTTGCAGAAGGACTTCGGCAACGTGAACGAGGACGTGCGCCAGATCCTGATTTCCGCCGACAAGATCGAAAAGCGCGCCGGCCGTATCGAGGAACTGGATTTCAGCAAAGCCAGCGAGCCCACTGAGACGCCGCGCGTCGTTGCGTCCGGCGGACCCGATCTGTTTCCCACCCATCCGCTCCGCAAGTTGCAGGCGGGGGAGTAGCGTCAGCCTCTTCCGCGACCTTCCCGCGGTGCTGGCCACATACACGATGTCGTCCCCGCGCAGGCGGGGACCCATACTCCCTGAACTAACGATCCTGAATAAGTCCTCGGCGCAGCATCCGGGAAAACAACCTGGGCCGGTGGTTATGGGTCCCCGCCTGCGCGGGGACGACGCGGGGAAAGATCGCCCGAATCTGCTAACACCCCTGCATGACAGCGCCTGAAACCGTCAAACCGACGCCAGCTTCTGCCCGCACCTCGTGGCGTGAAGCGCTGGCGGTCTATCTGCAGCCTCGCGTGCTGATCGTGCTGGTCCTCGGCTTCTCATCCGGCCTCCCGCTGGCGCTGTCCGGCTCGACGCTCCTGGTATGGATGCGCGAATCCGGCGTCGATCTCGGCACCATCGGCCTGTTCGCCCTGGTCGGCACACCCTACACGCTGAAGTTTCTCTGGGCGCCGCTGGTGGACGCGCTGCACGTACCGCTGCTGACGAAGTGGCTGGGGCGACGGCGCGGCTGGCTGGTGTTCGCGCAATTGTTGCTGATCGCCGCGATTTTACTGCTCGCCGTTACCGATCCGGCGAAATCGCCGTTCTATGTCGCACTCGGTGCGTTGCTGGTCGCAGCCGCATCCGCCACGCAGGATATCGTGGTCGATGCCTTCCGCGTCGAGAGCCTGCCCGAGAGAGAACAAGCCGCCGGCATGGCCTCATACGTCGCGGCCTATCGTGTCGGTATGCTGATCTCGACCGCCGGCGCGCTGTTTCTGGTCAGCGGTTTTGAAGCCACCGGCCTGACCAAATCCATCGCCTGGATGTGGGGCTACATCGCAATGGCGGCGATGGTGCTGATCGGCATGATCGCAGCGCTCATCGCCACCGAACCCGAACAGTCGCGCCGCGCCAAGGAAGCAACCAGCGGCGAGAGCGCCATCACACGCGTCACCAACGCCTCTGTCGGCGCTTTCACCGAATTCCTGATCCGCAAGGACGTCTGGGCGGTTCTTGCATTTGTCATTCTCTACAAGTTCACGGATTCGTTTTCCGGCACCATGACCGCGCCGTTCGTGATCGATCTCGGATTCACGCGCAACGACTACGCCGCCATCGTCAAGGGCGTTGGGCTGGCCGCGACGCTGATCGGCGGCTTTGCCGGCGGATTCCTCGCGCGTGCATGGTCGCTGGAAGCCTGTCTGTGGACCGGCGGCGTGCTTCAGGCGATCTCAAATCTCGCCTTCGCGTGGCTCGCTTATGTCGGGTTGAACCAATGGGCGCTGGCGCTGGCGATCACGGTGGAGAATTTCACCGGCGCGATCGGTACGGTGATCTTCGTCGCCTATCTGTCGTCGCTGTGCCAGAGCCCGCTGCATACCGCGACCCAGTATGCGCTGCTCACCGCGTTCGCGGCGATCGGCCGGACCTATCTTTCGGCGGGCGCCGGCTATGTCGCGCAGGCCACCGGCTGGCCGGCGTTCTTCGTGCTCAGCGTGCTGGTCGCGGTGCCGAGCCTGATCCTGCTGGCGTGGCTGCAGCGGCGCGGACATTTTGAGACATTGCGACGGCGCGACGCCGTTCCAGCCGACGCTTAGTGCCTGGTCACGACGTTCCACTTGGTGACGATGGCGTCGCTCAACTGCCCGGCGGCCTGCGCACAGGCCATCTCATTGGCCTTCAGCGCAATGCTCTTGCCGATAAAGGGCTTTAGCGCCGCTGCTTCCGCGTCGCTGTTGGTCACGATCTGAAACGTCTCGGGGCCGGTTTCCAGATTGCACAGGCCGGTCGGACCCGGCAACCGCCGCGGTTCGCTGGTCAGCTGATAGGTAATGACGCGCTTCTTCTTCGGGCCGGAACGCATCGCGGTCAGTTCGCCCGACAGCACCTCGCCGGTGTTGATCGGCTTGGCCTTTTGCTGCGCGAACGCGTCGGAGGACATCAGGACAGCAAGGCAGCCCGCGGCAAGCATTGCGGGCACATTCGCGAACAGGCGGAGAATCATGCGGCTTCCATGTTGTGAATTCAGTTTCAGGGCAGATCAGAACAGCGTCCGCTGCCGCATGGCAGCCGACAAAGTTCCTTCGTCGAGATAATCAAGCTCGCCGCCGACCGGCACGCCATGCGCCAGCCGGGTGACCTTGACGTTGGCATCCTGCAACAGGTCGGTGATGTAGTGCGCGGTGGTCTGGCCATCGACTGTTGCATTGAGCGCGAGGATGATTTCGGTGACCCGTGGGTCGAGTGCGCGCTGGACCAGTGCATCGATGGTCAGGTCCTGCGGACCGACACCATCGAGCGGCGACAGCGTCGCGCCGAGCACGTGATAAAAACCATTTGTGGCATGAGCGCGTTCGAGCGCCCAAAGATCGGCGACATCCGCCACCACGACGATGATCGAGGAGTCGCGCCGTGTATCGGTGCAGACCGTGCAGGGATTCTGCGTATCGATATTGCCGCAGGTGTTGCAGACCTGAATCTTCTCAATCGCCACTTGCAGAGCCGACGACAGCGGCGTCATCAGGGCTTCGCGTTTCTTGATCAGATGCAGCGCCGCGCGCCGCGCCGAGCGCGGGCCAAGCCCCGGCAGCCGCGCCAGCAGCTGGATCAGGCGTTCGATCTCGGGACCGGCAACAGCGGTGGGCATATTAACCGAGACCCAATCCCGGCGGCAGGCCGAGGCCGCCGGTCAGCGTCTGCATTTTCTCCTGCATGGCAGCTTCGGCCTTGCGCCGCGCATCGTTATGCGCCGTCACCAGCAGGTCTTCGAGAATTTCGCGCTCGTCCGCCTTGACCAGCGACGGGTCGATTTTCACGGCTTTCACTTCGCCCTTCGCCGTCATGCGCACGCTGATCAGCCCGCCGCCGGAGGTGCCTTCAACCTCGATGGTTTCGAGTTCGTCCTGCAGCGCCTTCATCTTCGACTGAAGCTGCGCCGCCTGTTTCATCATGCCGAGAAAATCAGCCATGAACGGTCCTTTATCGAATTGAGTTAGAGATCGTCGTCTTCTTCGGCCGCAGCGACGGGTCCGGAGTCATCCGCGCCCGAGCCAGTATCCGGCGCGATGCGCCGCACATCGATCACCTGCGTGCCCGGAAATTTCGCCATCACCGCCTGCACCCGCAGATCGGCATGAACGCCGTCGGTGAGTTTTTCCTTCGCCGCCTGCGCCTGCGCACGCAGCGTCGGCTGGCCGGCCTCGTTAGACACGATCACGGTCCAGCGCCGTCCGGTCCACTGTTCGAGCTTGCGCGACAATTCATTGACAACGGAGCGCGCGGCGCTGCGTTCCAAAGAGACTTCGAGCCTGCCGTCTTCCATGCGCACCAGCCGCATGTCGGCTTCGAGCGCTGACTTGATCTGCAAATCGCGTTTTTCGCCGGTCAGAGCGACGAGTTCAGCGAACGTGTTCAGCCGCAGCACCGGCGCAGCCTCAACCGCAACAGGTGCGGGCGCAGGAGCGCTCATCTGTGGACGCGGCGAGGTATCGAGGGCGGGCCGTGTGCTGGATGCCACCGCGCGCAGTTGCGAACCGTCATCGCCACCTGACGACAGCATCGCGGACGAGCCGCGCGGCGCGGCGTTGCCGACCACATTGCCGCCAAGCATCGGCGACGAACCGCCGTTGGCGTCGATCATCTTGATCGCTTCATCCGGCGTCGGCAGATCGGACACGTAGGCGATGCGCACCAGCACCATTTCGGCGGCAGCCTGCGGCCGTGTCGCTGCCTGTACTTCGGCAATGCCCTTGAGCAGCATCTGCCACATCCGCGACAGCACCCGCATCGAGAGCTTGGCCGCGAAATCGCGCCCGCGCGTGCGCTCGGTTTCGCCCAGCGCCAGATTGTCCGCCGTCGCCGGCACGACCTTCACCCGCGTCACGAAGTTCACGAATTCGGCGAGATCGCTCAGCACCACCACCGGATCGGCGCCGGTGTCATACTGATCGCGGAACTCCTTGAAGGCTGCGGCGATGTCGCCGCTCGCCAGCGACTGGAACAGATCGATCACGCGGGTGCGATCGGCGAGACCCAGCATCTGCCGCACGTCCTCGGCGCGCACCATGCCCGCCGCATGCGCGATCGCCTGATCGAACAGCGACAGCGAATCGCGCACCGAACCCTCGGCGGCGCGCGCAATCAGGCCCAGCGCCTCCGGCTCAGTCTTGACGCCTTCCTTATCCGCAATGCTCGCCAGATGAGCCATCAGCACATCGGATTCGACGCGCCTGAGATCGAAGCGCTGGCAGCGCGACAGCACCGTGACCGGCACTTTGCGGATTTCGGTGGTGGCGAACACGAACTTGGCGTGCTCGGGCGGCTCTTCCAGCGTCTTCAGGAAAGCGTTGAACGCCTTCTCCGAGAGCATATGGACTTCGTCGATGATGTAGACTTTGTACCTTGCACTCGACGGCGCATAGCGCACGCCGTCGGTGATCTGACGCACGTCGTCGATGCCGGTATGCGAGGCAGCGTCCATTTCGAGGATGTCGATGTGCCGGCTTTCCATGATCGCCTGGCAATGCACGCCCATCTTCGGCATGTGGATGGTCGGCCCTTTGACCGACCCGTCCGGCAATTCGTAGTTCAGCGCGCGGGCGAGAATGCGCGCGGTCGTGGTCTTGCCGACGCCGCGGACGCCGGTGAGAATCCAGGCCTGCGGAACGCGCCCCGCCTCGAACGAATTCGAGATGGTGCGAACCATCGCTTCCTGGCCGATCAGATCCTCGAATGTCCCGGGACGGTATTTGCGCGCGAGCACGCGATAGCCGGCCCCCGATGCAGAGCCTGACGCCGGTGAAGAGGCTGGCGCTCCGCCGAGTTCAAAACCCGGCTGATCGTCCGCAGTCGCGCCGGCAATATCAGCATCGGTCATCAATCGATCCGCGATTGTCGCAAGGCTCTTGAAAAGAGAGCGTCTTGCGGAAAGCCGGCGTTAGCACGCTGGGCGCGCGAAAAAGAGAAGTAGGAGACTGACGAGCGACCCGATCCGGACCTCGTTAGGGCTGCTTCCTTCCGGACCTGACCCGGTTGGCGAGTGGCTCGTCCACCGCCAATCTCCCGGTCCCTATTTGGGGCCAAAACCGACGGAAAGCAAGCGCGCGACGGCGGTTCGCACCACGTTGTTACGGCTGATGAAATTGGCAAGCGCCGGGGCTGGCGTCAGCGGGTCCCGCCCCGATGGAACAAAGACATGGATGCCCCGCGCAAAGCCGGGCATGACAGGTGTTGTTTGCAACCCCGCACTCTGCAAAATTGGCGAAATGTCCTCCTCCTCCGCCTGGTCACTCCATTCAACCCTCGAAAAAGACACCATCAATATCGGCGACCTGCCGCTGTCGCGTGTGCTCGTCATCAAAGATGCGAACTATCCGTGGCTGCTGCTGGTGCCGCGCCGCGCGGACGTTATCGAGATCATCGACCTGAATGAAGTCGAACAGGCGCAGCTGATGACCGAGATCAACCGCGTCGCGCGCGTGCTGAAGGAGGTCACCAAACCCGACAAGATGAACATCGCGGCGCTGGGCAATGTCGTTCCGCAGTTGCATGTTCATATCATTGCACGCCGGACCTCGGACGCGGCGTGGCCGCGGCCGGTCTGGGGGGTGGTGCCTCCACTGGTCCACGATCCGCAGGAAGTCGAAACATTCATCGCCGCGCTTCGCCGCAAGATCTGGCTGAGCTAAGGGCATGATCCCGAAAGTAGGCACCGGTTTTCGGAAAAGATCATGCCCAAAATTGAAACTCAGGCTGAAAATCAATGACAACAAAAAATGATCCCTTTCCGCTCGGACAACCGGGCTTCGTGTCCCATCCGATCGACCGCGCGGCGCATGTCCGCACCGACGCCGAGAAACTGTTCGCACTGGAAACCCATCGCAACGCGCGAGCCTATGTGGTGCATCGCGATTCGCTCGTGGTCACCCTCGGCGCCGATGGTCCCCGCGCATTGCTGACGCTGGAAGAGGCGCAGAAGTTCGGCGCCAATCCCGGCACCATCTTTCTCGGCCTGCACGAGGGCGCGGCGATTTTCGGCATGGGCATCAGCGCCACAGCCGCCGAGGACCTGATGGGTCGTCAGGATGTCGGCGTGGAAAACCTGCGCGCCGTCGCCGCGAGCGGCGCTATACCGGCGCGCGAACTCTCCACGATAGCGATGGCAAAGTCGCTGGTGAGCTGGCATCAGCGTCATGGCTTCTGCGCCAACTGCGGCGCGCGCTCGGCCATGGCGGACGGCGGCTGGAAGCGCGTATGTCCTACCTGCAAGACCGAGCATTTTCCGCGTACCGATCCCGTCGTGATCATGCTGGTCACAGCGGGTGACAAGTGCCTGATGGGGCGCCAGTCGCAATTTCCACCGACGATGTGGTCCTGCCTTGCGGGATTCGTCGAAGCAGCGGAAACCATCGAGAACGCGGTACAACGCGAGATTCTGGAAGAGGCCGGCATCCACTGCACCGACGTGCGCTACTACATGACGCAGCCGTGGCCTTATCCGTCATCGCTGATGATCGGCTGCACCGCGCGTGCCACCACCACCGACATCGTCGTGGACAAAACCGAGCTTGAAGATGCTCGCTGGTTCAGCCGGGACGAGGCCGTGAAGATGCTCGCCAAGACTCATCCCGAGGGCATGACAGGCCCTCATCCGGTCGCAATCGCACACCACCTTCTGGCGAACTGGCTCGCGGAAACAGCATAGTTATTGCGGTTCCGCACAAGGAACCGCATCGCGTGTCATCGATTGTCTTGGTCACAGCCATTTCGGGCGAGGCGCAGTGTCAGTGAACATCCACAATCAGTCACACAAGAAATCTCCACGAATCCTCTGCATCGGTATGCCGGTGCGCGATCTGATATTCCGCGTGGCCGACGTGCCTGCGCGCGGCAACAAGGAATATGCCAGCGAGTTCGTCGAGGTCGCGGGCGGCAATTCGCCGAATGCCGCCATTTCGATTTCGCGCCTCGGGGGCCGTGTTCTGCTCTCGGGCCCGATCGGCGGCGCGCTGGCAGCGAGCAATGCCATCATCGACGATCAGTTCAGGAGTGAAGGCATCGATACCAGCGGCCTTGTGATCGTCGATGACGTGGTCACGCCGATCTCCAGCGTCATGATTGATCCCAGCGGCGAGCGCACCATCATCACCTTCCGCGATCCGAAACTATGGACCGTGGCACTGCCGCCTTCGGAAACCCTGCTTGCCGATTGCGACGCTATTCTGATCGAAAGCCGCTGCGCGGAATTCGGCACCGATGTGTGCGCCGAAGCGCGTCGCCGCGGCATTCCCGTCGTCATCGACGGCGACCGGTTGATGTCGATGCGTGAAGGGCTGTTGCAGGTTGCCTCGCACATCATCTTTTCGGCAGAGGCACTGCACGCCACCGCCGGCGAAAGCGACGATGTCACCGCGCTGCGCAAGCTGGCACTAGTGACCCCCGCATTGCTCGGCGTCACGTCGGGCGCCAAGGGCGTGACATGGCTCGATCAGCAGGGTGAGCCGCGGCAAATGCCGGCTTTCCCGGTCCATACCGTGGATACGCTGGGCGCGGGCGACGCATTCCATGGCGCGTTCACTCTGGCGATCGCCGAAGGCCTTGCGCTGGAAGCGGCGATGCGTTTCGCCTCGGCCACGGCTGCACTCAAATGCACGCGCTTCGGCGGGGCCTTTGGCTCCCCGCAACGCATTGAAGTTGAAGAGTTTTTAGCATCCAACCCGGTCGAGGCGATGGCATAGAGGCTCTCTAAAGGCCAGGATTTGGGCTTGTCTGAGAAGAATTTTCTATATATGAGGGTTTCAATCCTCAATTATGGAAGAAAGTTCTTTCCATGTCCGACGCCGCCGTTGTCATCGCTGACGCCCCGCGCCGCCTTGACGCCATCGATCGCAAGATTCTGACCGTACTCCAGGACGACGCCTCGCTGTCGGTGGCCGAAATCGGCGACCGGGTCGGGCTGTCCTCGACGCCGTGCTGGAAGCGCATCCAGCGCATGGAGGCCGAGGGCATCATCCTGCGCCGCGTGGCACTGGTCGATCAGAACAAGATCGGTCTCGGGATTTCGGTGTTCGTGTCGGTGGAAAGCGGCGACCATTCCGACGCCTGGCTGAAGAAATTCGCCGACGCCGTCAGCGCCATGCCTGAAGTGATGGAGTTCTATCGCATGGCCGGCGACGTCGACTACATGCTGCGCGTGGTCGTCGCCGACATGCAGAGCTACGATATTTTCTACAAGAAGCTGATCAGCGCCGTGGCGCTGAAGAACGTCACCTCGCGCTTCGCGATGGAAAAGATCAAGTCGGTGACGGCGCTGCCGGTGCCTGCAATCAGCGCGGCTTAATCATCCGTTCAAATAGATCAGGCCGTCTCCGCGAAGACGGAGACGGCCTGAGCATTTTATCGGTCTCAGATCTTCTGATTGTACTCGCCGACTTCCGGATGGGTGCGCAGCACCGAATCCATCGCCTCGAACATGTCGCGCATGCGCTGTTCGGAGACCGGGCTTTCCACCACAACCACCAGCTCAGGCTTGTTGCTCGAGGCGCGCACCAAGCCCCAGCTGCCGTCCTCGCAAGTGACGCGCACGCCATTGACGGTGACCAGATCGCGGATCGGCTGACCGGCGACCTTGGCATCCTTCGCCTTCAGATCCTCGAAATGCTTCACCACCTGCGTGACGATGCCGTACTTGGTTTCGTCCGAGCAGTGCGGCGACATGGTCGGCGACGACCAGGTCTTCGGCAACGCGTCCTTCAGGTCCGCCATGGTCTTGCCGGCCGCGTGGTCCAGCATGTCGCAGATCGCAATGGCGGAGACGAGGCCGTCGTCATAGCCACGACCGATCGGCGCATTGAAGAAGAAATGGCCGGACTTTTCGAAGCCCGCCAGCGCCTTCAGCTCATGGGTGCGGCGCTTCATGTAGGAATGGCCGGTCTTCCAGTAGGTCGTGTGCGCGCCCTGCTTTTGCAAAACCGGATCGGTCACGAACAGGCCGGTCGACTTCACGTCGACCACGAACTGCGCGTTCTTGTGAATCGCGGACATGTCGCGCGCCAGCATCACGCCGACCTTGTCGGCAAAGATTTCCTCGCCGGTGTTGTCGACCACGCCGCAGCGGTCCCCGTCACCGTCAAACCCGAGCCCGACGTCGGCCTTGTGCTCAAGCACCGCATCGCGGATCGCGTGCAGCATTTCCATGTCTTCGGGATTCGGATTGTACTTCGGGAAGGTATGATCCAGTTCCGTGTCGAGGCGAATGACCTCGCAGCCGATCGCTTCCATCACCTGCGGCGAGAACGCACCTGCCGTGCCGTTGCCGCAGGCAACCACGACCTTCAGCTTGCGCTTGAGTTTGGGCCGCTTGGTGAGATCGGCGATATAGCGCGCCGGAAAATTCTCGACGAAGTGATACGAGCCCGCGGGCTTGAGCTTGAAATCGGCGTTGAGCACGATCTCCTTGAGGCGATTCATTTCATCCGGCCCGAAGGTCAGCGGACGATTTGCGCCCATCTTCACGCCGGTCCAGCCGTTGTCGTTGTGCGAGGCGGTGACCATCGCCACACACGGCACGTCGAGTTCGAACTGCGCGAAATACGCCATCGGCGTCACCGCAAGGCCGATGTCATGCACCTTGCAGCCAGACGCAAGCAGGCCCGAAACCAGCGCATACTTGATCGAGGCCGAGTAGCTGCGGAAGTCGTGCGCGGTGACGATCTCCTGCTTCTGTCCCATCTCGCCAATCAGGGTGCCGAGGCCCATGCCCAGCGCCTGAATTCCCATCAGGTTGATTTCTTTCCCGAACAGCCAGCGCGCGTCGTATTCGCGGAAGCCGGTCGCCTTCACCATCGGCTCGGATTCATAGGCATAGGTGTTCGGAATCAGTTCGGGCTTCGGCTTCGGAAACATTCAGATGGCCTCGTGACAATGCGGGCGGGCGATATCCAGCAGCTTTAGCGAATGCTTGGAACCGTGGAAAGGCGGGAGCCAAGCATTTACGAACGAATTGCGGCATATTGGCAGCCAACCCATACAGCTTTCATTCAGATCGGATACGCATGACCGACCGCCGCCTTGAGTATCCCGCCACCTTGCGCAACCGCGACGCCATTCTCGATGTGCTGCGCGGCGTGCTGCCCGCCTCCGGTCTGGTGCTCGAGATTGCCAGCGGATCGGGTGAACATGTCGTACATTTCGCACGGGCGTTTCCCGGCCTGACGTTTCAGCCCTCCGATCCCGAGGACGCCGCCCTGCAAAGCATCAAGGCGTGGACGCAGGACACTGGCCTCGCCAACGTGCGGCCGCCGGTGATGCTGGACGCATTGTCAAACCACTGGCCGGTGACCGCGGCAGACGCTGTTCTCTGCATCAACATGATTCACATCGCGCCGTGGCAGGCGACCGAGGGCCTGTTCCATGGCGCAGCGAAACTGCTGCCCGGCGGCGCGCCGCTGTATCTGTACGGGCCCTATCGGCGCGCGGATATCGTCACCGCACCGAGCAATGAGGCGTTCGATGCGAGTCTCAAGGCACGGAATGCCGAGTGGGGTTTGCGCGATCTGGAAACGGTCGCTGATCTGGCGCGTTCGGTGGGATTCTCCGCGCCGGTGATCACCGAAATGCCGGCGAACAACCTGAGCGTGGTGTTCCGGCGGGTGTGAGAGCGAAGCTTACTGCTCCATCACCAGCTTGCTGCCGGCGAATTCATAGCGCCTGAGCTTCGACAGGAACGACAGGCCGAGCAGGTTTTCCGACAGCGCCTCGTCGGGCAGCACCAGGGCATCGACATCGCGCACGACAAGCCCGCCGATGTCGACCATCGCAAGCCGCGTGCGAGCGGCCTTGATCGATCCGTTCGCCGTGGAAACATTTGCGGTGTAATCGCTGGGCCGCGGCCGGACACCGATCTCCGCCGCTGACGATTCGTTCAGCGCGATCACCGACGCGCCGGTATCGACCATGAAGCCCAGCCGGCGGCCATCGACGCGGCCCTCGGTCTGGAAATGGCCGCGACTGTCGCGCGGAATGGTGACGCTGCGGAGGGCAGCATTGCCGGTGGTCATCGGCTGCACCGACGCGAAGGCGTTCATGGCCTTGGCCTTGTCGACCGACTTGGCCTGCGCCTTTTCGGTAGTGATCGTGTCCGCGACTTTCGCCATGGACGTGCCGAACACGATCAGAATGGCCGCCAGAATCATGATGCTACGCATAACGCATACGCCTGTACTCACCGGTCCCGCGCCGAAGTTTATGGGAACCACATCACAACGGGCCGAAAGTTGACTGTCCGGTCCCGGCGAAGAGGGCTTTTTCCGAGATAAGGGTGAGGGAAGTATTAAAGCGCGCCTCAGGAACCGCCCCGAAGGAGGCTTTACGTCCCGCGCGGCTTGACCCGGCGGGTCGGCGGCGCGGATGCCGGATCCTCCGGCCAGGGGTGGCGCGGATAGCGCCCGCGCAAATCGGAGCGCACGGCGGCATAGGACCCGCGCCAGAAGCCCGGCAGATCGCGCGTCACCTGCACCGGGCGATGCGCGGGCGAGAGCAACTCGAGCACCAGCGGAATTTTGCCCTTCGCGATCGACGGGTGAACATTGAGCCCGAACAGTTCCTGCAAACGAACCGCAATGGTGGGTCCCTGCTCGGCTTCATAGTCGATCGGCAGCGACGTTCCCGTCGGCGCCTCGAAATGGGTCGGCGCTTCGCGGTCGAGCCGCGCGCGCTGATCCCATGGCAGCAGATTCATCAGCGCATCGGACAGATCGCCGGCGGAAAAGTTCGCCAGCGAGGTCTTGTCGAATAGCGCAGGCGCGAGCCAGTCGTTGCGCGTATCCGCCAGCGCGCTATCGGAGAGATTGGGCCAATCCTCGGGCGAGGCCGCGCGCAGAAACATCTCGCGGTCGCGCCACTGCTTGAGCGGCTTCGACCACGGCAGGCGATCCAACCCCAAAGCGACAAGGCCGTCCGCCAGCACGCGCGCAGTGTCCGCCGAGGGCGAGACCGGCAGGGTTTGTTCCGAGAGCGTGATCGCGTGCAGCTTCTTCCTGCGCCGTGCGCGCAGCGCCATCGCGGACCTGTCGAACGTGATCTCGTCATCGGTCTGGATGTGATCGGCGAACTGCGCCTCGATTTCGGCCTGCGTGATCGGCGCCGCCAACAGGATGCGCCCGTTCGCCGCCGTCCCCGTCAATTCGGCGACGGCGATGTACGGCGATTTCGCCAGCGCGGAGGTCTGCTCGACGCTCGCGCCGCGCCCGTTTGCCAGCACGAACGATCCATTGCCACGATTGCGCGCCACGCGATCCGGAAATGCCAGCGCCAGCATGAGGCCCGTGGAGAGTTCTGAATCAAACTGCGACGAACTGATCGACTCCCCTCCCCCTTGCGGGGAGGGGTTGGGGGTAGTTTTTCTCGCTCTCGAAGACAGAGTCCCCCCTCCCCGACCCTCCCCCGCAAGGGGGGAGGGAGAAGAAGAAGTCCGCGCCCCGCCATCATCCTCATTCGCCGCAACCTGCCTGGTCCAGCGCTCCGCCAACTGCCGCGCAGCCTGCGCGCGCTGCGAACGGTCGCGGCGGAAGTTATCCAGCCGTGCATCGAGGTCGGCGCTGTCACCGCCAAGACCGCGCTCGGTAAGTACGGCAGCGATCAGCGCAGCCTCTTCGCCCGAACCCAGCCGATGCGAATCCACGATCATCCTTGCGAGGCGCGGCGGCAGCGCCAGCGCACGCAGGCTGTTGCCTTCCGGCGTAATGCGGCCGGACTCATCGAGCGCGTTCAGTTCGCGCAGCAGGGCGCGCGCCTCGGTCAGCGCCGGCAGCGGCGGCGAATCGAGAAACGCCAGCGTTGACGGATCGGTCGCGCCCCAATGCGCAAGGTCCAGCACCAGCGACGATAGATCGGCCGAGAGAATTTCCGGGCGTGTGTAGGCTTCCAGCGATGCGGTCTGGGGCTCGTCCCACAGCCGATAGCAAACACCGGGTTCGGTACGTCCGGCGCGGCCGCGTCGCTGATCGACCGCAGCGCGCGAGGCGCGGATGGTTTCCAGCCGCGTCAGGCCGATGTCCGGTTCATAGCGCGGCACCCGCGCCATGCCGGAATCGACCACGATCCGCACGCCTTCGATGGTCAGCGATGTCTCTGCGATGGACGTCGCCAGCACCACCTTGCGCTGTCCCTTGGGCGGCGGCGAGATGGCGCGATCCTGTACGGTGGCATCGAGCGCGCCGAACAGCGGCACGATCTCGGTGTTGGGGTCGCTGACGCGTTCATTGAGAAACGTCTGCGTGCGGCGGATTTCGGCGGCACCGGGCAGGAACGCCAGCACCGATCCGGTATCGGCACGCAGCGCCGTCGCAATGGCGTCCGCCATCTGACGTTCGATCTGCATATCGGGCTTGCGGCCGAGATAGCGGGTGTCGACAGGAAACGCGCGGCCTTCACTGGCGATCACCGGCGCATCGCCGAGCAGCTTCGCCACCCGCGCACCGTCGAGTGTCGCCGACATGACGAGGATGCGCAGATCTTCGCGCAGTCCGGTTTGCGCATCACGCGCCAGCGCAAGGCCCAGATCGGCATCGAGCGAGCGTTCATGGAATTCGTCGAACAGCACCGCAGCGACGCCGGACAATTCCGGATCGTTGAGAATCTGCCGCGTGAAAATTCCTTCGGTGACCACCTCGATCCGCGTCGCACGCGAGACTTTCGAGCCAAAGCGCACACGATAGCCGACGGTCTCGCCGACACGCTCGCCCAATGTGTGTGCCATGCGCTCGGCGGCGGCGCGCGCGGCGATCCGGCGCGGCTCCAGCACGATGATCTTTTTTGTGCCGATCCATCCTGCATCCAGCAACGCCAGCGGCACCCGCGTGGTCTTGCCCGCTCCCGGCGGCGCGACCAGCACGGCGGTGTTGCTGCGCACGAGCGTCGATGTCAGTTCATCGAGAACCGCATCGATGGGAAGGGGCGTGGAGAAGTTCATGCTGTTTCTATAATGCGTCATGGCCGGGCATAGTAGTCTGCCTTGCGCAGACTACGTAAACTTGTCTGCGCTCCCGGCCATCCACGTCTTGCTGCGCATTTAGTACGTCGGCATTTGCAAAAATTTCTGCGTCGTCCCCGCGAAGGCGGGGACCCATACTCCCAACGTGATTGTTCAGCATCGATGGCCGATGCGTCCGAAGCACGCAACGATAACAATTGTGAATTCAGGGGTTATGGATCCCCGCCTTCGCGGGGACGACATCGTAAATGAAACGCAAGAATCTTTTAAGGGAGCAGCGTTCAAATCGCCCCGCGCCCGACGCTCTCGTAGGTGAACCCCAACTCTTCCATCTCGTCGCGGCGATAGATGTTGCGCAGGTCGACCATCACGGGATTGGCCATCTCGCGCTTCAGCCGCGTCAGATCGAGCGCGCGGAATTGCCGCCATTCGGTGACGATCACCAGCGCATCGGCATCCTTGGCGACCGCATAAGGATCTTCGCAATACGTAATATCCGGCAATTCGCCCTTCGCCTGCTCCATGCCGACCGGATCGTACGCGCGCACCTTCGCGCCGAGATCGAGCAGCCCGGTGACCAGCGGGATCGACGGCGCTTCGCGCATGTCGTCGGTGTCCGGCTTGAAGGTCAGCCCGAGCAAACCGATGGTCTTGCCGCGCAGGTTGCCGCCGAGCGCGCTGGCGACCTTGCGCGCCATGGCTCGTTTTCGATTGTCGTTGACGGCGAGCACCGCCTCGACAATGCGCAAGGGTACATCGTGATCCAGCGCGGTCTTCACCAGCGCGCGGGTGTCCTTCGGAAAGCACGAGCCGCCGAAACCGGGACCGGCGTTGAGAAACTTCGGACCGATGCGATTGTCGAGCCCGATGCCGCGCGCAACCTCCTGCACATCGGCGCCGACCTTCTCCGACAGATCCGCCATCTCGTTGATGAAGGTGATCTTGGTCGCGAGAAATGCGTTGGCGGCGTACTTGATCAGCTCTGCCGTTCTCCGCTCGGTGTACATGATCGGCGCCTGATTGAGATACAGCGGGCGATAGACCTCGCCGAGAACTTTCCGCGCGCGCTCGTCCGACGTTCCGACCACGATGCGGTCCGGATGCTTGAAGTCGCGGATCGCCGCGCCCTCGCGCAGGAATTCCGGATTGGACGCGACGGCCACATCGGCCTGCGGGTTGGTTTCGCGGATGATGCGCTCGACTTCGTCGCCGGTGCCGACCGGCACGGTGGATTTGGTCACGACCACGGTGAAGCCCTGCAAGGCCTTGGCGATCTCGCGGGCGGCGGCATGCACATAGGTCAGGTCGGCGTGGCCGTCGCCGCGCCGCGACGGCGTGCCGACCGCGATGAACACGGCGTCCGCCTCGCCAACCGGGCCGGCCAGATCGGTGGTGAAATCGAGCCGCCCGGCGCTCACGGAGGCGGCCACCAGCCGGTCCAGATCGGGCTCGAATATCGGAATTTCGCCGCGGTTAAGGGCGGCGATCTTGCTGGCAGCGGTATCGACGCAGGTCACGCGATGGCCGAAATCCGCAAAACAAGCCCCGGACACCAGCCCCACATAGCCCGTGCCAATCATGGCAATCCGCATGTATTTACCCGCTCAAGTTAACGATGTTGTTGTCGCGGGCGCTTTTAGCCCAATTCCGCGTGAAGTGGGCACAACATTTGTACGAATAAAGGAGAAAGAAACCCATGCGCCCCATGATGGCGCGCAGTTGGACCGAAACGAGACACGATGAGCAACAACGGCACATCCGGCGCGCTCCTGTCCCCCGCCTCCGAGCGGATCGACTGGGTCGACTATGCCAAGGGCATCTGCATCATCATGGTGGTGATGATGCATTCGACGCTGGGCGTCGAGGCGGCCGCGGGCAAGCAGGGCTTCATGCACCTGTTCGTCGAGTTCGCAAAGCCGTTCCGGATGCCGGATTTCTTCCTGATTTCAGGGCTGTTCCTGGCGCGGGTGATCGACCGCGACTGGCGCACCTATCTGGACCGCAAGGTGGTCCATTTCGCCTACTTCTACGTGCTATGGGTCACCATCCAGTTCGGCTTCAAGGCTCCCGGCTTCGCCGCCGAGCAGGGCTGGAGCCATGTCGGTGTCATGTATCTGCAATCTTTCATCGAGCCGTTCGGCACGCTGTGGTTCATCTACCTGCTGCCGGTGTTCTTCGTGGTGACCAAAGCCACGCTGCGCATCCCCGCAGCGCTGATCTGGCTGATCGCCGCATTGCTTGAGGCCGCGCATATCGCCACCGGCTGGACCGTGATCGACGAATTCGCCGCGCGCTTCGTCTATTTCTATTCCGGCTACCTGTTCGCGAACTATGTATTCGCGCTGGCCGATCGTGCACGCGACAAACCAAACCTCGCGCTGGCGGGCCTTGCGACCTGGGCGCTGATCAATGGCGTTCTGATGTTCGCAGGCTTCGGCGACCGCCCGGTGATTTCGCTGGTGCTCGGATTTGCCGGCGCCTGCGCCGTCATCGTCACCGGCACATTGCTCGCCCGCGCCAACTGGCTCGGCTTCCTGCGTTATTTCGGCGAACACTCCATCGTGATCTATCTGGCGTTCTTCCTGCCGATGGCAATCACGCGCGTTGTGTTGCTGAAGACGGGTATCATTCCGGACATCGGCATGATCTCGCTGATCGACACCATTGCGGGCGTACTCGGCGCGCTCTTGATGTGGTGGGGCGCGAAACGCGCCGGGCTCAACTTCCTGTTCGAACGGCCCGCCATGTTCTGGATCGCGCCGAAGAAGTCGCGATCCACGTTGCAGGCGGCGGAATAGCTCAACATTTCCGTGAGGAACTAGGCGTTGCCGGGTGTCAATTTCGGGAGAAATCCCTAAATTGCGCCCATGCCGAAACAGCCTGCATCCCCTGCGAAATCGCCCGCCACGAAACCCGCCGCCAAAGCGCCAGCCGCAAAGGCCCCCGCCAAGGGCGATCACGTCTTTCTGGTGGACGGCTCGGGCTACATCTTCCGCGCCTATCACGCGCTGCCGCCGCTGAACCGCAAGTCCGACGGCCTGCAGGTCAACGCCGTGCTCGGCTTCTGCAACATGCTGTGGAAGCTGATGCGTGACATGCCACCGGATAACCGGCCGACCCACCTCGCCATCATCTTCGACAAGTCCGAGGTCACGTTCCGCAACGAACTCTATCCCGAATACAAGGCGCAGCGTCCGCCCGCGCCCGACGACCTCATTCCGCAGTTCGCGCTGATCCGCGAGGCGGTGCGCGCGTTCGATCTGCCGTGCCTCGAACAGTCCGGCTTCGAGGCCGACGACCTGATCGCCACCTATGTGCGCGAAGCCTGCGAGCGCGGCGCGACCGCGACCATCGTTTCCAGCGACAAGGATCTGATGCAGCTCGTGACCGATTGCGTGTCGATGTACGACACCATGAAGGATCGCCGCATCGGCATTCCCGAGGTGATCGAGAAATTCGGCGTGCCGCCCGAGAAGGTGGTCGAGGTGCAGGCGCTGGCGGGTGACTCGGTCGATAACGTGCCCGGCGTTCCCGGCATCGGCATCAAGACCGCCGCGCAGCTCATCACCGAATACGGCGACCTCGAAACGCTGCTCAAGCGCGCCCCAGAGATCAAGCAGCCGAAGCGGCGCGAGGCACTGATCGAGCACGCCGAGAAGGCGCGCATCTCGAAAAAACTCGTGCAGCTCGATGACCGCGTGAAGCTCGACGTGCCGCTGGATGATCTCGCCGTACACGAGCCGGATTCGCGCAAGCTGATCGCATTTCTCAAAGCGATGGAATTCTCGACACTGACGCGTCGCGTCGGCGAGTATGCCCAGATCGATCCGTCGGATGTCGAAGCCGACGCCGGAATGAAGAGCGCGTTCGCACCCGCCGATGTCGCGACTCCGTCACCGGCCACACCGCCGCTGGGCGGCGAGCCTGACCTGTTTGCCAAAGGGACGTCGGGCGGAACGTCCAACGCCGGCCAGTGGGCGGGATCGACGCCGCAGCCGAAGCAATCCGCAACCAATGGCGCGGGACCTCAGACGCCAAAGGCGCTGGCCGATGCCCGTGCCGCCGAAGCGCGCAGCGCCAAATTCAATCGCGCCGCCTACGCGACGATCAAAACCCTCGACGAATTGCAGCGGCGGATTGCGCGCGCCTTCGACATCGGCCAGGTCGCCGTGACGGTCGAGACCTCCAGCGCCGACCCGATGCAGGCGGAGATCTGCGGCATCTCGCTGGCCACCGGCATTAATGAAGCCTGTTACGTGCCGCTTGCGCACACCAAGCCCGGCGACGGCTCGGGACTGTTCGCCGGCGGGCTTGCGTCTGACCAGATCAAGGCGGCCGACGCGCTGGCCGCGCTCAAGCCCTTGCTGACGGACCCCGGCGTTCTCAAGATCGGCCACGATCTGAAGTTCGATACCGTGATGCTGGCGCAGCACGGCATCGACATGGCCCCGATCGACGACACCATCCTGATTTCCTACGTGCTCGACGCGGGCCGCGCCAACCACGATCAGGAGTCGCTGGCCGAGAGCTGGTTCGGCCACAAGGCCATCGGCTTCACGGAGCTGACCGGTACCGGCAAGAACAAGATTCTGTTCGATCAGGTGCCGGTCGACAAGGCCACCGAATACGCCGCCGAGCGCGCCGACATCGTGCTGCGGCTCTGGCGCGTGCTGAAGCCGCGCCTGATGGCGTATCGCGTCAACACCGTCTACGAGACGCTGGAGCGTCCGCTGGTGTCCGTCCTCGCGCGGATGGAGCGGCGCGGCATTTCCATCGACCGCCAGGTGCTGTCGCGCTTGTCCGGCGAATTCGCGCAGACGGCCGCGCGCGTCGAAGCCGACATCCAGAAAATGGCCGGCGAGCCGATCAATCCGGGCAGCCCGAAGCAGCTCGGCGACATCATGTTCGGCAAGATGGGCCTGCCCGGCGGCGCGAAAACCAAAACCGGCGCATGGTCCACCTCCGCGCAGATTCTCGACGAACTCGCGGAGGCCGGGCATGAATTCCCGAAACATGTTCTGGAATGGCGGCAGGTCACCAAGCTGAAATCGACCTACACGGATTCGCTGCCGGAATACGTCAATCCGCAGACCCATCGCGTGCACACGACCTACGCGCTGGCCGCGACCACCACGGGCCGGCTGTCGTCCAACGAGCCGAACCTGCAGAACATTCCGGTGCGCACCGAGGACGGCCGCAAGATCCGCAAGGCTTTCATCGCCGCCAAGGGCTACAAGCTGGTCTCGGCAGACTATTCCCAGATCGAACTGCGGCTGCTCGCCGAGATCGCGGACATCCCGTCGCTGAAGCAGGCGTTCCAGGACAAGCTGGACATCCACGCCATGACCGCGTCGGAAATGTTCGGCGTACCGATCAAGGACATGCCGAGTGAAGTGCGCCGCCGCGCCAAGGCGATCAACTTCGGCATCATCTACGGCATCTCGGCGTTCGGCCTCGCCAACCAGCTCGGCATTCCGCGCGAGGAAGCCGGCGCGTATATCAAGAAGTATTTCGAACGCTTCCCCGGCATCCGCGCCTACATGGATGCGACGCGCGATTTCTGCCGCGAGCATGGCTATGTCGAAACCATCTTTGGCCGAAAATGCCACTACCCGGACATCAAGGCGAGCAACCCGTCGATCCGCTCGTTCAACGAGCGCGCGGCGATCAACGCACGCTTGCAGGGCTCCGCCGCCGACATCATCCGCCGCGCCATGATCCGGATGGAAGACGCGCTCGCCGAGAAGAAGCTTTCCGCGCAGATGCTGCTGCAGGTGCACGACGAACTGATTTTCGAAGTGCCGGACGATGAAGTCGCCAAGACCTTGCCGGTGGTCCAGCATGTGATGCAGGACGCGCCGTTCCCGGCGGTGTCGCTGTCGGTGCCGTTGCAGGTCGATGCGCGGGCGGCGAACAATTGGGACGAGGCGCATTAGAGCCTCTGTCACCGCATCATTTGCAAATGTCGTCCCCGCGAAGGCGGGGACCCATAACCACCAAAGGTGGTGAGGATCGTTGAAAGAGCCGCTGGCTTAGGGAGTATGGGTCCCCGCTTTCGCGGGGACGACGTGATCTTCTTTCTTCCCTCTCCCACAAGGGGAGAGGGTAAAGCTCAACCCAGCTTCACCTCAAACCCCTTCGTCACACCCGGACGCGCCATCATCGTTGCGTACCAGCGCTTCACGTTCGGAAAATCGGCGAGCGCGACCTTGTGACGCTCATGCCGCCACGCCCAGCCGAGAATGGCGAAGTCAGCGACCGAGATTTTGTCCGCGACAAATTCGCGCCCCTCAAGACGCCGATCCAGCACGGCATAGAGCCGCCGTGTTTCCTTCATGAAACGCTCGAGGCCGTAGCGACGGTCCTGCTCGTTCTCCAGCGCGATGAAATGATGCACCTGGCCCGGCATCGGGCCGAAGCCGCCCATCTGCCACATCAGCCATTCCAGCACCGGAATCCGCTCGCCCAGATCCCGGGGCAGGAATTTTCCGGTCTTCTCGCCGAGGTACAGGAGGATCGCACCGGATTCGAAAATGCTGACCGGTTTGCCGTGCGGACCGTCCGGATCGACGATGGCGGGAATCTTGTTGTTCGGGCTGATCCTGAGGAAGTCCGGCGCGAACTGCTCGTCCCTGGAAATGTTGATGGGATGCACCTTGTAGGGCAGGCCCATTTCCTCCAGCGCGATGCTGATCTTGCGCCCGTTGGGCGTATTCCAGGTGTAAAGATCGATGGTCATTTGCTGCCTTTATTGATCTTGCGCTGTTGACGGTGGGCGATCCCCTGTGGAATGTCCACGTCGCAGAGGATAAATTCCCGCAATTCCCCGTAGCTTGAAGAGATCGCCTTGTCCAAATCAGCGTCCCGCGCCCGCCTGGCCGACATCATCCGCAAACGCTCGTTCGGGCGCGGCGAAATCACGCTGGCGTCCGGCCGCAAGAGCGATTTCTACTTCAACCTGAAGCCCACCATGCTCGATCCGGAAGGCGCTGCTCTTCTTGCGGAATTGTCGCTCGACGCACTGAAGGACGATCAGGTCGATTACATCGGCGGGCTAGAGATGGGCGCGGTGCCGATCGCCGGCGCGATCGCGCAACTGTCGTGGCTCAAGGGACATCCCATTGCGGCCTTCTTCGTCCGCAAGAAGCCGAAGGAACACGGCGCGCGGCTCGCGGTCGAAGGCCTCGCCAAGGGCGAAAGCCTGAGCGGCAAACGCATCGTTATCGTCGAGGACGTCACCACCACCGGCGGCTCCGCGATCAAGGCGGTGGACGCGGTGAAGGACGCCGGTGGCGAGGTCGTGATGGTGTTCACCATGGTCGACCGCGACGAAGGTGCGACCGAAGCGTTCACCGAAGCCGGCATTCCGTTCCGCGCGCTCTACAAGGCGGGCGAGTTTCTGAAAGGCTGATGTCGCTCCTCCTCACCACTGAGAATTCTCGGTCGTTCCGGCCAAGCGAGCAAAGCGAGCGCGAGCCGGAATCCATAACCACGGAATAGAGATGAGAATGCAGATATCTCCCCGTCCCCACCGACTTCGGGGGTTATGGGTCCCGGCTTTCGCCGGGACGACCGCGAAAAGCATCCTCGCCTGCGTCCTGCTTTTGCTGCTCCCCGCACCCGCGTTTGCCGCCGAAGGACTGGATGGCGCGAAGCTGTCGATCCTCTGGGCGCTGCCGTTCGTCGGCATCCTTTTGTGTATCGCCACAGGTCCGGTGTTCTATCCCCACGTCTGGGAGCATCACTATGGCAAGTTTACCGCGTTCTGGGCGGCGCTGATCGTCATCCCGCTGTTCGCGACCGCCGACGTTTCCACTGTGACGACGACGCTCGCGCACACCGCGCTCCTGGAATACATGCCGTTCATCCTGCTGCTGCTGGCGCTGTTTGTGGTGGCCGGCGGCATCTATCTCGAAGGCAACCTGCATGACAGTGTGTTCACCAACACCGTGCTGCTCGCGGTCGGTTCGGTGATGGCCAGCATCGTCGGCACCACGGGCGCGGCGATGATCCTGATCCGCCCGCTGATCCGCTGCAACGACAGCCGCAGGTATAACGCGCACGTCGTGGTGTTCTTCATTTTTCTCGTCGCCAATATCGGCGGCGCGCTGTCCCCGCTCGGCGATCCGCCGCTGTTCATCGGCTTCCTCAAGGGCGTCGATTTCTTCTGGACCACGAAATATCTCTGGCAGGAAACGCTGTTCGTGGGCGGCGTCGTGCTCGCGGTCTTCATGGTGATCGATCTTTACATGCACCACCGCGAGGGCCGTTTCTCGAAGAAGAAGGATCCGACGCCCGACTCGCCGCTCAAGCTGCACGGCAAGATCAACCTCGCGCTGATCGCAGTCATCATCGCCGCCATCCTGATGAGCGCGCAGTGGAAGCCCGGCATTGCCTTCAACGTCGCGGGCGTCGAACTGCAAATTCAGGATTTGCTTCGTGACGTTATCTTCGTGGCGGTTGCGGTGGCGTCCATGGCATGGACAAGGAAATCGGATCGCGAGGCCAACGGGTTTTCGTGGGGACCGATCCAGGAAGTGGCGATCCTGTTCGCAGGCATCTTCATCTGCATCGTGCCGGTGATGGCGATGTTGCAGGCGGGCGCCCAGGGACCGTTCGCCGCTCTGCTCGGCCTCGTCACCAACGCCGATGGCAGCAACAACGCCGCCGCCTATTTCTGGCTGACCGGCATCCTGTCGTCGTTCCTCGACAACGCGCCGACCTATCTGGTGTTCTTCCAGCTCGCGGGCGGCGATCCGCAGGTGCTGATGGGAGCGAAGGCCGCGACACTGGCCGCGATCTCGTCCGGCGCGGTCTACATGGGCGCCAACACCTATATCGGCAACGCACCGAACTTCATGGTCTACGCCATCGCACGACAGGCCGGGGTGAAGATGCCGAGCTTCTTCGGCTACATGGTCTGGTCGATGCTGGTGCTGGTGCCGACCTTCGTGCTGACGACGTTCCTGTTCTTCAAGCCGTAGGCGCAAGCCTCGGCTTCGGACGTGACGAAGAAGTCCGCTGGCGGAGAAGTCCTGATGAAAGTTGCGGTGATGGGAGCCGGAGCGGTCGGCTGCTACTTCGGTGCGATGCTGGCGCGAGCCGGGCACGACGTAACCTTGATCGCGCGGCCTCAACACGTCGAAGCCATCAGGCAGCATGGCCTGACGTTCGAGAGCCGCAGCTTCAACGGCGCGGTTCCGGTGCAGGCCACAACCGAGGCTTCGGGTGTCGAAGGCGCCGACATCGTGCTGCTCTGCGTGAAATCGGCGGATACAGAATCCGCAGGACAGTCGATCGCTCCCTTCCTGAAGCCGAACGCGACGGTCCTCTGTCTTCAGAACGGCGTGGACAATGCTGAGCGGCTGCAGGCAACAATCCGGCAAATCGCGGTTCCCGCCGTTGTTTACGTCGCCACCGAGATGGCGGGCCCGGGCCATGTCAAACACCACGGACGGGGCGAACTGATTGTCGGCACATCTCCGGCCAGCGCGGAGATCGCGCGGCAGTTCAACGACGCTGCGATACCGACGACGGTCTCGGCCAACGTCATCGGTGATCTGTGGGTCAAGCTGATTACGAACTGCGCTTACAATGCGCTGTCGGCGGTTGCAGACCTGCCTTATGGGCCAATGCTCAAGGTCGAGGGCGTCACCGACGTGATGACAACCGTCATCGACGAATGCACCGCCGTCGCGCAGGCGCTCAATGTCCCACTTCCCGAAACTCTGCGCGACGCGACGCTGGCGCTCGCCGAAGCGATGCCGGCCCAATATTCATCCACCGCTCAGGATCTGGCGCGTGGCAAGCTCACCGAGATCGACTATCTGAACGGGTACGTGGTGAGAAAGGGAAAAGAGCTCGGCATCGCGACGCCGACCAATCTCACGCTGCATGTCATGGTCAAGTTGCGCGAAGCGCATCTGCAACATTCGCGTTCCTAACCTCGCGTTTACCATCACGCCCTAAGGTCATTGACGCTGCGGCATAATCCTGCCGCGGGTGTCAGCGTTGCGTGAGTGGGGCCGTCGGTGTTGCGTAAACAGTTGCGTACTTCGCGCGTGCGGCGCCGCATGACGCTTGTTCTCACCCTCATGCTGGCGATGCCCGTGGCGCTTGCGCCGCGCGCGGCGTCCGCAGGCATTTTCGATTTCCTGTTCGGCAGCGACAAGCCGGAGCGGAAAGCGTCGCAGCAGGCGCCAAGCAACGCCTCCGCCGATCCGTTCGGCCTGTTCAATCCCGATCCAGCGCCCGCGCCGTCGGCTTCGTCCGGCGGACGCTTCACCACCTATTGCGTGCGGAGCTGCGACGGCCGGTATTTCCCGCTGACCTCGCGCGGCGGCGGCACGCCTGCGCAGATGTGCCAGTCGTTCTGCCCGGCCAGCCAGACCAAGGTTTTCTCCGGCAACAGCATTGATTATGCGGTCGGCAACATGGGCGAGCGCTATGTCGATACGCCGAACGCGTTCGCTTACCGCAAGGCGCTGAAGGCGGATTGCACCTGCAACGGCCGCGACCCTGCGGGTCTTGCGCCGGTCGATCTGTCGCTCGACACCACGCTGCGCCCCGGCGACATCATTGCAACCTCGGACGGGCTTGTCGCCTACTCCGGCAATTCCGCCAACGGCCAGACCGCCCAGTTCACGCCGGTCAACAACTATCCGGGCCTGACGCTGGCGCTGCGCGCGCGGCTCGGCGAGATGAAGGTCGCGCCGGTGGCCGCCGAACTTCCTGAGGATACCTATTCGTCGCAGGACATCACCGGATCGCTGGCGCAGCCCGAAGCGCCACAGGCTGCTGTCGTGGCGTCGCCGAAGACTGCCGCGCCGAAACCCCGCGCGCGGATGTAATACGAGACGCGAATTCGCGAACGCCTCAGCTGTCGTCCCCGCGAAAGCGGGGACCCATAACCACCGGCTTCGTGTTGTGGGGACGATGTCGAGGCAAACATCCCTCAAGATTTGAGAATTCAGCGAGCATGGATCCCCGCTTTCGCGGGGACGACACAGCAGATAAACGCAATCGCTGAGACTGTAAGCCGATGAGACTCTTCACCGCCCGACGATGACCCCGATCACGTTCGGTGCCGCGAGATATTTCTCTTCCATCTCCATGCGCGCCCGCGCCTTGATCTCCGGCGTCAGCAGCCCGCGGTGTTCGGCCAGGATCATCCAGCAATAGCCCCACCAGTCGGTCAGGATGCCGGTGTCGTCGATCAGATCGTAGCCGTGCTCGGCGGCGAAGATCCGCGCCCGCGCCTCGTCCAGCGAATCGAGGAATTCATGGTCCTTCAGCGAGAACAGGTCGTCGCTGAAATCGTCGGTGGTGTAGCCCCATACCGACATGCAGACCGCATTGAACTCGCGGTCGATATGATCGTCGTCCACCAGCCGCGTCCGGGCGGCGGTATGGAGACGGGACAGCGTCCGGGCGAAGTCCGCGATGCGCGTCAGCGCCGTGTTGTCGAAAGCGATATTGGACATGTAGTCCTCAAGACCAATGACAGACCCTAGATGTGGTGGCGCGACGCGCCGAATCACAATGATATATCAATGACTTGCTAAAGTGTTCTTAATTTGTTCTAAACGCAAGACGAAGCAGTCGGCCCAATGGCTATTGCCGCGTTTCCGCGCGCGGCGAGGAATGGTGATGCGCGATCATCCATTTGCCGTCCCGCCTGACCACCAGCATGGTGAAGCGCGAAGGCCGCGGCGTATTGTTTTCCGCCGCCCGGCTAAACGTATAGAGGCCGGTGCCGACCACAGCGTCGTCGTTGAGCACAATCGTGTAACGCTCGGTGATGGCGTTCTTTCGCCCGCTGCCCGGTAACGCCTCGAAGTATTTCTGAAGCCCCTCGGTTCCTTTCGAAACGATCGGGCTGGTGGTGCCGAGCAGGATGGCATCCGGCGTGTAAAGCTTCACCAGCGCATCACGGTCGTTGGCGCTGTAGGTTGCCGACCAGCGGTCGATCACCGCATTCGCCTCCTCCGCCGGGCCGGCAATGGCCTTGCCCTGAGCCATGATCACCAGCATTGCGAAGAGTACGCACGCGAAAGCCCTCATCCTGACCTCCCTGTTCGACATACCGCGTCAATCTAGCACAGGCCGAGACGGGCGGCATCCACGCGCATAACCGCCATTACCTCGCACGTCATTGAATTCAGCGCCGGTCCTGCGCAGAGTTCAGCCTGCATGTGGGAGCTATCGATGCTTGAGAAGACGCCTGAGACCACCGTGAACGACACCGTCCATCCGTTCGACCGCGCCACGCAGGTCACCGCCGTGGACGGCCGCTGGCGCGGCACGGCCAGCGAGGATTATTTCGCGTTTGTCGGTCCGTTTGGCGGCGCCACCGCCGCGACCATGCTGCGCGCGATCATGGTGCAGCCGGAGCGCATCGGCGATCCGCTGTCGGTCACCGTGAACCTGTGCGCGCCGGTGGCGCGCGGCACGTTCGATCTCACTGTGCGCCTGATGAAGGCGACCCGCTCGACGCAGCACTGGATGGTCGAACTGTTGCAAGACGGTGAGGTCGCGGCCTTCATGACTGCCGTGTTCGCGGTTCGCCGCCCCTCATGGTCACATCAGTCAGCGACGATGCCGGAGGCCCCTCCGTTCGACACAATCAAACCGTTACCGGACAGCGGCATCGCAAATTGGGTGCGGCAGTATCAGTTTCGCTTCGTGGAGGGGATGCCGAGCTACAGCAAGACACCGCACGATGTGCCGGCGAGCGCGTATTCAAGGATGTGGCTCAGCGACACCACGCCCCGGCGGATCGATTTCCTGTCGCTGCTGTCGATGTCCGACACTTTCTTCGCGCGCATCTTCCATGTCCGCGGCACGATCGTGCCGATCGGCACTGTGTCGATGACGACGGCGTTTCATGCCGACGCCGAGGATCTGGCCGCCGAAGACATCACGATGGTGCTCGGTGCCGCCGACGCAAATGTCTTTCACAAGAGCTTCGCCGACCAGACCGGCGAATTGTGGAGCCCGAGCGGACACCTGCTCGCGACCACCTCGCAGACCGTGTACTTCAAGGCCTGAAATTCCACCGCCCGCGACGAGAGACGAATTGCCGCAGCGCGCTGCGGCCCAATCCAGCTGTCACATTCCGCGTGCATGGTCCGGCCACTGCTCGCGATCCGGCATTTGTGACTGCGGTCCCACCGCGATTTCCGGTTCTAACGGGCACTCACCAGCCCAACCGGAGATTGTCTATGATTCAAAAATTGTCCCATCGGCTCGCGGCCGTTGCCGTCGCCGCCGCAACATCCGTGTTTGCGTTCGCCGCGCAGGCCGAGATCGACAACAGCTCGCTCTCCGCGCCCGGCTTCCGTCCGCATGTGCGGACCTTCGGTCTGGTCTACACGCTGCCGAAAGACGTCAACGACACCCTCGACCTGACCACCAAAGGCATGCTGCGTGAAAAGCTGCTGAACGCGAAGCTCGAAGACGAGGCCGCACGGCACAACATTCCACACGTGACGGTGGTTCATATCCACAACGCCGACGCCACCACCCCTGACAAGATGCTGAAGGCGCTGCCGAAGCTGCCGGGCGTTCTCAATGTCACTCTGAAGAAGTTCTACAACACCGAAGCTGCCAAGGGCGCGGGTCAGCCGTGGTGGCTGGATCTCGGCATCGTCAAGGAAGGTGCGGACTTCGAAGCCATGATGGCGTTCAACACCACCGCCACCGCCGCGCTCGCGCCGCTGCGTGACGGCCCGCTGCCGCGTTGCACGGGTCCGGTTTACGCCGCCATGAGCGATGCCGCGAAGGACCTGGTGAAAACGGTCGGCGTCAGCGGCGTCAACGTCGTAAAGGACGGCAAGGAGCTGCGCTCGCACAATCCGCACAACACGTTGGTCTACAGCAATGTGAAGTTCACGCCGGAGCTGCAGAAGGACATGGATCAGACCGCAACCGAGTTCAACCAGATCCTGCCCGACGGCATCCCGGTCTCGTTCAAGACCATTTCCATCGTTGAACTTGGTTTTGCCGGAAACGTGCTGCGCGAAGTCTACCGGATCGACCTTCAGAACGGCTCGATCCTGAACGTCGCCACCGGCAAGACCACCGGCACCACAACCGCGACGGCACGCTAAGTTGTCTCAACACGTCTCGTAAATAACAAAGGGCGGCTCGATGAGCCGCCCTTTCCGATTCAAGCACGCGACGTCCAGTCAGCGCGGATAAACCGGCGCACAAACCGTCTGCCCACCGGCCAGCCGCTCGACGGTGACGTCGATCCCGTAGACCGCCTTGAGCCGCGCGGCGGTCAGCACCTCGGACGGCGTTCCCTGCGCGACGATCAGCCCGTCCTGCATCAGCGCAACGCGGCTCGCCACGGCAAAAGCCTGATCGGGATCGTGGGTCGAGAGAATGATGCCGGTGCCACGTGCAGCGAGCTTGCGGATTTCCGCCAGCACCGCGACCTGATTGCCGAAATCGAGACTGGCGGTCGGCTCGTCCATCACGATCAGGCGGGCGGCCTGCACCATCGCCCGCGCCACGATCACCAGCTGGCGCTGCCCGCCCGACAATGTCGTCACCTCGCGCGCCGCCAGCTCGGCAATGCCAAGTTCGGCAAGTGACTCCTGCGCGATTGTCCGATCCTCAGTTGTCGGCGCGGCGAACATGCCGCGATGCGCGACCCGGCCCATCAGCACCAGATCGGACGCGGTGTAGGGAAACGCCGTGTCCTGCGCCTGCGGCACATAGGCGATGCGGCGCGCGATCTCCGCGCGCGGCAAATTTGCCAGCGCGTCACCGCCGAGCGTAACGCCGCCGCCCTGCGGCCGCAGCAGGCCAAGCAGCGTCTTGAACAGCGTGGTCTTGCCGCATCCGTTCGGCCCAAGCAGACACAGCACCTCGCCGGCCTCGACGCTCAGATTCAGACCAGTCCCCACCGGCCGCTCGGGATAACCGAATGCAAGATCGTGGGCTGTAAGGCGCATCACGACCACCCGTGCCGGCCGCGCCACAGCAGCCACAGAAAGAACGGGGCGCCGACCACCGCGGTGAGAATTCCAATCGGCACCTCAACGCGCCCCAGCGACCGCGCCAGCGTGTCGACCAGCACCAGGTAGCTCGCGCCCATCAGCATCGCTGCGGGCAGCAGCCGCTCGAAGTTCGGGCCGACCAGCATCCGCGCAATGTGCGGAATCACGAGACCGACCCACCCGATCACGCCCGAGATCGCCACCACGCTGGCGGTCATCAGTGTCGCCGCGGCAATCACGATGACGCGCAGCCGGCCGGATTCGACGCCGAGTGATTTCGCCTCTTCATCGCCGAGCGAGAGCACATTGATCTGCCAGCGCAGCAGCACCAGCGGCACGAGGCCGATCAGTACCGCCGGCATGACATTCCAGAGATCGCCGCCCCGCACGCTGGCGAGACTGCCGAGCAGCCAGAACGTAATCGCCGGCAACTGGTCGTAAGGGTCCGCCAGAATCTTCAGCAATGAAATGGCCGCACCTGCGAGCGCGCCGACTACGACGCCGCCGAGCACGAGCACGAGCGTCGGATCGCGCCCGCGCACCGCGACAGCAATCAAATAGACGAGTCCCACGGTCGCAAGTCCGCCGCCGAAAGCGAGCATCTGGATGGCGAACACCGGCAGCGACAGGAAAATGCCGATCACCGCGCCAAGGCCCGCGCCTGCCGACACGCCGAGCACATCGGGCGACACCAGCGGGTTGCGAAACAGTCCCTGATAGACCACACCCGCGCCCGCCAGCGCCGCGCCGACGATCAGGCCCGCCAGTATGCGTGGACCGCGAATGCCGAACAGCACCCGCTCCTCGGACGTCTGCGGCAGATCGCCTGACCAGAGATTTTTTACGGCGCGGATGAATCCCTCGAGCGTCACGGGAAACGCGCCGACGGTCAGCGCCGCCGCGGCGACTGCAATCGCCAGCACCGCGAGGCCGGGAATGATCCAGGAGGCTTGCGGTGCCGCCCGCGGTCCCGTCATCGGCGTGCCGGACGTGAGGGCGGCTTGCCGTCAGCCCATGCGATCAGGGTGTCGAGATCGCTATCGGTGACATCGACATGATAGAACAGCTTGTAGAACGCGCGTGTGTCTTGCCGGATGTCGAACGGAAAGCGCGCACCGTGAAACAGGTTGGCAAGCCAGCGCAGCCCGATCAGCCGGTTGATCGACGGCGGCCGATCGATCCAGCCGAACGGCGCGGTCGGCGCGAGATATACGCGGCCGTCCTTCACCGCCTTGACGCCCTGCCACAGCGGATCGCCGCCTTTCGCGAGCTTGTCGTGGAAGTTGCGATCCCATGTGACGATGACGTCGGGATTCCAGGCGAGAATCTGCTCGGGCGACACATTCGCGATGCCGCGCCGCTGGTCCTGCGCATCGGCGACATTGCGCCCGCCCGCCCGCTCGATGATCTCGGTATTGATCGAGCCTTTGAGACCCGTCTCAAGTCCGTCCGGGCCGCGCGCGAGATAAACACGCGGACGCTGCTCCTCCGGAATGCCTTTGAGCGTCGTATCGAGGTTCTTAAACAGATCGTCCGAATACGTCGCAAGCGCCTCGCCGCGCTCGGGCACGCCGAAAATATTGCCGAGCAGCCGAAACGACGACGACGACGCCTCGAAGCGTCCGTCGATCAGCACATAGGGAATGCCGGTGCGCTGCTGCACGCTGTCGGCCAGCGTCGCGAAGGTCTGCCGCACCGAACCGTAATCGACGATCAGGTCCGGCTTCATCTTCAGCACGGTCTCGACATTGGCGGTGTCGCCGCGCCCGGTCAGCAGACCGATTTCCGGCAGATCGCGCTGCGCCGGTGCGATGAACGGACGCTCTTCGGCGCGCAATGCGCGCGGCCAGCCCACCATGGTCTCCGGCCGCACCGCATAGACCACCACCGAGGCGGGGCCGCCCGCGGCGAACACATGATCGATGCGGTCGGGCAGCGTAACCGTGCGTCCGGCGGAATCCGTGACCGTGCGTGCGGCGTGCGCCGGCCGCGCCAGCAGCATCATGCTGGCGCCAGCAACGAACGATCGCCGGTCGATGCGGGTCATAGCCGTCCTCAGTCGATGCCCACCATCACGTCGCTCGCCTTGACGATGGCGTAGACCTGCTTGCCGACCTCGAGCTTCAATTCCTCGACCGAGGTCTTGGTGATGGCCGAGGTGATGATGCTGCCGCCGCCGACATCGATCTTCACATGGCTGGTGGTGACGCCGTGATCGATGGCGACGATCTTTCCCTTGAGCTGATTGCGCGCGCTGATTTTCATTCCATTGTCTCCCGGATCCAGCCAGCCGAACAGCGGCCTGCTCCCCATCCTATCAAGCCATTCGCGAACGCGCCCACCCGTTTCTGGCGCTGCGGCGCGTCCGCTATTCGGGATCGCGCCGATTGCGAGGTTTCGACGGCGGCCGAATTGCTGTAGCATGCGCCAGTCTCCATGATCCAAGGGCTGGCGAGATGACTCCGGAGCCCGCCACGATCTGTCTCGGCTGCTGGCAGCAGTTGCATTTGCCGGTGCCCCTGCGCGGCCCGCTTTCCGTGCCGTTTCGCCTGTTCGGCATCCGGCCGAGCCGCATGAATCCGAACACCTGCACCATCTGCGAAATGGCCTTCACGCGAGTCATGAAAGCCCGCGCGGTGACGATCGACGCCACGGTGATGTTCGCCGATTTGCGCGGCTACACCGCGCTCTCGCAGAGCATCGAACGCCAGGAGATGATGTCGCTGCTCGACACATTCTATGATGATTGCTCCGCCGCGATCTGGCGATATGACGGCCTCCTGAACAAGACCCTGGGCGACGCCGTGCTGGCGATTTTCAATTTCCCGGTGAAGCAATCCGATCATGCCGCGCAGGCGCTGCTGGCCGCCCGCGAGATTCAGCACAGCTTCAGGGAGAAACACGATCAACTCGTGCAGGCCATCGGCGTGAAGAATGCAGACATCGGCATTGGCATCGGCATCGATTGCGGCCAGACGAACTTCGGTGAATTCGGCCACGCCCATCGCGATCTGACGGCGATCGGCACCGTGGTGAACCGCGCAGCCCGGGCACAGGCGGCCGCGAAAGCCGGCGAAATACTTGTGACCGGCGCGGTGCGCGACCGTGTCGGCGACATGGTGTCCGGCGACGGAAATAATTATGCGCTGAAAGGCTTCGAGCAGCCGGTGCGGCTTTTCTCCGCCTGAAAGACGATCAGGCAGCCTTGGGCGCGAGCAACGCGCGATCCAACAAAAAGGGCGGCCCTATGAGCCGCCCTTTCTGATTCACATATGCTCGTCGAAGCGATCACTCCGCCGCGAGCTTGACCTCGGGGGCGGCGGCGCGGACGTCCGCGTCGACCTGCTTCTCGAACTGTTCGAAGTTCTTCTGGAACATGCCGACCAGCGCACGCGCGGTCTTGTCGAACTCGGCCTTGTCCTTCCAGGTGTTGACCGGATCGAGAATGTCGCTCGGCACGCCTTCCAGAGCCGTCGGCACCGCGAAGCCGAAATACTTGTCGGTGCGGAACTGGGCGTTGCGCAGCGAGCCGTTCAGGGCCGCGGTCAAAAGCGCGCGGGTCACCTTGATCGGCATGCGGCTTCCGGTGCCGTACTTGCCGCCGGTCCAGCCGGTGTTGACCACCCAGCAATCGACATTGTGCTTGGCGATCAGCTCTTTCAGCAGCTTGCCGTATTCGGCCGGATCGCGCGGCAGGAACGGCGAGCCGAAGCAGGCCGAGAATTCCGGCACAGGCTCGTTGCCGAGACCGCGTTCGGTGCCCGCAACCTTGGCGGTATAGCCCGACAGGAAGTGATACATCGCCTGCGCCGGCGTCAGCTTGGCGATCGGCGGCATCACGCCGAACGCGTCGGCGGCGAGCATCACCAGATTCTTCGGATGACCGGCGCGGCCGGTCAGCGAGGCGTTCGGGATCGCTTCCAGCGGATACGCCGAACGGGTGTTCTCGGTCTTGGAGCCGTCGTCGAAATCGGGTTCGCGCGTGACCGGATCGAGCACGACGTTCTCGAGCACTGCGCCAAAGCAGATGCTGGCGTCATAAATCGCCGGTTCTGCTTCGCGCGACAGCTTGATGGTCTTGGCGTAGCAGCCGCCTTCGAAATTGAAGATGCCATCCGGGCCCCAGCCGGTCTCGTCGTCTCCGATCAGCGTGCGGTTCGGATCGGCCGAGAGCGTGGTCTTTCCGGTGCCGGAGAGGCCGAAGAAAATGGCGCTGTCGCCGTTCGGGCCGACATTGGCCGAGCAGTGCATCGGCATCACGCCCTGCGCGGGCAGGAAGTAGTTCAGCGTCGTGAACACCGACTTCTTCATTTCGCCGGCGTACTGGCTGCCCGCGATCAACACGATCTTGCGGGTGAAATCGATCGCGACGACGTTCTCGGACTTGCAGCCATGACGCTTCGGATCGGCGCGGAAGCTCGGCAGATCGACGATGGTCAGTTCGGGCGCAAAGTTCGCAAGCTCGGCCATCTCGGGACGGCGCAGCAGCGTGCGGATGAACAGCGAGTGCCACGCCATTTCGGTGAACACGCGGGTCTTGATCTGGAATTTCGGATCGGCGCCGCCGTAGAGATCCTGCGCGAACAGGCTCTTGCCTTCGCAGTGCTTGAGGAAATCCTGATACAGCGTTTCGAACTGTTCGGAGGTGATCGACTGGTTGCCGCCCCACCACATGGTCTTGTCGGTCAGCGCGTCGCGCACCGTGAACTTGTCTTTCGGGGAGCGGCCGGTGAACACGCCGGTCTCTGCGACAAGCGCACCGCCGGCTGACAGCTCGGCTTCATTGTTGCGCAGCGAATGCTCATAAAGCGGCGCGGTGCCGAGATTCCAGTTCACCTGTTTGAGATTTTTAAAACCGAATTTATCGGCGCCGAAAGCACCGTTGCGCACACCCGTCTCTTGCACTTTCAGAATCTCCCACAAAGACCGCGTATCGTTTCGCGCGGCTAATCGCCAAACGCCCTGTCGCGGATGCCGGGGATCATAGCTCCCGGGCCTCAATCCGGCGACTTATTAGTGGGCAACGCCCGGCTTGCCAAGTCGGTCCGTCATAAAGCGGTAAAGATCGCCGGGACCGACGAAAACAGGTTGGATTTCACTGGCTTGGCGGCCCCTTTGCGTGGCCCGGCCATCACCTCTGGGCTTGCCGCAGCGCAGCACAGGCGGACGGCGCGGCGCGATGCCGCTGGAGGGCGACCTTGTTCCCGTCGCCGCGCGTCGATGTAATCAGGCCATAACTGCGCGTGTTCGCGCGCGGGAACGGCAGCACGGGGAGCGTCTGATGCGCAAGTGTTTGAGCATTGTGTCGAGCGTTATGATGTTGGCGATAGCAGGGGTGGCCCACGCCCAAGAGAAGAAAGTGATTGCAACGCCGGATGCGCCGCCGGCGATCGGGCCGTATTCGCAGGCCATCCGCGCCGGGAAGACCGTGTATCTGGCCGGACAGGTTTCGATCGATCCGAAAACCAAGCAGTTCGTCAACGGCACCATCGAAGAACAGACCAAAATGGCGCTCGACAATCTGAAAGCCGTACTCGCGGCCGACGGCCTGACGATGGATCACGTCGTCTCGACCGGCGTGTTTCTGAAAGACCTGAACGAGTTCGGAAAAATGAACGGGGTCTATGGCACGTATTTCAAGAATGCGCCGCCAGCCCGCGCCACGGTCGAGGTCGCGCGGCTGCCGCTGGATGCGAAGGTGGAGATTTCCGCCATCGCGGTGCATCCGTAAAATCTGTGCCGGACTGCTCGGGCAGGCTTCTTGTTACACGCCTGCCCGCGCCCGGTCGGCCAGAGCCTTCAGGGCTTGCCGCAATGCGCCCGGCGTGACGATCCGGTCGGGAAAATCGAGCCGAAGCGTGCGCCGGTCATCCTGCAGATCGAGGCCCTGCGGATCGCAACCGGTGCAGCGCCACGCGCCTTCCGTGGCCCCCAGCAATTTCACCGCATACAGATTCATCGTGTCCGTGTGATCTGCATTCATGTGCGCGACGATATCCGGCTCGGCTTCAAGGAGCGCCTCCGCGCCCGCCAGATCGGTGAGAAAATCGCGCGGCGCGAGATCGACGATGCGGCCGAACCCCGCCACCAGATGCACGCCGCTCGGCCTGATCCGGAAAAACGAGAAATCGCGAAAGCCCGCGAAGTCCTCGGCCGACGGATGCGCCGCGAGATAGCGCCGCTTCAGGCGTTCAGTATCGTCCTTTGCCTCTTCGGCGGTCCCCGCGAGCATGATGCGCGCACCCTCCAACGGATCGCCCGGCGCGCGTTCGTCCAGCATCAGCGAGACGCGCGGATCGTTCAGGATATTTTTGGTGTGAACCGCCAGCCGCGAGATCAGGAGGATCGGCATTCCGTCCGGCAGCGAGGCGACGGCGACCAGCGAGCAATAGGGATCTCCGCTCTGCGGCATAAGCGTCGCCAGCGCCCCCTGACGGGAGCGCGCGAGCAGCGAGCGGGTCAGGTCAGCCGGTTTGACGGTAGCGGAGGGGTCCATTTATCTGCCTGATTTCATTGGTTAACGGGCTTTTTTACGCCAAAAAGGGTTATAACCCGGAACAATCGCCTTATATAACCGTCAAGTTCCAGTCGGTACCCGGATCAGGAACTCGGTCACATTTCAGCCCAGCTTGCATTGCTCGTTGGCATGCGGACCACCGCCTTATTTCACGGCATCCGATTTGCCGGTCAGTACGCCCACAACACTCGATTTGGAAAGCAGGCTCATGCCCACAATCGCCCTGGTCGATGACGACCGCAACATTCTCACGTCGGTCTCGATCGCGCTGGAAGCCGAAGGCTACCGGATCATGACCTATACGGATGGCGCGTCGGCTCTCGACGGGTTCAAGACGAGCCCGCCGGACCTCGCAATCCTCGACATCAAGATGCCGCGCATGGACGGCATGGAAACGCTGCGCCGCCTGCGCCAGAAGTCCGATCTGCCGGTGATCTTCCTCACCTCGAAGGATGAGGAAATCGACGAGTTGTTCGGTCTCAAGATGGGCGCCGACGATTTCATCCGCAAACCGTTCTCGCAGCGCCTGCTGGTCGAGCGCGTCAAGGCGGTGCTGCGGCGCGCGGTGCCGAAAGATCCGGCCGCCACTCCGAAGGAACTGGACGCCAAGGCGCTGGAGCGCGGCCTGTTGCGCATGGACCCGGAACGTCACACCTGCACCTGGAAGAACGAGCCGGTCACGCTGACGGTCACCGAATTCCTGATCCTGCAGGCGCTGGCCACCCGCCCCGGCGTGGTGAAAAGCCGCAACGCGCTGATGGATGCGGCCTATGACGATCAGGTCTATGTCGACGACCGCACCATCGACAGCCACATCAAGCGCCTGCGCAAGAAGTTCAAGGCGGCCGACGACGATTTCGAGATGATCGAAACCCTGTACGGCGTCGGTTACCGGTTCAAGGAAACCTGACCGTTCGGCATGCGCCACGGTCGGGGGGATCAACGGTCACCCGCATGCCGGTTGGTGCTATAAGAAGCCGACCGCGAACCAACAATCGGGCGTTTAGCCATTGCTTGATCGAACGCAACACGATCACGACGACGATGCCGACGTTGGCGCACCGCCGCTCGCTCCGGTCACCGATGCGCCGTCCGCATCGGACGCCGGAACCGCGAGGCGGGGCTGGAGCAGCCCTGTCGAACTGGTCAGACGCGCCGGGCGCTATCTCGCCGCACTGACGTTTTCCAGCCTCACGCGCCGCATCGTCGTCCTCAACCTGATCGGCCTGTTCGCGATGCTGGCGGGCATCCTGTATCTGTCGCAGTTCCGCGCCGGACTGATCGACGCGCGCGCGCAGAGCTTGCTGGTGCAGGCTGAAATCATTGCGGGTGCAATCGCGGCCTCGGCCACCGTCGAGACCAACGCCATCACCGTCGATCCGGAACGGCTGCTCGATCTGAAGCCCGGCGAGACCTACGGCCCAAGCGACGAAATCCTCAGCAACATCGATTTCCCGATCAATCCCGAGCGCGTCGCGCCGGTGCTGCGGCGGCTGATCTCGCCGACCAAGACCCGCGCGCGGATTTACGATCGCGACGGCGTGCTCACCCTCGACAGCCGCAATCTCTACGGACGCGGCGACGTGATGCGCTTCGAACTGGCGCCGCCCAACGCCGAAAAGCCGGGCTTCGCCGAAAGGACCATGATCGCGATCCGCACCTGGCTCAATCGCGGCGACCTGCCGCCGTATCGCGAACTGGGACCGGAGAACGGCAACGGCTATCAGGAAGTGCAGCAGGCGCTGGACGGCCGCAAGGCCAGCATGGTGCGGATCAACGACCGCGGCGAAGTGATCGTATCGGTGTCGGTGCCGGTGCAGCGTTTCCGCGCGGTCCACGGCGCGCTGATGCTCTCGACCCAGGGCGACGACATCGACCAGATGGTGACCGCCGAGCGGCTCGCGATCCTCAAGGTGTTCGGCATCGCGTCGGGCGTGATGATCCTGCTGTCGCTGCTGCTCGCAAGCACCATCGCCGGCCCGATGCGACGCCTCGCCGACAGCGCCGAGCGGGTCCGCCGCCGCACCAAGACCCGCGTGGAAATTCCGGACTTCTCGTCGCGCGGCGACGAGATCGGCCATTTGTCGCGCGCGCTGCGCGACATGACCGGCGCGCTCTATAACCGCATCGAAGGCATCGAGCGCTTCGCCGCCGACGTCGCGCACGAACTGAAGAACCCGCTGACCTCGATGCGCTCCGCTGTCGAGACGCTGCCGCTGGCGCGATCCGACGACAGCCGCTCGCGGCTTCTGGCCGTTATCGAGCATGACGTGCGCAGGCTCGATCGCCTGATCTCCGATATTTCCGACGCCAGCCGCCTCGACGCCGAGTTGCAGCGGCAGGACGTCGAGCCGGTGGACGTGCGCCGCCTGCTCAACACGCTGGTCTCGGTGGCGAACGAAACCCAGCACGGCACCGACGTCACCGTCGAGGTTCGGTTCGAGGGCCGCCCGAACGATACGTTCTCGGTGCCGGGACATGACTCGCGGCTCGGTCAGGTGATTTCGAATCTCCTGAGCAACGCGCAGTCGTTCTCGCATCCGGGCGGCAAGGTGCGCATCGTCTGCCGCCGCTTGAAATCCGACATCGAAATCGTGATCGACGATGACGGCGCCGGCATTCGGCCCGGCGCGCTCGAGAAAATTTTCGAGCGCTTCTACACCGATCGTCCGGCGCAGGGCTTCGGACAGAACTCCGGCCTCGGACTGTCGATCTCCAAGCAGATCGTCGAGGCCCATGGCGGACGCATCTGGGCGGAAAATCGCCCCGGTCCGATCGACGCCGAAGGCGACGCGCGCATCGCCGGCGCGCGCTTCACGGTTCGGCTGCCCGCCATATGACCCCAAGCGGTGACGCAAGCATCCATGCCTCGGCGGTGCTGGTCGGCGATCGGGGCATCCTGATTCGCGGCCCCTCGGGGTCCGGAAAATCCCGGCTGGCGTTCGACCTGATCCTCGCGGGGCGTGCGGGACAGATCCCGGCAGTAACCCTGATCGGCGATGACCGCGTTCGCCTGACGGTCGCCAATGGCAGGCTCGTCGTGCAGGGCGTGCCTGAACTGGCCGGAATGATCGAAATCCGCGGCCTTGGAATCAGGACCATCGCCTTCGCGGCAGAAGGTCGCGTCGGGCTGGTGATCGACCTCGACGCCGCCGACGCCGAGCGCCTTCCGCCGCCGCAAGCCCTGAAAACACAGGTTTCGGGGCTGGAAATCCCGCGAATCCCGGTCGGCCGGGGGTATGCCGCCCTGCCCCTGGTTTTGGCCTTCCTTACGACAGTTTAAGGTTTCAAAAGCGAACCCGCGACCTTCTGCTGATTGCTGGACGGCACCCGCTCGCCATATAAGCCGTACCTTCGTCACTGATGACGGCCAGCGCGGACACCTTTTTTAAGGGGGTACGCGGCAAGATCCCCCCTTGCGCCGGGGCTCTGGATGGTCAACATGTGGCCCTTTCGTGCGGTGCATCAAAAGCGCCCGCGAGGAGTTTTGGATGATTGGTCTAGTACTGGTGACCCACGGGCGTCTTGCCGACGAGTTCAAGGCTGCGCTTGAGCACGTGATGGGTCCACAAAAACAAATCGAGTCGATCACGATTGGCGCCGAAGACGATGCCGATCTGTGTCGCAGCGATATCATTGAAGCCGTCAAGCGCGTGGACAGCGGTGACGGCGTAGCGATTCTCACCGACATGTTCGGCGGGACGCCGTCGAACCTTGCGATCTCCTGTATGAGCCGCCCGAAGGTCGAAGTGCTGGCCGGCATCAACCTGCCGATGCTGGTCAAGCTCGCCAAGGTCCGCGACGACAAGCCGTTGCCCGACGCGATCGCCGCCGCTCAGGAAGCCGGCCGCAAGTACGTGACGATCGCCAGCCGGGTCCTCGCCGGCAAATGAGCACCGCGCCGGAGCAGCAGTCTTCGTCCGCCGGCGTTATCGTCCGAGAACTTCCCATCATCAACAAGCGCGGCCTTCACGCACGCGCCTCCGCGAAATTCGTGCAGACGGCAGAGAAGTTCGACGCCGAACTGACCGTCACACGCAACGGCGAAAGCGTCGGCGGCACCTCAATCATGGGGTTGATGATGCTCTCCGCCGGGATCGGCACCACGATCAGCGTGGCCGCCAGCGGCCGCGAAGCGCAGGCCGCGATGGACGCCATTACCGAACTGCTCGCCAACAAGTTCGGCGAAGAAGAAGCAAGCTAGGCGCGTACTTCTTCCGTCATTGCGAGCGAAGCGAAGCAATCCAGCGCATAAGGCAAGGACTGGATTGCTTCGTCGCTGCGCTCCTCGCAATGACGGTGATCAGAATGACGATTTACTTGTCGTCTTCTTCAGTTCGTTCCGGTCCCACGATCCAGATTTTCCATTTCACAGCAGGTCCCGCTTTACCGTGGAAGTAGCGCCGTGAGGTGAGATCGACGCGCTCCGCGTTCGGCGCGTTCTCGGCCATCCAGGCTTCGCACTTGTGCAGCTCCAGATCCTTGGTGTCGCAGATGCCGATGAACCCGGACTGCTTCGCCGCGTCGAGACTGGTCAGGCCCGAGGCCCAGACTTCGCGCGGCGTGAGCGGCGCCGGATGGTCGGGACTGTAGAACGTCAGCGGCTCGCCGACCTCGGTGGTGCCCGCAACCACGGCCCAGCGCGTGTTGAAGCGCGCGCGCCACGCTTCCGTCAGTTGCAGCGCGAACTCGGACTTCGGTGCAAAAGGCACGCCGGCCTCGCCGTCGCGCCGCACGGTCTGCGCCGCGATGATCGGCGAGATCAGCAGCATGATCAGCGTGAACGCCAGCCACATGAGCAGCAGGCGGATCAGCGCCATCTGCGTCACGCGCAGTGTGGGGAGCGCGACCAGCGCCAGCGGCACCAGGAAGAACAGCGAGATGCCCCAGTCGGTTTTCATGTAGATGCCGAACACCACAGCGGCGAGCGGCGGCACCAGGCCGACGATGATCTGGATGACCCAGATGTTGCGCGCCTGGGTGAGGTACACGCCGGGATTGGGACCGCGCACCCACGGGCGCTTGGCCGACGCGATGAACTCGCGGACCAGTCCCCTTCGCCGCAACGACTTCCACCACTGCAGCTTCCACGCCAGCGCGATGCAGGCGAAGGCCACGGGGATCAGCAGCAATCCGATATTATGCGCGAGATAAATCCACGCCAGCCTAAGCGTGGCGCCGAGCGTCCGCCCGCCATAGACATCGTCGGCATAGATCAGCGGCAGAAAGTCTGCCTGCTTCAGCCACCACAGATGCGGCAGCATCCCGACAAAACATGCAACGAAGGCCACCCACGGCGCGGGCGAGCGCAGGAAGCGCATCCGGTCCGGATGAATCAGCGCTACAAGACCGGCGGCGCCGATCATGGTCAGCACCCAGTATTTCGTCATCAGCGCCAACGCCGCCGCAAGCCCGAGCCAGATGCCCGAGCGCACGGTGCGCTTCTCGAAGGCGTTGAGATAGGCCAGCACGAACAGCGGCAGCGTCACGAGCTGCAGGAGATCGGGATTGTACTTGAAGCCCTTGAAGGTGAAGATCGGATACAGCGCCAGCATCGCTACCGAAAACATCGCGCGGCGATGATCGACCACGCGCACCGCGATCAGCCAGCAGATCACCAGACCAAAGCCTGTGACCGTCATCGCCAGTGCATAGGTCGCCCAGTCGGTGACCGGAAAGATCCGGAACCAGACGCCTGCGATCCAGCCCGCGAGCGGCGGATGCTTGCCGTAGCCGAGAAAGAATTTCTGACCCCAGGCATAGGCCTCAGCAACGTCCATATGGACGTCCTGCGCGCTCTTTAGCGCAGTGAGGATGATGGTCCACAGCAACGCATGCGCCACAGCGAAGCCGATGACGAATCTGAGGCTGGTGCCGGGATCATGCGCCACCGCGGCGACCCACGCCGCCACGCGGCGGGTGACAGGCACATGGCGCAGGCGCGCCTTTTGCCGGGACCGCAATCCGGTGCGCGGGCCGGGATTCTTTCCGGTTCTGCGCCCACTCTCGGTCGATGAAGCATCGGACATTGCGGTCAACCTGTGTCGGAAACTGGCACCAGATACTGCCGCCGTTGCTAGCAGCGTGAAGCCCGCGGCGGCAACAGCAAATCATTGCGATTTCTGCGGAAGTCAGCCCCGGAACAGCCCAATTTTGTTGCCGCTTTGCAGCGCGGGTGCTATCCCGCGCCCATGACAACCACGCCTATTTCCAACGTCCGCAACTTCTCCATTGTCGCCCATATCGACCATGGCAAGTCCACCCTCGCCGACCGGCTGATCCAGACCACCGGCGGACTGGAGGCGCGCGAGATGAAGGAGCAGGTGCTCGATTCCATGGACATCGAGCGCGAGCGCGGCATCACCATCAAGGCACAGACCGTCCGCCTCAATTACAAGGCGAAGGACGGCAAGACCTACATCTTCAACCTGATGGACACGCCGGGCCACGTCGACTTCGCCTACGAAGTCTCGCGCTCGCTGGCCGCATGCGAAGGCGCGCTGCTGGTGGTCGATGCGTCGCAGGGCGTCGAGGCGCAGACCCTCGCCAACGTCTATCACGCGCTTGATGCCGGCCTCGAAATCGTACCGGTGCTGAACAAGGTCGATCTTCCCGCCGCCGAGCCCGAGCAGGTGCGCCAGCAGATCGAGGACGTGATCGGCATCGACGCCTCCGACGCGGTGATGATCTCGGCCAAAACCGGCCTCGGCATTCCCGACGTACTGGAAGCCATCGTCACCCGCTTGCCGCCGCCGAAAGGCGACCGCGACGCGACGCTGAAGGCGCTGCTGGTCGATAGCTGGTACGACGTCTATCTCGGCGTTGTGGTTCTCATTCGAGTCGTCGACGGCGTGATGAAGAAGGGCCAGCGCATCCGCATGATGGGCACGGGTGCCGCCTACGACGTCGAGCGCGTCGGATTCTTCACGCCCAAGATGACGCAGGTGGACGAACTCGGCCCCGGCGAGATCGGCTTCATCACCGCGGCGATCAAGGAAGTCGCTGATACGCGCGTCGGCGACACCATCACCGACGACAAGAAGCCGGTCACCGAAATGCTGCCGGGCTTCAAGCCGGCCATTCCCGTCGTGTTCTGCGGACTCTTTCCCGTCGATGCCGACGACTTCGAGACGCTGCGCGCCGCCATGGGCAAGCTGCGGCTGAACGACGCCAGCTTCTCGTTCGAAATGGAAACCTCGGCCGCGCTGGGCTTCGGCTTCCGCTGCGGCTTCCTCGGCCTGCTGCATCTGGAAATCATTCAGGAGCGCCTGAGCCGCGAGTTCAATCTCAACCTGATCGCGACCGCGCCGAGCGTTATTTACAAGATGCACCTCAACGACGGACAGGAGATCGAGATTCACAATCCGATCGACATGCCGGACGTGGTCAAGATCGCCGAGATTCACGAGCCGTGGATCGAAGCGACGATCCTGACCCCCGACGAATATCTCGGCAGCGTGCTGAAGCTGTGTCAGGAGCGGCGCGGCAACCAGAAGGAACTGACCTACGTCGGCGCCCGCGCCATGGTGAAATACGAACTGCCGCTCAACGAAGTGGTGTTCGATTTCTACGACCGGCTGAAGTCGGTCTCGAAGGGCTACGCCTCGTTCGACTACCACCTGACCGACTACAAGCCGGCCGATCTGGTGAAGATGCAGATCCTCGTCAACAGCGAGCCGGTGGACGCATTGTCGATGCTGGTGCATCGCCAGCGCGCCGAAGGCCGCGGCCGCGCCATGGTCGAGAAGATGAAGGAATTGATCCCGCCGCACATGTTCGTGATTCCGATCCAGGCGGCGATCGGCGGCAAGGTGATCGCGCGCGAAACGGTCCGCGCGCTGCGCAAGGACGTCACCGCGAAGTGCTACGGCGGCGACATCAGCCGCAAGCGCAAACTTCTGGAAAAGCAGAAGGAAGGCAAGAAGAAGATGCGGCAGTTCGGCAAGGTCGACATCCCGCAGGAAGCATTCATTGCCGCGCTGAAGGTGGATAGCTGAGCGACTGCGGTCATACCCTCGGCGTCGTCCCCGCGAAGGCGGGGACCCATAACCCCTGGATCAGCTTTCCGCTCTAAAAAAATTGACCTTCTGCAACCTAGCTTTCCCGGACATCGTGAAAGTGGTTTCATGCAGGCGCAGCAGGTCCCCGCGCCATGTACTACGTCTACATTCTCGCTAGCGGCAAACATGGCACGCTGTACATCGGCGTGACCAACAGCATCCAGCAAAGGCTGGACTTGCACCGCTCCGGCCACGGCTCGGAGTTCGTCAAGAAGCATGAAATTCATCGTCTCGTGCATCTTGAAGAACACCAATCACCCGAAGCTGCAATCCGGCGCGAGAAGCAATTGAAGAAATGGAATCGCGACTGGAAGATTCGACTTATCGAGAGTGAGAATCCGGATTGGAGTGATCGATCCGATTTGATCGGGTAATTTAGGGGTTATGGGTCCCCGCCTGCGCGGGGACGACATCGAGATTCTTCCTCTCATCACCTCTGGTTTTTGACCGATGTGCTTGACTTCAATCTAAGATGAATATATTCCTATTTTATCCTTCCCCGCTCATGACGCGGAGGGATCAACCCGCAGCCGCCACCTACTTGGTGCGCGGCTGATGGAGCGCCGGGAGGCGCAGCGTCCGCGCGGTGGGCTTCGCAACCCCATCGATGCATGACGCGCGCGCCTCGCGAGACGGACTCGCAATCCGCTCTCGTTACGGCACGCGGACGAACCTCTCGCCAAGGTTCGTCATGAGGGGTCTCGCAAACCCCTGGCGCCTCCCGGCGCTCCATTTCTTCTTGCAGAGGAAATGCAAACGGGACCGGGTCGTCCGCGCCCCAGTGAAGCGGATGCACCAACCCACGCGATAGTTGCAACTCATTTGCATTCGCAATACTGTTCGGCGAATTGAGCATGCCGGTGAACGCTGGCGCTGCGCAGCCTCACTGGAAATCGCAACAGGGCACATCGGGGAAAATCATATGCGCCGGACATCACGAGCATTCGCATTCGGCCTGGCGTTTTGGCTCGCCGCGTTCGCCACAGCAGCGCTTGCCGCGGGCGATCTGTCGAAGCAGACACCGGTTGAGGTGACGGTCGATCTCGGTTCACCCGGCAAGCACGAATTCACGCCGAACAAGCTGCGCTTCGAGACCGGAAAACTTTACAAGCTGGTGCTGCGCAATGCGAGCAACGATCCGCACTACTTCACCTCGCATGGCTTTTCGCAAATGATCTGGACGCGCAAGGTGCAGGTGACGCAGAGCCGCGACGGCAAGACGATCACGCTCGCAGAGTTCAAGGGCGCGATCCGCGAGATCGAGGTTTATCCGGGACAATCCGCCGAATGGTGGTTCGTGCCGGTCGCAGCCGGCCGCGTCAACGATCTGCGTTGCGGCATCACTGCGAGCGACGGACGAACCCATGCCGATCACGGCATGACCGGCGAAATCGTCATTGAATAATTCCAACCGAAACGAACACATTGAGGGTAACGCACAACCTGCACTTGTCTCCGGTGCGCCGCACGCATAACGTGCGCACGTCCTATTTAATCATCGGAGACAATGATGGCAGCGTCCTACAAATTTGAAATCTACAAAGACAAGTCCGGCGAATTCCGTTTCCGCTTCCGCGCGCCGAATGGCGAGAAGATGTTCGCCTCGGAAGGTTATTCCAATAAGGCGTCCGCCAAGAGCACCATCAAGTCGGTCATCAAGAATGTCGGCAAGGCCGAGATCGATGACGTCTCCAAGGCCGTGAAGGCCGCGCCTAAGCCGAAGAAGGCGAAAAAGGCGAAGTCCAAAAAGAAGAAGTGATGTCTGCGGCCCGGCCGCAAAAAGCAAAACCCCGGTTCAAAGCCGGGGTTTTTGTTTTGTGGCGGACACGGATCGACGGCGTTACGCCACGCGAACCTCAGTCGCGTTGCGCTGGGCCTGCAGCAGCGCGGTGATCTCGGCATTCGGCCGCGCGCGGCTGAACAGGAAACCTTGTCCTTCGTGGCAGCCTTCGGCGCGCAGGCAGCTCAATTCGGCTTCGGTTTCGACGCCTTCCGCCGTGATGGTGACGCCGAGACCGATGCCGAGCGAGATGATCGAGCGAATGATCGCCTGCCCGTCGTGATTGGAATCGAGATCCTGCACGAATGAACGGTCGATCTTGATCTTGTCGAACGGAAAGCTGCGCAGATAGCTCAACGACGAATATCCGGTGCCGAAATCGTCCATCGAAATCCGCACGCCGAGCGCACGCAGCGCATGCAGCGTCGCCAGCACCTGATCGCTCTTGTCGAGCAGCACGGTTTCGGTGATTTCCAGTTCGAGCCGTTTCGGCGACAGGCCGGATGTCTTCAGCGCGTCCATCACCACCGACAACAGGTTGCCGACGCGGAACTGCAGCGGCGACAGGTTGACCGCGACACGCACGTCGTCAGGCCATTGCGCCGCGTCCATACAGGCGCGCCGCAGCATCAGTCCGCCGACCGCGTTGATCAGGCCGGTTTCTTCCGCGACCGGGATGAATTCCGACGGCGGAATCATCCCGCGTTCGTTGTCCGGCCAGCGCACCAGCGCCTCGAATCCGGTGATCGATCCGCTCTTGAGATCGACCAGCGGCTGATAGTGCGGCTGAAGCACGTTGTTTTCGATGGCGGCGCGCAGATCGATCTCGATGCGGCGGCGCGTCTGGGCGCGGGCGTCCATTTCCGACTCAAAAAAGCCGAACGTGCCGTGGCCCTCGCTCTTGGCGCGCGACAGCGCCATGTCGGCGTTCTTCAGCAGTTTCTCGGCGTCGTCGCCATCGCCGGGCGCGATCGCAATGCCGATGCAGGCGCCGCTGATGATGGTGTGGCCGTCGAGCAGATAGGGCTCGCTGATGGCGTCGATCAGGCGCCGGGCGAGGAACGCCACTTCTTCAGGGCGGCTCACGCCGGCCTGGACGATGGCGAATTCGTCGGAGCCGAGGCGCGCGATGGCGTCCTCCTCGCGCAGTGACGAACGCAGGCGTTTGGTCACGCCCTTCAGCAGCTTGTCGCCGATGGCATGACCCAGCGTGTCGTTGATGCCTTTGAAATTGTCGAGATCGAGAAACAGCACCGCGACCTTGTCACCGCTGCGGCGCGTGTGTGCCAGCAATTCGTCCAGCCGCTGGCGCAGCAGGATGCGGTTCGGCAATCCGGTCAGGCCGTCGTGCTGCGCCATGAAGGCGAGCCGCGCCTCGGCGCGCTTGCGCTCGGTGATGTCCATCAGCGCCAGCAGCATCGCCGGCTGGCCCTCGAAGACCAGAAGGCGCGAGTAGATCGCGACGTCGATCAGCGAGCCGTCGGCCTTGACGTGCTTCCAGGTCCGCGCGGCGCGTTCCTCGGTGGTCTGGTCGCCGGTCCATGGCGCAGCCTGATCGAAGGCCTGCACGTCCGAGATTCTCAGCCTCTCGAAGTCTTCCCGCGAATAGCCGTAATGCGCGACTGCCGCGTCGTTGACACTGATGATGCGCTCGGCGTCCTGAGAGCAGACGATCATCGGCACCGGATTGCCGTCGAACAGCAACCGGAACGAGGCTTCACGCTGTTTCAGTTCGGTAATGTCGACGCGCAGACCGATCACACCGCCATCGCCGGTGAGACGTTCCTCGATCAGGATGCAGCGGCCGTCGGACAGCGTCTGCTCGTGGCGGTGACCGGGATGATAGAGCTTCTCGAGCCGCTCGGTGATCCACTCGTCTTCGCGGCCGACGGCTTCGGGATAATCGCCGCGCGCAACGCCGACTTTCAACGTATCGTGCAGCATCGCGCCTTCTTCGAAAAGGTCGGCGCTCTTGCTGTAGATCTCGGCGTATTTCTTGTTCCAGAGAATGTAGCGGCCATCGGCGTCGAGAAACACGATGCCCTGCGGCAGGATATCGATCGCTTCGCGCAGGCGCGCATTGGATCGCGCGGCATCCGCGATCGCCGCTTCGGCTTCCGCGCGCGTGCGCACGATCTCGCCGATTTCGGAAATCTTGCGGCCCTTGCTCAACAGCTTCGGCACGGCCTTTGGCCGGCGAACCGACAACCTACCCCGTGTATGTGCTGACTTTGCGGTCCTGGTTTTTGATTTTGGCCGATTGATCGGCATTTCCTCGCATCCTCGCATTCTGCGGGCAGCAGTCTTGCTATAAGTGTCTGAAAAAATGGTATCTCTCGGCGCCTGCGTCAGACTCCGGCCGGAATTGATGCATGCCGGGCAAACAAAAATGCTCAATTGCAAGGCTTTGCCGGGACCAGAATGGCGGATCGCAGCGCCAGATACCGCCATTTGCTACCGGGCTATCGCGGCCATCGCACGCTGAACGCTCAACAATGCGCCCGGAAATAGCATTCCGCACCAATTTGCGTCACTCTCCAGCATGGCTAACGTCGTGTTAAGGATCGCGCCGTCTCGTCGCCGGTGCGGCCTTCCGCTATAAGAGGCGCCATGAAGCGACACCGTCTGATTCTCGCGCTCGCCCTGATCTCAGCCGTCGTGTCGATGGCAAGTCCGGCGTCAGCGCAGGACAAGGGAAGCGTCAGTCCCAAGCCGCTTCCGCCGCTCGCCAATCCCAACGATCCCAATGTCGCCGCCAAGGAGCTGTTCGGCCGCAAGCCGCTGCCCGCAAAACTCGCGCCGCAGCCGATCGGCTTTTACGCCAAGGGCTGCATCGCGGGCGCGGTCGCATTGCCGATCAACGGACCGGCATGGCAGGTCATGCGGCTATCGCGCAACCGCAACTGGGGACATCCGGATCTGATCGCCTTGCTGGAACGAGTCGCCACCAAGGCTCAGAAGACAGCAGGCTGGCCGGGACTGCTGGTCGGCGACATGTCGCAGCCGCGCGGCGGGCCGATGCTGACCGGCCATGCCAGCCACCAGATTGGCCTCGACGCCGACATCTGGCTGACGCCGATGCCGAACCGGCAGCTTTCGCGCGAGGAGCGCGAGGAAACCTCGGCAGTGATGATGGTGCGCAAGGACCGGCTCGACATCGATTCAGCCACGTGGACGCCGACACATCTTCCGGTGATCCGCGCCGCCGCGCAGGAGCCGCAGGTCGAGCGGATTTTCGTCAATGCCGCGATCAAGAAGGCGTTGTGCCGGGAAGCGAACGGCGACCGGAGTTGGTTGTCGAAAGTGCGCCCGATGTACGGACACGACTACCATTTCCACATCCGCATGAAGTGTCCGCCGGGCAGCACCAACTGCGAGGCCCAACCGCCGCCGAACAACGGCGAGGGCTGCAGCACGGGCGATCTCGCCTACTGGTTCAGTGACGCGGTGCTGCATCCGAAGCCGCCGGTGAAGCCGCCCAAGCCGAAGCCTCCGATGACGCTTGCAAATCTGCCCGCCGAATGCCGGCAGGTTCTGATGGCGCCTTAGCAGAAAGCCAGATTCCAGGACTTTACGCAGAAGCCACGCCTGATATGGTCGCGGCCAACGATGCTCCGTCATGCTGCGCGCTGTCGGGGTTGCCGGAACGGCGCTTCCGCTTGTCGTCATGAACAATCCAGGTTGACGAACACGTGCGCCTCGCGCGCGGTATGGAGCGCCCCATGACTTTTATGCCCCGTTTTTTCGTGCTGACCGCGCTTGTGTGCGCGCCGCTTTTCTCGATGGCTCACGCACAGGACGCCAAGCCATCAGGCGCGTCGCCAGCCGCGGTTCAGGACAAGACCCTCACGATCTTTGCAGCCGCGTCCATGAAGAACGCGCTCGATGATGTCGATGCCGCCTACACCGCGAAATACGGCACCAAGATCGTCGTGAGCTACGCCGCCAGTTCGGCGCTCGCCAAGCAGCTCGAACAGGGCGCACCCGCTGACATCTTCATCTCCGCCGACACCGACTGGATGGATTACTCCGCCGGAAAGAAGACCATCAGCGAGCCGTCGCGGGTCAATCTGCTCGGCAACAAGATCGTGCTGATCGCGCCGAAGGATTCCAAGATCGCGAACGTCATGATCGGACCGGGCTTCGATCTCGCCAAGCTCGCGGGCGACGGCAGGATTGCAACCGGCGACGTCAAGGCCGTGCCGGTCGGCAAGTACGCCAAGGCGGCGCTGGAAAAGCTCGGCGCGTGGCAGGCGGCGGAGCCGAAATTCGCCATGGCTGAAAGTGTACGTGCGGCACTCGCACTGGTGGCTCGTGGAGAAGCCAATGTTGGCATCGTGTACGAGACCGATGCCAAGGTCGAACCCGGCGTGAAGATCGTCGGCGCCTTCCCGGCGGATTCGCATCCCGCGATCATCTATCCGGTCGCCGCGACAACGAACGCGAAAGCCGACGCGAACGGCTATCTCGCTTTTCTGCGCTCGGGAGCGGCCAAGGCGATTTTCGAGAAGTACGGCTTCACGTTCCTGATCAAGCCTATCTCCTAAGGCCGCATGTTCGAGCTCTCTCCCGAGGACTGGACGGCGATCCTGCTTTCATTGCGGGTCGCCGCCGTCGCTACATTGATTGCCACGCCGCTCGGCATCGCCGTGGCGTGGCTGCTGGCGCGGCGCGATTTCTGGGGCAAGGCCGCGCTCGATGCGCTGGTCTATCTGCCGCTGGTGTTGCCGCCCGTCGTCACCGGCTATCTGCTGCTGCTGACATTCGGACGCAAGGGACTGGTCGGCGCGTGGCTCGCCGATACGCTCGGCATCGTGTTCGCGTTCCGCTGGACCGGCGCTGCGCTGGCGTGCGGCGTGATGTCGTTTCCGCTGCTCGTGCGCCCGATCCGGCTGTCGATCGAAGCCGTGGACCGCAAACTCGAACAGGCCGCCAGTACGCTCGGCGCGGCGCCGTGGCGCGTGTTCCTGACCGTAACGCTGCCGCTCGCGCTGCCGGGCATCGTCGCCGGCATGGTGCTCGGCTTCGCCAAGGCCATCGGCGAATTCGGCGCGACCATTACATTCGTGTCCAACATTCCGGGTGAAACACAGACCATTTCGGCGGCGATCTACTCGCTGACCCAGACGCCAGATGGCGACACCGCCGCGCTGCGGCTGGTGATCGTATCGATTGCGATTGCCATGGCCGCATTGATTGCATCGGAGATTCTGGCACGGCGCGCCACGCGGCGTTTGCATGGTTATTAAGATGCTGTCGGTCGCCGTTGAAAAGCAGCTCGGCGATTTCAACCTCGCCATATCCTTTACCAGCGACGGTCTCGTCACCGGCCTGTTCGGCAATTCCGGCGCCGGCAAGACATCGATCGTCAACATGATTGCCGGGCTGACCAAACCAGACCGCGGGCGGATTTCGCTCGACGGCGATGTCCTCGACGACAGCGCATCAGGCCTGCATGTTTCGCCGCATCGGCGGCGGATCGGCTACGTGTTTCAGGACGCCCGGCTGTTTCCGCACCTCAGCGTCCAACAGAATCTCGATTACGGCAGGCGCATGAACGGACTGGGTCACGACGCCCCGGCGGAGAAACACACGATCGATCTGCTCGACATCGGACACCTGCTCGATCGCCGCCCCGCGCAATTGTCAGGCGGCGAGCGTCAGCGTGTGGCGCTCGGCCGCGCTTTGCTTGCGAAGCCGCGCCTGCTGCTACTGGACGAGCCTTTGGGGTCGCTGGACGAAGAACGGAAGGCGGAAATCCTTCCCTATTTCATCCGGCTGCGCGACGACGCCAGCGTGCCGATGGTCTTTGTCAGTCACGATGCTGGCGAGATGCGTCGGCTGGCGACGAATGTGGTGATGCTCAAGCGCGGCAAGGTGGTCGCCAGCGGCGGCGTCGAAGTTCTGCCGCATGTCATTTAAGTGAGCATGATCTCTACTTCAGAGCCGTGATCGCCTTCGCGAGATAATCCAGTCCCTGCAGCAGCGGCGGGCCGCCGCAAACCGTATAGCGCTCGGGCAGGTCAATCCGCCGGTTCGCGCCATAGCGCGACAGCAGCGCCGGATGAGTGATGAACAGCGCACCCTGATCGCGCGCTTCGCGCGGCGGGTCCTGCAACACCAGCACATCCGGCCCAGCCGTTAGCAAGTGCTCCAGCGACACAAAGCCACCTTGCTCCGCAGACATGAAGCCGCCGGCTCCAGATGACGCACGGTCGGGCGGCCGCAATCCGGCAATCGACAGCATGCCCGACGCCAGACTGGCCGGACCTTCCCGATAGCCTTCGCGCTGAATGACCAGCGCCGTCAACGGTGGCTTTAAAGCGACGGCTGACAAACTCGCTTCGGCCTGTTCGAGCTGGCGCGCCAATGCTTCGCCGCGTTCCGGATGACCGACAAGCTTTCCGACCTCGATGGCCTGACGGCGCGCATCGGCGAGATTGCGAATGAGCTCAACGTCCACAACGCGGATGCCCATCGCACTCAGCATGGCATGGATCGGGCGATGGCTCGGACCGCCCAGCACCAGATCGGGCGCGAGATTCACGACAGATTCAGCGTCCCAGTCCAGACGGGGAAACGAGGCAGCCTTGTCGGTCATGACGGACAGAAGCGGATCGACCGCATAGGGCGACAGTCCCGCGATCTGGGCAGGATCGGCCAGCGCAAGCAGCAACTGATCGGCGCAAAGGTTGAACGATACAATACGCTTTGGCGCACCGTCCGCGCGCGCGACGGACACAGTCCCGCAAAACGCCGGAAACGTTGCCGAAACAAGCATGGCCGCGAATATGGTTTTCTTGATCATGACAGCCTGTTATGCCACGTCCATTGTGTTGCGTCAGCGGTTGTTCTGCCGCGAAAACACGCCGAAACAATCGGAACGGAATGACCAGCGACCGCCAGGGACATAGTCAGGGCACCTTGCTGACCGGGATGCTCGTCGTGCTGGTGGCCGTGCTGTTCGTGCTGTCGCTGCTGACCGGACCTGCGCAATTTTCGCCGCGTACGGTCATCGCGGCGCTGTTTTCCGATCAGGGTGTGGCCTCGATCATCGTGCGTGACATTCGGCTGCCGCGAACCTTGCTCGCGTTGCTGATCGGCGCGACGTTCGGACTGGCTGGTGCAGCGTTGCAGGGCCTGCTGCGCAATCCGCTCGCCGAACCGTCGCTGTTCGGTGCGCCGCAAGCCGCCGCAGCAGCAGCGGCGGCGATCATGGCCTTCGGATTTGCCGGTGCGCTGTCGCTGGCGGTCCCGCTCGGCGGCATCGCAGGCGCGCTGCTGTCGGTCGGCGCGCTGGTCGCGATCGCCGGACGCCGCGCCTCGCTGACGGTAACGCTGCTGGCAGGCCTCGCGCTCGCAAGCCTCGCAGGCGCGGCCATCGCGCTCATCCTCAATCTCGCACCCAATCCCTACATCGCACTTGAGATCGCATTCTGGCTGCTCGGCTCACTACGCGACCGCAGCATGGAGCATGTGTGGCTCGCCGCACCGTTCATGATCGTGAGCTGGTTCGTGCTGGCGATCAACGCCGGGGCATTTCGCGCGCTAACACTGGGTGAAGACGCGGCTGCGTCGCTCGGCGTCAATGTCGAACGTACCCGCGTGCTGGTGGTGATCGGCGTCGCGCTCGGCGTCGGTGCCGCCGTCTCGGTCGCGGGCGCCATCTCGTTCGTGGGACTGGTCGCGCCGCATCTGGTCCGGCGGTTTTATGGCTCCGATCCCGCGCACGTGCTGCTTCCTGCGTCACTGGCGGGCGCGGCGCTGCTGATGGCCGCTGATATTGCCGTGCGCCTGATCCCAGCCGTCATCGAAATCAAGATCGGCGTGGTGACGGCGCTGATCGGCGTGCCGTTCTTCCTGGCGATGATCTTCCACGAGCGCCGCGCGCTGGAGGACAGCACGCAATGAAGCCAAACGAAAATCCACGCCTTGTCGCTACGGGTGTCACGGTCACCCGTGGCACACGCCGGATTGTCGACAACGTCGGCCTGACCCTCAATGCCGGCGAATTCACGATTCTCGCTGGACCCAACGGTGCTGGCAAGACCACACTGGCGCGCGCCATGGCCGGCGTGATGAGAGCCGAGGGCTCCGTCACGTTCGACGGTGCCAGCCTGCGCGATCTCGCGCCCCGCGTCCGCGCCCGCGCCATCTCCTATCTGCCGCAGGGGCACGAGTTTCACTGGCCGATGCGGGTCGACAGCATTGTGGCGCTCGGACGCGAGCCGCACGCCGATCCGTTCTCGCAAACCTCCATCAAGGACCGGATCGCCATCGAGCGCGCCATCGAGGCCACCGCTGTCGGCGAGTTTTCCTCGCGGCTGATCACGACATTGTCCGGCGGCGAACGCGCCCGCGTCGCCATCGCGCGGGCGCTGGCGACCGAAGCCTCGGTGCTGATCGCGGACGAACCGACCGCGTCGCTCGACGAGCGGCATCAGCTCATCGTCATGGATCTGCTTCAGCGCATTGCCCACGGCGGCACCGCGGTGCTTGCCATCATCCACGATCTGGCTTTGGCAATGCGGTTCGCGGACCGCGTCGTCGTCATGAACGAGGGCAGCATCGTCGCCAACGACACGCCGCCGCTGGCGCTGACGCCCGATCGCATCGCGGAGATCTTCGGCATTTCGGTGAACCGCGTCGAGACGCCGGATGGACCGCTGTTGCTGCCGTCCCGCGCGCTGTAGCCGGCTCAGCTCCCGAGCAGCCGGGTCCCGATCCGCGACAGCCGACGCTTTGCAGCGGCGGTGCGGGTCAGCGGGGGCGCCGGCGGCTCCTCATCCTCCGGCAACCGCAAGCCAACGATGTTGACGCGCGCGCCGCCGATGCTTCGCGCCACCAGCACGATGGAATCGAGCGGCAAGGTTGCGCCGACGCGGGGCGCGTGATCGAGATGAATATCGAAGTAGTCCGCCAGCGTCAGGTGTGCGTCGCTGGTCGCGACGGTGACGCCGTAGATGTCGGCGACATCCTTCAAGGTCACATCACCGGGCATCATGAAATCGCCGAGCAGATGCGGGTCCGGCGCGGGCACCACGGGCATATCGACGAAGAAGCGATCCAGCGCCTCGGCTTTTTCCGGCGGCGCCAGCAGATAGAGATAGTCGCCCTTCACCACCGGCTCGGCTTCGACAGGCGAGAGAATCCGCTCGTCGCGGATCACCAGCGTGGGCTTCGACCATGACGGGATCAGCCCGCGTTTCAGGAACAGGCTGTTGGCGCGAACCGGATAGCCGACGAGTTGCTGTTCGAGCTGTCCCGGCAGATCGAGTTCGACGCGGCGAGGCCCGCGATCCGCCCGCGGCAGCGCCACGTGCAGACGCCGCGCAGCGGCGCCGAGTGTCCAGCCCTGCAGCAGCAGCGAGATGATGACGACGACGAAGGCGACGTCGAAATAGACCTGCGCGTTGGGCAGCCCGACCAGCAATGGAATAGAGGCCAGGAAGATCGCGACCGCGCCGCGCAGGCCGACCCAGGCGATGAAGGTCCGCTCCCGCCAGTTGAACCGGAACGGAGCCAGGCAAAGAAATACCGCGATGGGCCGCGCCACCAGCATCAACACCAGCGCCACCGCGACGGCCGGCAACACGGTCGTCAATGTTCGCTCGGGCGAGACCAGCAGGCCGAGCAAAACGAACATCACGATCTGCGCCAGCCATGTCGCCGCGTCGAGAAAAGCGACGACGGAATTGTGCGCGCGGGTCGGACGATTCCCGATGATCATGCCGGCGAGATAGACCGCGAGGAATCCCGACGCGTGCGAGATCTGGGCCAGCCCGAAAATCACCAGCGCGGCTGTCGTCACAAAGGGCGCGTGCAGCCCCTGTGGCAGGGCAACGCGGTTCAGCGCGAACACGACAAGCCAGCCGCCGGCAGCTCCGAAGACCACGCCCAGCACGCTCTCACGCACGAACTGAAGCGCAACATGCGCCCACGAGCTCTGCCCAATCGACAGGAATTCCACCAGCATCAGCGTGAGGAAGATCGCGAACGGATCGTTGGTGCCGGATTCCACTTCGAGGGTCGCACCGACGCGCGGGCGCAGGCGAAGACCCTGGCTATGGACCAGAAGGAACACCGCGGCCGCGTCGGTGGAGCCCACCACCGCGCCGACCAGCAGCGCTTCCGGCCAGCCGATGCCGAGCGCATACTTGGCGACCGGCGCCGTGATCAGCGCCGTCAGCAGCACACCGACGGTGGCCAGAGCTGCCGAGGGCGCCAGCACCGCGCGGATGCTCTGGAAACGGGTCTTCAGCCCGCCGTCGAACAGGATCAGCGCCAGCGCCACCGAGCCGACCAGATAGGTCGTCTGCACGTCGTCGAAGCGAAGGCCGCCGGGTCCGCTGTCGCCCGCGAGGATACCGACAAAAAGGAAGACCAGCAGCAGCGGGGCACCGAACCGCAGCGCGAGCAGGCTGGAGAGAATGCCCGCCATCACGAGAACCGAGCCGAGCAGAATGGCAATGCTGACCGAGTCGAGGGATGCCATTAGCTGTGTGTGTCTCCGGTCCAAAATGCCTGCATTTGCATGAATATCGTCGCAGCCGCCCGACGCCAACTCATTTGTCAGTTGATCACCATTGTGCAGGATTTGCTGGTGTTAAGTCGCTCGCACGCGGGATTCTCACGCACCTTCAGCCGCAGAATGTGGGAATCTGGCGAACGACCGAATCAAATCCAGGGTCGAACCCAAGATCAGACCAAGGCGGCCGGACCGGCCTGCCTCTTTGCAAGGTGAGTTGCCCATGGACTGGGATGATATCCAACGGGCGTGGCAGGCCAGCATCAAGTCCGCGGAGGCCTATCTCGTATCGCCCTGGTTCTACATGCAGGCCGGCATCATCCTTGTCGCTGCAGGTCTCTCGCTTGCCGCCGCGAGTTTTCTCCGGGCACGGGTCGACCCGGCGTCGCTGGCGATGGGACTTCCGGCGCCGCTGCGGGTGCTGATCCGGGTTTTGATGAATCGTGCGGGAACGATCATCTTCGCGCTGCTGATCAGCATCACCCGCGCCGTCATCGTGCAGGCCGAAGTCATGCGGCACGGCTACCTGCTCTCCACCGCAGCGAGCCTCGCAACGGCCTGGGTCATCATCCGGCTCGCGACGGGATTGATCCGCAATGAATTCGTTGTCCGCGCGGTCTCGGTGACAGCCTGGATCGTGGCGGCGCTGAGCATTATCGGCAAACTGGACGATGTGGCGGCGGCGCTGGACTCCGTCGCAGTCCCGCTCGGTGCGCTGCGGGTGACGCCCCTGCTGGTCCTGAAAGTTGCCGTGTCGCTGGGCATCGCGCTTTGGCTGGTCGGCATTCTCGGCAATTTCCTTGAATCGCGGATTACCCGCTCGCGCGACCTCACGCCGTCGGTTCAGGTTCTCCTGGTCAAGATGGTCCGCCTCCTGCTGATGGTCGGCGCCTTTGCGGTCGTGATGAGCGCCGCCGGCATCGATCTGTCCGCCTTTGCGCTGTTTTCCGGCGCCATCGGCGTCGGCCTCGGCTTCGGCTTGCAGAAGATCGTCGCCAACTTCATCAGCGGCGTGATCCTGCTGGCGGACAAGTCGGTGAAGCCCGGCGATCTCATCACCATCGGCGACAGTTCGGGAAAAATCAGCGCGATGAACACGCGCTACATTTCCGTCGCGGCGGGTGACGGCCGCGAAATCCTGATCCCGAACGAGGATCTGGTGACCCAGCGCGTGGTCAACTGGACCTACACCAACAAAAACATGCTGGTGAAAGTCAACTTCGCGACCAATTACGACGCCGATCCGAACGTGGTCTGCAAGCTGGCCATCGACATTGCCGGCAAGACGGCCAGCGTCGCCAGTTTCAAGCCGCCGAACTGCCTGCTGGTGGAGTTCGCGGAAACCTGCATGAAATTCACGCTTACATTCTGGGTCGCCGATCTCGACGTCGGCGCGGACAATGTCCGCAGCGAAGTGATGCTGAAACTGTGGGACGCGTTCAAGCGCGAGAACATCCGCGTGCCGTATCCGGTGCGGGAAATCCGCGTGCGCGGCAACGCGCTGCCGGCGGGAACCGTCCTCGACGTGCAAAACTGACATGCGCTTTGCCAGCGAACTGATCCCGGCGACCCTGATCCGCCGCTACAAGCGGTTTCTGGCCGATGTCGAACTCGCCGACGGCACCGTGGTTACCGCGCACGTCGCCAATCCCGGCGCGATGACCGGCCTTCAAGCCGAAGGCGCACGGGTCTGGCTGTCAAAATCTCCGAGCCCTGCGCGCAAGCTGCCCTACTCGTGGGAACTGATCGAGGTCGATTTCGGCGGCGGCGGTGAATTGACCGGCGTCAACACCATGCATCCGAATCCCATCGTGGCCGAGGCGCTCGCGGCTGGCGCGATCCCTGAGCTAACCGGCTATGCCACCATTCGCCGCGAAGTGAAGTACGGCCGCACCATCAACGGCAAAGGCTCACGCGTCGATTTCCTGCTGGAAGATCCCTCGCGTCCGCCCTGCTATGTCGAGGTCAAGAACGTGCACCTGATGCGCCGCGCAGGTGTCGCCGAATTTCCGGATTCGGTGACGGCGCGCGGCGCGAAGCATCTCGATGAGCTGGCCGAAATGGTCGCTACAGGGGCCCGTGCGGTGATGCTGTTCGTGATCCAGATCGGCTCGGCGCGCTCATTTGCCTTGGCCCGTGACATCGATCCGGCCTATGCCCGCGCCTTCGACAAGGCGCGCCTGTCCGGCGTCGAAGCCCTGGCCTGGACCTGCAACCTCACCCGCGACGACATCAGCCTCAGGGGTCCAGTTCCGATCGAGCCTGAAACTGAAAATAAGCCCTGAAAACAAGCCCCGATTAAGGATTGGCAGCCCGGCCGAACCATCGCTTGCGCTGGGGGCTGCATCCATTAAATTGGAGGGGAAATCAGCAAGTTCCTCGATTTGAAGCCAGATTCCCATGAATTACGTCGAAGCCACCGAAACCTCGTTGCGAAAGACCGGACAGATCAAGCTGCACGGTCCGGCTGCATTCGCCGGCATGCGCAAGGCGGGCGCGCTGGTGGCGCAATGCCTCGACGAGCTTGCAGGGATCGTCAGGCCGGGCATCTTCACGTCGCAGATCGACGACTTCGTCCGAAAGTTCGCCTTCGACAACAAGTCCTATCCCGCGACGCTGATGTACCGCGGCTATCGCTATTCGACCTGCACCTCGATCAACCATGTCGTCTGCCACGGCATGCCCGGCGACCGCCAACTCAAGGACGGCGATATCGTCAACGTGGACGTGACGATGATCGTCGACGGGTGGTATGGCGATTCCAGCCGGATGTACGCCGTCGGCGAGATTTCACGCCGCGCAGAGCGGCTGATCGACGTCACCTATGAAGCGATGATGCGCGGCATTGCCGCCGTGAAGCCCGGCGCAACTACCGGCGATATCGGCCATGCGATCCAGAGCTTCGTCGAGCCGCAGCAGATGAGCGTGGTCCGCGATTTCTGCGGACACGGCCTCGGGCGGATGTTTCACGACGAGCCGAACATCATCCACATCGGCCGCCCCGGCGAAGGCGTCGTCCTGCGTCCGGGCATGTTCTTCACCATCGAGCCGATGATCAATCTCGGCAAGCCGCATGTGAAGGTCCTGTCCGACGGCTGGACCGCAGTGACCCGCGACCGTTCGCTGTCGGCGCAGTTCGAGCATTCGGTCGGCGTGACCCAGGACGGCGTGGAAATCTTCACGCTCTCGCCCGGCAAGCTGGACAAGCCACCTTACAAGGTATGATGCCTTTACAAGGTATGATGCCTTGGCCTGCTGGCGGGATGTACATATCGGTGCATTCGACGAACGCTCTTGCCTTTTGATACCAGCATAAAGCCGGTTGCAAATGCAGCCGGGCGCAGCGATGCTTGCAACATACTTGAGCACGCATTGCGCCATGCCAACCAGGTCCAAAGAGCCCGATCCATCCGGCTTCTCCGAAGCGCCGCACTATCATGGCCATCGCGAGCGGCTGCGCGACCGCTTCCGCGATGCCGGCCCCGATGCGCTGAGCGATTACGAACTGCTCGAAATGGTGTTGTTTCGGGCCCTGCCGCGGCGCGACGTCAAGCCGCTGGCCAAGGCACTGATCGCGAAATTCGGATCGTTCGCCGAGGTGGTCCATGCGCCGGAGTTACGCCTGAAGGAAGTCAGCGGGCTCGGGGATTCGGCCATCACCGAAATCAAGCTGATCGCAGCGACCGCAAGCCGGGTCGCCAGAGGACAGATCAACAAGCAGAAGACCGTGCTGTCGTCATGGTCGTCGGTGATCGAGTATTGCCGCGCGGCCATGGCCTTCGCCGACAAGGAGCAATTCCGGATCCTGTTTCTCGACAAGCGGAACCAACTGATCGCGGACGAATTGCAGCAGGTCGGCACCATCGACCATACGCCGGTCTATCCGCGCGAGGTGGTCAAGCGCGCGCTTGAACTATCCGCCACCGCGATCATTCTCGTGCACAATCATCCATCCGGCGATCCGACGCCGTCGACCGCCGACGTCCAGATGACGAAATCGATCATGTCGATTGCGAGCCCGCTCGGGATTTCGGTGCACGATCACATCATCGTCGGCAAGAACGGCCACGCCAGCCTGAAAGGGCTGCGGCTGATGTGAGCGTGAACGTGAGGGTCGTTCCGGACGCTTCATCGTCGTCCCGGCGAACGCCGGGACCCATCACCCTTGCATCACCCTTGCATCCTCAAAAAGAGCGACACCGCATCGCCAGCATAAGCGACAGGGGTTATGGATCCCGGCTCGCGCTGCGCTTGGCCGGGATGACGACTGAGGTTGGAGAAAGAGGTTTTTACTGCCGCATCAGGATCAACGGATCGGCGCTGTCGGGGACCCGCCGCCACTGGGCGTTGTCGTCGGCCTCGAAGCGCCAAACCTCGCCCTTCGCCGACCGCAGCAGCAATTCGCCACGCTCGATACGCCACAGCGTCGGCGCGAAAGCAGTCACCATCGGATCGCACCGCGGCTTCAGGAACACCGCGAAATTTTCCGGCGAGGTTTCGGTATTGGTCAGCGTCAATCCGCAGATCGACTTCCCGCTTCCGCGCACCATCGCCCAGTCGCCGATCAACTGATCCGCCGATTTCGACAGAGCGCGGGCGGCCGCGAGATTTTGCAGCAGATAGACGCCCTCCCCCTGGCGCAGCCCCTCGAAAATACCGCTTTCGACCTCGGTCACGTCGATGACCGATTGTCCCGCAGCATCCTGCAGCCGCACGATATCGAGACCCTTCACGCTCCATGCCACGATGCTTTTGGTGAACGGCAACGTGACGCTGCACCCCTTGTCGAGTTCGAGCTTCGAGCCCTGCGGACCGGCATCGCCCTTGAGCGTGATCACGCAGGTCTTGTCGCGGCCCGCAGTCGACAGCTCCCATTCTCCGATCATCTCCTTGGCGAGCGATCGGGCGTCCTGCGCCGCGGCGTATGGCGCGCTCAGGGTGACCGTCGCCAGAGCAAGCAGGCAAGCCTGCCTGCTCAGCCACGATCTCATGAGCGCAAACATCGCGGCGCGGGTCACGGTCAGCGACCCTTCACCGGCGTCTCGGCGATCGGCGTTAATGGTGGCTTGCCCGCGAACCACAGTTTGAGATTGTCCACCACGAGTTGATCCATCGCGTTGCGCGTGGTCACCGACGCCGACGCGATGTGCGGCAGCAGCACCACGTTCTGCATCGTCTTCAATGCATCCGGCACCTGCGGCTCAGCCGCGAACACGTCGAGGCCGGCGGCCATGATGGTGCCGTCCTTGAGCGCGGCGATCAGCGCCTCCTCGTCCACCACCGATCCACGGGCCACGTTGATCAGAACGCCGCGCGGCCCGAGCGCCTTGAGCACCTCGGCGTTGATCATTTTCGCGGTCGACGCACCGCCGGGCGTGATGGCGATCAGCGTATCGACGTCCTTCGCCATCTCGATCAGGTTGGGATAATGCTTGTACGCGACGCCCTTGGCCGGATTGCGCGAATGGTACACCACCGGCACCAGCGAGGCATCGAGGCGCCGCGCGATGGCCTGGCCGATGCGGCCCATGCCGACCATGCCGACCTTGCGGTCACGCAGCGAGCCGGGGCTCAGCGGGAAACTCTGCGTGGTCCAGTGTCCTGCGCGCAGATAGCGGTCCGCCTTGATGAATTCACGCACCGTCGCGATCAGAAGGCCAAGCGCGGTGTCCGCAACCTCTTCGGTCAGGACGTCCGGCGTGTTGGTGACGATGATGTTGTTCCCGGCGGCGTATTTGAAATCGATATGGTCGTAACCGACGCCGAAGCTCGACACGATTTCGGTCTTCGGAAGTCGCGCCAGCATGACTGCATCGGCCTGCACCAGGCCGGTGACCGCAACGCCGCGAATGCGCCCGGCAATGTCCGGGGTCATGCGGCTCAGGTCGTGCTGGTTCTCGAATTTGTGAAGCACGAAGTTCGCGGGAAAACCGCCATCGATCACTGGCTTCGACGGTCCGTAAATCAGCACGTCGACCTTTTCCTGAGAACCATTCGCAGCCATTTAGCTTTCCTTTCCAAGCGCACTTTCGTGCCAGCGTCGTAGCACAAGATACGAGGCCAGTGAGAGGCCCAAATAGATGACAATTCCGGCAATGGAGAGCAACAACAGCGCCGCGAACATCCGCGGAATGTTGAGCCTATATCCAGCCTCCGCAATCCGGTAAGCCAGTCCGGAACCGGCCCCGGCCGAACCCGCCGCGATTTCGGCGACCACCGCGCCGATCAGCGACAATCCTCCGGCGATCCGCAGGCCGCCGAGAATATGCGGCAGCGCCGAAGGCAGCTTCAGGCGGCGCAGGGTCTGGGTCCGCGAAGCGCCGTATAATTCGAACAGGCCGAGCAGATTGCGATCGACTGAATTCAGCCCCAGCGTGGTGTTGGAGAGCACCGGGAAGAACGCGACGATCCAGGCGCAGGCCACGACCGCCGCATGCTGCGGAAGATAGATCAGCAGCAGCGGCGCGATTGCAATCACCGGCGTCACTTGCAAAATGACAGCGTAAGGCAACAGCGCATATTCCAGCCATTTCGAGCGGCTGAACAACACGGCAAGCGCGATGCCTCCAACCGCAGCGGCGACAAAGCCCTGAACCGTGGTCGAAAGCGTGGTCAGCAACGATCCGAACAGGATCGACCAGTCCTGAACCAGGGTCGAGAACACTACGCTCGGCGCTGGCAGCACATAGACCGGCAGATTGTTGACGCGAACCACAATTTCCCAGACGGCAATGCCGGCGGCGAGCGCTGCCAGCGGCAGGACAAATTTCAGAAGCCGGACCGGTGATGTATCGCGTGCCGTCATGCGGCAGTCCCGGCCGTGCTGGCCTTCGCAAGGGCTGCGGAGACATCACGGCAATGCGCTGCATATTCCGGCGATGTGCGGAAATCCTCAGCCCGCGGCTCGGCCGCATCAATGCGGACGTCGTGCGCGATGCGCCCCGGTCGCGGTGTCATGATCAGCACGCGCTGCGACAGATACACCGACTCGAACACCGAGTGGGTGACGAACACGACGGTCTTGCGCAACTTGCGCCACAGCGTCAGCAGATCGTTGTTCAGCTTGAAACGTGTGATTTCATCGAGCGCGGCAAACGGCTCGTCCAGCAACAGAATGTCCGGATCGGTCACCAGCGCCCGCGCCAGCGAGACCCGCATCTTCATGCCGCCGGACAGTTCGCGCGGATAGACATCCGCGAACTCCAGGAGCCCGACCTGCGCCAGCGCCTGATTGACGCGCGCGGCGGATTCGCTGCGGGACATATGCGCAAGATCGAGCGGAAGCTGGACGTTATCGCGCACCGTCGCCCACGGCATCAGGGTCGGCTCCTGAAACACGAACCCGATGTTGTGGCGCGAACGATCCTGCGGATCGCGTCCCGCCACACGTACGCGGCCGGCGGTCGCCTCACTCAGTCCAGCAATGATGCGCAAGGCGGTCGACTTGCCGCAGCCGGACGGCCCGAGCAATGAGACGAACTCCCCGGTACGGACATTCAGGTCGATTGGGCCGAGCGCGGCAACGCCGTTATCGTAAACCTTGGTGACATCGCGCAGCGACACCGCCGCACCGCCCGGCAATCCATCACGCGCGTCATCGGCTTCAAGAACAGTCATGCCGGAGAGTCCGCCATCGTCAGTTTTTCGGCCGCAGGTTGACACCCACGGCCTTGTTGACGAACCGCAAGGTGTAAGCCTTGCGATAGTCGATGTCGCGCCGCGTCACGCCGGCACGAACCATCTTGCCGAAGAACGTTACCATGCGCTCGTCGCTCATCGCGCCGATGCCATCCTTCAGCGTGTCGCCGGAATCGACGATGCCATACTGCTTCATCTTGTCGACGGAATAGGCGAGCAGATCGTCGGTCATCTCCGGATTGGCCTTCTTGATGAGCGCGTTTCCGGGCCGGTTGTCGCCATAGAGATACGTGTACCAGCCGGTCACCGAGGCATCGACGAAGCGCTGCACCAAATCGGCTTTCTTTTCGGCATAGGCGGTGCGTGTCTCGATCAACGTCGAATAGGCGTTGAAGCCATAGTCCGCCAGCAGGATCACGGTCGGTTTGAACTTCGCCTGCTTCTCCACCGCGAACGGTTCGGACGTGACATAGCCCTGCATCGCACTTTTCTTGTCGGCCAGGAACGGCTGCGCGTTGAACGTATAGGGCTTTACGTTTTCGTCGCTGAACCCGTATTCGGATTTCAGCCACTGGAAATAGGTCGGCATTCCTTCCTTGGACACGAACAGCGTCAGCGGCTTGAGGTCTTCGAGTCTGGTGACCTTGGACTCTGGATGCGCGAGGAAAACCTGCGGATCCTTCTGGAAGATCGCCGCGACGGCAACGACGGGCACGTTGTTCGCCACCGCGTCGAATGATTGCAGCGTGTTCGCGCTCATGAAGAAATCGAGCTTGCCCGCGATCAACTGGATGCGGTTGTTGACGTTTGGGCCACCGGGAACGATCCTGACGTCGAGGCCATAACGCGCGTAGGTGCCGTCCGCTGCGGCCTGATAGAATCCGCCATGTTCAGCTTGCGCGACCCAGTTGGTGCCGAACGAAACCTTGTCCAGTTCGCCGGGGGTCTGCGCATGCGCCGGTACTCCGGTCACCGACCACAGTGCGATTCCGACAACAAACGCGCGCAGCAAGCGGCTGGGTGGCATGATTGGACTCCGTTGGGCGTTTTGCCCATGATGGGCATCGCAAAGCTACTCTGCTAATTGATTCAAAGAAACGCCTGTTCGAAGAAACCCGCGCACGATGACCATGACGCCGCCGCACGACTGGACCGCGTTAAGCCTGTCCACCATCGACAAGGTCGAGGCCTCCCGCTGGATCGCCGTGCTGCCGCTGGCGGCTACCGAGCAGCACGGGCCGCATTTGCCGTTCGAGACCGACACGCTGATCGCGGAGGCCTATCTGGCGCGCGTCCGCGCCGCGCTGCCGGACGATCTGCCAGTGACGTTTCTGCCCATTGAGCCGGTTGGAATTTCCACCGAGCATACGGCCTACCCGGGTACGCAGACGCTGCCGACGGAGGTCGCGCTGAGCAAATGGATGACCCTCTGCGATGCCGTGGCGCAGGCCGGCATTCGCAAGCTCGTCATTGTCACCAGTCACGGCGGCAACAGCGCGGCGATGGCGCTGATCGCGCAGGATTTGCGCGCAAAACACGAGATGCTGGCGATCACCACGAGCTGGAGCCGGTTCGGTGCACCGGACGGCTTGTTTTCCACCGATGAGCTTCGTTTCGGAATTCACGGCGGCGCGGTTGAGACCTCGATCATGCTCGCGGCCTTTCCCGATCAGGTGAGAGCGAACCGGATTGCGAATTTCGAGTCTGCGGAAAAGAAGATGGTCAAGGAATTCCGCTGGCTTTCGGCGGGACGTCCTGCGCCGTTCGCGTGGGCGATGCAGGATCTCAATCCGCAGGGCGCAGTCGGCGATGCGACGATGGCGACTGCGGACAAAGGTAATGCGCTGCTGGATTACGGCGCGCGGGCTTTCGTCGAACTGCTGCAGGATGTCGACAAATTCGACCTGACAAGATTGGCGAATCGGCCACAGATTTCGAAGTAGCCAATTAAGACATTGAAATTACTATATTTTCACTGATTTCGATTTTTTCGAAGAGAATCTTCGAACCGAATCCCGACAGCTCACCACCAATTGGCATGCGGTCCACACGGCCCGCCCCAAACAAGGATGGAGAGTATCATGTCGATCAAGACCAAGATTGCCGCCCTCGCTGTTGCTGCTCTGACCCTGACCGGTGGCATCGCCGCCACCACTCAGGAAGCTCACGCCGGCAAATTCCATCATCATCACCATGGCGTCGGCATCGGTGTTGGCCTCGCCGCAGGCGCGCTGTTCGCCGCCGCTGCCAGCAACGCTTACGCCAATGACTATTACGGCTATCGCCGCTGCGGCTGGGTCCGCCAGTTCGACGCCTACGGCAACTACATCGGCCGCGTTCGTAGCTGCTACTGATCGAAAAATCCGAGTTGAGTTCGGCGCGACGCCTCATCCACGCCGCGCCGACCCAAGGACCCGCCCGGTTGTCCCCCCGGGCGGGTCATTTGTTTTTCTTGCACGATCCGACAGGCGCAACTAAGCCACGGGCGCTGTGTCGTCTGCTTGTCACGCGGCAATGTCATGGCTCGCGCAGGCGGATTTCAGCCGCTCTGCAAATCGGCTGCTCATAAGCAAAACAAGCGCTTGAGGGCCATTCGCAAATACAGCCAAATGCCAGGAAGCTTGGTTCTTTCTGGTCCCTCCACACTAGAATCATGTTTTCTAGTGTCCTTCGATTCAGGACACTAGGATGCGATCCCGCGCGCTGGCCGTTTCATGACACAGACCATACGCCGCATATTCCTTGTGAAAGGCGCAGTCGCCGGACTTGCGCTGGCGGTGGCGCCGCTTGATCTCGCGCGGGCTGCTGACGCCGTCATGCCCTTCAAGGCATCGCGCGTTGCGCCGGTTTTCGACTGGAGCGGTCTCCACATCGGCGGGCACGTCGGCTACGGCGGCGGCAGCTTTGGTCCCGGCACCAACCCGCTGCCGCAGCAGGGCATCTTTTTCCCGTCCACCATCACCGGCCTGATCGGCGGCTATCAGGCCGGTTACAATCTTCAGCTTCCAAGCAAGTGGGTGTTTGGCGTCGAGGCCGATATTTCATTCACCAGCACGCTCGATCGGCCGAAGCTCGTACCTGCACCGTTCAACACGACGTTCGATTACTTCGGCACCGCCCGAGGCCGCGTCGGCTACGCATTCGGAACCGTGCTGCCTTACGTCACCGGTGGCGCCGCCTTCGGGCGGACCCGTGTCGATCTGAACAATGCGACCGGCGAGATCGTCGGCAACAAGCCGCGCATGCATCTCGGCTGGGTCGCGGGTGCGGGCATCGAAGTCTCCGCCGGCGGCAACTGGACCGGCAAGGTCGAGTACAACTACATCGATCTCGGTGCGCGGACCTATGGACTGGGCGACGTGCCGCTGCCCGATGTCGCCGTGGACCCCACGATTCACACGATCAAGGTCGGCCTCAACTACCGGCTATGGGACACGCCGCCGTGGATTGGCAACACCGCGATCAAGCCGCTGGCCCTTCCGGAATCGACCAACTGGAACGTCCACGGCCAGACCACGCTGATCACGCAAGGCTATCCTTCCTTCCGCGCACCGTATCAGGGCCCGAACAGCCTCCCCGGCATTGGGCGCACGCGACAGACGTGGACCTTCGGCGCATTTCTGGGATGGCGGCTGTGGGACGGCAGCGAACTGTATTTCAATCCCGAACTCGCTCAGGGATTCGGCATTGGCGGCACATTGGGCCTCGCAGGATTTTCCAACGGCGAAGCGCAAAAGGGCGGCGCGGAGTATCCCGAGTTTCGCGCCCAGCGCTATTTCTTCCGCCAGACCTTCGGCCTCGGCGGCGAGCAGGAAGACGTCGCCGATGCCGCCAATCAGTTGTCGGGCAAGCGCGACATCAACCGCGTCACGGTCACCGTCGGACGGTTTGCTGTCGGCGATTATTTCGACGGCAATTCCTATGCAAAGGATCCGCGCGCCGATTTCATGAACTGGGCGATGTGGTCGTCCGCGGCCTATGATTTTCCGGCCGACCTGCCGGGCTTCACGCGCGGCGCAGTCGTCGAGCTCAACCGCAAGGACTGGGCCATCAGGGCTGGCCTGTTTCAGGTGCCGTCGCAGCCCAACAGCGACGTGCTCACCTTCAAGACCGGCGGCGCGGTGATCGAATTCGAGGGACGCCACACGATCCTGGACCAGCCCGGCAAACTGCGCGTGGGCGTGTTCGCCAACCGCGGCAACACCGCCAATTACCGCAACGCGCTGGGCATCAGCGCGGCGAATCCCGGGATCAACATCAATGACATCGTGCCGGGCGAGCGCCGCGAGCGGTCGAAGTACGGCTTCTACGTCAACGCCGAACAGCAGATCGCAACCGACGTCGGCATTTTCGCGCGGGCGAGCTGGAACGACGGCCAGAACGAGATTCTGTCGTTCACTGACATCGACCGCAGCGTGTCGGGGGGCGTTTCGATCAATGGCAGCCACTGGGGACGGCCCGACGACACCATCGGCCTCGGCGGCGCGATCAACGGCCTGTCCGGCGCGCACCGCGACTTCCTCGCGGCCGGCGGCAAGGGCCTCCTGATCGGCGACGGCCGGCTGAACTACGGCACGGAACGGATTCTGGAGACCTACTACGCGCTCGCGCTCAGCAAGGCCTTCACGCTCACCGCCGACTACCAGCTCATCACCAACCCGGCCTACAACGCCGACCGGGGACCGGTCTCGATCTTCTCAGGCAGGCTGCACGGCGAGTTCTGAGATCATCCGCGCGCCGCGACCGGCGTGACAACTGCCGCGGGAGGCGCCGCAGCGGCAACCGGCGCAAAGGACTCTGCCTGCGCGAATGCCCAGGCATGGAAGCGCGGGTTCTCGACGTGACCTTCCAGCAGTTCGCCGGGACGAATTTGCGGATAAAGCCGCGCAAACGACAGCACCTCCGTCCCCGAGAGGCGATGCGAGAAGTGGATCGGCCGGATCTCCTGCGGATGGCTAAGACCGGATGCCGCGATCAATTCCGCCAGCGCGTGCAGGGTCGCGCGGTGATAATTGTAAACGCGCATGGTCTTGTCCGGCACCACCAGAGCACGGTTACGTGACGGATCCTGCGTCGTCACGCCGGTCGGGCAGCGATCGGTGTGACAACTCAGCGATTGAATGCAACCCAAAGCGAACATGAAGCCCCGCGCCGAATTGCACCAGTCCGCGCCGAGCGCCATGGCGCGCGCCACGTCGAATCCCGTCGCGATCTTGCCGGCTGCGCCGATCCGGATGCGATCTCGCGCATTAATCCCGATCAAGGCGTTGTGGACGAAACTGACGCCCTCGCGCATCGGCATGCCAAGGTGGTCCATGAACTCAGCGGGAGCCGCGCCGGTGCCGCCTTCATTGCCGTCGACCACAATGAAGTCCGGATAGATCCCGGTCTTGACCATCGCCTTGCAGATCGCAAGGAACTCCCAGCGATGGCCGATGCAGAGCTTGAAGCCCACCGGCTTGCCGCCCGACAGCCGGCGCATCTCGGCGATGAACTGCATCATTTCGATCGGAGTTGAAAACGCCTTGTGATAGGCCGGCGAAATGCAATCCTCGCCCACTGCGACGCCGCGAATGCGTGAAATCTCCTCGGACACCTTCGCGGCCGGCAGCACGCCGCCGTGGCCCGGCTTCGCGCCCTGGCTGACTTTCAGTTCAACCATCTTGATCTGATCGTCGCTCGCAACCTTCGCGAAAAGTTCAGGATTAAACGTTCCGTCGGGATTGCGGCAGCCAAAATATCCCGATCCGATTTCCCAGATCAGATCGCCGCCGTTTTCGCGGTGATAGGGGCTGACACCGCCCTCGCCGGTGTCATGCGCGAAATTTCCTTTTTTCGCGCCGGCATTGAGCGCCCGCACGGCGTTGGGGCTGAGCGCGCCGAAACTCATGGCGGAAATGTTGAACACCGAGGCGGAATACGGCTTGGTGCAGTCCGGTCCGCCGATCATGACGCGAAAAGGTGCGTCGGCCAGCGGCTTCGGCGAGACCGAATGATTCATCCATTCGTAGCCTTGCGCATAGACATCTTCCTGGGTGCCGAACGGGCGCTTGTCGAGTACCATCTTCGCGCGCTGGTAGACCACTGCGCGCGTATCGCGGCTGAACGGCTTGCCGTCTTTTTCGCTTTCGAAGAAGTATTGCCGCATCTCGGGCCGGATTTCCTCCAGCAGAAAGCGGATATGCGCGGAGATCGGATAGTTGCGCAGAACGGCGTGGCTCTTCTGGAGCATGTCGTGAATACCAAGCACCGACAGCGAGCCGAAAATCGTGATCGGAATCGCAAAGAGAAAAATGTGTTTGAAATCGTAGTAGACCGCGGCGCAGACCAGAAGCGCGGTGATGCAAATGCAAAGCGTCAGTATGATGAAACGAGGCGATAACAGCAGCGTCAAATTTTGCATAAAAACCTCGCTGACGAGACCTGGCAAAGTGCTCCGACATCCGCCGCATGTTGGCGCGTTTCCCGGCCCGGGTCGATAGCACCATCAGCTACGATAGATGTGACTATACACCAAACCACGGGCCATCGACATCAACGTGGCGTGGATACGCGGAGGGTCTGACGTGATCCCGTCACACCACGCGCATAGAACTGACGCCCACTGCTTGCTGCAAAGCAATATTTCGACCCAGCCGATGGCACCATGCGCGGTCAGTGCTGGTGCGGGCGCATCTCGCCGGGGATGCCATCCTTCTCAAGGCCGCCATCGGCGATCCATGTCTCGGTGTTCTTGATGGCCCGCGCGATGTGGTCGTCTGTGCGGGTGAAGTCATAGGGCGATCCGACCAGCGGACACAGCGGCGGCACCACACAATATTCAACGGTCCGCTCAAGATACTCCAGCTCGGTGGTCATCTGCCGCGCGATCAGCAGCGTCAGGGCATGAAGTGCCGTTGCGACAGCCCCCACCGGCGGGTCCTGCCCCGCGCAGGCGAAACCGGTCGGCATAATGATGAGCCGCTGCGCGCCCTTCTGGATCGCGACGCGGATCGGCGTGTTGCTGGAGATCGCCCCGTCGGCCAGAAAGCGATCCTTGTATTTGACCGGCGCGAAGGCGCCCGGGATCGCCGTGCTGGCCACGATGGCTTCGGCCGCGGACCCTTCGGAAAGCACCACGGTCTCGCCGGACACGATATCAGTTGTGACGATATGAATCGGAACGGCGGCCTCTTCCAGTTTTTTGTACGGAAGATGATCCTCGATCAACTTGCGAACGCCGTCGTGCGAGATCAGAAAATCCCGCCGCCACAAGAACGATGCGAACGAATACAGCGACACCGGAAACACATCGTGCCGTGTCAGCCCGCGCCAGATGTCCGCCAGTTTCTTGACGCCGTCCAGCGTCGGTGAGCCGGCATAGTAGGCGCCGTTCATCGCCCCTACGCTCGATCCGACCACAAGGTCGGCTGTGACGCCATGGGCCGCGAGGGCCTGCATCATTCCGACTTGAATCGCACCAAAACTTCCGCCGCCTGCGAAAACGAACGCTGTCTTTGTTCCGGTATGACCGTCTTTACCGTGCATCGAGCCTACAAAGCTTTCGATTCACTTCACGTCGCAATCCGCGGGCGACATCCGTGCGGGTGCGCTGGACTTATACCAACGCGCCGACGAGGCAGGCAATCAAGATTGCTTGTCCTCGTTGACGGACAAGGATGTGTGGCGGCCAGGCGTCGGCTCAGGCCGTTCGCAGCATCTTCTTCTTTCGCACATCGACAACCCTGGTCATCGCGTCGTTGCGCCCTCCCAGCACACGGGTCAGGTGCAGCGCACTCTCCAGCAGAAGATCGGACATGCGCCGGGAGCTATCCCGGGTGAATCGCGGCTTCGGCCCGGAGACAGACAGCGCCCCGGCCAGTGCGCCGTCCGGTCCGAACACCGGACAGGCGATGCCGGCGCAATCAGGATCACGCTCCCCGAAAGAGGCCGCGATGAACTCGGCGCGAATCCGATCGAACGCCTCGCCGCTTTCGCCGCCAAAGGCCAGAATCACCTTGCCCGCGGCGCCGCGATCCAGCGGCAACAGTGCGCCGGCCTCGACGCGATCCAGCGTCGAATGCTGCGAATCGACCCGAAACACACACAGCCGGGATTTCGCATCGTGCCGGACGTGGAATGACGGGCTCTCGGTTCCTGCAACAACGAGATGGCGCAGCACCGGCATCACATGATCATGCAGCTTGTTCGTGCGCTGGTAGACGGCCCCCAGACGAAACGGTGTCGGCCCGAGATGATAACGCCCGTCAGGAAGCTGGCCGAGGTAGCCGAATTCCTGAAGCGAGGTCATCAATCTCAACAGCGTGCTTTTGTACAATCCAGTGCGGCGGGCGAGCGCGGCAAGGGTCATCGCCTCGGTCTCTCCCTCGAACGCGGAAAGAATGGTCAACGCACGATTCACGGCAGCAACGCCAGGAGACGACATTCGCTTAATCCTTGTTGGACGATCCGGGCCGGTCGGCAATTTTAGCGATCACAGGGAAATATGCATCCCCCAGTCCGCATTCGATGGCTTCCTGAAGAATCTCGCCAACCAGAGCCGCGCCCCGCGGCCGAAGCCCGCCCTGCGACGCAAGCTCGAGCGCATAGGACATATCCTTCAGCGCATACTCGGTCGAGAACGCGCGCAGCGGAAAGTCATCCGGCACGATGGCTTTCAGGCCATGATTGCGAAGCGCGAAGCTGTCCGCCGATCCCTTCGACAAGGTTTCCAGCAGCAGTTTCGGTTCGACGCCGCTGTGCCTGGCGATCGCAACGGCTTCGGCGAGCGCATTGACCGTCTGGAACAGTACCATGTTGTTGAGAATCTTGGTCACCTGTCCGGCGCCGGTGCCGCCGCACAACGTTACCTCGGTGGCGAAACACCGGATCAGCGGTACAACCGTTTCGAACAGTTGCGGCGACGCGCCGACCATGACGCTCAGGGTGCCATCCTGCGCCGCCTGACGCGTTCGCGCGATCGGCGCATCAATCCACGATGCGTCCTTGCCTTCGAGCCGGCGCGCGAAATCGCGCGTGAGCTCGACCGACGAGGTGCCGAGATCAACCACGATCTGGTTGGGCTTGATGGTTTGCAGAATTCCCGCGTCGCCTTCAAAGGCAGCGCGCACGTGTTTGGCGCTGGGCAGGCACAGAAACAGGACATCGCAACGCGACACGACGTCGGCGACCGAGGCTGCAATCGCAGCCCCCTCCTCACCGAGCCGCGCCAGCGGCTCCGGCGCGAGGTCATAGACAACAAGCGATTTCCCGCTCTTGCGAAGAAGATTGCGGCAGATCGGCTCTCCCATCACTCCGAGGCCGACAAAGCCGATAGCACCCGACATACGTAACTCCTGCTTCAACATCCGGGCACGACAGCATCGTGCCCGGATTGATTTTAGTCTTAGGACTTGACCAGCGGACAGTTGCCTTCGCTGAGCGGACGAAACACGCTTTCGCCGGGCTGCGACGTCAGGATCTTGTAGTAGTCATACTTGTACTTCGACTCCTCAGGCTTCTTGACCTGCACAAGGTGCATCGTGTGCAGCACGCGCCCGTCCGGCCTGATCGTCACATCCTTGTTGTACATGTCGTTGACCTTCATCTCGCGCATCTTGGCCGCGACGACGGTAGGGTCTTTCGTCCCCGCTGCCTTGACCGCCGCAAGGTAGTGATGAACGCCGCTGTAGACACCGGCCTGAACCATGCTCGGCACGCGGCCTTCCATCGCCGCGAAATAGCGCTTCGACCAGGCGCGCGTGCTCTCGTTCATGTCCCAGTAGAACGACGTCGTGACCTGCAGACCCTGGGTCACCTTCAGCCCCAGCGCGTTGACGTCGGTGATGAACACAAGGAGACCGGCGAGACTTTGACCGCGTTCGACGGTACCGAACTCGCCTGCCTGCTTGATGGCGGTCTGGACATCCGCGCCGGACGTTGCCAATCCGACCACCTTGGCCTTGGACGCCTGCGCCTGCAGCAGGAACGAAGCAAAATCCGCTGTTCCGAGCGGATGCGCGGCGGAGCCGATGACCTTGCCGCCCGCAGCTTCGATGAACTTGGTCGCGTCGCGCTGAAGCGCATGACCGAATGCGTAGTCCGCCGAGATAAAGAACCAGCTGGTACCGCCGGCCTTGGTGACGGCCTCACTGGTCATCCGCGACAGCGCGTAGGTATCGTAGTTGAAATGAAAGCTGACCGGCGAGCAGGCCTTCCCGGTGAAATCGGACGATCCCGGCCCGCTGATGAGGAAGATCTTGTTCTTCTGACGGGCGATCTCGAGGATTGCAAAACCGGCGGACGACGCCGCACCGTCGGCAATCACATCGACGCCCTCGCTGTCGAACCATTTGCGGGCCGTGGCGGACGCGATGTCCGGCTTGTTCTGGTGGTCGGCGCTAATGATCTCGATTTTCTTGCCGAGAACCTGATTGCCGAAATCCTCCGCAGCCAGCCGCGCTGCCGCAACCGACCCGCGCCCGCCATTGTCGGCGAAGGGACCCGCCTGATCGTTGAGAATGCCGATCTTGATCGTGTCGTCCGCGGCACGCGCGGCGGTCGACGTCAGCAATGAGACGGTGAGCAGAAGTGTTGTAGCAATCGATGTTGTTTTCATTATTTGTTTCCCCCTATGCAAAAATGGATTTTCTATTTTCGTGCAGCCTTGATCTGAGCGCCGGCAGAATCCCCCGCGATGCGTCCGAACACGGCGCCCGCCATCAAGCCGGTGCCGCCGGGATAGTTGAAATAGAACAGCCCGCCGACCAGCTCGCCGGCAGCGTAAAGATTCGGAATCGGCGCCTCATCGAGGCTGACGACTTCACCAGCCTGCGTGATCTTCAATCCACCGAAGGTGAAGGTGATGCCGCAGGTGACGGCGAAAGCGAGATAAGGCGGCTTGTCGAGCGTGTTGGCCCAGTTGCTTTTCGGCACCGCAAGCCCGTTGGTGCCGCGTCCGTCCTTGATGTTCGGATTGAACGGCACGTCGGTCTTCACCGCACTGTTCCAGTCGGTCACGGTGCGCATGAAGCCCGCCGGATCGACGTCGTCGAGCTTCTTCGACAATTCCTCCAGCGTATCAGCCTGAACTTTCGTCATCTGCCGGATGCGATACTCGTCACGCAGCAGATGCGCGACCTTCTGATCGAAGATCTGCCAGGCAAACTGTCCCGGCTGGTTCAGGATCACACGGCCATATTTGGCGTAGGTGTAATTGCGGAAATCCGCACCTTCGTCGACGAAGCGCTCGCCGGTCGCGTTGACCATGATGCCGAACGGATAAGAGTGTTTCTGGAAACCGTCGCCGACCGCGAGGTCGCCGTGTTCCGGCGCATTGCGGTCCCAGCCGACGGCGTGACAGCCCGACCAGTTGCCCGTCGGCCGCGCGCCGATGTCGAGCGCCATCTGAATGCCGCTGCCGGTATTGAAACGCGAGCCGCGCACCTTGGCGAGATCCCACGACGGGCCGAGATAGCGTGTGCGCCATTCGGCGTTAGCCTGAAAGCCGCCGCTGGCGAGGATCACCGCCTTGGCGCGGATGTCGCGCGTCTTGCCGTTCTGCTTCACGCGCACGCCTTGCACGCCGTCATCGTCGGCGATCAGCGACAGCGCGCGCGTCTCGAACATCACGTCGATGCCTTCGCGCGCCGCCGACTTGTGCAAGGCCTCGACCAGCCCCGGGCCGCCGCCCCAGGCCTCGACGGTCAAGCCGCCCCAGAACTTGAACTTGCCGTCGACCTTGAACGCCTGACGCCCATAGATCGGGACGAAGCGCACGCCCTTGCCGCGCATCCAGTTCATGGTGGCATGACTGCGGCGCACCAGCAGTTCGACCATATCGGGATGGGTCCGGTTCTGCGTGACCCGCGCCATGTCGTCGAAGAACTGGTCCTCGCTGTAGGTGCCGAAGTCGGTGCTTTCCTTTTCGCTGTCGGACAGATCCGGCATCAGTGCATAGAGGTCCTCGACGGTGTTGTAGGCAACGCGCATCGCGCCGGCCGTGAAACTCGAATTGCCGCCGTGCTCACCCTCCGGCGCGCATTCAAGCACCGCGACGCTGACGCCGTGCTCCCGCGCGGCGAGTGCCGCGCACATTGCGGCGTTTCCCGCACCCACAACAACAACATCGTATTCGCTCATGGTCATCCTCGTCGCCGCGCCTTGCTTGGACGCGGCAATTGCTGTCCGGAACATCAACTGGGATTTGACTCGTGCCGGATCGTTTCCTTGGTGTTCTGTTAGACAGAACATCATTCTATTATTTGCGTACGCGAAAATTCCTTACACCGCTTTCGCGGATGAGTTCAAGCGCTCCGTATGCCGAAGCTTATTTCGCGAATGACCGTTTCGGATTTTTGTGCAGCGCGACGGCGTCAGCTTTCCCGCTCACCTGCGGATAAAGCTCACGCACCATCGGATCGTGACCCGGAATCACGCGATCGGGATGACCGGCAAGACGCTCGACGATCTTCCAGCCCTCCAGCATGCCGCCGAGGTTGTAGACGATCGGAAACGGATTGCCGCGATGCATGTTGCCGTAATAGTGCGCAGCATCGGAGGCCAGCACCACAGGCCCGCGTTCGGTCTCGACGCGGACCACCTGCAGACCGTCCGAGTGTCCGCCGACATGATGCAGCGTCACACCCCGCGCGATCTCGTCGTCACCGTCGTGAAACACGACGCGGTCGCTGAACACATGACGCACCATCAGCGTGACGTCCTCCGCCGAGAACGGATGGCGCAACAGGCCGTGGCACATGCAGCGGCCGGTCGCAAAACTCATTTCGCGATCCTGCAGATGGAATCGCGCATTGGGAAAGCGATCGAGATTGCCCGCATGGTCGTAGTGCAGATGCGTGATGACGACGTCGCGAATGCTGTCGGGCCGGACGCCGAACTGCTCCAGCGCATCGGCGGGATTGATGGTCAGGCCGCGTGACCGCTCGCGCGCCGCGACGTCGTTGAAGCCGGTATCGACCAGAATGTCGCCGTCCCTGCCGCGGATCAGCCAGACGAAGTAGTCGAGATCGGCGCCTTCGTTGTGAACATCCGGAGTGAGATAATTCTGATGCGGCAGGCGTCCCGTCATCGTGGCATAACGGATGGCGTAGATCTCGCTGTGATGGGCCAAGGCGTTCCTCGTCGGCTGTTGTTTTGCCGACACTCTGCACATCGCCCGCCATCACGACAAGCCGCGCGAGGGAATGGTCTGCCCTACGCCAGCGCCGTCGAATAGATCGTCATCGCGCCGATTCCGATGGTGACAACGCCGACCACCGCCTGAAGCCCGCGATTGGCCCATGTCAGCGACCTTGCGGAAACCGCCAGCGGCACCGCGATCACGGTGGACAGCGCGCCCATCCCGAGCATCGACCCTATTCCGAACAGCAGAATGTAGAGCAGGCCATGCAGCGGATTTGCGAACTGCGAAACAACCAGCACCAGTAGCGCGGCCGAGCCCGCCATGCCGTGCATCAACCCGACCAGTAAGGACCGCCAGCGGAAACCGTGCTGATGGTCGTGACCGCTGCGCGGGTGCGGAACGGAGTCCGCTCCATGACTGTGAAGATGAAGATGCGCGGTGCCATCGGCGTGGCGGTGCTGATGAAAATGCGCGCGGTCGCGCCATAGCCGCCACAGCACATGCGCGCCGAGCCCGACCAGCATGACACCGACAGCGGTTTCCAGCGGCCCCGCCAGATGTTCAGGGATCGTGTGACCAAGAAGGATCGCAGCGCCGGCGAAAATGAACAATGTGATGGTGTGGCCCAGTCCCCAGGTCAGCCCGTGCTTGACGATATCTCGGACGCTCGATCGTCGGGCCGCAATGCTGGACACCGCTGCGACGTGATCGGCCTCGAGGGCATGTTGCATTCCGATAAGAAAGCCGAGGCCTAGAATTCCGAACATTCGCGTGACGATCTCATGTGATGGGCGCGACCTTAGAGACTATTTCAGCTGCGTTGAAGCAGACTTTTCACAGGGCATGATCATACCCGAAAACCGGTGCCCACTTTTCGGGATCACGCCCTCACCGATACCGGCCCGCTGCAAAGCACTTTGTCAGAATTGACCCGCCACGGTGAGCCGAACCGCGAACGGCTCGACGGGATGCAGGACGCGGTCCATCACGCCGGTCTGACAGACCGCCGCTGGCGGCGGCGGCGCACCGAACCTGCATTGCGTATACAAAGCATCTGTTTTCAGCAGCGATCCGTAGGCATAGGTGATCTGGTCGGACTTGCTGTCGGTCAGATTGAAGGCGTCGAGCTGGATGCGCCAGCCGTTGTCGAACCGGTAACCGACCTGCCCGTTCAGCAGGCCCGTGGCCGGCGACACGAAAGCACCGTCTTCGGTGAGCGGGCGCGGGCCGAAATAGCGATAGCGCAGTGCGCCGAACCATCCGGTTTTCTCGCCAAGCCTGATGCCCACGGAGGCGATCATGTTCGGCGCGCCGGGAATGTAATTGCCCGGCGCGTTGCCGATCTGCGCCTCCGGATAACCCGCCAGTTCGGCATAAGCTGCCGCCTGGGCCGAGTTGTCGCCGCGAAACCGCGCATGGGTGATGGCAAGGTCGCCATCAATCTGAAGCCACGACACCGGCTTGTAGTGATTGGTCCACTCCACGCCGTAGCGTCGGCTCGGCCGGCTCGGCTCGGTGTCACCCGCATCGCCGACGAACAATATCTCCGACGCGGAGTCGAGCAGAAACAGGCTGACCGAGCTGTCGAGACCGGGAATGAGCCGCGTTCGGATGCCGACCTCGGCGCCACGTGTCTTGACCAAAAATGGCGACGCATCCACCAACGACCCGTCATTCGACGAGGATTCCCTGATGGTGACGCCGCGCGCGTCGTTGCTGTGAAAGCCTTCACCCGCGTTAAGGAACAGTTCGGTTTTCGCGAACGGCCCGAACACAACGCTCAGCTTGGGACTGCCGATCGAGGCGGTGGCGTTGCCAGAATTTGCCGGTCTCAGCAGCGAATTGACATTCGTGGTGTAGAAGTCGCCGCGATAGCCGAGCGTGGTGCGCATCCAGTCCGACCAGTAAACGGTGTTCTGGACGAAGAGCCCGACGCTGCCCTCTTTCACCTTGTCGTTGCGCGTACCTTCCCAAAATTGCCGCTGATAGGTTTTCGACAGCGCGACCTTGATGTCGTCATAACGGCTCTGGATGCCGATTTCGGTCTGCATCGGCAGGCCGGCAACCGCGTGATTGAAGGTGTGCGAGGCATTCACACCTGCGAGAACGCGATCATCGCGCTGATGAAACTGGTCGCCAAGGTTTGAATTATCCAGGAAGAAGGTGAAGTTGTTATAGAGATCGAGCGAGCTTTTGATCGCATAGAAATTGATCTTCGACGACCCGTTCCTGTCGGTCTGCGCCCATCGCCCGGACAGCGAGAAGCGATCGGAGTTGCCGCCGTCGGTCGGATCGAGCGCCCCGTAACGGCCGACAAGCCCCGATGTGATGGCGCGGAGCGGAATCTGGTCGGTCGAATTCCAGCGATTGGAATAGGCCATGCCGGTCAGCGAAAATCCGTTGGCCGCGGTGCCTTCCGTGTAGCGCACCACGGCATTCAGCTTGCGCAGCTTGTCGGGATTGTCCCATGGGCCGTTATAGGTATTGGCCTCACCGGCGATCAGCAGGTTGCCGTCGCCTGCCTTGGTCGAGGTGACCCCGAGCGCGCGGCGATAGCCGAAGCTGCCGACGGTCGCCAGCGCCATCGATTTTTGAATGGTATCGATCAATCCGACATGCACCGAACCGACCGACGAAAAGTCGCCCTCGTCGGCGAAATACGGTCCCTTGCGCACATTGACCGATCCGATCAGTTCCGGGATCAGGAAATTCAGATCGGCATAGCCCTGTCCATGGCCGTGGGTGCGCATGTTGACCGGCATGCCATCGACCGAGATCGCCAGATCCGTTCCGTGATCCAGATTGAAGCCGCGCAGAAAGTACTGATTGGCTTTGCCCTCGCCGCTGTGCTGCGTGACCATGAGACCGGGCACGACTTCAAGCGCCTCGGCGGGCCGCGAGAACGGCCGCGCGTTGACCTCTTCACCGGCAAAATTCTGTTCACTGGCGGACGCGACCGGCGCCTGCCCGACATCCTGACTCGCGTCAGTGCTCGTGGGTGCGGTTGCCGGGCGGGATGCCATCCGACGCGCCTGCTGAACGCGGGGCGTCACCACGTCGACGGTCGGCAATGGCGTCGATGCGACCGGCGTCTCAAGGCTTTGCGCAACTGCAGCCTGCGGCGCGGCGATCAATCCTGCAACCGCGATCCCGATCGCGACCGACGTCCGGCGAGAGCTACACGCGCGCGATCGCAAGCGACGGCAGTTCGCTGCCACCTTGCGACCCCTTGAACCAAACCGTTGAATTGAAATGCCCCCGCACGTCGATCTGAACCGGCAGGGCACGCTGGCACGCACAGTATGATGATGTCAATAATTCATCATACAAGCAACAGCATCCGACGGCGGCACCCGCATCAAAACAACGCCTGTCCGACGGCTTGGGAGAGACCGGAACGACTAAATACCCGGTTGCCGGAAACAGCGCCTTACATGATGATGCATCCGCTCAATCAGCGATCCGGAAACATCCGGCAAAGAAAAGCGCCGCCACAAGGTGACGCAAACAAATATCCCGGGAGGACATGACGTGACTCTGAAATTCAGTCGGTACGCTTTACTCGCACTTGTGGCCGGTTCGTTGGCCGTGGCCGGCAAGGCCCAGGCCCAAACCTGGCCGGAAAAGCCGATCACCTTTGTCGTGCCGTTCGCAGCCGGCGGCGGTACCGACGCGTTCGCGCGTCCGCTTGCCGCCCAACTCGACACGCAACTGGGAACGCGCGTGCTGATCGAGAACCGCGCAGGTGCGGGTGGCACCGTGGGCGCATCGCAAGCCTCCAAGGCCGCGCCTGACGGTTATACCTTCTTCGTCGGTGCCGCCCATCATGCGATCGCTCCGGCGATCTATCCCAATCTCGACTACAATCTCGAACGGGATTTTGTGCCGGTGGCGCTGATCGCGCGGCCTCCGCAGGTCATCGTGGTCAATCCTGACAAGGTTGCCGCCAAGACCCTCGCCGAATTCATCACTTATCTGCGCGCCAATCCCGACAAGCTGAACTATGGCTCGGCCGGCGCCGGGACCACACATCATCTCGCTGGCGAACTGTTCAAGATCCTGACCAAGACGCGCATTATTCACGTGCCCTATCGCGGGGCGGGGCCCGCGATGGCTGACCTCGTCGCCGGACACGTACCGCTCGTGTTTGACGGGCTCGGCTCATCCGCACCGCAAATCAGGGGCGGACAGTTGCGCGCGCTTGCGGTCGCGGCGCCAAAACGGGTCCCGGCGTTCCCCGATGTGCCCACGGCTGCGGAAGCCGGTGTGCCGGGATATGAAGTCTCGACCTGGTATGGCGTTTTCGCACCGAAGAAAACGCCGCCGGCGATCGTCGAACGCATGATCAAGGAACTTCAGAAGGCGATGCAGACGGCGACAATCAAGGATGCCTGGGAGCGCAACGGCACCGACGTTCCCGATGTCACCGGCGCGGCGTTCGGCACGATGGTGTCTGCGGAAACCGTGCGCTGGCAGAAGGTCGTCACCGAGGCAGGCGTGAAGCTGGACTGACCTGCGCGAGGCGAACTCGCACAAACGTACGCGGCCGGCAAGTCCAGCGTGATGCTGGACTTGCCGGCCGCTACAATGAGATGAGGCAATTGCGGATGAACGACCCGCGATTTCCGCCTATTTGACGAGCGGGCAGCCACCTTCGTTGAGGGGGCGGAAAGCCTCCGCTGGCGGGATGGTGGCGACCACCTTGTAATAGTCAAAAGGCTTCTTGGACTCTTCCGGCTTTTTGACTTCGACCAACAGCATGCGATGGACCGCACGGCCATCAACCCGGATGGTGGTTTCACCAAACAGCGGGTCATTGATCGGCCCGGCGTCGCGCATCGCCTTGACCACGGCGGCCCCATCCTTTGCGCTGCCGGTTGCCTTGACAGCGGCGAGATAGGCAAGCGTCGCCGAATAGGCTCCGGCCTGGGTCATCGACGGATACTTGCCGCCGTTGCGTGCGGCAAACCGCTCGCCGAAGGCGCGCGTCTTTTCGTCGTAGTCCCAATAGAACGCGGTGGTCAGAAGAAGTCCCTGCGCCGACTTCAAGCCAAGGGTGTGAATGTCGGAAATGAAGAGCAGCATGCCCGCAAGCTTCTGCCCGCCCTGCAACAAGCCGAACTCGGCCGCCGTCTTGATCGAGTTGACGGTGTCGCCGCCGCCGTTGGCAAGACCGATAATCTGGGCTTTCGACGCCTGGGCCTGCAGGATGAAGGAGGAGAAATCCTTGGTGTCGAGCGGATGACGCACCGATCCAAGCACCGTGCCGCCATTCGCCTTCACCACGCCCGATGCATCGCGCTCAAGCGCCTGTCCGAAGGCATAGTCGGCGACCAGGAAAAACCAGCTCTTGCCGCCGTTCTTGGTGATCGCAGCGCCGGTCCCGTGCGAAAGGGCCCAGGTGTCGTACGTCCAATGCACCGTGTTGGGCGTGCACGCCTTGCCGGACAGATCCGAACTGGCCGACGCGGTATAAAGCGCCACCTTGTTCTTCTCCTTGACGAGAGAGCCGACTGCGAGCGAGATCGCACTTGTCGGCAGATCGACAAGAACATCGACACCTTCAGTATCAAACCACTTGCGTGCCAGCCCGGTTGCAATATCCGGCTTGTTCTGGGTATCCGCCGATATGATGTCGACCTTCAACCCATTGGCCGCCGGCTTGAAGTCTTCGATTGCCATGCGAACAGCATCGACTGCTCCCTGGCCACCGATATCGGAATAGAGGCCCGACATGTCGGCAAGCACACCGACCTTCACCGGTGTTTCGGCCCACGCCGCCGTGGTCGCCATCATCGCAAACGGCACAACTCGCAAACAAAAGCGTAACATTTCATCTCCCAATTTATTTTCTAACCAACGCATCTTCGCGCATTGGCTGGTTCTGGTAACGCAGATGGAACACGAAGTCTTCAGCGAAATCCGTCATCCGACAGCCTGTCGATTTCGCATGTCGAAACTAACGTCGTCAGCGACGCTCGCGCGGCAGCCGTGGCGCGTCCCATTCTGCGCAAGCCGTGCGAAACGGCTTGCGGCGCAGTCCGGTTGTTGTAGTTTCTGAAACTGGCAGTTCCGGGAAGACTCGAACTTCCGCCCTGCGGTTTTGATCGAGATCAATCTACTCGTTATGACACCGGAAGATTCAGGCGGCGGCCAGGCATGGGCGCTTAGCGGACGCATAAATTACGCGACGAACGCCGATGGACGCCCCACCTCACTTCTCAGCTGTTATAGTGAAATTCAATTGATTTCCTGCAAGACAGAACAACGCACAGAGCTGAAGAATCGTGAACAGCCCCAAAACAAATCCGGGCGTGACGCTGACGTCATCGGTCGAGCAGCAGATCCGGCGCGATCTTCGTTCTGCCGTCTTCCTGCCCGGACAACGGCTGGCGATCGATGTCCTGCGCGAGCGTTACGGCACCGGTGCAAGTCCGGTCCGCGAGGCCTTGAGTCGTCTGTCGGCCGAGGGCCTCGTCGTGCAACTGGACCAGCGCGGATTTCGCGTACCGGCTGTTTCGGTTGATGAACTCAATGAGCTGACGCGGACGCGCTGCCTGCTGAACGAGATCACGCTGCGGGAGTCGATTGCCCGCGGCGGAAGCGAATACGAGGAAGGCATCGTACTGGCGCTGCACCGTTTGTCCGCGACGCCAATGCAGGATCCAGGCGAGCCAACCCGGATCAATCCCGAATGGGAGCAACGTCACCAGCTTTTCCATGCCTCGCTCATCGCAGCTTGCGGGACCAGATGGCTGATCGATTTCGACGCGACCCTGTTCGAGCAATCTGCACGCTATCGGTCGCTGTCCGCACGAGCCACGCCAGCGAAAAGAGACACCAAAAAGGAGCATGAAGAAATTGCGCGCGCAGTCCTCGCGCGAGACACCGCGGAAGCCATAAAGCTCCTCAACCGGCACATTGAGCACACTGCCAAGCTCGTGTCCCAGATCACGCCCCGCTTTGAAACCAGCGAAAAGTGACGGGGCCGTTCCATGGCCGGAAAATAAAAATCGATAATATTTGACTATTGCCAAAAATATCGATTTATAATCCTGACACGTTGACGGTGTCGGGAGACGGTTGATGCGGCTGGTGAATTTTGAGGAGCATGGCGCTCCGCGGCTGGGAATACTGCAAGCCGGAGATCGCGTGACGCGGTTGATCGATGTCGCGCCCGGCCTGCCGCAGGAATTGGGCGCACTGCTCCAGCTTGGCCCGAGTGTCTTTAGCCAGATCATTGCCGCGCTTGTGACCCACCCGGATTGCGAAACACGGCCGCTGTCATCGCTTCGGCTGCTGCCGCCGGCCCCCGTTGCGGGAAAGATTCTCTGCCTTGGGCTCAACTATCTCGATCATGCGGCCGAGTCCAAAATGGATCGGCCGCAGGACCCGGTCATATTCCTGCGCACCGCCAGTTCGCTCGTCGGCCATGGCGGAGCGATTGTGTGCCCCGCCATCTCGAACACGCTCGATTTCGAAGGAGAGCTCGTTGCCATTATCGGCAAGCGGGCCCGGCATGTTCAGCGTAGTGCCGCACTGGAGCACGTCGCGGGATATTCAATTTTCAACGACGGCTCGATCCGGGAGTACCAGAGGCGGACAACGCAATGGACGGTTGGAAAGAACTTCGATGCGACAGGTGCCTTTGGACCCGTGTTCGTGTCGGCCGACGAACTGCCCGCGGGCGCCAAAGGACTGCGGATTGAAACGATCCTGAACGGGGTCACGATGCAGGACGCCAACACCAGCGACATGATTTTTGACGTCGCCGAAACGATCGCATTCTTGTCGGGCTGCATGACGCTTGAGCCGGGCGACGTCCTGGTGATGGGAACGCCAGCCGGAGTGGGAGCCGCGCGAAAGCCGCCCGTGTGGATGAAGCCTCATGACACCGTAGAGGTCCGGATCGAACGCATCGGCACGCTGACAAACCACGTCGCGGCGGAAGAACCGGTGTCGAGCGCGGCCTGAAAATCGCGCGATCAGTCACAAGCGCTGTCGTGCTGCTCGCAAGGCTTGGCGGTCCTGCTAATGGCTGATCATCCACGGCCGAGCGGTCGGAAAACTTTTGGCTCCGCTGCGGGTCTTCGTCACCAGCCGCGACGGCTTGGTCGAACAGCAGCCGCAGCCCGGTCGATGCGAGGCCTTGTATTCGTTCAGCGTTTTCGGCGCATTGGCGCTCCGCTCGTTGATCGCGTGTGACTTGCGTTTCTCCGCCGGCATGCACGAGAAGCGTGGCGCGGTGAGAATGACCCGCGGCGCCCGGACAGCGCAATGCGGACAGTCCTGCGGCGCCTCAAACTCGGCCATCGGCCTCATGTCGGTGAATGGTCCGCAATCGTTGCAAAGGTATTCGTAAACCGGCACAGCCCGTCTCCCTCGGTTTGTCCTGTTGTCTCTCGATCCGGCGAACCTAGAGGCGGCAAGATACGCACCGCCTCCACGTCGCGCGGGAGCTACTTGTCTTGTGACAGCGGCATGTCAATGCCGCCCTTGATGTGTTTGATCGGCCCCGCCGACGAGGGCATGATGTCGAAGTCGAAGATCTCCGTCGGCAGCCACAACGTGGCGCAGGCGTTCGGAACGTCCACGACGCCCGAGATGTGTCCCTGCACCGGCGCCGTTCCGAGAATGGAATAGGCCTGAGCGCCGGAATACCCGAACTTCTTGAGATACTCGATGGCGTTGAGACAGGCCTGACGATAGGCAACCGTCACATCGAGATAATGCTGCTTGCCGGCCTCGTCGACCGAGATGCCTTCGAAGATCAGGAAATCCTTGTAGTTCGGCGTCATCGGTGACGGCTTGAACACAGGGTTCTTGATGCCGTACTTCGCCATGCCGTCCTTGATGACATCGACCTTGATGTGCAGCCAGCCTGCCATCTCGATCGCGCCGCAGAAAGTGATCTCGCCATCGCCTTGGCTAAAATGCAGATCGCCCATCGAAAGACCTGCGCCGGAAACATAGACCGGGAAGTAGATCTTCGATCCGCGCGACAGATCCTTGATGTCGCAGTTGCCGCCATGCTCGCGCGGCGGAACGGTACGCGCGCCTTCAGCCGCGGCCTTCGCCTTGGCGTCGCCCTTCATGCGGCCCATATGCGCCGTCGGCCCGAACGGCGGATTGGCAAGCCCCGGCACCCGGGTCGGGTTGGTCGCGATCAGCGCCGTCTCGCGTTCGTTCCACATCGACAGCATCTTCGGATCGGGTAGACAGCCGATCAGGCCGGGATGAATCAGCCCCGCGAAGTTGACGCCGGGAATGTGCCGCGACGAGGTGTACATACCCTTGAAGTCCCAGATCGACTTCTGCGCCAGCGGGAAGTGGTCGGTCAGAAACCCGCCGCCATTCTGCTTGGAGAAGAAGCCGTTGAAGCCCCACAGGCTCTCCTTCATCGGGCCGACATCAAGCAGATCGACGACCAGCAGGTCGCCAGGCTCCGCGCCCTTGACGCCGATCGGACCTGACAGGAAATGCACAATCGACAGGTCGATGTCGCGAACGTCATCGGCCGAGTCGTTGTTCTTGATGAAGCCGCCGGTCCAGTCGTAGGTCTCGATGATGAAATCATCGCCCGGACTGACCCATTCCACCATCGGGATCTCCGGATGCCAGCGATTGTGGATCTTGTCGTTGTCGTAGGCCGACTGGTTGAGATCGACCTTGATCAGTGTATCTGGCATTTTGGATGCTCCCCTGGTTACGTCGTCGTTAAACTGAAAGGTATTTCGCGACCTGCGCGGCATCGATGCCGTCACGCTTCTCGTCACGGACGATCTCGCCGTTCTCGATCACGAGAACGCGGTCGGCCACATCCAGCGCAAAGCTGAGGACCTGCTCGGAGACGATGATCGACAGCCCGCGCTCGTCACGGATGCGCTTCAGCGTGCGCGCCATCTCACGGATAATCGACGGCTGGATGCCTTCGGTGGGTTCGTCCAGCAGAAGAACCTTCGGCTTGGTGGCGAGCGCGCGCGCAATCGCAAGTTGCTGCTGCTGACCGCCGGAGAGATTGCCTCCGCGCCGGCCCTTCATCTCGAGCAGCACCGGAAACAGCTCATAGATGTCGCCCGGCACTTCTTTCTCGCCCGACGTGACCAGCCCGGTTTCGATGTTCTCCTTCACCGTCATGGTCGAGAAGATCATGCGGCCTTGCGGGACATAGGCCAGCCCCTTGGCGACGCGCTCATAGCTCTTGAGCGTGCCGAGCTCACTGCCTTCCATGGTGACCGAACCGCTCTTGGTCGGAACGATCCCCATCAGCGACTTCATCAGCGTGGTCTTGCCCATGCCGTTACGGCCCATGATCGCAACGATCTCGTTGGGGGCGACGGAGACGTTGAGGCCGTGCAGCACTTCGCTCTGTCCGTAGGCGACGTGAAGGTCCGAGATCGAGAGCATGATATCTTCCTTGAACCGGGACTTAGTGGCCGAGATAAACTTCAATAACTTTGGGATCGTTTTTGACCATCTCCATCGAACCTTCCGACAGGATCTTCCCCTGATGCAGCACGGTCACCTTGTGCGCGATGTCCTCGACGAATTTCATGTCATGCTCGATCACCAGCACCGAGCGATCCTTGATGATGCGGTTGAGCAATTCGGCCGTCTTGATCCGCTCACTGACGCTCATGCCGGCCACCGGCTCATCGAGCATTAGAAGGTCAGGGTCCTGGATCAGCAGCATGCCGATCTCGAGCCACTGCTTCTGGCCATGACTGAGCAATTCGGCGCTCATGCCGAGGCGATCTTTCAGGAAGATCATCTCGGCGACCTCCTCCACCCGGTCGCGCACCGTCGCATCGCGCTGAAACGTCAGCGCGCCGAATACCGTGCGGCCGCGCGGATAGGAAATTTCGAGATTCTCGAACACGGTGAGATCGTCATAGATCGACGGCGTCTGGAATTTCCGGCCGACGCCGGCCTGGACAATCTGGTTCTCCTTCATCCTGGTCAGTTCCTGACTGCGGAACTGGATCGAACCGGATGTCGCCTTGGTCTTCCCGCAAATCAGATCGAGCACCGTGGTCTTGCCAGCGCCGTTCGGACCGATGATGACGCGGATCTCGTTCTCGTCGACGTAGAACGATAGGTCGTTCACCGCCTTGAAGCCGTCGAACGAGACCGTGAGCGCCTCGACCGCGAGCAGGAATTCCTTGGGTTGATGACCGACAAGCATGATGTGCTCCTATTCCGCCGGTGCGCCGTCGGCGACAGAGCCGCCGGTCCAGCCGCTCTTGCCGCCCGTCTTTGCCTTGCGAAATGCGATCAGGCGATCGATGCGGCTCTGAACGTAATCTCGCCAGATTCCCGCAAGGCCGTTCGGGAAAGCCAGCACCACCGCGATGAACAGCGCGCCGAGGCCGAAGAGCCAAAGCTCGGGAAACGATTCCGAAAGACTCGTCTTGGCGAAATTGACCAGCAGCGTGCCGTAGACTGCGCCGAGGATGGACAGCCGACCGCCCACCGCCGCATAGATCACCATTTCAATCGACGGAACGATGCCGACGAAGGACGGCGACATGAAACCGACCTGCAGGGCGAACATCGCGCCGCCGATGGCCGCGAACACGGCGGCGGCACAGAAAGCGAAGATTTTGAAATTGGCGACGCTGTAGCCCGAGAACCGGACGCGATCCTCTTTCTCGCGCATAGCGACCAGAATGCGGCCCAGCTTCGAATGGCGAATGAACTGCGCGATTCCAATGCAGCCGAACAGACAGGCCACTTCCACGAAGTAGAGAATGAACTTGGCGTTGTCGGTGCGGATGTCCCAGCCCTTCAGCGTGCGCAAATCGGTAATGCCGTTGACGCCGCCGGTGTAGCCCTGCTGACCGATAATGAGGATGGTCAGGATCGCGGCGATCGCCTGAGTGATGATCGCGAAGTAAGTGCCGCCGACGCGACGCTTGAACATGGCGGCGCCGATGATGAAGGCGAAGATCGCCGGAACCACGATGATCGCGATGATCGTGAACGACAGGCTGTGAAACGGCTTCCAGAACAGGGGCAACTGCGTGATCTGATTCCAGTCCATGAAGTCCGGGATACCGGGCGTCGACTGGATCTTGGTGTTCGCGACACTGGATGCTTCCAGCTTGAGAAACATCGCCATGCAATAGCCGCCGAGGCCGAAGAACACGCCCTGCCCGAGGCTGAGAATTCCGCCATAGCCCCAGCAAATCACCAGACCAATCGCCACGAAGGCGTAGGTCAGATACTTCGCGACGAGATTGAGCCGGAAGTTGTCGAGGGTGAGCGGCAGGATGACGACCAGCAGTATCGCCAGCACCAGAATGCCGAGAAGTTCGGAGCGGTTCGCGAAGCGCGGATTGTCGTTGACGGCTTTGGCAGCGACAGTTTGCTCTGAGACTTTCTTTGACATTTTTCTGGCCTTTTTCACTTCCGGACCTTGAGGGCGAACAGCCCCTGCGGCCGGAGCATGAGGATGCCGACAATCGCGAGCAGCGTGAGAACCTTGGCCATCGAGCCCGACATGAAGAATTCCATGGTGGACTGCGCCTGGGAGATGGTGAAAGCCGAAGCGATGGTGCCGAGCAGGCTGGCCGCGCCGCCGAACACGACCACAAGGAACGTATCGACGATGTAGAGCTGGCCTGAGGTCGGCCCCGTCGAGCCGATCATGGTGAAGGCGGATCCCGCGATGCCCGCGATGCCGCAGCCGAGGCCGAAGGTGTAACGGTCGACCTTCTCGGTGTTGATGCCGACAGCGCCGGCCATTACGCGGTTCTGCACCACGGCGCGGACCTGACGGCCCCAGCGGGATTTGTACATGATGTAGGCGACGGAGATGGTGATCAGCAGAGTCAGGCACATCACGAAGATGCCGTTGATCGGAACTTCGATGGTGTCGGTGATCTGCTTGGAGCCGAGCATCCACTGCGGCAGCTCGACGCCGACTTCACGTGCGCCGAAGATCGAGCGGTAGGCCTGCTGCAGAATCAGGCTCAGGCCCCAGGTCGCGAGCAGTGTATCAAGTGGACGTTTGTAGAGATGACGTATCAGCGCCCATTCCACCAGCATCCCGAGCGCGCCGGATGCGAGGAAGGCGAGCGCCATCGCGAGAAAGAAGTAGCCGCTGAACAGGGACGGCAGATAGGCCTGAAAGAAATTCGACGTCATCCAGGTGACGTAGGCGCCGAGGATCATGAATTCGCCGTGCGCCATGTTGATGACGCCCATCTGGCCGAAGATGATCGCAAGGCCAAGCGCCATCAGGACGTAAACGGAGAAGAGAATGAGGCCTGCGAAACCCTGCATCGCAAAGATCGCGCCGAGATCGCCAATCGAGTAATCGCCGAACATTTCAAATCTCCGCCTGGGGAAGTCTCGCGCCGCGAACGAATCCGCGGCGCGAGGGCTGCGGGCGTGGACTGACGATCCACGCCAGGGAGCTCAGCTATGGGAGAGACGCTTACTGATAGCGCTCTTACTGGTAGCCCTTGGGGAACGGGTCGGGCTCGATCAGATCCGGCGTCTCGTAGACCACCTTGAACTGGCCATCGAGACCGGCGAGACCCACGCGGGTCTTGGACCAGAGATGGTGGTTCTTGTGGATCTTGACGTAGCCTTCCGGAGCCTTGGTGAACTCGATGCCGGTGGAGGCTTCGGCGATCTTGTCGACGTCGAAGCTGCCCGCTTTCTCGACCGTCATTTTCCAGAGCCACGGGCCGAGATAGGCAGCCTGTGTGACGTCTCCGATCACGGTCTTCTCGCCCCACATCTTCTTGAAGGCGGCGACGAATTCCTTGTTGTTCGGATTGTCGAGCGACTGGAAGTATTTCATGCAGGCGAAAGCGCCCGCAATGTTTTCGCCGCCGATGCCGTCGATTTCGTCCTCGGTGACGGAGATGGTCAGCAGCGTCTGCTTCGACAGGTCGATGCCGGCCGCCTTGAGCTGCTTGTAGAATGCGACGTTCGAGCCGCCGACAATGATGGCGTAGATCACGTCCGGCTTGGTCAGCTTGATCTTGTTGATGACCGAGTTGAACTGGGTGTGACCGAGCGGGAAGTACTCTTCGCCGACGACCTTTGAGCCCGAGAGATGACCTTCGATATGCTTGCGCGCGATCTTGTTCGACGTGCGCGGCCAGATGTAATCCGAGCCGAGCAGATAGAACGTCTTCGCGCCTTTGGTCTTGTTGACCCAGTCGAGGCCCGCGATGATCTGCTGGGTGGCTTCCTGGCCGGTGTAGATAACGTTCTTCGACTGCTCGAGGCCTTCATAGAAGGTCGGATAGTAGAGCATGCCGTTGTACTGCTCGAACACCGGCAGCACCGCCTTGCGCGACGCCGAGGTCCAGCAGCCCATGACCGAGGCGCATTTGTCGTTGACGAGCAGCTTCTTCGCCTTCTCGGCGAAGGTCGGCCAGTCGGATGCGCCGTCTTCCTGAATGAACTTGATCTTGCGCCCGAGCACACCGCCCGACGCGTTGATCTGCTCGATCGCCAGCTTCTCGGCCTGGACCGAGCCCGTCTCGGAAATCGCCATGGTGCCGGTGACAGAGTGCAGGATTCCGACCGTGACCTCGGTGTCGGTCACCGCCAGGCCCGTGGTGTTGACCACGGACGTCGCCGGTCCCGCACCGAAGGATGGGCGGGAAACAAGCGACATGGTGGGCAATGCCGCCATCCCCATAAGCAGTTTTCGCCGAAACGCGGACTGTAAGCCCTGATGTTTTTCGTCTGACATGGCCACCCCTTTTGCTGAACAACGCGCCTTGATGGGGAAAAGATGGCCCGAATTGTGCAGCGCACGGATACGCGAAATCGCGCATACAGCACCGCAAAAGCGCGACGTAGATTTTTCGGGACCGGATAAGGGCGCGTAACGCGTGACGAGGGAGATCAAAGTGGCCGGGCGGCAGCGGATAGACCGCGTCAGGCGCCAATATAATCAATGGGTTGCCAACCAGACCCTTGAGGACTACGCGCTTCGCTTCACGGCCAAGAGCGCGCGGCGCTGGTCTGCGGCACGGGTGGCGAACACAGCCCTGGGCGCGATCTCATTTCTGGCGCTGGAGGCTATCGGCGGCACCATCACGCTGAACTACGGCGTGACCAACGCCACCGCTGCCATTCTCGTGGTCAGCGTCATCATTTTCTGCTGCGGACTGCCGATTGCCTATTATGCAGCCAGATATGGCGTCGATATCGACCTGCTCACGCGCGGGGCCGGCTTCGGCTACATCGGTTCCACGATCACATCGCTGATCTACGCATCCTTCACCTTTATCTTTTTTGCGATCGAGGCCGTCATTCTCGCGATGGCGCTGGAACTCTGTTTCGGCATTCCACGCCCGATCGGCTATCTCATCAGCGCGGTCGTCATCATCCCGCTGGTGACCCACGGCATCACGCTGATCAGCCGCTTCCAGCTATGGACGCAGCCGTTCTGGATCCTGCTCCACATTCTGCCCTTCGCTGCTATCGCCATCAAAAGCCCCGGCTCGTTCGCCGAGTGGACCGCATTCCCGGGCGAGCATGGCAATCCATCAGGACATCTCGATCTGCTGCTGTTCGGAACCGCTGCCTCTGTCGTGTTCGCGCTGGTGGCGCAGATCGGCGAACAGGTCGACTTCCTGCGATTTTTGCCGCGCGATCGGCGAACTTCGAAGCGCGCATGGTGGATCGCCATGATCAGCGCCGGCCCCGGCTGGATCGTGCCCGGCGCGATCAAGATGCTGGCCGGATCGTTTCTCGCCTTCTTTGCCATCAAGCATGGCGTGACGGCGGAGTATGCCGCAGAACCCGCGCATATGTATCTCGAGGCGTTTCGTTATGTGCTTGCACAGCCTGATCTCGCGCTGGCGCTGACCGGCACTTTCGTCATTCTCTCGCAGCTCAAGATCAATGTCACCAACGCCTATGCGGGTTCAATTGCGTGGTCGAATTTCTTCTCGCGCCTGACGCACAGCCATCCCGGCCGCGTGGTGTGGCTGGTGTTCAATGTGCTGGTCGCACTGCTGCTGATGGAAATCGGCGTCTACAAGGCGCTGGAGCAAACGCTGGCGCTTTACTCGAACGTTGCCATCGCATGGGTCGGGGCGCTCGTTGCGGACCTTATCGTCAACAAGCCGCTCGGCCTGCGGCCGCAGCACATGGAGTTCAAGCGCGCGCACCTCTACGACATCAATCCCGTCGGCGTCGGCGCCATGACCATTGCCACCATCGTCTCGATCAGCGCGTTCTACGGCTTCTTCGGAACCACGGCGAAAGCGCTCGCGCCGTTCGTGGCACTGACCGTGGCTTTTCTGACAGCACCGGTGATCGCGTGGGCGACCGGCGGAAAATATTACATCGCGCGCAAACCGAAGCGAAGCTGGCAGAACCTTGAAACCATCAAGTGCTGTATCTGTGAACATGCCTTTGAGCCGGAGGACATGGCCTCCTGCCCGGCCTACGCAGGACCGATCTGCTCGCTGTGCTGTTCGCTCGATGCGCGCTGCCACGATCTGTGCAAACCCCATGCACGTATTCAATCTCAGTTGTCAGAAACTCTCGGCAAGCTTCTCCCTCAAGCCATTTATGCGCGCATCAACTCGCAGTTGGGACATTACCTCGGGGTTTTTGCCGCCTCCGCCGGCCTTGTCGGCTTGACGCTCGGACTGATCTACCTGCAGTCCTCGACAGTGATTGCGGTTGATCATATCCAGCTTTCGGACGTGCTCTGGAAAGTCTTCTTCGCGCTTTCGATCATCATCGGTGTCGTGGCGTGGCTGTTCGTTCTCGCCAAGCAAAGCCGTCAGGCTGCGGAAGCCGAAACCAAGCGGCAGACCACGCTGCTGATGCAGGAAATCGACGCCCACCGGCAGACCGACATCGAGCTTCAGCGCGCCAAGGAGGTCGCAGAATCCGCCAACCTCGCCAAGAGCCGCTACGTGGTCGGGTTGAGTCACGAATTGCGTTCGCCGCTCAACGCCATCAGCGGTTACGCGCAATTGCTCGAACAGGACGCGACCATATTGCCGAAGCCGCGCGACCAGATCCGCGTGGTCCGGCGGAGCGCAGACCACCTATCAGGCCTGATCGACGGCCTGCTGGATATTTCCAAGATCGAAGCCGGACGGCTTCATCTGTCGCGCGACGAAGTTCGCCTCCACGCGTTTCTCGATCAGCTTGTCGGCATGTTCCGCTTGCAGGCTGCGGCGAAGAACGTGGAATTCGTATTCCAGCGGCCGGAGACCCTGCCGCCGGTCGTTTATGCCGACGAGAAGCGGCTGCGGCAGATTCTGATCAATCTGCTGTCGAACGCCATCAAGTTCACCCAGAGCGGCAGCGTTCATTTCATCGTGCATTACCGCAGCCCTGTCGCGGAATTCGAAGTGCGCGACACCGGCCCCGGCATTCACGCCGACGATCTGGAACGAATTTTCGCGCCGTTCGAACGCGGCGCGCTCGGCATTTCGCAGCCGCAGACCGGTACCGGATTGGGCCTCACCATCAGCAAGCTGCTCGCCGGCGTGATGGGCGGCGATATCCGCGTCACCTCCACCGTCGGGAAAGGCAGCACGTTCCAGGTGAAGATGTTGCTGTCCGAGGTCACCAATCCGACTCGCATCAAGGCGATCAACGCCCCGATCTACGGCTATCACGGCCCGCGCAAGACAATCCTCATCACCGACGATGATCCAACTCACCGCGATTTGCTGCGCGAGGTTCTCGCCCCGCTGGGCTTCATCATCCTGAGCGCCCCGGACGGGGCGACGTGTCTCAATCTCGCGCAGCACTGTCAGCCGGACATGTTCCTGCTCGACATCTCCATGGGCGAGATCGACGGCTGGTCGGTCGCCGAAAGCCTCCGCACCGCCGGGCATCATAGCGCGCGCATCCTGATGATTTCAGCAAGCGCACTCGAAGCCCACGGTGCCCCGCTGGCGCAGCCGTTCCACGACGGCTACCTGATGAAGCCGATCGACGTTCCGCGCCTGCTTGAACTGATCGGCCAACTGCTCAAGATCGAATGGTCATACGAGCCGGGGCCAATTCAAACCACCGAAGCGTCAGCCGCCGCATGGAACGCGGACAAGGACCCAAGCCCGCCGGTGCAATATGTGGATGAGTTGATCGATCTCGGACAAATCGGCTACGTCACCGCCATCCACCTCAAACTCGACCAGATCGACAAGGATCATCCGGAGCACGCAGCCTTCGTGTCGCAGATGCGCTCGCTGGTCGAACGGTTCGACCTCGGACAATACATGGCAACTCTTCAGAATGTGCAGCGCCATGATCATTGAAGCTAAATCACGCGACACCGTGCTGATCGTCGACGATTCACCGGAAACCCTGCGCATGCTGACTGACGCGCTCGATGGCGCCGGCATGACCGTGATGGTCGCGCTCGACGGCGCGTCAGCCCTGCGCATCGGCGAACAGATCGTGCCGGATATCATCCTCCTTGACGCTGTGATGCCGGGCATGGATGGGTTCGAGGCCTGCCGCCGCCTCAAGCGCGAGACCAAGCTTGCCGGTGTGCCGGTCATCTTCATGACGGGTCTGGCCGAAAGCGAACACATCGTGCGGGGGCTGGAGGCCGGCGGCGTCGACTACGTGACCAAGCCGATTGTGATTGTCGAGATGCTGGCGCGAATCAAGGTTCACCTCGCAAATGCAAGGCTGACTCAAAGCGCCCGCGCCGCGCTGGACGTGTCAGGGCGTTACCTGTTTGCGGTCGATCATCGCGGGCGCATCCTTTGGGCGACCCCGCAGGCAGAGAAGCTGGCGCGCGCGAGAGGTGCCGACGAGAAGTTCGAATTGCCCGAGCCGTGGCTCGACTGGCTCGATCAGATGCACCGTGGAATGGCTGAATCGAAATCGCCGCCCGCGATCTCATTCCGCGACGAGAAGCTTCGCCTGCAATACATGGGCAGACTCGGCGCGAACGAATTCCTGCTCCGGCTGGCGCGGGACACCAGCTCAGACTCTCCGGCGGAGTTCAGCAAAGAGCTCGGACTAACCAGTCGCGAGGGAGAAGTGCTGTCCTGGCTGAGCAAAGGCAAGACCAATCGCGACATCGCGCAGATCCTGGGCCTCAGCCCGCGCACTGTCGACAAGCATCTTGAGCAGATTTACGCAAAGCTCGGTGTCGAAAACCGCACCGCCGCGGCAGCCGTTGCCACCAATGCCAGCCATCGGAATTTCTGACGGAATGAACGAGGCAACACGAAAGGTGGCTCTGTCCTATTCGATCACCTCGTCATCTTGGGCGACAAGCTTCAGTGAAACCATGACGCTGAGCGCCTTCGCGCGCGCCTAATTGTCGAAACCGACGAACACCGCAGCTTCATCGACAGACTTTCGTTCGGACACGACCGCATTTGCCGGGAAGCTCTCATCCGGCCAGCCCAGCGCGATACTTTTCATGATGACCTGATCGTCGGCTATTCCGGCATGCTCACGCACCACCGGTGATTGCATGATGCCCTGGCTGTTGATCACCGCGCCCAGTCCGCGAGACCAGGCGGCATTGACCAGGGCGGTCGCCACCGCGCCGCAATCGAACGGCGTATCGTCGCTGCCGTCCAGCACGCGGTCATAGGTCACGATCACGCATACAGGCGCGTCGAATTGACGGAAGCCGCGCAGGACCCAGTCCTGCCGCTTATCCTTGTCATCGCGCTCGATCCCCATTGCTGAGAACAGTTGCTTGGCGACGCCAACCTGCCTGTCGCGGTGCGGACCTGCAAAGGCCTGACCCGTACGGAACTCGCGCGACTGCGGTACGCCTGCCACCATCCGCTCGGTGTTGCCGGCGCGGATCCGATCCAGCGGTTCGCCCGTGACAATGTAGAAATTCCAGGGCTGGGTGTTCATCGACGACGGAGCGCGCATCGCCAAACCGATGATTTCCTCAATCAGCGCCTTTGGGACTGGATCGGGTTTGTAACCGCGGATGCTCCGTCGGCCGAGGATAACGTCATCAAATCGCATTTGTATGGAATTCCCCAGTATGATTCCTGAACTGGCCTGGATATTCGCGGCTTCTCGGCTTTCGCGCAAGCCTATGACCACTACGACGGCATCGTGGCCAGCTCAACAAGTAACACCATAGCGCTGTGCAGCTTCGATCGTCAGCCCCTTGCCCACGGCTCCGAAAGTATCACCTTCAATGACTCGGGCGGCGGGTATCATTTTGACAATAGCACTTCGCACGTGAGCGAGTTGAACTGAACCACCGGTCAAAAATATCACGTCAATATCTTCGGAACTGAGCCGCGCCTGTTCGAGGCACGTTTCTATCCGCGCCGCGATGCGCATAGCCAGTTGCCCTGTATGATTGACAAGATCGGAGCGCTTAATGGCAACACCCAGACTTGGCTCAACCCAGTCAAGCGAAACCTCGGTTTGCCGATTGTCGGACAATGAAATCTTCGCATCTTCAACTTCCATCGCCAAAGTATGACCTCGTTGTTCCTCGATCACACGAACGAGGCGGTCGAACAATTCAGGCTGCGCGGCCTCGTAGCGAACCTGGCGGACCTGGGTCATAACCTTCCGATCGTACATGCTGTTGATACTCGACCAGGTTGCAAGATCGTGGAAGTAGCTCGACGGGGCATTTAGCCCTGCACGCTTCATCTCGCTGCGATAGCCCAACAGCGGCATGATCACACCGAGGCTAAGCTGACGGTCGAAATCGGTGCCTCCGATCTTCACGCCATCATTGGCCAGAATATCGAGCTTCCGATCAGTCTTTCGGTGACGCTCCGGGCTGAGACGCACAATCGAAAAATCGGACGTACCGCCGCCGATGTCCGCGATCAGCGCTATTTGCTCTTCAGAGATTCCGCGCTCGTAATCGAGTGCCGCGGCAATTGGCTCGAACTGAAAGGTGACTTCTTCGAAACCAATCTCTCGCGCGATGTCGCGCAATGTTTGCTCTGCCCTGCGATCGGCTTCCGACGCGTTATCGATGAAATGTACGGGCCGGCCATGGACGACATATCTCAATTCATGACCAACGGCCTGTTCGGCGCGACGCTTTACGACGCGGAGATAGTAAGCGATCACGTCACGGAAACTTGCGCGCTCGCGCCCCACCTTCGTGGTTTCGTCGATCAGCGCCGTACCGAGCACTGATTTCAGGCTTCGCATCAGGCGGCCGGGGGCGCCTTCCACATATGCCTCGATGGCCTTGCGGCCAATCAGGACGGCGCCATCCCGCTCATAAAAGATCGCGCTCGGGATGGTGGCATGACCAGCCTCCAGCTCTGCTAATATCGGCGCGCGGCCGACAACAGTACCAAGCGTCGTATTCGACGTGCCGAAATCGAGTCCGCAGGCTGACATCGTTGCTCCCAGGAAGAGCGCCCGTCTACCCATTCCGGAGCCATTGATCCACCACTATCTTGCGTGAATTTGCATACGCGCAGGCCTCGCCCCTGCGTGAAATTCAACAGTACGGCGTTTACTCCCATCGCGTTCGCGACAGATGTGACAACAGCCTGCCGATCGGCGTTCGGATCACCGTTAGGAGCAGAAGCGGATGCTCGCGAGTGACCGCTTCGCGCCAATACCGGACGCCATGAGTGGCTGATTTTATGAGTGGCTGATTTTATTGCCTTAAGCGCAATGAAAGCGTTGGCGATCCCGGGAAGACTCGAACTTCCGACCTGCGGTTTAGGAAACCGCCGCTCTATCCGGCTGAGCTACGGGACCGGTCGCATCCCTCGCGGAGATAGCCGCAAGAGCGCTTAAAACTTTCGCAATTCCATACCAGAGAGCGCGCGCCACCGCCACCCTGCCTTGTAACCGTCATGCCGAAACACTAGTCTTCACGCAGGGTGGGCGTTCCATAGGAGATAACGATGGGTTTGCTCGACATTCTCAACGGCATGCAGAACGGACCTCGCGGACCAAGCGAGCCAAGCGCACCGGGCGAAAGCAGCGGCAGGATGTCGCCAATGACCATGGCGATCCTTGCCCTTCTTGCCTACAAGGCAGTCAAACACATTGGCGGGAGCCAATCCGGGGCGAGCCCGGCGGGCAACGCGCCTTCGCCATCCACGCCGACACCGTTGCCCGGAACGACAACCGCCAGCACCGGCGGCCTTGGTGGCGGGCTTAGTGGTGGTCTTGGCGACCTGATGAAAGGCCCGCTCGGCGGCGCTCTCGGCGGATTGCTGGCAGGCGGCGCAGCAGGCAGCGTTCTCAGCGGCGGGCTGAATGATCTGCTGAAGCAATTTCAGGAAAAGGGCCAGACCGAGACCGCGAATTCGTGGGTCAGCCCCGGCCCGAACAAGCAGATCTCGCCCAACGATCTCGCCTCCGCGCTCGGTGCGGACCAGATCAGCACGCTGACATCGCAAACCGGGCTGTCGCGCGATGAACTGCTTGCGGGTCTCGCGAGACAGCTGCCCGACGTCATCAATCAGCTGACGCCCGATGGCCGACTGCCGACCGAGCGCGAAGCCTCGCGCTGGATTTGATTGGCGTCACGACAGCGTGGAGTGATGTTTCGCTCCACGCTGACCGGCCAGCGTCTCTTTGAATTCAAGCACGAAGGATCCCAGCAATGCTTTATGTTCTTTTCGTCGGACTGGTCGCAGGTTTTATTGCACGGCTTTTGTCACCCGGTCCGAACAATCCGACAGGCTTCATCCTGACGATGGTGCTCGGCATCGCCGGCGCGTTCCTGGCAACCTTCATCGGTCAGGCTATCGGCTTCTACAGCCCGAGCCAGGGCGCCGGGTTTATCACCGCCACCATCGGCGCGCTGATCGTGCTGTTTATCTGGAACAGACTGGTTGCACGCGGGGTCGTGTCCGACCCCGGCAACAAGGTCTGAGCGGCAGGATTATTCGTCCTGCGCTCAGGACGCCGGATCAGGTCCGCTTTGGTAGAACGGCTGGTCCGAGGTGCGCGCCCGCATCGATCCGCATGATTTCCCCGGTGATGCTGCGCGACGCCGGGCTCGCAAGAAAACAAACGAGTTCGGCGACATCGTGTGCCGTTGTCGCCATCTGAAGCGGTGACTGATCCGTCACCATCTGGCGAATCTTTCCCGCCAGCTCGGGACCCCGGCCCTTGGTGAACCATGGCGTATCGATATAGCCGGGACAAACTGCATTGACGCGGATCAGCGGCGCGAGCGCGCGTGACAGTGAAAGGGTGATGCTGTTCAGCGCGCCCTTGCTTGCGACATAGGCGACGGACGATCCGATGCCGGCGATCCCGGCAATCGACGAGACATTGACAACCGACGAGCTGCGGCCGGAATGCTTCGCACCAGCCTCCAGCAGCGCGCGCGCCGCGCGGACCATCTGAAACGGCCCGATGGTGTTGACACCGTAGATGCGCTGAAAGTCTTCCGCCGACAGGCCTTCGAGATCGCCATGATCGACATGCTTGGTCGTGCCCGCATTGTTGATCAGGCCGTCGAGCCGCCCCCATGGCGCCGCGGCGGCCACGATTTTCCTGCAGTCCTCATCGCGCGACACGTCGCCTTGCACGACCACAACGTCGGCTGCGCCCGCGCTTCGGCATTCATCCGCGGTCTGCTCGGCTTCCTTCTGGCTCGACGAATAGTTGATGACGAGGCGCGCGCCCTGTTTCGCCAGCAACACGGCGGACGCCGCGCCGAGACCCGATGCGGAGCCTGTTACAATTACCGTCAATCCATCCTTGGCCATCTCTTGTCCTTCTTGCGAGGCTGTCGTTGCGCGCGCAATCTAGCGGCCAATTTCCGGCCGTGACAGCGATTTTCCGGCTGCTTCGGCATGCGAATGGCAGATGCGCAACGGCCCCGCCATGTTCGTCCGGCGAAATCAGCCTGGAGCGGCGGCCTTTCCGGCAATCAACGCATCGACGATGGTGATGCCGGCACCTTCCTCGTGCACGCGGACCGGATTGATCTCGATCTCCGACACACGATCCTTCAGCGCGAAGGCCAGCTCGGACATCTGCGCGATCAGCCTTGCGAGCGCGCCCGTGTCGGCTTTCGCCGCCCCGCGAAATCCGTGGAGCAGCGCCACTGATTTGAGCTCACCGATCATCGCGGCGGCTTCCGCCTCATCGACCGGCGCCGGCCGATAGACCACGTCCCTGAACAGTTCGGTCGCGATGCCGCCAAGCCCGGCCATCACGATGGGACCGAACGTCGCGTCGTTGACGGTGCCGACGATCATCTCGACGCCGGGCTGCGCCATCGGCCCCACCAGCACGCCCTGTATCTCGGCGTCCGGCTTGAACCGGGATGCGTTTGCGATCAGATCGCCGAAAGCCGCAGCCGCGTCATCGGCATTACGGATGTTGACCCGCACGCCGCCAGCTTCGCTCTTGTGCGGAATGTCGCGGGACTGGATTTTCATCACCACCGGAAAATCCATACCGGAAAGCACGGCCGCGAGTTGGGCCTGGTCATGCACGAGGCTTTCCTGCGGCACCGCAATCCCGACGTCGCGCAGCAGCGCCTTGCTCTCATGCTCAGAGAGGCGTTCGGGCACGGCGCTTTCGGAAAGCGTCAGACGCGGGGAAGCAGCCTCCGCGCGGGGCGAAAGAGCAAACCTGCTCCGGCTCACAAGGCGGCTGACGGCCCGGCCGAGCGCGGCGATACCCGAAAACGCCACGATACCGGAGCCAGCCAGTTCCGTGCGCGCGAACTGCGACGGCAAGGTGTAGGTGAAGAACAGGATCGGCTTTCGCTGGGCATCGATCAGCGGCTTGATCTCGTCGCGCTTGACCGGGATGCGCGTTTCACTCGCCAGCGACACCACAACGACAATCGCGTCGATGTCATCGGATTGCTCGAGCAGTTCGATGACCTTCTGCAGGCCGCCGCTGTGAACCGCCTGCGCCGTGATGTCGACGGGATTACGCGGCGAGCCGTAGGACGGGATCAGCGCGCGAACCTGCGTTTGCAGCGTTTGCGAAAGCTCCGGAATCTGCAGGCCTTCCGCCGCGAGCGTATCCGCCACCCACGCGCCCGCGCCGCCCGATACGGTGACGATGGCAACACGGTCGCCACGCGGCAGCGGCGCGGTGGCGAATGCGGCGGCGATCGCAACCGCCTCATCGAGATCGTTGGAAACAATGAAACCGTATTTGGCGAACACGGCATCGTATGCCGCCGTCCAGCCTGCCATGCTCGCGGTGTGAGAGGCCGCCGCACGTTCGCCCGCGCCCGAGCGGCCGACCTTGGTAACAATCACCGGCTTGCCGGCCTCCGCGGCGCGCCGCGCCGCCGAGACAAACATCTCGGGATCACGGATGCCCTCGATGAACATCAGGATCACGTCGGTGTTGGCGTCCTGCGCCATGTAGTCGAGAAACTCACCGGCGGCGAGATCGGACTCGTTGCCCGTACTGATGACGTTGCTGACGGCGACGCCCATCGCCTTGGCGCGATTGTAGATCCCAAAGCCGATGCCACCGCTTTGGGCGATGATGCCGACACGGCGCGGTGTCGCCAGCAGCCGTGGCGCCTCCGGATTGACGTCGACCGTCGGGCTGAAAGTGGCGGCGATGCGCTGCGGTTCGTTGTAGAAGCCTTCGGCATTCGGCCCCGAGATGCGCATGCCGGTGCGCTTCGCAAGCTGCGCGATCTCGGCCTGGATGCCGGCGCTCTCGCCGCCCTCCTCCGCGAAGCCTGAGGAAATGACAATCGCGTTCTTCGCCCCCGCTGCCGCGCATTCCTGCAGGGCGCCGAGAACCGCACGCGCCGGAATGATCACGATGGCGAGATCGACCGGCGCTCCAATCGCTGTGATCGACGGATAACAGCGAAGATCGCCGATGCTGTCATAGGAGGGATTGACCGGATAGATATCTCCAGAAAATCCGTTCCTGCGCAGAAACGTCAGCAACATGCCGGGAATTTTCTTGTCGTCCCGCGACGCGCCGATGATTGCGATGCTTTTCGGTGAAAAGAATGTGTCCAGCGGGTGTTGGGGCACGTCGTCGCGGCTCAGGCGGTGATACGAAAATCGACGCCGCCGAGGCCGAACGAATTTCCGGTCACTGCATGGCCTTTTTCCTGCGCGGCGCGCAGCACCGCAGCCGGGTCGCGGACACGAAAAGTAAGCCCGCTCATGATCTCGCTGTCGCCTTCCACAAACTGAATCCGGCAATTGACCAGAACAATCTCGGTGCCGGTCGCGGGAATGCCGATGATGCGGCTCCAGTGATCCGCGAGCCCGCGTGGATCGGGGCTTGTCAGGATAACTTCCGTCAGCGCCGTCGTCACATCGTCGCGGATCGACTTGTGCCAGTCAGGCCCGGCCGGCGGATAGGCGCCGCGAATGTTGTCGCTGCCCGTGGTGTGATTGAACTCGATGAAAGCGGCGCGGCAATCGCGGGGATGAAGCTGAACGCCGAGATATGGCGGCCGATCGATGACGTGAGAAATCCGCACCTTCATGCTTTCAGCATTGGCCTGACGTTCGCGCGGATCTGGACAGGACAGGATGGCCATGTAGCCGCCGCGGCCGCCGGTCTTGTCGATGAAACGCCCGGCAGCAGTCCCCTCACGAAACGGAGCGACGACCTCAAGCAGGATGGTGTCGACCGGGAGCAGCGCGTTTTCCAGGCCGTAGCGCGCCACATTGGGATCGCGGTGACAGACCGTCAGCCCCATGATCGCCGCGATGTCGCCGACCACCGGCTCGAGGTGCGGCGCGACCAGACAGATTTGCCGCATCCTGATCGCGTCGGTCATCTGCAAGCGCTCCCGTTGTCCGATGTCTTGTTTTTGGTGGGCATGTCTGAGACCGGTGCCCACTTTATGAAGTGCCCTAATGCCCCTTGAACACCGCGGCGCGCTTTTCCATGAAGGCCTTCGCGGCTTCGCGATGATCGGCCGTTTCCGAACAGCGGGTGTGATGCGCGGACTCGGCGTCGAAGCAGGCTTCGAGCGACAGGGTTTCCGCGTTGTTGATGTTGCGCTTGATGTAGCCCAGCGTCACGGTCGGCCCCTGCGCCAGTGACATGGCGAGTTCAGTCGCGGCGTCCGCCACATCGGCATCCGGGACAACCTTGGTGACCATCCCGAGTGCAAGCGCTTCCTGCGCCGTGAGAACGGGTGACATCAGATACAGCTCGCGTGCCTTGGCGCTGCCGAGCATCTGCGTCAGGAAATAGGTGCCGCCGTAATCGCCGGAGAAGCCGACCTTGGCAAACGCCGTCGTGATCTTGGCCGATGCACCGGCGACACGCAGATCGCAGGACAGCGCGATCGACAGGCCCGCGCCTGCCGCCGCACCGTCGATCTGCGCCACGACCGGCTTCGGCAATTCATGCAGCAGTCGCGAGATTTCCATGCCGCGCCGCAGATTGGCGCGCTTCGTCTCATAAGTGAGTTCAGACTTGTTCTCGGCCATCGACTTGACGTCGCCGCCGACACAGAACGTGCCGTTGGCGCCGCGCAGGAGCACGGCGCGGACCTCGGTGTCGTCCGCCGCCCGCCGCGCCGCCTCGATGAGATCCGCCGACATTTCCGCGTTGATCGCGTTGCGCCGTTCGGGCCGGTTCATCGTGATCGTCAACAGACCGCGATCGAGACTCTGCAAAACCGTGCCACTCATGGGGACCTCCTGTGTTGGGCAGCCATCAAGCGCCGGCCGGAGCCGGCGCTTGATGCAATTATGATGGAGCTACTTCTTGATCAGCGGGCAGCGCGATGCGTCCAGCGACTGGAAGGCCTGGTCGCCCGGGATGGTGGCGAGGAGCTTGTAGTCGTCCCAGCGCCCCTTCGATTCCGACGGCTTCTTCACCTCGAACAGATACATGTCGTGGATCATGCGGCCGTCTTCGCGGATCTTGCCGCCCTTGGCGAACATGTCGTTGATCGGCGTCGACTTCATGACCTTCATCACAGCGGCGGAGTCGGTGGTGCCCGCTTCCTTCACCGCCTTGAGATAGTGAGTGACCGATGAGTAGACGCCGGCCTGCGCCGAGGTGGGCACGCGCTTGACCTTGTCCATGAAGCGCTTGGTGAACGCACGCGTCTCGTCATTCATGTCCCAGTAGAACGCTTCCGCCAGCACCAGTCCCTGCGCGGTTTCAAGACCGATGCTGTCGACGTCGGTGATGAAGGCCAGCAGCGGCGAGACCTTCTGTCCGCCCTTCATCAGGCCGAACTCCGCAGCCTGCTTGATCGCGTTGATGGTGTCGCCGCCGGCGTTGGCAAGACCGACGACTTTCGCCTTCGATCCCTGCGCCTGCAGCAGGAAGGATGAGAAATCCGACGTATTGAGCGGATGCTTGACGGTGCCGAGCACCTTGCCGCCCATCTTGGTCACGACGGCGGACGTATCCTTTTCAAGATCCTGTCCGAATGCATAGTCAGCCTGAAGGAAGTACCAGGTGTCGAGCCCCGCCTTCACAGCCGCAAGGCCGGTGGAGTTGGCCTGCCCGAAGGTATCGAAGACGTAGTGGACGGAATATGGACCGCACGCCTCGTTCGTCAAGCGAACCGAGCCCGGACCATTGAAGATGATGATCTTGTTGCGCGCCTTGGCGATCTCGTTGGCGGCAAGCGCGGTGGCCGATGCCGCAACGTCGACAATCGCTTCGACGCCCTGATTGTCGAACATGTCGCGGGCAATGCTCGACGACAGATCCGCCTTGTTCAAATGATCCGCCGCGATGATCTCGATCTTGCGGCCGAGCACTTCGCCGCCGAAATCTTCCGCCGCCATCTTGGCCGCGGTCTCGCTGCCGACGCCGGTGATATCGGCGTAAAGACCCGACATGTCGAGGATCGCGCCGAGCTTCAGCGGCGGCTTGCCCTGCGCCATGGCGGCGCTTGAGCCGAGCACGACAGCGGATGAAATGAGGGTTGCGATAATTTTCTTCAAAGGTGTCTCCCGTTATGGCGCGCCTGCGCCGGCGGCATCTTGCTTGGATTTCATCATGACGCAACGATGCGTCAGCGACAAGGCCATGCAGTCTCCGCCCTTGACTCACGCCGTTGAAATTACAAGTTTGCGCGCCGCCAGCCCGGTTTGCGGGCGCGCGTTTCGCCAGACGGAATAACATGCGAGTTTTAATTACCGGAGCGGGCGGATTTATCGGATCCGAACTTGTGCGCGCACTGCTGAGTGCGGGACGACTGACCGACAGACACGGAATCCCGCGCGCGATCGATCGCATGCTGCTGGTCGATTCGCATCTTCGTACTCACTCGGACAGCAAGGTTGAGCAGATCCAGGGCGACATATCGGATGACGCCGTCCTGCGACGCATCGCAGATTGGCAGCCGGACAGTGTGTTCCACCTCGCCGCCATGCTCACCAGCGCGGCCGCAAATGAGCCTGACCGCGCGCTGCATGTGAATGTCTCAGCGCTCGCGCAGCTCATCGCCCTGGTCGGCTCGCAGACGGCGCCGCCGAAGTTCATTTTCCCGAGCTCGATTGCCGTGTTTGGCGGCGCCCTGCCCGACGTCGTGGACGACGATTTGGTCCAGCATCCGCAAACCTCATATGGCACGCACAAGTCGATCGCCGAGCTGATACTCGCGGACGCCACCCGGCGCGGCGAGATCGCAGCCCGCTCGTTGCGGCTGCCGATCGTCCTCGTGCATCCCGGCCCGCCGACATCATCCGTCTCGGATCGCGTCGCTGCCATCGTCCGCGATGCCGTCGCGGGGCGCGATGTCACCGTGCCGCTGAAAAGCGAGACACGCATCCCGGTCGTGTCGGTTGCCGCCGTCGTGGCAGGGTTGATATCGATTCACAACGTGACATCCGCGAAACTCAACGGCATCACCGCGATCAACCTTCCGGCGCTGACAGTGAGCATGGCAGACATCGTTGCCGCGCTGAAGAGAACCGTGGACCCATCCGGTTTGGGAAAAATCACCTTCGCGCCCGACGCGACGCTGGAAGCCATCGTCGATAGCTGGCCCAAGGGCTTTGTTTCGCGCACGGCATCCACCGTCGGCATTTCAAGCGATGACAGCTTCGAAAGCATCGTCCGGCATTACATCGAGAGTCTCGGCAATGCATGACACGACGACGGCCGCACCGGACATCTGCATCATCGGCGCCGGCTCATCAGGCGTTGCGGTCGGCAAGGCATTGCGCGACCAGGGACTGTCCTTCGACTGCTTCGAGAAGGGATCGAATCTCGGCGGCATGTGGCGCTACGAGAACGACAACGGCCTGTCCTGCGCCTATCGCAGCCTGCACATCGACACCAGCCGCAACAATCTCGGCTATCCGGATTTCCCCATCCCCGCCGATCAGCCGGACTTTCTCTCGCATCGGCAGTTGCTGACCTATCTCGAATCCTACGCGGATCATTTCAAGGTGCGCTCCGCGATCGCGTTCAATACCGAAGTCACATCCGTCGAGAGAGTCGATGACGGCCGCTGGCGGGTCACAACCGACGACGGCCATGCGCGAAACTACCGCGCCGTCGTGGTCGCAAACGGGCATCTCTGGAATCCACGCTGGCCGTCATTTCCCGGCACGTTCGACGGCGTCGCCATCCATTCCAGTGAGTACCGCACCGCCGCGCCATTCGACGACAAGAATGTTCTCGTCGTCGGAATCGGCAACTCCGCCGTCGATATCGCGGTCGATCTTTGCAAGCGCGCAAAGAGCGTCACGCTCTCGACACGGACCGGCGCTCACGTGATGCCGAAGTACATGATGGGAATCCCGACCGATCGCTGGTCGGCATTCTTTTCCCGCAAGCTGAAATTCCCGACACTGCTGACGCGCATGATCATGGCACGGCTGGCTTACGTCGCCGTGGGCGATCAGCGCCGGTTCGGAATCCCGAAGCCGAAACATCCGATGTGGCGCGAACATGCGACCATCAGCCAGGAACTGCTGCCCTATCTCGGCCACGGCTGGGTCGGCATCAAACCGAATGTGGTGAAGCTTGCCGGCGACGCCGTCGAATTCGCGGACGGGTCGCGCGGGCCATTCGACGCCATCATCTACGCCACCGGCTACAAAACGACATTCCCGTTCCTGACGCCGTCGCTGTTTTCGGTGACGGACGGCGAAATGGTCGATCTCTACCGGCGGATGACACCGCCCGGCCTGCCCGGGCTGTATTTCGCCGGTCTGGTGCAGCCGATCGGCGCAACAATTCCGCTGGTCGAAGTGCAGGCGCGATGGATCGCGGCGGCGCTTGCGGATAGAATGGCGCTGCCCTCTGCTGCGGACATGGCACGCGAAGTCAGATCGCACCACGAGCAGAAGCAGCGGACGTGGCTGAACTCGGCGCGGTACACTCTGGAAGTGGATTTCAAGAGCTACGTTGGCGCGCTTCGCAAAGACATGGAGCGCAATCAGGCAGGCCTCTAATGGCGAGACGCCGATGAGCAGACGCGGGAAGCGTATCGCAGGATTTGCGATAGGCATCGCGTTGATCATCTGTACTTGCGTTCAACCGGCGCTTGCCGCATGCGCGTTCGCGCTGCAGGGCGATGGCCGCGTGAGCCGCGTGCTCGATGCGAAAACCTTTCGGCTTGAGGACGGACGCGAGGTGCGCCTCGCCGGGATCGAGCTTGCTGCAGACAGCACGGACCGCGGCAAGGCCATGCTGGTCGCGCGGATCGAAGGCCGCGACGTCTCGCTGTACGGCTCCGACGACACGCCGGATCGCTACGGGCGGCAACCGGCTTTTATCGCTTTGAAGGGATCGGCAACGCCGATCCAACTCGCGATGCTGACGGGCGGCGAAGCGCTGGCGTCGCCCACCGTCAGCGACCCGGCATGTTCCCGCGCGCTGCTGGCCGCCGAGGCTGCCGCGCGTGCGGCAAGACGCGGCATCTGGACCGGTTCCGCTGCCTTAAAAAACGCGGAAAGCACCGACGATATTTTGGCTCGATTGGGACGCTTTACTGCGGTGGAGGGGACGGTTTCGTCGGCCCGGCTGGCCGGCGCGACATTTTATGTCAATTTCGGACGCCGATGGACACGGGACTTTGCCGTGACTATTTCAAGGCGCATGATAGCGTCTGTCGAAGCGGCTGGAATTGACCTTAAGTCCCTGAAAGGCAAGAGAATTCGAGTTCGGGGCTGGATCGAGAAGCGTGGCGGGCCGAGGATCGAAATCACCCACGCGGGGCAACTCGAGTTGATCGGCGCAGCCAGGACGATCTCGGGCGATCTGGCCGTAAGGGAACTTGTGCCTGAGGATGAGGGTAAATAGAGACGTGGCGGCACCTGCAAGCCAACGAGACCCACGGAGCACCCGCTGCGTTTTCGCGGCGGCGGCCCTGTGCGCGTCGTTGGGTTTGAGTGCCTGCGGCGACCTCGGCCGATTCCAGACCGCATCAAACGCAAGCTTCGCACCGATCAAGCCGAACAAGCCCGCCGCCCAGACTCCGGCGACCGAACGCGAGCATAGCCGCATACTCGCGTCCTATGGCGGATCCTACGACGACCCGCGGCTGGAAGCCCTGATCACCAAAACCGTCGATCGCCTCGTCGCGGCGTCCGAGCGGCCCGATCTCGCCTACAAGGTGACGATCCTGAATTCCGGCGCGGTCAATGCCTTCGCGTTGCCGACCGGACAGCTTTATGTCACCCGCGGCCTGATCGCGCTCGCCAGCGATACATCCGAACTGTCGTCGGTGCTCGCGCATGAGATGGCGCATGTCTTGGCCAAGCATGCGGCGATCCGCGAGGATCAGGCCAAGCAGGCCGCCGTCGTCACCCGCGTGGTCGCCGACATGGGCAGCGATTCCGATATGAATGCGCTGGCGCTGGCGAAAACCAAACTGACCATGGCAAGCTTTTCGCGCTCGCAGGAATTCGAAGCCGACGGCATCGGCGTCGGCATTGCAGCGCGCGCCAAGTTCGATCCGTTCGGCGCGTCCCGTTTTCTCACCGCGATGGAGCGCAACGCCGCGCTGAAGGCCGGCCGTGCGCCCGCCGATCCGCGTTCGCTGGACTTTCTGTCGTCACACCCGGCGACACCGGAGCGGGTGCAGAACGCACAGTCGAGCGCGCGTCAGTATTCGTCGCCGGAAGGCGGCGAACGTGATCGCGATGCCTATCTCTCCGCAATCGACAATCTTGTTTACGGCGAAGACCCGAGCGAAGGCTTTGTGCGCGGGCGGCGCTTCCTGCATCCGAAGCTGGGCTTCACGTTCCAGGTTCCGGAGGGGTTCGTGCTTGAGAACACGGCGCAGGCCGTCGTCGGCGTGCGCGAAGGCGGCGCACAGGCGATGCGCTTCGATGTGGTGCGGGTCCCCGCGGAACAGACGCTCGGCGACTATCTCAATTCCGGCTGGATGGAGAACGTCGACAAGTCGTCGACCGAGGATACCAGCATCAATGGCTTTCCGTCCGCGACTGCGACGGCCAGCGGCGATCAGTGGCAGTTCAGAATCTACGCCCTGCGTTTCGGCAGCGACGTCTATCGCTTCATTTTCGCGGCCAAGAAGAAAACGCCGGAAGGCGATCGCAGCTTCCGCGACACGGTGAATTCGTTCCGGCGCCTCACGCTGGCCGAGATCCAGGCGGCCCGGCCGCTGCGGATCAAAGTCGTCACTGTGCAGCCCGGCGATACAGTGGAATCGGTGGCCCACCGGATGCAGGGCGTCGATCGTCCGGTCGACCGATTCCGCGTCCTGAACGGTCTCGATGCCCGCTCGACCCTGAAGCCGCGCGACCGCGTGAAGATCGTGGTCGACTGAATCTTCGGACAAGGATCCTTCAGCAAAAAGCCCGGCACCAAAAAGCCCGGCGCGGTGGCCGGGCTTTTCTTATTCCAAATTATTGCTAGAGGCCGATCAGGCAGCTTCGTCGGCCGACACCGAGTCGTCGCCGTCGCCATCGTCCGATTCATCAGCCGCTGCATCCGCACCTGCGTCAGCATCCGCCTTGGCGCCGCGACGCGGGCTCTTGGCAAGGTTGGCTTCGATCTCCTTGACCGCTTCGGTCTCGGTGACGTGCTGAACCACGGCGATCTCGCGCGACAGGCGATCGAGCGCGGCTTCGTAAAGCTGCCGTTCGCTGTAGGACTGCTCGGGCTGCGACTCGGAGCGGAACAGGTCACGCACCACTTCGGCAATCGCGACGATGTCGCCCGAATTGATCTTTGCTTCGTATTCCTGCGCACGGCGCGACCACATGGTGCGCTTGATGCGCGCGCGGCCCTTGAGGGTTTCCAGTGCGCGCTTGACGAGCGAGGGATCCGACAGCTTGCGCATGCCGACATTGGCGACCTTCGCCGTCGGCACCCGCAACGTCATCTTGTCCTTGATGAAGTTGATCACAAAAAGCTCAAGCCGCGCGCCGGCGATTTCCTGCTCTTCGATCGCGAGAATCTGGCCGACGCCATGCGCCGGATACACCACGAATTCATTGGTCTTGAAGCCCTGACGCTGGGTCAACGGCTTCTTCGGCTCCTCCACGCGCGGTGCAGCAGCAACCGGCTTCGCGGCAGGCTTGCCGGCAACGGTCTTCACGGGGGCCTTGGGTGCAGCGGTCTTGGCAACAGGCTTCGTCACCGTCTTCGAAGGCTTCGCAACGGGCTTTGCGGGGGCCTTCGCGGACGTCTTGGCAGGTTTTTTGTTCGGCATTGTGCTTCTTTTGTTTTTTGAGGGTGTGGCGGACGCGCGAGCATCCTTCTTGGACGCGCTGCGGCTCGCCGCGAGCGTCTTCTTGGTGCCCTTATCCTTGGAACCCTTGTCGTTTGTTTTGGAGTTCTTTTTATGACGCGATTTGTCTGACACAGCGCCTATGCGTGGAAACCGCCACGCCCCTGTTTAATGGTTTCTCGGGAACCCATCGGGGCCCTAAACGCGGGGCAAAAGGGGTTCGGCGTTAGAATGTGCCCAAAATAGCACATTTCCCGCAAAAATCAATGATTTATGGCCCGCGGCGCGCCTTGGGCGGCCTCGGCGGCGGTATTCATCGCCGGTAGGGTTAAAAGTTATCCGCGCTGCGGAACTGCCGACACCCACAGATCGGACGCCTCAGCAGGCCAAATCAGTCGCCGGAACCCGGATTGGCAGAAAAATATTTGTCGAACTTGCCTTCGACGCCATCAAATTCCTTGGCGTCGTCCGGCGCGTCCTTTTTCTGGGTGATGTTAGGCCACGACTTGGCGTAGTCCGCATTCACCTCGAGCCATTTTTCGAGGCTCGGCTCGGTATCGGGCTTGATCGCGTCCGCAGGGCACTCCGGTTCGCACACGCCGCAGTCGATGCACTCGTCCGGATGGATCACCAGCATGTTCTCGCCCTCGTAGAAGCAATCCACGGGGCAAACTTCCACGCAGTCCATGTACTTGCACTTGATGCAGTTTTCAGTGACGACGTACGTCATCCAAGGCTCCGGACAGTCTCATTTTCAGGTTTGGCGTAGCGCAGGATGTGCGGCGCTGCAAGGGACGCCGTCATGGCCACCATTGGCAATTAGTCATTCCGGCGGCGATTGCAAATCGAGGTAAATGGTTCGCGCGGCGGTGGCATCTCCGCGCCGATCCATAAATCCGGTGATCTTCAGAATCCGCACCCGGCTGTCGAGCGCGATGGTGAGAACCTCGCCTGCCTTCACCGCATGACCCGGCGAGGTCTGACGCGCTCCATTAATTCGGACGCGTCCCTTGGCGACCAGGGCCGCAGCATCGGTCCGGGTTTTCACCACCCGCGCATGCCACAGCCACTTGTCGAGGCGCTGCCGATCCAAATCAGTCCTTGCGATTACCCGCGAGCTGCTCCTTGAGCGCCGCCAGCTTTGCGAAAGGCGAGTTCGGATCCGCGGGGCGATCACGTTCGCGCGGAGCGGCGCTGGTCGCGTAGGTCCGAAGCGCACCGCCGCTGCGATCACGATCGTCCTTGCGGTTGTCGCGGCGCTTGTCGAACTTGCCCTTGCTGCGGTCCTGTCCGCGATCCTGATTGCGGTCCTTGCCCTTGAAGTGTTCACGCGGCGGCCGGCCGCCCTTGTCGTCGCGCGGCGGACGCGCCTGTGCCGCGTCAGCACCTTCTGCGGCAACCACCGGAGCGTCACCGCGCGGACGGCGATGCTCGTTGTTGCGGTCACGGCGATGGCGGCCATGGCGCTCGCGCTTGTCGCCTTCGGCGGCGGCTTCACCTTCGGCTGCCGGTGCAGCGGATTTATCCGGTCCCTTGTAGCGGCTGCGGTCATGACGCGGCCTGCGTTCCTCGGAACGCCCACCGGGCCGCCAGACTTCGACCAGCACCGGTTCTGCGGGAGCAGCTTCAGTCGCGTCAGGTGCAGTTGCTTCGGCCGCAACGTCGGCCGCAGTTTCGGTTGCAGCAACTGGTTCTGCGGCAGAGTCATCCGCTGCGGCTTCAATTGCGGGCTCCGCAGCTTCCGTTGCCGGAGCGAACTCAATCTCCGGCAACCGCGTTGCGGTGGCATCCGCAGCCACGGTCTCGGCAGCGGCTTCCGCTTCATTGGTGATGTCGGCGATCGACTCCGTCGCCGCAGCCGCCTCCGGCTCAGCAGCAACCACTTCCGTCGCAACAGCGTCGGTCGGAACAGCTTCAGAGCCTGCAGCGGTTTCCGCCGGCGTCTCTGCGGGCGCCACAGGCGGCGCAACCTCGACCGGCAGCGGCGGCCGCTTTTCCATGCGGTAGCCGAGCGCCTTCAGGATCGAGGCGAAATCGTCACCGGCCGAACCGGTCAGCGATGTCATGGCCTGCGTCGCGATGAACGAGCGGCCATCGAATGCGCCTGCCGGCTTCTCGCCCGATGAACCGGGACGCCACGACAGCGCAGGACGAATAAGATCGGCGAGGCGTTCCAGAATATCGACGCGCACCGCGCGGTCGCCGCACAGCTTGTAGCCGAGCGTGCGGTAAGCTTCCTGATCCAGCGCCTTGTCCGCAGGGAAGGACGTGCGCCCGCTGGCGGCCAGATGCTGCCCGCCGGTCAGCGCCGACCAGTCCACATCATCGCGCTTCAGCGCCCAGAGCAGCGACGCCAGTCCGCGCGCTGCGGGCTTGAGCAGCGCGGGAAAGAAAATATGGTACGCGCCGAACCGCACGCCGTACTTGCGCAGACTTGCGCGCGACGGCTGGTCGAGATCCTTCATCTCCGCGGCGATCTTCGGCCGTTCCAGCACACCGAGCGCCTCGATCAACTGGAAGGCGATGCCGCGCGCGATGCCGGTGATGTCTTCGGCCTTCGACAGTTCGAACATCGGGCCGAGAATCTTTTCGATATGCGTCTTGAGCCACAGATCGAGCCGCGTCTGCACAGCCTCGCGCGACGGGCCGGTCAGGCGCTCATCGGCGATGATCCGGATGCGGGGATGCAGCACGTCGTCGGCGGCGACCAGCTTGGCGACGGCATCGCCGGTCCAGCGCAACGTCCCGTCGGATGTCAGTACGAACTGATCGTCCGGCGCCTTCGACAGCTTTTCGGCGCGCGCGTCGATCTCGCCCGCCAGTGCCTTCAGTGCAGCAGCCTGCAAGGCCTTGGCATCTGAGCCCGCTTCCGCCGACTCCGGCGCGAACATGAATCCATCGAGACGGCCAATCATATGGCCCTCTACGATCACTTCGCCCGTCTTCCCAATCTCAGTATTCAGCATCGTGTTTTCCCGTAAGCGCCGCATCAATACACTGGTCCGGCGATCAACGAAACGCTCAGTTAGCCGTTCATGCAGGGCATCTGACAATTTATCCTCGACCCCACGGGCAATTCCCTGCCAGCGCTCGGGGTCCACCAGCCAATCGGGACGATTTGCCGCGAATGTCCAGGTCCGGATCTGGGCAATCCGGGCCGATAATGTGTCGATATCGCCGTCGGTGCGGTCGGTTTGCGCGATCTGGGCCTCGAACCAGTTGTCAGGAATCCGCCCCTTTCGCATCAAAAACCCATACAGGGTGGTGACAAGCTCGGCATGCGCGGCCGGCGAGAGCTTGCGATAATCCGGAATCTGGCAGGCCTCCCACAGCCGCTCGACGGCGGCGGCACCCTTGGCCATGTCGCGAACGTCCTCATCGCGCGCCGCGTGCTCGAGCACGCGGATGTCCTCGGCAATCGGCGCGCGCGTCAGCACCTCATGGTTCGGCACCAGCGCGAGCGACACCTGAAGCGCGCCCAGCGACGAGAAATCCAGCCGCGTGTTCCGCCATTGCAGCATCTTGACGCTGTCGAAGGTGTGATTCTGCAGCGCATTGACCAGTTCGGGCTCGAACGGCGCACAGCGCCCCGTGGTTCCGAACGTGCCGTCGCGCGTGGCGCGACCGGCGCGGCCCGCGATCTGCGCAAACTCCGAAGGCGTCAGCCGGCGGAACTGATAGCCGTCGTATTTGCGGTCGGATGCGAACGCGACATGATCGACATCGAGGTTGAGACCCATCCCCACCGCATCGGTGGCCACAAGATAATCGACGTCGCCGGACTGGAACATCTCCACCTGCGCATTGCGGGTGCGCGGCGACAGCGAGCCCAGCACCACTGCAGCGCCGCCATGCTGACGCCGGATCAGTTCGGCGATGGCGTAAACCTCGTCGGCGGAGAACGCGACGATAGCAGTACGTCTAGGCTGCCGCGTGATCTTGCGGTCACCGGCGAATTCGAGCTGCGACAGCCGCGGCCGCGTGACGATGTTGGCGCCGGGCAGTAACCGCTCGATGATCGGCCGCATGGTGGCCGCGCCCAGCAGCAGGGTTTCATCGCGCCCGCGCCGGTTCAGAATCTTGTCGGTGAAAACGTGGCCGCGCTCCAGATCAGACGCGATCTGGATTTCATCCACCGCCAGAAACGACACATCGAGATCGCGCGGCATCGCCTCGACTGTGGAGACCCAGTACCGCGCCCTCGGCGGCTTGATCTTCTCCTCGCCGGTGATCAGCGCCACGGCATCGGCACCGGCCCGCGCGGCGATCTTGTTGTAGACCTCGCGCGCCAGCAGCCGCAGCGGCAGGCCGATGATTCCGGACGAATGCGCCAGCAGCCGCTCAATCGCCAGATGGGTCTTGCCGGTGTTGGTGGGGCCGAGCACCGCGGTGACACCGGCGCCGGGAGCACGCTCATTCGAAAACAGCGGGGCGGAAGACGACAAGGGCATAATCACAAGGTCCGCATGACGCACACGACGCGGACGCCGCAGGCAGTGACTGGAAGTGTCTCACAATGCGACGCTATTCACGTCGCAACTTAAGATTTGGAACGCTTAAGGAACGAAAGAAGCCCGAATCGCTGACTCGCGGTGTGATTGCCTCGAAGGCCTCAACATGTCGCACAATTCGTCGATCAACGATACTATATGGGGTTTGAAGATGCTCCGCGCATGTCGCGATCGGGATGAAATCGTTAAATCCGGAGTCGAATCGGATTGGCCGAAGAGTCAACACGATTCATGGTGAGATTCGCGGCTGAATCAGCGCGGCGGTGCCGCAGGACCCGGACCGATCGGGTCAGTTCGTCGAGTTCGTCTTGGCGGTCTTCTGCGCCGAAACAAATTCCGTGGCCTCGATCATGCCGGTGCCGAGCGGCGTTGGAATGGTGATCCTGAACGGCGCCAGCACGCGCGTTCCGGCGATGGGCGCGAACCAGATTTCCATGTTGCGCTGAGCCGCGACGTATTTGATCGAGACGCGATCCGGAACGTAGCCCGCGATCGGCGTAAAATAGACCGCACAGACCACGACCGGCCCGTGATAGCCCTTTTCGGCCTTGACCATTTCCATGCGCTTGTACTCGAGCCGCAGATCGTAACGCATCCGGCCGTCGAACACCGACAGCGTCTTGCGGCAAGCCTCGGGGCCGACCGGATCGCCGGTGCCCGCGACCTTCAGCAACGAACCCGTCATCGGATCGAGCACGTTGCGGCGATGCACGTCGGTGACCGGAATGCGATCCGGGCTTTCCGGCGGCTGCGGCTCGATCGTGGAATCCTTGACGTTGCCGCCGCCCAGCGCGATGCGGATGACTTCGGCTTTCTTTCCGTAGTTGACGGTCGAAACGTAGCTGAGCGGAGCGAATTGACCCGCCGTGATACGGCCCTGCGTGGTTCCGGTGCCATTGCCGCCGCCGATGGATTTCATCAGCCCAGTGGTGGCGCCGCTGACGGCAGCCGAATACTGGTCTTCGGAAACATCGACAATCCAGGCGCCTTTGCCGATCGGAAGGCCGGCGAGCGAAGCTTCATACTTGGCGTCCAGACGTCCCTGGGCGTTCGCAGGCACGGCCAGCGCCGCGCAGAGAGCCAGCACCCCCGACAGGCAAAGCCCGAGCCTGGCGATCCGGAAGCGTTTCCGGGCGAATTCTGGGAACCGGGGCATGTCCACCGACGAAAATCCTTGCACACGATGACCGGCGATTGACCGGCGCCCCCGGAGCACGGCGTCGGCGGGACGGCTATCCCGCGTAGGCCGCGAAAGTCCTTATCGAAAGCCTGTGGTAACTTGTCTGGTCAGGGATTACGTCGATTATATGTTAGGAAATCACTGGTTTAACGGGGAAAATTGTCATTTTTGCCGACGGCGGCCTCTGGCCCCCGACCCGCAGATAAGTTGCTGAAATCGCCTCCCAACCTTGACGCTAGGCGGCTAGCCCCTTATAGCTCCGCCGTTCCTGAAATGGACGGTTTCAAACCCCCACGCGACCCCGTTCCGGTGGTCCGGGGCGACACAAGATTTCGCCAAAGGATTACGCTATGTCTCGGCGCTGCGAATTGACGGCCAAGGGCCCTCAGGTTGGCCACAAGGTCAGCCACTCGAACCACAAGACCAAGCGCCGGTTCCTGCCGAACCTGTGCAACGTCACCCTGATCTCGGACACGCTCGGCCGCTCGGTGCGCCTGCGTGTTTCGACCAATGCGCTGAAGACGGTCGATCACCGCGGCGGGCTCGACGCGTTCCTGATCAAGGCGAGCGCCGACGATCTGTCGCCGAAGGCAGTCGAACTGAAGCGCCAGATCGAAAAGAAGAAGCTCGCCGTCGCGAGCTGATCGTTCGATCCGCAACAGGGTTTCAAACGGCCGGGCGAAAGCCCGGCTTTTTTGTTTGGCAGCACTACCCCGTCATTGCGAGGAGCGAAGCGACGAAGCAATCCAGTTCTTTATGGATGAACGTCATCCTGGATTGCTTCGCTCCGCTCGCATGACGAGGAAGGAACACTCACTCCCCGACCAGCGTGAACTGCAGCAGCAGCGTGCGCTGGATCATCGAAAAATTATCGTCGGAAACCATCGTCAGTACGGTCTCGCCCTCGTCGGTGACGTGCGCATCGATGCCTTCCATGTTGTCGACCTCGTATCCGAGATCGACCTCGAAGATGGTCGGCCCGTCGATCACGGCATCCGGAACAACGGATTTGATCGGGATGCGGCGGATGCGAATGCCGACGCCCTCAAGCAGCGAGAACTTTCGTTCCAGCAGCAGCAGATCGCCGGACGGCAGCAGGACCGCATCGCTGATGTCGAAATTGTCCGTGCGCCTGACCGTGAACGGACCGGGCGACGGTCCACCGATCAGGAAGCTCAGGATATTTCCCGACGGATCGAGCCCGCGCTCCGAAATCGCAATCAGGCTTCCTGCAAGCGGCTGCCCCTTCGGGACGAACACAAGAGCTTCGAGTCCCTTGTTGAAGGGCAGCTCGCTAATGCCGGGCGGCACCGGCACCACCTCGCCTCTTGAGCGGATGCCGCCCTTGGCGAAATCGAACCGCACGATCTGATTGACGCGCTCGAAGCCCACATACGCCATGGACCCGTCGAGCGCGAGCGACTCGCTGTCGAACCAGCTACGCGCAGTGACTTTCTTGCCATCGCTGTCCAGCATCGGCGCGGACTTCATATCGGCCAGTCCCGCCATACGCTTGCCCCGATAGGCGATGCGTCCAGTAAACCAGTTGCCCTTGTCGCTGATGGCGATGAATTGCTCGCCCTTCTTGTCGAGCCGCAATCCCGACAGGCCGCCGAATCCACGAAACGACGAGGTGAGGATGAGCCCACTGCGAAACTCCAGGGCGCCATAACGGATGTGGGTCGGATCGCGCGGATCGAAGGACTCGATCGGGCGCGCCTTGACCTCGACCGACGACGTTTGCGCGTTTGCGGGCTCGGTCGCAATCATGCCGGCCGGAAGCGCCGCCATGGCGTTCTTCAGAAACCGCCGGCGGTTGAGTTGGAGCGTCATATGTCAGGAATGCAATCTGCGGCGGCGCGACGGCGACGAGGTCTCGACATGGGTTTCGCTGAACAGCTCGGCCAGCTTTTCCGTAATGGCGCCGCCGAGTTCTTCCGCATCCACGATGGTCACGGCGCGGCGATAGTAGCGCGTCACGTCATGGCCGATGCCGATGGCGATCAGTTCGACCGGCGAGCGGGTCTCGATTTCCTCGATGATGTGGCGCAGGTGCCGCTCGAGATAGTTGCCCGCATTGACCGACAGCGTGGAGTCATCCACCGGCGCGCCGTCCGAAATCATCATCAGGATCTTGCGCTGCTCGGAGCGTCCGAGCAGGCGCTTGTGCGCCCAGTCGAGCGCCTCGCCGTCGATATTTTCCTTGAGCAGGCCCTCGCGCATCATCAGGCCGAGATTCTTGCGCGCGCGCCGCCATGGCGCGTCCGCCGACTTGTAGATGATGTGCCGCAGATCGTTGAGACGGCCCGGATTCGCGGGCTTGCCCGCCGCCAGCCACGCCTCGCGCGACTGGCCGCCCTTCCACGCCCGCGTGGTGAAACCGAGAATCTCGACCTTGACGCCGCAGCGCTCCAGCGTCCGCGCCAGAATGTCGGCGCAGGTCGCAGCCACCGTGATGGGCCGCCCGCGCATCGAACCGGAATTGTCGAGCAGCAGCGTCACCACCGTGTCGCGGAAGGTGGCTTCCTTCTCGTGCATGAATGAGAGCGGGTGATACGGGTCGGTCACGACGCGCGACAGCCGCGCCGGATCGAGGATACCTTCCTCGAGATCGAATTCCCAGGCGCGGTTCTGCTGCGCCATCAGCTTTCGCTGCAACCGGTTGGCCAGCCGCGCGACGATGTGCTGCAAATGCGCGAGCTGCTTGTCGAGATAGCTGCGCAGCCGCTCCAGTTCGTCGTGCTCGCAAAGATCTTCCGCCGAGACGACCTCGTCGAACTTCGGCGCGAAGGCGTGATACTCCGGCCCGCGCGGCTCGTTGAGGCCGCGACCGGGCGGCCGATGCGCTTCGCCGGGCGTCTCGTCCTCGCCCATCTCGCTGTCGTCGAAGGCGTCGCTGGCGGATGCCTGCGCGCTCTCCATGGCGTTTTCCGACATCTCCTCGGTGGAGGATTGCGACTGTTCGGCGCTCATCTCCTCGGCGGATTCGCCCTCCGGCGAACCATCCGCTCCGGACTGGTCTTTTTCGCCGTCGCGGTTCTCGTCCTGATTGTCGTCCTCGTCCTGATCCGCATTGCGGTCGTCGCCAAGCTCCAGCGCCTGCAGCACGTCGTGAAGCGCGTCGCCGAAGCGGGCCTGATCCTCGGTGAAGTTCTTCAGCACATCGAGACGCGTGCCGATCTTGTCTTCAAGGACAGGCCGCCAGAGATCCACCATCTTGCGCGCCGCCGCCGGCGGCGCGAGGCCGGTGAGCCGTTCGCGCACCATCATCGCCAGCGCATCGGCCAGCGGCGCGTCGGCGCGGTCGGTGATCTCGTCGAATTTGCCGCGATGAAAATGATCGTCGAGCATCGCGGTAAGGTTTTTGGCGACGCCGCTCATGCGCTTGGCGCCGATGGCTTCCACGCGGGCCTGCTCGACGGCGTCGAACACGCCGCGCGCCTGCGGATTGCCCGGCGCCAGCTTGCGATGAACCTTCGGATCGTGACAGGCGACGCGCAGCGCGATGGAATCGGCATGGCCGCGCACGATGGCCGCGTCCTTGCGGGTCAGCTTGCGGGCGGGCTCCGGCAGCCGCGCCTTGCCGGGCGACAGGCCCGGACGCTCGGCGGCAAACGTCACTTCGAGTTCAGGCTGCTTGGCGATGGCGCGCAAGGCCGACGTCACCGCGCGCTTGAACGGCTCGGTCGGCGATTCCTTCGACCCGGTTTTGAACTTGATATTCGACGTGCTCATTGCGGCGTGAACCTCGAAGCCTCTTTTCCCTCCCCCTTGTGGGGAGGGTGGCGCATTGGGAGCGAAGCGAACAATGCGTCGGGTGGGGGGCTAGGTCGCCGCGATTGAAAAGCAACCCCCACCCCGGCCTCCGCTTCGCTCGGCCGACCCTCCCCAGGGGGGAGGGAAGATGCGAGCGCGTACTAAATCAGCAGCAATTAGCTCAACGCCACGTTCACGGCACTTTCCGGCAGCTCCGCATTGAAGCAGCGCTGATAGAACTCCGCCACCAGCGGACGCTCAAGCTCGTCGCACTTGTTCAGGAAGGTGACGCGGAAAGCAAAACCGATGTCGCCGAAGATTTCGGCGTTCTCCGCCCAGGTGATGACGGTGCGCGGCGACATCACCGTCGACAGATCGCCGTTGGCGAAGGCGTTGCGCGTCAGGTCTGCGAGGCGAACCATCTTGTTGACGGTGTCGCGGCCGGCATCGGTGCGATAGTGCTTCGCCTTGGCGAGCACGATCTCCACTTCCTCGTCGTGCGGCAGATAATTCAGCGTGGTGACGATCGACCAGCGGTCCATCTGGCCCTGGTTGATCTGCTGGGTGCCGTGATAGAGGCCCGAGGTGTCGCCGAGACCGATCGTGTTGGCGGTCGAGAACAGGCGGAACGCCGGATGCGGCTTGATGACCTTGTTCTGGTCGAGCAGCGTCAGGCGGCCGGACACTTCCAGCACGCGCTGGATCACGAACATCACGTCCGGACGGCCGGCATCGTATTCGTCGAACACCAGCGCGATGTTGTGCTGAAGCGCCCACGGCAAGATGCCGTCGCGGAATTCGGTGACCTGCTTGCCGTCGCGAACGACGATGGAGTCCTTGCCGACGAGATCGATACGGCTGATGTGACTGTCGAGGTTGACGCGCACGCAGGGCCAGTTCAGCCGCGCGGCGACCTGCTCGATATGGGTCGATTTACCGGTGCCGTGAAAGCCGGTGACCATGACGCGGCGGTTCTTCGCGAAACCGGCGAGGATGGCAAGCGTGGTGGCACGGTCGAAACGATAATCCGAATCGACATCGGGCACATGCGGATCGCCGTTGGAATAGGCGGGGACTTCGAGGTCGCTGTCGATCCCGAAGACCTGACGAACCGACACTTTCATGTCTGGGAGGCCTGCGGGTTCCTGCGACTTGGTCATGGCGGCGGTCATCAATCCTCCGTGGTCCCGGATGCTCCCGAAACCAGACGTGCTTGCTGCGGGTGGGGTGCGTGCTGCAACGTAGCAGACAGATGCCGATGGCAGAAGCCCACTGCGCAATGAAAGTTCCATCGTATTTTCATTGAGATAAGCCCTTTTCGCAGCTTTGGTAGGTCTGCCCTGCGATTGCCGGGGACCACGCCGATTCGGAGGGCCGCCAATCGGCGGTTGGCCCCGGATTTCCCGGTGTATGGTGGCGTTCCCGGAATCGCGCCAGCAATGGGCCTCAAGTGAGTTCGCATCTCCATCAACTGATCGGGTTTGTCTCGCTTCATGCCTTGCTGGCCTATGCAGCGATTTTCCTTGCCGCTTTTCTTGAGGCCGTCCCCATTCTGGGCTCGCTGATTCCGGGCTCGACCGTGATTCTGGCGCTCAGCGCGCTGGTGCCCGCCGGCAGTCTCCACCTGACGCCGGTGCTGACGGCGGCGATCGCCGGGGCGCTCCTCGGCGACGGGCTCGCCTTCTGGATCGGCCGCGCCAGCCAGCGCAAGGTGCTGACCTCGTGGCCGCTGTCGAATTACCCGGCGCTGGTCGCGAAGAGCGAAGCCTTCTTCCACCGCTACGGGACGCTCGCGGTGTTTCTTGCCCGTTTCGTGCCCCCGGTCCGCGCCGTCGTGCCGATCACCGCCGGCGCGCTCGGCATGCCGCCGCAGCGCTTCTATCCGGTCAACGCCGCCGCCGTTCTGTTGTGGGCATTAGCGCATGTGCTGTCGGGCGCACTCGCCGGCTCCGCTGCGGAGCGATGGGGCATGAAAATCGAACACTACGGATTGCCGCTGGTGGGCGGCATCATCGCCATCGGGACCATCGCTGTGGGCGTGTATCATTGGCGCAGCCGGCGCGAGGCCAACGGGAGGGTTGGGTGAAGCGAGCCACTTCGGTGAAGCGAGCAGCGAACCACAGCAGACCTTTCGCCGACCGCAATGTCGCAAAAGTATTTGACGCCTATCCGGATGCCGTTCGTGCAAAGCTGCTGACGCTGCGCGCGATGATCCTGGAGACCGCAGCCAAACTCGACGGCGTCGGCCCGCTCGAGGAAACGCTGAAATGGGGCCAGCCGAGCTATCTCACTACGCAATCCGGCAGCGGCAGCACGATCCGGATCGACCGCGTGAAAGCGGACGACGACCGCGTCGCGATGTATTTCCATTGCCAGACCGATCTTGTCTTAACATTCCGCGAACTGTATCCGGCGCAGATGGAGTATGGCGGCAACCGCAGCATCCTGTTCGAGACGACCGCGAAAATTCCTGAAAAAGCGCTGCGCCACTGCATCGGGCTGGCGCTGACCTATCACGCGCGCAAGGGCGGTTCGCAAAACAAGGACGTTTCGAAAAACAAGTCAGCTTCGGCGAAGAAGCCGATTTCGGTGAAAACAACAGCTTCAAAGAAGCGTGAATCCGCTACGCCGAACAAGCCGGCGCTCAGGACGCGCCGCGCACAACCGTCTTGAGATAGTTGTAGGCCTTGATGATCTCGATCAGGCGATCTTCGGTCGAGCGATCGCCGCCGTTGGCGTCGGGATGATGCTGCTTCACCAGCAGCTTGTATTTGGCCTTCACAGTCTCCAGCGTGGCCTCGGGACCGAGGCCCATGACCAGCAGCGCCTTCTTCTCGGCGTTGAAGATCTTTCGCGTTTCCGCCTTCGGCTCCGCCCTGGCACTGCCCGGACCGGGACGCCACTTGCCGCGCCCGTTCATCTCGTCGAACATCTTGAGCGGATCCAAAGCCGCGTCCATGTCGAGATCGGACTTTGACTTTTTGCCGCTGTTCGCACCCATCTTCCAGGTCGGACGATGGCCGGTCAGCGCATCCTTCTGGTAGCTGGCGACCGCATCGGGGGCCATGCCCTGGAAAAAATTGTAGCCCTGATTGTATTCGCGAACGTGGTTGAGACAGAAATGCCAGTATTCCTTCTCATGACCGCGGCCCTTGGGCGCGCGATGTCCGCCCTTGTTCTTGCAGCCGGGCGCCTCGCACATCACGGCTTCTTCGCGTGCAGCAGCCTGCTGCTTCGCGCTCAGCTTGTTGGGCTTGATGCGGATGCTGTCGAAGAATTTGGATGAGTCGATGGCCATGGCTGTATGATAACGCCTTGTGAGAAGCTGCAAGTCTTCACGCGAATTTTCGCGAGCGCGGAGTATACATCGCCGCGCCGGTGAACCGCAATTGAAACGGTGATTGACCTTGGCGAATAACGCGCGATATTGCGCAGATCATGACCGTAAAAGATCAGATCACAAAAAAGTTGAGCGAAGCTTTCATCCCTGAAAGTCTCGACGTCGTGGACGAATCCCACTTGCATGAGGGCCACGCAGGCCACAGGCCGGGCGGCGCAACGCATTTCAGGCTCTATATCGTGTCGAAAGCGTTCGAAGGGAAGAGCCGGATCGACCGCCATCGCATGATAAATTCGCTGCTGGCGCCGGAACTGTCCGGCTCGGTCCATGCGCTGGCGATCAAGGCGTATGCGCCCGGCGAAAACAAGGCGTAGCGACGCACTCCGCGACAAGCGGGAACCGGTTTCCGATCGGGTCACACCGGTGCGCCTGCAAATTCAACCGAACCGTCGGCGAACTAAAACGACGTTCCGGCCCGCGGCTTCTTCTCCGGCATCTCGCTGTCGCGCGGCAGCGGCACGATCCGCAAGCTACTGCTCCCCTCCCCCTTGCGGGGAGGGGTCGGGGTGGGGGACAACGCGCTCTGAATTTCGCTCAGAACACCTTCAAGATTGCCAAGCACGTCGTGATTCCAGAAGCGCAGCACACGATAACCTTCGGTTTCGATCTGCTGGGTTCGCATCGCGTCAGCCGCGCGCTGCACATCGTGCTGTCCGCCGTCCAGTTCGATGACGAGCTTTGCCCTGCGGCTGACAAAATCAACAATGAACGGCCCGATCAAAGCCTGTCGCCGAAAATGAGATCCGGTCAACGCAATGTCGTGGCGAAGCCGTTGCCATAGCACCCGCTCCGCGTCGGTCGGCTGGGCGCGCATACGCCGTGCGAACTGCTGTCGGCGGCCATCCTGGCGATCATTCATCGCGTTCGTCTCGGCTGCGTTCTCGTTCATTCGCATTTACAGACCCCCACCCCCAACCCCTCCCCGCAAGGGGGAGGGGAGCAGAGAGGTCATGCCGCAACATTCAGAAACACATACAATTCCGAAGACAATTCCGAAAACACGTGCAATTCAAAAGCATTCAGAACAAGCCAATTCAAACGAATCGTCGGCGAACTAAAACGACGTTCCGGCCCGCGGCTTCTTCTCAGGCACCTCGTTCTCGCGCGGCAGCGGCACGATCCGCAGCGCCGTGATGCGGTTGCGCTCCCGCCGGAGCACCCTGAAGCGGAATCCGTGGAACGTGAAGCTCTGCCCGCGGTCGGGGATCGAGCGTGCCTCATGAATGACGAGGCCGGCGATGGTGGTCGCTTCCTCATCCGGCAGATGCCAGTCCATCGCGCGATTGAGATCGCGGATCGGCACCGAGCCATCGACCACAACCGATCCGTCCGGCTGCGCGCGGACACCCGCAACAGCCACGTCATGCTCGTCCGAAATATCGCCTACGATTTCTTCCAGAATATCTTCCAGCGTCACGAGGCCTTCGACTTCGCCATACTCGTCGACCACCAACGCGAAGTGGGTCTTGCGGCGGCGGAACGCCTTGAGCTGTTCTGACAAAGGCCGCATCTCCGGCACGAACCACGGCGGCAGGGCGATCGCGCCGACATCAACCTTGGAGAGGTCGCCGTCTGTCGCGCGGATGGCGCGCAGCAGATCCTTTGCATGCAGAACGCCGATGATGTTCTCGGGCTTCTCGCGCCACAGCGGAATGCGGGTGTATTCCGATTCGAGAATTCCACGGATGACCGCGTCGGGCGGCCCGTCGGCGTTGACGCTGACCATTTTGGTGCGATGGACCATGACGTCGGACACTGCGAGATCGCCAAACCGGAACACATTCTGGATGTATTCGGCCTCGCCGCTTTCCATTTTGCCATGCTCGGCCGATTCGCCCACCAGACCTTCGATTTCGGAATCGGTGAGAATTTCGTGCTGGGAGGATTCCTTCACGCCGAGCATCCGCAAAATCGCGCGCGATGCACCGTTCAACATCCAGTTCAGCGGATAGAACACGAGATAGGATACATAGAGCGGATATGCGATCCATTGCGAGACCGGCACGGGCTCCCGGATCGCAAGCGTTTTCGGCACCTGCTCGCCGACGACGATATGCAGCGAGGAGAACACCAGAAAGCCGGTCAGAAATGACGTAAAATGCAGCGCGGATTCCGGCAATCCGAGCGGCTCGAGAACAGGCTTGAGCAATGCCGCAACGGTCGGCTCGCCAACCCAACCGAGACCGAGCGAGGCCATGGTGATGCCGAGCTGACAGCACGCGAGATAGGCTTCGATGTTGCCCATCATCTTCATCAGCAGGCGCGCGCCGAACCGGTTCTGCTCGGCCATGACCTTGACGCGAAACCCGCGGCTTTTCACCAGCGCGAATTCAGCCGCCACGTAGAATGCGTTGGCCGCGAGCAGCAGGAAGGCGATGAGCAGATTGACAGCGGCTGAAGTCATGCTTGTCCCGCGACGGTCTCGTCGTTATGCGGTGCGTCGATGATACGTCCTGGCATCCTGCGCCGAGACAGCATCGCCCTCACCCTGATAATTTTTCCTGAAGGAAATCGCGGACCGTGGACGGGTCGACATCGTTGACGATCACGGCCTTGCCGATCTGCTCCAGCAGAATGAAGGTCAGCCGCCCGCGCTTCACCTTCTTGTCTTGTCCCATCAGCTTCAGCAGCGTGTCGGCGTCCGCAAGACCCTCCTGCTGAAAGCCCGCGATGTCCTGCAACCGTGTCGGCAGGCCGACCGATGCAAGGTGACGCTGCACGCGCGCAGCGTCCGCCGCCGGGATCATGTTGAGATGCGCCGAGAACTCCGCGGCCAGCACCATGCCGACCGAAACGCCCTCGCCGTGGAACAGCCGGTCGGAAAAACCGGTCACGGCCTCAAGCGCATGGCCGAAGGTATGCCCGAGATTGAGCAACGCGCGGTCGCCGGTTTCGCGTTCGTCGCGCGCCACGATCGCCGCCTTGGCGCGGCAACTGGCCGCGATGGCGCGCTCGCGTGCGGCGCCCCCTGCGAAGATCTCCGCATGATTGGCATCGAGCCAGTCGAAGAATTCCAGGTCGCCCAGCACGCCGTATTTGGCGACTTCGGCATAGCCCGCACGGAATTGGCGCGGCGACAGCGTATCGAGCACCGCCGTATCCGCGACCACCAGCACCGGCTGGTGAAACGCGCCGACGAGATTCTTGCCGTGCGGTGAGTTGATTCCGGTCTTGCCGCCCACCGATGAATCGACCTGCGCGAGCAACGATGTCGGCACCTGCACGAAATCGACGCCGCGCCGGACAATCGACGCCGCAAATCCTGCCAGATCGCCGATCACGCCGCCGCCGAGCGCGATCACCAGATCGTTGCGCTCGATCTTCGCGGCGATCAGCGCCTCGGAGACATCCTGCAACACGGCGTAGCTCTTGGACGCCTCGCCCTCGCCGACCACAATGCGCGAGGACGCAATGCCGGCATCCGCCAGCGCGGCTTCGGTCTTGCCGAGCCAGTTTTTTGCAACGGTGTGGTCGGTGACGATGGCCACGCGCGCGCCGGGCCGCAGCTTGGCGATGCGGTGACCGAGCGACGGCAACACGTCGCGGCCGATGATGATGTCATAGGCGCGGTCGCCGAGGGCAACGCCGACGGTCACCGGATTTGTGGTCTTGATGGGGGCGGTCATTGTGTTTCGCTTGAGGAAGAGGACGCTGCGCTGCCGGACACCAGGTGTGCGTAAAGCGCGTCGATACATTCATCGACGATCTTCTCGTGCGGCACGTCGCGTGACGCAATCGCCAGATCGGCGAGTTGATAAAACGGGCTGCGTTCGCCGATCAGGCGCTCGATGGTCGCGGCCGGATCGGCGGTTTGCAGCAGGGGCCGGTCGGCGCGGCGCTTGACCCGCTTCAGGATCACGTCGCCGTCCGCCTGAAGCCAGAGCGAGACCGCCTTGTCGCGAATCCGGTTGCGGGTTTCCTCGCGCATGAACGCGCCGCCGCCGGTCGCGACCACACAAGGACCGCTCTCCAGCAGGCGGGCGATCACCCGCGCCTCGCCGTCGCGAAAGTACGGTTCGCCGTGCTGCGCGAAGATTTCGCTGACGGTCATGCCCGCATGCGCGATCTCGATTTCATGATCGGCATCTAGAAACGGCATGTGAAGCCGCGCGCCGAGACGCCGCCCGATGGTTGACTTGCCCGATCCCATCATGCCGACAAGCACGATCGGGCGGCCCTTGAGGGCCGCGACAATGTCGGCCTCATGGGTCATGCCGTCCTGATGTCTGGCCGCGGTCTCGGTCATCTCTTCAATGGCTCGGCTGACCGCTATTTCGGCCAGGAAGCCACCTATACTACTCCTGCCGTTACCGCCGCTAGAGCGAACGTCGGGGCACCAGAGACTCTTGCCGAAACAGCGCGAACATGTTGGTACTTTGGAGTGGCCTGAGCGGCCGCGTTCCGCTGGTTAACGTGCCGTCCGGGCCGGCAATCCGAAGGTAATTCCGAGGCCAAGTTCGATGCCCAGCCTGCTTCGCTTCCTGACGGTCGTCGCCGTGATCGGCGGATTGATCTATGGCGGCATCTTCGCACTCGCCAATTTCGTCAATCCGAAGCCGCGCGAAATGACGATCAGCGTTCCGCCCGACAAATTCCTCAAGCGATAGGCGGGTTGCGGATCATGGCGTCCGACAAATCCTCCGACATCCGGCTGACCGCCCTGTTCCTCGACATGCTCGCGGCCGAACAGGGCGCAGGCGTCAACACGCTCGATGCCTATCGCGGCGATCTTGAGGACCTGTCCGGCTTCCTCGCCCGGCACAAATCGACGTTCCAGACCGCCGACACCCAGATGCTGCGCGATTACCTCGGCGATCTCGACGACCGCGGATTCAAATCATCGAGCGTGGCGCGCAAACTGTCGTCGACGCGGCATCTGTTTCGTTTCCTTCTGAGCGAGCGGGTGCGCGCGGACGATCCCGCCGCGATCCTGTCCGGTCCGAAGCGCGGACGCGCGCTGCCGAAAGTCCTGTCCATTGCCGACGTTGATCGTCTCCTGACGCAGGCGAAAACATCGTCGGAACTTCCCGAGCAGTCGCCGCTGCAAAAGCTGCGCGCGATCCGGCTCTCGTGTTTGCTTGAAATTCTCTACGCGACGGGACTGCGCGTTTCGGAACTGGTTGCGCTGCCGCTGTCCGCCGCGCGACGCGACGCCCGCATGATCGTGGTACGCGGCAAGGGCAACAAGGAGCGGCTCGTTCCGCTCAACGAAACATCGAAGCAGGCGATGGCGGACTATCTCGCCGCGCTGGAAGCGACGCACCGCGAGCAAAAGAAATCGTCGACTGCCTCGAAGTGGCTGTTTCCGTCATCGGGCGAGAGCGGCCATCTGACGCGGCAGCATTTCGCGCGCGACCTCAAGGAGCTTGCGGCGGTCGCCGGCATCGCGCCGCGCCTCGTCAGTCCGCATGTGCTGCGCCACGCCTTTGCGAGTCATCTGCTGCACAACGGGGCGGACTTGCGAATCGTCCAGACACTGCTTGGCCACACCGACATTTCCACGACGCAGATCTATACCCATATCGTCGAGGAGCGATTGAAGAGCCTGGTGCGCGATCTGCATCCGCTAGCCGACAAATGACCCATTGAAAGCCCAGCAATATCGGCACTTTCCACCGTCAAGCTTGACTTGGGACCGCTTCTTGACTTGAAAGGCCCCAAGAAAGACCCCAAGGAAGACTTCAATACGCGATTGAGACCGACCGAACTATCAATTCGTGCGCCCTTCGCTCAAGCACGCCCGCCCCCATATTTGTCACATGCCGGACCTGATGCGCAGTTATCTGGATTTTGAGAAGCCCGTCGCCGAACTCGATTCCAAGGTGGACGAGCTGCGTGCGCTTGCCGCCAGCGGCAGCGACATCAGCGAAGAAGTGTCGCGCATCGAAGAAAAGGCGGCACAGGCGCTCACCGATCTTTATGCCGATCTGACGCCCTGGCAGAAAACCCAGGTCGCACGCCATCCGCTGCGGCCGCATTGCGTGGATTACGTCAAGGAACTCATCACCGAGTTCACGCCGCTTGCAGGCGACCGCAAGTTCGGCGACGACGAAGCGCTGATCGGCGGCTTCGGCCGTTTCAGAGGCGAGAGCATCTGCGTGATCGGCCAGGAGAAGGGCTCGACCACCGAAACCCGGCTCAAGCACAATTTCGGCATGGCCAAGCCCGAGGGCTATCGCAAGGCCGTGCGGCTGATGGAAATGGCGGATCGCTTCGGCATCCCTGTTCTCTCGCTGGTGGACACGGCGGGCGCCTATCCCGGTATCGGCGCCGAGGAGCGCGGACAGGCGGAAGCGATCGCGCGCTCCACCGACGCCTGCCTCAATCTCGGTGTGCCCAATGTCGCGGTCATCATCGGCGAAGGCGGCTCGGGCGGCGCCATCGCCATCGCCACTGCGAACCGCGTGCTGATGCTCGAACACGCCGTGTACAGCGTGATTTCTCCGGAAGGCGCAGCCTCAATTCTGTGGCGCGATTCAGCCAAGGCGCAGGAAGCCGCGACCAATCTCAAGATCACCGCGCAGGATCTCGCCCGCTTCGGCGTGATCGACACCATTTTGAAGGAGCCGCCTGGCGGCGCGCACCGCGATCCGGCGGCGATGATTGCCCGGACCGGCGACGCCGTCGCCCAGGCTTTCAACGACATGCGAAGCCTCGATTCCAAGGCGGTGCGCAACCAGCGCCGGCAGAAGTTCCTCGATATCGGCCGCAAGCTCGGCTAGCGAATCCCGCGGCCATAGCGGCGCGCAACGCGCCGCGCCGCCACATCGTGGCTTTTTTGGGACAGCGTCCTTTCGGCCACGGCCGTTTTTCACCAGTGTTTTGATTTACTTAGCGTTGACCATAAAGCGGTCAATGCCGTCCGGTTGCGGTCGCTTCGGCTTGCGACCGGGGGGCCTTAAGGATAATAATCGATCAATTGCTCACGCACGTTTTTAGCCAAGAAGCGAACGCCGCTTTTACGACGAAAACACGTGCGGCCTGTTTAGACGGGCAGCGTTTTCCGGCCGCCTATTGCGCGCCACTTTGTCGGGAGACGATCTGCCACCGGTCTTGAATCTGGTCTTGAATCTGGTCTTGAATCTGGTCTTGGGGTCTCGTCTTCTTGTGGTCTGGTCTTGGGTCTAGCCGGAGTATGGGGATTGCCGATCTGCCGCGGAGCCTTGGCATTGGGAGCCTTGCATTGATCGACCGCACGCATGTACGCGCGCTTGTCACCGCGGCTGCGCTCGCGGCCGGCGTGTTGCTGGCCGGATGCAACGGCGAGCAGCTCTCGCCCAGCTCAAAAGCCAATCGCCCGATCCCCGACAAGCTGCTTGCCGACATCGAAACCAAGAACATGGACAAGGCATCGCCGATGCTTGTGCGCCTGTTCAAGCAGGAAGCCGAACTCGAGGTCTGGAAGCAGACTCGCGACGGCAAGTTCGCGTTGCTCAAGACCTATCCGATCTGCCGCTGGTCGGGAGACCTCGGACCGAAGATCAAGGAAGGCGACCGGCAGGCGCCGGAAGGCTTCTACTCGATCACGCCGGCGCAGATGAATCCGACGTCGTCCTATTTCCTGTCGTTCAACATGGGCTACCCGAACGCCTACGACAAGGCGTGGGGCCGCACCGGCTCGCAACTGATGGTGCACGGCGACTGCTCGTCGCGCGGCTGCTACGCGATGACCGACGAACAGATCACCGAGATTTACGCGCTCGGCCGCGAATCCTTCTTCGGCGGCCAGAACGCCTTTCAGGTCCAGGCCTATCCGTTCCGCATGACGGCGCAGAACATGGCGCGTCATCGCAACAGTCCGCACATGGCGTTCTGGAAAATGATCAAGGAAGGCAACGATCACTTCGAGGTCACCAAGCAGGAGCCGAAGGTCGATTTCTGCGAGAAGAAGTATGTCTTCGACGCGGAAAAGCCGGCAGGTGCGACCCGCCCGCTGGCGTTCAACGCCTCTGCCCAGTGCCCGGCCTATCAGGTCTCCCCCGAAATCGCCGACGCCGTTCAGAACAAGCAGCGTCAGGACGAACTGAAGACCGCGCAACTGGTCTCGCGCGGCACGCCGACCGCGCGTTCGCGCGCCGGCATCGACGGCGGCATGCATCCGGTGTTTGCATCCAAGCTGCCGGAAGGCGAATCCGCGATCGACAAGGATGTGACCGACTACGCCGTTGCGTCCAATCAGCCGGCACCGGGCACCGTGCCCTCGCATGCGACCATTCCAAAGGCGCCGGAAACCGCGCCATCGTTCAGCTTCACCTCGTCCAACAGCGAGCCGATGGTCGCCGTGACCAGCACGACGCCGAGCACTGCGTCCGCCAATGCCAATGCCAGCGCAGGTTCGTCCGAAGGCTTCTTCAGCAAGCTGTCGCGCAGCGTCGGCTTGCGCGGATCGGACCCCGAGCCCGCCGCGGCAAAGCCCGCTGCCGCCCCTGCCAAGTCGAAGGCGAAATCACCCGAGCCGACGAAGACAGCCAAAAGCGCACCGCCGCGCGTCATCCCGCTTGAGCGTCCGCAGCAGGCGCAGACCCAGCCGCAAGCCAAGCCTGCGTCCCCGGCCCCCGCAGCCACGACCGCGGCAGCCGCTCCGGCAGCGCAATCGTCGCTGGCAGGCGCCCAGCCGGCAGTGCAGGCCAACTCCTTCGACAGCCGCTGGTCGACGGTCCGCTGAATGTGATGAGTTCAAGCTCGATGCCCAGCTTTGCCGTCATTGCGAGCGAAGCGAAGCAATCCAGCCTTGCCTTGCTGCGATAAAGAAAACTGGATTGCTTCGTCGCTAACGCTCCTCGCAATGACGGCGCAGGCAGATTGCATCACGAACCAAAACTCAAACGATCTCATCTCAAACAAAAACGCCGGTCTTTCGACCGGCGGTTTGGTTTTTTGAAAAGCGCGAAGCCACTCAGGCATACTTGCCGTGGCAATGCTTGAACTTCTTGCCGGAGCCGCACGGGCAATCCTCGTTGCGGCCGATCTTGCCCCAAGTCGCGGGATTTTGCGGATCGCGCTGGGCAGCGGGGATCGGCGCAAGCGCGGCCTGCGCGAACGCCATATCGTCCTCGCCGGTGTTCGGATTGAGCTTGTGCACTTCCATCTGCGGCAGCTCAGGCTGCTCGTCCGGCGGCACGATTTCGACCCGCACCAGCTGAGCCGTCACCGCCTCGCGCAGGTGCGCGATCAGGCTTTCGAACAGATTGAACGCCTCGGACTTGTACTCCTGCAGCGGATCGCGCTGGCCGTAGCCGCGCAGGCCGATCACCTGACGCAGGTGGTCCAGCATCACCAGGTGTTCGCGCCACAGATGATCCAGCGTCTGCAGCAGCACCGACTTTTCGACATAGCGCATCACGTCCGGCCCGAACTGGGCAGTCTTCGCCGCCATCAGCTCATCGACGCGTTTCTCGATGCGCGCCAGCATCTCCTCGTCGGCGATGCCTTCTTCCTTGGCCCATTCATCGACCGGAAGATCGAGATCGAGGACGCGCTTCAACTCGTCCTTGAGCCCGGCGACGTCCCACTGCTCGGCATAGGCGTGCTCGGGCACATGCTTGGCGACGAGATCATCGACCAGCGCGTGGCGCATGTCGGAGACGGTCTCGGCGACGTTCTGGTCGCGCATCAGGTCGACGCGCTGGTCGAAGATCGCCTTGCGCTGATCGTTCTGCACGTCATCGAACTTGAGCAGATTCTTGCGGATGTCGAAGTTGCGCGCCTCGACCTTCTGCTGCGCCTTCTCGAGCGCCTTGTTGATCCACGGATGGATGATCGCCTCGCCTTCCTTGAGGCCAAGGCGGGTCAGCATGGTGTCGAGCCGGTCCGACCCGAAGATGCGCATCAGGTCGTCTTCGAGCGACAGATAGAATTTGGTACGGCCGGGATCGCCCTGTCGGCCGGCGCGGCCACGGAGCTGGTTGTCGATGCGCCGGGATTCATGGCGTTCCGAACCGATGATGTAGAGCCCGCCGGGCTTGGTGATGGTCTTGGCCGGCTTTGAGCCCTTGGCGGGTTCGATCTCGATCACTTCCTCGGACTTCAGCACCATCTCGCGGAAGCGCTCGATGTCGGCCTTGATCTGCTCGATCTTCGCCTTCTTCTCCGTTTCATCGGTGATGTCGGCGGTCTCGATCTGGCTGCGCATTTCCAGCGAGCCGCCGAGTTTGATGTCGGTGCCACGGCCGGCCATGTTGGTGGCGATGGTGATCGCGCCCGGCACGCCGGCTTCGGCGACGATGTAGGCTTCCTGCTCGTGGAAACGTGCGTTCAGCACCGCGAACAGCTTGGCGGGCTTGCCCGCGCGCGCAGCGGCGTAGAGCTTTTCCAGCGCCTTCGGATTGCCGAAGTCGATCTGCTTGTAGCCGTTCTTGGCGAGATACTCGCCCAGCACTTCCGACTTCTCGATCGAGGCGGTGCCGACCAGCACCGGCTGCATGCGCTTATTGGCCAGTTCGATCTCGGCCAGAATGGCGCGATGCTTTTCCTCGGCCGTGCGATAGACCTCGTCGTCCTCGTCGAGACGCGCGATCGGCACGTTGGTCGGAACTTCGATGACCTCGAGCTTGTAGATGTCGAACAGTTCGTCCGCTTCGGTCGCCGCCGTACCGGTCATGCCGGCGAGCTTGTCGTACATGCGGAAATAGTTCTGGAACGTGATCGACGCCAGCGTCTGGTTTTCCGGCTGGACCGGCTGATGCTCCTTGGCTTCCAGCGCCTGATGCAGGCCTTCCGAATAGCGGCGGCCCGGCATCATGCGGCCGGTGAATTCGTCGATGATGACCACTTCGCCGTCGCGGACGATGTAGTCCTTGTCGCGCTGGAACAGCGAGTGCGCGCGCAGCGCCTGATTGATGTGATGGACGACCGAGACGTTCTCGACATCGTAGAGCGAGTCGCCCTTGAGCTGACCGGCTTCCTGCAGCAGGTTCTCGATCTTCTCCATGCCGGCTTCGGTCAGCGTCACCGTGCGCTGCTTCTCGTCGATCTCGAAGTCCGTTTTCTTCTCGAGCTTCGGAATGTAGGTGTCGATGGTGTTGTAGAATTCTGAGCGGTCGTCGAGCGGGCCAGAAATGATCAGCGGCGTGCGCGCTTCGTCGATCAAAATCGAATCGACCTCGTCGACGATGGCGAAGAAGTGCCCGCGCTGGACCATGTCCTCGAGCCGGTACTTCATGTTGTCGCGCAGATAGTCGAAGCCGTATTCGTTGTTGGTGCCGTAGGTGATGTCGCAGGCATAGGCCGCCTGACGCTCGACATCGTCCAGGCCGTGGACGATCACACCCGTGGTCATGCCGAGGAACGAATAGATCTGTCCCATCCAGCTGGAGTCGCGCTTGGCGAGGTAGTCGTTGACGGTCACGACGTGGACGCCGTTGCCGGCCAGCGCGTTGAGATAGACCGGAAGGGTGGCAACCAGCGTCTTGCCTTCGCCGGTTTTCATTTCGGCGATGTCGCCTTCGTGCAGCACCATGCCGCCGACCAGCTGCACATCGAAATGGCGCTGGCCGAGGGTGCGCTTGGCGGCCTCGCGAACCGTGGCGAAGGCGGGCACCAGAATGTCGTCGAGGGTCTTGCCTTCGGAGAGCTGCTTGCGGAACTCGGCGGTGCGCGCCTTCAGCGCCTCGTCGGACAGGGCGGCGATCTCGGGTTCCAGCGCGTTAATCGCGTCGACGCGGGCTTGGTATCCCTTGATCCGCCGGTCGTTTGCGGAGCCGAAAAACTTGCGGGCGAGCGCGCCGAGCATGAAAAATTCCTGTCTTGCAGTTTGGCATTGCGGCCGCGATCACCGCAGCCCAAGAACCTTATGAGACCCGTATCAGGCGTATCTCCGGAATTGCGTGCGGGGACAAACCCTTGCGCCAGTCCTTGGGAGTGAGTGCGGGAAGCGAATTCTAAAGGTTCACCCGCTGGGCCGCGGCAAAGCCCCGCGGCAGCCAGGCGCGCCTGCGGGCAGAGATATGGGCCGTCCAAAGCCTTGTCAACGCGCGAACCTCTCAAGGATTTCATGATTTTGACGGCTTTTTCGCGTTGCTTCCGGGCGGAGGTTGGGCGAGTGTCCCGCCTCCCGAACCGCTCAGTGATCCGATATCCGCCGGATACGGGACACCAGACTTTGACCTAAAAAGGATTTTCCATGACCGTTTCTCCAAACCGCACGGCCCCTCTTCGCGGACTGGGCGTGCGACCTGGACTGGGACTCGGACTGAGATTTGGACTTATGACGACCGCCGCGGCAGCTTGTCTCACGGTTGTGATGGCAATCGGCCAGCCGCTTCACGCGCAGGATGCGAATCCGGTGATCGCAAAGGTTAACGGCGCCGAAATCCGCCAGAGTGACCTGACCGTGGCCGAAGAAGAGCTGGGACCCAGCCTCCAGCAGATGGATCCATCGACCCGCCGCGAGAATCTGATCGCGTTCCTGATCGATATGAAGATCGTCGCCAAGGCCGCCGAAGCCAAGAAGGTCGGCGACACGCCGGACTTCAAACAGAAGATGAGCTTCGCCCGCGACCGCCTCCTGATGGACAGCCTGCTCGCGACCGAGGGCAAGGCCGCGATCACCGACGACGCCATGAAGAAGGTCTATGAGGACGCGACCAAGCAGGTGTCGGGCGAAAAGGAAGTTCGCGCCCGGCACATCCTCGTTCCCACCGAGGAAGAGGCAAAGGCGATCAAGGCCGAGCTCGAAAAGGGCGCGGACTTCGCCAAGGTCGCAAAGGAAAAGTCGAAAGATCCGGGCGCGGCCGATGGCGGCGATCTCGGCTTCTTCACCAAGGAACAGATGGTCCCGGAATTCTCGGCCGTGGCCTTCGCGCTCGAACCGGGGAAACTCTCGGACCCCGTGAAGTCGCAGTTCGGCTGGCACGTCATCAAGGTCGAGGAAAAGCGCGACCGCAAGCCGCCGGACTTCGAGCAGGTGAAGGGCCAGATCTCGACCTTCGTGGTGCGCAAGGCGCAGGCCGATTACGTCACCAAGCTGCGGACCGAAGCCAAGGTCGAGCGCCTCGACAAGCCGGCAGACCCGGCTGCTCCGGCAGCAACGCCGGACGCAAAGGCCGCCCCGGCAGCCAAGGCGCCGCCAGCGAAGAAGTAAATCGACTTCGCAAACAGACTTCAGTAGTTTGACGTCATGCCCGGGCTTGTCCCGGGCATCTACGTCTTAGGGCCTTCATCGACAAGGAAGTAAGACGTGGATGGCCGGAATAAATCCGGCCATGACGACTGACAATCCTCGATCCAAGGCACCCGATCCCATGTCCACCGCCGTCTCCCCGCTCGCCCCCACCAACGTCCCCGAGATGCCGAACATTGACGGCGTTCGCCTTGCGACGGCGGCCGCCGGCATCCGCTACAAGAACCGCACCGATGTGCTGCTGGCGCTGTTCGACAAGGGCACCACGGTTGCGGGCGTCTTCACCAAATCGAAATGCCCGAGCGCAGCGGTGGACTGGTGCCGCGCCAAGCTGAAGGGCGGCGAGGCGCGCGCCCTTGTGGTCAATTCCGGCAACGCCAATGCCTTCACCGGGAAAACAGGCAAGCAGGCGACGACGCTGACCGCCTCGATCGCCGCCAAGGCCGCTGACACCACCGCAGCAAAAATCTTTCTGGCGTCCACCGGCGTAATCGGCGAGCCGCTCGACGGGACCAAGTTCAACGGCGTGCTCGACGATCTCGCAAAGGCCGCGGTGCCCGAGGGATGGGACGACGCCGCGCGCGCGATCATGACCACCGATACCTTTCCGAAGGTCGCGACCGCCACCGTCAAGCTCGGCAAGACCAGGGTCACCATCAACGGCATGGCCAAGGGCGCCGGCATGATCGCGCCGGACATGGCGACGATGCTGGCGTTCGTGTTCACCGACGCGCCGCTGTCGGCGGCGGTGCTGCAATCGCTGCTCAAAACGGGGGTCGAGGACACGTTCAACGCCGTGACCATCGACGGTGACACCTCGACCTCGGACACGCTGCTGGCGTTCGCCACCGGGGCGGCAGCCGCCCGCGGCGCACCGGCGATCAAGCGCGCCAGCGATCCGCAGTTGAAGGCTTTCACCAAGGCGTTTCACGCCGTGCTGGCCGATCTGGCCGAACAGGTCGCCCGCGACGGCGAAGGCGCGCGCAAGCTGGTCGAAGTCGTGGTCGAAGGCGCGACCTCGAAAACGTCCGCACGGAAAATCGCGATGTCGATCGCCAATTCGCCGCTGGTGAAAACCGCGATCGCAGGCGAGGACGCCAACTGGGGCCGCGTGGTGATGGCGGTCGGCAAGGCGGGCGAGCCCGCCAACCGCGACAAGCTCTCGATCGCGTTCAACGGCATTCGCGTCGCCAGCAAGGGCGCGCGCGATCCGTCCTATGACGAGAAGGAAGTCTCCGCGCTGATGAAGCAGCCGAAAATCCAGATCAAGGTCGGGCTTGGTCTTGGCAAAGGCCGCGACCGCGTGCTGACCTGCGACCTCACCAAGGAATATGTCGCGATCAACGGCGACTATCGCTCGTGATCAAGCTCACCCTCGTCGTCGCCTGCGCGCTGATCGATGCGGACAACCGCGTCCTGATCGCGCAGCGGCCCGAAGGCAAGACGCTCGCGGGGCTGTGGGAATTTCCCGGCGGCAAGCTGGAGCCCGGCGAGCGGCCCGAACCGGCATTGATCCGCGAACTGCACGAAGAGCTGGGCATCACGGTGGAAGAGCCGTGTTTGGCGCCGCTGACCTTCACCAGCCACGGCTATGACAGCTTTCATCTGCTGATGCCGCTCTACATTTGCAGGAAGTGGCAAGGCACCGTCACGCCGCACGAGGGCCAGCAACTCGCATGGGTGCGCGCCAACAAGCTGCGCGATTATCCGATGCCGCCTGCGGACATTCCGCTGATCGCGCATCTGACGGATCTGCTGTTGTAGTGTGACGGCGATCCCGTCATTGCGAGCGAAGCGAAGCAATCCAGCCGGCACAATGCAGTTATTGCTCGTCATTCCGGGATGCGCCCTTGGCGCAGGTCCGGAATCCATGCTGCGAGGGACTCAATAATCTTGTGATGGATTCCGGGCTCGCGCGAAGACGCGCGCCCCGGAATGACGGCGGATAGCTCATCCGGGCTACGGCTCCTGCAACATTTCGTGATGGGGATAGCAATCCCCGCACTCTGAAGCTCTCTTATGTTCGGCGTGTCCTGTTCGCGAGGGGCGCTTCTCGAGGGCGCTTTGAAGCGGAACAGGATGCGGCGCCTGCGCGCGTGTTTCGCACACACGTCGTCCGGGAGGCTGGGGTCACCGTCCGGGCCAACTACGTGGCTCTGCCGTTCGCGGCTGGACGAGGCGAGGATGAAGGCGGCGAAAGCCGGCCGGATCAGGGGTCGATACGCTCCCCCGTCCCCACCCGGAAGTACGGTCCCCTCGCCAAAAATCGCCGCAATGGAGCGCCGCAAGGCGATGCGCTTCCGGACACATCATCGCCTCGCAAGCGATGCCGGAAGCGAAACAAGACAAGGTGCGCCTCGCGGCGCTCCATGCCCCTCATCGTTGAAGGGGCAGAACTCAAAGCGCACCTCGCGCGTGGCGCGAGAACGATGATGCGTGGCTGAACGCAAGTGGCTGTTTGACAACTGAATCTGGAAAATAATGCGAGATGCTCATCACACCCACGATGTCGTCCCCGCGAAAGCGGGGACCCATAACCACCGAACGTTGTGGTGACAAAGAGCCGGACGAACATCAGCGCAAGATCGATAACTCAGGGCGTATGGGTCCCCGCTTTCGCGGGGACGACCGGAGAGAGACCGGGACGACGTGGAGGGAGATCGCGCACGGCCAGGCATCACGTTTTCGGCTCCCGCGCCTTGTTCACCGCGTCCGCCAGCGACATTTTCGCCGAACCGGGCTTCAGCGGCTTCTGCTGGCTTTCGTGCGGCGCCCATCCCGACAGCCAGACGATATCGAACGTCGCGCGGATGCGCCCGTCCGGATCGGAAAAGCGCTCAGCATAGACCTGCGCCATCTTGAGAAACGTGGCGCGGCGCGACGGCGTGCGGCGGCGTTCGTTCAGGATATTGGTCGCGCCCATCCGCCGCAGATCCTGCATCAGCGCGAACGCGTTGTCGTAACGCACGACGATGCGATCCACATCGGTCACCGGCAACGCGAAGCCCGCACGTTGCAGCAGCGCGCCGAGATCACGCAGGTCCGCGAACGGCGCCACCCGCGGCGACACGCCGCCTTCAACCTCGGATTCCGCCGCAGCAAACGACTGCCGCAGTTCGGTCAGCGTTTCACCGCCGATCATCGCCGCGAGAAACAACCCGTCCGGCTTCAGGGCGCGGCGGATTTGCGCGAGAACTCCCGGCAGGTCATTGACGAACTGCAGCGCCAGTGCGGAGACCGCAAGATCGATGGAGGCCGGTATCAGCGCTAACGGCTCGCTATCGGAAATCGGCAACGCCACCGCATGCAATTGTCCGACGCTTCCCATGAGCGCGGCGCGCACCTGATCTCCCGGCGTGCCGAGATCGATGCCTGCTGAAAACTCACGAAGCACGGCCTGTTGCCGTTCCGCCATGTCCTCCGCCACGCGATCGAGCAGGAAGGACGCAGAGCCCTGCCGCAACGCGCGGCTCTGCCGGGCACGCAATACAGCGCGATCAAACAGGCGGGGCGGCGTATCGGTCGGGGACGAGGTCATGGCCGTAGGTACGCCCTCAAAGACTGGTCTGGCAATTCCTTAAGCACACCCGCTTGAGTCCGGCGGATGCCTAGAGAGTGATCCCCTTCAATTGAACCGCTTGCTTCGCCGCACGTGCGATTGAACTCCCTCTCCCGTGGGGAGAGGGCTGGGGTGAGGGCGTAGAATCTATCGTGAGAGCGTACCCCTCACCCGGATCGCAAGAGCGATCCGACCTCTCCCCACGGGAGAGGTCAACAAAAACTCACCGCTCCCCGCTTCAATATTCGTGAATTTGACTCTAGTCTTCCGGGACAAGGAAAAATATGTCGGGGCTCGATCAGGCATCGTCACATCCTTCAGGCCGGTTGCGCAGCCGGTTGCGTCAACCGTTTTTTGGCGCGCTCCGGGCCTGCAGCTCCGCCCTCGCCTCGCTGCCGCGCCTTGCCCTCGACATCGCCTTGCCGACGCTTTGCGTCTCCTGCCGCGAGCCGGTCGCCGGTGAAGGCGTCTGTGCGACATGCTGGGCGAAACTGTCGTTCATCGCGCCGCCGTTCTGCGCGCGGCTGGGCATTCCCTTCGTCTACGATCCGGGACCGGGTCTGTTGTCGATGCAGGCCATCGCCGATCCGCCAGCCTATCAGCGCGCCCGCGCCGCCGTCCGTTACGACGAGGTGGCGCGCACCATGGTCCATGCGCTGAAGTATCAGGACCGCAGCGATCTCGCGCCCACCATGGGCCGCTGGATGGTCCGTGCCGGTCAGGAACTTCTCGGCGAGGCTGATGCGCTGATACCGGTACCGCTGCACTGGCGGCGCGGCTGGAGTCGCCGCTACAACCAGTCCGGCGCGCTGGCGAGTGTGATGGGCAAATCCGCGAATCTGCCGGTGATCGGCAACGCCCTTCATCGCGTGCGGCCGACACTGCAACAGGTCGGTCTCTCCAGAGCGGATCGGGCGCTCAATGTGCAGGGCGCGTTCAAGGTCCCGCCGGAGAACAAATCCATCGTGCAGGGCCGCCGGATCGTGCTGATTGACGACGTTTTGACCTCCGGCGCGACAGTTGACGCCTGCGCACGCGCATTGTTGCGGGCCAGGGCTGCGTCGGTGGATGTGCTGGTGTTCTCGCGGGTTGTGGACACACTTCAGGCCCCCATATAATTTAGGTTCTTCCCCGTTCGTTTTGGGTTCTTCCCATTCGTAAAGGCAAGTCATGGCTGCACATATCGAGATCTACACCCGTCCCGGATGCGGCTACTGCAGCGCTGCCAAATCGCTGCTGACGCGCAAGAGCGCGGCCTTTACCGAATTCGATGTCGCGGTCGATCCGAACTGGCGCGCGGAGATGGTTCAGCGTTCGAAGGGCGGCGCGACGTTTCCGCAAATCTTCATCGACAAGACGCACGTCGGCGGCTGCGACGATCTCTACGCGCTCGATCGCGAAGGCAGGCTCGACGGCCTGCTCGCCGGTCAGAAGGTCTCGTCATGACAGCCAGCATTGAAACCGGCGCTCCCTTCACCGCAGCGATGGTGCAGATGCGCACCGCCATGCTGCCGGAAACGAGTCTCGCCCAGGGCATCGCGCTGATCCGCGAGGCGAAGGACAATGGCGCGAACTACGTCCAGACGCCCGAGGTCTCCAACATAATTCAGCAGAACCGCAAGGCGCTGTTTGAGTTGCTCGCGAGTGAAGAAGACGACCGTTCGCTCAAGGCCTATCGCGAGCTGGCGCGCGAGCTGAAAATCTACCTGCACATCGGTTCGCTCGCGGTGCGCGCCAATCCCGAGCGCGCGGCCAATCGTTCGTTCCTGATTGCGCCGGACGGCAACATTCTTGCCAGCTACGACAAGATCCACATGTTCGACATCGAACTCGACGGCGGCGAGAGCTACCGCGAGTCCGCCAACTATCAGCCGGGCGAAACCGCCGTCATCTCCGATCTGCCGTGGGGCCGCATTGGACTGACGATCTGCTACGACGTGCGCTTTCCAGCGCTCTATCGTGCGCTCGCCGAAGCCGGCGCGTCGTTCATCACGGTGCCGTCCGCGTTCACGGTCAGGACCGGCGAGGCCCACTGGAGCACGCTCTTGCGTGCCCGCGCCATCGAGAACGGCTGCTTCATCTTCGCGGCCGCGCAGGCCGGCAAGCACGAAAGCGGCCGCGAGACCTACGGCCATTCGCTGATCGTCGATCCATGGGGCGAAATCCTCGCCGAAGGCGGCGTCGAGCCCGGCGTGGTGCTGGCGAAGATCGATCCGGCGAAAGTCCTGGCGGTCCGCAAAAGTATTCCCTCCCTGCAGCATGGCCGCCGCTTCGGCCTCTCCGACCCGAAGGCCGGACCGGAGCATCTGCATCTCGTGCGGGGATCAGTATGATCCGCTATGCGCTGCGTTGCGACCACGGCCACGCGTTCGAGAGCTGGTTCCAGAGTTCTGCGGCTTACGACAGCCAGCACAAGCGCGGGCTCGTCGCCTGTCCGGCCTGCGACTCCACCAAGGTCGAAAAAGCGATCATGGCGCCGCGCATCGCGCGCAAGGGCAAATCCAGATCGGCACCGGAGCCCGTGGCCGCCCCCGCCGAGGATTCAGCATCGACATCGCTGGTGATGGCGCCGCAGGAGCGCGAGCTTCTTTCAAAGCTGAAAGAACTACGCGACCACGTGCTCAAGAACGCGGACAATGTCGGCAACAAGTTTCCGGATGAAGCCCGCAAGATGCACTACGGCGACATCGAGCATCGCGCGATCTACGGCGAGGCAACCACCGAAGAGGCCCGCGCGCTGATCGACGAAGGCGTTGAGGTGGCCCCGCTGCCGATTCTGCCCGGCGACAGGAACTAGCCCGCCACCAGCATCGCAACGCCGATCAGAATCAGCACGATGCCGGAGATTTCCCGCAGCGATATTGCCTGCTTCATCGAATAGTAAGCCACGCCTTGCGCGAACAGCACCTCGATCAGCGCCAGCGTCCGGACATTCGCCGCAGCAGTGAGCGCGAAGGCGAGAAACCAGAACAATGACGCGAACGATCCGGTGAAGCCCGCGAACATCGAGGGCTTCCAGAGCCGGAAGATCGCCGTCATCGTTCCGGGCGCGCGCACGATCAGCCAGCCCGACAGCACGACGGTCTGCATCAGCAGCGTCGCCACCAGCGTCAGGCTCGCCGCGGTGACGAAACTCACCCCGGTGACATTGAGGATGGCGCCGCGATAGCCGACCGCCGACAATGCAAAGAACGCGGCCGCCACAAGGCCGAGCACCGTGGGCTTCAGATTGCCGAACCCCTTCATGCCGCCGGGCCGCAATGCTGTGATCACTACGCCGACGGTGGCAATCAGAATGGCTGCGACCTTCAGCGCGGTGAGATGGTCCGCGAGAAATACAAAACCAAAGATCGCCGCCTGAATCGCCTCGGTCTTGAGATAGGCCGTCGTCACCACAAACGACCGCTCGTTCATGGCCATCAGCATCAGGGCGGTGGCGAGAATCTGCGCCATGCCGCCGACAACCAGCCACGCCCAGAAGCCGGTCTCGGGCCACAGCAGCCGATCGCCGGTGGCGGCAAGAATCAATCCGAGAAAAATCAGTGAAAACGGAAACCCGAACAGAAAGCGGATATGGGTCGCCCCGAGCGTGCCGAGCTGAGCGGTCAGCCCGCGCTGCATGGCGTTGCGCACGACCTGACCTGCCGCTGCCAGCAGCGTGAAGGGGATCCAGAGCCAAATGAGCTGGGTCATGATGAAGGACGAGGCCAGAGCAGCGGGAGCGCCGCATTCTTTAAGGCCCGGTCAGCAGCCTGCGGTCAACCGGCATGATATCATGCCGGCGTTGCGTATGTCCTAGCTCGCCGCTTCGGCGACCAGCATGTAGTTCACATCCATATCGGAGGAGAGGCTCCAGCGGTCCGCGAGCGGATTGTAGACCACGCCTGCCTGATCGCTGATGGCAAGCTTGTTGCGCTCCAGATGCTGCTTCAGTTCCACCGGCGTGACGAACTTGTCCCACTGATGGGTGCCGCGCGGCAGCCAGCGCAACACGTACTCGGCTCCGACGATCGCCAGCGCGAAGCTCTTCCATGTCCTGTTGATGGTCGATGCGACCATCATGCTGGTCGGCTTGAGCAGCGCGGCGCAGCGGTCGAGGAACATTCCGACATTGGCGACGTGTTCGACCACTTCCATCGCCAGCACGATGTCGAAGCGCTCGCGCGGGTCCATCTCTTCGATGGTGGTGCAGCGATAGTCGATGCTGAGGTGACCCCGCTCGGCATGAAGTTTGGCGACCGCGATGTTGGTGTCCGACGGATCGACGCCGATCACCTGCGCGCCGAGACGCGTCAGCGGCTCGCACAGCAGTCCCGCGCCGCAACCGATATCGAGGATGCGCAATCCCGCCAGACAGTTCAGGCTCTTCGGGTTGCGATCGAACTTGCGGCACGCCGCGTCACGGATATAGGCCAGCCGCAGCGGGTTGATCTTGTGCAGCGGCGCCATCTTGCCCTTCGGGTCCCACCACTGTTCGGACAGTTGCGAGAACCGCGCGACTTCGCCGGGATCGACCGTGGACGCAGATGGAGAATTTGTAGTCATACCGATGGTCTTGTCCGGTTGGCGCCTGTCGGGCCGAAAGAGTTTGCGCGCTAGCGAGCCGTGATGTGGTTGCGGAATTCGACCGGCGCGCCGATCATCTTTATCGTCTTGGTGCCCTCCCCGACACCATTAACGGTGACATCTCCCCACCCAAAAAGCCGGCCCGCAATACTCTGGTTAACATCGACACTTTCGACTTTATCCAAACTCATCTCAAAGGTCTGGCGCTTGATAAAGCCTTCCTTGTGAACCAGCCGCAGCGAGGTTACGTCCGTTTCCGTCGTCCAGCGCTGGAACCAGGCCCGAAACAGCAGAACGCCGCCCAGAAGCGCCAGAAGAGCGCTCACCACCAGCAGCGGCAAGATGACCCCGCCGCCCGAGCCGACCAGACAGGCCCCGGCGACCGCCAGGCAAACCAGACCCGGGACATAGATGATCCCGTGTATCGTGGTGGAATACAGGACCTTCTCGCCCGGCTGCAGGATATCGTCGACATAGCGGCCCATTCTCGTCCTGTGTTGCTTGCTCGCGACCCGATGGGTATGTATAGCCGCCTTTTCGGGGCCGTGCTGCCGTTTTGCGCGGAACTGGCTCCTTACTGACAACAACCGAACCGGGACAGCGCCATCCACCATGGGTCGCCTTGTGATGAAATTCGGCGGCACGTCCGTCGCCAACATCGACCGCATTCGCAACGTCGCGCAGCATGTGAAGCGCGAGGTCGATGCCGGTCATGACGTCGCCGTGGTGGTGTCGGCCATGTCCGGCAAAACCAATGAACTGGTGGCCTGGGCGAGCGAAGCCTCGCCGCTGCACGACGCGCGCGAATACGATGCCATCGTCGCCTCGGGTGAGTTGATCACTGCGGGACTGCTCGCCATCGTGCTGCAGTCGCTCGGCATCCAGGCCCGCTCCTGGCAGGGCTGGCAGATTCCGATCCTGACCAGCGACGCGCATGCGTCCGCGCGCATCACCGGAATCGACGGCGGCGAACTGATCAAGCGATTCAAGGAACGCAAGGAAGTTGCCGTCGTCGCCGGTTTCCAGGGCATCCATCAGCCGACGGGACGCGTGACCACGCTCGGGCGCGGCGGCTCCGACACGTCAGCCGTTGCGATCGCGGCCGCGATCCGGGCCGACCGCTGCGACATCTACACCGACGTCGATGGCGTCTATACGACCGACCCGCGCGTCGTGCCGAAAGCGCGGCGGCTCGAGAAGGTCGCGTTCGAGGAAATGCTGGAAATGGCGTCGCAAGGCGCCAAGGTGCTTCAGGTCCGCTCCGTGGAACTGGGCATGGTTCACAATGTGCCGGTGTTCGTGCGCTCAAGCTTCGACAAGCCGGAAGATATCGACCCCCACGGCACGCCGCCGGGAACGCTGATTTGCAGCGAGGAGGAAATCATGGAGAGCCAAGTCGTCACCGGTATCGCGTTCTCGAAGGACGAAGCCCAGATCTCCGTGCGCCAGATCGACGACAAGCCCGGCGTGGCTGCCGCCATCTTCGGCCCATTGGCCGACGCCAGCATCAACGTCGACATGATCGTGCAGAACGTGTCGGAGGACGGCAAGACCACCGACCTCACCTTCACCGTTCCAGCCTCGGAATACACCCGCGCCAAGGACACCATCGCCAAGGCCAAGGACAAGATCGGCTACAAGGCGATGGATTCGGCTACCGACGTCGCCAAGGTCTCGGTGATCGGCATCGGCATGCGAAGCCATGCCGGCGTCGCCGCACAGGCCTTCAAGGCGCTGTCCGAGCGCAACATCAATATTCGCGCCATCACCACATCCGAGATCAAGTTCTCGCTGCTGATCGACGCGGCCTATACCGAACTGGCTGTCAGAACGCTGCATACGCTTTACGGGCTGGATCAGGCCTAAATTCTTTCTACGCAGTCCGTCGCCGCGGCTTTATGCCGAGGCCATTTTGCTGGACTGCCTCTCATCTTTGGCAGGTGTTTTGCTTGGCAAAACGCGCCTCAATTCGATATAGCCTCAGGACAAGGCACCCGCGCCCGCGCCTCTGGTTCTGGACCGTCAGACACGTCCGGAAGCCGGCCAAGCGGTCCACGCGAGACCTGAAAAGTCGTTATTTTACTGCTAGTTAACGCTATCGCAGCCGGTCGCGGGCCGCGCTGGAATTGCGGGTAAGGATGTCAACGGATGCGGAGCGCGCTGGGAGGCCCCCGCGTCTTGTTGAGACGGCTCCGCGAAGTGATGGCCGAACAGGTCAGCGCTCAGGAGCGGCTCGACAAGATCGTGGTGCTGATCGCCGCCAATATGGTGGCGGAGGTCTGTTCGACCTACGTGCTGCGCGTCGACAACACCCTTGAGCTTTATGCCACCGAAGGTCTGAACCGGGACGCGGTCCACCAGACGGTGCTGAACGCCCATGAGGGCCTTGTCGGCCTCGTTGCCTCCGAGGCGACGCCGCTGAACCTGTCGAACGCGCAGTCGCATCCGGCGTTCTCGTATCGTCCGGAAACCGGCGAAGAAATCTACCATTCGTTCCTCGGCGTGCCGATCCTGCGATCCGGCAACACGCTCGGCGTGCTGGTGGTGCAGAACCGCGCCCACCGCACCTACGTCGAAGAGGAAGTCGAGGCGCTGCAGACCACCGCCATGGTGGTCGCGGAAATGATCGCCTCGGGCGAACTGTCGGCCATCGCCAAGCCCGGCGCGGAGCCCGCTGCACGCCATTCGTTGCACAAGACCGGCGCGATCCTGTCGGACGGTATCGCGCTCGGCCATGTGGTGCTGCACGAACCGCGCGTCGTGATCACCAACTACATCGCCGAAGATCTGCCGAAGGAGCTGAAGCGGCTCGATACCGCGATCCTGAAGCTGCGCGCCGATCTCGACCGGATGCTGGAGCGCGGCGACGTCGCCGAGGGCGGCGAACACCGCGATGTGCTCGAAGCCTATCGCATGTTCGCCAACGACCAGGGCTGGCAGCACAAGTTGCACGAAGCGGTCGCGACCGGCCTCACCGCCGAAGCCGCGGTCGAGCGCGTGCAGTCCGACACCCGCGCCCGCATGCTGCGCTCGACCGATCCCTATCTGCGCGACCGCCTGCACGATCTGGAAGATCTCGGCCATCGCCTGATGCGCCAGCTCGTCGGACAGGATCACGCGCCGTCGCGCGAGCAACTGCCCGACAATGCGATCCTGATCGCGCGCTCGATGGGCCCGGCGGCACTGCTCGACTATGACCGCAAACGGCTGCGCGGACTGGTGCTCGAAGAAGGCACCGCGAACTCGCATGTGTCGATCGTGGCGCGGGCGCTCGGCATTCCGGCGGTGGGCGAAGTACCGAACGCCGCAGGTATCGCCGATCCCGGCGACGCGATCATCGTCGACGGCACCTCGGGCTCGATCTACATCCGCCCGTCGAACGAAATCCAGTCGGCCTATGCCGAACGCGTCCGCTTCCGCGCGCGACGGCAGGAGCAGTATCGCGAGCTGCGCGACAAACCCTGCGTCACCAGGGACGGCCAGCCTATCGACCTGATGATCAACGCCGGTCTCGTGATCGATCTGCCCCACATCGATGACACCGGCTCGTCTGGCATCGGATTGTTCCGGACCGAACTGCAGTTCATGGTCGGGCAAAGCCTGCCGCGCACCAGCGAACAGCTCTCGCTCTATCGCACCGTACTCGACGCGGCCGGCGACAAGCCAGTGACCTTCCGCACGCTGGACATCGGCGGCGACAAGGCGCTGCCGTACATGGACACGATCGTCGAGGAAAATCCGGCGCTGGGCTGGCGCGCGATCCGCCTGGGGCTGGACCGGCCGGGCCTGCTGCGCGGACAAATCCGCGCGCTGCTGCGCGCCGCTTCCGGGCGATATCTGCGCGTGATGTTTCCGATGATCTCGCAGGTCGATGAATTCGATCAGGCCAAGCTCGTGATCGAGCGCGAACTGACCTATCTGCGCCAGCACGGACATACGCTGCCCGAGCGCGTCGATGTCGGCACCATGGTCGAAGTTCCGGCGCTGCTCTATCAGATGGACGAGTTGCTGAAGCGGGTCGACTTCGTGTCGGTCGGCTCGAACGACCTGTTCCAGTTTCTGTTCGCGGTCGATCGCGGTAACTCGCGGGTCACCGATCGCTTCGATACGCTGTCGGCGCCGATCCTGCGCGCCTTGCGCGACATCGCAAGGAAAGCGAATGCCGCCGGCAAATCCGTTTCGCTCTGCGGTGAAATGGCCTCACAACCGCTCGGGGCACTGGCGCTGATCGCGCTCGGCTATCGCTCGCTGTCGCTGTCGGCGACCGCGCACGGTCCGGTGAAGGCGCTGATTCTCGATCTCGATGCCAAGAAGGCCGAAGCGATGATCACCCCGCTGCTGGATGCGCCGGCCGGAAGCGTCTCGATCCGCAGCAAGCTGATGGAATTCGCCGAAGCCGAAGGGCTTTCGTTGTAGCGACGCTTTCCGGACCTTCCGAAACCGCCGCTGAATTCACCTTGATTGATCGAGACCCATGACCACGCTGCCCGAAGCCAAACTCGATACCTTGCTGGCACGTCACGCTTCGCTCGAAGCCGAATTGCTCGGCCAGGTGAATTCGGAAACCTATGTCCGCATCACCCGCGAGTTGAGCGAACTGACGCCAGTGGTCGACGCCGTGAAGGCGTACCGCGCAGCCGCCGATGAAATCGCCGGCATCGATGCGCTGATCGCCGACCCGGCCATCGAACCCGACATGCGGGCGATGGCGGAGAGCGAACGGCCGCAACTTGAAGAGCGGCGCGACGAACTCGCGCAGGATATTCGCATCGCCCTGTTGCCCAAGGATGCGATGGACGAGCGAAACGTGGTGCTCGAAATCCGCGCCGGTACCGGCGGCGACGAGGCCTCGCTGTTCGCCGGCGACCTGTTCCGGATGTACGAGCGCTTCGCGTCGTTGCAGGGCTGGAAGGTCGACCTGATTTCCGCCTCCGAGGGCACCATGGGCGGCTACAAGGAAATTGTCGCCGAGGTGCAGGGCCGCGGCGCGTACGCCAAGCTGAAGTTTGAATCCGGCGTGCATCGCGTGCAGCGTGTGCCCGACACTGAGACGCAAGGACGTATCCATACCTCGGCGGCGACGGTGGCAGTGCTTCCCGAGGCCGAAGATGTCGACGTCGCCATCAAGAACGACGATCTGCGGATCGAGACCATGCGCGCGCAGGGCGCCGGCGGCCAGCACGTCAACAAGACCGAGTCCGCGATCCGCATCACGCATATCCCGACCGGCATCGTCGTGATGATGCAGGACAGCCGCTCGCAGCATAAGAACCGCGCCAGCGCGATGAACATCCTGCGCTCGCGTATTTACGATGCCGAAAGACAGCGCCTCGATTCCGAGCGCTCAGCAGAGCGCAAGGGCCAGGTCGGCTCCGGCGACCGCTCTGAGCGCATCCGGACCTACAATTTCCCGCAGGGCCGCGTCACCGACCACCGCATCAATCTCACGCTTTACAAATTGCCGCAGGTCATCGCAGGCGACGCCTTGGGCGAACTGGTCGACGCGCTGACCACCGAGCATCAGGCGGCGCAAATGGCGGAACAGGGCAACGTGTCGTGAGCGCCGGCGGCCCGTTCGCTGGATTGACCATCGAGGCGGCGCGGCGCGTATTGGCATCACAGCTCAGAGCAAACGGCATCGAATCGCCAGACCTCGACGCGCGGATGCTGATCGGCGCGGCGCTGGGTCTCGACCACACCGGCCTCGCGACGCAGGCTTCGCGCCTGATCACCGGCGTTGAGGAAACAACCATCGTCTCTTTCACGCAGCGCCGGATGACGCACGAGCCGGTTGCACGCATTCTCGGCCACAAGGAGTTCTGGGGACTTGATCTTCGCCTGTCGGACGCCACACTGGTCCCGCGTCCCGATACCGAAACCGTCGTCGCCGCAGCGCTTGAAATTCTCCAGAATGAGTCTCGCGCGACCAGGGCGCTGCGCATCGTCGATATCGGCACCGGCTCCGGTGCGATCCTGCTGGCGCTGCTGTCGGAGCTTCCAAACGCCACGGGCATTGGTACCGACATCAGTATGGCCGCGCTGGCGACCGCCGAATTGAATGCGCTCCGGCTCGGCCTCGCCGGCCGGTCCTCGTTCGTGCAATGCGACTATGCGGCGGCGCTGTCCGGCCCATTCGATCTGATCGTGTCGAATCCGCCCTACATCCGCTCCGCGGAGATTGCCTCCCTCGACCGCGATGTCCGGGATCATGACCCGCATCTGGCGCTCGACGGCGGCGCAGACGGCCTCGACGCGTATCGCGTAATTACGCCTCAGGCGGCGACCCTGCTCGCTCCAGACGGGGTTCTGATCTTCGAGGTCGGACACGACCAAAGCACGCAGGTGAGCGCGTTGATGCGCACGGCAGGATTAACCCTATCGTCCTCGCCCAGGGCCGATCTGGGCGGTACTTTTCGTGCTGTCATGGGGCGAAAAACGGCGATTTAAAGGGGGTTCGGACCAGAAAAAACCTCTTGGAATATTGCCCCGGAGCGACTACGTTCCGGCCACAACATCGGTTCAGGGTCGCGGCCCCCGCTCAGAAATGACGGGTCGAGCCAAAAGTCTCGCAAGAGATGCCCGCCGAGTGAAAGGTTCCAAAAAGGCAGGTCATGACGAGCGCGAAGGCTGAAAGAGCTGCGCTGCTTGAGACCGCGAAGCGAACGAAAGCCTGATATTGCGCTTGTACACTCAACTGCAAAACATCGCGCCTGTTGGCTCAGGCTGATCCGGCCCAGATGGCTCATTGCCTTCGGGCATTTGGAGAACGCGTCCTTGTTGAACGCGAAGTACGACAACCACGGTCTGAATATTTACGGTATCGCCGCCTGCGCGAATGCACTGCGCCGTGTCCGCACATCAATCACCACGATCCAGAATCGGTAAAAGGCACCACATGAGAAACGGCCCGAATAACAACAAGCGCATGCGCAGCCGGAATAATAACAACAACAATAATAACAATAACAACAACCGGCGCGGTCAGAACCCGATGACCCGGGTGTTCGAATCCAACGGACCGGACATCAAGATTCGCGGCACCGCTTCTCACGTTGCAGAGAAATATGTCCAGCTCGCGCGCGATGCGCGCTCGTCGGGCGATCCGGTTGCTGCCGAGAATTATTACCAGCACGCCGAACACTATTTCCGGCTGATCGCCGCGGCGCAGGAGCAGTTCCGCCAGAACCAGCCGCAACAGCAGCCGCCGATGCCGCGCGCCGATGGCGATGCACACGACGACGGTGGCGACGACAGCGACAGCTATTCCAACTTCGGCGCCGAACCCGGCTTTGCGCCAGGGCATCAGCCGCAGCCGCAACCGCAGTTTCAACCCCGCGAACAACAGCCCTTTCCGCGTGAGCAGCATCCGCCGCGCGAGAACTTCCGCGATCGCGACAATCGTTCGCAGCCGCAGCCGTCAGTACAGCCGTCCGAAGGCGATCAGGTTGACCGCCTTCCGTCCTTCATTACCGGTGGCGCACAGCCGCAGCCAAACGGACCCAGCACTGAGGGCAACGTCAATCCGGGCAACGGCGAGCGTTTCGGTCATCGCCGCCGGCGTCGTCCGCCCGGCCCGCGCCCTGAAGGGGCCGCTCAGCCTCCGGTGGAATCGGCCAGCGAGTAAGCTGCGCAACCTGATGTCATGCCCATGATGGCATGTCCGTGACAACACTCCATAACAACACTCCATAACAACACGATGGCCCGCCTGAGTGAACCTCAGGCGGGCCATTTTGATTCAAGCGGTGATTTAGTGGGTTGCGGGCCGATCGTTGCGCCGGGTCGGCGTTGGCAGGAGAACAGGCGGCATCGACGGAATGAGGCGTGTGCGCTCGCGGTGCGCCGGGATCGCGCGATAGACCTGCTTCGACGCCTCCACGATATGAACGCCGGCGAACGGTGATGATACCGCAGCACTCATCCGTTCCCAGGCCACTGCTGAACGCAGCACCCATGCACTCTGGAATGGCGGCACGAACAACGCCTCACCCCATGCCGTCGGCGTGAACCATGTCTGCCGCAACAGTTGGGTAATCTGCGACCTGGAGTAAGGCCGGCCGTGCCCGAACGGCGTATTGTCGGTCCGCGTCCATACGCCGCGCCGATTGGGAATGATCGCCATCATCCGCCCCGACGGCGCAAGCACGCGCCACACCTCACGCAGAAGCCCTTCCGGGTCGTCCGATATTTCCAGCGCGTGAACCAGCAGGATGCGATCGACCGCAGCATCCGCCAACGGCAATGAAAATTCATCGACCAGCGTCGACAGGGTCGGACGCGCCGTCGGCCATTTCAAAACGCCTTGGGCTGCCGGCATTAGCGCTATGCAGCGTTCGGCATCCTCGCGAAACAGGCCGAGATAGGGCGTCGGATAACCGAGACCTGCAACGCGCAAGCCATCCGCATCTGGCCAGTGCCGCTGAATGCCGCGACTGATCAGCCGCCGCGCCACCGCACCGAGGCGCTGCGAATAGAAATTGCGAAGATCGATCACGTCGATGGTCATGGCGCTAGTGTCCCAAATCCGAAGTTCGTTTCATTTCGCAGCACGCTCCCAAGCGAACTTCGGATTTGAAAGGACACTAGAAAACTATAGTTCTAGTGTGGCTTAAGCTCGCAAGTCCGCAAAATACAGCGCCGTAGAAATGATGCGGACTTGCGAGCCGCCACACTAGCCTATCACGGGGAACAGCGTCGTGCAGCGGCCGCGAGGCGATCTCCGGAACGGCGTTAACGTATTTCACTCGTGAATGAGGGCGTGATAGCGTGAGCCATTCTCGATGAATGGAGACGTCATGGCTGCCGAGATTCGCCTGTTCCCCTGCCTGTCCGACAATTTCGGCTATCTCATTCACGATCCGGTCACCAAGGCCACCGCCTCGATCGACGCGCCGGAAGCAGGCCCCATCATCAAGGCGCTGCAGCGTGAAGGCTGGACACTAACCGACATTCTCGTCACCCACCACCACATGGATCATGTCGGGGGGATCGCCGAACTCAAGACAAAGTACGATTGCCGGGTGGTCGCGCCGCACGACAAGGCCGCGGCGATTCCGCTTGTCGATGAGCGCGTCAAGGAAGGTGCCGCGGTAAAGGTCGGCAACCTGAGCGCACGCGTGCTGGAAACCCCAGGCCACACTTTGGATCACATCAGTTACGTGTTCGACGAGGATCGTGCGCTGTTCTGCGCCGATACGCTGTTTTCGATCGGCTGCGGCCGTGTCTTCGAGGGCACCTATCCGATGATGTGGGAGTCGCTGCTGAAGCTGCGCGCGTTGCCGAACGACATGCGGGTTTTTTGCGGCCACGAATACACCGCATCCAACGTCAAGTTCGCGCTCGGGATCGAGCCGAACAATCCGGCGCTGAAAGCCCGCGCCGAGGAAGTGGCAAAGCTGCGCGCCGCGAACCAGCCGACGATTCCGACGCTGATCCGCGACGAGAAGGAAGCCAACACGTTTCTGCGCGCGGATGTCCCGGCCGTCGCATCAGCCGTCGGCCTCGCCGGCAAAAGCCCGGCAGAAGTTTTCGGCGAACTGCGCGAGCGCAAGAACAAGGCATGAGGGATATCAAAGCCGGGTTGAGCGCGCGCGGCGTCATCGCGTGGCTCGGCCTGAAGCCACATCCCGAAGGTGGGCACTATCGCGAGACCTTTCGCGATCCGCAGACTGTCGACGGCAGCCGTGCAGCATCCACCGCGATCTACTTCCTGCTCGCGCGCGGTGAACGATCGCACTGGCACCGCGTCGATGCGGCGGAGATCTGGCATTACTATGCGGGCAGCGCGCTGACGCTGCGGATCGCTGACAGCAACGGCGAGCGGGCGATCCAACTCGGCCCCGATTTCACGACGGGAGAACAGCCACAGGCCGTCGTCCCGGCCCATGCCTGGCAGGCCGCGGAATGCACCGGCGACTGGACTTTGGTCGGCTGCACGGTCGCACCCGCTTTCGACTTTGCAAAATTCGAGCTCGCGCCGCCGGGGTGGTCGCCGACCTAAGCGGATCGTTTGACGATCATGTCCTTTGCCGCGATCAACCCGCCGCCCGCGATCAGTGCGGCTGCGATGGCCAGCGTCGCGGTGGGCTTCGCAAATCCAGCAATGATCAGAAACGCGGTCGACAGCAGCGGCGTGGCATAGGACGCAGCGCCCAGCACGCGGATGTCGCCGCGCTTCATGCCGATGTCCCACACGAAAAAAGCGATTCCCACCGGTCCGATTCCGAGCGCCACGATGGCCAGCCATTGCATCGGCGTCTCCGGCCAAACGGACACCTCAAGAACGAGATGACAGATTGCAGCCAGCAGTGCGGTCGCAAGACAAAATCCGGCAACCGCGTCGGTCGGCACCGCCGCGAGTTTGCGCGACATCACGGAGTAGCCCGCCCACACGAACGCCGCGACAAAAGCAGCGACGAAGCCGGGAATATGCGCCGGATTGGGTGACGATCCGCTATTGCCGGCGAACAGCAGGATCGTCCCCGCAAAGCCGAGAACCGCGCCGACAATATGATGCAGCGCCAGCCGCTCGCCCGGCAGCAGCGACGAGAGCAGCACGATCAGCAGCGGCCAGAGATAGTTCAGCAGCCCGGCTTCGGCCGGCGGCGCGAGACGCAGGGCCAGAAAATACAGCGCGTGATAGCCGAACAGTCCGCCGATCCCGACCAGCCAGACTGCGAGTGGTTGCCGCAGGGCGCGAATAGCCGATGGCCGCCACAGCCAGGTCAAGGGACCGACGCAGGCGCCGATGGCGAACGTCATCGCCAGCAGTTGAAACGGCGGTACGCGGCCCGTCGCGACGGTGAGCGCGGCGAGCAGCGACCACATGATAATGGCGGTGAGGCCGACAAGAGTGGCGGTCGAAGACGTCATCGCGGATCAATGACATTCAATCCGCGACAATGCCATATCCTTTACCCCAAACCCGGTATTCGAGATTATTGCAGGTATTGTCCACCATTGATGGTCATCGTCGAGCCGGTGACAAATCCGGACTCATCGGCGGCGAGAAACACCACTGCGCGCGCGATTTCTTCCGGCTCGCCGAGGCGGTTGACGGGAATCTGCGGGATCACGTTCTTCTCGAGGACGTCCTTCGGCACCGCCTGCACCATCTCGGTGTTGATATAGCCGGGGCAGATCGCGTTCACCGTGATGCCGCCGCGCGCGTTTTCAAGCGCCAGCGCCTTGGTAAATCCGATGTCCCCGGCCTTCGCCGCCGAATAATTGACCTGCCCGAACTGGCCCTTCTGCCCGTTGATCGATGAAATGTTGATGATGCGCCCGAACTTGCGGCCGCGCATGCCTTCGATCACCTGCCGCGTCATGTTGAACAGCGAACCGAGATTGGTATTCATAACCGCGTTCCACTGGTCGAGCGACATCTTGTGAAACGGCACATCGCGGGTGATGCCGGCATTGTTGACCAGCACGTCGATCGGCCCGATATCGGCCTCGACTTTCTTCACACCGTCTGCGCACGCATCGAACGCACCGACATCCCACTTGTAAACGGGGATTCCCGTCTCGGCCTTGAATTTCGCCGCGGCCTCGTCATTGCCGGCGTAACTCGCCGCAACCTTGTAGCCCGCAGCCTTCAAAGCCTTGCTGATCGCAGCTCCGATGCCGCGCGTTCCGCCAGTTACCAATGCCACGCGTGCCATATCAGGTGTCCCCTCCGCAGTTCACTGAAGCGTTTTTGGAAAACAAGTATTCAGGTCAATTGCGATAACAGCAAGAAAAAATGCCCGGCAAATTGCCGGGCATTTTGATTTTGTATTGTGCAGTGCGTTCGCAGAATTTTATCGTTCAACGCACAGTGCGATTCCCATTCCACCGCCGATGCAGAGCGTGGCGAGGCCTTTCTTGGCATCGCGCTTCTGCATTTCATGCAGCAGCGTGACCAGCACGCGCGCACCCGACGCACCGATCGGATGACCGATGGCGATCGCGCCGCCGTTGACGTTGACCTTCGCGGGATCCCAGCCGAGGTCCTTGTTGACCGCGCAGGCCTGTGCGGCAAACGCCTCGTTCGCCTCGATCAGATCCAGATCATCAGCCTTCCAGCCGGCCTTCCTCAGCGCCGCACGCGACGCCGGGATCGGCCCCGTTCCCATGATCGCGGGATCGACGCCTGCCTGCCCCCACGACACGATGCGGGCGATCGGCGTGCGGCCTTCCTTGGCGGCCTGCTTGGCGCTCATCAGCACGAGTGCAGCGGCGCCGTCGTTGATGCCGGATGCGTTGCCCGCGGTGACCGAGCCGTCCTTCTCGAAGGCCGGCTTCAGCTTGCCCATCGCATCCATCGACGCGCCGTGGCGCGGATATTCATCGGCCTCGACAACAACGTCGCCCTTGCGGGTCTTGATCGTGAAGGGAACGATTTCATCCTTGAACTTGCCGGCCTTCTGCGCGGCCTCGGCCTTATTCTGCGACGCGACGGCGAACTCGTCCTGCTGCTGGCGGGTGATCTGGTACTGCTTCGCCACGTTCTCCGCGGTGTTGCCCATGTGGTAACCGTTGAAGGCATCCCACAGACCATCCTTGATCATCGTATCGACGAATTCGAGCGCACCCATTTTCACGCCGCCCCGCAGATACTGCGCGTGGGGAGCCATGCTCATGGATTCCTGACCACCGGCGACAACGATCTCGGAATCGCCGTTGGTGATGGCCTGATAGCCCAGCGCTACCGAACGCAGGCCCGATCCGCACAGCATGTTGACGCCCCAGGCGGGGCTCGCCGCCGGGATGCCTGCCCCGATCGATGCCTGCCGCGCGGGATTCTGGCCCTGCGCAGCGGTCAAAATCTGCCCCATGATGGTTTCGGACACACGGCCCGGCTCGATGCCCGCACGTTCCAGGGCGGCCTTGATGGCAACGGCGCCGAGATCGTGAGCGGGGGTGTTAGCGAACGCACCATTAAAGCTGCCGACGGCAGTGCGGGCGGCGCTGACGATGACGACATCGTCGGTCATGGGTATCTCCTGGGCTTGAGGTCGCGAGGGGAAGCCGCCGGACTGGCGGGCTGGGCTCTCGTACTTATCCTCTTAACCTAGCCTTCTGGTGTCAATCGGCCAAAGGCATTCTGGCGGTTTTCGAGGCGGTTCCCCCGATCCGGCCTGCCCGGACATTAACCGTCCTGCACAAAACGGTAGCCGTACCTTTCTGAAAGTGCTTAGTTTATTGCGATGCATTGTTTGCACTGCCCTCGACAACGTCCTCCGGTTCCTCTTTTCGCTAGGTATGTGTGAGTCCATGGCAAAATCCGACCAGCCCATTACGATCAAGAAGTACGCAAATCGGCGCCTCTACAACACCGGCACCAGCACGTATGTGACGCTCGAGGATCTCGCCGCCATGGTGAAGGAAGGCGAAGACTTCCTCGTTTATGACGCAAAGACCGGCGACGACATTACGCGCTCGGTCCTGGCCCAGATCATCTTCGAGCAGGAGAACAAGGCCGGCCAGAACCTGCTGCCGACGACCTTCCTGCGCCAGCTGATCCGCTTCTACGGCGACAGCATGCAGATGGTGGTGCCGAAATATCTCGAACAATCCATCGACACCCTGACGCGCGAACAGGAAAAGTTCCGCAAGCAGATGACGAACACCTTCAGCAACACGCCGTTCGCGCCGCTGGAAGAACACGTTCGCCGCAACATGGAAATGTTCGAGCGAACGTTCGCGATGTTCAAGCCGTTCGGCGCGCCACTGCGGAAGGAAACTCCGTCCGCCGAATCACCGCCGACCGCGAACGAGCCGGCCGAGGCGGACATCGACGATCTCAAGCGTCAGATGAAAGAGATGCAGGATCGTCTTGAGCGGATGTCCAGGGAATCGGAAAGCAAGAGCTGAGCGAACCCTGACCTGCCCGCGTGTTGTGGCGGCAGGTCTGCCGCCGCAACTGACTTTGATTTGCGACGTCAGTTTGCCGCTATCGCCGCCGCGGGCTTCGCGCCTTGCAGCGGCGTTTTTGCAGCAGCAGCCCACGGCTTGGCCAGAGAAGCCAGCCCGGTCAGCCGTCCCTGAATGTAATCGCAACCCCAGTCCTGCAGCAGCTTGGCCGATTCCTCGTCCTGCACCCACTCGGCAACCGTCTTGATGCCGAGCCGGTGCGCAAGATCGATCAGCGTCTGCACGAACGCCCGATCATCCGACGAGCGCGCGATATTCTGCACGAACGCGCCGTCGATCTTCACGATATCCACGCCGAGCTTCCGCAGATTGCGGAACGACGTGTAGCCAGCGCCGAAATCGTCGATGGCGATGCGGCTACCGAAATTCTTCAGCCGCGTGACGAACCCGCGAACGTCATCCAGGTCCTGAATGGCGACGGTCTCGGTGATCTCAACGATCAACCGCTCAGCGACGCCGGGATAGGCCCGCATCAGCGATTCAATACTGGCCCACCAGTCGGGGTCCATCGTCGTATCGGGTGAAATATTCAGGCTGAGTTGCGCATGCGGCGCGTCTGCCAATTCGGCGACAACGAGTTCCAGTACCCGGTGATCGACCAGCCGGATCAGACCGAGTTTCTCGGCGACCGGAACGATGTCCGGCGACAGCGAATACGCACCGTCCTCCTGCCGCATTCGCACCAGACATTCGTGGAACGCGGGCTGCCGCGAGATGGTCGCCACAACCGGCTCGTAGGCCATCACGATGCGGCGCTCATTCAATGCCGTGACGATTTCGTCGGTGACGCGGATGTTGACCCGGCGTTGCGCCTCGCGCTCGACATTCGGACGCCAGACCATCAGCGAGCCGCGGCGCCGCACCTTGGCAAGATCCAGCGCTTCCTGAGTCCGGCTCATCGCCTCCTCGACCGTGCTGGCGTGGCGCAGCGCATTGATCGCACCGATCGAGGCAGTCACCGCCACCGGGCCGGATTGCGTCGGCACGACCTCATCGCGGATGCCCGCAAGAAAGCGCTCGGCGGCAACGTGCATGTCGTCGACCGAACAATTCTTCAGGATCAGTCCGAATTTATTGCCCGAAAACCGCCCGAGCACGTCGCCGCCGCGCAGCCGCGCACGAATGCGCTTGGCAACTTCGAGAATGACCTGATCGGCGATCTCGTAGCCGAAAGCGTCGTTGATCTGTGCAAGATGATCGATGCCGACCAGCATGAAGGCAAAGGACGACCGAAAGCGGCCTGCTTCCTCGATCGCCTCGGCCAGCGCGGCCGTCAGACGCGTGCGGTTGAACTCGCCGGTGAGTGGATCGTCCTGCGACAGCTTCAGCAGTTGCTCATCCCGGGCGTGGCGTTCGTTGTTGATGCGAACGATGCCATGCGCGCGCGACGGCTTACCGTCCGCACCGGCGAACCATCTGCCGTACTCATCGATCCAGAGCATCGGCGACGACGTGCCGGCACGCAGCCCGTATTCGATCTGGTAAGGCACGCCCTCGCCATTGTCGCTCGCCGTCGAATTCAGCACCGCGTCCGTGCGGATGTTGCGCGCCGGCTCGATCAGCTTCGAGAATTCGCCCGCCTTCGACAAAGCCGGTTGCGGAATGTCGCGAAGCACGGCCGCGGCATTGTCGCTCCAGTGCAGGGTATCGCTGGCGATGTCCCACGAAAAACTCGCCTGTCCGAGAGCTTCGAGAAGATCAATTCCAGCGGCCGATCCGGCGCGGCGCATGAGCGAAGCGCCTCCAGGCGCAGTGGCAGAGCCGGAAGGGAGCGAGGCTTGAACCGGTTTAACTGTCAAAGATGCCTCGTTCCGGGACGGCGTGGGTGATTCGACACCCAAGAGTAAATCGTCGAACGCCCGTCAGCCTAGGCCAACTTCCTGAACAATCCGACAAACCGCTTTGTTATCAATGTCCGGAAGCCGGCAATCGGTTGCCGACGAGATCCGGCACGACCCTTGCGATGTCACATGGAGAAGGCGCATTGCGTCCCAAAATGAGACAGGCTGCCCGCGATGATCATTTCAGGCATCACATCGAAGACCGGACCTCGTCTGCTTACGGGGCCATCCGCAGCATGCGCAGCCTCGCAGACAGAGCCGGTCGCCAGCCGCGCCCTGGTGCCCATCGAACGCCCTCTCCGGGCTTCAGCGGTACGGATGGCTCGCCCGGATGCATCGTTTGTGGCGCACCTGATCGCGATGGCTGAGCAGGCTCCTCAGACGCGCACCTTGCGCCGTGAGGCGCCTGCCGTTGCGCACGGGGCTTACAGTCGCGCGACGGTGCGCGGCGCGAATGGCTTCGGCAAGGTGTTGTCGCGGACTGCGTGAGGGTTCAGGGCTTCGGTGGCGTTTTGGCCGGACTCTCCGGCGCATGATCCGACACCAGATCGCTGACACTCCAGTCGGAGATCTTCCGCTCCGCGGCAACCGTGCCTTCTGCATTGCGGATCACGGCAAGCGTCGGCACCGGCTTCGGTGCGATTTCAGGCTTAGGCGCAGTTTCAGGCTCAGGCTGCGGAGGCACCGGCTCAACCGGCTTCACATCCTGATGGGGCCGGTCGAATGACGGCTCGGCCGGTGCGGGATTGGCTGGAACGGGCACTGGTGCCGGCGCAGGTTCGCGCGGAACGCTGGCAGGCACAGCCGCCGGCACATGGCGATGCCGGTTGCGGAAGCCGATGGAGACGCCCGCAAGAAACTCCACGATCATCAGCACTGTCAGCAGGAAAAATGTCGAGGTGCCGAACGGCACGAGCAGCAGAAACTCCGCAACCGCAGCGCCCGATACAACCAGCGACAGCAAATGATCGGTCAGGTATCGCGCACCGGGACGTGCGGCTTTGACGACCTCGAACAGCAGCAGAACAATGCCAAGCGCCAGCAGCGCATCGCCGAAGGTCGGCGACCACTGCACGCCCGACATTAGCGTCACGCTCGCGATCGGCGCGGTGAACACCACGCCCGGCATCAGGAACACGAAGATGTTGTAGATCGCGAACGGAATCAGAAGCAGCGGAAAACCGATCATCGTCGGCAGGCTCTCTCTGAAAATGTATCCTGTGATAGGCGTCACATGCGTCTGTGGCGTTCTTGTGAAGACGCGTTCGCGCGCTTCCGCCAGCATCGCAGCGGTCGCGCTGCTTGAAGGGCAGCGCGCCGCGATCCGGACCTTAGTCCTTCTTGACCTTCAGGACCTGGCGGCCCTTGTACATGCCGGTCTTGAGGTCGAGGTGATGCGGACGGCGCAGTTCGCCCGAGTCCTTGTCCTCGACATAAGTCGGCTTCTTGAGTGCGTCCGCCGAGCGGCGCATGCCGCGACGTGACGGCGAGGTTTTCCTGCGTGGAACGGCCATGGGATCGTCGTCCTCTAAATCAAGGCTCACCCGCCGGGCGGGGGCTCTCCAGAATTCGGATTGAGGCCGCGCTTATAGATGAAGGTTGCCGCGAAAGCTAGACCACAGGAGTCGAGAAAATGGGTCAAAAAGGCCCAAAATCAGCGATTTCGCTCCCAACAGTCGGAGATTTCCGCTGACTGGGCCCGGACCACGTAAGTCCCCGCCATTCGGCGCACGCCCGGCCCCGGATTCCGGGCACTTCTGGTCACCGGGTTGGGCAGAATCGAGGTCAAAAGAGCCGCCTCACGAGCCGAAAGCGCCGACGCTGGGCGACCGAAGGCATAATTCGCACCGGCCTCCGCGCCGAATTGACCGTTGGGGCCGAGTTCCGCCACGTTCAGATAAAGCTCCAGAATGCGCTTTTTCGACAGCACCAGATCGATCCACATCGCCAGCGGGAACTCGAGCCCTTTGCGGATCACGCTCCGGCCCGGCCAGAGAAACAGGTTCTTGGCCACCTGCTGCGTGATCGTCGATCCGCCGCGCGCGACCTCACCGTCCTGCGCATCCTCGATGATGTTCCGGACCGAATTCCAGTCGATGCCGTGATGGAAACAGAATCTGGCATCCTCGGCAGCAACCACGGAGCGCGGCAGGGCCTCGGACATCTGGTCAAGATCGACCCATTTGCGGGTGACGGTTTCACCCGTGAGGTACCGCCCGATCATCAACGTCGAGATCGGATGTCCGGTGCTGTAGAGCGGCGTCAGCACGTAGGGCAGCAGCAGAAGCCCCAGCACCACCAGCACAACCGCACGGATCAATCGTCGCATCATGCCTCATGCCTGTGGGAAGGTTTCCCCTCGGGGTCTCCATCAGCAGAAACCATGCCTGTCCGTTTTATCCAATCCCCGGCAAAGCCGGGTTTTGTAGAATTGACGCGGGCGATGCCATGACCGATTGTCCGCCGAAATTTGCGTTCCTTTGGAGTTTTTGATGACCACCGGCACTTCACCACAGGATTTCATGAAGCGGCTCGACGCCACGGCGGCAGACACCGAGGCGCTGCTGACGCGCCTTTTGTCTGACACGCCGTTGGCCGGCGAGATCGCGCGCCCGCACCGGCTGATGGAGGCGATGCGTTATTCGAGCCTCAATGGCGGCAAGCGGCTACGCCCTTTTCTGGTGGTGGAAAGCGCTGCCGTGTTCGGCGTATCGCGCGACGCGGCGCTGATGGCCGGTGCCGCGCTGGAATGCATTCACTGCTACTCGCTGATCCACGACGATCTGCCGTCGATGGACAATAGCGACCTGCGGCGCGGACGGCCGACCTCGCACAAGAAGTTCGATGACGCCACCGCGATCCTCGCGGGCGACGGGCTTCTGACCATCGCCTTCGACATCATCACCCGCGATGAGGTTCACAAGGATCCGACGGTGCGCCTGCTGCTGACCCGCGCGCTGGCGCGCGCTTCCGGCGTCGGCGGCATGGTGGGCGGACAGATCATGGATCTCGCCGGCGAAGGCCGCTTCGGCGATCCCGAACCGCCGGATGTCGCCAAGCTGCAGCAGATGAAAACCGGCGCACTGCTCAAGTACGGCTGCATCGCCGGCGCGCTGCTCGGCCAGGCGCCGAAAGACCAATACGATGCGCTCGACGCCTATGGTCACGCACTCGGCGAAGCCTTCCAGATCGCCGACGATCTTCTGGACGTCGAAGGCGACGCGGCTGCGCTCGGCAAGCCTGCCGGACAGGATGCGGCTGCGGGCAAAACCACGTTCGTCACGCTCCTGGGAATTGACGGCGCCAAGGCGCGCGTGCGCGATCTTCTGAAGCAGGCCGATGCCGCGCTCGCGCCGTTCGGCGCGAAGGGCGATGTCCTGCGTGCGACCTCGCGTTTCGTCGCCGAGCGGCAAAACTAGAGAGGCGCCAGAATGCCGGGCAAGAAGGACGGCGATCCGTATCTTCTTCGCCTCAAAGGCATGCCGAGGCCTCTTCGCATTGTGCTTGCCCGGCCGCGGACCTTTATCGCCTTCGCGATCGGGCTGGCCTCGCTGCTATTTTTGCCGCCTTCATGGCGTCTCGCGACCCGCCTGCTGGTAGCGTGGGATATTTTCGTCGCGCTCTACATGATGCTGGCCTATGTCACTGTGTTCTCATACGGGACGGCGGACATTCGACGTCAGGCTGCGCGGCAGGACGATGGACGCTTCTTCATTCTTGTCATGACCGGCCTCGGCGCGTTTGCGAGCATCGCGGCCATTGTCGTGGAACTCGGCCTCAAGCCGCAGCAAGCGCCGCAGCTTGCACTTGCCGTCGTAACCATCGTGCTGTCGTGGGCGGCAATCCATACGACATTCGCGCTGCACTACGCGCACGATTACTATCGCGGCGCCAAGGCAGGCGGCCTCGCCTTTCCCGGCGCAAGCGAGGGCAGCGATCCGGATTATTGGGACTTCGTCTACTTCTCGTTCGTGATCGGCATGACGGCGCAGGTGTCGGACGTAGGCATCACCGACAAAATCATCCGCCGGACCGCCACTGCTCACGGCGTGATCTCTTTCATCTTCAATACCGCGCTGGTGGCCCTGATGGTCAATATCGCGGCCAGCGCGATATGATCCCACGATGGTAGCGACATTCCTGACCTTTCTTCTTGTGCTCACCGCGCTCGGAGCTTCCGCGACAGCCGCAAAACGCCTCGCGGTCGCTCCGGCCATCGTCTTCCTGATCGTCGGCATCATCCTGGCCTTCCTGCCGGGATTTCCGCGCATCGAGATGAAGCCGGAAGGCGTTCTGCTGCTGGTGCTGCCCCCGCTGATCTATTCAGCCGGCGTCTCGATGAGCTGGCGCGAGTTCAAAGCCAATCTGCGTCCCATCAGCCTGCTGGCGATCGGTTGCGTGATTTTCACGACCGTACTGGTCGCCGCTGCCGCCCATTATGCACTGGGGCTGCCGTGGGGCGCGGGTTTCGTGCTCGGCGCGATCGTGTCGCCGCCGGACGTCGTGGCGCCGCTCGCCATCGCCAGGCGGTTGAAGCTGCCGCACCGCATTCTCGTCATTCTCGAAGGCGAAGGACTGGCGAACGACGCGACTGCTTTGATCCTGTACCGCTTCGCGGTGCTTGCCGTCAGCACGGGCACGTTCTCGCTGGCTCCCGCAACCGGAACCTTCATCGCCATTATCGTGTGCGAGATTGCTTTCGGCATCGCCGTGGGCTGGCTCAGCCTGCGATTGCGGCAATGGGCACACGATCCGCGCGTCGAGATTTCGTTGTCGCTGCTGACGCCCTACGTTGCTTTCTGGGTCCCGGAACATTTTCACGGATCGGGCGTGATCGCCACGGTCGTGACCGGCCTCTATGTGAGCTGGAACGGCCCGCTGCTGATTTCATCGAAAACCAGATTGCAGGGCATCTTCTTCTGGGACTTCGTGATCTGGCTGATCGAGGGCGTGCTGTTCCTGATGATCGGATTCCAGCTGCGGCTCCTGATGGAAAAGTCGAAGACGCTTCCGGTTGCTGAAATTCTCACTGCCATCGCAATCGTCTCCGCAATCGTCATCGCGGCGCGGTTCCTGTGGGTCTTCCCCGGCACATATTTGCCGCGTCTCCTCAGCAAGCGGATCGCCGCACGCGATGCCAAGCCGCCGTGGCGGTACATCGTCGTTATCGGCTTCACCGGAATTCGCGGTGTGGTGTCGCTGGCCGTCGCGCTGGCGTTGCCGCTGACATTGCCGAACGGGCAAGACTTCCCTCACCGCGACCTCATCCTGCTGGTGACCTTCGGCGTCATCATCGTCACGCTGGTCGGCATCGGACTGACGCTTCCGCTACTAGTGAGGCTGCTTGGCCTGTCCGATCACGGACATCTTGAGGCGGTCCGCGAACGGGAAGCCGAGATTTCAGCGCGGCGGGAAATTCTCGAGGCGGCGCGCGGTTCGCTTGACCGGATCATCAAGGAGCGCAATTTGCCCGAAGGACTGGCCAGATTTCTCGAGGCTCGTCACGAAACGCGCATGCGCGCGCTGCCCGAACCGCCAAGGGAAGAAGGTCAGTTCACGCCCGCGACACAGGGCGCTTCGCTGGTCCGCGAAATCATCACAATCGAGCGAACGTGCCTTCACAAGCTGCTGCGCGAAGGGAAGATCACCGACGAAACACGCCGACGCATCGAGCGCGATCTCGATCTTGAAGAAGCTGTGGTCGATAACCGGGAGAAGAACGGCCCGCTGTGATTGCGGGCTGCCTTGCTCCGTATGGCGGTCGCTAAAGGCTATTCCGCTGCCGTCACGGCCGGAGCCTTGGCTCCAGTGCCGCCGTAACGCTGCTCGATATAATCGATCACCAGCGCCTTGAAATCCGTCGCGATGGTCGGACCGCGCAGCGTGCGGAACTTCTGGCCGTCCACGAACACCGGCGCGGCAGGTGTTTCGCCCGTTCCCGGCAGCGAAATACCAATGTCGGCATGCTTGGACTCGCCGGGTCCGTTGACGATGCAGCCCATCACCGCGACGTTGAGCTGCTCGACGCCCGGATAGCGTGTCTTCCAGCTCGGCATTTCATCGCGAATGAAGCTCTGGATGTCGCGCGCCAGTTCCTGGAACACGGTCGAGGTGGTGCGCCCGCAGCCGGGGCATGCCGCCACCAGCGGCACGAAGGTGCGGAAGCCCATGGTCTGGAGAATTTCCTGACCGACCTTCACTTCGACGGTGCGGTCACCGCCCGGTTCCGGTGTCAGCGAGACGCGGATGGTGTCGCCGATGCCGTCCTGTAGAAGAATGCCGAGCGCAGCCGACGAAGCGACGATGCCCTTCGAGCCCATGCCGGCTTCGGTGAGGCCAAGGTGGATGGCGTAATCCGAACGGGCAGCGAGTTCGCGATAGACCGCGATCAGATCCTGCACGTTCGACACCTTCGCCGACAGAATCATGCGGTCCTTTGGCAGGCCGATTTCCTCGGCGCGCGCCGCCGACAACAGCGCCGACTGGACCATCGCTTCGCGCGTGACGGCGCGAGCGTCGATCGGATTCGGCGACTTTGCGTTTTCTTCCATCAGCTTGGTCAGCAATTCCTGATCGAGCGAACCCCAGTTGGCGCCGATGCGGATGGTCTTGCCGTGCTTGAGCGCCATTTCGACGATGTCGGTGAACTGCGTATCGCGCTTGTTCTTGAAACCGACATTGCCCGGGTTGATGCGGTACTTCGACAGCGCCGCAGCACAGGCCGGATGATCGGCCAGCAGCTTGTGGCCGATGTAGTGAAAATCGCCGATCAGCGGCACGTCGATGCCAAGCTTGTCGAGCTTCTCGCGGATATGGGGAACGGCGGCAGCGGCTTCATCACGGTCCACCGTGATGCGAACCATTTCAGAGCCGGCGCGCGCAAGCGCTGCGACCTGCGTAACGGTACCTTCGATGTCCGCGGTATCGGTATTGGTCATCGACTGCACCACGATCGGTGCACCGCCGCCAACCTTGACGTTACCGACGACAACCTGAACCGTCCGGTGGCGCCCCTTGGGGCCGGCCTGGATTTCCTTGGTCCGCTCTTTCAGATCGCTCACGTCAGAATCTCTTTTGCGCTCAGGTGTCGGTTTTGGTGACGGGAAGCAGGGGATCCCCAGCCGCCTCGCCGGGGCGGTTTACCAGATATAGGCCCGCCATGACCAGAAGGGCAGCCCCCGCAAAGGCCAATGTCAGGGTGTCATGCATCACGAAATAGCCGCCAATGACCCCAAACAGGGGCGTCATAAAGGTAAATGACGACAGTTTGCTGGCAGAATAGTTCTTTATGAGAAACACCCAGATCAGGAATGTCGTCCCAACAATCCAGACTGTCTGATAGGTCATCAACGCCCAGGCAAGCGGTCCCGGCATATGGGTGATGCTCTCGCCGGAGATCGCCGCCCCAAGCGCCAGAATCGGGATCGAGACGGCCACCTGATAGGCCAACGTCTTTTCGGCAGGCGCGTGCAACAGCGGCGTCGCCTTTACCACGAGCGTGGTGACAGCCCACAGAATGCCACCCCCCATCACCAGGATGTCTCCCAGGATAACCTTGGCGTCAACGGACGGCTGCGGCACGCCGATGGCCAAGGCCACGCCTGCGAACGACAGCGCCAGACCACTCCATTGCAGTGGGCTCAACTGTTCGCCGAGAAACCGCTTCGAACCGAGCGCTACGACGAACGGCGCGATGTAGAGAAACACCACCGCCCGTGATGCCGTGGTGTAGACCAGCCCGCGATAGATCAAAATGAACTCAACGCCGAAAAACAATCCGGCGAGCAAGCCCGCGCCGAGCGTGCCGTCCCGCCGAAACAACGGGACGCCGCGCAGCCACGCCACCGTCAGGATGATGAGCAATCCGCCGGTCGAGCGGATCGTCGCCTGCAGCAGCGGCGGAATCTCGGGAAGCGCCAGTTTGACCGTGATCTGATTGAAGCCCCAGCTCAGACACAGCATCACCATCAGGATGATGGCCGTCGCGCTCAACGGACGCCCCGCAGGCGCAATCTTCAAGTTGTCTGACGACATGGCTCCCCGTGCCCGGCTTTCCGCCGTGTTGTTGTTTGGCCTATGCGGCTCGCTGACAGTGCGCGCAGGTGCCAGTGATTTCCACCACCGACAATTTCGGCGCGAACCCCGTTCCGCGCGCAGCTTCATTGAAGCTTAGCGCAAGCGGCGCCGCCGGAATTTCGCCAACCGATCCGCATGTCTCGCAGATCAGAAACGCCACGACAGCCGTCTCATCGTGATTGTGCGCGCAGGCCAGAAACGCGTTGCGACTTTCAATGCGATGGACCAGACCGTTGTCCATCAGAAAATCCAGCGCGCGATAGACCGTGATCGGCGCCGGACGCGGCATGGTCTTGGCCAGTTCATCGATCACTTCATAAGCACCGAGCGGCCGATGGCTCGAAAGCAACGCGCCCAAAACCTGCCGCCGGATCGGCGTGAACTTTTGACCGCGCCCCTTGCAGACCTTTTCGGCGTGCAAAATCGCGTCCTCGGCGCACCGGCCATGGTCATGATTTGGATCAGGAAAAACCGGCTTCGCTTGTTTCATCGGCTCAATATGTAGTGCGGTTGCCGTGATTCCGCTCTTAATTTCAGCTCAACGGCATAGACTGCTGGAATATTTTGCAATGCACCATTTTCTATTGCATTGCATCATAAAAACCCCAAATCACCTGTCTACAACGGAAGAGCGATACTAGGCGACCGAACAATCGCATCAGTTCAGAGAGAAAGAAGCTCATGGCGACCACTCTCAAAACCTATCTCGACAACCTGACACCATGGAACTTCTCCAGCACACGCAAGCCAAGCGCGGCCAAGAAGATCAACCTGGCGCTTCAGGGTGGGGGATCGCACGGAGCGTTCACCTGGGGCGTCCTTGATCATTTCCTCACCGATGGACGGCTGGAGATCACCGGGATTTCCGGCGCGTCCGCCGGCGCCATGAACGCCGTGATGCTCGCCGACGGGCTGACCCGCGGTGGACCCGAGGAAGCGCGCAAACGGCTGGCGGCATTCTGGCGCGCGACAAGCACCGGCGGAGACTTGCCGCCGGTCCAGCGCGCCATGACCGACCGGATGTTTTCGATGATGCCGTTTGCGGCCACGCCGATACAGAACTGGTTCGAGGCGATGGCGCATTATTTTTCGCCCTACGAACTCAATCCTCTCAACATCAATCCGCTGAGCCAGCTCATCGAACGCTTCGTCGATTTCGATGCGCTGCGCGCCAACACTGACCTCGCGCTCTATATCTCGGCCACCAACGTCCACACCGGCCGGCTGCGCATTTTCGCGAATGAAAAGATCACCGCCGACGCGGTGATGGCCTCGGCCGCGCTGCCGTTCATGTTTCGCGCGGTCGAAATCGATGGCGTGCCCTACTGGGACGGCGGCTACATGGGCAACCCCGCAATCTTCCCGTTCCTGCAGGCGACTGAGGCGGAGGACGTCGTTGTTGTGCAGATCAATCCTGTGTCACGCACCACCACGCCGAAAACCTCCGGCGAGATCATCAACCGGCTCAACGAAATCACCTTCAACTCCGCGCTGATCTCCGAATTGCGCACGATGGATTTCGTCAATCAGCTGATCGACGACGGCCGGTTGCCGCGCGGCACGGGCAAGGACCAGTACCGCCGCCTCAACATCCACCGCATCGATCTCGGCGGCCTCGGCACCCGACTCGCCGCCTCCAGCAAGATGAAAACCGACTACGAGTTTTTCGAAGTGCTGCACCGGGCCGGCAAACGCGCGGCCAAGAAATTCCTCGACACTCATTTCGACGACATCGGCCGCCGGAGCACGATCGATCTCGCCGCGGAGTCCGGCGTCGAGTGGGCGTGATCATCGACACTGTGCGCCATCCCACTGGCGATGATGATCGGATCGACCGAGGCGGCGTTGCGGCAACAGTCGCAGAGCGCCGATCATGCCGCGGTGATGAACTGACGTGCAAAAAAAACGGGAGGCCGAAGCCTCCCATTTTCCTTCGCAAAACGTGCGAGAACTCAGTTCAGCTTCTCGATCACCATCGCGGCGCCCTGCCCGACACCAACGCACATGGTTGCGATAGCGAGCTTGCCGCCACGCTTTTCCATTCCGTGAACCGCGGTCAGCGCGAGGCGCGCACCGCTCATGCCGAGCGGATGGCCGAGCGCGATGGCGCCGCCATGCGGGTTGACGAAATCGGCATCTTCCTTGACGCCGAGCTGACGCAGCACCGCGATGCCCTGCGAGGCGAACGCCTCATTGAGCTCGATCAGGTCGATGTCAGTGATCTTGAGGCCGAGACGCTCCAGCAGCTTGCGCACGGCCGGCACCGGCCCGATACCCATGACGCGCGGCGCGACGCCCGCAGAGGCAAATCCGAGGATCTTCGCGCGCGGTGTGAGACCATGCTTCTTCACGGCCTCTTCCGACGCAAGGATCATCGCCGCCGCGCCGTCGTTAACGCCGGATGCGTTGCCCGCCGTCACCGTGCCGGGATTGCGCACGATGGGCTTGAGTTTGGCCAATCCCTCAAGCGTGGTTTCCGGGCGCGGATGCTCGTCCTTGTCCACGATGGTGGGGCCGGCCCTGCCGCCGGGCACCGTGACCGGCGTGATTTCCTCGGCGAAGTATCCCGCTTCGATGGCCTTGCCTGCGCGCTGCTGCGAGCGGATCGCGAAAGCATCCTGATCGGCGCGCGAGATCTGATAATCCTCGGCGACATTCTCGCCGGTCTCAGGCATCGCATCGACGCCGTACTGCTGCTTCATGAGCGGATTGACGAACCGCCAGCCGATCGTGGTGTCGTAAGTCTCAACCGTGCGCTGATACGCTTCCGATGCCTTGCCCGTGACGAACGGCGCACGCGTCATGGATTCGACGCCGCCCGCCAGGGCGAAGTCCATCTCGCCGGCACGGATCGCGCGCGCGACGCCGCCCACCGCATCCAGCCCCGACGCACAGAGCCGGTTCACCGTCATGCCAGGCACCGTTTCCGGCAACCCGGCCAGCAACAGCGCCATGCGCGCCACGTTGCGGTTGTCTTCTCCGGCCTGATTGGCACAACCGTAAGACACTTCTTCAAGCGCAGACCAGTCGGCTTTCGTGTTACGCGCCATCAAGGCCTTGATCGGCACCGCGGCCAGATCGTCCGCGCGCACCTTGGCCAGCGATCCACCGAAACGGCCGATCGGCGTCCGCACTGCATCGCAAATGAAAACATCACGCATGGTCGTTCTCCCTGAAGTTCACTCGGACTTGATGGCGTCCGCCTCGACTGCCGCGAGTTTTAGGAAGCACGGCGCGGAAGGTCAAATGATCGATAGCCGGAAAAGCCTCGCCACCCGGCAGGGCGGCCATGCACCTGCTCTCTCAAGACGTGGAAAACGCACCATGCAATTCCACCTAGCGAAAGAACTTTGCTAGTGTGCTGCGCCATGACCATCCATTCCACACCCCCCGCATCGCAAACCGCCGAAACGACCTCCCCGGAGGCCGTTGGGCGCGTCACGCCGATGATGGAACAATACCTGGAGATCAAGGCGGCCAATCCGGGCCTGTTGCTGTTCTACCGGATGGGCGATTTCTACGAACTGTTCTTCGAGGATGCGGAAATCGCCTCGCGCGCGCTCGGCATCACGCTCACCAAGCGCGGCAAGCATGCTGGTGAAGACATACCGATGTGCGGCGTTCCGGTGGAGCGGTCCGACGACTACCTGCACAGGTTGATCGCGCTGGGTCATCGCGTCGCGGTCTGTGAGCAGACCGAAAATCCCGCCGAGGCGCGCAAGCGCGGCAACAAGAGCGTAGTGCGCCGCGACGTGGTGCGGCTGGTGACGCCGGGCACGCTCACCGAAGACAACCTGCTCGACGCCAAGGCCAACAACTATCTGCTCGCCATTGCACGCGCCCGCGCCTCGTCATCCGCCGGCGACCGGGTCGGTTTGGCCTGGATCGATATTTCAACAGCAGAGTTCAGCGTCACCGAATGCGGCGCCGCAGAACTCGGCGCGACGCTGGCCCGCATCAATCCGAATGAAGTGATCGTCACCGACGCGCTCTATTCCGATCCCGAGTTGTCGTCGCTGTTTCGCACGCTTGCAGCCGTCACACCGGTGACGCGCGACATTTTCGACGCCGCCACCGCAGAACGGCGGCTGTGCGACTATTTCGCTGTGGCCACCATGGACGGCTTCGGCGCGATGTCGCGGCTGGAAGCCACTGCCGCCGCCGCCGCCGTGACTTATGTGGACCGCACGCAGGTCGGCAAACATCTGCCGCTGTCGCCGCCGGCCCGCGAGGCTGCCGGCACCACCATGGCGATCGATCCCGCGACCCGCGCCAATCTCGAACTGACCCGCACGCTGGCAGGCGAGCGGCGCGGATCGCTGCTCGACGCCATCGACTGCACGGTGACCGCCGCCGGATCGCGGTCGCTGGCACAACGTCTTTCCGCGCCACTGACAGACAGCACGACCATTTCCCATCGGCTTGATGCCGCTGCGATGTTTGCCGAGGACAGCGCTGCACGGGACGATTTACGCGGCATACTGCGCGCGGCGCCGGATATTTCACGCGCGCTGGCGCGGCTGTCCGTCGGACGTGGCGGCCCGCGCGATCTCGCAGCCTTGCGTGATGGAATTCTGGCCGCCGACAAAATCCTGGACCGGCTGGCGCGGATCGAGAAGCTTCCGCGCGACATCGCTCTCGCGGTTGACGCGTTGCGCCGCCCGTCCCGCGATCTTGCGCAGGAATTTTCACGCGGTCTGGCTGATGAATTACCGCTGTTCAAGCGCGATGGCGGTTTCGTGCGCGCGAGCTATGAAGCCGCGCTGGACGAGACGCGTAACCTGCGCGATGCCTCGCGGCTGGTGGTCGCCGCGATGCAGGCGCGCTACGCCGACGATACCGGCATCAAAGGTCTCAAGATCCGCCATAACAACGTGCTGGGTTATTTTGTCGAGGTCACAGCGCAACACGGCGACAAGCTGATGACCGCGCCGCTCAACACAACCTTCATTCATCGTCAGACGCTCGCGGGACAGGTCCGCTTCACCACGACTGAGCTGGGCGAGATCGAGGCGAAGATCGCCAATGCCGGCGACCGCGCGCTCGGCCTCGAACTCGAAATTTTCGATAAGCTGTGTGCACAGGCCGTGACTGCGGGCGACGACTTGCGCTCCGCAGCACACGCCTTCGCGCTGCTCGATGTCACCACCGCGCTGGCGAAACTCGCGGTCGACGAGAATTATACACGGCCCGTGGTCGACAATTCGCTAAAGTTTTCCATCGAAGGCGGACGCCATCCGGTGGTCGAACAGGCGCTGAAGCGCGACGGCCAACCCTTCATCGCCAATGCCTGCGACCTGTCGCCGGGACCGTCGCAGTCGTCTGGCCAAATCTGGCTGCTGACTGGCCCGAACATGGCCGGCAAATCGACGTTCCTGCGGCAGAACGCGCTGATCGCCCTGATGGCGCAGATCGGCAGCTTTGTGCCTGCGAAGCTCGCGCATATCGGCATCGTCGACCGGCTGTTCTCCCGCGTCGGCGCGGCCGATGATCTCGCGCGCGGCCGTTCGACCTTCATGGTCGAGATGGTGGAAACCGCGGCCATTCTCAATCAGGCCGGCGAGCGGGCGCTGGTGATCCTGGACGAGATCGGACGCGGCACATCGACGTTCGACGGATTATCGATCGCATGGGCCTCGATCGAGCATCTGCATGAGAGCAATCGCTGCCGTGCACTGTTCGCGACTCACTATCACGAACTCACCGCGCTGTCGGCAAACCTCCCCCGCCTGTTCAACGCCACCGTTCGGGTCAAGGAATGGCAGGGCGACGTGGTATTCCTGCACGAGGTGCTGCCAGGTTCAGCAGACCGCTCCTACGGTATTCAGGTGGCGAAGCTCGCAGGCCTTCCGGCAGCTGTTGTTGCGCGGGCCAAATCGGTGCTGGCGAAGCTTGAGGCGCAGGATCGCGGCACCACGGCGCGTGCACTTGCGGATGACCTGCCGCTGTTCGCGGTGCCGTCACGCGCGGCAGTCGAACCGCAGCCGCCGAGCGCAGCCGATCAGCTTGCCGAGGCGCTCAGCGCAATACATCCCGATGAGATGTCGCCGCGCGAAGCGCTGGACGCGCTCTATGCGTTGAAGGCCAAGCTGCCGAAGTGACGAACGTCACACACGATTGATCGATACAGTCGTCTTTGGGCCGTTCTTGATGGTCTGATAGACCACACAATAACGCTCGGTCAGTTTCAGCAGTTGATCGAGCTTCTCCTGCGGCGCGTCGGTGTCGACATCAAATCGTAGACGAATTTCCGCAAATCCAACCGGCGCTTCCTTGTCGACGCCGAGGGTGCCGCGAAAATCGAGATCGCCTTCGGCAGTCACGCTGCCGGACTTCAGCGGCGCGTCGATGGCGGTCGCAACCGATTTCAGCGTGACTCCGGCGCAGGCGACCAGCGCTTCGAGCAGCATGTCGCCGGAACACAACTCGAGTCCGGAGCCGCCGGTTGCGGGATGCAACCCCGCAATGGCAGCAGCCGCCTTGCCGGTTTCGACCTTGCAGGACAGGCCTTCGCTGTCGAGCGAGCCCTTTGCCTTCAATGTGATGAACGCAGCCTTGGGATCGGATTTATAGCGATCCTTGATCGGCGCCTGCATGGCGCGGAGTGCGGTTGAATCCATTTTCTCGTTCTCCGTTTCCATCGGCATCAACAACGCCGCGTGCGGCTTATTCCGGCTTATATACCCTCACCGATTGTCAGCAAATCGTCCGCCGGGCGGATGGCACGGTTGAGCGACCGGTCCAGTGAGGCCAGCACCTGATGCTTGACCGCCTCAAACGCTGGCGACGCCCTGTCGCGCGGCCGCGTCAGGTCCACCCTGATTTCCTCGAACAGCCGACCCGGCCGTGGACGCATCACGACAACGCGATCCGCCAGCACCACCGCTTCGTCGACGTCGTGCGTGACGAGGATCAGCGTCGGCTTGGTATCGGCCCACAGATCAAGCAGATGATCCTGCAGATCGGCGCGGGTGAATGCATCGAGTGCGGAGAACGGCTCGTCGAGCAGCAGCACTTCCGGAGACGGCACCAGCGCCCGCGCAATCGCGACCCGCTGCGCCTGCCCGCCGGACAGTTCGCGCGGCCATGCATCGGCCTTGTCGGCAAGGCCGACCCGCGCAAGCGCGCGTGCAATCCGCCGTTGCCGCTCCGCGGACGGCAGATGACCGAGGCCAAAGCCGATATTGTCGGCGACGCTGAGCCACGGCAGCAACCGAGGCTCCTGAAAGATAATGCCGACCTTTTCGTTCGGCGCAGTGATCGAGATGGCGTCGAGCGTGACAAAGCCGGTCGTCGCGCGATCGAGCCCGGAGATCGCGCGCAGCAGCGTGGATTTTCCGCAACCCGAACCGCCGATGATGGCGACGATCTCACCTGGCTTGATGCGCGCGGTGAAATTCTCCAGCGCATGGACACCGTTCGGATAGGTCTTGCCGACATGATCGAGAACGAGCATCAGATGCCCCCCGCATGCGCACTGAAAGAATCCTGCCAGCGCAGGAAGGGAGCAGCGATCAACTGGATCAGCCAGTCGGTGACCTTGCCGAGAATCGCGAACACAATGATAGCGGCAACGATCTGCGCGGGCTTGCCAAGTTGCTGGCCGTCGGTCAGCAGATAACCGAGCCCCTCGGACGCGCCCATGAATTCAGCGGCGACGACGAACATCCAGCCCAGACCCAGACCCGAGCGCAGCGAAATCACATAGGCTGGCAGCACAGCCGGAAGAAGAATCCGCCGGATCATCGCAAATCCGCTAAGGCGGAAGATGCGACCGACCTCGACGATCTTGCGATCGACGCTCAGGATCGCACCGGTGACGCCGAGATAGATCGGAAAGAACACGCCGACCGCTATCAACGCCACTTTCGATGTCTCGAATATTCCCAGCCACAGAATGAACAGTGGCACCCAGGCAATCGAGGGGATGGCACGCAGCGCCTGCAAGGTCGGGTCGAGCAGCCGCCGCGCCAGCGTCCAGTACCCGCAGATCGCGCCGAAGATCGTTCCGGCCAGAACCCCAAGGCCGAAGCCCACGCCGACGCGGCTTAGCGTCGCGATGATATGCCGGCTCAGTTCACCGCTCGCGGACAGTTCGACCAGCGTCTGCCAGATGCGGCTCGGCGGGGGCACCAGCCGCCCGTTGGAGTAACCGAAACGCACGGCGAGTTCCCACGCCAGCGCGACCCCGAGCGGCAACAACAGGCCGATTGCTGGACGCACAAACCGTCGCAGACGAGCGGGAGGCGATCCCGCAGTCGCGATTGCAGCCGGTGCTGGCGTGTCGAGTGTCATGGTCATAGCAAAAACCGCTTATCGCAGAGGATCGCAAGGCGGCATTCCGCGCCGCGGGACTTTCAGCGTCGTCATGTCCGACCCTGTGCCGGGCATGACATTTTGCGCGCCGTCTCAGTTCGTCGGCAACGGCACGTGATCGTCGATCAGCGCATCCACCGTTGCCTTCACGTCCACGCCGGGCTGGATCACCCCGGCCTGCTGAAGCGCAAGACCCGCTGCCAGGATCGACTCGCGCTGCGGCGCGCCGATCCGGTTATGCGTGAGTTCGGTCCGTTCCTTGAGTTGCTTGTCGACCACGGTCTCCGGCAGTTTGGTCACGGCGATGAACCCGCGCTTGAGCTCGTCGTAATTGGCCAGCGAGTATTTGCGTGCTTCCTCGTAGACCGCGAGCACACGCTGAACGATCTTTGGATTGTCCTTCAGGAACTGTTCGCGGACGTTGAGGATGCCCCAGGTGTTGGCTTCGGGCTTGCGGAAGAACAGCTTCGCGCCGTCCTCAATCTCGGCCTGCGCCATCATCGGATCCAGACCCGCCCACGCATCCACGTCGCCGCGGATCAGCGCGGCCTTGCCGTCGGCATGCTGCAGCAGAACCGGGGTGATGTCCTTGTCGGTCAGGCCGGCTTCAAGCAATGCACGGACGAGAAAAATGTGCGGGTCGGTGCCACGTGTCACGGCAACGCGTTTGCCTTTCAGGTCGGCGACCTTCGCGATCTTGGAGTCCTTGCCCGTTACCAGCGCGGTCCACTCGGGACGCGAGTAGACATAGACCGACTTGATCGGGTTGCCGTTGATCTTCGCAACCAAGGCGGCCGAACCTGCCGTCGAGCCGAAATCGATCGAGCCGGCGTTGAGAAACTCAAGCGCCTTATTGGAGCCTGCCGACTGCACCCAGACAATCTTGATCCCGTCCTTCGCGAATTCCTTCTCCAGCAGGCCCTTCTCCTTGAGTACGATGGAGACCGGGTTGTAGGTCGCCCAGTCAATCGCGATTTGCTTCGGCGCGTCGGCGGCAAACGCCGCGCCGGGGGCAAACACGGAGCCCAGGACGAGAACAGCAAGAGCGCGTCGTGATAGGTTCAACATCGTTGTCTCCATGTGGATGACCGGGATCGGAATGGGATCGCGAGAGTTTTCGAGGCAGCAGGCCGGCGTCCGCCGCCACCCCGAGGTCTTAAAAATCGTTATGTTTTTCAAATACTTATTTGGCATCGTCAACGAGAAAGAATTCATCCGAATGCAGCGCGTGAGAGAAGCGGCTTTCAAAATTTGCGCGAAAAACAGAAGGGACGGCTCTTTCCGCCGCAATCCGCTGATGACACCGCTGCTGCCGTCCGTTATCCGAATGGAATGGACAGCGTGACGGCCAAGATCCTCCCCGATCCCGAAGTGCAATTCGATACCGTCCGTATCGCAGGCGAGATCGACGCGCTTGCGCAAAGGCATGGCGGCAAGGACGATCTGCTCCGGGCCGCAATCACCCAATTGCTGAAGGGCGAACTGGCACTGGCGCGCGAGGCCGCGCAGGCGCAATTGCTGAAGGATCGTCACGGGCGGCGATGCGCCGAGCGGCTTTGCCTGGTTCAGGACGAGATCATCCGCATCCTGTTCAACGCCGCGACCAAGCATCTCTATCACTCGCCGACCCCGTCGGACTCCGAGCGCATGGCCGTCATCGCCACCGGCGGTTACGGCCGCGGCCTGATGGCGCCAGAGTCCGACATCGATCTGCTGTTCATCCTGCCCTACAAGCAAACCGCATGGGGCGAGCAGGTCGCCGAAGCGATCCTCTATTGCCTGTGGGACATGGGACTGAAGGTCGGGCACGCCACGCGCTCGATCGATGAATCGATCCGCCAGGCGCGGGGCGACATGACCATCCGCACATCGGTGCTGGAAACCAGATTTCTGACCGGCGACCAGGCACTCTACGACGAACTCGTCATGCGCTTCGACAAGGAGGTCGTGCAGGGCACCGCCGCCGAGTTCGTGACTGCGAAGCTGGCGGAGCGCGAAGAGCGGCACCGCCGCGCAGGCCAGTCACGCTATCTGGTCGAGCCCAATGTAAAGGACGGCAAGGGCGGCCTGCGCGACCTGCATACGCTGTTCTGGATCGCCAAATACGTTTACCGCGTCAGCAACAGCGAAGATCTCGTGCAGCGCGGCGTATTCGACGCGCAGGAGTATCGCACGTTCCGCCGCTGCGAAGATTTCCTGTGGTCCGTTCGCTGCAACATGCACTTCTTCACCGGCCGCCCGGAAGAACGGCTGTCATTCGAAATGCAGCGGGAGATTGCACAGCGGCTCGGCTATACCTCGCATCCCGGCATGCAGGATGTCGAACGCTTCATGAAGCACTACTTCCTGATCGCAAAGGAAGTCGGCGACCTCACAGCAATCCTGTGCGCCAAGCTGGAAGATCAGGAAGCCAAGCCCGCGCCGGTGCTGAGCCGGATGATGGCGAAGCTTCGCCCGGGCCGCAAACGCGGGCGCGTTCCCGGCGGCGAAGATTTCATCATCGACAACAACCGTATCAACCTTGCCGCGCCCGACGTGTTCAAGACCGATCCGGTCAACCTGATCCGCATCTTCCGCCTCGCGCAGAAAAACAATCTGGCGTTCCATCCCGACGCCATGCGCGCGGCGACGCGCTCGCTCGGCCTGATCACGCCGAAGCTTCGCGAGAATGCCGAAGCCAACAAACTGTTCATGGAAATTCTGACGTCGAACGACGCGGAAATCGTGCTGCGGCGGATGAACGAGGCGGGTGTGCTCGGTCGCTTCATCCGCGCGTTCGGACGGATCGTGTCGATGATGCAGTTCAACATGTATCATCACTACACGGTAGACGAGCATCTGCTGCGATGCATCGGCATCCTTCAGGATATCGAGCGCGGCGGGAACGACGAGTTCGTGGTCGCCAGCGACCTGATGCGGAAGATTCATCCCGAGCACCGCGCCGTCATCTACATGACGGTGCTGCTGCACGACATCGCGAAGGGCCGCCCCGAGGATCATTCCATCGCGGGCGCCAAGGTGGCGCGGCGGCTTTGCCCGCGTTTCGGCTTCAACGCCGCCGACACCGAACTGATCGCTTGGCTGATCGAAGAACATCTCACCATGTCCACGGTGGCGCAGTCCCGCGACCTGTCGGACCGCAAGACCATCGAGAATTTTGCCGCGGTCGTGCAGTCGGTCGAGCAGATGAAACTGCTGACCATCCTGACCACCGCCGACATTCGCGGCGTCGGTCCGGGTGTCTGGAATGGCTGGAAAGCACAGCTGATCCGCACGCTTTATTACGAAACCGAACCTGTGCTGACCGGCGGCTTCTCGGAGGTCAATCGCGCCCAGCGTATTCAGGTTGCGCAAGCCGAGTTCCGGGCAGCCTTTACCGAGTGGCCTTCGAGCGAGCTTGAGGCCTACATCGCGCGGCACTATCCCGCTTACTGGCTAAAGGTCGAACTGCCGCGCAAGATCCGCCATGCGCGCTTCGTCAAGGCCAGTGAAGCCGGCGGTCACAAGCTCGCGGTCAATGTCGGCTTCGATGAAGGACGCGGCGTCACCGAACTGACGATCATGGCGCCCGACCATCCCTGGCTGCTGTCGATCATCGCCGGCGCCTGCGCATCCGCCGGAGCCAACATCGTCGATGCGCAGATCTACACCACCACCGACGGCATCGCGCTCGATACCATCGCGATTACCCGCGAATACGACCGCGACGATGACGAAGGACGCCGCGCCACCCGCATCGGCGACACCATCGAACAAGTCCTGGAAGGCAAGCTGCGGCTGCCGGATGTGATGGCACGGCGCACCGCATCAAAAGCGCGGTTGAAGCCGTTTGTTGTCGAACCGGAAGTCAGCATCAACAACCAGTGGTCGGATCGTTACACCGTGATCGAGGTCTCGGGCCTCGACCGTCCGGGCCTGCTGTTTCAGCTCACCACCGCGATCTCGAAACTCAATCTCAATATCGCCTCCGCACATGTCGCGACCTTCGGCGAACGCGCCCGCGACGTGTTCTACGTCACCGACCTGCTCGGCGCGCAGATCACCGCACCGACCCGGCAGGCCGCCATCAAGCGAGCCCTGATCCACCTGCTCGCCAACGGCGACGCTGCGGAAAAGCCCGCGGCCTGATTTATCTTTCCACTCCGCCGAAGACCGGCTGCACTTTGGATCACGGCCATTTGCCGCAGGCGCGATTGCGCGTGAGCCATGCAGCATTGTACCCCGCAGCGATTATCATCGTCGCGGTTTGCATGCTATAACGCGGCCGGATTGAACATACCGGAGGTCCGCGATGTTCGAAGGTTTTGACGCCATCACCTTGGCGCGCATGCAATTCGCATTCACGGTGTCCTTCCACATCGTGTTCCCGGCCTTCTCCATCGGTCTTGCAAGCTACCTGGCTGTTCTCGAAGCACTGTGGCTATGGACCGGCCGCGAGGTCTTCATCAACCTTTTCAATTATTGGCTGAAAATTTTCGCAGTTGCCTTCGGCATGGGTGTCGTGTCCGGCATCGTGATGTCGTACCAGTTCGGCACCAACTGGTCGGTGTTCTCGGACAAGACCGGACCTATTATCGGTCCGCTGATGGCCTATGAAGTGCTGACGGCCTTTTTCCTCGAGGCGGGATTCCTGGGCGTGATGCTGTTCGGGCTGACGCGCGTCGGCCACAAACTGCATTTCTTCGCGACATTGATGGTCGCTGTCGGCACACTGGCATCCGCATTCTGGATTCTTGCGGCGAATTCGTGGATGCAGACGCCTGCGGGCTTCGCGATGAACTCTCAAGGACAGTTCGTCGCCGCCGACTGGTGGAAGGTGATCTTCAATCCGTCCTTCCCCTACCGCCTCGTGCATATGGTGCTGGCGGCGTATCTCACCACCGCCTTCGTGGTCGGCGCGGTCGGCGCCTATCACCTCCTCAAGGATTCCAGACTGGAAGGCGCGCGGGTGATGTTCTCGATGGCGATGTGGATGGCGGCCATCGTTGCCCCAATCCAGATTTTCGCCGGCGACCTGCATGGCCTCAACACGCTCGAGCACCAACCGGCGAAAGTGATGGCGATGGAAGGCCATTATAAAAGCCACCCAAATGGCGCGCCGCTGATTCTGTTCGGGCTTCCTGATCAGGCGGCCGGTGAGGTGAGGTATTCAATCGAAATTCCGAAGGCGTCGTCGCTGATCCTGAAACATTCGCTCGATGCACCGCTGAAGGGCCTCGACACCGTACCGCGCGAAAACTGGCCGAATGTCCCGATTGTGTTCTGGTCGTTCCGGATCATGGTTGGTATCGGCTTCCTGATGCTCGGCATCGGCCTGCTCAGCCTGTGGGCGCGCTGGCGCGGCAAACTTCACGACTGGAAATTCCTGCATCGCTATGCGCTGGTCATGGGGCCTGCCGGCTTCGTCGCCGTGCTCGCGGGGTGGGTGACGACCGAAGTCGGACGGCAGCCGTTCACGGTCTACGGATTGCTGCGCACGGCGGACTCTGTGTCCCCGCTCGCCGCTCCGGCCGTCGCCTCGTCGCTGATCGCCTTCATCATCGTCTATTTCATCGTGTTCGGCATGGGCGTGATCTACATCCTGCGATTGATGCACGAACCGCCGCATCACGGCGAACAAGGGCCAAGCAAGGATGTCCCGCACCGCGCCGCTGGCATCACGCCAGCACAAGCCATTCCCGTTAGCGGACAAGGGTGAGCGCCATGGCCGGACTCCCTATCGACATCGCGGTCCTCTGGGCCTTCATCATCGCCTTCGCCGTGTTCATGTACATCGTGATGGACGGTTTCGACCTCGGGCTCGGCATGTTGTTTCCGATGTTTCCGAAAAAGGAAGACCGCGACGTGATGATGAATTCCATCGCGCCGGTCTGGGACGGCAACGAAACCTGGCTGGTGCTCGGCGGCGGTGGGTTGATGGCCGCTTTCCCGTTGGCATTTGCTGTCGTGATGCCGGCGATCTACACGCCGATCATCGCCATGCTGATCGGACTGATCTTTCGCGGCGTCGCCTTTGAATTCCGCTGGCGCACCCAAAGCGAGCGCAACCGCTGGGACGTTGCCTTTGCCGGCGGTTCACTGCTCGCAGCGCTGGCGCAAGGCGTCGCGCTCGGTGCGATCTTGCAGGGCATTCACGTCGAAGGGCGGCACTATGCCGGCGGCTGGTGGGACTGGCTGACGCCGTTCAGCATCCTGACGGGTTGCGCCGTCGTCGCCGGATACGGCCTGCTCGGCGCGACCTGGCTGGTCATGAAAACCACCGGCGAACTGCGTGAGCATGCCTATCGGCTGAGCTGGTGGCTTTTGGTCGCCACGCTGATCGCCATCGTTGCCGTCAGCCTCGCAACGCCATTCCTACAGGCAGATTACTGGCGGCGCTGGTTCGAGTGGCCGAACATTCTCTTCACTGCGCCGATTCCGATTGCCGTGGCTGCGATCACGCTGCTGCTGCTGAAGAGTCTTGCCAACAAGCAGGATTATCGCCCCTTCGTTCTCTCGCTGGTGTTGTTCGCGATCACGTATGCCGGCCTCGGCGTCAGCATGTTTCCCTATATCGTGCCGCAGAGCATCACCATCTGGCAGGCGGCCGCGCCTGCCAACAGCCTGAGCTTCATGCTCGTCGGCGTCGCGATTCTGGTGCCAATCATTCTGGCCTACACCGCATGGGCCTATTGGGTATTCCGCGGCAAGGTCGATCCCTCGAGCGGCTACCACTAGGATGGATGTGACGCCGCCGCCCGAACGCCCCCAGCCGCTGTCGCGCAAGCTGCTGTGGTTCGTCGCCTTGTGGCTGCTCGGGACCGGCACCGTTGCCGTTTTCGCCTATATCCTGCGGCTCTGGATCGCTCCGCACTGACCTCCAAAGATCGGCGATTTCAGATATATTTTAAGGATTTACGACGCATGGTGACCCGCCTTGGGGCGCGTATCACTTGCCAGCAGAGCATGGCTAAGGTTTGATGCGCGTGGGGCACGACGAAACGCGGGATTCTCGACATGAACATCATCCGTTCTCTCGCTTTGGCGGCAGTCGCGGCCGGCCTGTTGTTCGCAGCACCTCATGCGTTCGCGCAGGGGCGCGAGATGAACATCGGTGACCAGCCGGGATACATTCCGGAGGACGAGGAAATTGCGCCGGAGTTCAAGCGCACCGCGGTTTTCTTCCGGACCTCCGAACCGCCGGGCACCATCGTTATCAGCACCTCCGAGCGTTTTCTCTATCTCGTGCAGGGCAACGGCCGCGCAATCCGCTACGGCATCGGAGTCGGGCGCGAAGGCTTCCAGTGGCAGGGGTTGCAGAAGATCACCCGCAAGCAGGAATGGCCGGACTGGACACCTCCGCCGGAAATGATCGCGCGCCAGCCCTACCTGCCCCGCTTCATGGCGGGCGGCCCCGGCAATCCGATGGGCGCGCGAGCGCTGTATCTCGGCGCCACGGTCTATCGCATTCACGGCACCAACCAGCCGCAGACCATCGGCAGCGCCGTGTCGTCAGGTTGCTTCCGTCTGGTCAACGCCGACGTGACCGATCTCTACGATCGCATCCCCGTCGGCACCAAGGTCATCATCCGCCAGCGGCCCGAAATCTAGTTCTCCAGGCAACGCCTTTCGTTTTCCGCACGCATACTTCAGAAGCGAGATTCATTCATGGCCATTTTTTCGCGCACCTTCGGCACCGGTCTCCTGATCGGCGCGGCTATCGCCGTCGCGATTGCGGCAGCGGCAATCACCTACGAGCGGTACGATACGCGGACCCTGAAACGCACCGTGAAACGCGATGCTGTCTTGTGCGGCGTCAATACCGGCCTGCCGGGCTTTTCGATTCCTGACGACAAGGGCAACTGGTCCGGTTTCGACGTCGATATCTGCCGCGCCGTAGCCGCTGCGATCTTCAACGACCCGAACAAGGTAAAATTCATTCCGCTCGATGCCAGCGAGCGCTTCAAGGAACTGCGCAACCGCAAGGTCGATATCCTGTCGCGCAACTCCACCTGGAGCATGTCGCGCGAAACCGAATACGGCCTGAACTTCGCAGCCGTCGCCTATTACGATGGCGAAGGCTTCATGGTGCGCCAGTCGCGCAAGATCGATTCCGCCCTCGAACTGGACGGCAGCAAAGTCTGCGTTCAGGCCGGCACCACGACGCAGTTGAATCTTGCGGACTATTTCCGCGCCAACAACATCAAGTATCAGGAACTGAACCTCCCGAAACTTGACGACGTCATCAAGGCCTATGATTCAGGTCAGTGCGATGTGCTGACCACCGACGTATCGCAACTTTATGCGCTGCGGCTGCGGCTGACCAAGCCCGGTGAACACGTCATCCTGCCGGATGTGATTTCGAAGGAACCGCTGGCGCCAGTGGTGCGGCAGCGCGACGACGAGTGGCTGCTGATCGTAAAATGGACGATCTACGCCATGCTCAACGCGGAAGAGCTCGGCGTGACCTCGAAGAATATCGACGACGCGCTGAAGTCGAAGAAGCCGGACGTCATGCGGCTGGTCGGCACCGAGGGGGCTTATGGCGAGGAAATCGACCTGAGCAAGGACTGGGCGGCGCGCATTATCCGCCATGTCGGCAACTACGGCGAGGTCTATGAGCGCAACGTCGGCATCGGCTCCAAGCTCGCGATTCCACGCGGCCTCAATCAGCTCTGGAACGCCGGCGGCATCCAGTACGCGCCGCCGATCCGGTAAAAACGCTGCATCCAACGACAATGGCCGGGCGTGCCCCGGCCATTACATTTTCTCAGCGAAGAACGAACTCCGGCTATCGCTCAATAGCCCTTCAGCCGCGCCAGCTGCTCGGCGTGATATGCGGCATCGCCGAACAGTTCCTGACACACCCGCGCGCGCTTCATGAAGAAGCCGATGTCGAACGCGTCGGTCATACCGACGCCGCCGTGCATCTGAACAGCTTCTTGCACCGCCAGTGTGGCTGTCGATCCGGCTTTTGCCTTGGCGACGGCAACCGCAGCACCCGCCTTGTCGAAATCCGAGTCGAGCGCCTGCAGCGCCTTCATCACCGCAGCCTTGGTGATCTCGATCTCGGTGTAGAGGTGCGCGGCGCGATGCTGCAGCGCCTGGAATTCGCCGATCAGCTTTCCGAACTGCTTGCGCTCTTTCAGATAGGTCACCGTGCGCGTGAAGGACTCTTCGCTGACGCCGACCATTTCGGACGCCACCGCCGCGCGACCGACATTGAGAATGCCTTCGAGCAGGACCGCGCCCTGATCGACCTCTCCAAGCACGCCGTCCGCCGTGACATCCACATCGTTGAACGCGATCCGCGCAGCGTTATGCGCATCGACCATCGCAGTCCGTTCGATCTCGATGCCCTTGGCCTTGGGATCGACCAGGAACAGGGTCAAACCATCGCGCTCACGGGGCTGGCCTGCGGTGCGGGCCGCAACAATCAGCAAATCAGCTGCGTGACCATCGACGACGAACGCCTTCGCGCCCTTGAGCTTGAAGCCGTTGCCGGCGCGCACGGCCTGCATCGCGGTCTTCAGGGGGCGATGCTTAGCACCCTCGTCCACGGCAAGCGACGCGATCAGATCGCCCTTGGCAAGCCTGGTCAGGTATTCCGATTTCTGCGCGGCGTTGCCACCGCGCGTCAGCGCAGTCGCCGCCACCACACCGGTCGACAGGAACGGCGACGGCATCAGCGTGCGGCCGATTTCCTCCATCACCACGCCGGCTTCGACCGCGCCGAGTCCGCTGCCGCCGAAATCTTCCGGCACCAGTAAGCCAGCAAAGCCCATCTCCGCGAAGGTTTTCCAGAGATCGCGTGAAAAGCCGTTGGTGTCATTGGTATCGCGCAGCTTGCGCAAATGCGCCACCGGCGCCTTGTCGCTGATGAGACCGCGCGCACTGTCGCGCAGCATTGACTGTTCTTCGTTGAGGACGAGAGCCATTTGAGTATCCGGTACGAGTTATCGGTTAAGGAAAGCGGCGCGACTTAACGTCTTACGCGCCGGGCAGATCGAGAATGCGCTTGGCAACGATACCGAGCATCACCTCGCTGGTGCCGCCCTCGATCGAGTTCGCCTTGGTGCGCAACCACGACCGCGCCGCCAGTCCCTCGCGGGAGCGCTCGCTTTCCCATTCCAGCGCATCGACGCCGCCGGCCGACATCAGGAGTTCATGCCGACGCTTGTTGAGTTCGGTACCGTAGTATTTCAGCGCCGAAGAATAAGCCGGATGGCCCTGCCCTGCTTTCGCAAGATCGACCGCGCGCTCGGAAGCGCAGGCCATCGCAGCCTCGTCGACATCGAAGGTTGCGATCTGTCCGCGCAACATCGGATCGTCCAGTTGCCCGTGCTCGTCGACGCCGACGGAGTTCGCCGCGACCTGGCCGAGCGGCCGGCTGCCGCTGCGGTCCCCGAGACCGCTGATCATCGAGCGTTCGTGCTGCAGAAGATACTTCGCGACGTCCCAGCCGCGGTTGACGGTACCGACCACATGGGATCGCGGCACGCGAACGTTGTCGAAGAAGGTTTCGCAGAACGGCGACTTGCCTGAGATCAGGAGAATCGGCTTGGTCGAAACGCCCTTCGAGGCCATGTCGAACAGAATGAAGCTGATGCCATCATGCTTCTTGGCGCTGAAGTCGGTCCGCACCAGACAGAAAATCCAGTCGGCGAAGTTCGCCATCGATGTCCAGATCTTCTGGCCGTTGATGATGTAGTCGTCACCGTCGATATCCGCGCGCGTTTGCAGCGACGCAAGATCGGAGCCGGCATTCGGTTCCGAATAGCCCTGACACCAGCGGATCAATCCGGCAGCGATCTTCGGCAGATGCTCGCGCTTCTGCGCCTCGGTGCCGTACTTCAGCAGCGCCGGTCCGAGCATCCAGATGCCGAAACTTGACAGCGGAAGCCGCGCCGAAATCGCCGCCATCTCCTGACGCAGGATTTTTGTTTCCTCGGCATCGAGGCCGCCGCCGCCGTATTCCTTCGGCCACTCGGGAACGGTCCAGCCCTTGTCACGCATTCGCTCAAACCAGAGCCGCTGCGGTTCGGACGCGAATGTCGTGTTGCGACCGCCCCAGAACACATCGTTCTCGTTCGCCACCGGCTTGCGCATTTCGGGCGGGCAGTTGGCCGCCAGCCAGGCGCGCGTCTCACTGCGGAATTTTTCCATATCGGCCATTCGACATTCCCTCGGCTGACAAGCCGCGGCACGAGATGCGCGGCCATTGTTGATTTTCTGGGCCGGACTGTACTGTCCGCTAGGGGGATTTCAATATCTCGCTAACGCGAAAGTCTGGCCGGGTGCGATATGGTAGCCATGCAAGACATTCCGGCCGCATCCCGGCGCAGCCACTGCGTTTAAAACAAAGGAACCGCCATGCGCCTGAGAACCCTTTCGCCTAGCGAAATGACTGCCGATCAGAAGAGCATTTACGAGGAGTCCGTTTCCAGCAAGCGCGGCACAGTGACGCCGCCGCTGCGCGCCTGGATCCATGCGCCGGAGGTGGCGCGGCACGCCGGCCGGCTCGGCGCATTCCTCCGTTACGACACCACACTCGGGCCGCTTCTGTCAGAACTCGCAATTCTGGTGACCGCACGGCACTGGAGCGCGCAGTTCGAATGGTATGCGCACAAGAAGCTGGCGCTGGCGGCAGGGCTCGATTCCGGAATCATCGACGCCATCAACCATCGCCACGTTCCGGATTTCGACGATCCAGAAGCGCAGCTGGTTTATGAGTTCAGCGAGTCGCTGCACGAAAACTGCAAAGTTCCGAAGCTGCTGTACGACAAAGCCATTGAGATGCTCGGGGAAACGGGAGTGGTCGAACTGGTTGGGCTGCTTGGCTATTACGCATTGGTGTCGATGACACTCAACACCTTCGAAATTGAAGCGCCTGAGGGTGAAATCTGTGACCTTGTGCCGTGATGCGCGCGCTCATACATCGCCAAGAGCGACGCATCGTATCAATCGGAGAGCCTTGGCATGCCCGAAGAAACCAGCACAACGGCCGCGGCGCCCTTCAGGCCCGTGATCGCAGGCACACGCATCGGCCATGTCCACCTCAAAGTGGCGGATCTCGACCGCGCGCTCGGCTTTTATCAAGGCGTGCTCGGATTTGAGTTGATGCAGCGCTACGGCGATCAGGCCGCCTTTATTTCAGCAGGCGGCTATCATCATCACATTGGTCTGAATACCTGGCACAGCAAAGGCGGCAAGCCGCCGCCAGACGGCACCACCGGACTGTATCATACTGCGATCCTGTATCCGACACGTGCGGCGCTCGCAGATGCGCTGCACCGGGTGCTGTCCGCCGGCATCGCGCTCGACGGCGCAGCCGATCACGGCGTCAGCGAAGCGCTTTATCTGCGTGATCCCGACGAAAACGGCGTCGAGCTCTATCGCGACCGCCCCGAAGCCGAGTGGCCGCGAGATCCCGATGGAACACTGGCAATGTTCAACCGTCGGCTCGATGTCGAAGCACTCCTGAAAGAGCGCGAGTCCTGATCAAACAGCCTGCGGTGCTTTTCCCCGCACCAGCACGATGGCGGCAGCGATCATCTGAAGCGCCGCGCAAGCATAGAACGGCACGACATAGCTGCCGAAAACATCCCGCAGCAAACCGATTATCCCTGGCCCGAACGCATAGGTGAACTGGCAGATCGCCGTTACCAGGCTGACCAGCACGCCGAACGCCGCCGCGCTGAACTCCCGCTGCACGATCAGCGTCGGCAGCGTGATCATGTTGCCAACGGAAAATCCGAACACTGCGCTGGCGGTGAATAATGTCACTTCGTTTCGGGTATTGACCATGACGATCAGCGCTACGGCCTGACTGATCGCCGACACCGCCGCTGCCTTGCGTTGATCCATCCGGTCGACGACGAACCCGAACAGCACGCGCCCTACCACCGCCATCACCGTCATCAGCGCCACCGCGATGCTCGCGCGCTCGCGGCCCATGATCGGATCGAGAAACGAAATCTGGTGCACGATGAAACCGACCTGCGCGATCAGGAGCATCGCGAACGGCACAGTGATGGTCCAGAACGAGAGACTGCCGAACGCCGCGCGCCGCATTTGCGCGATTGATTGCACGGCAGGCGCGGGTGCCGTGGCGAACGCATCGGCCGGCGGCAGCGTACGCTTGGGCGGCCGACCGACCCAGATCAAAATGGCCGGTATTGCCACGATAACGATGACCAGCGCCGCGCCGATCGAGGTTGCGGGAAAGCCGAACTTGCCGATGGCACCGACCAGCAGCGGCACGCCGAGTATGCCGCCGCAACTCGCGCCGTTCAGCGCGAGGCTGATGGCCATGCCGCGCTTCTTGTCGAACCATAGTCCCAGCGTGTTGTTGATCGCGGCGAGACTTGTCCCTGCCCAGCCGAACGCGATCAGCGCATAGGCAACGTACAGTTGCCACGGCGACGTCACCTGCCCGACCAGTGCGGTGCCTGCGGCAATAGCGATGATCCCCATGATCAGAAGACGACGCGGCCCCAGCGTGCGGATCGCTTCACTTACGAACACGACCAGAACCGCGCTGAACAGATAGTAGCAGGTGGTCGCCGTCGAAATCAGCGACGCCGGCCAGCCATGAACTCGTTGCAACTCGGCGAGATAAACACCTTGCCCATAGAAGCCGGCTGCCCAGGCGAACGTCGCCACCAGAAAGCAGACCCCGACGATCGGCCAGCCTTCATATCGGATCGATGTCTCATCGATGATTTTCTCATCCGCAGTCGGGCCCGCGTGAGGTGCGTTCATATTCCGGCGTTTCCCTGAGGGAGCTTGGTGCTCTTCTTCTCTGCCGATTCCGGCGGCAGTTTCGCCATCTGTCAGGATGCCGATCGCGGCGTCAAGCGAGACATCGTCATCGCCCGCATGACGGCCAATCATGTCAGGAGAGGGCGCTTACGCTTTCGCCGCGTTGTAGAAGAACCGCTCTCGGAAGATCCTGTCGCCGTGCCATTCCTGCATGGCTATTTCATCGACGTGGCGGGTCTTGCCGGCGAGATCGGTCATGTCGAAATTCCAGTGAATCATGACGTAATCGCCCTCCACCACCGAGACCAGCGCCTTGGAGCGAACCTCTTTCATCTGCGCGAGAATGCCGCGCTCGAACGCCACCAGCCCGTCGCGACCGATCCGCGGCGGCGAGGTATTCTCCTGCATGCTGGCATCTTCAGTGTAATAGCGCTCGATGGCGCCGGCGTGGTCGCCGCTTTCAACTACAGCAATGAACTCGTCAACGCGCGCGCGTGTCGGCATCTGTGTTTCCCCTTAGATTTGGCCGGAAGGAAAACACAAAAACGTGGCATAGCAAAGCGGCCGCTCGTCATTGCGAGCGAAGCAAAGCAATCCAGAGAACGAGAAAAGACTGGATTGCTTCGTCGCTGTACCCCTCACAATGACAGCTTTATCGGCAGTGCGTGCCGCTTTGTTGGAGCCATCACGTCCAGGGCGTCACCGGCGGCACCTTGTCAGTCGGCGCAGGCATATCCACTGTCTTGAAATCCGCGGGACTGACGATCTCCAGATATTCCATGTCCGGCGAGTAATCGAACAGGTAGTGCACGATGCCGGGACGCTGATGCACCACATCACCGGCCTTCACCAGCGTCGGCTTGTCTTCGTACATGAACTTCGCCCAGCCCTTGGTCATGATGACGATCTGAAAATCGCAATCGTGCCGATGCCAGCCCGTGCCTTCCGACGGCGGCATGTTGGCCTTCACCAGATGGCAGATAACCTGGCCGCCGGTCGCTTCCGCAATGCCGAGATCGCGATAGAGAAAAAAGTCGCGCAGGCCACCACCCGCGAACTGGGTGTCTTCAGGCTTCACATGGGAGAATTTCATCACCGGGTCGTGCTTGTTCATTGCAGCCTCCACACTATCCGTTCGGCAAACCGGGAGTTCCGCGTGGCCGCGATGAGCGACCGCGCTGTCGGCTCGTTTGCATCTGCCGCAAGTCATGCGAATTCCGCGCCAGCGAACGCATCGCAAGCGAACAGCCGGTGGCGAAGTTTTACGCAGCGAAGGATGTGGCTGTTTCTGCGGGGGATTCGAAACGACGGGAATGGGCGGGCATCGCCTGTGCATCTCGTGCAAGGCGCGCGAGATCTGCTACTCCCGATCCAGCGTCGTTTCAGGCGCGCGCGCTCGCCAACGACTGGCCCAGCGATCAGGCAGCTGCACGCGGCCGTTGCCTAATATTCCACCTCGAGCTCTTCGATTTCCGCCGGCTCTTCTCGCGCGGCCTCGACCCACTCCTGCATTTCGGGAAGGCTCATCACCCGTTTTGCATAGCTCGCCAGCGCCGGTCCGATCTGGACGTCGTAGGTCAGGAATCGCGTCACCACCGGTGCATACATCGCGTCTGCCATGCTGCGGTGTCCGAACAGGAACGGGCCGCCGGATTTCTCCAGGCAATCGCTCCAGATCGCGCAGACCCTGTCGATATCCGCCTGTGCACGGGACCAGATCTTGAAGCCGGGAAAGTGTCCCTTGATATTGACCGGTAGCGATGAGCGCAGCGTCGTGAAGCCGGAATGAATCTCGCCGCAGATCGAGCGGCAATGCGCCCGTGGAATGCGCTCGGACGGCAATAACCCCGCGTCAGGTATGAGATCGTTGAGATACTCGCCGATCGCCAGCGTGTCCCACACGACTGCGCCCTCATGGCGCAGGCACGGCACCAGGATCGACGATGACAGCAGCAGGATCTCCGCCCGCGCCGATGGATCGTCAGCCGCAGTGACGATCTCATCGAATTCGAGCCCCGAAAACTTGGTCAGCAGCCAGCCGCGCAGCGACCATGACGAGTAGTTCTTGCTGCTGATGGTCAAAGTGGCCTTGGCCATGGTCGCTCTCCTAAACGCCTGCACATCAAAGAGGCGGAACGACTTTCCCGCCCGGTCACGCCCGCGCCTGCCTGTTGTTTAAGCGCTTGCTCCTTTTACACACAGCAAACGACATGCCAGTCCGAATGGCCGATTGACGCAGCTTTGGCGTCAAGTTTGCATGGCACAAAGCAAGGGAATGTGCCGGATGTCGCCAATGATGTACCAGACCTATCAAAACACCATGGACATGACGGCCCCGTGGCGTAACGGGGCCTCAACGGCGCTGTCCTATCTAAAAATGCTTCCTAGTGGCTTTTCGGACAAGGTGTTCGGCCGCCTCGGCGCGACGCTTGAGCTGATGTCGCGCAGTTCGCTGACCTACAAGCGGCCGGCATACGACATCAAGCCCGTCGCGGTCGGCAACCGGGAATGGCCGGTGATCGAGGAAGTGCCGTTCGCGACACCGTTCGGCTCGTTGCTGCATTTCAGGAAGGATGGCGCACCGGAGCAGCCCAAGGTCCTGCTTGTTGCCCCCATGTCAGGTCATTTCGCGACACTGCTGCGCGGCACGGTGCAAACGTTGTTACAGGATCACGATGTCTACATCACCGATTGGCACAACCCGCGCGACATTCCACTTAGCCAGGGCAAGTTCGGTCTCGAGGAATACACCGAGCATCTCATCACGTTCATGGATCAACTCGGTCCGAAGTCGCACATGATTGCGGTATGTCAGCCGTCAGTATCAGCGCTCGCAGCTTGTGCCATTATGTCGGAAGATAATCATCGCGCGCGTCCAGCGAGCCTGACCTTGATGGCAGGACCGATCGACACCCGGATTGCGCCGACCAAAGTCAACGAATTCGCAACCTCAAAGCCGCTGAAGTGGTTCGAGGACAATCTGATCAACTACGTGCCGATGCAGTGCAAGGGTGCATTCCGCAAGGTCTATCCCGGCTTCATTCAGGTCACCGCATTCGTGTCGATGAATCTCGAACGGCACGTCAAGTCGCATAAGGATCTGCTTGAGCATCTGGCGAAAGGCGATGTGGAGAAGGCCGATACCATCAAGACCTTCTACGATGAGTATTTCGCGGTGATGGACCTGCCGGCGGATTTCTACATCGACACCATTCGCGACGTGTTTCAGGAACACCTGCTGCCGCAGGGCAAGCTGACCTACAAGGGGCGCGCGGTGAATCCGGCCTCCATCAAGAAGATGGGCCTGATGACGGTCGAAGGCGAAAAAGACGACATCTGTTCAATCGGGCAGACGCTGGCGGCGCAGGATCTCTGCACCGGTGTGCGCGCCTACCGCAAGGTCCATCACATGCAGGCCGGCGTCGGCCACTACGGAGTCTTCAGCGGTCGGAAGTGGAACAACGAAATCTATCCGCTGCTGCGGGATTTCATCCACGTCAATTCGTGACGACGCAGGCACAAGCCGGAAAAAAGGCCGTCTGCAAGCAGGCGGCCAGTTTGAGGAAGAATGGCCGACCGCGGAATTGCGGGCAGACCATTCTCAGACGACTCAGGTTCGCAACAATCGAACAGCTTACGATCAGCCCGAATCTAGGCCGAACGAGGACTTTGGCAAACGAGTAGTTTTGGAGATTGAAATCGAATTTATCGATATGACCGCTGGGCATCAGTCCGCCAGTGCCGTCATCTCCTTGTAGAGATCGGATTTGCCCTCGAAGCCAATGCCGGGCAGGTCCGGCATGGTGATGTGACCGTTCTCGACGCGCACGCCGTCCGGAAAGCCGCCATAGGGCTGAAACAGATCCGGATAGCTTTCATTGCCGCCAAGACCGAGGCCCGCTGCGATGTTCAGCGACATCTGATGTCCGCCGTGCGGGATACAGCGTGACGGCGACCAGCCGTGCGTCTTCAAGACATCAAGGGTGCGCAGGTACTCACACAGCCCGTACGACAACGCGCAGTCGAACTGAAGCCAGTCACGATCCGGCCTCATGCCGCCGTAGCGGATCAGATTGCGCGCATCCTGATGGCTGAACAGATTTTCGCCGGTGGCCATCGGGCCGGGATAGAACTCCGCGAGCGCCGCCTGCAATTGGAAGTCGAGCGGGTCGCCGACTTCCTCGTACCAGAACAACGGATACTCACGCAGCATCTTAGCGTAGGCGATTCCGGTTTCCAGATCGAACCGTCCGTTGGCGTCCACCGCAAGCTGCGCCTGGTTGCCGATCTCCTTCAGCGCCGCCTCGATGCGCTCCTGGTCTTCTGCAATGGACGCGCCACCGATCTTCATCTTCACGACATTGTATCCGCGATCGAGATAGCCGCGCATCTCGCCGCGCAGCGCCGACAGATCCTTGCCTGGATAGTAATAACCACCCGCCGCATACACGAACACGCGCGGATTGGCTTCGCGCTTGTGGCGCTCGGCCAGCAGACGAAACAGCGGCTTGCCCGCGATCTTCGCCACCGCGTCCCAGATCGCCATATCGATGGTACCGACTGCGACCGAGCGCTCGCCGTGGCCGCCGGGCTTTTCGTTCGACATCATCGCGGCCCAGGCCTTATCCGGATCAATGTTGTCGCCGGTGGAATCCAGCAGCGTCTTCGGGTCGGCTTCCAGCAGTCGCGGCGCGAAGCGCTCGCGGATCAGACCGCCCTGTCCGTAACGTCCGTTGGAATTGAATCCGTAGCCGACCACGCGTTTGCCGTCGCGCACTGCATCGGTGACCACGGCGACCAGGCTCGTGGTCATCTTGGTAAAATCGATATAGGCGTTGCGGATCGGGGACGAAATCGGCTTGGTGATCTCGCGGACATCGACGATGCGGACGGACATGACGCCGGTTCCTTGCTGTTGTCGGTTCGGGGGCAGGCCTGCGGCACGATGTGTCGTGCGGGGCCGAACGGTTCAAGCAAATCAAGGCTGTTTTTGCAACCTTCCGGGCTTTTCCGCCCCTCGTCGCGCATGGTAAAAAGCGCCCGAAACCGGACCATGGAGATACTGTTTTGCGCGCCGTGCTGCGTTCCCTGCTGATCTTGTTTGCGCTGCTGACCGCAACGCAATTCGCGGTCACTACCGCCCGTGCCGACAAGCGCGTCGCGCTGGTGCTCGGCATTTCCGCCTATCAGCATGTCGCCAAGCTGCCGAACCCGTCGAACGACGCGGATGCAATGGCTGCGCTGTTCCGGAAATCCGGCTTCGATGTGGTTGAAACCAAGCGCGACGTCGGCATCGCCGATCTGCGCCGCGCGGTCGGCGATTTCTCCGACAAAGCGCAGGACGCCGATGTCGCCGTGGTATTTTTCGCCGGTCATGGCATCGAGGTCGATGGCACCAATTATCTGGTTCCAGCGGATGCAAAACTCGCACGCGATTTCGATATCGAGGACGAGGCGCTCTCGCTTGACCGGTTGCTGAAGGCGATCGAACCCGCCAAGCGTCTGCGGCTGGTCATGCTGGATGCCTGCCGCGACAATCCATTTTCGAAGACCATGAAGCGCACGGTGGCCTCGCGTTCGGTCGGGCGCGGCCTTGCCAAGATCGAGCCGACGGTCTCGGACACGCTGATCGCATTCGCCGCGAAAGCGGGCTCGGTGGCGCTTGATGGCGACACCAGCAACAGCCCCTTCACCACCGCATTGCTTGAGCACATCGCAACACCGGGAGTTGATTTGCGCATCGCGTTCGGGCGGGTGCGTGACTCGGTGCTGTCCACTACCGCCCGCAAGCAGGAACCCTATGTCTACGGTTCGCTCGGCGGCAACACGGTTGCGATCGTCGACACGCCGGCAGTGGCGAAGACCGATCCAAAGACGGACACCAAGCCGGCCGCCGCACAGGTCGCATCGGCCGATCCGGGCGCGTCCGTGGCGGCACGGGCTCCGGCGGCTTCGCCTGCACCGTCGCCATCATCCAACGAGATCGCGGAGGCATGGCGCGCGGTTTCCACAACGACAAGCCCCACGGTACTCGACGCTTTCGTGCGCCGCTTCGGCGACAGCATCTATGGCGACCTCGCCCGCGCGCGTTTGCAGGATCTGAAAACGCAGGACACGAAGGTCGCCACCGCGAAGCCTGACGAGCGCTCGTTGCATCCCGCACAGAAAGCGACTGCGCCTGCATCTTCGTCCGCCACCGCTGCGGTGACCCCGGCGACCGGCGCCGCAACGACCTCGGCAGCGAACGGCTATCTCGGATGCTTCAAGGATGAGAGCAAGCGCGACCTCGACGGCCACACCTTCTACGACGGCAAGATGACCCCGCAACTGTGCGTCAGCACGTGTCGCGACAAGGGCTTCAGTCATGCCGGCACGCAGTATGGCGGGCACTGCTTTTGCGGCAACAAGTTCGGCAAGTTTGGTCCAGCTGACAACTGCAACGCCAAGTGCACCGGCAACCGCAACGAGACATGCGGCGGCACCTGGGCCAATGCGATTTACAAAACCAACTGATGAGCTGAGCTAACGCGACACTCTTGCTGGTCGCCGCTGCCGTGAACAACCGACGGCGCTATTCGCAGAACCGTTTGCCGTTGGTGTAAAAACAAAACGGCGAGCTGTCCGTCGCGGACGTGATTTCCTTAGCGATGTTCTTCCGATTCCAGATCGCGGCCCGCTGATACTTGGTGAGGCGCGGCGCAGGTGCCGTACAGCGGCTGCTGAGCTTTTCGTCTGTGACCGCAACCCAGATGGCCTTGGCACCATCCAAAGTGCATGTCTGCATCATGGCTTTTTGCACGCAGACGGTCGCGCCTTCGCTGTAATTTCTGCTGTTGTAAACGCACATGAGCGCGGCGGACTTTGCCTCGCTCGAAGTCTTTTGCTCAACCGGAGGCTTCTGCTCCGCTGGCGTTTGCGCAACGGCGGGCAGACCGGTCAGCAAAAGCAGGCACGGCACGAGGATGCGGATCATGGCTTGATCCTAGCGTGACGCGGCCAGTTCAAGAAGATGGCGGCGCCGAAAATGCTTAAGAAAAACGGCGTCAAACACTATCAGTTGAGAGGTTGCCGCGATATCCGGCCCGGCAAAACGCCGGACCGGATGCCGAGGCTCAGTGTTACTTGGTCAGCGGGCAGCCGCTTTCCTTAGCGGTCGGGAACGCCTTGTCGCCCGGCACCACCGCAAGCTGCTTGTAATAGTCCCAAGGCTTCTTCGACTCGGACGGCTTCTTGACCTCGAACAGATAAAGGTCGTGAACCATGCGGCCGTTTTCGAGAACCTTGCCGCCCTGCGCGAAGTCGTCATCGACCGGAAGTTCCTTCAGCTTCTTCGCTACTGCTTCGGTATCCTTGGTGCCGGCGGCCTTGACGGCCTTCAAATACTGCAAGGTCGCCGAATAAGTGCCAGCCTGGATCATGTTCGGCATGCGGCCGGTGCGCTTGAAGAAACGTTCGCCGAGATTGCGCGACCGGTCGTTGACATCCCAGTAATAGCCTTCAGTCAGCACGAGGCCCTGCGCGGCTTCGAGACCGAGCCCATGAACCTCAGCCGCCGTCAGAAGAAGGCCGGCAAGTTTCTGGCCGCCCTTGACGATGCCGAATTCCGCCGCCTGCTTGATCGAGTTGGTGGTGTCGAGGCCTGCATTGGCAAGACCGATAATCTTCGCCTTCGAGCTTTGCGCCTGCAGCAGGAACGAGGAGAAGTCCGCGGTGTTCAGCGGAATGCGAACCGCGCCCAGCACCTTGCCGCCCTGCTGCGTGACGAAGTCGCCGGTATCCTTTTCGAGCGCGTGGCCGAACGCGTAATCGGCCGTCATGAAGAACCACGAATCGCCACCGGCCTTCACCAAAGCCCCGCCAGTGCCGTATGCAAGCGCACGGGTGTCATAGGCCCAGTGGAAACCGTAGGGCTGACACGCATCGCCGCTCAGGCGCGACGTCGCAGCGCCAACCACAATGTCGATCTTCTTCATCTGCTTGGAGAGATCATGGACCGCGAGCGCCACCGACGACGTGGTCAACTCGGTGATCATGTCGACGTTTTCGACTTCATACCAACGGCGCGCGATGCTGACGCCGAGGTCCGGCTTGTTCTGGTGATCGGCGGAGATCACTTCAATTTTCTGACCGAGGACCGAGCCGCCGAAATCTTCGACAGCCATTTTGGCTGCTTCAAAGGACCACTTGCCGCCGTAATCGGCATAGACGCCGGACTGATCGTTGAGAATGCCAATCTTGACGCCCTGCTGCGCGGAGACCGGTAGTGCCGTCGTCAGGCTGAACGCCGCGACCGCCGCGGCCAGAAACTTCGATGTCATATTGCGCTCCCAGTTATTCTTGTTTGAGACGCCTTTATAGCGGGATCGCGCTTGGGCGGGGCATTGAACTTTCGCATTGAACCAGCGCGGTTATTGCAAGTGAATATTGCGACGCACAAGAATCATCGGCGCTGCGGCGGCAGCAATCACAATACTAGCGCGGCCGGTATCGTCCCGCAGAAAGCCTTCGGAACCGCACACCCTTTCCGTCAGCGAGGCGCGTGGCCTCGTAACCACCGTCGCGGATGGCATCGCGCTGCGGCCGTGCGTTCTCGGGGTTGCGCTCCTTCTCCCACCACGACGCTCGTTGTGACGCACGCGGCAGCGCAAAGCCAAGAATGTCCTCGATCTCCTCAAGGCTCAGGACAAATTCAACCTTGGTCTGATGTGAGAGATGCTCACGAAGCGGATCGTAATCGCTCAATCCGGCGCTCCATTGTGTTGTAAACCTGCGTGCGAGCCGATAGGTACGTCGCATCGTCTCTCTTGAACAGAGCTTTCCGTGAATCTGTTTATCTTCGGCCTCGGATTTAGCGGCAGAACCATTGCCGAGCGCCGCACCGCCCGTGGCGACCGCGTCACTGGAACCGTGCGCACGCAAGGCAAGGTGCAAGCCTTAGCCGCTGCAGACCTGTCAGCACGCGTGTTCGGCCCAGACGGGCGCGACAGCGCCATCGACGCCGACCTCGCGAACAGCGATGCGTTGCTGATCTCTGTGCCGCCTGGCCCCGGCGGGGATCCGGTGCTTGCGGCTTACGCCCGGCAGATTGCGGCCGCACCGAAGCTGCGATGGATCGGCTATCTCTCGACCATTGGCGTCTACGGTGATCACCAGGGTGCGTGGGTCGATGAGCAAACCCCTGCCACTCCGACCAATATTCGCTCACGCGAACGCGCCGATGCCGAACAGGCGTGGCTTGCCTTCGGCGCCGCGAACAACATTGCCGTTCATGTTTTCCGGCTCGCCGGAATCTACGGTTCGGGTCAGAGCCCGCTCGCGCAACTGGCGCGCGGAACGGCGCGGCGCATCATCAAGCCGGGTCAGGTGTTCAACCGCATCCATGTCGAAGACATCGCACGCGTGGTGGACGCTTCGCTCGAACGGCCGCGCGCAGGCGCGATCTATAACGTCACCGACAACGAGCCCGCGCCGCCGCAGGACGTAGTAACTTTCGCCGCGTCGCTCTGCGGCGTCGAACCGCCGCCTGAAATCGGCCTTGATGACGCGGGCCTTACCGAGATGGGCCGCTCGTTTTACGCCGAGAGCAAACGCGTGCGGAACGACCTGCTCCGCAACGAACTCGGCGTGACGCTGGCCTATCCCACCTACCGCGAGGGCCTCAAGGCCCTGCGCGAAGCTGATGAAGGGCCGCGCTAACGCCCTTACGCCGCGGTGTCGACCTTGGCGGCACGGATCGCATCCCAGATTTTCACCGGCGTCAGTGGCGTCTGCAGGGACTTGATTCCAAGCTCGCTCAACGCATCCATCACGCCGTTGACCACGCAAGGCGGACCGCCGATCGCGCCGGATTCGCCGCAACCCTTTGCACCCAGCGGATTGGTCACGCACGGCGCCGAATCGTCGAGAGTGACTTCCATATGCGGCATGTCGCTGGCGCGCGGAATGCAGTAGTCCTGATAACTCGCGGTGAGCAACTGCCCAGAGGAATCGTAGACCACGCCCTCGTAAAGCGCCTGCCCGATTCCCTGCGCCACACCGCCGTGCACCTGACCGGTAACAAGCATCGGATTGATGGCGACACCGACATCGTCCACCGTGGTGTAACGGACCACGCGGGTCACGCCGGTGTCCGGATCGATCTCGACTTCGCAGATATGCGTGCCGTTCGGCCAGGTCGGTCCGTCCACATCACCCTGACTGTCGACGGTGAGGCGCGCATCCTTCTCGCCCTTCGCCAGATCGAACAGGCTGACGCGACGGTCGGTCCCGACCACCGTCAGAAAGCCATCGCCATATTCGATGTCGCCGACCGAGGCTTCGAGCACATGCGAGGCCTTCTCGCGCGCCTTCTGAATCAGATCGCCGGCTGATACGACCGCCGCCGTGCCGCCCACGAACAGCGACCGCGAACCGACGCTGCCGCCACCTGTCGCCAGATCCGTGTCGCCTTGAATCACGTCGATACGGTCAACCGGGATGCCGAGCGCAGCAGCGACCATCTGCGAGTAGCTGGTCTGAAGTCCTTGCCCCATCGCCTGCGTGCCTGACTGCAGCACCACGCGGCCTTCGGCTGTGGCATGCAGCGTGACCTTCTCGGTATGGACGCGGCCGCCGGTCCATTCGATGTAGCTGGTGAGGCCGCGTCCGTAGAGCAGCCCCTTTTTCTTCGCGGCTTTTTTGCGCGCGGCAAAGCCATCCCAGTCCGCAAGCTTCGAGGCGCGCTCGAGCATGTGCGCGAAAGCACCGCTGTCGTAAACCTGACCCACAGCGTTGGTGTAGGGAATCTGCGCGGGCTTGATGTAATTGACCTTGCGGATCTGGCGCGGGTCCATCCCGATCTGGCGTGCAGCCGCATCCATTAGCCGTTCGACGATAAAGACGGCTTCCGGCCGCCCGGCGCCGCGATACGGCCCGGTCGGTGCGGTGTTGGTCAACACCGCCTTGATGTCGAAGTGAATCAGCGGAAGATCGTAAACGCCGGTCGCCACGAACGGTCCCAGCACCAGCGGAATGATGACGCCTGCACCGGTGAGATACGCACCGGTGCCGCCCAACGAACGCACGCGGAACGCCAGCACGCGGCCTTTCTCGTCGAGTGCGAATTCGCCAGTCGATGTGAGATCGCGGCCATGCGAACCGCCGACGAAATCGTCGATGCGGTCGCCGCGCCAGCGCACTGTGCGCTTCAGTTTGGCGGCTGCGTAGGCAACGATACCGTCTTCGGGGTAGAGATTGACCTTGTGACCGAAGCCTCCGCCGATATCGCCAACCAGCACGTGAACGCTGTCTTTCGGACGCTTCAGCACAACATCTGCGAGAATGTCACGCGTCGCTGTCGGGGTCTGGCTCTGGACATGCAGTGTGAGGCGGCCGGTTTTCCTGTCGACCTCAGCCATGGTGCTGCGCGGCTCCATTGCGGACGGCACCAGCCGCTGGCTGGTGATATCGAGCGAGACAACATGCTTCGCACTGGCGAAGGCAGCCTCCGTCGCCGCCGCATCGCCGTAGCTCATGGCGGCGGCGATATTGTCCGGCGCGTCGGGCCAAACGGCCGGTGCGCCGGGCGCCAGGGCTTCTGCCGGACTGACGGCAGCAGGCAGAACCTCATAGTCGACAGCGATCGCCTCGGCTGCCGTCTGGGCATCGGCCCGCGACGCGGCGAGCACGGCGGCGACCGGCTCGCCGGCGAAGCGGACAACATCATGCGCCAGCAACCGGCGCGGCGGCGCGGCCATCGGTGAGCCGTCCGGCCGCTTGAAGATCGGCAAGGTCGGAATAGTGCCGATATCGTCCGCAACCAGATCAGCTCCGGTATAGACGGCGGCGACTCCCGCCATGGCCAGCGCGGCGCTGGTATCGACCGCCGTGATTTTTGCGTGGGCGTGCGGCGAGCGCAGCACGTAAAGCCACAATGCGCCGTCCTGCGGCTTGTCGTCGATGAACTGTCCCTGCCCTGTAAGAAGCCGCTGATCCTCAAGACGCTTGACGGATTGTCCCGCGCCGAAGCGCAGATTGCCGGGCAGAATGTTCATGGAGATTCCTTCGAAGTGGTGACCTGACACCGGAATCCGCGCAATTGCGCCGCTTCCAGATGCCGGTTTCGCATAGCACAATCATACGCTCGGAGTTGAGTCCGCGAATTGGTTTGCCGCCATGCGCTGGAATCGGGTCTTCCAAGCCCCCGCGACCCCGTCCCGACCTTGCATGTCCGGCAGCGCCGATTAAGGTCGCAGCGATGAACGAGATGTTCCGCGCCAAGTCTGTACCGCTCCGGGTCGCCGCAACAGCGTGCCCGCATGATTGCCCATCGACCTGCGCCCTGGAAGTCGACGTGCTCGACGAGCGCACCATCGGGCGCGTGCGCGGCGCTCGGGACAACGGCTATACCGCCGGCGTGATCTGCGCCAAGGTCGCCCGCTACGCCGAACGCATCCATCACCCCGACCGCCTGACCCAGCCGCTGATTCGCACCGGCCCCAAGGGCTCCGGAACATTCGCGCCGATTTCGTGGGACGATGCGCTCGATCTGGTCGCGGAGAAATTCCGCGAGGCCGAGGCCCGCTATGGCAGCGAGGCGGTGTGGCCCTATCAGTACGCGGGGACCATGGGTCTGGTGATGCGCGACGGCATCCACCGCCTGCGCCATGCCAAGAAGTATTCCGGATTCCATTCGACCATCTGCGTCAATCCGGCGTGGACCGGGTTCATTGCGGGCACCGGCCTGCTCGCGGGCCCCGACCCGCGCGAAATGGCGAAGTCCGATTGCGTGGTGATCTGGGGAACCAATGCGGTCAGCACCCAGGTCAACGTCATGACCCACGCAACGCGCGCGCGGAAGGAACGTGGCGCGAAAATCGTCGCGATCGACGTCTACATGAACGGCACCATGGAGCAGGCGGACCTCGCCGTGCTGGTGCGCCCGGGCACCGACGGCGCGCTCGCCTGTGCCGTGATGCATTGCCTGTTCCGCGACGGCAAGGCCGACCGGGATTTCCTGACGCAGTTCACCGATGCGCCGCACGAACTGGAGCAGCATCTGCGCAGCCGAGGTCCGGAATGGGCCTCGAAGATCACCGGCTGTCCGGTCGAGACCATCGAGGAATTCGCCGCCCTGGTGGGCAACACGCCGCGCACATATTTCCGCCTCGGCTATGGCTTCTCGCGTTCGCGCAACGGCGCCGCGAACATGCATGCGGCAAGTTGTATCGCGGCGGTGACGGGCGCATGGCGCCATGAAGGCGGCGGCGCATTCCACAACAACGGCGCGATCTATCATTGGGACCGCACCCTGATCGAAGGACTTGACGCGGTAGACTCGTCGGTCCGCTCGCTCGATCAATCGCGCATCGGCGCCATCCTGTGCGGCGATGCCGATGCGCTGATGGGTGGCCCGCCGGTAACGGCGATGCTGATCCAGAACACAAATCCGGTTTCGGTCGCCCCGGACCAGACTCGCGTCAAGCAAGGGTTCGCGCGCGAGGATCTGTTCGTGTGCGTCCATGAGCAGTTCATGACCGAGACGGCGAAGGCCGCCGATCTCGTGCTGCCGGCCACGATGTTCATGGAGCATGACGACGTTTATCAAGGCGGCGGGCATCAATACATCATTGCGGGCCCCAAGCTGATCGAGCCGCCGGGCGAATGCCGTTCCAACCATGACGTGATTGTCGGCCTTGCCAGGCGCCTCGGCGCCGAACATCGCGGCTTCGACATGACGCCGCGCGAGATCATCGACTGGACGCTGCAAAAATCCGGCTGGGGCACGCTGGAAAATCTTGAGCGCGAGCGCTGGATCGACTGCCAGCCGGATTTCGAAACCGCGCATTACACAAAGGGTTTCGCGTGGCCCGACGGGAAATTCCGCTTCAAACCCGATTGGCTAACAGTGCCGTTTCGCAGCCCGTGGCACTCCGGACCGGTCGAGGGACTGCCGGAATTGCCCGACCACTGGACCGTGATCGAGGAAGCCGACGACCAGCATCATTTCCGTCTGGCGACATCGCCCGCGCGCAACTTCCTCAACACCACCTTCAACGAAACGCCGACCTCGCTCGGCCGCGAGCAGCGGCCGATGGTGATGATCCATCCTGACGATGCAGCCGCGCTGTCGATTATAGACGGCGGCAAGGTGGTCCTCGGCAATCAGCGCGGCGAAGTGCGCATTCACGCCAAGGTCTTCGAAGGCGTTCGGCGTGGCGTGCTGATCGCGGAGTCGATCTGGCCGAATGACGCGTATGAAGACGGCCGCGGTATCAACACGCTGACGGGCGCAGACCCGATCGCGCCCTATGGCGGCGCGGCGTTCCACGACAACCGAGTCTGGATCAAACCTGCCGCTTAAATAAACCCGGCTCGTCGTTACATCCAGCTTCGGATCAGCATATAGATCGCGACGCAGGAAATAACGCCGACAAAGGCGTCGTTGAGGAGCGTCCGCTTGTCTGCCAGCAAATGCGCGGACTTCACGCCCGCGAATCCACCGACCAGACCACCGGCGATAAAGACTGCGGTCAGCGGCCAATCCACCAGACCGGAGAAAGCGTAGCTCGTCGCCGTGGTCAGGCCGAAGGCCAGCACGGCCACCAGTGAGGAACTCACCGCATAAACCAGAGGCATGTCGGTCGCGAAGACGAGTGCGGGCACAATCAGGAAGCCGCCGCCGATGCCGAAGAAGCCGGAGAGCATTCCGGTCGCAAGCCCGAGACCGGCGAGCACCGGCGCATTGGCTTTGCTCAGCCGCACAAACTGGTTGCCGCTGTGATCGCGACGCCGTCGCATCAGGACGGCGACCACCAGCATCAACAGCGCGAACATCATCAACAGGCGCTGTCCATCAACCATTTTCCCGACCAGAGAACCCAGAAATGCTCCGATCACGCCGGCACCGGCGAGCACCGCCGCGCACCCCCATTTCACCATTCCCGAACGCGCGTGAATGATGAGGTTGAACGCCGCGCTCGCCGCAACGGCGAGCGAACTGGTGCCGATCGCCACATGCGCGTTCGGCACGCCGACCAGATAGACCATCAAGGGGACTGCGAGAATCGAACCGCCGCCGCCGACGAGACCCAGCGAAAAGCCGACAAGCGAGCCCGACGCCGCTCCGAGCAAGCCTTGCGCCAAGGACATCATGCAAAGAACATCATGCTGCTCGCCCCCCCGCCAGCGGTTCGTTCCGCCGTGCTGTTTCCGTTCAGGTCGGGACAACATGACACGATTTCAGCGCAGGAACACCGGCAACGGCAGAATTCAGCAGCTTTCAACAGGTCTGCGAGGTTGCGTTAACGCTTGGACGAGCAACCGCCCGTTATGCGGACGGGCGATTTTCCCAATACGGATCGCGCAGTTTTCGCTTGAAGATCTTGCCGCTGGCCTCGCGCGGTAGCGCGTCGAGGAAGTTGATCTCTTTCGGCACTTTGAAGTTCGCCAGCCGCTTGCGCAGATAGTCCTGCACATCCCTCGGCGTTAGCGCGGCGCTGGTATCCAGTTCGATGCAGGCGCACAGCCGTTCACCGAACTCCTCGTCCGGGATGCCGAACACCGCGCAGTCGCGCACGCCGTCCATGCCGATCAAGGTATTCTCGATTTCTGCCGGGTAGATGTTGACGCCGCCCGAAATCACCATGTCGCGTTTGCGGTCGCACAGGAACAGGTAGCCGTCCTCGTCGAGGTAACCGACGTCGCCGACGCTGATCAGGCCTTCCCGGCCGGCTTCCTCGCGCGCGCCCGCCTTGCGATGATAATCAAAATCCGGGATCGCGGTTTGCCGCATGAAGATCTCGCCGATCTCGTTCACGCCGCAGGGCTCGCCGTTCGGGCCGAAAATCTTGACGATGCCGCCTTCGATGGCGCGCCCGACGGTGCCGGGTTTCGCCAGCGCCTCCTGCGCCGAATGCCAGATTGGAATTCCGGTTTCGGTCGAGCCGAAATACTCGTGAACCACCGGCCCCCACCATTCGATCATCGCCCGTTTCACCGGCGCCGGACACGGTGCGGCGCCGTGCACCACGAAGCGCAATGACGACAGATCGTAGCGCGTCTTCACCTCGTCAGGCAGCCGCAGCAGGCGCACAAACATCGTCGGCACCATATGCATGTGCGTGACCTTGTGCCGCTCGATCAACTGAAGCAGATCCTCGGGATCGAAGCGCGGCTCCAGCACGATGGTGCAGTCATGGCGGAACGCCAGCATGCCATAGGAATTCGGCGCCGAATGATACATCGGCCCGTTCATCAGAATGATCTGATCCTCATTCGGCTTCACGCCATAGGTAATGGCACTCACCCGTTCGGCGATAGCTATTTGCTCGGGTTGCATCGGCAGATGCCGGACACCCTTTGGCCGGCCCGTAGTGCCGGAGGTATAGAACATCGGCGATGCCCGGCCCGGCGCGTCCTTGGACGGTGCATGGCTGTCGCGCCACGTATCCCAATCCACCAAGCCATCGGGCACACGCGCCAACTCAGGCGAAACACTGAACATGTCCGCGATTTCAGGCGGCGTCGCCACCACCAGCAGCGGCAGCCGCTTCGGCAAGCCGTCCTTGATCTGGGGTAGCAGGTCGGCGTGGCAGACCAGCGCTTGAGCGCCGCTGTCGGCCAGAATATAGGCAACCTCCTCGGCCTTCAGGTGCCAGTTGATCGGCACCACCGGCGAACCAAGCATCGCGGCGGCCGATGAAGCTTCGAAGAATGCGAAATCGTTGCGCAGCATCATTCCAACGGGCGCGCCATCGCGAACGCCGAGCGCCTTGAAGCCATTCGCGGCGCGTGCGATGCGCTCTTGAATCTCGGGAGTGCTGATCTGGCGATCGCCGCTGATGATCATGGTGTCGTTCCGGTTGGAAAAGGACGAGAACGGGCGCACCGCATCCGCGACGCGCCCGCTATGGCTTTACTGATCGTCGAGAACCTTGCCGAACCCGACCCAGCTCTTGCCGTCGAAGCGACGCAGCAGCAACTGCTGGAACGGCAGGTAATCGTCCGGACCGGTAGTGATCGTGATGCCAGGCAACAGCAACGGCAACTGAAGGTCCTTCAGCGACGCGGCCTGACGCTTGATGTTCTCGGCACTGAAATCGTCCTTGCACGCCTTGAGAACGGCGACCATCAGTTGGGCGTAGTTATATCCGGCGGCATAGTTGGAATTGTTGAGATCTGCATTCGGCATGTACTGCTTCATGAACGCGAAGTAGTCCTTCACGCCCGGATCGTTCGCCCACTGAACGTCCTGGACGTCCTTCTGGTTGCTGGACGAGATCATGCCGACGGCATTCTCGAGACCGGCCGGCGCGAGAAACGAGATCGACGCCGCCGAGGTTGGCAGGAAGGTCAGTTCGGGCTTCCAGCCCAGTTCAGCAATGCCCTTGATCAGCTGCGACGTGAATTTCCCAAGCACCACGCCGAACAGCACGTCAGCCCCGGAAGCCTTCAAGCTCGCGAGCTGCGAGCTGATGGTCGGCGCGCTGGTTTCATAGCTGACCTCTGAGACGATCATCGTGGCAGCCTTGGCGCCGAGCGCGCGCTTGAAGCCGTTGACGTAGTCGCGGCCGAAATCATCGTTCTGCGCCAGGATTGCGATCTTCGCGTTCGGCTTGGTTTGCAGGATGTACTTGGCGTAAATGACGCCCTCGGACTCGTAGGCCGCCATGCCTGGCATCGTGTACGGGAAGCCCTTCGGATCGGCCCACTTGGTCGCACCGCTGAGGACGAAGAGCTGAGGAATCTTCTTGCCGTTGAGATAGCGATGCACAGCGTTATTGGTCGCGGTGCCGAGCGAGCCGAACATCACCTGCACCTCGTCCTGCTCGACGAGTTTGCGCGTGTGCTCGACGGTCTTCGGGGGTGAATAGGCGTCATCCATACTGATGAACTTCACCTTGCGCCCGTTAATGCCGCCCTCGGCATTGACCTTCTCGAAATACGCTTCCTGCACACGACCGATAGTGCCGAAGCCCGACAGCGGCCCGCTGTAAGGCAAGGTCTGTCCGATGCGGATTTCACCCTTTGCATCCGCCAGCGCTTGCGTCAGTCCGCAAGCGGTGAGCGTCATCAACGCAATCGCGCGCAATGGTCCGGCTCTCATGTTTCTCTCCCTGGGTTGATTGATATTATCGGACCGCGCTTATACGCGTGCCCGCCACTCGTTCAGGCGCTCGCGCGCCTTGCGAAATCGCCACTGGCTTCAGCAAATTCCGCCTTCAGGCGCTCGACCAGTTCCGCCACCGGCGGCACATCGGTGATCTGGCCGATGCCCTGCCCCGAGCCCCAGATGTCGCGCCATGCCTTGACCTTCATGTTGCCGCCCGAGCCGAAGTTCATCTTGGTCTTGTCGGCGACCGGCAGATTGTCGGGATCGAGGCCCGCGGCCGCAATCGACGGGCCGAGATAGTTGCCGTGAACGCCGGTGAACAGGTTGGTGTAGACCGTGTCATGGGCCGCGTAGTCGGTCAGCGCCTTCTTGTAGGCCTCGTCGGCATTGGCCTCGACAGTGGCGATGAAGCGCGTGCCCATGTAGGCCATGTCGGCACCGAGCGCGAGCGCAGATGCAATGCCCCAGCCGTCGGAGATTGCGCCCGACAGCAGGATGGTGCCCTTGAACCACTGCTTCACTTCACGCACCAGCGCGAAGGGCGACAGCGTTCCGGCATGACCGCCCGCGCCGGCGCAGACCAGAATGAGGCCATCAACACCCTGCTCCGCCGCCTTGCGCGCATGCTTCACATTGATCACGTCGTGGAACACGACGCCGCCATAGGAATGCGCTGCATCGACAATCTCGGACGGCGGACGCAGCGACGTGATGATGATCGGAACCTTGTGCTTCACGCAGGTTTCCATGTCTTTCATCAGGCGATCGTTGGAGGCGTGGCAGATCTGGTTGACCGCGTAGGGCGCGACCTTCTTGTGCGGGTTCAGCGCCTGGTATTCGCCGAGTTCGTCCTCGATCTGCGTCAGCCATTCGCCGAGTTTCTCGACCGGCCGCGCGTTCAACGCCGGAAACGAACCGACGATGCCGGCCTTGCATTGCGCGATGACGAGTTCGGGGCCCGACACGATAAAGAGCGGCGACCCGAGAACGGGCAGTTCAAGCGTACCGGTGAGAGAAGCTGGAAGCGGCATCAGATTTTCCTGCGTTGAATGTGAGCGACGATAACATCTTGACCCGCCCCCCATATCTCCAATATTGAACACTTATTGCATCAGGATTGAACAGCAATGGATTGGGACCTTTGCCGAACTTTCATTGCCGTTGCGGAATCCGGCAGCTATCTCGGCGCCGCGCGACGGCTGCGCTCGAGCCATCCAACTGTCGGACGCGAAATCGCCGCGCTGGAAACCCAGCTTGGCACCAAATTGTTTGTCCGCTCCAATGACGGACTGGTGCTGACGGCGCAGGGCCGCCGCTTCCGCGAACACACCGATATGATGGAGGCCGCCGCACTGCGGGCCGAAGCCGCAGTGTCCGCCACGGGCACGAAAGCGCGAGGACTGGTCAAATTTTCAATCGGTCCGACGCTCGCCGCCTATTGGCTGATGCCGCATATGGCGTCATTCATCGAGACCCACCCCGACGTCCAGATCGAATTCGTCACCCATCCGTTCCCGGTGAGCGTGCGCAAGCGCGAGGCGGATATCGTGTTGCGCATCTATCAAAGCGGCGACGAAAATCTCGTTGGCCGCAAGATCGCGCGCCTCGGCGTCGGCTTCTACGCTTCGCGCGACTATGCCGCTCGCCGTCCGCTGCCCGCGCACCGCGACGACTGGAAGCACCACAACATCGTCGGCTTCGCGGACCGGGCCTCGAACGCCGAACTCGGACGCTGGAGCGATCATGTCGCGCGGCAGGCCTCCGTGGTGATGCGCTGCTCATCGCAAGCTGACATGCTGGCCGCCGTCCGCGCCGGAATCGGCATTTGCGCCATGTCCTGCATCGTCGGCGATGCGCATGATGACCTGATCCGCGTCGCACCGCAAAAGCTGGCCGGCATTTCCGACATCTGGTTGCTGGCGCATCCAGACCTGATCGACCTGCCGCCGGTCCGCGCCGTGATCAATTTCGTCACGCAACGCTCCCGCGCCGATCGCGAGATTCTCAGCGGCGCCACGAAGACGTGAAACGCGCCGCCCCTCGCGTGACGACGAAACGTCCGCAAGTCAATTACTTATATTTGAGCCGCCGCATTGCCTGCGGGCTTCAATCCGGCGCAAAGTGTGCCCTCTGCCGCCAACGTGCGGCTACAGCCACGCGTTCACAAGCAAGAATGTAAATTGTCACGGGAGATCACAATGGGTTTCGAGGGACTTCAGCTTCGCTCCTTGATCAAGAAGAGCGGCGAACTCGAACTGTCGCTGGCCAAGGTCAAAATTCCCGAGCCGGCCGCCGACGAAGTCATCGTCCGCGTCGAGGGCTCTCCGATCAACCCCTCCGATCTCGGCCTCCTTCTGGGTGCAGCCGATATGACGACTGCCAAATCATCCGGCACCGGCGATAGCATCGTTGTGACAGCAGCGGTCCCGGAGCCGTTGATGCGAGCGATGGCGGGGCGCCTCGATGAATCGATGCCGGTCGGAAATGAAGGCGCCGGTGTTGTCGTCGCGGCAGGAAGCTCCAGCAGAGCCCAGTCGATGATCGGCAAGATGGTCGCTATGATCGGCGGCGCCATGTATGCGCAGTACCGCTGCATCAAGGCCGCCGACTGCCTCGTCCTTCCAGATGGAACGACAGCGGCGGAAGGCGCTTCGTGCTTCGTCAATCCGCTGACATCCCTGGGCATGACCGAAACCATGCGGCGAGAGGGACACAAGGCGCTCGTGCATACCGCTGCGGCATCAAATCTCGGCCAGATGCTCAACAAGATTTGCCTCAAGGACGGCGTCAGCCTCGTCAACATTGTGCGCAATGCCGAGCAGGACGCGATCCTCCGCAAGATCGGCGCGACCTACGTCTGCAACTCCAGCAGTGCAACCTTCATGGACGACCTGACGCAAGCTTTGGTGGCGACCGGCGCAACGCTGGCATTCGACGCCATCGGCGGCGGCAAGCTGGCAGGCCAGATCCTGGCTTGCATGGAGGCGGCCGCCAACAAGACCGCCAAGGCCTACAGCCGATATGGCTCGACCGTTCACAAGCAGGTCTACATTTACGGCGGCCTCGATACCCGTCCGACAGAAATCAACCGGAGCTTCGGGATGGCCTGGGGCGTCGGCGGCTGGCTGCTGTTCCCGTTCTTGCAAAAGATAGGCCCTGCGGAGGCGCAGAAGTTGCGCGAACGCGTTGCCGCCGAACTCAAGACCACCTTCGCCAGCCATTACACGCAGGTCGTGTCGCTGCAGGAAGCGCTGCAGCTCTCGAACATCGCCGCCTACGGCAAGCGCGCAACGGGCGAGAAGTTTCTTATCAATCCGAACAAGGCTTGATGGTTGCGCAACCCGCCGAAGGCGGATCGCGTCGACAACTCCGATATTGCGAAAGCACAACAAAAAAGGCCCCGGTTATCCGGGGCCTTAAGTTTGTCTGGAGAAAACTTATTAGTACTTCGCGACGACCGGGCCACCCCAGTTGAAGCGATAGTTCACGCCAACCTTCACAGTGTGGAGGTCGTCCTTGTAGCTGAGCGCCTGCGCGACGGGGCCGACAGTCGTGAAGGCAACATTGGTGGTGTCGAAGTTGTAGTACTGGTACTCAACCTTCGCCGACCAGGCTGGGGCGAACATGTATTCCAGACCGCCACCGACAGTGTAGCCGGTCGATTCGCGGCTAGCGACGGCTGGCAGGAAGCCAGCGGTTGCAGCAAGGCCGTTGTCGTCACGGAACGCGACACCGCCCTTAGCGTAGATCAGGCCCGGACCCCAGGTGTAGCCGAGGCGGCCGGTGATCGAAGCGAGCCAATCCGAACGATCACGGAACGAGTCGATGCCGTTGCTGAAGGTGCGGTCGCTGCCCGAGAGGCCGGAGATCTGGCCTTCGATACCAACCAGCCAGTTCGGAGCGAACTGGTAGTCAGCGCCGAGCTGGCCGCCGCCGAGGAACGCTGCTTCGCGGTTGCTGCCGGTCAAACCGGGGAGCGTGGTTGCGTACCCGTTGTCACCGCCGAACGCGGCGCCGATGTGCGCACCGACGTAGATGCCGGTCCAGTTGAAAATCGGCGCTGGAGCGTAAACCGGCGCCTTGGTGTAGGTGCGGGCCGGCAAGTCGGCAGCGACCGAAGCAGTGGAAGCCAGAACGGCAGCCGAGAAAGCCAGCAGTGCGGAACGATAACCCATCTCTATATCTCCCCATGTTGAGTTGGGCGGACCCTATCGGCGCCCCAGTTAACGAGAAATGGACGACGGCCCGGATGGGTTCCGTCTATTGGCCTCACACGATGCATTCTCTTCCGGCGTGACAAAAAAGAGACTCCAGCGACTGATTCCGAAAGGAACCGTTAAGCATAACGTGGGGCACACCGCGTCCGTGATGGCCTGCACCAGGATCTTTCGCAGCCGGCGACCTTCGAGCAGGCCTTGCGGAAGCAGACGAGCGGCATCAATCCCGGGATTCAGCCGACCCGTGCGCCTCGTGAGACGATACTGCAAAGCCCGCCGCGATACGCGTCGCGCACGAACTTCGAACCGAGCAGATCACTCATCTAAACCCCAGAGCCGTCCAACAATCCCCATACACATCTATGACTGAGGATCCGCACTCTGAGTCAGCCTTCAGAAGGCCGGATTGAAACGTCGCCTTGAATTGCTGGCGCCGTTTGCGCTGATAGGGTGGGCGACACAGGAACAGCTTGTTCGGCATCAGCGCGAACGGCACAAGGTTGTCCCAAATTCATAACTCTTCTCACTCGCACAAGACGCCAAGTAATCGAAAAATCGAACAGTTTAGCGCATCTTTGCGCCAATACGGATTTGTGCAAGGGTAAGGACATTCAGATCCTTCCATAGGACCAGGGCGTTCGCGGCGCGCTCAACGCTGATCGGGGCATACAAGCGATGGACTACATCTACTACTGGCAGAAGGGCGAACGCGTTCAGAACTTCGGAGACTATCTCGCAGAATTCTTCATGGAGGAGCTCTTTTATCCGATCGGCAACGCGAAGAACTGCGTCTTTATCGGGGGAAGCGTCATAGACGATCTGTTCGTGCCCGAACCCCAAGACGACAATCGCGAAACCAAGATTGTTTTCTGGGGGTCTGGGGTGCGGACCAAGGGGGGACCGTCCGAGCATCGCCGGAAGGGAGTTCAGTTCCTTGCCGTGCGAGGCACTGCTACGGCCTCGGCTCTTCGGCTCGGCGCAGCGGTACCCATCGGAGACCCAGCATTCCTGCTTCCCGCACTATATACGCCAAGGCCTGCTAATAGCTTTATCAACAAAACTGTATGCATCCCGCACTTTCATGATCAACGTTCCGATGAAGAGCTGAGGAAGCTCAGTGGATGCGATGAAGTCCTGAGGCCAAATCTTTCATCCCACACAAGTGAGCTGCGTCGATTCATCGATGCGGTCGGGTCGGCGAAGTTTGTCCTATCGGCAGCGATGCATGGCGCGGTTACGGCAGCTGCATACAATCGCCCCTTCGGGTTCTGGGACAACGGGGAAATCGATGTTCCATTGAAATGGGAAGAGATCGCAGAGCAACTCAGTATCCCGCTTGTCTTCTCGTCGTCATTGCCGGAGGCCCTGGCCAATTATGAAAAGTCGATCCGGCCGGCTGTGAGAATTCCTTCGCTGATTGCTTCGCTAAGCAGGGCGCCCTTTCCGATCCGTCCCGCCGCTCTCCTTAACGTTGTAAAATTCGAGCTGGCAAATGCGCCAGCAGAGAAGGCACTATCAAAGCTGGAATCAATCATCTCGCTGTTCGAGCGCCAGAGCGAACTGCAGGACGATGCCCTCACCGATATCGGACTTGGCTATGCGGACACGCATCGCCGCCTGGCCGCCGCGCAAGAGGCTGCAACAGGCCTCCAGAGAGAATTATCCGAGCAAAAACGAGAGCTGGCATTTCAGGTAGAGCGCGGGAAGAGCCTGGAACGAAGAGAAGAACTGCGTCTAACATCCGTGAGGCGGACTTTTGAAGAAAGCACCTCTTGGAAACTGACCAAACCTCTGCGAGCTGCCGCGCGTCGAATACCCGATTCAACTCGCAATGGGCGCTACTTTAAGCTCGCGAAGTATCTGGTCACTTTTCAAGTTGATCCAATAAAAAGAAAACTCGCCACATCGACGAGACCGGCAAGAATGCGGCTTAGGCAGATCCTTACCAAACCGGTTGTTGCCCGCGAGAACGCGATCGAGAGCCCCCCATCGAGTCTTCCTATCAAGCGCGAACACACGCTCAAAGACAAAGCAGGGAAGAGGCATGCCCTGATCATAGATAGCGTCTACCCGCGACCAAATGAGGATTCAGGATCAGTGGATGCGATGAATCTCATCCTGTCCCTCAAAGCACTCGGCTATGATGTGTCATTCCTGCCAACAGCCGAATTTGCCTCAGACAGTCCGAACAAACGCGCGTTAGAGGCAACCGGCGTTTCGTGTCCAAGCTCCCGGAATTACGCCTCACCAGAAGAGGTCATCAAATCCTTGGGACGCTCAGTCGATGTTTGCATCCTGTCTCGGGTTCACGCGGGTGGAGCGTTCATGGAAAGTGTCAGGCGTCACTGCGTCGACGCGAAGGTCATCTTCAATACCGTAGACCTGCATTTTCTTCGCGAGCAGAGAGATGCACATCTCAAGGGCGACAGAAAATTGCTCAACCTCGCTCTCAGAACCAAAGAACGTGAGTTGGCACTCATACGCCTTGCCGACACAACTGTCGTGGTGTCTGAGGCCGAGGACGATCTCTTAAAGAAGATCGTTCCCGGCTCACCCGTTTACACCCTGCCGCTGGCGCGCGCGGTGGTCAGAAGCAACGTAGGGTTCTCCGAGCGGCGCGGCGTGGGATTTATCGGCGGATACGCACACACACCAAATGTCGATGCCGTACACCATTTCCTGGACAGCATTTGGCCGATCGTCCGCAAGCAGCTGCCTGACGTCGAATTTTATGCAATGGGCGCGGATATGCCGGCCGATATCATAAACCGTCGCGAGCCGGGATTCGTCGCCCTCGGACATGTCCCAGATTTGGCAGGCGCCTTGAGCAAGATTCGAGTGATGGTTGCACCGCTTCGTACTGGAGCGGGCGCAAAAGGAAAGGTTGCCACCTCGCTAGCGCATGGCGTGCCTTGTGTGCTGTCTCCAATTGCTGCCGAGGGGATGGGTCTTTCCGATGGAAAGAATGTCGCTGTCGGAGAGACTGACGAATCATTCGCAGCGCACCTCGTTGAAATGTACTTGAAGGCAGATAAGTGGGCCGCGATGTCTGAAGCGGGACTGGCGCTTATGGAGAAGGAATTTTCTCTCGATGCGAATAGAGAGCGGATATCGAAACTGCTTTTATCCGCAGGCGCCCCGGCTCCGATTCACTGATTTGTTACGATGCCTATGACGAAAAGGAGCGACGACTTGATATTCTTTACGATCTGTTCGAAAAACTTCCTGGGCTATGCGCTTGCCCTGTACAGGTCACTCGTCGCTCATCAAGCATCTGTGCATTTTCACGTCGCGGTTTGTGACGACCTTTCAAATTTTGATCGGCTACAATTTCCTTTCGAAATTCTAAGCATCGACCAATTGGGCATCCCGAATTTTGACGAGATGCGCCGTCGCTACAACATCACAGAGCTGAACACCGCGATCAAACCTTTCGTTTTCTCGTATTTGTTCGATTCGCAGCCTAACCAGCCTGTCGTTTACCTGGATCCGGATATTTTCATTGTCTCCCCGCTGGACGAGCTGAATCAGCTCATCGAAGCTGGCCCTGATTGCATTCTTACCCCTCACATATCTGAACCCGCCGAATATGCGGAAATGAGCGATGACAAGTTTCTCCAGTATGGGATCTACAATCTTGGTTTCTGCATGCTGCGAGGAACCGATGAAGTACGAAGGGTCGCTTCCTGGTGGGGGCGAAGACTAGAAACTCATTGCGTTATTGATCTGCCTAATGGACTTTTCGTCGATCAGAAGTGGGCCGATTTGTTGCCTGCCTTCATAAGCAATACAAAGATTCTGCGGCACCCAGGCTATAACGTCGCTTACTGGAACTTGTCACAAAGACGCGTTCGCCGGGAAGAAGATGTCTGGACTGTAAACGGAGAGCCACTTCGTTTTTTCCACTTCAGCGGCAACAAGATTGAAGACACATCAATCTTATCGCGCCACAGCTCACAGTTTAGTATTGGCAACTCGGGCGACGTGTCACTCCTGCTCGACCGATACAGAGACGAAGTGTTCTTTAACGGGCACTCGCACTACACGACCGTTCCTTACGGATTTAGCTGGAGCGGATCGTCTGGTCACAACGCGCACACGGATGAAAGCATTGCTCGAGAACGGCAATCCCGAAAGGGAGACATTCCGCACCTGCCGCTTCTGAAATCACGCTCTCTCGAAGAGTATGATGTTGCCCGCTCGTTTCTTCAAAATGTTATCCGTGACCGCGAGCAGATTGAACAAGAAGCTATCCCGTTTGGTGAGGATGCCTTCAGGCTCACAGGATACTGCGCCTGTTGCGCTAAAACACATAGCTTCCAGGTCAGCGGCATGTATTCGTCCAGGACTCTGGCGGATGGACGCGTCGTTCCAAATTGGCGTGAGCACTTGAATTGTCTTTCGTGCGGGCTGGTTAATCGCGTCCGCGCCTCGTTACAGATTTTCCGCCAAGAGTTTTCTCCGGCTGAAACCGATTCGATTTACATAACGGAAGCAATTACGTCGACGTATAGCTGGGTGAAGGAAAGATTTGCCAATACGACCGGAAGCGAATTCTTCCCGGATGCTCGACTGTCTGGCGAGATCAGAAACGGTGTTCTTCACCAGGATATTCAGTCAATGTCCTTTAAGGATCATTCGTTTGACCATGTCCTCAGTTTTGATGTGCTGGAGCACGTGCCATATCACAATAAGGCATTCGAGGAATTCTTCCGATGTCTGAAGCCAGGCGGAAGATTGCTTTTTACGGCTCCTTTCAGTGCCGCCTTGAACGACCACCACGTACAAGCAGAACTGAGTTCATCCGGAGAACTGATTATCCATGGCGAGCCGGAATATCACGGCAATCCGGTAGATATGGAAAAGGGCTCACTCAGTTTCAGGCGTTACGGGTGGCGGGTTCTCGATGAACTTCGGAAGGTCGGCTTTGAAGATTGTGAGGTTCTTACCTACTGGTCGAAAGAATTGCTTTATTTTGGAAACCCCCAGCATGTCATTTGCGCGACGAAGAGGGCGATAGCCTAGACAAGAGCGACTTCGACCGATCTTGATCAATCGTGCGGGAAGCGCCAGGCAAAACCGTTTGTGCGAAAGGGGCATTAGCAACGCCAAGTCGAAAACCTGAGATTGTGTACTGCTCTCGCGTGACACCTAGCGTCATCGCCTGGCGCGGCCGATTCAGGGGCTTACTTTTGCGCTGCCTAAGGCAACCCTCGGAATATGCCGGGACCGACACACGGCCGCTGTCGAAGCGAGACCGGCTTGAGGAAAATCCGCGTGGGAGCTTGCAGCCCATCTTGTGGGCGCAAATGGCATCTACTGGCGGAGAGAGCGGGATTCGAACCCGCGATACGGTTTCCCGTATACACACTTTCCAGGCGTGCGCCTTCAACCACTCGGCCACCTCTCCACGCGCCTGTCATGAAGGGGCGCGCGCCGATTTGCAAGAGAGCGCGGGCGTCAGCTCAAAATATTCCGTAAATATCTGAAGTTGAGGCACTAATTTGCCATGGGCCGGGGCCCAAAGTGCGCCGAATCACGCATCCGGCGATCGCCGAGGGCGGATACCCCCGCGACCCGCAGCGGCCGGACAACCGACGGCAACAGGCTCGGCCCCATGCCCGTATGCGCGGTCTCCAGCGCCTCGATAAATCCCGCAAACCAGCTGTGGATGGTGCCCGCGCGCAGTTTGGCCATCATCGCCTCCCACCGCATCCGGCGCTCGGTCGATGGCATCGACAACGCGGTCGCAATGGTGCGCGCCATGCCGTCGATATCGTGCGGATTAACCAGGAGCGCGGTGTCGAGTTCGTTCGCCGCGCCGGCAAATTTCGACAGCACCAGAACGCCGGGGTCGATGGGATTTTGAGCGGCGACATATTCCTTGGCCACCAGGTTCATACCGTCATGCAGCGGCGTCACCACGCCAACCTGCGCGGCTCGATAGAAACCGGCGAGCACGGTTTGGCTGAATCCCTTGCTGAGGTAGCGGATCGGCGTCCAGTCCACCTCGCCATGACGACCGTTGACCTCGGTCACCTGCCTCGACAGTTCGTCCTGCAGGTTGCTGTAGGCCTCGATCCCGCCGCGAGACGGAGTCGCGATCTGCAACAATGAAACAGAGCGCTTCAAGGAAGGCTGAATTTCGAACAGCCGGTCAAACGCGCCGATGCGATTGACGAGGCCCTTCGAATAATCCACCCGGTCGACACCGATCGCGAGACGCTCGCCATGCAGGCTCTTGCGCAGCCGCGACACGTCCGGATGCGACGCCGCGCGCTGGGCTTGTGCCGCGAATCCATCGACATCGATGCCGATGGGAAACACCGCGATGCGCGAAGTGCCGAAGCGGGAAGAAACACTGCCGCCCTCGACCTCAAGACCGAGCTCAGCGCGCAGATAGGTCGCGAAGTTCTCGCAATCGTCTTCGGTCTGGAAGCCAATCAAATCGTAGGCGAGCATCGACTCGACCAGATCGCGATGATGCGGGACACCGGCGATCACGCGGCGCGCAGGCCACGGCGTATGCAGGAAGAAGCCGAGCGGATTGCGAACCCCGAGCTCGCGCATCTCGGCGCCCAGCGTGAGGAAGTGATAATCCTGAATCCAGAACGCGGCGCTCGGCTTATTGAAGCGCATCAGCGCGCGCGCCATGAATGCGTTCACCTCGCGATAACACTGATAGTTATCCTGCGACACGCTGATCAGATCGGTGCGCGAATGCAAAGCCGGCCATAAGGCAGAATTGGCGAAGCCTTCGTAGTAGCCGCCGTAATGTGCCGCAGGAAGATCAAGCAGCGCGAGAGCGCCTGCGCCAAGCGACTCGATTTCAGCGAATGAATCCTTCGAGACGTTGTCGCGAACGCGACCGGATGAACCGACCCAGATCGCGCCGGACCTTTCAACTACAGGCAGCAACGCTGCTGCCAGTCCACCGGTCATCGGCTCATTTGCTTTTGCGCGAGCGACACGGTTGGAAACGACGACGAGATCCACAGGGTGCCCTCCCTAGTTTTGCAGCCGCAAAAACAACACCTGTTCATCAATATGGTTCCCTGCCACCCTTCAGACTGATTGATGTCAAATTCGGACAAGCAAAGCGGAACCGGGTTCCATTAAACAAAAGGGTGGAGCATTAAGAACGATTTGCATAGTCTTGACACAGACGGAATCGCGCAACGCGCACGTATGCAAAATACCGTCACCGATATTCTGCTTGATCAGCCGAAAGAGAATTCGATTTAACTGCGCGCATAGCTGTCGAAACAGCAATACTAACTGCGCCAGTAGCGATCTTCCCAGTTCCGCGACAACTTCATGCCGGTGAGAATTAGTCCCGCCATCGAATAGGTCTGCGGAAAATTCCCGAACAAGGCGCCGGTTTTCGGATCGACGTCCTCTGACAGCAGACCGTAGCGATTGCGATGCGCGAGTGCATCGGCAAACGCCTCGCGCGCTTCCTCACGCCGCCCCTGTTGCCACCAGGCATCGATCAACCAGAACCGGCAGATCAGGAACGCAGTCACCGGCAATCCGAAATCGTCTTCTGCGGCGTAGCGCATCACGTGCTTCTCGCGCAGCAATTCCCGCTCCATCACCGCCACCGTCTTGACGAAGCGCGGATCGTCGACCTCGCATACGCCAAGGTCTGGCAACAGCAGCACACTGGCGTCGAGATCGTCAGATCCGAATGCAGCAGTGAATGCTTCGCGTTTCGGATTCCACGCGCGCTCGAGCAATTCCTTATGGATCGGATCGGCGACCGAGTTCCAGTAAGCCGCGCGATCATGCAAGCCGAGCCGCGCAGCGATCGATGCGAGCCTGTTGACGCCCGCCCAGCACATCGCTGCTGAATGAGTGTGAATCCGTTGCCGTCCGCGATATTCCCAGATGCCCGCGTCCGGCTTCAGCGCGACATCGGCTGCTTTCTCTCCAAGGCCCTCCAGCAGGCGAAACAGCTTTTCACCAGCCGGCGTCGGCAACCGGCGATCGAAGAATAGCGGCAGCGCCGCGAGGATCACGCTGCCATAGGTATCGTGCTGGCTCTGCTCGACGGCGGCGTTGCCGACGCGAACCGGGCCATCGCCCCGATAACCCTTGAGATCGGCCGCTATCCATTCGTCGAGCGGGAGGTTCGGCACCACGCTATAGACCGGCTTCAGCGGTTCATCGGTATTCGCCGCAAGCGACAGCGTGAAACCGATGAAATCCTCCATCGTCTGCGTCGCACCAACGCGATTCAGCGCTTTCACCACGAAGTAAGCATCGCGCAGCCAGCAGAACCGATAATCCCAGGTACGCCCTGAACCCGGCGCTTCCGGGATCGACGTGGTGTGCGCGGCGATGATGCCGCCGGTTTCCTCGAAATTCGACAGCTTGAGCGTGATCGCGGCGCGGATGATCGCTTCCTGATAATCGTAAGAGATATAAAGACGTCGCACCCAATGCAGCCAGTACGCCTTGGTCTGTTCGGCGAACGACTTCGCGGTCGCGGCGAGGTCGCCGGGATAGGGCTCGTCGTGGCCAAACACCATGTGCACCGGTCGCGTCAGCACAAACGGTGATTCGTGCTCGATCATGGCGATTGGCGCATCGGTCGTGACGCGAACCGATGACTCTTCCTCGACGTAACGAATATGGTTGCTGCCGAGCGAGCTTCGCTTCAGCGGCTTGCCATAGGAATGAGTCGGCCGAATGCGAATGGTGATGCGCGGCAACCCGGCAATCGGCTCGATGATGCGAAAGAGCTGCGGCGGCCGGAACATGCGACCATATTGCCGGAAGCGCGGGGCAAAGTCGGTGATGCGAACGGCATTGCCCTTGGCATCGGTCAGTATGGTCTCAACCAAAGCCGTATTGCGGATGTACTCGGATTTGAAATCCACCATGCCGTCGAGCACGACGTCGCTGAAACCTTTCTCTTCGTCGCCCGCAAGTAATCGGGAGAAGACCGGATCGGCATCGAAGCGCGGGAAGCACCACCACACCAGCCGCGACGTCGGATCGACCAGCGCGGCGGTCTTGCAGTTGCCGATCACAGCAAGATCGAGGCCGTGATCGATCTTCGCGCCTGCTTCAGCCTGTAGTGCCGTGATTGCCTTGGGAATATTCATTGCGCCGCCATCGCTTCTTCATCGAGTAAATGCGTGAGCCAGGCGCGGACGTCTTTCGGGGCCTTGAACTGCCCGTTGACGCCGTGCGCACGCCGGCCCACCGAGAATGACACACCGCGAAACGCCGGCATGATGGCGAACACGGATTCGTCGGTGACATCGTCACCAATGAATATGGGATTGCGCCCGGAGAAAGGCGCGTGATTCATCAATTCGCGAACACCGGTCGCCTTGGTGAAACCAGCGGGCTTGATCTCGCACACGAATTTTCCCGGGAGCACTTCAATCGGGGCTTGCGGAAGATCGGCGCGGATCGCCGACACCGCTTCGTAGATCGTCCGCTCGAACTGCGGCGCCAGCCGGTAATGCAGCGCGACGGAGTAACCCTTGTCCTCATACAGGATGCCGGGACTGAGGTGAGAGATCGCGATGAAGCGCCGCTTCAGGTCATTGTCCATCGGGGGCGCGCACGACGCGACCGCCTCGCTCTCGACCGACAGCCGCATTTCCGCACCATGGCCGCCAACAGCCGGAAACTGCAACGGCGCAAAGATGACATCGATGTCGGTCAGCGAGCGGCCGCTGACCAGCGCGAGCGCGCCATCCAGCCGGTCATGCAGTGTTTGAAGAACCAAGCCGAGTTTCGGCGGCACCACGACGTCGCGAGGTGTCGGCGCAAGCTCAAGCAACGTGCCGTCGATATCGAGCAGCAACGCGGTCTGGTCCAGGTCCGGCACGATTCCGGCCGGCGCGGACAGCATGTCCCCCATGGATTTTGCGGCAAAATTCTCAGTCACGCGATGATCCATTCGTTATTCTTGCGCCGCCAGCGGCCGCGCAACCTCCTCAAGTGATTTGCACTCGGCATCGATGCAATAACGCCACGCGATGAACCCCGCTGCGACCATCAAAGCCGATCCAAGCAGATAACCGACAAACACGCTGTCGCGCGAACCGGTGTCGATCAACACGCCGAACAGCATTGGCCCGGCGATGCCACCGATGCCGGTGCCGATCGCATAAAACAGCGCGATGGCCAGAGCGCGAATCTCGAGCGGAAAGGTTTCGCTCACGGTGAGATACGCAGCACTGGCCGCCGGCGACGCAAAGAAGAAGATCACCATCCAGGCAATCGTCTGGGTTTGCGCACTAAGGACACCGATCGAGAACAGATACCCCGACACGGCGAGCAGGATGCCCGACACGCTATAGGTGAAGGCAATCATGGTGCGCCGCCCGACCGTGTCGAACAGCGAACCGAGCAGCAGTGGCCCGAGAAAATTTCCGGCCGCGAAAGGCAGGATGTACCAGCCGACATTTGCGGCGGGGATAGCGAAGAAATCTGTCAAAACCAAAGCATAGGTGAAGAAAATCGCGTTATAAAAGAATGCCTGCGCCACCATCAGCGACAGTCCCACCAAAGAGCGGCTGCGATAGGTCCGCAACAGGGTGACGGCGACCTCGCGCAGCGGGGTATGCGTGCGCATTTTCAGCTTTATTTTGGGTAACTGAGAACCGCTGCCGCGCGCCTCGACCATCACCGAGGATTCGATATCGTTCACGATCTTCAAGGCCCGCTCCGGGTGGCCGTGGATTATCAGCCAGCGTGGGCTTTCGGGAATCCAGAACCGCATCACGAATACGATCAGGCCGAGACCCGCGCCGGTTAGAAACGCCAGCCGCCAGCCCTTTTCAGGATCGATCACATTCGGATCGAGCAGCACGATTGCGCTCACCGCACCTATCGCTGCTCCGATCCAGAAACTGCCGTTGACGATCAGGTCGGTGCGACCGCGATAACGCGCAGGCACAAGCTCCTGAATGGTCGAATTGATCGCGGTGTATTCACCACCGATGCCCGCACCGGTCAGGAACCGGAAGAATGCGAAGCTTGCGAGACTCCACGAAAAAGCCGTTGCTGCTGTAGCTGCGAGATAGACCGCAAGTGTGACGAAGAACAGTTTCTTGCGTCCGATCCGGTCCGTCAGCCAGCCGAAGCCGATAGCCCCGAGAACCGCACCGGCAAGATATGCACTGGTGGCGATGCCGATATCGGTGTTGGTGAACTTGAGAACCGGACTCTCTTTCAGAGCACCCGACAATGCACCCGCAAGCGTCACCTCAAGACCATCGAGAATCCAGGTGATGCCGAGCGCCGCGATCACGCGGGTATGAAATCCGCTCCACGGCAGCGAATCCAGACGTGCGGGGATATCTGTCTCGACAGTCCCTTGAGCGAGCGCGACAGAGGAAGCGCTTTGTCGCGGTGAGGTCTGTGCGGGGGACATCTGGATGCTTGTCAAAGCTGACATCCCGCCGTCCCTTCTCCCGGTTCCACTCTCGACCCTTCGATGGACGCCGTGATCGGCGAAACGATGGCGGGCACCGCCGGATGCAATGCATCACGGCAGGTGTTGGAATTCTGCGCTGCAGGGTCTCCCCAGAACGCAACACGTCAGCGGAACGGCCCGGAACTTGTGGTTCCATGCCGTTTCGCACGACGGCGGATACATTCGCCGCCGTCCGTAGTACCAACACCGAGATAAGAGAGTGGTTCCATATGGAACCCGCGTGACCCGATCGGCCCTGCGGGTTCCACTGGTGGGTCAAGCCGCCCGCGCGGGCGGCATCATGTCCTTGTAGCCTGGAGCGAGTTCCAGTCTGGGTTCCGTCATGGCCTGCAATGTCTCCAGCGTCATGCCCGGTATCATTTCAGCCACGAGGAGACCCGCCGATGCAACATCGATCACCGCGTAGTTGGTGTAGATGCGCTTCACCACGCCCGCCGCCGTGAGCGGGTAGCTGCAGCGGAACTTGATGCGCGGCTGTCCCTTCTTGTCGGTGTGCTCCATGAGGACGCGAATTTCCTTGGCGCCGACCGCAAGATCCATCGCGCCGCCAACGCCGGGTGGAAACTCCGTGTCTTCCGTGGTCCAGTTGGCGAGATCGCCCTTTTCCGACACTTCGAATGCGCCGAGCAGGCTGACATCGAGATGGCCGCCGCGGATCATCAGGAACGCGTCGGCGTGATGGACGTAGCAACCACCAGTCACCAGCGTTGTCAGGTTCTTGCCGGCATCGGTAAGCTCTTCATCCTCCTCGCCGGGCTTCGGCGGACCGCCCATCCCGAGCACGCCGTTCTCGCTGTGAAAGATCACCTCGCGGGTTTTCGGCACAAAGCCCGAGGTCAGCGTCGGAATGCCGATGCCGAGATTGACGTAAGCACCCTCCGGCAAATCCTGCGCAGCGCGCCATGCCATCTGGTGACGCGTCAAAGGGGTGTAACGGGCGGTTGCATCAAGGGTCACGTGTCAGCTCCCAATCTTGCGCGGTTCGGCAACGACGATTCTGTCGACGAAAATTCCAGGGGTCACAACGGCTTCCGGATCGAGAGCGCCGAGTTCAACCATGGTCTCGACCTCAACCACGGTCAATTCGGCAGCCATCGCGCAAACCGGATTAAAGTTACGGGCGGATTTGCGATAGGTGAGATTGCCCCAGCGGTCGGCCTTCGCCGCTTTCACCAGTGCGATGTCGCCCTTCAGCGGCTTCTCGAAAACATGAAGCCGGCCGTCGATTTCCCGCTGCTCCTTGCCTTCGGCGAGCTTGGTGCCCGCCGAGACCGGCGAGAAAAAACCGCCGAGACCGGCGGCGGCGCACCGCATGCGCTCGCTGATGGTGCCTTGCGGCACCAATTCCAGTTCAAGGCTCTTGGCGCGATAGGCATTCAGGAAGGCGCTGTAGTCGCCCGAGCGCGGATAAGAGCAGATGACCTTGCGCACACGTCCGGAGTTGATGAGGCGCGCCAAACCATGATCGCCGTTGCCTGAATTGTTGGCGACGATCGTCAATTCCTTTGCTCCCTGATCGTGCAGCGCTTCGAGGAGATTGTCGGCGACACCGACCGCACCAAAACCAGGCACCAGCACGGTCGCACCGTCCTGCACGCCGGCGACCGCAGCCGCCAGCGACTCTACGCGCTTGTCGATCACCACCTTACTCCTTTGTTAGCGTTCTATTTTCTTGCCTTTGATCGATCGAGCCTAGGCAAAAAGGACGCGTCAATCAAACCTCGCGTCGGCATTGAGGGGATGCAGAAAGCAGCCCTCTTTCGCATCTGCGAAATGAACATTGCATCTGGCGAGTTGCGCGATCGGGCGACGTATCGCGCATGCGCTTCACGTCCAGATGATCGCGCGATGACATCCGCGACGAAAATCGACGTTGCAAAGTTTTGCGCGCCGGTTGTTAATTAGAACAATTACAAAAAGCGTTTTCTGGAAATCACTGGGGAGGTGCTTGTGTCTACAATCAAATTGACGGTCAACGGCAAGGCGGTGTCTGCTGATGTCGAGGATCGGACCCTTCTGGTCCATCTGCTGCGCGATCATCTCGGCCTTACCGGCACCCATGTCGGATGCGACACCAGCCAGTGCGGCGCCTGCATCGTTCACATCGACGGCCGCGCGGTGAAATCCTGCACCACCATGGTCGGCCAGGCCAACGGCGCCAACGTCACCACCATCGAAGGTATTTCAAAGGGCGACACCCTGCACCCGATGCAGGCGGCATTCCGCGACAATCATGGTCTCCAGTGCGGCTATTGCACGCCGGGCATGATCATGAGCGCCATCGACATCGTGCAGCGCCATCCCGCCGGGCTCGACGAAGAAACCGTTCGCCAAGAACTGGAAGGCAATATCTGCCGCTGCACCGGCTACCACAACATCGTCAAATCGGTGCTCGACGCCGCCGGGCGCATGAAGGTTTCTGCCGCCGCGGAATGATCCGCGACGACTCAATAATCAGATGTGCAACTGCCCGCGCTGCTCGCGCGATCAAGGCAGCCCTTATGGAAAGGTCGAGATTATGAGTGTTGAAGGTATCGGCGCACGGGTAGTGCGCAAGGAAGACAAGCGTTTCATCACCGGCAAGGGCAAATACACCGACGACGTCCGCCTCCATGGCATGACCTATGCGTCGTTCGTCCGCAGCCCGCACGCCCACGCAAAAATCAAAAGCATCGACGTCGCCGCCGCCATGAAGATGCCGGGCGTGGTCGATGTGCTGACAGGCCAGCAGCTCGTGGATGACAAGATCGGCAACCTGATCTGCGGCTGGATGATCCACTCCAAGGACGGTTCGCCGATGAAAATGGGCGCGTGGCCGGCCATGGCGCCGGAAACCGTGCGCTTTGTCGGAAACGCGGTAGCTGTCGTCATCGCGGAAACCCGCAATCAGGCGCGCGATGCGGCGGAAGCCGTCGAGGTAACGTACGAAGAACTGCCGGCGGCCGCGGACATTCGTTCGGCCATCGCATCCGGCGCGCCGCAGCTTCACCCCGAAGCGCCCGGCAACGTCATTTATGACTGGAGCATCGGCGACGAGGCCGCGACCGGCGAGGCCTTCAAGAAGGCCGCCAATGTCGTGTCGATGGACATCACCAACAACCGGCTGGTGCCCAACGCAATGGAACCGCGCGCGGCGGTTGCGGAATACGATTCCGCCGAAGAGCACTTCACTCTTTATACCACGTCACAAAATCCCCATGTCGCGCGCCTCGTGCTGTCGGCGTTCTACAACGTCGCTGCCGAAAACAAGCTGCGCGTGATTGCGCCTGACGTCGGCGGCGGCTTCGGCTCCAAGATCTTCATCTATCCTGAAGAAATGGTGGCGCTGTGGGCCTCCAAGCGCACCGGCCGTCCGGTAAAATGGACATCCGACCGCACCGAGGCGTTTCTCACCGACGCCCACGGCCGCGATCATCTGACCAAGGCCGAGATGGCGTTCGACAAGGACAACAAGATCATCGGCCTGCGGGTAAAAACCCACGCCAATCTCGGCGCCTACATGTCGCTGTTCTCCTCGTCGGTACCGACTTATCTCTACGCCACGCTGTTGTCGGGGCAATACAACATCCCGAACATCTACGCCGAGGTGGTCAGCGTCTATACCAACACCACGCCGGTCGATGCCTATCGCGGCGCGGGCCGTCCCGAAGCCTCTTTCGTGATGGAGCGGATGATGGAAACCGCGGCGCGGCAGCTCAAGGTCGATCCTGCCGAGCTGCGCCGCAAGAACTTCATCACCAGCTTCCCGCATCAGACGCCGGTGATCATGGCCTATGACGCCGGCGACTTTAACGCCTCACTCGACGCTGCCTTGAAAGCCATCGACTATGCCGGCTTCCCCGCGCGGAAGGAGCAGGCCAAGAAAGACGGCAAGCTGCGCGGCATCGGCTTCTCCTGCTACATCGAAGCCTGCGGCATCGCGCCGTCGAAAGCCGTCGGCAGCCTCGGCGCAGGCGTCGGCCTGTGGGAATCCTGCGAGGTGCGGGTCAACCCCGTCGGCACCATTGAAATCCTCACCGGCTCGCACAGCCATGGTCAGGGCCATGAGACGACGTTTGCCCAGGTGGTTGCCGATCGTCTCGGCATTCCCATCGGCCAGGTGTCGATCATCCACGGAGACACCGACAAGGTGCAGTTCGGCATGGGCACCTACGGCTCACGCTCCGGCGCCGTCGGCATGTCCGCTATCGTCAAGGCGATGGAGAAGGTCGAAGCCAAGGCGAAGAAGATCGTCGCGCATCAACTTGAAGCCTCGGAAAACGACATCGTCATCGAGAACGGCGAGTTCAAGGTCACCGGCACCGACAAGGCGATTGCGCTGCCGATGGTCGCTCTTGCCGCCTACACCGCGCACAACCTGCCGGACGGCATGGAGCCCGGCCTGAAGGAAACCGCGTTCTACGACCCGACCAACTTCACCTTCCCCGCTGGCGCTTATGTCTGCGAGGTCGACGTCGATCCAGGCACCGGCAAGACCGATATCGTCAACTTCGTCGCAGCCGATGACTTTGGACGCCTGATCAACCCGATGATCGTCGAGGGTCAGGTGCACGGCGGTCTTGCGCAAGGCATCGGACAGGCGATGCTTGAAGGCGCGGTCTACGACAAGAGCGGCCAGCTCCTGACCGCCTCATTCATGGACTATGCCATGCCCCGCGCCGACGATCTGCCGTCGTTCAAGGTGTCACACACCATGACGCTGTGCCCGAGCAATCCGCTCGGCATCAAGGGTTGCGGCGAAGCCGGCGCCATCGGCTCGACGCCGGCGGTGATCAACGCGATCACCGACGCTATCGGCAACAACAAGCTTGAAATGCCGGCGTCCCCCGACAGGGTGTGGCACGCCATCCATCAGCAACAGGCCGCGGAGTAGCGCATGATCCCGAAAAGTGGCTACCGGTTTTCGGAACAGATCATGCGCAGCAAGAATCCGTAGGGAGAAGCATCATGTACGAGACAACCTATCACCGTCCCTCCAGCGTCGATGACGCTGTCGCGCTCTTCAAGAAGGGCTCCGACTCGAAGTACCTCGCCGGCGGCCACACGCTGCTGCCGGTGATGAAGCAACGCCTCGCACAGCCCTCCGACGTGATCGACCTCGCGCGGATTCCCGCGCTGGTCGGGGTGTCCGCGACCGCGGATGCGCTGGTCATCAAGGCGGCGACGACCTACTACGACATCCTCACCAGCACGGATGCAAAGAAAGCGATTCCCGCCATCGTGCATCTGACCTCGGTGCTCGGCGATCCCGCGGTGCGCTATCGCGGCACCATCGGTGGCTCGATCGCCAACAACGATCCGGCGGCAGATTTTCCCGCAGCCGTGGTCGCCCTCGACGCCACGGTGAAAACCAACAAGCGCAGCATCAAGGCGGATGATTTCTTCCAGGGCTTGTTCACCACCGCACTGGAGGACGGCGAGATCATCACCGAAATCTCGTTCCCGATTCCGGCGAAGGCGGCTTATGCGAAGATGCGCCATCCGGCCTCGCGCTTTGCGCTGACCGGCGTGTTCGTGGCCAAGACGAAGTCGGGTGACGTGCGCGTCGCCGCAACCGGCGCATCGCAGAACGGCGTGATGCGCGTGCCCGCCATCGAGGCGGCCTTGAAGGCGAACTGGTCTGCCGACGCACTCGACGGTGTGACGATTTCAGCCGACGGGCTGATGGCGGACATCCATGGATCGGCGCCCTACCGCGCCAACCTCATCAAGGTGATGGCGCAACGCGCCGTTGCCGCAGCGGGCTAACTTTTAGTCATGGAAAATGAAAAGGCCGCCCTTGGGGCGGCCTTTTTTATTCGTGAGCGACCGCGACTTACTCGACGATCTGAACCACACGACGGGTCCGCGGATCCACCAGAACAGTGCGATCGTTCACCACGGTGTAGCGATAGTCGCGAACGCCATATTCTGCGGGAACGTCGTAGTAAGTCACGCCTTCTTCCGGAAGAACGACACCGACCGCGAGGTCATTCTGATACCGGTAAGACGGGCGACGCTGCTCGACAACATAGCTGCGGAAGCGCGGACCCTGATCGACGCCAAGAACGCCCGCAACGCCGCCGACCACACCACCGACCGTGCCGCCCACAATCGCACCGACGGGACCCGCCGCGCGCTCGCCTTCACGCGCGCCGCGTTCGATTCCACCCGGAACGCCCTGCGCCGATGCCACCGTCGGAATGAGCGCGCCAGTCGAAATCATCGCCAAAACCATCAAAGTCCGTTTCATATTCAAAACTCCCGATTGAAGATTGTCGGGAAGCACAAGTGGCCGGGCCCCCAATAGTTCCTGCCGTGGCGGCGAGAACGCGGAATGGCCTTATTCTGATGACAACAGGAGCACTTATTGATGGCTCTTTGGCCAAAACTGGCATAAAGCACCTCCAATTCATCGATTTCTTTGAAACTACCAGATGCGCGCGTCGTGCGTGCATTGAGCCGTTTCAATCTCATTCATGGCGACAACGCCAATCAAGGTCTCAACGTGAAATCCCTGTCCGCAAGTCCCCCGCTCGCCCGCGCCTTGGCCGAGCGCAATTACAACGATGCAACACCGGTCCAGACGGCGGTGCTCGCCCCCGATGCCATCGGCCGCGACCTGCTGGTGTCAGCGCAAACCGGCTCCGGCAAGACCGTGGCCTACGGGCTGGCATTCGCAAGCGATCTGCTCGGCGACGCCGAGCGCCTGCCCAGAGCAGGCGCACCGCTGGCGCTGATCGTTGCGCCGACGCGCGAACTGGCCCTGCAGGTTCATCGCGAACTGGAATGGCTTTATGCCTATGCGGGCGCCCGCGTCGTCTCCTGCGTCGGTGGCATGGACCCCCAGCGCGAGAAACGCGAGCTTGAAGCCGGCGCCCATATCGTGGTCGGCACGCCCGGTCGGCTGTGCGATCATATCCGCCGCAAGCGTCTCGACGTCTCCGAACTGAAAGCCGTCGTGCTCGACGAGGCCGACGAGATGCTCGATCTCGGCTTTCGCGAAGATATGGAATTCATCCTCAAGACCACGCCGGACACGCGCCGTACGCTGCTGTTCTCGGCGACCTTGCCGCGCACGATTATCTCCATCACCAAGCAATATCAGAACAACCCCTTTCGCATCGAAGTGGCTGGCGGCGACGGCGGCCATGCCGATATTGAGTATCGCGCGATCCGTATCGCCCCGGGCGACGTCGAGCACGCTGTGGTCAACGTGTTGCGCTATTTCGAATCGCCGAGCGCCATCGTGTTCTGCAACACCCGAAACGCGGTCAATCATTTACAGGCTGGCTTGCTCGAACGCGGTTTCTCCGTGGTCGCGCTATCGGGCGAACTGACCCAGAACGAACGGACCAAGGCATTACAGTCGCTGCGCGACGGACGCGCGCGGGTCTGCGTCGCCACCGACGTTGCGGCACGCGGTCTCGACCTGCCGAATCTCGGTCTGGTGATTCACGCCGATCTGCCCAACGATCCCGAGGTGCTTCAGCATCGGTCCGGCCGCACCGGCCGCGCCGGCAAGAAGGGCATCAGCGTGATGCTTGTGATTCCCGCGCGCAAGCGCCGTGCCGAACTGTTACTCAACATGGCAGGAATCGATGTGGCCTGGGGCACCGCGCCGACCGTCGAGGAGATCCGCACCCTCGATCAGCAGCGCATGTTGCAGGACGCGCTGTTCGGTGAAGAAACCACGGAAGACGATCTGGTGCTGGCGCGCGCGATGCTCGCCGAACGCTCGGCGGAAGACATCGCAGCGGCACTGGCGCGCCTTTATCGCTCGCGCCTCCCCTCACCTGAAGATATTCTCGATCCCGGTCAGGGTGGCCGGTCACGCGACGACCGAGGATCGCGCGAGGATCGCGGCGCAAGACGCGACAGCCGCGAGCCGCGCGGCGACGACCGTGCGCCACGCGCAAAATCAAAATCACGCGGCGAGATGCCCGAAGGCAGCGTCTGGTTTCGCGCCGCCATCGGCCGCAACAAGAATGCCGAGGCCCGCTGGCTGTTGCCGATGATCTGCCGTCGCGGCGGAATCGGCAAACAGGATATCGGCGCCATTCGCATCTTCGATGCCAGCACCGAGTTCGAGATTTCCGCGAACGCGGTTGACGAGTTTACCGCCAAGATCAAGCGCCCCGACAAGGAAGACAATATCCGCATCGAGGCGCTGCCGAACGGACCGCAGGGCGATACCCCATCCTTCGACAAGCGCCCGCGGAAGCCGCCGCACAAGGACAGGGATTTCAGCGCCAAACCGCGCTACGACTCGAAGCCTAGGCACGAGGACAAGCCGCGATTTGAGGACAAGCCGCGCTACGACAAGCCGAAGCACAGCGGAAAACCTCAGCGGGACGACACTCGCCGCTTCGAAGACGCGCCTCCGCGTGGCAAAGGTCCGAAGCCCGGCAAGAGCCAGGATCGCCAGAGTTGGCCTGATGTCGACAAGGGTGGCCTTGCCAAGAAACCGAAGAAAAAGAAGCATCGCAAAGGCGGATAGCCTCCTCTTTTGCGTTGGGGCGTGAGCGCCGAAAGCCAACGGCTTTCGCGTCTCTCCTCTTAAGGCTGCTTGGGATACTCCGGCGCGCTGCGTCCCTGGGTGATCAGCCGTGAGCTGCGCTGATCACGCAGGTAGTTCCAGAGCCAGCTGATCGCGACGCTGAGCCGGTTGCGCACGCCAATCAGAAAATAGATGTGCGCGATTCCCCAAATCCACCACGCCAGTGCGCCGCGCAGCTTGATCCGGCCAAAATCGATCACCGCCAGCCGCTTGCCGATCTGGGCAAGACTTCCGGCGTGCTTGTAGTGAAACGGCGCGGGCGATGTCTCGCCGCGCAACCGCGTCTTGATCACGTCCGCGACGTATCGCCCCTGCTGTTTCGCGGCGGGCGCGATGCCCGGCACCGGCTGACCGTCAGGCGCGGCGATCGTCACCGTATCGCCAATCGCAAATACTTCCGGACGACCGGGCACCGTCAGGTCGGGCTCGACAATGACCCGCCCGGCACGATCAAGCGGCACCCCGAGCCATTCCGCCGCCGGTGACGCCCGCACGCCGGCAGCCCAGAGGATGGTGTTCGATTTCAAAACCTCGCCGCCGTAAATCACGCCATCGGCGCTGCATTCGGACACTGCTCGCCCGAGCACCACTTCAACCCCGATGCGCTCCAGCGAGCGGTGTGCGTAGTCGGACAGATCCTCGGCGAAACCCGCGAGCACGCGCGGCCCCGCCTCGATCAGAACCACGCGCGCGGCTCGCGTATCGATGTTGCGGAAATCCGGCGGCAACGTCACCCGCGCCAGCTCCGCGATGGTTCCGGCGAGTTCAACGCCGGTCGGACCGCCACCGACGATCACGAATGTCAGAAGCGCCGCGCGCCGCTGCGGATCGCTCTCACGCTCCGCGCGCTCAAACGCCAGCAGAAGACGGCGACGGATTGTCGTGGCGTCTTCGAGCGTTTTCAGCCCCGGCGCGAACGGCTCCCATTCATCGTGACCAAAATAGGCGTGCCGCACACCGGTTGCGAGCACCAGCGTGTCGTAATCCAGCGCGTCGCCGTCCTCGAGCAAAACGCGCCGCACCGCGACATCCACACCTGTGACCGATGCAAGCAGCGTGGTCACCTCCCGCCGTCCGCTCAGCAGGTGCCGTATCGGCCACGCGATCTCCGAAGTTGCCAGCGAAGCCGTCGCCACTTGATAGAGCAGAGGCTGAAACAGATGGTGATTGCGCCGATCGATCAGCGTGATGCTGACCGGCACACCCGCAAGCCGATGCACCGTTTCCAGTCCACCGAAGCCTGCGCCGACCACGACGACGCGATGACGGCCGGTTGTTGCCACCGCGTTGTCTTTCCCACCCGGGATATCGGCCGACCGCTCCATGATGTCTCTCCGCAAAGAAAAACAACATGAGTTGGCGGCAAAATCCGGTGCAAGGCAAGCCGGCGAGAGGCGAAATGCATCGTCCATCGGACTCATCCAAGAATCCCAGCCAGATAAAGCAACACCCCCGCCGAGGCGCAGGCGGCCAGCGTCTGCAACATTCCGGCATTGAAGCGGAATATCGCTGCAGCCGCCGCGAGCGACAGCGCAAGCGCCCACGGATCGACACTCCTGAGCACAGGTGCCTCGAACCAGAATCCGAAACCGCGCACCGGAAATGTTTCGCGAAAAACGGTGTGGATCGCGAACCAGATCGCCAGATTCAAGATCACGCCCACCACCGCGGCGGTGATCGCGGAGAGCGCCCCCGCCAGCGCCTTGTTTCCGCGCATCATCTCGATGAACGGCGCGCCGAGAAAGATCCAGAGAAAGCAAGGCGTGAAGGTCACCCAGGTCGCCAGCAGCCCGCCCAGCGTTCCCGCCATCATGGGCGACAGCGTGCCGGGATCGCGAAAGGCGGCCATGAAGCCCACGAACTGCAACACCATGATCAGCGGACCGGGCGTGGTCTCGGCCATGCCCAATCCATCGAGCATCTCGCCCGGACGCAGCCAATGGTAGTTCTCCACGGCCTGCTGCGCGACATACGCCAGCACCGCATAGGCGCCGCCGAACGTCACCATGGCCATCTTGCTGAAGAACACCGCAATCTGCGTGAAGACGTTGTGCTCTCCGAGCAGCAGAAGAAGCGCGGCCACGGGAATCAGCCACAACAGCAACCAAACGACGGCCACCCGGAGGGAGCGCGCAAGATTCGGGCGTGCGTGGTAGGGCACTTCATCGCCCAGCAAGGCATCGACCATAGCCGTGGAATTTTTGCTGTCATGCCCGCCGCCTACGGCGAACACCGCAAGCTCGGCCCGGCCACCGAAGTAGCCAATCAATCCAGCAACCAGGATGATGATGGGAAACGGAACATCGAAAAAGAAGATCGCGACGAATGCCGCGGCCGCGAGTCCCTGCATGACCGGGTTCTTCAGCGCCCGCTTGCCGACACGAACGACGGCCTGAATCACGATGGCCAGCACCGCCGCCTTCAGACCGAAAAACAGGGCGGCAACGAATCCGACATTGCCGAATGCAGCGTAGACGTAACTCAGCGCCATGATGGCGACGACGCCGGGCAATATAAACAAGCCACCCGCCATGATGCCGCCGCGCGTCCGATGCATCAGCCAGCCGATATAGGTGGCCAACTGTTGCGCCTCGGGGCCCGGCAACAACATGCAGTAATTGAGGGCGTGCAAGAACCGGCTTTCGGAAACCCAGCGCTTTTCCTCGACGAGAATCCGGTGCATCACTGCGATCTGTCCGGCGGGGCCGCCAAAACTGAGCATCGCCACCCGCAGCCAGACCCAAAATGCTTCGGCCAGACTCGGGAAATCCGGAGCAGTCCGCTCGTGCAGAGCCGCTGGCGGCGTGGTCACGTCGATCATGCCTTCGCTTTCACTTTCGCTTTGTGCGATGGCCAATTGTGGGTTTCGTCGGTGGCATCCCGGCACCAGCGATAGAAGGCATCGTACAGCCCCAGACCCGCTTCGAGCTGTTCGAGGTCGTCGGAATACATTCGCGACAATCCCAGTGAAGCCGCAAGCAGACCGGGTGCCTCCGGCGAAAGATCGAGGCGCGCTGTATCCGCCGCCCGCACGATGGTCGCAAGACGCTTGAGCGGCTCGAGTTCCAGCCCGAATTCCTCGACCATAACATCGAACGTACAAAGCTCTCCGCGATGGCTCCAGTGGACGTTTTCAATATCGAAGGCAACGGCACCAAAGCGCTCTCCAACAGCTTCGACTTCGGAGGCGCTTACGAAAAGAAATAGCGCGGAAGGGTCGACGAACCGGCGGATCAACCACGGGCAGGCGATGCGGTCGATCTTCGGTCGGGCGCGTGTAACCCATACCGTTCGCCCTTGTGGATCGCGGGCAGGAAGCTTGGACACAGGAACAAGCGGGCGCCCCTCCTTCGCCCACGTTTCAATGCCACCTTCAAGAATGTTGGCGGAGGCGCCGGCATGACGCAGCCACGCCGCGACACCCTCGCTGAGTTTGTGTCCCCTCCTGCAGATCGCGACGACGGTCCGCTTTGAAAAGCCCGGCGCCCACTCGGCGACTTCCCTGTGGCTGCGGCGAATAGCGCCAGGAATCAATCGCGGGTCCGCGTTGAAATCCTCGTCGATCCTGACATCAACGAGTACCGGGCACGCGGGCGTACCAATCAGACGGGCAAGCTTATCGGGTGAAAGTGCGTTGATAGCTGACATGATGCGTCCTTGTTGAAAAACGGGACGCGATTCTTGGGCATGTCGCCTTGTGGGGAGATCGCTTCCCCATGGCTTGAAGTAAAATCAAGGAGTGCAATTTTGTCAATTGCGGATTAGTTGGGCTGAAGCCCGGCACCGCGCATGGGGAAATTTGTTGGCGGAGAGGGAGGGAGAAGTACCCAGAAATCCGCTCCATAATGATATCAGAGAGTTAAGCGGAGACCGCCTTTCCTCGGTTCGGGTTTTGGCAAGAAACTGTACCAGAATTCTGTACCAGTGGAGGCTCGGGATCATTGGCCCGAAAGTGGCGACTGTAACGGCGCTGCTTCGCTGACGGAAAACAACTGATTGAATGGTGCAGATTTGATTGTCTTGGTGTCCATAGCGTCGCCTGAGAACTTGCGGATAACGATCTCGCGGTCTGCAGCAGCATGGACGACCTGATAGAGCTGGTCGCCTTTCGCGTCGCTACAAACGACCATGTAGATCGTCCAGAGATGATCAATAAGGTTTGGATTTGCGTCGGGAAGCCAAAACACGTCGCGGACCTCCCGGCAGTCCGTTCGAGCTTGGTGCATTTGACGCTGGATATTTTCGACAATCGAACGACCATCGATGTGGCGGCATGGCTTGGCTCCGCACGCCAATAACCGGACATCGATAGGCTGAATGGCGGGATTTGGACCTTGCGATTGTGTTTGGCTTTGTAAGTCCTTTTTCGCCAACGCATCCGGCTTCGCTGCAAGTGCGAAAATCAAGGTTGCTAGCGACATCCCACTCAGAACGCTGGCGTACCTGCGAACTCGCTTGAACAGCAGCCCGAGAAGACCGAAGCACAGGCCAAGCAGCGATCCAAGAAACAACAAAATAAACAGTTCCAGCAATGCTTCCTCCCGATTACGGATTTCGTAAAAACCGTAATCCAAATGCAATTAATTGCAAATGTATTACGGATTAGACATCTACAAGTAATTGTAATCACTGCCGCTTTTCTTAGCCGCCTCGTACACCTCTGCTTGGAGGCACGATGGCGGACCTACGGAAAAGATTTGGGCGGCTACTTGCAGCTCACCGAAGGCGGTTAGGGCATACTCAGGAAGCGCTTGCCGAGGCAGCAGGACTGAGCGTGGACATGATTTCCAAGCTGGAGGTCGGAGCTACAGGGGCGCGCTTTCCCGCTATCGAGCGTTTGGCCGAAGCTCTGAAAATTGACCCAGCCGAGCTGTTCACTAGCGATCTGCCGACCGGCTCAATGAGCCGAGGTGCTTACGGACAGATTTCCGCTGCGTTGGCTCAACTTGATGAGGCCGACCTGATCTGGGTAAAGTCCATTTTGGATGCCGCGCTTTCAAGCCGCGGTAAGAAAGCGTCCAGCAGCCCCGGTGCAGCACCAGTGGGCAGGTCGACAAAACCGCTAAGCTCTTCCAAGAAGGCAAATCGGAAAGCTCACTAGATCGACGCATTTTTGAAGAAAATCGCCTACAAAATTTCTAGCCAATTTTCCCCGCCGAAACTCCATATTTCAAGGCGTAAATCAACACAGAGCCCGAAATTCACCATTCGTCCAACCTGCTGCGCCACGGCTCAATGACTGGGGTCCGAATGTGATGGGGCCCCAATTTGGCGATGGGGCGAGGGTGATTTCGTCCTGGCTGCCTTGGCTCAAGGTGAGCTGATAGGTTGGATGGTGGCGCTAGATGCGATTATGCGGTCCTTTACTTCGCCTGACAGCACTTACCATTTTTGCATTTCAAGGAAGCGTTTGATCCATTTCTAGACTGCGGTATCTAGAAGCGCGGGACAGCGAATTAGGCGGGGTACAAACTTGGCTTCAGGTGGTTTTCAGGGGAGCCTTTTCTCCAATGCTTTTATTGAGGGGGCAATCACAGACCTGCCAGACTGGTTAGCGTTAGGCGATGCAGAACTCCTAAAGCTACGCGACGACATCGCAGGCGTTTTCGCCCGTTTTCCCACCGCCCAGACCCCCAACGAGACCCATACTGAGGATGATCTAATCTGGCGGGTGCTTGCACTCCTCGGGTGGGCAGACAGTTTGAAGCAACAAAACCTGACTACGAAGGGCCGCCAGGACGTGCCTGATGGGTTGCTGTTTGCAGACGCCCCCGCAAAAGAGAGGGCCGTCGAGCACGCAGAGGAATGGCGGCGGTATGAGTTGGGCGCGGCTATCGTTGAAAGCAAGCGCTGGAACCGCCCCCTCGACCGCCGTTCTGATCAACGCGATGAGGTAACGGCTCCGTCTACTCAGATGTTGCGATATCTGCGCCGGGTTGATGATTTGACCAGCGGAAAGCTGCGATGGGGTATTCTGACCAACGGTGCCCGCTGGCGACTTTATTACTCCGGCGCTCGGTCGGTTGCTGAGCAATTCTTCGAGATCGATCTTGCGGCCGTCATCGGGGTCCCCGGGCATAATGAGGGATTGTTCAAACTTACCAGCGACGAGCAGCATCACTGGTTCAAAGTGTTCGTCCTTGTGTTCCGGCGTCAGGCATTTTTGCCTAGCCCCGATCACCGAACTTTCCATCAGCGAGCCCTCGATGAGGGAAGGTTCTATGAAGAACGGGTTGCTCAGAACCTCTCTGATTTGGTGTTCGGCTTCGCTTTCCCCGAACTCGCACGTGGCATTGCAGCGGCAGCTCCAGCCGCGCCGCTCAACGATGTGCGGGATGCGGCGCTGGTCCTACTCTATCGACTGTTGTTCATCCTTTATGCCGAAGACAGAGACCTCCTGCCGGTTCACGAGCGCCGGTATGAGGACTACGGCTTGCGCGAGCGGGTTCGCCTTGATGTGGGCAAGCGGATGGATGCCGGTGATGCCTTCTCGACCACCGCCGCCCGATATTGGTCGGTTCTCGATGACCTCTGCCGCGCCATTGATAAGGGCGATGCCGACATCGGCCTGCCTCCCTACAACGGAGGCCTGTTCAATCAGGATCGTACCCCGCTGCTCAACGAAATACGGCTCGGAGACACTCTAATTGCGAACGTCGTCGACACCCTGTCCTTCGTAAAATCCGAGCAGGGACGGCGCTATATCAACTACCGCGATTTGAGCGTGCAGCAGCTGGGTTCGATTTATGAGCGCCTGCTCGAACATGAGATCGTCCGTGAGGATGGTGACGTCCTCATTCGCCCCAACATCTTCGCTCGCAAGGGATCGGGTAGCTACTACACCCCGGACGATCTAGTTGACCTAATCCTCGACGAAACGCTGGAACCACTTGTGAACCGCCATCTGGCGGCATTTACGGCGAAGGTTGCCGAGCTTGAGGCACAGCCCCCTCGCAGTCGGCGCATGGGCGGCCTGACACGTCTAGACCCGGCAATGCGGCTTCTTGAACTCAAGATATGCGATCCGGCAATGGGATCGGGCCACTTTCTCGTCAGCGTGGTGGACAAGATAACCGATCAGATCATTGACGCGATGGCCGAGGCCGAAGCGCAGGTGACTTGGGGAGATTATATCTCGCCACTCGCCGAGCGCATCGAGGCGATCCGCAACACGATTATGGGCAACGCTGAGGCGCGAGGCTGGAGCGTCGATGAAGACCAGCTTGACGACCGTCACATCATCCGCCGCATGGTGCTCAAGCGCTGTGTGTACGGGGTCGACAAGAACCCTATGGCTGTTGAATTGGCGAAGGTGGCTCTGTGGCTCCACACCTTCACCGTAGGCGCACCTCTGAGCTTTCTCGATCACCACTTGCGGGTTGGGGACAGCCTGTTCGGTTCCTGGGTCAAGGCCGGGATTGAGAAGGTCACTCGGTATGGATCACCGTTGGTGCTGCATGGCCCAATCCGATCCGCCATCCAGTCAGCGGCGCAAATGCAGCTTGTTGAGGGGCTAACCGACGCTGAGATCGCGGAAGCCGAAAAGTCATCACACATATTCGATCAAATCACCGAGATGACCAGACCGCTTTCGGCCTTGTTATCTTTTATCCACGCCCTCGACTGGCTGAACCTGCGCGACCGTCAGAGCGTGGCGCTGATCAAGCATTTCTTCGACGGGCAATTTGGCGATCCGGTAGAAATTGCAATGGGGCGAACCGAAATCCGTGTGGGACGCGACACGCCGAATTTCCTACCAATCCTCAATGCTGTGCGTGAACTCATCAAAGAAGAGCGGTTTTTGCACTGGCAAGTAACATTTCCCGGTGTCTGGACTGATTGGGAGGCCGATGGGCTGAATGGCGGGTTCGATGCCATTGTAGGCAACCCGCCTTGGGACCGGATAAAACTCCAGCAGGTGGAATGGTTCGCCGCCCGCAGACCCGCGATTGCCCTTGCCCCTCGTGCGGCTGATCGAAAAAAGCTCATCGAGCGGCTGGTCAATGAGGCCGATCCGCTAACAGCCGATTTTGACAAGGCCAGTAATCGCGCCGAAACCGCCAGTCGTATGGCCCGTGAGGGTAGGGATTACCCGTTGCTGTCGGGCGGGGACACGAACATCAACTCGCTGTTCATTGAACGAGCCAAGCATCTGTGTAAACCGGACGGAATGGTAGGCCTACTTGTCCCGTCTGGTATTGCGACTGAGACGAATTCGCAGAGGTTCTTTTCCGGCCTCATGGAGAACAAGACAGCCAAGTGCGTCTATGACTTCTTCAATAAACGGCGCGACGGCAAACTGTTCTTCCCCGATGTCTACTACAGGTTCAAGTTCTGCGTGCTAGTCTTCTCGCCAGTTGCGACGGCCTTCGACGGCTGCAAGTTCGCGTCATTCGTGCGTGACGTCGGCGAGCTTGAGCAAGACGGCACGGTCTTCGGAATGACCCTCGAACACTTCGAGCACGTCAACCCGAATAGTCACACTGCACCCATTTACAGAGCCGGGCGTGACAAAGACATCTCGACGCAGATTTATAGTCGATACCCTATTCTCGTTGATCGTTCGAACGGTGACGAAACACGGGCTTGGCCCGTAAAATACACAACGATGTTCCACATGGCGAATGACAGCGCCATGTTCCGTACCCGGAATGAGCTTGAAAGCCGAGAGGGAGCATATCCAATCGGAGGCCACCGCTTCCGCAATGCGGAAGGCGACTGGGTGCCGCTATACGAAGGCAAGATGGTGCAGGCATATGACCATCGCGCGTCCGGGATCGTCGTCGTCGCCAAGAACGTCCACCGCTCGGGGCAGGGACTTGAGACAACGCTTGAGGAGCATCTGGACCCCAGCTTCTATCCTGAGCCGCGATATTATGTGCGGGAGGCGATCCCGCTGTCTGTAGAGATCGCTATTAAGGACGTAACGTCCACGACTAACGCACGCTCGATCATTTCCTCCTTGTTGCCGCCTTACGCAGCTGGTCATACGCTACCACTGATACAAATGCAGATCACCGATCCGACCGAGCGAGCCAACGCTCAGACGCTACTACTGGCGAACCTGAACTCGGCGATGACTGATTTCATTGCAAGAACTAAAATTCTAGGCAACCACGCGAGTTGGTACATCGTCGAACAGCTTCCGGTGGTCCCGCAAGAAGCCTTCGACCGTGTGAAGTTCGGAAACATGACGGCAGGCAGGATCGTGCGTGATGCGGTGCTTGAACTCACCTATACAGCGCAAGACATGGCCCCCTTTGCCAGCGCTATTGGATATGTGGAAGCCGATGGCTTAGTAAAGCCGCCCTTCATCTGGGACGAAGAGCGCCGACTGCACCTGCGGGCGAAGCTCGACGCGCTCTTTTTCCATCTCTACGGAGTTCTGGACCGAGACGATGTGAGCTACGTCTACTCCACTTTTCCTATCGTCCACCGCGAGGAAACGGACGTCTGGGATCGCTACCGCTCTCGCGACCTTTGCCTCGCCTACATGAACGCGCTTGCGGCGGGGCATCCAGACGCTGTGGTCGAGGGCTAATGAGGAAAAGCGCGCGAAACCGCGCATAATCAAATTGCCATCTAACACCTTGCTCTTAACCGGGCTCGAATGTCGACCCGCACCAGCAATTGATCGGAGAAGAGTGCCTTGCGCTACACCACACCAAGGCAACGAAATCATCTCAAGGAACACGCAAATTGGTGTCTTTGGAGATCGCAAGTTTGGAAAGAATGGAAGCGCGCAAAGCGCGCCGGTTCTTCTCCAAAAAAAGTGATGGTCTTTAGAGACGGAACTTATCGAAGAGCTTGGGCATATAGCTCTAAACCGATGCCCGCGACCTTTTGTTTGGACAACAACACTGAAGAAACTTTGGCTTTTTTGGAAGGCATGCGGCGGTCTCTTTGGCAGGATGCAGTACAAAAACGAAGATTACCTCCAATCAGGAAGCGCGGATCGCACAGGATCGAAACGTATTTCGACTTCAAGCCAGCTACGATGATCTCGCCTACTGCTGCCTTAGTGCTTGCATCGATCTATGATCGACGGAAGCATATTCTCGGTTACAAGCCACATACTGTTGACGAGCATCTTTGGAACCCAGACGTGATGAGGGTCTTACGTTCTGTTGGCTTTCATGAGTTGTTAGAGATGCAGCCACACGCCGTCGGAGATGACGGTCAGCAGCACATAAGGGTTTTGAAGTTTCTTTCCGGCGAAAAAGTCGAAGGAGAGGCTCTCGGTCGCCTACAAGAGCATCTGGGAAGCTTACTGCCGCCAGATGAGCGTGATCGCTTACTGTACGCTGAGCCCTACGGTGGAATGCTCGAAGCCGCGCTCAATTCTCATATGTGGGCATACCCGCCTTCGCAGACATGGGATTTTCCAATCCTGCGCAGATGGTGGATGACGGGTGCTATCGACACCAATTTAAAGACGGTCACGGTAGCGGTATATGATCAAGGCGTTTCTATTCCCGTTAGTCTCCCCCAATGGGAGCATTGGGGGATGCTTGAAAAGCTTCTGCGACGTTTTTCCGGGAGCGGAGAAATCGGGACGGTTAGAGATGATATAAGCATCAGACTTGCCATGAAGATTTCAAAAACTAAAACCGGCCTCCCGCAGCATGGGAAGGGTTTACATACCATGTTAGAAGTAGCCGAGCGCGCAAGAGAGGGGCGGTTGAGAATTCTAAGCAACAGGGGCGAATATATTTGGGAACGCGGGAAGAAAGTTGTGAGCAGGAACTATGAGCATTCCATCGGCGGCACGCTGATTGAATGGCGAATTCAAGTGTAGAAGAGGATAAAATGCGAACGCTTTCAATCGCCACAGATTTTAGCCGATATCCCGGACCTCGATACCGAAGGAACGGCGAGTTTAGTGGTCAAGCGTTTCGCGAAGAAAAATTGATCCCCGCCCTGAAGGAAGTGCAAGCATCAGGCGAGGTATTGATCGTCATTCTTGACGATGTCGCCGGATACGGCTCCTCATTTTTAGAAGAGGCGTTTGGCGGACTGATAAGAGAAGGATTTTCAGAGGCCGATTTGAAGAGACATCTCCGCATAGAGGCACACACATCGCGTTTCAAACATCATAAGAAGAGAGCGGAAACGTATGTGGCCGATGCTGCGGCGCGTAGTTTGTTGCCGAAGCCATGATCCTTCTCTCGGGTTTAATTGGCGCATTGATTGGCGCTCTTGTGGGAGCAATATTTAACTTTTGGAAAATGCGGCGTGACGAATTTGCTTCGCGATGCGACGAAGTTTGCGAGGCAGTCCACAGCGTCGCTTTGGAGGCCTCTGAATACTGGTCGACAAAATATGATGAGCAGAACAAAGCGCTCCTTGCAGAAGCCAGAATAAGGGGAGCGCAGGACCTGTGCGACGGGTTGTACGCTGAGTTGCGATTAAGGTTTTCACCCGAAGAAGCTGCAATCCTCGACGAGTTGATGTCTGAATTACTAGACGCACTTACCGGCGGGGAATTCACTGAAGAAAAGCGCGAAGCGGATGTACTGCGTACAAGGCTTTCAATGCAGACGGCTTCGGCCGTTATCCTTGGAATACGTAAAGCACATCACAATACAATGCCTTTCTCGAGTGCAGCACGCACCATGGGCGAGAACCGCCATCGATCACTTTCCCTGCCAACTTGGTGGAAGGAAGGCAAAACGAACCCGGCCTTGTGGGCAAAACCAGACACATGACCGCGATGGAATGCTTTTTCAAAGCAGTGCTCCCGCTGCGTTAGCTGTGAAAAGCTCTCCGTCCCGAATGTACCGGGCAAGCATCGCATCCGACGCGTGCCCTGTTTGTTGACGAATTTTCCAACTCGATACACCCGCCTGAGCTGCGCTGGTGGCAAGCCCCGCCCGGAGACTGTGACCCGAGTAACCGACTGGATTGATACCAGCCGACCGAACCCGATCCCTTACGATCAGGCATACAGCCTCGCCTGACAGCGGTTTCATGCCAATTCGATGATGACGGTCGATTGGTCTGAACAGGGCGCCTTCGGTGATGCCAGAGCGATCTAGCCATTGTTCTAGCGACGCAACCGGGCACCACCGGCCCTTTGCGCGCGGAATACCGATTTTACGCCCTTCCCCGTTCTGATCGGTTTTTGAGCGGCGGAGGTTGACTACAATACCCTGACGGACAGGTTCAACGTCTGTGCAAGCCAACCCGACTAACTCAGACCTTCGGAAGCCGCCCGCGAAACCTAGTAGAAGCAGTGCGCAATCGCGCACGTCCTTAGGCCGCCCTCCGATAACGTCCAGTACTGCCACTAAGTCTTCCTTCATGAGGGGCTTAGCCTGTCGCTGAGCGCTACCTTTGATGCGTCTTAAGCCCTGTACTGTAGATTTGACGAGTTCGGTGGATGTTGGGGTGGCTAGGCCATGGGATCGATGGGCTTTGCTTATTGCGGCAAGACGTCGGTTGAGGGTGGCAACACTAAGACTGTCAGCGTGTGCGACGATGTATTCCGCCACCGTCTCGGGTGAGGCAGGAATACGCCCGCCCCAGCCCTCAAAATGAAGAAGGTCGCTGAGATAAGCGATTTGAGTACTTGGAGACAGGCTCTCACGAACATATGCCCGAACTTTATCTGTAAGTTCAGGCCTGTCATTAATTGCACTGAGGTGTGCCAATTCGGGTTTTTTGGGTCTCGAGAATGGAGGATTATAGCGATTTAGATCATCCGACATGGGCTGCCCTCGCCTCGTTGATGCTGGGAATATCGGCCCGTACGAGAGCCAATAGCTCCGTGGCGTCAGAACAACGCGGACCGTGGCACTCGATATCGACGGAACGCTTCAGCCAATCCCCGGTGTCCCAACGAAGGCGGTTTTTGACCAGACCACCCTCGACGCGGAATATCGCCGTCCCGAGAAATTGGACCCGCTCCGGCTTAGGAACGAATGTTCGAACCCATTTGGCGCTTTGGCTGTTTCCCCGCAGGAAAGCTTGGTACGCGGCCCTACCTTCTCGCGTATACATATCGAACGCCCAACTCGGTATGCCGTCGCCGATCAATACTTCCGGGGGAAAGGTATCCGCCTCGGTTGGTAACTGCGCCGGAAGGTGTGTCGAACTCAGTAGAGCGACAAACGGGCAAAGGACTTCGCCCACCCTGCGGAAACCCTCTCTCGATATTTCAACGACGGTGTGAGGAAGCCCGGCCTCGCACATCCAGTCAAACAGTGCGCCGGGATCGCCCTTGCGTTCAAAGAGGTAGGGTGATGGACGGCGATCTGTTCCAATAGCGTACCAGGCGGCAATTGCCCGAACCGGAAGGTCTGCCGAGCCGGATACGATACGCAACAAATCTGCGGTGGATTTGCCTGCAAGCTCGCTGCGCGCTCGTCGATACCTGGGGTGCAATTCGGCAGTAAGGAGCAGGTCATCCGCGCTTCGGCACTGACTGCCTTGGGACATTCGAGAGACGAGGTAGCTAGCAATCTGCCATTCGCTCCCGATGCTCGTCCGATAGCGTTTCCCCGATAGAGCGGCGGTAGTTACCGATAGCCATTCGAGTTCGGCTACTCCCACATCTTCGAATGCGACGCAGCCGATCCGACGCCAGAGGCGTTCGGGTGACAATTGCAGTAGCGTCACTGCAGCCTGCAACGCGAGTGCCGTCTCACTTCGGCGGATTGCCTTCTGAAGCAGGCTCATCGCCACCCATGGGGAAACCGCTAAAGGCTCCGGAACTGCGATGGCTGTCCCAAGAACCTCGTCGGCCAGCCGATCTTTGGCATCTTGTAAAATCGTTCGTCCGTTCATGCTCTCCTCGCTTGTTGCGGGGAGCGTGAAACTTAAAACCCACTATAGACGATGATCCTGATCTTCACCTTGTAAAGGGGTGTCCTCTTATGCGCCTCCGATACACTCCGCCGACAGCTTCGCGCCGAGACGGTGTCCTGAGCGGGGATGCCCTTAGAGGTACACTTTTCCATCACCAAGAAACGATGGCTCAATGACTGCTAAAGCTTTGATGGGAGCAGCCTATTCATTTTCAAAGGGGGTATCCGACGTCTTTTCCCCGTGTCCCTGAGCATGTCCCTCAGTGACGCATGTCCCCGAAAGGATCGGCACGCACTTGCGACCATTAAAGCTGCCTGGCATTGTTTACCGGACGCATTTGCGGAACTATGCAAACTTAACTGTTGAAGATGCACAGGGATACACATGCTCAGGGATGGCGAACACTTTCCAGACTTGGACGTGCTGCGCACACGCGCCGAAAACTCTCCCCTTCTTTCTATTAAACAGACAGCCGTTCAGTACGGCCTTTCGGTACGGACACTTCGACGACTGCAGGCTGCTGGCAAAATGCCGCCCCGAGTAAAGCAGAGCCGAAAATTAATGTACCGCAAAGCTGACTTAGCTGCTCTTTTTCAACACTGAGCTTGTAGTTTTTCAACATACGACTTTTTTCAGGACAAGTTACCCGCATAGCACGGTGGCGGCACGACGCGTTTTCAAGCCTCTTAAAGAAGATCGTGCAACTGACCCTTGCGCTGCGCAATCTCTATCAGAGAACACCCCTCGATCTCCGCAATCATTTCCTTGGCCCAATCCGGTAGGCGGTCTATCCGCAGGTGGGGCTTCCAATCCGGCCACCATTTGGCGAACTTTCGCTTAAGGGCCTCGCGGCTAATACTTAAGCCACACTCACCGGCAACTTCATTGAGCGTTTGGAGATCAGCTATACAATATTCCTCGCCTTCGTGATCACGATACCACTGAGCAGTTTTAGCTCTTTTCTCCCATGCAAGTTCGCCGCTCGTCTTTTCGCGGGTCGGAAGCTGAGTACGATCATTTTGTTTGTGAAGGTAAGACTGTTGAGATATGTGCCTAGATCGGAGCGACCTGTCTTGGCGCTTGCCTTCAATTATTTCGTCGTCGCTCCACCCCCGCGCTAGGCGCGTCCGGATAGTGTTTGGCGATACCTTCTGAAGCTTTGCCAGGCGCGACGCTGTATAGTTCTTATTTGAACGCGAACATTGAAAGAGCAAGGTGTCGCCCTTGTTTGAATTTTGGGTTCGCCTGTCCGCCCACCGCACTTTACCCGGAGCGTATTCCAGGTCGTCGTTGCTGATGCGATCCAACGATGCTCCCCCGCATGGCACGGGGCCAATGTGCGTCAGAAAGCTGCAGAACTTCTGAAAATCGGGATGGATGACATTCCCACGCCTCAGTGCTCGGTGGAGCATATTTCGATGAGAGCTTGCCTCAGCCTTGTATTTTCGACGCAGAGCGGTGGCGCTCAAAGTTCGGCAGTCGATTATATGTTGCGGCTCTGTCGTAATCGTTTTCTCAGTATGCACCACACCTTGGTACTCATACTTATGAAGGTGACATTGTGTGGCATGAAGGGCTGGCGGCTCTTTGAAAAAGGGCTCTTGAATGATTTTCTCAGGAACAGCTGATGTCACGCTCGCTGAGAAAATTGTTGGCCCGACAAACCCATTGATGTTTACCAACCAAAGCGATTTCGGCCCGTAGGATAGCGAGAGCTCGGCAGTAGCCGTCCGCCTTTGCTTATCCGCAAGCGTAAGCTGACTAGTATCCGAAACAACTAGTGGAAGTTGAGAAGCCACCGCACCCTCCAGCGAGATTATATCGATGACCTAACTAGGGATCGATTGTCTCCTGGCACAAATGGTTTTTCGCGAGGTGGCACAGTTCAGGGGCCATGCACCCCGCACGTCCGCCTGAGAAAATATGCGGTCAGCGCCGCATAGGTCTCGCCTTAATTCTCTAACGCGAGGTGCGAAAGATCAAAATCAAACGACACCTTGTCTATCGCTTCCTTTAAAACACTGACTTTTACACCACTTGAATATTGGCTGTGCACGCTCTTATCCGCATGCCCCATCAGCGCCTTGTTTAAATACTCTGGCAAACCTTGTTGCTGAAGAGCATCCAAAAAATTATGCCGGAAGGAATGAAATGCCGTTTTGGGAGACTTGAATTTAACCTGCTTCGAATATCTTCCCCACCATTTGCTCAAGTTATGTGAGTGGTATCCGTCTTTTCCTTTTTCTATTTCAGGGAATAAACGCTGATTGCTGGCGTAGCTTTTCACATACTTCAGAAAGCCCATCTTAATCAGTAGCTGATGAATTGGGACACGGCGCTTGCTTGAGATTGTCTTGAGAGACTTTCCCTCGCCCTTACTCACATCAAAGTACCATATATCGCTTTCAACCTTGATATCCGAAGCAAGTAACTGGACGATTTCGCCCATGCGCATTCCAGAATAAAGCGCGATGAGCGGAACCCAAAACTTGCCATCCCGGATCAACAGCTTTCCTGGCTTGTGACGAACAACAGTAGATTTATGACCCGTGTAAATCGGCGATGAGAATATCTGTTTCAGCTGATCAAGCGAATACGGGCCCCGTTGTTCACCCGCCAAAAGCTTTGAAACCCCTGCAACCTTTACGCCGGCTCCCGGCACCTTATCGATGTAACCTTCATTAGAAGCCCAGATCAGAAACTGCCGGAACATCGTAAAGTACTTATCTTGGGTTTTAATGGAGAGCGATACGCCCGAGATGTTCGCGTCGATAGCTTCTTGAACACTGATCCCCTTATTAGATGATGCCTTCATGTAATTTGGCGGAAGCAGCCCAAGGGCATCACGAACCGCCTTCACATCTTCGATGCCAACAGAATTGATTGGCCGCTCGCTTCCGATCCGGGCTAACGCAAGGGCGAGGACCCGTTTGACATCTGCCGCTGTCTTTGCCGTCCAATCATTCTTGCTTTTAAACTTGAAAAATACATCAGCTGCCGACGCCAGCGTGTGACCTAATTGAATTGGCTTTTCCCCAGGAAGCGGGGGAAGCTCCGTTACAACAATTCCGGCAAACAATGGATCGAGCGGTAACGTTTTGTCATATTGCCCTGAGAACTGGGCGGCCAGAATTCGAGCGTCCTCGATTTTAGCGCGCGTAATCGCGTTACACGCGTAATGGAAGGCCTCTGAAGCCTTTATCGCCGGGGTGAGATTGGCGATGTCCAAAAGACCGAGTGCGTCTGACTGAATGCTAGGAGTGAAATTTTGCTCTGCTAGCCTTGCGCGGAGTTCAGCCTCGTGATCCTGCAGATAGCCTACCCCAGCAAGCCGATCCCACGTCTTATCAAGCGGAAGAAGAAACACATGTTCAAGCGATTGGCTTAGACGCTTCTTGAAATAGTCTTTCGCGCGCTCGCGGATCACATCATTGGAGATCGTTGTCATCTGTCGCAAATCCCTGAACGCCAAATCGAGTGTGCTGCTCAAATACCGGGCGCGTATTTTTCCGTTAATTGCGTCGGAAGTGCGCAGAGAGATTTTGATCTCGCGTGAAGATAGTAGGCTTGCGAGATCGTCCGGTATCGCACGCCGGAAATAGTAGCTACGGCCACGTTTCACGAGATGAAGCGACGAGTAGGACATAAAAAATTCGGTTCTGTACCAGGGTTATGTCCCAGTTCAGGAAGTCGCCGAATAACTGTCTGAAATTTCGTTGGTAACCCAGCAGGTTACACGAAACTGGCGGAGAGGGAGGGACTCGCCACCGAGGCACGCGAAAAGCCCAATAGATACAGTTTTATACGCTGGTTTCGGGGTTTCTTGAACCGTCGGTTCTACACCGAGGTTCTCCACCATGCCGAGCGTAAGAATGCCTACTCCGATCCGTCCCAAGAAAGCTAACGGTAGCCAGGTCAACACTTGGTGGCTCCGCAAAAAAGTCCCCGAAAAGCTGCGCTCTCTTGTTGGAAAGAGTGAGGTTTGGCGGTCTTTAGACACTACCGATCTCCGGACGGCCAATCAGCGTATAGGCCAAATTTCCGCAGCCATCGAAGCCGAATGGGCTCGCCTTGTCGCGCCGGCAGCAGCTTCGAACCTCGTGCCGGAAATCGAACCCCTGTCACATCAGGATCTGCACGCCCTGCGCGGGGTCGCACACATCACCGCCCGGGACGCAGTCATAGCCAACCCAACCGGATTCTCGGTCATGCGCATGGCCGCCGGCATACCCGATCCCGACAACGCGGATGACGCTGCGGCACTAGACGAGGCGGTATGCGAATTTTTACAGCGAGAGGGCGTCAGCGCCTCGCCTGCCGATGTAGAGAGGTTCAAACCGCTATACCTTAGAGCTCGTCGGGACGCGGTGGCCGACGTGGGGCGAGCTGCTGAAGGCGATTATAGCGCTAACCCGGAACTGAAGAAGCTGCCGAAAAGAACATCACCCAAGCTCGACTTGGTGTTGGCGTTCGAGGAGTACGTCGAGAATGGTGCCTTGAAGGGCGGAAAGGACGGTCCGACGGCGAAGCGCTGGCGACCGAAGATCGCGGCGTTCTGCAAGTGGCTCAAACACCGTGACCTAGCCCAGATGACAACGGCGGATGGCTATAAGTGGGCCGACCATCTGAAGGCCGAGGGCTACGCCGAAAAGTCGATCCGCGACGTCTGGATAGCATCGTTGTCGGCGACGGCCGGCTTCATGGTCGAGCGGCGACGGCTGGCCCAAAATCCGTTTTTGCAGATTAGGGTCCGCAATAGCGTCGCTACGAACAGCCTGCGGCCACGCAAGAAGGGCTTCACCAAGAAGGAAGCTGAAGCCATCCTGACAGCAACGCTCGACGGCCACTCTCATCTGATCTCTGAAGAGACCGCTGCGGCCCGTCGCTGGCTGCCTTGGTTGTGCTGCTATTCAGGAGCCAGGGTCAATGAGGTGACGTCGCTTTATCCGGACGACGTCGCCAAGGACAAAGAGACCGGTATATGGTGCATGCAGATCAAACCGTCGCTTGAGAAGACAGCGCAGTGGCGTACCGTTCCGATCCATTCCCACCTTAGAGAGCAAGGCTTCCTAGACTACGTCGATCGCCGCCGGAAGTCGGGAAAACCGCTGTTCTATGATCCAGATAGAGGACGCGGCGGTAAGGCCGGCAACCCACAATTCAAAAAAGTTGCAGAGCGATTGGCCGAATGGCTGCACTCCAAGAATCTGATTCCGGACGGTATCAAGCCGAATCATGGTTGGAGACACACATTCAAAAGCGTGGCGCGGCGCATCCCAATGGACAGAGAGGTTGAAGGACACATCACAGGTCACCGACCGAAGAACTCCAATTCCGGATTTGACTACGGCGACCGGTGGGCTGAAACGATGTCGATTGAAATAGAAAAGTATCCGGCGTTCAGAATCTCGGCATTGAAAGCTCCGCCAGCACCGCACAAGCGTGCCCGCCGCACACGAGCGCAGATCGAGGCCGACGAAGCCGCGAAGGAAGCCAGAAAGGACGCGCGAGCGACGCGAGCGGCTTAACTTGGTGCCGTATGCCCGAAGCAATCAACGCACTGACCATGGTTCAAAAACTAGACGAGATCATACCCGGCTATTTCGGCGCTTACGAACGGTTGAGCGAAATCGCTCATCCGAATTGGGCTGGCTCGGCAGCAATTTTTTCGACCCGTGATGATAACACTCTCATCACGCACTTCGGGCGCGGGCTGCGCGACACAAAAAATTCCGAGCGTCTGGTTCTCAACTGCCTTATCGGTGCGTTAGAGCTTTTCGAGCACGCATATCGAAAAATTGATGACCTCATGGAGGAGTACGTCGCTGTCTGCGAAGCCGACATAGACAAGAAAGGCAGCCCAGCCTAGGTCCTCACATGCCGACATCACCGGGCGGTGTGAGGAAGTCGAACCTTATCCAGTGAGGACGAGTAAGAATTCAAGTATCGCGGCTATGGCTACGCCCACCCAAATAAACCGGAACGCAATCCAGCCAAATGCCCCGCCGAGCCCCCGAGACCAGCCGAGTGACAAACGGCGCTACAGTGCGATGAGCTCGACCACGCCGCCCATCCCCGTCATCAAATCCCTCAAGCGAGGGGCTTGGGTACGGGGCAACGCGATCGCCAACAGTCGCTGCGCCCTCGATGCACCGACATAGATTTTGCGGGCTTCCTCATTGTCGTCCGCAGCATCACTAGCCAGAAAATCGACGATGCCCTTCGCGGTACTCGGCGACATCACCACGCAGATCGCAGGAAACTCCATCCCCTTTACGCTATGGATAGTCCGTGCCGGATGGCCGGTCGCAGGCGCGACCGCCAATGCCCTCGCCAGCTCGCCGTTACGGCGAAGACGCTGATTGATGGATTGGCCGCCGGCCGGAAGCAACGGCGCCAGCAGCCGGCGTGCCTCGTCGTGCCATGCCTCGGCGGTCGCGAACCGCTCCGGGCTGAAGCGGAGCGTCTGAACCAAAGCGAGTGCTTCTGGCCGCCACGCATCGGGGGCCACGTCAGCGTCTATGAGATGCTGGTGATAGGTCTTTCCGCCCATGCGGCCGCCCAATTCGAGCATGATCCGGTGAATGGCGACGAGCGCCTCCTTCCGGCCGCCAAGCTCGAACGAAAAGTGGAAATCGCTCACGGCGACCGCCAGTCTGTAGCTGAGGTCCCGGACCCCGGAATCCTGAGGATGGCCAAGGGCGTTTGCGCCGGCCCGGCGGGTCGCTGAGACGACGGGACAATCTCGCGCCGCGAGTCCCATTGCTGCCGTGAGCTCCTGGAATTTCGCCCCGATCGTCGATGGGACACCCCTGCCCGAATAGGACAGGATCTGAACCGCCGTTGGTTCTTCGCGATGCTCTCCCAGCGCCTCGTCGATTGCGGCGCGCATGTTGGTCGCACGTAAGGCCGCCACGCCTTTCGTGATATGCCCGCTAGACCGGAAATTTCCGTTCATGGGCAGTCGCTCGGCCTCTCCGAACGTTTCTGCGAACTGACCAAGTTCCCGCGTTACGCCGCCCCGAAAGCCGTAGATCGCCTGGTTCGGATCACAGATCACCTTCACCGGCACACCGACCGCGCGAAACCAGGTGATGATCTCCAGGTCGACCGGATTGCAGTCCTGCGCCTCATCAACAATGAGCTCGAGGAAGCGCGCCGCAAACGCTGGGCCGAAGACCGCCCCGCATACCGGATCGCGCAGTCGGGCGAGCGCTACGGAACGCGCGTCGGCGAAGTCGAGTTCGCCGCGCTCCAGAAAGTGCGCGCGCGTGTTTCGCGCCGCCGTCTCGTGCGCGTTGATCCTTCCACGAAAGCCGTGGCGCTGGATCATGGCCGGGATGGCGTCTCCCGTCACGCGGTCGAAACATTCCAGCGGCAGGGCCTGCGCGGCAGGAAACGGCTGAATCGATCGATCGTCCTTGTCCGGAATCAGCTTCGGCTTGGCGTCGCAGCCATCGACACCAAACGGCGCGATGAGGAATTGCCAGAGGAACGCGTCGAAGGTTCCGATGAAGTGCGGAAACGCCGGCGTCTCGACCAGGCCCTCCCGGCGTAGCCGATCCTCCAGTTCGGAAACGGCGGCGATGGTGAAGGACAGAAAGGCAATGCCGCGACCCGGTGGCCCACTACTAAGAAGCCTCCGCGCTCGCTCGACCATGACGCGGGTCTTCCCCGCGCCCGGACACGCCGCGATGAACGCCGAGCCTATATGCTCGATCACCCGCTGCTGCTCGTCGGTTGGCTCGAACGGCTTTGCGATCATTTCACCAGGGCCTCGATCGCCGTCTTCAAATAGCCCGGCACGGTGAAGGCCGCGCCCTTGTTGATCTCCTCTGCAAGGAGTTGCGCGAAGTCGCCCTTGCGTGTCGTCTCGAAGAGCTTTTGGATCGCCACAGCCTGGGCAGCACCAGCCTGCGCAACCGCTGCGTTCCACTTGTCACCCGAACGTGGGTGAAGCTGGAGATAGACCCCCTTGAGGACGGCGGCGTTGTCGGCGCGGACCAGCTCGGTTTCCAGGGAATAATCGTTGATGACGACTTCAAGGAGTTCGGTCGCGCCAAGTCCCGCAGCGAGCGCCTCGAGGTCGCGTTTGCGCGCGGCGCCTGGCTTGACCGCGCCTTCCGCTACTTCGCCGCCATCGCCATCCGTCAACACGACGAGTCGGTCCGCGATCCGAACCTCGTTGAACGGCGAAAGCAGCAACTTGGTGTAAGGCTGGAAATCAACCCCGTCGATCGGCACGAATACGGCCGATCGAAACAGGCGTAGCTTTTCGGCATCGTCCTTCAGCACGATCTTCTTGGCTATGACGGGAAGCAGAAGCGCTTCGGCAATACCTTCCACGAGGAGTACGCGACCTCCGAAAAGGAAGGCGGATTTGGTGACGTCGAGATAGCGATCAACCTTGCGGCGCTCGACAGGATCAAGCGCCAGCACTGCGAGCGGGATGCAGCGCGTTACCCGCCTCGGGCGATCGACCGGCATGACCGGGTTCGGCTCGATTTCCGGCATCATCTCCGCAGGTACGCCGGCGAGCGGCTGCGGTTCCTCTCCTGCGTCACCGGTAGATCCCTCCACTGGCACTGGAAGGAAGGAGCGGAAAAAGACGAGCTTCTTACTTTCAACCCACGCCGACAGATTCGGTGAATGGGTCGCCACAATCACCTGCAACTCTCCCGCTGGCCCCTGGTGGCCTTCGCGGGGTTTGCGCGACTTCTCGGCCTGCTCGTCTAGGAAACTCAAAACCGCTGCCTGAAGCTGAGGGTGAAGATGCGCCTCCGGCTCTTCGACGAGGAAGAGTGTCAGATCGGCGTCGTTAACCTTCTCGAGTTCGACCGCAATCGTGGCCATGTAGAGAAGATTCGCGTAACCGTGCCCCGAGTAACGGAGGTCTTCGGGCTCGATACCATGATCGGCGAGCTTGAAGCGGAGGTCACGCGCGATATCGATCAGCTTCTCGTCGCTCGCGAAACCCAGCGATGCCGCCTGGCGACGGACACCGGCCGTCAGGGCACTCAATCCGACCTCGACGGCTTCGCCGACTTTGCCAAGGATCTCCGCCTCGACGCCGCGCCGCAGGCTTTTGGCCAGATCCTCCGGATCACCGCCTTCGAGGAAGTGATTCAGCAACGCATAAATCCGTGTCGGATTACCCGAGGCGAGCGCGCGCTTCGCATCGCGAAGCGGCGGCAAATAGACGTGACGAACCATCTCGTGGCACCCGGGCTCGGGATTGCCCCGCTGATGCCCCGCCCACAAAGCCGGTCGAATCGGAAAGCGCCCCGTTGTCTCGTCGTATTGTAGACCGAAGACACATCCACTGATTGCCGCGTCGGTCGCGGCCGATATCATCCGCCCCTGCTGAGCCGGGCTCAACTCCGCGAAGGTAGCGGTCAGTTCGAACTTCCGTTCTGTACTACCGAACCGGATATCGGTCGGCTCGCAATATATCTCCCGGCGCCCACCCAGCGGAGCAGTCAGGAGACGAATGGCATCGATCGCGTTGCTCTTGCCGCCATTGTTTTCTCCGACAAGCAGAGTGAGATCCTTGCACAGCGGAATTTCCGACTCCGCAAAGGATCGAAAATTGTTCAGCGTTAGCTTGTCGAGATACATGCCCCTTCGTCCCCCAACCTTTCGATCCGAATCGCATCTGCCTATGTGAAGGCAATCGTCTTGCCGGGGACGCGGTCATCCTTCCCCGAAAGCCAAGGTTGTGGTATAGCCGAGTCGGCTCCCGGCAGGAGCCTGCCGCCCGTCGTAGCGAAGCCGTTGAGGCGCTGTCCTGCTCCATCGTTCCCGTCATGTCATGTCGGGCTCGAGAGGTGGTTGACGGGCGACACTTCGCAAAGAGCCGGGAGACCTGACGTGTCGAACGATCACATCCGTCCCTCGTCGATCGAGGGTATCAAGCAACTCGCCAAGCGATTGAAGAAGTCCGACGGCATTGCCCATGCCGTTGCCCTGAACAAGGCCGCGCACGCGGCTGGCTACGAAAACTACATGCACGCGCTTCGGGCGATTGGCGGAGGCAATCCTGCGCCGCAGTCGCTTCTCAGCCTCTACATTTCCGTTCTTTGGCGTGATCGCACGACGAAGGCGACGGGGTGCGAGATTCTTAGGATGCCTCTCGGCAAGCCTCTCGATGCACTGGTGAAGCCGGCGCAGTACGGGGCGTCAAGAGGCCTGGGGACGATCCGCCGCGAAGGACCGGATCATATTACCGATATGCACACGGCGTCATCGCAGGAGCTTGCGCGCGAGGCCGCCTGTAAAGCCGCAAGGGCAATCCAGTTCATCGCGGCGACTGGACTCGTTCCCTCGAACGCCAAGCGATCATTCCCGGGAGGGGACTTTCAGAACCGGATGCCCGGCTCGGATCATGATGCAGCATGGTACGACCCGGCGGCCAAAACATTCATCCGCACCAATGAACCTTACGTCAGCAACAGCGTGACTCCGCAGCAGCAGGCGTGGGCCTCGCGTTATGGCTGGGCGGTGGCGCTCTCGCCATGGAAGGGAATGTATCGCCCGGATAATGGGACGTGGCTGTTCCTTCTGGCCGATATGTCGAAGGGATACTCCCTTGAGACCATCATTTCGCGGCTTGCCAAGGCGCAGGCGCCGATCGTGGTGTCTAACTGGGACGGAGAGTCACGGCCGATCACCCCCGCATTCATCAGTCCCGGGCAGGCGGCCGAGATCGAGGCGAAGTCTCGCGAAGCGAAGCCGATTGGAAAGCGGGGCGGCGCTCATAACTCGGTCGAATACGAGATGTTTCTGACCGGACCGCGGCGTCGTCCGAAGACTCGCATGCCCATTGACGGGCACGAGTCGGTCGGCCGGCTTCTGAAATCTGTCCTGATCGGAACGGAAGAACGCGCAGGTGTTCAACGGCGCGTCGATGCGACCCGCTGCGAACTCGATAACTGGGTGCAGTGTGAATACAAGCGCGATGAACTGTCAGATCAGGTGTTCTTCGATCTCTATTATCACGAACTTCCCGAGAATGATCCGCTCAGCGTGACCCCTGCGAGCTGGGATCGGCATATTACGAGCCTCGATGAGGTCAAGGCGACACTCATCCGGCACTATCCCGAATGTCCCCCGCTAAGAGATTTGCTGAAGAAAACCGATCTGGCGATCGCATCACTTCGCTCCTGGAAAGCTGCTCCGGCGCGGACAACGCAAGTTAGGCGCCAGCATATCAATCGGGGTGCGCCGACCTTGTGAAAACAAAGTCGAATCACCTAGGCTCCAAGTTGGTCACTCCGCCAGACCTGTCGCCGGGTCAAAGAGAGTTGCTTGCGACTTCATCGTGATCCGCTCCTTCGGATCGCTTGGTAATCGGCGATCAGCGATCCTGAACTAAGGACGATCACCTTGGCCTTGCTGCTGCTGGTACACGACAATATCGAATACGCGAAACTGTCCATGCGCGCGGCCCTCCCGCATGTGAAACCAACCCACCGAACCGAGGCGTTCGCGGCGGGCCTCGGTTCTCGAACCTATGCTTCGCTCTTGGCAACTCCGGTCGCGAAGCATCCCGCCGCGCGCTTCTTTGATCCAGCGAGGTTTTCGGCGCGTTTGCAGGAGCTCGGCTACACTGCTGTCGATGGGGCGCCCTTGGTTGCCATCATTCGTTCGCCGGCAATGCCATTGCGGCCCTGGGCTGAATTCAAAAATGGTGATCTGGCCGCGAGCAATCGCTGGTTCTACGCGTGCCAGTGGCTGAATATTCCTGACCTCTACATCGAATTGAGGGCCAGATACGCGAAGCTGAATTGGGATTGCATATCGCGTGATCCAGAAGATGATACCCATCGCGGAGAAGACAGGGGCGCCGATCTTGTCCGCAAGATGTTTGCAAGGTTTCAGGCGCTGGCACGCCATAGTCCCGGGAAGGCAATGTTTGACGGAACGTCGTTTGTTGGGACAATCGATAACCTCTTGCCCGATGTTGCCCGGGACATCGCCGATGAATTTTACACGATGCTGATTGCGTCGCCTGCTCAAGCCGTCGCCGCATAGGCCCAGGATCCGAAATGATCGTCGCGTCGGGAGGATATGGTTGTCGCTATACCGTAGCCGATATCGATCTCGATCTTTTCCTTGAGCGATTTGACAATATTGACTGTGGCCGGCATCGACAGCCGTCCACACTCGGCGCGTGGAGTCCGGAGCGGTTACGGCTCTTTCTCGAAGAGAAATGTGGGTTCAATCCGCGTCGCGGTCGCATTCCCGGCCGTTTCATCGTCGATCACGATGAGGCTTTTGACATAATTGGGGCGCTGGCAGCACGGCACGGGGCGTTCGATCTAATCCACATGGATTCCCACGCCGATCTGGGCACGGGGATGTTTGATCGCACTTGGGTCGATGTTGGTTCTCGTCTCCTTGGGGTGGACTGCCATCAACGGCCCGCCGCCATCTTACGGGAAGGGGATGCTAAAATGTCCCCGGCAAATTACCTCGCATTCGTACTTGCTTGTCGCTGGCTCAAGTCGCTGATCTACGTTCATCATCCATCGGGCGGGGATGATCTGATGCCGTTCTTTTTTCGTGACTTCGATGTTGCCACTAACGTCATCGAGATGAGGTTCGTTCCTGAGGGCATAGAGGCAGCGATTCAGACAATGTCCCCTGATCGACTACGACAACTTCCACATCGCCTGGAGCCGGCAATCCCTTTTCAAAAGATATCTTCCACCCAATTTGCGGCTGCTACGCCGTTTGATTTCATTATCGTCTGCCAATCTCCCGGCTATACTCCGATCGAGACGGATAAACTCATTCCCGTCCTTTCGGACTATATTGATTTCGAGATTGCCACCGGCATTTGATAAGGCATTAAAAAGTAGAGATCGGCTGACAGTGAAGACGACAAAGATTGAAGATCTGCCTGCTGATCTGGTTTCTCCGCTCAAGACGACAAACGACATCATATTATCATATCTCGGCGCCCTGAACTTCATTATCCAGGATACGCGTCGGGACCCGGCCTATTTCGACAATCATCTCTTGTCCTATCTCGCTCAAGATTTCCTGCAGTCGGCAATCTCGATTGTGACACTGAGCATGGAGGGCTTGATCAGCGTGGCAAAACGGGAGCTACGCTTTATTATCGAAACATCGATCAAGCTTTGTTTCGTCCAGCAAAAGGATTACGCCTCGACGATCCAGGCAAAGCTTGAACGCTTCGACAAGGAGCTTTCCTCTCAGCGCATTTCGATCAAGCAGAATCTTGAATTCTCAATGCTGCCTGACGACCTGAAAGAGCCGTTCGGGGAAGAAGTCGGACGTGTCTATGGGTTGACGTCCAACTATGTGCATCTGACGCCGCTCCAGATTCAGGAGCGCATTGCAGCCGTCAATGCCGGACGGACAGCCGGCAAGGAAAGTGGCGCGGATGTGGAGGCGTTGAATGCACTGCTGTCGCGAGGACTGGCGATCTCTCTGACTTTACTGTTTCACAGTGTGCCGCATTATATCGCCGGCGATTGGATGGTCGAAGACGACGGATCAACCGTTGCATGGTATTTCGCCGGATCGCGGTTTCTTGCTGGAATAGACAGTTATTTCGACTACAAGGTCGAACGGCAACAAAGCCTGGCTCAGATTCAGAATACGCGACGGCGGGCCGTTAGCTTCTGAGCGCGTCCTTTCGAGGTGATTCTCTTTCGACAAGCAAACCGCAAGTGGGCTGACATAATCCACGGCGCGGACCACTGCTGCTCTCAGTTACTTAAAGGCTACGCTGCTGCACCAGCACTTACACATGCAACTCGACAAACGATTTGTCGCGTGCATGGCTAGTCCAATTGCTCCGAAATTACACACGTCCCGGTATCTGCTAACTGCTGCGCAGTTTCATTTGCGTTGATCTGACGAACATCAACAGCTTGAACTTGGCACGTGCCCTGTGGCGACAACCGCATCACCAAGAGCTCCTGCACTGTGCGGTCGGTTCCCTCTCTGTCGGTCGAGACCCGCCAGATTCGCAAAATTGCCGCTGCAGGTACGCCGTTCATAAGACGCCATTCGAGTTTGTCTCCGAACACCCGCTCGGCTCCCCGCCAGCTTATTGGATGGCCGAATTTTCGCCTATCTGCTGATCGGCCAATGGCCACGCCAGCAACGTTGCCTTCGTCGGTAAATTCTACCGCATAGCCGGCAGGTCCCGGACATCGCCAGATGTTGAGCGCAGATTGCGAGCCCATATCACGGCATGCCGTGCCCTGCGTCGATGTATAGATACTCCCCTGAGCAAGCACCGGGGATACCAACATCACGAGCGCAATCACGCCAACGAATGACTTCATATCCGGACAGCTTCCTGCGCCCGGACATGACGCCGCTCATTGCCGGTAGAGCCATAGAATAGCTGCTCTCGAGCAAGGCGGCTTCCAGCAGACCCCAGTATCTCGAGTATCGAGAAAGCAACTAGAGGGAGTCCAATGATGAACAGCGAAAGCATCAGACCCTGGCCCATATGACGCATCCCGACAATGAATCGAACATTGGTCGGGTCGAAGCAGGCCTCTCCGCTGCTAGATTTGACACCCCAAAGATGCTTCGCGCCGGGAGCTAAAAATCCCATCAGGCGGTCAAAATAGAATGTCCCCGTTGCACCGAGTTCAAGATGGACATCGATCGCTGATGAAACTCCGACCGTTTCAACTCTGACTCGCCGTCCGCTGGCCTCAGTCAACTCAATAAACGAATACACCCGGCCACTATGGTCGTGCTGGCTCGCGCCCTTTGATGTAATCGTGCCTTCAATCTGAAAAAGACCCATCTCGCTTGCTCCTGAAAGAAGGACAGTATGGCCGCCAGTCCTAAATATATGATTTATCATATGGACCAGATTTGAGGCATCAGCAGACCGTGCGTTATGGCGTCTCGGTCTGGATTCGGAAAACGGTTTCCTGCGCGCACTTCGCAGACTGCGAAGGCGCTTGGCCGCAATGTGCGCCGTCTCCGCAAAGAAAAGGGTTGGACGCAGGACGAACTGGCGGCCAAGGTGAAGTTAGAACAGACCGCAATTAGCCTGATCGAAAACAACCGGGCAAATCCGACTCTTTCCACGCTTGAAGCCTTGGCTGCTGCCTTCAAGATCCCATTTGTGGAGTTGTTTGAGGCGGGTACGTAGCTCCGACATTTGCGAGCTTGGTCGGCTTTAGCTGGATCTGGCCATGCCACGCGGCGCGATACCTCTGAAATGCAAGCCAATCGACAATGCTGTCGAATACCCTCGGTTTCTCACAATCGGATTCACGAACCCGGAAGAAACCTTGCTTTAGCCTCCCATAACTTCATGGGAGTTCACTGCATGCGCGCGATTATTATCGTCGCCTCTATGGTGTTTGCGACCATTGCTCAGGCGGAAGAATGTCGGTTTGGCGACAACCGGCCCGCAATCGACACGATTCCACGCAACATTACACCAGGCGGGACAATCATCGCTTGCGAACAGAAGACCATCACAGTGACGCCGCCGTCGGGCAACAAGCGGGACATGAAAATGTGGACTTTTCAGAAGGTCAAGTAGCGCGGAAATCTCGATTCAGCGGACGGCACAAATTTGTATGCCTTTTGAATAATCACTCGTCGGTCAATAGATAAAGATGCGCCGGTCTCTCGCCTGATTCAGCGAACCGAAATCATCGTTTCACGCCCGATCCTTGGCGGACTTCATCACCATTACGTGCGGGTTTAGGTTTTCGGTACACGGGAACGACCATCCGTACCGCTTCGCTACTCAGACGGCCGTTGAGGTGGCAATGCCTGTCGAGGGGTCAAAAATTGCTCGACGTTTCGGCACATTTGGCACTGATATGTTCTTACGTCGCGTTCCTTCCAAGGCTCGACGCAAGACCAGAACATTGGCGTGTCGCAAATTTTGCAATTCGGCAATCTGAACATAAGAACTGCCTAAAATTGGAGTTTAGCAGAAAGCATACCGCCGGACAGTTAATGCTTCTCAATAGAACTGCGCTCAGGGTCGATTCCAGTGCAGACGACAGGCTCGGCCTATCTGCACAGAATGGACCTGCCCCAGCAATTCGGCCATCCGCTCCAGCGCATCTTCACTCACGTCGCCGCTTTCGATCAGCGCTGCAAGCTCGCCGAGGCGCAACCGGCGCGTCGATGTTCGCCCAAGTGATGCGCTCAAGTGTCGGGTCGGTGTCGAGTTAGCCTGCGCCGCTTTGTTAGGGGCGAGGCGTCAGGCTGCTGCTTGGCTTCACGCCTGAGCCCGGCGGTTCCATCAGGGGATGACTCCAGGAAATGATCAATCGCCGTGTCAGCGGATAACCGGCTCATTGCCAAGCCGTGCCAGTCTCTCAGCGAATGCGATCACGGCGTCGCGGTCACTCTTGCGGGCAATGCTCTCGAAGGTCTTGATCATGCGAAGACCCTCTTCCGCCGTGACAGGTTCGCACGATTGCTTGATCACCGAGAAGCTACGGATATTGGTCATTTTCACCCCCACTAAGAATGTCTAGCGAACTCCAATTGCGCAAAAGATCGCTGTGGTGACGAATGAAGAGAAGCTATTCGCATGGTCGAAAAATGCAAGACCAAGTTGCGAAGTATGGGATGGCGTGACATTCCTTGTGCGCGCTTGCCGATGTTAACCAATTTTCACCAATTCGCTTAACAATGGAGTCGTTGATCGTCTCAGCTCGGCTCTTGGCGTTGGTCAGAAGTTCGCGCCAGCCTATTAAGATCGAAAAGACTTGGAGCGCGCATTTTGCATTAAAGCGCGGAGCCAGCACCCCAATCTGGGGGTGGAATGTGAAAAGAACATCGGGGGAGCCAGCGCGTAGATTCCGAGCGCGGCGGTAATACGCTCATCATGGATTTCGACGGCACCTGGCGTCGTGAATGCGCGATGATGGATGTCTCAGGAAGTGGCGTTCTCCTCACAGTCAACGGCTCGGTTGCGGGATTGGATCTGAAAGAATTCTTCCTGCTGCTGTCATCGACAGGATTTGTGTATCGTCGATGCGAACTGGTGCGACTAAACGGCGAGCAAACTGGACACGCCTTCGCAAACAGATCAGCAAAATGAAGGTGGCTTCTCCGCTGCTCACAAAGCAAACCGTGCGATTTACGCTGATCTGGTGCATTTCCTCAGCTTTGCGATTTTCTCCCCGAACCTGGAACGCTGTAAACTGGTGCGTAGAATGTTTCTTACGGGTCCATCGATGTTGCGCCGCTCAAACTCGATCATTTATCCACGAAACCTAACTTAAGGGATTGGTAGGCAACTACTGTTACGCTGAACGGCCGGTGTTGCGAATTCATGCGCCAACAGGAGGTTGAGTCATGAAGGGTGTTATATTCAATGTCCTGGAAGAAGTCGTTACCCAACAGTTCAGCCAGGATGTCTGGGAAGATTTGGTCGACAAGGCCGGCGTCGATGGCGCCTACACTTCGCTTGGCAACTACGCAGACGAGGAACTCGTCTCCTTGGTCACAACCTCCGCCGAAGTACTCGGCAAAACGCCCGGCGAAATCCTGCGCTGGTTCGGACAGTCGGCAATGCCGCTGCTGGCCACGCGTTACCCGTCATTGTTCGAGTCGCATCAGTCCTCACGGGATTTTGTTCTCAGCGTCAACAAGATTATCCATCCCGAGGTCCGCAAGCTCTACACGGGAGCATCGTGCCCGTTCTTCCATTTCAAACCAAGCGATAACGGTTCAATGATGATGGCCTACCATTCGCAGCGCAAGCTGTGCATGCTGGCACAGGGTTTCATTGAAGGCGCCGCCGACCACTACCACGATCACGCCGACGTTCATCATCGCGAGTGCATGCACAATGGCGACGAGAAATGTTTGCTAGAGATCAAGTGGGCTGCCTGAGTGCAACACATGTTGCCACAGGTTGCGGCCGACCCCGCCCTCCAAATCCTCCGAATTGAGCGTCGGCTGCAGCGCGAGCGTGCCGCGCGACTAGAGGCTGAGGCAATCGCTGAGAAGGGTCTACGCGAGCTCTATGAAAAACAGCAGCAATTAGCACTGCTGGAGACCATCGCAGCGGCTTCGAATCAGAGCACCTCGATTGAGGACACGTTTGACCTCGCCATCAAGGAAATCTGCAAGTTCACGGAATGGCCGCTCGGTCAAGCCTATATCGTCCATCGCAGCAGCGAAGACCTTCGCCTTGAACCCCTGCAAGTGCGTTATGCGACGGACACGGATGCGCTGCAACCGATGATCCAGGCAACGACGGCGACGTCATTCGCTTGTGGTGAAGGACTTCCCGGCCGCGTCTTCGCCTCGGCAACACCGGTCTGGCTACAGCACCTGGCCATCGACCGGAATATTCTGCGCGCTGACGCGGTTGCCGCGTGCGGCATTAAAAGCGGCATGGCGTTTCCGATCCTCGTTGGGCGCGATGTGGCCGCGGTCGTGGAGTTTTTCTCTTACAAGGAGCAAGAGCCCGACGCGGCGCTGCTCACGCTGCTGGGCCAGATCGGCATCCAGCTCGGCCGCGTGATCGAACGCAAGCAAGCTGAAGACCGGTTGATCCATGACGCCTCACACGACGGTCTGACCGGCCTGCCGAACCGGGTCTTGTTTCGTGATCGCGTGAACCGTGCGATCGCTCGCGCAAAACGCATTTCCGGTGAATGTTTTGCTGTTCTGTTCATCGATCTCGATCGTTTCAAGCTGGTCAACGACAGTTTGGGCCACGCCGCGGGCGACGATCTTCTGATCGAGATCGCGCAGCGTCTGAATGGCGCTCTGCAGCAGGATTCCGTAGCCCATACGCTCGCCCGGCTTGGAGGCGACGAATTCACCGTACTGCTCGAGGAACTCGACAGTCCGGACAAGGCGATGCAAATCGGGGAGCTGCTGATCGGAACGCTCCGAACGCCGATCCTGATCGGTGGCCAGGAAATCTATGCCAGCGCCAGCATCGGCGTGACCAATATCACCGGCACGGAAGAATCGTCGGAAACCCTGCTGCGCAATGCCGATCTCGCCATGTACCGCGCAAAATCGCTCGGCCGCGGGCGTGTCGAGCTCTACGATACTGGCCTCCACGACATTGCGGTCGAGCGATTGAGGCTCGAAGGCAGCCTCAGACGCGCGCTCGCCAACAATGAATTCATCCTGCATTACCAGCCGATCGTCTCACTCGAGACCCACGACATCGTCGGCTTTGAATCGCTGATACGCTGGCAGCGCGGACCGGGGGATCTCGTTCCCCCGGGCGACTTCATCGGGGTCGCCGAGGACACCGGGCTGATCGTTCTGATCGGCGGCTGGGTGTTGAGCGAGGCGTGTCGGTTGCTGGCGCAACTGCAGGCCAAATTCTCTCGGCCCGAGCCGCTCACCATGAGCATCAACATTTCGCCGCGCCAGTTCATTCAGCCCGATTTCATCGATCAAGTCCGGCGCGCTGTGTCCGGCGCGGGGCTGGAACCGCGCAGCGTCCGGCTGGAGATCACGGAAACCGTGACTATCAGCGATCCCGAGCGAACGATCCTTGTTCTCAAGGCGCTGCACGACTTCGGCGTGCGGATCAGCATCGATGATTTCGGAACAGGATATTCATCGCTCAACTATCTGCATCGTCTTCCGGTCGATACGCTCAAGATCGACCGGTCTTTCGTAACCGGCCTCGGCATCACGGTCGAAGGGACACAGATCATCCGCGCGATTCTCGATCTCGCGGAAAATCTGAAAATCGATGTCGTCGCCGAAGGTACGGAGCATGAAGGGCAGATCCGGCAACTCGCGGATATGGGATGCCACTACGCGCAGGGCTACTATTTCTCGAAACCGCTTCCGTCAAACGACCTCGAAGCGCTCCTGGACAGCTCTGCACCGCACTCCAAGGTTACGGCACGGACCACCAACTGATCGGCGCATCTTGAGCTTCCCACGCAGGTGTTAGCTTAAAGCAGACCGTTGCAACGGGAGGTCGGGGAGCTGGACGCAATTTGGCGAGTTTCCGATACCGAGTGCAAAACAGACATTCCATCCAGGCCGTGGTTCTTCGTACTTGACCTCAAGCAGACGCGAGCGGACCTAATCGGACAAGCAGAAGAGGCGAGTCCCCTTCTTGAGAAAGGTTTCTCTCAGCGTTTTGGTTTCGAACAACTCGTATCAGAATCAATCGGCGGTAAACGCACCAAAGATGCGGCTGATCGGCGAACTGCCGAGTTCTTGGCAGATTCTGCTCGGGCAAAGCGCACACCAATTTGATCGCCACTCAGCCGCACGAGTTCGCATCGCCGGTAAGCGAGACCCGTCGCTGAGAGCAGAAGAAAGAATTCTTTCAGATCGAGCCCTTCTGTTGTGCCCTTGACGGCCAAGCGGGCGCCGGTTTGCGATACATCGCACATCGTGCATTCCCGGCGCCACGTTCCATCAATGCCCATGATATGGACATCGATCCCGCGCTCGAAATTGACCCGCTCGCTCTTTCTGCTTCCATATGCCATATGACGATTCCATCCGTGCTAAGGTCGGCAAGCTGATAAGGTCTATGCAAGGCTGCTAGGCGCTTCAGCCTGTCGCACTTGCCAAAACCGCAGCAAGCGTTCGGCGTTCGGCCTGGTCAGCTTTCCAAACTCTGCTTCAAGCTTTTCCATCGATTTGTGCGGTATCTCCCCGGGCGGAAACTTGCACGCCAGGATGGCGCGAACGGTTTGCCAACTGAGACCCGCTCCCTTGCAGGCAATAAGTAGACCTTCGTCGCGGGGGCTCTCCATCAGTGGCTTTATGATTTCGATGGACGTCGAGCACAGAAGCGAAAGGCCCGCCACTGTTTCCTCATATTGGCGAGTCGAGGCAAATGTCCGGAGCGCGTTCAGATCTTACTGGCGTTGGAAGTCACGACTTCGTCCCGGCCGACCAAACGGACCCGGTCGAAATACGCCGGCGGGCTGGCTTGCGCTCGGGGTCGCGGTGGTATCGTTGGCGATCCTGTTTTTTGCCTGCGCGGGACTTGCCCTCGACATTCGCGAGCGCCATCGCGCTGAGCTGGAAGTGGATCGCATGGGTGGCCTCGCCGACGCCTCGGCTGACCTTCGGGAACAAACTCCAGGATAGAGCGGACCTCATTCTTTGCCTTGAACGCGATCTTGTAGCCAGCCGGCACCCTTGACAGCATATTCCCATCCGAAATTGGAGTTGCAGAAACTCCGTAACGACTGCGACGATAAGCTTGCGGGATCCTGTAATGGCTCCATCACGAACGTCGCCCGAGGCAAGGGCTGCAACCGCAAGTCCATGCGATCCGATTCATGCTGTCAAATCGAAAAAAGACTCAACGCAGGCGGTTTCGCTCATCGCTGCGATATCCATGGCGGGTCGCATGGCCCGCCGCGCCGCTCGTCCACGGCGGCTTGCGGCAATTGAGAGCAAGCTTACCAAGACGCCTGCGGATTGGCTTTGTACGGCTTGCCCCATTCGTCATAGAGCACAACGTCGTCCCGGCCACCAAATTCGCTGTGCTCATCACCGCCCAAGGCGGCGTGCCGCGCCCGAGGCAGTGCCGCAAGCCGCAGCACATGGGCGAGGCCGGCAAACCCAAGTTCAGGATTCCGAGCGAGGCGGGTTCTCGCGATTTCTCCGATCTTGATGAACTTCATCGCCTGCTGTTGGCGTGTCGCGAGTGCTGCGCTGTGCTGGCTGCGTTCCTGCGCGAACTTCGCCTGCTGGGTAGCGAGGGCGTGTTTCGCGCTGGCGAGTGCTGATCGAGCCGTCCTGACCTTTGCGAAAATTGCTTCGGACTTTGTTTGAAGCCGCTCTTTTTCCGCTTCACGCGACGATCTCATCAAGTGATTCCAGATGGTTGGCGTCGGCAGACATTCGATCCGCCGATCAAGATCTGACGATCGACGTTCAAGCTCACGAAGCCGCCCTGTCGCTTTGTCGACAGCGCGCCTCGCCGCCAGAAGAGCAGATGGCTCGGGTAGATCGTCGGATTGATTTAAGATCGCCGTTTCGGTTTCGATACTTTCATGCAACTCAAAATCGACGCGCTCTGGCGGAGCCATGGCGGCTCGCCGCGCAATGGAGAGCAGATCCAAGAGTCTTACATGTTGCCGATGGCAACCGATGCGCAGCATCAGCGCCGTGGCGGCGGCGGCTGGCTGAACCGCGATTCCAACCGCTCCAGGCGTTCGTGTATCCGATCCACCGCCAGAACTGTTTCCTCCTGCAGCCGGATCAGGGTGTCGAGGGCTGCGGGCTGGTTCGGATCCTCCATCGCGCTTGCCAGCTTCGAGACCGGTTTCATCTGCTGAATCAGAAACCGGAGGAGCTGCTCCGCGGTAGGTGGCTGACGAAGAGTATCGGCCATTGAATATCATCCTTTGTTTGAGCTCAGCTTTGTTGAAACGCGTCAGCCGCGACAGCGACCCTACAAACGTAGCCCCGTCGCTCGCTATCAGGACCGGCATTCCGCCCTTTCGGCCAGCTTCCAACCGCAGCCCGATCGCAGCGAGCTTGCCCTCGAACTCCTCAAGGCTTTGCGAGGCAGCAAGAGCTTCGGTGACCAGCACCCGAATACGCGGCAGATCAATGCCGCTGCGCTTGAGGCGTTGATGGGAACGCTCATCAAAGCCCTGCCCATGATTGCCAGACTGCCGAGAGAGTTCGTCGGGGACCTCAAAGCCTTCGGCCTTCAGCGCTGCGGCCGCAGACTTGCAGTGCGGACCGATGGTCACCGGATGGCCCCACATCAGTGATAACCCTATCGAAATTTTTTGGTGCCGGGCATAGTCATGCGAGGACGACATCACCGAACCCGCCGAGGCTGGATCGACCTCGTTCACAAGAATGTGAAAATGTGGGCAGCCGTCTGGCGTCGCTCGCTGTTTACGGTGCTTCCAGGCGATCGCGACGGCTGGATCGAAGCCAAACTCGGCCGCCAGCCAACCGATCAAAGTATCGAACTGTTCGGTCGTAATTTCTCGCTCTGGCGAAGCGATCCAATGTCGCACGCTGTATTCGCGCCCGAACCGGAGCGCATCGTCCCGCCAATCTTTCAGATCAGCCATATTGCCGCGAACGAGTTCAACCTCATCGTTGTCGTCGCCATTGGTGAGGTGATTAATAAGACGCTGGACTGCTTGGCCACGAGCTTTCACGCGCTTGGATTTCAGGTTCATGGCGCAACCTGATTGAGACGGCGCGAGGCGATGGCGTGAATCTCGCCGGCGACGGATTTTGCGAACGCCGCAAGTGTCTCGGGATCAACCTCTTTGCTCTCGGCCATCGTGGCAAGCCTATTGGCGAGGCGGCGCATGTGTGCCGCTTCGGTGAGCATCGGCCGTGTCATCATCCGGCCGGTCACGGCCATGCGGCCGGCGCGGCGCAAGTATGACGAGAGCGTCATGTCGGCATCGGCGGCGGCCTTCGCGAATAGGAGCTTGTCGCCCCCGGCCACTCTGAATTTGATGACGTTCTCCGCCAATGTTCTAGCCTCCGGGGTCAACGGGGCGGAGCCCCTTCAAGCTGCGTGTCCACGACGCGCATGGCTTGCTGTCTCTCCGCACTAATCTTCGCTTGGGCCACGCAATCACGATGAATCGTGCGCGCGTCATGCGCAAGTGGTTGTGGCCACAGATGTTTGTGCTGGACGTCAGAGAAATGTCGATTGGGAAGTTAAAATCTCTTCCGCGCGATCACAGTGTACCTGAGGTGTACGCGAGGATGACGATCAGATACGCGAGCGAAAGTTGCGCGGTGATCGGCGCCAGCGAAATGTCGCTCGCAACGCTGAATTATTCGGACTTAAGACGGCTCAATTTTCGGCAAGGCTTAGAAGCGTCCAAGACGTCGACATCGCTTGGACGCGAATTTCTACATGGGAGCAGATGGAGGAAGACTGTTAGCTGATCCCCTATGCGCGAATAGCGAGGGTGGCAACGCGATCTTCACGCTTGCCGTAGTGCTACCGCTGCCACCCTCCACTTTCAGCTCCACTGTGATCATCTCCTCTAAGTTATTTCCGGATCCCATACTGCGCGGCATACCGCCCGATTCGGGAGTTAAGATCTGCGGCGCCGTCAGGTGTCTCGACTTGGAGGCCTGGGTGACGGCCTCCGGCTCCGGCTGGCTCTTGCCACCGGCGGACTGATGACTCTGCGGCTCCGCCGTCGGGTGTCCGGACTTGGAGGCCTGGGTGGCGGCCTCCGGCTCCGGCTGGCTCTTGCCACCGGCGGACTGATGACTCTGCGGCTCCGCCGTCGGGTGTCCGGACTTGGAGGCCTGGGTGGCGGCCTCCGGCTCCGGCTGGCTCTTGCCGCCGGCGGACTGATGACTCTGCGGCTCCGCCGTCGGGTGTCCGGACTTGGAGGCCTGGGTCGCGGCCTCCGGCTGACGGTCCCACTCGTTTAAGGTCTCGTAGTTGATCAGAGATTCGAGGACCGTAGATTCGTCCGTAGAAGATTCGGGAGTTACCGGGGTCAAGTACAAGAGGTGTGCCGCTTGCGCGGCCAGTTCCTCCGCGTAGGCAATGTCGCGGCGCAAGTCGTACCGCGACGCAAGATCATTCCATCCCGTATAGTCTGCCACGCGTGCTACCCAGCGCAAAGTCTGACCGATATAGGCGAATTGGTAGCAAATCAGTCGTGGCGATCGGCCTGTCGCGGTATCACCGGCGCCGGTCCCGTCCGTCGTGCCAAAGGCGCGAGATTCCGACGGCGAGACCATCGGGCTGCGGTCCCGCTGCGCTTCTGCCGATACTATGGTGTCATCGATCTCATCAACTGGCGTCAGAATTTCGTCGGCGCTCATCGCGTCCAACAGTTCGTCCGACTTTGCGGCAATAGCAGCTAATTCGGCGGCGAGACCCGTGCTGGTTGATTTGGATCTCTTTGACCTCGCACCGCGAAGAGGACCCACGACATCGAACCGGCGCAGACGGGTAGTCTGCTCAAAAAATTCACGCAAATGCTTGTCGGTAACATCGCTGAACCCCCGATTCGCGAGCTTAGCTACCGGGTAGCAAGCCGTCGCAATTAAGTCGCGCCGGACACCAGGCTCCTCCACCCAGCTAAGCCAAACCCGATCGCTCCCGAATTTGCCGTACAGATAGTCAACAACGGCAGATGAGTGGTTTGGGTCGATCTGCGCGGTAACATGAGCGTGGATATCGAAGGCAGCACCGCCATCGAGGGGATCCCAATGCCGGCCCACGACGAGCGGCCGCAACCACTGGCAACCGTCGCTCTGCATGTACTCCAAAGCGCCCTGGATTTCTGTTCGTGTGAGTGTGTGGGCTCGTCGCAGGCTGCGGACGGGAGTATTACCGCGCGGATCGAGAAGCAGTTCACCGGTTGCTGGATCGTGCAGATCGCGCCGCGGTCGGATCGTGATTGAGACGATGTTATCAGCGCGCCCGTGCTGCCTCTCATATGAAATCAGTTCGCGCCGCAGGCGCATGACCTCCAATATATACTGCGAACCGAACAGTGCACTGTTGACTAACGGCCGGCCACGCGACTCGATGAATTCACCTTTTGTCGCGAGATCGACATAGTACTCGGGGGCTCCCGCCTTGTAGGCGCGAACACCACGACGCTCCAATCGGTCGGCCAAGTTGTGATCGAGCGCAATGCGTCGGTTGGAATTGGCGGCCTGCGCGCGCGTTCTAATGAGAGGAGCTCTGTTCATATTTTCGCCGTCGTCCGTTTGCGCACTCTCCGACTCCCGACCGAAGAAGGCAGCTACCAGCGATTTGGGCGCCAATGGCGGATCGCGACAACTACAGGCGAGAAGCCGGTTCGTGCATTGATTTTTGAGGGACGTGTCCGGCTTCCGGACCTTTCGACGAGTAGGCCGCATCAGATTCGATGCGTAGAAGGCCGCCCCGTCCCGGAACACCGCTTGTGGCGGGCCACCGGGATCCATTCGACTAATCCGGAAGCTCCTACGGCTCCGGAAAACCAGCGCAGGCGTGGCTCGACCTGAAATTAATTGGCCGGGATGAGGGGTTTGGTCAATTCCAAAGGAATTCTACGGTTAACCCTTGTTAACCATACTGGCCCGTCAGGCTGCTTTATTGCTAAGCATGCTACTGCTCGAAGGCAGAGGATTTGGCTTCCGTCGGCACCTAAATGATGACAATTTGGGCCCGCACGGTTCTACACCGTGGTTCTACACCGTCATTTTCTGACGGTTTGAGAAATGCCCGGTTTTATTGGGTTTTTCGCGTTGCATTAGCGAGTGGCGGAGAGGGAGGGATTCGAACCCCCGATAGGCTTGCACCTATGCCGCATTTCGAGTGCGGTGCATTCGACCACTCTGCCACCTCTCCAGGTACCAAAACGGCGGTTTCCCGCCGGGTCGCGGGGCGAGTTCTATGCGAGGATGCCGGTCCAGACAAGGCACCGGCAGCCTTTTCGTGCCATTTTGAGGGAATGGATTGGGCTCGCCAGAAACGCCAAGGCCACGACAGCCTTCCGGGGCGCGGCACCAAACCTCGAACCCGTGCATGCCCCCGCCGCAAGCTTCGCGCCTCACCCTTTCTTCTTCTCTTTCGGATTGCGCATGGTGAAGCGCGCGTTGCCGAGCCCGGTGCCGATGGTGAGGATACCCCAGCGCTTGTAGTCCTGCATGAAGGGAATCTCGCTTAAGCCTTGCACCACGCCGTCATTGTGCATCAGCACCGCGGTGTCGTGATCGCCGATGCTCGGGATCAGTTCGATCAGACTGGCGGGCAGGTTGAATTTGCTGCTTTCCCAGTTTCCCGGCAGGTTCTGCGCGCCTTTTTCAATCGAGCCGTCCGCATCTATCGCGCCGGGACACGAGACGCCGATAAACGGTGCAAGCTTGAGGCCTTTATTTTCCGCCTCTTTCAACAAGCCCTTCAGCAATCCGGCCAGCTTTTTCACCGCGCCCTCGCGGGTCGGCTCGTCATCGGCATGACGCCAGAGTTCGGATTTCCAGACCGACGCCTTCGACAAATCAGGCGTCTTCTTTTGGCGGGTTTCGACCACACCACAGCGAATGTTGGTGCCGCCGATATCGACAGCGATGATGCTGTCGTGCCCTTCGAAAATCCATGATGGCGCCAGATGCGCGCAGCCGATCAGCGCCGCCTCATCCGGGTGAAACCGGATCGGGATCAGGCTGACTTTTGCGCCACCCGCCTTGAGAATGATGTCCGCCCGGGCAATCGCCAGTTCGCCGATCCGGCTTTGCCGGAAGCCGCCGCCGACGATGATCGCCTCGGTCTTGTCCCAGGCCTTGGTCTTGAGGAAGCGACCCGTGACGTAAGCAAGTTCCTGCGCGAACTCCTCGATGGCGCTGTGGATCAGCGCTGCGGCTTCGACATCCTCGCCGACGAGGATCTCATCCAGCCTCTTCTTGCTGATGTCTTCCGTCGATTTGGCGCCGAGCGGGTCATCGCCATTTTTCTTCAATGGTTTCCGCCACTTATCGAGGATATCCTGAAACGCCCCCTTGCTGGCGCGGTCGCCCAGAAAGCCGTCTTCATCCTTGAGTTCGATATTGTAGCTGTCGATATCGACCGACGGCAGGCGTGCCGCCCCATGATTGCCGATACCGGCGGTCGTCAGCGTGTCTTCAGCCATATCCCGATGCCCCTTGCCTCTGTTGCGGGGTATAACGACCGGGGAACCGGATGGTTTCGGGGCAGCTTGCCGCTGGCGGTCCGAGACGCCCCGAAAGACCCGAAATCCCTTATTTCTGGCCGGTTTTTGGGGCGCTTTTTCTTGACTCATGGCGTTTTCCCGATGTAAGACCCCTCACCCGGCGCGGGAATTTCTCGCGCCGTTTGTTTTTGTGCGATCGGCCGGACCGCTCCAGTACGAGAGCAGCCCCGATAGCGCAGAGATTTCGCGATGATCAAATGATGATCGCGGTGAACCCATAGCGACTGAACAAGAAGCCGGGCCGGATTCATCCGAGCATCGGAATCGAACACGAAGGATAAAAACGATGTTCGCAGTCATCAAAACCGGCGGCCGGCAGTTCCGCGTCGTTCCGGATGATGTGCTCGAGATTGGCAAGATCGCCGGCGATGTCGGAACGATCGTGCAGCTTGGCGAAGTAATGGTGGTTGGCGGCGACACGCCGGTCCTCGGATTCCCGTTCGTTTCGGGCGCATCCGTGGCCGCCGAAGTGCTGGACCACAAGCGCGGCCCGAAGGTGATTTCCTTCAAGAAGCGCCGCCGCAAGAATTCGAAGCGCAAGCGCGGCTATCGCGATGAAATCACGGTGATCCGCGTCACCGAGATTCTGACCGACGGCAAGGCCCCGACCGTGGGTCCGCGTCCGAAGCGCGAAAAGAAGATCGAAGCCGCTCCGGTGGACGGTGACGAGGCTCCGGCCAAGGTCGCCAAGAAGGCTCCGGCCAAGAAGGCAGCGTCAACAGCCGCCGCCAAGCCAAAGACCGCGGCCAAGAAAGCCGCGCCGAAGGCGAAGAGCGACGAAAAGTGAAATGATTCCGTCAAGGAATCGGTCTATAGCTTAAAGCGAATTTTGGAGACGGAGCCATGGCTCACAAAAAAGCAGGCGGTTCATCGCGCAACGGACGCGACTCGGCAGGCAAGCGCCTCGGAGTCAAAGCGTTCGGCGGCGAGCACGTGATTCCGGGCAACATCATTGCACGTCAGCGCGGCACGACCTGGCATCCCGGCCTTAACGTCGGCATGGGCACGGATCATACCCTGTTCGCCAAGATCGAAGGCAAAGTCGAATTCCGCGCCAAAGCCAACGGCCGCACCTTCGTCTCGGTTATTCCGACGGCGGAAGCGGCTGAATAAACGGTAGACACATCGCGTCTGCCGGGTCTCGTTGAACCGGCAGAGCACTGGAAGGCTCGAAGGGGAGACGGGTAACCGGCCTCCCCTTTTGTTTTGCTCGTTTTGGGGACGGGCACATCACGGAGCCTGACCATGTTACTGGAAAAGCCAACGCCCACGTTGCGGGAATCAAGAGCCGTCGTCCTCGAGACCGATCGGCTGGTATTGCGTCAGCCGACGCTCGCGGACGTAAAAGCCATTGCGCGTGTCGTCGGCGACAAGCGCGTGTCGATTAATTTACGCCGCGTCCCGCATCCCTATACGGTCGACGATGCGATCAGCTTCGTGACCACCATCGCCGCCACCATCGACACCGTATTCCTGGTCGAGCACGAGCGTGCCGCGATCGGGCTTGTCGGCGTGAGCTGGGGAAACGAAAACGCGCCGGAACTCGGCTACTGCTTCGGTGTCGATCACTGGGGCAAGGGCTATGCGACGGAGGCCGCGCGTGCCGTCATCGATTATGCGTTCGAGGAATTCGCCATCGACGAACTGCTGTCCGGAGCGCGGGTGCTGAACCCGGCGTCGCGTCATGTGCTGGAGAAGTGCGGCTTCCAGTGGACCGGCGTTGAATTGCACCGCTCCCTGGCGCTTGGATCATCGACCCCGGTCGACCGCTTCAAGCTGGAGCGCAGCGTGTGGGCGTCGATCAAAAGCTGGAGCAACTCGACGCGGCGGTGATGCCTCAAACCACCGTCGGTGGATTGGGCTCCGGCTCGCGGTGCATCACCTTTCGTTCGCGCAGGAAAATATAGATTCCGGCGCTGGCGACAATCGCTGCCCCGATCATCGTGTTCGGCGACGGCACATCGCCAAACGCCAGGAATCCGAGCACGATGGCCCACACGATCATGGTGTACTGGAACGGCGCAACTACGCTGGCGGGTGCCAGAATCAGCGAGCGATTGAGGCAGAGCACGGCGACCACATTGACTGTGCCGCTGACGAGCAACAGGCCGACAATCAGCCATGTCGGTGGAAGGAAAATGAAGGCGGACACGATTCCACCAAAGACGAACGAGCCCACGACCTGAGTCATGGCCAGAAAAAAATTCGACGTCCCGCGCACGTAGCGCGTCACGATCATGAAGACCGACTGACACAGACATCCGGCCAGCGCGATCAATGCCGGCCAGGAAATAGCCGCGCCGGTCGGGCGCAGCGCGATCAGCACACCGATGAAACCGACGACCACCGCCGTCCAGCGTCGCCAGCCGACATGTTCGCGCAGGAAAATCGCAGAGAAGGCCGTGACAAAGATCGGCGCCGCGAGATAGCAGGTCGTCGCATCCGCCAGCGGAATGTACTTGATCGCTGTAAAGAACAGCATTCCGTCGGCGACCGACAGCGCCATTCGCAGCACCTGCAATCCGGGCCGCGGCACATTGCGTACCGCCGCAAAATTGTCCCGCGCGAGAAACGGCAGCAACGTCGCAATAGCCGCAAAACCGCGGATGAAGAAAAGCTGCGCCGGCGGATAAGCCGTCACCATCATCTTGCTGAAGACATTGACCAGCGAGAATATCGTGATGGCCGCCAGCATGAACAGAATGCCAGACAGCGTCGAGGATCGCGGCGTTACACCGCTCGAAGGGTTGAGTGGACTCGTCATGTGCGTCAGCCCGGCGGGGGCACCACCACCGGGTCTTCGCTCGCAAGAGCGCGCTCGCGCAGGAAAATGTAGAAGCCGGCGCCGATAATGACCGCGGCTCCCAACAGTGTAGCAACGGAGGGCACGTCGCCGAACGCTACGTATCCGAAGATCACCGCCCAGACGATCATCGAATACTGATACGGCACCACGACGCTGGCCGGCGCCAGCATCAGGGAGCGGTTGAGGCTGAGCAGCGCGCCGACCGAAATACAGGCGGCCAGCAGGAAAAGACCCAGATCCGCCAGCGGCGGCGTTACCCAGCCCAGCGGCGCCATGATCGCGCCGAAGGTGATGGTGCCCGCAAACTGGCTCGACGCCAGCACGATGTCGGGCGTATCCCGCAGCGACCTCGTCACAAGCATTAGCCCGGCAAACGACATGCTGCCGCCGAGCGCGATCATCGCTGGCCAGCTCACCGTCTGAGCCGAGGGTTGCAGGGCGATCAGCACGCCGCTGAAACCGATCGCGATTGCGACCCATCTTCGCCAGCCAACCCGCTCCCCAAGGAAAAATGCCGCTCCCGCGGTGACGAAAATCGGCGCCGCCAGATAGTAGGTGATGATATCGGCGAGCGGCAGGTAGATCGACGCGGCGAAGAATGCGGCGACTTCGGCCGTGGAGAGCACGACGCGCAGAAGCTGCAAACCCGGCCCGCGAATCCGCGTAAACTGCGACCGGTTGCGCCAGATCAGCGGCGACAGCAGGATCATCGAGCCCAGACCGCGCAGCAGCAGCAATTGCCCCACGGAATAGGTGGCGACGATGTATTTCCCCACCGCGTCACCGAACGAGAACAGCCAGACGGCCAGCAGCATCAGCGCGATGCCCGCGAGCCCAGCCGAGCGGTTTCCGGCATTGGCGGAGATTTTCGCAAGCATGGTCATGGGGTGCCGCCGGATAGCGTTAATTCGTCAAAAAAACGAACCGATGACGTCGTTTAGAAGGCGGATAGCGGTTCGGCAACCGTTACAAATGCAGCCTTTGTAGCCATATCATGCATGAATGGGTTGCCGCTCAGGCACCCATGGCGCATACATTGGCGCATACACACAAGCGCGATCGGACCCGAAAAGCCGGGCTTTTGCCGATCGCGGCGTAACGGAAAACCGATGAAATTTCTCGACGAAGCCAAGGTCTACATCCGCTCCGGCGACGGCGGCAACGGCTGCGTGGCATTTCGCCGCGAGAAGTTCATCGAGTTCGGCGGCCCGTCAGGCGGCAATGGCGGCCGGGGCGGCGACGTCATCGTCGAGGTCGCCGACGGCCTCAACACCCTGATCGACTATCGCTACCAGCAGCACTTCAAGGCGCCGAAGGGCGTGAACGGCATGGGGTCGGATCGCCATGGCGCCAACGGCAAGCACATCGTGATGAAGGTGCCGCTGGGCACGCAGATTTTCGACGAAGATCGCGAGACGCTGATCCACGACTTCACCGAGGTCGGCGAGAAATTCGTCCTGGCGCAAGGCGGCAATGGCGGCTTCGGCAACGCCCATTTCAAGACCTCGACCAATCGCGCGCCGCGCAACGCCAACCCGGGATTGCCGGGCGAGGAACGCTGGATCTGGCTGCGGCTGAAACTGATCGCCGACGCGGGTCTTGTGGGATTGCCGAACGCCGGCAAGTCCACGTTCCTCTCGGTGGTCAGCGCGGCGAAGCCGAAGATCGCGGACTATCCTTTCACGACCCTGCATCCGCAGCTCGGCGTCGTCGGCATCGACGGGCGCGAATTCGTGCTGGCCGATATTCCCGGACTGATCGAGGGCGCGCATGAAGGCGCGGGTCTCGGCGACAGATTTCTTGGACACGTCGAGCGTTGTCGGGTCTTGCTGCATCTGGTCGATGCAACGAGCGAGCATGCCGGCAAGGCCTACAAGACCGTGCGCGGCGAACTGGAAGCCTATGACGGCAACCTCGCCGACAAGATCGAGATCGTCGCTCTCAACAAGATCGACGCCGTGTCGCCCGAACATCTCAAGGATCAGAAGGCGCGCCTTAAGCGGGCTGCGAAAAAGACTCCGCTCTTGATCTCCGGCGTATCGCGCGAGGGCGTGCCGGAAGCGCTGCGGGCATTGCTGGCCGTGATCGGCGAAGCGCCGGTGTCCACCAAAGCCAAACGAGCGAACGAAAGCGCGCCGGAAGCAGAGCCGGAGCCATCGGGCTGGACCCCGCTCGGCCGCTGACACGCTGCTCGCAATTCAACTTATGCCCACCACACGCTGATTTCCGATGTTGAACCCCAAGCTCAAGAATTTCCGTCGTATCGTCGTCAAGGTTGGATCGTCGCTGCTGATCGACGCGGCCGCCGGTGAAGTCCGCACGACCTGGCTCGCCGCACTCGCCGCCGATATCGCCAAGTTGCATCAGGCGGGCAAGGATGTGCTCGTCGTCTCATCCGGATCGATCGCGCTCGGGCGAAGCCGCCTGAAACTGCCGGCCGGCCTGCTCAAGCTTGAGGAAAGCCAGGCGGCGGCCGCCGTCGGCCAGATCGAACTGGCGCGCATCTGGTCCGGCGTGCTCGGCCATTACGGCATCGGCGCCGGACAAATTCTGGTCACGCTGCAGGACACCGAAGAGCGGCGGCGTTATCTCAACGCCCGCTCGACCATCACCAAGCTTCTCGAATGGCGCGCGGTGCCGGTGATCAACGAGAACGACACCGTCGCCACCAACGAAATCCGGTACGGCGACAACGACCGGCTTGCTGCGCGCGTCGCCACCATGACCAGCGCGGACCTGCTTATTTTGCTGTCGGACATCGACGGGCTCTACACTGCGCCGCCGTCGGCCAATCCGAATGCGAAACTCATTCCCGTCGTCGAATCCGTCACCGCTGACATCGAGGCGATGGCAGGTGCCGCCGAATCCGAATTGTCGCGCGGCGGCATGCGTACCAAGATCGAAGCTGCGAAGATCGCGACCAGCGCCGGCACGCACATGCTGATCGCGTCCGGAAAGATCGAACACCCGTTGCAGGCCATCGCCGATGGCGGCCCCTGCACCTGGTTTCTGACGCCGGCCAATCCCGTCACCGCGCGCAAGCGCTGGATCGCCGGATCGCTCGAGCCGAAAGGCACCCTCACCATCGACGCGGGGGCGGTCGCGGCCCTGCGCGCCGGCAAGAGCCTGCTGCCGGCGGGCGTGATCCGGGTCGACGGGCAATTCGCACGCGGTGACGCCGTGGTGGTGCGCGGGCCCGACACCCACGAGATCGGCCGCGGCCTTGTGGCCTATGACGCGGACCACGCCGAGCAGATCAAGGGCCGCTCGTCTTCGGATGCGGCGCAAATTCTCGGTATCACCGGGCGCGCGGAAATGATCCATCGCGACGACCTCGTGGTCGGCGGACCACGCGGCACCGACAGCGCCAAATAGCGGGTCGCATACGTCATTCCGGACGGACCGCGCAGCGGGCTGATCCGGAATCTCTATCGTTTTAGTCATCTGCTGGATTCCAGGTCCGCGCCAAGAGCGCGTCCCGGAATGACAGCGCGGCCAATGACCTAGCGGCCGATCCTATCGGCCACTGGCCTACCCGCCGGGCAGCCATGTTCCCGGCGCCTCGCCGGGGCCGGATTTCTGTGCTAGGGCATGGCCTTACAAGCATCCAACCCCACATAGACCGATATGTCTGCTCCGCTTAAAGCTCTCGACGGCACACCCGACCTGACCGCGCTGATGACCGATCTCGGCGCCGGTGCGCGCCGCGCCGCGCGCGTGCTGGCGCTTGCCTCGGGCGAACAGAAGGACGCGGCACTGGCCGCCATGGCGGCCTCGATTCGCGCCAGCGCAAAAGAAATACTGGCCGCCAATGCCGAGGATGTCGCCGAAGCAAAGGCCAACGGGTCGAGCAGCGCCTTCGTGGATCGGCTCGCGCTCACTGAGTCGCGCATCAATGCGATGGCCGACGGCATCGACGTGGTCCGCGCCATCAAGGATCCCGTCGGCATCGTCACCGAAAGCTGGACGCGCCCCAACGGCATGACCATCGAGCGCGTGCGCGTGCCGCTCGGCGTCGTCGGCGTGATCTTCGAAAGCCGTCCCAACGTTGCGGCCGACGCCGGTGCGCTGTGCCTCAAATCCGGCAACGCCGTGATCCTGCGCGGCGGCTCGGACAGTTTCCGCTCGTGCCGCGCGATCCATCAATGCCTTGTCGAAGGCTTGCGCAAGGCAGGGCTCCCCGAAGAGTCGATTGCGCTGGTACCGACCCGCGACCGCGCGGCGGTCGGCCTGATGCTCGGCGGCTTGAACGGCGCGATCGATGTCATCGTGCCGCGCGGCGGCAAGAATCTCGTCGCCCGCGTACAGGATGAAGCGCGCGTGCCGGTGTTCGCGCATCTCGAAGGCGTCAATCACGTCTATGTCGATAAGGCAGCTTCGCTCGACATGGCAAAAACGATTGTTCTCAACGCCAAGATGCGACGACCCGGAGTCTGCGGCGCGGCCGAAACGCTGCTGATCGACAAGGCGGCTGCGGAGACGCAACTCAAGCCGCTGGTGATGATGCTGCTCGATGCCGGTTGCGAAGTGCGCGGCGGTGACGATATTCAGCGCGCCGATCCACGCGTGAAGCCTGTCACCGACGAGGACTGGGCCACAGAATACGAAGACGCCATCATTTCCGCAAAACTGGTGAATGGCGTGGACGACGCGTTGGCGCATATCGCGCGCTACGGCTCGCATCACACCGACGCCATCGTCACCGAGGACGCGGCGATCGCCGAGAAATTTCTCAACGAAGTGGATTCCGCCATCGTGCTGCATAACGCCTCGACGCAGTTCGCCGACGGCGGCGAGTTCGGCTTCGGCGCGGAAATCGGAATCGCCACCGGCAAATTCCACGCCCGCGGCCCGGTCGGCGCCGAGCAGTTGACCAGCTTCAAGTATCGCGTTCGCGGCACCGGACAGACACGTCCGTGAATTGCGCGCCCGTGAGCGACTCCGTTCATCTGCCTCGCGCGATCCCGACCCATGCCGACGGCATGCGCATCGGCTTGCTCGGCGGATCGTTCAACCCGCCCCACGAAGCCCACCGCGCCATCAGCCTGTTTGCGCTGAAGCGATTGCGGCTCGACCGCATCTGGTGGCTGGTGTCGCCCGGCAATCCCCTCAAGAACAACGGTTCGCTGCACGCCCTGCGCGAACGCATGATCGCAGCCGAGAAGGTCGCGCATCATCCGCGCATCGACGTCAGTTGTCTCGAAACCGTCATTGGCACCCGCTACACTGCGGATACGATTTCGTATCTGCGGCGCCGCTGCTCCGGCGTACGCTTTGTATGGATCATGGGCGCTGACAATCTCGCGCAGTTCAACCGCTGGGAGAACTGGCAGCACATCGCCAGCATGGTTCCGATCGCCGTGGTCGACCGACCGCCCGACAGCTTCCGCGCCTTATCCTCCACCGCCGCACAGACGCTGATGCCCTATCGCATCGACGAGCGCGCTGCGGGAACACTGGCGAGCCGACGTGCACCGGCCTGGACGTTCCTTACCGGACTGAAATCCAGTCTGTCGTCGACCCGACTGAGGAACCCGGACGGAAGCTGGAAGGACGCCAATCCACGATGACGTTTTCCGGCAACAGCGCGCCCCAAATCATCGCGGCGGCATCTGGAAGATTGAAACAGTTAACCCCACATGCGTATGATGAACGTGGGCGCCAGGATTCGGCGCTCGCGATACAGTGAAAGGAATGGTCCCTGACCACATCTGTATTGTCCAAGGCTGCTTCGTCCAAGGCCACTGCTTCAAAGCCTCGTGCCAAAGCGATGCCTGCGTCCGTCGACCTCGTTCCCGCCCTCAAGGCGCGACCTGATGCCGACGAAACGCTGAACCTGATCCTCTCCCGCCTTGACGATATGAAGGCGGAAGAAACGGTCACCATCGACCTCCGCGGCAAATCCTCCATCACCGACTACATGATCGTGACCTCGGGGCGGGCCAACCGCCACGTCGGCGCGATCGCGGAGAACGTCGCGAAAGGTCTCAAGGAAAGCGGAATTGCAGCCCCTCACGTCGAGGGATTGCCCAACTGCGACTGGGTGCTGATCGATTCCGGCGATGTGATCGTTCATGTGTTCAGGCCGGAAGTCCGTGAGTTCTACAATCTCGAAAAGATGTGGACCTCGGACAAGCCGGCGGCAAAGGCACGCTAAGACGCGGTGAGCTGGCGCGTATTCATGTGCTTGCGCGCATGTTAGTTTGCGCGCCATGCGCATCGTTGTCATCGCCATTGGCCGCCTGAAGCAAGGCCCGGAACGGGAGCTTGCCGACCGTTACCGAGAGCGGTTCGACGACATTGGCCGCAAGCTTGGCTTTCGCGGCCTTGAGATTCACGAAATTCCCGAAAGCCGCGCGCGCGATGTGGCCGCGCGGATGGCTGACGAAGCCGCCGCGATCTCGGCGCTGATTCCTGACAAATCGTCCATCATCGCGCTCGACGAGCGCGGCGAAACCATCGACAGCGCCGCATTCGCGCGGCATCTTGGCCGCTGGCGTGACGAATCGGTTCCAACCGCTGTTTTTTTAATCGGCGGCGCGGACGGACTTTCGCCAGAATTGCGGCGCAAGGTGAAAATCAGCGTTGCGTTTGGCAAAGCGACCTGGCCGCATCAGATGGTGCGCGTCATGCTGCTGGAACAGATTTACCGGGCCGCGACGATCTTATCCGGCCACCCGTACCATCGCGCGTAAGACATGATCCCGAGATCATGATCACCCCAGGATCGCGAAAGATCGAACTGCCCGTGACCGACGCGACAGGCAACACAACTCTGCTGACGGCACGCAGACTGGCGCGCGGCACAGCGCTGCCGCTGTCTCTGGTGATATCAGCGCTTCATGTCGCGGGCGGGATTGCGCCGGCCCGCGCACAAACCGCCGTCAAGCAGGCCGCTGCGCCGGATGCTGAAACGATCAAGCAGCGCACGCAGGAACTCGAAGCCGCCCGTGAGCAACAGAAGAAGACTGCCGAACTCGAGCAGAAGCTGAAAGCCGATCTCGCCGCCATCGGCCAGGACCGTACCAAGCTCAACCAGCAACTGATCGGCATCGCCGGGCAGGTGCGCGACGTTGAAGGCAAGATGGCCGACACCGAAGGCCGGCTGCGCCCGCTCGATGCGCGGGAGCTTCAGATTCGCGCCGCGCTCGAATCGCGCCGGGACGAAATCTCCGAGGTGCTCGCGGCCTTGCAGCGCGCCGGACGCCGCGCGCCGCCTGCGCTGTTCGTGAGGCCTGAAGACGCCTTGCAATCGCTGCGCACCGCAATGCTGCTCGGCGCTGTCGTTCCGGAAATGCGGACCCGCGCCGCCAAGCTCGCCAGTGACCTCGGCGAACTGGTGAGCCTGCGCAAGAATATCGCGGAAGAGCGCGACCGGCTGGCGGTCGACCGCGACAAGCTCAATGAAGATCGCACACGACTCGCCGCACTGGTGCAGGAGCGGCAGAAAAAGCAGACCGACACCGAGAAGGACATGGAAGCGGAGCGGCAGCGCGCCATCGCGCTGTCGAAGCAGACCGAGAATCTTCAGGACCTGATCGCCAAGATGGAGCAGGACGTGAAGGCAGCCGCGAAGGCTGCGGCTGCGGCCGAACTGAAGGGCACGCCGGCATCGCTGAACGGCAAACCCAATCTGGGCGCCTTGAAGGACCCGGCGCGATTGAGCCCGGCGATCGCCTTCGGTTCCGCCAAGGGGCTTTTGCCAATCCCGGTTAACGGCACCCGGATCCGCAGTTTTGGCGGTTCCGACGGGGCCGGAAGCCAGGAAAAGGGCATTTCCATCGCCACCCGGCCCGGAGCGCAGGTCACAACGCCTTGTGATGGTTGGGTTGTTTACTCAGGTCCGTTCCGGAGCTACGGACAACTCTTGATCCTCAATGCGGGCGGCGGGTATCATGTCCTGATCGCCGGGATGGAACGTATTTCGGTCACGATCGGGCAGTTTGTTCTGACAGGAGAACCGGTCGCGACCATGGGCACCACGTCTCAGGTCGCGTCAATTCTGGCGGCAACGTCTAGCCAGCCTGTGCTCTATATCGAGTTCCGTAAGGACGGCACTCCAATCGATTCTGGTCCATGGTGGGCCGCAAGTGAAGGCCAAAAGGTTCGCGGATGATGCGCAAGACTTCCCTGGTTCTCCTCAGCGTCGCAGCAGGCGCGGCGGCCACTCTCTTCCTCACCCAGCCCCGCTCGGCGTTGGTCGGATCGACGGCGCGCGCTGCGTCGTCTGACACCTACCGCCAGCTCAACCTGTTCGGCGATGTGTTCGAACGCGTTCGCAGCGATTACGTCGAGAAGCCGGACGACAGCAAACTGGTCGAGACCGCGATCAGCGGCATGCTCACCGGTCTCGATCCGCACTCCAGCTACATGGATGCGAAGAGCTTCCGCGACATGCAGGTGCAAACGCGCGGCGAATTCGGCGGCCTCGGCATCGAGGTCACGATGGAAGACGGCCTCATCAAGGTTGTGTCGCCCATCGACGAGACGCCCGCCTCCAAGGCCGGCATCATGGCCAACGACATCATTTCCTATCTCGACGATGAAGCGGTGCAGGGTCTCACCCTGAATCAGGCCGTCGAGAAAATGCGCGGCCCGGTCAACACCAAGATCAAGCTCAAGATCATTCGCAAGGGCCAGGACAAGCCGATCGAAGTTACGCTGGTGCGCGACAACATCCGCGTCCGCTCGGTGCGCGCCCGCGTCGAAAGCGACGACATCGCCTATATCCGCATCACCACCTTCAACGAGCAGACCACCGAAGGCCTGAAGCGCGAGATGGCGAACCTGACCACGCAGATCGGTCCGGACAAGATCAAGGGCTACATCCTCGACATGCGCAACAATCCGGGCGGCTTGCTTGAAGAGGCCGTGTCGGTCTCCGACGCATTCCTGGATCGCGGCGAGATCGTTTCGACCCGTGGTCGCAACGCCGAGGAAACCCAGCGCCGCACCGCCAAGCCCGGCGACCTCGCCAAGGGCAAGCCGGTGATCGTGCTGATCAACGGCGGCTCGGCATCGGCGTCGGAAATCGTCGCCGGCGCGTTGCAGGATCACAAGCGGGCGACGCTGCTCGGCAGCCGCTCGTTCGGCAAGGGATCGGTGCAGACCATCATCCCGCTCGGCTCGGGCAACGGCGCGCTGCGGCTGACCACGGCGCGTTACTTCACGCCGTCGGGCAAGTCGATCCAGGCCAAGGGCATCATTCCGGATATCGAAGTCCTGCAGGATGTCCCCGACGAACTCAAGTCGAAGACCGACACCAAGGGTGAAGCCTCGCTGCGCGGTCATCTCAAGGCCGAGGGCCAGGAAGAAACCGGATCGCAGTCCTATGTTCCGCCGGATGCCAAGAACGACAAGGCGCTCAAGATGGCCGCCGATCTCCTCCATGGCATCAAGCAGACCACGTCGGCTCCGGCGCCGACCGACAAGGCCTCGAACAAGGCTGCGAACTAACACCGCAGACAAGTTCCTTTATCTGATCAAGGGCGGCTTCCGGGCCGCCCTTTTTCGTTGCGGCTTTGGCCGCCTTGGGCGCTTGGAACCCAAGCCTTGACGTCCCGCCCTGCCGGGGCCGTGGTAGGATTCGCGGATTGATTCGCGGGGGTTGAGCGCAGTGACAACCGACGATCTGAGCGCACCGCTCGGACAAGATCGGCCGCGCAAGCGGCAATACAGGCTTCCGTTTAGCGCGCCACAGGCGATCGCGGGGCTGTGCGGCCTGTTTCTGACGACCTTCCTCGGCTTTGCAATTTTCAACCATAACCCGATGGGCGGCGAGCCATTGGCGCGGGTGTCCTACGATCCCGCCACGCTGCCCGGCGAGGGCGCAGCGAAATCTGCCGGCCCTGCGCCTGCAATGCCCAAGGAGGCTACCGCTGCCGCGAAGGAGCCCGCCACCGGCCGTCAGACAGTGACCATCATCGATGGTTCCAGCGGCGCACGACAGGACGTGATGGTCGGCGCCGGATCCGACGCCGCGGCGAAGACCGATACCCAGACCGCAGTGATGGCCGGCGTCAATCCAAAGCTGCTCGAGCCGTCACGCTACGGCATGATCCCCGTCACCGCCGATGGATTGAAGTCCTTTCGCGTCTATGCCGCCGGCAGCGATGCCGAACGCGCCAGCGCGGCCAAGAAGCCGACGATCGCCATCGTTGTTACCGGCCTCGGCGTTGGCGCCGCGAAAACCGCTGACGCCATCACCAAGCTCCCGGGCGCCGTGACGCTCGCCTTCACGCCTTACGGTTCGGACCCCGGCAAACTGGTCGAGCGCGCCCGCGCGCAAAAGCACGAAGTGCTGCTGCAGGTTCCGATGGAGCCATTCGACTATCCGGATAACGATCCCGGACCGCAGACGCTGCTCACCACATTGTCCGCCGAGCAGAACGCTGACCGCTTCGCCTGGCATATGAGTCGCTTTCAGGGCTATGTCGGCATTGCCAATTTCATGGGATCGCGCTTCGTCGCGACCGACGCGGCGATGCAGCCGCTCGTCAAGGAAGCGGCCCGGCGCGGTCTCGCATGGCTCGACGACGGCAGCGCGCCGCGCAGCGTTGCGGGCGTGATCGCGGAAGGACAGGCGATGCCGTTTGCGAAAGCCGATGTCAGCATCGACACCGTGCCGACACCGGCCGAAATCGACCGGGCGCTGACGCGGCTGGAAACACTGGCGAAGGAACGCGGATCGGCCGTCGGCATCGCATCCGCCTTGCCGATTTCGATCGAGCGGATCGGAACCTGGGCAAAGCAACTCGAGGCCCGCGGCATCGCGCTGGTGCCGTTGACAACGGCGATGCTGAAACCAAAATCAAGCTAGGCGTGATCGGCAAAGCCGGAACCGGGTGTTCCGGCGCTCTCGCGTGAACGAACGAATAGAGTGCGGCTGGCGCGCTTGGACGGCTGGATCAAAGGCTTAAGCAGGATGGCGCGTTACGACGATCTGCCCTACCGGACCTGCGTCGGCATCATGCTGATCAATCCGGACGGACTCGTGTTCATCGGCCGCCGCGCCAGCGGTCCGGAGCATGTCGATCAAACCCATGTCTGGCAGATGCCGCAGGGCGGCGTCGATAGCGGCGAAGACACATGGGCCGCCGCCAAGCGTGAACTCTATGAGGAGACCAACGCCCGCTCGGTGGAGAAGCTGGGCGAAGTGCCGGAATGGCTGACCTACGATATTCCGCGCACCGTCGCCGGCCGCGCCTGGAAGGGCCGGTTTCGCGGACAGAAGCAGAAGTGGTACGCGCTCCGGTTCACCGGCAAGGATAGCGAGATCAACGTCGCTTCACCGGCCGGCCACAAGCCGGAGTTCATCGACTGGCGCTGGGAGCCGATGAAGAATCTTCCCGAGCTGATCGTGCCGTTCAAGCGGCCGGTCTATGAGCGCGTGGTCAAGGAATTCACCAGGTTCGCCGGGAAATAATAAGTCCAGAATGCAAAAAAGCCCTGCAGTGCAGGGCTTTTTGACTTCGATGTAACAACGCTCAATGCATCGCTGTTGAATTGACGATCTGCCGCTGGATGGTCTTGAAGTGATCGAGCCGCTCGATCGCCTGATCGAGGACCGAACCTTCCTTTTCCTTCAGATCCTCTTCCATCTGAGCGATCTTGTCGGCGAAGGCAGCTGCGTCGAGTTCCGCCACCGACGTTGCGGTATCGGCAAGAACCGTCAAACCCTTCTCGGAGATTTCCGCAAGGCCGCCGAGCACGATGATCTTCTCGTGCTTGCCGCCGACGGTCACGGTCATGATGCCGGGGCGAATGCTCGCCACCAGCGGCGCATGGCCAGCCATCACGCCGAGGTCACCCTCGACGCCGGGAATATCGACCTGCTCGACTTCGCCCGAGAAGGCGATTCTTTCAGGTGATACGAGATCGAAGTGAAAGGTGGCCATCGTGATTACGCCGCTTCTGCTGCGAGCTTCTTGCCCTTCTCGACGGCTTCTTCGATCGTGCCGACCATGTAGAAGGCCGCTTCCGGCAGGTGATCGTACTTGCCTTCGCAAAGGCCCTTGAAGCCCTTGATGGTATCGGCGAGGTCGACGAACTTGCCCGGCGAACCGGTGAAGATTTCAGCGACGAAGAACGGCTGCGACAGGAAGCGCTCGATCTTGCGGGCGCGTGCCACGGCGATCTTGTCCTCTTCCGACAGTTCGTCCATGCCGAGAATGGCGATGATGTCCTGAAGCGACTTGTACTTCTGCAGCACCTGCTGAACCATGCGCGCGGTGAGGTAATGCTCCTCGCCGACGATCAGCGGCGAAAGCATGCGCGAGGTCGAATCCAGCGGATCCACCGCGGGATAGATGCCCTTTTCCGAAATCGCGCGGTTCAACACGGTCGTCGCGTCCAAGTGGGCGAACGAGGTGGCCGGCGCCGGATCGGTCAAGTCGTCGGCCGGAACGTAAATGGCCTGCACCGAGGTGATCGAACCCTTGTGCGTGGTGGTGATGCGCTCCTGCAGCGCGCCCATGTCGGTCGCGAGCGTCGGCTGATAGCCCACGGCGCTCGGAATACGGCCGAGCAGAGCGGACACTTCCGAACCAGCCTGAGTGAAGCGGAAGATGTTGTCGACGAAGAACAGCACGTCCTGGCCCTGATCGCGGAAATGTTCTGCGACGGTCAGACCGGTGAGGCCGACGCGGGCGCGCGCGCCCGGAGGCTCGTTCATCTGGCCGTACACGAGAGCGCACTTCGAGCCTTCGCCGCCGCCCTTCTTGTTGACGCCGGATTCGATGAACTCGTGATAGAGGTCGTTGCCTTCGCGGGTTCGCTCGCCGACGCCTGCGAACACCGAGTAACCGCCGTGCGCCTTCGCGACGTTGTTGATCAGCTCCTGAATCAGCACGGTCTTGCCGACGCCGGCGCCGCCGAACAGGCCAATCTTGCCGCCCTTGGCGTAAGGCGCGAGCAGATCGACGACCTTGATGCCGGTGACGAGAATTTCAGCCTCGGTCGACTGATCGGTGTAGAGCGGCGCTTCCTGATGGATTGCGCGGGTGGTTTCGGCTTTCACCGGACCCTGCTCGTCCACCGGCTCGCCGATGACGTTCATGATGCGGCCGAGCGTTCCGGCACCGACCGGCACCGTGATCGGCGCGCCGGTGTCCTTCACTTCCTGACCGCGCACCAAACCTTCGGTGGTGTCCATCGCGATGGCGCGCACGGTGGATTCACCGAGGTGCTGCGCGACTTCCAACACAAGGCGATTGCCCTGATTGGTGGTTTCGATCGCGTTGAGAATGGCCGGCAGATAGCCGTCGAACTTCACGTCGACGACGGCGCCGATAACCTGTGCAATGCGTCCGGTCTGGTTGGCGGGTGATGCCATGGGATAGTCTCCTTAAAACTCGGTCTATGCGGCGGTTGGCCTAGATGGCCTCGGCGCCGGAGATGATTTCGATCAGTTCCTTGGTAATCATCGCCTGGCGGGTGCGGTTGTAGATCAGCGTCTGCTTGCGGATCATGTCGCCGGCGTTGCGGGTCGCGTTGTCCATGGCGCTCATCTGCGCGCCGTAGAACGACGCGTTGTTTTCGAGCAGCGCACGGAAAATCTGCACCGCGAGGTTGCGCGGCAGCAGGCTCGAGAGAATTTCGTCTTCAGCCGGTTCGTAATCGTAAACCGCGGTCGCGCCGTTCGTGGCTTCTTTTTCTTCGAGCACGAGCGGAATGATCTGCTGGGCGGTCGGGATCTGCGCGATCACCGACTTGAAGCGCGAGTAGAACAGCGTGCAGACGTCGAAGTCGCCCGCCTCGAACATCGCGACGATCTGCTTGGCGACGTCTTCGGCATTCCTGAAGCCGAGCACCTTCACCGAGCGCAGTTCGACGTTGCCGACGATCTGCTTGTCGAACTGGCGGCGAAGCTGCTCGTAACCCTTGCGTCCGACGCAGAAGAACTTGACCTCTTTGCCCTGGCTCATCAGCGACAGGGCCCGCTCGCGCGCCAGGCGCACGATGGAGGAGTTGAAGGCGCCCGACAGGCCGCGCTCGCCGGTGCACACCAGCAGCAGGTGAACCTTGTCGTTGCCGGTGCCGGCAAGCAATGCCGGCGCGTTGCCGGATCCGGCCGCAGCACCCGCGATGTTGCTGATCACAGCGTCCATGCGCTCGGCATAGGGACGCGCCGCTTCGGCCGCGGTCTGGGCACGGCGCAACTTCGACGCCGCAACCATCTGCATGGCCTTGGTGATCTTCTGCGTCGCCTTGGTCGAGGCGATGCGGACACGCATGTCCTTAAGAGACGCCATTCTTTATCTCACCCTGACGATCCAGCCTCACGCCGGATCGCAACCCCAGTTTCGCCGCGCGCGCAAATCGGCGCGGCGACGATCTTTAAGCGAACGTCTTGGTGTAGCCTTCGACCACGCCCTTGAGCTTGCCGGCAACGTCGTCCGACAGATCACGCGAGTCGCGGATGGCGTTGAGGATGTCGACATGCTTGCCGCGCAGCAGCGACAGCAGGCCGTCCTCGAAGGCGCGGACCTTGTTGACCGGAATGCCGTCGAGGTAGCCGTTGACGCCGGCGTAAATCACCACGACCTGCTCTTCCATCTTCAGCGGCGAGAACTGCGGCTGCTTCAGGAGTTCGGTCAGGCGCGAACCACGCGCGAGAAGGCGCTGGGTCGAGGCATCGAGGTCGGAGCCGAACTGCGCGAACGCCGCCATTTCGCGGTACTGCGCGAGCTCGCCCTTGATCTTGCCGGCGACCTTCTTCATCGCCTTGGTCTGCGCCGACGATCCGACGCGCGACACGGACAGACCGACGTTCACCGCAGGACGGATGCCCTGGAAGAACAGATCGGTTTCGAGGAAGATCTGGCCGTCGGTGATTGAAATCACGTTGGTCGGAATGTAGGCCGACACGTCGTTGGCCTGGGTTTCGATGACCGGGAGAGCGGTCAGCGAACCGTTGCCCTGATCGTCGTTGAGCTTCGCAGCGCGTTCGAGCAGGCGCGAATGCAGATAGAACACGTCGCCAGGATAAGCTTCGCGGCCCGGCGGACGGCGCAGCAGCAGCGACATCTGGCGATAGGCGACGGCCTGCTTGGACAAGTCGTCATAGATGATGACGGCGTGCATGCCGTTGTCACGGAAGTACTCGCCCATGGTGCAGCCGGTGAACGGCGCGAGATACTGCATCGGAGCAGGATCGGAAGCGGTTGCGGCGACGACGATGGAGTATTCCAACGCGCCCTGCTCTTCGAGAACCTTCACGAACTGCGCGACGGTCGAACGCTTCTGGCCGATCGCGACGTAGACGCAATACAGCTTCTGGCCTTCCGGCGCGCCGGCGGCGTTGAGCGGCTTCTGGTTCAGAATGGTGTCGAGCGCGATCGCGGTCTTGCCGGTCTGACGGTCGCCGATGATCAGCTCGCGCTGGCCACGGCCGACGGGGATCAGGGCGTCGATCGCCTTGAGGCCGGTTGCCATCGGCTCATGCACCGACTTGCGAGGAATGATGCCGGGCGCCTTGACGTCGACGCGCTTGCGTTCGGTCGCCTGGATCGGGCCCTTGCCGTCGATCGGATTGCCGAGCGCGTCAACGACGCGGCCCAGAAGTCCCTTGCCGACCGGTGTGTCCACGATGGCGCGGGTGCGCTTGACGGTCTGGCCTTCCTTGATCTCGCGGTCGGCGCCGAAAATAACGATGCCGACGTTGTCGCTTTCAAGGTTGAGCGCCATGCCGCGCGTACCGTTCTCGAACTCGACCATTTCGCCGGCCTGGACGTTGTCCAGACCATAGACGCGGGCAATGCCGTCGCCGACCGAGAGAACCTGACCGACTTCAGAGACTTCGGCTTCCTGGCCGAAATTCTTGATCTGGTCCTTGAGGATTGCGGAAATTTCCGCGGCGCGGATGTCCATCAGCCTGCCTCTTTCATCGCGTGCTTGATCGAATTGAGTTTGGTGCGAAGCGAGCTGTCGACCATGCGGCTGCCGAGCTTGACGACAAGCCCGCCGATGATCGACGGATCGATCTTCACGTTGAGATCGACGTCCTTGCCCGACACTGATTTCAGTGCGGCCTTGAGAGCGTCGAGATTGGTATCGCTGAGGGGTTCAGCGACGGTGACTTCTGCGGTGGCCTCGCCCTTGAACTTGGCGACCAGCGCGCGGAACGCCCTGATGACATCAGCCACGGCAAACAGCCGGCGATTGGCGGTCAGGACCTTGAGGAAATTCGCGGCGATACCGCTGATGCCGGCCCTTGCCAGCACGGCGTCGAGCGCCTTGGCCTGCGCATCGGCGGTGAACACCGGGCTGCGCACCAGCCTCAGGAGGTCCGGGCTGTCGGCCAGCAGGGCGGAGAACTTGTCGAGGTCCGCCTTGACGGCGTCGACGGATTTCTGGTCGCGCGCCAGTTCGAAAAGCGCCGTCGCATAACGGCCAGACACGCCAGATACTGAGGGATCTTCAGCTGCCACAAATATCTCTTCTAAGCTGTCGAATGCCCAAGGGTAAGTTCATCGCTGCAGTCTGGTGTCAGTGCGACACCAAGCGATCCAAGCCCTTGGAATTCAAGCGGGACTTCGATTTCTGGCCGGAGCGACATGCCCAGCAGCCTAAAATCGCGGTTTTGCTAACATAGGGCGCGCGCAGGTGCAACATGACGACGATTGCGAACGCGTTTTTGGCGGCGCCGGTTTGTCGCATGCGCGCATCGCGTAGTTTGAGCAGCACGTCTTGCAGGAGCTTGGTCGAAATAACTTCGCAAGCGGAGAGCGGCAGCAGGGCCGCAACCTGCCGCCAATCCTCATGCCCGCTCCGGCGAAAACCACCTTGCCTTCTACGCCACCGAAACTACGGCTCATGTTGAGGAACCGGTTGGCACATTCGCCAGCGCAGCCCGATTCGGCCACAGGCGCCCTCAACCCCGCGATTCGGCTGAAGAATCGCCAAAATTGGGCGAAGAGCTGCCCGCCTTACGCATGCAGCATTGCAATAATCGCATTCCAGTAACGAATTTGGCAGCTTCGTTTTTACTAGACGAAATCTATACTTATGAAAACTATTAAGTATAGATATGTATAATATGGCTCATAATCTCTTTCACCAAAATATTCCGCAAGAAACTTTGGCTAGTTTCTATTGCTTTCAAAAAATTTCAGCGACTTTGGAACAAATCGCTCGCCGCGCTTATGCCTCATTATTGGATGAACCGTCCCGCTACGTAGACGCTGGCTCGATTTAGCCAGCCGTTGGATGGATATACCAATTGTGAGGGACAACTATATGATCGCCGCTATTAAGCGCGTGCCGGGGCGACCCGCTGCGAATCGGAATACCTCGATCGCGTTGGTTGCAGTCGGAATTTTGGCGCTTGGCGCTACCGCGAGCGAAGCCGGCCAGCGCAAATCCTGGCGCGACGCCAATGCCTCTGTCGGCTCCGGCCGCAGCTTTTCCGGTAAGGCCTCATTCTACGGCAACGAGTCGGGCAGCAAGACCGCCTCGGGCCAGCGCTTCAATCAGGAGGCCATGACCGCCGCCCACCGGACCCTGCCGTTCGGGACGCGTCTCAAGGTCACCCACGGCAGCCGCAGCGTCGTCGTCACCGTCAATGACCGCGGCCCGTTCATCAAGGGTCGCGTGCTCGATCTGTCGAAGGGCGCTGCCCGCGCGGTCGGCCTCACCAGCCGCGGCGTCGGTCACGTGGTTGCAGAAGTTCAGTAAGCGTTGCGTATAGTTGCGTTGCGTAAGTTGCGTTGAAAAGGCCGGTGCCAATTGCACCGGCCTTTTTCATTGGGCTGCCAGCAAATCTCGTCATTGCGAGGAGCGTAGCGACGAAGCAATCCAGATTCCTGTTGCTTCTGGATTGCTTCGCTTCGCTCGCAATGACGAGTTTCACAAAAAACTCTGCGGATCGATATCGATCTCAAGCTTGAGATTGCCCTTGGTCTTCGGGCCGGCCGCGAGCCAGTCCCGCATATAGGCCGACAAGTCGATGCCGCGCAGTGATTTCACAAGAATGCGAAACCGGTAGCGGCCCTTGATGACGGCGAGCGGCGCCTCCGCGGGACCGAGCACCTGAACCCGTTCGTCGAGCGGCGCGGCGGCCGCAAGCTTGCGCGCAAAACCTTCCGCGGTAGGACGATCGCCCGCTGAAATAATCAGCGACGCCAGCCGCCCGAACGGCGGATACAGTGCGCGTTCGCGCGCTTCGATCTCGCTGGCGTAAAACGCTTCGCGATCCGACGCGACCAGCGCCTTCATCACCGGATGCTCGGGTTGATGGGTCTGCAGGTAGCCGACGCCGCGGCCCTGCTCACGCCCCGCGCGGCCGATCACCTGGTTGAGCAATTGAAATGTGCGCTCGGCGGCGCGCGGATCGCCGTTGCCCAGCCCCAGATCCGCATCGATCACGCCGACCAGATTGAGGCGCGGGAAGTTATGCCCCTTCGCCACCAGTTGCGTGCCGATGATGATGTCGACGCGGCCCTCGGCGATTTCGTTCAGTTCCGACCGCATCGTCTCGATATCGGTGATCAGATCGCTCGACAGCACCATGGTGCGCGCATCAGGAAACAGGTTTGCGGCTTCTTCCTGCAGGCGCTCGACACCGGGACCGATGGCCGCCAGCGATTCCTCCGCCCCACAATGCGGGCATTGATGCGGACGCGGCATCGAGAAGCCGCAGTGATGGCAAACAAGGCGCTGACGAAAGCGATGATCGACCAGCCACGCATCGCAGATGGTGCAGGCGAACCGATGACCGCAAGCGCGGCACAAAGTCAGCGGCGCGTAGCCGCGACGATTGAGAAACAGCAGCGCCTGTTCCTTGCGCTCGATTGCGATCTTGATCTCTTCTGCGAGACGCGGCGAAATGAACCGGCCGCGCTGCGGGCCTTCGCGCTTCAGATCGATGGCCTCGATCTGCGGCATGTGCTGGCCGCCGAACCGCGACGGCAGAGCGACGCGGCGATAGCGCCCCTTGCGTGCGTTGACTTCGGACTCGACCGAGGGCGTTGCCGAACACAGCACGACCGGAATCTTCGCGATCGATCCGCGCACCACCGCCATGTCGCGCGCATGATAATGCGCGCCCTCATCCTGCTTGTAGGCCTGATCGTGCTCTTCATCGACGATGATGAGACCGAGATTGGCGTAAGGCAGAAACAGCGCCGAACGTGCGCCGACCACCACCGGCGCATCGCCGGCCGCGACCGCGGCCCAGTTGCGCGCGCGGGTACGCGGCGTCAGTTCCGAGTGCCATTCGATCGGCCGCACGCCGAAGCGCGCGGCAAAGCGGTCGAGAAACTGTCCGGTCAGCGCGATCTCCGGCATCAGGATCATGGTCTGCCGGCCACGGCGAATGTTCTCGGCCACCGCCTCGAAATAGACTTCGGTTTTTCCGGAGCCGGTGACACCATCGAGCATCGCGACCTGAAATTCATCCTTCGAGGCGAGGTCTTTCATCGCGTCGGCGGCGATCCGCTGCTCGGGCGAAAAGTCCGGCACCGAGAACGACGGATCGGGTGACGGCGGCGCGAGATCGCGCGGCAACGGCTCGATGGCGAGCGTGCCTTCGTCGACAAGCCCATCGATGACGCCGGGGCTGACGCCGGCTTCCTTTGCAGCCTCGGACTTTGCGTGCAGCAACCCGTCCGACAGAATATCGATCAGGCGACGCCGCGCGCTGGTCATGCGCTGCGGCGGCGTACCGACCAGCCGCACCCCCATGCGCGCACGCTCGGGTCCAAGATGCTCGCCCATGCGCAGCGTCATCCGCAGCACCATGCCGCGTGCGGACAGCGTGTAGTTGGCGACCCAGTCGACGAAGCTGCGCAGCTCCGGTTTCAGCGGCGGCACGTCGAGTCTATCGCCGGTGTCTTTCAGGCGGTTGTGCAGCCGGGGATCGGGGTTGGGATTGTCGGCCCAGACCACGGCGGTGACGTCGCGCGGCCCGAGCGGAACACTGACCACATCCCCCGGCTTCAGTTCGACGCCGTCGGGAACGCGATAGGAATAGGTCTGGTTCAGGGCCACCGGGACAAGAACGTCGACGACTCGTCTTGCCATGGTGAGAGGGGCCCGGATTAAGGAGGATAGCGCGTATTCCGCAAAAGTGGATACCGGTTTTGCGATCAGAATACGCGCAGTTTACTATTTGGGAGCATGTTCTTCCGGCAAACCGGTGTCCACTTTGCCGGAACATGCTCCCTGAAAAGGGTGCGATAAACCGATTCCTGTCAAGCGCAGGCGCCCCGCGAGACATATGATGGCCAAAGCCGCCGCTGCAACCAAGGCCGAGACAGAGGCCGCGCCGCTGACCTGCGCAGCACCTGACCTGCTGGCCGAGATCACGCAGTGGCTGTCCCACCTGCGCTCCGAGCGCCGGCTGTCGCCCAAGACGCTGGAGGCCTATGCGCGCGACCTGCGCCAGTGCCTCGTCTTTCTGAGCGAGCATTGGGGCGGCCTCGTCACCTTGAAGCAATTTGCCGCCATCGAAGCCACAGACGTGCGCGCCTTCATGTCGTCAAGGCGCGCCGATGACGTGGGCGGGCGTTCCCTGATGCGCGCACTGGCGGGATTGCGTTCGTTCGGGCGATTTCTGGAACGCGAAGGCATGGGCAAGGTCGGCGCGCTGTCCGCGATCCGCGCCCCGAAAATCGGCAAGAGCCTGCCGAAACCAATTCAGATGACCTCCGCACGGCAGATGACCGATGCAGACATTCGAGCGGGGGAGAACCGCGAGCCGTGGATCTGGGCGCGCGACGCCGCGGTGATGGCGCTGCTCTACGGATCGGGCCTGCGCATTTCCGAAGCCCTCGGCCTCAAGCGGCGCGACGTGCCGTTGCCCGGCAAAGGCGATGTGATCGTCGTCACCGGCAAAGGCAACAAGACCCGCATGGTGCCAGTGCTGCAGAACGTGTTGGCCTTGATCCAGGACTATGTCGCGGTGTGTCCGCACACCATCGCGGCGGACGGCTCGATCTTTGTCGGCGCGCGCGGCGGCCCGCTCTCACCGCGCATCATCCAGTTGACGATGGAGCGGCTGCGCGGTGCGCTTGGCTTGCCGGACAGCGCGACGCCGCATGCGCTGCGTCATTCGTTCGCCACCCATCTGCTGACACGAGGCGGCGACCTGCGCGCCATCCAGGAGCTACTCGGCCACTCGTCGCTATCGACCACGCAGATCTACACCGGTGTCGATGCCGACCGGCTGCTCGACGTTTACAAGACGGCCCATCCGAGAGCCTAGATGATGGCGTGACATAAATTTGTCGTGCCAAAATTTGCCCTACCGAGTCGTTCGGACGCCCCTTGCGCGCGAACCGCAGTTCGGTCAATCGTGGCATCCGATTTTGACCGGGAGGGATACTGAATATGGGCGCACATGAGAGCATGGAGCACGCGGAGCATGCTGAACATGCATCCGGCTCCAACAAAAGGATCGCATTGCTGATCGCGGTGATCGCGCTGTTTCTTGCGTTCTCCGAGACGCTCGGCAAGGGCGCCCAGACCGAATCCATCAGCAAGAACGTCGAGGCCTCAAATCTGTGGGCCTTCTTCCAGGCCAAGAGCATCCGGCGCACGACGGTGCAGGCGGTGGCCGAGCATGCAAAGCTCAGCCTTGGCCTGTCGGGTGACGATGCGCAGAAGGCCACACTGGCCAAGCAGATCGATGACTGGAACAAGGCCGCGGCCCGCTATCGTTCCGAACCGGAAACCGGCGAAGGCTCCGAGCAACTGGCCGCGCGCGCCAAGAAGGCCGAGGAGGCCCGCGATCTCGCCATGGCGCGCTATCACCACTACGAGGTCGCCTCCGCCGCTTTCCAGATCGGCATCGTGCTGGCTTCAGCGACCATCATCACCGGCATGATTGCGCTGGCGTGGGTGGCTGGCGCACTGGCCGTGACAGGACTGGCGTTCACGGCGATCGGACTGTTCGCCCCCCACGCCGTGCATCTGATGTAGAGAGACGCGTCGGGCTCAGGTGACACTAACCTGCATCCCGTTGTCATTGCGAGCGAAGCGAAGCAATCCAGAAGCGATAGGGCAGACTGGATTGCTTCGTCGCTTTGCTCCTCGCAATGACGGGTCGCGGTTCTTAAGTCGAATACCGCGACGCCTGCATGCACCGGCCAATCGTTACATGTGAATTGCGCGCTTTCCGACCGCAAGCGCGGCTTCCTTGACCGCTTCCGAGCGGGTCGGATGGGCGTGGCAGGTGCGCGCGAGATCTTCCGCGGAACCGCCGAATTCCATCAGCACCGCCGCTTCGTGGATCATTTCGCCGGCTTCCGCACCGACGATGTGAACACCCAGCACGCGATCGGTCTTCGCGTCAGCGAGGATTTTTACAAAGCCATCGGTGGTCTGATTGACCTTGGTGCGTGCGTTCGCGGTGAACGGAAACTTGCCTGAGGTGTAAGCCACGCCCGCCTGCTTCAGCTCTTCCTCGGTCTTGCCGACGGAAGCAACTTCCGGGAACGTGTAAACCACGCCGGGGATGACATCGTAGTTGGTGTGACCCGCCTGACCCGCGAGGATCTCGGCGATGGCGATGCCCTCGTCTTCCGCCTTGTGCGCCAGCATCGGTCCGGCGATCACGTCGCCGATGGCATAGATGCCCTTCACGTTGGTCTGGAAGTGTCCATCGGTCTGCACGCGGCCGCGCTGATCGAGTTCGACCCCGGCTTCCTTGAGGCCGAGCTCTTCGGTGTAAGGAACGCGTCCGATCGCCACCAGCACCACGTCCGCTTCGATGGTTTCAGCCGTACCGCCTGCAGCCGGCTCAATGCTGGCCTTCAGCTTCTTGCCGGACGTATCGACGCCGGTGACCTTGGCGCCGAGCTTGAATTCGACGCCCTGCTTTTCCTGAATACGCTGGAACGACTTTGCGACCTCGCCATCCATGCCGGGGAGAATCCGGTCGAGGAATTCGACGACCATGACCTGCGCGCCGAGACGGCGCCACACCGAACCGAGTTCGAGGCCGATCACGCCGGCGCCGATCACCAGCATCTTCTCCGGCACCTTGTCGAGCGTCAGCGCGCCTACGGAAGAGACGATGCGCTTTTCGTCGATCTCGACGCCCTTCAGCTTGGCCACGTCGGAGCCGGTGGCGATCACGATGTTCTTGGTTTCAAGAACCTGGGTCTTGCCGTCATTGCCCTTCACCTCGACCTTGCCGGCCGAGAGGATGCGGCCGGTGCCTTCATAAGGCTCGATCTTGTTCTTCTTGAACAGAAAGGCGACACCCTTGGTGTTGCCGTCGACGCCGTCGGTCTTGAACTTCATCATGGTCGGCAGATCGAGCTTCGGCTTGCCGACGCCGATGCCCATCTTGGGCAGCATGTGCGTGACTTCCTCGTACCGCTCCGATGCCTGCAGCAATGCCTTGGACGGAATGCATCCGACATTGAGGCAGGTGCCGCCGAAGGTCGGCCATTTCTCGACCACCGCAACTTTCATGCCGAGCTGCGCCGCGCGGATCGCGCAGACATAACCGCCGGGGCCGGTGCCGATAACGATGAGATCGTAAGAAGCCATGAGGATTATCCTGTACTCACAGAGAAATGGAAGTTAGCGGCCGCCCGACACATCGACGATCGTGCCGGTGACATATGACGCTTCGTCCGACATCAGCCATACGACGGCGTTGGCGATTTCATCCGCGGTGCCGACCCGCTTCATTGGAACCATATGCGCCAGCCGGTGCGCGCGATCGGGCTCCCCACCGCTGGCGTGAATTTCGGTATCGATCAGACCCGGACGAATGCCGTTGACGCGAATGCCCTCGGTGCTGACTTCGCGCGCAAGCCCCACCGTGAAGGTATCGATCGCGCCCTTCGAGGCGGCGTAGTCGACATACTGCGCGGGCGATCCCAACGTCGCCGCAACGGAAGAAATATTGACGATGACGCCGCCGGTTCCGCCGTGCTTGCTGGACATGCGCTTCACCGCCTCGCGCGCGCACAGAATGCTGCCGACGATGTTGACGTTCATCATGCGGGCGAGCCGCGCCGCCGACATTTCATCGACGCGGGCCGTCGCGTCGACCACGCCGGCATTGTTTACGAGGGCGCCGAGCTTGCCGAAAGCATCCGCCTGCTTGAACAGCGCGAGAATATCGGCCTCATTGCCGACATCGCACTTCACCGCGATGGCCTTGCCATTGCTGGCCTCAATCTTCGCAACCACCTCGTCAGCAGCGGCCTTGTTACTGGCATAGCCGACAACAACCTTGTAGCCACGCGAGGCAGCGGCGAGCGCCGTAGCCCGGCCGATGCCGCGGCTGCCTCCGGTGACGATGGCGACGATGGCGACGCTGTCCATGCCCGCCTCGCGATCAGAGGTCGAGAACCAATCGCGCCGGATCTTCGAGGCTTTCCTTGATGCGAACGAGGAAGGTCACCGCTTCCTTGCCGTCGATGACGCGGTGATCGTAGGACACCGCCAGATACATCATCGGGCGAACTTCGATCTTGCCGCCGACGACCACCGGCCGCTCCTGGATCTTGTGCATGCCGAGGATCGCGGACTGCGGGGCGTTAAGGATCGGCGTCGACATCAGCGAGCCGTAGATGCCGCCATTGGTGATGGTGAACGTGCCGCCCTGCATCTCTTCGATCTTCAGTTGGCCGTCGCGGGCCCGCCTGCCGTAGTCGGCGATGCTCTTCTCGATGTCGGCAATCGACTTGTGATCGCAGTCACGCACCACCGGGACGACGAGACCCTTCTCGGTGCCGACAGCGACGCCGATGTGGTAGTAATTCTTGTAGATCAGGTCGGTGCCGTCGATCTCGGCATTCACGGCCGGAATGTCCTTCAACGCCTGTACGCAGGCCTTGGTGAAGAAGCCCATGAAGCCGAGCTTGGCACCGTGCTTCTTCTCGAACGCATCCTTGTATTGGGCGCGCAGCGCCATCACGTGGCTCATATCGACCTCGTTGAAGGTCGTCAGCATCGCCGCGGTGTTTTGTACGTCCTTGAGCCGGCGCGCGATGGTCTGGCGCAGCCGCGTCATCTTCACGCGCTCTTCACGCGCTGCATCGTCGGCAGGCGACGGCGCGCGCGCCTGAACGGCAGCCTGATTGACTGGCGTGGGCGCCGATGCAGCCTTTTCGATTGCGGCCAGCATGTCACCCTTGGTGACGCGGCCATCCTTGCCCGAGCCCGGGACGGTAGATGCATCCACGCCCGACTCAGCAGAAAGCTTGCGCACCGATGGTGCCTGCGGCGCATCGGCCGGTGGCGATTTTTGCGCGGGCGCAGGTGCTGCGGCAGCAGGCGCGGCTTTCGCCGGAGCAGGTTCAGCCGCCTTGGCCGGGGCCGCGGCGGGCTTGGCGCCGCCCGCGCCTTCCGTGATCTGACCGAGCAGCGCGCCGACCGCGACCGTCTCGCCGTCCTTGGCGACGATCTCGCCCAGGGTGCCCGCGAACGGCGCCGGCACTTCGATGGTCACCTTGTCGGTTTCGAGTTCAACCAAGGGCTCGTCGACGGCGACGGCATCGCCGGCCTTCTTGAACCAGCGGCCGATGGTGGCCTCGGTGACGGACTCGCCCAGTGTCGGAACGCGAATTTCAGCCATTTTCTTTTCCCCTTGCGTCGTGAGCGGCACGTTCTGCCGTCAGCGCCTCAATCAAATTGAATGTGATGGAAATGCCCGCGAGCTGCGGGCATCCATTGATCAGCCAAGAGCTTCGTCGAGCAATGCTTTCAATTGCTGGAGATGCTTCGACATCAACCCGGTCGCGGTTGCGGCGGCAGCAGCGCGTCCGGCATAGCGCGGACGCTTGTGCGCCGAGCCGACCTGGTTGAGCACCCATTCGAGGTAGGGCTCGATAAAGTGCCAGCCGCCCATGTTACGGGGTTCTTCCTGACACCAGACCACTTCGGCCTTCTTGAAGCGCTCGAGCACCTGCACCAGTGTCTTGAGCGGCACCGGATAGAGCTGCTCGACCCGCAGCAGATAGATATCGTCGACGCCGCGCTTCTCACGATCCTCGTAAAGATCGTAATAGACCTTGCCCGAGCAGATCACGACGCGACGGATCTTGGAGTCCGCGACAAGCTTGATCTCGCCGCCCTTCTCCGCATCGTCCAGCAGAACGCGGTGGAACGACGTGTCGGGACCGAACTCCTCGAGCGTCGAGGTCGCACGCTTGTGACGCAGCAGCGACTTCGGCGTCATGATGATCAGCGGCTTGCGAATCTCGCGCTTCAACTGACGGCGCAGCGCGTGGAACAGATTCGCAGGCGTCGTGATATTGACGATCTGCATATTGTCTTCCGCGCACATCTGCAGGAAGCGCTCGAGGCGCGCCGACGAATGTTCCGGACCCTGGCCTTCATAACCATGCGGCAACATGCAGACGAGGCCCGACATGCGCAGCCACTTGCGTTCGCCCGACGAGATGAACTGGTCGAACAGCACCTGCGCCCCGTTGGCGAAATCGCCGAACTGCGCTTCCCAGATCGTCAGCGCATTGGGTTCGGCCAGCGAATAGCCGTACTCGAAACCAAGCACCGCCTCTTCCGACAGCAGCGAGTTGATGACTTCGTAGTGTCCTTGATTCTCGCCGATGTGGTTGAACGGCGTGTAGCGGCTTTCGTCTTCCTGATCGAACAGCACGGAGTGACGTTGCGAGAACGTGCCGCGCTCGGAATCCTGACCCGACAGGCGGACGTTGTGGCCTTCCTTCATCAGCGTGCAGAATGCCAGCCCTTCGCCGGTCGCCCAATCGATCCCCTCGCCGTTCTCGATCGCCTTCATGCGGCTGTCGAGGAACCGCTGCACGGTCCGGTGAAGCCGGAAGCCGTCGGGCACCTTGGTGATCCTGCGGCCGATGTCCTTCAGTTCGTCGATGGCGACGCCGGTGTTGCCGCGGCGCGGATCTTCACCGAGGTCGGCTGATTTAAAGCCCGCCCACTTGCCGTCGAGCCAGTCGGCCTTGTTCGGCTTGTAGCCGGAACCGGCCTCAAGCTCGGCATCGAGCCGTGCGCGCCAATCGGCCTTCGCCTTGTCGATTTCGCCCTCAGTCATGACGCCGTCGGCGATCAGACGCCTGGCGTAGATGTCGAGCGTGGTCGGATGGGTCGCGATCTTCTTGTACATCACCGGGTTGGTGAATGACGGTTCGTCGCCCTCGTTATGGCCGTGGCGGCGGTAGCAGAACATGTCGATGACGACCGGCTTGTGGAACTTCTGCCGGTACTCGATCGCCACCTTCGCCGCGAACACCACCGCTTCCGGATCGTCGCCGTTCACATGGAAGATCGGCGCGTCGATCATCTTGGCGACGTCGGACGGATACGGCGACGAGCGCGAGTAGCGCGGATAGGTCGTGAAACCGATCTGGTTGTTGACGATGAAATGCAGCGAACCGCCGGTGCGATAGCCCTTGAGGTCCGACAGCGCGAAACATTCCGCCACCACGCCCTGGCCTGCGAACGCGGCATCGCCATGCAGCAGCAGCGGCAGCGCCGAGATGCGCTGGTCCGGCGGATCGCCGTTCTGGTCCTGCTTGGCGCGCACCTTTCCGAGCACGACCGGATCGGCGATTTCCAGATGTGACGGATTGGCGGTGAGCGAGAGATGGATCTTGTTGCCGTCGAACTCGCGGTCCGACGATGCGCCGAGGTGGTACTTTACGTCGCCCGAACCCTCGACTTCATCAGGGTTGGCGGAGCCGCCCTTGAATTCATGGAACAGCGCGCGGTGCGGCTTGCCCATCACCTGCGTCAGTACGTTCAAACGTCCGCGATGCGGCATGCCCAGCACGATATCCTGCACGCCGAGATTGCCGCCGCGCTTGATGATCTGTTCCAGCGCGGGGATCAGCGATTCCGCGCCGTCGAGACCGAAGCGCTTGGTGCCGGTGAACTTGATGTCGCAGAATTTCTCGAAGCCTTCGGCTTCGACCAGCTTCATCAGGATGGCGCGGCGGCCTTCGCGGGTGAAGCTGATTTCCTTGTCCGGACCTTCGATGCGTTCCTGAATCCAGCTCTTCTGCGCGGGATTCGAGATGTGCATGAACTCGACGCCGAGCGTCTGGCAATAGGTGCGCTGACAGATCGCAACGATCTCGCGCAGCGTCGCGGTCTCAAGACCCAGCACATGGTCGAGGAAAATCTTGCGGTCGAGATCGGCGTCGGTGAAGCCATAGGAGCGCGGATCGAGTTCTTCGTGGTCCTTCTGGCCTTCGATGCCGAGCGGATCGAGATTGGCATGGAAGTGACCGCGCATGCGGTAGGCGCGAATCAACATCAGCGCGCGGACCGAATCGCGGGTCGCTTGCTGCAGGTCAGCCGATGTCAGGCCGCCGCCGGCGGCCTGCGCCTTGGCTGCGATCTTGCCGCCGACGGCCTTTTCGACCTGGGCCCAGTTGCCGTCGAGCGCGGAGGTCAGATCGTCATTTGGCGTGGTCGGCCAGTTGGCCTTTTCCCAGGACGGGCCCTGCGCGTTCTTCGCGACGTCCGCCGGCTGATCCTTCAGGGTCTTGAAGAAATCAACCCAGTCCGGATCGACCGATGACGGGTCGTTCTCGTAGCGAGCGTACAGCTGGTCGATGTAGGTGGCGTTGGCGCCGTCGAGGAAGGAAGTGAGGGCGAAGTTGGCGTTCGCGTCCTGGCGAGACATGGTTACGTCCTGATTGATTGCATCGCGCGGAAAAATCGGGAGAAAATCGCCCGATTTGGTATCGGCTTTGTGTTTGGGCCGCACCTTTTACCCTATTTAGGGCAAAACTTCGCGCTGAAAAGAACCAAGGACTGAATTACGCTTTCAGCCTTTCGAGAAGGGTCGTTCCGAGCCGCGCAGGCGACGGGGAGACCGTGATTCCGGCCGCTTCCATCGCCGCGATCTTCGATTCGGCGTCGCCCTTGCCGCCGGAGACGATTGCGCCGGCATGACCCATGCGGCGACCCGGAGGTGCGGTGCGGCCGGCGATAAATCCGACCATCGGCTTCTTGCGGCCGCGCTTGGCTTCGTCCTTGAGGAACTGCGCCGCGTCCTCTTCGGCCGATCCGCCGATTTCACCGATCATGATGATCGACTTGGTCTTCTCGTCCGCCAGGAACAGCTCGAGGACTTCAATAAATTCAGTGCCCTTGACCGGATCGCCGCCAATGCCGACCGCCGAGGTCTGGCCGAGACCGACCTGCGTGGTCTGGAACACCGCTTCATAGGTGAGCGTGCCGGAGCGGGACAGGATGCCGACGCTGCCGGGCTTGAAAATGTTGGCGGGCATGATGCCGATTTTCGATTCGCCTGCGGTCACGACACCCGGGCAGTTCGGCCCGATCAGGCGCGACTTGGATCCCGACAGCGAGCGCTTCACGCGCACCATGTCCAGCACCGGAATGCCCTCGGTGATGCAGATGATCAGCGGCACTTCCGCATCGATGGCTTCGCAGATCGCGTCCGCCGCGCCCGGCGGCGGGACATAAATCACCGACGCATCGGCGCCGGTTTTGTCGCGCGCTTCAGACACCGTATCGAACACCGGCAGGCCGAGATGCGTGGTGCCGCCTTTGCCGGGCGAGGTGCCGCCGACCATCTTGGTGCCGTAGTCAATGGCGCCTTGCGAATGGAAGGTGCCGTTTTTGCCGGTGAAGCCCTGGCAGATGACTTTCGTGTTCTTGTCGATCAGGACGGACATTTAACCCTCACGGTTCTGCTTCACGATCCCTTTGAGGGACGCAATCATAAAGCGAGTCTGAGAAAGTGCAGCAAAAGCAAACCAAGACAACGCTGCAACAATCAAGCTGGAAGAAATTTCACACCGGAATTCATCCGGCGTCACGCAAACCTCACGATGCGCGAAGAACAACTCAAGACCAAGAAAGCTGAGTAAACCTATACCAAGGATCAGCACCATCGCTTTCGCCTTGTCGCCTACCATCTTGCCTGCGATCTCCGGCATCCATCGCACAAGAGCAAAAGGCATCAGCAAACCGGTTACGATCAATATTGCTGGAAGCCAATTGCCCGCGCCCACTTAGCTTAGCCCTTCACCGCCTTCACGATCTTCTGCGCAGCGTCGTCGAGATCGTTCGCCGACAGTACGTTGAGGCCGGATTCGTTGATGATCTTCTTGCCTTCCTCGACATTGGTGCCTTCGAGACGCACCACCAGAGGCACTTGCAGGCCGACAGCCTTCACCGCGGCGATGACGCCGCGCGCGATGACGTCGCACTTCATGATGCCGCCGAAGATGTTGACGAGAATGCCCTTCACGTTCGGATCGGCGGTGATGATCTTGAACGCCGCCGTGACCTTTTCTTCCGACGCGCCGCCGCCGACGTCGAGGAAGTTGGCCGGGCTTTCGCCGTAGAGCTTGATGATATCGAGCGTGGCCATCGCAAGACCTGCGCCGTTCACCATGCAACCGATGGTGCCATCGAGCGCGATATAGGCGAGATCATACTTGGAGGCTTCGATTTCCTTGGCGTCTTCTTCCGTGGTGTCGCGCAGCGCGACAACGTCCGGATGACGGTAGAGCGAATTGGAATCGAACGACATCTTGGCGTCGAGGCACTTCAGCTCGCCCTGCTTGGAGATGATCAGCGGATTGATCTCCAGCATCTCCATGTCCTTGGCGAGGAACGCCGTATAGAGCTGAGCCACCAGCTTTTCCGCCTGCTTGGCGAGGTCGCCCTTGAGGCCGAGGGCCTGCGCAACGGTGCGACCGTGATGGGCCATGACGCCGGTGGCCGGGTCCACGGAAAACGTCACGATCTTCTCGGGCGTATCGTGCGCGACCTTCTCGATGTCCATGCCGCCTTCGGTGGAGACCACGAAGGACACCCACGACGTTTCGCGGTCGACCAGCAGCGAGAGATAGAATTCCTTTTCGATATCCGAACCGTCTTCGAGATAGAGGCGGTTGACCTGCTTGCCGGCGGGGCCGGTCTGGATCGTCACCAGCGTTGCGCCGAGCATCTGCTTGGCGAATTCCTTGACTTCATCGACCGACTTGGCGAGACGCACGCCGCCCTTGTCGCCTGCCGAAGCTTCCTTGAACTTGCCCTTGCCGCGTCCGCCGGCATGAATCTGGCTCTTCACCACCCACAACGGGCCGCCAAGTTCTTTCGCCGCGGCTTCCGCGTCGGATGCCTTGAGAATCGGCACGCCGCGAGAAATGGGCACGCCGAATTCCTTCAGCACGGCCTTGGCCTGATATTCGTGGATATTCATGGACTGCCCCAGAGATCGGAGAGGAGATCGAAAACGAAAACGAAGAGAGAATTTCAACGCGCGATCCGGAAACGGATATTCCCGGATCGCACGTGAAGTAACGGTGTCGCGGCGTTACTTGCCGAGCAAATCCGGCGCGATCTTCTTGCACGCGTCGACAAGGCCCTGCACCGCGCCGACCGACTTGTCGAAGCCTTCGCGATCCTTGCCGGCGAGTTCGATCTCGACGATACGCTCGACACCCTTCGATCCGATAACCACCGGCACGCCGACATACATGTCCTTCACGCCGTATTCGCCGTTGAGATAAGCGGCGCAAGGCAGCACGCGCTTCTTGTCGCGCAGATAGCTTTCCGCCATCGCGATGGCCGATGCTGCCGGAGCGTAGAAGGCCGAACCGGTCTTGAGCAGGTTGACGATCTCGGCGCCGCCGTTGCGGGTGCGATCGACGATCTCGTCGATGCGGGCCTGCGAGGTCCAGCCCATCTTCACAAGATCAGGCAGCGGAATGCCGGCGACGGTGGAGTACTTGGTCAGCGGCACCATGGTGTCGCCGTGACCGCCGAGCACGAAGGCGGTGACATCTTCCACCGAAACGTTGAACTCGTCGGCGAGGAAATAACGGAAGCGCGCGGAATCCAGCACGCCGGCCATGCCGACGACCTTCTTCTGCGGCAGGCCGCAGGCCTTCTGCAGCGCCCAGACCATCGCATCGAGCGGGTTGGTGATGCAGATCACGAACGCGTCGGGGGCGTACTTCTTGATGCCCGCGCCGACCTGCTCCATGACCTTGAGATTGATGCTCAGAAGATCGTCGCGGCTCATGCCCGGCTTGCGCGGCACGCCGGCGGTGACGATCACCACGCTCGCGCCCTCAATTGCCTCGTAAGAATTGGCGCCCGTGAACTTGGCGTCGAAACCGTCAACCGGTGAAGACTGCGCGATGTCGAGCGACTTGCCCTGGGGAATGCCTTCGGCGATGTCGAACATCACCACGTCGCCCAACTCTTTCAGTCCGACCAGGTGCGCCAGCGTGCCGCCAATCTGACCTGAACCAATCAAAGCAATCTTGTCACGCGCCATGGGAAATCTGTCCTTTGATGTCGACGGGAGAGGATGGGAAAAGTCTGGACGGCTGGTTAGACCTTTCGCGGCGAGCGTTCAAGTCGCTGTTCGCCCAATGGAGAGGCAGTGCTTACCGCGGCGGCAGTGCCGGCTGGTTTCGTATCGGGCTTTCGCCAGGTCCAGAGCCGAAACATAAAGCGAACCCGTCAGGTCTCGACCAGACCGGTGGTCGAACCGCTGGCGGACGAGTCGCTGCGGCCGTGAGGCAGCGCCAGATAGGATTCCGAGCCCATCTCGATCAGCCGCGACGAGGTCCGCTTGAATTCGTTGGCTTCAACACCTTCGGTCACGCTGTAGAGCGACAGCGGATCGGTCGCTGCTGACGCCATCAGCTTCACGGCATTGTCGTAAAGCGCGTCGATCAGGGTGATGAAACGCTTGGCGTAGTTGCGATGCTCGTAGTTCATCGCCGGAATCCGGTCGATGATCAGCGTGTGATAATCATGCGCGAGCCGCAGATAGTCCGAGGCGCCGAGCGGTTTCTCGCACAAATCCGCAAACGAGAATCGCGCAACGCCATGTGCCGAATGCGGAACGTGCAGCACGCGCCCCTTGACAGTGATGTCGCGCGGCCGGTCAGCGGCACCGCCGGTGAGCTTGATCCAGGCCTTGTCGAGCGCGGCATCGGCCGACGCATCGGCCGGGACCAGCCACATCTTGATGCCTGCGAGTTTTTCCATCCGGAAATCGGTGCGCGCATCGAGCCGCAGCACGTCCATCCGCTCCTTGATCTGCCCGACAAACGGCAGAAACAGCGCACGATTGAGGCCGCCCTTATAGAGATCGTCGGGAGCGACATTCGAGGTCGCAACAACCACGGTTCCCAGTTCGAATAGCCGGCCAAACAGCCGCCCGAGAATCATCGCGTCAGCAATGTCGGTGACGTGAAATTCGTCGAAGCACAGCAGCCACGCTTCCTCGAAGATCGACGCCGCCGTCAGCCGCACCGGATCGGTGTCGGCGATTTCCTGCCGCGCAATCTTCTGGCGAAAGCCGTGAATCCGTTCGTGAACATCGGCCATGAATTCGTGAAAGTGCGCGCGACGCTTGTGCGTGACGGTGCTTTCGCTGAAGAACAGATCCATCAGCATGGTCTTGCCGCGTCCGACCTCGCCGTGGATGTAGAAGCCTCGCAGTGGGACCGCGTCCTTGTCGGCGAACAGGCGTTGCAGCAGTCCGCCACGGCCGGGACGGTATCCGGCCAGCCTTGCCTCCAGCGCCGAGAAGGCTTCGACGGCCCGGGCCTGCGCCGGATCAGCCTCGATGGTGCCCGCGGCAACGAGAGCCTGATACTGCCGACGGAACGGGGCGGGGGTGGGAGCGTTCATGGTCCGCTACCCGCCAGAACGAGGCGGAAAATGCAAGACTACAAAGGTGCCGGACGACTCTCTATGCGCTCAGCGCATAGGCGTCTTCAACCACGTAAGGTCCGCCACCGACCGACGCGCGCGACGAGAACAGCACGAACCGGGAGGCCATGAAGCTGCGGGTCGGAAAATACCCCCGCACCGACAGATAGTCCGCCACATCCCGATTTGATGCATCCCGCAGCCGCGCCAGCGTCACGTGGGGGATGAATTTGCGCCCCTCCGGGTCGAAACCGAATCGCTGCATCAGCCGCTCAAGCTCCGCCTGCAACTCCATCAGCGGACGGCTTGGTACAACCGATGCCACCACGGCGCGCGGTTTCTTGCCGCCGAAGCTGGACAGGCCCTGCAGGGCGACCTCGAACGGTTTGCGATTGATCCGCTCCAGTGTCGCGGCGATCTCGTTGGCCGCGGGGCCATCGATGTCGCCGATGAAGCGCAATGTGACGTGATAATTTTCGGGATCGACCCAGCGGGCGCCCGGCAGGCCCCCGCGTAAATTCGAGAGCGTCTGGCCGATGTCCGGGGGGATTTCCAGCCCGGTGAACAAGCGCGGCATCACGAATCTCCTCGATGCAAAAGAGGATCACGAATCACCTGAGGTCTTTTTTACCGCAGCACGATGACAGTGCGAAGCGACCATCGCGGGAACTACACAAATCCCTCAGGGCCTGCCCGACTGTAACGCACGATCCTTCAAAAACGCCTCAACCGTAGGCAGAATCCGCTCGACCACAATGTCCACGCCCGCAGCCGTCGGATGCAGTCCGTCGGGCTGCGTGAGCTTCGCCTCGGTGGCCACGCCGTCGAGAAAGAACGGATAAAGCAGCACTTTGTGACTTTTGGCGAGGTCGGGATAAATGCTGTTGAACGTCGCCGTATACTCCGCGCCATAGTTCGGCGGCGCGTACATCCCGCACAATAAAACAGCGATGTTGCGCGCTTTCAGCTTGTTGAGAATTTCGTCAAGCGCGCCGCGCGAGACCTTCGGGTCGATGCCGCGCAGCGCATCGTTGGCGCCAAGTTCAACGATCACAGCTTCGGTGCCGGGCGGGATCGACCACTCGAGACGGGCCAGGCCGCCGGTCGTGGTGTCGCCGGAGACACCCGCGTTATGGATATCGGTCGCGATCCCCTTGTCTGCGAGAGCCTTCTGCAGGCGCACCGGAAACGCCGCGGTGGCCGGCAACCCGTAACCGGCGGTCAGGGAATCGCCCAGAACAGCGAGCTTGATCGGCTTCACATCTTTGACATCTTGTTTGACAGGTACCGTTTGAGCCGAGGCCGGCCCCGACATCGCCATCATTGCCCCCGCTGCTGCGACAATGAACGTCCGGGCTAGTGTGGCGGTTCGCAGATCCGCACCCTCCTTGCGACAGCTTCCGTTTGCGGACCTGCGAACCAAAGCCACACTAGAATTACAGTTTGCTGGTGTCCTTCCGAATCCGAAGTTCGCCACAGAAGGCGCGGCAAAATGGAGCGAACTTCGGATTCGGGACACCAGCCCCTCGACCGCGCGGCCGAAACCCCCATATGAAAGATCCATGGACAGTCTCATTGAACCCTCGCCGCGCGCCGGTCTCGAACCGGACACCATTTCCATCTCAAACGTCAATCTCTCGCTGGGCAGCGGTGCTGCGCGCGTTCACATCCTCAAGGATGTCAGCCTGCGCGTCGCGCCCAGTGAAGCCGTCGGCCTGATCGGCCCATCAGGTTCGGGCAAGTCCACGCTGTTGATGGTGATGGCGGGGCTTGAACGTCCTGACAGCGGAGAGGTGGTGGTCAACGGCGCCGCGTTCAATGCCCTCGACGAGGACGCTCTCGCACGGTTCCGTGGCCGCCATGTCGGCATCGTGTTCCAGTCGTTTCATCTGATCCCGACCATGACGGCGCTCGAGAACGTCGCGGTGCCGCTCGAGCTCGCAGGCCGCGCGGATGCGAATGAGCGCGCGGCGCAAGAGCTTGCCGGCGTCGGACTGGGCGAGCGGCTGCATCACTATCCCTCGCAACTCTCGGGCGGCGAACAGCAACGCGTCGCGCTGGCGCGCGCGATGGCGCCCGATCCCGCCATTCTCGTGGCCGATGAGCCGACCGGAAATCTCGACGAGGCCACCGGCAAGCAAATCGTCGATCTCTTGTTCGCCAAGCACCTCGAGCGCGGCATGACGCTCGTACTCGTGACGCACGACACTGCACTCGCGCAGCGCTGCGATCGGGTGGTGCGGTTGCGCTCGGGTCGTATCGACGGACCGGCGACCGACCGGCACTGGGTCGAGACGGCGTCCCGATGAGCATGACCGCCGACACCGCACCGCGCGGCGGCACACTGTCGCTGGCAGTCCGCTTCGCCTTGCGCGAGCTGCGTAGCGGCCTGCGCGGTTTCTATGTCTTCATCGCCTGTATCGCGCTCGGCGTCATGGCGATCGCGGGCGTCGGCTCGGTGGCCGGAAGCCTCAGCGCAGGACTGGACCATCAGGGACGCACACTGCTCGGCGGCGATGCATCCTTCGCGCTGATCCAGCGGGAAGCTTCCAAAGAGGAGCGCGCCTTTCTCGATGCTCACGGCAAGATCTCGGCCACGGCGATCATGCGCGGCATGGCGCGCTCTCCGAGCGGCGAATTCGCGCTGGTCGATCTGAAAGCCGTCGATGGCAATTATCCGATGCTCGGCACGGTTTCGCTTGAGCCCAAGATGCCGGTCCCGGATTTGCTGGCGCAGCGCGATGGCGCGTTCGGTGCGGGTGCCGACGCGGTGTTGCTGGCGCGTCTCGGCCTCAAGGCCGGAGATCGCGTGACTGTCGGCAATGCGACATTCGAAGTTCGCGCCACCGTCCAGGCCGAGCCCGACAAGCTTGCGGGCGGCGTAGGTCTCGGACCGCGATTCCTGATCAGCGAAGATGCGCTGCGCGCCACCGGGCTGCTGCAGCCCGGCACGCTGGTGCGCTGGATCTATCGCCTGCAGCTGCCGGATGCTTCGGGCGATGAGCGCGCCACGCAGTCCGTTGTCAATGCTGCGCAAAAGGCGCTGCCGGAAGCAGGATGGGAAGTCCGCACCCGCGGCAACGCGTCGCCGCAACTCGAGCGCAACATCACGCGCTTTACGCAGTTCCTCACGCTGGTCGGACTTGCAGCTCTGCTGGTCGGCGGAGTCGGTGTCGCCAATGCGATCAAGAGCCATCTCGACGAGCGGCGCGACGTGATCGCAACCTTCAAGGCGCTCGGCGCAACCGGCCGCGAGGTGTTCACGATCTACCTCGTGCAGGTCATGGTGCTGGCGATTCTCGGATCATTGATCGGCCTCGCCATCGGAGCGGCATTACCATTCATCATCGTTGGCCTGTTCGGAAAAATCCTGCCGCTTCCTGTCGAGGCAACATTTCACGCCGGCGAGCTGGCGCTGTCGTTCGTCTACGGTCTGCTGACGGCGCTCGCGTTCGGACTATGGCCGCTTGGCCGCATCCACGACGTGCCGGTAGCGGCTTTGTTCCGCGAAGGCGTGGCGCACGAATTTCACTGGCCGCGCCGGCGTTATCTCGTTCTGATGGCGTCGGTGATCGCGCTGCTGATCGCGGTCGCCATCGGGCTCGCCTATGACAAACGTGTGGCTGCCGTTTTCGTCGCCTCGTCGGTCGGCGTATTCGCCGTGCTGCGCGGTGTCGCCTCGATGCTGATGGCCTTGGCAAGAAGCCTGCCGCGCGCGCGTTTCACCATGCTGCGGCTGGCCATCGCCAACATCCACCGCCCCGGCGCGCTGACGCCGTCCGTCGTGATGTCGCTCGGCCTCGGCCTCGCCGTGCTGGTGACCATCACGCAGATCGACGGCAACCTGCGGCGGCAATTCATGGCCGCCCTGCCCGAACATGCGCCGTCGTTCTACTTCATCGATATTCCCGCAGCCGAGGCTCCGCGGTTCAGCGCGTTCCTGAAACAGGCCGCTCCGGCAGCAAACGTGGAAACCGTGCCGATGCTGCGCGGGCGCATCGTCGCCGCGAAAGGCATCAGGGCCGAAGATCTCAAGCCCTCGACGGATTCCGCCTGGGTGCTGCAGAGCGACCGCGGCCTGACCTACACCGGCGAAGTCCCGCGCGGTTCGACAGTCGTCGACGGAACATGGTGGAGTGCCGATTACAGCGGCCCGCCGCTGGTGTCGCTGGAGAAGAAAATCGCCGACGGCATCGGCGTGAAGGTCGGCGACGACATCACCGTCAATGTGCTGGGCCGCGACATCACCGCGAAGATCAGCAATCTGCGCACCGTGGACTGGCAGAGTCTCGGCATCAATTTCGTTTTGGTATACTCGCCGAAAACCTTCGCCGGCGCCCCACACACTGACATTGCGACACTCACCGAAGCCGGTTCTTCAAATGCTGCAAGCGATGCCAAACTCATCAAGGACGTCGCTGCCGCCTTCCCGATGGTGACCAGCGTGCGGGTGCGTGAGGCCCTGGATTCGATCGGAAAGGTCGTGACCAACCTCGTGCTGGCGATCCGGGGCGCCAGTTCGGTAACCCTGATCTCAGCCATTCTGGTGCTGGGCGGGGCACTGGCTGCGGGGCATCGGCACCGGGTCTATGACGCGGTGATTCTCAAAACCCTCGGCGCGACCCGGGCGCGGCTGCTCGGCGCCTATGCGCTGGAATATCTGCTGATCGGTTTGGCGACGGCCGTGTTCGGGGTGGCGGCTGGGTCGATCGCCGCCTGGCAGATCGTGACCCGGCTGATGACGCTGGGCTTCGTCTGGCAGGCCGGCAGCGCCGCCCTCGTGGTGCTGGCCGCGCTCGCGGTGACGGTCGGATTGGGGCTGGCCGGAACATTACTCGCGCTTAACCAAAAACCAGCGACCGTGCTCCGTAACTTATGACAATTTGTAGCAGCAGATAGAGGGTTTTGCGACAAACAGCCGCGCGCCCATGCTTGCGTCGAGTGTGTTAGTTTCCCACATACCGAGCGGGTTCAGATTCCGGCTTGTTGCCATCCAGCGGATGGCCCACAGTCGGATCTGGGAAAAGCTTATAGCTGGCGGCGCAGACCCTTCGCTTTCGCCAGTCAACCACGGGGTTTCGACGATGTCGGACTTGGACCGCAACTATACGTCACCTTTCGGCCGGGCCGCCGGGCGCGTTGACGCCGCGACCGTCGATGCCGGTCTGCGCTCGTACATGCTCAAGGTCTACAACTACATGGCGATCGGCCTGGCCATCACTGGTCTGGCCGCCCTCGGCGTGTACATGGGCGCCGTAACGCCTGATGCCTCCGCCGCAGCCGGCCGGATCGGCAAGCAGTATCTCACGTCGTTCGGCGTCGCGATGTTCGTGAGCCCGCTGAAGTGGGTCTTCATCCTCGCGCCGCTGGTGATGGTGTTCGCCATCTCGTTCGGCATCAATCGCCTGAAGCCGGCGACCGCCCAGTTGCTGTTCTGGGTGTTCGCGGCGCTGATGGGCATCTCGCTGTCGTCGATCTTCCTGGTGTACACGCACACCTCGATCGTGCGGGTGTTCTTCATCACGGCTGCCTCGTTCGGTGCGCTGAGCCTGTACGGCTACACCACCAAGCGTGACCTGACCGGGATGGGATCGTTCCTGATGATGGGCCTGTTCGGCATCATTCTCGCGAGCGTGGTGAACCTGTTCCTCGCGAGCTCGATGCTGCAGTTCATCGTCTCGGTGATCGGCGTGCTCGTGTTCGCCGGCCTCACCGCCTGGGACACCCAGCGCCTGAAGAACGATTACATCTACGGCTACGCCGCTCAGGGTGGAGACGTGGCAGAGAAGGCCGCTATCACCGGCGCGCTCTCGCTCTACCTGAACTTCATCAACCTGTTCACGCTGCTGCTGCAGCTGCTCGGACAGCGAGACTAGAACTGATCGTGGCTGATCGGTGAACTCTCGAAAGCCCCGGCCAAAAGCCGGGGCTTTTGTTTTGCGGGCAGCCCATTAAGCTGCACCCTCATGCCAGACCTCATGATCCGCTCCGCGATGCCCGCGGATATTCCCGCTATCACCGATATCTACGCCGAGGCCGTCAACCACGGCACCGCAACCTTCGAGCTGACCCCGCCCGACCTCGCCGAGATGACGCGGCGGTTCAACGAACTGGCCCGCGGCGGCTTTCCCTATCTCGTGGCAACCATCGACAGCAGCATCAAAGGCTACGCCTATGCGGGGCTCTACCGCGCGCGCCCGGCCTACCGGTTCACCGTGGAGAACTCGGTGTATCTGGCGCCCGCCAGCCACCGGCGCGGCATCGGACTGGCGCTGCTGACCGAATTGATCGCCCAGTGCGAGGCGCGCGGCTACCGCCAGATGATCGCGGTGATCGGCGACTCCGCCAATGCCGCCTCGGTCGGCGTCCATGCCCGGGCCGGATTCGAGATGATCGGCACGCATGCTGCCGTCGGATTCAAGTTCGGCCGCTGGCTCGACACGGTCATGATGCAGCGCGCGCTCGGCGAGGGCGGCACGACGCTTCCCAATAGTTGAACGAGCTGGCCGCCTAGCGCGGCCCGAATCGCGCTCTAGACCAGCGCCAGCTTGCGGTCGATCACCAGCAACACGCGCTCAAGATCATGGCCGCGGCGTAGAATCTGTCCGCTGGCGGCAATCACGCTGTAGGCGCCCTGCTTGCGGGCGAGACGCGGATCTTTTTCGATCCGGTAGATCGGGACTTCAGACGCACGGCGGAAGATCGAAAACACCGCACGATCTTTCAGAAAGTCGATGGCGTAGTCGCGCCACTCGCCGTCGGAGACCATGCGCCCATACAGATTGAGAATGCGATTGAGCTCGATGCGGTTGAAGGTAACGCTCTGGGGCGGGAGTGGCGTCGTGCTGCGCTCCAGCCCCCGGCTCTCGCTTGGATCGATATCGCCCGACACTGAATTCATCGGCGCCTCCTGTCACATACCCGACATGATCGCCCCGTCCGGCGACACCTGCAAGCATGATTTCAAGCGCTTATGCCGCCGGACACAGGACACAGAGCATCACGTGGACGTCAGGCAAAATCATAATGCCGCCCGATTTCGGTCAATCCACCGCCGTGCTGGACTGCGATCAAGATGAAACTGCGTTGACCCGGTCCTTTCGGCACCGGATTCCTCAGCCCCCAGCCCCCCGGGGTCGTCAGGATCGGGTCTAATTCTTCGCAGCAAATGAGACCCCCATCCTTCGGGCCAGCGTGAGCTGGCCTTTTTTGTTTGGGTTGGGTTTGTTGCTTCGAATGACGAAAGCCGGCGCTGGCACCAGACGCGCAATCGCGTATCGCCACCTTGCAGCGGCGTGACCTGATTCAAAATTACGGGATTTCAGTTCAGCGAGGTAAAGGCTGCGCCCAGCATCGGGCCGGGCTTGTCGCGATTGCCGTCCTGAATGAAGACCGCCGCCGCATCAACGCCGTCGCGCGTGATGTTTTCAAGCGGCACGGTCCAACTGCCGGCCTTGCCATTCCAGTCGCCGACCTTCAGCACGTTGCGCACCACGTTGTGATACGTGATCTGCTGCCCGCGATTCTCGCCGCGCGAGATGGTGATCGGAACCTGCTTCGACACCGCGCAGATCCAGATTTCACCGCTCCTGCCGCCAGCTTCCGCCACCGACACATTGATCTGGCTGCCTGATGTCGTCATCGTAATCGGCACCGACATCACGCCGTCGTTCTTCTGGGTGCCCTTCGCCGCATTCTCGATCGCGATGCGGTCGCTGCCGAGAACATCGGTCGTGCCGTTGACGACGGCTTGCGGTGTGTAGACGCCGCGGTTGCCGCGCATATGCGAATAGGCCTTCTGTCGCGCGCTGAAGCGCGAATCCGCCAGCGTGTCCTTCCAGCCGAGATAATCCCAGTAATCGATCGGCAGGCTGAGTGCGATGACGGATTTGTCCTGCGCGAGTTCGCCCAGAACCTTGTCCGCCGGCGGGCACGATGAACAGCCCTGCGACGTGAACAGCTCGACCACCGCGCGCGGATCATCGGCACATGCCGGCGTGATCACGGTGACGATCGCGCAGATGCCGAGCGTACGCGACAGGCGCGACGCGAACGCGCCCGCTGTTGTCGTTTTCGATTCTGGCAAATCAGACATCCCGTCTGTCCCTATCAACAAGAAGGCGGCCCCTTGATAGGCCGCCCCCTGGGTGCTTCGCTACTCACTTCGCGGTGAGCCCGTTCACGGATACGTTTCCAGACCGCTACGCGGCCAGATTGCGCAGCACATAGTGGAGAATGCCGCCGTTCCGGTAGTATTCGAGCTCATCGAGCGTATCGATGCGGCAGAGCAACGAGACCCGCTTCAGTGAACCGTCCGAGGACACGATCTCCGCCGTTAACTTTTGGCGCGGCTTCAGATCGCCCTGCAGCCCGCGAATCGTGACCTTCTCGTCGCCCTTGAGGCCAATCGACTGCCAGGACTCGCCGTCTTCGAATGTCAGCGGCAGCACGCCCATGCCGACGAGGTTCGAACGATGGATGCGCTCGAAGCTCTGGGTAATCACGGCGCGAACGCCGAGCAGGCGCGTGCCCTTGGCAGCCCAGTCGCGTGACGAGCCGTTGCCATATTCGGCGCCGGCGAACACCACCAGCGGCACCTGCTCGGCCTGATACTTCATGGCGGCGTCGTAGATCGACATCTGCTCGCCGTCCGGCCAATGCTTGGTCAGGCCGCCTTCCGGAATGTTGCCGTCGGCGCCCTTCAGCATGTGGTTCTTGATGCGGATGTTGGCGAAGGTGCCGCGCATCATGACTTCGTGGTTGCCACGCCGCGTGCCGTACTGGTTGAAGTCGGCGGGCCGCACCTGATGCTCCGACAGATACTTCCCGGCAGGCGAGGTCAGCTTGATCGCACCGGCGGGTGAAATATGATCGGTAGTGATCTTGTCGCCGAACACCGCGAGAATGCGCGCGTCCAGCACATCGACGATCGGCTCCGGCTCCATCTTCATGCCTTCGAAATACGGCGGGTTCTGCACGTAGGTCGAGCTCATGTTCCAGGCGTAGGTGTCGCTGGTCACGGTCTTGATCTTGCGCCAGTTGGTGTCGCCCTTGAACACGTCGGCATACTTCTTCTTGAAGATCGTCGAGGTGACGTACTTCTTGATCGTGGCGTTGATCTCTTTCGAGGTCGGCCAGATGTCCTTGAGGTAAACCGGCTTGCCGTCGCGGCCGGTGCCGAGCGGCTCCGTGGCAAGGTTGATGTTGACGTTGCCGGCCAGCGCATAGGCAACCACCAGCGGCGGCGACGCGAGATAGTTCGCCTGCACGTCCGGCGAAACGCGGCCTTCGAAGTTGCGGTTGCCCGAGAGCACCGCCGCGCCGATGATGCCGTTGTCGTTGATCGCCTTCGAAATCTCTTCCGGCAGCGGGCCGGAATTGCCGATGCAGGTGGTGCAACCGAAGCCGACGAGGTTGAAGCCGACCTTGTCGAGATCCTTCTGCAATCCGGAATTGGCAAGATACTCTGCGACCACCTGGCTGCCCGGCGCGAGCGAGGTCTTCACCCATGGCTTCGCAGTCAGGCCCTTGGCGGCAGCGTTGCGCGCCAGCAGGCCCGCGCCGATCAGCACGTTCGGGTTTGAGGTGTTGGTGCAGGATGTGATCGCAGCGATCACTACGTCGCCGTGGCCGAGATCGAAATTGCGTCCTTCGACCGCGTAGCGGTGACCATCCAGTGCTTTCTTGTAATCCGACTCCATCGCCGCGGCGAAACCGTCCGCGACCGCCGGCAGCGCCACGCGGCCCTCAGGGCGCTTCGGACCTGCCAGCGAGGGGACCACGTCGCCGAGATCGAGGGTCAGCAATTCGGTGAACACCGGATCGGGCGAAGCCGCGGTGCGGAACAGGCCCTGCGCCTTGGCGTATTTTTCCACCAGCGCGACGCGGGCGGACTTGCGGCCCGAGGTCTTCAGATAGTCGAGCGCGGACTTGTCGACGGGGAAGAAGCCGCAAGTCGCGCCGTATTCCGGCGCCATGTTGGCAATGGTGGCCTTGTCAGCGACCGACATCGAATCGAGGCCTGCGCCGAAGAATTCGACGAACTTGCCGACCACGCCCTGCTTGCGCAGCATCTGGGTGACGGTCAGCACGAGATCGGTGGCGGTGACGCCTTCCTTGAGCTGGCCCTTGAGCTTGAAGCCGACCACGTCCGGCAGCAGCATCGACAGCGGCTGACCGAGCATCGCGGCTTCAGCCTCGATGCCGCCGACGCCCCAGCCGAGCACCGCGAGACCGTTGACCATGGTGGTGTGCGAGTCGGTGCCGACCAGCGAATCCGGGTAGGCGACTTCGAAGGTGCCCTTCTTCTTGCCGACGGTGAGCTTCTCTTTCTTGGTCCAGACGGTCTGCGCGAGATATTCGAGATTGACCTGGTGGCAAATACCGGTGCCGGGAGGCACCACGGAGAAGTTCGTGAACGCCTTCTGGCCCCACTTCAGGAATTCGTAGCGTTCCTGGTTCTGCTTGTACTCTTCGGCGACGTTCTTGCCGAAAGCCTTGTTGTCACCGAAGAAGTTCACGATCACCGAGTGATCGATGACCAGATCGACCGGAACGAGCGGGTTGATTTTCTCGGCGTCGCCGCCGAGCGCCTTCATCGCGTTACGCATGGCGGCGAGATCGACCACCGCAGGCACGCCGGTGAAATCCTGCATCAGCACGCGCGCGGGGCGGAATGCGATTTCGTGTTCGAGGGTTTTCTTTCTCGCCCACTGCGAGAACGCAACGATGTCGGCCTTCTTGACCGTGCGATCGTCTTCGTTGCGCAGCATGTTCTCGAGCAGCACCTTCATCGAGTAAGGCAGCTTCGAAATGCCCTTGAGGCCGTTCTTTTCAGCCGCAGGCAGGCTGTAATACACGTAAGTCTTGGCGCCGACCTTGAGGGTTTTCTGGCATTTGAAGCTGTCGAGCGAGGGCATGTGAACGATCCCAGTTCAGAAGTTGGAGATACCCGGCAAAAGGTATCGGAACACCGTCAAGAGCGAAGGAATCAGGGCTGAACCGTGCTGTTTCCGGTGGCTGATTGTGTGCTGCACCAAGTTCCGGTTTTATAGAATCTTTCCAGTCTGTCCACCACACCCGCTATGGATTGTCTCCCTGTCATGCACGTCACGGCTGGAACTACAGCGCCCCGCCACAGGCCATCGGTCAATCCATCATGAGGCTTACGGCTCAGGGTCTGAAATGCGTCAGGGGCGGGCGAGACATCTTTTCCGGTCTCGATCTTGCGGTCCCCGCAGGTCAGGCGCTGGCTGTGACCGGCATCAACGGGGCCGGGAAGTCATCGCTGCTCCGGCTGATGGCAGGGCTGCTTCCAGCCGCCGGTGGCGCGATCACACTTGAGGGCGGCGAGGCGGAACTCACGCTTGCGGAGCAGGCGCATTATCTCGGCCACCGCGACGCGCTGAAGCCTTCCCTGACGGTGCTGGAAAACCTCAATTTCTGGAGGGGATTTTTGGGCGGCGAAGCGATCGATGGACCCGCGAGCCTGAAGACCGTGGGCCTTGGCCATGCGGCACACCTGCCTGCGGCGTTCCTCTCGGCCGGACAGCGTCGGCGCCTGTCGATTGCACGGCTGATTGCTGTCAATCGCCCGGTCTGGCTGCTGGACGAGCCGACCTCGGCGCTCGACACCTCCGGGCAGGCCATGGTGGCCGCATTGATGGGCGCGCACTTGCGCAGCGGCGGAATCATTCTCGCCGCGACTCATGGACCGCTCGGGGTTCCCGCACAGGAACTGCGGATCGGCGGTGATGCGTGACCGCACTTGCCGCACTTGTCCGCCGCGACATCGGCGTCGCGCTGCGCGCCGGCGGCGGCGCGATGATCGGCGTGCTGTTTTTCGTCTCGGTCGTGGTGGTTATGCCATTCGCAATCGGCCCTGATCTCGCTTTGCTCAAACGTATCGGCCCGGCAATCCTGTGGCTGGGCGCCATGCTGGCGAGCCTGCTGACGCTGGATCGCCTGTTCACCGCCGACCAGGAGGACGGATCGCTCGACCTGATCGTGATGAGCCGCACACCGCTGGAACTGAGCTGCGCGGCGAAGGCGCTGGCGCATTGGCTGGCGGCGGGCGTGCCGCTGATCGTGGCGACGCCGCTGATCGGCATCCTGCTCAACCTCGATGCGACAGCCACATTCGCGGTTGCGCTGACGCTGCTGGTTGGCACGCCGGCGCTCACATTCACCGGCATGATCGGAGCGGCGCTGGCGGTCACGCTGCGGCGAGGTGGATTGCTGCTCGCGGTGGTGGTGCTGCCGCTGTCGATCCCCGTGCTGATTTTCGGTGTCGCCGCCTCGAACGCCGCCGTCGAAGGGACGATGCCGTTCGGCACGCCGTTTTCGATCCTGTGCGCGTTGTCGCTGGTCAGTCTGGTGGTCGGCCCGTTTGCGGCGGCCGCCAGTCTGCGGCATGGGCTCGACTGATGCGACATTGCGCCCGATCAACTTTCGCAAAAACGCGGCATCGTAAAGTCCCCGCGCATTGCCTCCTGCGCGTGCGGCGATTATCAGGACCATCATGAGCCTTATCGACCTCGCCAATCCAACCCGGTTCCTCGCGTTGACCGCGCGCGTGCTGCCGTGGCTTGCCGCCGTCACAACGATCCTGCTCGCGATCGGCCTTTATCAGGCGGCGATGGCGCCCGACGATTACCAGCAGGGCGCGACCGTGAAGATCATGTTCATCCACGTTCCCAATGCGTGGCTGTCGATGTTCGTCTGGGGCGTCATGAGCGTCGCGGCGCTCGGCACGCTGGTGTGGCGGCATCCGCTGGCGGACGTCGCGGCAAAAGCAGCTGCACCGCTCGGCGCAGCGTTTACATTTCTCGCCCTCGTGACCGGATCGCTGTGGGGCCGCCCGATGTGGGGCACCTATTGGGAATGGGATGCGCGGCTGACGTCCGTGCTGATTCTGTTTCTGATGTATCTCGGCATCATGGCGCTGTGGCGCGCGGTGGAAGATCCGTCCCGCGCCGCGCGCGCCGCCGCCATCCTGACGCTGGTCGGTGCGATCAACATTCCGATCATCAAGTTCTCGGTCGACTGGTGGAACACGCTGCATCAGGGCGCGTCGGTCATTCGCGCCGGCGGCCCGAGCATGGACCGCGCGTTTCTGATTCCCTTGCTCATCATGGCGGTGGCTTTCTCGTTGCTGTTTCTGACGCTGCATCTCGCCGCGATGCGCAACGAGGTGCTGCGGCGGCGGGTGCGCACCTTGCAGATGATGCAAGCCAGCCGGCAGGCGGCGTGATCGCCATGCCGTTTCTCACATCGCTCGGTCCCTACGCATCCTTCATCGTCACGTCGTACCTGCTTGTCGGGCTCGTGGTCGCGGCGCTCATCGTGTGGGTCGGGCTCGACTTCCGCCGCCAGAAACAGATCTTGCGGGATCTCGAAGCCAGCGGCGTGACCCGGCGCTCGGCACAACCTCCCGGAAAAACATCATGAGCGACAACGGGACAACGCGCCCGCAGCGCCGCTCACAAGGCCGCTCTTGGCTGGTGGCATTGCCGCTGATCGCCTTCGCCCTGCTCGCCGGGTTGTTCTGGCTCCGGCTCGGCGCGGGCGACCCCGCCCGCATCCCCTCGGCACTGATCGGCCGTCCCGCCCCGCAGACGATACTGCCCCCGCTTGATGGACTCGTTGCGAATGGCGCACAGGTGCCGGGCCTCGATCCGGCGGCGTTCAAGGGCCAGGTCAGCGTCGTCAACGTCTGGGCGTCGTGGTGCGTGCCATGCCATGACGAAGCGCCGCTGCTGGTGCAGCTCGCGCAGGACAAGCGGATTCGCATGATCGGCATCAACTACAAGGACAGCCCGGACAACGCCCGGCGCTTCCTCGGGCGCTACGGCAATCCGTTCGTCGAAGTCGGCACCGATGCCAATGGCCGCGCCTCGATCGAATGGGGCGTTTACGGCGTGCCGGAAACATTCGTCATCGGCCGCGACGGAGCGATCGCCTACAAGCTGATCGGCCCGATCACGCCCCAGAATATCGACGTCGTTCTGAAGGCCGAGATCGAGAAGGCGCTGCGCGGCAAACCCTGAGATATCCGGCATGATGCGGAAGGTCCCATGAAGTATGTGATCCGGATTGCCGCCGTCCTGCTGCTGCTGATCGTTGCTGCCGCCGCCTATATCTATCACGGCCTAAGCAACCGGCCGGACATCGACGCCTTCAATGCGTTGAAGACCTTCTCCAAGGCCAACCGCGATCCGGGGCTACGCGTCACATTCCTGGGCGTTTCCACCTTGCTGCTCGACGATGGCGAGACCGCGATCCTGACCGACGGCTTCTTCACGCGGCCGAACTCACGGCAGTTGCTTCTCGAGAAGATCGCGCCGGACAAAGCTGTCATCGAGACAACCCTGCGGCGCGCCGGTGTCACGCGGCTGGCCGCGGTCATCGTCAATCACTCCCACTACGATCACGCGATGGATTCGCCGGAAGTCGCCGCACGCACCGGCGCAGCTCTCGTCGGATCGGAATCGACCGCGAATGTCGGGCGTGGCTGGGGTTTGCCGGACAGCCAGATCGCCGTGCGCCGCACCGGCGACGTGATGACCTTCGGGCGTTTCCGCATCACATTGCTTCCCGGCCGCCATGTGCCGTCGCCCTTCACCGGAGGCGAGATCGCCGAGCCGTTGAAGCCGCCGGTTCGCGCCAACGCCTATCTCGAGGGCGGCAGTTTCATGGTCCTTGTCGAGCACGGAGACCGGCGCATGCTGATCAACGCCAGCGCCGGCTTCGTCCCCGGAGCATTGGACGGACGCAAGGCGGATGTGGTGTTTCTGGGCACCGGGCAACTCGGCAAGCGCCCCGCCAGCTACATGGAAGATTACTGGCGGGAAGTCGTGGACAAGCCGGGCGCGCGGCGCGTCATTCCGATTCACTGGGACGACTTCACCCGCCCGCTGGACCAGCCGCTGGTCCCCCTGCCGAACCTGCTCGATGACTTTGCCGTCTCGATGAAATTCCTCAACGAGCGGGGCCGGACCTCCGGCATCGACGTCAAGTTGCCAGAGGCTTTTGTCGCCTTCGATCCGTTCGAGAAATTGCCTGCGGCCAAGAACTAACCGGGCGTGTTTGGCGCAGCCGCGCCGCACCAAAGCGGCTCAAAATAATTTTGCGCTTTTATCTGCCGTTCATTTTGAAGCCATGGCGCGGCCACGAATTCGAACATACGCTATGCGTGTTGCAATCACTGTCCTGGAGGGACACCCATGCGTTATTCGAAACTTCTTTCATTGACTGCCGCGACCCTTGCCCTCGGCCTGCTCGCATCGTCGCCGTCGTTCTCTCAGGCGACCCAGCCGGCAACCGGTGGCAAGATGGCGCCTCCGCCTGCCGCAGCAACGGCGCCGAAGGCCGACTCGAAGATGGCTCCCGCGGCCAAGGCTGACACCAAGACTGAACTGCTCGACATCAACTCGGCGACCGCCGACCAGCTCAAGGCGCTCAAGGGGATCGGCGACGCGTACTCCGCCGCGATCATCAAGGGCCGCCCCTACAAGGGCAAGGACGATCTCGTGAACAAGAAGATCGTGCCTGAGAAGACCTACGCCGAGATCAAGGACAAGATCATCGCGAAGCAGAAGTAATCCTGCTTTTCGCGACGTGATCCATTGAAACGCACCGGCAGCAAAGCCGGTGCGTTTTTCTTCGTCATTGCGAGCGCAGCGAAGCAATCCACTCTTTAGAGAAGCTGGATTGCTTCGTCGCAAAAGCTCCTCGCAATGACGAGAGGACTCACCCCTTCGTAATGTCGCCGCGCTCGATGTCGCTCGCCTCGTCGGTGGCGGGCTCGATATGGTAACGCTTGATCAGCGAGGTCTGCGCCATCGCGAAGATCGCCGTGATCGGGATCACGCCGAACGCCTTGAACGACACCCAGAAATCCGTGCTCTGCGTGCGCCAGATGATCTCGTTCAGCACCGCCATGCCCGCGAAGAAGACCATCCAGCGGATGGTCAACAGTCGCCAACCCACCGGGGTCAAATTGAACATCTGGTCGAACATGATGGCGATGAACGAGCGCCCGAGCAGCAGTCCGATGCCGAGCGCGGCTGCAAACAGCGCGTAGATGATGGTCGGCTTGAGCTTGATGAACGTCTCGTCGTGAAAGAACAGCGTCAGCCCGCCGAACACCAGCACGATCACCGCCGTGACGATGGCCATCAGCGGCACATGGCGCGACACCATATAGGACGCAATAATCGCAGCGACGATCGCAACCATGAACGCGCCGGTGGCGACGAACAGCCCGAACTTCGCGTTGGCCCCGAAAAAGATCACCAGCGGACCGAGTTCGGTCGCGAGCTTGAACAGCGGATGCGGTGCAGTTCTCTCGGACGCCATCAGTTTTCCTGTCCTGCGATCGCGCGGGCAAAATCCCGCGCGGTGAACGGCGCGAGATCGTCGATCCCTTCGCCGACGCCGATGAAATGCACCGGCAGCTTGTATTTCTCCGACAGCGCCACGAGGATGCCGCCGCGCGCCGTGCCATCGAGCTTGGTCATCACCAACCCGGTGACGCCCGCCGTCTTGTGAAACGCATCGACCTGCGACAACGCGTTCTGTCCGACCGTCGCATCGAGCACCAATAGCACCGCATGCGGCGCGCTCGAATCGACCTTGCCGATCACGCGGCGCACTTTCTCAAGCTCGACCATCAGCTCGTTCTTGTTCTGCAGACGCCCGGCCGTGTCGATCAGCAGCACGTCCATGGCCTGCGCCTTTGCGGCTTCGACCGCCTCGAAGGCGAGGCTTGCCGAATCCGAGCCTTGCGCGCGGGCCACCACCGGCACCTTGTTGCGCTCGCCCCACACCTTCAACTGCTCGATGGCGGCGGCGCGGAACGTGTCGCCCGCAGCCAGCATCACCTTGCGTCCCTCGGCAGAGAGTTTCGCGGCGAGCTTGCCGATGGTGGTGGTCTTGCCCGAGCCGTTGACGCCGACCACGAGAATGACAAACGGCTTTTGCGTTGCGTCGATTTCCAGCGGCTTCGCCACCGGCGACAGCACCTTCTCGACTTCGGTGGCGACAATGGTTGTCACATCCTCCGCCGAGACCGACTTGTCGTAGCGTCCCTTGCCGACAGCCTCCGCGATGCGTGCCGCGACCTCGGTTCCGAGATCGGCGCGCAGCAGAACATCCTCGATATCGTCGAGCATGGCGCGGTCGAGCTTGCGCTTGGTGACGAGATCCGCCACCGCGGTGCCGAGCGAACTCGACGTGCGCTTGAGGCCGGCGGAAAGCCTGCGCCACCAGCTTTGTTTGGGTTCTTGCGTGCTGTCGTTCATGCGGGGGGTGTGTTACCCGGTTCAGGCTGCAAACGAAAGACGCTCAATTACAATGGATACGCCGCAACCGACCCCGGAAGAAATCCAGGCCCGCGTGCTTCACCGCGATGGGCTGATGCTGGTGATCGACAAGCCGGCCGGGATCGCCGTACATCGCGGCCCCAAAGGCGGCCCCAATCTCGAAGCCTCGTTCGACGCGCTGCGCTACGGCCTGCCGCGTCCGCCAGTGCTGGCCCATCGGCTCGATCGCGACACCTCGGGGTGCCTCGTCCTGGGACGTCACCGTAAAGCCACCGCTTCGCTCGGCCTGCTGTTCAAGCACGGCAAGATTTCCAAGACCTATTGGGCCGTGGTCGAAGGCAACCCAACTGAGAACGAAGGCGAAATCAATATTCCGCTGGGACGTTTGGACGCAGAGCGCGGCTGGTGGCAGAAGCCGGATCCGAACGGGTTCCCGTCACTCACAAAATGGACTGTGATGGGACGTGGCCAAGATGGACGTGGTGAGCCCCTGACCTGGCTTGCGATGGAGCCGATCACCGGCCGCACCCATCAGTTGCGCGTGCATTGCGCGGCGAGCGGCTGGCCGATCGTCGGCGACAACATCTACGGCAACGGGCCGCGATTCGGCGAACCGACGTTGCATCTTCACGCGCGTGAAATCGTCATCCCCCTGTCGAAGAACAAGCCGCCGGTGCGCGTTGTCGCGCCTGCACCCGCGCATCTGCACGAACGGCTCCGGGCGTGCGGATGGAACGGCGAGGAAGCGGCCACGGCCGCCGAACCTGTTGCTGCGGACGAATAGGCAAAAGCTGGCCTATCCACGTCCGTCATCGCGGAGTGCAGCGAACTCTCCCTCCGTCATTCCGGGATGCGCCGCTCGGCGCAGACCCGGAATCCATGACTGCGAAATTTCCTGCGTGGCCGTGGATTCCGGGTTCGCGCGAAGACGCGCCCCCCGGAATGACAGCGGATAACTCATCCTCCCGAAACATTTCGTGATGGGGATAGCAATCCCCATGCCCCGGACCACGCTTAAGTTCGCGATGTCCTGTTCGTGAGGGGCGCTTCTCGAGGGCGCTTTTGAAGCGGAGCAGGATGCGGTGCCTGCACGCGTGTTTCGCACACACGTCGTCCGGGAGGCTGGGGTCACCGTCCGGGTCAACTATGTGGCTCTGCCGTTCGCGGCTGGACGTCGGTGAGGATGAAGGCGGCGAAAGCCGGCCGGATCAGGGGTCGAGTTGCTCCCCCGTCCCCACCCGGAAGTACGGTCCCTTCGCCCAAAGTCGCCGCAATGGAGCGCTGCAAGGCGATGCGCTTCCGGGGGTTCACCGTGTCGCAAGCGGTGCCGGAAGCGACACAAGATAAGGTGCGCCTCGCGGCGCTCCATGCCCCTCGTTTTCAGGGGCGAGACTCAAAGCTCACCTCGCGCGATTGAGCGCGAGAGCGATGATACATGGCTGTTTGAAATGTTTGAAAGTGGCTGTTTGAAAATTGAATCGGGAATGCGGAATGACGCACGGCGCTTCAACACCCACAATCGTCATCACCGGGCTTGTCCCGGTGATCCATGTCTTGCTTGTAACGCGTGGCAAACTCCAGAGTCGTGGATGGCCGGGTCAAGCCCGGCCATGACGAACTGTAAGTAAGGTGCTCGCTACACCCACGATGTCGTCCCCGCGCAGGCGGGGACCCATAACCACCGAACACCGTGGCGGAAGCAAGAAGATTGCTCCGACATCTCCCTCACTTCGAGAACTCAGGGAGTTTGGATCCCCGCTTTCGCGGGATTGACGCGGAGAAAGATTGCCCGCGATGCGCGCAATACCCGCGATCGTCATCACCTGCATCGTCCCGGTGATCACGTCTTGTTTGTTACATCACACGTGCAAACGAAAAAGGGCTCCGGAATTCTCCGGAGCCCTGATTTGTTTCAGCGATAAGGTGCTTACTTGTCGCGCTTCTTGAGAGCGTTACCGAGAATGTCGCCCAGCGTCGCGCCCGAATCGGACGAGCCGTACTGTGCGATGGCTTCCTTCTCTTCAGCGACTTCAAGCGCCTTGATCGAGACCTGCACCTTGCGCGCCTTCTTGTCGAACTGGATGACGCGGGCGTCAACCTTTTCGCCAACCGCGAAGCGCTCGGCACGCTGGTCGCCGCGATCGCGGGCGAGTTCAGAGCGCTTGATGAAGGTGGTGAAGTCGGTGCCGGTGATCTGAACTTCGATACCGGCTTCTTTCACCTCGATGATATCGCAGGTCACGACGGCGCCCTTCTTGACGTCGCCTGGCTCTGCGAACGGATCGCCCTCAAGCTGCTTCACGCCGAGCGAGATGCGCTCCTTCTCGACATCCACGTCGAGCACCACGGCCTTGACCATGTCGCCCTTCTTGAAGTTGTCGATGACCTGCTCGCCAGGCTGTTTCCAGTCGAGGTCGGACAGGTGGACCATGCCGTCCACTTCGCCGTCGAGACCCAAAAACAACCCGAATTCGGTCTTGTTCTTGACTTCGCCTTCGACGACCGCGCCCACAGGATACTTCTCGACGAAGACTTCCCACGGATTGCGCATGGTCTGCTTGAGACCGAGCGAGATGCGGCGCTTGGCCGAATCCACTTCGAGCACCTGCACTTCGACTTCCTGCGAGGTCGAAACGATCTTGCCGGGGTGCATGTTCTTCTTGGTCCACGACATTTCCGAGACGTGGATCAGGCCTTCGATGCCCGGCTCCAGTTCGACGAATGCGCCGTAGTCGGTGATGTTGGTGACGCGTCCGGTGAAGCGCGAGTTCAGCGGATACTTCGCCTCGATGCCCTGCCATGGATCGTCCAGCAACTGCTTCATGCCGAGCGAAATGCGGTGGGTTTCGTGGTTGATCTTGATGATCTTCACCTTGACCGTCTGGCCAATCGCCAGCACTTCGGTCGGATGATTGACGCGGCGCCACGCGATGTCGGTGACGTGCAGCAGGCCGTCGATGCCGCCGAGGTCAACGAACGCACCGTAATCGGTGATGTTCTTGACGACGCCGTCGATGACCTGACCTTCTTCGAGGTTCTGCACCAGTTCCTGACGCTGTTCGGCGCGGGTCTCTTCGAGAACCGTGCGGCGCGACACCACGATGTTGCCGCGGCGGCGATCCATCTTGAGAATCTGGAACGGCTGCGAGTTGTTCATCAGGGGCGCGACGTCGCGGATCGGACGAATGTCGACCTGCGAGCGCGGCAGGAAGGCGACAGCGCCGTCCAGATCGACGGTGAAGCCACCCTTGACCTGATTGAAGATAACGCCGTGAACCTTCTCGTTGTTGTTGAAGGCCTTCTCGAGCTTGCCCCAGCTTTCTTCGCGGCGCGCCTTGTCGCGCGACAGCACGGCTTCGCCGAGCGCGTTCTCGATCCGGTCGAGGAACACCTCGACTTCGTCACCGACCTTGAGGTCGCTCTCACGGCCGGGGCCGTTGAATTCGCGGAGAGCCACGCGGCCCTCGGTCTTCAGGCCGACGTCGATGACGGCCATGTCTTTTTCGATCGCAACAACGATGCCCTTGATGACGGAGCTTTCCTGCAGGTTGCCGCCTGCAAAGGACTCATCAAGCATCGCGGCGAAATCGTCGCGGGAAGGATTATATGAAGTAGCAGTCGAAGCCATTTGTTCTCCAAATGCGGAATGCCGGCAGCAGGGTTAAGGGCGTATCGCGCATCCAGTGCCAAAGGTCCGCAACCTTTGACGACCGCTTCCGCAAGGAGGAATTGCGACAGCGGGCCGGCGTGTGCCTGCACGAACGATACGGTGCAAAATTGGATTGCCGCGCGGGAAGCGCGTGGTCAGTGTCCTGAATTCGAAGTTCGCTTCATTTGCGCGGCACGTTCTATAGCGAACTTCGAATTCAAAAGGACACTAGAATAATAATTCTAGTGTGGTTTTGGTTCGCAAGTCCGCAAAAGGACGCGCCGTAAATGATAGTGCGGACTTGCGAACCACCACACTAGTGTCCGGAGCCGAGACGAAGATCGACCTCAAAAACCGGGAGCGGGCTTTCCTCCAATGACGGCGGGGACTATGCCCTCGGCCGGCCCGCTCGGACGGCCTCGACAATGTCGATCGCAGCCCGGACGCCGCTCTCTATATCCAACTGAGAGTTATCCAGCAAGTATGCATCCGGAGCCGCTTTTAAAGGCGCTACCGCCCGGTTCTGGTCGCGTTCGTCGCGCTTGAGGATATCCGCCAGCACGGCGGCCTCGTCCGCGGCCTCGCCCCGGGCACGGGCCTCCAGGGTCCTGCGACGGGCCCTGACATGGGGGTCCGCCACCACAAAGATCTTCACGTCGGCATCCGGGCAGATCACGGTTCCAATGTCGCGACCATCGAGCACCGCGCCCGGCGGGTCCGCAGCAAACTGCCGCTGAAAATTGATAAGTACTTCCCTGACCTTGGGAATTGCCGAGACAACCGAGGCGGCATCACCAACCTTCTGGGTTTTCAGAACCGGATTGCCGAACTTTTCCGGATCGAGTTCCATTGCCATGGCGACTGCAAGCGCCTCATTGGTCAGATCGGCCCCGGCTTCCAGCATCGCTTGGGCGACCGCACGGTAGATCACGCCGGTATCGAGATGGCGGTACCCGTAATGATGGGCCAAGCGCTTGCCGAGCGTGCCTTTTCCGGATGCCGCCGGACCGTCGATGGCGATGATCATGAGAAATCCGCTCCCAGTCCGCGCATCATCGGAATGAAGTCCGGGAAGCTTGTGGCGATGAACCCGGTGTCGTCGATCTTGACCGGCGTATCCGACGCCGTGCCCATCACCAACGCCGACATCGCGATACGATGATCCATGTGGGTGGCGACGAGGCCGCCACCGGGCACGTGCCCCTTGCCGACCACGATCATGTCATCACCGGAAATCTCCACCTCGACGCCATTGACGCGCAGCATGTCGGCGGTGGCTTCAAGCCGGTCGGATTCCTTGACGCGCAATTCCTGCAGGCCGCGCATAGTGGTGACGCCCTCCGCATAGGCTGCGGCAACCGCAAGCACGAGATACTCGTCGATCATCGACGGCGCGCGTTCCGGTGGCACCGTCACGCCGCGCAATTGCGACGCGCGCACACGGAATTGCGCCATCGGCTCGCCGGCATCGTTGCGCTGATGGCTCTCCTCGATCGAGGCACCCATCTCGCGCAACGTCGTAAAAAGCCCTGTACGCAAAGGGTTTGTCATGATGTCGGTCAGCGTGACATCCGACTCCGGCACGATCAGCGCAGCGACAATCGGAAACGCCGCAGAGGACGGATCGGCCGGCACGATCACATTGGCGCCGCGCAGTTCGGGCTGACCTGTGAGCGCGATCTTGCGGCCATGCGCCCCCTCTTTCGTCGTCACCACATGGGCGCCGAAATGCGTCAGCATCAATTCTGTGTGGTCGCGGCTGGCTTCCTGTTCGATCACCGTGGTGACACCCGGCGCGGACAATCCCGCCAGCAGCACCGCCGACTTGATCTGCGCCGATGCCACCGGCGTGCGGTAGACAACCGGCAGCGGATCGCGCGCGCCCTGCAGCGTCATCGGCAACCGTCCGCCGTCCGCGCTCGACGTCACGCGCGTGCCCATCAACTCCAACGGGTCGAGAATCCGGCGCATCGGCCGGCTGCGCAGCGATGCATCGCCATCGAAGGTCGCTGCAATCGGACATCCCGCCACCGCGCCCATGGCGAGACGGCATCCGGTGCCGCTATTGCCGAAATCGAGCGGTGCGGCCGGCGCCTTGAAGCCACCGACCCCAACGCCGCGAACCGACCAGGCCCCCTCGCCGGTGCGTTCGACCCGCGCCCCGAGCGCGGCCATCGCCTTGGCGGTGTTGAGAACGTCCTCGCCTTCCAGAAGACCCGAAATCCGGGTCTCGCCCACCGCCAGAGCGCCCAGAATCAGGGCCCGGTGGGAGATGGATTTGTCACCCGGCACGCGGACGCGGCCGCTGAGTGCGCCCGCGGCGCGCGATTCCAGCGGGGTTGGATGGTCGGAATGGGTCAAGATGGCATTTCCTTGTACAGGGCTTGTACAGCGCGGGCTCCTACCACGGGGTTTGGACGACGTCACGACCCGGTCATTTATCCCCCAAACCGCTATTGACAGCGGCGGCGCAACTAGCCAAGTGAAGCACCGCTTTTTCAAGACATCCTCAGGACTATAAACCGTGGCCAAAGCCGATCTCGGAACCAAGCGTATTTGCCCGACCACGGGCAAAAAGTTCTATGACCTCAACAAGAATCCGGTGATTTCGCCGTATACTGGCGAGATCGTGCCGATCGCGCCGGTTCCGCCGCCACGCACGCGCGCCGACGCTGCCGCACGCGCTGCCGCAGCCAATGCCGCCAGCATCGTGCCGGAGCCCGCCGAGGCAGAAGAATTGGTCTCGCTGGAAGAGGCCGATGCCGAGGAGAACAGCGGCAAGGTCAAGGCCGTGCTGCCGGAATCCGAGGACGATATCGAAGTCGACGAGACCCTCACTGACGACGACGATGATGATTCGACCTTCATCGCCGAGGACGAGGAAGACGACGAAGACGTTACTGACATCATCGGTGATGTGTCGGGCGATGAAGAGACTTGAGATAAATCCTCAAGTGTGATTTTTCGGTCCGGCGCGCGACGCGCGCCGATTCAAAGTAACCCGCGCAGTCCCACCGCGCGGCAAGGTGTTCGGGGCCATAGCTCAGCTGGGAGAGCGCTTGCATGGCATGCAAGAGGTCGGCGGTTCGATCCCGCCTGGCTCCACCAACCTTCTCTCATTGAAACGATGATTCTCGTTTTCTGCGGACCCTGTTCGCCCAATGAACCGAGCGGGCCGCACAGCATGCGCGCGTGCATGGATGCCAACCGGCGCGCGTATTGACGGCACTGTCCGAATTCTTTCAATGTGACAGCAGGCTGCAACGTTGCAGCATCGTCTTCAAAATTTTCGCTGATTGAAGGTTGACCCCATGACATCTCAAACCGCGACCGGTGCAATGGCCGGACTGCGCGTCGTCGATCTAACGCGCGTGCTCGGCGGTCCCTACTGCACGCAGATTCTCGCCGATCACGGCGCTGATGTTGTGAAGGTCGAGCCGCCGGCCGGTGACGAGACCCGGGACTGGGGCCCTCCGTTCCACGACGACGACGCGGCGTATTTCATCGGCACCAACCGCAACAAGCGCGCGATCGCCCTGGACCTCGCGTCGGAAGGCGGACGCGCCGTCCTGATGAAGATGCTCGAGACCGCCGACGTTCTTACCGAGAATTTCAAGCCGGGAACGCTCGACAAATGGGGCATCGGCAATGATTTTCTGCGCGAAAAATTCCCCCGGTTGATCCACTGCCGCATTTCCGGATTCGGCGCGGACGGACCTCACGGCGGGCATCCGGGCTACGACGCGATCATTCAGTCCATGGTCGGTCTGATGGCCTCGACCGGATCGCCGCAGAGCGGCCCGACCCGAATCGGCGTCGCGCTCGTCGACATGACGACGGGACTTTATGCCGCGGTCGGCATTCTGATGGCGCTGGCGGAACGCGCCAGATCCGGCAAGGGGCAGTTCCTCGAGACCACGCTCTATGAAACCGGCCTCGCGATCATGCATCCGCACACCGCCAACTATTTCCTTCACGGCAAGCCGCCGGCGCTGACCGGCAACGAGCATCCGAACCTCGTGCCTTACGCGGTGTTCCCGGCGCGCGACGGCGACGTCTTCATGGGGGTGGGCAATGACGGCACCTTCCGCAAGCTGATGAAGGAACTCGGCAAGCCCGAACTCGGCACCGATCCGCGCTTCGCGCGCAATCGTGACCGCATCGCCCATCGCGACGAACTACGCGCCGTGATCGTCGATATCCTGAAGGACCATGACAGCGAGCCGCTGTGCCGGCGTCTGCTGGCGGCAGGCCTGCCTGCCGGTCCGGTCCAGTCGATCGACAAGGCGCTGGCGAGCGAACACGTCAAGCATCGCGGCGATATCATCGAGAAGGATTGGTACAAGGGCGTCGCCTCCCCGATCCGTTTCGACCGCACCAAGGCCAGCCTGCGTCACGTGCCGCCGAAGTTCAGCGAGCACACCGACACCGTGCTGGCGGAGTTCGGCTACTCGGCGAAAGAAATCGCCGACCTGCGCGCTTCGGGCGTCGTCGCGGGGCCGGAGCGGAAGCGCTAGGCCGCAGCCTTCGGCTGCAACGCAAGCTTTGGGGCGACGGCAACACCGTCGCCCCCTGATGCACACGGGACCAGATCGTTCCGGCCGCAACGGCCAGCCGTCTGCCCCCAAGGTCGAAGCCATTTAAGGCTTCCCACAGGCAACCCTCCCCGCTTACCATCCGGCGTCACCAGCACGTCATCCGGCGCTGTTACCGCGCAACGATGAGGACGGCTTCAGGGAGAAAATATCGATGACAATTCGCCGGATGGGCTTTCAGGCTGTCTTGGGCCTGGCTGCTTCGACCCTTCTAGCTTTTGCAACGCCCGCACAGGCCGTCACCGAGATCCAGTGGTGGCACGCCATGACCGGCGGCAACAACGATATCGTCAACAAGCTGGCGACGGACTTCAACGCCTCGCAAAGCGACTACAAGGTCGTCCCCTCCTTCAAGGGCAGCTATCCCGACACCATGAACGCAGGCATCGCCGCGTTCCGCGCCGGTAACGCCCCGCATATCATCCAGGTTTTCGAGGTCGGCACCGCGACCATGATGAGCGCCACCGGCGCGATCAAGCCGGTCTACCAGCTCATGAAGGATGCGAACGAGCCGTTCGATCCGAAGGCCTATCTGCCGGCGATCACCGGTTACTATTCAACCGCGAAGGGCGACATGCTGTCGTTCCCCTTCAACTCCTCATCGATGGTGATGTGGGTCAATCTCGACGCGCTGAAGAAGGCCAGCATCGCGGAAATCCCGAAAACCTGGCCGCAGGTTTTCGACGCCGCCAAGAAACTGAAGGCGGCCGGGTACACCACCTGCGGTTTTTCCAATGCGTGGGCGTCATGGGCCCACATCGAACAGTTCTCCGCCTGGCATAACGTTGCGATCGGCACCAAGGCGAATGGCCTCGACGGCTTCGACACCGTGCTGAAGTTCAACTCGCCGCTGCATATCAAGCACCTGCAGAACCTGATGGATCTGCAGAAAGACAAGACCTACGATTATTCCGGCCGCGCCAACGCCAGCGAAAGCCGCTTCAGTTCCGGCGAATGCCCGCTTTTCCTGACCTCGTCGGGCTACTACGCAACCGCCAAGGGCACCGCCAAGTTTGAATTCACCTCCGCGCCGATGCCGTATTATCCGGACGCCGCCGGCGCGCCGCAGAATTCGATCATCGGCGGCGCATCGCTGTGGGTGATGGGCGGCAAGAAACCCGACGAATACAAAGGTGTCGCCAAGTTCTTTGCCTTCCTGTCCGACACCAATCGCCAGGCCAAGCTGCATCAGGAATCCGGCTATCTGCCGATCACCAAGGCAGCGTATGAAAAGACCAAAACTGACGGCTTCTATGACAAGAACCCGACGCTGCAGACCCCGCTGAAGGAGCTCACCAACAAGGAGCCGACAGAAAACTCACGCGGCCTGCGCTTCGGCAACATGGTGCAGATGCGCGACATCTGGGCGGAAGAGATGGAGGCCGCGCTCGCCGGCCAAAAGACCGCCAAGGACGCGCTCGATTCCGCCGTGAGCCGCGGCAACGCCATGCTGCGGACGTTCGAAAAAACCGCGAAGTGAGATTTCCGGAGCGCGGCCACCATGAAACTGACCGCGCTGATTCCAATGTTGAGCGTAACCGACCTGAAGCGGAGCATCGCGTTCTATCGTGATAAGCTCGGCTTTCATGTCATCAACGTATTCGGTGAACCCGAGCCGAAATGGTGCATGATCGGCCGCGATGACATCAAGATCATGCTCAACGAGCCTCCGCGCGAGGAAATGGAGACGCTGCCGCTGCATGCCAAGAACTTTCAGGTCTATTATCTCTACCCCGACGACATCGCAGCCCTCCACGCGGCATGGAAAGATGACCACCTGGCTGTTACAGATTTGCGCGTCACGGCGTATGGCATGAAGGAATTCGAATTGCGCGATCCCGATGGCTACTGGCTCTGGTTCGGACAGGAGTCCAGCGATCCGCCGACAGTTCACGAGTGACGCCCTGAATGGAAAAGTCGGCCACTTTCAACAACAGGCTGCTTCCGTATCTGCTGCTCGCGCCGCAGCTCGTCATCACTTTCGTATTTTTCTACTGGCCTGCCAGTCAGGCGGTCTTGCAGTCGTTCAAGCGCGAAGACGCCTTCGGCCTTACGTCGGAATTCGTCGGCCTGGAGAATTATCAGGCGCTGTTCGCGCAGCCTGAATACTACAAGGCGATATGGACGACGGTGGTGTTTTCGACCCTCGTCGCATTGCTGTCCCTCAGCATCGCGCTGATGTTCGCGACCCAGGCCGACAAGAATCTGAAGGCGGCGCCGGCCTTCAAGACATTCCTGATCTGGCCTTACGCCGTAGCGCCCGCGATCGCCGGCGTGTTGTGGATTTTCATGTTTCATCCCTCGCTCGGCACGCTGGCGCGGCCGCTGCGCGTTCTCGGCTTCGACTGGAACCCGCTGCTGAACGGCAATCACGCCATGACGCTGGTGGTGATGGCTGCGGTCTGGAAGCAGATCTCCTACAATTTCCTGTTTTTCCTCGCCGGCCTGCAGTCGATCCCCAGAAGCGTGCTCGAGGCCAGCGCAATCGACGGCGCGGGCCCGCTGCGCCGGTTCTGGACCATCGTGTTTCCCTTGCTGTCGCCCACCACGTTCTTCCTGCTGGTGGTCAATGTGGTCTACGTCTTCTTCGATACATTCGGCATCATCGACGCAGTCACCGGCGGCGGCCCCGCGGGTGCGACGACCACCATGGTCTACAAGGTTTACGCGGACGGACGGCTCGGCGGCGACCTCGGCGGCTCGGCGGCGCAGTCCGTGGTGCTGATGGTTATCGTCATCGCGCTGACCGCGGTGCAGTTCCGCTACGTCGAACGCAAGGTGCAGTACTGATGGTCGAGCATCGTCCTCTGCGCGATTTCGTCGCCTACGCTATTCTCACCTTCGGCATCTTCATTGTCGCATTTCCGGTCTATCTCGCCCTGATCGCCTCGACGCACGACGCGGCGACCGTGGTCAACGGCAATATGCCCCTCTCACCCGGCACCCACACCCTCGAAAACTATTACCGGGCGGTCTTCGTCGGCGGATCGCGCACCAGCCGCGAGCCGGTCGGGCATATGCTGATCAATTCGTTCGTTTCCGCCATCGGCATCGCGGTCGGCAAGATCTTCATCTCCATCCTGTCGGCGTTTGCGGTGGTGTATTTCCGCTTTCCGTTCCGGAAAACCGCGTTCTGGATCATCTTCATTACGCTGATGCTGCCGGTCGAGGTCCGCATCTATCCCACCTACAAGGTGGTCGCCGACCTGCGCATGCTCGACACCTATGCCGGGCTGATCCTGCCGCTGATCGCGTCAGCGACCGGCACGCTGCTGTTCCGGCAATTCTTCATGACCATTCCCGAAGAACTTCTGGAAGCTTCGAAGATCGACGGCGCCGGTCCGTTTCGGTTCTTCAAGGATACGCTGCTGCCGCTGTCCGTCACCACCATCGCCGCGCTGTTCGTGATCCAGTTCATCTACGGCTGGAACCAGTATCTGTGGCCGCTGCTGATCACCACCCAGGACTCGATGCAGACCATCGTGACCGGCATCAAGAAAATGCTGACCACCACCGACGAACTGGCGGAATGGCAGCTGGCGATGGCCACCGCGATCCTTGCGATGCTGCCGCCGGTCGCCGTCGTCGTCTTCATGCAGCGGCTGTTCGTGCGCGGCCTCGTCGAAACTGAAAAGTAGATTCTGGAGTTTGGGGAACGAGCATGTCGAATGTCGTCCTGCGCGATGTGAAGAAGACCTATCCCGGCGGGGTCGATGCCATCAAGGGCATCGACTTTGAGGTCGGCGACGGGCAGTTCTGCGTGCTGGTCGGACCAAGCGGTTGCGGCAAATCCACCTTGCTGCGGATGGTGGCGGGTCTTGAGACCGTCACAAGTGGCGAAATCGATATCGGCGGCCGCGTCGTCAATCAGATCGAACCGGCCGATCGCGACATCGCGATGGTGTTCCAGAACTACGCGCTCTATCCGCACATGAGCGTCTACAACAACATGGCCTATGGCCTGCGCAATCGCGGCATGCCGAGGCCGGAGATCGATGTGCGGGTACGGGAAGCCGCGCAGATTCTGGAAATCACGCCGATGCTGGATCGCAAGCCGCGGCAGCTCTCGGGTGGCCAGCGCCAGCGCGTCGCCATGGGGCGCGCCATCGTGCGACAACCGAAAGTGTTTCTGTTCGACGAGCCGCTGTCGAATCTCGACGCGAAGCTGCGGGTCGCCATGCGCGTCGAAATCCGCAAGCTGCAGCGCCGCCTCAAGACCACGTCGATCTACGTCACCCACGACCAGATGGAAGCGATGACCCTCGCCGATATTCTGGTGGTGATGAACGGCGGACAGGTCGAGCAGATCGGCAAGCCGCTCGACATCTACAAGAAACCGGCCACGACCTTCGTCGCCTCGTTCATCGGCGCGCCGCCGATGAACCTGCTGCCGGTGGCAGCGAACGATCTCGGCGGGTCGCTCGATGCGTTGCAGATCAAGGCGCCCGGCGACGCCACGCTCGGAATCCGGCCGGAGGACTTCGCACTCGCCGGCGCAGCGGCGCCTCAGGGCCTCACACTTGAACTCATGGTCGACGCTATCGAGCGGGTCGGCGCCGAAACGTATGTCTATGGCACCAGACCGCGCGCCAACGGCGGCCCAACCGTCAGCGCCAGGCCCGGCGAATTGCCGCCCGGCGAAATCATCGTCCGGCTGCCCGGAGAAGCGGCTCCCGCCATCGGCGAGCGGATCAGGGTCTCGGCGGCGCGCGGCAAACTGCACCTGTTTCGCGCAGATGGGCGCAGCCGGATCGGGGATTAGCCGGATTCATCCCTGTTTACGGGCGGTTAGGGGTTCTTGAACAACGCAAAAGACATCGCCATATTTGTTTCAACCGGCAGGCCGCAAGGCTGCCGGGAACCCAGGAAGGAGTGCCGCAAGGGCTCCAACCCAAAGTCGCTTCGAGAGGACTTTGTGAATGTCTCGTGTTCCGTCGCTATCGAGTCCGTTCCTTTTGGGATTCGACGAGATCGAGCGTGCGCTCGATCGCGTCGTGAAAGGCGCAGACGGTTATCCTCCTTACAACATCGAGCGGTGCGGCCGTGACGAAGGCCAGCCCGAACGCCTGCGGATCACGCTGGCAGTCGCCGGATTTACCCGCGACCAACTCGATGTAACGACTGAGGAAAACCAGCTCGTGATCCGGGGCCGCCAGCAGGACGACAAGACCCGGCAGTACATCCATCGCGGCATTGCCGCGCGTCACTTCCAGCGCACCTTCGTGCTGGCGGACGGGATGTATGTCATCGGCGCTGACCTGAAGAATGGCCTGCTGTCGATCGATCTGGCTCGTCCCGAGCCTGAACGGGTCGTTAAGACGATAGCCATCAATGAGCACGAATAATGGAACGGAAGCGGACTCGACCGCTTAACAACTGTAAGGAGTCGAGACCATGACTGGTAATGTCATCTTCGAACCCGCCGTCTCGCTTGAGGCGCTGGCAACTCTGGGCGAAGGCCACATCGCCTACGTGAAACAGATTCGCTCGGAAGACGTGCCGGGACTTTTCCCGCAGGCGCCGCAGATCGCGCCCGGCCTGAAGCTGTTCGCGCTTCATGCTGCCGACGGCACGCCGATCATGCTGACCGACAGCCGCGAAGCGGCGATCGCGAATGCATGGAGCAACGAATTGGAGACCGTCAGCGTCCACTGAGCCGGCCATAAGCCGCGCAGGAATGCGACGATCATGAACGAAGCGGCAGTGCGGCGTGCGCTGCCGCTTTTATTTTGGACTCTCCCTTTCGCCGCTCGGTGTTTCCTGTTGCTGTCTGGCTTCGCCGGCCCGGCCGATAGATTGCATTCGCACCGATGATGCTTGAGGCATCCCGCTTCGCTCTCAACCTGTCATCACCGGGCTTGTCCCGGTGATCCCGGTTAGGTGAGCACGGTGCCCTCGTTATCGAGATGGCCGGGACAAGCCCGGCCATGACATTGGACATATTGGACATATAGATGCCTTCAACGACCCACGGCGCGTTTTCCGATTCAATTTTCAAACAGCCATTTCCGTTCAGCCACGCATCATCGTTCTCGCGCTATCGCGCGAGGTGAGCTTTTAGATGTGCCCCGAAATGAGGGGCATGGAGCGCCGCGAGGCGCACCTTGTATCGTTTCGCTTCCGGCATCGCGTGCGAGGCGATGAAAGTCCGAAAGCGCATCGCCTTGCGGCGCTCCATTCCGGCGATTTTGGGCGAGGGGACCGTACTTCCGGGTGAGGACGGACGCGTTCACGTCCCGATCCGGCCGGCTTTCGCCGCCTTCGTCCTCACCGACGTCCAGCCGCGAACGGCAGAGCCACGTAGTTGGCCCGGACGGTGACCCCAGCCTCCCGGACGCAACGGGTGCGAACCGTGCGTGCAGGCGCCGCATCCTGCTCCGCCTTCAAGACGCCTCTAGAAAGCGCCCCTCACGAGCAGGACAGGTCGAACATAAGAGAGGTTCAGAGCGCGGGGATTGGTATCCCCATCACGAAATGTTTCGGCGGACTGTTTCGTATCTCTCCACGTCGTCCCGGCGAAGGCCGGGACCCATACTCCCTGAATCATCAATTTGAGGGAGGTATTGGAGCGATCTTCTCGCCGTCATCACTACGTTCGGTGGTTATGGGTCCCGGGCCTGCGCCAAGCGGCGCATCCCGGAATGGGGAAAGTCGCCACACTCCTCGCCGGGACGACATCGGATGATGCCTTGCTTCAGCACGGTTACGCTTGCTCGTTTCCGAAATGGCGTGCGATGCCGGATTCAGGCCGCAGTCGCCGGCGGCAGCGCCAGCACCGAATACAGCGCCTGCGCGTCCTTCGATGCGCGCAGCTTCTTGGCGATATCCTGATCGCGCAGCAGCCGCGCAATGCGCGCCAGCGCCTTGAGATGATCCGCACCGGCGCCTTCGGGAGCCAGCAGCAGGAATACCAGATCGACCGGCTGGCCATCCATCGCCTCAAAATCGATCGGACGATCCAGACGCGCGAACAGGCCTGACAGCTTGTCGAGCTTCGGCAGTTTGCCGTGAGGGATCGCCACGCCGTAACCGACGGCGGTGGTTCCCAGTTTCTCGCGCTGGAGAAGCACCTCGAAGATCGAGCGTTCGTTTTGTCCGGTGAGAACAGCGGCACGCGCGCTGAGTTCCTGAAGCGCCTGCTTCTTGCTGTTGACCTTCAAAGCAGGAAGAATCGCCTCGGGTGCGACCAGATCGGTAATCGTCATGAACGTTCCGAGGGTGAGGTTAAGCCGTTGGTGAACTTATAAAATCGGTCTCAGACCGGGTGGCGTCAAGAGCCCTGCGTGCCAAATTATGGTCCGCATTCCTGAAAGGTCGCGGACCATAGTTAGGCGCGCAGAAGGCGTCAATGGCGAACCGATTCGCCGATCACAGGGGGATCCACCCAGCCGACGTTCCCATCCGGCCGCCTGTAGATGATATTCACCCGCCCGCTGCTGCCGTGCTGGAACACCATGACCGGCGCACCGGTCAAATCGAGTTCCATGACCGCTTCGCTCACCGAGTACCGCTTCAGCGAGGTCGTCGCCTCGGCGATGATAACGGGATTGAACTCGTTGACATCGTCCTCGTGCGACGGCGCCTCGATCACATAGCTCGGCGCATCCAGCGCGGCCCCATTGAGATCCGACAACGCCGCGGCCGCCGCGGCATACGTCTTGCGCGCCGAGCGATCCTTCAGCCGGCTCTTGTAGCGGCGCAAACGTTTCTCGATCAGCAGCAGTGCCTGGTCCGCACTGACATAAGCATCGGCGGCTATCGAATCGGCTTCAAGCGTGATTCCCGAATCCAGATGAAGCGAGCAATCGGTGCGAAAGCCGAAGCCGTCCTTGCTGAGCGTGATGTGGCCGGAATAGTTGCCATCGAAATATTTTCGCAGCACTTCGTCCGTGCGTTCGCTGACGCGATCACGAAGGGCTTCACCGACGCTGATGCTTTTTCCAGAGACCCGGAGTGTCATGACGTTCCTCACTTGCTTCTTCGGACTTGCAGTTCGGATGAAGGAGCGTTCCGCTTCTTGAGGTCGCAGTCAAGCGGTAGCTGTGTCGCGGGACCTGTCCACGGCCGGAGCGGCCGACGTTAATGCTGTACCGAGCATGCTCTGCTTGTCGCGGCGGCGTTGCACGGACGAAGGAATACGCATGGCTTCACGATACTTCGCTACCGTGCGCCGGGCTATATCAATGCCGTCGCCATGCAATCGTTCCACGATGGTATCGTCCGACAGGATGGCCGTGGGGCTTTCCGCGTCGATCAGCAGTTTGATGCGGTGCCGCACAGCTTCGGCGGAATGCGCATCCCCGCCGTCCGCCGAGGCGATCGAGGCGGTGAAGAAATACTTGAGTTCGAACGTGCCCCGGTTGGTCGCCATGTACTTGTTCGCGGTTACCCGCGAGACGGTCGATTCATGCATCTGGATGGCGTCGGCGACGGCTTTCAGATTGAGCGGACGCAGGTGCGCCACGCCCTGCGTGAAAAACCCGTCCTGCTGGCGAACGATTTCGGTCGCGACCTTCAGGATCGTCCGCGCGCGCTGGTCGAGCGCGCGCACCAGCCACGTCGCATTCTGCAGGCAATCGGTGAAGTAGGACTTGTCGCCATCCTTGCGGATGGTTTTGGACAGTTGCGAATAGTAAACCTGATTGACCAAAACTTTCGGCAACGTGTCGCTGTTGAGCTCGACATGCCAGCCGCCGTCCGGACCCGGGCGAACGTAGACGTCCGGCACGACGCTCTGGGTCTTGGCCGATCCGAATTTCAGGCCGGGCTTGGGATTGAGATGGCGGATTTCACCGATCATGTCGGCGATGTCTTCGTCATCGACGCCGCAGATTTTTCTTAAAGAAGCGATGTCGCGTTTCGCAAGCAGACCGAGATTCTCGATCAGCGCCTGCATCGCGGGATCGTAACGGTCGCGCTCGCGCAACTGAATCGCAAGGCATTCGCTCAGGTTACGCGCACAGACACCGGGCGGATCGAACTTCTGCAGAACCGCAAGCACCGCCTCGACTTCGTCGCGCGACGTACCCAGCTTCTCGTCGGCGTCCCCGAGATCGGCAGGGACGTAGCCGGCGTCGTCGACGAGATCGATCAGATACTGCCCGATCATGCGGCGCATCGGATCCGGAAATGCAACCGCAAGCTGCTCGGCGAGGTGCCCGCTGAGCGTCGTCTCTGCCGCGACAAAGGCTTCGAGATTGTAGTCGTCATCGTTCGACGCGCCGCCGCCCCACTCGGTATAGGCGGTTGGCGCGGCATCCTGCGCGTTGCGCGCGGCGGCGTCCGCAGGCTCCTCCGGAAACACGTTCTCCATGCCGGTATCGAGGGTCTGCTCGATCTCTGTGCGGGTCCCGAGATCGGGCGCCATCCATTCCTCGGCGCCGGGCTCGAAGCCATCGCCGGAGCGTTCGCCGTCGGCGCCCGATGAGAATTCCGCACCGTCGGAAAAATCCGCGCCGTCGCCTTCCGCATGGGTGGCAGAGGGCTCGCCATGATCGGGGGCGCCATCCTGATTGGCCCGCTCGAGCAGCGGGTTGCGCTCAAGCTCGTCCTCGACGAACGCCACGAGGTCGAGATTCGACAGCTGCAGCAGCTTGATCGCCTGCATCAGCTGCGGCGTCATCACCAGCGACTGCGACTGGCGGAACTCTAATCTCTGCGTCAGCGCCATAAAAACCAGATCCGGTCCAAAAATTGGTCCGTTTCTTGCTTATACTTTTACTGAAAGCTTGTACACGGCTTGACGTTTCGAAAAATCGGGATACTGCGCCGCCCGCTCACCGATCGCGATCAGGGTGAATCAGAGCCGGAACTCTTCACCCAAGTAGAGCCGCCGCACGTCCGGATCGTTGACGATCTCGTCAGGGGTGCCCTCGGTCAGCACCTCCCCCGCGTAGACAATATAGGTGCGGTCGGTCAGGCCGAGCGTCTCGCGGACATTGTGGTCGGTGATCAGAACACCGATGCCGCGCGCGGTGAGGTGGCGCACCAGTTGCTGAATATCGCCGACCGCAATCGGATCGATGCCGGCGAATGGTTCGTCGAGCAGCATGTAGTTGGGACGCGAGGCCAGCGCGCGCGCGATTTCCACACGCCGCCGCTCGCCGCCGGAGAGCGCGATCGACGGCGATTTCCGCAAGCGCGTGATGTTGAATTCGTCGAGCAGCGAATCCAGTTCGCGTTCGCGCTTGCGCTTGTCGGGCTCGACCACTTCCAGCACCGCGCGAATGTTGTCCTCGACCGACAGCCCGCGAAAGATTGAGGCTTCTTGCGGCAGGTAACCGATCCCGAGCCGTGCGCGCTGATACATCGGCAGCTGCGTCACGTCGTGGCCATCGAGTTCGACACGGCCGCGATCCGGCTTGATGAGACCGGTGATCATGTAGAAGCAGGTGGTCTTGCCGGCGCCATTCGGCCCGAGAATACCGACTGCCTCGCCGCGCCGGACATAGATGCTGACGCCGTGCACGATCTTGCGCGTGCCGAAACTCTTCTCGACGCCGTGAACGGCGAGATAACCCGAGTGCTGCGCACGTGGCGCTGTACCGTTGGTTGCGGCGCGGCTGCGCTGCGGGTTCTCGCGCGGCTTTTCCTTTGCAGTATCCCGCGCCAGGTTGCGCGGAATCGGCGGCGCATCGTGCGTGAAAGCCGACGAGTCTTGTGGCGCGAGCGACGGCTCGCGGGGAGTTGCCGCGGCAACGGCTTCGCGCCTGAGCGGCGCGGCCTCGCGGGACGCCTCACGCGCAGCTAACGGCTTTTCGCCGGCGGCCGGTTTGAAGATGTCGCCCATCCGCGCCGCGAGCGCGGTGATGTCCTGACGCAGATCATCCTGGCGCGAACGCGCAAACCCCTGCCGTCCACGCCCCGGGCCTCGACGACGAAAGATGCGCAGGAGATCTACCATGCCCGCTTCAAATCAGCCCTTGGAGTGTTGCCTGAGCATGATGGAGCGAAGGCGCGTTGCCCATCCCCAAATGTTCAGGGGCTGGGTGATACAGGCTCCCAGCATCCGGTTCAACTGTTGGGCTTCCGCGGAGGTGACAAGTCATTGAGTTTGAGCGGTTTTCCGGGGCCGCCAGGCGCTGGCGACGGCTGCGCGCCGGCTGGGGCGCCGCCCGGTTGCGACCCGTTCGGCGCGGCCTGAAACACACCCTGCACGCGCCCACTGTTCGATTCGACCCGGGAAATGCCCGTGGTCAGATCGACAACGAGGCGGTCGCCGCGCAGCACGTTCTTGTCCTTGGTCAGCAGCACATTGCCGTGCATCGTGACCGTGTTGGCGCGCATGTCGAACACGCCGCGGTCGCCGGTCACGGTCTGATCCTTCTGGGTGACGACGACGCCGCCTTGCGCCTCAAGCCGTTTGATGGACGAACTGCCGGCGGGTCCGGGCGTCGATGTTTTCATCGCAGTCTTCTTGGGGCTGCTGGACTGATCGTTGTCGTAGAACACCACAAGCGTCTTGCAGAGCATGGTGGTGTCGCCCTGCACGACCTTCACATTGCCGCTGAACGTCGCCGCCTTGTCCTTGTCGCGCATCTCAAGCGAGGCGGCATCGATCTGAATCGGCTTGTCGCGATTCTGCGAGAAGCCCTGCATCGCGTTGGGCACGCCCGTCGCCGAACTCTGCGCATGCGCATCGTCTGTCGCACACAGGGCAATGGCGACCACCGCCGCGGACAAGACACGCGCGATGGTGTTGGCGTTGAAACCGTTGTGAATCTTCATCATCCGAAAAATCATTTCGCCGCGGCGTCCCGTGCGGGCGCCTGATTACCTGTCGATGTATCGGTGGCTGGCTGATCCGGAATCAGGATCATCGAGACACCGCCTTCGAAGCGCACCAGCGCGCCGTTTTCCGTGATTCTCAGACGATTCGCATCCAGCGTGCCGTTCAGCAGTTTCACCGCCACAGGCTGATCCGAGGACACCGTCCCGCCGCCGAGATCGACGTTAGCCTGCGTCAGCCGCGCCTCATACCCCGTGGTGGATTGCAGTAAGATGTTGTCTTTCAAATCCAGCAACTGGGTCTTGGTATTGAACAGGCCGTTGCGCGCGTCCATGGTGATGCCTGTCCTGTCTTCCATCTGAACCTTGGCGCGCAGTTCGTGCAGTTCGACATTGTTCGGATTGGTCACGTCCTGCACCGCAGATTTGGCCCACAGTTCATAGGGCCGCTGATCCGGCGTGAAGCCGGCCAGGTGCGGCGAGTCCATCGTGATCTTGGTGCCGGAGACGCCGAGCTTGCCGATGTCAATCGGCAGCTTCGACAGAATCCGGAATGGATTGAACAGCGAGATGCCGATGATGGTCAGCATCGCGGCGGCCACCATCACTGGCACAGCGAACCGCATCTGGCGCACGCGGCGGCTGTGACGCTTCGCCTTCGCGTAGCGCGCATCCGCACCAGCCTGATAGCTCTGGCTCTGAACCGAAACCAAAATATGCTCCGAAGCGCCGGGGTGGCCCGGTCATTCTACGCCAATGACACGGTTTTTTGCAGCCCGGCATTTGTCACGCCTTACCAAGCACTTGATACCAAGCGCTTGGCAAAGAGCAAAAAAGTGACCGAAACCGGGCGAACCTCGCTGCAAAAGGCGAGATTGGGCCGCAAATGGCGGAATTACGAATGCGCGAAAATATCGTCGTTTTCCCAACCCTGCAGGTCGAGTTTCGCGCGGGTGGGCAAAAACTGGAAACAGGCGGCGGCAAGCGCCTCCCGGTTCTCGCGCGCCAGCATCGCGTCGAGCTTCTCGCGCAGCGCGTGCAGATGCAGCACGTCGGACGCCGCATAGGCCAGTTGCGCATCGGTCAGCGACGCGGCGCCCCAGTCGCTCGATTGCTGCTGCTTCGACAGATCGACGCCGAGCACCTCGCGCACCAGATCCTTCAGGCCGTGGCGATCGGTGTAGGTCCGCACCAGCCGTGACACGATCTTGGTGCAGTAGACCGGCTCCGGCATCACGCCGAACGCATGAAACAGCACGGCGAGATCGAACCGCGCGAAATGAAAAATCTTGGTGATCTTCGGATCGCCGAGCAGCTTTTTCAGATTGGGCGCGTCGGAGTGACCAGCCGGAATCTGCACCACGTCCGCCGTGCCGTCGCCGTTCGACAACTGGATCACGCACAGCCGGTCGCGATGCGGGTTGAGGCCCAGCGTCTCGGTGTCGATCGCCACCGACTGCGTGTAGCGCGAAAGGTCCGGCAGGTCGCCGCGATGCAGGCGGATGGTCATGGTCTGTCAAAACCCTTGGTGTGCAGATTGTTCGAATCGATGGGCCTTAAACTATCGCCCAAATCCCCTGCCGACGAGGGGAATGACGCCTTCAGCGCCACAGGCCCAACGCCGCCCACTTCGATTCAGGGATCGGCTCGCCGATCTTGTAGCTGAACGACAGCACCTTCATGTGGTCGGGCGTGCCCTTACAGGTAAAGGAAAACGAGTACCAGCGTCCCTTGCTGCGGAACGCGCCGCCCTTGCCCGTGACGGTATGGCCGGCGTGAAGCGGATGGGATAGCACGTCGGTCTTGGCGCGGTCGGGGCGGTACAGTTTCGCATCCCTCGCGATGCGGCTCATCGCTTCGAGATCGCAGACCTGCTCGAGCCGGGTTTGCGGGTCGAGCTTCTTCAGGCTCGCTGCGAACCGGGCGTCCATGGCCAACACGGACGTAGCTGGCAACAGCATGGCGATCAGAACAAGGGCTGATTTTTTCACAAAAGCACCACTGAAGATGGCGATGAGGGTGCACCGTTTCGGAAAACCTGACCTCCGGGGAGGAGGCCACTTCCAAATTTGTGGTGCCCAGGAAAGGACTCGAACCTTCACGGCCGTTAAGCCACTGGCACCTGAAGCCAGCGCGTCTACCAATTCCGCCACCTGGGCATTGACGCGGTTACTAAGGACAGGGCGCGCGCTTGTCAAATTGGTCTTTCCTTGACGCGTTTTCTTGACGCGAACCGGGCCCCGCTTCGCTCGAAAACGCTACGATGCCGCCGGAATGACCTGTACAGCGCGCGGATGATGGCGTATCGCGGAAATCGGCGGGACCGCCCTCCCGCTTCGTTTATTTTGCGCAGGAACCACGCATGTCAGCCCCTATCGATACGCTTGTCACGGTCTTCGGAGGATCGGGTTTTCTCGGCCGGCACGTGATCCGGGAGCTGGCCAAGCGCGAATATCGCATCAGGGTCGGCGTTCGCCGTCCCGAATTGGCCGGGCACCTGCAGCCGCTGGGCCGGGTCGGCCAGATTCATGCGGTACAGGCCAACCTGCGCTACCCGGCTTCGGTGCAGGCCGCGGCGCGCGGCGCCAGCATCATCGTCAATCTGGTGGGAATTCTCGCCGAGGGCGGCGCGCAGACCTTCGATGCGGTTCAGGCCAAGGGCGCGGACACTGTGGCGCGCGCGGCAGCCGAGATCGGCGCGCGCGTGGTGCATGTCTCGGCGATCGGCGCCGATGCGAATTCGGCATCTGGCTATGCCCGCGCCAAGGCAGCCGGCGAAGCCGCCGTGCTGGCGGCGTCGCCATCGGCCACGATCTTCCGTCCCTCGGTGGTGTTCGGCCCGGAGGATCAGTTCACCAACCGCTTTGCGGGACTGGCGCGCATTTCGCCGATGCTGCCCCTGATCGGTGGCGGCCTGACCAGGATGCAGCCGGTCTATGTCGGCGACGTCGCCACCGCCGTCGCCAATGCGGTCGTCGGCAAGACCCGGCCGGGCGCGACCTATGAGCTCGGCGGACCCGAGGTCATGACGATGCGGGAAATCATCGAACTCATTGTGAAGATCACCCAGCGCAACAGCATGCTGATGTCGCTGCCGTTCCCGCTCGCGAAAATCCAGTCGTACTTCCTGCAGTTCGCGCCGGGCGATCTCAAGCTGACCCCGGATCAGGTCGAGCTGCTGCGCAGCGACAACGTGGTGTCGGATGCGGCGAAGTCCGCAGGACTGACGCTGGAAGGTTTGGGGATCACGCCGGATTCGCTCGCAGCCGTCGCGCCGTCCTATCTGTGGCGCTACCGCAAGACCGGACAGTTCGCGCACAAGGATACGTGAAGATTCGGGCATGTGAGACAACTCGCCGTCATTGCGAGGAGCAATTGCGACGAAGCAATCCAGTTCTTGCTTGTAGCTCTGGATTGCTTCGCTTCGCTCGCAATGACGAAAGAGAATTCCCGGTAACTCCGCGTGACTACTTCCCCAGCGCCAAACCGATCAGTCCAAGCGTGCCGACGATCACGCGCCACCATGCGAACAGCGCAAAGCCGCTGCGCGACACATAATCGAGCAGCGTCTTCACCACGATGATCGCCGCCACGAACGAGGTGATGAATCCCATCGCGACCAGCAGCGTGTTGTTCGCCGTCATCTGCCCGTGATTCTTGTAGAGATCGTAAGCGAACGCGCCCGTCATGGTCGGGATCGCGAGAAAGAACGAAAACTCCGCCGCCGCCCGCTTGTCCGATCCAAACAGCATCGCCGACACGATGGTCGCCCCCGAGCGCGAGACGCCGGGAATCATCGCCAGGCACTGCGCCAGACCGATGCCGAGATACATCGGCAACGGAAATGTTGTGGCGTCGTGAAAGCGCGGGCGCAGATCCTGCTGATCGACCCACAGCAGCACGGCGCCGCCGGCGATCAGCGTGAAACAGACCACCCACGGATTGAACAACACCTCCTTGATGAAGGAGTGCGCAATCGCACCGATGATGGCGGCCGGCAAAAACGCGATCAGCACGCCGATCACGAACCGCTGCGCCGCCGGATCGGAAAACATGCCGAGCGCGATTCGCCACAATTTCGCAAAATAGACCGAGAGGATGGCGAGAATCGCGCCAAGCTGGATCAGCACCACGAAGGTCTTGCCGAACGCATCGTCATCGAAACCGAAAAACCGCTCCAGCAGAAGGAGATGCCCGGTCGAAGACACCGGCAGGAACTCGGTCAGACCCTCGACGATGCCGAGGATGAAAGCCTTGAAAAGATCGAATGACATGAAAGCGATCCGCTGTGGATGAGGGCCCCGCGAGCGGCGTCGTTGTCGCCCATTCGGAAAGTCGCCGCAACGCCAAATCCGTGAAATAGAGTATTGGCAAATGGCGGTTGCCTGCTTATCAGGCTTTGTCGGCGAGTACCCACTTTCCGAAGTTCGTGATCCGTTTCCGCAACCACCTTTCACGAACTTCGGAAAGTTATGGGTACTCGTAAGCTTATAATTCCAGTACCGCTTTCTATTGGACGTTCCTGAGCCTGACTCGCAGCTTACGATACAGGAACGTCCAATAGGCGGTACTGGCGCGTTAACCGCCATTCGAGACCCTTTGTTAAACCTAACCGGACTATCACTGGCCACATGTTCACACTTTTTCATCATCCGTTTTGCCCGCGGTCGCGCTTCGTGCGCCTCGCGCTCGGCGAACACGGACTCGACACGCGGCTTGTGGAAGAACTGGTCTGGGATCGCCGCGAAGCCTTTCTGGCGCTGAATCCGGCCGGCGATACGCCGGTGCTGATTGCCGAGGGCACACCCGCCATGCCCGGCGCCGGTCTCGCCGCGGAATTCCTCGACGAGATTCACGGCGCGCCATTGGCCGATCACCGGTTGCTGCCGCGCGCGATGAACGACCGCATCGAGGTGCGGCGTCTGATGTCGTGGTTCAACGACAAGTTTTTCGAGGAGGCCAGCAACCCGCTGGTCTCTGAGCGCATCTACAAGCGGTTCATGAAACCCGAGCATGGCGGCGGGCCGCCGTCGACCGATGTTCTGCGCGCCGCCAAGGCAAATGTGCGCTATCATCTGGCCTATATCGGCTGGCTGGCGCGGACGCGGAATTTTCTCGCCGGCGATCAGCTCACCTATGCCGATCTGGCCGCCGCAGCCCACCTGTCGGCGCTGGACTATCTGGGCGATGTGCCATGGAACGAGGACGACGCAGCCAAGGCGTGGTACGTGCGGATCAAGTCCCGCCCGTCGTTCCGCCCGTTGCTGAGCGAGTGGATGGCGGGCGTCCCGGCGTCGGCCCACTACGTGGATCTCGACTTCTGACCAACACAACTCTTGTCGACGCAAGCCATGTCGATTCAGCCGCGGTCAAGGCCGCGCTGATCGAACAGGCCCGCGCCATCGGCTTTGGCACCATCGGCATCACCGATCCCGGCGCCATTGAAGGCGCGCACGACCGGCTGCAGAATTTTCTCGATGCGGGTTCGCACGGCGACATGGGCTGGCTCGCCAACGAGCCCGCGCGCCGCGCCAGCCCCAAGGTGCTATGGAGCGACGTGCGCTCGGTCGTGATGCTGGGGATGAACTACGGCCCGGATGAAAATCCGCTGGCGCTGCTGGAGCAGAAAACACGCGGCGCGATTTCGGTGTATGCGCGCGGCGACGACTATCACGACCTGATCAAGAAGCGGCTGAAGACGCTGGCGCGCTGGCTGCTCGCCACCGCCGGCGGCGATGTGAAGGTGTTTGTCGATACCGCCGCGGTGATGGAGAAGCCGCTGGCCCATGCGGCCGGTCTCGGCTGGCAGGGCAAGCACACCAATCTCGTCTCGCGCGAATACGGCTCGTGGCTGTTTCTCGGCGCGATCTTCACCACGCTGGAGTTGCCGCGCGACGACGCCGACGTGGATCACTGCGGATCGTGCCAGGCCTGTCTCGACATCTGCCCGACCAGCGCCTTCCCCGCGCCGTATCGGCTCGATGCGCGCAAGTGCATTTCGTATCTGACCATCGAGCACAAGGGCGCGATTCCGCGCGAGCATCGCGAAGCCATCGGCAATCGCATCTACGGCTGCGACGATTGTCTGAGCGTCTGTCCGTGGAACAAGTTCGCGCAGGAGGGCCACGAACTGAGGCTCGCGGCACGCGATGAACTGCGCGGTCCGTCGCTCGCCGAGTTGGCGCGGCTCGACGATCCGGCGTTCCGCACGCTGTTCACCAAATCGCCGGTCAAGCGGATCGGCCGCGATCGTTTCATGCGCAACGTGCTCACCGCCATTGGCAACAGCAACGATGCGGCGCTGATCCCTGAAGCGCGCCGCCTGCTCGATGACGCAAATCCGCTGGTGCGGGGCGCTGCGGTGTGGGCACTGTCACGGCTGCTGCCGCATGCGGAATTTTCCGAACTCGCCGCGCGTTCCGATGAATCGGATGAGGATGTGCGGAGCGAGTGGGCGGCGGCAACTAACTAATTCGTCATTGCGAGGAGCATTTTGCGACGAAGCAATCCAGCTCTGTCTGCTTCCAAGACTGGATTGCTTCGCTTCGCTCGCAATGACGCAGAACTGTTGTCGGTCGCTCAATCCGCGATGTGCCGCGCCATCTCCGGCCGCGCCTTGAGCGCTGCATTCTGCCTGGCGAAAATCTTCGCGATGCGCTCCGGCGCGAAATTCATGTCCAGAAACCCGGTCGCGACATTTGCGACCTCGCCGTATTCGACGATCAGCCCGTCGCGCAGTTTCATGATTGCGACGCCCTCGAACATCGCGCGCGCACCTTTCGCTTCGGGCAACAGCGAGCGATAACTGAAGGTATAGCGCGCATAGAGCTTTCGCCCGTCACTGACCGGATCGTGCATGTCCCAGCGGAAGTCCGTCGCCGTGCGATAGAACCAGTCGTCGATCAGTTCCGCGATGTTCTCGCGGCCTTCGAACGCGCCGTAGAACACGTCGTGGTAGACGCCGTCTTCCGTGAACAAGGCCGCGAGGGCCTTGCCGTTGCGCTGTTCGACGGCGCGGCAGAAATCGTGGAGGAGTTTGTCGGTCTGCATCGGTTTCTCCCGCAGATATTTGTATCGGCGTGACCTGATCCGAAAACCGGTTCGGGATCACGCCGCCGCCAGTTCGCTCACCGCGCCCAGCATGCGCGCAATATCCTGCGGCCGCGACAGACGATGATCTCCGTCCTGTACCAGCGTCAGCACCACGTCGTCGCTCGGCAGGCAGTGCGTCAGCGCGAAGGCGTGACGCCACGGCACGTCGGGGTCCTGCGCGCCCTGCAGAATACGAACCGGACATCCGACATCGATGGTGCCGCCGAGCAGCAGATGGTTGCGGCCCTCCTCGATCAGGTTGCGGGTGATCGGATACGCCTCGCCGTAGTCGGAAGGCCGATGCCAGACGCCCTTGGTCATGATCTCGTCGCGGATCTCCTGCGAAAAACCTTTCCACATCAGGTCTTCGGTGAAATCCGGCGCGGGCGCGATCAGCACCAGACCTTTGAGCGTCGCGCGCGACACGGCTTTCCCCCGCTTCGCAAGAGCGCGCGCCAGCAACAGGGCCATCCAGCCGCCCATCGACGAGCCGACGACGATCTGCGGACCTTCGCAGAACGTATCAAACACCCTGAGGCTTTCCTCGTGCCACTGCCCGATGGTTCCGTCGGCGAAGCTGCCTGAGGATTCGCCGTGCCCGGAATAATCGAACCGCACGCAGGCGCGGCGCTGTCCGGCCGCCCACTCATCGAGCGCCTGCGCCTTGGTTCCCTTCATGTCGGAATTGAACCCGCCGAGCCAGAACACGCCGGGCCCCTCGCCGGTGCGTTTGCGCACGGCAATCCGCCGTTTGGCCCCGCTATCGCCAACCTCAATAAAGCTGAGCTCCGGCGCCGCGGAACTGTCCGATATATGCGTCATGAAGAATTGCCCCGTTCCTGCTGTTTATGACGGCCGATGGCGCCGTCCGTCAACGCGGCCGCTTCAAGTGGCTCGTAACGCTTGCGAACCGGACGCCGGACCTCTATGTGGAGCGGGCTGCGGAACGCGCCGGGGCCGGGTCACTTGTCAGGCATTTTACGGTTTTATGGCCGATCCCGATGTCCTGCGGCGGCGCCGGAAAATGCATGCGAAAGCCTGCTCGCGCTTGCCCGGCGGCCCTTAATCCTTCAAAATGATTGCTTCGTTCACAACACCGGAGATTTACCCATTCGCCGTCCCAACAGAGCCCCGCCCGCCGCCGCAAAAGACGGGCCGCGCACCAACGATGAAATCCGCAATCTCACCATTCAGCTGATCGACCAAACCGGCCTTAACCACGGCACCGTCGAGACGGCGATCGCGGTCAAGATGGCGATGGAGGCCGGCATGGATCTGGTCGAGATTTCGCCGAACACCAATCCTCCCGTCTGCAAGATCATGGACTACGGGAAGTTCAAGTATTCGGCGCAGAAGAAAGCCGCCGAAGCCCGCAAGAAGCAGAAGATCGTCGAGATCAAGGAGATCAAGCTCCGCCCGATGATCGACGATCACGACTACGACGTGAAGATGCGCGCGATGCTGCGGTTCTTCGAGGAAGGCGACAAGGTCAAGATCACGCTGCGCTATCGCGGCCGTGAAATGGCGCATCAGGAAATCGGCACCAAGCTGCTCGACAAGGTGAAGGCCGCCGTCGCCGACGTCGCGAAGGTCGAACAGGACGCGCGTTTTGAGGGCCGTCAGGTCGTCATGGTGCTGGCGCCGCGTTAAGACGCGACGGGAGCTGCGCGGTCGGGAAGACTGTTGCAGATTGATCGTGATCTCATTGAAACAGACGGCCCGTCAGGATAACTGACGGGCCGTTTTTGTTTGGTTTGTTTTTCTTCGGCTTGCCTTCATCCGGTTTCAGGAAAATTCGATGCCCTCATGGATCGCCCGCATTCTCGACTGGTCTTATTTCGCGCTGTTCGCGCGTATCGTTCTGACATTTCCGTTCTGGGCGAGCGGCCTGTCCAAGCTGATCGATTTTTCGGGCGGCGCTGCGGAGATGGCGCATTTCGGCCTCAGCCCGCCGGCGTTCGTCAACGCACTGGTGCTCGTCACCCAGCTCACTGGCGCGCTGCTGATCATCGCCAACCGTCACGTCTGGGTGGCCACGGGCGCGCTCGCTGTCTTTACGCTGCTGACGATTCCGATCGCCCACGACTTCTGGAATCAGAAAGGCCACATCGCGCAACTCGAATTCTTTTTCGTGGTCGAGCATATCAGCGTGATCGGCGGGTTGATGCTGGCCGCGATCCTGTCGCGGCAATCGAAGCACAAAGGCGCGTGATCAGAACTGGATCGTCATTGCGGGGAGCGCTTGCGAGTTGAGTAGCCCAAATAAAAAAGCGCCGCGATCTGCGGCGCTTTTTCATGCGGTGAACTTCGCTGAAGAATTACGCGCGCGTCGCTTCCCAGCGCCCGGAGCAGGACATGCTCGACGACTTGCCGCTCCACTGGCCGGAGCCGGAATTGGCCGACAGCTTGCCGCTGGCACTGGCCTTCTGGTCGCCGCGCGCAATGGCGACGCTGACCGCGCCGGCATCGCCGACGTGACCGGAAATATCGAAGCTGCCGTCACCGGAATAGCTGACGCGGCCGCCGACGACCTTCACGGGATAGCTGTAGGCCGGATCGCAATTGCCGGACTGGGTGATGATGGTGACCTTCCAGGCGCCATCGAACGAGGAACCGGCCTTGGCCGAACCAGCCAGCACGATAGCTGCTGTCAGGGCGGCTGCGGCGAATGCAGCCAAGGCGAACAGCCGGGCGGCAGGATTCACGGACAAAGCAATCGTCTTGGCGCGCACGGCCATCTGTATCCCTCGCGTTGGGTGGAGGCTGAGAGGGATATAGTTAGATTATGGCCGGAGTTCCAGCGCAACGCAGTAATTGCAGCCGCATATTTCGAAAATCTTGAGTTATTCCAATAATATATTACCGGTGTGCTTCCCAGCGCCCGCTGCACCGGGCACCGTTCAGGATGCCACTCCATCGCCCGGAGCCGGACGCCCCCGACAGCCGTCCGCTGGCCCGGCCGGAGGAGCCGCCGCTGGAAATCGCCACGCTGACGCCGCCTCCGCCGCTGATCCGCCCATTAAAGATGGCTCCGCCGGTCGAGACGACCCGCCCGCCGCTGACCCGCAGCGGAAAGCTGTAGGCTGCATCGCAATTGCCCGACTGGGTGACGATCACCACCGTCCAGGGGCCGTCGAAGGAGGCGGCCCGGGCAGGCTCAATCGCCGCAAATCCGGGAATGAGCGACGTCAGGGCAAGGACAGCAAAACCTCTGGCCTTCATGGCGGGGGTGCCTCCAAAGTTTGGAGCCGGAACAGGCGGAAATGCTGGCACGAAACGCCAATGCCGACAGCGCAAACCGGTGTTAATCGTTGCCAATCTGTGGATCGTCTGCCATAAGCGCAACCTTCGTCGCCCGGCTGATCAAGGGCTGCCGTGGCGACGCCAGTGCTGATTTTCTCCATACGGGATTAAATCGAGCATTATCAACGCTCTAACGAGCATTTCAGCCGCAACAGCGCCTCTCGGGGCGCGTTTGTTTTGCGACAACAGGAGAGCCAAATGCCCAAGCTGAAGACCAAGTCGGGCGCCAAAAAGCGCTTCAAAGTGACCGGCACCGGAAAGGTGATGTCCGCCCATGCAGGCAAGCGCCACGGCATGATCAAGCGGACAAAGAAGCAGATTCGTCAGCTGCGCGGCACGCGAGTGCTGTTCAAGACGGACGGCGACAACATCAAGCAGTACTTCCTGCCCAACGCCTGATCCTCTGGCCGCGTTCGCGCGGCCCAGCTCACATCTGGCTGCGTTCGCGCGGCCGTCTGTCTCTCACTTTTTCAGTTGAAGGAGTTCCGTCATGTCTCGCGTTAAACGCGGTGTGACCTCTCACGCCAAGCACAAGAAAGTCTACAAGGCCGCCAAGGGTTTTTCCGGCCGCCGCAAGAACACCATCCGCGCCGCCAAGGCAGCCGTGGACAAGGCAGGCCAGTACGCCTTCCGCGCCCGCAAGCTGAAGAAGCGCACCTTCCGCGCGCTCTGGATCCAGCGTCTCAACGCCGCTGTGCGTCCGTTCGGCATGACCTACAGCGTGTTTATCAACGGCCTCGCCAAGTCGGGCGTCGTTGTGGACCGCAAGGTGCTGTCGGATCTCGCGATCCACGAACCGGCGGCGTTCCAGGCGATTGCTGAAAAGGCCAAAGCCGCACTCGCGGCTTAAGCTTGCCCTTCTTGGACGAGGCCGATGCGACCGGGGCGTAAGCGCCCCGCTCCGTTCGGCTGGGCTGATTGATCCCCGCCGGACGGTTTAGATGAAACCGTTCCGATGGGGCTTTTTCCAATGTCCGACCTCGCCAAACTCGAAACCGAAATTCTGGACGCGATAGCCGCCGCTTCCGATGAAGCTGCGCTGGAAACCGTGCGCGTCGGCGCGCTCGGCAAGAAAGGCTCGGTTTCCGCGCTGCTCGCGACGCTCGGCAAGATGTCGCCGGACGAGCGCAAGACCGAAGGCGCGAAGATCAATCTCGCCAAGGACAAGGTCACCGAAGCGCTCACCGCGCGCCGCGACATTCTGAAGAACGCCGCCCTCGATGCGCGGCTCGCCTCCGAGACCATCGACGTCACGCTGCCCACGCGCGAGACGCCCACCGAGCAGGGCCGCATTCACCCGCTCACCCAGGTGATGGACGAACTCACCGCGATCTTCGCCGACATGGGCTTCTCCATCGCGGAAGGTCCGGACATCGAGACCGACGACTACAATTTCACCAAGCTGAATTTCCCCGAAGGCCATCCGGCGCGGGAAATGCACGACACGTTCTTCTTCAACGCTAAGGAAGACCCCGGGTCGGAGCCCGGGGCAGGCGGTTCGCGACTTTTGCTGCGCACCCACACCTCGCCGGTGCAGGTCCGCACCATGCTGTCGCAGAAGCCGCCGATCCGCGTGATCTGCCCGGGCCGCACCTACCGCATCGACAGCGACGCGACCCACACGCCGCAATTCCACCAGGTCGAAGGCCTCGTGATCGACAAGGGCTCGCATCTCGGCCACCTGAAATGGATTCTCGCGGAATTCTGCAAGGCGTTCTTCGAAGTCGACAACGTCAACATGAAATTCCGTCCGTCGTTCTTCCCGTTCACCGAGCCGTCGCTGGAGGTCGATATCCAGTGCCGCCGCGACAAGGGCGAGATTCGCTTTGGCGAAGGCGAGGACTGGCTGGAGATTCTCGGCTGCGGCATGGTGCATCCGAACGTGCTGCGCGCCTGCGGCATTGATCCCGACGTTTATCAAGGCTTCGCCTGGGGCATGGGCATCGACCGCATCGCGATGCTGAAATACGGCATCAACGACCTGCGGCAGATGTTCGAAAGCGATACGCGCTGGATCAATCATTACGGCTTCAAGCCGCTCGATGTCCCGACTCTGGCGGGAGGGTTGTCGTCGTGAAATTCACCTTCTCCTGGCTGAAAGAGCATCTCGACACCGACGAGCCGCTCGAAAAGATCGCCGACAAGCTCACCATGATCGGCCTTGAGGTCGAACATCTCGACGACAAGGCGAAGGCGCTGGCACCGTTCACCATCGCGCGCGTGATCTCCGCCGAACAGCATCCCAATGCCGACCGGCTGCGGGTGTGCATGGTGGACACCGGAGACGGCTCTGCACCCGTGCAGGTGGTCTGCGGCGCGCCCAATGCGCGCGCGGGACTGGTGAGCGTGTTCTCGCCGCCCGGCACCTACATTCCGGGCAAGGACATTACGCTCGGCATCGGCACCATTCGCGGCGTCGAAAGCCGTGGCATGCTGTGTTCGGCCGCCGAACTGCAACTGTCGGAAGATCACGACGGCATCATGGAATTGCCGGCGGATGCGCCGCTCGGCGCGCCTTATGCGCAGTGGGCGAACCTCGGCGACGCGGTGATCGAAATCAATCTGACGCCCAATCGTCAGGACTGCACCGGCGTGCACGGCATCGCGCGCGATCTCGCCGCCGCCGACATGGGCAAGTTCAAGGACCCGGCCCCGAAGCAGGTCAAGGGCGAATTCCCTTGCCCTGTGCAGGTCAAGATCGAAGACGAGAAGCTGTGTCCGGGCTTCGCGCTGCGCCTGGTGCGCGGCGTCAAGAACGGCCCTTCGCCGGAATGGCTGCAGCAGCGCCTGACCTCGATCGGTCTGCGTCCGATCAATGCGCTGGTCGACATCACCAACTTCATGACCTTCGACCGCGCGCGGCCGTTGCATGTGTTCGACGCCAAAAAGGTGACGGGCAACCTCACCGTGCGCCGCGCCCGCAACGAAACAGTGGTCGCACTCGACGGCAAGACCTACGCACTGGACGACACGATCTGCGTGATCGCCGACGAACGCGGCGTGGAATCCATCGCCGGCATCATGGGCGGCGAAGCCTCGGGCTGCGACGAGAACACCACCGACGTGCTGATCGAATCGGCGCTGTGGAACGAGATCAACATCGCGCAGACCGGCCGCAAGCTCGGCATCAACTCCGATGCGCGCTATCGCTTCGAGCGCGGCGTCGATCCGGCCTTCATGGTGCCGGGCCTCGAGATGGCGACCAAGCTGGTGATGGATCTGTGCGGCGGCTCGCCGTCGGAGATCGTCGTTGCCGGCCGGGCGCATGGCGACGACCGCATCATCGAGTTTCCGATTACGGAAGTGAAGCGGCTGGCCGGCATCGATGTGCCGCTGCCCGAAATCAAGCGGATCCTCGCGCATCTCGGCTTCATGGTCGCCGGCGCAGGCCCGGTGGTGAAGGTCGCGGTGCCGTCATGGCGCAGCGACGTGCACGGCAAGGCCGACATCGTCGAAGAGATCGTGCGCATCGTTGGCGTCGACAGCGTGCCGCTGACGCCGTTCGAACGCGGCGACGCGCCGCGCAAGCCGGTGCTGACCCAGCTTCAGCTCCGCACCCGCCGCGCCAAGCGTGCGCTGGCGGCGCGCGGCATGACCGAAGGCGTCACGTGGTCGTTCGTCTCCAAAACGCAGGCTGACCTGTTCGGCGGCGGCCAACCTGAACTGACGCTGGCCAATCCGATCGCATCGGATCTCTCCGATATGCGGCCTTCACTGATCGCTGGACTTGTCGCAGCAGCGCAGGCCAATGCGGATCGCGGCTTCGCCGATGTGGCGCTGTTCGAGGTCGGACAGATCTTCAAGGGCGACCGTCCGGAAGACCAGTTCATGGCGGCGAGCGGTGTGCGCCGCGCGCTGGCCTCCGCAAAGGGCACCGGCCGTTACTGGTCCGGCTCGGCGACTGTCGATGCGCTCGACGCCAAGGCTGATGCACTCGCTGTGCTGGCCGCGGCCGGCGCGCCGATGCAGGGGCTTCAGGTCGTCTCCAGCAGTGAGTCGAAGAACTTCCCGGCATGGCTGCATCCCGGCCGCTCCGGCGCGATCCAGATCGGGCCGCAGAACGTGCTGGGTTATTTCGGCGAATTGCATCCGCGCGCGCTGGAAGCGCTAAAAGCCGACGGTCCGCTGGTGGCGTTCGAAGTCATTCTCGAGCGGATTCCCGACGCCAAGGCCAAGCCGACCCGCGCCAAGTCGCTGCTGGAGCTGTCGCCGTTCCAGCCGGTGTCACGCGACTTCGCCTTCATCGTCGACCGCAGCGTCAAGGCCGGCGACATCGTCCGCACCGCACAGGCTGCCGACAAGAAGCTGATCAGCGGCGTCACCGTATTCGACGTCTATGAAGGCAAGGGCATCGACGACGGGAAGAAGTCCATCGCCATCGCGGTCACGCTGCAGCCGCGCGAAAAGACCCTGACCGATCAGGAGATCGACGCGGTCGCCTCAAAAATCGTCGCCGACGTCACCAAGAAGACCGGCGGCGTACTGCGGGGTTAACTGGCACTGTCTGTTTCGTCATTGCGAGCCAACGGGTCGGCGCAAAGCGCCGCCCGATGACAGGCGCAATCCAGAAAGCCAGAGACTGGATTGCTTCGTCGCTTACGCTCCTCGCAATGACGGTTGAAATTGCTAACGGAACAGCTGGTCGCAACAGACGATCAGGATGCGTTTCGGCCCCCAAGCAAGGCTTGGGCGTGAAGCGAGAGACGCCGGCCGACATAGGTTGCGATCTGCCGCCAGCCGATATGATGTTCCGCTGGAGCAATCTCGTCCGCCGGCGGAACAATGACGAGACCTTCGAGAATTTCGGCGACCCGCTCGTTGTTTGTCATGACGAGGTCATCGATGCAGCCGCGAGCGACCATGCGGTCGTGCACAAAGCGCGCGGCCTGACCGGCCTCGATCCTTCGCGCCCGGTCGGGCGAGAAGGGATCAATCGCGAACACGAAGCGGAATTTCCGGACCAGTGACTCGGCGAAGTCGATCGGATCGATTTTCGAGTACGCCATGAGACACCACAGGTTGAACTCCATGTGGATGATCGGAGCAAACCTTTCGATTGTCTGAGCCGCGCCCTCCAGAACACTGCTCTCGAACCCTTCGACATCGATTTTGATGAGATCGACGCGCTTGAGCGCTCTCGACGCCACGAAGTCATCGATCGAAACCGCCGGGACATCGCAACCACGGCCATCGGTTGTGATGTGACCGTAGGCGGCGTCTTCGAAAAATCTGACCGTGCCCGGCTTCGCCGCGACCGCGAGATTCAGCGGGCTTACATTTTTAAGTCCGTTCAGCGCGACATTGGCCTTGAGCGCGGCGAACACGCTCGGCCCGGGCTCAAACGCATAGACCTGTCCGTTCGGGACATGCTTGCTGAACACGGCGGGCGTGGTGCCGATATTGGCTCCAACGTCAAGCACAACGCCCGCCGGGTCCGTCAGCAGCGCCGCGCAGATCCGGTCAAGATCATCATGGATGTCGTCGACGAGCGCGTCGAAATACCTGTCACTGTCGCCGGACCCGACCATGTCGAGCCAAGCGCGGCCGATGCGAAGACGTTTCATGCGGTGAATGTGGCACGGCTGCAAAACCGTTTCCAGACGGCAGCCCGTCATACACTGATCGTCGCTGTCGCGCGGGCAAGTTTCAGTTGCGCGGCCAGTTCAGGCCGCGCCCGCCGGGAGACGCCGGGTTCGCCGTCGTGCGCGACTGCGCGCGCTTTGGCTTCTTGCCGGATTTCTCAGCCACCGGCGCATCCTTCAACGCGCCGATCTTGCGCAACGCCCCGTCGGCCGCGCGCTCGCCGGATTCCCATGCACCGCCGACGGTGCCCCACTGGGTGTCATGCGCAGCGTCGCCTGCAAAAAACAGGCTGCCCAGCGGCTCCATCAGAACCTTGCGCGCCGGCTGGCCACCGGGCGCCGCCGCCGACATCGCGCCGAACACATAAGGCATGTCGTTCCAGCGCGTCGCAGTGGTGCGCTTCGCAATATTCCTGACGTCCGCGCCGAACAGTTTGGTCAACCAGTCGGTGGCGAATGCCACCATCGCGGCTTCGCCGCGTGCAGACAATTCCGCGCCGAATGAACCGGCGACATCGACCTGACACAGCGACGAGCCGCCCAGATTGGCGAGCAGGAAGCCGGTGCTGCGGTCGGCGCTTTGTTCGATCACGATATCGTCGCGCGACAGGCCGAGCGGATTGCCCGGCAGCTCCAGCGCGATGTGATCGTAGCTGCCGAGCATGAGCTTCGACGCCGCATCCTGCTGACGCTTCGGCAGGTCCGGCGCAAACTTGATCTTGCCGGACAACAACGCGTTGGTGGACGCCGTCATGATGACGGCCTTGGCGGCGATGGTGCCGCCCGATGTTTCGACCTGCGCGTCCCGTCCGCTCCAGACGATGCGCGTCACTGGCGTCGACAGCACAACGGGGAGTCCTTCGCCGAGCTTCGCGATCAGCGCGCCAAGTCCCTGACGGCAGGCCGACGGCCCGTCGCGCTGCGCCATCGTCACGAGATCGAGCGCGGAGAGATCCTTCAGATCCTTTCCGGTGGCCGCAGCGCCGAGAAGGAAATCCGTCGTGCCCGCCCACACACCCAGATCCTTCGGCAACCCGGCTGCGGCCGGCATATCGGCCTTGCCGCGCACGGCATCGCCCATCGCGCGGTTGGCGCGCACCAGCGTGGCGAGAAAATCTTCAGCTTCGCCGGCGCGCGCGTTGCGGCGGCCGATCCGGATGCGCTGACCACGCGGCGCAGGAAGCAGGTCCATGCCGACGCCGCGCGCCAGCTTCGCGATCGGACTGGTCTCGGTGTTGTAAAGCCAGCGCGCACCGCGGTCGAACGGCACATCGAACGCGGTCGCGTCGGTGACGCAACGCCCGCCAATCGCGGAAGCCGCCTCGATCACCACCACCTTGCGGCCGGCGGCGGCAACGCGGCGCGCAGCGGCAATGCCGGCGGCGCCTGCGCCGATCACCACCACCTCGGCATCGCGCGGCACGGGAGCCGCCCATGCGCGCGACACGATCGGCGACAGCGACAGCGCTGCCGAGCCGGCCAACACATCGCGCCGGGTAATTGTCATGTCATGGTTTCCGAAATTCGACCAAAAATGGGAACTTCATGCGAACTTGCCGCATCAGAAGCCTTGCGGCAACGGTCATGGTGAATGTTTGATTATTCCGCCGCTCTGTGCATGAACTAAATTGAAATCGCTTCCGACAACAATAAGGGAAGACAAAAGCGGCCAGAACGTGCCGCGACCTGGGGAGAGGACCATGGGCTTCGTGCTCGATACCGTCGGCAAGATCATCGCCGGATACCTTCAGAAGGAGGTTCCGGGCTATGAACCCTTTACGCCGAGCGATCCGGAGCGGCTGCGCGGACTGGTCGAGCCCGGCGACGTGCTGCTGGTCGAAGGCAACAACCGCGTCTCCGGCATCATCAAGTATCTCACGCAGTCGACGTGGTCTCATGCCGCGCTTTATGTCGGTCCGATCGACGGCGCGACCGAGCCCGATGGCGAGCCGCATGTGCTGATCGAGGCCAATATCGGCGAAGGCGTCACCTCCGCGCCGCTCTCGAAATATTATCCCTATCACACTCGTTTGTGCCGCCCGGTCGGATTGTCCTACGAGGACCGCACCACGGTGTGCCGTTATGCGATCAACCGCATCGGCTTCGGCTACGACACCAAGAATATTCTCGACCTGATGCGCTACCTCATCCCGCTGCCGGTCCCGCAGCGCTGGCGGCGGCGCATGATCTCGCTGGGGTCGGGCGATCCGACCAAGATCATCTGCTCGGCGCTGATCGCGCAGGCCTTCGGCGCGGTGCGCTATCCAATCCTGCCCAAGATCACGCAGGCCGCGAGCCGCCAGGCGCGACGTGAAATCCTGCACATCCGCGATTCCTCGCTCTACATGCCGCGCGACTTCGACATCTCGCCCTACTTCGAGATCGTCAAGCCGACCATCGTCCGCGGCTTCGACTACACGGCGCTGCACTGGGCCGACACGACAAAGCCGTCCCCGGAGGTGACGGACGAAGCTGATCCCTTTCCAGAGGGAATCTTCGAAACGCCAGAAGCGCCGCTCGCGCCTGTTGCGCCGTTTGAGGAGGCTTCGCAGGGGCGCCGGAAGGCGCGTGACCTCGCGGCCTGATCGAGAGTCCGATCTCGAACGAAGCGGGTAAAGCCGCCCGTCGTCATTGCGAGGAGCACTTGCGACGAAGCAATCCAGTTCTTGCTGCCCAAGAGTGGATTGCTTCGCTTCGCTCGCAATGACGCGGTCGCCACTTGCCGAACACCTTCTTCATATCTAACTCTCGCTAGGTTTTTTGGAGTTTTTTGGAGGAAGGCCCATGCTTGACGCCGCACTCAAGGCGTTGTCCCAGATCCTGTCGCCGCCGATGCGCTCCATCCTGTGGAAGTCGGTCGGCTTGGCATTGGTGATGATCGTCGCGGCTGCAGTGGCGCTGCAGCGGCTGCTGAGCTGGCTCGCCGGATCGGGAGAGGTCTGGGCGGAAACCATGGTCGGCTCCGACTATCACATGCTGATCAACATCCTCGCGTGGATCGTCTCGATCGCCGCCGGGCTCGGCATTGTCGTCGGCGCGGTGTTCCTGATGCCTGCGATCACCTCGCTGGTCGCCAGCGTGTTCGTCGACGACGTCGCCGACATCGTCGAGCGCCAGCATTATCCGGCCGAGCGGCCGGGCACGGCGCTGCCGGTCGGACGCGCCATCACTGAAGGCTCAAAGACCGCGCTGCTGACGATTCTGGTTTATCTGATCGCGCTGCCGTTCGTCCTGATCGCGGGCGCGGGCTTCATCGTGTTCTTCATTGCCACTGCATGGCTGCTTGGCCGCGAGTATTTCGAACTCGCCGCGATGCGCTTCCGCACGCCGGAGGAAGCCAAGATCATGCGTAAACAAAACAGCGCCACCGTGTTTGCGGCGGGACTGTTCATCGCCGCGTTCGTATCGATCCCGATCGTCAATCTGGCAACACCGCTGTTCGGCATGGCCTTCATGGTCCACATGCACAAGCGGCTGTCGGGCCCGCGGCCCGAACTGATCGAGCCGGTGCGACGAACGAGCGTGCCGACGGCTTAAATATCCCCCAGTTTTCTCGGGGTTCATCGTCATTGCGAGCGAAGCGAAGCAATCCAGAGCTACCCGGGAAGGGCTGGATTGCTTCGTCGCTGCGCTCCTCGCAATGACGGATAGATGAGGTCTACACCGTCTTCTCCGGCCACCGGCACAGATCGTTGATCAGGCACACCTCGCAGCGCGGCTTGCGCGCGATGCACGTATAGCGCCCGTGCAAGATCAGCCAGTGATGCGCGTGACGCCCGAACTCCGGCGGCACGATCTTGAGCAAGCCCAGCTCGACCGCGAGCGGCGTCTTGCCGGGCGCGAGCCCCGTGCGATTGCCGACGCGAAACAGATGGGTGTCCACCGCAATCGTCGACTCGCCGAATGCGATGTTGAGCACCACGTTGGCGGTCTTGCGGCCGACGCCCGGCAACGCTTCCAGCGCCTCGCGGCTGCGCGGCACGTCGCTCCCGTGCAACGCGATCAGCTGCTCCGACAGCGCGATGACATTCCTGGCCTTGGTGCGATAAAGACCGATGGTCTTGATATAATCGCGCACCCGCTCCTCGCCGAGCGCTACCATTTTCTCGGGCGTATCGGCGACCGGAAACAGATGACGCGTCGCCTTGTTGACGCCGACGTCGGTCGCCTGCGCCGACAGCGCGACCGCCACAAGAAGCGTGTAGGGATTGAGATGCTCCAGCTCGCCCTTCGGCTCGGGATTGGCCGCACGAAAGCGGCTGAAGACCTCGACCACTTCGGCATGGGTCCAGGGCTTGTAGTTTATTGATTTCGGCTTCGCTGGTTTGGGAGTCCGCTTCACCGGCACAGCCGCACGCGCCTTCGGCTGGGATTTCGAACGGGACGTGATCGCCTTTTTCGCCATGATCCCGGTATAGGCATGATCCTGAAACGAGGAAACCGGTTTTCGGAAGCGATCATGCCCGAAATGCGCTAGAGTAATCTCATGGATGAGCGCAACGAGTTCGATCCTCAACCCATCGCGGACACGCCGCTGTTCTGCGCGCGGCTGACGCCGCATCGCTCGCTCAGCCGGAGCGGGTTTATCGCGCTGATGGCATTTGTCACCATGGTCAGTTTCGCGGCGGGCGTCATGTTCCTGATGATGGGCGCGTGGCCGGTGTTCGCTTTTTTCGCGCTCAACGCCCTGATCGTCTACTGGGCGTTCAAGGTGAACTTCCGCCGCGCCGCCGCCACCGAGGACATTCTCGTCACGCCGTATGAAGTTCGCGTCCGCCGCGTCAGCCATCGCGGCCATGTCGTCGAATGGACGCTCAATCCGCTGTGGGTCCGGCTCGAGCAGAAGGCCCACGCCGAGTTCGGCATCGAGAAGCTCTATCTGGTCTCCCGAGGCCGCCGCCTCTCCATCGGCAGCTTTCTCGGGCCGGAGGAAAAAGCCAGCTTTTCCATAGCGTTACGGGAGGCGCTCCAGGCCGCCAAACGCGGACCGACCTACAATCCGGTGACCTGATCCGGAAACGGGTGGTTGCGCCAGCACTAGCTGGCCTACATCTCGTGTGGTGGTTCGCAAGTCCGCAATATTTTCCCAGCACGTCCATTTGCGGACTTGCGAATCAAAACCACACGAGAACCATAATTTCTAGTGTCCTTTTGAATCCGAAGTTCGCTATGGAGCGTGCTGCAGAATGAGGCGAACTTCGGATTCAGGACACTAGACCATGATGGACACCGCATAACGGACGCCGCCATGATGACTACCGCCAAAATGCCTGCGATGAAATCCATGCTCCCCGATCTGCGGCTCGCAAAACCGTCCAAGCAGGGCGCGGCGTTGCGCGACTACGATTCGGTGCGCCGCGCCATCGGATTCATTTCCGAGCAGTGGCGCACGCAGCCGACCATCGAGGCGATGGCGGACGCCGCGCATCTGACGCCCGACGAGTTGCATCATCTGTTCCGACGCTGGGCCGGGCTGACGCCGAAGGACTTCATGCAGGCGCTGACCCTCGACCATGCCAAACGCCTGCTGCGCGATTCCGCCAGCGTGCTCGATGCGGCGTATGACTCCGGCCTCTCCGGCCCGGGACGGCTGCATGATCTGTTCGTGACCCACGAGGCGATGTCGCCGGGCGAATGGAAAAAGGGCGGCGAGGGCATGACGCTGCGTTACGGCTTCCACCCCTCGCCATTCGGGATGGCGATCGTCATCGCCAGCGAGCGCGGCCTTGCCGGTCTGGCGTTCGCCGATGAGGGCGAGGAAATGCCGGCGCTGGCCGACATGCAGCGACGCTGGCCGCTTGCGACCTATATCGAATCATTTGCCGAGACCGCGCCGTTCGCGAAACGGATTTTCGATTCCTCGCAGTGGCGTGCGGACCAGCCGCTGCGCGTGGTGCTGATCGGCACCGACTTCGAGGTGCGGGTCTGGGAAACGCTGCTCAAGATTCCGATGGGCCGCGCCACAACGTACGGGGATGTCGCGTGCAAGATTTCCTCGCCGAAGGCATCACGCGCCGTCGGCGCCGCCGTCGGCCGGAATCCGGTCTCGTTCGTGGTGCCGTGCCATCGCGTCATCGGCAAAAGCGGCGCGCTCACCGGCTATCACTGGGGCATCACGCGCAAGCGCGCGATGCTCGGCTGGGAAAGCGGACAGGCGGCGGGGCAATGATATGCTTCGTCGTCCCCGCGAAGGCGGGGACCCATAACCACCAAAATTTACCTTGGATCGCGATGCTTGAAGTCGTCGCTTTCGACCATCGCGATTTAACGATGGCCTAGGGAGTATGGGTCCCCGCCTTCGCGGGGACGACATCGAATATGGGGTGAACAATTCACCCGCGATCTTCACCCACCCCGTCGCTCACTTTGTTCGCGCCGACCCTCCCCCCTCAAGGGGAGGGTGAAGAAAGAATCACGCCAGATCGACGACCGACGCCACCGTGGCATCCGCGTTGAGCCGGTAGACCACCGGCGCGCCGGTGCCGAGCTCGCGCTTCAGGATCTGATCCGGCGTCAGCTTCTCCAGCACCATGATCAGCGCACGGAGCGAATTGCCGTGCGCCGCCACCAGCGTGCGCTGGCCGCGCAGCACCGACGGCAGGATTTCCTGCACATAGTAGGGAAGCGTGCGCGCCAGCGTGTCCTTGAGGCTTTCGCCACCCGGAGGCGGCACATCGTAAGACCTCCGCCAGATCAGCACCTGCTCCTCGCCCCACTTGGCGCGGGCGTCATCCTTGTTGAGGCCAGACAGATCGCCGTAATCGCGCTCGTTCAGCGCAAGATGACGCGTGATCGGAATTCCGGTCTGACCCATTTCCTCAAGCGCGAGATCAAGCGTGTGCTGCGCGCGCGTCAGCACCGAGGTGAAGGCGACGTCGAACGTCAGCCCCTGTTCCTTCAGCTTGCGGCCAGCGGCGACGGCTTCCTTGACGCCGAGTTCGGTCAGGCCGGGGTCCTTCCAGCCGGTGAAAAGATTCTTCAGATTCCATTCGCTCTGGCCGTGACGCACGAGGACGAGAAGACGGTCGCTCATTCTTTGATTCCGGTTGTTGAAGTAGTGACGCCGTAACAGTCAGTCGTCATTGCGAGGAGCAAAGCGACGAAGCAATCCAGTCTTGGCCTTGTCGTTTCTGGATTGCTTCGCTGCGCTCGCAATGACGGTGATCCGATTTTCCTAGCTGCTGCTGAGACCGAGCACGTCGGTCATCGAATAATGTCCGGGCTTCTTGCCCTGCGCCCACATCGCCGCCTTCAGCGCGCCGCGCGCGAAGATCATGCGATCCTCCGACTTGTGCGCAAGCTCGATGCGTTCATAGGGACCTGCGAAGATCACGGTATGATCGCCGGTGGCGGTGCCGCCGCGCAGTGTCGCGAAACCAATGTCGCCCGGATTGCGCGCGCCGGTATATCCATCGCGCGAGCGCACCGAGCGCTGCGCGAGATCGATGCCGCGTCCGTCCGCCGCCGCCTGCCCGAGCAGGTAAGCGGTGCCCGACGGCGCGTCGATCTTCTGCCTGTGGTGCATTTCGAGAATCTCGATGTCGAAATCCTCATCGAGCGACTTCGATACCTGCTTCACCAGTGCGGCCAAGAGATTGACGCCGAGGCTCATGTTACCGGACTGCACGACGATGGCCTGCGAGGTCACGCTCTTGATGACCGCGTTGTCCGACGCCGACAGGCCGGTGGTGCCGATGACGTGGACGATGCCGCGCTGGGCGGCAATGGCGACATTGGCGATGGTCGCGGCGGGCACGGTGAAGTCGAGAATGCCGTCGGCGTTTTTCGACAGGGTCCAGAGGTCGCCGGAAAGTTCGACGCCGTTGGCGGGAAGCCCGGCGAGCACGCCGGCATCCTGGCCCAGCAACTCAGAGCCCGGCGCTTCCAGCGCGCCGGCGAGCGTGACGCCCTCCGTCTCGGCAATGGCGCGGATCAGGGTCCGGCCCATCCGGCCCCCGGCTCCAGCAACGATCAGGCGCATATCGGCCATTTCCAGCCCTCAAAACCCGTTTCAGAAACTACTTTGGCGGTATAGCGGCGCGGGGGCACGGCGGCAACCGCAGCCTCCCGGCGCAGCCGCCTGCCTTGCGCGGCTGGACAGCCCTGCCGGGAGTCATGCAAGGGTCACGCGACGGACCTATTGAGGGACACCCCGAAGGAAACCACCCATGCGCCTGCTCCCTGCCGTCACCGCCGCGATGCTCACGATCGCAACCTCGTTGATGCCTGCGTCGGCGGCGGAGCGGATCGGCGGCGACAACGCGTTCTCGTTCGTGGCACTCGGCGACATGCCCTACAATCTGCCGGACGACACCACGAAGTTCGACCGGCTGATCGCGGCGGTCAACGCGCTGAAGCCCGCCTTCACCCTGCACGTGGGCGACATCAAGTCCGGGGCGCTGCCGTGCAGCGACGAGGTTCTGAAAACATCCTACGATCAGATCCAGACCTTCGAAGGCGCGGTGGTCTACACCATCGGCGACAACGAATGGATCGACTGCCATCGCACGGCAGCCGGCGGCTACAATCCGCGCGAGCGGCTTATGAAGCTGCGCGAGATGTTTTTCGCGACACCGACGAAGTCCCTGGGCAAGACCCCGCTCGATGTGGAGAGCCAGGCGCTGCTGATGCCGGAATTTTCAACCTACGTGGAGAACACGCGTTTCGCGACAAACGGCGTGATGTTCCTGACGGCGAATGTGCCGGGCTCCAACAATGGCTTCGAGGCGCATGACCCTGAAGCGGTGACGGAGTTCTTCGCCCGCGACAAGGCCAACGTCGCCTGGATCGATGCAAGCTTCGCCAAGGCCAAGGCCGACAACGCCAAGGCCGCGGTGCTGTTCATGCAGGCGGAGTTCAACGAAGCGCGATTCCCGAACGGGGCGATGCCGCGTCAGTCCGGCTTTACCAGAATGCTCGACGCCATCGAGGCCGGCGCGACAAGCTTCGGCAAGCCGGTGCTGCTGATCCATGGCGACGAGCACTATTTTTCAATCGCGCCGCTGCGCAACAGTAAGGGCAAGCCGATACCCGGCGTCAACAAGCTGATGGTCTATGGCGACACGCTGGTTCACGCTGTGCGCGTGCTGGTCGATCCCGACAGCAGCCACGTGTTCGGATTCGTGCCGCTGATCGTGCCCGAGAACGGAATGGGGAAGTAAGCTACCTAGCTTTCATCTCCGCTCGTCCCCGCGAAAGCGGGGACCCAGTGTTCCGAGCTGCTGGATTCCCGCTTTCGCGGGAATGACCGGAGAGAGCATCCATCAATTCAGACGGATCACATTTGCACTTACGGCTGCGGGCCGTCATAGCCTTCGATGATGACGATCTCGCCGTTGGAATGCGGAGCGCGTTTGGCGATCAGATCGGCATATTCCGGCGAGCGGTAACAGGCCAGCGCGGTCTCATAGTCCTTGAACTCGATCACGACGTTGCGCGAGCGCGCCGGTCCTTCATGCGCTTCATGGATGCCGCCGCGCACCAGAAACTTCGCGCCGTACTTCTTGAACACCGCGCCGTTGTGCGCGACGTAATCCCTTTTATAGGCCTCGAGGTCGTGAACGTCGATGCGCGCGATCCAGTAACCCTTGGGCATTGTTGTTCTCCCTTTTTTGATTTCAGCCGCCAGCCTGAACGATTTCGGCGACGATGGCCTCCGCCGCCGCTTTCGGATCGGCGGCTTCCACCACCGGCCGTCCGACCACAAGATAATCCGCGCCCGCCGCGATGGCGCGGCCCGGCGTCATGATACGCTTCTGGTCACCGACCGCGCTGCCTGCGGGACGGATGCCCGGCGTCACCAGCGCCATCTGCGCGCCGACGATGCCGCGCACGGTCGCAGCCTCTTCGCCGGAACACACCAGACCGTCGATGCCGAGCGCCTGCGCCTGCAGCGCGCGCGCCTCGACCAGGTCGGAGACGCCGAAGCGAAAACCTGCCGCGTGCAGGTCGTCGTCGTCGTAGGACGTGAGAACCGTGACCGCGAGAATTTTCAGGGACGAGCCGCGCGCCTCGGCCGCCGCCTTCATGGTCTGCGGATAGGCATGCACCGTCAGAAAGGTTGCGCCGAGTTTGGCGATGCTCTCGACACCCTTGGCAACCGTGTTGCCGATGTCGTGCAGCTTGAGATCGACGAACACCTTCTTGCCGCGCTCCGCCAGTTTCGGCACCAGCGCAAGCCCGCCGGCATAACCAAGCTGGTAGCCGATCTTGTAGAACGTCACGCTGTCGCCAAGCCGCGCGATCAGCGCTTCTGCCGCCTCGACGCTGGAAAGATCGAGCGCAACGATCAGCCGGTCGCGGGACTCAACATGGGTGGGCTTCATAACGACTCACATCATCTGTTGGGAGGTGTCGATCAACTGGCGCAAGGTCCCGCGCAGCAATTCGGCGTCGGCCGGATCTTTCAGGCGATCCATGTCGTCGAACGCCTGACCCGCAAACGACAGCGCCATCTGTTTCGGCACCACCGTCGCGCCGCAGCCGAGCGCCAGAACCTGGCGCAGCGCCATCAGCACGCGCAGCCCGCCGAATTTTCCGTCGGACGCCGCCCCGATCGCGAAGGCGCGCTCGCGAAACACCTGGCCGAACGTCTCATTGCGGTCGCGCACCCGCGTCACCCAGTCGATACTGTTCTTCAGCAGCGGCGGCACCGAGGAATTGTATTCCGGGCTGACGATGAAAACGCCGTGATGCGCGCCGATCATCCGCTTGAGATTGACGGCGTTGGCCGGCACGCCGGATTTCACTTCAAGGTCGCCGTCGTAGATCGGCAGCGGATAATCGCTGAGCGAGATCAGCGTGACGTCGACGTCGAGCAGCGCCAGTTCCTTGACCACCACGGCGGCCAGTCGCGCGTTGAACGAGCCAGTGCGCAGCGAGCCGGGAATGACGAGGATTTTCAGCGCGGCCATGATGTCCCTGTCACCTCCGGACAGGGCGAAGGCGCGACAGGTTTATAGCTTGGCGGATTTTGAGACGCAAAAGGCGCGGCCCCGCTCGCCTCTTCTTGTCACCTCTCCCGTGGGGAGAGGTCGGCACGCGAAGCGTGCCGGGTGAGGGCGTAGAATCTATCGATAAATCTAGGTCCCCTCACCCCAACCCTCTCCCCGCTGGGGAGAGGGAGTCCGATCCCGCTAGCTAAGAAAATTTAGCCCTTGCGATAAACCCAGACCCGCGCGGGCGGCAGGTTCATCCAGACCCGCTCGGAGGCCTGGGTGCGGATTCCCGGCAAGGATTTCGGAATCGGCGGCGCCACCGAATAGGTGAACTGGATGAAGGGCGCACCCGCTTCCATTTTCAGGAACGCGTCGCGCATCAGCTTGAGGCGAACCAGCATCGGCTTGGTGACGAGCGGCAGGCCGGACACCATCGCGGCGGCGGGCTCTTTCAGTTCCGCCAGTGTCAGGTCGAGACTATAGGCATCGCCCTGAATCACGGTCGCCTGCGGATAGCGCTCATGCAGCAGCGCACAGAAGCCCGGATCGAACTCCACCAGCACCAGACGCTTCTCGGCAACGCCGTGCGCGATCAGCGCATCGGTGATGGCGCCGGTGCCGGGCCCAAGTTCGATGACAGGTCCGTCGGAATGCGGATCGACGTAACGCGCGACCGTGCGCGCCAGCGCCTTGCTGGATGGCATCACCGCGCCCATGTGCAGGGGCTTTTCAATCCAGGAGCGGAGGAAGCGGACCTCGTCGTCGAGACGAAGCGGCTTTTTCAACGCACGCGCAGTGGACTGGGGGGCCATGATACTTCCAACGGAGCCCGGGGACGGGCGAGGCGTCAAATTTCCTTCACAAATGGGTACAGACGCAAGCAAAAAGCGTCAAGCAGACCCACTATGGCGTATTGGCGCGGGTTCCGAAGAAGTCCTTGACCATTTTGAAGAATCCGGCCGCTTCGGGCTGGGTTTCGCCGGACGACAGCTTTTCGAACTCCGCCAGCAGCTCTTTCTGCTTCTTGGTGAGGTTCTGCGGCGTCTCGACCACGACCTGGACGTACATGTCGCCCATCTGCCGGGAACGCAGCACCGGCATGCCCTTCGAGGCAACGCGGAAGCGGCGGCCGGACTGGGTGCCCGACGGCACTTTCACCTTGGTCTTGCCCTGATCGATGGTCGGCACTTCGAATTCGCCGCCCATCGCCGCGGTCACCATCGACACCGGCACGCGGCAATGCAGGTCCGCGCCGTCGCGCTGGAAGAACTTGTGCGAAGCCAGCGACAGGAAAATGTAGAGATCGCCCGCAGGACCGCCCTGCACGCCCGCCTCGCCCTCGCCGGAAAGGCGAATGCGGGTGCCGTCCTCGACGCCCGGCGGAATATTGACCGACAGCGTGCGCTCCTTCTGCACGCGGCCTTGCCCCGAGCAGGAGCCGCACGGCGTCTCGATCATCTGGCCACGGCCCTGACAGCCGGGGCAGGTGCGTTCCAGCGTGAAGAAACCTTGCGCCTGGCGAACACGGCCTGCGCCGCCGCACATCGAGCAGGTCTTCGGCTTGGTGCCCGCCTTGGCGCCGGTGCCGGAGCATGTCTCGCAGGTCACCGCGACCGGAATGTTGATCTGCGCGGTCTTGCCGGAGAAGGCTTCCTCCAGCGTGATTTCCATATTGTAGCGCAGGTCCGCGCCGCGCTCGCGGCCGCCACGGCCGCCGCGCTGTCCGGCCATGCCGAACAGGTCTTCGAAAATGTCGGAGAACGAGGACGCAAAGCCCGCACCGAACCCGGCCCCGTGGCCGCCGCCGTTGCCCTGCTCGAACGCGGCATGGCCATAGCGGTCGTAGGCGGCACGCTTGTTGCCGTCCTTGAGGATTTCGTAGGCTTCGGAAATTTCCTTGAACTTGTGCTCGCAGGACGGATCGCCCGGATTCTTGTCCGGGTGCCATTTCATGGCGAGCTTGCGGAAGGCCGACTTCAGTCCGGCTTCGTCGATAGAACGTTCGACTTCCAGCGTCTCGTAATAGCAGGCCTTAGACATGGCTGATCTGGGTCATGCGAGTCTGGATCTGTGGTTCGGTTCTCCGCGAAAAGCCTCCCCTTGAAGGGGAGGCTGATCGTGGACTGGTTACGCGGACTTCTTGTTGGTCTTATCGTCGTCGACTTCGGTAAACTCGGCGTCAACGACATCGTCCTTCGCGGCATCCTTGGCGGCGTCCGCCTCGGCCTGCTGCGTGTACATCGCTTCGCCGAGCTTCATCGAAGCCTGCGCCAGCGTATTGGTCTTGGTCTTGATGGCTTCCGGATCTTCGCCCTTCAGGGCTTCCTTCAGATCCGCCAGCGCGTCTTCGATGGCCTTGCGCTCGGGCTCGCCGACCTTCGCACCATGCTCGGCCAGCGCCTTCTCGGTGGAATGCACCAGCGCGTCGGCATGGTTCTTGGCATCGACCGCCTCGCGGCGCTTCTTGTCCTCGGCCGCATTGGCCTCGGCGTCCTTGACCATCTTCTCGATGTCGCTGTCAGACAGTCCACCGGACGCCTGAATGCGAATCTGCTGTTCCTTGTTGGTCGCCTTGTCCTTTGCCGACACGTTGACGATGCCGTTGGCGTCGATGTCGAACGTGACCTCGATCTGCGGCATGCCGCGCGGCGCGGGCGGAATTCCCATCAGGTCGAACTGGCCAAGCATCTTGTTGTCGGCCGCCATCTCGCGTTCACCCTGGAACACGCGAATGGTCACCGCACCCTGATTGTCCTCGGCAGTCGAGAATACCTGGCTCTTCTTGGTCGGGATCGTGGTGTTGCGCTCGATGATGCGCGTGAACACACCGCCCAGCGTTTCGATGCCGAGCGACAGCGGCGTGACGTCGAGCAGCAGCACGTCCTTGACGTCGCCCTGCAGCACGCCGGCCTGAATCGCGGCGCCGATGGCAACGACTTCGTCCGGGTTGACGCCCTTGTGCGGCTCCTTGCCGAACAGCTGCTTCACGACTTCCTGCACCTTTGGCATGCGCGACATGCCGCCGACCAGAACAACCTCGTTGATCTCGGCAGCCGACAGACCGGCATCCTTCAGGGCCTTGCGGCAAGGCTCGACTGTCTTCTGGATCAGATCGTCGACCAGCGCTTCGAACTTGGCGCGGGTGAGCTTCATGGTCAGATGCTTCGGACCGGTTGCATCCGCGGTGATGAACGGCAGATTGATTTCGGTCTGCGTCGTCGACGACAATTCGATCTTGGCCTTTTCAGCGGCCTCTTTCAGGCGCTGCAGGGCAAGCTTGTCGTTGCGCAGGTTGATGCCCTGCTCTTTCTGGAATTCGTCGGCCAGATAGCTGACGAGGCGCATGTCGAAGTCTTCACCGCCGAGGAACGTGTCGCCGTTGGTGGACTTCACTTCGAACACGCCGTCGCCGATCTCGAGGATCGACACGTCGAAGGTGCCGCCGCCGAGATCGTACACCGCGATGGTGCCCTGCTTGGTCTTGTCGAGACCGTAAGCGAGCGCAGCCGCGGTCGGCTCGTTGATGATGCGCAGCACTTCAAGGCCTGCGATCTTGCCGGCATCCTTGGTGGCCTGACGCTGGGCGTCGTTGAAATAGGCAGGAACGGTGATGACCGCCTGATCGACCTTCTGGCCGAGATGGGCTTCCGCGGTCTCTTTCATCTTCTGCAGAATGAAAGCGGAGACCTGCGAAGGCGAATAGGTCTGGCCGTCGGCCTCGACCCATGCGTCGCCGTTGCCGGCCTTCACGATTTTATAGGGGACGAGCTTCTTGTCCTTTTCGACCGTCGGATCGTCGTAACGGCGGCCGATGAGGCGCTTCACGGCGAAGATGGTCTTTTCCGGATTGGTCACAGCCTGGCGCTTGGCCGGCTGGCCGACGAGGCGCTCACCATCGTCGGTGAGGGCAACGATGGACGGGGTCGTCCGCATGCCCTCGGCGTTCTCGATTACCTTTGGTGTTTTGCCATCCATCACGGCGACGCACGAATTCGTGGTGCCGAGATCGATCCCAATGACCTTTCCCATGGTCCTCTAATCCTTCTTTTTGCGGCAGGTTGGCCGGGCCCTGACGGCGCACCAATCCAAACCCCCAATATCAAATATTCGCGACGTCGCGACGCTCCGCCTCATATAGGAGGGGGGCATGCCCCTGCAAGGACCAGCCCTTGTAAACAGCCGGGAAAATGGAATTTCCGCATCCGCCGCCAGGCTCCGGGGAACGGCGGCGAATGCGTCAATTTGCAACGATTCGGGCCTTGATCTGTTGGCCCGGCGCAGAAACAGTTACGCCCCGAACAGACCGGGCCGCCTCGCGCCGTGTCCGACCATTGAACCGCCTCAATACGACATCAGTCAGGTCTCATGAAAACGATCGTCCGCGTTCTCGCCATCGTCTCCATTGTCACCGCCTCGCCGGCTCTTGCCGCCGACCCCGTATTCCCCTCAGGCGCGCGCGTCGGGCTGGTGCCCGCCGAAGGGCTCGCCGTGGCCAAGGAATTTATGGGGTTCGAATCCGCGGACCAGAAGATCAAGGTCGGGCTCGCCGAGATCCCGCCCGCGGCCTTTGCAACGGTCGAGACTGCCGTAAAGGAAGGCAAGTCTCCCGCGGCAGGCTCCAAGCCGGAAGCCTTTGAGACCGCGGCAGGCAAGGCGTTCATTACCTCGGATACCGGCAAGGACGGCGCGACCACGATCAAGATGTACTCGGTGATCATCTCCGGCGAGAAGTTCACCGGCTACATCATCGCGCAGGCGCGCGAGGATGCAGAGAAGCCGCTATCCGACGACGCCATGCGCAAGATGCTCGCCTCGGCGAAGCTGCGCAATGACGTGCCGACCGAGGAACAGCTCAGCCTGATGCCGTTCAAGATCGGCGAACTCAGTGATTTCAAGACCGTTCGCACGCTGGCGCCGCGCTCGTCGATCCTTTTGACCGACGGCACGGAAGACACCACGCTCGACGGTGCACCCTACATGGTGATCGGCCTGACCGCGGCTGCCCCCGCGTCGCCGGACGATCGCGGACGCTTTGCGCAACAGACCGCCGCCGCCATTCCGGGCCTTCGCAATGCGCGCATCATTTCGAACGAGCCGCAGCGGATTGACGGCTCCGCCGGGTACGAGACGCGAATCGAGGCTGTCACCGGCAAGAACGACACGCCGGTCACCGTGGTGCAGTGGCTGAGATTCGGCGGCGGCACGTCGCTGCGCATCATCGCAAGCGCGACGCGCGACGATTGGCCGAAGGCGTTTCCGCGCTTTCGCGCGGTGCGCGACGGCATCGACCCGCGTTAAAACTATTCCTGCGCGGCGGCGGGCGCCACCTTCGCGCCGCCCTTGGCGACCGCGACCAGCGCCGGGCGCAGCACGCGCTCGCCGATGGTGTAGCCGCCCTGCACGACCTGCACCACGGTGCCTGTCGGTACCGACGAATCCGGCACCTCATACATCGCCTGATGGAAGTTCGGATCGAACTTCTCGCCGAGCGGATCGAGCTTCTGCACGCCGTTTTTCTCCAGCGTCTTGTGCAGCGAACGCTCGGTCAGCTCGACGCCCTCGATCAACGCCTTGAGGCCGGGATCGGCCGCCTCGCGTGCTTCCATCGGCACGGCATCCAGCGCGCGCTGCAGATTGTCGGCGATGTCGAGCACGTCACGCGCGAATGCGGTGATGCCGTAGGTCCGCGCGTCGGTGACTTCGCGCTGGGTCCGCTTGCGCAGATTTTCCATCTCCGCAAGCGTGCGCAGCATACGATCCTTTGCCTCGGCCACTTCCTTGGTGAGCGCTTCGACCGACCCTTCTTCAGGATCGTCAGGCATCACGTAAGGCTTTGAGACCACAGGCTCCTTGTCGGTCACGGAACCGTTCGCGCTGTCCTGCGCGGCGGCGGCCTCCGATTGTTCCTTGCGCCCATTGGTATTGGCCATAACTCACCTTTTCAGCAAATCGTCTCGATCATGTGGGATTGTTAGCCCGCATATCGTGCTTTAGGCGCGGAAAATCAAGCGCTAACGCGCTATTTGCCGATCAGCTGACTGACAATCCGGGCGGCATAATCGACCATCGGAATGACCCGCGCGTAGTTCAGCCGCGTCGGACCGATCACGCCGAGCACGCCGACGATGTGGCCCGCGCCGTCGCGATAGGGTGCGATGATGGTCGAGGAGCCGGACAGCGAGAACAGCTTGTTCTCCGAGCCGATGAAAATCCGCACGCCGTCGGCGCGCTCGGCGCGGCCGAGCAGATCGATCACACCCTTCTTGGCTTCGAGGTCGTCGAACAGCAGCCGCACCCGTTCGAGATCCTCCATCGCATGAAGATCTTCCAGCAGATTGGCGTGACCGCGCACGATCAGTTGGCGCTCGTCGCTGGCGCCGCCCGACCAGCTTGCGATGCCCGCTGCGACGACTTTCTGCGTGAGCTGATCCAGCTCGCCGCGGCTCGTTGTCAGCGCGGTTTCGAGTTCGCTGCGCGCTTCGGCCAGCGTGCGTCCGCGAATCCGTGCATTGAGAAAATTCGAAGCTTCGGTCAGTGCCGATGACGGCACGCCTGGGGGCAGCGGCAGCACGCGGTTCTCGACCTGGCCGTCTTCCGCCACCAGCACCACCAGCGCCTGCGTCGGCTCCAGCCGCACGAATTCGATATGCTTAAGCCGCACGTTCGCCTTCGCCGTCAGCACGACCGCAGCCGCACGCGTCAGACCCGACAATCGCGTCAAAGCCTCGCTCAGCGCGGCTTCGACTGAAGAAGCACCGCCGACGGATTTGAGTTGCGTCTCGATCGACTGCCGTTCCGGCTCGGTCAGATCGCCGACCTGCATCAGCGCGTCGACGAAAAAGCGCAGTCCCAGTTCGGTCGGCAACCGGCCCGCCGACGTATGCGGCGCGTAGATCAGCCCCAGTTGCTCGAGATCCGACATCACGTTGCGCACGGAGGCCGGCGACAACGGCATGGTGATCAGGCGCGAGATGTTGCGCGAGCCCACCGGCTCGCCGGTGGCCAGATAATTCTCGACAATCTGACGAAAAATATCCCGCGACCGCTCGTTGAGCTGCGCCAGCCCGGCGTTCGGCGTGATCAGATGACCTGTCGGCTCGTGGTGGGCCAAATCCGGCTCCAAATCGGTTCTGCGCCCTACACTTGTCCCTCGGACAGCGACATGACAAGCGGCATTATCAGCAAGTTCAGCGTCATTGCGAGCGAAGCGAAGCAATCTAGAGCCCTTTGGCGACAAACTGGATTGCTTCGTCGCCCCGCTCCTCGCAATGACAATTGAGATGACCGGATACGCAGCTGCATAGCCCTTGCCGCTGCGACCCCAACCCCCTAAAAGCAGCGCCAAATCGACATTTCCCATGTTTTCGGAGGATTTTCCCATGCGGCCAAGCCGTCGCGCGCCCGACGAACTGCGCCCCGTCACACTGGAACGGGGTGTGGTCAAATACGCCGAAGGTTCCTGCATGGTGAAGTTCGGCGACACCCACGTGCTGGTGACCGCCACGCTGGAAGACCGTCTGCCGCCATGGCTGAAGGGTCAGGGCCGCGGCTGGGTCACCGCCGAATACGGCATGCTGCCGCGCGCGACCCACGAGCGCATGCGCCGTGAATCCGCCGCCGGAAAACAAAGCGGCCGCACCGTCGAAATCCAGCGGCTGATCGGCCGCTCGCTGCGCACCACCGTGGACCTCGTTGCCCTGGGCGAACGCCAGATCACGGTGGACTGCGACGTCATCCAGGCCGACGGCGGCACCCGCACCGCGGCGATCACCGGCGCGTGGGTCGCGCTGGCGGATTGCCTGCAGTGGATGAAGGCCCGCAACATGCTGAAGAACGAGAACGTGCTGCGCGACAACGTCGCCGCGATCTCGTGCGGAATCTACAACGGTACGCCGGTGCTCGACCTCGACTACGCGGAAGACTCCGACGCCGAGACCGACGCGAACTTCGTCATGACCGGCGACGGCCGCATTATCGAGGTCCAGGGCACCGCCGAAAAGACGCCGTTCTCGCAGGAGGAATTCCTCAACCTGATGGCGCTGGCCCAGAAGGGCATCGCCCGGCTGGTGGACCTGCAAAAAATGGCGGTGGCGTAATTTTACCGCTTTCAACTGCGTCGCCTGAGGATAAGCATTGCGCATGAGTGATCATCGCCGAATCACCGGCCGCCTTGTGATCGCGACCCACAATCCCGGCAAGCTCGCCGAGATGCGCGAACTGCTTGCGCCTTACGGCGTGGAAGCGGTGTCGGCGGCGGAACTCGGCCTCACTGAGCCGGATGAGACCGGCACAACGTTCCAAGCCAATGCCCGCATCAAGGCCGTGGCGGCGGCGAAGGCGACGCAGCTTCCGGCGTTCGCGGACGATTCGGGGCTGGCGGTCGATGCGCTCGACGGACAGCCCGGAATCTATTCGGCGCGCTGGGCCGGCGAGGACAAGAATTTTCTCGCCGCCATGTCGCAGATCGAGCGCCTGCTGCAGGAGCGCGGCGCGAAGGAGCCTGCGCAGCGAAGTGCGCATTTCGTCTCGGCGCTGTGCGTCGCATGGCCGGACGGACATTTTGAGGACGTCGAAGCGCGCGTCGACGGCACGCTGGTATGGCCGCCGCGCGGCACCGCGGGCTTCGGTTACGATCCGGCGTTTCTGCCGGACGGGCACAGCCGCACCTTTGGCGAAATGACCAGCATCGAGAAGCATGGCCTGCCGCCGCATGGCATGGGCCTGTCGCATCGCGCGAAAGCCTTCGTGAAGCTCGCGGAGATCTGCCTCACATGAGCACCGCTGCGAAACAGGCGTTCGGCGTCTACGTGCACTGGCCGTTCTGCCTGTCGAAGTGCCCGTATTGCGACTTCAACAGCCATGTGCGTCATGCGCCGATCGACGAGTTTCGTTTCGCGCGCGCGTTCGAGCGCGAGATCGAGACCACCGCCGCGCGCACACCGGGCCGCGAGGTCACATCGATCTTCCTCGGCGGCGGCACGCCGTCGCTGATGCAGCCGCAGACCGTCGGCGCGATTCTCAATTCCATCGCCCGACACTGGAGCGTCGCCAGCGATGTCGAGGTGACGCTGGAAGCCAATCCGACCAGCGTCGAGGCCACGCGTTTCAAGGGTTATCGTTCGGCCGGTGTGAACCGCGTATCACTCGGCGTGCAGGCGCTGGACGATGCCTCGCTGAAAGCGCTCGGACGTTTGCACAGCGCGCGTGAGGCGCTGGATGCTGTCGCCATCGCTCGCTCGGCGTTCGATCGCTACTCGTTCGATCTGATCTATGCGCGGCCCGACCAGACGCCGCAGATGTGGGAAGAGGAACTGAAGCTCGCGGTGTCGGAAGCCGCCGAGCATCTGTCGCTGTATCAGCTCACCATCGAGCCGGAGACGCCGTTCTTCGGGCTGCATGCCGCCGGCAAGCTGAAGATTCCCGACGAAGCGGTGGCGCGCGCGCTTTACGATGTGACGCAGGATGTCTGCGCCAAACTCGGCCTGCCGTCCTATGAGATTTCCAACCACGCGCGGCCCGGCGCGGAGTGCAAGCACAATCTGGTTTACTGGCGCGGGCAGGAATACGCCGGCATCGGTCCCGGCGCGCATGGCCGCATCGATATCGACGGCATCCGCCACGCCATCGCCACCGAGAAGCGTCCGGAGACCTGGCTGATGCGCGTCGAGGCGCAGGGCCATGGCGTGATCACCGACGAGCTTCTCAACAGCGAAGAGCGTGCCGACGAATATCTCCTGATGGGACTGCGGCTGGTGGAGGGCATCGATCCGGTGCGTTACCGGGCGTTGTCGGGACGTTCGCTCGACCCAAGGCGCATCGAGATCCTGCAGGACGAAGGCGCGATCACCGTCGATCCCGATGGCCGCGTACGCGTGACGATGCAGGGTTTTCCGGTGCTGGACGCCGTGGTGGCGGATCTGGCGGCTTAATTCCACACTCGTCATTGCGAGCGAAGCGAAGCAATCCAGAAGTAAAAATAAAGAACTGGATTGCTTCGTCGCAAGCGCTCCTCGCAATGACGATGCTGAGAATTCACGCGGACTGTTACGCCCCAAAGCTCTTCGGCGAGCCTGCCGCAATCGCACCGCCGCTCGAACCGACGCGCATCACCGCGAGACCACGCTCGTTGGTGCCGTCGCTGCGGAAACGAAACAGTCCGTCGATGCCCGCAAAGCCTGACGGGTTGGTGAGAACGTCGGGCGAAAAACGCTGGCCGCCCTGGGTTCGCGCCAGGGCCGCGACCAGCGCAACGCCGTCATAGGCCAGCGTCGCGGTGCGAACCGGATCGCCGCCGTATTTGGCGCGGTAGCGCGCCGAAAAGCCGCGAAAACCCGACGGGTCCGGCGCGGCATAGAGCCCGCCGCGCAGATTGGTATTGGCGAACACGCGCGGATTGTCCCACAGCCCCGTGCCGAGCAGTTGTACGCGCTTGAGATCGGCGCCGCTGGAGGCCAGCGTGTCCGCGACGCCGACCAGTGCGTCGCCGTCATCAGCCAGCAGCAACGAATCTGCGCTCGCCAGCGCCTGCACGATGGTCGCCGCGCTCTGCGTGCGATCGGCGCCGTATTTCTCGAACGCAACAATGCGGCCGTTCTTGCGCGCAACCGCCTGCTTGAACGCAACCTCAACCACATTGCCGTAGGCGTTCTCGGGCAGGAACGCCGCGAAGGACCGCTTTCCGGTGCCCGCGGCGTAGTCGACGATGCGGTTGACGTCGGATTCAGGCAGGAAGCTCAGCAGATACACACCGCGCCCGGCGACGCTCGAGTCGGTCGAGAACGCGATCAGCGGAATGCCGCGGTTGCGCGCGATTTGCGCCGCGCCCGGCACCGATTGCGCGAACAGCGGCCCGAGAATGATTTCGGCACCCTCATCGACCGCCTGCTGCGCACCCTGTTGCGCGCCCTGCGCCGTGCCGTTGTCGTCCTTGATCAGAAGCTGGAGATTCGGATTCTGAAATTCCGCGAGCGCCAGTTCGGCGGCGTTGCGCATCGACTGCGCGGCCAGACCGGCGTTACCGGCCGCGGACAGCGGTAACAACAGGCCGACCTTGACCTGGCCGCTTCCGACCGCCGACGGCTGTTGTTGCGGACCGGCAGGTTGCTCGCCGCCGGAGAACGGAGATTGCATGCCGGCGCACCCGGCCACGAGCGGCGCACCCAGAATCAGGCCGACCGCGCTGCGACGGGTGGCGCCGCTGCGTGAAGGCTTAGGAGTGAACGGCGCAACCATCATTTCTCTTCCGGGCATTGATCCTCGGACACATCTGGAAGAGGATTCAGGCATATTGTCGGCTATAAGTTAACCAGAACAAAAGCTTTTCCGCACCCCTCAGGCGCGCAAGAATACCGCCGGACTGTTTGCAGCTGCGAACAAGACGTAGCGGTCCCTCGGCGCTAGTGTGGCGGTTCGCAAGTCCGCCTTGCCGGGCAGCAACTCCGTAGCGGACTTGCGAACCAAAGCCACCCTGGAGTTATAACTTTCTAGTCCTTTCGAATCCGAAGTTCGCTACGAAAGGTGCTGGAAATTAGTGCGAACTTCGGATTCGGGACACTAGATTGCCCACCATGCGCACCAAGAATGTTCCCGCCTCATCGCCCGAACCCGACAGTCCTGCCCGTACCTTTGCGGTGGCTGGGCACCTCGTCAGCGCGCCGAAGGCTGCGCCGGGGCTCTATCTGGTGGCAACGCCGATCGGCAATCTCGGCGACATCACGCTGCGCGCGCTGGAGACGCTTGCGGGCGTCGATATCGTCGCGTGCGAAGACACCCGAATCACGCGGCGGCTGATCGAACGGTTCTCCATCACCGCGACGCTCAAACAGTATCATGAGCACAACGCCGAGCAGGCGCGGCCGAAAATTCTGGAAGCGCTCGCGCGCGGATCGTCCATTGCGCTGGTGTCGGACGCCGGCACGCCGCTGATTTCCGACCCCGGGTTCAAGCTGGTGCGCGAGGTCAGCGCGGCGGGTTTTCCGGTGATCGCATTGCCGGGGCCATCGTCCGTGCTGGCAGCGCTTTCGGTCGCCGCATTGCCGACGGATCGATTTTTCTTCGAGGGTTTCCTGCCGTCGAAACAAAATGCACGCCGCACACGCATCGCCGAGCTTGCGCGCATCGACGCCACGCTGGTGATGTTCGAAAGCGGCGCGCGGGTGCAGGAGTGCCTGCACGATCTTGCGAGCATCATGGGCGAACGCGACGCCGCGATCTGCCGTGAAATGACCAAGCTGCATGAAGAGGTCCGCCGCGCGACCGTGTCAGAACTGGCGGCAATCTCCGATACGCTGGAGACGCGCGGCGAATTCGTCTTGGTGATCGGACCGCCCGCCGCCGACGCAGGGCTGATGAACGACGACGCGCTCGACGATCTGTTGCGGACCTCGCTGGCACGCGGCAGCGTCAAGGATGCCGTCGCCCACGCCGTGGAAGTCTCCGGGCGGCCGCGCCGCGAGATCTATGCCCGCGCGCTTGAGCTCTCGAAGGATGGCGATGACGGATAGTGATCCGCCGCCGAAATTATCGAAGGCGCGCGCAAAAATTCCCTCGCCTGCGCGCGTCGCCGCGTTCCAGACCGGCCTGTCCGCCGAAAGCCGCGCCTGTGTTTACCTGATCGCCAAGGGCTATCGCATTCTGGCGCGGCGCTTCCGCACCCCTTACGGCGAGATCGACATTGTTGCGCGCAGGCGCGGCCTGCTGGCTTTCGTCGAGGTCAAGGCACGCGCAACGCTGGACGACGCGGCCTATTCGGTGACCCCGCAACAGCAGCAGCGGATCGTCGCCGCGGCCCAGGCCTGGCTGATGGCGCGCCCTGAACATGCGACTTTCGAGATGCGGTTCGATGTCGTGCTGATTGCGCCGAAACACCTGCCACGCCACCTGATGGCGGCATTCGACGCCAGCGGGTGAACGGCAGGGTTGCGTGCAAAACCTCTGGCAACGCGGACTGAAATCGCACAGATTGCCGCCGCAACAGATCAACAGTCGGATTTGAATCATGAAGCTGAAAGTCGCCGTCCAGATGGACCCCATCGCGCGGATCAATGTTCGCGGCGACTCGACATTCGCCCTGTTGCTGGAGGCGCAGAAGCGCGGCCATGCGCTGGCCTATTATACGCCCGAGAAACTCTCCCTGAAGGGCGAACAGTTGATCGCAACCGTGCAGCCGCTGAAAGTGCGCGACGAGGACGGCGATCACTTCACGCTGGGCGATGCCACGCGCGTCGATCTCGAATCCTTCGATGTGATTCTTCTTCGGCAGGATCCGCCGTTCGATCTCGCCTACATCACCACCACGCACTTCCTCGAGCGCATTCATCCGAAAACGCTGGTCGTCAACAACCCGGCCAGCGTGCGCAATGCGCCGGAAAAGATCTTCGTGATGGAGTTCGCGGACCTGATGCCGCCGACGTTGATCTCGCGCGACAAGGACGAGATCAACGCCTTCCGCGCCGAGCATGGCGACGTGGTGATGAAGCCACTGTATGGACACGGCGGCGCCGCGGTGTTTCGCATCACGCCGAACGACATGAATTTCGGCTCGCTCTACGACATGTTCTCGGTGACGTTCCGCGAACCGTGGGTGATCCAGCGCTTCCTCCCCGAGGTCAAACACGGCGACAAGCGCATCATCCTTGTCGATGGCGAATTTGCCGGCGCCGTGAACCGCGTGCCGGCGGCGGACGATCTGCGCTCCAACATGGTGCGCGGAGGCGCTGCGCAATCCACCGACCTGTCGCCGCGCGAGCGCGAAATCTGCGCTCGGCTCGGCCCGGCGCTGCGCGAGCGCGGGCTGCTGTTCGTCGGCATCGACGTGATCGACGGCCACCTGACGGAGATCAATGTCACCTCGCCGACCGGCATCCGGGCCATCGCCCGGCTCGGCGGCCCCGACGTTGCGGCCATGATCTGGGACGCGATTTCAGCCAAACGCGCCTGACTGCCTGACTACAGTTTAATCAATTGCTGACCACCTTCTGCCAATCTGGCGCCGGAGGCGTGCGCTGCTGCCGGATACGCGGTATGCGTGCACCGAACAGGCATGACCCATGGCAATTGAAGTTTTCAACGGTACCTCGATCCCGCGTGAACTGACCACGGCCGCGCTGGAATTCCTGTGGGTCAAATGGAAAACTCTGAACGATACCAACGATTTGACGCTTCAGCGGTTGACCGAGGAATGCAGCTACGAACTGCGCGCCAATTCCATTCACATGATCGGCGTGGGCGACGATTTCGCCTACGTCTATGTCGGCGAGGCCATCCAGGCTGCGGCCCGCGAGAAGCTTGCGGGCTCCCTGCTCTCCCAGCTGACCAATCCCCTCCGGGATGAATTCAGGGACGTGTACCGGCAAGTCGCCAAGCGCATGACCCCCGCCTTCATCCGCTACACCGGCGGCCGCTCGCAGAGCGGTCAGCTCTGGCAGCGGCTGGTGCTGCCGATCAAGGTCACCGACAACATCGTCATGCTGGTGATCTATTCGGAACTGATCAGCTATCAGCTCGAGGTCTACGACCATCTGTTCCGCACCGCGCCGGACGCCATGGTCATCGCATCGCCGATCACCAACGACGCCGGACATACTGTCGATGGCTGGATCGTCATGATGAACGATCGCGCACGGCAGCTGCTGAACTATGACGGCAACATCGGCAACATCCGCCTGACCCAGCTTCCGCAATTCGCCGGCGTCGATATCTGGGGCCGGTTGTACGCGCCGAAATCCGCCGCTGCGGCGACGCCCGTGACCGTGGCGGACTTCGATGTCGAGATCATGCGTTTTCCGCATGTGTTCGGGCTACGCATTTCGCCTAAGCTCGCCGGACTCGACGCCAATGCCGCAACCCTCGTTCCCGGCATGAGCACTCAGGCCGCCAGCCAATCCGCCTGATTTTCAAGTCATCTCGATTCACATCACTGGCAACGTTGGAGCGCGCCCGGCGCATTGCGGCGCGGGGTCATCTACACCCGCTTGCCAGTGCGCGAAAACGAGCCGCATAATCGCCGCCGCGACAACCAACGACCAACAACAAAATTCAACGGAGGAACGCATGACGACAGATGTTTCGCGACGATCTCTCCTTGCTCTTGGCGCCGGACTTGGTGTCGGACTTGGCACAACGATGATGAGCGGTAGCGCCCTGGCGCGCGCACCCAAGCTCGGCACGCAGGCTCCGTATTTTCATCGCTTCACGCTCGGCAGCGCGGAAGTCACCGTGGTGTCCGACGGACCCCTGCCGCTCGGCGACCCATCAGGCACGTTCCTCGGCGTTCCGAAGGAAGACGTGCAGAAGATGCTGACCGATAATTTTCTGAGCCCCAGCAACGTCGTTCTCGAACAGAACGCGCCGATCGTGAACTTCGGCGAGCGCGTGGTCCTGTTCGACACCGGCATGGGCACCTCGAAGCTGTTCGGACCGACCACCGGACGTTTGCAGAAGAGCATCACCGAAGCCGGCCTCAAGCCGGAAGACGTCGATGCGATCGTTTGCTCGCACGCGCATATCGATCATATCGGCGGTATCGTCGATGCGGGCGGCAAGCCGCTGTTTCCGAACGCGCAGGTCTATATCAGCCAGGCCGATCTGGAATTCTGGACCGACGAAAAGAAGCTGGACGGGCCGCTCAAGGATTTCATCATCCACGCCCGCAAGAACCTGATGCCGGTGCGCGACCGGATCGTGTTCTTCAAGGACGGACAGGAATTCCTGCCCGGCGTGACGGCCATCGCCGCACCCGGCCACACCTTCGGCCACCACATTTTCATGATCCAGTCGGACGGGAAGTCGTTCGCCTTCCTCGGCGATCTCACGCACCATCAGATCTTGCTGCTGGAGCGGCCGCGGATGGAATTCGCCTACGATTCCGATCCCAAGATGGCCGCCGCCACGCGCGTCAAACTGCTGGACATGATCGCGGCCAACAAAACCGCGGTGATGTCCTACCATTTCCCGTGGCCGGGTTACGGCCATGTGGTCAAGGCCGGCGACGGCTTCCGCTACATCGCCGAGCCGATGATCATGAATCTCTAGGCTGACCCGGAACCGATCAGCGGCAGCGGTGATCGCCGCTGCCGCACCAATCTTTTTCGGGAGGCTATCTCCCGTTCGAGAAAGCTGATTCCTATCAGCTACTTAGTAACACATTGATTCAAAACGATGATTCTGGCATGATTCGGAATAGGCGGGATACGCTGGAACACACTTGGCCTTCAACTAGATTGCAAGGCAGCTGGCAGGACGGTTTCCCAACGGATGGAAGCCTAGAAAGCCTCTAGCGCAAACAAGTCCGGGGCCCGCCGCCTTCACTTGATCGGGTAGCCATAGAATCTGAATAGCTGTTCTTGGTCTGAGGTCAGTTTCGCCTTGTGCCAAACTGGAAGAAGTGTGACGCCATAGTCAGCATGCCGACCGTTTTCGGTCGGGATTACGGGCTTCAACATCTTCGCAAAGGCCGGGTCCCACGTGGAAACCGATAGCGTATTCGCTCCCTGATAAAACGAACTCGCGACGGCGTCGGCTAGCTGCACACCGGCGTTTTTCGCGTGCGCTATAATCCTATTGCTCGCCGGATGTAACACCTTCCATTTTATCGTGCGCTTGTTAAGCAACGTAGAGTTAGAGCGCGCCTGCTCTTTGAGCAAATCATGGTACGCGGCCGTTTGGCCGTATCGCATACCCCCTCGCTCGCTGAACACGACTTGCAGATGCTTTGCGCTCCCATAAGTCTTCAGCGCATCAGCCTCAACGAAATCGGTCACGCGCTCCAGCAGTAGCCTGATGCACCAATTATAGAACCACTCTTGGTTAAACGGTCGGGCCGCTTGAACACGCTCATTTTGATGGCGCAACATGTTCTTCTTATTAGAAAGCAACGCGAAGCATCTAAGAGGGAGCTTAGCGAGATGATCGCACAACAGCGCTTTTCGTGCTGCGTTTAAGCCTCGGAAGTGGAGATCGGGTCTTTGCGTTGCATTTATGAGTTGCCGTATTTCTTGAACCCAGGAGACAGTATCTCGTTCACGTTCTTGTCTGACGAGTACAGCTCCAATCGACAGCCATTCACTTGCGCCGTTGGCATCCATTGGCTGGATTCTCGCCAAGCCGGGATCACCAGCTTCATCTACATACAGAACGTAGCGAATGTCCGGCTTTTCGAACGCCAAGCTCATTGTTTGTGGCTCAATGGAGTGACCTCAAAGTTTCTAAAAATAATGGGCGCACGCGATTTCGCCCTCGCAGGCTAGCGGTGCTTACGACACTCGCCCTACCGGCTGGGGACCGGAGGGCGGTTTGCCGAATAACCCAAAGTGCAATTTGACTACAGGGATTGGACCCAGACGCTACAGGCGCATCCACCAATGCTGCAAGAAAGTCCTTCAAGAACTGTAATGATGGTGCTTCCGCCCAGCTGCCGGAGATTCGTTGGTGATTCTCTGTTCCCTAAATGTTCTTGCGCTGGCAAAAGTTCCTGCTAGGGTTGCAGCGGGGGCGAGGGAGCAATGGTTCAGCGCGTATCCACGGTGGCGTTTGAAGGCATCGAAGCCCGCGCGGTGGACGTGCAGGTTCAGGTCGCGCCGGGACTGCCCGCATTCTCCATCGTCGGCCTGCCCGATAAAGCCGTTTCCGAAGCACGCGAGCGGGTGCGCTCCGCCCTGATTGCCTCTGGTTTGGCGCTGCCCGCCCGGCGAATCACCGTCAATCTCGCGCCCGCCGACCTGCCCAAAGAAGGCAGTCATTACGATCTCCCCATCGCGCTCGGACTGATGGCCGCCATCGGCGCAATCCCGCCCGATGCACTGAACGGTTTTACGGTGCTGGGCGAACTCGGTCTCGATGGTTCGATCGCGCCGGTCGCCGGCGTCCTTCCCGCAGCCATCGGCGCCAATGCACGCGACGAAGGACTGATCTGTCCCGCGGCCTGTGGTCCCGAAGCAGCATGGGCCAGCCCCGAGATTCAGATCGTCGCCGCGGCATCGCTGATTCAGATCGCCAATCATTTCAAGGGCACGCAGGTTCTGTCGCGGCCCGAACCGAAGATCACCGAACGCCAGATTGCGGCGCTCGACCTGCGCGACATCAAGGGCCAGGAAAGCGCCAAGCGCGCGCTCGAGATTGCCGCTGCCGGCGGACACCATTTGCTGATGATCGGCAGTCCGGGTTCGGGCAAATCCATGCTGGCGGCGCGGCTGCCCTCGATCCTGCCGCCACTGTCGCCTTCCGAACTGCTCGAGATTTCAATGATCGCCTCCGTTGCGGGCGAAATCGAAGGCGGTGCATTAACAGCGCGGCGTCCGTTCCGCGCCCCGCACCACTCCGCCAGCATGGCCGCGCTGACGGGCGGCGGCATGCGCGCCAAGCCCGGCGAGATTTCGCTGGCGCATCACGGCGTGCTGTTCCTCGATGAGCTGCCCGAATTCGATGCGCGCGTGCTGGATTCGCTGCGCCAACCGCTGGAGAACGGCGAAGTCGCGGTGTCGCGCGCCAACCATCGGGTGACTTATCCGGCGCGCTTCATGCTGGTGGCGGCGATGAATCCCTGCCGCTGCGGACATGCCTACGAGCCCGGCTATTCCTGCAAGCGCGGACGCATCGACCGCTGCACCGCAGACTATCAGGGACGCATTTCCGGCCCGCTGATGGACCGCATCGACCTGCGGATCGAGGTGCCGGCCGTCACCGCCTCCGATCTGATTCTTCCAGCCCCTGCGGAGGGCTCCGCCGAAGTCGCCGCACGCGTCGCTGCGGCCCGCGCGGTTCAGATCGCGCGCTACGCAGCACTGGGCCTGCCGCACATCCGCACCAACGCGGAGGCGCCTGCCGCCGTGCTGGAAGAGATCGCGAAGCCTGACGCGCAAGGACAGAAACTATTGCGCGACGCCGCCGAAACCATGCGGCTGTCGGCGCGCGGTTATCACCGCGTGCTGCGGGTGGCGCGCACCCTCGCCGATCTCGACGGCGCGGACACCATCGGACGGCTTCATCTTGCCGAAGCATTGTCGTATCGCGCGCTGGCGGAAGATCTGCGCCGCGCGGCGTAACCGAAATCAGCGCCCGACAACGGTTCCGTAACGATCTCTCTTTACACTTCAAAAACCATAAGCCGCCCTGTCGTGGCGGCTTTGGCGCATGATCCGGACCGCCGCTCCGGCCGTCCGCGAGACCATGCCGACCGACCGTGTTGAGTGAGTGAGTGGCGTCCATGTTGCGTGTAAAGATCCTGGCTTCGGCTGTTCCGTTGTTGCTTGCCGGCGTCGTCGCCGGCGGTGAGATGATCCCGAGCCCCAGTCCCTGCATCGCGATCGGCCGCGCCTCGATGCAGATCGCCACCGCGCCCTGGCAGAACCCGCTTCGCGTCAGTTTCACCGACGATCCGGAAACCGCGACGGTGCGGGTTCAGGTGGTCGATACCGCGGATCTGGCGGACTTCACCGTGATCGACGGCACCCAGACCGCCGAGACCGACAGTTGCGCAGTCACCCGCGACACGTCGTTTGTCAGCATCGCAGCCCACGCCTCCGCTTCGGAGCCGGTGATCTACCTGTCGCAGAACCGCGACGCGGACTACCGCATCTTCGTGCAGTCACGCTCGTTCAGCACCCGCGAAGCCGCGGCGCTGGTGGTCGGCGCCGGACGCCGCGTCCGCATGGCCGAGCGCTCGATGTGATCCAAACCCGGCGTTAACGCCTCGTTAGCCACGTTCTTATCGCCGCCGACGATCCGCGGACGCTTCAAACACTTCGAAACATCCCCCACACATTCTCGCGCAGACCTTCACCCAACCGCGGAGCGGCCCTTAATGTTGCGAGCCTTGCGCATCAGATCGCGCTTCCGCCGTTTTGGACGCCGCCATCCGTGGGTGGGCATCACGATCCGCTCTGTGATGATCTTCTCCGCCACCTTCGGCGGAGCCTACGGATTCATTACGGGAAGCCGGACTGAAGCTTACGATCCGCACGCCTTTGCATTGGGCGCAAGTTTCCTGTTCGCGTTGGCCTGTGTCGCGCTGGCAACGCTCAGCATGCGGATGCGCTGGCTGCGCAAGAAGATGCGCAAGATCGAAATGCACAACGAATCGCTGGTCGATCGCAACTGGGAACTGAAAAGCGCCGAGGAACATGCCCGCAGCCTGTTCGAGTCTCAGAGCGACCTGATCGTCCTGCGGGACGGCGACGGCATCATCACCTCGGTCAACGACGCGTACTGCGCGCTGGCCCGCAAGCCGCGCGAGGCGCTGATCGGCACGCGTTTCACCCTGCCCGTGCTGGAGCAGGGCGCGATCGCCATCGAGCCGAACGGCACCCGCGTCCATGACCAGAAGATCGACAGTGCGCTGGGTCCACGCTGGATCGCCTGGCGCGAGGGCCTGATCCGCAGCGACGCTCATCAGCCAGCCGACCTGCAATGCGTCGGCCGCGACGTCACCGACCGCGCCGAGACCGAGCGCGCGCTGGCCGAAGCGCGCGACCTTGCCAACTCCGCCAACCGCGCGAAGTCGAAATTCCTCGCCATGGCGTCGCATGAAATCCGCACGCCGCTGAACGGTATCCTCGGCATGAGCAACCTCCTGCTCGACACCACGCTGACCGCCGAGCAGGCTACCTACGCCAAGGCCGTGAAAACATCCGGTGACGCCCTGATGGCGCTGATCGACGAACTGCTCGATTTCTCCAAGATCGAAGCCGGCAAGATCGACCTCGAACAGCGCCCCTTCGCGCTCGCCGCCATGGTCGAGGACATCACCGAACTGCTGGCGCCGCGCGCGCAGGCGCGCAAGCTCGAGATCGCATCCTATGTCGATGAGCGCCTGCCGCAGAACGTGATTGGCGACGCAGCACGGCTGCGCCAGGTGCTGCTCAATCTCGCCGGTAACGCCATCAAGTTCACGCAGACCGGCGGTGTCGCGCTGATTGTCGAGCCGGGCATCTGGCCGGGTGAAGTGTCGTTCCTTGTGCGCGACACCGGCATCGGCATTGCCCCGGAAGCACAGCAGCGAATCTTCCGCGAGTTCGAGCAGGCGTCCGAGGGCACCGCGCGCAACTACGGCGGCACGGGTCTCGGGCTCAGCATCAGCGAGCGCATCGTTCGGCGCATGGGCGGGCGGATCACGCTGGAGAGCGCCGAGGGCGAAGGCGCAACATTCGCGTTTTCGATACCGCTTGCCGCCGCGGACCGCGGCGACAGCGCCGCTTCCACCTTCATCGCACCCGACCTGACCGATAAATCGATCATGCTGGTGGCGCCGCAGAGCATCGAAGCCTCGCTGATCGCGCGGCGTCTGGAGCGCTGGGGCGCGCAGACCTGCACCGTGGCCGACGCATCGATCGCACGCGCGCTGTTGCCCGAGCGATCATGGTATGCCGTGCTGGTCGATTGTAGCGGCGGCGACACGCAGTTGCGCGATCTCGGCGAAGCGGCGTTGCGCCATACCGCCCACCGGATCGCGATGTTCACGCCGGCGGAGCGCCGCGACATGACGCCTGCGATCACCGCGTTGTATACGGCCTATCTGGTGAAGCCGTTGCGCGCCGCCTCGCTGGCCGCACGCCTGACATCCTCCGGCGCAGCGCTGGTGCCGGACCTGCCCGACGACGCCGCCGCCCCGATTGACGTATCCGATATCGCAACATCCGGAGAGACGTCGCGTGCCCTTTCGATTCTCGTGGCAGAAGACAACGAGATTAACGCGCTGCTGATCCGCTCTCTGCTGACGCGGCTCGGTCATCGGCCGGTCATCACCACCGACGGCGAGCAGGCTCTTGAATCATGGCTCGCGGCCGACAGCGCCGGCACGCCCTACGATGTTGTGCTGATGGATATCCAGATGCCGAAGCTCGACGGCATCACCGCGACGAGGCGCATCCGCGCCCATGAAGCAGGACGCAGCCCGCGGCGAACGACGATCCTCGCGCTGACGGCGAACACACTGGTGGACGATCGCTATGCTTGCTTTGAGTCCGGAATGGACGGCTTCCTGATCAAGCCACTCGATCGCGACAAGCTGGCCGAGGCGCTCGCTGCAATCCCTGCATCGCAAACGGTTATCGCCTAGGCAGGGCTTCCCGCGCCGCGCGGTGTCATAAATCCGTATCAGGATCATGATTATTGAAGCCTCAGGGCTGCGCTTGGCGAATCAATGCGCGCAGCCGCGAGGAAGCCATGAGCGGCAACAAACCGGCGCCTGCGAAGCCGGATGCAAATTCCAGGTTGCTTGAACGGCAGGCCGTTCGCAGCCCGCTTGAAGCGTTTCGCCAAAATCCGCTGGTCCAGATGCTCCGGCCCACCCATGCGAAGTCGGCAGCGACGGCGGCTGCGACATGGCTGATGCCAAACCTTCTGCATTCAAGCCTGCGTGGCGAGGCCGTGCCGAACATGTTGCAGCCAGCCTCGGCGCAACTCGGGAAAATCGGTTCGCTGGAAGTCCGTCTCGCGCAAACCAAAAGCGACGTGAAGCGCGCACAGAAGCTGCGCTACAAGGTGTTCTACAAGAACGGTTCAGCCATTGCCGACGCCGCGACCATGCTCGCGCAGCGCGACAAGGATTCGTTCGACAAGATCTGCGACCACCTGATGGTGATCGATCACGCCGCCAAGCCGACGATGAGCGGCAAACAGCCTGTGGTCGGCACCTATCGCCTGTTGCGTCAGGACGTCGCCGAAAAGCATGGCGGCTTCTACACCGGCGACGAATTCGACATTTCAGGCCTGATGCAACGCCAGTCCGGCTTGAAGTTTCTCGAGCTTGGCCGCTCCTGCGTGCTGCCGCCCTACCGCACCAAGCGGACCGTCGAACTCCTGTGGCATGGCGTCTGGAGCTACGTGCGCCGGCACAATCTCGACGTGATGATCGGCTGCGCAAGTTTCGAAGGCACCAACCCCGATCGTCTGGCCTTGCCGCTGTCGTTCCTGCATCACTTCGCCGCCGCCCCCGAGGGGTGGCGCGCCAGCGCGCATCCATCGCGCCGGGTGGAGATGAATCGCATTGCGAAAGAAGAGATCGACACCAAGGCGGCATTGCGGATGCTGCCGCCGCTGATCAAGGGCTATCTGCGGGTCGGTGCGTTCGTCGGCGACGGCGCGGTGGTGGATCACCAGTTCGGCACCACCGACGTTCTGATCGTGATGCCGGTATCCGCTATTTCAGGACGCTATCTCGACCACTTCGGCGCCGACGCAACGCGTCACGCCGCGTAACACGGAACCAAAGCTAGCGTGCCGTCATTGCGAGGAGCGCAGGGACGAAGCAACTCAGTTCCTTGTTTGCGATTCTGGATTGCTTCGCTTCGCTCGCAATGACGTTGAGAACTTGCGCGCGTGTCTTACAGCCGCCGCAACTGAACCGTCTCGATGATGTGGTCGCCGCCCTTTTTCAGAATCAGCGTCGCGCGCGGCCTGGTCGGCAGGATGTTTTCTTCGAGGTTGACGAGGTTGATGGTGGTCCAGAGCTCGAGCGCCCTTTCGGTCGCTTCCTTGTCGGACAGCTTGGCATAACGGCTGAAATAGGACCGCGGATCGCGGAACGCCGTGTCGCGCAGCGTGAGGAAGCGCTCGACATACCACTCGCGCAGGATCGGCTCTTCCGCGTCGATATAAACGGAGAAGTCGAAGAAGTCCGACACATAGGGAACGGCCTTGCCGTCGCGCGGCAGGCGCCCGGTCTGCAGCACGTTGACGCCTTCGACGATCAGAATGTCGGGGCGGTCGATTTCGACGCCCTCGTTCGGAATGACGTCATAGGTCAGATGCGAATAGACCGGCGCGCGTACCGGCCGCCGGCCCGCCTTGATGTCGGACAGGAAGCTGAGCAGCGCGGGAAGATCGTAGCTTTCGGGAAAGCCCTTCTTCTGCATCAGGCCTTCGCGCTCAAGAACCTTGTTCGGAAACAGGAAGCCGTCGGTGGTGACGAGATCGACCTTGGGGCGCGGCGACCAGCGCGCCAGCAGCGCCTGCAGCACGCGCGCCGTGGTGGACTTGCCCACCGCCACCGATCCGGCGACGCCGATGATGTAGGGCATCTTGCGGTCCTCGATGCCGAGGAAGTGCCGCTGCGCCACGAACAGCCGCTGGGCCGCTGCGACATAGAACGACAGCAGGCGCGACAGCGGCAGATAGATTTCCTCGACCTCCTTCATGTCGAGGCGGTCGTGCATCGAATGCATCCGCGCGATTTCTTCGGCGGTCAGGGTCATCGGCATGTCGTCGCGCAACGCAGCCCACTGCGCGCGCGAGAAAACACGATAAGGATTGTACTGAACCTGTTCGGCTCTCACATCCATGAGCCATTCCCTCCTGTCCGGCCGGCGCGTGTCCCCGCACCTGCCGGAGTTTCAACTAATCGCGCTTGCGCGCGGCTTTCTCTTCAAGCCCGGACATTTGCGTCCGCTGCGCCAGCGCGTCTTCGACATCGGTAAAACTGATGCCGCGCGATTTCAGCAGCACCAGAAGATGGAAGATCAGATCGGCGCTTTCGGCGATCAGGTGGCCGCGGTCGTTCTCGATGGCGGCAATGACGGTTTCCACCGCCTCCTCGCCCAGCTTCTTGGCGCAGTGATCGGGGCCCTTGTCCAGCAGCTTGCGGGTATAGGACGCCTCTCCTCCCGACGCCGCGCGGGCGTCGATGGTGGCGGCAAGATCGTGGATCGTAAAACGGCTCATAAAGCGCCTTCTATCACTTCCGTACCCCGGTAGGGAGCGCAAAGAGTTGATCCGATTCAGGTATTTGGCATACGGCCGCGCTCATGGATCGAGCCGCATCGGCAGCCCGGCGCGGACCATGTGGTCCTTGGCCTGACGGATGGTGAACTCGCCGAAATGGAAGATCGACGCAGCCAGCACAGCCGTGGCGTGTCCCTCGCGGATGCCCGCCACCAGGTGGTCGAGGTTGCCGACGCCGCCCGAGGCGATCACCGGGACGTTCACGCTGTCGGCAATGGCGCGGGTCAGCGGAATGTCGAAACCCTGCCGGGTGCCGTCGCGATCCATCGAGGTCAGCAGGATTTCTCCCGCGCCCAGCGAGACCACTTCCTGCGCGTATTCGATGGCGTCGATGCCGGTGGACTTGCGCCCGCCATGGGTGAAAATCTCCCAGCGCGAACCGCCGCCGGGGCGCGCGACGCTCTTGGCGTCGATCGCGACCACGATGCACTGGTCGCCGAACTTTTCCGCCGCTTCCTTGACGAACTCGCGCCGGGACACCGCCGCCGAATTGATCGACACCTTGTCGGCCCCGTAGGTCAGAAGCGTACGGATGTCCTCGACCTTGCGCACGCCGCCGCCGACGGTCAGCGGCATGAAGCAGGCTTCCGCCGTCCGCCGCACCACGTCGAGCATCGTACCGCGATTTTCGTGGGTCGCATTGATGTCGAGAAAACAAAGCTCGTCCGCGCCCGCCGCGTCATAGGCAATCGCAGCCTCGACGGGGTCGCCGGCATCGCGCAGATCGACGAAGTTGACGCCCTTGACGACACGGCCGTCCTTGACGTCGAGACAGGGAATGACACGGGCCTTGAACATCGTTGCTGTTCCTATGCCGCCGCGCGCGCGTTGCGGATCAGCGTCAGCGCCTCGGCCGGATCGACACGGCCGTCGTAGAGCGCCCGGCCGGAAATCGCGCCTTCCAGCCTTTTGGCGCGCGGCTCCAGCATCGCCTTCACGTCCGCAATGGACGCGAAACCGCCCGAAGCAATCACGGGAATCGAGATTGCATCCGCGAGTGCAATGGTCGCGTCGAGGTTGAGACCTTTCAGTAGCCCGTCGCGGGCGATGTCGGTAAAGATGATCGCGGCGACGCCAGCATCCTCGAAGCGCTGCGCGATATCGAGCGCCGTGACTGTCGAAGTTTCCGCCCAGCCCTCAACCGCGACCTTGCCGTCGCGCGCGTCGAGACCGACCGCAACCCGGCCCGGAAATTTCTTCGCGGCTTCCTTCACCAGCGCCGGATCGCGCACCGCAGCGGTGCCGATGATAACGCGACGGATGCCCTTGGACAGCCATGCCTCAATCGTCGCAAGATCGCGGATACCGCCGCCGAGCTGCACCGGAAATGTCACGACCTTAAGCATCGCCTCGACCGCTTGCGCATTCACGGGCTTGCCGGCGAACGCGCCGTCGAGATCGACCACGTGAAGATATTCGAAGCCTTGAGTCTCGAAGGTTTTCGCCTGCGCGGCCGGATCGAGATTGAACACAGTCGCGCGCGCCATGTCGCCCTGCTCGAGGCGCACGCACTGGCCGTTCTTGAGATCGATAGCGGGAAAGAGAATCACGGCTTCCACTTCAGAAAATTCGAGATCAGGGCGAGACCGAAACGCTGGCTCTTTTCGGGGTGAAACTGCGTGCCGATCGCGGTGTCCTTGGCCACGATGGCCGTTACCGGCCCACCGTAGTCGGCGCGAGCGACGACATCGGCCTCATTCACCGCGTTCAGGTGATAGGAGTGCACGAAATAAGCGTGGCGGCCCTTGTCGCCGAGCGGCAGCCGTTCCAGCACCGGATGCTCGCGCACCAGGTCGAGCGTGTTCCAGCCCATGTGCGGGATTTTCAGGTTTTCCTCACGCGGCGAAATCTTCACGACATCGCCCGCGATCCAGTCGAGGCCCGGCGTGGTGACGTATTCCTTGCCCTGCGTCGCCATCAGCTGCATGCCGACGCAGATGCCGAAGAACGGCCGCGCCTTGTCGCGCACCGCTTCCGTCATGGCATCCACCATGCCGTTCAAACCATCGAGGCCCTTGCGGCAATCCGCGAACGCGCCGACGCCGGGCAGAACAATGCGATCGGCGCGGAACACGGTCTCGGGATCACGCGTCACAACGATCTTCAGCGGCTGCTCCATGCTGCGCGCGGCGCGCTCGAAAGCCTTCGCCGCCGAGTGCAGATTGCCGGAGCCGTAATCGATAATGGCAACGCTCAACGCGACGCTCCAGGTTCAGGAAACAAGCCGATCACGCTCTCCGACTGCGTCAGCGAGGCACGCGGCAACGGCGGCGGTGAACTCGCATTGCCGCGATTGCCGTCGCGCGCCGTCTTGGCGTTCCAGCGCTCGAAGAAGCGGCGCTCGGCGGCTTCTTCCGAATCCGCCACCACGATATCGAGCTGGCGCCATTTCCGGCGCGACAGCTTCCAGCGCCGCAGCGAGCCCGCCTCAAGACCGACCAGCAAGGCGATGACGCCCATCACCAGAAAGCGCGTGCCCGATCCCACGCCGAACGACCACATTGCGATTTCCGCCGCGATCGTGATCACGAGATAGCCGAACGTCGCCAGCCACAGCCGTTGCCACAGCAACCAAAGGATGGAAGCGACGAAGGCCCAAAAATAAAATCCGTCCCGCACGAACACGAGCTGTTCCGGCGCCGTGCGCACATCGGTGCCGTAATAGCTCGCCGGCCCGTGAACCGTGTAAACCGCCATGATCGTTCTCCGGAACCCCGTTGCGCACGATCCACGAAAGATCGTGCGCCGCTCGATGGTCCAAAAGTGAATTCCAGCGCATGACCGGCATGCGCTTCAGGTCAAATCAGCCGCCGAGCGTGCCCTTGGTCGAGGGAATTTCGCCCGCGGCGCGCGGATCGATCGCCACCGCGGCACGGAGCGCGCGCGCCAGGCCCTTGAAGCACGACTCGGCGATATGATGGTTATTCTCGCCGTACAGCGTCTCGACATGCAGCGTTACACCGGCATTGATCGCGAAGGCGTTGAACCACTCGCGCACCAGCTCGGTGTCGAACTCGCCGATCTTGTCGCGCGGGAATTCGGCCTTGAACACCAGCACCGGCCGCCCGGAAATGTCGATAACGACGCGCGACAGCGTCTCGTCCATCGGCATGTGGATGCTGGCATAGCGGGTGATGCCCTTCATGTCGCCGAGCGCCTGCTTCACGGCCTGCCCGAGCGCAATGCCGACATCTTCCGTGGTGTGGTGGTAATCGATATGGAGATCGCCGTCGGCCTGCACGGTGATGTCGATGCGCGAATGCCGCGCCAGGAGATCCAGCATATGATCGAAAAATCCGATGCCGGTCGCGACATTGGATATGCCGGTGCCGTCCAGATTGACCGACACCATGATGTCGGTTTCCTTGGTCTTGCGCTTGATGGTGGCCGTGCGCATGAAAAGTGCTCTCCGAACGCCTCAGAACTCTTGGGAAAGAGCGTCCTTTTAACAGGCACATGACGCCTTCGCTACTGCGGGATGACGCGATTTTTGCCTGAGTTTTCAGATATAGTGACCGGAATTCGCCGCACCGGCGGGCCAATTGCAACCGCCGGCGCCAGTGCCTAGATCAGGCCCTTCAACGAGGTATTCATGCAAGCATCACAGCCTGAGATCTGGCACGGGACCACCATTCTCACGGTCCGCAAGGGCGGCAAAGTGGTCATCGGCGGCGACGGGCAGGTTTCCATCGGCCAGACCGTTATCAAGTCCAACGCCAAAAAGGTCCGCAAGCTCGGCAAGGGCGACGTCATCGGCGGATTCGCCGGCGCCACGGCCGACGCCTTCACCCTGTTCGAGCGCCTCGAGGCCAAGCTCGAGCAGTATCCCGGCCAGCTGACCCGGGCCGCCGTCGAACTGGCCAAGGACTGGCGCACCGACCGCTACCTGCGACGCCTGGAAGCGATGATGATCGTGGCCGACAAGGATGTCTCGCTGGTGCTGACCGGCACCGGCGACGTGCTGGAGCCGGAGCATGGCGTCATGGCGATCGGCTCCGGCGGCAACTACGCGCTGGCCGCCGCGCGTGCCTTGGCCGATTCCGACCAAGACGCCGAGGCCATCGTGCGCCGCTCGCTCGATATCGCCGCCGACATCTGCGTCTACACCAATCGCAACGTCACCATCGAAACCCTTCCCGCATGAGCGCGGCGGACAGTGCCGTGGCGCCAGCGACGCCGGGGCTGTCGCCGCGTCAGGGATTTTTGATCGCTTTAGCGTTGCTCGCGCTGCAGGCCGCGATTCTCTACGGCATGGGCCGGCTGCCGATCTGCGCCTGCGGATATGTCAAACTGTGGCACGGCGTGGTGCTGAGCTCGGAGAACTCACAGCACATCGCCGACTGGTACACCTTCTCGCACATCATCCACGGATTCCTGTTCTATGGCTTGACCTGGCTGCTGTTTCCGCGCGTGTCGTGGATCGCACGCCTTCTGATTGCGATGCTGATCGAGGGCGGTTGGGAGCTGCTGGAGAATTCGCCACTCATTATCGAGCGGTACCGGGCCGGCACCATCTCGCTCGACTATTACGGCGACAGCATCGTCAATTCGATCTCGGACACACTGGCGATGATCGCCGGTTTTCTCGCCGCGCGAAAATTGCCAGTGATCGCGACGGTGATCCTGGCGGTTGTGTTCGAGATCGCCGTCGGCCTGCACATCCGCGACAACCTGACGCTGAACATCATCATGCTGATTCATCCATCCGATGCGATACGGCAATGGCAGGGCGGGCCGCCGATTATCTAGGATACACTGAAGCGACCACCGCTTGCGATGCAGCCCATTCAACAATAGCTAAGAGCCATGACAGACTTCTCCCCCCGCGAAATCGTTTCCGAGCTCGATCGCTTCATCGTTGGACAGGGCGACGCCAAGCGCGCCGTCTCCATCGCGCTGCGCAACCGCTGGCGGCGGCAACAACTGACCGGCTCGCTACGCGAAGAAGTGCTGCCGAAGAACATCCTGATGATCGGGCCGACCGGCGTCGGCAAGACCGAAATCGCGCGGCGGCTGGCGCGCCTCGCCGGAGCGCCGTTCATCAAGGTCGAAGCCACCAAGTTCACTGAAGTGGGCTATGTCGGCCGCGACGTCGAGCAGATCGTGCGCGATCTCGTCGAGGTCGCGATCCTGCAGACCCGCGAGCGCAAGCGGAAGGATGTGCAGGCGCGCGCACAACAGGCCGCCGAGGACCGCGTGCTCGACGCGCTGGTCGGCGCCAATGCCGGCGCAGCGACGCGCGATTCGTTCCGCAAGAAACTGCGGGCGGGCGAACTGAACGACAAGGAAATCGAGATCGAAACCCAGTCGTCCGGCGGCACGCCGATGTTCGAGATTCCGGGCATGCCCGGCGCGCAGGTCGGCTCGATCTCGATCGGCGATATTTTCGGCAAGATGGGCGGCCGCACCAAGACTCGCCGCCTCACCGTGGCCGATTCCCACGAAATCCTCGTCAACGAGGAAAGCGACAAGCTGCTCGACAACGATCAGTTGGTTCAGGAGTCCGTTCAGGCGGTGGAAAACAACGGCATCGTCTTCCTCGACGAGATCGACAAGATCTGCGTGCGCGATGGCCGCAGCGGCGGCGACGTATCCCGCGAGGGCGTGCAGCGCGACCTGTTGCCGCTGATCGAAGGCACCACGGTGTCCACCAAGCATGGCGCGGTGAAGACCGACCACATTCTCTTCATTGCGTCGGGCGCGTTTCACATCGCCAAACCGTCCGACCTGCTGCCCGAGTTGCAGGGCCGCTTGCCGATTCGCGTCGAGTTGCAGGCGCTCACGCGCGACGACATGCGCCGCATCCTCACCGAGCCGGAGGCCTCGCTGCTCAAGCAGTATGTCGCGCTGATGCAGACCGAAGGCGTCACGCTCAACATCACCGACGACGGTATCGATGCACTGGCCGATGTCGCCGTGGCGGTGAACTCGACCATCGAGAATATCGGCGCGCGCCGTCTGCAGACGGTGATGGAGCGGGTGCTGGACGAGACGTCTTTCCACGCGCCCGACATGGGCGGTCAGACCGTCACCATCGACGCCGCCTACGTGCAGAAGCATATCGGCGATCTGGCGAAGAACACGGATCTGAGCCGGTTCATTCTGTAGCAACGGCGCGAGTTCTCCTGCGAGACTCGCCACATTTTTGATGTCGTCCCCGCGAAAGCGGGGACCCATAACCACCGATGCTAGAAATTCAGCGCTGAGACATCGCCACCTACTTCATAACTCAGGGAGTATGGGTCCCCGCTTTCGCGGGGACGACGAGGTAAGTACGCGCTGACAGCGGCTGTGTTTGCTACCGCGCGCGCCGCACGCGCACATACAGCGCGCCCTCGCCGCCATGACCGATGTGAGCTTCCTCGAAGCCGACGATGAGGCTGCGGAATTCCGGCAGGCCGAGCCATTGCGGCACCTGGCGGCGCAGCACGCCGCGCTCCGACTCCGGCCCGACGGTGCGGCCCTTGCCGGTGATGACGAGAACGAAGCTCATGCCACCGGCCTGCGCGTGCTGCAGAAAGTTCAGCAGCATGCGATGCGCCCTGGTCTGGGTCATGCCATGCAGATCGAGCCGCGCGTCGATGTCTTTCCTGCCGCGCGAGAGCTTTGACCGCTCACGCCGCCCCAGCGGCGCAAGCGGCGGCGGCGCGGGAGGCGGACTCGGAATTTTTCGGATCGTGGCTGGAAGTTTTGGCGGCGGCGCGGAATTCGACGTCGCCGGAGCTTCTTCGACAATTTCCAGCGAATTTTTCGCCGGACGCGATCTCTTGCGTAGCGGCTTGGCCTGCTTCGTCACATTTTCCCATAGCTCGGCTTCTTCGCGGCTCAGCGCGCGCTTGCGCCGGGGCGATGGCGGCGGATCGAGATTGCGCGGACGCTTCATTGGCGATGACGATAACGCCGGTGATGACGCTTGCGACGCGGCGTATCGGGTTTGACGGTCGCCGCTGACGCAACATCCGGCGCGGTTTTGGGACGGGCTTCAGGCAACGGCACCGCCTGCGCGGTGGCCGCAACGGCGGGCGCTGTTGCCACGGCTGGCGTCTGGGCCGCGGCCGGCTGGTCCTTGGACGGAGCGCTCTTCGCCGAATCCTTGGAAACATCCTTCGAAGAATCTTTGGGCTGCTCTTTCGACGTGTCCTTGGAAGTTTCCTTGGCGCCTTCCTTAGCCAGCTCCTTCGGCGTTTCCTTGACCGCTTCCTTGGGAGGCTCGGTTTGCGGAAACAGTTTTGCGATGGTGGCCGACGGCCGGTCTTCCGGCAGCGGCATGGTCTTGCCGCGCGCCACCGGATCGAGGCTGTTCGGCAACAGCATCACAAATCGCGCCGGATTTTTCAGGCGGCCTGCGACGCGGCCCGCATCGGCGCCCGCGCCGAAATAGATGTCCGCGCGCGCGGGGCCGATAATCGCCGAGCCGGTATCCTGCGCGATCATCAGCTTGCGGAACGGCGTGTTCGACGTGTCGGATTCAATCGGCAGATTGCCTTCGATGAAGAACGGCGTGCCGTAAACATGCAGCGACTTGTCGACGGCAATCGACCGACCTGCCGTCAGCGGCACGCCCTGCGCACCGACCGCTTCGTCGTCCGCCGCCAACTTCACCTCGCGAAAGAACACATAGGAGCGGTTGAACCGGCGCAATTCCTTCGCGGCATCCGGACTCTGCTCCATGTATTCACGAATCTTCTGCATCGACATCTGGTCTTTGGGAATGATGTTGCGCTCGATCAACACACGCCCGACGGGCGTGTAAGGATAACCATTATGCGCATCATAGTTGATGCGCACTATCGATCCGTCGTCGAGCTTGATTCGCGCCGAACCCTGAATCTGGATGAACAGCAGATCGGTCTGGCTCTTCAGCCAGACCACTTCGAGACCGCGCCCCGCGATCGCGCCATCCTCGATCTCGGCGCGGTCATAGTAAGGCACCAGCTTGCGCCGCCCGATCTTGCGGAACACCTGCCCCTTGTTCGGCATGCTGGCATTGGCCTGCGAATATCCGCGCACGAACAGGTTCGACGGCCGCCGATAAACAGGCACGTTGTAGACATCGGTCTGGACCCGCGAGCCGTCAACGATCGGCTCGTAGTATCCGGTCACAAAACCCGCATCCTCGCCGATCCGCGAAATCTGCAAGGGGGTGAAATTTTTCTCGAAGAATTCGCGCGCCTTGGCGCTCTCGGAAATATCCTCGGCGCGGGCCGCAATGCAGGGGTCGCGCAGCGAGGTGCCCAGCGCCTTGCTGTCCGCGACCGGGGTTTTCTGCGCAGCGATCGGTTTGCAGCTTGTGCGAAACGTCTTGAAGGCCGGAAGCGGATCGTCGTCGGCCCAGCCCACGACCTCGTTCCATTTCAGCGGCGCATATTGGCCGTCGGGAACTACCAACGGCCAGACAACCGGCCCGCGCTTCGGAGCTTCATGATGATCGTGAGAGACATCACGGCCGGCCGTTCTGGCCTCAACGTCTGTGATTGCGAGACCGGCTGCGAAAAGCCCAGCGGCTCCGGCGCTCAGCCACGCGCCAAAGCGCCCGGCTCGCGCGCCGGGCGTGGCAGATTCTTTATTGTCCGCTTTCCGTCCCAACCAGCTTCCAGTTCGGATCGCGCGAAGCGATGTCACGGGCAAAGGTCCAGACATCTGTGACATCGGTGAGCTTTTCCGCGTTGCCATCGACGACGGTGCCAGCCTTGTCGCGCGTCACCGAGATCATCTGGGACACGAACCGGATGGTGATTTGAGCGGCGCGATCGCGCGTTTCGGCATTGACGATCTCGGCCTTGTCGATCGACGCGAAACGCGTCTCGACCCGTTCGCCGCGCTGTTCGCGTTCCTTGATCGCGGCCTCGAATCCTTCGTAGACCTCGGACGACAACAGATCCTTCAGCGCGCGGCGATCACCGTTGGCAAAAGCCAGCACGATCATCTCATAGGCGCTTTTCGCGCCGCTGAGGAAATGCTGCGCGTCGAATGACGGGTCGGAGACGGCGATCTGATCGAGACCGAGCGCGAGCGCTGATCCGGATTCGGCGATTCCCTTCCAGCGATCGGGCACGACGGCAGGGTCCCCGGACGGCGCCAGCGGCGCCTGATCGATGGTCTTGCCCGGCATCGGCACGACGTTGTCCGGCGCTCCGCGCAGGACATCACGGGCCGCGCGATCGAACGGCGGCCGCTCGTCGCCGGTCCGCTGCCCCAGCACATTGCGCAACCGCAAGAAGATGAAGACCGCCAGGGCCAGAAAAATGATGGTGTAAATATCCACGTCGCATTCACTTTCTGATCGGTGCTGCACGCCGCCCGCGCGGCTTCCCGGATTGAAACGGGGTCACAGAGGCGTTCGTTCCGTCACATGTAGGCACGAAATCCAATCCAGCCAACATCGCTATATGCCGCGCTTGAGGTGCCCTAAGACGAGATTTGGGGCATTCATAGCGCCGATTTAGCGCAATTCTACCCGATCCAGCGGTCAGGGCCAGCCGAAACACAACGGAATGCAGCCCATCGTCCTTGTCGAATGAGGCAAGGCTATGATAGCCACTCGCCCCGACAAGGGCCTGTCCTGTCCGAACGCGGACTTTCGCCGCCAACGGATGCCTTTTCACAGGCGGTTCCCGACCGGATCGCTCCCTGGGCGATCTCGTTTCCACATTCTCGGAGCGAATATTCATGACCAACGGCAACGGTGCACCTCTCGAGAACGCGGCTCCGCCCCAGTTCAACGTTCTGGCGCAGTACATCAAGGATTTCTCGTTCGAGAATCCGAACTCCCCGGCGTCGCTGGCCAACCAGGACAAGCAGCCCACCATCAATATTCAGATCAACGTCACCGCCACTCCGGTTGCCGAGCATGACTTCGAGGTCGCGCTGTCCATCGAGGGCAAGGCCGAGAACGACAACTTTGTGCTGTTTGCGTTCGAACTGATCTATGCTGGCGTGTTTCGCATTCAGAACGTACCGCAGGACAGCATGCACCCGTTCATCATGATCGAATGCCCGCGGCTGCTGTTCCCGTTCGCTCGCGAGATCGTGGCGTCGTCGGTGCGCGCCGGCGGCTTCCCGCCGCTGATGCTCGATCCGGTGGATTTCGTCGGCCTCTATCGCCAGAACATGGCGCGTCAGGCCGAGCAGCAGCAGGGCAAGCCGAGCTGAGCCCGGTTATCGCTGCGCGAAGCGAAAATCGCTTCGCTTAATCTTCTTTCGTGAATTCGTTCCAGATCGGCATGCCGCCGAGCGTCGCGACGAATGCGGCGTGCGCGGCCGTGTCCGCCTCGGTCACGCGCGGCGCAAGCGGCACCTCGCGCTGCCGGCGCGGTGCATCGACTTGTCCGGCGCCGAACGACTGGCGCGTTTCGGACAGAATGAGTTGCGACTGCCGCGCGCCAATCAGATCGATATAGACTTCCGCCAGCAGTTCCGCGTCGAGCAGCGCGCCGTGCTTGGTGCGGCGGGAATTATCGATGGCGTAGCGCGAGCACAGATCGTCGAGCCGATTCGACACGCCGGGATGCTTGCGCCGGGCCAGCGTCAGCGTATCGACCAGACGGTCGCGCGGGATTGCCGCTCGCGAGACCTTGGTCAATTCCGCATTGATGAAGCCGATATCGAACGACGCATTGTGGATGACCAGCGGCGCGTCCGCGATGAATGTCAGAAAATCTTCCGCCACCGCCGCGAACAGCGGCTTGTCGGCAAGGAACTCGCTCGACAGGCCATGCACATTGAACGCTTCCTGCGGCATGTCGCGCTCGGGATTGAGATAGACGTGAAACGTCTGCCCGGTCGGCATCCGGTTGACCATCTCGACGCAGCCGATCTCGACCAGGCGATCGCCGCGCAGCGGATCGAGGCCTGTGGTTTCGGTATCGAGAACGATTTCGCGCATGATGGGTATGCCGGGTGCGATGTCAGCGAATCAGTTTCGCCGCCTCGGCATTTTAACGACTTCGCGGAGGATTTCACCGATCCGCTGCCGCACCGGGTCCAGACCGTGGGAGGTGTCCACCACAAAATCCGCGCGTTTGCGCTTTTCCGCGTCGGGCAACTGGCGCGCCAGAATGGCGTCCAGCTTCTCAGGCGTCATGTTGTCCCGCGCCAGGATGCGTTCGCGCTGGATTTCCGGCGTTGTCGTTACCACCACCACAGCATCGACCCGGTTTTCGCCGCCGGTCTCGTACAGCAAAGGAACATCGAGCACCGCCACCGGCGCGCCGGATGTTTCCGCATCGCTGAGAAACTTGAGCTGATGGCTGCGCAGCATCGGATGCACGATGGTCTCGAGCTGCTTCATGGCATCGGCATTGTTTACAACCATGGCCGACAGTTTCTGCCGGTCCACCTTGCCGTCCACGGTGCTGCCGGGAAACGCCGCTTCGACGGCCGGCGCGGCCTCGCCCTCATAGACCTTATGAACGGTGGCGTCGGCGTCGTAGACCGGCACCCCGGCCTCCTGAAACAGCTTCGCGGTGGTCGATTTCCCCATTCCGATCGAACCCGTCAAACCCAGCAACAGCATCGGCAACTCTTTCGTCATACAGCCAGCAGATTCCGGCTGCGCAGAAAAGCAAGCAACGGCAGCAGCGGCAATCCCAGAATTGTAAAATGATCGCCCTCGATGCGATCGAACAGATGCACCCCGGTGCGCTCCAGTTGATAGGCGCCGACGCTTGCAGTGACGGCGTCGCCCGCTTCATCGACATAGGCCGCAATCTCGCTGCCAGTAAGAGCGCGCATCGTCATGCGTGCAACACTGACGTGGGAAAACAGCGTCACACCATCTTTCACGACGCTAACCGCGCTGTGCAATGCGTGAGTCTGGCCGGACAATGTGGTGATTTGTGCCGCTGCGGCAGCGCGATCCGCGGGCTTGCTGAAAAGCTGATCGCCGAGCGCCAGCGTCTGGTCGGCGCCGACGACGTAGCGATCAGGGTATTTCGCAGAAATGAACGTCGCTTTTTCGCAAGCGAGAAGGGCTGCGATCTCGCCCGGATCTTTCAATCCCGAGTTCTGCTGGATCGCACGTTCGTCGATGTCGGCAGGGATCGTCTCGACCGCGATCCCCGCGTTCGCAAGCAGGCTTTTGCGCACAGCGCTTTGCGATGCAAGAATCAAGGATTGCCGCTCACGCCAGACAGTCACGTTTCCGGTGCTTTCTGACGCTGACGATCGGCGTACAGCTTCATGATTGCTGCCGCGGTTTCCTCAATCGACCGGCGCGTGACATCGAGCAGCGCCCAGTCGAACTTCACACTCAGCTTGCGTGCGAACGCAACTTCCTCGGTCACCGACTGGCGATCGATATAGTTATCGTCCCCGGTCCTGCCGATACCGAGCAGGCGATTCTGCCTGACCTGGATCAATCGCTCGGGCGTGGCATGAAGGCTGACCACCAGCGGCTTTTTCAATGTTTCAAGCTGATGCGGAATCGGGATTCCCGGCACCAGCGGTACGTTGGCGGTACGGACGCCGCGATTGGCGAGATAGATCGAGGTCGGTGTCTTCGATGTCCGTGAGACGCCGACAAGAACCACGTCGGCCTCCTCGAGGCCTTCGACATGCTGACCGTCGTCGTGCATCATCGAATAGTTCAGCGCGTCGATGCGCTTGAAATATTCGGCGTTGAGAGTGTGCTGCGCGCCGACGCGCCGGGAGGTCTCCGTACCGAGATAGGCCTGAAACAGCTGCATTACCGGACCGATGATCGAGAGGCTCGGAATGTTGATTTCCTGGCACTTCGCCTCGAGCCGCTCGACCAGATCTTTCTCCAGCAACGTGAACAGCACGATTCCTGGGGCTTCCTCGATCTCCGCCAGCACGCGATCGAGCTGCTTCTGACTGCGGACCAGCGGATAGACATGCTCCACCGGCGACACGTTGGAATACTGCGCGGCCACCGCGCGCGCGACCGTGATCAGCGTCTCGCCAGTCGAATCGGAAATCATGTGGAGGTGAAAATAACTGCCGGAGGTTGTCGCCATGGCGTCTCGAATCCGTTTCCGCTCAATCCGGCGACTGTGAATAGCTGTGAATCCCTGTGGGCATATTGACCTCAATCCGGCGATGGACAGCACCGCCCGGGATAACCCGCTCTTTCATTCACAGCACTGATTTCGGGATGAAATCTTGACCTTTGCCGGGATGGTAGCGGGGTTGTGTGGATTTGTCTTGGGATAATGCCACGCCCATTGCACTCAAGCGCTTGAAACCATCGGCTTATTTTCCGCCGTGCTCGTCCGATCCAACACCGGGTATAAACCGGCGGCATGTGGACGAGCATTGGATAAATGCGGGAGAGAAATGCGCGAGCGCTAATCACGGTTACACTGACTCAAACTTAAGAATCTAAAAGGATTCTTTAAGCAAGTGGTGCTTGCGGACAGACCTCTTCTCGCGTCATCTAGCGATGTTGCTCAACACGCCGAGCAACGTTTGGTTCCTGTCTTCGCGTGCAGGCGTCAGTCTCGAAACACTGACTGGCTTAGCAGTTCAACAAATTGGTAGTTGAAGATTATTCCCATGTACGAATGGATCAAGGCGCTGCATGTGATCGCGGTCATCTCGTGGATGGCCGGCATGCTCTATCTGCCGCGATTGTTCGTCTATCACTGCGATGCCGAGGTTGGCTCGAAGCAATCCGAAACTTTCAAGGTGATGGAGCGGCGATTACTCCGAGCCATCATCGATCCGGCGATGATCGTGACCTGGCTGGCTGGTTTGTGGCTGGTTTGGCAGGGCGGCTGGTATGTTTCCGGCTGGTTTCACGCGAAATTCGCACTGGTGCTGATTCTGTCGGGCGTTCATGGATTTTTCGCAGCCCGGGTGCGGGATTTCGCCAATGATGCGAATACCAGAAACCAGAAATTCTATCGTATTATCAATGAAGTACCGACGGTTTTGATGGTCGGTATCGTGATTCTGGTCATCGTCAAGCCGTTTTAGAGCGGCAAACCTCAAGGCTCTGCGTTAATGATCGCCTTGCGTGGAGCCGGACGATTTTCTATATATCTGTCATCCCACCGAACGCAGGCGGATGTGGTTGAGTCCCGGTCTCATTGTTGGACCGGCCGCTACATCAGGTTCGAAGCCTCCCGGCACCTTCCTCGCTCAAGACCTGCGGACTTCTGATCGCGTTTGTAGTCCGTATGTCGTCAGCAAGCTGAACCTTTCGCTCCCCTCCCCACTCTTTTCTCCACACGCTCCACAGGACAACCCCAATGCGGGAAATCAAACTACAAGACCTCAAAACCAAAACACCGGCGGAGCTTGTCTCGTTCGCCGAAGAGCTTGGGGTCGAAAATGCCAGCACCATGCGCAAGCAGGAGCTGATGTTCGCCATTCTCAAGCAGCTTGCGATCCAGGAAACCGACATCATCGGTGAAGGCGTCGTCGAGGTTCTTTCCGACGGCTTCGGATTCTTGCGCTCATGGGACGCCAACTATCTGCCCGGCCCGGACGACATCTACGTGTCGCCGTCGCAAATCCGGCGATTCGGATTGCGCACCGGCGACACCATCGAAGGCCATATTCGCAGCCCGAAGGAAGGCGAACGCTACTTCGCGCTGCTGAAGGTCAACACGCTGAACTTCGAGGACCCGGAAAAGTCCAAGCACAAGGTCAATTTCGATAACCTGACGCCGCTGTTTCCCGACGAGCGCTTCCGTCTTGAGCTCGAAGATCCGACCCGCAAGGATCTCTCCGCGCGCGTCATCGATATCGTTGCTCCTATAGGTAAAGGCCAGCGCGCACTTATCGTGGCCCCTCCCCGCACCGGCAAAACTGTGCTGATGCAGAACATCGCGCACTCGATCACGGCCAATCATCCGGAATGCTATCTGATCGTTCTTCTGATCGACGAACGTCCGGAAGAAGTCACGGACATGCAGCGTTCGGTGAAGGGCGAGGTTGTGTCCTCGACTTTCGACGAACCGGCGGTTCGTCACGTGCAGGTCGCGGAAATGGTGATCGAGAAGGCCAAGCGCCTGGTCGAACACGGCCGTGACGTCGTCATCCTGCTCGATTCGATCACGCGCCTCGGCCGCGCCTACAACACCGTGGTGCCGTCATCCGGCAAGGTGCTGACCGGCGGTGTCGACGCCAATGCGTTGCAGCGTCCGAAGCGATTCTTCGGCGCCGCGCGTAACATCGAAGAAGGCGGATCGCTCACGATCATCGCGACCGCGCTGGTCGATACCGGCAGCCGCATGGACGAAGTGATCTTCGAAGAGTTCAAGGGCACCGGCAACTCGGAGCTCATTCTGGACCGCAAGGTCTCGGACAAGCGCACCTTCCCGGCGATCGACATTTCGCGCTCCGGCACGCGCAAGGAAGAACTCATCACCGATCCGCAGCTGCTCAAGAAGATGTACGTCCTCCGCCGCATCCTCAATCCGATGGGCACCATGGACGCCATCGACTTCCTGCTCGATAAGCTCCGCAACACCAAGAACAACGCGGAATTCTTCGAGTCGATGAACACCTGATCGGGTCAGCCAACAGGCGTCAGCTCGTTTTAATGCCCGGCCATCAGTGCGAAGCGCGTCTTCGTGGTGATGCCGGGTATTTTTTTGAAGGCGCCGCAAATCCTCCGCGCCTAAAAATTGGTGCGATGCAATATCGTGGATGTTGCACACTGGGTCGCAGTATATTGCAGCGCAACATAAGCGATATGACGATCTCTTGGGAATTTTCATTGCCTGTTCTGCATGTGTCCGACAAATAGGCCATGCATTCACCCGACCAGACCATCTTCGCTTTGTCGTCCGGCCGTGCGCCGTCAGCGATTGCCATTATCCGTGTGTCCGGCCCGCAAACCCGGACAGCGGTTGAGCGGCTTTGCGGAAAATTGCCTGCGCCTCGTCTCGCCCAGTTTGCGACCCTGCGGGATCTCGACGGCAGCGCACTCGACGAATCGGTAACGCTGTGGTTTCCGGGGCCGCACAGCGCCACCGGTGAAGACGTCGCGGAATTTCATGTTCATGGCGGCCGCGCGGTGATCACCGCGATGTTCGATGCGCTCGGCGCCATCGATGGTTTGCGTCCGGCGGAGCCCGGCGAATTTACCAGACGTGCGTTCGAGAACGGCAAACTTGACCTCACCGAAGCCGAAGGTCTCGATGATCTGATTCACGCCGACACCGATCGTCAGCGCCGTCAGGCGCTGCGGCATCTCAAAGGTTTGCTGGGCGCAAAGGCCGAGAGCTGGCGGCAGCGGATCATCGAAGCATCGGCGCTGATCGAAGCAGGTATCGATTTCTCGGACGAGGGCGATGTATCGACTGAATTGGTTGCACCGGCGTTGCGCAAGATCACGGCGCTGAAATCCGAAATCGAAGAAACCCTTATTTCATCGGCACAAAGCGAACGTCTGCGCGAAGGCCTGACGGTTGCGATTGCCGGTCCGCCGAACGCCGGCAAGTCGACGCTGCTTAACCGCCTGGCGCGGCGCGACGCTGCGATTGTGTCGCCGCATGCCGGCACCACGCGTGATGTCATCGAAGTGCATCTCGATCTCGACGGTTATCCGGTGACGCTGATCGACACCGCGGGCGTTCGCGACACCCACGATCCGGTCGAGCAGGAGGGTGTGCGCCGTGCGCGCGACCGTGCGCGCACATCCGACCTGGTGCTGTGGCTTGTCGATGCGAACGACAACAGCGCGCTGCCGCTGAAAAACGAAGGCGATCATGCGCCGGTCTGGATCGTGCGCAACAAGGTCGATCTGGTCGGCGGCGACGGCGCGGCGAGGGCGCAGTTCGATATCTCTGCGTCGCGCGGTGACGGCGTCTCCGAATTGGTGGCGGCGCTGGTGACCTACGCCCGGGATTATTTCGGGTCGGGCGAAATGGCGCTGGTCAGCCGCGCCCGGCACCGGACCTTGTTGCGGGAGACTGTCGCGGCGCTGGAGCGGGCAGGGCGCTCGGCCGACAAGGGCGACGAACTTCTGGCCGAGGAACTACGAATCGCGATTCATTCGTTGGGGCGGCTTACGGGCCGGGTGGATGTCGAAGACATCCTCGACGTCATCTTCCGAGAGTTCTGCATCGGCAAATAGGTGCAAAGTAGGCCATTGGCCTGCAGCTGGTTCCAAGTGGGCCAATGACGCTGTTTCACGTGAAACAAGTTCCATCTGGCGTTTGTTTCACGTGAAACATCCGGAACTCATTTCCGTCTTTCAGCTTTCGCACCAAAGCGATAGAAGTCTGCCGATGCAGACCACATTCGACGTCATTGTGATCGGAGGAGGCCACGCCGGCTGCGAAGCCGCGGCGGCCTCCGCGCGCATGGGCGCGGAAACAGCGCTGGTCACCCATCAATTCGCGACCATCGGCGCGATGTCCTGCAATCCAGCCATCGGAGGCCTTGGAAAGGGCCATCTGGTTAGGGAAATCGACGCTCTGGACGGCCTGATGGGCCGGATCGCGGATCGCGGCGGCATTCAGTTCCGGGTTTTGAACCGGCGCAAGGGGCCAGCTGTGCGCGGCCCCCGCGCCCAGATCGACCGCAAGCTCTATGCGGCTGCGATGCAGGCCGAAATCCGGGATACCCCTAATCTGACCGTGATCGAGGGCGAGGCGGACGAGCTTTTGCTCTCTGAGGGCCGGATTTGCGGGATTCGTCTGGCTGACGGCCGGGAATTCGTCGTTGGAGCGGTGGTTGTGACCACCGGGACCTTTTTGCGCGGCCTGATCCATCTCGGGGAGAAGAACTGGCCCGCCGGACGGGTCGGAGAGGCCCCGGCAATGGGTCTTTCAAAGTCTTTTGAGCGCGCCGGCTTTACGCTGGGCCGTCTCAAGACCGGGACCCCGCCACGGCTCGATGGATCGACCATCGACTGGTCCGCGGTCGAAATGCAGCCCGGTGACGACCCGATCGAGCCGTTCTCGGTGCTGACCGACCGGATTACGACCCCACAGATCGAATGCGGTATCACCCGGACCACCAACGCGACCCACGATGTCATCCGGGCCAATGTCCATCGCTCGCCGATGTATTCCGGCCAGATCAAGAGCTCCGGACCGCGCTATTGCCCCTCGATCGAGGACAAGATCGTCCGCTTCGGCGACCGCGACGGCCACCAGATCTTTCTGGAGCCCGAAGGGCTCGACGACACCACCGTTTATCCCAACGGCATCTCCACTTCGCTGCCGGAGGAAGTCCAACGGGCTATTCTGGCCAGCATTCCCGGCCTCGAGCGCGTGAAAATGGTCCGCCCGGGCTATGCCATCGAATACGATCACGTTGATCCCCGCGAACTGGAGCCGACCCTGCAAACCCGCCGGGTGCCGGGACTTTTCTTGGCCGGGCAGATCAATGGCACCACCGGCTATGAAGAAGCCGGCGCGCAGGGGTTGGTGGCCGGATTGAATGCCGCGATTCTCGCCGGGCGCGGCGAGCCGGCCGTGTTCGACCGCGCCGACGGCTATCTCGGGGTGATGATCGATGACCTGACGTCGCGCGGCATCACCGAACCCTATCGGATGTTCACCTCGCGGGCCGAGTATCGTTTGACCCTTCGGGCGGACAATGCCGATCAGCGCCTGACCGACCGGGGTATCGCGCTCGGCTGTGTTGGCGCGGAGCGGGCAGGGCGCCACGCCGCGAAGATGGGTGCACTTAATACCGCGAAATCATTGGCAAAATCGCTCTCGGTGACGCCCAACGAGGCCGCAAAGCACGGCCTGATGCTGAACCACGACGGTCAGCGCCGCACCGCGTTTGAAATGCTTGCCTATCCCGAGGTGGAATGGGCCAGCATCACGTCGATCTGGCCGCAGCTCAACGCAATTGATCCGAAGATCGCGGTCCATCTGGAGATCGATGCCAAATACGACGTCTATCTGGCCCGTCAGGCTGCCGACGTGCAGGCATTCCGTCGCGACGAGGGGCTGGTGCTGACCGATGTCGATTACAGCGCCGTCCCCGGCCTCTCGAATGAAGCTCGTCAGAAGCTTGAGACGGTCCGGCCCCGGACCATCGGGCAGGCGGGCCGGATCGAGGCCATGACCCCGGCGGCGCTTGCCATTCTGGCGGCCTATCTGCGCCGTGAGGCGCGCCGATCCTCCGCAGCTTCGGCATAGGCACATCTCATGGCCAAACCGGCCCTCGCTTCCATCCCGGCCTCGGATAAGGCGGCAGCCTTGGCGCTGACCCCTGTTTCACGTGAAACAGGGGCGCGGCTCGATCGCTATGTCAGCCTGCTGGTCGAATGGCAGGCCAAGACCAATCTGATTGCGCCCTCCACGCTTCCGCAGCTCTGGACCCGGCACATCTCCGATTCGCTTCAGCTTCTGGATCTGGCTCCGAACGCTCGGCGCTGGCTCGACTTCGGCAGCGGTGGTGGCTTTCCCGGCGTGGTGCTGGCCTGTGCGATGGCCGAGCATGACGGTGCAACCGTCCAGCTTGTGGAGCGCAACGCCAAGAAGGCCGCGTTTCTGCGTGAGGCGCTGCGGGTGACCGGCGCCGCCGGCTCAGTTGTTCTCGCTGACATCGGGGATTATGTGGATAGCTTGCGGACGCCGGTCGATTGCATCACTGCCCGCGCAGTTGCTCCACTACATATGTTGCTGGGTTTTGCTGCACCTCTGGTGCAGCAAGGCACCAAAGTCTTGTTCTTGAAGGGACAAGATGTAGAGGCTGAATTGACGGAAGCTACTAAATACTGGAAGATAGAGCCTCTTCTTCATCCCAGTCGCACCGGCGGACACGGCTGGATCGTCGAACTCAATACGATTGAGCGGCGATAAGGCGTCCAGCAACAACAAGGCATGGCCAGGCACATGGTTGGCATCGACGGAATTTTTCAAGACGAGACCGGCGCGACAGCCCAACGGGGTCATCCCCGGATCCTGGCGCTCGCCAATCAGAAGGGCGGCGTTGGCAAGACCACGACCGCCATCAATCTCGGAACCGCGCTCGCCGCCATTGGCGAGCGGGTACTGATCGTCGATCTCGATCCGCAGGGCAACGCATCGACCGGCCTCGGCATCGACCGGCGCAATCGCAACTGTTCGACCTATGACGTGCTGATCGGCGAAGCCAAGCTGCGCGAGGCGATCATCCCGACCGCGGTCCCTCGCCTGCACATCGCGGCATCGACCATGGATCTGTCGGGCCTTGAGCTTGAACTCGGCACCACGCGCGACCGCGCGTTTCGTCTGCGCGATGCGATCGCCGAACTCAACGTCAATGTCGCGCCCGACACCGACTACACCTACGTGCTGGTCGATTGTCCGCCGTCGCTCAACCTCATCACCGTCAACGCCATGGCGGCGTCGCACGCGATTCTCGTGCCGCTGCAGTGTGAGTTCTTCGCCCTCGAAGGTCTGTCGCAGTTGTTGCAGACCGTCGAGCAAGTGCGCTCGACGCTGAATCCGACGCTGTCGATTCACGGCATCGTGCTGACGATGTTCGACTCGCGCAACAACCTGTCGAATCAGGTCGTCGCCGATGTGCGCCAGTTCATGGGCAACAAAGTCTACAACACCATGATCCCGCGCAACGTGCGCATCTCCGAAGCGCCGTCTTACGGAAAGCCGGTGCTGGTTTACGATCTCAAATGCGTCGGCAGCGATGCGTATCTGAAACTCGCGACCGAAGTGATTCAGCGCGAGCGCGAACTGCGTTCGCATTAAGTATCCGCCGTCATTGCGAGCGAAGCGAAGCAATCCAGTCTTGCGAAAGTAAAATCTGGATTGCTTCGTCGCAAAAGCTCCTCGCAATGACAAACAGCGACGGTCTTCGGATCGTCGGTCTTAAGATTGTTGATCTGGAGTGCGTGGGTTGAGTGCAAGGGAGACGGCAATGGCCGACGAGCGTTCGCGATTGGGTCGCGGTCTTGCAAGTCTGATTGGCGATGTCGGCGGCGAAGCCGCTCACGTCGATCGCCCGTCGCGCACGCCGCGCCGCGTTCCGATTGAATTTCTGAAAGCCAATCCGCGCAATCCGCGCCGCACGTTTTCCGATACCGAGCTCGACGAGCTGTCGGCCTCGATCAAACAGCACGGCGTGATTCAGCCGATCGTGGTGCGGTCGGTAAAGGGCGCGACGGATCGTTTCGAAATCATCGCGGGTGAACGGCGCTGGCGCGCGTCGCAGCGCGCTGGCTTACATGATGTGCCGGTCGTTACTGTGGACGTGAACGATAGCGACGCGCTCGAGATCGCGATCATCGAGAACGTGCAGCGCTCGGACCTGAACGCGATGGAAGAGGCGCAGGGCTATCACGCGCTCGCCGCAGAGTTCAAACGCAGCCAGGAAGATATCGCCAAGATCGTCGGCAAGAGCCGCAGCCATGTCGCGAACATGATGCGTCTGACCAAACTGCCGGATCAGGTTCAGGCTTATATCGCCGAAGGCAAGCTGTCCGCCGGACACGCGCGGGCGTTGATCAATCTGCCGGATGCCGCTGCGGCCGCGAAGCGTATTGTCGAGGAAGGTCTGAACGTGCGTCAGACCGAAGCCCTCGCACACGAAGAAGGTGTGCCGGAGCGCAAGCCGCAGAAGGCGCGCGGCGCGGCGCCTGCGAAAGACCCCGACACCATCGCACTTGAAAAGCGCGTCAGCGATGTGCTTGGCCTGAGGGTGAGTGTTGATCACCGCAATCCGGGCGGCACGGTGCAGATCAAGTATACCGATCTCGATCAGCTCGATGAGATTTTGCGGCGGCTCGAAGCGGGCAAGTAAAAACTCGCAACGACGAGGGGTCAGCCCCGCCGCCGTGCGTTGACCGCAATCGCGAGCAGCGCACGCTGCGCGATGATTTCAGCCAGCGATGACTGTTTGCGCATGTCGAACGCGGCGTCGGCCAGTTGCGCCATCACCCGCGCCATGCGCTCCGCGCTGGTGTTTCGCAGCGCTGTCTCAACCAGTGTTTTGCGCGAGAAGTGCAGCCGCGGAAATCCGCTGTCGAGCGCGTCGAGGTCACTGCGGCCTTCTTCGATCGACAATCGCGCCTTGTGCAGCAGTGCGGCGTGGCGCTGCGCCGACATGATGATCAGGCCCGGATATGTCCCGGCCGCCATCGCCTTGGTGAACATGGTTTCAACGTCGGCGGCGCGCCCGGCAAAGGCATTATCGACGATGGGATCGAGCGCCAGACCCGAGGCGTCGGTGACGATAGCGACCACATCGTCCAGCGTCACTTCGCGCTGGCCATGGGCATAAAGCGCGACTTTGCGAATTTCGTTGCGCGAGGCCTGACGGTCGCCGCCGAGCAGCGACGTCAGCGCTGCGCGTGCGTCGGGCGCGATCTTTAGATTCGACGCGCGCAGTTCGTCGTCGATCAGCCTGGCGAGATCGCGCTCGGTGTCTGCATAGCAGGCGATGGCGACGGCGGACTTGGCTTTCTCGCACGCCTTTCGCAAGGGAGCGTCCGGGCGCAACTCGCCGGCCTCGATCACGATACGGCAATCCTTCGGCTGCATCTCCGCAAGCGTATCGATGCCGCTCGCAAAACTGCGCGATCCGGCCCTGATCCGAATCGCCCGGCGACCGCCGAACAGCGGCACCGTCATGGCTTCTTCGACAAGGCGCGACGGCTCGGCCGCGAGTTCGTCGCCATCCATGCGCACCAGTGAAAATGGATCGTTCGGATCGTCGACGGCGGACGCCATCAGGGCATCGGCGCGTTCACGCACAAGGCCGGTGTCGGGACCATAGAGCAGGATGATCGGCCGCGACGGATCGGGCCGGGCCAGAAACGCGTCGATTTCTTTCCCGCGAAGCGCGACCACAATTATCTCGATTGTCGATCAGGTGCCGGCAACGAAGAACGATGCGAGACGCTGATTGATGTTGTCGGCGATGACCTTGGCGGCGCGGTCTTCCGCGTCACGCAGTCCGCGCGAACGGGCGAAGCGCTGCGCCTGTCCCGGGATGTCGTAAGACACGCGCGAGAACGTCGTTCCGGTCAGCACCGTCCTGTCGGTGGCGTTGTCCTTCAGCTCATAGACCACATCGATGCCGTAGTTCTCGATGTCCGGCCGGGCGGTGGTCGGATCGACGATGATCGACAGCCGCGACGTGCTGAGCCGCATCAGGAGGCGGTGGGTCGGTGGAGCGCCGACGGCGCTGCCGTACATGCTGAACATGAGATTGTTGCGAATCTCGACGCCAAGCCGCGCCTCGCGCGAACCGTTGGGCAGGTTGAGCGGAGGAACTTCGACGCCCTGCAGTTTCTCCCGCAGCGCCGAGCCGCCGCTTGCGCTGCGCTCGCCATACATCGGCTGGAAGCACCCGGCCGTCAGGGCCGCAAGGGCGGCCACGGCCACAAGCCGGGCTGCGATGCGCGTATCAAACCACGACATTCACGATCCTCTGCGGAACGATGATGACTTTTCGGGGAGATTTCCCATCCAAGGCCGATTTTACTGCATCGATTGCCAAAACGGCAGCCTCAATTTCCCCGTTCGAAGCATTTCGGGCCACCGTGACATCCGAGCGCTTCTTGCCATTAACCTGCACCGGCAGCGTAATTGTGTCATCCACCAGCAGTTTAGGCTCGATTTCGGGCCATTCCGCCTCGGAAACCAGTCCCGAATGCCCCAGCACCTGCCAGCACTGCTCGGCCAGATGCGGCATCATGGGCGAGATCAGCCGGGCCAGGATATCGAACGCCTCCCGGGCCGCTGCGGCGACGGCCGGGTTGGTTTCCAGCGATTTCGCCGGCCCATCGACGACGTCCGCCAGCGCGCCCACAAAGGCATAGAGCTTTGCAATCGCGGTGTTGAAGCGAAGCCGCTCGATCGAGGTCGAGATGTCCGCGAGGGTGCGGTGGGCGATGCGGCGCAGCGCCAGCGCCTCTTCGGGGCCGTCGCTGCCCGCAGGTGTGCCGGGCTTCGGCAAATGCGGAGCGGCGGTGTTCACCAGCCGCCAGACCCGCTGCACGAAGCGGCTTGCGCCCTGAACGCCTTCCTCGCTCCAAATCACGTCGCGGTCCGGCGGTGAATCGGACAGCATGAACCAGCGGGCGGTGTCGGCGCCGTAGGTGCCGATGATGTCGTCGGGATCGACGGTGTTGCGCTTCGACTTCGACATCTTCTCGATCGAGCCGATCTCGACGGGTTCTTTTGTCGTCAGCAAGGTCGCGCGGCGCTTGTCGCCGACGGTCTCGATGCTGATCTCGGCGGGTGACGCGAAGGTGCCGTCCTGCTTCCTGTAGGTTTCGTGCACCACCATGCCCTGCGTGAACATGCCGGCGAACGGTTCGTCCATGCCGACATGTCCCGTCGCCTTCATCGCGCGGGTGAAGAAGCGCGAATACAGAAGATGCAGGATCGCGTGTTCGACGCCGCCGATATACTGATCGACCGGCATCATGTGATTGGCGACGGCAGGCGTGGTCGGCGCGTTCTCGTTCCAGGGATCGGTGAAGCGCGCGAAGTACCACGACGAATCGACGAACGTGTCCATCGTGTCGGTTTCGCGCGTAGCCTTGCCGCCGCATTGCGGACAGGTGACATGTTTCCACGTTGGATGATGATCGAGCGCGTTGCCGGGCTTGTCGAAGGTCACATCCTCCGGCAGCACCACCGGCAGGTCCTTGTCCGGCACCGCCACCACATCGCATTTCGGGCAATGGATGACGGGGATCGGGCACCCCCAGTAGCGTTGACGCGAAATGCCCCAGTCGCGCAGGCGGAAGTTGACTTGCCGCTCGCCGACCGGCGCGTTGCCGCGGGTCGCACCCTCAAGGCGCTTGGCGACATCTTCCTTCGCCTCGTCGATGGTCATGCCATCGAGGAAGCGTGAATTGATCATGCTGCCTTCGCCGTCATAGGCGGTGTCGGAGATGACAAACGTCTTCGGATCCTGGCCTTCGGGACACACGACGGGCGTGTTGCCAAGATTGTATTTGTTGACGAAGTCGAGGTCGCGCTGATCGTGCGCGGGGCAGCCGAAAATCGCGCCGGTGCCATATTCCATCAGCACGAAATTGGCGACATAGACCGGCAGCTTCCAGTCCGGATCGAATGGATGGATTGCCTTGATACCGGTGTCGAAGCCCTGCTTCTCGGCGGTATCGATGATTTCCTGCGCGGTGCCGAGGCGCTTTGTCTCGGTGATGAACGCGGCGAGCTTTGGATTCTTCAATGCCGCGGCCTGCGCCAGCGGATGATCGGCCGCGATCGCCATGAACTTGGCGCCGAACAGCGTATCGGGGCGCGTCGTGAAAACCTTGAGTTCGCTTTCGCCGCCCGGTGCGGTTGCGGAATCGAGCGCGAAACGGATCAGCAGGCCCTCGGACCGGCCGATCCAGTTGCGCTGCATCAGCCGTACCTTGTCGGGCCAGCGATCGAGCGTATCCAGCGCGTCCAGCAGGTCCTGCGAGTACTTCGTGATCTTGAAGACCCACTGGTTCATCTCGCGCTGTTCGACCACAGCACCGGAGCGCCAGCCGCGCCCGTCGATCACCTGCTCGTTGGCGAGCACGGTCATGTCGACCGGATCCCAGTTGATCTTGCGCTTTTCGCGCTCGGCCAGTCCGGCCTTCATGAAATCGAGAAACATCTTCTGCTGATGCTTGTAGTAGCTCGGGTCGCAGGTCGCGAATTCGCGCGACCAGTCGAGCGACAGACCCATGGTCTGGAGCTGCTTTTTCATCGCGGCGATGTTGTCGTAGGTCCACGCCTTCGGCGCGACCTTGCGTTCGATCGCGGCGTTTTCCGCAGGCAGGCCGAAGGCGTCCCAGCCCATCGGATGCAGCACGTTGAACCCCTTGGCGCGCATGTAGCGCGCGACCACGTCGCCCATGGTGTAGTTGCGGACGTGACCCATATGGATGCGCCCCGACGGATAGGGGAACATCTCGAGCACGTAATATTTCGGCCTGGGGTCGTCGTTGCGCGTCGCGAAGATGGCGCGCTCATCCCAGAGCTTCTGCCACCGCGGTTCGGATTCGCGGGCGTTATAGCGTTCGGTCGTCATCGGATCGGTCGTCTGCCAAAGGGGGATAAGAAGGCGGCAGACTAGCCACAAAAGACCGCGAGGGGTCAACGCTTTAGGCGCAAATATAGCCCTAGCCGGCGAGCGAAACCGGCTGATCGGCGGGCCGGATCAGCCCGTGTTCGACCACCGCGTTCCTGCCCCGGCGTTTGGCCGCATAGAGCGCTGCGTCCGCGGCCTCGATCAGGTCATCCTGCGGCTGGGACTCGCCCGGGGCAATCGTCGCGACACCGACGCTGACGGTGACGGTCTGGCCGGGGCTGGTGAGGTGCGCAATCGCGAGACCTTCCACCGTCGCGCGCACCTGTTCACCCATCTGCACGGCATGCGCTGGATCACTGTTGGGCAGCAGCAGGCAGAATTCCTCGCCGCCGTAGCGTGCCGCGAAGCCGCCGCATGAATTGGCGATCGCCGCCAGCACCTCACCGATCCGCTTGAGGCAGGTATCGCCTTCCGGGTGACCGTAGGTGTCGTTGAACAATTTGAAATGATCGACGTCGATCATCAGCACCGAAAGCCGGCCCTCGGACTGCAGCGCCTTCATCCATTCGAATTCGAGCCGGCTCTGGAAACCGCGGCGGTTCGCCAGACCGGACACAAGATCGTGCGACGCGATAACGGTCAGCCGGTCGTTGGCCGCGGCCATCTCCCGCTCACGCTCGGACAGTTGCGACGCCATCGCATCGAACGCCTTCGCGAGCGGCACGAATTCGGGCGGCAGCGACGCACCCGATGCCCGCGCCGACAATTCACCGCGGCCCAGCCGGTTGGCCATGTCGGTCATCATGCGGACGGGCCGCATGATAAGACGCTCGCCGGCGAACCATGCGCCGAGCAATGTAATGAGCCCGACAAGGCCAAGCTGAATGTAGGCGGTCCTGATTTCGCGATTGATGTCGCCGAGCATCACGGATTTGTTGATACTGACGATCATGCGGGCGCGCGTGCCGGTGACGCGGGCGAACGACACAGCCTTCCTCTCGCCGTCAGCGGACTCGAACGAGATCGATCCGTACTCACGATCGAGATTGATTTCTCGCAGCGTGACGGCTTCAAGCAACGATGTGTCCTTGAGCTTCTGCCCGATCAGGCTGGCGCTTTCGGGCGGAGACGCCAGAATCGTTCCTGTGCCGTCGACAAGAACAACCGACACACCGGAGCGGCCGCCGCGGTTGGCCAGAAGCTGCGACATCCATTTCAGGTCGATTGCCGCGATCACCACGGACTCCTGCCCGCCGTCCACGGCGGAGACGGGATAGGCTGCGATCATTGTCGGAAGAGTGGTGATGCGGCTCGGGATGTAATCGCTGAGGACGAATTCATGAAGTTCTCGCGCCTTGCGAAGATAGTCGCGGTCGCTGAGATCGGATCCGACGATGCTCGGTGATGTCGAGCAATCGATCTTGCCCTCCGGTCCAATAGTCGAAATGTTTCTGATCCAGGGCAAATCCACACGCAGACTTGCGCGCATTACCGCGCAACCGCGGCCCTGATGCGACGCGGCGGCGTAGATGTAGGCGGAGGACTTCACGACGGCCTGGACCGTCGAAATGATTTCGCGCTGTGCGTCGGCGGTATGTTTCGCCAGTTCCGACAGCTCGTTTGCAGCCTGAGCCACCTGCCGGGAGCGGGTGTCTTCGAGCACCCGCACGCGGTCCAGCATCAGAGGAACGACCAGAATCAACGCCAGAATCACAAGGCGCGCGCGAATCCCGACGAGCGCCTTGAGTTTTGACGTGTTGCGGCCGAAGCTGGCGATTGACATCGGTATTCCCTTGCCCCACGCCAACCCTACAAAAAAGGCTTCAAAGACCCTTTCTTGAATTCGCTAAAAATCGAATGATCCCTAATTTTTAACGCAGGTTTGCATCGATGGCTGTGGATAACGTGCCGCCGCTAACGTCTGATTCACCAAGCGGGCTCGCCGCGGTGGAGCTGGAAATTTCGCGCGCGTGCCGCGACGCGCGCCGCGAGCGCGCCTCGGTGACGCTTGTGGCGGTATCGAAGACATTCGATGGCGGCGCCATTGAGCCGGTAATTCATGCGGGCCAGCGCGTGTTCGGCGAAAATCGCGTGCAGGAAGCAAAGTCCAAGTGGCCAGCTCTGATAGAGAAACATCAAGGCCTCGCGCTTCACCTGATCGGGCCGCTGCAATCCAACAAGGCCAAGGAGGCCGTGGCGTTGTTCGATGCCATTCACTCCGTGGACCGCGCCAGCCTGTGCGAAGCGCTGGCGAAAGAAATCGTTAAGCAAGACCGGCATCCGGAGCTGTTCGTTCAACTCAACACTGGTGAAGAACCGCAGAAGGCGGGAATCGCGCCGGCCGATGCCGATGCGTTCATCGCAAGCTGCCGTGACGTTTACGGGTTGCAGATTTCGGGACTGATGTGCATTCCGCCGGTTGAGGATCCACCGGCACCGCACTTCGCGCTCACTGCAAAGATCGCCGCGCGCAACGGACTCAAATTGCTGTCGATGGGCATGAGCGCGGATTTCGAAACCGCGATCCAGCTCGGCGCAACGCATGTCCGCATCGGCTCGGCGATTTTTGGAAAGCGGTAGAGATTCAGCGCGAGAGGCGTCATCGTCATTGCGAGGAGTACTTGGGACGAAGCAATCCAGCCCCTTGCTCTGGATTGCTTCGCTTCGCTCGCAATGACGACCGGCTCACAAGCCTCACCCGATCACGATCTTTGTCTTTGGCCCGATCCGCGCCAGCAGCCGCAACATCGCGCCGCGGGTCAGTCCGACGCAGCCGGCGGTGGGCGAAAATTTCTCGCGGGCGAGATGGAGGAAGACCGCACTGCCGCGTCCGGCAATGCGGGGCCGGGTGTTGTGGTCGATCTCGATAATGAAATCGTAGAGGTGATCGTCCCGCGTCAGCCGGTCGCCGTTGTCGCCCGGCGCGCGGGTCACGGCCTGATTGTAATGCCGGTCGGCGGGGTCTTCCGACCAGGCGTCCGTCGGCCGGATGGCCTGGACCGGCAGGTGCGTGCGGGGCCGGGGGTGCCGGTCGGCCCGCCACCACAACCGGATCGGCCGGAAGGTGCCTCGCGGGGTGCCGCCGTCGCCCTCATACTTGTTGGCCTTGATTCCGCCGCGTCCAAGCGCGACCGGTAGGTTGTGCGCTCCGGCCACCAGCCAGCCTTGGGTGGGGCGGCCTGCGGCGGCATGGATTGCGATGGCCGCCAGCGGCCGATCACGCAACGGTGTTTGATAAGCCCTTGGAAAGCCTAGATTTCCCATAATTGGTTCCGATGACGGCGCACAAACCCAGCTTGCGCTTTCGCCTGCAAATGCTCTATTTCGCCGAGGCCATTTGAGATATGCCCCTTCGGGATCGCTCTCAAAGTCCTCTTTTACAAGCCAAATTTTAAAGGACTGGATGGTATGGCCAACGCCCGCAAGATCCTGATCGTGGATGACGATACCGATCTGCGCGAAGCCCTGGTGGAGCAATTGTCGCTTCACGAGGAATTCGAGGCATCCGCGGTCGATACCGGTGCGAAAGGTGCACTGGCGGCCAAAAGCAACTCCCCCGATCTCGTGCTGATGGATGTCGGCCTGCCCGACACCGATGGCCGCGAAGTGGTGCGCAGCCTGCGCAAGGGCGGCTTCAAGTCGCCGATCATCATGCTGACCGGACACGACACCGATTCGGACACCATCCTCGGCCTCGAATCAGGGGCGAACGACTATGTGGCAAAGCCTTTCCGGTTTGCGGTGCTGCTGGCCCGCATCCGCGCGCAGTTGCGCCAGCACGAAGCCAGCGAAGACGCGGTGTTTTCGGTCGGCCCCTACAGCTTCCGCCCCGGCTCCAAAATGCTGACCGGCGCCAATGCCAAGAAAGTCCGGCTGACCGAGAAGGAAACCGCGATCCTGCGCTTTCTCTATCGCGCCGGGCAATTGCCGGTGTCGCGCGAAACCCTGCTCCAGGAGGTCTGGGGCTACAATTCGGGCGTCACCACCCACACTCTGGAAACGCATATCTATCGCCTGCGCCAGAAGGTGGAGAAGGATGCTGCAAACCCCGAAATTCTTGTGACTGAGTCCGGGGGCTATAAGCTGGTGCCATGAGCCGAATCACCCGGCGCTTAAGCGCGGCGCTTTATGGCCATTGAAGACGACATTGCCCTGTTCGCGCGCGTCCCGACATTGAGTTTGTTGGGCGCTGCGGCTTTGCAGGTGCTTGCGATCGGTGCCGAGCAGCGCGATTACGGATTCGGCGAAAAGCTGTTCGTACAGGGCGAGCCGGCGGATTCTGGGTTCATTGTCAGGCACGGCGCATTTCGTGTTGCATCCGATGATGGCCAGGAAGCCGTCGCGGGCGAAAACGTTCTGATCGGCGAACTTGCGCTCGTGGTCCCGATGGCGCGGCCTGCGACCGCGGTTGCGCTTGAGCAATCATCGGTGCTGCGCATTTCACGCAGTCTGTTTCAGCGCGTGCTTGAAAGCCATCCGGAAGCGGCGCGGCGGCTGCGCGATGATTTCGCCGCCCGCTCCACTGCCGCCATCGGCGCGATGACCCGCGTGTCCGCGACGTTGCGATAATCGCGCGACCGGCTGCGACAATCTCAAACGTCGAGAACCGCCGTCACCGGCACATGATCCGAGGGGCGCTCCCAGCCGCGGGCGTCCTTGGTGATCTTGAAGTCCTGAACGCTCTCGCCGAGCGCTTTCGAAACCCAGATGTGGTCGAGCCGGCGGCCCTTGTTGGCGGCGCTCCAGTCGGCGGAACGGTAGCTCCACCAGGTGTAGACCTTCTCGGACAGCGGAATCCGCTGCCGTGCGACGTCGATCCAGTCGCCATGATTTTGTACGGCAAGCAGCTTGCCGCATTCGACTGGCGTGTGCGACACGATCTTCAGAAGCTGCTTGTGCGACCACACGTCGTGTTCGTGCGGCGCGACGTTGAGATCGCCGACGAGGATGTGCCGGTCATTCGCCTTCGGATGCAGCGGTTCGCAATCGCGCATCTCATCGAGAAACGAGAGCTTGTGCTCGAATTTCGGATTGAGCGCGGGATCGGGAACATCGCCGCCCGCCGGCACATAGAAATTATGCAGAATGAGCGGCTCGGCGATCTCCGCGCTCGCGCCGAACGCCACTGAAATATGCCGTGAAGCGATCTTGCCGCAGAACGTGCGCACGTCGCTCGACTCGAAAGGAAGCTTCGAGACGATGGCGACGCCGTGATAGCCCTTCTGGCCGTTGAGCGCGACGTGCTCATAGCCGAGCTGTTTGAATCGCTTCAGCGGAAATGCGTCATCGATGCATTTCGTTTCCTGAAGGCACAGTACATCCGGCCGCACGGCCTCGATGAACTTTGCGACGAGGTCGATGCGCAGGCGCACCGAATTGATGTTCCAGGTGGTGAGGGTGAGGCGCATGACAACGGCGGGTGAGGGCAATCGGGCAAGACCGTTAGCCGGTTTTGTCCGCGCGCTCCAGTCCGGCTGCGCTAGTTCTGGTTGGACTGGTAGTTGGTGTAGTCGATCCTGAACATGCCGGGATCGAGCTTCTTGGTGGTGTCGAGGTTATAGACCGCCACGGTGGTGTCGTAGCCCTGCGGATCGGTCACGGTCCACTGCTTGAGCTGATTGTCCTTGGCGCCGATCATCAGCATCAGCCTGCTGGTACCGACCAGCGGCTGCTTTTCCTCGATGGTCACGCTGATGAACATGTCGTCCGAGGCGACGCCCACAACATTGGTGTCGCGCATCAGGTCGATGCGGTCGGACAGAAGATAGCGCAATGGCGTCTGCGACAATGGATAGACATCCTGGGTCGCGAGCCTGCGGTCGCGCACGATCACGGACGATCCATCCGCAACAAGCGCGATCGGCGACGGATCGTCATACTCGAAACGGATCTTGCCGGGCTTCTGGATGTAGAAATCCCCGGTGGAGCGTTTGCCGTCCGGGCCGACCTGAACGAAGTTGCCGGAGACGTTCTGTAGCGTCGACATGTAAGCGCTGACCTTGCTGGCGAGCGCCTTCTGATTGGCGTCGAACGTCGGTGTGTTGCCGCCGAACAGGTTGCGCAGGTCAGGAATGATCGGTGTCGGCGGGGTGGCGGCCGACGGGCCCGGAATCACCGGTGACGGCAGCGCCTGCTTGGGGACATCCGCGCGGGGCTTCGGCGCAGGCTTTGGAACGGGAACGGCCTGAGCCGAGGCCGTCGACATCATGAGCGCTGCGGCGAAGGCCGTCGCCACTGCGGCGGCGGGCCATTTCATGGCGAGAAAACCACGCGTGGGGAGCGGGTTGCGGCAGAACGGCTGATTGCGATGGAATTTTCTCAACGGTCCGTCCTGTAGGGATGCCTTGTGATCTTCCGCTGGGGCCTAGCCCCAAGCTATGGCGATTTCGCGGCTGCGAACAGCGTGGTTTTAGCCAAATCGTTCATCTTCCTCGGCCACCAGAATCTCGCGTTTGCCGGCGTGGTTGGGCTGTCCAACGATGCCTTCCAGTTCCATCCGCTCCATCAAGGTGGCGGCGCGATTATAGCCGATCTGAAGCCGGCGCTGGATGTAGCTGGTCGAGGCCTTGCGGTCGCGCTTCACAATCGCCACCGCCTGCGAGAACAGATCGCCTTCGCCGCCATTGGCGCCCATGCTGGTGCCGTCGAACACAGCGTTGCCGTCTTCGTCGGTTTCCTCTTCCGCTGTGACCGCTTCGAGATATTCCGGCTGACCCTGCGACTTGAGGTGACGGACGATCTTTTCGACTTCCTCGTCCGACACGAACGGGCCGTGGACGCGACTGATGCGTCCGCCGCCGGCCATGTACAGCATATCGCCCTGGCCGAGCAGCTGTTCGGCGCCCATCTCGCCCAGGATGGTGCGGCTGTCGATCTTCGACGTCACCTGGAAGGAGATGCGGGTCGGGAAGTTCGCCTTGATGGTGCCGGTGATGACATCGACCGACGGACGCTGCGTGGCGAGGATCACATGAAGGCCGGCGGCGCGCGCCATCTGCGCGAGACGCTGCACCGCGCCTTCGATGTCCTTGCCGGCGACCATCATCAGGTCGGCCATTTCGTCCACGATAATGACGATGAAGGGCAACGGCTCCAGCTCGAGCTTCTCTTCCTCGTAGATCGCCTTGCCGGATTCCTTGTCGAAGCCGGTGTGAACGGTGCGGGTCAGTTCTTCGCCCTTGGCCTTGGCTTCGGCAACGCGGGCATTGTAGCCGTCGATGTTGCGCACGCCGAGCTTCGACATGTTCTTGTAGCGCTGCTCCATCTCGCGCACGGCCCATTTCAGCGCGACGACGGCCTTCTTCGGATCGGTGACAACCGGCGTCAGCAGATGCGGGATGCCGTCATAGACCGACAGTTCGAGCATCTTCGGATCGACCATGATCAGGCGGCACTGATCCGGCCGCAGGCGATACACCAGCGACAGAATCATGGTGTTGATGGCGACCGATTTGCCGGAGCCGGTGGTGCCCGCGATGAGCAAGTGAGGCATGCGGGCGAGGTCGACGATGGTCGAGACGCCGCCGATGGTCTTGCCGAGGCACAGCGGCAGCTTGGCCGACGACTCGTTGCCTTCCTTGGCGACCAGCAATTCGCGCAGATAAACCTTCTCGCGATGCTGGTTCGGCAGTTCGATGCCGATGGCGTTGCGGCCGGGAACGACGGCGACACGCGCCGACACTGCGCTCATCGAGCGGGCGATGTCGTCGGCAAGACCGATCACGCGCGACGATTTGATGCCGGGCGCCGGTTCGAGTTCGTACAACGTGACGACGGGGCCCGGATGCGCATTGGTGATTTCGCCGCGCACGCCGAAATCCTGCAGCACGCCTTCCAGCGCGCGCGAATTGGCTTCCAGTTCGTCCTTGCTCAGGGGCTGGCGATCCGTTGATTTCGGCGCGGCCAGTACGGAGATCGGCGGCAGCACGAAGGTGCCCTTGCGTTTTGACGCCTTTGGCTCGGCGCGCTTGCGCGAACGGGCGGCGGGCTCTTCGTCTTCTTCTTCCTCCTCCTCGTCCTCTTCTTCCTGTTCCTCTTCGTATTCGTCTTGCGGCACCAGCGACGGAGCGCGGCGCTCGCCGCCAAGATTCGGCTCCATGCGCTCGAACGACGACCGCGTGCGGTGGGAGTCCGTCCGTCCGACCATCATTGCGAAAAGCGCCGAGGCCATGCGGACAACGCGTGCCTTCGCGCTCATGACGGCATGGACAAGCCATCCCAGCGAAATCGAGCGGCGGTCGTCCTCTTCGAAATCGTCCTCGTCGTCGATCATCGGCGGCCGGGTGCGTTCGGCGATCTTCTCCTTTGCGCCCGCGCCGCAGGCGAAGACGAAACTTCCGATCATTGCGGCGAACAGGATGACACCCAGCACGGTGCGATAGATCACGCCCGGCGGGCCGAACACGACCGCTGGAAAGCGCACCAGCGCATCGCCGATGACGCCACCAAGCCCGGTCGGCAGCGGCCATGCGCCGCTGCGTGGCAGGCAGCTGGCAAATCCCGCGGCAATCACCGCGCACAGAATCCAGCAGGCGATCCGCAATGCCTCACGGTCGAAGAGGCGATGGGTCATCAGCCGCCAGCCCCACACCGCGACCGGCAGGATCAGCATGATCGCGCCGAGGCCGAAGATCTGCATCAGCAGGTCGGAGCCGATAGCGCCGGGCCGACCCATCAGGTTGCGGATGGTTCCGGACGTGGCGTGGCTGAGGCTGGGATCCTGTACCGACCACGTCATGAGGGCGGCGGCAACGACGCACGACAGGGCAATGACGCCGAGGCCGGTGAGTTCGCGCAGGCGGCGCCCCAGCATTTCGCGCAGCGGGTCCGAGATCTGGCCGACGATGGGGATGACGCGTTCGATCGCTGGCATAGTTCTAGCCCCGAGCTTCATTCAAGACGTCGACCATACGGTGTAACGCCTCAGCCGTTGTTTCGCTGTCCTGCTGCACCATGGCGACCCGGATGTACCCGGCGCCGGGGTTGCTGCCATCGGCCTGCGGCCGGGCCAGGTAACTTCCCGGGATGACGCGCACGCCGCCTTCCCTGAAAAGCTTCACGGTCGCGGCTTCGTCGCCGCCATGGGCGGAGACATCGAGCCAGATGCAGAATCCGCCGGCGGGCCGCCGATAATCGAACCGGTTGCCGAGAATCTGGTCCGCGAGATCAAACTTGATCCGGTAGAGCCTGCGATTTTCATCGACATGGGCTTCATCGCCGTAAGCGGCGACGGCGACATGCTGCAACGGCACCGGCACCTGAGGGGCGGCGACGTTGCGCAGCTCATGAAAGCGCGCGAGAAATTTGCTGTCGCCGGCGACGAAGCCGACGCGCATGCCCGGCAGGTTCGAGCGCTTCGACAGCGACTGGAACGCAACCACATTGGCGAAATCATTTCCGGCGGCGGCCAGCATGCTGCCCGGTGCTTCACCCGTGTAGATTTCGGAATAGCATTCGTCGCTGAGTACGATGAAGCCGTGACGGTCGGCGAGCTGTTTCACGCGATCGAAGTAAGTGCGCGATGCGACCGCGCCCTGCGGATTGGCCGGTGATGCAAGATAGAACGCAACGGTGCGGTCGAGAGTCTCGGCGCTCAGCGAATCCAGATCGGGCAGGAAGCCGTTGTCACGGGTGGTCGGCAGGAACACCGCCTCGCATCCGGCCGCGCGCGCACCGGCCGCGTAGGCCGGATAGAACGGATTGGGCATCAGGATCGCGGGCGCGCCCTTGCGTGGGCTGACGTAACGGGCCGCGGCGATCGCTGCAAAAAACAGCCCTTCGCGGCTGCCGTTGAGCACCAGAATCTCGGTCTCCGGATCGACAGCCTTGGGAAGATCGAAGCGCCTGGTGGCCCAGGCGGCGGCGGCCTGCCGGAACGGCTCGGTGCCCTTTGCAGCGGGGTAGCGGCCGAACTCGTTGATGTGTTTGGCCAGCACCGGGCCGACAAAGCCCGGCACCGGATGCTGCGGTTCACCAATCGACATGTTTATCAATGGCTTACCCGGCTCGAAGGGACTCAGCAGATCGGTCAGCCGGGCAAAGGGGGAGCGCTCGCTGACCTGAGCGCCATCTTGGGCGCCGGCAGCAGCCGCCGAGCGGGAAGAAGCGGTTATGGCCATTCGAGAAACGCCAGCACTTTAGGTCCGTCGATCCCTCAGGATTGATCCCAGGGATCGCGCAGGATTGGATCACATCACCATAGGTGGGGCGAGGTTAAGGCGCGATTAACCATCGCTGCGCGGGCGGATTTTCGATGCGTTTAGCTGAGGTTGCGGACGGTGTTTTTGTTTTCTGGACGGCGCAAAAGTAAGGGCCCCAGCTTGCGCTGGGGCCCTTCGACGGACGGGGCATTGCCGGGTTTGTGCCCCACCCGTTGTCCTTACATATTGTACGCACGCTCCGTGTGGTCGGTGATGTCGAGGCCTTCGCGCTCCGCATCGACCGGAACACGCAGACCCACGATCACATCGACGACCTTGAACAGGATCGCCGAACCGATGCCCGAGAACAGCAGCGTGGTGCCGACGCCCCAGAACTGGGATGTCATCTGCGCCACGAGGTCGTACTCGCCGACCTTGCCGGCGACGTAGTCCATCACGCCGGTGCCGCCGAGGGCGGGGTTGACCAGGATGCCGGTGCCCAGAGCGCCGACGATGCCGCCGACGCAGTGGATGCCGAACACGTCGAGCGAGTCGTCATAGCCGAGCGCGTTCTTCACCACGGTGCAGAAGAACAGGCAGACGACGCCGACGATGAGGCCGAGCACGATCGCGCCCATCGGACCGGAGAAACCGGCCGCCGGTGTGACCGCAACGAGACCCGCGACTGCGCCGGACAATGCGCCGAGCAGCGAGGGGTGACCCTTGATCATCCATTCCGCGAACATCCACGACAGAGCCGCCGCTGCGGTTGCAACGAAGGTGTTGGTCATGGCGAGCGCAGCGCCGCCCGAGGCTTCGAGGTTCGATCCGGCGTTGAAGCCGAACCAGCCCACCCAGAGAAGCGCAGCGCCGATCATGGTCATGGTCAGCGAGTGCGGAGCCATCAGCTCCTTGCCGTAGCCGGTGCGCTTGCCGATCAGCAGAGCACCGACGAGACCCGCGATGCCGGCGTTGATGTGCACAACCGTGCCGCCTGCGAAGTCGAGTGCGCCCTTCTTGAAGATGAAGCCGCCGTCAGCCATCACCTCGTCGAGTTTCGCCTGTGCCGCAGTCTTTGCTGCACCGTCAGCCGCTGCCGCAAGTGCCTTGGCTGCATCGGTGATTGCATCCGGACCGGCCCAGTACCAAACCATGTGCGCCATCGGGAAGTAGATGAGCGTCACCCAGAGAGGGACGAACAGCGCGACCGCCGCGAACTTCGTGCGTTCCGCAAAAGCGCCGACGATGAGCGCCGGGGTGATCGCAGCGAAGGTGAGCTGGAAGCAGAAATACACCAGTTCGGAAATGTTGACATCGACGCTAAAGGTCGCCGCCGCAGATTCCAGAGTGATGCCGGACATGAAGGCTTTCGAGAAGCCGCCGATGTAATCGGAGCCGCCGGTGAAGGCGAGGCTGTAGCCGTACACTGCCCAGATAATGGTGACGATGCAGACGGTGTAGAAAACCTGAGCCAGCACCGAGAGCATGTTCTTGGAGCGGACGAGGCCGCCGTAGAACAGCGCGAGGCCCGGAATGGTCATCAGCAGCACGAGAATCGCCGATGTCATGACCCAGGCGTTATCGCCCTTGTTGATGGTCGGCGCTGCGTAGGCCGCTGTCGTGGCGAAAAGGCCGACTGCGAGAGCTGCCAATCCCGCGCTGGTGGGACGCTTGAACGTCATTTGTTTGTACTCCTGATAAGATGTGGTTTGCGCGAAATCAAAGCGCCGCGTCATCGGCTTCGCCCGTGCGGATGCGCACCGCATGGTCGAGATTGATGACGAAGATTTTGCCGTCGCCGATCTGGCCGGTCTTTGCAGCGCCGGTGATCGCTTCGATGGTTTTGTCGACTTGGGACGAGGCGACAGCGACCTCGATCTTGATCTTGGGCAGGAAGCTCACGGCGTACTCAGCGCCGCGGTAGATTTCCGTATGGCCCTTCTGGCGGCCGTAGCCCTTCACTTCCGTCACCGTGAGACCGTGAACGCCGATGGCGGTCAGGGCATCGCGGACCTCTTCCAGCTTGAATGGCTTGATGATGGCCATAACAATTTTCATGGATTCTTCCCCGCTTGGGCCCGGTCGTACGGACCGGGCGATCTCGACTGAGGGTCACCGCGCGAAGACAGATCACTCCACGGGCACAGCCGGGTCCCATAGAATCAAATGCCGTGCCAACACCGCCAAAATCGCTAACGGTTTATGAATCCGGGGGTTTTCGGCCCCGAGGGGGGTGCTCTGGAAAGAGGCGATTTGGCCACGCCTAAAAGAGCGACAGGAATGCCAAAAACATAGGCAGGTCAGACTGTCGACACATTCGTGCTCACCGGAGCAGCAAAAGAGATCTGCGCCCCGCAGGGGCGGCAGATCTTGACCGATTGAGCGCTTACTGGAGAGCTTCGCCGTGCTGGGTGATGTCCAGCCCCTCGACCTCATGCTCGTGGGAGACCCGCAGACCCGCCAGCATGTCGACGACCTTGAGCAGGATGAAGGTCACCCCGCCGGTCCAGGCAAACACAACCGCGACGCCATAGGCCTGGGTCAGCAGCAATTTGGGATTGCCTTCGATCAATCCGGCGGTCCCGCCGATGGCGGCGGTGGCGAAAATCCCGGTCATCAGGGTGCCGAGCAACCCTCCGATACCGTGAATGCCGAACACGTCGAGGGTGTCGTCGTAATTGAAGCGATGCTTGAGGCTGGTGCAGGCCCAGAAACAAATCGCGCCGGCGATGACGCCGATCACGATGCCATGCCACGGCTCCACGAAGCCGGAGGCGGGCGTGATGGTGCCGAGACCGGCCACGGCTCCCGAGATCATGCCGAGGACCGACGGCTTGCGCCGCGTGATCCACTCGATCGCGCACCATGTCAGCGCACCGGCGCAGGCGGCCAGATGCGTTGTGAGGATCGCCATCACCGCGCGCGAGTTGGCCTGCAAGGCCGAGCCGCCGTTGAAGCCGAACCAGCCGACCCACAGCATTCCGGTGCCGATCACCGCAAGCGACAGATTGTAAGGCGACAGATTTTCCGTGCCGTAGCCGCGGCGACGGCCCATCACGACCGCGGCGACGAGGCCGGCGGTGCCGGCGCTGAGATGCACAACGAGGCCACCGGCAAAATCCAGCACGCCGGCTTGCGCCAGGAAGCCGCCGCCCCACACCCAGTGTGCCAGCGGGATGTACACGAACGTGAACCAGCCGATGCAGAACAGCACGTAGGATGAAAACCGCATCCGGTCCGCGACTGCTCCGGCGACCAGCGCGACGGTGATCACCGCGAAGGTCATCTGATAGATGATGAACAGCGCTTCGGGGATGGTCTTGGCGGCGGCGTTGACGCCGTCCATCGTCATGCCGGACAGCAGAAAACGCTCCAGCGTGCCGAGCCAGGCGCCGTCGCCGACGAACACCAGGCTGTAGCCGTAGATCACCCACAGAATTGAAATCAGCGCCACTGCCATCAGGCTTTGCGCCATCGTCGCCAGCACGTTCTTCTTGCGCACCATGCCGGCATAGAACAGCGCGAGACCCGGGATCGTCATCATCAGCACGAGCGCGGTCGCCGTGATCATCCACGCGGTGTCCGCGGCGTCGATCTTTGCAGGTTGAGCAAGGGCGGGTGTGACGGATGCAAGGCTGGTCAGCAGAAAAGCCGTCGCGAGGCGCGCGGCGGCATGCGGCAATCTCAACATGGATTTTCCCCCGGCTACGATAATCTCCGGCGTCTTGCATGCGCCGTTGCAGTCGCTTGGTGATGCTGTGCGAGAGTTTGGTTCAGTGAGTCTGAATCGAACGCTCGTTTAGTTCTTGTTTGAGCAGGGTTCCGAAACGTGAAAACCGGCTTTCGGAAATCAAGCTCGCAAATCAAAGTGCGTCGTTGTCGGTCTCGCCGGTTCGGATGCGGACGGCATTCTCGATGGGCGTGACGAAAACCTTGCCGTCGCCGATCTGCCCGGTGCGGGCTCCGGCGGTGATGACCTGGACGGCCTGGTCGGCGAGATCGCTCCCGACTGCGATTTCGATCCGCAGCTTGGGCAGGAAATTCACGATGTATTCGGCGCCACGATAAATTTCGGTGTGACCCTTCTGGCGGCCGAAACCCTTCACCTCGGTGACGGTCATGCCGTGAACCCCGATCGCGGTCAGGGCCAGGCGAACCTCTTCAAGTTTGAAGGGCTTGATGATGGCGGTGATAAGCTTCATGGTCGCTCTTCATCCTTAAATCAGTGCGGAAGCGTCAGGAGTCTTTACGCGCGCCTGCGGAAATCCGCTACCTTTTTGGGCAAAGGGGCAGAAAAATATGCAGGCTGGCTCGAAAACCGTTGCGGCAGCGCGGGGTCAGTTTGTAGCATCGGCACTCTCGGGGGCTGAGACCGATTGCGATTTGCTCTGATGCTGCAAGACAGTCTTGCGGCCGGTCCGGCACTCCATTTTCCGAAAGAAAAGGAATTATCATGCCGGGCCGATCTTGGTTTGTTGCCGCCGGGGATAAGCAGGAAGGCCCATACTCCGAGGACGAATTTCGCGACCTGATCACGCGAGGAAACATCCGGCCCGACACCTATGTGTGGGCCGATGGGATGCAGGACTGGCAATATGCCGGAGATATCCCGGGTCTGCTGTCACCCGGCCGCGCGCCGCCTTTGATTCCGCGGCCAGGCGCATCCGCACCGTCCGCCAACGGGGACCAGTCAGGCGGATCGCTTTCGATCGAGATCAGCATCTGGGAAATGCTCGGCCGCGCGCTGGTTTTCTTGATCGGATTCCTGCTGATCATTCCAGCGCCCTGGGTTGCGGCGAGTTTCTACGGCTGGATCATCTCGCGCATCCATGTGCCGCAACGCGGCTACCTTGGCTTCACCGGCAACCCCCTCGACATCTGGTACGTCTTCATCGGGCTGGCGCTGCTGACATATGTCGGCGGGGTCACTGACATTCCTTACCTGAGCTACCTTCTGTTTCCGCTTCAGGCGTATTTGTCGTGGCTCACGGTGCGGTGGGTTGTGGCGAACATCACGGCGGAGGGCCAGCCGCTTCAGCTCAGCTTCGACGGCAGCCCGTGGATCTATATCGGCTGGTATCTTTTGCTGGCGCTGTCGTTCATCACCATCATCGGCTGGGCGTGGGTTCTCACAGCCTGGATGCGATGGACGTGCAGCAACATCGCAGGCACCCGGCGCGCCATTTCGTTCAACGCGACCGGACTGGAGACGCTGTGGCGAACGCTGGTCTTCTCCATCGGTTCGGTGTTGATTATTCCGATTCCGTGGGTGATGGGCTGGTACACCCGCTGGTACGTGTCGCAGTTTTCCGCATCGGAACGCTTGTCGTAAGCCGACGTCAGCGCGATCAGTCGTCTGAAGCCGCCGGCTACGCCTTCGGCTTTTCCTTGCGTTCCCGCACCGAGCCTTCCTGTGCGACGGACGCGACCAGCGTGCCATCCTGCTTGAAGATCATGCCGCGCGTCAGACCGCGGCCGCCCTGTGCGCTCGGTGAATCCTGCACGTAGAGCAGCCATTCATCGGCGCGGAACGGACGATGAAACCACATCGCATGATCGAGGCTCGCGGGCATCATGCGCTGATCGAACAAGGTGCGCCCGTAACGCGCCATTACCGCATCGAGCAGTGAGAAGTCCGATGCGTAAGCCAGCGCGCACATGTGCAGCGCCGGATCGTCCGGCAGTTTGGCGACGGTGCGAATCCAGACATGGATGCGGCCGTCGTCGATTTTCTGACCGAAGTAACGGCCAAGCTCGACAGGGCGCAGTTCGATCGGCCGGTCGGATTCGTAGTAGCGCCGGATGAAGTCCGGCATCTCCTTGAAGATTGGCTGCTTGGACACTTCTTCCGCAGTGAGCTTCTCCGGCGGCGGAACGTCCGGCATCTTGTCCTGATGGTTGAACGAGCCTTCTTCCTCGGCGTGGAACGACACCATGATCGAGAAGATCGCTTGGCCATGCTGGATCGCGGTGACGCGCCGCGTCGCGTAGCTCTTGCCGTCGCGCAGCCGCTCGACCTCGTAGATGATCGGAATCTGCGGATCGCCGGGAAGGATGAAATAGCAATGCAGCGAATGCGGCAGGCGGCCCTCGACGGTGCGGCACGCCGCCACCATCGCCTGACCGATCACCTGCCCGCCGAACACCCGCTGCCAGCGTGTTTTGGGGCTGGTGCCGCGGAACATGTTCACCTCTAACTGTTCGATATCGAGGATCGACAGCAGATCAATCAGGCTTTTCGACATTCACGATGTTCCGATCTTCGGTATGTCAGGGTCGAGGGGCGGTTTCCGGTCACCCGCAAACCCTGATAAACAGGCTCATCTTTCGGGCCCATTCACGGAGCATATTTCCCCCATGGCCGGGCCCGAGGCAAGAGCGGCCATGAAACGAAATGCACTTATGAAAGTTCGGGTCTTATGTCGTCACAGCGAAGCATCGTGATCGGAGGGGGCGCATTCGCCGGTCTGGGACTGGCGCTGGCGCTGCGACAGGGTCTCGGCCCTGAAATTCCCATCGTCGTTGCCGATCCCGCCTTTGCGGTGAAGCCGAGCCGCGATCCGCGCGCGTCGGCAATCGTCGCGGCCTGCCGCCGGTTGTTTGAGGTGGTCGGTGTCTGGGATCAGGTGGCCGACAGCGCCCAGCCGATCCTCGACATGGTGGTGACCGACTCGCGGCTTGAGGACGTGACGCGCCCTATCTTTCTGACCTTCGGCGGCGAGGTCGAGCCCGGCGAGCCGTTCGCGCACATGGTCGAGAACCGTCACCTGATCAACGCGCTGGTGACGCGCGCGGAATCCGAAGGCATCGAACTCAACGCGGTTGCGGTCTCTGCCTATGAATCGAATCCCGAAGGCACACGCGTTACGCTGAGCGACGGTCGCGCGATCGATGCGAGTCTGCTGGTGGCGGCCGACGGCGCACGCTCGAAGCTGCGTGAGCGCGCCGGCATTGCGACCCACGGCTGGGACTACGATCAGTCCGGCATCGTCGTCACCGTCGGTCACGAGCGCGATCATCAGGGCCGTGCCGAAGAGCATTTTCTGCCTGCGGGTCCGTTCGCGATCCTGCCGCTCAAGAACAGCCGGTCATCGCTGGTGTGGACTGAGAGCCGCCGCGAAGCCGCGCGGATCATCGAGCTGCCCGACACTGAGTTTCAGAGCGAACTGGAGACACGGTTCGGGCTTCACCTCGGCGACGTGAAAGCGCTCGACAAGCCGCGCGCGTTTCCGCTCGGCTATTTCGTTGCGCGGTCGTTCATCGCGGAACGTCTGGCTCTGGTCGGCGACGCCGCGCATGTGATTCATCCCATTGCGGGGCAGGGGCTCAACATGGGTCTGAAGGATGCGGCGGCGCTGGCGGAAGTGATCGTCGATGCTGCGCGGCTCGGCATCGATCCCGGGCAGGCCGATGTGCTGGAGCGCTACCAGCGCTGGCGGCGGTTCGACACCGTGGCGATGGGCGTCGCGACCAATTCGCTGAACATGCTGTTCTCGAACAAGTCGACGCTGCTGCGCACGGTGCGCGACATCGGTCTGGGATTGGTCGATCGCATGCCGCCGCTGAAAAGCGCGTTCATTCGTCAGGCAGCAGGTTTGTCCGGCGAAGTGCCGCGGCTGCTGCGCGGCGAGGCGCTTTAAAGACGCTGTTGCGGATCGGTCGGCGAACTCCGCCTGACAAGATCAGGCGGAAAGCTTCGCCAGTTGTTCGCCCATCAGGCGATGCAGCAGGTTGATCGCCTTGAGCGGCCGGACCATCACCTTGAAATGCGTGATCTGGCGCCCGTCATCGCTGAAGGTGATGATGTCGACGCCATTGATCTTGATGCCCTCGACCTCGTTCTCGAATTCCAGCACCGCGCCGTTGTCGCTGCGCCATTCGCCGAGATATTTGAAGCCGGGGCCGCCAAGCACTGTTCCCGCGCTGGCCAGATACTTGAATGTGATCTCGCGTCCGCGCTGCGGCGTGTGGACGACGGGACTTTCGAACACGGCGTCAGGATGCAGCAACTCCCACAACGCCTTCTCATCATGAGATTTGATAAAGTCGTGCCAGCGGTCGAGGGCGAAGGGTCGCATCGGGCTCTCCGGTGTTTGTGTCCGGCGTCGAGGCGTCGCGCCAGTAGGGTGAATGGCGATCAGGTCTTAATCGATCCGCCGCGCCTCCTCCGGCAGCATGATCGGGATGCCGTCGCGGATCGGATAGGCGAGCTTGGCGGAGCGAGAGATCAACTCCTGCCGCGCGCTGTCGAACTCCAGAGGACCCTTGGTCTGCGGGCACACCAGAATTTCCAGCAGTTTCGGATCGACACCGATTTCGGGTCGTTCGTTCGGCGAGGTCGTCATAGGTCAGCTCCACAGTCTTGGCTTGGCTCTTTGTATCACACCCGCGGCGGTCCGGATCAACTGACCGCGCGGTTTCGTTGTCGTAGCCCGTTACGCCGGGGCGTTGGCGATCCTGATCAATTCAGCGAGAATCTCCTCTTGCCGTGGCTTTGGCAAAGACTTGTCGGAGAGCGTGAAGCCAAGAAAAGTCCAGTAGAGAATCTGGGCGCGCGCCTGCGCCACGGCGGGGGAATATCCCTGCGCCACAAACAGGCTCTCCATGTAGGACAGCCTCCGCTTGTCGATGGCCTGCACTGCCGCGCGAGCCGACGGATCGACCGTGGCCCAGGTGCGCACCGCAACGTCCACTGTGAGCCTGCTGCCGCCGAACGCCCGGCGCAGCAGTACATTCATAGGAATTTCCCCCTCCGGCGAGCGTTCGAGACTGGCGATGATCTGCTCGGTCGTGACCTCCCGCCAGCGCTTCAGCAGGGCGGCATGGAACGCGCCGACATCCGCGAAATGCCAATAGAAGCTGCCGCGTGAGACGCCCATGGCCTTGGCCAGCGGCTCGGCCTTCAACGCCGTGAACCCGCTTTCGGTCAGCGTTTTCAGGCCCTGATCGAGCCAGTCGGCGGCGGATAGCTGGTCGGGTTTCGCGCTGTTCTTCACCGATGAACTCCTCCGTCAATGACACCATACACAACTGTATTGACAGGCGCCAGCGCCGGGCGCATAAACCATACAGCACTGTATGGTTGGGAGAAACGCCGATGCGCGATCTGTTGCTGCAAGTCTCGGGAGCTCTCGCAATTGTCGTGGCGTTGATCCACGGCACGCTGGGCGAAACAAGAATATTCGCGCAGGGCAATAGCAGAATCACCATCGAACCCGCGCACGTGCGGACCTTGCTGCGCCTCGTCTGGCAGACCGGCACGGTGGCGTGGATCGGCGGAGGAGTTCTGTTGCTGACGGCGCCGTTGATGGGCTCTGACACGGCGCGTCATTGGATCGTTGTCACAATGGCCGTGGTGTTTGCCTTCGCAGCCGCTGCCAACGCCTGGGCCAAGCGCGGCCGTCATTTTGGGTGGATGCTGCTGAGCGTGGTGGTCGTGCTGGCGATCGCCGGATACTAACCCGGACGTCATTCGTTACTGCAGCGGCGGATCGCCGGATGTCTGCTTCTTGGCGAGATCCATCTCGGTGACGGCGATCAGGATTTCCGCGCGGGTCTTGAGGTTCGGCGCTTCCAGCAGCGCCTGCTTTTCCGCCGGGCCATAGGGCGACATCATCGCGAGTGCATTGACCAGCGCCTCATTGGGGGCGCTTTCGATGCCGTCCCAATCCACCTTGAGCTGGTTGGCTTTGAGAAACTGCGTCAGCGCTTCCAGCAGCGCCTTGCGATCGACTTCTTCCTCGCCCTTGCGCGCGATGAAATCGTCAAGGAACGCGCTGAAGTCCACCTGGCACTGGCGGTACGGCGTCAGCACCGTCTTCTCCTCGAGAATCCTGAAGCGCGCAACGCCGGTCAGTTCGAGGATGTAGCGGCCATCGCCGGATTCGGCGAGCTGGGTAATGCGGCCGACGCAGCCGACCTTGAACAGGGCCGGCCGTTCGTTGCTTTGGGAATGGGTCACGTCGGGCTGGATCATTCCGATCAGGCGGTGTCCGTCGCGAAATGCGTCGTCCACCATCTGAAGATAGCGCGGCTCGAAAATATTGAGCGGCATCTGACCGCGCGGCAGCAGCAACGCTCCGGGCAACGGAAACACCGGAATGACTTTCGGCAGATCGGCGGGCCCACGGTATTCAGCGTTGATCGGCATCCGCTTTCCTCAGCTCAGGCGTAAGAAGCTCGGTCAGGAGCTTCAGGAGAAAAGGATCGTCGACAGACGTTTGCGGCCGTCCACGGTCGCATCGTCGTCCGGTCCCCACGCCTCGAAAAACTGCACGAGCTTCTTGCGCGCGCCGTCGTCGTCCCATTTACGGTCGCGCTTGACGATGTCCAGCAGATGACCGGCCGCCTCGGCGCGTTTACCGCTGGCGTTGAGCGCGACGGCAAGATCGAAGCGCGCCTGATGGTCAAGCGGGTTGGCGGCGACCTTCTGCTCCAGTTCGGTCACCGGGCCAACGGCCTTCGCCTGTTCCGCGAGATCGAGCATGGTTTGCACAGCGGAAATTGCGGCATCGCTGCGCTTGGACTCCGGCACCATCGCCAGCGTCTGCTTGGCCTGCTCCAGCGCGCCGGCGGAGACATAGCATCGCGCAAGCCCGGCGAGCGCGGCGAGATTGGTGGCATCGACGCCGAGCACCTCGGCATAGATCGACGCGGCGGTTGCCGGATCGCCCGCCGCCATCGCGGCTTCGGCTTCATTCAAAATCAGGGCGACATCGTCTTCCGGCGCGGGCATGCCAGCGGTCAGCTTGTCGATGAAGGCGGTAACCTGGCTTTCGGGTACCGCGCCCATGAAGCCGTCGGCCGGCTGGCCGTTGACGAAGGCGATGACGGCGGGAATCGACTGGATGCCCATCTGTCCCGGAATGGCGGGATGCTCGTCGATGTTCATCTTGACCAGCTTGACCTTGCCCTTCGCTGCTCGGACGGCTTTCTCGATGACCGGCGTGAGCTGCTTGCAGGGGCCGCACCACGGCGCCCAGAAGTCGATCAGCACCGGCTGGCGCTTCGATTCCTCGATAACGTCCTTCACGAAGGTTTGGGTCGTGGTGTCCTTGATCAGGTCCGGCGGCGTCGCTGCCGCGGGTCCGGTGCCTTGCTCGACTATCGTCACGTGATCCTCGCCTGCCGCGTTATTTGGTGGAGTTGAGCCGCTTCTAGCATGGCTTGGGCCTTTTCCGGCAGCTTCGATCCGCCGCAGGAAAAATGGCCGATATGCAAGAAGGCGCGATTTTCGTGCGACCTCGGGTGGCCGTCGGGGCGAAAATCGCGCAAAACCACAGATGGAGGTCTTTTGGGCGATTTTCAATCGGGTCAAGGACCGTCATGTGCGACAAAGGCCCATGAAAACATCGATTTGGCCCGAAACAGCCGGAACCGGGCCTGCAGATTAAAGGTTTCACCCTGTTGCATTGCATGGCCGCTTTTGGCATAGGTTTGCCCGGCGGCGCGCTTCGCGCCCCGCCAATTCTCTGTGATGCGGGTGTAGCTCAGGGGTAGAGCACGACCTTGCCAAGGTCGGGGTCGAGGGTTCGAATCCCTTCGCCCGCTCCAGAAATTCTTGGCCGATCAGCGATCTTCGGATCGTTTGTCGAATGACAAGCCGCCGCAAGGCGGCTTTGTCGTTTTTGCGCTGCATCGTTCGCGCGACATCCAAAGACCAGCCCCGACATTCGTGCGCCTACTCATCGCTATGGAATCTGCCTACCATCGCACCGCTCGGGCTGAGCGGACGAACTGCCTGGGGACGATCAAAAACTCAAACATAAAAGTCCGCGGGAGGATTCGATGACCAGCAAGTTTTCTTGGATCGCTTTGACGTGCCTTGCCGCCGGTGCACTTTTCACCGGTGTGAGCGCACAGGCAAAGGACGTCAGGCTCGAGACGTCGGACACCATGATTCCGACGGGCGATGCGGGCATCCAGCTGTTCGTGCGCAACAAGCATCCGGCGAACCAGAAGAAATTCGCGGCCGACAAGATCCTGCTTTACGTGCATGGCGCGACCTATCCCTCTGAGACCGCGTTCGATCTGCCCATTGAAGGCAAGTCGATGATGGATCTGATCGCTGCGCGCGGCTACGACGTCTATCTGGTGGATATTCGCGGCTATGGCCGCTCAAGCCGGCCGCCGGAAATGAGCCAGCCGCCGGGGGACAATAAGCCGATCGTCCAAACACGCGTTGCCGCGAAGGACTTCGGGACCACGGTGGATTACATCCTGAAAAAACGCGGCGTCTCCAAGATCAACGTGATGGGCTGGTCGTGGGGCACCTCGACCGTGGGTCTCTACACCAGCGAGAACAACGCCAAGGTCAATCGCCTTGTGCTCTACGCGCCGCAGTGGATTCGCACCGAACCGCCGCCGGCCACCTGGCCGAAACTTGGCGCGTATCGCCTTGTGTCGAAAGATTCGGCCAAGGAGCGTTGGCTGAAGGATGTGCCGGAGAACAAGAAGGCCGATCTCATTCCGCCCGGCGTGTTCGATGCATGGGCCAATGCGACCTGGGCCACCGACCCGGACTCGGCGACCAAGAATCCCGGCATGCTGCGGGCGCCGAACGGCGTGGTGGAGGATACCCAGCTTTACTGGGGTGCCGGCAAGGCGCTGTTCGATCCCGGTAAGATCACGGTACCGACGATTGTTCTGCATGCCGAATGGGATGCCGACCTGCCGAGCTATCTCGCGCAGAATTACGTCAAGCAACTGAAGAATGCGCCCTACTGGCGGTTTATCGAAATCAGTGAAGGTACCCACACGGTGATGATGGAAAAGAACCGCATGCAGTTCTTCCGCGAACTGATGAATTTCCTCGACGAGGAAAAGCCGCTCGCGTTGAAATGATCGCAATAAAAAAGGCCGGGTCTGACCCGGCCTTTTTGATGCATGGATACTTTCGAGGCGACCGCCTTACGCAAGTTGCGTTTCGTACGCTTTCAGATGCGTGTAGACGATACGCAGTAGCGGCACGTTGAGTGCGCCTGCCTTGTTGGTTTCGGCGCGATGGATCAGGTCGCCGATGATCTGGTCCGCCTCGATCCGCGCATTGCTGCGGATATCGCGCAGCATCGATGCGGTGAGCGGCGATCCCGGCGTGAACAGCAGGCCTGCCGTGCGCTCCAGGAATTCCGGCCGCGGCGCATGACCGGCGGCTTCGGCGATTGAGGCGATCTCCGAGCGGAGCGCGCGAATGAACTGCTCGCCGCCGGGTGCGCCGGTGATGTGACCGGCGGGCGCGCGCATCAGCGATGTCGCTCCCGCCAGCGTGGCGAGAAACACCCACTTCTCGTACATCTCCTGCATGATGACGTCGCTGGCGCGGGCGTCGAACATCGCGCCCTGCAGTGCCGCCTCGATCCGCTTGGCGCGATCCCCCTCGGGCGCGCCGCGTTCGCCGAACGACATCGAATGCATCGGCGCGAGATGATGAATGACGCCTTCGGCGTCGAGCATCGAGGCGACCTGGCACTGTCCGCCCATCACGCGGTCGATGCCGAACTTCGCATCAAGCACCTCAAGATGCTTCATGCCGTTGAGGAACGGAATGATTGCGGTGTCCGGACCGACGGCGGCCGCGAACGACGTGATCGCGTCGTCGAGATCGTAGGCCTTGCAGCTCAAAATGATGACGTCGAACGGTGCGGTGATCTTGTCCGCCAGAAGGGTGGGCGGATTCTTCAGCGTGACGTCGCCAACCGGGCTTTTGATGATCAGGCCATTCTTCGCCAGCAGTTCAGCGCGCTTTGCGCGCACCAGAAACGTGACGTCGCGTCCCGCCTGCAGCAATCTGCCGCCGAAATATCCGCCGGTCGCGCCAGCGCCGATGACCAGAATGCGCATCATCAAATCCACTTCTTTCAGGGTTCCGGGGCAATCCCGAAAAACGTGAAGCGGTTTTCGGATCAGACGCGCCCGGGCGAGGGTGAGACGCGCGATCCTTGCTCAAACCATGGTGCGGGCGCAAGGCAAGGTTGAACCGTTGTTGCGCCCGGCTGTTATGCGCGGCGCGACTACCACTTCTCGCCGAACGGGCGGATCTCAAGCTCGAACGTCCAGGCGCTGCGCGGCTGCTGGTAGAGCAGCCAGTAGGACTCCGCGACCGACGATGGCGGCATCAAGAGATCAGGATTATCGAGCGCATCGGGGCCATTGGCCTCGATACGCCGCTGACGCACCCATTCGGTATCGACTCCGGAATCGATGACCAGATGCGCGACGTGGATGTTCTTCGGCCCGAGTTCACGCGCGGTCGCCTGTGCCACGGCGCGCAGGCCGAACTTTGCGCTGGCGAAGGCCACATAACCGGACCCGCCGCGCAGGCTGGCGGTGGCGCCGGTGAAGAAGATGTTGCCCTTGCCGCGCGGCAGCATCAGGCGCGCCGCCTCGCGCCCGGCCAGGAAGCCGGAATAGCAGGCCATCTCCCAGACCTTGCGGAAGACACGCTCGGTGGTGTCGAGAATCGGGAAGTTGACGTTGGCGCCGATATTGAAAATGCACACTTCCAGCGGCGCATGCTTGTCGGCGTCGCCGAGGAAGGAAACGATCTCGTCTTCCTTGCGGGCATCGAGCGAGCGGCCGTGGATTTCGCCGCCCGCCGCCTCGATCTCCTTGACCAGCGGCGCGAGCTTGTCGCCGTTACGGCGGCCCGCGAACACCGTAAAGCCTTCGGAGGCGAATTTTTTTGCGATCTCGCCGCCGATATAGTCGCCGGCGCCGATCACTGCCACGGTCGCATTTCGTTTGGCCAAGGTCCGTCTCCTGTCAACAGAGGTGATTGCGGTTACCGGGAGCGCGGCAGACCTTTTGGGTCCGCCGCGTAAGGTTAGATTATCACTTCGCGTCGTCGTTAAGTAGTTGGCCGAAAAGATCCCAGGCCTTGCCATTCCATCGCTGGAGATGAAGCTGGGTGTACATCTTGTTGTTGGTAGGACCGGTATTGACGACGATACCGGGCAGCGACATCGGCAGCGCGAGCCCCTTGATGTTGCGGGTCTGCTTGAGGATGTTCTCGCGCGACAGATCGTCGCCGCATTGCTTCAGCATCGCCTCGAGTACGACGCCCTGATGCATGCCGGTGAAATAGTTGCTCTCGGCGAGATCCGCACCCGGCATATACTTCTCCATGAAGGACCGGTACTGCTTGACGCCCGCATCGTTCGCCCATTTCGGATCGTCCACATCCTTGCGGTAGGTCGCGGTCACGACGCCTGTCGAAATATCGAGTCCTGCCGGCGTCAGTACCGACGCGATCGAACTTGCAATGAGGTTGGTGATGAGCAGCGGCTTCCAGCCGGATTCATGGGTTTTGCGGATCGCCTGCGCCGCGAATTTCGGCGTGCCGGCGAACAGCAGCACGGTTGCGCCGGTGCTCTTCAGGGACACGATCTGCGAATCGATGGTGGGCTGGCTGACTTCATAGCTGCTGGTCACCACCTTGCTGTCGAAGGCTTCCTTCAATTCGGACTTGAAGCCTGCGATGAAGTCCTTACCCAGGTCATCGTTCTGATAAAGAATCGCGATTTTGGCGTTGGGCATTTCCTTGGCGAGATAACGCGCATAGGCGCGCGACTCGGTGTCGTAACTCGGCAGCCCGGTGGTGATCATCGGGTACTCGTTGTAGTCGGTGAACCGCGTGGCGCCGGTCACGATGAAGGCCTGCGGAACCTTCTTTGCGGCGAGATATTTCGATATGGCGAGATTGCTTGGCGTGCCGAGCGTCGAGAACACGAAGGCGACTTCATCGGATTCGACCAGCTTGCGGGTATGTTCGACCGCTTTCGGCGGGCTGTAGGAGTCGTCCAGCGCGATCAGGTTGATCTTGCGGCCGTTTACGCCGCCCTTGTCGTTGATGAGATTGACGTAGGCGATCAGCGATTTGCCGACAGCGCCCAGCGCAGACGCCGGGCCGCTAAAGGGAAACACCGCTCCGACCTTGATCTCGGTCGCCGTCACGCCCGGCGCGTCGCCTGCCGCTGCCGGCGCGGACACTCCGGCGAGCAACAAAGCTGCCACGGTGGCCTTGAGTGCTGTTTTCCTCAGCATCGTTCTCTCCCATTTACTGATTGGTTTTGCGTCACCGGCCCGCGTGGCGCCCGGTGTTCTCGTCTCGACCAGTATAGTTCTAATATAGAACTGTCAACGATGGTCAGGGCAAGCGACATCTGCCGCGCTGCACAATACATGGCTTCACGCTTAGGTCGTCCCGAGGTATAGTGGATACCAAATCGGAATTGATGACGGTCATTGACCCGGGCGCATCGCCCGAAGATGACGGCACGGAGATGCGATATGAAATGGGAGACTCTCGACGAAGAGGCCTGTTCGGTGGCGCGCACGGTGTCGGTGATCGGCGACCGCTGGACACTGCTCATCCTGCGCGATTGCTTTCGCCGGATCCGGCGGTTCGATGAATTTCAGTCGCGCCTCGGCATTACGCGGCATTTGCTGGCCGAACGTCTCAAGAAACTTGTGCGTCAGGGCGTGCTGCGCCGGGTCGCCTATCAGGAACGCCCGAAGCGTTACGAATACATTCTGACCCAGAAGGGTCTCGATTTGCATCCGATCATGATGTCGATCGTCCACTGGGGGGACGTGCACATGGCGGACGAGCGCGGCCGGCCTGTGCTTCACCAGCACAAGACCTGCGGCCACCATTTCGATCCGGTGATGACCTGTTCGGTGTGCCACGAGCCATTGGCCGCCAAGCAAGTCCACGTGCACCCGGGTCCGGGCGCGGACCGGTCAAAGCTCGTGCTGCCGTCGCTCGAACAGCAGGCTCTCGACTGATTTCAGCAGGCGGAATAGGCGCGGCCTCAGGCCGTGCCGCCTCTCGACTTTTGACGGCGCGGCTGGCACCAGTGAGATGTCCATCGACGTCGCACAGGAGCGGTCGCCATGCTCACAGTTCATCATCTCAACAATTCCCGCTCGCAGCGCGTACTCTGGCTGCTGGAAGAACTCGGGGTGCCCTATGAAATCGTGCGCTATCAGCGGCAGCCGTCGATGCTGGCGCCGAAAGAACTGCGCGCGATCCATCCGCTGGGCAAGTCGCCGGTCATCACCGACAACGGCAACACCATCGCGGAATCCGGCGCCATCGTTGAGTACATCATCGACACCTACGGCAACGGCCGCCTGATCCCGCCGCCGAAAACGCCGGAGCGGCTGCGCTACACCTACTGGCTGCATTATGCCGAAGGCTCGGCGATGCCGTTGCTGGTTCAGAAGCTGCTGTTCACGCTGGCGCCGAAGCGTGCGCCGGCGCTGTTGCGGCCGCTGCTCATGCCGGTGTTCGGCAAGATGCTGACGACACTGGTGAACCCGCAGCTCAAGCAGCACATCTCGTACTGGGAAGGCGAGCTCAACAAGAGCGAATGGTTCGCGGGCAACGATCTCACCGCCGCCGACATCCAGATGAGTTTTCCTTTGGAAGCCGCGTCGGCCCGCGCAGGCCTTGATGAAAGCTACCCCAAAGCCTGGGCCTTCCTGCAGCGGATCCACGCGCGCCCGGCGTATCAGCGTGCGCTGGAAAAGGGCGGGCCGTATCAGGTCGGTCGCTAAGACGAATTCTGACTGCTAGTGCTGCATGGCGCCCAGTGAAGGCATCGCCATCACCTTGACGCCCGGCGGCGGCACGTCGTCGTCCGGAACGAAAAAATCCGACAGCAACGGCACCGACGGATCGACGCGATAAGGCTCGAAATCGTGGACGCCGGCATCGAACAGGACCTTGTCGTCGATGCAGAACTGTCCGGTGAACTCGCGCGAGGGTTTGTTGAAAATCACATGCGCGGCGTCGGCCAGAATCTCCGGCTTTCGGCTGGCACGGACCACGGCCTCGCCGCCCAGCAAGTTACCGACGGCAGCGGTAGCGATCGGCGTGCGCGGCCACAGCGCGTTCACCGCCACGCCTGCGCGGCGCAGTTCACCCGAGAGGCCGAGCACGCACATGCTCATGCCGAACTTCGCCATCGTGTAGGCCGTCGAATGCTCGAACCATTTCGCCTTCATGTCGAGCGGCGGAGACAGCATCAAGATGTGCGGATTCGCCGCCTTCGTCAGGTGCGGGATGCAGTATTTCGACACCATGAAAGTGCCGCGCGTATTGATGCCCATCATCAGGTCGAAGCGTTTCATTTCGGTTCGCTGGGAGTCCGTCAGGCTGATGGCGCTGGCATTGTTGATGCAGATATCGATGCCGCCGAATTCCGCGACGGTCATTTCGACGGCTGAGAGCACTTGTGCTTCGTCACGGATGTCGCAGATCAGCGGCAGCGCCTTGCCGCCAGCCGCCTTGATCGCCTCCGCGGCAGTATAGATCGTGCCTTCGAGTTTCGGCTGTGGCGTGGTGGTTTTCGCGGCGATGGCGATGTTGGCTCCGTCGCGCGCAGCCCGCAGTGCGATCGCAAGTCCGATGCCGCGGCTGCCGCCGGTAATGAACAGCGTCTTGCCCTTAAGCGTTGTCATGGTGCCTTCTCCTCGCTGGATTGCTGCCGGCCGGCTTCGGACCATTGTCTACGCCAATCACCGGCGCGTCATCAGGCAAATGCGGGCGCCGCAGCGACCGCTAGTATCCGGAGGCCTCTGCGCCGCGTGTGCGGGGATCGGCGGCGCCGAGCAAGCCGTCGGGCGTGACCGCGATGGAATTGACTGAGGTCTGCCCCAGCGGCGCGATAATGCGATGGCCGCGTTCGCGCAGCGCGGTCAGTGTTGCTTCGGAAAATCCATGCTCGACGCGAACCTCGTCGGGCCGCCATTGATGATGCAGCCGCGGCGCCGACACCGCCGCAGCAACATTCATGTCGAAGTCGATGGCATTGATGACAACCTGAAGCACCGCCGAAATAATGCGGCTGCCGCCGGGCGAGCCCGTCACCAGAACAGGCTTGCCATCTTTCAGCACGATGGTCGGCGACATCGAGGACAGCGGGCGCTTGCCGGGACCGGGCAGATTGGCCTCGAAACCGACGAGGCCGTAGGCGTTCGATGCGCCGGGGGCCGCCGTGAAATCGTCCATCTCGTTGTTGAGCAGCACGCCGGTGCCGTCCGCGACGAGGCCGAGGCCGTAGCTGAAGTTCAGCGTGTAGGTGTTGCTGACCGCGTTGCCGGATGAATCCACCACCGAATAATGAGTGGTGTTGCTGCCTTCGCGCGGCGAAACCAGCGTCGTCTCGCTCCACGGTGTCGCCTTGGTCATGTCGATGGTGGCGCGCTGCTTCGCGGCGTAGTCCTTCGCGAGGAGTTGCTGCATCGGCGCGTTGACGAAGGCCGGATCGCCGAGGTAGCGCGCACGATCGCCATAGGCGCGCTTCATCGCTTCAATCGACACGTGGAGCGCATCTACCGATCCAGCGCCCATCTCGCGCAGCTTGTAGCCCTCGAGAATGTTCAGCGTCTCGATCAGCACGGTGCCGCCCGAGGACGGCAGCGGCATCGATACGATCTCGAAACCGCGATAGGTGCCGCGCACCGGCGCACGGATGACCGCTTGATAGGCCCTGAGATCGTCGCGGGTGATGATGCCGCCCGCAGCCTGGATTCCGGCGGCGAGCTTTTCGGCGACAGCACCGTCGTAGAAGCCCCTCACGCCTTGCGCGGAAATCGTTTCCAGCGTGGTGGCCAGATCACTTTGAATCAAGCTATCGCCGGGCTGCAGCGATGTGCCGTCGGCGCGTGAAAAGATCTTCCGGCTCGATGGCCATTTCGCCAGCCGCCGATGCCAGTCCGGCAGCGTGTCCGCTGTATCGTCGGCGATTACGAAGCCGTCGCGCGCGAGCGCAATCGCAGGCGTGATCAGATCCGCGAGTTTGAATTTCCCCGAGCCGTATTTTTCCAGCGCCAGCGCCAATCCCGCGACTGTGCCGGGCACGCCGATGCCGAGCGCCTGATCGCGGGATTTCTTTGTATCGGGTTTGCCGTCGTCGCCGAGAAACATGTCGCGCGTGGCGGCGGCCGGTGCGCTTTCGCGATAGTCGATGGCGACGGCTTCGTTGCTCGCCGCCAGATGGATCACCATGAATCCGCCGCCGCCGAGATTGCCGGCGCGCGGATAGGTCACGGCCATCGCGAATCCGGTGGCGACCGCCGCATCAATCGCATTGCCGCCGCGCGCCAGAATGTCGCGGCCGATCTCTGCAGCGACCCGCTCCTGCGCGACGACCATGCCGTTTTTCGCAGCGACCGGACGAACCGTATCGAGCGCAGGCGGCGCATAATATCCATGCCGCGAATCCTGCGCGAAGGCCGGAGCGAACAGCAGGCCGAAGACGCCGAGAACGAAAGCGAGCGCGCGGCGCTTGGTAATCGGGGCCATGACTTCCTCCGGCAACCCATGTCTGGGTAAAAACGCGATAGCAATTGAACCGCCGCACTATATGGTTTTGCGGCAACGAGGGACAATGTCCGCGTTGATTCGGCAGGAATTTCGATCATGTCTCAAGTTGTTCCGGCGCATGACAGTCACGCAAACGTGTCGGCGCCGACCTATCCGCCGCGCTCGGCCGTTTTCGGCTGGATTCTGTTCGACTGGGCGGCGCAGCCATACTTCAGTCTGATCACGACATTTGTGTTCGCGCCTTATTTCGCGACCCATGTGGCGGCGAATCCTGCCAGCGGACAGGCAATGTGGGGATTCGCCACCGCGGCGGCGGGACTTGTGATCGCCATCATGTCGCCGGTGCTGGGTGCGATCGCCGATGCAGGCGGCCGCCGCAAGCCGTGGATCGCTGCGTTCGGCGCGCTGTTCGTGATCGGAGCGTCGATCATGTGGATCGGCAAGCCGGGCGATTCCTCCGTCATTCTGCCGCTGTTGATCGCGTTCGGCCTTGCGACCATCGGCATCGAATTCGCCACCGTGTTCAACAATGCGATGATGCCGACGCTGGTGCCGCCGGAGCGGATCGGACGGCTGTCGGGAACGGGTTGGGCCACCGGATATGTCGGCGGCATTCTCAGTCTCGTTCTTGTGCTCGGCTTTCTCGCGGCGAGCGGCGACACCGGCCGCACGCTGTTCGGTCTCACACCGCTGTTCGGCCTCGATCCGGCAACGCACGAGGGCGACCGCATCACCGGGCCGCTGAGCGGACTCTGGTTCATCATCTTTGTGCTGCCGATGTTTCTGTTCACGCCCGATCGCGCGGCGAAGACGCCTGCGCTTGGCGCGGTGCGCGAAGGCCTGCGCGAATTGCGCGAAACGCTGTCGACCCTGCCGGGCAAGCCGGTGATGCTGACATTCCTGATCGCCAACATGGTCTACATGGACGCGCTGGTGGCGCTGTTCGCGTTTGGCGGCATCTACGCCGCGGGCACCTTCGGCTGGCAGACCCTTCAGATCGGCACGTTCGGTATCCTGCTGGCGTTCTCCGGAGCCATCGGGGCATGGCTCGGCGGCAAGCTCGATGATCGGCTCGGCCCGAAGACCGTGATCGCGGGCAGCATGTCCATCCTGCTGCTCGCCTGCGCGGTGATCCTGTCGATCGACCGCGACACGTTGTTCTTCGTGTTCAAGGTGGCGCCGCCGATGCCGGGCAAATTGTTCGGATCGCCGGCCGAGCAGGTCTATCTGGCGCTCGGTGTCCTGATCGGGATGGCCGCGGGACCGATGCAGGCGGCGTCGCGCACGCTGCTCATTCGCCTCGCACCGAAGGACCGCATCACGCAGTTCTTCGGGCTGTTCGCGCTATCCGGCAAGGTGACGTCATTCATGGCGCCGCTGGTGGTCAGCATCGTGACCGCCGTGACCATGAGCCAGAAGGCCGGCATGGCCGTGCTGGTGGTGTTCTTCTCGGCGGGGCTTCTGCTGCTGTCGCGCGTGCGGGCGTAACCGCACGCGCTCTCTCGTCAGTGCTTGAAGTGCCGCGTGCCGGTGAACACCATGGCGATGCCGTGAGCATCGGCCGCCTCGATCACCTCATTGTCGCGCATCGAGCCGCCGGGCTGAACCACTGCCGTCGCGCCGGCCTCGATCGCCACCAGCAGACCGTCCGCGAACGGGAAGAACGCATCGGACGCTACCACCGAACCCCTGGTCATTGGTGCGGCAAGTCCCAATTCCTTCGCGGCGTCCTCGGCCTTGCGCGCGGCGATGCGCGCCGAATCGACCCGGCTCATCTGGCCGGCGCCGATGCCGACGGTGGCGAGATCCTTGGCATAGATGATGGTGTTCGACTTCACGTGCTTGGCGACGCGGAAGGCAAAGCGCAGATCGTTCAGCTCGGCGTCGGTCGGCGCACGCTTGGTGACGGTCTTGAAGGTCATGTCATCGACCACGGCGTTGTCGCGCGTCTGCACCAGAAGGCCGCCGGCCACTGTCTTTGTCATGAGACCTGCCGCGCGCGGATCGGGCAGGCCGCCGGCCAGCAGCAGGCGCAGGTTCTTGCGCTTGCCGATGATGGCGATGGCTTCTTCGGTGGCGTCCGGCGCGATGATGACTTCGGTGAAGATTCCGGCGACGGCGTTCGCCGCATCGGCATCGAGTGTGCGGTTGAACGCGATGATCCCGCCGTAGGCTGATGTCGAATCGCAAGCCAGTGCCTTGCGATAGGCGCTGGCGAGGTCAACGCCCTCGGCGACGCCGCACGGATTGGCGTGCTTGACGATGACACAGGCGGCGGTGCGTTTCGCATCGAACTCCGCGATGCATTCATAAGCTGCATCGGTGTCGTTGATGTTGTTGTAGGACAGTTCCTTGCCCTGCAGCTGGCGCGCGGTGGCGACGCCGGGACGGCGATCGGGGGTTTTGTAAAACGACGCTCCCTGATGCGGGTTCTCGCCGTAGCGCAGCGCCTGAATCAGCTTGCCGCCGAAGGCGCGGAAGTCGGGCGCGTCGATCTTCAGCTGATCGGCGAACCAGTTCGAGATTGCCGCGTCATAAGCCGCGGTGCGAGCGTAGGCTTTTTGCGCAAGTTTTTTGCGCAGGGTGAGCGTGGTCGCGCCCTTGTTGGCAGCAAGCTCGTCCAGCACCGCCTGATAGTCGGACGCCTCGACCACGACGGCGACATCGTGATGGTTTTTCGCCGCGGCGCGGATCATCGCCGGACCGCCGATATCGATGTTCTCGATGCAGTCGTCCTCGGACGCGCCTTTGTCCACGGTGGCTTCGAACGGATAAAGATTGACCACCAGAAGGTCGATCGGCGCAATGCCGTGATCCTTCATGCTGCGCGCGTGATCGGCATTGTCCCGGATCGCCAGCAGTCCGCCGTGCACGTTCGGATGCAGGGTCTTGACCCGCCCGTCCATCATCTCGGGAAATCCGGTGAGGTCCGACACGTCGCGGACCTTGAGGCCCGCCTCGGCAATGGCCTTGGCGGTGCCGCCGGTGGAGACCAGTTCGATGCCGCTGTTCGAAAGCGCGCGGGCGAATTCGATCAGGCCGGATTTATCGGAAACGGAGAGGAGTGCGCGCGTGACGCGGCGCGGGTGGTCAGCCATGAGAAAGGGTCCTGGTTCGATAGATGCCGCCGGGTAGCATGGTTTTCCGCCCGGCAAAACGGCCCAGTTCACCAAAAGCCCCCTTTTTTGAGGGCAATTGAAACAGGACAATATTCAGTGGTTTAAAGCGGCAATTCCGGCTCGCGGCGGGCGTCGCGGCGGGCATTGGTCACGGTCGCTGACGCAGACGAGCGGGTGAAGCTCCAGCGCACGCTCGGCGAGTCCTTCCGGTTTTGTCGGATCACGATCTGGGCGGTCCGGCGCGGCCCGTCGGAGCCTGCCAGAAACACGCTATCTTCCAGATCAACCTTGTCGTTGAGGGCTTCGAACGTCCAGACGTCGCGGTTGGGCAGCACCAGCATCACGCCGCGCGCGTCGGTGAGGCGGCTGGCTTTCACCGACGGATGCAGATGAAACCGCAGCACGTAGTCGTCGGGCCTGCTGCGCGACGAGGCGCCGGATGCATTCAGCAACGTGTCTTCGCCGTCGAGCCGGGCGCCGTCGGACGAGAGCGTCAGGCTGCGCTGATGCACGACGCCGAACTGCCGCGCATAGGCGTCGTGGCTCGCGGTCAACTGAATGCTGTCGTTGGCGACCTCGCGAAACACGCCGACATTGGACGGTCCGCTGACGATGGGCGCGCCCTGCAGCATTCGCTTCATGGCAGGCAACTCGATGAACTGGCACGATGAGGTTTCGTGACAGATCAGGGTCGAATGCGCTGCGGTCGAGCGCGCAAAGGCGCGCCAGTTGTCGCGGCCGGTGGAAGGTATCCCGCAATTGACCACGATGCGGCTGGTGCCGGACGACAGTTCGAACGACAGGCAGCCGGCATGGGCGTCGCGGCTCACCGCCGGCGGCGGTGGCGCGCCGGTATCCATGATGACGGCGGTGGTGCCGGCGTCGAGGCGCTGAAAACCCGAATGCGGCATGTTCGACATCGGGATGCCGTGGGTGTCGTCATAGGCGAGCAATGTTGCGAGCAGGCCCGACGGCGCGCTGCTCATGCCGTTGAACAGCGCGAAACTGCCGTCGCCATGGCGGAAGAACCGCAGCATCGGCATCATGCGGTCGATCGCGTTCAACAGCGCCGGCGGCGGCGCGATGTTGCGGGCCGTGAAGGTCTGACGCAGCGGCAAAAGATCGGGCAGCAGTTCGATCAGCGCGCCCGGATTGCGCGAAATATGCCCGCCGTCGGGAAGCAGCTGCCGTTGCAATTCGTCGGAGAGTTTGCGCGACGCCGTGCGGATATGCTTGGCCTGATTGGCCAGACAGAGCGATGCATAGCACAGCGCGATCAGCACCTGCAGGCGCGGCACACCATCGGGAATATCGACCATCGTATAGCGCAGATAGCGAATCTCGCGGGTCAGGCTGCGCAGGAAGCGCCGGTAGAATTTTCCGTCGGCGTCGTTCAGCACCAGCGGCGCCTGCGACAGCAGCGAGACCACGCGCCGCGCCAGCACGTCGGCACGCCAGCCGGTGCCGCGCTTGCGGATCGGTTTTGAAATCCAGTCGTCGATCAGCGAGCGTGCGTTGGCGCGGGTGATGGCGGAATCCGCCGCGCGCAGATGGCGCAGCCAGCCGAAGCCGAGCAGGTTGGCTTCCCAGTCTTCCGACGGCGGATCGAGTTCAAAAATCGAGCGACCATGTGAGGTGACGATCTTGCCGGCGAAAACGAAACGCCCGGCATAGATCTCCGACGCGCGCGTCGCGTCGACGGTGCGGAGATCGTTCGGGGCAATCAGCAGCCGGTCGGTGCGGCCCGGCCAGAAGCGCGACAGCGCAACCGACTGCCCGCTGGCGCGTGCGAGTACGTTCCGCGCCGCGCGGCCCAGCAGAAGAGACGAGATGCGTCGTCGGTAAGCGACCGCCACGTGCGCCCTGTCCTGGATCACGCTGGCGGAATCGGTTATTCCCCGCCGCCGAACGTGATCGTTCCCCATTAAACCGGAGCATTCCTCCCCCGAAACCCACGCGGGACGCCAACGCGCCGCACTGTGAGGGAATCTCCGCGCACTGTTGTAATCCGAAAAATGCCCGCAGGCACCCCCAAGGACACCGATCAGGCACACCTAAAGGGCATTCATTGGCACGCGCATGACGGACGCGACGGTTGACCGCTCGCCGCGAATCACTTGCGTGCCAGAACGGCACTTGAAGTCAGGATTTGATGAGGCGCGTCGCGTAAAAGCCGTCGAGGCCGCCCAAGCGCGAATCACCATGGGCGAGATGCGAAGGCAAGGTGCGGATGTCGCCCTCGGACGTGAGAATCTCGTCCAGCCCAGAAACCTCATCCCGGCCGACAGGTGCGCGCCGCAGGCCTGATTCGGCGGCAAGGACGCTCGCAACAGCTTGCTCGCCTTCCTCCGGTTCCAGCGAACAGGTGCAATAGACCAGGGTGCCGCCGGGCTTCAGCAGCGTGACCGCCTTCTGCAGCAGGCGCTTTTGTACCGCGGCGAGCGCGCCGATGTCCGATTCCTGTTTCAGCCAGGCAACGTCGGGATGCCGACGGATCGTGCCGGTCGCGGCGCATGGCGCATCGATCAGTATGCCATCGAACAATTCGCCAGGCGGCTGCCATTCGGTGGCGTCCGCGACGGCGGTATCGGCCTCTAGCGACAGCCGCGCCAGATTCTCGCGCAGCCGCGCAATCCGGTTCGGCGAGCGGTCGACAGCAGTCACCCGCGCGCCGGCATGGACGAGTTGCGCCGTCTTGCCGCCCGGCGCGGCGCACAGATCGGCGATGGTCTTGTCTTTGATGTCCCCGAACAGCCGGGCCGGCATCGCGGCGGCTGCATCCTGCACCCACCACTCGCCTTCGTTGAAACCGGGAAGCATGGTCACCGATCCATGCAGCAGCGTTCGCACCGTGCCGGTCGCTAGCGCCTCGCCATGCAGGCGCGTCGCCCAGCCGCCCGGATCGGATTTGACGGTCAGGTCCAGCGCCGGTTCGACGCTGATGGCGGCGGCCATCGCGCGCGCTGTGTCTTCGCCGTAAGTCGCGATCCAGCGCGCCGTCAGCCACGGCGGCAGATCGAGCATCTGCGACTTGACCTCGTCGATCAACGGCTGGCCTTCGCGCGCGCAGCGCCGCAGCACCGCATTGACGAGGCCGGCGTATTTCGCGGCCCGGCGATCCGCTTGCACAAGGCGCACCGACAGATCGACCGCGGCGTGATCGGGAACCTCCATCCACAGAATCTGCGCGGCGCCGATCAGCAGCGCGCTTTGTGCGCGCGGTGCGTCGCTTGGGATCCCGCGGTCGAGCAGCCGCGACAGCACATGGCCGAGCGTGCCCAATCGCCGCAGGATGGTCGCGACCAGCCGGCGCATCAGCGCGCGATCGCGATCGGCGAGTGTCTTCAATCCGGGATGAGCGCCGACGCCATCGAGCTGATCGTCCAGCATGCGGTGCTTGTGCAGCACGCCATCGAGAATATCGGCCGCGATCCTGCGCGCTGCGAGGCCGGGCACCTCGGTGGGCGGGACAAATCTCGAAGGCTTCATGCGGAAAAAACATTCGCTGGCGGGACAAACGCGACGGACGTCGCGATGAGGTGACTACGTGGCACGGGAATATGCCAAATGTAAGAATTGTGTCGTGTGTGAATCGTCTTGTCTAAAACATCTCGGGAAATGTAAGCCGCTTCACATACAACCATCCGGCTGCGTGATACGGCGTGCACCACGGGCCTTGATCGCGGGCCCGGTCTATCTAGATTTGAATTTCGGCTCTGACCACCCGGGAGTGTCAGCCATGAACCATGACCCGTCTCATTCCAACCCTGTCGATGCCGTTGCCGGGCGCAAGCCGCTGTCGCCGCAGGCGCAGCGGGCACTGGCCGAAGCCGAAGCGCGGCGCAACGCCGCTCAGGACAATGCCAAGGGCGCGAAAGAGGTTCAGGGCCCCAAGGGGCTGGAGCCGACCCGTTACGGGGACTGGGAACACAAGGGATTGTGTTCCGACTTCTAGTCTTACGTACGACTACGGATGATCCTGATCGTTCTTGCCGCCGAGCTAGTTTTGGTCCTATTCTAGGCATATGTTCCTAGATCGGCTTCTTTATCGTCAAACGTCACGGTTTCCGGTTCACGGCTCACCGCCTTGGATGCTTGGCCTGATTTTCGTCGCCGGCATAGCGGCTGGAACCGTGATCCCGGGACGGGACCGCTTGCCATGGAGCGGACCGTCCGCCGCGCCCTCGATCCTGTCTGCGGCAAATCCGGCGTCGCCTGCCGGTCCTGCGCCATGGAGCCGTGACGGCCATGCTGACGTGCGCCATTCCGTCGAGGTCGTACGTGTGATCGATGGCGACACGTTCGAGGCGCGGGTTCATTTGTGGCCGGGTCTTGAGATGATGACGCGGGTGCGGCTGCGCGGCATCGATGCGCCGGAGATGAAGGGCGCGTGCGCGGAAGAATTCCGGATGGCCGAAGCGTCACACGAGGCGCTGCGTGCCTTGCTCGCGGGCGGCGATGTCGCGATCTTCAACATCGGTCCCGACAAATATAACGGGCGGGTGGTTGCGGATGCCGCCACGCGGCGCACGCCGAGCGTTTCAGCAGCATTACTCGCCTCGGGCCACGTGCGGTCGTATCAGGGCGGCAGGCGCAGCGGCTGGTGCACGGCGGCAATGCGATGAAGATGGAATAAAAAAGCCGCGTCATGACGCGGCTTTTTGCTTGCCAGAAGATGTCGAGACAATCAGCGCGAGGTGACGATCACCGGCGTGCCGACCTCGACGCGCTCGAACAGGTCGCTGATATCCTGGTTGTACATCCGTACGCAGCCGTAAGAGACATAGCCGCCGACGGAGTTGGGGCGGTTGGTGCCGTGAATGGCGTATTCGCCGCCTTCGAGGGTCATCGCGGCGACACCCATTGGATTGGATGGCGCACCGCCGGGAATGACGTCAGGAATGTTCGGATTGTCGCGCTTCACGTCCGCAGGCGGCGACCATGCCGGCTGGCGGTATTTTCCGTCGATGCGGGTCGCGCCGGACCATTGCTTGCCGGCCTTGCCGACGCCGACCGGATAACGCAACGCGCGGCCTTCGCCGAGCACGAGATACAGTTTGCGCTCGTTGGTCTTCACCACGATGGTGCCCGGCGGATAGCCGTTGGGAGAAGCAACTTCGGACGGCGCAGCCAGTGCTGCCGAACCGGAAAATCCAATCGCCATTGCGGCCGCCAGCGCCATCGTCAATTTACGCAGCATCATTGTCTCCAGTCTCCATCGCGAGGCACACGGCCGCGGAACCGGTCGGCTTATGTTCGTGCACCCGCCAGCCTATAACAGAGGCTTCAACAGCCCCTTATCTTCGGATGCAAAAGGCCGATTGCGTGTGCCCTTAGAAAGAAAATTCCGGCGTCAAAGTAAATGCCCGGAAAACAACACCCGGGCTCAAACGGCCCGGGACGGGTGACATTTTTGTGAGCGCGGCTTGCGATTAGCCGAGCGTGAACGCCTCATGCACGGCCGATTGCACCGCGCCGCCGGTCACGGCGCCGCCGCCGGCGACATAGATCCAGTCGCCGATGGTTACCGCGCCCACGGCGTGACGGGGCGTCGGCATCGGCGCGTGGCTTTGCCAGCGGTCCGACGCGGGATCGTAGCTCTCCATCTGGCCGAACACCTTGCCTTGCGTGATCTGTCCGTTGCGGATCACGCCGGACTCGCCGCCCATCGCGAACAGCCGGTCGCGGTACACCACGAGTCCGTGGCCGGAGCGGGTGGTCGGCAGCGCCGCGCGCGTCTCCCAGGTGTCGCGCTCGGACACATACACATGATGCAATTCGGTGTTGTATTCGAAGGTGTTGAAGCGTCCGCCGATGATGTGAATGATTCCGTTGTGCGCGACGCAGCCGACATGGTCGCGCGCGCCGGGCAGCGCTTTCAGCGTCGCCCATTTGTCGGTCTTCGGATCGTAGACCTCGTGCCAGCCGACGCTCGCGCGTTCCATGGTCGGCTCCGATGCGCCGCCGATCAGGTGAACGCGGCCGTTCAGCACCACGGCAGCGCCTGCGCCGCGCGGTCGCGGCAGCGGCGCGATCTTGTCCCAGCGATTAGCCGCGACGTCATAGGCATAGGCATTCTGATCGGGATTGCGGTTCTGTTCGATGAAGCCGCCCAGCGCGTAGACACGTCCCGCATCGGCAGCGACGGCAACATGGTTGGCCCCGCGCGGCAACGGCGCGCCGTCGAACCAGACGTCCTTGGCCGGATCGTAAATGTGATGATAGGTGCGATCGACCCGGCCCTCCCCGTAGCCGCCGACGATATGCGCACGCCCCGCCCATTCGGTCGCCCATGCCATTTCGCTGCGGGGCAACGGCAATGCTGCGCGGGTCACCCAGCGGCCCGGCGTACCCTGCGGCGCAGGACTTTCTGTGACGCGCTGCGCTTTCTCATCCGGCGAAATGTGATGCGGCGCGTTGGTGCGAAGGCCGGTGAAGGGTTCGGCGGACGGTGGAGCCTGCGGCAGCGGCGCATGCTGATGCTGGGCGTGCTGCGCGTGGGCCGCTGTGGCGCCAAGCGCGAGCGACGCCGCGCTGGTGAGAAAAGTCCTGCGGTCCATGCCGGTATCTCCGGGCGTGATTATTGTTGTTTTCCGCTCTTCGGCGTCTTTGACTTCGGCGTCACCGCTTTAGGCTCTTTTGCCTTCGGCTCTTTCGGGCACGCGCCGACGTAGTCCAGCTGAACCCGGGCCTTCTGCCGCTCGCAATCATTTGCGTAGGTTTTGCCGTTGCAGCCGCAAACCGGTCGGTGGATCTGCATGCAGAAGGCCGGCGCTTTGTCGCATTGGCCCGCCGCGTCGGCGGTCTTGCATTGACCACCTGTCGTCTTCTGGCACCAAAGGGCCGAATTGCAGGTGATGTTGGCTGCGCCGCCGCAGGCTTCGCCGAGATTTGCCGCCTCGGATTTGTTCAAACTGATCGCCACGCCAAGCATGGCGATCAGTATCGCAACAATCAGACCATTGAAGCGCGCTCGCATGGATACCCCCAGGCAGAAACCCGCAGTCCGAATACTTCAGGCGGTCTTCTTGTTCTGCCGGTTGTGCACCAGATCGTCAACGACCATTGGATCGGCCAGCGTCGAAGTGTCGCCGAGCGAGCCGGATTCGTCTTCCGCGATCTTGCGCAGGATGCGGCGCATGATCTTGCCCGAGCGGGTTTTCGGCAGGCCGGGCGCGAACTGAATGAGATCCGGCGAGGCGATCGGGCCGATGTCCTTGCGCACCCACGCCACCAGCTCATTGCGCAGCGTCTCGGTCGGCTCGACACCCTTCATCAGCGTCACGTAGGCATAGATGCCTTGACCCTTGATGTCGTGCGGGTAACCGACCACGGCGGCTTCCGACACCGCGTCATGCGCCACCAGCGAGCTTTCGACTTCCGCCGTGCCCATCCGGTGACCGGACACGTTGATGACGTCGTCGACGCGGCCGGTGATCCAGTAGTAGCCGTCGGCGTCGCGGCGGCAGCCGTCGCCGGTGAAGTACTTGTTCTTGTAAGTCGAGAAGTAGGTCTGCTCGAACCGCGCATGGTCGCCGTAAACCGTGCGCATCTGGCCTGGCCACGATTTGCCGATGCAGAGATTGCCCTGCGCCTCGCCGTCGAGAACCTTGCCGTCGGCATCGACGATTTCCGGCACCACGCCGAAGAACGGCTTGGTGGCCGAGCCGGGCTTCTGTGCGATCGCGCCCGGCAGCGGCGTAATCAGAATGCCGCCGGTCTCGGTCTGCCACCAGGTATCGACGATCGGGCAGCGGCCGTCGCCGACCACGCGGTGGTACCATTCCCACGCTTCCGGATTGATCGGTTCGCCGACCGAGCCGAGCAGGCGCAACGACGCACGCGACGTCTTCTTCACCGGATCGTCACCGGACTGCATCAGCGCGCGGATCGCGGTGGGTGCGGTGTAGAAGATGTTGACCTTGTGCTTGTCGACGACGTTCCAGAACCGCGAGTTGTCCGGATAATTCGGCACGCCTTCGAACATCAGCGTGGTCGCACCGTTGGCGAGCGGCCCGTAGAGAATGTAGCTGTGGCCGGTGACCCAGCCGACGTCGGCGGTGCACCAGTAGATGTCGCCGTCGTGATAGTCGAACACGTACTGATGCGTCATCGACGCGAAGGCGAGGTAGCCGCCGGTGGTGTGCAGCACGCCCTTGGGCTGGCCGGTCGAACCCGACGTGTAGAGAATGAACAGCGGATCTTCCGCGTTCATCGGCTCGACGGGACACTCGCTCGTGACCATGGCTGCGGCTTCGTGGTGCCAGACATCGCGCACCGGGTTCATGTCGATCGCGCCGCCAGTGCGGCGTACGACAATGACATGATCGACGCTGGCGGTGCCGATCTTGGCAATCGCCGCATCGACGTTGGCTTTCAGCGGCACCTTCTTGCCGCCGCGCAGGCCCTCGTCGGCGGTGATGATCACTTTTGATTTGCAGTCGGTGATGCGCTGCGCAAGTGAATCCGGCGAGAAGCCGCCGAACACGACGGAATGGATGGCGCCGATCCGCGCGCAAGCCAGCATCGCGTAGGCCGCTTCCGGAATCATCGGCAGATAGATGGTGACGCGGTCGCCCTTGGCGACATTTCGCAGCCGCAGGATGTTCGCCATCCTGCAGACTTCGTCATGCAGCTCGCGATAGGTGATCTTTTTCGACTCGGACGGATCGTCGCCTTCCCAGATGATCGCGGTCTGGTCGCCGCGTGTTTCGAGATGGCGGTCGATGCAATTCCATGCGGCGTTCAGCACGCCGTCCTCGAACCACTTGATCGAGATATTGCCCGGCGCGAACGAGGCGTTCTCGACCTTGGTGAAGGGCTTGATCCAGCCGAGGCGGCGGGAGGCTTCATCGGCCCAGAAGCCGTTGGGGTCTTTGACCGAACGCGCGTACATCTCGCGGTATTTGGCATCGTCGATAAAGGCGCGCTTCGCCCATTCCGCGGATACGTCGTAAATTTTATCGGACATGACTTCCTCTCTCCCTCCACGCAGATCGTCCGCGGCGCAACATGCGCGCGGGTTTTTTCTTGTTTTTCATATTATGCGCTTTTGCATACAGCAGCGACAAGCCACGGCAACTAGGACTTTTGTCGGACCCGGACTTTCCGAGGCATTTCAAGGGGCTTGAAGCCGCATTTACGTGGGCTGGAGCAAGCCCCACACCGCGGTTTGCTTGATTTCGGCATCCTCGAGGTCGCGGGTGACCGGGACACTGTAGTCGGCGAGCCGGCGCAGTTTGTCGCGGGGCAGGTAACTGCGCCCCGGATCGCCAATCAGGACGGTGGCGCCGCGCGCCGCGTGGCCGTGAAGAAAATCGAATGCCCGCTGCGCCGTGTTGCGCTCATAGAAAATATCGCCGGCCAGGATGACATCCCAGCGGTTCGGATGCCGTCCCGCGAGCAGATCGCTCTCGCATGTCGTCAGCGCAACGTCGTTCTGCGCGGCGTTCAGCGCCGCGGCAGCACAGGCAAACGCATCGATGTCAGCGACGGTGACGCAGGCTGCCCCGGCCTTCATGGCGGCTATGCCGACAAGGCCTGATCCGCTGGCGAGATCAAGCACCGTCTTGCCGCGCACCAAATATGCATTGTCGAGAATATGACGTGCCAGCGCCTGACCGCCGGCCCAGGCAAAGGCCCAGAACGGAGGCGGCAATCCGGCCTCGCCGATTTCCTCTTCGGTCTTGTGCCACAACGGCACGGCCTCATCCGCCACAAACAGCGAAATCTCCGGCGTCAGCGGCACCGCGCGCAGTCGGGTGTTGGCGCGGATGAACGCGTCCTTGTCGGTGATGACGGGCGCGTTCACACTCCGCCCAGCTTGCAGATCAGTTTCCACTCATCCGGTTTCACGCTCTGCACCGACAATCGCGAATATTTCACCAGATCCATCTCGGCGAGCTTGGCTTCGGCCTTGATGGTTTCCAGCGTGACCGGCTTCTTCAATGGCTTGTCGGCAGCGATGTCGACGCAGACGAACTTGCCGGCCTTGTCGGTCGGATCGGGATATTGCTCGCGGATGATCTCGACGATGCCGACGATCTCCTTGCCCTCGTTGGAATGATAATAGAAGGCGCGGTCGCCCTTTTTCATCTTCATCATGTTGAGCTTGGCGGTGTGGTTGCGCACGCCGGTCCAGGCTTCGCCCTTGGCGCCTTTCGCGACCTGCTGGTCCCACGACCAGGTGGAGGGTTCTGATTTTACAAGCCAGTACGCCATCGTCTCACATCCTGTGGTCTTGATTTTGTCATCACCGGGCTTGTCCCGGTGATCCCGATCAGGAGAGCGCAGTGCCAATCCAATCGGGATGGCCGGGACAAGCCCGGCCATGCCAGTTGATATGTTATCCTTCGGCCCGGAACGGCCGCGTCAGCAGCGTTTCGATCGCCTCGTCGATGGTCAGTGCGTCGCCGAGAATCGCCGCCACCGCATTGGCCACCGGCATTTCAATATTCTTCTCAGTAGCGAGTTCAATCAGCACCGGCGCGGTAAATTCGCCTTCGACAAGTTTGCCGCGCGCCGGCGTCTCGCCGCGCCCGAGCGCAATGCCGTGAGAAAAGTTGCGCGATTGAGGACTCGAACAGGACAGCAACAGATCGCCGAGGCCTGACAATCCGGCGATGGTTTCGGCCTTTGCGCCGCAGGCCAGCCCAAGCCGCATCAGTTCCGCGAAGCCGCGCGTGGTCAGTGCCGCCAGCGCCGACGCGCCGAGCTTTCGGCCCGAGACGATGCCGGCGGCAATCGCCAGCACGTTCTTGGCCGCGCCGCCGATTTCGACGCCGCGCACGTCGGTCGAGTGATAGGGGCGGAATGTCGCCGAGCCGAGCGCATGCACCAGCGCTTTCGCAACCGTCTCATCGGCTGTCGCGAGCGTGACGGCGGTTGGCAGGCCGCGCGCCACGTCGACATCGAAACTCGGCCCCGACAGAATCGCGGGGACGGCATTCGGAGCAACCTCCGCGACGATCTGCGTCATGAACTGATGCGTGCCGCGCTCGATGCCCTTGGCGCAGACGATGACGGGGGTGCCCGGAGCCAGATGCGGCGCGAGTGCGATCGCCGCCTGCCGCAGGCTCTGCGCGGGCGTGACCAGCAGCACCGCATCGGCCTTGCCGGCCTGCGCGAGATCGCTGGTGACGGCGATCCCCTTCGTGAGTTGAATGCCGGGCAGTTTCGGATTCTCGCGCGTCTGCGCAATCTGCTCCGCAGCTACTCTGTCGCGCGCATAGAGAACGACATCGCGTCCGGCGCGTGCTGTGGCGTTGGCAAGCGCCGTACCCCATGCGCCTGCGCCGACAACGGAAATGCTCTGGTGTACAATCATGCTTGATTTCTGAAAGGCATGATCTTGTCCGAAAACCGGTGTCCACTTTTCGGGATCATGCCTAGTGCCTCGCACGGGTGTTGGCGAACTTCACAGGCGTCGATGCGGTTTCATCGAGCCGCCAGCGCGCGCGCGGCGCGGTCTCCATGTTGTCGACCATCTTCAGCGCGAGGCGTTCCGCACCGGCCCACGCGATCATCGCGCCATTGTCGGTGCAGAGCGCCGGCGGCGGAATGATCAGCATGGTCTGCGCGCGTCCCGCGATGTCATGCAATGCGCTGCGTATTGCGAGATTGGAGGCGACGCCGCCAGCGGCAACAAGTGCGCGCGGCGGACCAAATTTTTCCTGAAACAGCCGCAGCCCGACGCTGATCCGGTCCGCCGTGAGATCCAGCACCGCGGCCTGGAATCCGGCGCAGAGATCGGCGACGTCCTGCGGCTCGAACGGCATCAGGCGCGTGGCCTCGTTGCGCACCGCCGTCTTCAATCCGGACAGCGAGAAATTCGCATCGGGCCGTCCCATCATCGGACGCGGAAACACGAAACGCTCGGGATTGCCATGTGCCGCGGCGCGCTCGACCTGCGGCCCGCCGGGATAGGGCAGGTCCAGCATCTTCGCGACCTTGTCGAACGCTTCGCCCATGGCATCGTCGAGCGTGGTGCCGAGCCGGACATATTTTCCGACGCCAAGCACGGCGACGATCTGGGTGTGGCCGCCCGACGCGAGGAACAGGCAGTAGGGAAATGCCAGCGCGACCGTAAGGCGCGGAGTCAGCGCGTGCGCTTCAAGATGATTGACCGCGATCAGCGGCGTGTCGTGCACCATGGCGATGGCCTTCGCCGTGGTGAGGCCGACGATGACGCCGCCGATCAGTCCGGGACCGGCCGCTGCTGCAACGCCGCTGAGGTCGCCGAACTTGAGCCCGGCGTCCTTCATCGCGGCGCGGACGATCCCGTCGAGCATGTCGACATGGGCGCGCGCGGCGATCTCGGGCACCACGCCGCCGAACGGCGCGTGCTCGTCAATCTGCGAGCGCACGATGTTGGACAGAATCCGCCCCGACCCGTCGCGCTGCCGCTCGACCACGGCGGCCGCGGTTTCGTCGCAGGTGGTCTCGATTCCCAGCACCAGCTTGCTTGCCAATTTCAGTCCTTGCGTTCGCCGCCGATCCGGCGTTTCCCTTGAGCCGGCGCGTCATCCGCCAATCGGGCGTCATTGAAGGGGTTCATAACGTGAAATCGTCAGGCGGGCTATCCTTGCTTGAGATGCGTGGAGCTTCATAAATGGCCATTCTTGTGACGCGCCCGGCGCCCGACAACGAGAAAACCGCTGCGGCCCTGCGGGCGCGGGGGTACGGCGTGCTGCTGTCGCCGATGCTGCGGTTTGAGGCGGTCGCGTTTGATGACGATGACGAAACCGCTTTTGATGCGGTCGTGCTGAGCAGCGCCAACGCGGTTCGCGCCATCGAACATCATCCCGTGCGCCCGCGGCTGATCCTGCTGCCGGTGTTCGCGGTGGGCGGATATACCGCGCAGGTCGCGCGTGACGCGGGTTTTACCAACATCACGATCGCGGATGGCGACGCGGTATCGCTGCGCGACCGGGTGATCGAAAGCGCGACAGCGGGCAAACTGAAGAAGAAGGCTAAGCTGTGCTATCTCGCGGGCGCCGATCTGACGCGGGACCTCGGCGGAGAACTGGGCGCGCGCGGCTTCACGGTGGTGACGCGCACGGCCTACCGGATGATTCCGGTGGCGGGCTTTTCACATGCCGTCAGCGATGCGTTTCGCGCAGGCAGCATCGAGGCGGTGCTGCATTACTCCCGCCGCAGCGCGCGGGCCTATCTCGATGCGGCACGAGCGGATGGCGTGGAGATTTCTGCCTTGGCTTTGCCGCAATGCTGCATCTCCGAGACAGTGGCGGGCGTTTTGCGCGAGGCCGGAGCGATGCAGGTGGCTGCGGCGCGTACGCCGGACGAGAACGCCATATTCGATGTGGTGGACAGGACGGTCAAAGCGTCGCCCGGTTAACGCGCGAGTCATTATCTGAGCGTCAGGGCGTGAGCGGCGCTCGCAGAATCTGCTAGAGTTCGTCTCGATGCGACAGGAGTGAGTTCCCGATGGACGACGACAAGCAAGACAAGGCCGGCATCCCGCCAGGCGGCGATGCCGCCAAGCGGCCACCGCCGACCATCGAACTGACTGCCTCGAATGTTTCCGACAGCGCGCCCGCGTCCGATGCTGCTGCACCCGGCGCGACTGCATCCGATGCGCCTCCGTCAGAGGCCTCCACTTCGGATCATCCGGAGCCATCTCCCGTAGCAAAAGCGTCATCGCGAACCTCGTCGATATTGATCTCAGCCCTGACCGGGGCGGCCGCTGCGGCGCTGGTGCTCGGCGCAGCGAAGCTCGCGGATTGGCCCGGAACGCCAGCGCAGCCGGTGGCGGACGTTGTCAGCAAGAATGATGTCGATGCGCTCGGCGCGCGAATCGCGAAAATCGAAACCGACGCCGCGAAGCCTATTCCCGCGCCGCGCCCGGTTGCCGATCCCGCCATCGTGACGCGGCTCGATGCGGTTGAAAAATCACTCACCTCGCTGCGCAACGATGTCGCCGCTGCGCGCGGACAGGGCGAGAAAGTCGTGGCCGCGCTCAACGAGATCAAATCCGCATCGCCGCAAGCGGTGATTTCGCAGCCCGCACCCGCGGGCGATACATCGGCGCTCGAGGAACGCCTCGGCAAGATCGAACGTACGACTGCAGCGCTGAGCGCTGCGGCTGCCGCGCCGCCGCCCGTGCCGCCAGTTCCGTTGGAAGATCCGAATGTGCGCCGCATGGCGTCGGCGACGGCGCTCGATTCCGCCGTGCGTCAGGGCGAGCCGTATGCGGCGGCGCTTGCGGCCGCGCGATCCGCCGGTGGTGATACCGATGTGCTCAAGCCGCTCGACGCCTTCGCTGCAACCGGCGTTCCCACAGCGGGTGCGCTGAGCCGCGAACTGCTGACACTGCTGCCGAAGCTTACGCCGAAGCCTGAAGCGCAACCCGCGCCGTCCGGCATGGTCGAGCGGCTGCAGCAAAGCGCGGCCAAGCTGGTGCGGGTTCAGCGCACCGATGCCGCCGCCAGCGGCAACGCCGCCATCCTTGCGCGCATCACGTCCGCCGCGCAGCGCGACGATGTCGCCGAGGCGAAGCGTGAACTGATGCAATTGCCGGCGCCCGATCGCGCACTGGTGCAGGCGTGGATCGCGAAGGTGGATGCGCGCGAGGCTGCGCTGGCGGCGTCACGGCAGTTCGCGGCGGATACGATGGCCGCGCTTTCCAAACCGGCGCGATAGGAAATTTCATGATCCGGATGGTTCTGTTTCTGTTTCTGGTCGGCGTCGTCGCCCTCGGCGCTGCCGTGATTGCCGATCAGACCGGCGACGTCACGCTGTCGTGGAGTGTGTGGCGCATCGACACCTCGTTGCCGGTGCTTGTGCTGGCGCTGGCGCTCATCGTGGTTGCGGCGATGCTGATCTGGGCCATCATCCGCAGTTTCCTGCGCGCACCCGAGCGGCTGCGCCGTCTGCGGCGCGAGCGCCGTCAGGCGCGCGGACGGGATGCCATCACCCAAGGCCTGCTTGCGATCGGCACCGGCGACCATTTCGCGGCGCGCCGCCATGCCGATGTCGCAAAGCGGCTGGCGCATCAGGATCCGCTGGCGATGCTGCTGCACGCGCAGTCCGCGCAGCTCGACGGCGACCGCGACGGCGCGCAGCGCGCGTTTCATGCCATGGCGGAACGCAAGGATACGCGGCTGCTCGGTCTGCGCGGATTGTTCGTCGAAGCGCAGCGCCGCGACGATCCTTACACAGCGGTGGCGCTGGCCGAGGAAGCGTTGAAGACCGCGCCGGCGTCGGCTTGGGCGTCGCATGCGGTGCTTGGGTTTCGGTGCAGCAAGGGCGACTGGGACGGCGCGCTGGCGATTCTCGAAAACAATCTGGCAGCGGGATTGATCGATCCCGCGCCCTACAAGCGCCAGCGCGGCGTATTGCTCACCGCGCGCGCGCTTGATCTCGAAACGTCGGATCGCGACCGCGCGCGGACCAGCGTGATGGAGGCGGTGAAGCTCGCGCCGACGCTGGTGCCTGCCGCCACGCTCGCCGCCAAGTTTCTCAGCGAGTCCAACCAGACCCGCCGCGCCATGCAGGTTGTCGAAGCGGCATGGGCCGCGCAGCCGCACCCTGACCTTGCCGATGCCTACGCGCATGTGCGCCTCGGCGATTCCGCGCTGAACCGGCTGGGGCGTGTCGAGAAGCTCGCGGCCAAGGTGCCGGGACATATTGAAGGCGCGCTTGCGGTGGCGCGCGCCGCGATCGACGCCGGGGAGTTTGCCCGCGCCCGCGAGGTGCTGGTGCCTTTCACCGACGCACCGACGCAGCGGGTTGCCATTCTGATGGCAGAACTCGAACGCGCCGAGCATGGCGACGGCGGCAACGCGCGAAGCTGGATGCTGCGTGCGGTTCGCGCCGCGCTGGATCCGGCATGGACCGCCGACGGCTATGTCTCGGAGCGCTGGCGGCCGGTGTCGCCGGTGACCGGACGCCTCGATGCGTTTCAGTGGCTCACGCCGGTCGCGGCTCTCCCTCCCGAGAAAGCGCCGGTGCTCGACGCCGAAATCGAAGACGAACCTGCCTTGCCGCCGCCCTTGGAGGCGAGCCCGGTGACACCGTTGCCGGCGCCACCGCCCGCGGCATTGCAGGACAATGACCCGGCTCCTGTCGTCGCGCCGCCTCCTGTCGTTGAGTCGGCCGTGCCGCCGGCTCCGGTCACGCCGGCTCCCGTTGCTCCGTCAGTGGCCGTCAATGTCCCGCCGCCGGTGTTTCGCCCGCGGCGCGACATCGAAAAGGCCGACGGGTCGCGAATTCCGGCTGTGATTCCCATCGTCCGGGCGCCGGATGATCCGGGCGTCGCCGATGAGGTGGTCCATGAGGAATTCGACGATCCGGTCCGGCCGGAACCGGCACAACCCGGCGGCTGGAAGGGCTTTTTGTCCCGTCTTGTCAGTTGATTAGGAACTGGCTGGCATTCTCGGCGCCGAATCTGATCGACGGGCCAGAAAAGCGCCTCGCGGACGCAGCCGATGTTGCAAAGCGGGGCTCCGGCCAGTATCAGGTGCGGATACCGATCTCGCGTTTCGCCGCCTTAGCTCAGCTGGTAGAGCACCTCATTCGTAATGAGGGGGTCGTAGGTTCGAATCCTATAGGCGGCACCACTTTCCCTACAATCGGGAATTGGCCTGGATGGTACGGGGATGCAGTCCCGTGCAATCGGGAGTTTTCCGCTCAGCCATACCGAAGGTGGTCCGAGCCCCGCGGCGCAACGCGGTTACATGCTGGTTACACCTTCCCATCATCTGCCTGTTAGCTTTCAAACCACTGCTTGCTTGATGCCGTCGACTTCGGCACTCCTTTGGACAGTCCGGATGTCGCCGGCGTCGGCCAAGACGAGCTTCTGCTCGTCCAGCTTCTCGATGAATTTTGGCCGCCGCATATGGACCGGATCGTTGGCGGTCTCGAGCATGGCGGTGAAGGATAGGGACTTCAATACAGGGATTGGGTTTCTCCGTTGTTGGATCAAACCCGGCCCGTTCTAACCCCGCGCGGGCGCTTGTAACTGGCTGTTGTGAACTGGCGGTAGCGTCTACCCTCTGGGCTCAAAAAATGACAACATCGAGCCAGCTTAGGCCCGCCAGGTTCATCAGTGACTACACCAAACGAAAAGAGCTCGCACGGCCCCAGCTTCCTTCGTTGGGCGGGGAGTAAGCGTCAATCGCTTTCCTCGCTTACAAAGGCTTATCGGGATTGTGAGCGTGAATACATTGAACCGTTCGCTGGCTCAGCGGCGCTCTTTTTCTTTCTAGAACCAAAATCGGCCCTTCTCGCAGATCTTAACGGTCACTTGATTAATGCGCTCCGCTGGGTACGGGACGAGCCCACGCTTGTTCATCGAAGGCTATCTCGTATGCGACGAGATGCCGAACAATATTATTACTCGCGGAAGCGATTCAATAAACTCCTACCGTACGGATTGGAGTCCGCTGTCCTCTTCATTTATCTGAATCGAAATTGTTTCAACGGCCTCTGGCGCACAAATTTGAGCGGCGAGTTTAATGTGCCCTTTGGTGGCACTGAGATGGGCGCAAATCCTCCGCTCGAACTTCTGCAATCGTGCTCAGCCGCGCTTAATCGAGCGAGATTACGGCATCAGGATTTTAGGAAAACGATCGGCGATGTAGCGGAGCGATCATTTATCTATGCAGACCCTCCTTACTTCACTTCCACAGAAAGGACCTTTGTTGAGTATGGGAAGAAGTCCTTTGGCCGAGACGATCTTGTGGATCTTCTCAATGGGCTAAAGCTAGCTGACAAACGAGGCGCTCATATTGCACTAACCTACAATGATTCCATTCCGCTTGATTTGCTACCGCGGCGTTGGAAACTTCTTAAATTTAAGGTGACTCGCAACGTAGGAGGATTTGCTGGGTCGAGAAAGAAGCAAACCGAAATACTTATTACCAACGTCGACTAGGTGATTCTTTGAAGAGATTTTTGCTTATCAGCGACATTCATGCCTGTGATGTTGATCCGACGTCTTCAGGAGCGCCTTCCTACGTGAGCACATTCCCAAGAGTGGGAAATGACATTGACCCGTTCTCAGAGCTTGAGCGATTGATTGAGGAGGAGAAGCTTTCAATCGATTTTATCCTATGCCCTGGGGACATCACGAACAAGGCGTCGAAGGCTCCTTTTTCTTATGCGTGGGAGAAGCTCAACGCATTGGCAAACAAGATAAATGCGGGACTGATATCGACCGTGGGTAATCATGATGTTGACTCTCGCTATACAAACAACACATACGATCCAAGCGAGTTCATTAAGTCGTTGACGCCAAAACTACCAACCAATGATGTTGGGTCATTCCGCGCATTCTGGTCAGAAAATTTTTGCTTAGTCACTTCAGCCGACTGCAATATTCTGGCATTGAACACTGCCGCCTACCATGGAGGCGGCAAGGACGCGGAAGCCGAAATGGAATACGGGCGCATAAGCCCGCCAACACTCATTGCAATAAAGAAAGCGCTCCGTGATGCGCCCCTTCGCGGGACCAATATTCTGCTTTGCCATCATCACCTTCTGAAATCAGACATCAGCGATGTTTCAGCCGCAGGTGTAACTCGTGGTGGCGACGTACTCGTGGATCTGTTGAACGATAGGCCAGAAGCATGGATCGTCGTGCATGGGCACCGGCACATACCGGAATTAATTTACGGGCACGGTGGCTCAAACTCTCCGACAATCGTGGGTTCTGCGAGTTTCAGCGCGCAAATAAACTTTGACGCACAGAATAAGAATCCAAATCAGGTACACCTTCTCACTTCTGATCCAACGGCAGCAATTCGTTCAGGGTGGGTTAGCACCGGCGAAATCAGGAGCTGGACTTGGCAGCCCGGCATAGGTTGGAAGAAGGCTCGCGGGCCACACGGCCTAAACCACGTCACGGGATTTGGCTTCCGTTCTAGTGTGATGTTTCTTGCGAACCAAATCGATCAATATCTGAAGGGGCAGGGAAAAGAACACGTCTCGTGGAACGAAGCCTCGTTGGCTCATCCACCGCTTTCTTGGCTGATCCCGTCAGATTTTAGGGCACTCGAAGCCGCACTGGCGAAGTTCCGGATCGCCATCTTGGTCGACCGAGATGGCAGCTACGCGCAGATTGGAAGATCGTCATGAGAGCAGAGCTGGAATACAATGCACGATCAATTCCGCCCTCAGATATTGCGCGGTCATTCATTCCGCCGGAACCCCATTTCTCGAGGCTGTTGGCCCGAAATCACACTCTCATTCTCGGGCCAAGAGGTAGCGGTAAAACATCATTGCTCAAAATGTTGACGTTGCGCGCGCTCAACAATTGGGACCATCCGTCGGCAGAATCACTCTCTTCCCAGATTGAATTTAATGCTGCGTTTGTCTCTGCTGACATCACCTGGGGTCGGCAGCTGGATTCGCTCGGCTCTTTGAGCTTCGACCAACATCGTAAAGAGGCGGCATTCGTTCTTCATACCATTAGAGCATTAATTGGAGCGATGCGGGACGCTACTGAGCTTGCGAGGCAGTCGCTTAAAAATCATCTGCGTCACCTAGGTACTGATCTCTCAGTCGCCCAAGAGAGCGATTTCGTGAAACTAGTCTCGGATGCATTAGCTGTAGTACCTAAAATTAATAGCTTGCTTGGATTGGAAATTGCGCTTGAGACAAAGCTTGATAGCATAAACGTAGGAGAAGATGCCTCGGCCTACAAGGTTGAGTCTTTTCCGACGAAGTTGAGCTCGGTAATTGCTGCATTCAATGGCGTAGCGGGCCAAGATCGTCGCTGGGCGTTGCTATTTGATGAGATGGAAATCGCACCGACTTGGATTAAATCATTCTTACTATCGGGGATGCGCAGCTTTGATGAGCGAATAATCGTGAAGCTGGCGATAGCGCCATATATGGATGACGCCGGATTCGAAAGAACGCCAACTTCGCCGCAGCAGTATCACGATTATCAAACGATCCAACTCTCATACGCAAACAAGGATGACGCCAAGCATTTTACCAATGAGTTGTTTGAACAAACTCTTGGACGGATGAGTATCGACGGGACGCACTTGCCTCGGCTCTTAGGTAGCCCAAGAACGCGAATCCAGACTAGAGCGCACCTTGAGCCTCGACCTAAGCTCCCGGTCGAGTTTTCAGAGCTTTATGAGAAGGATGATTCATTTGCTCAGTACGTGGACGAGCGAGGTCTGCGTTCACCGAAGTATGTGTTCAAAGAAGCAAATGTTGCGCAGGACATACGGAAAGTTCTACCCATTGTTACCGCGCGAAACTTTTATATTAGGAAGTTTGAGAACGGCCGGCTGATAGCGGAGCGATCTCGCAAATCTCCAGTATTATATACCGGCTTCCCTTCTCTCGTTGAGATAACCGAAGGAAACCCGAGAGCAGTATTAACGTGTGTCGTACCGCTTGCGCGATCACACATAGAGAGCTCTGGCTCGAATCCGACGGCGACAATCTCGGTACAAGCGCAAACGGAATCTGTCCGGCGTGTAGAGCTTCTTCTCACTTCGTTGTTGCGCGTTATCCCGATCGACAATTTATCGGGCTTTGAGCATGGCAAAGGCTTGTTGGACTTCATCGATCAAATTGGCCGAGCATTTGAAGATCGGCTCATTAAGCACAGATTTGCTACCGACTATGTTGGTACATTTATGTTGGATGCGGGCGTGAGTGATGCCGTAGAGGCAGCTGTAGGCAAAGCGCTAAACGCCGGTGCTCTTATTCACATTCCACATCCCGATAGCGGTCCGGACATCCTCTTACGCGGACTCCGAGGGCAGCGCTTCCGAATATCATACGCACTGGCTTCTCGATATAGGTTGCTTCTTACGTTAGGAGATCGCGTTAATCTCTCAAAACTTCTGTTCGAGATGCGCGGTGTGCAGCTTCATGATGTGCAGCACCAGCTTTTCGAGGATAAGAATGATTAGAACAGAATCGGATACTCCACCTGAGCAATTTGAGTTCGATCTAGCAATCGCGGCTGTCGGTTATGAGCGGCGCTGCAGGTACTCAATCAAGAAGTACGGAATCAAAGGAAGAGTATCGCTCGGCTTGGAGTTCGGCTTTCTAACAAGTCACTCTTATCCGGATAATAGACAGTTCTTCTTGGACGAAGGATTCCAACTCATCGTCGGCATGGGAGCTGAAACTTCAAAGCGAATTTCAGACGCTATCATCAGCTACGGACCAACAGATAGACCCACTACGGTTTTCGTAGATATTTCCTCTATGTCACGCGAGATGATCTCGCATGTCCTTCTAGGACTTCAGACTGCCTTGGGTCAGAAGTCTTTAGTCGTTAGCGCGGCATACGCGCCATCCAAGTTTTCCGGTGCCTATCAATCGGCTCCGATACGCAGAGATGGACCGATAGTGTCGAAGCTCGCGGGATGGTCATCTCGACCAGACTATCCGTTAGGGGTGATTTTTGGGCTCGGGTGCGAGCCCAATTTGGCGCTGGGCGCACTACAGCTTTTAGAGCCTAGAAAAGCTTGGTTGTTCGAGCCCGTTGGCACGGATCCGAACTACGACGAAGCAATGCGTGCGGCGAATTCCGGAATTGGCGATATTTTCGACGTCACGTCCTTCGCATACGACATAACCAGGCCTACAATGCTTCGAGGGCGCTTCGAAGCATTGTTAAACGCGGTTGAATCCGATTTCCGTCTGGTAGTGGTTCCCTTCGGTCCCAAAATCTTCGCTTGGTCAACGATCTTCACTGTAGCTCTGGGTGCGCGGCCAACAATCGGGGTTTGGGCTTTTAGCTCGAAGGATCAAGCGACGCCTGTTGATCGCGATTCTGAGGGTGATGTCGTTTGGCATCAAACGACGATCGATTGCTCCGTGCTTTAAAATGTTGGGTTCAGGCACTGATGATAGTTAGTCCATTCTATGTTCCGAATGCCGCGTACGTCGCCGAGATGTGGTTCGACAAAATCACAAAGCAGACGTGGCGCAATTAGCCAGTGATTTGCGTGCGCTGTGTGTGAGTCCACCGCCTCGGATTTGGCCTGCAAAACAGTGCGCATATGATGTTCTTGATAGGACTGGTGTAAAAAATAGCAATGGAAAAATGTGAGCGTTATGGCCGACGACGACCAAGGCGAGCTGATAACAAAGTATGTTTTTATCGATACAGAAGCTTTTGTCCGAGAAAAACTAGACTGGCAATCAAAGACGTTAGTAGGATTCTCAGAGTTAGTGCGCGCCGGACATCTTACGGTTATTTCGACGAGCATCACGCGTAGAGAGATAGAGTCAAATATTAGCGAAGTTTGTGAACACGCCTTGAAGGCGATGGCAAAATACGATGTTACACTGCGGCTTTTAAACATACAGAGCCCACCTTTTGAGGCGGCTCGATCGGCGCTTCTGGAAAAGTATGCTGAATTCTCGCGCAATCTCGGCGTGGTTGAGGTCCCCCTCTCGCGAGATGCGGAAAAGCTCTTCGATGCCTACTTCTCGAGAATGTCGCCGTTCAGTGAGAAAAAGAAATCCGAATTTCCGGATGCCGTAGTATTGCAGTCGTTGCGGGAATGGTGCGTAAGCAAGGGCCAGAAGCTGTACGTGGTTTCTCGTGATCCTGATATCAAAACATCCTGCAATAATGATGCATTTCTAATCCAGGTCGAAAGTGTTGCGGAGGTACTCTCGAAGGCTTTAGTTGTCAAGAAACTGCACGATGCTTTGTTTGAGGCGGTCGCTCAGAATGACGAGCTTTTCAAATGCATTCGAGCAAAGCTAATACACGAGCCGGTCAAAGGCGGAAGTCGGTTCGATCGCGTAACTATCGATGGACAAATAACGGATGTCTATGATGCCGATTTGGTGACGCTCAACGTAATCAATCGAGACGGTAACCAATTTCAATGCGAGGTTGAATTTGAATTTGAACTAGAAGCTGCCGTCGGCATCGAGCGTGAATACACTCACGACCCGGAAATCTACGACACCTATGAGACGTTCCGAGAGGATGTGAATTTTCATCAAATCGTCTTATGCGAGATTGAGATCGAGTTTGAACCTTCAAAGACAGATTCGCTACGAGTGTTATCCGTTTACCTGGGTAACCCTAGGTTGGAAATAAGCGCATCTGATCTGAGCCGACAGTCGCGTTATTTTCGATGACGCGTTGAGCGATCACGCATGCATCCGACTGATGATACTTGATCCAATGTATAATTAGTTGATGCGCAGATCAGCGAATGCTTTCGTGGATCGATCTTAGAGATCTACGTGTATGCTTTTTCCAGTGCGCTGATCGCGGTTTCACCGCCGCGGACGGCTTGCGTGTAATGTCCAAGGGTCACTGCGGCGCTGGCATGTCCCGCGATCTTAGCGACCAATCCAACCTCGACACCCTGGGCTTGAAGTGTAGAAATGAAAGAATGTCGGGCGCTATGCGGCGTGACGTGCGGAAGGCCGTATCGCTTTAAAGACGGCGTCCAGAAGCGGTGGTTGAAATTGTGATAAACCAGAGGCCCGCCGCCATCTTTGCGTGGTAGTGGCCATGCTTGGCGAGACCCAAGTCCCGGAAAGACGCGATGTAGTTTGCCATCCTTTCGTGGGCAGGCCACGCGCCACTCGATCAGCATGGTACGGAGGAGTTCGCAAATCGGAATTTCTCGCGTTCCGGCTTCTGTTTTCGTCATGTCGGTAAGTGTGCCGTCACGCTCTTGCATGCGGCAAATGCGGATCACATTGGCGTCGAAATCCACATCCTCCCAAAGGAGGCCGAGCTGCTCGCTCGGGCGCGTGCCTGCGAGAAACGGGAACGCAACATAAATACCGCGTTCACGATCTTGCCTAGCCATCGATATGAGCGTTGCGATTTGCTCAGTGGTGAGAATTGCTTTTTTCACTTTTGACTTGCTACGGCCGAGATTGCTCGGCATTGCCGGCGGTCGCGTATTAGTGTCTTCCGCATTCAGCGCGAGCGCTGCATTTAAAAACATCTTGGCGCGGTTGGCTGTATAAGGACCGACTTCAGCTGAGATTATCTTGTGCCACGACCTGATGTCGGCCGTCGTGAGTTCCTGAGCCTTGACGCTTCCGAGTAATTCCTGAGTACGGGCACGTGTTGCAGGCATTTTTGAGCGCGTGAATTCTGCGCGATCTTTCGAGGTGCCGACAATCAGGGGTCCGACAATGTTCTTGATGGTTTCACGATAACCACGGAGGGTCTGTGGCTTGATGTGCTGCTCGCGATCGGCAAGCCATCGATCCATTACTTCCGCAACTGTATTCGACTGGCGGCGTCCGACATAGTCGCCCCCGCGCAACTGAGTGGTCAATTTACTGCATTCTTCCTGTGCGTCTTTCTGTCGGGCGAAGAACAGTTGCTTGCGCTTGCCGGTGCGCGGCTCGCGATAATTGACCACATATCGCGTCTGGCTGACTACTTGACCTGATCTCAAGACGCGTTTGCGGTTTCTGCGGGTGATGCTGACTGAATTACTCATTGTTCGTTTCTGATTGCTTAGTTCGCTTTAAAGAATAAAACATGTGGTTACACGGTGCACAATTTACCGCGGAGCATTGGCGACGCCTCGACCACGATGATGACGGCGTCACGGTGGCCGTATGATATCGTCAGCTCTCGCAATTCGGAGGAGGGGGAGGCCTTCCCCTCCTCCTTTATCTTCCCTGCCCTCAAATCTTTTGAGAAAGCCGTGACACCGTCATCACCGTGTTCAGCGAAATGGGTCTCGACGGCCTTCCGGGCCTCGTCGGAGAGCTCAGAACGCTTCGGCTATATTGGGGCGGGGAGATATCGATCAGAAATCGGGAAGCCGCGTCTTGAAAGCGGTATACACAACGCGGACAGATTTACGTATGTCTCCATCGACCACGTTGATGTATCCGCCCTTGATGCCGAGGGCTCTGAGCTTGCGGCCAAGAGAATTTGCGGGTAGCCGGCGCTCCTCATGGTTGTCGGCCCAGGAATTGAAAGCCTGGACTACCTCAGAGATCGGCGTCCTCGCGTTTAGATCGATCACCATGCAGTCTTTGAAGAAGAGGGCGACGGGATCTTGGCCGGTGGTGTATTCGGCCACCTCGTCCGAACTCTCGGGCGGAATGTCGAAGTATCCACGACGATATAGGCGGTCGAGCGCGAGCATGCAGCGGACGAATATTCCGGGACGTTCGGCGCGCAGTTTTGCGTCGCGGTCCGGGTCCGGCTTGTCGATTCTCTCGCCGCATGGAAGGAAAATCAATCGCCTCCGTAAACCATCGCCCGCGCCGATGGCCCTAGGGATGTCGAAGTTCATTGAACCAGCGAACCGGACGGTTGGTAGGACACGCCCCTCGACCTCCTGGTAGAGCTTCCTGATTGACACTGGGTCGCCACCAGTGATTCGCATGAAGCCCTCGCCGAATATCGACTTCACGGTCTGGATATCGAACGAGATACAGACGAGCTTCAACGCGAGGTCGGTCAGATAGCGCTCGCTATCGATACGGTCGAGCGGCGTCACGGATACAGCCGCAGGGTCGTGCAGTGATTCGAGCACTCGCAGGAGAGTGCTTTTGCCGCTGCCCGCCGCACCAATCAGATAGAGCGCCTTCTGAAAGCGCATGTCAGGGACAAGCGTTAGACCGATGAACTCATCGAACAGCTCCATCGCGAGCTTGCTGCCCTTGAACGTCTGAGCGAGCTGGTCTCCGTAAGTTGGGCAGGTCGCATTCTCGTCGAAATCAAAATCCAGTTGATATCGCAGTTCATGCTCCGGCGCGTGACCAACCAACACTCCGCGCCTGACGTCGTACACGCCGTTCTTAAGCCCGATAAGAAATCCGCCTGAGGATTTGCCGAAATCGGCCCGCTCTGTGTTCAATTCCAGGCAGCGACGAACGTTCGAGAGATAGGAACTGAGCTGTTGGTGCGCTTTGAGTCGCGGTGACAAAAGCGCTTTCGATTGCCGATCGATCTCGCGGTCCGTTATCAGCGGCCAGTAACCATCCAGGTAGCGTCGGAAACCTTCTCCAGGAATGAATGCTACCGGATCGAGAGCGCTCGCGACTGAGATAGCGATTTCTTCATCGAGCGGCCGTTTGTCAGATGGTGCACCGAGTTTCTCCCGGGCGCTGACGACCCAGCCAGGCAACTCGTCACGCGAATTGCCGTTGTAATCGGTCGGCAACAGAGCGGTCACGATCCCGACTATCTCGTGGTCGCCGCACCCGAACTCGATAAGACGCCAAACGAGCTTCATGCCAGCGTCGTGCGTTGATTCGCCGGCGATCAGGATCGCCGATTCTTCGGCCCGAACGATGAGCCTCAACAGGTCAAGCTTGCGCTGCGACAACTGCGGCAGATCGAGAGGATCACACTTAAGTAGCGGCGATTCGAGCCATTCATACGGTTTTCCCGTGTCAGGGTGCAGTGTGGGCGGCAGAACGGTCATTTTTCCGTTGATCAGAACGTCGATCTTGCCTGCTTTTGCATGATCCGTCAGGACGGTTGACCGCAGCGCCACGGCGTTTGGCACCCTTACGAAGAAAGTCGCACCCTTCTTGCCGACCTTGCCGGAAATGCATTCGCCGAGCACCACGCGAACGACTCCGACGAGGGCGTCGTCATCAACGTCGACCGCCGCGATGCGCCAGCCGCTAACGATTTCCGTCGAGAGGAGCAGTCCTATGCCATTGTCGGCATACCGCGCCACCCACTCGCTGCGGGTTGATGGGCTGGGCGGGCTATTGCAGTGGCCCTGCCAACCACTAATTTCCTTGGCCGGGCGCTTCGAGCGAGGCTCGACGGGCACAACGCTGTAGCCGAGTTGCCAATACGATGGCGCGGCGGTTTGGAAAAGACCACTCATTGGCCGCCGCCTGCCGCGTCAACCACCGCGTCGGGCGGGCTCAAATACTCAACGGGATCGTCTGCGTTTACTTTCCGCCGGCCGTCGGCAAATCTGACCAAACCGGTCGATTCGATGTAGGCGACAACCTCGGAAAGGCGGACAAGAATGCGGCGGTTCTGAAAACTGTACGTCGGGAAAGCTCCGAGCTTCGCAGCTCGTTGGACTTTCACATAGGATACACCGAGCTGTTCGGCCGCTTCTGCCAGGGTGATGAATTTTTCGATCATTTGAATCTCCAATGCACCAGACTTGGTGCGTGGAGAGAGATAACCGTAACGGTCAGCGAATAATCACGATCCCCCGGGGGTCTGGGTTTTACCGTAGCCGGAAGGCTTCAACTCTAAGCGGTGGAAGGTGTCTTTCAGAGATACGCGCATCGGATAGCAATTCTCGGAGTTTCTTGACCGATAAGTTCCGATAACTGCCCTTGATTTGTTCAGCGGCTATTCCAGCGCGCTCATCAAGAAGCCTGCCGTACCATTGCCTATTGTAAGGGCGTGCGGGGCGCAGGCTTCCGTTCGCGATACGGAAACATACGCGTGCCAGCTCTCTTTCGGCAGGGCTGCGATCACGGGCCTTGAGGGTTGATAAACGCTGTCTGATCCAATGCGCGTACCAGTAACGCTGGATTCTATGGCCTTCGGCAGCGCCTGAGATTGATTGGCCTCCCTCGGCCAATACACGTTCGGAGTGGTGGACGAGTTCGATGTATCGTCCGTACAGCTCCTTCAATCGTCCCCATTCGTGAATAAAGGCTGGAGTGGATTGCCTGTCGCAAATGCCTTGAGCGATTAAGTCATAGTTGATTGGCGGCGGACGTTCAGCAAACGTCGGCCAATTCTCCGGTAGATCGTGCGAAAAGGCGAGCTCGTAGCTTACCGCGCGCAGTGCGGATCGCCGGGATGCATCCACCGAATAAATCGGCTCGTAGACAACTGATCTAGCAGTCAAAGGACTTTCCATTTGTCGGTGCGTCAGTACGCATAGGACGTGTAAGTCCCATTGGGCTGCAGATGGCACCCAAAATGGATTCAGCACTGCTTTAATTTCCCGGTAATCGTGCGCGATTTCGATCCACATGCCGAAGTTTCCTTTTCATGCGGCATGCGAACATCAAGTTCTCAAGTTCGGAAAGGGGGCTTTCCGGAAAATAATTGAGAATTATTTTCTACCTCGATGCTTGAATAGGCGGGCGTGCGGCACTAATTGCCCGGGGGCGCTCACTTACTAGGAACGCGGCGCGTTCGAGAGCCACATTGTCGAACTGGCGCCCTCTACTCGGACGGTTCAGCTTTTCTGCGTCGCCGCCATAGTCGGCCGATTGCCGCCGGGGCATCACCTATCGCGTTGGCGATGAAAGCGATCGGAATCAATATCGCGGCGGCGGCGATCTGTACGGCAACTAGGCCAATGCCAATTGCCACGGCAGCAACAGCTACAACGGCCGCAGCTATAAACACCATTTTGGTGAATTCTGGGAAGTACGCCGCTGCTAATACAAGAAGAATGAGTGCTAGCAGGATCTGGATTGCGCGCATGTCCTCGGGCCTCCAACGGGCAGGAAACCATGCGACGCTGGGCGTCGCAATTATTTGAAAGGTTATCCAAATATCGACTATATTCCCTAGAGACTATATGCCAGATGCGCGCCAATCTCACAATGAGGGATTGGCGGGTCGTATTTGGAAGTAACGTTCGTAAAGTGCGTCAGCAGCGAAAGCTGACGCAGGAGCAACTCGCTTTCGAAGCCAAGATTGATCTGACCTATGTCGGAGGCATCGAGCGCGGGAAGCGAAATCCAAGCCTTCTGGTGATGGCCCGCATTGCTGGTGCACTTTCAATCCCGCTACACAAGCTCTTAGTTGATTAACGGCGGCTGCTGCGAGCCGGAGATTGATGCGGGCCTCATAACGTTTATAAAGGCAAGATCGTAGTTTCCCAGCAGCGCTCGTTGAGCCAACGGGGGCGGGGCTCGATGAAGATGCAGCGTTAAGTTCTTTGACGGACAAACACCGCTTCTATCTCGATTATCATCGCACGAGCCAGTTTAAGCTGGGGTAACAGCGCTCGATGGTTCTTTGGGCTCTCGATTAACTCTAAGCGTTTAGCAAAGGACGTCCTATCAAGACGTCATAGGTTATTGTGTAGACGGCGAATTTGGAGCCGCTGTCGGAAGTGCTTCTGGTTGCGAAGTTGTCGCCGGTATCTTTTCTAACAAGATAATCGCGCCTTCGCCCCGCGTCATCGTATCGAAAATCTCTATCTCAGATGCTTTAAGCATTCGATGCCAAACTACCTGCAAGTCATCATATCCTAAGTTGACGTCGTGAGGCTTGCATCCTTTCTCCCAGTTTGCGGTTAGATCGACCCGTCGATTCAGGTCCTCTGCCTTCATCACAACGACTTCTTCATGCTTTACCACCAACGGCTTGCCATGAGCGACCATGTCGCGGAAGCGCTTCATAGCTCTGATTGAGCTCCATGGCCGCACGCCCCAGTCCGGCTCTATTCCGAGCTGCTCGCAGACCAACTTAACTTTTTCATCCCATGATTGAAATTCCCGCCAACCCTCAATCAATTTCCATCCTAGAAAATTGATCTTCGCTTCAAAAGCGAAAGCAATCATCATTCCGCAAGCCATATACTCGTAAGAAATACCTGCGCGATCGTCGGCTGCCTCCATCCGATCGATGCTATCCTTGAAGTGGTTAACTGCTTGAGCAAGATCGTTGTGAATGTAGAGATTGGCAGTTTTGGAAATCTTCGCGCGAACCAGGTCAACGAGTTCTGTCATCTGTTTACCTTGAAATGCGACTGAACAAACGGGTGTCGGTAACTAGAGCGGAAGGAAGTGTTGATTCGAGGGATGTCGAAGTTTCTTCTGCATGGAAGGGCCCGCGCGAAGCTCCCCTACATCGCCGCCATCGGTTGCTTCATGGAGATTAGAATAGTTTCGCCCAGAGGTGGAAGCTGCAACTGCATACTAAACCGCCAATCTAAACCCTTAACGACGGCAATGAATGGGGCGCAGCAATTCCTCGCGGGAGAGCTCGAGAACGCCTCGATCTTCGTAGGGACGCGGGTCAGCATTGGTGCAGCACGGCACATGCTGGACTCTGGTCGCCGTAGCCGCGGCGCTAGTAGGTCACGCAGCAAGCTAACGTTTCGAGCAAATCGTCTATTAGGCGCGGCCAAGTGTCCTCTTGGTCGGGTAGTAGCAGGGAAGCACCTGAAGATGAGAAGGCTGGTACAGCGCAGCGCTTGGACCGGGCCATCCCGATTTCTCCGAGGTCGCTTGATAAAAACTAACGACGGCCTTGCCGCGAGGCGACCCGAAGTCACCGGCAAGACTTTATGTCGAAAGAGCCGGATGACGAGATGTAAACCTCAAACAGTTCGACGTTCCTGCCTGCCGATCTCAGCAATTTTCGATAGTAATTCCTTCGTTGCTCTGACATCCGGTACCCGAAAATTACGGAAACAAGCTCTCCCGGAAAGTCATGTAAGCCCGAGGACTCCTCGACATATCGCCACTCCCGCTCATAACTCCAAGCAGGCGGTTTGGTAGTGACAGCGGCACGGAGCACAGGGTCATCAAAAGAGAATTTGGATAGCGACCTCATTCCGCCGGCCTCAGTGCGGTAGAACTGTATTTCGTGTAGAAACCCCTTTTCGAATACTGGCTTCCTAGTGTCATACACCACTGGGAAGGTATGGCGGGGATCGCTCAACTTGCTTCCTTCGGCCGTAGAGAAGCCCAGCGCGATTCCGGTGTGATCCCCTGCATAGTGAGCCCACATTGGCTGATTGTCCGGACAATCACTGAGACTGAAGATTCCCATACTTGAAAGCTGCTTCTCCAAGGTCTTGAATATGAGTCGTGGATCGGACAATTCGATTCCGTGATCGCCGTATAGCGATCTCATCGCCTTTATCTTTCGATCAAACGGCAGCTTTTTAAGCCGTTTGAACCATTTTCTTGTTTGTTTTCGATCAAGAGAGAACAGCGTTTCGCGGGATTCAGCTCCAGGGAAGCCGAACAACCCCATCAGTTGGCCCTGCTCCATCTCGCGAATTTGTTGTTGCTGCCAATCCTTCGGAATTATTCCCGTCTTGCACTCCAATGGGTCGTTGAGAGTTTCCGCGGTAGGAAGCCAGATCTTTGCGCCTGTAATAACCTTTTCAGTGAGTTCGGTATCGGCACGGTACTTAAATAGGATAGCTGGCACGATTGCTGTGTTCTCAGTAGATTCTTGATCTGCTTGCATGTCTTTCAGCTTCGTCTTCGGACCCAGAGGTCGCCTCGAATTGCACTGCCTTAAAATGGGCACTCTAACCTAGCTAAGCGCTTCAGATCGACGGTGACGAGTCGGCGGGCCAGGTTGCTCCATCGCGCGAGCGGGGTAGGGGACCCGAAGGGAGGGGACCCGAGATAAAGCTGAAGAATTTTTAATCCCGAATATCGAGAGGACCCACGCGCCGGTTACGTCGCGGTTACTGTTTCCAGCTTTACCGGAGTTCGCTGCGGTTCACGGAGAAACACTCTCGGCCGAGCGGGAAGGACGTCAGCCGGCCCTTTAACATCGTACCGAAGCGCCTTGCGGCGCCCTCCTGCGTGTGGTTATAAACTACTGTAATAGCAAGATTTCTTGCTTCGTAATGAGGGGGTCGTAGGTTCGAATCCTATAGGCGGCACCACTCCTCTCAGCATCTCGAGAATGGCCTGAGCAGGACATGACGGGATCTGGGTCATCAAAGCAGTATGCAGACGGGCAGGTTGGCATTTCAGCGGCGTTGCTCGCAGCATGCCGGTGACGAGCAACCACGCGCAAGGGAACAACAATGACCGATAGAGAAAAGATTCTGGCCGCCCTTCGCGAAAAGCCCCTGAAAATTTTCGACGTGATGAAGCGCGTGAACATCAAAAATCAGGAGGACTGCCAGTCACTCCTCCTGAAGATGCGCGACGAGGGCCTGGTGCGCTTCGATATTCACAAGGGCGTTTGGCTCATCGGCTGACCGCCCATCGCGGGAAGCAGCTTTTCCGAAACATCACCCAGCAGGTCCTTTGATGAAACTTCTTCAAGCCTCAGTCATGGTGGTCGCATTGCTCGGAGCAACGCAGAGTTTTGCGAAGGTCGAGCAATGTCGCTTCATTGGTTCAAAGCCGGACCGGGAGGCCTGCTACGATCGTCAGGCCAAGGCGCTCGCGGCAAAGAAAGCAGAAGCTGCCGCGAAGCCAACGACGACAGATCCGATCGAGCGAATGAAGCAGGACGACGAAGCGCTGTCGCTCCGGCTGAAGAACATCTGCCGGGGCTGCTGAAGGCGCTAGCCGCTTACGAGAATCTCGTTCGTTCTCGCTTTGCTGCATCATAAATTTCGATCTGCAGCATTTTATATCGGGTCAGCAGTTCGGCTGCCGCGGCCTTGGCGGACGCCTCGTCATTGTATTGCGTTTTGAAGTGACCATCGACCACGAGCGTAAAGCCCTCAGCGGGTGGAACGTCCGCGCGCTGGATCTTGCGTGGCTCTTCGTCGGGGAGTGTGAGTGGTTTCTTCATGTCCGCCTGTGCTTCGTTGTTTGGGATAGCCTAGCACGGCAGAACCTGCGTGCTGGTAAAATTCGATGATGGAATGGCACCTGAACTGATTAAATTCAGGGAACCTTGAGGTCGTAGCTTTCGGATCAGCTTTAGGCGACGCGGAACGTGCTGAACTGAAAACTCTGCTGGCTGCCCCACGGAGTTGTGTGGAGATGAGAGATCGTCGCGAGGAGCTGGAAGTCTGCGCCGAGCGTGTCGGCCAGAGTTTCTCCGCTGTAGCGAACCACGGCCAGCCCGCTGCAGCGTTCCGGACCGTCAAGCGCGAAGGTTCCGAGGATGACATGCCCGCCCGGCCTCACCGCGCGGCGCATTCTTTCGACGTAAGCTGCGCGGTCGGTGTCTTCCGTGAGAAAGTGAAAGGCGGCGCGGTCGTGCCAGACGTCGAACGTTTGCGCGGGCTCCCACCGTGTTACATCGGCGGCGATCCATTGCACGGTCTCGGCACGGGCTCCCAGTCTTGCGCGCGCGGTTGACAGGGCCGCCTCCGACAGGTCCAGAACGGTCACATTCTGAAAGCCGCCGTGCACCAGGGTATCGACGAGGCGGGACGCACCGGCTCCGATGTCAATGATGCGGGTGTCGGCGCTCGCGCCCGTCGCGCGAAGCAGCTCCATCGACGGCTCCGCGCTCTCCTGAAACCAGCTTACCTCGCGCTCGCCCTTGGTGGTGTAGACCTGCTCCCAATGGGTGTGACGGCTGGTATCGGTCATCGCGTTATCGTCCTCAGCAAGGCTGTACAGATGGCACTCGTTCCCGCCCGGGACAACAGGCAGAAGAAGCCCGGCTGTTTGGAATGTGGCTTGCAGCGGCCGGTCGTTCGGCAGGATGCGGACCGGGTCTTGCGGCACCAGTACCATTGCGCTTGTGGTCAGCCTGTGCCGAAATGGCGGCATTAAAACAAGCGCGGTCAGGCAGTCGCAACCATCCGGCGTCATGAGCGCGCATTCAGGGAGGACGATCATGCGTTTCGTTGCTGCCGCCCTCGCGGCGCTTTGCCTTGTCTTTCAGACTGTCTCGCCCGGCCACGCCCAGGACAACTGGCCGTCGCGCAATGTTACCATCATCGTGCCGTTCACAGCCGGCGGCACCGCCGATCTGTTCGCGCGGCTGCTGGCCAGCCACATGCAGGTGACGTTCGGCCAGTCCTTCGTCGTTGAAAATCGCGGCGGTGCGGGCGGCAACATCGGCGCGGCCGCGGTCGCCAAGGCCCCCAACGACGGCTACACGCTGCTGCTCGGCACCGTCAGCACCCATGCGATCAATCCGACGCTGTATTCGAACCTCGCCTTCGACGCGGCGAAGGATTTCCAGCCGGTCTCGCTGATCGCGCGGTTGCCGAACATGCTGGTCGTGAAGAATTCGATGCCGGTGAAGAATGTCGCGGAGTTCGTCGCCTACGTGAAGGCCAATCCCGACAAGCTGAATTACGGATCGTCCGGCGTCGGCACCTCGATCCATCTGGCGGCGGAGCTGTTCAAGATCGCGACCGGCACCAGGATGACCCATGTGCCGTATCGCTCGTCCAACGAGATCATGCAGAACCTGACCGGCGGTCACATCGATCTCGCCTTCGACAACATCACGCTGGCGTGGCCGCAGGCGAAAGCCGGCACGGTGCGCGCGCTCGGGGTCACGAGCCCGCAGCGCTCCCCGACCGCGCCCGAAGTGCCGCCGATCGCCGACACGCTGAAGGGTTTTGACGCCACCTCGTGGCACGGGCTGTTCGCGCCGGCCGGAACGCCGCGTCCGATTGTCGAAAAAATGGCGGCGGAGATGAAGCGCATTCTCGAAATGCCGGAAACTGTGACCAAGCTCACCGATATCGGTGCGGTGCCGTCACCGATGACGCCGGATCAGTTCACGGCCTTTATCGCAGGCGAACGCGCGAAGTGGGCCGAGGTGGTCAAGGCGTCGGGCGCGACGGCGAACTAGGTTGTTGTCATTGCGAGGAGCGACAGCGACGAAGCAATCCAGCTATCGCCGTGATTGGGCCGCGCTGGATTGCTTCGCTTGCGCTCGCAATGACGTGTACGGTTGTTCCGGGAGCGCGTGATAAACTCCAGCTTGGTGTCGGAGCCAAAGCGTTATGAGCATTGCCGAGATCCTTGACGCACCGATGGCGCGCGCGCCGCTGGTCCCGCCGCGGCCGCCGCTGGCGCCGGACGATCTGTCTGCGCTCGGCCGGCTGTCCCTGATCCGGCGCAACGCCATCGCGAGCTGGGGCCAGCGCGCCTACGAGGACGACATCGTCCGGGGCCGGTTCTTCGGACGCAGCAGCTTCATTCTCAACACGCCGGACGCGATCCGGCATGTGCTCGTTGACAACTACGAGAACTACACCCGCACCCCGGCGGGCATCCGGGTGCTGCGGCCGATCCTCGGCGAAGGGCTTTTGCTGGCGGAAGGCAAGGCATGGAAAAATCAGCGCCGCACCCTGGCGCCCGCTTTCGCGCCGCGCGCCATTCCGCTGCTTATTCCGCACATGCTGGCAGCGACGGATGATGCGATCGGTGCGCTGCGCCATGAATGCGGCAAGCCGGTCGACCTGCGCGAAGCCATGCAGCGACTCGCGCTCGATATCGCCGGGCGCACGATGTTTTCGTTCGAGCTGGAGAAGCACGGCGCCGCGCTGCGTGGGTTCGTCAACGACTACGGCGAGCGTCTGGCGCAACCGCGTTTCCTCGATCTGTTGCTGCCGCTGGGCTGGCCGAGCCCAAGCGATATTTCGCGCGCGTTGTTCCGGCGGCGATGGACGCGCTTCATGCGCGGGCTGATCGCCGAACGCCGCGCCATGATGGGCGAAACGGGTGCGGGCGGTGCGCCGCGTGACCTGTTCGACCTCATGGTGGCGGCGCGCGATCCCGAAACCAATGAGGCCTTTTCCGACGAACAGCTCGGCGATCAGGTATCGACCATGATCCTCGCCGGCCATGAGACCACGGCGACCGCGCTGTTCTGGTCGCTTTATCTGCTGGCGCTCGATCCGGCGACACAGGATGAACTGGCCACGGAGGCGAAGGGCGCGCTTGCGTCCGGCGCGCTCGATGTCACCCGGCTGACCTTCACCCGCGCGGTTCTTGACGAAACCATGCGGCTTTATCCGCCTGCCTTCCTGATCGTGCGCGCCGCTGCCGGCCCCGATACGGTGGCGGGGGCGGACATCGCCAGCAGGGATGTGGTGCTGATTTCGCCGTGGCTGCTGCACCGGCATGAAAAGCTTTGGGACCAGCCCAACGCCTTCCGGCCGTCCCGCTTCCTGCCCGGCAATCCGCCGCCGGACCGTTTCGCCTATCTGCCGTTCGGCGTCGGGCCCCGGGTTTGCATCGGCGCGCAGTTCGCGCTGACCGAGGCCACGCTGGCGCTGGCCAAGCTCGTCGCGGCCTTCAGGATCGAGTTGCTCGACCGCGCGCCGGTGACGCCGGTCGGCGTGGTGACGACGCAGCCGGACCGCTCGCCGATGTTTCGGATCGTGCCACGCGGCTGATCGCCGGCGCGATCGAGCGCGTGTTGCAGCGCGATGAACAGGCGCGACATAAACACCTCGTGCGCTGTCTTATTCCAAAGTCTTATCCCGAAGCGTCTTGTGCCGCGTCGAAGAGTCGCAATGATCGGATCATTCTTGCCAAATCTCTGCGCAGGCCTTTGTCTTGCGCCCAACCAATAAAGCCAGGCCACCAAGGACCCGGCTCATCAGGGGAGAACGCCATGACGAAACGACACAAAGACAAGACTTCCAGCGAGAAGACCAGCCGCCGCAACTTCCTGAAAGTCGCCGCCGCAGGTGCTGCGGCGACCGTCGCGTCGCCGGCTCTCGCCCAAACCGGTCCGACCAGCATGCGCTTCCAGAGCACATGGCCGGCCAAGGACATCTTCCACGAATACGCGCTCGACTACGCCAAGAAGGTCAACGACATGACCGGCGGCGATCTCAAGATCGAAGTGCTGCCCGCAGGCGCGGTGGTCCCCGCCTTCCAGCTGCTTGAGGCGGTGTCCAAGGGAACGCTCGACGGCGGCCATGGCGTGCTCGCCTATCACTACGGCAAGCAGAACGCCCTGGCGTTGTGGGGTTCGGGTCCGGGCTATGCGATGGACGCGAACATGCTGCTGGCCTGGCACAAGTATGGCGGCGGCAAGCAGCTGCTCGAGAAGCTCTACAATTCGATCGGCGCCAACGTGGTGTCGTTCCCGTACGGTCCGATGCCGACCCAGCCGCTCGGCTGGTTCAAGAAGCCGGTGACCAAGGCCGACGACCTCAAGGGCGTCAAGTTCCGCACCGTCGGCATCTCGATCGACGTGTTCAGCGGCATGGGCGCGGCGGTCAACGCGCTGCCCGGCGGTGAAATCGTCGCGGCGCTCGATCGCGGCCTGCTCGACGCGGCAGAGTTCAACAACGCTTCGTCCGATCGCGTGCTCGGCTTCCCCGACGTGTCCAAGGTCTGCATGCTGCAGAGCTATCACCAGAACGCCGAGCAGTTCGAGATCATGTTCAACAAGGACAAGTACAACGCGCTGCCGGCGAAGATCAGGGCGATCCTCGACAACGCCGCCGAAGCGGCCGGACAGGACATGGCCTGGAAGGCGATCGACCGCTATTCCAAGGACTACGAGGAGATGCAGTCCAAGGACAAGGTGAAGTTCTACAAGACCCCGGATTCGGTGTTGCAGAAGCAGCTCGAGATCTACGATCAGGTCGCCGAGAAGAAGTCGGCCGAAAATCCGCTGTTCAAGGAAATCGTCGCATCCCAGATGGCCTTCGCCAAGCGGGCGACCCAGTGGGAGCAGGACACGGTGGTGAGCCGGCGTATGGCTTACAACCATTACTTCGGGCCGAACGCCAAGAAGAAGACCTGACGTAATTTTCAGCACGAACAGCGCATCATCCGGGATAGCAATCCCGGATGATGCTTGTATTGTTTGATCGTCGGTCTGACGGTCCGATCCCAATCATCATTGGCTCTTACGCTCATGAACGCTCAGCGTTTTCTTTACGCCATCGATGGCATCAGCACGTTCTTCGGAAAGGCTGCGGCCTGGCTGATCATCGGGCTGATGGCACTGGTCTGCGCCGAGGTCTTCAAGCGCTACATCCTGAACATGCCGACGGCCTGGATCTTCGATGCATCCAACATGATGTACGGGACGCTGTTCATGTTGGGCGGCGCCTACACGCTGGCGCAGAACGGCCATGTGCGCGGTGACTTCCTCTACAGTTCCATGCCCCCGCGCCGACAGGCTTCGCTCGATATCATCTTGTACATCGTGTTCTTCCTGCCCGGCATTGCCGCGCTGGTTTACGCGGGCTGGGACTACGCCGTCGTTTCCTGGCGCATCGACGAGCATTCCAACGTCACCGCCGACGGTCCGCCGGTCTGGCAATTCAAGTTCATGATTCCGCTGGCCGGCGCGCTGCTGTTGTTGCAAGGCGCCGCCGAAATCGCGCGCTGCGTCATTTGCCTGAAAACCGGCGCGTGGCCGGAGCGCCTGAAGGACGTGTCCGAAATCGACGTCGTCGAGGAGCAGCTGGCGCACAGCGAGTATGTCGACGAGGACGCGCGCAAGCTTGCGATCGAACATGCACAAAGTATTGAGGAAAGCGCGCGTCAGCGCGGCCTGGGCGGAGACGTGTTGAAATGAGCGATCCCGCACTCGGTCTGTTGATGCTCGGCCTGATCGTGGTCGTCATCATCATGGGCTTCCCGACGGCGTTCACGCTGATGGGCCTTGGCATGTTCTTCGGTCTGTTCGCCTATCACCGGGCGGGGGAATCGTGGGCCGATAATCACATCTTCGACCTGATGGTTCAGCGCACCTACGGCGCGATGACCAACGACGTCCTGATATCCATCCCGCTGTTCGTGCTCATGGGTTACGTCATGGAACGCGGCGCGCTGGTGGACAAGATGTTCTACTCGATCCAGCTCGCGTTCCGGCGGGTGCCCGCCTCGCTTGCGGTGGCGACGCTGATCGTGTGCACGTTCTGGGGCATCGCCTCGGGTCTGGTCGGCGCGGTCGTTGTGCTGATGGGCGTCATCGCCTTCAACCCGATGCTGAAGGCCGGCTATGACGTGAAGCTCGCATCCGGCGTCATCACCGCAGGCGGCACACTCGGCATTCTGATCCCGCCCTCGGTGATGATCATCGTCTACGCAGCTGTCGCCGGCCAGTCGGTGGTGAAGCTCTACGCCGCGACAATGTTTCCCGGCTTCTTCCTGGCGCTGCTGTATCTGATCTACATCGTCGGCTGGGCGCTGCTGAATCCGAAGATCGCGCCGAAGCTGCCGGAAAGCGAGACGCGCGTGCCGGTGCGGCCGTGGGTCGGCGCGCTGCAGAAATCCTATTCGGACAAGATGCTGCCGGCGCTGCTGACCGCCGCCGTGTCTCCGGCAAGGGCGCTGGCGATCACGGCCGACGGCGTCCGCGTTGGCTACGGTACGCTGATCAAGAGTCTTGGTATTGCGCTGGTGCCGGCGGCGCTGGCGCTGGCCACGCTGTGGGGCGTCTGGTGGTACGTCGTGATTCACCAGCAGCCGGATGCGCCGGCGCCTTCGGCCGCCATCAGTCAGCAGCTTGGCGCGCCGTCGGCGTCCTCCACGGCGGAGCCGGCGGAAGAAAAACTGCAGGAACTTGGCGGCGCGTCGTCGGATGAGCAGAAAAGCGAGCCGGAAACCCTGCAGGAAATGGGCAGCGCCGAGTTGCGCGGCAAAGGCACGGCAGCACCGGCGGAAGCGGGACCGCCGCCGCAGTTCTACACGTACTTCGCGTTCACCTGCGCGATCTTCGGGCTGATCCTGCTCTACTACTACTGGACCATGGGCGCGGAGCAGTTCGAGGTGTTGCGGCTGCTGATTTCGTCGGTGATGCCGCTTGGCATCCTGACGGTGGTGGTGCTGGCCGTGATTTTGCTCGGCATCACGACGGCGACGGAATCCGCGGCGGTCGGTGCGGCGGGTGCATTCCTGCTCGCGTTCCAGGCGCGGACGCTCGACTGGAAGCGCACCAAGGAAGCGGTGTTTCTCACGGCGAAAACCACATCGATGGTGTGCTGGCTGTTCGTCGGTTCGGCGCTGTTCTCGGCGGTGTTCGCGATTCTCGGCGGACAGGCGCTGCTGGAAAGCTGGGTGCTGTCGCTCAACCTGACGCCGGTTCAGTTCATGATCCTGTCGCAGGTGATCATTTTCATCCTCGGCTGGCCGCTGGAATGGACCGAGATCATCGTGATCTTCGTGCCGATCTTCCTGCCGATGCTGAAGCACTTCGGCATCGATCCGATCCTGTGGGGCGTGCTGGTGTTCGTGAACCTTCAGGCCGCCTTCCTGTCGCCGCCGGTGGCGATGTCCGCGTATTACCTGAAGGGCGTGGCGCCGAAGCACGTCACGCTGAATCAGATTTTCGCAGGCATGATGCCTTACATGCTGATCGTGATCGTCTGCATGGTCCTGATGTACATGTGGCCCGGCATGACGCTGTGGCTGCCGAACTACCTGTACGGGAACTGACGCGAAAACGTGATCGGCCGGAGCTTTGCGCCGGCCGGTCCATCGTATGCGTTACTTGGATACCCGCGGGTTCTGCCGTAAGCTGTCGGCATGAGCGATTTCAATTCCCTGTATTCGGTCCTGAAGCAGACGGCCGATCCCAAGGTGGCGGACGCGATCCAGACACTGGTCGAAACCGGCGCCGATCATGAACTCAACCGGATCAACCTGATCGAGTTCGCCGCCAGAACAGGGCTTGGCGAAGAGAAGGTGATCTCGGGATTTCTTCACGCCTCGCGGCTCGGCATCTTCGATCTCACCTGGAACGTGCTGTGCCCTGGATGCAGCGGCGTCCTCGGCGCGCATGACACCCTGAAACAGCTTCAGCCCGAGGACTATCACTGCGGCCTCTGTGCCGCCGGATATCAGGCCTCCATCGATGATCAGGTCGAAGTCGCCTTCACCGTCAGCCCGCGGGTGCGCCGGATCGCGGCGCACGATCCCCATACATTGCCGAGTTGGGACTACTGGCGGCAGATTTTCTGGAGTTCGGGCATCGACATCAACGAGGATTCATTCTCGCGGCTGGTGAACGAAGCGACGCTGGAAGCGGTTGAGCTCGCAGCCGGCGAGAAAGTCGTGGTCTCGCTGCAACTGCCAGCGCAGTTCGTGATCGTGTTCGAGCCGGTCACGCACTCCGCGCTGTTTCTCGACGTCAAGGGAGAACCGACGAAAGACAAGCAGAACGCGTCGCTGGTTTTCGACGGTGTGCATTCCCCAACCGATACGATCGAGATGCGCCCCGGGCCGCTGCGGCTGACGCTGGAGAATCAATCCAAAAATCGCGTGCTGCCGTCGGTCTGGATCGCGGGCGATGCGCTCCACGATCTGCTCGGCAAGCGCAAGCCGATCGTCACCGCGAAGCGGATTCTGGCGAACCAGACTTTCCGCGATGTTTACAAGGCGGACAATCTCAATCTCGATCAGCGCCTCAAGATCACATCACTGACGTTTCTGTTCACCGACCTCAAGGGCTCGACGGCGCTCTATGAGCGCGTCGGCGATCTCGCGGCGTTCGATCTGGTCCGCGCGCACTTCCGGGCGTTGCTGGAAATCATTGCGTCGGAAGCAGGCGCTGTTGTGAAGACCATCGGTGATGCGGTGATGGCGACATTCGTTCGCCCAGAGCAGGCGGTCGCTGCGGGTCTGCGGATGCGCGAGGCGATGGACGCTCTCAACGATCAGCGCGGGACAAAGGACCTGCTGGTCAAGATCGGAATTCATGAAGGCGCCTGTCTCGCGGTGATGCTGAACGACCGGCAGGACTACTTCGGCCAGACCGTGAATATCGCGGCGCGGGTGCAGGGGCAGGTCACGGAGCGGGCAATCAACGCCACCGGGCCGGTGGTCAAATCGCCCGCGGTCATGGAGCTGCTGGCCAAGGCGGGGCTGAAGCCTGCGGAAAAGAGCGTCGAACTGCGCGGAATTTCCAACCGGGTGGTGATTTACGAGATTCCATGACGAGATTGTGTCGGAGTCCGTTGCACCCGCGACGGCTTCCGGGCGCACGGCAGGGTTGAAGGGGGCCGGAACCGGGCGCGAGATTGCCAGAGTTTCATTTTCAGGCCATAGAACCTGACGATCTTGTGCCTTAGACTTTTGTTGGGCATGACCGAGAACCGTATCGACCTCTCGGAAATCACGTCTTCGACCGAGTCCCGTTTTCGATTGCAGAGATTGATGCTCGACAGATTACGCCACTTCATCGCTGACGTTGTTTCCCCCGCAGGATCAGAAACGCGCACCTTCGCCGATGGTGACTACCGGCTGGCGGCTGCCGCACTTCTCATCCATGTGATTTCACTCGACGGCGAGCCGACCGAGGCCGAAAAGCGCAAACTGCACGCGCTGCTCGAATATCGTTTCGATCTCGACCCTGGGACGGCCGCAAAACTGATTGCGGACGCGACGCTGGTCGAGGGCGAGGCGGTGGACCTCTATCGCTTCACCAGCGTGATCATGCGCTCGGTCAACGAGGAAGGCCGGCTTCGCATCATCGAGATGATGTGGGAGCTGGTGTTTGCCGACGGCCACGTCTCTGAGTTCGAGGACAATGTTGTCTGGCGCGCCGCGGACCTGCTCGGCATTTCCTCCCGCGATCGTCTCAATATCAAGCACCGTGTCGCCGATGGCAGGCTGACCCCGGACACCGCGACATAGCACGTCATTTTTCTTCTTATTTTTGTTCGCTTCGTTTTCGCCAGACCCAAGACAACCGAATGCATCCATGACCAAACGTGTCACGCTGATTACGGGCGCCTCGTCGGGCATCGGCGCCGAGCTGGCGCGCATTTTCGCGCTGCACGGCGCCAGCACGGTGCTGGTTGCCCGCCGCGAGGATCGCCTTAAACAGCTTGCCGACGAGATCGCCGCCGCGGGACATCCGCGTCCGGCGATTCTGGCTTGCGATCTCAGCGCGCCCGGCGCCTGCGACAAGATCGAAGCGTCGCTGAAGGTGATGGACGCCGAGGTCGATACCGTCGTCAACAACGCGGGCTATGGCCTGTTCGGGGAAGCCGTCGAGCTCGATCGCGCGCAGCAACTGGCGATGGTCGATCTGAATGTTTGCGTGCTCACCGATCTGACGCTGCGCTTTGCCGACAGCCTGGTCCGCCATCGCGGCGGCATCCTCAACGTCGCCTCGATTGCGTCGTTCCTGCCCGGCCCCCGGATGGCGGTCTACTACGCCACCAAGGCCTACGTGCTGTCGTTCACCGAAGCGATGCGGGGCGAACTGGGGCCGAAGGGCGTGCGGGTCACGGCCTTGTGTCCGGGCACCGTCCCGACCGAGTTTCAGGGCGTGGCGGGCTTTAAGCCGGGTCTCGATTCAGCAGTGCTGAACCTGTCGGCTGCCGCCGTGGCGCGGGCCGGCTATCGAGGGCTGATGTCGAACAAGCGGCTGGTGCTGCCCGGCGTGGGCGTGCGGATGATCCCGTTCATGCTGCGGTTTGCCCCGCGCAGCCTCGTGCTGGCGTCGGTCGCGCGGGTGCAGCAGAAGCGCTGAAGACACGATCCCGACCCGAAGGGCCGCGCAGCGCAAAGTGGACACGGGTTTCGGACAGGCCAAATCAGGTCTTGCGCAGAGCACGTCCGCGAAAATCCCGGCTCGACGCCGCCCCGGCAACACAATATTTTCGATTTAGGCGTTCAATGGAGAAGCTTGTTCTCCGCGAGGATTGAAGAAGGCGCGTCGATGCTGCGGCCTGATGGTGATCGACCAATCGGTTTCGGACCAACGACGTTTGGCCTGACCACATGCGGCCGTTTCACCGCGCTTCCGGTGCTCATCATCCTGCATGGTCCGATGTCCACGCCCGGCCGGGTCGGCAACGCGCTGCGCGCCATGGGCCATCCCCTCGACGTCCGCCGCCCGGTGTTCGGCGATCCGCTGCCTGAAACCCTCGACCATTATGCCGGGGCGATCACCTTCGGCGGGCCGATGAGCGCCAACGACAATGAGGATTTCATCCGCCGCGAGATCGACTGGCTTGCCGTGCCGCTGAAGGAGCAGCGGCCCTATCTCGGAATCTGCCTTGGCGCGCAAATGCTGGCCAAGCATCTCGGGGCAAAGGTCGCGCCGCATCCCGAAGGCCGCGCCGAGGTCGGTTACTATCCGATCCGCCCCACCGAGGCCGGCCGGAAGATCTGCTCGCACTGGCCGGATCATGTCTATCAATGGCACCGCGAGGGCTTCGAGCTTCCCGCCGGCACCGAGCAACTGGCCGAGGGCGACGACTTTCCGGTGCAGGCATTCCGCACCGGGCGCTGCTTCGGCATCCAGTTTCATCCCGATGTGACCCACGCGATGCTGCACCGCTGGACCACGCGCGGGCACGAGCGCATGTCGCTTCCGGGCGCGCGCACCCGTGCCGAGCATTTCACCGGGCGCATGGTCCACGATCTTGCGGAACGCGCCTGGCTGACGGCGTTCCTCGATGGCTGGCTGCATCGGCCGCCGCCCTCGCCGATTGCATCGCTCGCGGCGGAGTAGTTCGCCTCCATCAGCTTGCTGATTTCACCCCACCCGGCTGACCTTCGGTCAGCCACCCTCCCCATCGAGGGGAGGGAAAGGAGGTGCGGCACGCGCGGTTCTTTTGTCATCCCTCCCCCTTGTGGGGAGGGTCGGCGCGTAGCGCCGGGGTGGGGGTCAACAGCGGCTTTATCTGGACTCTTACTCCGCCGTTCGCGTCACGATGGCGATTTCCGACGTCAGCGTGCGGTGAACCGGGCACTTGTCGGCGATTTCCATCAGCTTCGCGCGCTGCTCGGAGTCGAGATCGCCTTCCATCGCAATGGTGCGCTCGATCCGGCTGATCATGCCTTCCTTGGTTTCGCAGTCCTCGCAATCCTTGGCATGGACGCGGCTGTGCTGCAGCGACACGGTGGTGCGCACCAGTGGAATGGATTTTCGCTCGGCATAAAGCCGCATCGTCATCGAGGTGCAGGCGCCAAGCGCGCCGAGCAGGAAGTCGTAAGGGCCGGGTCCAGTATCGAGACCGCCGACTTCGAGCGGTTCGTCGGCAAGAACTCGGTGCTTGCCCGCGGCGATCATGTTCTGAAGCTTGCTTGCGCCGGTTTCGCTGACCATGACGACGCCTGCGGCAGGATTCGGTATCACCACGTCCGTTGCAGGCGCAGCATCGAGAAAACGCATCGCCCAGGCCGCGATCATGTCGGCGACATAGACCGCATCGCGCTTTTGCGTCAGCAGATGGTCCGCGCCGGTCAGCGAGATGAAACTCTTGGGATGTTTCGCCGCGACGAAAAGGCGGGTCGCGTTGTCGATGCCGACATAGTCATCGGTGGGCGAATGAAAGATCAGCAACGGCTTGTGGAGTTTCGCGACGGTGTCGGTCAGCCTGTGCTCGGCGATGTCGTCGAGGAATTCGCGCTTGATGCGGAACGGCCGGCCCGCCAGCGACACCTCCAGTTCGCCTTTCTCGCGGATCTCTGGAATGGAATCCTTAAACAGGTGTGTGACATGCGACGGGTCCGAGGGTGCCGCGACGGTGGCGATGCATTTCGCTTCCGGGATCAGTGATGCCGCGGCGAGAATGGCCGCGCCGCCGAGGCTATGCCCGATCAGGATGGACGGTGCGCGCTGGGTTTTTCGCAGATGGTCCGCGGCCAGCACCAGATCGGCGATATTCGATGAAAACGTCGTGTTGGCGAATTCGCCTTCGCTGGCGCCGATGCCGGTGAAATCGAACCGGAGCGTGGCGATGCCATGCTTCGCCAGCCCCTCGGCGATCCGCTTGGCGGCCAGCACATTCTGGCCGCAGGTGAAGCAATGCGCAAACAGGGCGTATGCGACCGGCGCGCCGTCCGGCAGGTCCAGCGAGGCCGCCAGTAGTTGTCCGTCTGACCCGGGAAACTGAAACTTTTCGGTCGGCATGCTCGGCCCCTGAGATTGCGCGTGCGTGCGCCTGCATGTCCGAAGTTTAGCATCGTCATGGCCGGGCGTCGTCCCGGCCATCCACGTCTTGTCAAACGCAGCCGGGTGAAGACGTGGATGCCCGGGACAAGCCCGGGCATGACGAAAAGCAGCGCTTTGTGCACTGGCTGACAGCATGTCGTACTATTTTTGAAGTGTTGGTGGAGCCAGGCGGGATCGAACCGCCGACCTCGTCATTGCGAACGACGCGCTCTCCCAGCTGAGCTATGGCCCCTTAATCGGCCGGCCAAACGGCGACGGCGGACAAGTGGGGCCATTTACAATCCCGATCATGGCCAAGTCAAGAACGCCAAAAATCAATGTTTTCGGCGCTTTTGGACCCGGAACCTCCCTTGTTTGCGTCGCCGCGAACCGGTATTGAGGCGGCAGTCCCCGGAAGCGAGCCAGCACCCCATGCGCGCCATTCTCGACATCATCAACATCGTCCTGGATCTGTATGTCTGGCTGCTGATCGCCTCGGCGATCCTGTCCTGGCTGATCGCCTTCAACGTCGTGAACACCCGCAACGGGTTCGTCGCGTCGGTGGCCGAGTTCCTCTACAAGATTACTGAGCCGGTGCTACGGCCGATCAGGAACATCATGCCGAATTTCGGCGGCCTCGATATTTCGCCGATCATCGTCATCCTCATCATCATGTTCGTCCAGCGCGTGATTGCCTACTACATCTATCCGAACGTGATCTGACCGCGAGGCCGCCCGGTTCCTTGACTCGCATGAGCTGTCCTTGAGTCTTCCTTGGCGCTTTTCCGTTCAAGGCATCAGCGTCGCATTGCGCGTCACCCCGCGCGGCGGGCTTGACGCGATCGACGGCATTGAAACCCTGGCCAACGGCCGCAGCGTCGTGAAAGTCCGGGTCCGCGCCATCGCCGAGGGCGGCGAAGCCAATCGCGCGGTGACCGAATTGCTCGCAAAGGCGCTTCGCGTGCCGAAAAGCCATGTGCGGGTGCTGTCCGGCGTGACCTCGCGGCTGAAGCAGGTCGCGGTGGACGGCGATCCCAAGACATTGGGCGATGCCTTGCACGCCCTGACCAAGACAACAGGCTCCTGACGAAAGAAACCGGATGTCAGCCAAGATCATCGATGGAAAAATCATTGCCGCCGATCTGCGCGCGCGCGTCGCGGATGAAGTGACGCGTGTGAAGCGCGATCACGGACTGACGCCGGGTCTGGCGGTGGTTTTGGTGGGCAACGATCCGGCCTCCGAGGTCTACGTCCGCAACAAAGCGAAGCAGACCGAAGCCGCCGGCATGGCGTCGTTCGAGCACAAGCTCGCTGCGGATACACCGCAGGCTGATCTGCTGGCGCTGATTGCAAAACTGAATGCCGACGCCAGCGTGCACGGCATTCTTGTACAGTTGCCGCTGCCGAAGGGGCTCGACACGCAAACCGTGATCAACGCCATCAATCCGGCGAAGGACGTGGACGGCCTGCACCCGATCAATGCCGGCCGGCTCGCCAACGGTCTGCCCGCGCTGACGCCGTGCACGCCGCTCGGCTGCATCATCCTCGCCAAGACGGTTCACGCCTCGCTGGAAGGCATGAACGCCGTCATCATCGGTCGCTCGAATCTGGTGGGCCGTCCGCTGGTGCAACTGCTGCTCAACGAAAACGCCACGGTGACCATTGCGCATTCGCGCACGCGCGATCTTGCAGCCATCTGCAAGAATGCCGATCTGCTGCTTGCTGCTGTCGGCAAGCCGGAAATGGTCAAGGCCGACTGGATCAAGCGAGGGGCAACCGTGATCGATGTCGGCATCAATCGTAGTCCGGGCGCGGACGGCAAAAACAAGCTGGTCGGCGATGTCGCCTATGAGGAGGCGCTCGGCGTGGCCGGCGCTATCACGCCGGTGCCCGGCGGCGTCGGTCAGATGACGGTGGCGTGCCTGCTGGTAAACACGCTGCGCGCGGCCTGCGCGATCAAGGGGCTCAAGGCGCCGGCTGTGTAATCGCGTCATTGCGAGGAGCGCTTGCGACGAAGCAATCCAGTCTTCACTTGTGGCTCTGGATTGCTTCGCTTCGCTCGCAATGACGGAAGCTACCCCGCCGTATTCTGAACCAGCCGCCGGTAGAACCGGATCATGTCGGCGTAGTTGTCGACGCTGAGTCGTTCGTTGGTGCCGTGAAAGCGCGTGAGGTCTTCGGCATTGGCGCGCACCGGCGAGAAGCGGAAGATGTTGTCGGTGACGCCGGCGAAATGCCGTGAATCGGTGGCCGCGACCATCAGGCCGGGCGCCACGACGACGTCAGGAAAAATCTCGCGAATGGTGCGGTTCAGCGCACGATAGGAGGCGCTCGCCGTCGAGGTGACAGGCGGCGGCTCGGTGTTGCCGGCGCGCGGCGCGACCGCGATCTTGTCGTTGGCGGCAGCGCGCTTGACGTGATCGATGATGCTGGTCTCGGTCTCGCCGGGCAGCAGCCGGAAGTTCACCGTGGCGTCGACCTTGCCCGGCAGCACGTTATCCTGATTGCCGGCATTGAAGATCGTCAGCGCCGTGGTGGTGCGGATCATCGCGTTGGTGGTCGCGCCTTTCTCCAGCTCACGCTTCAGCACCGGCTTGAGCAGCCACAGGTTCGACAGCACGATGCGGTTGGGTATGTTCATCTCGGGCGCGAGCGTGTCGAACATCTCGCGTACGGTGCCGCGAATCTTCGCCGGAAACCGCTGATCCTCAAGCCGCGCCAGCGCCGCGCTCATCATGCCGATAGCCGACTGGCGCGGCGGCATCGACGAATGGCCGGGCGTCGCCGTCAGATTCAGCGTCAGCGTGACATAGCCCTTCTCGGCGACGCCGATCAGCGCGATCGGCTTGTCGATGCCTTTCATGATGCCGTCGGTGATCAGCAGTCCTTCGTCGAGCACGAAATCGAGCTTGATGCCGCGCGACGCGAGCAGCGCCGCGATCTGTTTCGCGCCGCGCTGGCCCGAAACTTCTTCATCCTGTCCGAAGGCGAAGTAGATCGTGCGCTTGGGACGGAAACCTTCCTTGATGAGCTGTTCGGCGGCTTCGAGAATCGCGAACAGATTGCCCTTGTCGTCCCACGAGCCGCGGCCCCAGATGAAGCCGTCGCGGACCACGCCGTCGAACGGCGGCACCTGCCAGTTGCCTTCGGTGCCGGGCGCGATGGGCACCACGTCCTGATGCGCCAGCAGCGCAATCGGCGCAGCGTTCGGTTCGGAGCCTTCCCACGCATAGAGCAGGCCGAGGTTGCCGACGACCTCGCGCTTCGTTGCGGCATGGAAGGCCGGATAGCTCGCCTGCATGAAGGCCTGCATGCCGCGGAAGGCATCGGCGTTCTGTTCGGGATCGAGGAAATTCGAAATGGTCCGGAAGCGAATGGCTTCCGCGAGCCGCTTCGATGCCGCGTCGGTATCGACCCCGACGCGCGGCGCGGCCGCGACGTCGATCTGGCGGGATGTGCGCATCAGCGCATTGACGCCGAGCACACCGGCGAGAACGACGACCGCAGCGATCAGGAGCAGGACGAGGTTGCGGAGGATTCTGATTGCACGGCGCATCGTTTGAATCCTTCCGCAGCCTCAAAAATGGCGCCTACTTTTTCTTAGCGCGCTCGATGCCTTCGAGGATCAGCTTGCGCGCATCCTCCGCATCGCCCCAGCGCAGCACCTTCACCCACTTTTTGGGCTCGAGATCCTTGTAGTGCTCGAAGAAGTGCTGGATCTGCTGCAGCGTGATCTCGGGGAGATCGCTGTAGTTGTTCACCTTGTCGTAGCGCTGCGTCAGCTTCGAGGTCGGCACCGCGATGATCTTCTCGTCGCCGCCGGCTTCGTCTTCCATGAACAGCACGCCGACCGGGCGCACGGCGATCACCGCACCTGGCACGATGGCGCGGGTGTTGGCGACCAGCACGTCGCACGGATCGCCGTCGTCGGAGAGGGTGTGCGGAATGAAGCCGTAATTTCCCGGATAGCGCATCGCCGTATAGAGGAAGCGGTCGACCACCAGCGTGCCGGCCTCCTTGTCCATCTCGTACTTGATCGGCTCGCCGCCGACCGGCACTTCGATGATGACGTTCACTTCATGGGGCGGATTTTTTCCGATGGAAATCGCGTCGATACGCATAACGGGCCTGTGTCTGTTCGAGCAAATGCGCGGACTGGTTAGCGAATCCGGACGGGTGCCGAAAGCCGAAAAAGCGGTCCAAAGGTATCAGGAGACTGAGGAACAGGCTCAGGCCGTCCAGGCGAAGGCGACCTTGTCGAGCGACTTGCCGCCGAATCGCTCCGAGGACCGCGCGACCATCCGGCCGCCGAGGGTGCGGTAGAACTCGACCGCAGGCTCGTTGTCCGACAGCGCCCAGATCACCATGCTCTTCAGCCCGCTCTGGATCAGGTCGCGCTTGGCGGCGGTGAACAGGCGGCGGCCGAAGCCGAGGCCCTGAAACTCCGGACGCAAGTAAAGTTCGTAGATTTCGCCTTCGAAATGCAGGCTACGGGCGCGGTTGCGGCCGTAATTGGCATAGCCGGCGACCTTGTCGCCGAAGCACAAGACGCTGACGCGGCTGCCTTTTCGGATCGCGCTATCCCACCACTGCGGGCCGCGGCGGTTGATCAGCTTTTCGAGTTCGGCGCCCGGGATGATTCCCTGGTAGGCGGAGCGCCACGCTTCGTCGTGCGTCGCAGCGACTGCTGACGCATCGGAGGCCTTGGCTGGCCGGACCTCGATAAGGATCGTGCTCATGGTGCAATCAAAGCAACTCGCAGCCCCGCCTTCAAGGTCCATCGTTAATTATCAGTTAATATGTGGGTTTTTTGCATCAGGTGAATGGCGATCTGTACCGAAAGAGGACAGGCGTGCGCGGTATAGTGCTTGGCTTGGCTGCGAGCGGCAGGCAATGATCGCCGCAGATGACAAAAAACGTATTGTTCAAGGTGGCCGCCCTGCTGCTTGCGGTTGGTCTTTCGTCTCAGACACCCGCGTGGGGCGAGAATCGGTTCGGCTCACAGGGTCCTGAGGGATCGCCGAATCGGCGGCAGGACTGGCTGGTGCCGACGCAGGACCAGATCACACCTTCGCGAGCGGTGCTGTTTCGCCCGCCGGGCAAGGGCCCGTTCCGCCTCGCCGTGATTGCGCATGCCTCGACGCAGAACCGGCTGGCGCGGGCGCAGATGCCACAGCCGGAATACGCAGCTTTGGCCTCGGTGCTGGTGTCGCGCGGGTTCGCCGTGCTGGTGCCGCAACGGCTCGGCCACGGCAAAACCGGCGGACCTTACCTTGAGGATCAGGAAGGCTGTGACAACGCGGAGTATGCGATGTCGGCGCGAAGCACGGCAGAGGCGATCACCACGGCGCTGACGTTCATGCGCACGCAGCCCTTCGTGCGCAAGGATGCGTCGGTCATCGTCGGACATTCGGCAGGCGGATGGGGCGCGCTAGCGCTCACCGACCGCAGCCCGAAAGACATTTCCGCGATCATCGTGTTCGCGCCGGGACGCGGCGGCCGCGCCGACGATCGCGCGGGCAATATCTGCGCGCCGGAAAAGCTCATCGCCGCAGCGACCGAATTCGGCGAGGACGCGCGCGTGCCGGTGACGTGGCTGGTAGCGGAGAACGATTCGTATTTTCCGCCGGAGTTCTCAAAGCGCATGGCCGACGCCTTCATTGAGGCTGGTGACGACAAGGTCGATTTCAAGGTGCTGCCCGCGTTCGGCAACGAGGGGCACTGGCTGGCGGAGGCGGGGGATGCGAGTGCGATGGAGCAGATCATCGCGAACGCAGCGGGATTGAATGTGCAGGCGCCGGTCGCGCAGGGCGCTGCGAAGAAGAAGCAATGATCGACTGGACAAATCAACTCGCGTACTGAGTATTACTTTCTGCATTCAATCCGTTGGGGCCGATCTGGTCGATAGTTCATGGCAAAAGCAGTTTTTACCACCAAGGTGACGCCAAGCTACGACGATCTACCGGAGGTCCAGTATCATTTTCCGAAGACATACCTCAACTACGCCACACAAGCAGTCGGCGATCATGTTGTTTACTACGAGCCGCGTCGATCAAGCGCAGATCTGTCGAGTGTTGGCGGACGCCAGTCGTACTTCGGCGTCGCACGCGTAAAATCAATTGTTGAGGACGAAAAGCAGCCAGATCACTACTATGCGCTTGTCGGCGATTACTTAGACTTCGACAGGCCGGTGCCGTTTTCCGAAAGCTCCGTCTATTATGAAAGTGCCTTGCAGAAGGCAGATGGCAGTACCAATAGAGGGGCATTTGGACGCGCGGTACGCTTGGTCCCCGACGAAGAGTTTGATCGCATCCTGAAAGCGGGTTTCGCGCCAATCTTGGCAGAACAAACAGTCGCTTCAGAAAATCCCGCACAAGGTTTTTCCGAACCACCTGAGCCATTTGTTAGGCCGATTGTTGAAATGACTGTCTCTCGTCCATTTCGAGAGAGGTCATTTATGCACAATGTCCGCGCGGCTTATGCAAATCGGTGTGCGATCACGGGCCTGCGATTGATAAACGGGGGCGGTCGGCCTGAAGTTCAGGCCGCTCATATCCAGCCTGTCGCATCAAATGGACCAGACTCTGTAAGAAACGGATTGGCTCTGTCCGGCACGGTTCATTGGATGTTTGACCGAGGACTAGTATCGATTGGTGACGACTATCGCATTCTCATCGCCAAAAACCATGTTCCAGACGATGCGCTGCGCCTGATAAATCGGGATCGCACGCTGAATCTTCCGAACGATCAAACACTGCATCCGAATATGCATTTTTTGAAATTTCACCGAGATAACGTCTTCAAAGGGGCGTAAACTTCAACCGCATTTCATTTTGCGTCGAGATCGTACTTAGTTCCGAACCATTCTACGAACTCGCTGGGCGTGTCGTAAGTTGTCCAGTGGTTAGCTAATTGCTCATCGTCGATGCCAGCGTCGATAATCGATATGCAGTAGGTATCTTGAAGACGGTGATCGACAGCGCTGCACCAATCCTCAAACGATGAGGGCGTTTCATTCAGATTCATGGCGACCTCGAACGGTTGGCGGTCGACGCTCATCGTAAGTCTATCAAGTAATCCTAACACCCACCACTTCTCCCGCCGCCCGCACGCCGGTCTCCTGCGCGCCGTGGGCGGTGGAGAAGAAATTCGGTGAGGTTGCTTCACCGGCAAAGAACAGCCGGTCATCGACCGGCGCGGCGAGAATTGCGCGATCATCGGCATGGCCGGGCAGCGCGTGCGAATACGATCCCAGCGCGAACGGATCGTGCGCCCAGCGCGATTCGCCGATGGGCTTGAGTTTCCTGCGATACTCCGAGCCGAGCAGCGCCACCAGTTCATCGATGGCCTGCGCCGCCAGCGCGCCTTCGCCCGCATCCTCGAGTTGGCGCGCGAACGCGCCGCCGAAGAATCCCGAAATACACGGCTGGCCCATCGGTCGCAGGTGATAGCTGCCGGTGCCGATGCGATCGGTCGTGCCGTAAAAATGCCCGTCGCTCGGCAGCGACTCCGGCTCGTCCAGCGCCAGCATCACCTTGTCGGCGAGCCCGAGCGGCAGCCCGGCTGCGGCCGCGACCTTGTCCGGCAATGCGGGATGAAAACGGATCGATTGGTTGGCGATCAGGTTGGTCGGCGCGGTGACGATGACCTGGCGCGCGGACACTGTGCCGCGCGAGGTTTCGATCCGGATGCGCGCGCCGGAATGATCGATCAGCGTGACCTTGGTGTTAAGCGCCACCGGACATGGTGCGCCATAGGCCGCAATCAGCGCGCCGTAACCGCGCCGCACGCGCCAGTTCACGCCAGTGTCTTCATAGGCGTCCATGTCCCAGGTCGACACACGATCCAGCTCGACGCCGTTGATGTAAGTGCTGATGGTCTCGATCGCGGCGTTCCAGCGGTTGTCGGGTTCGAGCCATTGCCGTGCCGGCGTGTCGTCGGCGAGTTCGGCGGCGTCGGTCACGCGCGTGTCGAACGCATCCATCGCGATCAGGAATGCGTCGCGCTGCTCCGGCGGGAAACCGATGTTGAGGCTTTGCTCGCGCCAGCGCGGGCGGGTCTCGTTGATTTCCAATCCCAGCTCACGCGCGATCGGCACGAAAGAATTTCGGTCCGCCGAATGCAGCCATTCGCAGCCGACATCGAACACGACATCGTTGGGAAGAAGCAGGGTGTGACCGCGGCCGCCGATGCGGTCGCGCGCCTCGAGGACGAGAACGGAGAGCTTTGTGCTTTCGAGCGTCCGTGCGGCGGCGAGGCCGGCCGCGCCCGCGCCGATGATTGCGACATCGATTTCTGAAGGGAGAGTCATGAGTGATGATCGATTCTCTGAGACGTCATGATGGCGTCGCTGTTCGGAGAGTTGGTGTCACCTGTATCACTCACGCTTTCTAACCGAACTATAAGACGACAATGCCCGGCACAAGGCCGGGCATGTCAGTTTTCCGTCATTGCGAGGAGCTCTTGCGACGAAGCAATCCAGCTCCCCACTGCAGCTTGTCTGGATTGCTTCGCTCCGCTCGCAATGACGAGAGGAGCAGCAACCGGATCAGCCGACCAGCGCGACCTTGCTCTTCTCGGCGCGCTTGCGTTCGTTGGCATCGAGATGCCGCTTGCGCAGGCGGATCGACTTCGGGGTGATTTCCACCAGCTCGTCGTCCTCGATATAGGCCAGCGCCTTTTCCAGCGTCATGCGGATCGGCGGGGTCAGGCGCACCGCTTCGTCCTTCGAGGTGGTGCGGATGTTGGTGAGCTGCTTGCCCTTGAGCACGTTGATCTCGAGATCGTTCTCGCGGGTGTGCTCGCCGACGATCATGCCCTTGTAGACCTTCCAGCCCGGCTCGATCATCATCGGGCCGCGGTCCTCCAGCTTGAACATGGCGTAGGCAACCGCTTCGCCCTGTTCGTTCGAGATCAGAACGCCATTGCGGCGGCCCTGGATTTCACCCTTGTACGGCAGGTAGTCGTGGAACAGGCGGTTCATGATCGCGGTGCCGCGCGTGTCGGTCATCAGTTCACCCTGATAGCCGATCAGGCCGCGGGTCGGCGCGTAGAACACCAGCCGCAGGCGGTTGCCGCCGGACGGGCGCATCTCGATCATCTCGGCCTTGCGCTCGCTCATCTTCTGCACGACCACGCCGGAGAATTCCTCGTCGACGTCGATCACGACTTCCTCGACCGGCTCCAGAATCTTGCCGTCGTCATCCTTGGTCAGAACGACGCGCGGACGCGACACGGAGAGTTCGAAACCTTCGCGGCGCATGTTTTCGATCAGGATCGCGAGCTGCAATTCGCCGCGGCCCGACACTTCCATCGCGTCCTTGTCGGCGGCCTCGATCACGCGCAGCGCGACGTTGCCTTCAGCTTCGCGCAGCAGGCGGTCGCGGATCAGACGGCTGGTGACCTTGTCGCCTTCGGTGCCGGCCAGCGGCGAGTTGTTGACGATGAAGGACATCGACACGGTCGGCGGATCGATCGGCTGCGCCTGGATCGGCGTTTCAACCGTGGGATCGCAGAAGGTGTCGGCGACAGTGCCCTTGGTGAGGCCCGCGATGGCGACGATGTCGCCGGCTTCGGCCAGCTCGACCGGCTGGCGCTCGAGGCCGCGGAACGCGAGAATCTTGGTGATGCGCCCGGTCTCAACTGTCTTGCCGTCGCGCGACAGCACCTTCACCGACTGGTTCGGCTTCACCGAACCGGACGAGATGCGGCCGGTGATGATGCGGCCGAGATAGGGGTTGGCTTCGAGGATGGTGCCGAGCAGACGGAACGGACCTTCTTCCACCACCGGCGGCGCGACATGCTTGATGACGAGATCGAACAGCGGCTTCATGCCGTTGCCGTTGTCCTCAGGCGACGTACCCATCCAGCCGTTCTTGCCGGAGCCGTAGAGAATCGGGAAATCGAGCTGGTCGTCGGTGGCGTCGAGCGCAGCGAACAGGTCGAACACTTCGTTGACGACTTCGGTGACGCGCGCGTCGGGGCGGTCGACCTTGTTGATCGCGACGATCGGCTTGAGGCCGAGCTTGAGCGCCTTGCCGACCACGAATTTGGTCTGCGGCATCGGGCCTTCGGCGGCGTCGACGAGAACGATCACGCCGTCGACCATCGACAGGATGCGCTCGACCTCACCGCCGAAATCGGCGTGGCCCGGCGTGTCGACGATGTTGATGCGGGTGTCGTCCCATTCGACCGAGGTGCACTTGGCCAGAATGGTGATGCCGCGCTCGCGCTCGATATCGTTGGAGTCCATCGCGCGCTCGACCTGCCGCTGGTTGTCGCGGTAGGTGCCGGATTGCTGGAGCAGCTTGTCGACGAGCGTGGTCTTGCCATGGTCGACGTGAGCGATGATGGCGATGTTTCGCAAATTCATGTTCGTTTTCGTTCTGGCCGCTGTTAGCGCGGTCCGCAAAAGGGGGTCTGTCAGAGACCAGCCCAAAAAAATCCGGCCCGGTCCACAATGAACCGGGCACACTTGACTTCTTGCGGCGCAATATAGTCGGGATTTCGCGAAAAACAATGCGATTCTGGGGGGTCAGAAGGGCCTATTTCGGCCTTCCGGAGGCCGATTTCGCGTCACTTTCCGGCGTTGGGTACACCCCGCGCAACACCTCGTCGAAATGGGCTTTGACGGCCTCGTTGCAGAGGCACGCCCGAGCCGCCAACGCGTCCGGGTTGCGGACCAGGATGGCCCCGCGGCGGGTCTCCAGAATGCCCTCGGCCTTGAAGGTCTGGATCACGCGGCTGGCATAGCTTCGGCCCACCCCCAGCATGGTCGAGAGCTGCTCGTGGGTGAGGGCAACAAGGTCGTCGCCGGTCCGCTCCCGCGCCGACAGGATCCATTTCGCCGTGCGCTGTTCGATCGAATGGATCGCATTGCAGGCGGTCGACTGAAAAACCTGAGCCAGCATGCAATCGGCGTAGCGCGCGAACAGATAGCGAAGCGTCGGCGACCGAGCTTTTGCCGCATTGAGCTTCGCGACGCGCAGCCGCATGAACGGGCCGGCGACCTTCACCGTGATGCGGGTATAGGCCGGCAGAAATCCCTGGCTGACGATCCCGCCCACCGCACCTTCGCGGCCTACGAGGATGGTCTCGACGTCGCGGCCGTCTTCGTTTGCGACAAGAAACGAGACGAGGCTTGGCCCGCAGGGAAAATGGACGGTCTCGACGTCATCGCCGGGATTGTAGAGCAGGTCGTCCGCCCTCGCGTCTGCGGACTCCAGAAACGGTTCGAGCAGGCCAAAATCCGCATCGCTGAGGTGGCGCAGCAGATTGTTGAAGGGGCGGTCCTCATTGGCCGCCTTGGCCTGTTGTCGTGTCATGGATCCCCTCGTCACACGGTCAACGTAGCGCAGGTTCCCGCGTTCCTGTGTTCAAAAGTGCACAGACGCGGCCAGCTCTTTTGTGTTGGGTTCCATCCGGGAACCGGTGTTGCGGCTTTCAGCGCGACGCCGGCGTCTCAGCAGCTTTTCTCGACACAGTTTCGGAACATCAACAATGCAACCCATCGACCCCAACGGGCCGGCGGCTCACAACCCTGCTGACCTGCCCAGCGACGTTCTTGTGGTCGAGGACGATACGCTGATCGCCATGGATGCCACTGAGGCGATCGGCGGTTTCGGCGTGGGGTCGGTGCGAACCGCCCGCGATGTCGCCAGTGCCCTTCAACTGATCGCTGAACGCGCGCCGGACTTCGTGCTGCTCGACGTCGGATTGGTCAGGGAGAAAAGCTTCGCTGTCGCCGAGCAACTCGAGCGCCAGAAAATTCCGTTTGTATTCGTCACGGGATATTCCGGATCGGTGGGAGTTCCCGCTGCGTTTGCGCATTATCCGGTACTGCGCAAACCATATTTGCGCGACGAACTGTTGGAGACTTTGCGGAAGTGGCGCAGCCAGGACTGAGCGCGCGCTCAGGCCACGTGGCTGCGTGCCGGCCGCGCGGCGTTCGACGACATGTCGAGCAGGAACGCCTTGCGATCCGCCACCGCGTTATGGAACTGCTCGAGCGCGATACTGAAGGCGGTGAGCGATCCTTCCTCGATCGCTCCGTCCTCGAAACAATGCAGCGTCTCGCGCATGATCTCGTCGGCCTCCGCCTGCATGGCGTCCAGTTCGTCGATCGAGTCGGATTTCCGCGAGGCAGTCAGCATTTCCAGCAGGCGCTCGCGCAAATTGGAATTGGTGACGCGCTCGTCCCTGCGCCAGTAGCTGGCGAACCAAGCGCCCGCTGAACCGAGGGCTGACAGCGCCATCAGGCTGCCCCAGATGTAATCGCTGTATCTGTCGAGAAAACTCTTTTCCTCGCCATCGACATAGGCGGCCGCGCCGGGATGCGCCGGGATCGCGGCATCCTTGTCGGTGTCGGGTGTTTCCAGTTTCGCCGTGAGCGGGAATTCGCTCTGGATGGTCTGGCGGATCGAGAACAGTTGCCGGGTCAGCGCCCCCGCCGTGGCTTCCGACAGCGATTTACGCGCGACAATGTGGTGCGCGAACGTGATGGTGTCGATCTTGTCGTCGGGCCGGGCGGGCTTGGCGCCGAACGATCCCGCGGGAATTTCTCCCGATTCATAAACGGGATGCTTTTGCGCAATCGCGTCAGCCGTATCCAGCGACAGGAACGTCGCTTCCTTGCCGCCGCGCGTGGTTGCTGCGACGGCGTCTGCCGTGATCTTGCTGTTGAGCGGGCCGACGGCGAGGAACGCATCGAGCTTTTCATTCTTGATCGCATCGGCGAAGCCCGTCGTGGTGAACTGAACCACCTGGACACTTTCAGGCTTCACGCCGGACTGTGTGAGAATCACTTTCAACAGATTGACGTTGGCCTGCGTGCGGCCAATCACGCCGATGCGCTTGCCTGCGAGCTGTTCGATCTTCTTGATGGCGCCCTTCTTGCTGCTTCCGTTGAGCGCCCACAGCACTGCATAGTTCTTGCGGATGCTGGCGATCGCCTGCGCGTCCTTCGGCAACTCGATATCGCCGCGGATCACGGCGAGATCGGTGGTGCCCGCGTTGAGGCTCGCCGCGCTTGAGGAGGTTCCATCGGTGATGATCGGCCGCAGCCGGATGTACTTCCGGTCCCGCGAGAAGATCTGTGCGATCGACTGAACGACCTTGACGTCGTCACTGTAGGGAGGGCCGACCGCGATCCGCAGGTGAACCGGACGGTTCATCCAGTAGGTCGCGCCGCCGACGGCAGCCACGGTCGCCAGCACGGCGGCGACCACGACCAGCACCGCCTTCATCCGGTGCGGCTTGGGCGCACCCGGCGGACGCGGGGCATCCGACGCCATCGATCTGGTAAACATGTCGCGAATGCCCATGGGTTACCGCGCCTCCCGGCGTTCGTCGGTATCATACCAGATCATTGGGCTGCTCGCTTGTTCCATGCTCGCCATGGTTAGCGGCCCGAGAGCGGCTTTTCCGTGACCGGGGGACCCATTACGCTGGGTATTCGTTTGGGACGCAAGGACTGGGTATTCGTTTGGGACGCGAGGAATTGTGTTTGCCGCGAAATGAAGAACTTCGGATTCGGGACACCAGGGCTGTAAAGTTCGGGTGATAGAGGAGAGGCGTATGGTGGAACGGCTACCGGCGGAAGCGCGGCGCACGGCGCTGGCGAAGCTCAAGGGCTGGTCGGAGGTGTCCGGCCGCGATGCCATCACGCGGACCTTCACCTTCCGGGATTTCAACGAGGCGTTCGGCTTCATGACCCGCGCCGCGCTGGTGGCCGAGAAGAGCGATCATCATCCGGAATGGCGCAACGTCTACAAGACCGTGGAGGTGGTGCTCGCCACCCACGACGCGGACGGAGTGACCGCGCGCGACATCGCGCTGGCGGAAGCGATGAACAAGATCGCGGGGGGATGATCGTCGTCATGCCCTTGTTGGTTATCCTTCGAGGCGCGCAAGAAAGTGCGCGCACTCAGGATGACGGGGCGTTCCTCGCATTCACGTCTTGTGGCGGGGTGTGCGATCCCTATGTGAGGGAAGCGGGTTGCAATCGGCAGCCTTCGAGGGAATTTGAACATGGCCTCCGACCACACGGCGCATTTCGAGCGGGCGGAAAAGCTCGCGAAGGATCCCGAGCGCGTGCGCCGGAATTTCTGGCTGAAGTTCAAGCGTCTCGCGATCAGTTTGCCGTTCGCGGAAGAACTGCTCGCCGCCTACTATTGCGCGTTCGACCGCGAGACGCCGCGCCATGTGCAGGCGGCGCTGCTCGGTGCGCTGGCGTATTTCGTGCTGCCGTTCGACTTCATGCCGGACATGCTGCCGGTGCTTGGCTTCACTGACGATGCGGCGGTGCTGGCGACCGCGATCAGGATGGTGGCGAGCCACATCACGCCGGAGCATCGCGCGGCCGCGCATGCGGCGATGACGCGCGGGCTGGATGAGGCGGATAGCAAAGCCTAATTCGTCATTGCGAGGAGCGTAGCGACGAAGCAATCCAGTTCTTGCTATCCAAGAGTGGATTGCTTCGCTTCGCTCGCAATGACGGCGTATCGTCAGATCACGGATGCAAGATCACCTTGCCCATGGCCTGGCGCGCGGCGAGCACCTTGAGCGCGTCGGCGGTCTTCTCCAGCGGGAAGGTGCGGTCGACGTGGGATGAAATCTTTCCCTCGGCGGCCCACTTCATCAGCTTCTCCAGCGCGGCGCGGCCCAGCTTCGGTTCGCGCTTCATGTGCGCACCCCAGAACACGCCGCGAATGTCGCAACCCTTGAGCAGCGCGAGATTGAGCGGAATTTTCGGAATGTCACCGGCGGCAAAACCGATCACGAGGAAACGGCCCTTCCATCCGAGCGAGCGCACTCCGATTTCAGCATAAGCGCCGCCGACCGGATCGAACACGATGTCGATGCCCTTTTCGCCGCCGGCCTTCTTCAGCGCTTCCTTCAGGTCTTCCTTGGCGTAGTTGATGGTGAGATCCGCGCCGTGCTTCTTGGCGAATTCAAGCTTCTCGTCCGACGAGGCGCAGGCGATCACCTTCAGGCCCAGCACCTTGCCGAGTTCGCAGGCCGCAAGGCCGACGCCGCCGGCCGCGCCGAACACCGCGAGGGTTTCGCCGGGCTTCGGATCGGCGCGATCCTCCAGCGCATGCAGCGCCGTGCCGTAAATCACGATGACGCCGGCAGCGCGATCGAAATCGAGATTGTCCGGGATCTTCACGGCCTGCGATGCAGGGATTGCGATCTTCTGCCGTGCGCCGTTGTAGCCGCACGATGCCGCGACACGATCGCCCGGCTTGAGATCGGTGACGCCTTCGCCGACGCTCTCGACCACGCCTGCGATTTCAGCAGCGGGAGAAAACGGAAACGGCGGCTTGATCTGGTACTTGCCCTGGATCATCAAGAGGTCGAAGAAATTCAGTGCGGCAGCCTTGATCGCGATCACGGCTTCGCCGGGTCCCGCGACCGGATCGGGAATATCGCTCAGCGCGAGGTCGTCGGGGCCGCAATATTCCGAGCAGAGAATGGCTTTCATCGAGACACCTGAGGAGTTGAAGAGTTATGAGCACAGGCGGACTTCTTGCCGGATTTGTTGGAGCCCTACAATCTCAATTGCGAGATGGCGATGACGCTTGCGGGATGTAACTATGTTTGAAACACTGCGCACGCGGAAACAGCCTGCGCGGTCCGCCGCCGCGTCTGGCTGTGTTCTGCGACAGGTCAGATTTTTTCGAACGGATGCGGCAAAGCGCAGCGGCCGTGAAGGTGTCCCGGGTTAACTTTCCAACAAGCGGTTTGGGGTCTATTGCACGTCCCCGCGAAAGTGCGAGCCATCTTGCAGTCACAATATTGAAGGAACCAGTTTTGGTGATGTCCTTGCAGCGAGCGATGGTAATTCTGGTGGCGGCATTGCCGGTTTGCGGCTTTGCGAATTCTGCCTCCGCCCAAACCCCTCAATCCAAGGCGGCCAAACCTGCGCCGAAAGCGGCGGCGCCTGCCAAGGATGCACCGACCAAACCTGCACCGAAGAGCGCCGCGCCTGCGAAACCCGCAGCGCCAGCGGCCGCGGGAAATGCCGAGCCGTCGCTGGTCGGCCAGTTCGGCACCTGGGGCGCCTACACGGCGACGCCGAACGGCAAGAAGGTCTGCTTCGCGCTCGCCAAGCCCGCCTCGTCGAAAACCAATCCGCCGAACCGCCCGCGCGATCCGTCCTACGCATTCATTTCGACGCGGCCTGCCGAGAAGGTGTCGAACGAAGTCTCGATCATGATCGGCTACACGCTGAAGCCGGGCTCCGAAGGCTCGCTCGAAGTCGGCGGCACACGCTTTGCGATGTACTCGCAGGGCGACGGGCTCTGGATCAAGAACGCCGCCGAGGAAGATCGGCTGGTGGACGCGCTGCGCAAGGGCGCGGATGCAACCGTGAAGGGCGTTTCCGCCAAGGGCACCGAAACCACCGATACGTTCCCGCTCAAGGGTCTGGCCCAGGCGCTGGACAAGCTGGCCCAGGAGTGCCGGCGTTAGCCGAAAGACGGTCGCAATTGCCCGGTATTGGCTCTATATAGCGGGTTACGGGACTTAAGGGTTCCGTCACGCTCGGCTTTGTGCCGTCGCAACCCTCCCGAGACACATATCGATATGACTATGACCGAAGCGTCCGGCGTCCTCGAAAAGACGGCCCTTGAAACCTACGTGCCGCCGGCGAAACCCTCGCTGGTTGGGCTGTCGCGCGAGGAACTCGCCGAGCGCCTTGGCGAGATCGGCGTGACGGAGAGGCAGCGCAAGATGCGCGTGCAGCAGCTCTGGCACTGGACGTATGTGCGCGGCGCGCAGACCTTCGCCGACATGACCAACGTGTCGAAGGACATGCGGGCTGAGCTCGAGAAACATTTCACCGTGGACCGGCCGGAAGTTGTCGCCGAGCAGATTTCCAACGACGGCACCCGCAAGTGGCTGCTGCGGCTGCCGGGCGATTCCGCCGGTCGCGCCCACGAGGTCGAGTGCGTCTACATTCCCGAAACCGATCGCGGCACGTTGTGCGTGTCATCGCAGGTTGGCTGCACGCTCAACTGTTCGTTCTGCCACACCGGCACCCAGCGTCTGGTGCGCAATCTCACCGCCGGAGAAATCGCAGGCCAGGTGATGGTGGCGCGCGATCGTTTGGGCGACTGGATCGACCGCGAAACGCCGAACGGCAACCGCCTCATTACCAACGTCGTGATGATGGGCATGGGCGAGCCGCTGTACAATTTCGAGGCGGTGCGCGACGCGCTGCTGATCGTGTCGGACAATGAAGGCATCGGCATTTCCCGCCGCCGCATCACGCTCTCGACCTCGGGCGTGGTGCCGAACATTGCGCGCACCGGCGACGAAATCGGCGTCATGCTGGCGATCTCGCTGCATGCGGTGCGTGACGAGCTGCGCAATGAACTGGTGCCGCTCAACAAGAAATATCCGATCAAGGAATTGCTCGACGCCTGCCGCGCCTATCCCGGCTCGTCCAACTCGCGCCGCATCACGTTCGAATATGTGATGCTGAAGGGTGTCAACGATTCGCTGGACGACGCCAAGCTGCTGGTGAAGCTGCTTAAGGGCATTCCCGCCAAGATCAATCTCATTCCGTTCAATCCATGGCCCGGCACCAAATACGAGTGCTCGGACTGGGATCAGATCGAGAAGTTTTCCGAGTACGTCTTCAACGCGGGCTATTCGTCGCCGGTGCGCACCCCGCGCGGCCGCGACATTCTTGCCGCCTGCGGCCAGTTGAAATCGGAAACCGAGAAACTGTCCGCGCGCGAACGTCAGGCGCTGCGCGCCATGGCGATGACGGATTAATCCCATGGCCGTGATCGGACGTCTGTTCGCGATTTTCTTCGGATTTCTCGTTGCGTGTATCGTCGCGAGCGTGGTCGTGCTGTACGCGATTTTCTTTCCGGAGATGAGCGACGTCTCGATCGATGTCGATCAGAGCGCGATCAACCTCATCCTCGGATTCGGCTTCATCCTGATCAGCGGCTTCGCGCTGATGCCGGCGCTGGTCATCGCGCTCGTCACCGAAGCCTTTTCGATCCGCCACATTCTCGCCTATGCCGTCGGCGGCGGCATCGCGGGGCTGTGCTGCTATCTCGGCTTCATTCCGTTCGACACCGTGAACATGACCTTCAACGGCATCGTGCGGCGGCATCTCGAAGTGATGGTCGGCGCGGGGATTCTCGGCGGCGTGATCTACTGGATGATCGCGGGCCGCAATGCCGGCGCGTGGCGTTCGTCGTCGCCGAACGCATCGTCGGCGCCGCCGCCGATGCCGCGCTAAGAAGTTATTTCTTCGCCCAGCGCAGCGCTTGTTCAAGGCGATCGTTGCCCCAGAACAGCTCGCCGTCCGCAGTGGTGAAGGTCGGCGCGCCGAAGAATCCGCGCTTCGCGGCATCCGCCGTCAGGTCGCGCAGTTCCGTCTTGATGTCGTCGGCCTGCGCGCTCGCGAAGGTTGCGTCCACCGGCACCTTCAGCTTGGTCAGAATGTCCGCGATCACGTGTGACTCTGAGATCACCCGGTTCTCGGCATACTCGGCGTGAAACACGGCGCGGCTGAAATCCTCGCCCCAAGTGTCCTTCAATCCGACCAGCGCGACGCGGCTCGCCAGCACGCTCGATTGCGGAAACGCATCCGGCCACCGGAAGCCGACGCCGATCTCGTCGGCGGTCCGCTGCACGTCGCGGATCATGTGCTGGCCCTTTACCGGAAACAGGTTGAACGGCGAATCCTTCATGCCCTGGGATGCGAAAATCGGTCCCAGCAGAAACGGCCGCCACCGCACCGAGACACCGGCGGCGTCGGCCAGCGGCGCGATCCGCATGGAGGCGAGAAACGAATACACCGAGGCAAAATCGAACCAGAAATCCAGCACGGGTTTGGGCATGAGGTTTGCGGCGCTCCCGGAGTTTCCGAGCTTGTTTATAATACCTTAGCACAGGTCGGGCGGCTTGCCGGAGGGCTGTCCGGGACCACTTTTATTCCCCTGCCGCCTCGGCTACACACCCCCCATGAACCGGACCGGACTTTTCATCGCACTCACGCTTTCGGTGGTTTTCGGGCTGCTGTTCGGCCTCTATCCCGAACTCGATCTGAAAGTCGCCGCGCTGTTCTATGACGCGACGGCCAAGACGTTTCCGCTGAAGACCGTGACGTGGGCGATGATCGCGCGCGACGGCGCGATGTGGATCGCGTGGGCGCTCGTGATGCCGGCGCTGGTGACACTTGTCGTCAAGCTGGTTCGGCCGGTGAAGCCGCTGATGATCTCCGGCCGCGCGATGGTGTTTCTGATCGTGACCATGCTGTTGTCGGCGATCATCATCTCCAACGTGATCTTCAAGGGCTATTGGGGGCGTCCGCGCCCCGTGGTGGTGACGGAGTTCAACGGCAAGCTGGACTTCATGCCGTGGTGGGATCCGCGCGGCGCATGCCCGAAGAACTGCTCGTTCTTCTCCGGCGAAGGCGCCACCGCGTTCTGGACCTATGCGCCCGCGGCGCTGACGCCCCCGGCATGGCGGCCTGCCGCGTATGTCGCGGCGACCGCGTTCGGTCTTGTGACCGGCGGCTTGCGGATGGCGTTCGGTGGACACTTTTTCACCGACGTGCTGTTTTCCGGGATCGCGTCCTTCCTCGTGATCTGGCTGGCTTACGCCTTCATCTATCGCTGGCCGTCGACGCGATTGACCGATTACGGCATCGACGTCGCGCTGACGCGTTTCGCGTGGCCGGGTTATCGCTGGATGCAGAAACGGCTGGGCAAAGATGTCGGGGCCTTGCCAAGATTACGTCCTGGGACGGCCGAGTAAAATACTCGCGTCGTCCCGGCCAGCGGGTCCGGCTTCGCCGGCCCGATGGCCGGGACGACGCCAGTGGCAGTTGGGCCGGGCCTTCCCATTGCCCGCCAATCTTTCTATAGAAGCCGATCTGATCTCGGCCAGGAGGTCGGGCCGTTGCCCGGCGTGACCCAACACGTCAGCCGCCAATAAACGCGTTCCCGTCCGCGCGAGGTCTGTTAGTCACGCATCTAAGCCGCCAAACGAAATTGCCGAATGGAAGTTCTATGAGTACGATTCTGAAGAGCCTTCCCAAAGGAGAAAATGTCGGTATCGCTTTCTCGGGCGGGCTCGACACCAGCGCGGCGCTGCTTTGGATGAAGCAAAAAGGCGCGCGCGTCTTTGCCTATACGGCGAATCTCGGCCAACCTGACGAGGCCGACTACGACGAGATTCCGCGCAAGGCCATGGAGTTCGGCGCCGAGAAAGCCCGCCTTGTGGATTGCCGCACGCAACTGGTTCACGAAGGGATCGCCGCCATTCAATCGGGCGCCTTCCACGTCTCGACCGGCGGCATCGCATATTTCAACACCACGCCCCTCGGCCGCGCCGTGACCGGCACGATGCTGGTCTCGGCCATGAAGGAAGACGGCGTCAACATCTGGGGCGACGGCTCGACCTACAAAGGCAACGATATCGAGCGGTTCTACCGCTACGGACTGCTGACCAATCCGGACCTGAAGATCTACAAGCCGTGGCTCGACGATCAATTCATCGACGAACTGGGCGGCCGCGCGGAAATGTCGGCGTTCATGACCGCCCACGGTTTCGCCTACAAGATGAGCGCCGAAAAGGCGTATTCGACCGACAGCAATATCCTCGGCGCCACGCATGAGGCGAAGGATCTCGAACACCTCGACAGCGGCATCAAGATCGTCAATCCGATCATGGGCGTTCCGTTCTGGCGTGACGACTGCGTGGTCAAGGCCGAGAAGGTCTCCATCCGATTTGTGGAAGGTCAGCCCGTTGCGCTGAACGGTCAGACCTTCACAGATCCTGTCGCGCTGTTCCTCGAGGCCAACGTCATCGGCGGCCGGCATGGCCTTGGCATGAGCGACCAGATCGAGAACCGGATCATCGAGGCGAAGAGTCGCGGCATCTACGAGGCGCCGGGTATGGCGCTGCTCCACATCGCCTATGAACGTCTCGTCACCGGCATCCACAACGAAGACACCATCGAGCAATACCGGATCAGCGGCATGCGGCTTGGCCGATTGCTCTATCAGGGACGGTGGTTCGATTCTCAGGCCTTGATGCTGCGCGAAACTGCGCAGCGTTGGGTGGCGCGCGCGATCACTGGCGAGGTGACGCTCGAACTGCGCCGCGGCAATGACTACTCGATCCTGAACACCGAGAGCCCCAATCTGACCTACGCGCCGGAACGGCTGAGCATGGAGAAGGTTGAGGATGCGGCGTTCACGCCGGGCGATCGCATCGGTCAGTTGACCATGCGCAACCTCGATATTTCCGATACGCGCCGCAAACTGGATCTCTACACCAAGACCGGATTGCTGTCGGCTGGCGAGGGCTCTCATATCCCCAAGCTCGACAGCGACAAAAGCTGAAACGTGCCGGGGCGTCTCAACTGAAGCGGACTTGAATATGGGCTGGGAACGCATCGGGCCGGATGGCGAAATCTTTACGCCGCATCGCTATCCCAACGGACTTTACCGCGTGGCGGATCCTGCCCTGGGCGACGTGAAGCATCATGCCAAGAATCAGCTCTCGGCCCGTGAGGACCAGATCGAAGCCTATTTGCAGCAGGGCTTCTGGCTGCGCATGAAAGGCGACGTTGGGGGCAAGGTGGTTTTGATCTCTCCGTCCGAGATCAAGCGAATCTGAATCCGCTTTGCCGGCTGCGATGGCGGCGCGTTGTGCTTTCGCCCCGCGTCAGGAATGCGCCGGCGAAAAGATCAGTTTTACGCAGGTGCGGAAGGCGAGAATCTGCCGCTCGAGCCGGCGCGGGTCGTTCAGCGTTTTCGACATGATGATGCCGCCGTCAACGATGCACGACATCATCTCGGCGAGATCGTCGAGATCGATCGGCTCCCGCGGCGGATGAACCGCTGCGATACCTTCGAAGATGGCGCGGAAGCGCGCGTTCCAGCCTCGCACCGATTGCGCCGTGAGATCGCGCACTTCGCGGTCGAACAGCCTTTCCTGATAGCAGATGCTCGCGATCAGACAGCCGGGATGGCCGTTTGGCAGATCGGCCATGATCTCCGCGAGCAATTTCAGCGAAATCAGAAACGCCTGCAAAGGATCGTCGGACAACTCCGCGCCGCGCGCGAAGATGTCATCGAACAGTTTGTCGTTGGTCTCGACGTAACGGCGCACCATTTCGCGCGCCAGCGCGTTTTTGTCCTTGAAGTGGTAGAAGAAGCCGCTCTTGGTCAGCCCGGCCTCTGCGATGACCTCGTCGATCGACGTCGCGCCGAAACCCTTGGCAAGCACGGCGGCTTCCGCAATTCCGAGAATCCGCTCTCGCGTGATTTCGCCTTTTCCCATGTGCGCCTCCAGCAATCGGTCGTGGTCGTAGCAAGAAATATTACTGCACCGCCGGTCTGGTTTTCGGCGCGCGCGCCGCTGCGCGCGGTCCGGCGGATCAATCAAGCGGTTGATTTTATAGCACTTCCCAGCAGTTGCTTCAGCCGTACCACGAGGATTCTAGCCTCCCGTGACATCTTGCGGCACCACTGCGACCATGCCTGAGCCGTCGTGTCCACGACGACCGCACGGATTTTTCGGAGCAGACACAATGGCCAAATATCGACACGACCTGCCGCAGCAGCGTGGCGGCATTTTTCTGACCGACGGCGGCATGGAAACGTCGCTCATTTTCAATGACGGCGTGGACCTGCCGCACTTCGCGTCGTTCGTGCTTCTGGACACGGTGGAGGGCCGGGCGCTGCTGACGAAATATTACGAGAGCTATCTTGCGATCGCGCGCGACAATGGCCTCGGCTTCGTGCTCGACACACCGACCTGGCGCGCCAATTCTGACTGGGGTGCGAAGCTCGGCTACGATGCTGCGTCGCTGAAATCGATCAACACCCGCGCCGTCGCATTTCTCAAAGGCCTGCGCGCGAAGTGGGAGAGCGCAGAAATGCCCTGCGTCATCAGCGGCGCGATCGGTCCGCGCGGCGACGGCTACAAGGCGGGCAACATGGATGCCGATGAAGCGGAAGCCTATCACGGCGCGCAGATCGCGGCCTTCGCCGAAGCCGGCGCCGACATGGTGACGGCGTTCACGCTCAACACCATCAACGAGGCCATCGGCATCGCGCGGGCGGCGCGGACACATGCGATTCCGTGTGCGATTTCGTTCACGGTGGAAACCGACGGACGTCTCGTCAAGGGCGAGACGCTGCGCGACGCCATCGAGACCGTGGACCGCGAGACACAGAACGCGCCGGTTTACTTCATGATCAACTGCGCGCATCCGGCGCATTTCGAGCAGGCGCTGCAGGCGGGCGAATCCTGGATGACGCGCATCCATGGTGTGCGCGCCAATGCCTCGGCCAAGAGTCATGCGGAGCTTGACGAATCCACGACGCTTGATGCGGGCGATCCATTCGATCTCGGGCAGCGTTACCAGAGGCTGCGGCGCGCGTTCCCGGCGATGCGCATTCTCGGCGGCTGCTGCGGCACCGATCACCGCCATGTCGCGGCGATCTGCGAAGCCTGCCTGCCGCCGCACGCACTCAGCGCTTAGTCCGCGAACATCGAAAACGAAAAAACGGCCGGGAAAATCTCCCGGCCGTTTTCGCGTGATGGGTACGTTCTGCCTCAGCGGCGCGGCGGCGCCGTGCCCGGAGGCGGCGGTGGCAGCGAGGCCTGACCGCCGTTCAGCAGCGGCGTGATGTTGCGGATGGTGACGCGGCGGTTGCGCCGCTCCGCTCCATCCGTCGGCACCTTCAGGTACTGCTCGCCGTAGCCCTGCGACGTCAGATTTTCCGCAGGCACGTTGAACTGCTGGGTCAGCAGCGTGGCGGCGGATTCGGCGCGGCGATCCGATAGCGACAGGTTGTCGACCTCGTTGCCGACCGCGTCGGTGTGGCCCTCGATCAGGAACACCGTGCGCGGGTTGGCAGTGATCACCCGATTGAGTCCGTCGGCGATCGCCTGAAGCTTCGCGGCCTGATCCGGCGGGACTTCCCACGACCCGGTCTCGAAGTTGATGGTGTCGAGATCGATGCTCGGCATGCGCTGACGCACCGACGGGCTGTAGCGGATTTCATCGAGCGAATAACGCCGCTCGATGCGCTCGACCGGTGGCGCCATCATGGTCTCATAGAGCAGTTCAGGCGGCGCATCTTCCGCCTCGACGATGTAACGGTCTTGCGGAATGCGCAGCACCGGCGGCGGCAGCGAGACGAAGTAGCCGCCGATGGCGCCGGCGACCACACCGGCGGCCAGGCCGGCACCGAAGCCGGGTCCTCCGCGAGGTCTGTTGTCGATGATGATCACCTCGCGGCCGCGGTCGTCACGGCGGATGCGCCGGAGCAACCGGCCGTCGCGGTCGTTGACCGTGATGATCTGCGTGCCGTCGGGCCGCACCACGACGGTTCGGGTGTCGTTGCCGTCGCGGGTCACGCGAACGTCGCGTGCGCCGTAACGGAAGCGATCGACTTCGTTGTGACGGACGAACGATTGGCCGTTCGGATCCTGAATGATCACGCGGCCGGGTTCACGGAAGACCGTTCGTCCGCCCTCCTGAGTCTGGCGGCGCTCCGAGCGGAAATCGTCCATCCGCCGTCCGCTGCCCGGAGCGGCCGTCGGCGCGATCGGCTTGAGTGCGCCCGGAGTTGCCTGAACCGCAGCAGGCGCGGGCGGCAGCGGCGTGGCCACCGGAGCCGTCACGGGCGAGACCGGCGTACCGGCGGGAAGACCCGGCGGCGGACCCTGACGCTGACCGCGGCGGTCGCCTGATCCCGGTTGTCCCGGAGCGGGCGGCTGGCCCGGTGTGGCTCCCGGCGTTGCAGGTGGAGTTGCCCCCGGAGTTGCTGGCGGCGTTGCACCCGGTGTTGCGGGAGGTGTCGCGCCGGGAGTCGCCGGAGGTGTTGCAGGCGTCGTTGCAGCGGGTGGCGTCGTGGGTGCCGGCGTCGGCGCAGCGCCGTTGGGTGCTGGCGGGCGCGCGCCGTCAGGACGCTGCGGCGTCACGTCACGCACGCCGGGCGCAACCGGAGGCGCGCCCGGTGGACGCTGAGGTGCAGGCGCCGTCGATGGTGCGGCAGGCGGTGTCGCGCCCGATGGCGCGGGTGCTGCGCCTGGTGCTGCCGGAGTCGGCGGTGCCGGGCGTGCAGCCGGAGGCGGTGGAGGTGCAGTCGTCGGCGCGGGTGCAGCCTTCGGAGCTGCCGCAGGTGGCGGAGGGGCAGCCTTGGGTGCCGCTGCTGGTGGCGGTGGAGGCGCAGCCTTCGGAGGCGCTGGCGGTGGCGGCGGAGCAGCCTTCGGTGGCGCGGGTGGCGGAGGTGGTGCGGCCCTTGGAGGCGCAGGCGGCGGCGCGGCCTTCGGTGCTGCCGGCGGAGGCGGAGGGGCAGCCTTTGGAGGTGCCGGTGGCGGCGGAGGTGCAGCGCGCGGCGGAGGCGGTGGAGGAGGAGCAGCCTTCGGCGGTGCGGGTGGCGGCGGCGCAGCCCTCGGCGGTGCAGGCGGTGGCGCAGGGGCGGCCTTCGGAGGCGCCGGTGGAGCTGCCTTCGGCGGAGCCTTCGGTGCGTTCGGGTCCGCAGGTGCTGCGGCCTGTGCGACGACGATCGACGATGTCTCGGCGTGAGCCGGAAGCTGCGCGAGCTGAACGGCAGCGATCGCAGTCGTCGTCAACAGAAGGAGTCGAATGTTCTTCATGGGGCCTCTGGGGTGAGAAGAAAGTGAAGCAGCCGGAAAGCTGTCGCCCGTCGCAACGAAGTGAACTGCGATCAGTGGATAGTGATTAGGCGGTAATGTGGCGAAGCCAAAACGGGATCAACTATTTCGCGCAACACGGCGAATCGCCGCGTCCAGAATGAATGTACGTTAAGATACGACGCGCAGAAGCGTCGCAATACTCTCATCGTGCCAAGCATAGTTGCGTTGCACCAGAACTCATTTTCGATCAGGGGTCTCGACGGGCGGCGTGCGCGGGCCGCGTCCCGGCAATTCATCGGGCGCGTTCGGGGGAAGCTCGCGCGGCGAGTCCGGCTCCACCGGATCGTGCATCGGCGGCGGCACTTCGGGCCGCGGATTGCCCGGCGGACTTTCCTGCGGCGGCTCGGTGGGATTCCCGGGCGTCGCCGGCGGTGGGATCTCCTGCGGCTCATCGGGAATTTGCGCGCGCTTCGTCACATCGAGATTCGCTGTCACATCGCGGCCTTTCGGTTTCCCGCCATCCTGATCTCCAAGAATCGGTCGGTCATCGGTCTCCAGCAGAGGCAACGAACGGAGGAAAACTATGTTCCGCTGCGAGCGGCGCGGATATCGCCGATTTCCCGATATTGACAGCGAGGCGGCAAGCCACGGAGATAGCAACAGCAGATCATGAGGGGGAATATCCGATGCCGCTCGCCTACTGGTGCGTCCTGATCGCCGCGCTGTTGCCTTATGTGCTGGGCAAATACGCCAAGCTCGGTGTCGCCAGCGACAACCGGTATCCGCGCGAGGATTACGACAACCTGCCGCCGAAAAACCGGCGGGCCTATGCCGCGCACCAGAATGCGCTCGAAACGTTTCCGTTCTTCGCGGTCGCGGTGGTGATCGCGCTCACCATGGGCGCGCCGCTTTACACGGTGAACCTGCTCGCGGTGCTCTACATCGTGCTGAGGATCGCTCACGCGCTGCTGTACATCTTCAACCAGCCGACCGCGCGCTCGCTGGTGTTTGCCGCGGCCATGGCGGTCGGTGTCGCGATCTTCGTATTGCCGGCGTTCAAGTAGAGCGGGCCAATCGGATCAAGATTCGTCTCTCCGCTCATTCCCGCGCAAGCGGGAATCCAGTTTTCAAAAAGACTGTGGATCCCCGCCTTCGCGGGGGCGAACGGGAGTGGAAATCTTGTTCAATTGATATCGTGAAACGCGCCCAATTACCCCGGCGCGTGACAGACGGCCTCGATGTTGTGGCCGTCGTGATCGAGCACAAACGCGCCGTAATAATTCGCGTGATAGTGCGGACGTATCCCCGGCGCGCCGTTGTCGCGCGCGCCTGCCGCCATCGCGGCTTTGTAGAATGCGTCGACTGCTTCGCGGGTTTTTGCAACGACCGCAACATGCAGCGGATACGCGAGCTTGCCTTCCCCGCCGATCCAGAAATCCGGCTTGCCGTTCTCGCCGAAGCCGGCCGCGGGCGCGCCGCTGGGATTAACGGCGGCGGGGACTTCCATGATCAGCTCGTAGCCGAGCGGTGCAAGCACTTTGGCGTAAAAAGTCTTCGCGCGTTCGTAGTCGGAGACCGCAAAACCCATGTGATCGATCATGCAAGACTCCTTGGCTCCGTCATTGCGAGCGGAGCGAAGCAATCCAGAGCGGCAAGAAAGAACTGGATTGCTTCGTCGCAAGAGCTCCTCGCAATGACGATGGATAATCGCTTACCTTCGCACCAGCAGCGTGTTGCTGCGGGTCTTTCCCGCGATGCCGTAGCCGAGGCCGACCATGTCCTTGATGCAGTCGTGCAGCCATGCCTTTCGTTCCAGATGCTCGATGGCGATAGCGCGCGGCCATAATGACTCCGGCGCTTCACGGAAGAACGGCGTCAGCACGCGGTCTTCATAACCCTCGACGTCGATCTTGAGCGCATCGACGCGCGTTATTCCGGCATCGCGCAGGATCGTCAGCAGCCGGTGCGCGGCCACCTTGGTGCCGCCGGTCTCTGAAATGTGGCTGGCGCCCAGATTGCCACCGTCGGTCTCGATCATCAGTTCGCCTTCAGTGTCGCCTGCCGCGGCGACCACCAGCGAAAGATTTCCCAGTTGCGAGGCGCGGGCGTTGAAGGCGAGCCGCGCGCTCGACACCGGATGCGGCTCGATGGCGATGACGCGGCCTCTCTCGCCCACATGCTTTGCCAGTGACACCGCATAGGTGCCGACGTTGGCGCCGACATCGACAAAGGTGCCGCCGCGCGGCGCGTGCTCGCGCAAAAAATCCAGCTCGGGCAGATTGTAATCGGGGTTGAACAGCGCGCCGCGCTCGGTCCCGCTGGCGAGGTGGTGCAGGCGGAACGACGCGCCCTGGTAGGTGGCGTCGATCGGGCCGGAGCCAAACAGATGAACCAACCGCGACAGCCATGGCCGGAACGCTCCGCGCTTGAGGCCGGAGCCGTGCGCGGCGGCGATCACCACACGCTGCAAGGCATTGGGAGCGTAGCTGCCGAATGGCTTTTGATTGTCGTTCATGGCGCAAGTCATCGCGCAGCAGCCGCGATGTTTCAAGGGCTCAGCGGTTGCGAGCTTGCAGATACTGCTCGAACCGGTTGGCGGGGCCTGCCCATCGGCCCTGATTTCAGGATCGAGCGTGTACAGTTCCTCCGCCCGCCCGATCCCGCGCAGCGCGTAACGCCCGGTTGAGACGAAATGTGCGCTTCCGGGCGCATTGATCCCGGCGAGAAACGCCGAGGACACCAGAAGCTCGCGCTCGACGGAGCGGCACATCGAGGCGATGCGGCTGACTTCGTTGACCGCCGGACCCACCACGATCGACGTCGACGGATTTTGATCTGAGCGACCGGCGAACCTACAGTCGTCATGCCCGGGCTTGTCCCGGGCATCTACGTCTTGCCTTCGGAAGCCCGTCAAAAACGTGGATGGCCGGGACAAGCCCGGCCATGACGAAGAGCAAATCGAATGGCACTTAACGGAAGCAACCTTAAACCTGCCGTTCGACCATCTTCAGCTTGAGGTCGGCGATGGCTTCCGACGGGTTGAGACCCTTCGGGCAGGCTTTGGCGCAGTTCATGATGGTGTGGCAGCGATAGAGCCGGAACGGATCTTCCAGATTGTCGAGCCGTTCGCCGGTGGCCTCGTCGCGCGAGTCTTTCACCCAGCGGTCGGCGGCCAGAAGTGCGGCCGGGCCGAGGAAGCGGTCAGAATTCCACCAGTAGCTCGGGCACGAGGTCGAGCAGCAGGCGCACAGGATGCACTCATAGAGACCGTCGAGCTTGGCGCGGTCTTCCGGAGACTGCTTCCATTCCTTCTGCGGCGTGGGGCTGGTGGTGTGCAGCCACGGCTCGATCGAGGCGTACTGCGCATAGAAATTTGTGAGATCTGGCACGAGATCCTTCACCACCGGCTGATGCGGCAGCGGATTGACCTTGATCGGGCCGGCCTCGACCTCGTCCATCGCGCGGGTGCAGGCCAGCGTGTTTTCGCCGTCGATGTTCATGGCGCAGGAGCCGCAGACGCCTTCGCGGCAGGAGCGGCGAAAGGTCAGCGTCGGATCGACGTTGTTCTTGATCCAGATCAGGGCGTCGAGAATCATCGGCCCGCAATCGTGGGTGTTCACATAATAGGTGTCGATGCCGGGGTTTTTGCCGTCGTCCGGATTCCAGCGATAAACCTTGAACTCGCGCAGTTCGGTCGCGCCGGCCGGCTTCGGCCATTCCTTGCCGCCAGAAATGGTGGAGTTCTTCGGCAGTGTGAATTGAACCATCGGCTTTGCCTTTGTCCGTCATCCATTTTCATTCTGTCATTGCCGGGCTTGACCCGGCAATCCATCATTTAAGGATGGATGCGCGGGTCGAGCCCGCGCATGACGATTCAATGACTCAGTAAACGCGCGCTTTCGGCGGAATGTACTGAACGTCGTTGGTCATCGTGTAGTCGTGCACCGGGCGGTAATCGATGGTCGAGTTGCCCTTGTCGTCGATCCACGACAGCGTGTGCTTCATCCAGTTCTTGTCGTCGCGATCCGCGAAATCCTCGCGGGCATGGGCGCCGCGGCTCTCGGTGCGGTTCGCCGCCGAGTCCATCGTCACCACGGCCTGAGAAATCAGGTTGTCGTATTCGAGGGTCTCGACGAGATCCGAATTCCACACCAGCGAACGGTCGGACACGCCGATGTCGCCGATGCCGCCATAAACCTTGTGGATCAGCTCCTGGCCCTCCTTCAGAACGTCGCCGGTGCGGAACACCGCGCAGTTGTTCTGCATCACCTGCTGCATGTTCTCGCGCAGCTTCGCGGTCGGCGTGCCGCCCGAGGCATGGCGGAAATGATCGAGGCGTCCGAGCGCGAGATCCGAGGAACCGGCGGGCAGGTCCGGCTGTGTGGCATTGGGGGTGAGCTTCTCGGCGCAGCGCAGCGCCGCGGCGCGGCCGAACACCACGAGATCGATCAGCGAGTTCGAGCCGAGACGGTTGGCGCCGTGCACCGACACGCAGGCGGCTTCGCCGACCGCCATCAGGCCTGGCACCACCGCGTTGTCATCGCCGTCCTTCTTGGTGACGACTTCGCCGTGGAAATTGGTCGGGATGCCGCCCATGTTGTAGTGCACGGTCGGGATCATCGGGATCGGTTCGCGGGTCACGTCGACGCCGGCGAAAATCCGCGCCGATTCCGAAATGCCCGGCAGGCGTTCGTGCAGGATCTTCGGATCGAGGTGATCGAGATGAAGGTAGATGTGATCCTTCTTCTTGCCGACGCCGCGGCCCTCGCGGATTTCGATGGTCATCGCGCGCGAAACCACGTCGCGTGATGCGAGATCCTTCGCCGACGGCGCATAGCGCTCCATGAAGCGCTCGCCTTCCGAATTGACGAGATAGCCGCCTTCGCCGCGCGCGCCTTCGGTGACAAGGCAGCCCGAGCCGTAAATGCCGGTCGGATGGAACTGGACGAACTCCATGTCCTGCAACGGCAGGCCGGCGCGCAGCGCCATGGCGCCGCCGTCGCCGGTGCAGGTGTGCGCCGAGGTGCACGAAGCATAGGCGCGGCCGTAGCCGCCGGTGGCCAAAATTGTGGTCTGGGCACGGAAGCGATGGATCGTGCCGTCGTCGAGCTTGAGCGCGATCACGCCGCGGCAGACGCCCTGATCGTCCATGATCAGGTCGATGGCGAAGAATTCGATGAAGAACTCAGCCTGATGGCGCAGCGCCTGGCCGTACATGGTGTGCAGCATGGCGTGGCCGGTACGGTCGGCGGCGGCGCAGGTGCGCTGCGCCTGGCCCTTGCCGTAGTCCATGGTCATGCCGCCGAACGGGCGCTGGTAGATCTTGCCGTCTTCCGTGCGCGAGAACGGCACGCCCCAATGTTCGAGTTCGTAGACCGCCTCCGGTGCGTTGCGCACCATGTATTCGATCGAGTCCTGATCGCCGAGCCAGTCCGACCCCTTCACGGTGTCGTACATGTGCCAGCGCCAGTCGTCCTTGTGCATGTTGCCGAGCGAGGCGGAGATGCCGCCCTGCGCCGCGACCGTGTGCGAACGTGTCGGGAAAACCTTGGTGATGCAGGCCGTGCGCAGGCCCGCTTCCGAGCAGCCGACCACCGCGCGCAGACCCGCGCCGCCGGCGCCGACGACGATCACGTCATAGGTGTGGTCTTCAATTGCGTAGGCAGCACTGCCGTTCGCGGCCGGCGCGCTCTGGCCATTCGATGCCATCAATTAAACTCCCGACGACAGTTTGATAATGGCGTAGATCGATGCGAGACCGACCGCCGCCGAAAAGAAGTTGTTCGCGATGATCGCCGCGAGCTTGGTTTTCTCGTCGGTGACGTAATCTTCCAGCACGACCTGCATGCCGATCTTCATGTGCCAGACGCTGGCGATGATGAAGAGGATCATGATGACGGCGACCAGCGGCGAGCCGAGGATCTGCGCGGCGCCGGCCTGGTTGCGGCCGAGCAGCGACATGATGATCACGATCACCGGCACGAACAGCAGCACCATCGCGACCGCAGTGACGCGTTGGCGGAAGAAGTCCGAGGTGCCTGCTTTCGCGGAACCAAGTCCGCGGACGCGGGACAGCGGCGTGCGGATCGAGGTCGATGGCTTGGCGTTGTTGGCGCTCATCGTCCGCCTCCCACAGCGAAAGCGACGACCCACACCACGATCGTCAGGGTGACGGAGCCGATCAGGGCGGCGCGGGTGAGCCATTCGCGCTCGGAGGGGCCGAAGCCGTAGCCGAGATCCCAGATGAAATGCCGGATGCCGCCGAGCATGTGGTGCAGCAGCGCCCACGTGTAGCCGAACACGATGACGCGTCCGATCCAGCTCGAGGTGAAGCCCTGGATGTTGGCGTAGGCGCCGGGGCCGGAGGCGGTGGCGATCAGCCACCACGCCATCAGCAGCGTTCCGACATAAAGGGCGATACCGGTGATGCGGTGAACGATGGACATCGCCATCGTCAGCGTCCAGCGGTAGGTCATGAAAGGTGAAAGCGGACGGTCGATCCTGGGTGCCATGCGCGACTTTAACGGTTTGCGGCAGACCGAAGCTGCCGACTTTTTATGCGGGATCGGGTTCTTAGAGGGCTTCTATTTACGGAGAAGGCGGAACGAGCGCAACGCAGAATTGACCAAGGATTGAATCCAAAACCGCTTCTTTATCCGCTGTTTAGTCCTTCTGGCATACCTGTTTTTCGTATACCACGGAACCCGCACAACACATATGAAGCGGGATTCACCGCAGGCTCTGAAAATGGATTGAAATGCTTGGGCATCCCGGCAACAAGGCCGTCGCATGATCGCCGGTCTGACCACCCCGCAACTGCTTGAACTTGTTCTGCTGCTGCTGGCGACCGGCGCGCTGGCAGGGTTTCTGGCCGGGATTTTCGGCATCGGCGGCGGCGCCGTGCTGGTGCCGGTGCTGTACGAATGTTTCCGCATCGCAGGCGTCCCGCTGGACGCACGGATGCCGCTCTGCATCGGCACGTCGCTGGCCATCATCATCCCGACCTCGATCCGCTCATGGCAGGCCCACCACAAGCGCGGCAGTGTCGACATGGACATCCTCAAGAAGTGGGCGCTGCCGGTGCTCGGCGGCGTGATTCTGGGCAGCGTGATCGCGCGCTACGCGCCGGAGAAACTGTTCAAGGTCGTGTTCGTCGGCGTGGCGTGGTCGGCCGCAGCGCGGCTGCTGCTCGGCAAGGAGAACTGGCGGCTCGGCGACGAGATGCCGAAGGGCATTTTCATGAAGGCCTACGGCTTCTGCATCGGCTTGCTCTCGACGCTGATGGGGATCGGCGGCGGGCTGTTCTCGAATCTGCTGATGACGTTCTACGGCCGCCCGATCCATCAGGCGATCGGCACGTCGGCGGGCCTCGCGGTGCTGATCTCGATCCCCGGCGCGCTCGGCTACATCTATGCGGGCTGGCCCGCGGCGCCGCGCTTCCCCGAAGTCGCGGCATTACAATTGCCGTTCGCGGTCGGGTATATCTCGCTGATCGGCGCGGCGCTGGTGATGCCCACGAGCATGCTGGTCGCGCCGCTCGGCGTGCGCGTCGCGCATTTGCTCACCAAGCGGAAACTCGAAATCGCGTTCGGGATTTATCTCGTGATCGTATCGTCGCGTTTCGTCGTGAGCCTTGCGACGGGATACTGAGGCCAGCACGCAAATCCCGCGGGATGTGGAACGGACGGCGGCTGCGACCGTTTGGATGTTATCGACGGAACAGGGAGCAATCGTCATGGCAATCAAGCTTGCACATGCCGCATTTGCCGCGGCGCTTACCGTTCTCGGCGCCAGCGTGGCGGTGGCGAGGGATCAGCCCGGACCCGACTGGATCACCAAGGACCAGGCCATGCAGAAGCTGACGGCCGCCGGCTACACCAATGTCACCGGCCTCAAGGCGGATGACGGGCGCTGGGAAGGCAAGGGCGTCAAGAACGGGAAGATCATGGAGTTTCATCTCGATCCCCGCACCGGCGCGGTGCTCAAGGAAAAGATCGACGACTAGAGGTGCGCCGCCGCTTCAACCGTTGTTACGAGCGAAGCGACGCCGCTATTTTTTGTAGAGCGCCGCATAGGTGTCGCGCAGCACATTCTTCTGCACCTTGCCCATGGTGTTGCGCGGCAGATCGTCGACGAAGATCACGCGCTTGGGCATCTTGAATTTCGCCAGCCGCCCGTCGAGCGCGTTGAGCACGGCGGCTTCATCGAGCGCGATCTTCTTGTCGCCGACCACAACCGCCGTGACGCCTTCGCCGAAGTCCGCATGCGGTACGCCGATCACCGCCGACTCGGTGACGCCGGGAATGGCGTCGATCTCGTTTTCCACTTCCTTCGGATAGACGTTGAAGCCGCCGGAGATCACCAGATCCTTGCCGCGACCGATGATGTGGACGTAGCCGCGATCATCGATCTTGCCGAGGTCGCCGGTGATGAAGAATCCGTCGGCGCGGAATTCGGCGGCGGTCTTCTCGGGCATCCGCCAATAGCCCTTGAACACGTTCGGCCCCTTGACCTCGATCATGCCGATCTCGTCGCGCGCGAATTCCTTTCCGGTGTCGGGATCGGTGACGCGCACAGAGACGCCCGGCAGCGGAAAGCCCACAGCGCCCGGCACGCGGTCGCCGTCGTAAGGATTCGAGGTGTTCATGTTGGTTTCGGTCATGCCATAGCGCTCGAGCACCGCATGCCCCGTGCGCGCCGACCATTCGCGGTGGGTTTCGGCCAAGAGCGGCGCGGACCCTGAAATGAACAGCCGCATGTGCGACGTGGACGCTTTGGTCAGGTTCGGGCTTTGCAGCAGACGCGTGTAGAATGTCGGCACGCCCATCAGCACGGTGGCGCGCGCCATGAGCTTGATAATCAGTTCGGGATCGAGCTTCGGCAGGAAGATCATCGACGCGCGCGCGAACAGCGTGACGTTGCTCGCCACGAACAGCCCATGCGTATGATAGATCGGCAGCGCGTGGATCAGCACGTCGTCTTTTGTGAAGCGCCAGTAATCGACGAGGCTGTGTGAGTTCGATGCCAGATTGTCGTGGGTCAGCATCGCGCCCTTGGAGCGGCCGGTGGTGCCCGAGGTGTAGAGAATGGCGGCGAGATCGTCGTTTGCGCGCGCGACCGTGGCAAAATCGGACGAAGCCTTCGCCGCGCCGTCGCTTAGCGATCCGCTGCCGTCGGCATCGAGCGTGTCGACCTTCGCGCTGGATGTGGCGGCGAGTGTGCGAATGCCGTCGACCTTCGCCGGATCGCACACGATCAGCGACGGCTCGGCGTCGCCGATGAAATATTCCAGTTCGTTCAGCGTGTAGGCGGTGTTGAGCGGCAGGTACACCGCGCCCGCGCGGACCGTTGCCAGATACAGCACCAGCGCCTCAACCGATTTTTCCGTTTGCGCTGCAACACGGTCGCCCGGCTTGACCCCGCGCGATACGATGAAATTCGCCACGCGTCCCGACTGCGCGATCAAATCAGCATAGCTGATGCGCGCGCCATCGGCGGTCTCGATGGCAAGCCGGCTTGTGTCGGCAAGCCCGTCGAACAGGCGAGAAAACAGGTTGGCGTTCGCGGCGACGTTCATGCAACATTCCATCGAGATCGGATTTTTCCGATTTTGAGTACACCAAAACTATTACTCGCAGCAACGGAGACAACCGGCATGAGCAATAACAAGAAACGTGTGGCCTGGATCACAGGCGGGGGAAGCGGCATCGGCCTTGCCGGGGCGCAGGAGCTGGCCAAAGAGGGATGGACCGTGGTGATCTCCGGGCGCCGCAAGGATGTGCTCGATGAGGCGGTGGCGAGCATCGCCAAATCCGGCGGCAAGGTCGAGGCGATCGCGCTCGATGTCAGCAGCGCTGCGGATGCCGAGAAGGTGGCGAAGGAGATCGTCGCCAAACACGGCCGCATCGATCTTCTGGTCAACAGCGCCGGCGTCAACGTGCCGAAGCGGAGCTGGGACGACATCACCACCGAAGGCTGGGACAAGCTGGTCGATATCAATCTCAGCGGCGTGATGTACTGCATGCGCGCGGTGCTGCCCGCGATGCGTGCGCAGAAGGACGGCGTGATCATCAATGTTGCCTCATGGGCGGGGCGTCACGTCTCGAAAATGACCGGGCCTGCCTACACCACCACCAAGCACGCGGTGCTGGCGCTGACCCATTCGTTCAACATGGATGAATTCAAGAACGGCCTGCGCGCGTGCTGTCTGTCTCCGGGCGAGGTCGCGACGCCGATCCTGAAGCTGCGTCCGGTGCCGCCTTCGAAAGAAGACATGGCGAAGATGCTGCAGCCGGAAGATCTCGGCCGCACCATCGCGTTCGTCGCCAGCATGCCGCCGCATGCGTGTATCAACGAGATCCTGATCTCGCCGACGCACAACCGCAGCTTTGTGAATCCGACGCTGTTGTAACTTTCTTGCCGTCATTGCGAGCGAAGCGAAGCAATCCAGTGCTACAGAAAAGAACTGGATTGCTTCGTCGCAAATGCTCCTCGCAATGACGCGATGAGTTCCCGATGCCAAGGTCGCGCCACGGGTGGAACCCGATAAAGTTTCAAAATCCCGAAAATTTATTTCCTGAAACGCCCCGCAATCGCTCCCGTAACTCGGACAACGACGGCGCAGTCGATCCTCCATGAGACCAGCGCTGCCGCCAACGCCCGGCGAATGTCCGCCGGGCCTGTCAATTCATCGGGAGACGTAACCATGTCGAATACCACTTCAACGCGTATCGCTCTGTTGTCCGCCGCTGCGATCGGCGCGCTGGCTCTGACGGCCTCCATCACCGTGCCGGTTCAGGCGCAGGACAAGATGGGCAAAAGCGAAATGTCCGGCGAGAAGACCGTGATGGTCGGCGGCGCCGCCATGTTCCCCTCGAAGAACATCGTTCAGAACGCGGTCAACTCCAAGGATCACACCACACTGGTCGCCGCGGTGAAGGCTGCGGGTCTGGTCGATACGCTGTCGAGCAAGGGCCCGTTCACCGTGTTCGCGCCGACCAACGCCGCATTCGGCAAGCTGCCGGCCGGCACCGTCGACACGCTGGTGAAGCCCGAGAGTAAGGCGACGCTGACCAAGATCCTCACCTACCACGTGGTGCCCGGCAAACTGAGCGCCGCCGATCTGACCGACGGCAAGAAGCTGACCACAGTGGAAGGCGAAGCCCTCACCGTGAAGCTCGACGGCAAGAAGGTCTGGCTGATCGATGCCAAGGGCGGCAAATCGGCCGTCACCATCGCCGACGTCAACCAGTCGAACGGCGTGATCCATGTTGTCGACACCGTGCTGATGCCGGCGTCGTAAGGCTGACGATACGCTTCTGCCCTCTCCCCAGCGAAAGGGCGTTCACGCCCGTCTTCGACGTGCTATGCGGGGAGAGGGAGCGCATCGCAGCAAGCTCCGCGTGGCAACCGTAGTTCTTTTGAGCTATGGAACAGGCGTCATCGCCGTCGCGTTGACGTACATGAGCGAACAGCTTGAGGTTCTTGGTGAGATCCTCGCGCGATTGATCCGGGACAAGGAAAAATTTGAGAAGCTACTGGAGAATCCGGTTGATGCTCATTCGGACGAGTGCGCCCGTCAGGCGCTCGCCGGGACCGAGTTGCTGATCGGCGATGTGAATCGTCAAATTGAAAAAGTGACGGCAGCTGAACTCGAGGCTGCGTCCGACAGTGAACCCCAACTGGCTACCTGGTTCCGCATCATCGAATAGACTGAACGCCGCTGGAATGATCGATGGCAGGAAGCTGAAGATCATCGAAGGCGAGGAGGCGACAGTTTCCCGCTCGTCATTGCGAGGAGCGCAGCGACGAAGCAATCCAGTTTTTGCTGGATATGCCAAGACTGGATTGCTTCGCTTCGCTCGCAATGACGATGGGGCAATTTCTCGCGCAACACCAATGGGCCAGTTCGTACTCTTCACGGTTATGTTATGGCAGTACGGTGTAACGGGACTAAACTGCATCCGTATGGTGTTTGTGACATCGTGAAACCGGAAACGCTCATGTCCAGCATCTCCGCCGATCATTCGTCGGCAACGGCTCCGGCCGCAACAACAAACAGGATCATCCAGCCTGCCTGGGTTCGGATCGTGCACTGGATCAACGCGGTGGCGATGATCCTGATGATCATGTCCGGCTGGCAGATCTACAACGCCTCGCCGCTGTTCAGTTTCACCTTCTCGCGCTCGATCACGCTGGGCGGCTGGCTCGGCGGCGCGCTGATGTGGCATTTCGCGGCGATGTGGCTGCTGATGGTCAACGGCCTGGTCTATCTGACGCTGGGCCTGGTCACCGGGCGCTTCCGCAAGAAGCTGCTGCCGATCACGGTCGATGGCGTTGTCGGCGACACCAAGGCCGCGCTGACCGGCAAGCTGTCGCACGCCGATCTTTCCACTTACAACTATGTGCAGAAGCTGCTGTACGCCGGCATCATCGTGGTCGGCATCCTGATCGTGCTGTCGGGGCTGGCGATCTGGAAGCCGGTGCAGTTGCAATGGCTGACCGCGGTGTTCGGCGGCTACGAGGCAGCGCGTTACGTTCACTTCTTCTGCATGGCGGCGATTGTCGGATTCACGGTGATCCACGTCGTGTTGGCGCTGCTGGTGCCGAAAAGCCTGCGCGCCATGATTATTGGCCGTTGAGGGAGAACTCATCATGGGCCGCATTCGCAGACTTTTCATTCCCGGCGTCGACAAGCAGTTGCTGGTCAGGGACGCGACAAAGCTGATGCCCGAGCTGTCGCGCCGCCGCTTCATCGCCGGCGGCGCCAGCCTCGGCGCGCTGACACTGCTCACCGGCTGCGACGTCACCGACAGCTTCTCGGCTGAATCGATGCTGACGCAGATCTCGAAATTCAACGACGCGGTGCAGGCCGCGATGTTCAATCCGAACACGCTGGCGCCGACCTTTCCGGAAAGCGCGATCACGCGGCCGTTTCCGTTCAACGGCTACTACGCGCTGGAGGACGCGCCCGATATCGACGGCAAGGACTGGAAGCTCGAGGTGCGCGGTCTGGTCGAGAACAAGAAGTCCTGGACGCTCGATGAGCTTTACAAGCTGCCGCAGGAAAACCAGATCACCCGCCACATCTGCGTCGAGGGCTGGAGCGCGATCGGAAGTTGGACAGGGGTGCGGCTCAGTCACTTCCTGCAACTGGTCGGCGCGGACACGAAGGCAAAGTACGTCTGGTTCAATTGCGCCGACGTGGACGGCTACAATTCACCTCTGGATATGCCGAGCGCGCTGCATCCGCAGACCCAGATGACGTTCAGGTTCGACAACCAAATTCTGCCGCGTGCCTACGGCTACCCGATGAAGATCCGGGTGCCGACCAAGCTCGGGTTCAAGAACCCGAAATACGTGGTCTCGCTGGAGGTCACCAACGACTACAAGGGCGGCTACTGGGAAGACCAGGGCTACAATTCGTTCAGCGGCAGCTAGGAGTTCCCTTCACCTCTCCCCGTTTACGGGGAGAGGTCGGATTGCGCAGCAATCCGGGTGAGGGGCGTCGATCGTCGTATGGAAGTTTGCCCCTCGCCCAACCCTCTCCCCGCAAGCGGGAGAGGGAGCAAAGGGCCGTCCCGGCCCCTTAAAGCCCCTCTGCGATAGGCTTTTCGCGATCCGCTAGCCCAAGCGCATCCTGACCCATGCGCAAAACGCGGGCGTGATTCGATGTTGCCGCCAAAACAGGCATTTGCCGTACCTGCATACTATTGCCTCAAAAGCAGTCGCACCTTCACATGTTGCTGACGTAATTGTGAGCAATCTTAATGCGAATTAACTCCTTAAAAAACAATCAGTTAAGTGAACCGCGACATCGGGTCGCCGTGTGATGTTGTTGCAATGCACACCGGCACGATTCATGCTGAGACCTATCAGCAAGGATCGTGAATCAGGTCGCGTGCAGGGGTTGTTCCCGGCCGTTCCGGGTTTCGGCCATGCGAAAATAAGAAGGATACGAAATGCCAGCGCGTCCCAACGGGATTACGTCACTCGCCCTGCTTTTTGGGGCTGCAGTCCTCCTCTCCGGCTGTAACGACCAAAGCGTCGCGTCCTCCCAGCCTCCCGAGCCGCCCGAAGTCAGCATCGTCACCGTCAAGTCCGCGCCGCAGGCCATCTTCCGGGAACTTCCCGGGCGCATCGCGCCGCTGCGGGTTGCCGACGTCCGCCCGCGGGTGTCGGGCATCATTGTCGAGCGCCTGTTCGAGCAGGGCAGTGAAGTGAAGGCTGGCGATCCGCTGTACCAGATCGATCCGAAACCTTTTGAAGTCGAATTGCAGGCGGCGGAAGCCGCGCTCGCCAAGGCCGAAGCCGCGATGCAGCAGGCCGCGCAGCATGCCAGCCGCATCGAAACCCTGACCAAGAGCCATACGGCCTCGCAGGCCTCCAACGAGGTCGCGATAGCGACGCTGGCGCAGGCCAAGGCTGAAGTCGCCGCCCGCACCGCCGACGTGTCGCGCGCGCGGCTCAACCTCGGCTACGCCACGATCCGCGCGCCGATCAGCGGCATCATCGGTGCAGCCCTGCTCAGCGAGGGCGTTCTGGTCGTGCAGAACGAAGCCAATGCGCTGGCGACAATCCAGCAGCTCAATTCGGTTTACGCCGACTTCACCCAGTCGGTGAACGACCTCAACCGGCTGCGCCGCGATTTCGAGCGCGGCGATCTCGACCGCGTTTCGGAAGACGCCGTCAAGGTGCGCCTCGTGCTCGACGACAACACGCCGTTCCCGCTGGCGGGCAAGCTGCTGTTCTCCGACACCAAGGTCGATGCCGGCACCGGACAGGTCACGCTGCGCGGCGAGTTCAAGAATCCGAGCCGCGAACTTCTGCCCGGCATGTTCGTCCGGGTCATGATCGAGCAGGGCCGTGACCCCGACGCCATCGTGGTGCCGCCGCAGGCGATCCAGCGCAATTCGTCCGGCGCCAGCGAAGTCTTTCTGGTGAAGGACGACAACCGCGTCGTCGCGCAGCCGGTTCGCACCGGTGGCCTTGTCGACGGGCAGTGGCTGATCACCGAAGGACTGAAGCCCGGCCAGCGCGTGGTGGTCGAAGGCTTCCAGAAGTTCGCCGTCGGCGATGCCGTCAAGGCCAGCAACTGGCGTGTGTCCGAACAGACCGGCCAGCCGCTCGACAAGTCGGCGGCCGCAAGCGTTCCTGCTCCGTCGCAGGTGCGCTGATCGCGATTTGAGAAAAGATAGCTGCGCTCGCACGCGTCATTGCGAGCGCAGCGGGTCCAGCTTTGCTGGATGACAGTTTGGTCGCAGCGCGGCCTGCTTGTGGGAATGCATCTTCCGCTCATCCCCGCGCAAGCGGGGATCCAGTTTCTTTCTTTGTCCTGGGTCCCCGCCTTCGCGGGGACGAACGGAAATGAAATTTCCCGCCGAAAAAACTGATGGGCGGGTGTGACGCCCTTTTTGAACTGCTTCGGACTCTAGAGGACCACCCATGCCCGCCTTTTTTATCGACCGCCCGATTTTCGCTTGGGTGGTTGCGCTCTTCATTTGTCTGATCGGTCTGATCTCGATTCCGTACCTGGCGATCGCGCAATACCCGATCATCGCGCCGCCCTCGATCTCGATCTCGACCAGCTATCCGGGTTCGTCACCGGAAGAGCTGTACAACTCGACCACGCGGCTGATCGAGGAAGAGCTGAACGGCGCCTCCGGCATTCTCAATTTCGAATCCACCAGCGATTCGCTCGGACAGGTGGAAATCATCGCCAACTTCGTTCCGGGCACCGATTCCAATCTCGCTTCCGTCGAAGTGCAGAACCGAATCAAGCGCGTCGAGGCGCGTTTGCCGCGCGCCGTGATCCAGCAGGGCATTCTGGTGGAGGAAGCCTCCAGCGCGGTGCTGCAGATCATCACCCTGCAATCTACCGACGGCAGCCTCGATGAAGTCGGCCTCGGCGACTTCATGATCCGCAACGTGCTAGGCGAAGTCCGCCGCATTCCCGGCGTCGGCCGCGCCACGCTGTATTCGACCGAGCGCTCGCTGCGCATCTGGGTCGATCCGGTCAAGCTGGTCGGCTACAACCTCACCGCCGATGACGTCACCAAGGCTATTCAAGCGCAGAACGCGCAGGTCGCGTCCGGCAGCGTCGGCTCGGAACCGAGCCGCAAGGACCAGTCAATCTCGGCGCTGATCCTGGTCAAGGGACAGCTCGGCTCGGCCGATGAGTTCGGCGCCATCGTGCTGCGCGCCAATCCGGACGGCTCGACGGTACGTCTGCGCGACGTCGCGCGCATCGAAATCGGCGGCATGGGCTATCAGTTCACCACGCGCCTGAACGGCAAGCCGAGCGCCGGCCTGTCGGTGCTGCTGTCGCCGACCGGCAACGCGCTCGCGACCGCAAGCGCGGTCGAAGCCAAGATGAAGGACCTGTCGAAGTATTTCCCGGCCAACATCAGCTACGATATTCCCTACAACATCACGCCGGTGGTCGAAGCGTCGATCTCGAAGGTGGTGACGACGCTGATCGAGGCGGTCGTCCTCGTCTTCATCGTGATGTTCCTGTTCCTGCAGAATTTCCGCTACACGCTGATCCCGACCATTGTTGTGCCGATCGCGCTGCTCGGCACCTGCGCGACGCTCTATCTGTTCGGCTATTCGATCAACATGCTGACCATGTTCGGCATGGTGCTGGCGATCGGCATTCTGGTCGACGACGCCATCGTGGTGGTCGAGAACGTCGAACGTATCATGTCGGAGGAGGGACTCTCTCCAAAGGAAGCCACCCGCAAGGCGATGACGCAGATCACCAGCGCCATTATCGGCATCACCCTGGTGCTGATCGCGGTGTTCGTGCCGATGGCGTTCTTCCCGGGCTCGGTCGGCATCATCTATCGCCAGTTCTCGGTGACCATCGTCGCCGCGATTTCCTTCTCGGCGCTGATGGCGCTGTCGCTGACCCCGGCTTTGTGCGCGACATTGCTCAAGCCGGTGAAGGCGGGACATGCCCATGCCAAGACCGGTGTGTTCGGCTGGTTCAACAACCGGCTCGACGGGGCGAAGGACGGCTACGGCCGTGTCGTCGGCTGGTCGATCCAGCGCACCGGACGGTTGCTGATTCTTTACGCGGTGTTGCTCGGCGGTCTTGTGCTCGGCTTCTCAAAATTGCCCGGCGGCTTCCTGCCGGTGGACGATCAGGGCTTCATCACGGTGGACGTGCAGACGCCGCCGGAATCGTCGTTCAACCGCACCCAGGCCGCGGTGGAGAAGGTCGAGCAGTTCCTGAAAAACCGTTCGGGCGTCGATGAAGTGACGTTCCTCACCGGCTTCAGCTTCTTAGGGCAGGGCCAGAACACGGCGCAGGCCTTCGTGACGCTGAAGGACTGGTCCGAGCGTGGACCGAACGATTCCGCCGCGGCCATCGTCGCGGACATCAACAACTCGCTGAAGTCGATCAAGGACGCCAAGGTCTCGGCGTTGCAGCCGCCGCCGATCGACAACCTCGGCAACTCGTCGGGCTTCTCCTTCCGGCTTCAGGATCGCGGCCAGAAGGGTTACGCCGCGCTGATGAAGGCGAAGGACGATCTGCTGGCGCAGGCCAGGCAAAGCCGCGTGCTGCAGAATGTCTACGCGGAAGGTCTGCCCGAAGCGCCGCAGGTGCAGCTCATCATCGACCGCGAACAGGCGGCCGCGCAGGGCGTCACCTTCGCCGACATCAACAGCACGATCTCGACCAATCTCGGCTCGGCCTATGTCAACGACTTCCCGAACCGGGGCCGCATGCAGCGCGTGATCGTGCAGGCCGACAGCATCGGCCGTATGAACGCGCAGGACATCCTGTCCTACAACGTCAAGAACAGCCGCGGCAATCTGGTGCCGCTGTCGTCGTTCGCGGCCATCAAGTGGACCGTCGGCCCGACCCAGATCGTCGGCTTCAACTACTATCCGTCGGTGCGTATCTCCGGCGAGGCGAAGCCCGGCTTCACCTCCGGCGACGCGATTGCGGAAATGGAGCGCTTGACCGCGCAGCTGCCGCGCGGCTTCGGCTTCGAGTGGACCGGACAATCGTTGCAGGAAAAGCTGTCGGGCTCGCAGGCGCCGTTCCTGCTCGCGCTCTCGGCGCTAATCGTGTTCCTGTGTCTCGCCGCGCTCTATGAAAGCTGGACCATTCCGCTCGCGGTGCTGATGACGGTGCCGCTCGGCATTCTGGGCGCGATGGTTGCGGCGATGTCGCGCAGCCTGTCGAACGACGTCTATTTCACCGTCGCGCTGATCACGATCATTGGCCTCGCGGCAAAGGACGCGATTCTGATCATCGAGTTCGCCAAGGATCTGCGCGCGAAAGGCACACCGCTGATGCAGGCGACGATGGAGGCTTGCCACCTGCGCTTCCGGCCGATTCTGATGACGGGTCTGGCGTTCGTCTGCGGCGTGCTGCCGATGGTGATCGCCTCCGGCGCCGGCGCCAGAAGCCAGCAGGCGCTCGGCACCACGGTGATGGGCGGCATGATTGCGGTCGTCGTTCTGGCGCTGCTGTTCGTGCCGGTGTTCTTCGTCGCGGTGACCAAGTTCTTCTCGGAGAACGAGCGCGACGGCGAGGTCACGCCCGAGAAGGGATCGAAGCTGGACCGGCTGCGCGGCATGTTCCGCCGCTCGCGCCCGGCTCAGTCGTCGGCGTCGTAACGCGCTACTAAAGGGAAGTGCACTCTCCCCGCTCATCCCCGCGAAAGCGGGGATCCAGTTCTTTGCTCTGGGTCCCCGCTTGCGCGGGGACGAACGGAAACTTAATCCAGCGCATGTGGATTGCTTCGTCGCAATCGCTCCTCGCAATGACGGGCGCTACCCCTTCAGCGGCCTTTGAAACGCGCACAACACCGCGCCCAGCGCCAGCGCGGCCGTCGAGATCGTCAGCGCGTAGGACAGGCTCCCCATCGCGTCGGTGATCGCGCCGGTGACGAACGGGCCGAGCGTCTGGCCGATGCCGAAGGTGATGGTCAGGACGCCGATCGCTTTCGGCCACGCCTCCGGCGGATAGTTGAGGCGCGCAAACACGGTGGTGGCGGCCACCACCGGAAAGAACGACAGGCCGAACACAAACGCCGACGCTGCCAGCAGCATCGGCGACGTACCGAGCAGCGCGATGAACGTGCCCACGCACGTGACGGCGATCATGATCGCCGTCGTCATGCCGCTTTCGCCGCGCGCCATCAGCCCGCGCCACAGCCATGGTCCCACGAACGACATCAGTCCGATCAGGCACCAGAAACCGCTCTGCGCCACGGCGTCTCCGCCGCCGTCGCGCACATAGGCGATCATGAAGGTCATGTAGGCGATGTAACCCGCGCCGAACAGGAAATAGCCGGCGAGATAAAACGCGATCGGGCGCAGCGGGACCGATGATGTTGCGGTTGATGTTTCGGTTGCGGGAACGTCGACGGGATTCAGCAGCAGCGGAATCATCATCAGGGCCGTCAGCACTGTCAGCACCGTCCACACGATCCACCACGAGCCGGGGCCGAAATACTGCAGCAGGAACGGCGCGGCCAGTCCCGAGACGATAAGGCCGGTGCCTGGGCCGGTGTAGAACAGGCTGAGCAGCAGCGCCGATTTCTCAGGCCGCGATTGCGCGATGGTCGCCGCCAGCGTGCCGCCGCCGACGAATGTTGCCGCAGCCCCGAGGCCCGAGAGCAGGCGGCCGAAACTGAAAAGAATCACGTTGCCCGACAGCGCGCAGATTCCGAGAGAGATGACGCAGGCGAGTGCGCCGATCCATGTCGCGCGGAACAGGCCGACGCGGCGAATGAAGGATGCTGCGCCGAGCGCGCCCGCGAGATAGCCGATGGCGTTGACCGTGTTCATGAAGCCCGCGGTCGAATACGACCAGCCGAGCGAGTCGCGCATATCGGGCAATACCAGCGAATAGGCGAAGCGGCCGATGCCGAGCCCGATGGCGGCGGCCAGCGAGATGATCAGGATCATGCGCATCGGATGCGCGAACGGTGGGGCAGACGTGGGGAATGTCTCGGGGGATGTCACGGGCAGCTCCGGCAGGGGCGCCACCTTGGCAGTTTCGGCGGTATTTGACCAATCGCGATGCGGCAATGGTGTCTTGCCAATTCTGCAAGGGCGTTTTAGCAAGTCCGCGCACCACGCGCAGATAGTCAACAATTCAAGGCATATCGATCATGGCATCGCACAAGCTCCTGCTTCTTCCCGGCGACGGTATCGGCACCGAAGTGATGGCGGAGGTGACGCGCGTCATCGACTGGCTCGGCAAGCGCGGCATTGCCAAATTCGAGACCGAAACGGGTCTGGTCGGCGGATCGAGCTACGACGCCGACAAGGTCGCGATCACCGACGCCACCATGGCGCGGGCGCAGGCTGCGGACGCCGTGATCTTCGGCGCGGTCGGCGGACCGAAGTGGGCGGACGTTCCTTACGAAGCGCGGCCTGAAGCGGGCCTGTTGCGGTTGCGCAAGGACATGGCGCTGTTCGCAAATCTTCGCCCGGCGATCTGCTATCCGGCGCTGGCGGAAGCTTCCAGCCTCCGGAAGGAAGTTGTCGAAGGCCTCGACATCATGATCGTGCGCGAGCTGACCGGCGGCGTGTACTTCGGCGAACCGAAGACCATCACCGACCTCGGCAACGGCCAGAAGCGCGCTGTCGACACGCAGGTCTACGACACCTACGAGATCGAGCGCATCTCGCGCGTCGCTTTCGACCTCGCACGCAAGCGCCGCAACAAGATGACGTCGATGGAAAAGCACAACGTCATGAAGAGCGGCGTGCTCTGGAAGGAAGTCGTCACGCAGGTGCATGCGCGCGAATACAAGGACGTCGAGCTAGAGCATCAGCTCGCCGACGCCGGCGGCATGCAGCTCGTGCGCTGGCCGAAGCAGTTCGACGTCATCGTCACCGACAACCTGTTCGGCGACATGCTCTCGGATATTGCTGCGATGCTGACCGGTTCGCTCGGCATGCTGCCGTCGGCTTCACTGGGCGAGACCGATCCGAAGACCAAGAAGCGCAAGGCGCTGTACGAGCCGGTGCACGGTTCGGCGCCGGACATCGCCGGCAAGGGCATGGCCAATCCGATCGCGATGATCGCATCTTTCGTGATGGCGCTGCGTTATTCCTTCGATCTTCAGAAGGAAGCCGACATGATCGACGCGGCGATCGCCGCGACGCTGGCCAAGGGCCTTCGCACCGCCGACATCAAGTCGGATGGCGCAAAAATCATCTCGACGTCGCAGATGGGCGAGGCGATTGTCGCGGAGCTGGATGCGCTGGCGGGCTGAGGCCTGAGATCCATGTCTATTGAGCCGGGATACTATCCCCGCTCGTCCCCGCGAAAGCGGGGACCCATATTTTCCAGAGCTGGATTCCCGCTTACGCGGGAATGAGCGGAGAAAGCGTGGTTCAAGTCAGCGATCAGAACCGGAAAAATGTTGCGACACCGTTTCGCCCTTTGCAGCGAAGTTCGTCACCGTTCCGCCCTATGCAATTCGCCATAAAAAATGCCCGGCTTGAGCCGGGCATTTTCGTTGGGGTATGACCCCGAAAAGTGGAAACCGGTTTTCGGATCGGGTCATACCCGATTGAAAAGCGATCGCTGAAAAATCAGTAGAGCGGGAACGGGAACGGCGTGCCGGTGTCCCACTGGTCGCCGAGCGGACGGCGGCTGGTGTACAGCCGGTCGATCTGCTGGCCGTAGGAATAGCCGGGCGGGAAGGCGTAGTCGGTGAACTTGCGCTCGCCGGGGACGACCTCGGTGCCGGCATCGAGCCACGAGCGGCGCGTCACGTAAACGCGGGTCCGGCCGCGCTGGTAGGACGAGTTGACCGCCTTGCGCGGCGGACCGTCGTAGGTCGGGTCGTTCTCGATGGTGCGCTTCCGGGACTGGGCATCGGCGGCGGTTGCGCCAAGCGCGACCACTGCAACCGCAGCGCTCGCCAGCAGGAGCGCCAGAACCTTCGCGCCAGAAGACTTCAAAGCCATTATATCCTCACGGGAATTCCAATTGCGTCGCACCATACCCGCTCGGAACGGGGTGCCACAAGGACTAAAGGGCCACACTTGTTCGGCATATTGCGCGGGTCTGTCCCAAGGGGGCCGGCCACGCGCGAATCGTCCGTTTTAGAGCCGGCGGGGCGGGCGCGGCGGCCGGGTATCGGTGGTTTGCGCCACCGGCTCGGCAGTGCAACGCGGCGACCGCTTCATTCGTTCCTCAAAGAAGGTCTGCGCGGCGGCGGTGGGCAGCACGCCCTTCACGCTGATGCGGTCTATCATGCAGGGATTTTGACCGAAGGACATTTTCAAATTTCTGTAATTGGTCGTCTCAATTCTGTGTGAGTCCGCCGCGCAATTGCGGAGCCTCGCTGGATGCGATCCAGTTCGTTGATGTGATGGTCGTCGGGTTGCAGCTGTGGCGCCTGAGTTCGGCGCGCGCGAACAGCTCGGCCATTTTCGGATCGTTGCCCGCGGACAACAGGATCAGCCGGTTCAGGGTGCAGCCGATGAAGGCCCGCTGGCCGGCCAGCGTATCGGCCTGACAGGCCCATCCGCTGATCCGAACGCTCGGGGTCGTGAAGGTCTTGGCAAAGCCCAGGCAGGCCTGCTTGCCGTGCGGGGCAGCCCCGCTGAAACGGCTCAGCGGGACGTGGCCGAATTTGGTGTCGATGAAACCGGCCGGCTCGGTCGCCTCCGTGACTTGTCCGGCCATCCGGGCTGCAACATCGGCGTCAACGGCGGCGAATGCATCGAGCTCACCGCCGGGGCGGTAAATCTCGACTTCCGCGGTCGGGGCGTGGCCGGCGGTTGCGGCCCAGCGCAGGATATCCTTGCGGCCGCCTTCCGGGTGCCGGAGGATTTCGTAAGCATCTGTTCTGTCGTATAAATCCAGCTTGCTGATGGCGAAGGCCGGATGCGGGCGGCTGGCCGGCGTCCAGCCGGGGGCCGAGGGGAGCGCCGGAAGTCCGGTATTGGCCGCGACCGGCACAACGGACACCAGATCCACCGCGATGACGGCGAGCACGGCGAGGCCGCAGACATAAGCCAGAACACGGACGGCGAGCGCGCTGCATTCGTCGGCGAAGCTGCGCAAGGCCGGATGAATGCCGGAGGCATCCTGGAGGGGCTGATCGAGCAGGATCGGGTTCATATATGACTCGCGGCGGACGTTCTGTTCCGGTCATAAAACGGGAACGAGCTTCCGCCGTGGCGATGGTCGCAAGACCTGCTGCCACTTGACGTCCAACCTGCCCCCGCAGTTGCTTCTGCGTTGTATTTGGGCCGTTTTTCGCATAGAAGCGCTCGCTCTTCCCTTCCGCAGGCGGCGGTGGCGAAGCATTTTTCTTCGGAGAGTCAACGATGGGTTACAAGGTTGCGCTAGTTGGAGCGACCGGCAACGTGGGCCGGGAAATGCTCAACATCCTGGACGAACGCAGTTTTCCGGCTGACGAGGTGGTCGCATTGGCCTCCCGCCGCAGCATGGGCGTCGAAGTGTCCTATGGCGACCGCACCCTGAAATGCAAAGCGCTGGAGCACTACGATTTCAGCGATGTCGATATCTGCCTGATGTCGGCCGGCGGCGCCGTGTCCAAGGAATGGTCGCCGAAGATCGCGGCCGCAGGCGCTGTGGTGATCGACAATTCGTCGACATGGCGGATGGACCCTGACGTGCCGCTGATCGTGCCCGAAGTGAATGCGGACGCTGTTGCCGGCTTCACCAAGAAGGGCATCATCGCCAACCCGAACTGCTCGACCGCGCAGCTCGTGGTGGCACTGAAGCCGCTGCACGACAAGGCAGTGATCAAGCGCGTGGTGGTCTCGACCTATCAGTCGGTGTCCGGTGCCGGCAAGGATGCGATGGACGAGTTGTTCTCGCAGACCAAGGCCGTCTACACCAACAGCGAACTGATCAACAACAAATTCCCGAAGCGTATCGCCTTCAACGTCATCCCGCAGATCGACGTGTTCATGGAGGATGGCTACACCAAGGAAGAGTGGAAGATGATGATGGAGACCAAGAAGATTCTTGATCCCAAAATCAAGATGTCCGCGACCTGCGTGCGCGTGCCGGTGTTCGTCGGGCATTCCGAAGCCGTCAACATCGAGTTCGAAAATCCGATCTCGGCGGACGAAGCCCGCGACATCCTGCGCACCGCGCCGGGCTGTCTCGTGATCGACAAGCGCGAGCCCGGCGGTTACGTCACGCCGTATGAAGCCGCGGGCGAGGACGCGACCTACATCAGCCGCATCCGCGAGGACGCGACGGTGGAGAACGGCCTCGTGCTGTGGTGCGTATCGGACAATCTGCGCAAGGGCGCCGCGCTGAACGCGATCCAGATCGCGGAATGCCTCGTCAACCGCAAGCTGTTGCAGCCGAAAAAGAAAGCAGCCTGAGCAGCACTTCAGGACACGGGGGCCGGGACCAGGATGACGAACGAGCCATCTGAGCACCGGCCCGCCACTGCCGAGTATGCGCCGAATCCCACGCTCAAGCGCGGCGAGAAGGCGTTTGAAACCGTGCTGTTCAACAGCCGCTGGCTGATGGCGCCGTTCTATCTCGGGCTCGTCGTCAGCCTCGTCGTGCTGCTGTTCAAGTTCGTCCTGCTGCTGATCGAGTTCGTGCTGCACGCGCCGGCGGCGAAGGAATCCGACATCATTCTCGGCGTGCTGTCGCTGATCGACGTGTCGCTCACCGGCAATCTCATCCTGATCGTGGTGTTCTCGGGGTACGAGAACTTCGTTTCGCGGATCGATCCGCGCGGCCATCCCGACTGGCCGGAATGGATGACCAAGGTTGATTTCGCCGGGCTGAAGCAGAAGCTGCTGGCGTCGATCGTCGCGATTTCAGCAATACAGGTGCTGAAGGCCTTCATGAACATCGATGTGGCGTTCGACGCCCAGAAGCTCGGCTGGCTTGCCGGCATCCATCTTGTATTCGTCGTCTCGACGCTGCTGATCGTATGGTCGGACAAGCTCGGCGGTCACGGCGCCGCGGACAAGGCCCACTAGCGCTTCTTCCGCCGAACGGACTGCCGCCCGAATGCGCGCCCAACTCTATGTCTGGGACGCCAGGGCGCTTTGATAGACGCGGCTGAATTCGTTGGTCGACTGATCGACGATGGACAGTGAGCCTTCGGCGACGCCGAAATAGGCGCCGTGCAACTGCAGTTCGCCGCTTCCGACGCGATTCTTCACGAACGGAAACGTCATCAGGTTTTCGAGGCTGCGCAGAATCGCGGCCTTCTCGATCCGCGTCACGAACTGCTGCATGGTTTCGTGATCGCGCTGCGCGACCTTCTCGCCCGGCTTGACGAACATCGACATCCATTTGCCGATGAAGTCGCCTGGCGACAGCGGCGCGCTGTCGTCGACGAAGGCGCGAATGCCGCCGCATTGCGCGTGCCCGAGCACGACGATGTGTTTTATTTTCAGGACCTGAATCGCATATTCCAGCGCGGCCGAGACGCCGTGCGCGTTCCCGTCGGGCTGGAAGACGGGCACCAGGTTGGCGACGTTGCGCACGACGAACAGTTCGCCCGGTCCGGCGTCAAAGATCACTTCCGGCGATACGCGGGAATCGCAGCAGCCGATCACCATGACTTCGGGGGATTGGCCGATTTGCGACAGTTCGCGGTAGCGCGACTGTTCGGTAGGCAGGCGCTGGGTGACAAAGGTCTGGTAGCCGGCGAGCAGGTGTTCGGGAAAGGGTGACATGGGGGCCTCGCAAAATCTTTCCAGTGTCCTTTGAATTCGAAGCACGCGACGGACGTGCCGCAAAAACGAGGCGAGCTTCGGATTCAGGACACCGGTTGGCTAACCTAGGAGCGCCGCCGGAACAAGCCTTTCGGCGGCAGGGCCGAAGTGCTACTCAGGCTGCTTCCCCAATGGAAACCCGACCATGATCCGTCCGCGCCGCAGTGTCTTGTTCATGCCGGGTTCGAATGCACGGGCGCTCGACAAGGCGCGGAACCTGCCCTCCGACGGCGTTATCCTGGACCTTGAGGATTCCGTCGCGCCCGACGCCAAGCCGATGGCTCGCGGCCAGATCGCGGATGCCGTCGCCGCCAAGGGATTCGGCAAGCGGGAGATCATCATCCGGATCAACAACCTGGAGTCGCCGTGGTGGCAGGACGATCTGGCGATGGCCGCCGCCGCGCAGCCGGACGGAATTCTGGTGCCGAAAATCTCGAGCCCCGAGGACGTGAAAAAGCTGGAGGAGCGGCTGCGCGCGCTCAAGGCTGCTCCTGCAATTTCCCTCTGGGCCATGATCGAGAGCCCGATCGCGGTTCTGTCCGCACAGCAGATCGCGGCCACGGCGCGCGAAGGCGACAAGCGGCTGGCCGGCTTCATCATGGGGCCGAACGACATTGCGCGCGAAACCCGGATGCGAATGCTGCCGGGCCGCACAGCGATGCTGCCGCTGTTTACCCATTGCATCGTGGCCGCGCGGGCCGCGGGTATCGAGATTCTCGACGGTCCCTATAACGACATCAGCGACGTCGCAGGTTTCGCGAAGGAGTGCGCGCAGGGCCGCGACATGGGTTTTGACGGCAAGACGCTGATTCACCCGGGCCAGATCGATGCGGCCAACGCCGCCTACACGCCGCCTGCCGAGGAGATCGGCCGTGCGCGCAAGATCATGGGCGTGTTCGATCTGCCGGAGAACGCGAACAAGGGCGTGGTTCAGCTCGACGGCCAGATGGTCGAGCGGCTGCATGTCGAAATGGCCAAGCGGACCATCGCGATCGCCGACGCGATCGCGGCGTTGAAGGCGAGTTGAGATAACTCTGCTCGTCATGCCCGGGCTTGTCCCGGGCATCCACGTCTATCTGTTTTAGAAGCCCAAGACGTAGATGGCCGGGACAAGCCCGGCCATGACGTAGTTTATCAATTCGGTTTGAATCACAGCCACGGACGTTCGGTTTTTTCCTTTGCCTCGAACACGTCGATCGACTTGCCCTTCTCCATCGTCAGGCCGATGTCGTCGAGACCGTTCAGCATGCAGTGCTTGCGGAACGGATCGAGCTCGAACTTGATCGTGCCGCCGTCGGGACCGCGGATTTCCTGCTTTTCAAGGTCGATGGTCAGCGTGGCGTTGGCGCCGCGATCCGCATCGTCGAACAGCTTGTCGAGTTCGTCCTGCGAGACGCGGATCGGCAGGATGCCGTTCTTGAAGCAGTTGTTGTAGAAAATGTCGCCGAACGAGGTCGAGATGATGCAGCGGATGCCGAAATCTCCCAGCGCCCATGGGGCGTGCTCGCGGCTCGAGCCGCAGCCGAAGTTGTCGCCGGCCACGAGAATCTTGGCGTTGCGATAGGACGGCTTGTTGAGGACGAAATCCGGGTTCTCGCTGCCATCGTCCTTGTAGCGCTGTTCGGAAAACAGTCCCTTGCCGAGGCCGGTGCGCTTGATGGTCTTGAGATACTGCTTCGGGATGATCATGTCGGTATCGACATTGATGATCTTCAGCGGCGCCGCGACGCCTTCGAGGGTCGTAAACTTGTCCATCAGAGCTTCCGGATGAGAGTGGGCCGGTCACGGGTCTGAACCCGGATTAGAGAGGTTCTTATCGCGATTAGAAGGGTCCGCAAAGGGCCAAATTGGCGCAAATTCGGTCCGCATTTCCTCAGGCGACGCTCGCCTCGATCGTTTCCATGTCGTCGTCGGACAACCCGAAATGGTGCCCGATCTCGTGCACCAGAACATGGGTGATGATGTTGCCCAGCGTCTCGTCGTGCTCCGCCCAGTAATCGAGGATCGGGCGGCGATAGAGCCAGACCATGTTCGGCATGGGCGCCACGTCGCCGCTGGAGCGGAACGGCAGGCCGACGCCCTGAAACAGCCCGAGCAGATCGAACTCGCTCTCGGCCTTCATCTCCTCGAGGACTTCGTCCGAAGGAAAATCGTCGATCTGGATGATGACGCCCTCGCACAGCGCGCGGAAATGTTTCGGCAGCCGCGCGAAGGCGTCATGCGCGATGGCTTCCATTTCGGCAAGGCTGGGGGATTTCGCGGTCGGCCACATCGGTCCTGTTTAGAAGGCTTGGCCGTCGGGGCCAAGGGGGCGGGGGATCAAGGAGCGACGGGACGCCGCCGTGCCGAGACACGCCTGTTGACGCGCGCGCCCTGATCGGGGACTTTGCCGCCCGTCGATTGGAAAGAGTACGGGACGGCGCTTCATGATGCGGGCAGGGACTTCGGCCATTCTCTCCGGTCTCTTGGGCCTTTTCGCAGGTCTGGTTGTTATGGCTCTTCCAGCGAGCGCGCAGGCGCAATCGACGGCGACTCACGTCAAGACGGGTGGTCACAAGACAGGTGGTCACGGGCTCACGGCAGACGAATTTTCTGCCCAGAGCCGCGAGGTCGTTCGCCGTCCACCGCGCCGCGTTCGGATCTATCGCGGTTCGACCTATCCCGGTCCGAATTCCAAGCGCGTCTGCAACGCCTACTACGAGCAGGAATACCGCCCGAGCGGAACGGTGATCGTGCCGCGCATGAACTGCTACTGGAGCGGCTAGCGTAGTCCGCAAAAGCAGGCAGCAGATTTGCGATTCGTTTTCTGCGTGCGGCTCCTGCCGACAGCGATGACCACAGCGCATCATTCATAGCGACGATCCGCGGCAATGACATTGCGTTCAATGTCCGCAAGCGGCGGCCACCTGCGTGACCAACGCGACACCCCTGTGTTGACGACATTGTGAAACGGTGCGCCGGCCGGTTTTCCCGCGCACGCCGCGTGCCTGCCAATGCGTTCATCAATGCGGCACGGACATTCAGGACGCATTCACGTCGCTCTTCCTAGCCTGACCTCAACGTATTCGGGTGAAGGTAATGCGATGCGCCGGAATTCGTTTGAGACCTGCACATCAAGGAGAGTGTTCATGAAGATGAATGTCAGAACGATTTTTGGACTTGCAGCCGTCGCCGGCCTGCTGGCGGTGACCGCGCCGGCCGACCGCGCGGACGCCATGTCACTGATCAATCCGGGCAGCAGTTCGGCGGCGAAACAGGCCTCCGAGACCATGACGACGGATGTGCACTGGCGCCGGCACCACCATCATCATCGCATGCATCGTCATCACGGCTGGCACGGACACCACGGCTGGCACCGGCGGCATCATGGCTGGCACGGGCATCGCCACTGGTATCGCCGCCACTGGTCCTGATTGCGCTTCGGTCGGAGCAGCAGCATGATCAGGCACGGTGAAGATTGATGTCATGATCTTGCTGCAAACCCGACGTCAATCTTGGTCCAGGCGAGGCCGCGTCGGCGGCTTCGTCCGGGTCGCGCGTCAGCCGACGCCGTTGAGACGAAATGAAACGGAAATCGGCAATGCGCGTTATCTTCAACGTGTCGAGCAACGATCGGAGGAGAACTGCAATGAGAAAGCTTGTGGGAGCCGCGGCCGTCGCTGCCGCTCTTTCATTGGCCGGCTGGATGACGCTCGTGCCCGCGAGCGCCGCGCCGCCGGTCTCGCCTGGCCATGACGCGCGACTGGCGGATGAAGCCAAGCCGACGGATGTCAGCTCACGCCGCCGCTATTACCGGCGCTATGGCTACTATGGCCCGCGTTACTACAGACCGTATTACCGGCCGTATTACCGTCCCTACTACAGGCCGTATTATGGCTACGGGTATGGCTATCGGCCGTACTACCGTTCCTATTATCGGCCGGCCTATTACCGGCCTTATGGTTTCGGCGGCTATCCGTACGGAGGATATGGCTACGGCTACGGCGGCCCCCGTTACTATGGACCCGGCTTCAGCATCGGCTTCGGCTGGTAATCCGGACAAGACGCAAAAAGAAACAGGCGCCCGAAAGGACGCCTGTTTTTGTTTGATCGATCTTGATCGCTGCGGCTGGCTCAGGTCGCGTGCCACTCGCGGATGTCGACGAAATGCCCGGCGATGGCAGCCGCGGCCGCCATGGCGGGCGACACCAGATGGGTGCGGCCCTTGAAGCCCTGACGGCCTTCGAAGTTGCGGTTCGAGGTCGAGGCGCAGCGTTCTTCCGGCGACAGCTTGTCGGGATTCATCGCAAGGCACATCGAGCAGCCCGGCTCGCGCCATTCGAAGCCGGCCTTGATGAAGATCTTGTCGAGCCCTTCGGCTTCGGCCTGCTCCTTCACGAGGCCCGAGCCCGGCACGATCATCGCATTGAGGTTGCCGTTGACGGTGTGACCGGCGACGACTTTGGCGGCGGCGCGCAAATCCTCGATGCGCCCGTTGGTGCAGGAGCCGATGAAAACGCGGTCGAGCTTGATGTCGGTGATCTTCGTGCCGGCCTTGAGGCCCATGTAGTCGAGCGCACGCTGCTTCGAGAGCCGCTTGGCTTCATCCGCGATCTTCTCGGGGTCCGGCACGAAGCCCGAGATCGACACGACGTCCTCGGGCGATGTGCCCCAGGTCACGATCGGCGGCAGCTTCGCGGCGTCCAGCCGGATCTCGGCGTCGAAATGCGCCCCGTCGTCGGTGCGCAGCGTCTGCCAGTAACGCATCGCGGCGTCCCATGCGGCACCCGTCGGCGCCATCGGGCGGCCCTTCAGGAATTCATAGGCCTTCTCGTCGGGCGCGATGAGGCCCGCGCGTGCGCCGCCTTCGATCGACATGTTGCAGACCGTCATGCGGCCTTCCATCGACAGCGCGCGGATCGCGTCGCCGGCGTATTCGAGCACATAGCCGGTGCCGCCGGCGGTGCCGATCTCGCCGATGATCGCGAGAATGATGTCCTTCGCGGTGACGCCGTCGGGCAACGTGCCGTCGACGGTCGCGCGCATGTTCTTGGCCTTCTTCTGGATCAGCGTCTGGGTGGCGAGCACGTGCTCGACCTCCGACGTACCGATGCCGTGCGCCAGTGCGCCGAATGCGCCATGCGTTGAGGTGTGGCTGTCGCCGCAGACGATCGTGCTGCCGGGCAGCGTGAAGCCCTGCTCCGGACCAATCACGTGCACGATGCCCTGACGCTTGTCGTGCTCGTTGAAATATTCGACGCCGAATTCACGCGCGTTCTCGGCGAGCGTGGCGATCTGCTCGGCGCTTTCCGGATCGGGATTGGGCTTGGAGCGATCGGTGGTCGGGACGTTGTGGTCCACGACGGCGAGCGTCTTCTGCGGCGCGCGAACCTTGCGGCCGGTGTTGCGCAATCCCTCGAACGCCTGTGGCGAGGTGACCTCGTGAACAAGATGGCGGTCGATGTAGAGCAGGCAGGTGCCGTCGGGCTGCTCATCAACCAGATGGTCGTTCCAGATCTTGTCGTAGAGAGTCGTCGCTTTGGCCATTTTCGTCGTCCGATTTAACTGCCCGGATGGGTGTTTAGGGGGCCTTTAGGCCGCCGGTAGCACAGGCGGCCTTTTTACTCGCTTAACTTTCAAGGGGAAAGTATCCTGACGAGATAATAGCTTACGCAGGATGGCACAATGTCTCCACGCCCGCCGGTTGCACCGTATCTCACCGTTTCGCCAGCCGCCGGCGCGATTGCCTTCTACACCGCCGCTTTCGACGCCAAACAGAAGGCGCTGATGCCGGCGATGGACGGCATGCGCATCCTGCACTGCGAACTCGAGATCAACGGCGGCGCGCTGTTTCTGTCCGACGCGTTTCCTGAATTCGGCACCGCGCGCACGCCGCTGCCGGGGGAACCGGTCACGATGTCGATCAGCCTCGAATTCGAAACAGGCGAACAGGTGGACGAGGTGTTCACCCGCGCGACCAAATTGGGGGCGAAAGGCGAAGTGACGCCGACCTATTCGTTCTGGGGCACGCGGACTGCAATCGTGCGCGACCCGTTCGGTCATCGCTGGATCATGAACGGGCCGCTGAAGCAGAAATAGGCGCGGCCGAACCCGATTCAGACAACAAAAAAGCGCGGCCATGAGCCGCGCTTTTTACGTAATTCATCAAGCGCTGCGCGATTACTTGCCCGAAGCGACCTTGAGCGCTTCTTTTTCGCGGTTGTCCTGCTTTTCGACGATGCGCGCCGACTTGCCGCGCAGACCGCGCAGGTAATACAGCTTGGCGCGACGCACCTTGCCGCGACGCACGAGCTTGATCGAGTCGATCATCGGCGAGTAGATCGGGAACACGCGCTCCACGCCTTCGCCGTAGGAAATCTTGCGGACGGTGAAGCTCTCGTGGATGCCGCCGCCGTTGCGGCCGATGCAAACGCCTTCATAGGCCTGCACGCGCGAACGCTCGCCTTCGACAACCTTGACGTTGACGATGACGGTGTCGCCCGGACCGAAATCGGGAATCGTCTTTCCGGCGGAAAGCTTTTCCAGCTGCTCTTTGTCGAGCTCTTGAATGATGTTCATCACAAAACTCCATCAGCGGCGCGCCCGGAAGGGGCTGCGCGGAAATTCGTATCCAGCACGTGCACGGATTGGCCGGTCGTATACGCCATAGCCGCCCCGTTGTCACCCTTTGGTCGTGTCTTTTCGTGACCTTGGAGCGACGTTCTGGGCGATTTTGGTCGTCCAGAGGTCCGGCCGTCGGGCTTTGGTCAGGGCTTCGGCCTCCGCCTGCCGCCAGGCTGCGATTCGGGCATGGTCGCCCGACACCAGCACGTCCGGGATGGTCCGGCCCTCGAACTCCTGCGGGCGGGTATACTGGGGGTATTCCAGTAGTCCATCCGAGAAACTCTCGTCGGTTCCGGAACTTAGCTTGCCCATAACGCCCGGCAGAAGCCGGACGCAGGCGTCCAGGAGGGCCAGCGCTGCGATTTCACCCCCGGAGAGGACATAGTCCCCGATGGACACTTCCTCGAGCCCACGGGCCTCGATGACCCGCTGATCGATCCCTTCGAATCGCCCGCAGACGATCAGCGGTCCGGGGCCGGCCGCGAGTTCCGTCACCTTTTTCTGGGTCAGCGGAGCGCCGCGCGGGCTCATCAGGAGGCGCGGGCGGTCCGGAGCAATGTCGGCGGCGTCGATGGCCGCTGCCAGCACGTCGGCGCGCAGCACCATGCCGGGTCCGCCGCCGGCCGGGGTGTCGTCCACGCTGCGATGTTTGTCGGTGGCGGCGTCGCGGATGTCGCGCGCATCAAGCGCCCACAGGTTCGATGCCAGAGCCTTGCCCGCGAGGCTGATGCCGAGCGGGCCAGGAAACATCTCCGGAAACAGCGTGAGCACGGTGGCGCGCCACATGGTTCGGGTATCCCGTTCAGATATCCGCGTCGCGCGGAGAATCGCCTTCGATTTCTTGCGGCATCACGATCACCACATGGCCGTCGGCGAGATCGACCGTCGGCACCACCGCGTCGGTAAACGGCAGCAGCAATGTCGAGCCTAGCGGCGGCGCGATTTCGATGATGTCGCCCGCGCCGAAATTATGGATGGCGAACACCTTGCCGATCTCGGTGCCCGCCGGATCGAGCGCGCGCAGTCCGATCAGGTCGGTGTGGTAGTATTCGCCTTCGTCCGTTTCGGGAAGTTTGCCGCGATCGATGTAAAGCTCAAGGCCGTTGATGCGTTCGGCGTCTTCGCGGGTCGCGATGCCCTTGAGCACGGCAACCAGATGATCCTTGGCGATACGGGCGCGCACCACTTCGAACTGGCGCGTGCCATCCTTGGTCGAGAGCGGGCCGTAATCGATCACCGCCATCGGGTCTTCGGTGAACGGCCACAGCCTCACTTCGCCGCGCACACCGTGCGCGGCGCCGATTCTTGCAACACAGATCGGCGCCGCTCTTTTCATTTAGCGGCGTTATGCCTTGGCGGCGGCTTCGGCGGCAGCCTTGCGCTCCTTGCGCGGAACGGCCTTCTCCGGATTGTTGCGCACGGTGCGCTTGGCAACGCCGGCGGCATCGAGGAAGCGCATCACGCGGTCCGACGGCTGCGCGCCCTTGGCGAGCCAGGCCTTGACCTTCTCCATATCGAGCTTGAGGCGCAGCTCGTTGTCCTTCGGCAGCAGCGGGTTGAAGTAACCGAGACGCTCGATGAAGCGGCCATCGCGCGGAAAGCGCGAGTCGGCGACGACGACGTGATAGACCGGACGCTTCTTGGTGCCCGCGCGCGCGAGGCGGATAACGACTGACATGCTCTTCTCCGTTGGTGTGTTTGAATTTCGTGAAAACTGTTTCGGCTATTTCTTCTTGCCGATCCCCGGAAATCCGCCGAGGCCCGGCAGTGTCGGTTTTCCAAGACCTGGAAGGCCCGGAAAATCCTTCGGCAGCGTCGGCGCGCCTTGCGGAATTCCGCCGGGCATCTTCGCCGCCAATTCTTTCATTGCGTCGGCCGACGGCATGCCGCCTCCGCCAAAGCCCATCGCCTGCGCCATGCCCGCCAGCGGGCCGCGCTTGCCCTGACCCATGGCCTTCATCATGTCGGCCATGTTCCGGTGCATCTTGAGCAGCTTGTTGACTTCCTCGACCTTGAGGCCCGCGCCGGCGGCGATGCGCTTTTTGCGGCTGGCCTTGAGGATGTCAGGATTCTTGCGCTCATCGCGCGTCATGGAATCGATCACCGCCATCTGACGCTTCACGACCTTGTCGTCGAGATTCGCGGCCGCGATCTGATTTTTCATCTTGGCGATGCCGGGCATCATGCCCATCAGCCCGCCGAGGCCGCCCATGGTCTGCATCTGCGCAAGCTGATCGCGCAGGTCAGCAAGGTCGAACTTGCCCTTGCGCATTTTCTCGGCGACGCGCGCGGCCTTCTCGGCGTCGATATGCGCCGCCGCCTTCTCGACGAGGGAGACGACGTCGCCCATGCCGAGGATGCGGCCCGCGATCCGCGAGGGATGGAAATCTTCCAGCGCATCGGTCTTTTCGCCGGTGCCGATCAGCTTGATCGGCTTGCCGGTGACGGCGCGCATCGACAGGGCCGCGCCGCCGCGTCCGTCACCGTCCACGCGCGTCAGCACAATGCCGGTGAGGCCGACGCGCTGATCGAAGGCGCGCGCCAGATTGACCGCGTCCTGACCGGTCAGCGAGTCCGCGACCAGCAGCACTTCATGCGGCTTCGCGGCGGTTTTCACCTCCGCGGCTTCGCTCATCATCTCTTCGTCGAGGGTGGTGCGGCCTGCGGTATCGAGCAGCACGATGTCGTAGCCGCCGAGCTTGCCGGCCTGCAGCGCGCGCTGCGCGATCTGCACAGGCTTCTGTCCCGCAACGACGGGCAGTGTTTCGATGGAGAGGTCGCGGCCGAGCACGGCGAGCTGCTCCTGCGCGGCCGGGCGATAGACGTCGAGCGACGCCATCAGAACTTTTTTCTTGTCGCGCTGGGTCAGCCGGCGCGCGAGCTTCGCGGTGGTGGTGGTTTTGCCGGAGCCCTGCAGACCGACCATCATGATCGCGACCGGGGCCGGCGCATTGAGGTCGATTTGCTGGCCGTCGGAGCCCAGCGTTGCGACCAGTTCGTCGTGGACGATCTTGACGACCATCTGGCCCGGCGTCACCGACTTGACCACGGTGGCGCCGATCGCCTGCTCGCGGACCCTGTCGATGAACGAGCGCACCACGTCGAGCGCGACGTCGGCCTCTAGCAGGGCGCGGCGCACCTCGCGCATGGCGGCATCGACATCGGCTTCCGACAGCGCACCGCGCCGCGTCAGCCGATCGAGAATGCCTCCAAGCTTTTCCGACAGATTGTCGAACATGGCCGCGCTGTATCCCGTTGCTCATGTCCCGGTGGGGACGTGAAATTCCAAACACTTTTACGCCCGAGGGCGCACAGCGCTGTCGGGCGTTGGCCTCCGGCATCCAGTGCCGGGCGGCGGGTCGAAAAGAACGTCTTTTCGAGAAGTGCCGGGGTTAAAGCCTCCACAGCCCGAAAAGTCAAGAAAGGACCGAAAAAGGCTGATTCTGGGGCAGGTTGCGATGTACCGTCCGGGAACCTAACTGTTGCCACGATGGGCCGTTTCGGGCCTTTTGGACCCCATGAACGTCACCCGCCGCCGTGTTTTTGGTCTGCTTGCCGGCGCCGCGGTCGCCGTCGGGCTGCCGTCTGTCTGGATCTCCCGCATGAAAACCTACGCCGGTCCGCTGTCCGATCACTTCGACGGAACCTATTTTTTCGACCCCGATGGATCGCCGCCGAAGAAGCTCTGGGAGGTGCTGCGCTGGCAGATCACCAAACAGGCCGCCAGATGGCCCGAGCGCGCGCCGTCGCCCTATGCCGATACGCCGCCGCCGCAGGTCACCGGAGAGAAGGTGCGGTTTTCCTATGTCGGCCACGCAAGCTGGCTGATCCAGACCGCGGGCCTCAACATTCTGGTCGATCCGGTGTGGTCGGAGCGCGCGTCGCCGGTGAGCTTTGCCGGGCCGAAGCGCGTCAACGATCCCGGTATCGCCTTCGACAAGCTGCCGCCGATCGATGTGGTGCTGGTATCGCATGGACACTACGACCATCTCGACGCACGAACTTTGTCGAAGCTTGCCGCAAAGTTTTCGCCGCGCGTGATCACACCGCTCGGCAACGACGTGACGATGGCGTCGAACGACGCGGCGATCCGCGCGGAAGCGTTTGACTGGAATGCGCGGGTCGAGATCGGTAACGGCATGGCCGTCACGCTGGTGGCGACGCGTCACTGGACCGCGCGCGGGCTGTTCGATCGCAACAAGGCGCTGTGGGCGAGCTTCGTGCTGGAGACGCCGGCCGGAAAACTCTACCTCGTCGCCGATTCCGGCTATGGTACCGGCGCGCATTTCCGGCGTGTCCGCGAAACGCACGGCCCGCTGCGCGCGGCGATCCTGCCGATCGGCGCCTACGAGCCGCGCTGGTTCATGCGCGAAATGCACATGAACCCCGAGGATGCCGTGAAGGCGCTGGCCGACTGCGGAGCCGAGATGGCGTTGGCGCATCATCACGGCACGTTTCAGTTGACCGACGAGGCCATCGACGCGCCGGTCAACGATCTGGCGACGGCGCTCGATGCAGCGGGCGTTCAGCGCGACAAGTTCGTCGCGCTGAAGCCGGGTCAGGTGTTCGAGATTTAGTTCGACTCCACTAACTCGTCATGGCCGGGCTTGTCCCGGCCATCCACGTCTTGCTTATGCGGAGTCCGAAGACGTGGATGCCCGGGACATAGGCGTTCTTTAGAACGCCGTTCTTCGAACGGCTATGCCCGGGCATGACGATCGCAATTCGAGATGCACCTCGAATCAATGCAAAAGCACTACTGCGCTTTCTGCTTGATCTCGTAGGACACGCTCACGCTCACGCGCAGGGTTTCCTCGCCCTGCGCCACCGGCGCGGCGGCTGCATCCATCCGCGTGGCCATCTTGCGATAAGGTATCGGACCCGGCGTGGTTTCTTCCGAGATGCTGATCGGCGCGCCGATCGAGATGTTCGCAGCCTTGGCGTAGATCTCCGCCTTGCGCCGTGCATCCGCGATGGCCTCGGAACGTGCGTCGTCCAATAGCTTCGAGGCTTTCGACACCATGAAGCCGATGCCGCTGATCTCGTTGGCGCCGGCGCCGACCAGCACATCGATGGTGTCGGCGACCTTGGTGATGTCGCGAATGGTGACGGTGACGCGGTTACTCGCGCGGTAACCGACAATCAGGAACGGCGCGTTGGCGTTGCGGCTCGGCGCGCTTTGCGGCGACAGCGACAGGCGCGAGGTCTGAATGTCCTTCTCGGCAAGGCCTGCGTTCTTCAGCGCCTGCAGGACGCCGCCCATTGCCTTGTTGTTGGCCTCGGAGGCCTCGCGCGCGGTCTTTGCCTCGGTGGTGACGCCGCTGTCGATCTGCGCCAGATCCGGCGGCACCGAGATCGAGGCTTCGCCGGTGACCGAAACCGTTGGCGGCAATGTTTGTCCAGACGCAGACGAAGCCATGGCGGCAAGAGCTATCGCGGCGATGACGGTACGGGCGCGCATTTATGAAACTCCAGATTCCAATTGAGAGGCAGTGCTTGAGCGGCAACTCTACTTGAGCGGAACGAACACGTTGATGACGAGCTTGTCTTCGGTCGTCGTCAGCGGATCGGTGACGTATTCCTCGATGAACGTATCCTTGGCCTCCTGTTTCTTTTCATCGAGGTGGTTGGTGATCGCTTCATAGGTATTGTCCATGTTGTCGTAGGAGCCGCGATGGACGAATTTCAGCGTCGGGCCTTCGGGCGACGTGCCGATGCTCATGCCCCGGGCGAGATTTTTCGGGTCCTGGTCGACCGGAATTTCGGCCTGATAGGTGAAGCCCGAATCGTCGGTCGAGGTGTAGACGATCAGGGATGAGCCTGCGGGCTTGATGCCCTGCTTGTCGAGAAACCCCGACAGCGTTTTCAGCGACCCCACCAGCGTCTCGAAAGCGTTGTCCCAGGTCGCGCTGCCTTTCAGGATCACGACTTTTCGCGCGGTCAGAGTCTGTTGCTCGCCGAATGAATCGGAGGTTTGCACACTCGGCACCGCGGGCGCGGACGGCGGCGCCTCGGCCGCAGGAGTTGATTGATTGGCCGGTGGGGTCGCAGGGGTTTGCGCGGCTGCCGGAGCTTGGGCGGCGGGCGCTGACGGAGCCGCCGTTGAAACTGACGGTGTGGGTGTTGCCGGTGCGGCAGGAGGCGCGTCAGCGGTTGCCGTTGGCGGGGCGGAGGGGGCAGGTGCTGGCGTTGGAGCCGCCGGTTGGGCCGCGGCGGTCGGACTGGACGGCGGCGACTGGACCGGCCCCGTCACCGATCCCGGATTCGACCCGATGGGCATTTTGGTCCAGACCGCAGCCGCGACGACCAGCGCCAAGGCGACCAGGATGGCAACACGGGTATTACTCATTCGATGGTCTCCGAGGCGTCAGCGGGGGATAAATTTGTCCGGCGGCGAAGCGGACACAGGTTATCACGAACCGCTCGGAACTGGCATGCGTTCGAAACTGGGCAATCGCGAGGCAGGCGTCTACTCTGGCCAAGTCGTTCGGCATTCGCCATATAGGCTGGGATCATGAGCACGCTCGCCAACCATAGCTTCGCCAAGATGAACGGCATCGGCAACGAGATCGTTGTTGTCGACCTGCGCGATTCTGCCGCGACTGTCACCCCCGATGAGGCCCGCGCGGTCGCGTCGCCCGCAGGCGTGCCCTATGACCAGTTGATGGTGCTGCATCCGCCGCGCGTTCAGGGCACCAGCGCCTTCATCCGGATTTACAATAATGACGGCTCGGAAGCCGCGGCCTGCGGCAACGGCATGCGCTGCGTCGCGCGGCAGGTGTTCGAGGAAACCGGCGCGAATGCACTGACGTTCGAGACCCGCGCGGGTCTTCTGAACTGCTGGGCGGGACCGTCTCCCGGTCTTTATACGGTCGACATGGGCATGCCGAAGTTCGGCTGGCAGGACATTCCGCTGGCGGAGGAATTTCGCGACACGCGCTACATCGAATTACAGATTGGGCCGATCGACGCGCCGATCCTGCATTCGCCGTCGGTCGTCAGCATGGGCAACCCGCACGCGATCTTCTGGGTCGATGACATCGAAGCCTACGATCTCGAACGCTTTGGGCCGCTGCTCGAAAATCATCCGATTTTCCCGGATCGCGCCAACATCACGCTCGCCCATGTCGTGGACCGCGAGCACATCGTCATGCGCACATGGGAGCGTGGCGCCGGTTTGACCAAGGCCTGCGGTTCGGCTGCCTGCGCGACCGCGGTGGCCGCGGCTCGCCTGAAGCGCACCGGGCGCACCGTTCACATGACGCTTCCTGGTGGGGAACTCACCATCGAATGGCGCGCGCAGGACGATCACGTCCTGATGACTGGTCCGGCAGCGTTCGAGTTCGCAGGGCGTTTCGATCCGGCGCTGTTCGCTACCAGCGTCGCCTGAGATGACCGTCGATGTCGTCACCTTCGGCTGCCGTTTGAATACCTTCGAGTCGGAGGTGATCCGGCGCGAAGCGGAAAGCGCGGGCCTTCAGGACGCCATCGTCGTCAACACCTGCGCGGTCACCAACGAGGCGGTCGCCCAAGCGCGCCAGACCATCCGAAAACTCCGGCGCGATCGGCCCGATGCGCGCATCGTCGTGACCGGCTGCGCGGCGCAAACCCAGACGCAGATGTTCGCGCAGATGGTTGAGGTCGACCGCGTGCTGGGCAACGACGACAAGATGCGCAGCGCCGCGTGGCGCGACACCCGCGCCGCGTTCGAGGTGCCGGGGGACAAGATCGCCGTCTCCGACATCATGGCGGTCACCGAGATGGCGCCGCATCTCGCCGCCGGGTTCCAGCGCGGTCTGCCGCGTGTTTTCGTGCAGGTGCAGAACGGCTGCGATCACCGCTGTACGTTCTGCATTATCCCCTATGGCCGCGGCAATTCGCGCTCCGTTGCGATGGGCGCCGTGGTCGATCAAGTGCGGGCGCTGGCCGAAGCGGGTCACGCCGAGATCGTGCTGACCGGTGTGGATCTGACCAGTTACGGCGCGGATTTGCCGGGTGCGCCTAGACTCGGGACGCTGACGAAGCAGATCCTCAAGCATGTCCCGGACCTGAAGCGGCTGCGCATTTCATCGATCGATTCCATCGAGGCGGACCGCGATCTGCTCGATACCATCGCGACGGACGAGCGGCTGATGCCGCATCTGCATCTGTCGCTGCAGGCCGGCGACGATCTCATCCTCAAGCGCATGAAGCGGCGACATTCACGCGCCGACGCCATCGATTTCTGCCGGCAGGTCCGCCGGTTGCGCCCGGACATTGCATTCGGCGCCGACATCATTGCGGGTTTCCCGACCGAAACCGAAGAGATGTTCGCGCGCTCGCAGGACCTCGTGGACGAATGCGATCTGACATTCCTCCATGTATTTCCTTATTCACCGCGTCCCGGCACGCCGGCGGCGCGGATGCCGCAGGTCGATGGCCGCGTGATCAAGGATCGCGCGCGGCGGCTGCGCGCAAACGGCGAGGCCGCGTTGCGACGGCGACTTGCATCGGAAGTCGGAATGACGCGCGACGTCCTGATCGAAAGCGCCACTCAGGGACGGACAGAGCATTTTATCCCCGTCGCGGTGGCGGATGGTGTGCAAGGCGCTGTGCATGCGCTCAGGATCTCGGGTCACGACGGCGCGCGTCTGATTGCGTAAGTATTGGGCGCAAATGCAGCCGCCTTGTTATCTTCAAATTGCGTTGCAATTGATGTATTGAGTTTACCATGCATCAAGGCTGCACCCGCAAAAGCGCGGGATAACTTTTCAGAGCAACGATCTTCATGGTCGTTGCAAAGTATCTGATGCTTGAGGAGAAAATCCATGTCGCTCGATTCCGATGTGATCGTTGATCGCCGCCGTATTCGCCGCAAGCTGACGTTCTGGCGGGTGGTGGCGGCACTGGGCGTCATTGCCGCGGTGGTTGCGATTGCGGCATTCATGTCGCCGTCGGCGCGCACCGCAGTCACCGGATCGAATGCGATCGCGCGGGTGAAGATCGACGGCTTGATCCGCAGCGATCAGACACGCGTCGAAGCGCTGGAGCGGCTGGAGAATTCATCCGCGGTGGCGGTCATCGTCCACATCAACTCACCCGGCGGCACGACGGCCGGTTCAGAACAGCTCTTTGACGCGCTGACCCGCCTCAAGGCGAAGAAGCCGCTGGTCGTGGTGGTGGAAGGTCTCGCCGCGTCGGGCGGATATATCGCCGCACTGGCATCGGACCAGATCATCGCCCAGCAAACCTCGCTGGTCGGTTCGATCGGCGTCCTGTTCCAGATTCCGAATGTGACGGACCTGCTCAAGACCGTCGGCGTCAAGGTCGAGGAAGTGAAGTCGTCGCCGCTCAAGGCGGCGCCGAACGGTTACGAGCCCACCAGCCCCGAGGCGCGCGCCGCGCTCGATGCGCTGGTGAAGGATTCCTACGCTTGGTTTCGCGGTCTTGTGAAGGATCGCCGCGGCATGGATGACGCAACGTTACAGACCGTGGCGGATGGCCGCGTGTTCACCGGCCGTCAGGCGGTGGGTCTCAAGCTGGTCGATCAGCTTGGCGACGAGAAAACCGCCGTGGCGTGGCTGGTCGCGCAAAAGAAAGTTGGCGCGGGCGTGCCGGTGAAGGATTTCAAGCTCTCTCCGCGCTTCGGCGACATGACTTTCCTGCGGGCGACCGCATCCGTCGCTCTCGATGCGATGGGGCTGGGGGCGCTTTCGCGGCAGTTCGAGCAGTCCGGCGTCAGTCAGGCCGTCGACCGCTTCGGTCTCGATGGCATGCTTGCGCTGTGGCATCCATCTCCGGCGAATTGACCGTGATGAATCCGGTTTCAGTCGTTCTTCACCGCATTGCGGTGGCGGGACCAACAACGAATTCCGGCGTTTGTCACGCGATTTAGCCTTGTCACACTTTGAATTAGCGACTTGACAGTTCAAGGCTTTTTCAAGGAAATGTCTAACCGCACGTCACGGGCCCAGTACTCAATGATCAAATCCGAACTCGTTCAGCGCATCGCCGAGCATAACCCGCACCTCTATCAGCGGGATGTCGAGAACATCGTGAACGCAATTCTCGACGAAATCGTTGCAGCGCTCGCACGTGGCGATCGCGTAGAACTGCGTGGTTTCGGGGCTTTTTCGGTAAAGCACCGTCCTGCGCGCGCAGGCCGCAATCCGCGCACTGGCGCGCATGTTCCTGTCGAGCAGAAGAGCGTGCCGTTCTTCAAGACCGGCAAGGAAATGCGCGAGCGGCTCAACCGCGACGAGGCGGGGGACCCAGCCGCGGCGACCTGATCCGGCGGGCTGTAACGATTCCAAAGAGCGGTCGCTCACATTTCGTCGCGCTGCCTTGAGTGAGAATCTGTCGCGAGGACGCCATGCTCCGGAAAATTTTCAACGTCCTGGTGATCCTGCCGCTTGCGATCCTGTTCGTTGTGTTCGCGGTTGCGAACCGCCACATCGTCACGCTGTCGTTCGATCCGTTCAACTCCAGCGACCCGGCGCTCGGCGTCTCGCTGCCGCTGTTCGTTGTCATCATCGTCGTCGCCATGTTCGGGGTCATCGCCGGAGGTGTCGCGACCTGGTTCGGCCAGCGCCACTGGCGCCGCGCGGCCCGGCTGCATGAGGCGGATGCGCGTCATGCCCGCGCCGAACTGGCGGCCCAGCGGGAGCGGGCGCTGGCTGCGGCGGCCCGCGAGGGGCAGGTTCCGGCGCTGAGCCCCGGTCTGGCCCCGCAATATCTGGCCGTCGGGCGAGACAAGCACGGCGCGGCGTTGTAGAACCCGCCGATCACCCCAAAGCCTGCGGCCTGACGCTTCGAACTCCGGCCTGTGGCGGAACCAGCCCTGAGACCATGGCACTTGCGGTAAAAATTTGCGGCCTGTCCACGCGCGAGACCCTTGAGGTCGCGCTGGATGCTGGTGCCGACATGGTGGGCTTCGTGTTTTTCGAGGCCTCGCCCCGCCACGTCACGCTCGGCACCGCCCGCGAACTTGGCGGGCTGGTGAAAGGTCGCGCCATCAAGGTGGTGTTGACGGTCGATGCCGACGACGCCACGCTTGAGAACTGCATCGACGCCGTGCAGCCGGGATTGCTGCAGCTTCATGGCTCGGAAAGTGTCGCGCGGGTGCGCGACATCAAGCAGAAATTCGGATTGCCGGTGATGAAGGTGCTGTCGGTGGCGACAGCCGCCGATCTGGCCGGCCTTCCCGGCTACGCGGCGGTGGCCGACCGCATCCTGTTCGATGCGCGCGCGCCGAAGGACGCCACCCGTCCTGGCGGTCTGGGTGTGCCGTTCGACTGGCACTTGCTTGAAAACATCAAGCTGACGATCCCGTTCATGGTCGGCGGCGGTCTCAATGCCGGCAACATCGCCGAGGCCATCCGCGTGACCCGTGCCGGCGGTGTCGATGTGTCGTCCGGCGTGGAAAGCGCGCCGGGCGTGAAAGATCCCGAGATGATCCGCACCTTCATTCGCGCCGCGCGCGAAGCGGCGGGTGCGACGGCCTCTTCGAAGATTGCGAGCAGCGTATGAACTTGCCTCTCCCCAACTCCTTCCGTACCGGCCCTGATGAGCGCGGGCACTTCGGTATTTTCGGCGGACGCTACGTCGCCGAAACGCTGATGCCGCTGATCCTCGATCTGGAAAAAGCCTATGCGGATGCCAAGGCCGATCCGTCGTTTCAGAAGGAAATGAACGGCTACCTGAAGGATTACGTCGGCCGGCCGTCGCCGTTGTATTTCGCAGAACGCCTGACGGAACATCTCGGCGGCGCGAAGATCTACTTCAAGCGCGAAGAGCTGAATCACACCGGCTCGCACAAGGTCAACAACGTGCTCGGCCAGATCATGGTCGCGCGGCGCATGGGCAAGAAGCGCATCATCGCGGAAACCGGCGCGGGTCAGCACGGCGTCGCAACCGCCACGCTGTGCGCGCGCTTCGGGCTCGAATGCATCGTCTACATGGGCGCGGTCGACGTCGAGCGGCAGCAGCCGAACGTGATCCGCATGGAAATGCTGGGCGCGAAGGTCGTGCCGGTGCAGGTCGGTGCGCGCACGCTGAAGGATGCGATGAACGAAGCGATGCGCGACTGGGTAACCAATGTCGCCGACACGTTTTATTGCATCGGCACGGTGGCTGGTCCGCATCCCTATCCGATGATGGTGCGCGATTTTCAGTCGATCATCGGCACCGAGACTCGCGCGCAGATGCAGGAGGCCGAGGGCCGCCTGCCGGATTCGCTGGTCGCCTGCATCGGCGGCGGCTCCAATGCGATGGGGCTGTTTCATCCGTTCCTTGATGACCCCGGCATCGAGATTTTCGGCGTCGAGGCGGCGGGGCATGGCCTCACCAATCTTCATGCGGCGTCGATCGCGGGGGGCCGTCCCGGCGTGCTGCACGGCAATCGCACTTACTTGCTGATGGATGACGACGGCCAGATTCAGGAAGGTCACTCGATCTCCGCAGGCCTCGACTATCCCGGCATCGGCCCCGAGCATTCATGGCTGCACGAAACCGGCCGCGTCACCTATCTGTCGGCCACTGACGAGGAAGCGCTCGCTGCTTTCCAGATGCTGTCGCGGCTTGAAGGGATCATTCCCGCGCTGGAGCCTGCGCATGCCATTGCGAAAGTGATGGAGCTCGCGCCGAAGCGGCCGAAGGATCACCTGATGGTGGTCAACCTGTCCGGTCGCGGCGACAAGGACGTGCCGCAGGTCGGCGACATTCTCAAAGGTAAAAAGAAGTGACCACGCCGTTCGCTATGGGCGGAATGCCTTCCCTTCACCTCTCCCCGGCGGGGAGAGGTCGGCTGCGCAGCAGCCGGGTGAGGGGTGCTCAATCATTGTTCAATGTAAGTTCAATCATATCCAGCACGCCATTTACGTTGTCGTATATGTCCTGGTTCGACACGCGTACGACGTGGAAGCCGCAAGTATTCAGGACCTGCGTGCGCTCTTGGTCGGCCAGGACTTCCGACGGTTCACCGTGGGTCACGCCGTCAACTTCGACGATGAGCTTTCCGTCGAGCGTTACAAAATCCACGATGTATCGCTCGATGGGATGCTGGCGGCGAAATTTCCAGCGGGCCAGTCGTCGATCTCGCAATGCCTGCCATAATTTACCTTCCGCGCTTGTTTGCGAGGCGCGAAGGCTTCGTGCTCTTGCTTTGAACTTCTCCATCCCCCTCACCCGGCCACTTCGTGGCCGACCTCTCCCCGGCGGGGAGAGGTACAGCACGGCTCGTATCGTATCATGACCACGCGCATCGACACACGTTTCGCCGAACTGAAGAAGGAAGGCCGCGCCGCGTTCGTCACCTTCTTGATGTGCGGCGACCCGGATCTGGCGACCTCGCTGGAAATCATCAAGGCGCTGCCGAAGGCCGGCGCTGACATCATCGAACTCGGTATGCCATTCACCGATCCGATGGCCGACGGTCCCGCGATTCAGGCCGCGGGCCTGCGCGCACTGAAGGCTGGCACCACGCTGAAAAAGACGCTCGGTGTGGTGCGTGATTTCCGCAAGGACGACGCCACGACGCCGATCGTGCTGATGGGTTACTACAATCCGATCTACATTTACGGCGTCGATAAATTTCTCGCCGACGCGAAATCCGCCGGCGTCGACGGCCTCATCATCGTCGATCTTCCGCCGGAGGAAGATACCGAGCTTTGTATTCCGGCGATGAAGGCGGGACTGAATTTCATTCGTCTCGCCACGCCGACCACGGACGACAAGCGGTTGCCCGCCGTGCTCGCGAACACCTCGGGCTTTGTCTATTACGTCTCGATCACCGGCATCACCGGCTCCGCCAGCGCCGATACCGCGCAGGTGTCGTCAGCGGTCGCACGCATCAAGCGCCACACCCGGTTGCCGGTCTGCGTCGGCTTCGGCATCCGGACACCGGAGGCTGCTGCGGAAATCGCGCAGGCGGCGAATGGTGCGGTGGTCGGCTCGGCATTGATCGATGCCTTGCGCGCGACGCTTGATTCGGAGGGCCGCGCCACGGCGAAAACGGTTCCTGCGGTCGCCGATCTCGCAGCAGCGCTGGCGCAGGGCGTGCGCGGCGCAAAACAGGCGGCGGAATAGCTCTTTCTTCCCCTCTCCCCTTGTGGGAGAGGGTGCCGAACCGCATTTATGCAGCGTCCCGAATTCGAAGTTCGCCTGAGATTGAGGCTAATTCTGAGCGAACTTCGAATTCAAAGGGACGCTGGCTGACTAAATATCAGCGTGGCTTTAGTTCAGAAGTTCTCTTCTGCATTCGCAGCAGGTATGAGAGAACTTCTGAACTGCCACGCTGGAGGCGGGTGAGGGGTCGTTCCGGCCACTCATCTCGGTTAAAACCCCTCACCCGGCTCGCACCTTGCTACGCGCGGTGCTTGCCACCCTCTCCCACAAGGGGAGAGGGTTTGACCATCGCGCCGACTGAGCGATGTGCATGGAGTCCAACGATGAACTGGTTGACCAATGTTGTCCGGCCGAAGATTCGCAGCATCCTCAAGCGCGAAACGCCGGAGAATCTCTGGATCAAGTGTCCGGATTCCGGGCAGCTCGTATTCTACAAGGATGTCGAACAGAACCAGTTCGTCATTCCCGGCTCGAACTATCACATGCGCATGGGTGCGGTGGCGCGGCTGAAGTCGATTTTCGACAACGAGACGTGGTTCGATGTCGCGCTTCCCGAAGTGACGCCGGATCCGCTGAAGTTTCGCGACGAGCGCAAGTATGCCGATCGCATCAAGGATGCGCGCACCAAGACCGGCATGAACGACGCGGTGAAGGTCGGCTACGGCAAGCTGGAAGGCAACGCCGTCGTGGTCGCCGTGCAGGATTTCGATTTCATGGGTGGTTCGCTCGGCATGGCGGCCGGTGAGGCGGTCGTGAAGGGTCTTGAACTTGCCGTCGAGAAGAAATCGCCCTTCATCATTTTCGCGGCCTCGGGCGGCGCGCGGATGCAGGAAGGCATCCTCTCGCTGATGCAAATGCCGCGCACCACCGTGGCGATCCAGATGCTGCGCGAGATTGGCCAGCCTTACATTGTGGTGCTGACCAATCCGACCACGGGCGGCGTCACCGCCTCCTACGCCATGCTGGGCGACGTGCAGATCGCCGAACCGGGCGCGCTGATCGGCTTTGCCGGTGCGCGCGTGATCGAGCAGACCATCCGCGAAAAGCTCCCCGAAGGTTTCCAGCGCGCTGAGTACCTCAAGGAACACGGCATGGTGGACATGGTGGTGCATCGCCACGACCTGCGTGCGACATTGGGGCGTCTCTGCCGCCTGCTGACCAAGGCGCCGGCCGCCGAGAGCTTCACCACCGCTGCGCCGTTGCCGCCTGACGTGCCCGCGGTCGCGTCCCCGGCGTGACCTCGCCTGCGGCCAAAGATCCGTCCAAGAACTCGTCGCCGTCCTACGACGACATTCTTGCGCGCCTCGCATCGCTGCATCCCAAGCGCATCGATCTCACGCTCGACCGGATGTGGCGGATTCTCGACCGTCTCGATCATCCCGAGCGGCGCATTCCGCCCGTCATCCATGTCGCCGGCACCAACGGCAAGGGATCGACGGTGGCGTTCCTGCGCGCCATTCTCGAAGCGGCCGGCCTGCGCGTGCATGTCTATACATCGCCGCATCTGGTGCGCTTCAACGAGCGCTTTCGTCTGGGCCGAGTGGGCGGCGGTGTGCTGGTCACCGACGACCAGTTGCGCGCGGCGCTCGATCACTGCGAGCGCGTCAATGGCGGCGAGACGATCACGATCTTCGAGATCGAAACCGCCGCGGCGTTTCATCTGTTCGCCGAACATCCGGCGGATGTGGTGGTGCTGGAGGTCGGCCTCGGCGGGCGGCTCGATGCCACCAACGTGATCGATGCGCCGCTGGCCAGCGTCATCACGCCGATCGGCATGGACCACATCGAATTCCTCGGCGACACGCTGACCAAGATCGCGACTGAAAAGGCCGGCATCATCAAGAAGGGCGTGCCGGTGATCTGCGCCGAGCAGCCGGGCGAGGCGATTGCGGTGATCGAGCAGACCGCCAAGCGCGCCCGCGCGCCGCTGCATGCGGCGACCGAAGGCTGGCATGTCAATGTCGAGCATGGGCGGCTGGTTTATTCGGACGAGCGCGGCCTGCTGGATCTGTCCGCGCCGCGGCTGTTCGGGCGGCATCAGTTCGACAATGCCGGGCTCGCGATTGCCACGCTGCGCGCCATCGATTCCCTGAAGATCGAGCCGTCCGCGTTCGAGCAAGGCATCGCGCGCGCCGAATGGCCGGCACGGATGCAGCGGCTGACGTCGGGCGCGCTGGTCGATGCCGCGCCGAAGGACGCCGAGGTGTGGCTCGACGGCGGGCACAATCCCGACGGCGGCCGCGTGATCGCGGCAGCGCTCGGCGATCTCGAGGAGCGGGTGTCGCGCCCGCTGGTCGTGATCGTGGGCATGATGGGCAACAAGGATGCCGGCGGATTTCTCGCGAATTTCGCCGGACTGACACGGCATATCATCGCGGTGAAAATTCCCGATCAGGACAATACGATGGCGCCCGAGGTGCTGGCCGATGCCGCGCGGCAGCTCGGCATGCGGGTCGAGACGGCTTCGAGCGTCGAGGCGGCGCTGCGATCGGTCGCGAAGCTTGCCTATGAGGTGCCGCCGCGCATTCTCATCACCGGGTCGCTGTATCTGGCGGGACATGTGCTGACCGAGAACGGAACGCTGCCGGCGTAGTTGTAGTGCTTTGCCAACGTCGTCCCCGCGAAAGCGGGGACCCATAACCACCGAACGTCGTGGTGATGGCCAGACGATTGCTCCAGCATCTTTCTCAAGTCGATGACTCTGGGAGTATGGGTCCCCGCTTTCGCGGGGACGACCCGGAGAGGTTTGGAACAGCCTTCGAAACATTTCGTGATGGGCATACCAATCCCCGCGCTCCGGACCTCTCTTATGTTCGACACGTCCTGTTCATGAGGGGCGCTTCTCGAGGGCGCTTTTGAAGCGGAGCAGGATGCGGCGCCTGCGCACGTGTCTCGCACACACGTCGTCCGGGAGGCTGGGGTCAGCGTCCGGGCCAACTACGTGGCTCTGCCTTGAGTGGCTGGACGCGGACAGGATGAAGGCGGCGAAAGCCGCCGGATCGGGGCGTGAAAGCGCTTGTCCTGTCCCGGAAGAACGCTCCCCTCGCCCAAAATCCCGCAATGGAGCGCCGCAAGGCGATGCGCTTCCTTCGCAAAGGAAGCGAGACAACACATTTGCGCCTCGCGGCGCTCCATGCCCCTCCCTTTTAAAGGGGCAAAACTGAAAACCAACTCGCGCAATGCGCGAGAACGAACTTGCGTGCGCAAACGAAAGTGGCTGTTTGAAAATTGAATCTGGAAAGTCGCACGCTGTCGCGTCACACTCAATCGTCGTCCCCGCGCAGGCGGGGACCCATAACCACCGAACGAGGTGATGATGATACGAAGACTGCTCTAGCATCTCCCTCAAATCGGAAACTCAGGGCGTATGGGTCCCCGCCTGCGCGGGGACGACCGTGAGAGATCTCTCAAGACCTCAGCAAGACGCCCAAACAAAAACGGCCAGCTTGCGCCGGCCGTTCTCAGATTCATCTGAACGCGCGATCAGACCGCAGCGGTGATCCACTGCTGCAGCTTGGCCTTCGGAGCTGCGCCGACCTGACGCGAGGCCATCTCGCCGCCCTTGAAGATCATCAGGGTGGGGATCGACATCACGCCGTACTTCGACGCGGTCTTCGGGCTCTCGTCGACGTTGAGCTTCACGATCTTGACCTTGTCGCCCATGACACCGGCGATCTCGTCGAGCGCTGGCGCGATCATGCGGCACGGGCCGCACCATTCCGCCCAGAAGTCGACCACGACCGGGCCGTCCGCCTTGAGAACTTCCGCATCAAAATCGTTGTCCGAAACCTTACCCACACTCATGTGATCTGCCTCATTGGATGAAAGGCGCGGGGTCTGTTTGAAGAATCGCGCGCAAGAAACGTAGGACCAACCTATGAATGCGCCCCTGCGGGGTCAAGGCTGGTCACCGCGACGTGTTCCATCGGCCGCCGCCGGCTCAGCGCCCGGAATGGGCTCCGATTCAAGGGGTTAACCCCGCCATTCGGGCCATGGACGGCAGGCAGAGCCTCAGGAAACCAGCGATTGCAGCTCTGCGTCCAGCGCGGAGGCCGGAATTTCCATCATGGCGGCGGTTTCTGTCCACAGCAGTGCACAGCGCACCTTCCGGCCGGGATAAAGCCGCTGCAGCACATCACGATAAAGCGCGAGCTGCCGCACATAGGCCTGCGGGGCCTCGGCAGCCGAGCGGGGCGGGGCATGATTGGTCTTGTAGTCGACGATCAGGACATCGCTCGCTGTCACCACCAGCCGGTCGATCTGGCCGGACACCAGCGCGGGCGGGCGGCCGCGCCGCGCCACACGGCCCGCGATCGAGACTTCGGCGCGGCTGCCTTGCGCAAACAGGGGCGCGAAGGCGGGCGTCTCGATCAGCGCGATCACTTGCTCGGCGAGTGCGGCGCGTTCGTCTTCTGTGAAAAGCTGCTTCGCGTTGCGCTGAAGGAAGTCGCGCGCGGCGGTTTCGCGCCGCTCGATGACAACATCGGGGAGCGATTGCAGCAGCCGATGGATCAGTGTTCCGCGCCTCAAGGCACGTTCGCGCGCGGTGCGGGATTCGTCAGTGACGATCGCGCGGCCTTCCGCATCGGCCTCGGATGGATCGGAGGGACGCAGCAGAATGTCTGCGGGCGTTTCCCTGGGCGCGGGAGTTTTCAGCCAGCCCGGAAATTGCGCGAGCGCGAGCATTTCCTGAACCGGTGCAGCGGTCTCTGCCGGCGGTTGGGCATCCGCGAGACGCGCATAGCGTTTCACCGGCCCGAATCCGGTTTCAATGATCTCGCATTGCAGGCCGGACTCTGGGTCTGCGAGACCCTTCTGGATGAGATCGTACCACGACAGCTGCCGCACGGACCGCATGTTGCCGGGGAGCACGCCGCCGACGATCAGGCGATCCGCCGCGCGCGTCATCGCGACATACAACAGCCGCCGGTACTCGTCTTCGGTGTCGGCTTTCATGGTGTCGCGCGCCGCCGCCACCACAGGAAGATCGTAGGCCTTCTTGCCGGCCCACAGCACGACCGCCGGTGCGTTCGGTGCTGCGTTGCCCTGCGGCATGCGAATGAGGTTCATCCGCTGGGTGTCCGCCGGCGAAGTGGTGGTGTCGACAAGGAACACCACGGGCGCTTCAAGGCCTTTTGAGCCATGCACCGTCATGACGCGCACTTCGTCGCGCGCGATTTCCATGTCGCGCTTCACTTCGGTGTCGGCGGCGCGCAGCCATGCCATGAATCCCTGCAACGAGGCGGGCGCTTTCCGCTCATAGGTCAGCGCCAGTTCGAGAAATTCATCGATGGCGTCGTCGGCCTCGGGCCCCAGCCGCTTGAGAATGCGCGCGCGGCCGCGATCGCCGCCGAGCAGCCAGGCGTAGAACGAAAACGGTGTGGTCTCTGCAAATCGATCTTCGTAACTTTCTAATCGCTTTAGAGCTGCTGCGATCTTGCTGTTGTCCACGGCGTGTTCAGTAAGCGCGTCGCGCAATGTGCCCTTGCGATGCGGTGCAAGGATTTGAAGATCGTCGTCGTCGAGACCGAACAGGGGGCTTTTCAGCGCCACCGCCAGCGCCAGATCGTCGCGCGGCAACAAGAGCGCATCGGCGAGATTCATCAGGTCGATGACTGCGATGTGCTCGGTCAGCTTCAGCCGGTCGGCGCCGGCGACGGGAATGCCGGCATGCTTGAGCGCCTGAATGATGGCGTCGAAGGCGCGGCCGCGCCGCCGCACCAGCACCAGCATGTCGCCGTAACGCAGCGGGCGTCGTTTGTCGCGCGGGCCAGTCATGGTGCGCGCGCCGATCAGCGATTTGATCTCGTTCTGAACCCGCCGCGCCAGCCGTACCTCGGGACTGGTCTCGGCGATGGCGTCGAACGCCGCGCGCCAGCCCTCAACGTCGTCGCGCGCATCGGGAACCTCGATTTCCCACAGATCGACCAGCGCAGGCGCGGCGTCCTGCAGCGCCATATGCGGCGGCATTCCGTCGAGGTCGGTGGTGATGCTCTTGTAGATCTCGGATGTCTTGAACGTGCTCGCGACCGCCTGCAGCACGCCTTCGCCTGAGCGGAATGAATAGGTGAACGACACCGGATCGAACCGCAGTCCGGCGGCTTCAAACCGTTCTTTCATCTCGCGGCGGCGATGATCGAACTCGCGCGGCGCGGCCCCCTGGAACGAGAAGATCGACTGCTTCTCGTCGCCGACCGCGAAGATCGTGCGCTTGACGCCGTCGCGCGCGCCTGCGCCCGAGGTGAATTCGGACGTGAGCCGTTCGATGATGTCCCATTGCCGCGGGCTGGTGTCCTGCGCCTCGTCGATCAGGACGTGATCGATGCCGCGGTCGAGCTTGAAGTGCACCCAGCCGGACGACACGTTGGTCAGCATGTCGTAGGTCTTGTCGATCAGATCATCGTAATCGAGCAGGCCGCGCTCCTGCTTTTCGCGCCGGTAGTTTGCGGCAGCGACAGTGGCGATCACAAAAAGCGCCAGAGCACGGTCGCGCTGCATGACCGCGCGTCGTTTCTCGTCCAGTTGAAGGACGCGTGCCTGCTCCGCATCCATCCGCGCCGCCAGCGAGGACTGCAGCTTCGCGAGCGCCTTGGTCATCAGGGTTTTGCGAGGCCCCGTGACGCCCTTCACTTCCGTCAGAAAGATATCGAGATAGGCTTCGACTTGAGTGCGGTCGGTAAGACCGTCGGCAATCCGGAAGCGCTCGGCCTGCGTGACATCGGCCGGGCTGCCGCCATCGAGCGCCGCGGCGACCGCCTGCCACTCGCTGCAAGGCAGGTTCGGTCCATCGACAATCTCCCGCTCGACATCCTCGATGCGCACATCGGCGCCGACCCCGAGGGCCTGCGTGACTTGCTTCAACGCAGCGTCAAAGCTTCCGGCGCTGTCCGACCATTTGATGAAATGATCGCGGCTCAGACAAGCCTCGCGCACCACGTCCTTGAAGGTCACATCGGCGGCGGCGGACATTGCAATGTTGAGCGCCCGTCCGGCCGCGCTGTCGGGCGCGCGGGCGGCTTCCAGCAGCACCGCAAGATTGGCGCGCTCCATCATCTCGTTCTGGTCGCGATCATCGAGCACCGCGAAGCGTGCGGGCACGTTGGCCTCGAACGGAAACTGCTGGAGCAGCCGGGTGCAGAGCGCGTGAATGGTCTGCACTTTCAGCCCGCCGGGAGTCTCGAGCGCGCCGGCAAACAGTTTACGTGCGCGCAAACGAGCATCTGCAGTGGCCGCGGGCGCGCCGATGGCACGGATCGCCTCGTCGAGTTCGCGGTCGGGCAGCGTGACCCAGCGGCCCAGCGTCTCGAACACACGCTGCGCCATGTTGGCGGCAGCCGCCTTGGTGAAAGTAATGCAGAGAATTTTCTCCGGCGGGACGCCGGTGAGCAGCAACCGGATGACGCGGTTGACCAGCACATGGGTCTTGCCCGATCCGGCATTGGCCGCGACGAAGGCGGATGCGTCGGGATTCGATGCGCGCACCTGCGCATCGCGCACGGCATCGGGGATATTCTTGCGCGGAGAACTCATTCCTCGTCGTCCCCCATGCCGCCGGCGGACCATTCCTTGATGCGCGCGAGGTTGTCGTAATTGCCGTAGCGGTTCTCCCACATCGGCAGGACGACGGAGCGATAGGGCGTGTCCTGATTCTCGAATTCGCGGATCAGGCCTTCGAGCTTCTGCAGGGCCTCATCCGCCGCTTCATCTGGCGGCTGCGGTGTGTCACTTTTGTTGAGCTTCAGTTCCAGCACGGTTGCCTTGCCCGGCGGGTTGTTGCCGCTGAGCCGGACGTAAACCAGCTCGCCAACCGACGCGCTGGCGGGGATGTTGTCGAATCCGCCGCGGCGCAGGATTGCCGCTTCCAGTGTGAGCTGGGGCGACAGGCCAAGACGCACCTGCTTCGCGCTCGGCGGCTGGCCGGTCTTGTAGTCGAGGATCGCGTAGCTGTTGCCGGTGCGATGCTCGATACGATCGGCGCGTGCGGAGAGTCTGAACGTGCGACCATTGTCCAGACGGATTGGAATCTCGCCGCGGATTTCGGCATCGACGCGGATCACGTCTGACCGCCGCCGGGCTTCCCAGCCGGCGAACCAGTCGGCGATGCGCAGGAATCGCGGCCACCACAATGCTCGCGCCTCGGGACGCTCCATCAATGGCGCAAAGTGCGTGCTGCCGATCTCGCGCAGCGCTGCGGCGACATCATCCGGCAACGCGTTCGCGAACCGGGCGGTGAATTCTCCCAGCGCCTCGTGGATGGCCGATCCGCGATCCGCTGCGGTCAGCGGCATGTCCACCGGATCGAGCGGCGTCAACTTAAGAATGCGCTTGGCGTAGATCGTGTAGGGATCGCGCAGCCAGTCCTCGATTTCGGTGACCGACATGCTGAGCGGACGAAGCGCGACATCCGGCTTCGGCTCCGGACGCGGCATTGGTGCGACATTGTCCGGCCGATCGAGTTCGTTGGCGTAGCGGACATAAGTGTCGCCCTTGTCCTTGACGCGTGCCCAGAGGTCTTTTCCGGCCACGGCTTCCATCCGGTGCAGGAAGCGTGAGGCTACGGCAGGAGCGCCGCCGACTTTCGCCGCGCGCGACAGGATGACGTCGCGGGTGCCGAGCAGTTGCGCGAAGTCGTGGGCCGACAGTCCGATGCGCCGCTCGGGCAGATCGAGACCGAGCTGATGCCGCATCGGGCGGCTCAGCCACGGATCGACGCGCGGCGCGGGTGGCCACACGCCTTCGACGAGACCGCCGAGAATTACGCGGTCGCACTCCGTCAGACGCGCTTCGAGCGGGCCATAGATGCGAAGCGACGCCACCGACTGCGGCCGGCGCACGATGCGGTCGCCGAACGCCGTCTGGAACACATCCGGATAGTCGCGGGGAGCGAGCGTCAGGCCGCTTGGCGCGGGTTTGTCGTCGGCGGATACGCCGCAGGCCTGAAACAGGTCATCGAAAGCCTTCGACAATGCGCTGCCATCGGAGTCCTCGAAGGCGAGAGCAACGCCCTTGTCATCGCCCGACAGGCGCTTGAGGACTTCGTAGTGATGTGCCGCATAGTCGATCAGGTCATGCGGCTTGCCCGGGCGCAGATCTTCCAGCGGCTTGAAGGCCGCTGCAAGATCGGTGATCAGCGCCTGCACGGCATCGAGTGATGCTGCATCGAGTTGCGCGCGCGGTTCGGAGCGGTGGATCGCGGATGGTTCCTTGCGCCGTAGTTTCCCAAGCTCAGTGCGGAACCGCGCGAAATCCCGCGCCAGTCCTTCGCTGCCCGCGGCCGGCCGCGTACCGCGCAACAGCGCCAGTTCGAGATCGCCGATGGCTTTGGTGAAAGCGCCTTGCGTCTGCCCGAGCCGGAACAGCGGATGTTTCAGCAGCGCCAGCAAGGAGGGAGGTGCAAGTTCCTCCGCGATGGTTTGCGCCGCGAGCCGCGCGAAGATGCCGGCCGACGTATCCATCAGGGAATCGCCGCCGGAATCGTCGAAGGCGAGATTCCATCGGCCGAGCGACGCCATCACGCGGCGCGCCAGCGCGCGGTCGGGCGTGACGAGCGCCGCGGTGAGATTGTGTTCGCGCGCCTCGCGCATCGCCACTGCGATGGCCAGAGCCTCCATCTCGGGATTGGCGGCTTCGATCAAAGCCAGACCCTCGGTGCCGGTCGCGATACGCTGCGCGATCGCTTTGTCGGCCAGTTGCGTGTGCCACTTTTCGCTCGATGTCGCGGGACGCATCGTCTCCGATGTCAGCACCTCGCGGCCGTGAGCTGAGGGAGCCGCGAGCGGCTCGACGTCCCTGCGCTTGATGCCGAACCGCGCGAGCAGTCCGTGCAGCGCGAACTGCGGGTGGCTCCACGCCGCCGGTGTCGCAAGGATATCGCCAGCGTTCACGGCGCCGCCGATCGAGTCCCACGCAGCGGCGTCGAGATCGGTGTCGAGGCCGGGCAGCACCACCGCGCCTTGCGGCAGTTGCGCGATGGCTTGCAAGAATTTCGCTGTGGCCGGCATCGATCCGGTGGAGCCTGCGGCGATCACCGGACCCCTTTGGTTCGCCGCGAGTCGCTTTGCTTCCGCGGCGATCAACATATCGCGCCGCGCCGCAGGTTCGATACGTTCGAGCTGCGCGAGGTAGGCGGGCCAGGTTTCCTTGGCGATTTTCAGGAACTTCAGCGTGTGCTGCCAGTAGATGTCGAGTTCGTCAGGCACGATGCCGTCGAGGGCGTCCCAGCCGACGCCGCGCGTCACCATGTCGTCCATCAGCCGCGCCAGATCGCTAGCCAGCGAGAGCGTCGATGCGGGGCTGCCGACGACGAGCGATGCCGGCTGCAGGTTGGCCCAGGCGGCGACAAGCCGCGCCAGCGTCAGCCTGCGCTCGAGATCGTCCAGCTTCGGCGGAAGAACGGACGCTTCAGGGCCGCCAAGCTGCCCGTCGTCGGAGAATTCCAGCTCATCCTCGTCGACGCTGCCGAGGGCCACAATGCGCGGCAGCACGACCGCGTCGGTTTGCAGCACATCGAGAAACACCTCGCGCGCCATGCGCCCGGCGCGCCGTGTCGGCAGATAGAGCGTCGCGTCCGCCAGCCGTTCGGGATTCGCGCGCGCGTCAAATCCCGCGACGAGCCGGCCATCGACAAGCGCCGAGATCACCGTGTGAAGAAACGGCGCAGATGGAGGGACGTTGAAAACGCGCATGAAAGTTCCGATTCGGGATCGGCATCATGGCATGCGAAGGGTGGGCGAGGGGAGTCTTGCGCGGGAGCGATTTGGGCGCGTTTATGCCACGCTGGCGAGCAGGGCTTCTTCTGCGGCCTCGACGGCTTCAGGCGTGCCGACATGCATCCAGAGACCATCGAGCCGCAATCCGAACAGCCGCTCCTGTTCGTTGGCGGCGTCGAACATCTTTGTCAGGGAGAATTCGCCGGAAGGCGCGTTCTTGAAAATCGCGGGCGACATGATGGCGGCGCCGGCATAGACGAACGGCACCACCTGATGCTCCTTGCGTTTGCGCAGGGCGCCGTCGGTCAGCATCGCGTAGTCGCCCGAACCTGCATAGCCGATGCTGTTTGCTGTCGGCGCCATCAGCAGCAGGATGTCCATCCGCGCCGGATCGAAGGCGTCTGCAAGACGAAGCAGATTGGGATGCACGCCGTCGATCCACATCGTATCCGCGTTCAGATGATAAAACGGCGCATCGCCGAGCAGCGGCAATGCTTTCACCACGCCGCCGCCGGTGCCGAGGACCACGTCGCGTTCGTCGGAGATCACAACGTGCGGCGACTGGCGGGTTTGGACATGCTGGACGATCTGGTCGGGAAGGTAGTGCACATTGACCACGGCCGTGGTCACGCCCGCTTCCGCGAGCCGGTCGAGCACATGATCGAGCAGCGGCTTGCCGGCAACCGGCACCAGCGGTTTCGGCATCTTGTCCGTCAGCGGCCGCATGCGGGTGCCGAGACCGGCTGCGAGGACCATAGCTGAAACGGGTTTGGTAGGCATATTGGTGTGCATCTCAACTGGCCCGCGCCGACCCTTGGGGCCGCTCGCGAAAACTGGCGGATGCCGAGCATAGCATCCGAATCGGCGCCGCGCGCCGGCGGCTCAGGCTGTAATGGCACTTTGTGACAGCGGTGCGACTGGGTGGCGAAGAGGATTTTCGCCGGCCGCAGCGTCAAATTTCCACAACCTGCGAGCCTGAGGCGCGGCGGGCAGGCTTCTTCTTGGCGTCGGGTTTCAGGAATCCCGCGCCGATCTGCTCGCCATTGACCCAGGCCAGCTCGCAGCGGCGGTAGGCCAGTCCCGTCGAGGACAGCAGCAGGAAGAATTCCTTGAGATTCAGGCCTTCGACGGAGCCTTCGACAGTCAGCTTCGCGCCGGTCTCGGAAATGTCCTCAACCAGACAATTGCGCCGCCAGGTCCCGTCAATGCCCATCAGGTGAGCTGCAAAACCGCGCTCGAAAACCACGCGGTCGCCCACACGTCGTTCAGCTGCCATAAAATGTCACTCCGCTCGCAATTTATCGATCGTCCGCGTTGCATCGCCGGGGCTGCGCTGCACAGTCGTCGGAACCCAAATTACCGGCTGGCTGGCTAACAACCGGTAAAGGCAACGCCGTCAAAACAGCCGTTTTGGTCAGGTCGCGGGCGGGGGGACGTGGGCGGTACACCACTCGCGGAATATTTCCAGCGACGGATGGGCGAGCGCACGATTGAGATATGTCCACACCCGCGGCTGATGCTGCAGGTATTGCGGCTTGCCGTCACGCCGGTTGAGGCGGGCAAAGGTGCCGAGCAGCCGCGTATTCCGCTGCGCGGACATGATCGCATACTGCTGGACGAAGGCTGCGGGATCGAAAGTCGGATCTGCGGCCCGCCGTTCCTTGGCGTAGCGGGTCAGCATCGCGATCTCGATGCTTTCGGGCACGTCGATCCGCGCATCCTGCAACAGCGAGACCAGATCGTAGGCAGGCGGGCCCATCACCGCGTCCTGAAAATCAAGCAGGCCGACGCGCCCGATGTCCCTGCGGTGCGCGAGCCAGATCAGATTGGGCGAGTGGAAGTCGCGCAACATCCAGGTCTTCGGCGTGTCCGCGAGCTTCGCAAACAGATCGCCCCAGATCAGCAGAAAATCCGCATGCATGTTGCTGGTCAGCGTCACGCCTTTGTCTGGAAGATACCATTCCGGCATCAGTCCGACTTCGGTCATCATCGCGGCGTCGTCAAACGGCGGTACGATGTAGTCGAGGTGCGGCGCGAGCGGCAGCACGTCGGGCAGTTGTTCCTGATGGAAAGCTGCCAGCATATCCACCGCGGCCTGGTAGCGTTCGGCGATAGGCTTCGGTGGATCGCCTTCGATGAAAAGATCGCCGCCGAAATCCTCCGTGATAAGGAAGCCGTCATCCAGATCGGCATGATGGATCGCCGGTGCGGAATAGCCGCGCTCGCGCAGTCCGTTGGCGATGGCGACGAACGGCCTGACGTCCTCGGCGAGATGGACCGCCTCGCTGTAGGATTTGCCGTCGTACAAGGCGGGTCCGTCGGGGCGGCGCGGCGAGTTCATCAGGATGGTCGATTGATCGCCTTTGACCAGCCGCGCATAGGACCGCGTCGAAGCATCACCCGGCATGCGCTGGCGTTTGGCCTCCAGGCTGCCTGCAATTTCGAGAAAGCGCCGCAGCGATGCCAGCCGTTCGACTTTCGCGGTCAGCTTGCCGTAGCCCGTGATCTCGGCGGCGCGCGCACCGGTGCCGAGTGACGGCCGATGGCTGAACGCGATATCGATCCGGTCCGGCGGCAGCATCTGTGGTGCGCGTTCCGGCCATTCGATCAGCGCCACGGTGCCGTCCGGCAGCGGCGACAATCCGATTTCTTCCAGTTCGTCCGGATCGTTGACGCGATAGAGATCGGCATGCAGCAGCGGGAAGGACGGCAGATCGTAAGTCTGCGCCAGCGTGAACGTCGGGCTCGGCACTTCCAGATCGTCGTCTTGCGCGAGATAACGGATCAGCGCGCGTGCGGCCGCGGTTTTGCCGGCGCCGAGATCGCCCGACAGGGTGATGACGTCGCCCGCGCTCAGGAGCAGCGCGAGGTCGGCCATCAACTGGCCGGTGGCGGTCTCATTCGCCAGTGCGGCATGGAATGTCGAGAGGTCGCTCATTCAGCAGCATTGCGAAAGGACTGGTCGACGGGGAACTCGCAGGTCACCGTCGTGCCCTTGCCGACCACCGAGTCGACATGGACCTTGCCGCCGTGCAGTTCGACAAAGGATCGCACCAGCGACAGGCCAAGGCCTGCGCCGCGATGGCGCGATCCGTTGGCATGGCTCTCGAACCAGTCGAACACCTTGTCCTTGACCTCTTCCGGAATGCCGGGCCCGGAATCGGACACCGAAAACACCACGCTGGCGTTGCTGCGCCGCGCGCGCAGAGCCACCGCGCTGTTCGGCGGCGAGAAGCCGACGGCGTTGGCTAGCAGGTTATAGAGCACCTGGACGATGCGGCGTTCGTCGGCGACGAAATCGCCGATGGCAGGATCGATGTGAACATCGAGTCGGATGTTCTCGCGGGCGAGGCGATCCTGGATGCCGGCGGTCGCCTCATCGACGGTCTTGCGCAAATCCACCGGCCCGAGATTGAGCTTCATCGCGCCGGCATCGATGGTGGCGAGGTCGAGAATGTTGTTGCTGATGGCGAGCAGCGCATCGGTCGAGGTGGTGATGTAGCTCAGATACTCGCTCTGCTTCGGCGTCATCGGTCCGGTGGATGGATCGCCGAGGAAATGCGCGAAGCCGATGATCGACGTCAGCGGCGCGCGCAGCTCGTAGGACATGTGATGAACGAAGTCGATTTTCATCTGGTCGGCGGCTTCCAACGCCTCGTTGCGTTCGCGCAGCGCGCGCTCGACGTTCACGGTGTCGGTGACGTCCTGGAAGGTCAGCATGGTCGCGCCGTCGGGCAGCGGCATGGTGGTGCAGTCGATGACGCTGCCGTCCTTGCGCTCGAGCTTGAGCGGAACCGAAATCCGGTCGTCGATGCCGGTGATGGCGGCGCGCAGGGTCTGCCAGGTTGTGTCGTCGTCGAACAACGGCCGGCACCACTGCTCGATGGCTTCGATATGCGGCTGCTGCGCCAGCGCTTCCGGGGACAGTTTCCACATCCGCGCGAAGGGCGGATTGAACAGCTGTGCGCGGCCGTTGCTGCCGAACACGGCGACCGCTTCCGCCAGATTGTCCAGCGTTTCGCGCTGGACGCGGATCAGGCCGTCGTTCTGCCGCGCGAGCTTCAGGCTTTCGGTGACGTCGTCAAACAGATAGGTGACGCCGCCTTCGGGGTTGGGCGCGGTGACGACGCTGAGCGCGCGGCCGTCCGGCAGGTACCAGGTGTCCTTGGCAGGCTCGATGGCGCGGTAGGCCTCGAACAGCTTGTTCTTCCACGCGCGGAAATCGGGCTGCTCGGGAATCTTGCGGGCGACACGGAGCTTGTCGAGCACGCTGGAATCGTCAGGATTGTCGTCGAGGAATGCGCGGTCGAAGTCCCAAAGCCGACGGTAGGAATCGTTGTAGAATGTCAGCCGCCGGGATGCGTCGAACACCGCGACGCCCGACGAGAGCTGATCGAGCATGCGGCGATGGGCTTCCGCCATTCGTTCCAGCGCAGCGCGCAGGCTTGCGGCCTCGGTCGCATCAACGGCGATCCCGGCGCTGCCGCCCGCCACGTTGAGTGCGTGAATGTCGAAGATGCGGCGCTGACCGCCGGTCACAATCGGAACCCGTGCTGCGAACCCGTTTCTGTCCGCGAGCGCCCGCGCCATGTTGGCACGATCGTCGTGGTCGAGCAGTTCGAGATTGCGCTCGATGGCGTCGGAGACCGAGGCTGCATCGGTCGCCTGCGCGTAGGCGGCGTTGGCGAAGCTGAGGGCACCGTTGCTGCGGCGGGCCCAGACCGGCAGCGGAACAGCCTCGGCGAATGCGCGCAGTGCGCCGGTTTCTTCCAGCAAATGACTGTGCCGGATGTTGAGTTCGGCGAGTTCCATCCGCACCCCGGAGAGTTCGCGGATCCGGACGATAGCCTGCCCGCCGATGGCGCGGCCCATCGCCTCGATGGTGCGCCCGGCGGCTGTCGACAGATTGAGCTGAAAGCCTTCGCCGGCTTCGCGCAGGTTGTCGATGGCGTGATCCATTGCAAGCGCCTGTTCCGGAAGCAGCCAGCTTCCGAAGGCGAGGAGCCGCTGCGGGTTGAACGGGTCAGCGCCTTGCGGCATCAACATGGCCACATCGCCGCTGATGTCGGGGCGGTCTTCGCCCGCGGCCCAAGAGATCAGCACCTGCGGCTCGGCGAACAGCAGCGCGCGAAAGCGATCCGCCTCGAGCTGCAGCGCCTGATTATCCGACAGCAAACGCGATTCGATGTGTGCGGCGCGCAGCCGGGTGCGCATCAGCAGGATCGCCGCGACCACGGAGAATCCGAGGACTGCAGCCGCGACGCTCAGCGCGGCAATTTCCTGCCGGTCGATGGCTGCGAGGAGCGTCAGCGCGTTCTGGAAGACATCGTCGCGTGCAAAAGCGGGCGCGATGCCGAACAGGGCCGCCGCACCAAGGCCAACCGCGCCTCCGCGCACAATCGAAGTGCACGACAGCAAGGTCCGCCGCATCCCCTCGATCACGCCTGACATGATCTATCCCAACTGCCGCACACGAATCGAACGACAATATCCTCAACAGGAGTCGCCGGGTAAGAGTCCAGACCGTGAACGTGAATCGCGCTGCAAAATAATGGCTGCGTGAGCGATTGTGCGGTGCGATTCGACACCTAGTGGTCCGATTCTAACATTCGCATCCCTTTTCAGCAGGCATTCTAGCGAATGTTAGAATCGATGGACCACTAGCAGATACAGGTTTCTAGTGGAGTTTTGGTTTGACATTCGCTTTGCGAAATTGCTGCCAGCAGGGTCGCGAATGTCAAATCCACTCCACTAGTGAGGATCGATCTACCGCCCGGTGGAACCAAACCCGCCGCTGCCACGATCGGTGGGCGACAGCGATGCAACGGCCACAAGATTTGCCTGTGTCACGGCGGCGATGACAAGCTGGGCGATGCGTTCCCCGCGCCGGATCGTGAATGGCTCGTCGCCATGATTGATCAAAAGCACTGAAACTTCGCCGCGATAGTCGGCATCCACCGTGCCCGGCGAATTGAGAACGGTGACACCGTGCTTGAACGCCAGCCCTGATCGCGGGCGCACCTGCGCTTCATGACCCGGCGGCACCGCGATCATCAGTCCGGTCGGCACCAGCGCGCGTTGTCCCGGCTTCAGCGTGAGCGGTTTGTCCTCGGGAACCGCGGCAAGGAGATCGAGGCCTGCGGCATGCGCGGTCTGATAAGCCGGCAGCGCGAGGCCTTCGGCATGTGGCAGGCGCTGGATCTCGACGGCGATGGCAGTCGTCATGAATTCTGTTGTCCTATCGTGCTGGCGATTTTTGCGACGAGCGCGTCCGCGACTTCCTCTTTGGTCATCACCGGCCAGGAATCAACCGCGATATCGGCTTTATCCCGCGTGAGAATGTGGACGGTGTTGCGGTCGCCGCCCATCACGCCGGATGCAGGCGACACATCGTTGGCGACGATCCAGTCGCAGCCCTTGCGCTTCAGCTTCGATGTCGCGTTCTCGATCAGATTCTGGGTTTCGGCGGCGAAGCCGATCACGAGTTGCGGTCGGTTTTGCTGGTGTTTGGAGATTGTGGCGAGAATGTCCGGGTTCTCCACCAGTTGCAGCGGCGGCATGCCGCTCGCGGTCTTCTTGATCTTCTGCTCGCCCGCATTGGCAACGCGCCAGTCGGCGACGGCGGCGGCGAAGATCGCGATATCCACCGGCAATGCGGCGTCCACTTGCGCAAGCATGTCACGCGCTGATTCCACGCGGATGACGCGGACGCCGACAGGATCGTCCAGATCGACCGGACCAGAAATCAGCGTCACGTCCGCACCGGCCTCGGCTGCGGATGCTGCGATGGCATAACCCTGCTTGCCGGAGGAGCGGTTGGCGATGTAGCGCACCGGATCGATCGGCTCGTGGGTCGGGCCGGCGGTGATGAGGATCTTCTTTCCTGCAAGCGGCCCTGTGTGCGGCGGGCGCAGCATCGCCTCTGCTGCGATGGCAATTTCGGTTGGTTCCGACATGCGGCCGACGCCCGCCTCGTTGGCTTCGGCCATCTCGCCGGAATTCGGACCAATGAAGCTGACGCCGTCGCGCACGAGTTGCGCGACGTTGCGCTTGGTCGCGACGTTGGCCCACATCAGCGGGTTCATCGCAGGCGCCACCAGCACCGGACGGTTGGTCGCGAGCAGGATCGCGGTGGCAAGGTCATCGGCCTGGCCCTGCGCCATCTTGGCCATCAGGTCGGCGGTGGCGGGTGCGACGATGATCAGGTCGGTATCGCGGGCGAGGCGGATATGCCCGGCGTCGAACTCGCTCTGGGCATCGAACAGATCCGTGTAGCAGCGCTCGTCGGCCAGCGCCCCGGCGGTGAGCGGGGTGACGAATTGCTGCGCGGCGCGGGTCATCACGCAGCGGACATGGATGCCGCGCTCTTTCAGGCGGCGGATCAGATCGAGCGCCTTGTAGGCAGCGATGCCGCCGCCGATGATCAGCGTGACCCGCGGGAGATCGATCGGGAACGAGGCCCGGGTCCGGTGCGGCTGGTTTCGCGCGGGGCCTGATGGAGGTTTGACGGCCTGAGGCTCGGCAGCCTCGCGCAAGATCATCCGGACCTCATCCTCCACCGAGCGGCCGGCCTTGGCGGCGCGCAGCCGGAGACTGGCTTTGAGGGCTTCATCGAGTTTGCGGACGGTCAGGCTGGCCATGACATGCTCCTAAACGAGCATAATCCATAGCAAATGATTTCATTGCAATCAAATCATGACAGCAATGCCATCAACTTATCGGATGCTCCAGAGAATGCCGAGGAAGGTCAACGCGATCACCCACAGCGCCGCCGTCTGCCAGCGGGTGCGTTTCGCCTCGGCCTTGCCGATGGCGGCGACGGTTTCAGGCGCCAGCACCAGCCCGTCGCGGGTCATCTGGTCGAACTGGTTCAGCACGGCGACCGATCGCGCGGCGATCGCCGGCAGGCCGGCCAGCACCTTGCCGAGGTCACCCGCGCCGTGCACCACGCCTTCGATCTGGCCGAGCGGGCCGAGGTTGCGCGCGATCCATTCGCGCACCACGGGATCGGCGGTGGTCCAGATGTCGAGCTTGGGGTCGAAGCCGCGCGCCACGCCTTCGACCACCACCATGGTCTTCTGCAGCATGATCAGCTCAGGCCGCGTGCGCATGTCGAACAGGCCCGTGACTTCGAGCAGCAGCGACAGCAATTTCGCCATCGAGATTTCGTCGGCAGCGCGGTTGTGGATCGGCTCGCCGATGGCGCGGATGGCCTGTGCGAAATTCTCCACCGAATGATGCGCGGGCACGTAGCCCGCCTCGAAATGCACCTCGGCGACGCGGTGATAGTCGCGGGTGATGAAGCCCAGAAGAATTTCGGCGAGGAAACGGCGCTCCTTCAGGCCGAGCCGCCCCATGATGCCGAAATCGACCGCGACCAGCCGCCCGGTGTCGTCGACGAACAGGTTGCCGGGATGCATGTCGGCGTGGAAGAAGCCGTCGCGCAACGCATGGCGCAGGAAGTTCTGGATCACCTTGCGGCCGAGATCCGGCAGATCAATCTGCGCGGCTTCAAGTTTGGTGCGATCGTTCAGCGCGATGCCGTCGATCCATTCCATGGTCAGCACGTGATGGCTGGTGCGGTCCCAATCCACCGACGGCACGCGGAAATCATGATCGTCGCGGGTGTTCTCCGCCATCTCGGACAGCGCGGCGGCTTCCAGCCGCAGGTCCATTTCCATCGCAACCGACCGCGACAATGTATCGACGATCTCGACCGGACGCAGCCGCCGGGCTTCGGCGGATACGGCTTCCATTTTACGCGCCACGAACATGAAATCGCTAAGATCGTGGCGAAACCGGCCGCCGACATTCGGTCGCAGCACTTTCACGGCAACGGTCGTGCGGACGCCGTCCTTTTCCACTTCGGCGCGATGCACCTGCGCGATGGAGGCGGCGGCGACCGACTCGCCGAAGCTCGCAAACACCTCAGACACAGGCTTATCAAACGCAGTGACAACCACAGCCTCCGCCTGCGCCTGCGGAAACGGCGGCAGGCGGTCCTGAAGATTCTCCAGATCACGGGCCATCGTGATGCCAACGACGTCAGGCCGGGTGGCGAGAAACTGGCCGAGCTTGACGTAAGTCGGACCAAGACGCGTCAGCGCGCGGGACAGTCGTCCGCTGGTGGCGGCGCCGCGCCGTTCGATCAGCCGCGCCATGCGAACCGCGAACTGCGCCTGCGGCGGCATGGTGGAGGGGTCGGCGAAGCCGAACACGCCTTCACGCGCGAACACGTAGCCCGCGCGCGCCAGTCTCAGGGTATGAGTGAGAGCAGAAATCACAAACGCCAGCCTGAATGGAGCGCGACAATGCCGCCGGACATGATGTCGTATTTGACGCGCGAAAAGCCCGCGGCGCTGATCATGTCGGCGAAGGCGTTGGGCTTCGGAAATTGCCGGATCGATTCGACCAGATAGCGATAGGATTCGGCATCGCCGGTGACGGCGCGGCCAAGCTGCGGGATCACATTGAACGAAAACAGGTCGTAGATCCGATCGAGGCCGGGCACATCGACGGACGAGAATTCCAGACACAGAAACCGCGAGCCGGGTTTCAGCACGCGATAAGCTTCGCTGAGCGCCAGCGGGATGCGCGGCACGTTCCGGATGCCGAAGGCGATGGTGTAAGCGTCGAAGCTGTTGTCCGGGAAGGCGAGGGCCTCCGCGTTGCCTTCGACGAGCGATACCTGATGATCGAGATGCTGCGCCACTGCGCGCTCGCGGCCGACACTGAGCATTTCGCCGTTGATGTCGCAGACGGTGGCCTGAAATCCGTGGCCTGCGGCCTTGGCCGCGCGGAAGGAAATATCTCCGGTGCCGCCGGCGACGTCGAGCAGCGCAAATGGCGCGTCGGTGCGCGGCGGGTTGAGCGCGGTGATCATCGCCTCTTTCCAGAGCCGGTGCATGCCACCCGACATCAGGTCGTTCATCAGGTCGTAGCGCCTGGCCACGCTGTGAAACACCTCGTTCACCAGCGTCTGTTTCTCGCCAAGCTCCACGTCCCGGAAGCCGAAATGCGTCGTTCCGTCAGGCCGTTCCATACTCTGTCAATCCAAGCGGCTTGTTGCGGCGGGACCATAGCCTGTCGCGCCGGGGCGCGCTACATACCCTGTCGGAACGCCAATGTCCCGAATCCGAAGTTCGCCCTTATTTGGCGGCGCGCTTCATAGCGAACTTCGGATTCGAAAGGACATTGGGAATATTAATTCTGGTGTGGTTTTGGTTCGCAAGTCCGCAAAAGGGCCTGCTGTGGAAGCACTGCGGACTTGCGAACCACCACACCAGCGCCTTGAGGCTGGTGGCGTCAAGGTTAATGCGCAAATTGACGCGGGGTCGCCCATGCCCATCGAGTTCAGCCGAGTCATTCCCACCCTGCGGATGTTCGATCCCGCCAAGGCGCGCGAGTTTTATTTCGATTATCTCGGGTTCAAGGTCGATTTCGAGCACCGTTTCGAACCAGCGTTGCCGCTGTTCATGGGAATATCGCGGGGCGGGATCCAGCTTTACCTCAGTGAGCATCACGGCGACGGTTCGCCCGGTGTTCATATCACCATCGACACGGTCGGACTTGCCGATTACCACGCCGAACTCGCGGCGAAGGGCTACAACTACATGCGCCCCGGCCTCGAGAAGCAGCCGTGGGGCGCGACGACGATGACCGTGTACGATCCATTCTCAAATCACATCACCTTCAGTGAAGCCGACAGGGCCTCGGCATGAGAGCAACCGATGCCTGAATTACCCGAGGTCGAAACTGTCCGCCGGGGCTTGCAGCCGGTGATGGAGGGGCAGCGGATTGTGCGTGTCGAGACGCGCCGCGATGGCTTGCGATTTCCGTTTCAGACGGATTTTATCGCGCGCCTCGAGGGCAAGACGGTCAGCGGCCTCGGGCGTCGTGCGAAATACCTGATGGCCGACATGGAGAGCGGCGACGTGCTGCTGATGCATCTCGGGATGTCGGGCTCGTTTCGCGTCACGCTCCCCGAAGGCGAGAGCACGCCGGGCGACTTCCACTATCCGCGCAGTGAAAACCGGACCCACGATCACGTGGTGTTCCACATGACGTCCGGCGCCATGATCTCGTTCAACGATCCGCGCCGCTTCGGTTACATGAAAATCGTTCCGCGCGCGGAGATGGATGCTGAACCGTTGCTGCGCGGCCTTGGACCCGAACCGCTCGGCAATGAATTCGATGCGGCGATGCTGGCGCAGTCCTGCGTGGCCAAGAAGACCAGTCTCAAGGCCGCGCTGCTGGATCAGCGCGTGGTCGCGGGTCTTGGAAACATCTATGTCTGCGAGGCGCTGTTCCGCTCGCGCCTCTCGCCAAAGCGACTGGCTTCGACGTTGGCCGATCGTAAAGGCGCGCCGACCGATCATGCCAGGCGTCTGGTCGGTTCAATCCACACCGTGCTGAACGCGGCGATCAAGGCGGGCGGCTCATCGCTGCGCGATCACCGTCAGACCGACGGTGAGCTTGGCTATTTCCAGCACTCGTTTCTGGTCTATGACCGCGAGGGCGAGCCTTGCAAGACAGCGAAATGCCGAGGGATTGTGAAGCGATTCACGCAGAATGGGCGGTCAACGTTTTGGTGTTCGACCTGTCAGAAGTAGAATTCCGATCTGTTTTTTACCCGCTTGAGTCTTGCGTAATGTTTCAACACGTCGTCCCCGCGAAGGCGGGGACCCATAACCACCAACTTTTCGTTTGGTGAGGTGGTCGAACATCTCGCTCTAGATTAAAGTTCAGGGAGTATGGGTCCCCGCCTTCGCGGGGACGATGATGAATTGACTTCAGGGCTATTACCTCACGCTGGCCGAAATCCCCGCGCGGACGAAATGGCAGAATGGTGACAGACTCCGGCGCATAAGGCGGCACGGTGACGAAACGGTGCATGCTATTTTCCCGCCCGGGGCGCACGGTGATTGCAGTGCAATCACACTCTCTCCGCCGCCGGTGCCGGTTTACTTCCGCACGCAGACCAGCCGAAGCACCGAAGCCTTTGCATCTGACGGGCCTGTCGCGACCGCAACACCCTTCGCTTTCAAAAATTCGCGCACGGCATCGGCGGGCACGAGTAACGCCTGTGACGGCAGCGGCGTTCCTGCCGGTCCCGCCACCACGGCAGGTTTCAGCCGCACAGCGCCTGCGAACTTGCCGTCAGCATCGAGTGCCGCAGCGCCGGAGAAGCCCAGCGCGGGCTCAGGTGACAGTGTTGTGTCGTCGGCGCCCGCGGGCGTTGCTGTCGCCGCGACAACCGTCACGGAATTGCGGCCGCCCTGATTTTGTGGATCGGCAATGCCGGTCAGGTTGAGATTTGGTTTGGTTGCACCGTTGCCGGACATCGCCAGCGGCTTTAGTCCGGTCGCGCCATAGATACGCAGCAGCGCCAGCTCGCGCGTCTCGTCGTCGGCAATGCGGGTGGCGTTGCCGTAACCCGGCACGGCGATGGTCATGCAGCCATCGGTGGCCTGACGATCGGCAACGATCGCGCCGTCGGTGCTGGCGACGATGCCGGTGGAGTACTCCACCTTCTTGCGCGGCGGCGGGCCGGCCTGCGCCACGTTGCCGGGGAACGGATTGTATGCACTCGACATCGCCACCGTGACCGGGATCATGGTGCCTTCGGTGGCCTGATCGTAAAGGATGGTGAGAACACGAACCTCATCGTTGCGCGTCTGCCCGCGGATGTAGAATTTCTTCAGGCCCTGCGATCCAGACAGCACAAAGAAATCCGGTTTCACCACGCTGTAGTCGGCCTTGCGCGCGTTCAGCTTCTTCTCGCCGGCGGCGACTGTTGCGGTGGTGGCGCCAGCTTCCTTGCGGCGCAGAAATTCGATCTGGATGGTGCCGGTGGTGGAGGACCATTTGGTGCCGTTGACGTCGCTGACGATCAGCGGCACCAGTTTCGACGGCAGGCCGATGCGCGCGCCGCTGGTGGCGTCGCTGACGATCTTCCAGCCGACATTGTCCTGCCGCTTCTTCGCCTCCGCGCTCAGCACGCCGCGTTCCTGCGCGTTCAGTACGCCGGTTTCCTTCGCGCCATGATCTTTCTGGAACGCCTTGATGGCGGACACCATCCGGTCGCTGGCCTCGCCGCTGATCACGCCGTTGTAGAGGCTGACCCAGGCGAGGTCCGACTGGATCGCAAGGCGCTCGGCCTGCTCCATCGCCTTGGCGGTATCGACCGGGGTTTGCACCGCCGGGCGGGTCGGCACCGTTGTCACCGGCTTGGGCTTGATCTCCGCCGGCGCCTGCTTGGCCTGCGGCGCTTGCTTGGCAGCCGGGGTCTGCGCCACGGCGGTGCCGAGCGTGGCAGCCATCATCAGCGCGAGGGCGAACGGCAGTTTCATGAACGGTCTCATTGCTGGTAATAAGCGCATGCGAGCATAGAGCATGATGCCGAAGAACGGGTACCGGTTTTCGGGGCATCAGGCTCTGGAGCAGCAATCGTTTGTCCGCGGCAGCGGCGCGGCGGTTCGACCGATGCGGAAAAATAGCTGACGCGAGAGTGATGAAACCGGGATGCTGACATCTGAAGAACTGGAGCGCTATGCGCGCCATATCGTGTTGCGCGAGGTCGGCGGCCCCGGTCAGGCCGCGCTGAAGGCGTCGCGCGTGCTGGTGATCGGAGCGGGCGGCCTCGGCGCGCCGGCGCTGATGTATCTCGCCGCAGCGGGCATCGGAACCCTTGGGGTGGTCGATGACGATACAGTGTCGCTGTCCAATCTGCAGCGGCAGATCATTCACGCCACGCCGGATGTCGGCCGCCCGAAGGTGGACAGCGCGGGCGACAGAATTCTTGCGCTTAACCCGCACGTCACGCTGCGCACCCATGCGGTACGGCTGAACGCTAAAAATGCGCTGGATCTGATCGGCGGTTACGATGTGGTCGTCGACGGCTCCGACAATTTCGCCACCCGCTATCTGGTGTCGGACGCGTGTTATCTGGCGAAGAAAACGCTGGTCGCAGGTGCGCTCGGCGTGTTCGACGCGTCGCTGACCACGATCCGCGCACACGGGGCCGATGCGAATGGCAACATGAACCCCACCTATCGCTGCCTGTTTCCGGAAGCGCCGCCGCCAGGCACCACGCCGACCTGCGAGGAAGCGGGCGTGCTCGGCGCACTGGCCGGCGTGCTTGGTTCGATGATGGCGCTGGAGGCGATCCGCGAGATCGTCGGTTTCGGCGAAAGCCTTGTGGGGCGTCTGGTGATGATCGACGCCCGGGCCATGCGCTTCGAGACGCTGCGCTACGCCCGCGATCCGTCAAATCCGCTCAACGGCGACACGCCGACGATCACGGATCTGAGCGGGCACAAGTAGTACGTCGGCATTTCAGTCACGATGTCCGCGCTTTCAACCACGATGTCGTCCCCGCGAAGGCGGGGACCCATACTCCCTGGAGGGAATGGTGTGTGGGAGCGTTCGTTCTTTTAACAGCGAGTGTAGGGGTTATGGGTCCCCGCCTTCGCGGGGACGACGAGAAATAGTCGCAGACCGAAACAGGCAGTCTACGCCACGCCCGGCAGCACACGATCCGGCGGCTTGTGACCGTCGAGGAAGGTGCGGATGTTGATCATCACCTTCTCGCCCATCTCGACGCGGCCTTCGAGTGTCGCCGAGCCCATATGCGGCAGCAGCACGACCTTGCCCGCTTTGGCGAGCCGCACCAGCTTCGGATTGACCGCAGGCTCGTTCTCGAACACGTCGAGCGCGGCACCGGCGATCTCGCCGTCCTCGATCAGCTTGGTCAGCGTCGCCTCGTCGATCACCTCGCCGCGCGCGGTGTTGATGACGTAGGCGTCTTTCCGGATCAGCTTCAGCCGCCGTGCCGACAACAGATGGAACGTCGCCGGCGTGTGCGGGCAGTTCACCGAGATAAAATCCATCCGCGCCAGCATCTGGTCGAGGCTGTCCCAATAGGTCGCGCCCAACTCTTCCTCGATCTGCGGGGCGACCGGGCGGCGGTTATGGTAGTGAATCTGCAGCCCGAAGGCGTGGGCGCGGCGCGCCAGCGCCTGTCCGATGCGGCCCATCCCGATGATGCCGAGGCGCTTGCCGCCGATACGATGGCCCAGCATCCAGGTTGGCGACCAGCCCGGCCAGTCCTTGCCCTCGGTCAGGATCGACGCACCCTCGATCAGGCGGCGCGGCACGGCGAGAAGCAGCGCCATGGTCATGTCGGCGGTGTCTTCGGTCAGGACCTTCGGTGTGTTGGTGACCGTGATGCCGCGCGCAATCGCCGCAGCCACATCGATGTTGTCGACGCCGTTGCCGAAATTCGCGATCAGCTTGAGGCGGAGATCGGGCTGGTCGAGAATCTCGGCAGTGATCTCGTCGGAGACGGTCGGCACCAGAATGTCTGCGGTGCGAACAGCTTCGGCGAGCTGCGCAGGGGTCATGGGAGTGTCATCGAGGTTGAGCCGGGTATCGAAAAGCTCGCGCATGCGCGTTTCAGTGCTGTCAGGCAGCTTTCGCGTGACCACCACCAGCGGCTTTTTCTTACCCGAAACCATTCTCCAGAAGCCCTTCGATCGTAAGCGGGTTTGCCGTTCCCGGACGCTAGGGCCCGGCCGTTCAATTCACATTAACCGACTTGCTCGAAGGTAGGAATTCGTTGCCGGTCCGGTGAGCTTTTCGCAGCTTTTCAGGCGCTTGGCCCGTGGTCCCTCTCTAGCAGAAGGCCACGCCAAGACAAGAACCCAAGGGTTTCCAAGGCCCTCCAAGGTTCCTGAAAGCGCGGTCAGCGGTGGTCAGGATGCGAGAGGGCATCACGGATGGCAGGGAGCGGCACTGGGGACCGCACGAAGGAACGTTGTTATGGGATTTGCTCGAAATTTCGCGTCGCTTGCGGTGGGATGTGCGCTCTGGGTCGCATCATGCGCGACGGGTCTTGCCGCCAAGGACAAGGATGCGGTGGCGACGGCGAGCGGCCTGCCGGTGCCGCGGTATGTCAGTCTGAAGTCCGACCACGTCAATGTCCGTGCCGGTCCCACCAAGGATCAGGACGTCACCTGGATCTACACGCGTTCCGGCCTGCCGGTGGAAATCACCGCCGAGTTCGAGAACTGGCGGCGCGTGCGCGATTCGGAAGGGGCAGAAGGCTGGGTCTACCATTCGCTGCTGTCGGGCAGACGTACGGCGGTCGTCACCATGAAGAACAAGGACGACCTTGCGCCGGTTCGTGACCGTGCCGACCCCAGCAGCGCAATTTCGGCCAGGCTCCAGGCCGGCGTCGTCGCCACAGTGAGGCGCTGCAATGAGGGCTGGTGCCGCATCACCGGCAACGGCTTCGATGGCTGGATCGAGCAGCAGCGGCTCTGGGGCGTCTATGCCGACGAGAAGGTGAACTAGGTTATATAACGTCTGTCATGCGCGGGCATAGCCGTTCAAAGAACGGTGTCGCTTCCGCTCGCCTATGACCCGCGCATCCATCCAGAAAAATTTTAGAAGATGGATTGCCGGGTCATCAGGGCGTTTACGCCCGTCTTCGACGAGCTATGCCCGGCAATGACGATGGAGCGCGATCTCAGCGCTTCTTGCGCAGGCGCACGACCATGTCGATGCGGCTGATCTCGTAGCCTTCCGGCACGTCGGGCATCTTCTGCAGTACGAGATTTGGGTCGGGAATATCGACCAGCTCGTGATTGCCTTCCATGTAGAAGTGGTGATGCGCGCTGGTGTTGGTATCGAAATAGGTCTTGGTGCCGTCGACGCTGACCTGACGCAGCAAGCCGGCTTCGGTGAGCTGGTTCAGTGTGTTGTAGACGGTCGCGAGCGAGACCGGCACCTTGGCGTGGGTCGCCTCTTCGTAGAGCATTTCGGCGGTCAGGTGGCGCCCGCCCTTGCCGAACAGCAGCCAGCCCAGCGCCATGCGCTGACGGGTCGGACGCAGGCCGACTGACTGCAACATTTCGTTGACGTCATGCCACGGACATCCGGTCAGCGCCGGTGCGTGCCCATGGGGGCGGGCATGCAGTTCGTCGCGCTTGCTCTCAGTGGTTACAACGTCATCCATCAGGTCACTCATACGCATAGGGGCGGCACAGGTCCGTCCGCTGAAAAGGGACTGTTGCCCGGACTATAGGAAAGGATGCAGTTACATGCAAGTTTTTCGCAACTGGCTGGCATCATTCTAGGTTAAAAACGGCCCCGAATCAGGCTGTTCCGGCCACTTTGACCCTCGGTGGGCCTATGTTAGAGGTCCGCAAGGGTTGCCGCAGGACCGGCATGCCAAAACAAGGGATCCAGATGAAAGACCGCCGGAACAGCTATGCCTATGAAGAGCTCCTGGCCTGTGGCCGGGGCGAGCTGTTCGGAGCAGGCAATGCCCAATTGCCCCTGCCGCCCATGCTGATGTTCGACCGGATCACCGAGATCAACGACACCGGCGGCGAGTACGGCAAGGGTCTGATCCGCGCCGAACTCGAGGTCAAACCGGATTTGTGGTTTTTCGGGTGCCATTTTAAAGGCGATCCGGTGATGCCGGGCTGCCTCGGGCTTGATGCGCTATGGCAAATGGTCGGCTTTTTTCTTGGCTGGTCTGGTGGTCTTGGTCGCGGTCGGGCACTGGGCCTGAGCGAACTGAAGTTTTCGGGGCAGGTTCTGCCGCATGTCACCAAGGTCGTGTACAACATCGACATCAAGCGCGTGATGCGTTCGAAGCTGGTGTTGGGCGTGGCGGATGGGACGCTGTCGGCCGACGGCGAGATCATCTATCGCGCCAAGGATTTGAAGGTCGGACTATTCCAGCAGGACGCCCCAATGCAGCCGGGAACGTGATGCAAGGTTGATAGGCTCACGAGGATAGAGCTTCACATTTGCCGGACACAGAACCGGCGCGGGCAGTCGAAGGCGCGGACATCAAAGCGCAGCAACTAAAGGCGAGGGATCATGAGGCGGGTTGTGGTCACGGGGATGGGCATTGTCTCTTCCATCGGAAACAACACTCAGGAAGTGCTTGCGAGCCTCTACGAGGCGAAACCAGGCATCACGCGCGCTGAAGAGTACGCAAAACTCGGATTCCGGTCGCAGGTTCATGGCGCGCCGACGCTCAATCCTGCCGATGTTATCGACCGCCGCGCCATGCGATTTCTAGGCGAGGGTGCCGCGTGGAATCACATCGCGATGGAGCAGGCGATCCAGGACTCGGGCCTTGAGGCCTCCGACGTGTCCAATGAGCGCACCGGCATCATCATGGGCTCCGGCGGTCCGTCCGCCCGCACCATCGTCGAGGCCGCTGACATCACCCGCAGCAAGGGACCCAAGCGCGTTGGCCCGTTCGCCGTCCCCAAGGCGATGTCGTCGACCGCATCGGCGACGCTGGCGACCTGGTTCAAGATCAAGGGCGTGAACTATTCGATCTCGTCGGCTTGCGCCACGTCGAACCACTGCATCGGCAATGCCTACGAGACCATCCAGATCGGCAAACAGGATGTCATCTTCGCCGGCGGCTGCGAGGAGCTCGACTGGTCGCTTTCGGTGCTGTTCGACGCGATGGGCGCGATGTCGTCGAAGTACAACGACACGCCTGCCACGGCTTCGCGCGCCTATGACGTCAGCCGCGACGGTTTCGTGATCGCCGGCGGCGCGGGCGTCGTCGTGCTCGAGGAGCTTGAACATGCCAAGGCGCGCGGCGCGCGCATTTACGGCGAGATCGTCGGCTACGGCGCGACCTCCGATGGCTACGACATGGTTGCGCCATCGGGCGAAGGCGCCGAACGCTGCATGAAGATGGCGCTCGCCACCGTCAACACCAAGATCGACTACATCAATCCGCACGCGACATCGACGCCGGCGGGCGATCCGCCGGAAATCAACGCCATCCGCAACGTGTTCGGCGCCGGCGACAAATGCCCGCCGATCTCGGCGACCAAGTCGCTGACCGGCCATTCGCTGGGCGCGACCGGCGTGCAGGAGGCGATCTATTCGCTGCTGATGATGAACAACGGTTTCATCTGCGAAAGCGCGAACATCACGGAGCTCGATCCGGTGTTCGCCGACATGCCGATCGTGCGCAAGCGCATCGACGGCGCCAAGATCGGGGCGGTGCTGTCAAACTCCTTCGGCTTCGGCGGCACCAACGCGACGCTGGTGTTCAAGCGGCTCGAGGCGTGAGTTCTGCCGTTTTGTGAGCCGCGCTGAAAACTCCGTGTCGTCCCCGCGCAGGCGGGGACCCATCGTGCAACAAACGATGGTGTCGGCTATATTGACAACGAAGAAAAGACTGGGTCCCCGCCTGCGCGGGGACGACATCGTGGGGGATCAATGCAAGGACTGATGCAAGGCAAGCGCGGGCTCATCATGGGTGTCGCCAACGATCACTCGATCGCATGGGGCATCGCGAAAGCGCTTCATGCCCAAGGCGCAGAGCTTGCCTTCACCTATCAGGGTGACGCACTCGGCAAGCGGGTCAGGCCGCTGGCGGAATCTCTGAACGCGCCGCTGATTCTCCCGTGCGACGTCGAGGACATCGCCAGCGTCGACGCGACCTTCGCCGCGATGAAGGAGAAGTGGGGATCGATCGATTTCCTGGTTCATGCCATCGGCTTCTCCGACAAGAATGAACTGAAGGGCCGCTACGCCGACACCACCCGCGCGAATTTCTCGCGCACCATGGTGATCTCATGTTTCTCGTTCACCGAAGTGGCCAAGCGCGCCTCGGAAATGATGCCGAACGGCGGCTCGATCGTGACGCTCACCTTCGGCGGATCGACCCGCGTCATGCCGAACTACAATGTGATGGGCGTGGCCAAGGCGGCGCTCGAGGCCTCGACGCGCTATCTCGCGGCCGATTTCGGACGCAACGGCATTCGCGTCAATGCGATCTCCGCGGGTCCGGTGCGCACGCTTGCCGGCTCGGGTATTGGCGATTCGCGCGCGATGTTTGCGTTCCAGCAGAAGCATTCGCCGCTGGGACGGGGCGTTACGCTTGATGAACTGGGCGGCACGGCCCTCTATCTGCTGTCGGATCTGTCCGGCGGCGTGACCGGCGAAATCCACTTCGTCGATTCCGGCTACAACATCATCTCGATGCCGCATCCCGATGCGCTGAAGGCGTCCGACGGCTCAGAGAATGGAAGTTAGAACGCTGCTGAAGCGCTTCTCTTTCCCTCTCCCCTTGTGGGAGAGGGTGGCAAGATGCGAACGCAGTGAGCATCGCGCCGGGTGAGGGGTGATTGATGTCGCGAAGTGACCCCTCACCCGCCTTCGCTTCGCTCAGGCACCCTCTCCCACAAGGGGAGAGGGGAAGAAGATCAGTATCTGTCTCTCACCCCGCCGCGATCATCTCTGCCCGCTGAAATGCCGGCCGCGCCGAACAGGCGTCGAGGTAGCGGTCGAATGACGGCCGCGTCGGCACCATCTTGAACAGTCTGATCGCGAAATTGAGCCCGGAGCCGATGGTGATGTCGGCGGCGGAGAACATGTCGCCCAGCAGGAACGGGCCCCTTTCCAGCGCAGCGTCGAGCACGTCGAATACCTGCGTGGCGCTGCCCCAGGCTGCGGTCGAGGTCGGCACCTCGATCTTGGTGAAGATCTGGATGATCGCCGGCTCGATGCAACTGGGTCCGAAAAACAGCCATTGCAGATACTTTGCGCGGCGCGGATCGCCGATGGGCGGCGCCAGCTTCGCTTCTGGATAGCGATCCGCAACATAGGCGCAGATCGCAGAAGCTTCCGCGATGGACACATCGCCGTCCTTCAGCGCGGGCACTTTTCCCATGGGATTGATTGCGAGAAATTCCGGAGTCCTCTGCGCGCCGGTTGAAATGTCCGTCAGCACGCGCTCATAGGGCTGTCCGGTCTCTTCCATCAGCCAGAGACCCGAGAACGAGCGCGAGCGCGGCGACCAGTAAAGCTTCATCATCGGCGTCCTCCATGATTTTTCCACGTTATAGCTCATTCGCAGCAAGATTGTCTCTCAGCGACGATTGAAATGAAAAACCCCCGCGATGCGATCGCGGGGGCTTTGTTCGTCCTGTCGTCAAGCGGAACGGATCATTCCGCTGCCTGCTGCATTGGGTGCGCGGCAAGGTCGAAGCGGTCGGCGTTCATCACCTTGGTCCACGCCTTCACGAAGTCCTTGACGAACTTCCCCTTCGAGTCCGAGGTTGCGTACACTTCGGCATAGGCGCGAAGCTGCGCGTGTGAACCGAAAACCAGATCGGCACGGGTGCCGGTCCACTTGAGGTCGCCGCTCTTGCGATCACGTCCTTCGTACACCTCATCGCCCTCGACCGCCTTCCACTTTGTCCTCATGTCGAGCAGGTTGATGAAGAAGTCGTTGGTCAACACCTCAGGTTGCTCAGTGAAGACGCCATGCTTGGAATTGCCGGCATTGGCACCAAGGACGCGCAGTCCGCCGACGAGAACCGTCATTTCGGGTGCGGTCAACGTCAGTAACTGCGCCCGATCCACCAGAAGCACCTCGGCCGGCACGGCATACTTGCCCTTGAGATAGTTGCGGAAGCCATCCGCGACCGGCTCCATCACGGCGAAGGCGTCCGCGTCGGTTTGCTTCTGCGCGGCGTCCGAACGTCCCGCAGAGAAGGGAACGGTCACATTGACGCCGGCATCCTTCGCGGCTTTTTCGATTGCTGCGCCACCGCCAAGAACGATCAGGTCGGCAAGCGACACTTCCTTGTCGTCCGACTGCGATGCATTGAACTCCTTCCGGATTCCTTCGAGCGTCTGCAGCACCTTGGCAAGTTGAGCCGGCTGGTTGACCTCCCAATCCTTCTGAGGCGTGAGACGGATGCGCGCACCGTTGGCGCCGCCGCGCTTGTCGCCGCCACGGAAGGTGGAGGCCGAAGCCCATGCTGTGCTGACCAACTCAGACACGGTCAGGCCGGAAGCAAGAATCTTCGCCTTCAGAGCCGCGATGTCCTGCTCATTGATCAGTTTGTGATCGACCGCGGGAACGGGGTCCTGCCAGATCAATTCTTCCTTGGGTGCTTCGGGGCCCAGATAACGCGAGCGCGGCCCCAGGTCGCGATGGGTCAGCTTGAACCAGGCGCGTGCGAAGGCCTCGGCGAATGCCTGCGGATTCTCCAGGAAGCGGCGGGAGATTTTCTCGTAGACCGGATCCAAACGCAGCGACAGATCGGTGGTCAGCATGGTCGGCTTGTGCTTCTTCGACGGATCGTGCGCATCGGGAATGACTTCCTCGGCGTCCTTGGCCTCCCACTGGATGGCACCGCCAGGGCTGCGGGTCTGCACCCATTCGTACTTGAACAGGTTCTCGAAGAAGTGGTTGCTCCACTGCGTAGGCGTCTGCGTCCAGGTGACTTCGATGCCGCTGCCGACGGCGTCTGCACCAAACCCGGTGCCGTAGTTGCTCGTCCAACCCAGGCCCTGCTCCTCCAAACCGGCAGCCTCAGGAGCCGGCCCCTTGTGAGACTCGGGCGCGGCGCCGTGGGTCTTGCCGAAGGTGTGGCCGCCGCCGATCAGCGCAACGGTTTCCTCGTCGTTCATCGCCATGCGCTTGAAGGTTTCGCGGATGAATCTGGCCGCGGAAACCGGGTCGCCGTTGGCCCCTGGACCTTCGGGATTGACGTAGATCAGGCCCATCTCGGTGGCGCCGAGCGGATTTTCGAATTTCTCAAGGGTCCGGTGGGTCAGCCACTCGCTTTCGGAGCCCCAGTTCACGTCCTGATCCGGCTCCCAGACATCCGCACGGCCGGCCGCGAAGCCGAAGGTGCGGAAGCCCATGGTTTCCAACGCGACGTTGCCGGCGAGGATCAGCAGATCGGCCCAGGAAATCTTCTGGCCGTACTTTTGCTTGATCGGCCACAGCAGGCGGCGCGATTTGTCGATGTTGACGTTGTCCGGCCAGGAGTTGAGCGGAGCGAAACGCTGCTGACCGCGACCGCCGCCGCCGCGGCCATCGCTCAGGCGGTAGGTACCGGCGGCGTGCCAGGACATGCGGACAAACTGCGGGCCGTAATTGCCGAAGTCGGCAGGCCACCATTCCTGCGAGTCGGTCATCAGCTTGCGCAGGTCGCTCTTCAGCGCCTGATAGTCGAGTTTCTTGAATTCCTTGGCGTAGTCGAACGCCCCGCCCAGCGGATCGGAAAGGGTGGAGTGCTGGTGGAGAACCGAAAGGTCCAATTGGTGCGGCCACCAGTCGCGGTTGGTTCTGGCAGCTGTTGTGTGCGCAACGGGGCATTTGCCGGCGCCCTTGTCATCGGTTTTCGCGTCCATGTTTTTTCTCCGATTGTTCAGTGATTGTTGGATTGTTGGCGCTGGGATTCAGCGTTGATTTGGGCGCGCTATCGCTGCCGCAGTTTGCTCAGGCGGCGCAATCTGGCGCGCCGATCCGGCTAAACTTTGGAAGAATTCCAACATCAGGTCCAGTCGGATTTTCTTTGCCATCTAATAAGTTTTTCTGATCAATCTGTCGATTCCCAAATCGGATCAAATCCGCGCGGCGACCAGATAAAAGGGCGGCTGAAAAGCCGCCCTTGTTTCGAGATTTTCAGATCGTGAGCGTGCCGGCCTTCGCGGCTGCATAGCGCTCGGAAATCTTCGCCCAGTTCACTGTGTTCCACCATGCCTTGAGATAGTCGGCGCGGCGATTTTGATAGTTGAGATAGTAGGCGTGCTCCCACACGTCGTTGCCCATCAGCACACGCTTGCCGTCCATGATCGGCGAATCCTGATTGGGGCGGGTCTCGATGGCGAGCTTGCCGGCCTTGGTCACGGTGACGAACACCCAGCCGGAGCCGAACTGGCGGCCGCCGGCGGCGTTGAAGTCGTTCTGGAACTTCTCAAGGCCGCCAAGATCGCTGGTGATCGCCGCCAGCACTTCGCCTTCCGGCTTGCCGCCGTTCGGGCCCATGATCTCCCAGAACATGGTGTGATTGGCGTGGCCGCCGAGGTTGTTGCGCACGGTGAACTTGATGTCGTCGTTCAGCGCGTTGATGTTGCCGAGAATGTTCTCGATTGGCGTCGTGCCGAGTTGCGGATTGGCCTTGGCGACGGTGTTCATGTTGGCGACATAGGCCGCGTGATGTTTGCCGTGGTGGATCTCCATGGTCTTGGCATCGATATGCGGTTCGAACGCATTCGTTGCATAAGTCAGCGGCGGCAGAACGAACGGGCCAGCCGCCGGAGCGGCAGCGGGGGCTGCTGCAGGCGCGGGGGCAGCCTGGGCGAAAAGGATACGGGGCGCGGCGGCAACCGCCGCCATACCCGCGGCTGTGGTCAAGAGATGACGGCGAGAGATCGATGACATGAGATTTCTCCTCGGTTCAATGTGGCGGTGCTCAAGAAATCCGGTTGGTCGGCAACAGGCAGAAGCGAATCTATAAGTGGACCTAGCCCTTAAACTACGCCACCCGGGCCATGTTGTTTCATGAGATTGTTTAGCGCAGCAACTTGACGCGGCGTTGTTGCGATTTAGTTGCAACTGGTGCCGGGAAACCAAGACCGGAGCGTCTTCGCGCAATAAAAAAGGGCGGCTGTGAAGCCGCCCTTTGTAGCATTCTGTCTTGGTATTTACTCGGCTGCGGAAACGCCTTCGGCCTTCTGCTTGGCCTCGAGGTCTTCGCCGGTTTCCTGATCGACCACCTTCATCGACAGGCGAACCTTGCCGCGATCGTCGAGACCGAGCAGCTTGACCTTGACCTTGTCGCCTTCCTTGACGACGTCGGAGGTCTTCTGCACGCGGCTGGCGGCGAGCTGGCTGATGTGAACCAGACCATCCTTCGGTCCGAAGAAGTTCACGAACGCGCCGAACTCCATGACCTTGACGATGGTGCCGTCATAGATCTGGCCGACTTCCGGATCGGAGGTGATCGACTTGATCCACTTGATCGCCGCGCGGATCGATTCACCGTTGGCGGACGCCACCTTCACGGTGCCGTCGTCCTCGATGTTGATCTTGGCGCCGGTCTTTTCGACGATTTCGCGGATGATCTTGCCACCGGTGCCGATCACGTCACGGATCTTGTCGGTCGGGATCTGCAGCACTTCGATGCGTGGTGCATGTTCGCCGAGCTCGGCGCGGGCATTGGTCAATGCCTTCGCCATTTCGCCGAGGATATGAATGCGTCCGTCCTTCGCCTGGGCGAGGGCGATCTTCATGATCTCTTCGGTGATGCCGGCGATCTTGATGTCCATCTGCAGCGACGTGATACCGGTCTCGGTACCTGCCACCTTGAAGTCCATGTCGCCGAGATGATCCTCGTCGCCGAGAATGTCGGAAAGAACCGCGAACTTCTTGCCCTCGAGAATGAGGCCCATCGCGATACCTGCCGTCGGACGCTTCAACGGCACGCCAGCATCCATCAGCGCGAGCGATGCGCCGCAGACCGAAGCCATCGAGCTTGAGCCGTTCGACTCGGTGATCTCGGAGACGACGCGCAGCGTGTACGGGAATTCGTGCGCCGCCGGGAGAACCGGATGCAGCGCGCGCCAGGCGAGCTTGCCGTGGCCGATTTCACGACGCTTGGTGCCGCCGAGACGACCGGTTTCGCCGACCGAGTAGGGAGGGAAGTTGTAATGGAGCAGGAAGCGCTCCTTGTACGTTCCCGACAGCGAGTCGATGTACTGCTCGTCTTCGCCGGTGCCGAGGGTGGTGACCACCAGCGCCTGGGTTTCACCGCGGGTGAACAGCGCCGAGCCGTGGGCGCGGGGCAGCACGCCGACTTCGGCGACGATCGGGCGAACCGTGCTCGCATCACGTCCGTCGATGCGCTTGCCGGTGTCGAGGATGTTGTTGCGAACCACGTTCGCCTCAAGTTCCTTGAACACGCCCGCAACGCGCAGCTTGTCGAACTTCGGCTCCTGACCTTCCGGGAAGAAATGGTCCATGACCTTCTTCTTCACCGCGCCGACCGCTGCGTAGCGATCCTGCTTGATCGGAATAGCGTAGGCCGTGCGCAATTCGGCTTCGCCGACGCTGCGCATTTCGGTGTCGATGGCGCCGTTGTCCACGGAAGAAACCTCGCGCGGCTCCTTCGCGGCCTTCTCGGCCAGTTCGATGATCGCCTGGATCACCGGCTGGAAATGCCGGTGACCGAACATCACCGCGCCGAGCATAATGTCTTCGTTCAGTTCCTTGGCTTCCGATTCCACCATCAGAACGGCATCGGCGGTGCCGGCAACCACGAGATCGAGATTGGTGTCGGCCATCTCGTCGAGCGTCGGATTGAGAACGTATTCGTCGTTGATGAAGCCGACGCGGGCTGCGCCGATCGGACCCTGGAACGGCGCTCCGGAGATGGTCAGCGCGGCGGATGATGCCACCAGCGCGAGAATGTCCGGATCGTTCTCCATGTCATGCGACAGCACCGTCACGATGACCTGGGTTTCGTTGCGCCAGCCATCGACGAACAGCGGACGGATCGGGCGATCGATCAGGCGGGAAACCAGCGTTTCCTTTTCCGTCGGGCGGCCTTCGCGCTTGAAGTAGCCGCCGGGAATGCGGCCGGCTGCGTAGGTCTTTTCCTGATAGTCGACGGTGAGCGGCAGGAAATCGACGCCTTCGCGCGGTGTCTTCGCCGCGACGACGGTGGCGAGCACGATGGTCTCGCCGTAGGTGGCAACCACCGCACCGTCGGCCTGACGCGCGATCTTGCCGGTTTCGAGTTTGAGTGGACGTCCACCCCAGTCGATCTCGACTGAATGAGCTTTAAACATTGTCTTCGTCTTTCATGGGTTCACGAAAGAACGGACGCCTGAAACACAAAAACCATGCGCAAGATTGCGGGACGCTGAGCGTGCGCGAATGCGGCGTCAGCGTCCGGCGATCCTGCCATGGTTCTTGAATTTCGAATGGCGTCCATCCTTTCGATGGTACGGGCATGTTACCCGTTATCGCCCAGCTGCCGGATTGCTGCTGGACACGCCGCGCGGACATTTCATTAGGTCCGCGCGTTGGAACTGCGTGACGTATTTTCTTGGGAAGCACCCACGCCACGCAAAAACGCGCGCAAAGATTGCGCGCGTGAATTTCTTAGCGGCGAATGTTGTGCTTCTCGAGAAGCGACTTGTAGCGCGCCTCGTCCTTCCGCTTCACATAGTCGAGAAGCGAACGGCGCGTGGACACCAGCTTCAACAGGCCGCGGCGGGAATGGTTATCCTTGCCGTGGGTCTTGAAGTGCTCGGTGAGGTTGGCGATGCGTTCCGACAGGATCGCGACCTGAACCTCAGGCGAACCGGTGTCGCCGGTCTTGGTTGCGTTCTTCTTGATGACTTCCGCTTTGCGTTCTGCGGCAATCGACATCGTCAAACACTTTCATTGTTGCGAGCCGGACTGGCAGTCAGTCCGGTCAGGTTGAACACGCGCTTGGGGATGAGTTCGCCATTGCCAAGTTCGGCGAGGGCCAGAAGGCGGCCTCCGACGGTGACATAGACTGTGCCGTTTGAAATTGGCGCATCCCGTCCGCGCAACAAAACCGCTTGGCCCCTGTGGAGCCTCGCGGCATCCGCCCGTGTGACGGCCAGTGCCGGGATGTCGTCCAGCGCGGTCTCAACGGGCAAAAGCGCGTCGGCGAGGCTGCCCTCGCCAGACGCGGCTCTATCGCACAAAGCCTCCAGATCTGCCAGCGGAATCATGTCCGCTTCAGTGAAAGGCCCGCAAATCGTGCGCCGAAGCGCGCAAATATGGCCATATGACCCCAGAATCCGGCCCATATCGCGGGCCAGCGCCCGCACATAGGTGCCCTTGCCGCATTCCGCCTCGAACACCGATTTGTCGTTATCTATCTGTTCGACAAGGGTTAATTCGTGGATTTCCACCGGCCGGGGGGCCAGCGGCACGACTTCGCCGTCGCGGGCGAGGTCATAGGCCCGCTCGCCCTGGATCTTGATCGCGGAGTATTGCGGCGGGGTCTGCTCGATGGTTCCGGTAAATTGCGGCAGCAGGGCCCGGATCGCCTCCACAGACGGCCGGTCAGGGCTGGTCTGGGTGACCTTGCCCTCGGTGTCGTCGGTGTCGCGTTCCTCGCCCCAGGCGACCGTGAAGCGGTAGCGCTTGCGGCCGTCCATCACGAAGGGAACGGTCTTGGTGGCCTCGCCCAGCGCAATCGGCAATCCGCCGGAGGCCAGCGGATCGAGAGTGCCGGCATGGCCGGCGCGCTTGGCATTGAATAGCCGCTTGAGAACAGCGACAGCGTGCGTCGACGTCATGCCGATAGGCTTGTCGAGAATCACCCAGCCGTGGACGTCGCGGCGATCGCGTTTTTGCTGACCGCCCTGCTGACGCTGTTGCTTGCCGCCTTGCTGTTGGCGCGGATCGTTGTGCCGCGTGCCGCTCGCCGCAGCATCGGAAGATTTATTTTCAGCAGGCGCGTTCGAATCGGTTGTTTGCGGGTCGATCGCGCTGTCTGGGCTAGTCACATTCATCAGTCTTGGTCCGAATCTGTCTTGAGGTCTTTTTGAACCGCAGGTGTTCTCAGTAATTTCTCGATCCGTTCTGCTTCGTCGAATCGTTCGTCAACGCGGAATCTGAGATCAGGTGCGAATTTTAGATTAACGCGATGCGCGACTTCGCCGCGCAGAAACTTCTTGTTGCGGTCGAGTGCTGCAACGACCTCTTTGAGGCCGCGGCCGCCGAGTGGCATCACGTAGACGGTGGCGAGCTTGAGGTCCGGTGACATCCGCACTTCGGGCACAGTGATGATGTGCCCTTCGAGCGCCGGATCGTGCACGCCGCCCTGAGCAAGAATGTCCGCAATCGCGTGGCGGATGATTTCGCCGACGCGCAACTGTCGCTGCGAGGCGCCGGTCGTGCCGCCGCGAGGGTCGCTGTCCTTTTTGCGTGTGGCCATAACTATCCCTCAGAAAAGATTGTCATGCCCGGGCTTGACCCGGGCATCCATCGTACTTTGAAAAATTCCGTCTTCGACAGATGGATTGCCGGGGCATAGGCGAGTGAAACGACGCCGTTCTTCAAACGGCTATGCCCGGCAATGACGAGGAGGATTAAGCGAGCCTGTAAGACTTGGACTTACAAGGAGCGCTGAATGGTCTCCACGCGATAACACTCGATAACGTCGCCGACGCGCATGTCCTGATAGTTCTCGAATGCCATGCCGCATTCCTGGCCGGACTGCACTTCCTTCACTTCGTCCTTGAAGCGCTTCAGCGTCGACAGCTTGCCTTCGTGGACGACGACGTTGTCGCGGATCAGGCGGACGTTCGCGCCGCGTTCCACGGTGCCGTCGGTCACGCGGCAACCCGCGATCTTGCCGACCTTCGAGATGTTGAACACTTCGAGGATCTGCGCATTGCCCAGCATGGTTTCGCGCAGCGTCGGCGCGAGCAGGCCGGACATCGCTTTCTTCACATCATCCACGAGATCGTAGATGATGTTGTAGTAGCGGATTTCGATGCCGTTGCGCTTGGCGAGCGCCGCCGCTTCCTTGTTGGCGCGGACGCTGAAGCCGATGATCGCGGCGTTGAAGCCTTCCGCCAGCGTCACGTCGGATTCCGAGATGCCGCCGACGCCTGCATGCAGAATGCGGGCTGCGACTTCATCGGTGCCGAGCTTTTCGAGCGAGCCGAGAATCGCTTCCAGCGAACCCTGCACGTCGGCCTTGATGACCAGCGGGAAGTCCTTGCGGCCGGTGGTCTTGAGCTGCGACATCATCTGCTCGAGCGAACCGCGCATGCCGGCATTGCTGGCGGCGGATTTCTCGCGCTTCTGATGGGCGCGATAGCTCGTGACTTCGCGGGCGCGGGCTTCGTTCTCGACCACGGCGAGGCGGTCGCCGGCCTCCGGCGGACCGTTGAAGCCGAGCACCTCGACCGGAACCGACGGGCCCGCTTCCTGCACGGTCTCGCCCTGATCGTTGATCAGCGCGCGGACGCGGCCCATTTCAGCGCCGGCCACGATGATGTCGCCGACCTTCAGCGTGCCGCGCTGAACCAGCACGGTGGCCACGGGACCGCGGCCGCGATCGAGCTTGGCTTCGATCACGGTGCCTTCGGCCGGGCGGTCCGGATTGGTCTTCAGGTCGAGCAGATCGGCCTGCAGCGCAATCATTTCGAGCAGCTTGTCGAGGTTGGTCTTGTTCTTTGCGGACACTTCAACGTCGACGACGTCGCCGCCGAAGGATTCGACCTGCACTTCATACTGCAGCAGTTCGGTGCGCACGCGCTCAGCCTTGGCGTCCGGCTTGTCGATCTTGTTGATCGCCACGATCATCGGAACATTCGCAGCCTTGGCGTGGTTGATCGCCTCGATCGTCTGCGGCATGACGCCGTCGTCGGCAGCCACGACCAGGATGACGATGTCGGTGACCTTGGCGCCGCGGGCGCGCATCGCGGTAAACGCGGCGTGGCCCGGCGTGTCGATGAAGGTGATCTTCTTGCCGCTTTCCGGCGAGGTGACCTGATAGGCGCCGATATGCTGGGTAATGCCACCGGCTTCGCCGCTGACAACATTGGCGTGACGCAGCGCGTCGAGAAGCGAGGTCTTGCCGTGGTCGACGTGGCCCATGACGGTCACGACCGGCGGACGCGGCGTGGTGTCCGAGGCATGATCGTCGGCGACGTCGAACAGGCCTTCTTCCACGTCAGACGCAGCAACACGCTTGACGGTGTGGCCCATTTCCTCGGCGATGAGTTGCGCGGTGTCGGCGTCGATCACGTCGGTGATCTTTACCATCTGGCCCTGCTTCATCAGCAGACGGATGACGTCCACCGCGCGCTCGGCCATGCGGTTGGCGAGTTCCTGAATCGTGATCGCTTCAGGGATCGTCACTTCGCGGATCAGCTTTTCCTTCGGCTCGTTGGACGCATGGCCCTTGAGACGCTGGGTGCGGCGGCGGAACGAGGCGATCGAACGCTCGCGTACGTCGTCGGCATTGAGCGCGGTGGAAAGGGTCAGGCGGCCGCGCTGCTTCGCGGGCGCGGGCTTTGCGGTCGGCTTCGGTGCGATGACCGGGCGAGCGGGACCGCCGCCGGGGCGGCGCACCAGACGCGGCGCTTCATCGTCATCGGATCCGTCGGCAGCGACGGCAGCGGGACGGGCCGGGGTCGTTGCAGCCGTGCGTGCCGTGGTGGCAGGCGCAGCCGCCTTGGCAGCGGCCTCGGTGCTGCGCTTGGTGGCTTCACGTTCGGCGCGCGCCTTGGCTTCTTCCTCGGCGCGATGGCGTTCTTCCTCGGCCTTTTTCCGGGCTTCGGCGGCTTCGCGCTCCTGCTGTTCCTTGAATTCCTTGGTGTTGCGGCGCGCGGCTTCGGCTTCCGCGGCGCGGCGCTCTTCTTCTTCGCGCACGCGCGCATCGGCGAGCGCGCTGGCGCGGGCGCTCTGCTCGTCTTCAGTCAGAGTCTGGAGGACAACGCCCGACTTGCGGGCTGGCGGGCGCACGGGCTCAGGCGTGCGCGGCGCAACCTTCGCAGGTGCTGCGGCAGGCGCAGGCGTGGCGGGCGCCGCTTCGGGCGCAGGCGCGGGATCGCCGGCCAGACGGCGCTTGGTTTTCTTTTCGACCACCACCTGCTTGGTGCGGCCGTGACTGAAACTCTGGCGCACGACGCCGGTCTCTGTGCGCGGCTTGAGCGACAGAGTTTTCGAACCGACGCTCAGCGTCTTATCGCCAGGATTCTTCGTATCAGCCATTCAACAGTCCCAATCTCGTTCGTTGCTCGCATGCCGCATCTGACGGCAATGCCCTAATTGTTCTGGTCGATCCCGCCATCGTGACCGCCACCCGTTCCCCGAAATCGGGTGAGCGTCTGGCAACGTGCGAGGAAAGTCTTGCTTGCCGGGCCCGCGAGCAGGGCAGCATGTACCACATTTGCCCGCCCGAGTGCCAAATCCAATTCATCGGTGGTCAGGACACTGATAACGGGGAAATTCCCCGATTCCGTGCTGTTTTCCCGCCTTGCGGCGGCCAGTTTGGCATTCAGCTTGCGGATTCCGTCCGGAGCGCCGTCCGTGGCGTGGATCAGGGCGACTGCCTGCCGCCCCTCGATCGCGCCCTCGACCTTGGAAAATCCCGAAATCACCTGACCGGCCTTCGCGGTCATGGCGAGGGCTTCGGACACCCCCCGGACCATCATGCGCTCGACGTCGTCGGCCAGGGTTTTCGACACCTGGACGTCACGCTTGAAGCTGCGCGCAAACACGTTGCGCCGGGCGGCTTCCGCCACGGCGGCATGAGACAGCGACACCCATAGCCCGCGCCCCGGCAGCTTGCGCTTCAGGTCGGGAACGGTTTCACCGGAGGGGGAGAGGACGAAGCGGATCAGGTCGTCGATCGGCGCGACTTGCCGCGTGACGGCGCACATCCGCTCGGTCCCGGATTTTGTCCGGGGTCCGTTGTCGAGATCTGCGTGATCAGCGATGGCAAGCATGCGCGGGTCATTTCCTTCAACTCTTGCGGAGCATGGTGTTGTCCGAAAGTCGCTTCATGGGTTTAGGCCTGCTTAAGCCGGGTTTTCTTCAGAGGCCGCAGCCTCTTCCGACGGCTTGGCAAGATCGGCTTCGCTGATCCAGCCGGCGACAACGCGTGCCTGCATGATCAGGGCTTCGGCGTCTTCACGCGAAATTTCATTCGGGTCGAGGATGCCCGGATGCTTGGTGGTTTCGCCGTCCTTGCGCTCGACCCAGCCGACCAGATCGTCCGTGGCGCAGCCAGCCAGATCCTCAACGGTCTTGATGTCGTTCTCGCCGAACTTCACCAGCATCTTGGCGGTCACACCCGGTACGGTCGTCAAAGCGTCTTCCACGCCCAATTCCTTTCGCTTCGCTTCGAGTTCTGCCTCGAGCTGTTCAAGATATTCGCGGGCACGGCTTTGCAGCTCGTTGGCGGTTTCCTCGTCGAAACCTTCAATGCTGGTGAGTTCCCGTGGATCCACCAGCGCCAGATCTTCGACCGAACCGAAGCCCTCGGAGGCCAGCAACTGGCCGACAACTTCGTCGACGTTGAGGGCTTCCATGAAGACGCGGGTGGAATTCTCGAAGTCAGCCTGACGGCGCTCCGATTCTTCCTGTTCGGTGAGAATGTCGATGTCCCAGCCGGTCAGCTGCGAAGCGAGACGCACGTTCTGCCCGCGCCGTCCGATTGCAAGGGACAATTGGGTATCCGGAACCACAACTTCAATGCGTTCGCGGTCTTCATCGATGACGACTTTCGCGACTTCCGCGGGCGCCAGTGCGTTGACGACGAAGGTCGCGATGTCCGGCGACCACGGAATGATGTCGATCTTTTCGCCCTGCAGTTCGTTCACCACGGCCTGCACGCGCGAGCCACGCATACCGACGCAGGCGCCGACCGGATCGACCGAGGAATCGCGGGAAATCACGCCGATTTTCGCGCGCGAGCCCGGATCGCGGGCCACGGCCTTGATCTCGACGATGCCGTCATAGATTTCAGGAACTTCCTGCGCGAACAGCTTCGCCATGAACTGCGGATGAGTGCGCGACAGGAAAATCTGCGGTCCGCGGGTTTCGCGGCGGACATCGAAGATATAGGAGCGCACGCGGTCGCCGTTGCGGAACACTTCGCGCGGCAGCATTTCGTCGCGGCGGACAATGGCTTCGCCACGGCCCAGATCAACGATGACGCTGCCGTATTCGACGCGCTTGACCACGCCGTTGACGATCTCGCCGATGCGATCCTTGAACTCCTGATACTGCCGGTCGCGCTCGGCCTCGCGCACCTTCTGCACGATGACCTGTTTGGCGGACTGCGCGGCGATGCGGCCATATTCCAGCGGCGGCAGCGTGTCGGCGATGGTGTCGCCGATCTGCGCACCGGGGTTGGCGCGCTGCGCGTCCTTCAGCGAAATCTGGTTCGAGGAGTTCTCGACCTGCTCGACCACCAGCATGTGGCGCGACAGCCGCAATTCGCCCTTCTTGGCGTCGATTTCGGCGTGAACGTCGGTCTCGGAGCCGTAGCGGGCGCGGGCCGCCTTGGCGATGGCGTCCTCCATCGCTGCGATCACGATTGAGCGGTCGATCGACTTTTCTCGCGCGACGGCGTCGGCGATCTGCAGCAGTTCGAGTTTATTGGCGCTGACAGCGGCCATGGCTCAGTCTCCTTCGTGGGGATCGGATATGCCTGCGCGCTTTTTCTTCTCGGCGGCGAGGCGATGTTCCTTGGTGTTCTTAGGCGCGGCTTTCGGCTTTGGTTTGGGCTTGAAACTTTTTGAAATAGGAAGTTCGGCGCGTGCCTTCTTCGCGTGCTCGGGCGGAGGCGGCTCGATGCCAAGGTCTTCACGGATCTCGCGGGCCGCCGATTTGCCCCGGCGCATGGATTCCGCGATCAACGCGTCGGTCAGAACAAGATTTGCACTGGCGATGTCTTCCATCGTCAGCAGCACGTCTGGGTCCTGATCGGCCCGAACGTCGTCGCGAATAATTCTGATGCCGTCGCCCTCGACGCCATTGAGTTTGCCGCGAAACCGCTTGCGGCCCTCGTGCGCCACAGCCATCTCGATCTTCACCAGATGACCGGCGTAGCGCTCGAAATCGGTGCGCCGCACCAGCGGCCGGTCGATGCCGGGCGATGAAATTTCCAGCCGATAGGCGCGCTGGATCGGATCGGCGATGTCCATCACCGGCGACAGCGCCTTCGAGATCGCTTCGCAATCCTCGATCAGCATGGTGCCGTCGGGCCGTTCGGCCATGATCTGCACCGTGCAGCCGGCGTCGCCCGACACTTTGATCCGCACCAGCCGGTAGCCCATGCCCTGCAGCACCGGTGTGGCGACCGCGGAAACGCGCGCGGCCACGCCGGGCTCGACCACGAGGCGCGGTTCGGCGAGCAGTTCGGCGTCTACGGCAACGTCGGTTGGGTCGGTCATGTCGAGGATCAAGAGTGCTCTTAATCGTTTAACGCCCGCCGCGGCATGCAGTGCGGGCCATCAGGTAATAAAAAAGAGCGGGTCCCGGGGGGCCCACTCTCCTACGTGTGCGTATGAGAATTTATCAGTTGCGGCGGATATAGACGTTTTCGGCCTGTGCGGCAAGGGCTTCCCGCAGGTCGGCGAGTGGGATGGAACTGGCTTGGCGGCCGCTATAGCGCCAATTTGTTGAAAGGGCGCAGGGTCTTGCAGCCAAATTGCGGTATTTCGGACACCTCTGCGTAACCTTGTCCCTGCCGCGGACAGAACAGGCATTCGCGGCTAACAGTTGATTCACCCGTCCTACCTAATGTCCCGGAAGCTCCTGGGCGGAGCGCGCCGCCTGCCGGTGAACCGCCGCGCCAGCGGTGACAGAGATACGCATGGCCGCTGCCTTTTCGCTGATTCCGGAACTCGATGAGATCGTCAAGAACGGCACCGCTGAGAAGCGGGCGGAGGCGATCGAGCGCATTTCCGGCCTGTTTTTGCAAGGCGCAGCGCATTTCGAAACCCAGCATGTCGCGCTGTTCGACGACATTCTGGTCGGACTGGTGCCGGCAACCGAAATCGAGACGCGCGTGGAACTCGCGGAGCGGTTGTCCAAACTGGACAACGCGCCCCCGACACTGGTGAAGCAACTGGCGCGCGAAAGCGAAATCAGCATCGCCGGTCCGATCCTGAGCCGCTCGCCGCTGCTCGACGATCCCACCCTGGTCGATATCGCGCGCGGAAAGGGCCAGGAACATCTGGCGGCGATTTCCGGCCGGCCGACGCTTTCACCTTCCGTGACCGACGTGATCGTGCGCCGCGGCGACCGCGAAGTGGTGCGCAGCGTGGCGGCCAATGCCGGCGCGCAGTTTTCCGAGTTTGGCTATTCCGGATTGGTCAAGCGCGCGACCGACGACGGAATGCTGGCGCTGACTGTCGGGCAACGCGAGGATCTTCCGGCTGCGACGCTCAAGCAACTGCTGGCGAAGTCGGTCGATCTCGTCCGCCGCCGCTTGTTCGACATGGCGAAGCCGAAACAGAGGGCGGCGATCAATCAGGCGATGATCGAGCTGTCCGGTGCGCCGAAGTCGCAGCCGCAGACACGAGATTTCGAGCCGGCCCAGCGCGCCATCCTGGCGCTGCATCAGGCAGGGGAACTGGATGAAGCCGTGCTGCTCGGGTTTGCAAAACAGCACAAGTACGAGGAATCGGTCGCCGCGCTCGCCGCGCTGACCGGCATGCGGATCTCGGTGGTCCACCAGCTGGTGCTGGGTGATCGCTACGATCCCGTCCTGCTGCTTGGGAAATCAATCGGCCTGGAATGGGCCACGGTGCGCGCGCTCGTGGTGTTGCGTCTTGGCCCCGGCCGGGTGCCGTCCGGTCCCGACATCGAGGAAGCGCGGATCAATTACGATCGGCTGTCGCCGGCGACCGCGCAGCGCGTGCTGACGTTCTGGCGGCTCCGCGACAAGGGCAAGCCGGCTTAGGGCATGGTCCCAAAAAGCTGAATCGCGCTACGAGTTCGTTCGCTTGAAGATCAGATAGGCGGCCTTGCGCCCTTCGCGGTCGGCCTTCCGGCCGTAACGCGTCATCGTGTAATGCGGCCACGGCATGCGCCAGTCGTCAGCCCGCTCGGCTATCCATGCGAAGTCTTTCGATCGCTGCATATGCATCAGCGTCCACGAGCAGTAGTCGTCGATGTCGCTGACAAAGCGAAACTCGCCGGTGGGATCGATGATGCGTGACATCTGGCCGATCGTTGCATCCTGCACGAAGCGGCGCTTCCAGTGTCGCCGCTTCGGCCACGGATCGGGATGAATGAGATCGATACGCTTGAAGCTCGACGTTGGCGCCCATGCAAGAAGCTCGGCGGCATCGCCCGCAAACAGCCGGATGTTCGGGATGTTGTGCGCTTCGATCTGCGACAGGATTTTGGCCATGCCGTTGACGTAAGGTTCGCAGCCGATGAAGCCGATCTGCGGAAACGCGAGCGCTTCCGCGATCAGATGCTCGCCGCCGCCGAATCCGATTTCAAGCCGCAGCTCGTTGACGGGCGTGTCAAACAGCGAGCCTGGATCGGATGCGTCTGCGCTGTCGAGATCCAGTGTCAGTCGCGGCAGCAGATGTTCGATCAGGTCGGCCTGATGATGGCGGAGCTTGTGTCCCTTGCGCCGTCCGAAAAACGAGCCGTGGCCGTGGTCGCTTCCGTGCGGGCCTGATGAGGCGATGTCGTCCGCTGACTTGGTCATCTACAGGCCCTGACGATCCATCGGATGGTGTCTGTGTGAAATCTGGAATCAATCTAAGCCGCGCACCGCGACGTCTGCGCTGTTCCAGTGAGCGGCTGTGCCTGCGAACTTAACTGGGGTCGGATTGCTCGCGTGCCGCCATCTGTTCGACGAGTTCGACGATGCTGCGCCGGAGCTTGGCGTCAGTGATCCGCGTGAATGCGCGGGTGAGCGCCAGCCCTTCGGAGGTGGCGAGAAAATCCGAAACGTAGGCAGGCGACTGTGCCTCGCTCAATCCCGCGAGTGCATTCGGGCCGGCCGGTCCGCCTTCGAACAGAAACGAAACCGGCACTTGAAGAATATCGGAAATCTGCTGCAGGCGGCTCGCACCGATGCGGTTGGTGCCCTTCTCGTATTTCTGAACCTGCTGGAATGTCAGGCCGAGCGCTTCGCCGAGTTTTTCCTGGCTCATGCCGAGCATGATGCGGCGCATGCGGACGCGGCTGCCGACATACTTGTCAACGGGATTTGGGGCCTTGGTCGTCATCTCAAGCTCCACGCCACCGGCATACTGAATACAACCAACCGAACCGAAATGCGGCGTTTTAACCGGCATACGCTGCCGACCGCGGGATCGTCAAACATTAGTCATGCAATTGCTGAAGAATTTAGGTTACGGCGGCGCTCTGTCGCCGGTTCCTTCATGCAGATACGTGCTGTCGCCCGGTAAAGGTACGTTCGCTTCAGGACTTTTGTTTCACGCGCCGGCGAATAACGATAACGGTCGACAATGCTACCGCCAGTGCTGCGGGAATATCCCGAACCCGCGAGAAAAGCGGCGCAGGTACGGGTTTTGGCAAGGCTGAATCGAGCACGCCCTCGGCGCCAAGTTCCAGCTGCGCGATGATGCGACCGAGCGGATCAATCACGGCAGAGATGCCGGTGTTCGCGGAGCGGACTAGGGGAAGCCCCTCTTCGACCGCCCGCAATCGCGCCTGCTGCAGATGTTGGTAGGGGCCGGTCGAGATACCGAACCAGCCGTCGTTGGTCAGGTTGACGATCCAGCCGGGACGGTCGTCGCCCGACACGATGTCGCCCGGAAAGATCGCTTCGTAGCAAATCAGCGGCAGCATGCGGGGCGCATTCGGCACCGTCATGGTCCGCCGCCGGTCGCCCGGAATGAATCCGCCGCGCACCTTGGTAATCTGGACGAAGCCAAGTTTTTCCATCGCCGACTGGAATGGAAGGTACTCGCCGAACGGCACGAGATGCAGCTTGTCGTACATCGACAGGATCGTTCCGTCGTGATCGATGACATAGATCGAATTATAGGCGCGTGTGATCTGCGTTCCGGCGGGCTGGTCGGGCGGGCGGATCGCGCCGGTGACCAGCACTGTCCCTTGGGGCAACAGGTTGGCGATCTGCGCCATCGCCTCGGCTTCGCGCGTCAGGAAAAACGGAAACGCGGACTCGGGCCAGATCAGAATGGTGGCGTCGCGGACACCGCTCGACTGCGGTCCGGTCGCGCGGTCCGACAGCGACAGATACTTGTCCATCACCATCTGCCGGGCTGAGTAATTGAACTTCACGTCCTGCTGCAGGTTCGGCTGCATCAGGCGCAGCTTGACCTTATCGACAAACTGCGTCGGGTGGTTGGCAAGACGTAGCGCGCCGAAGATACCCATTGCAGAGAGAAGGAGAAGGGAGGCGGTGAGCGCGATCCATGGCCTTCGCGTGACGATACGGTCGTCAGCCAGCACGGCGGGACTTGCGAACACTGCGATCGCGATGAACGTCAAGCCCCACAGCCCGACCAGCGAGGCGCTCTGCGCCAGCGCGAGCGGTTCGGTCAGTGCGTAGCCGAAAGCATTCCAGGGAAAGCCGGTCAGGACATGTCCGCGCAACCACTCGCTGGCCGTGAGCGCGCTGGCGAGGCTGAGAATACGAAATGCGTCCGGAGTCCAGATCAGGCGCGCCAGCGCAAAGCCGAAGGCCATGAACAGCGCGAGTCCCGCGGGCAGACCCATGACCGCGAACGGGAGCAGCCACGCAAACGTCTCGGCATCGACGAGAAATGCGTAGCCCACCCAGTAGAGTCCCGCGAGGAAGTAGCCGAAGCCGAACCACCATCCGCTGAGCGCCGCCGCCGGAATGCCGCCGAGCCGTCCGGCGCCCGAGCCGTCGATCAGCCAGACCGCCACCGGTATCGTCAGAAACAGGATCGGCCATGCGTTGAACGGCGCCATCGCCAGCGCCGACAGCGCGCCCGCGACCAGCGCGATCATCGCGCGCTTCCATCCCCACGACAGGATGATGCCGGTGATAAGAGCGCGGAAGGATGTCATCGGCTGCCGGCGCCGTCGCTGGATGGCGGCGGATTGGCCGGATCGCCGGACTGAGCCTGCGCGGCATCGTTCGCCGCCTCGCGGCGGCGCAATTCCCGGTGGCGCAGGTTGGAGCGGTCCTTGTGCGTCCCGATGCGCACGCGCTTGACGCGGCGCGGATCGGCGTCGAGCACTTCGATCTCGAACTCGCCCGGTCCGGAAATGATTTCACCACGCACCGGCAGGCGGCCGACCTGCGTCACCAGATAGCCGCCGAGGGTATCGACCTCTTCACCCGCTTCACCGGTGTCGAATTCTTCGCCGACCACGGATTGCACATCCTCTAGGCTGGCGCGCGCGTCGGCGATGAACGATCCGTCGGATTGCCGCACCACGGACGCCGGCTCATCGCTGTCGTGCTCGTCATCGATTTCACCGACCACCAGTTCGACAATGTCCTCGATCGAGACCAGACCGTCGGTGCCGCCGTATTCATCGACCACCAGCGCGAGGTGGATGCGGGTTGCCTGCATCTGCGCCAGTAGATCGATGGCGGGCATCGAGGGTGGAACATAGATCAGCTTGCGCATGATGTCGGCGCTGGACAACTGCATGCGCAGATCGACCGAGCGCAGATCGAGGCCGGCGGGGAAGGGCTTCTTGCGCTTGGCGTTGACCTCGTCCGCGACCTTCGCCTTCGACGTCATGAACGCAAGCAGGTCGCGGATATGGACGAAGCCTTCGGGGTCGTCGAGCGTGTCGTTATAGACCACGAGTCGCGAATGGGCGGCGCTTTCGAACAGGCTCATCAACTCGCCGAGCGAGATATCCCGTTTGACCGCGACGATGTCGCCGCGCGGCACCATGACGTCGGCGATGCGCCGCTCATGCAGCCCCAGGATGTTGCGCAGCATGGTGCGCTCGACCGTGGTGAAGCTGGTTTCGTCAGGAGTGGTGGCGTCGAGCACCACCTGAAGGTCGGCGCGCGCGGAGCCTGCCTTCCATCCAAACAGCGTACGCAGCGCGCGCATCAGCCATAGTTCGGACGACGGGCGCAGCACCTCGCCATGTTGCACAGGGACCGGCAGATTGCCCGATCGTTGCTGATCGGGATTATCGTCGGATTTCTCGGCAAGAGAGTCGGGCACTTCAGTTCACCTGGTCGTCATGCGCGTAAGGATCGGGAATCCCGAGCTGCGCAAGAATGTCCCGCTCGAGACCTTCCATGATCTCGGCATCGTCGTCGTTCTCGTGATCGTAGCCTATCAGATGCAGGAAGCCGTGCACCGCCAGATGGCTGAGGTGGTGATCGAACGGCTTGTGCTCGGTGTCGGCCTCGCTGCGCGTGGTCTCGTAGGCAATGGCGATGTCGCCGAGCATCCGCGGCGCATCTCCGTCGGGCGCGCGCTCCGGCTGCAACGCCGGAAACGACAGGACGTTCGTGGGCTTGTCGATGCCCCGCCAGTTCTTGTTGAGGGTACGAATGCCGGCATCGTCGGTCAGCATGACTGCGATCTCGGCGTCACCGGTGTCGGCATCGACCATGGAAGCCGCCGTTTCGATGGCGCGATGGATGATGGTTTCCGCGCCGCTCTCACGGACCCAGCAGTCAGCCGTCACAAGCACTTCGGTCGCGGGAATGTCGGCGGACGTCATGTCAATAATCTTGGTTACAGTTGTCGGTCACATCAATGCATCACGACTTGCCGGTGCCGGGCTGCTTCGGCGCGCCTTCGTAGGCGGCGACAATCCGCGCCACGAGTTCATGGCGGATCACGTCCTGAGCGGTGAATTTCACCTGTGTGATGCCTTCAACTCCGTCGAGCAGTTTGGCCGCTTCCGCGAGCCCCGACGGCTGGCCGTTAGGCAGGTCGACCTGGCTCGGATCGCCGGTGATGATCATGCGGCTGTTCTCGCCAAGCCGCGTCAGGAACATTTTCATCTGCATCGATGTGGTGTTCTGCGCCTCGTCGAGAATGATCGCCGCGTTGGTCAGGGTGCGGCCGCGCATGAACGCCAGCGGTGCGATTTCGATTTCACCGCTTTGCAGACCGCGCTCGACGATGCGCGAATCCATCAGGTCGTATAGCGCGTCGTAGATCGGCCGCAGATACGGATCGACCTTTTCGCGCATGTCGCCCGGCAAAAACCCGAGGCGTTCTCCGGCCTCAACCGCAGGGCGCGACAGGATGATGCGATCGACTTCCTTGCGCTCGAACAACTGGCAGGCCTGCGCCACGGCGAGCCATGTCTTGCCGGTGCCGGCGGGGCCGATGCCGAACACCAGTTCATGGCGCTTCAGCGCGCGGATGTAGGCATCCTGCGCTGCGGTTCGTGCGCGCACGGGGCGCTTGCGCAGATTGATTTCCTCGAACTGTGACTTCGCGGTCTTCGGATCGAACTCGAACAGCGAGCCCTGGGCAATGACCGCGCGGATCGCGCCTTCGACATCGCCCTGCGCGATATCCTGGCTGCGCACCGCCTGCTCGTAGAGCATTTCGAGCACCCGCCGTGCAGCGTCGCAGCCGTCGCGCGATCCGGCGATGGTGATGTGATTGCCGCGCGAGTCCGCGACCACGCCGAGCCGGCGTTCGATCAAAGCGAGATTTTGTCCGTAGGGACCGACCAGGGCGGAGGCCGCGCCATTGTCGTCAAAGGCAACGACGATCTGGGCTTCGTGCGGGGTCTGAACGTCGTGCTTGCGGCTGGGGGCGAGTGTCGGCGAATCCGATGCGCTTTTTGGCAAGGGTTCAGGCTCCGGTGGTCATAGCGGGCGGGGAAGTTTTGGTGGGTTGGGAAATGGACGCGCTGCGCGACGGCGCGGGATCGGCAAGCGCGCCGATCAGGCTGTAGCGCTCGAGGCTGTCGATAGTGACAGGCAGTATCTGGCCGATGATGTCGGGCGAGGCCATGACATGAGCGGGCTGAAGATAAGCAGTGCGTCCGACGATCTGACCCGGATTGCGCGCAGCGCGTTCGAACAGCACATCGACCGTCTTGCCGATCGCCGCCGCATTGAAAGCGGCCTGCTGGCTGTCGATCAACTCCTGGAGCCGCGCCAATCGCTCGTCCATTAGGGTGGTCGTCACCGTCTCCTGCATGTCCGCGGCCGGTGTTCCCGGCCGGGGCGAATACTTGAACGAATAGGCGCCAGCGTAGCTGATTTGGCGGACCAGCGCGAGTGTTGCCGAAAAGTCTTCCTCGGTTTCACCGGGAAATCCGACGATAAAATCTGATGAAAATGCAATGTCTTCGCGCGCCTTGCGGAACCGCTCGACGGTGCGGGCATAATCGGCGGCGGTATGTTTGCGGTTCATCGCCTCCAGAATGCGGTCGGAGCCGGATTGCACCGGCAGATGCACGAACGGCATCACGGCGGGAATGTCGCGGTGGGCCTCGATCAGCGCGTCATCGACGTCGCGGGGATGGCTGGTCGAGTAACGCAGCCGAGCGATGCCGGGAATGTCGGCGAGACGATACAGCAGCCGGCCGAGCGACCATGACTTGCCGTCGTCACCGTCGCCGTGAAACGCGTTGACGTTCTGGCCGATCAGGGTGATCTCGCGCACGCCGTTGTCGGCGAGCCGCTGCACGTCATCGATGATGCGCGCGACCGGGCGCGACACTTCCATGCCGCGCGTATAAGGCACCACGCAGAAGGTGCAGAACTTGTCGCATCCCTCCTGCACGGTGACGAAAGAGGAGATGCCACGCGCGCGGATCACCGCGGGCCTGGGATCGGGCAATGATGCGAATTTGTCTTCGACCGGGAATTCGGTCTCGATGGCGCGTCCATCGGTCTTCGCCTTCGCCAGCAACTGCGGCAGATGATGATAGCTCTGCGGGCCGACCACGATGTCGACAGCACGTTCGCGTCGAATGATCTCGCTGCCCTCCGCCTGTGCGACGCAGCCCGCGACCGCGATCCGCATCTCGCGGCCGTTGCGTGCGGCCTCGTCCTTGACGGTGCGCAGGCGTCCGAGTTCCGAATAGACCTTCTCGGACGCCTTCTCTCGGATGTGGCAGGTGTTGAGGATCACGAGATCGGCGTCATCGACGCTGGCCGTTTCGACGAATCCCTCAGGCGCCAGCGTGTCCACCATGCGTTGTGCATCGTAGACATTCATCTGACAGCCGTATGACTTGATGTGCACCTTGCGCGGCGTGGTCATCGAAATCCTGAATGGCGGCGCTCCGGGCCGCTCTCTGGCGCTTCAAATATAGATAAAGGGCCACGAAATCCAGCGATGGGGTCACTCCCGGATCGCTCGAAAAACCGCCTATCTCGTTGTTTTGCCGCGATTTTTCCGAAAGTGGTGTATTCACGGGTTGGCGGCGCGCGCCCTTAAACGACGGCTATTTCATCGCGATTGAGGCTTGGCGCGATCAGAGCGGGCAATGTCCGCATGTCGTCGATGACGATTGCGGCGCCGGCGGCACGCAACCGATCCGCGTCGCCGGGCCGGCAGTGGCTGCCGCCGGTAAATCCGATCACGGTCATTGTCGCGGCGCGGGCAGCGGTGACGCCGGGCACGCTGTCCTCGACCACGACGCATCGCGCCGGCGGCGTATTCATCTGTGCGGCGGCAAACAAAAACAGATCCGGCGCAGGCTTGCCGCGCTCGACCTGCATCGCGGAGAACAGATGCGGGTCGAAGCGGTCGAGCAGCCCGGTGGTGCCGAGGCTGCTGCGAATTCGCGTCGGTGTGCCGGACGACGCCACGCAGATGCGCTGGGACAATCTGCCGAGCGTGTCGGCGATGTATGGAACAGGCTGGAGCTGCTCGCCGAACACGCGGTCAATCGTAGCTCTCAATTGCGCGGTATAGGCGTCGGGAAAGGCGCGGCCGAGTTCGGTCTCGACTTCCAGCCTTGCCTCACGCGCGGAACGCCCGAGGAAACGATCGTGCACCTGCTCGGCGGAGATTGCATAGCCGTGCTGCGTCAGCACATCGGCATGAACCACGCAGGCCAGCGCCTCGCTGTCGACGAGCACGCCGTCGCAATCGAAGATGATAAGATCGCAAGTGGAGGAAGGGCTCAAGTCTTGTCGTCGTCCCGAGTTTTTTCGTCCAATGGCACGCAATACAGCTCAAGCCGGTGATCGACCAGCTTGTAGCCGAGCTTGCGCGCGATCTCGGTCTGGAGTTTCTCGATCTCCTCGGAGGTGAATTCGATCACCTTGCCGTCGCGCAGATTGATGAGATGATCATGATGGCTTTCGGGCACCTGCTCATAGCGGGCGCGGCCCTCGCGGAAATCGTGACGCTCGATAATGCCGGCGTCTTCGAACAGCTTCACGGTGCGGTAGACCGTCGAGATCGAGATTTTGTCATCGACCGCGACGCAGCGACGGTAAAGTTCCTCGACGTCGGGATGGTCCACGGCTTCCGCCAGCACGCGCGCGATGACGCGGCGCTGCTCGGTCATGCGCATGCCGGCCGCAGCGCAGCGCTTTTCGATATCCGTATGCTTGCCTGTGGGCATGGATTTGAGGGACGTCATGACGCCAGTTTCCTAAGGAGGTGCACGTGTTTTGCCACCACAGGGAGCTTACGACAAGTCTCGTTGCATCACCACGGCGTTCAATTGTTCGCCGCTGGCGTCCTTGTAGTACCGTTCGCGGCGGCCAACGACACGAAATCCGGCGCGTTCATAAAGCGCGCGGGCAGGGCGGTTGTTTTCCTCGACTTCGAGAAACACGGTTTTCAGGCCGAGTCCAGCGAGATGTCCGAGATGCGTGCGCAGCAGGTCACGTGAAAAGCCGTGGCCGCGATGCTTCTCTGCAACTGCGACAGAGAGGATTTCCGCTTCGTCTGCCGCAGTGCGCGACACGATAAAGCCGATGGTCGTTCCACCAAGCCGCAGCCGATGTGCAAGCGCATTGCGCTCGATCAGAATCTGCTCGAATTCTTCCGTACCCCAGCCGCGATGAAATGAGGCGCGGTGCAGTTGCGACAGTCGCGGCGCATCGCGCAGGTTCGCGGGCTCGACCGTGGCATCGGGCCGTTTGAAGAGTTGTGGCAGAAGTCCGGTGAGAAATGCAGGAAGGCGCGGCATGCTTAAGACCGCGCATCCGGCAAAGAAAAGCCGGCCTTCGGCTTGGCGTCGGGGAGGCGCAGGTAGAACGGCTTGGGCGGTGCGGCGTCCGGCTCGGTGGCGGCTCCGATCCATGCGACCCACGCAATGTCGGGGCCAGGTTTGGGATCAACCAGGGAGGGCGCGGGCACGTTGCGCGGCCAGCGATCCGCAAGGATGCGCGCGGCATTCCCGACCATGCGCAGCGCACCGAAACGTGACGCCGCGAAGGTGTCCTCGATTGGAACGACGGCTGGCCGCATCAAGGCTGAACCGTTGCCGGCGACGACCTGAAAATAAACGTGGTCGTGCCGTGCGTCGATCGCGGCGATGATCGGCTGCTCGCCTTGTTCGGCGACCAGCGGCGCGACATAGGCCGACAGGGTGGTGAGACCGATCACCGGCTTGTCGGCGGCAAGGCCAATGCCGCGCGCCGCCGAGATGCCGACACGTAATCCCGTAAAGCTGCCGGGCCCGGTGGTGACGGCGACGCGGTTGAGGTCAAGGTAACGCAGGCCGGAGGCTTTCATGACGCGCGCGATCAGCGGCATCAGCGCCTCGGCGTGGCCGCGCTTCATCTCCAGCGTTTCGTGCGCGATCATGGTTCGTGCACCCGCATCCAGGACGGCAGCGGCGCAGTAGTCCAGCGCGGTATCTATGGCAAGAACGATCATGGGAGTGATCTAGCACCGTTGGAGGCTTCCGAGGAATGCCAAAGAATGCCAACTGGCGATGATGCAAACACGGGTCATCACCGGGGATAGCCGTTCGAAGAACGGCGTCGCTTCCGCTCGCCTATGTCCCGGTGATCGATCTGGATGGAACGAGCGCGGTGCCCCAAAATCGAAATGGCCGGGACAAGCCCGGCCATGACAAATCTGTGCGTGAATTGACTTGAGAGAAACTCAGCCGATCACATCGGCCGGACTTCGACCACGTCCGGAATGAAGTGCTTCAACAGGTTCTGGATGCCGTGCTTCAGCGTCGCGGTCGATGACGGACAGCCGGCGCAGGAGCCCTTCATGTCGAGATAGACGATACCGTCCTTGAAGCCGCGGAAGGTGATGTCGCCGCCGTCGCTGGCGACCGCCGGACGGATGCGCGTCTCAAGCAGGTCCTTGATAACTGCGACCGTCTCGGTGTCGGCCTCGCTGAAGAATTCCTCGGCGTGCGGCGCGTCGCCGTCCGCGACCTGGCCGTCGGCGAGCAGCGGCGCGCCGGACATATAGTGTTCCATGATGACGCCAAGGATCGCAGGCTTGAGGTGCTGCCAGTCGCTGTCGTCCTTGGTGACGGTCACGAAATCGGAGCCGTAAAACACCCCGGTGACGCCCGGCACGGCGAACAGCCGTTCGGCCAACGGCGAGCGGGTGGCGGAGTCGCGGTCGGTGAATTCCATGGTGCCGCTGTCGAGCACGGCACGGCCGGGAATGAACTTCAGGGTGGCGGGATTAGGCGTCGCTTCGGTCTGGATAAACATCGAAATCTCCGGCGCATCGCCGGTTCAAGGCCGGCGCGAACGGGTTAAGTGAGGGGTCCCTATAGCACAGATAGCGGCTGAAACAGCCCGATCAAGACCGCATGGCGGGTGTTCCGGGGACGTGAACTCAATTATGGGTCGTCCCCGCCTTCCCGGGGACGACGAGGGGATAGGTTATGACAGCGAGTCGAGGTCGATATCGCTGAGGCTGCCCGGGACCACGGTGATCGGAATCGGAAATGTCCCGGCGCTTTTCGCCAGCAGGGTGATAATCGGGCCCGGCCCCTCTGCGCCTGCGCTGGCCGCCAGGACAAGCATCGCAATGTCGACGTCCTTGTCGATGACGTCGAGAATCTGCTCGCCGGGGTCGCCTTCGCGGATCACACGCTCCGGCGTGATGGCCGCGATGCCGTTGGCGCGGCCTGAGGCGCGGTCGAGCGCCGCATTGGCGATCTCCTCGGCCTCCGCGCGCATGATGTCGGCCACGCCAAGCCATTGCTGATTACGGTCGCCAGTGTCGATGACACGCAGCATCACGACGCCGCCGCCGACACGGACTGCCCAGCGGCTTGCGTAATACACCGCGCGGTCGCCCTCCGCGGTGTCGTCAACGACGACCAGACATTTCGGCTTGTGGCCCTGCTCGTAGCTTCGTCGCTGGCTGCTCATGCATGTCCCGGATGATGAACCGGCGTCATGCTGCCACGCGCGAGGGCGCGCCGACAAGGCGAGAAGAGACTTGACGGAACTTGATTCGCGCCTTCGCGGCATGCGTCCCGCGATGACCTCACATCGATGGTGAGCGAGGTTACTTCTTGCGGATCAAGCCAACGATGTCCTTCACCGCATTCATGGTTTCGGCTGCGATGACGCGGGCCCGGTCCGCGCCGTCAGCCAGCACAGCGTCCACATAGGCGGTGTCCTGTGTCAGTTTCTTCATCTCGGCGCCAATCGGCCCGAGCTTGGAAACCGCAAGATCAACCAGCGTTGACTTGAAGCCCGAGAATTGTCCGCCGCCGAATTCTCGCAGCACATCCGGCCGGGGCTGTCCCGACAACGCAGCATAGATGCCGACCAGATTGTCGGCCTCGGGACGGTTCTTCAGGCCCTCTTCCTCGCTCGGCAACGGCTCCGGATCGGTTTTCGCCTTGCGGACTTTTTGCGCGATGCTGTCGGCATCGTCGGTGAGGTTGATGCGCGAGTAATCGGATGGATCCGACTTCGACATCTTCTTGGTGCCGTCGCGCAGCGACATCACCCGCGTGGCGGGGCCGGTGATCAGCGGCTCCGGCATCGGGAAGAACTTCTCGCCGAAATTGTGCGCGCGGATCGAGTCAGAAAAGTCGTTGTTGAATTTTTGCGCAATGTCGCGCGCCAGTTCCAGGTGCTGCTTCTGGTCTTCGCCGACCGGCACATGGGTCGCGCGATAGACGAGAATGTCGGCGGCCATCAGGTTCGGATAGGCGTAGAGGCCGACCGATGCGTTTTCGCGGTCCTTGCCGGCCTTCTCCTTGAACTGGGTCATGCGGTTCAGCCAGCCCAGCCGCGCCACGCAGTTGAACACCCAGGCGAGTTCAGCGTGTTCGGAAACCTGGCTCTGGTTGAACACAATGTGCTTTTTCGGATCGATGCCACTGGCGATGAAGGCCGCGGTGACCTCGCGGATCGTGCGCGTCAGTTCGGCCGGGTCCTGCCAGACGGTAATGGCATGCAGATCCACCACGCAGTAGATGCAGTTGTGGGTGTCCTGGAGTTTGACGAAGTTGACGATGGCGCCGAGATAGTTGCCGAGGTGCAGATTGCCCGTCGGCTGGACGCCCGAAAAAACCAGTTCTTTTGCAACCATTTTTACTCGTTCCTGTGCCGCCCGCCCGGCAGCCGTCCCCTGAATGCGCGTCGTCTTTAGCCACGCGGGTGCTACTCGCGCAAGCCGCCATCGCGCAAATTACTGATGGCTTCACCCCAGCTCACCACGCCGAACAGGTCCAGCAGCAGGCCGTAAAACGACACGCCGGCCGCCACCAGCCCGCCGAGAATGGTGATCTGGGCCGCAAAGCCTGCCGTGGCCGTTACCGGGGAAACGAAGGATTCGGCGAGGAAAAGCATCGCGCCCATCGCCCCCGCGCATATCGCGATGCGCGGCAGCCGCCGCCGCGCGGTGGCGTCGATGGAAAAGCCGAAGGTTGCCGCGCCGCGCCAGGCCAGCACGGCTGCGCAGCACCATGCACCGAGCGAGATACTGGCGGCGACGCCGCTCGCGCCATAGGCGTGCCCGAAGAACAATCCGCACACCACCGCCGTTGCGATGCCGAGCAGCGTTGCAGCCAGCGGAGTCTTGGTGTCCTCGCGCGCGAAGAACGCCGGAGCCAGCACCTTGACCAGAACGTGGGCCGGCAGGCCAAGGGCGAGAATCGAGAGTGCCTGTGCGGTGGCAACGGTGTCCGCCGGTGTGAATGCGCCACGCTCGAACAGCACGCGGATGATCGGTTCGCTGAGCAAGGTCAGGCCGAGCGTCGCCGGCAAGACCAGCGCGGTCGCGAGTTCAGCCCCGCGGGATTCGGCCTGCATCAAGGCTTTCCGATCACCGCTGCGGATGGCGCGGGTAAGTTCCGGCACCAGCACCGTGCCCATCGCCACACCGACCATGCCGAGCGGCAGTTCGATCAGGCGGTTGGCGAAATAGAGCCACGACACCGCGGCGGGCGTGCTTGAAGCGATGATGGCGCCGGCTACGATCAGGAATTGCGGGCCGGCATTGGCCACCATGCCGGGGATGCCCTTGCGCAGAAATCCGCGAATTTGCGGGTCAAATGAAATCCGTATCGGTGTGGCGATGCCGTCGCGCCATGGCCTGCGCTGAATCAGAATCAGCATTTGCAGACAGCCGGCGACGCCGACCGCGCCCGCGATCACGGTGGCCGAGAACAGCGGATCGTGCCGCCAGACCAGCAGCACGATCAGCACGACGATCATGGTGATGTTGAACAGCACCGGCGAAAACGCGGTGAGCATGAAACGGTGTTCGGCGTTCAGGACACCGATCATCACGATGGAGGGACCGACAAACGCGAAATAGGGCATCATCAGCCGTGCGTCGTCGATGGCGAACTGCAGCGTTTCACGGCCGACGAACCCCGGCGCAAGCACCGTGATGACGAGCGGCATCAGCAAGGTCAGCACCAGCGCGATGCCGATCAGAATGAGACTGACGCTGCCGAGCACGCGTCCCGCGAAGGCCGCTGCCGCGACCGCGCCTTCGGATTCCCGCACGCGCAGATAATGCGGCACCAGCGCCGCGTTCAGCGCGCCCTCGGTGAAGGAGCGGCGCGTCACGTTGATGAACTGGAAGGCGACCAGAAATGCGTCTGCGATCGGGCCGGCGCCGAGCAGCGCCGCGATCAGGGCATCGCGGATGAACCCCAGCGTTCGCGACGCCAGCGTTCCGGTCGATACGGTGAGGATGTGACGGATCATCGAACTATTCTGCGGATCACATGCTTGCTGGCGGGCGCATTGTCGTGATAGGTCGCCGGACCTTCATGGCCCCATGAATTACCAGCTTTTGCCGGTTCCGGCCCCCGCCCAGCAGGATTATCATTAATGACCGCAGCGACATACGACGTTCTCGGGATCGGCAACGCCATCTTCGATATTCTGGTGCAGACCGACGATGCTTTTCTCGGCCAGCACGGCATGGCCAAGGGCTCGATGGCGCTGATCGACGAGGCGCGTGCCACTGCGATCTACGCGGCCATGGGTCCGGCCATCGAGATGTCGGGCGGCTCGGCCGCGAACACGATTTTCGGCGTGGCCGGTTTTGGCGCGAAGGCTGCGTATGTCGGCAAGGTCAAGGACGACCAGATCGGCCGCATGTACAGCCACGACATTCGCGCGGCGAACGTCGCGTTCACGACGGCGGCTGCGACGGACGGCCCGGCCACCGGATGTTCTTATATTCTGGTGACGCCGGACGGCGAGCGCACCATGAACACCTATCTCGGCGCGGCGCAGGACCTGTCGCCTGCCGATATCGATCCGGCGCAGATCGCGGCGTCCTCGATCGTCTATCTCGAAGGCTATCTGTGGGACCCGGCCAATGCGAAAGAGGCATTTCTCAAAGCCTCCAAAATCGCTCACGACAACAAGCGCAGCGTGGCGCTGACGCTGTCGGACGCTTTTTGTGTCGGCCGTTACCGCGACGAATTCCTCGACCTGATCCGGACCAAAACGGTCGATCTGGTGTTCGCCAACGAGGCTGAACTGACTTCGCTCTATCAGACCGACGATTTCGACAAGGCGCTGGCGCAATTGCGCAACGATGCGGAGCTCGCTGTCGTCACCCGCAGCGAAAAGGGCTGCGTGGTTGTTGCGAAGGACAAGGTAACGCCGGTCCCGGCATTTCCGGTGAAGCAGGTGGTGGACACCACCGGCGCGGGCGACCTGTTCGCCGCCGGATTCCTGTTCGGCATCGTACGCGGTCTCAGTCATGAGCAGTGCGGGCGGCTTGGCGCGCTGGCCGCCGCCGAGGTGATCCAGCATATCGGCGCGCGGCCGCAGGCGTCGCTGAAGGCGTTGGCGCAGACAGCGGGCCTGCCGATCTAGACCGGCCGGCTAACGGCCTCCTCGTCGGTTGATCACCATGGCCGGGACCGCAACGATGCGCCAATCGTTCACGATTGGGTGAGCTTCTGTTAACCGCGATGGTTCTTGAAGCCCCTGTCCCCGCATCCATATGGGGATGACACTTTTGGGCTGGAACCATTTGCCCGCCACGGTCGTTGGAATTTTCCGCGCTGTGCGGGCAACGATTAGTTATGTGCAGAGTACCGCGCGCTGCGCGGCGGAAGGACACCATGATTACGACCTGGAGCGAATGGAAACGTTATCCGAAGGCCGTGCGGGGCGAGAGGCTGGAAGCGCCGATCGGACCGGGGATCTTCGAGGTCAGGCACGCATCGTCCGGCGCGCTGTTCGCATTCGAGGCTGCCGACAACATCGCGCACGCGCTGTCGTCCATTACCTCGGGACCCAAATCATTCACCTCGTGGTTTGGCAAGCGCGATCCGGTGACGTCGCTCGATCTGGAGTACCGCACCTTCGCAACGTCGACCCGCGAGGAGGCCAAGGTTGCCGCTGAGCGCATGCTCGGCCGCCGCGAAGCCTATTTGAGCCACGTGGCCTGATTGAGCTGCGACGTTAGCGGCGTAGCGCGCCGATCATGCGGCTCGCGAAAGCAAGCCGCTCGGCCATTACCGACATGAAGTAGGTCAGAAGTTTTTGGCCGAGTTGCGGGTTGCCGGCCGTCAATGCGTTGAAGGCGTCGGCGCGCAGCACATAAAGAACGCTGTCGATTTCCGCCTGGATCGTGGCGCTTCGCGGTTGACGTGAAACCAACCCCATTTCCCCGACTGTGGTTCGCCGTCCCAGGCTTCGCACCCGCGTGGTGCGGCCGTCACCGGCCTCGACGGTCACGCCAATCCGGCCGTTCAGAATAAACAACATCGAGTCGGCCGGGTCACCCGCGCGGGCGATGACTTCAAACGCGCCGACCTCGATACGTTCGCAACGCCGTGCAAGTTCAGCCGCGTCGTGTTCGCTGCCGAGAATTCTTGTGAACCAGCTTTGCAGATCGCCTTCTTCCTGCTCCAGGCCGCTGTGCCGGGCGATGATTTCGTTCTCACACCACTCCAGCGCATGGTCGAGCTCCGGCATCACCAGGATGTCGCCGGACAGAAACTCTCCCGAGCGCAGCATTTTCTCGGTTGTCCGCGGCAGATTGACGAGAACCAGTTTGACGCTGCTTTCGAGTGCCGAGCGCCGGATCTGGGCGAAACTGTAGGCGGCAGATGAATCGATCCCGGTCACGAGCTTGAAATCGAACACCAGATATCGGCACTCGGGATGGTGCAGCAGCAGCGTCCGGACGTGCTGGTAAAGCCGGTTGGCCGAACCGAAGAACAAATAGCTTTGCAGGTTGAGTCCGTGAATTTCCTTGCCGTGAGCGCTCAGCAGCGCGAGGTCATGCCGCGAGCGATCGAGCGAGCTGCGATACTCCGCTCCGTTGAAGCCGAACTTGATGGAGCTGATGCGCGACGCACTCAGGGCGAATGTCGCGCAACCGATCACGATTCCGATCAGAACGCCGGCGATGAATCCCCACGTCATGATGATGACAATGATCGCGAGCAGCGACAGGTATTCCAGAGTGGAAAGCCGGCGCCGCGATTCGACAATCCAGCGATTGAGCTGATCCACGCCGAGATAGATCAGCAGGCCGCCGAGGATGAATTTGGGCATGTAGCTCAGCAGCGCAGGGTCGGCCACAAGCATGATCACCGCGACGGCGGCGACAGCGAGCCCCGAGATGCGGCCCGTCGCGCCGCCGCTGACATTGAGCAGCGACCGGCTGAGGGAGAGGCATCCCGCATAGCCGCCGAAAAGTCCGGACAGGATATTGGCTGTTCCCGCCACGGTTAGCTCACGCTCGAGATTCGCCTCGCGGCCGGTCGCGACCTCCAGGCCCGTGGTGTTGAACAGCGTGCTGATCGCGGTGACGAAAATGACCGCAATGAGATTGCCGACCAGCCCCGGCAGCGCCTGCCAGGGAAAATTCTGAATGTCGCTCAGATGCCATGGTGTTGTCAGGCTGGCGCGCGGCGGCGACTGAAACGTCCAGCCGAGTACCTGAGCCTGCTCCAGCGAAGTACCAGCGACATGGAAGGCGATGTGAGCCATCACAATGCCGCCGATCAGGATGGCCGGAAGCGCGAGGGGATTACGGGAGCGGTGCCACATCAGATAGATCATGAACGCCAGCGCGGCTCCTGCGAGAAGCTGGTACATCGTCATGGGATCTGCGAGCGAGGTGAGCGTGTCGAATCGCAGAGGACGATCGGCAATGACCCGGACGCCGCCGAGTGCGATCAGGAGCGCGGTCGCGCCGAGGAATCCGCCGATCACCGGATAAGGCACGTACCGGATCGCGCGGCCGATCCGGGTGAGGCCCATGCTGCACAGCACGATCCCCGTGATGATCGTGGCAGCGGAAAGCGTCAGAAGTACCGGGCCGAGGAGCTGCGCCGAGGGATCGGCCGCCGCGATGTGTTCGATCAGCGATGCCGCCAGGATGCCTGTTACTGCTGCCGTGGAGGTTTCAGGGGCGCCGACGGCGAAGGGAAACGTGCTGCCCAGCGCGACCACCACGGCGATGATCGCAGTCGCCGTGAATGTCGCTGCGATACCGTAGGGCAGGTACGGCACCAGCGGACCGCTGAAGATCAGCACCGAATAGGACAGTCCGAAGGACACCGTCAGAACTGCAGGTGCTGCGCTGGCGAAGATATCGTTCAGCCACTGGCGCAGCTTCACGTTGGGGCTGGAAACGGAGTTAGCGGAGGGGAAGGCCACGCGGGACATCCATCGATGGAGGCCCGATTGTCCTAGACGACGGCAATGCAGACGTAAAAGAGATTTTTATGACAGTCGTTCGGGTGGAAGGCGTCTGCGCGGAATGAGAATCGCGGTGCCGCTTGGTAGGGTCGTTCGCAGGTCAATCGTTGAAAAGAAAAAGCCGCGTCGTTTCCGGCGCGGCTTTCATCTTGCAGACAGCAGAGCTGCGAGGGCTCTCAGCGCCCCTTGAACTTGGCCGGGCGCTTTTCGAGGAACGCGCCGACACCTTCCTTGAAGTCTTCGCTGCGGCCTGCGACGCGCTGGAATTGCTGCTCGAGATCGAGTTGCTCCTCGAACGAGTTGTTCTCGCTCTCCCAGTACAGGCGGCGGATCAGCGACAGCGCCACTGTGGGACCGTTGGCCAGATCATGCGCAAGCTTCCTGGTTTCCTCGGCCAGCGCCGCATCGTCCACCACGCGGTTGACCAATCCCCATTCCAGCGCCTTCTCGGCGGGAAGCCGTTCGCCCATCAATGACAATTCGACCGAGCGGGCCTTGCCGATCAGACGCGGCAGGATCCAGGTCGATCCGCAGTCCGGCACCAGGCCGATGCGCCGGAACGCTTGCAGAAAATACGATGACCGCGCACACACGATAAGGTCGCCCATCAGCGCGAAGCTCATGCCCGCGCCGGCCGCGGGGCCGTTCACCGAACTGACGATCGGACAATGCAGATTGCGCAGGCGGCGCAGGAACGGATGGAATCCGGTTTCCAGCGAGGTGCCGGCACTCTGTCGCTTGCCGCTGGTATCGTTGCGGCCCTGCAGGTTGGCGCCGGTGCAGAATGCCTTGCCGGCACCGGTGATGACGAGGCAGCGGACCTCGTCGCGTTTCTCGTCGATTGTATCCATTGCCTCAGTGAGGCCCGCGAGCATGTCCATCGACACCGCGTTCATGACTTCCTGATGGTCGAGCACAAGGGTTGCGACGGGGCCGTCGAATTCCAGCCGGCAATGTTTGAACTGCATGCGTTCCTCACTTGATGGGGTTGATTGACCGCCGCGTCCGGCAGATTCTGCCGCGTGCGTTTCACGGCGACTATTCCGGAAACCGAATGGGCTGTAAACGGCGCGCGATGACGCCGTCACAATTTCGGGGCTGCCATGCGCTGCGAACATTTATTCCGCATGGCGAAAGAGTCAGGTGAGCCGCGGCTGAGCGTTTGATTTTGCGAGGCCGATTGGCCAATGTCGCGGCCAAGAAAAACGCAACAGGAGATGAAACGGGCATGGGCATTTTCGATCTGAGCGGCCGTGTGGCGGTGGTGACCGGCGGCAATGGCGGCATTGGTCTTGGCATCGCACAGGCATTGGCGGAGGCGGGTGGCACGGTGTCGATCTGGGGTCGCAATGCCGACAGGAATGCGCAGGCTGTTGCTTCGATCACCAGCAAGGGCGGCAAGGCCGAGGCGCGCGTTTGCGATGTCACCGACGCTGCGTCGGTGAAGGCTGCGATGAAAGCCACGCTCGACACGCTCGGCCGCGTCGATGGCTGTTTCGCCAATGCCGGGATCGGCGGCGGTGGACGGCACGCCTTCATCGATCGCACGGAAGAAGACTGGCGCAAGATGTTCGCCACCAATCTCGACGGCGTGTTTCACGTGTTTCAGGCTGCGGCGCGGCACATGACCGAGCGCGCGGCAAAAGGTGATGCTTTCGGGCGGCTGGTGGCGACATCCAGTATGGCGTCGCTGTTCGGCACGGCACGTAACGAACACTACGCGGCGACAAAGGCTGCTATCAATGCGCTGATCCGCGCGCTCGCGGTCGAACAGGCGCGTTACGGCATCACTGCCAACGCGATCCTGCCGGGCTGGATCAAGAGCGAGATGACCGAAGGCCTGATGGCAAATGATAAGTTTGTCGGCAACGTGATGCCGCGCATTCCGGTGCGGCGGTTCGGCGAGCCGTCGGACTTCGGCGGCATCGCGGTTTACCTCATGAGCAAGGCCTCATCGTATCACACCGCGGATAGCATCCTGATCGATGGCGGCTACACGGTGTTCTAGAGTGTGATCCACCGAAATTGAAACGCATTCTCTCCGCTCATTCCCGCGAAAGCGGGAATCCAGAGCTTCAAGAACGTGGGTCCCCGCTTTCGCGGGGACGAACGGGGATGGACTCCGATTCAATAAACATGGATCAGGTCACGCTCAAAACGGACAAGCAGGTTCTTATTCCGGCAGCGGAATGAACTCATGCTCGTTCGGCACATGGGCGAAGCGTCCCGCCTTCCAGTCGGCCTTGGCCTCCTCGATGCGTTCCTTGCTCGAGGAGACGAAATTCCACCAGATGTGACGCGGGCCTTCCAGTGCGGCTCCCCCTAAGAACATCATCCGCGCGCGGCGCGTCGCCTTCACGGTGATGCGGTCGCCGGGGCGGAAAATCAGCAGCCGCGGGCCTTCGAATTTCTCGCCGGTGATTTCGATCTCGCCGTCGACGACATAGATCGCGCGTTCTTCGTGGTCGGCGTCGAGCGGGACGCGCATGCCTTCGTCCAACGCGACTTCCACATAGAACCACTCCGAGACCATATCGACCGGCGATTTCGCTCCGAACGATGATCCCGCAATGATGCGCGCCTTGAAGCCGGCATCCTGCACCGTGGGCAATACCTCTGCGCCGAAATGCTGAAACGACGGGGCGATCTCCTCCCTGCCGACCGGCAGTGCGATCCAGCTTTGCAGCCCGAGCATGCTCTGGCCGTTGGCGCGCTGCACGTCGGGCGTGCGCTCGGAATGGGCGATGCCGCGACCGGCGGTCATCAGGTTCATCGCGCCGGGCTGAATTTCCTGAATATTGCCCTCGCTGTCGCGATGCATGATGCTGCCGTCGAACAGATACGTGACAGTGGCGAGGCCGATATGGGGATGCGGGCGCACGTCCATGCCCTTGCCGGCGACGAATTGCACGGGGCCGAAGTGATCGAAGAAAATGAAAGGGCCAACCATCTGCCGCTTGCCGTGTGGCAGTGCGCGGCGCACCGCAAAGCCGTCGCCTAGGTCGCGGGTGCGCGGCACGATGATGAGTTCGAGCGCGTCGCAGGTCTGCGGGTCGCCGAGGATCGGATCGTTTGAGGGCATCCAGCTCATGGTGTCGCTCCCTTTTAGATTGTCATTGCCGGGCTTGACCCGGCAATCCAGCTTTCAAGAAAATTCAGTCTTGATGGATACGCGGGTCAAGCCCGCGTATGACAGTTGAGATCGTTGCGCCTTCGGTTGCGCTACACGCTCGCCGATGCTTCCATGAGCGCGTGGACGGGAAGTATCTTACGAACAGCGGACGACGATGCAATCTGACCCTTTTCGGCATAGGCTTCGTGGTTCGCCTCGATCTTGTCGAGCGCGTAGAGATAGTTGACCATCAGCCCGTGCGATTGCTGCATGCCCTTTTCGGAACGGTCGCCAAGGAAATTCAGCCGTTCCAGTTGCGCACCGTTGCCGAGATGAAAACGTGCGACCGGATCGAGCGGATGGCCGCGCGAACCCTTGGCTTCGATGAAGTAGTACGACGCCAGCGGCAGCAGCTCGGCCTTGACCTGTTCGGCGATGTCAGGATCGTCGGCCCAGCCCGGCGTATCCAGCGCTGCGAGTGCGGCGCGCGTCGGCGCATCGAGCAGCGGCGAGTTCTCGGCGGCGCGTTCGCGCTTCAGCCAGGCAGCGAATCCCGGAACCGGCGAAAGCGTCACGAAGGTTTGAACGTTCGGCAGTTCGCGCTTGATGTCCTCGACCACCTGCTTGATCAGGAAGTTGCCGAAAGAAATGCCGCCGAGGCCCTTCTGGGTATTTGAAATCGAATAGAACACCGCCGTTGTGGCGTCGCTGGCTGCAATCGGCGCACGCGTCAGATCGAGCAGCGGCGCGATCGCCGCCGGGCTCTCGCGCGTCAGCGCGACCTCGACGAAGATCAGCGGCTCATCGACAAGCTGCGGATGGAAGAAGCCATAGCAGCGGCGGTCAGACGGTGCGAGGCGGCTTCGCAGATCGTCCCAGTTCGAGATGGCATGCACCTGCTCGTAGCGAATGATCTTTTCCAGAATGTTCGCGGGCGTGGTCCAGTCGATCCGTTGCAGCACGAGAAAACCCCTGTTGAACCACGACGCAAACAGATGCACGAAATCGCTGTCGACATGTTTGAGCGCCGGATGATCCTTGATATGCGCCAGCAAGGCCTCGCGCATCCGCACCAGTGAGGCGGTGCCGCCCGGCGCAAGATTGAGCCGTCGGATCAGTTCCTGCCTGCGCGGCTCTGCCGCCTTCAAAAGCTTGCTGACGGCGTCAGGTGAGGTGCCATTGTCGCGCACCGCGGCCAGCGCCGCGTTCAACTCCTCCATGTCCGGGCCGAACAGGTCGGCGAGGGCATTGAGGAAGGCAAGCTGGTCGGCTTCGCTCGCAGCGGAATAGCCGGCCAGCAAGGTATTGGCGAGCGCGACGCCGGTGGCTTCGCCGCGCCGCGACAGCAGGGTTTCGCTGAGCCCGATCAGTTCGGCTTGCGACATCGCGCGTGCGCCGTTCGACAGGCCAAGCAGGCTGCGGCCCCGCGCGGTCAGCGTGGTCAGAAGATTGCTCAGGGAGGCGCGGTCCAGTCCGAGGGTCGCCATTCGTCAGCTTGCTCCTGCGCAGTCGGGCGTCATTCGCCGATGATAGACAGCGAATGCGACCGATTCCAGACGGTTTGCTTGCAACTTTGGTTTGCGCCTGTACGTGGCGGTAATCCTCTTTCCCTCTCCCCTTGTGGGAGAGGGTGGTTTCGAGCGTAGCGAGAAACCGGGTGAGGGGTGTGGACGCCAACGTAGAACCGTAACCCCTCACCCGGCTCGATCTCGTTTCACTCGATCTCGCCACCCTCTCCCACAAGGGGAGAGGGAAGAAGGGTGCCATGTCGTCGCGATCTCAACGCCGGGATAATTCTGGAGGCAGTGCGGCTTAGAGCCGCGCGAGCGACGTGACGCGGTCGATGCGATCGAACGTGTCGAGCGACAAAATGGCATCGGCGAAACGGTCGGCGCGCTCCTTGAGCACCGGCCGGGCAAGTTGCAGGAATTTCTGCTGCATTGCCGCCGCGTCGGGGAACGACGACGGCTCGCCTGACGGATCGGGGATCAGGCGCTCCAGCGTGCCTTCACCGCTTTCGATGCTGACGCGCGCGCCAAACGGATGAGTCTTTCCTTCGAGCCGGGCGTCCTGCACGACCTCGATCCTGTCGGCGAGCGCTTCGATTGCCGGATCGCCGAGCCGCTTGTAGTCGTCCCAGCCGAAAGAGCCCTGATCGAGCGCCAGCGCGCCGGTGAAGAACATCGAGAACTGTCCGCCGACCACGCTGCGGGCATGGCGCTTGGTGGCGGCGTCGCCGGTCAAGGTGATGCCGTTACGGTGCAGGCCGATCTCGACACTTTTGATGTTTTCCGGCGTGAGATTGTGTTCGCGGCGCATGGCAATCAGCGCATCGATAGCGGCATGGGTATAGCGGCAGCTCGGATACGGTTTCACGCCGATCTTCATGGTCTCGTAGACGCTGCCGAGGCCGGCGATGGCCTTGTCGGGATGCGCGTCGTCGCTGTAGCCGACCAAGAGGCCATGCTTGCCTTCGACCGATTCCGTCGCGCCGATGAATCCCTCGCGCGCCAGTGACGCGGCGACGACGCCGTTCATCGCGGCGGCGCCGACCTGATAGCGCTTGTTCCAGGCGCCGTTGACAAGAAACTGCAGCGAGCCCGCGGCCTGACTGCCGGAGACGCCGAATGCGGCGACAATCTGCTCCGCGCTGAGTTTGTAAAGCTTCGCCGCCGCGGCCGCCGCGCCATAGGTGCCGGCGGTGGCAGTGGGGTGAAAGCCCTTGGCATAATGCGATGTCGGGTCGAGCGCGTTGCCGAGCCGGCAGCACACTTCATAGCCGGCGACGATGGCGGTCAGCACCTCGCGGCCGCTGGCTTTCACGATTTCGCCGACCGCGAAGGCGGCAGGCACGACGGGAGCGCTGGGATGCAGCGAGGAATCCGCATGGGTGTCGTCGAAGTCGAGCGAATGGCCAAGCGCGCCGTTCAGCAGCGCCGCAATCGCCGGGGTGTAGGTTCTGGCATCGCCGCATACCGTCGCGTCGCCCTTGCCGTCGAGACCAAGGGTGGCGAGCATGGCCAGCAGTGACGGCGTCGATTCCGCCTCGCTGCGCGCACGCACGGCGCTGCCCAGAAAATCGAGCGTCAGCGCCTTGGCGCGCTCCAGCACATCCGCGGGAATGTCCTCATATTTGAGATTCGCGACGTAAGCGGCCAGCGTTGCGGTTTCATTCGCCATTGTTGTTCTTCCTGTTCGTCGGACGGCACACTAGGCATCCCGTGGTGCTTGTTCAACCCGCCGCGTGTCATGCCTGCCTTCTTGACATCGGGGAGGTGGCAGGATGACCTGTGAGGCAGCGGTCGGCTTCCATTTCATCAGTTGATAAGGCCATGTTTACTGGCGTCGGTTTGATCGCGTTCATCTGTATTTTTGGCGCGGGGCTATTGGGCTTCGCGCTTCGCAGGTTTTTGCCCGAACACCACCGGACGGATGAAACAGGCAAGACGGTGCACAACGTCATGGGCGTTGTCGCGCTGCTTGCGGCGCTTGTGCTCGGCCTTCTGGTTGCCAACACGAAATCGAGTTTTGATTTACGAAGCCAGGAAATCCAGCAATTCAGCGCCAATCTGACGCTGCTCGACCGTGAGCTGGTGCATTTCGGCCAGGATGCTGCAAAGATGCGCGAAATGCTGCGTGCATTCACGGCACACAAGATCGCACAGTTGTGGACCGATCGCGACGCCGAGTCAGCGAAGGATGCCGCCGAATCGGTGCGGCTTCTCGACGAGATCGAGAGCAACCTTCGCCTGTTCGCACCGAAGAACGAAGTTCATATCGAAGGCCGCAAGAATGCACTCGACATCATCCGCGACTTGAAGCGCACCAGTCGCCTTTTGTCAGTCCAGCAAATCAACGCGACGCCGCGTCCGTTTCTGATCGTCGGCATTTTCTGGCTCAGCGTGCTGTTCCTGTGCCGTGCGATATTCGCTCCGTTCCACGGCACCGTGATCGCCGCATTCTTTCTCGCCGCACTGTCGGTGTCGGTGGCGATCAATCTGATCTTCGATATGGACCGGCCGTTCACAGGCTTCATCAAGGTGTCGCCTGTGCCGATGCAACAGGCGCTGGACTGGATGAAGTCTTAGTTTGGGACCTGCCGCAGCATGGCCGGAACGATGATCCGGTGAAACGGCATGATGGTCGCGAGATAGACCCGGCCGGGCAGGTTGTGCGTCATCACCAGCGTGGTGGCGGTGACCTGACGATTGGGACCATTGCCGGTCACGTCCACGATCACGCGGAAGTCGAGATGCTTGTCGTCGAATCCCGCCACCAGTCGCTGCGGCGTCTCGCTGATGACCGGAAACGGTCCGATGGAATCCGCGACAATGGTTTTCCTGTGCGTCGGTGTCTTGAGGCCGAGCGGCGCCACGACAAGATTGCGCAGCTTCATCAGGGCGGTGATCCAGCTAGGTCCGCGCAGAAACATCCGTTCTGCCGCCTGCCGTGCGTCGAGGGTGTCGTCGTTCACCGCGACACGAAACGAATCGCCGAACTGCGCGCCGGGCAGCAGTCCTTTCATTCCGGTGTCTGGTTCAAAGTCCTGAACGTGAAACGCCTGAACGCTCATGCTGCAAGCCTCAGCCGCTGCGTCAGGGCGTGGAAACGCAGCACCAGCAGGATGGCATAGATGCCGGTGCCGATCGACAGGCCGATCCAGACGCCGATTGCGCCCAGATCAGTCCAGAACGCGAGGCCGTAAGAGGCGGTGAAGCCGATGGCCCAGTAACTGATGGCGGCGAGCAGCAGCGGGATGCGCGTGTCGCTGAGACCGCGAAGCGCGCCGGCGGCCACGGTCTGGATGCCGTCGGCGATAAAGAAGGTCGCGCCGACCAGCATCAGCGTCGCGGCGAGTTCGACGGCAGCCATGCCCTGATGCGTATCGCCGAAAAAAAGTCGCGCGAGATCAAACCGCACGACAATGACAGCGAGCGTCATGGTCGTCATGAATACAATGCCGAGAATCGTCGCAACGGCTCCAGCGCGCCGGATGGCAGCCGTGTCACCGCGCCCGAACGCCTGTCCGACGCGCACGGTGGCGGCCATGCCGATGCCGAACGGCACCATGAACAGGATGGCCGCGATCTGCAGCGCGATCTGATGCGCCGCCAGGGCGCTCGTGCTGATCAGGCCCATCAGAAGACCCGCGCCGGAGAACAATCCGTATTCCAGCAGGAACGACAGCGCGATCGGTGCGCCGATCACCACAAGCTGCCGCATCAGCGGCCAGTCGAACCGCCAGAACCGGCCGAGCACGTGAAATTTTTTGAACGGCCGCTGGCTGTAGGTGAACCACAGCGCTGCCGCACACATGCCGAAGTTCACTGTGGTGGTGGCGACGCCCGCGCCCAGCAATTCGAGTTTCGGCATGCCCCAGTGGCCGTGGATCAGTGCGTAACCGAGCACGGCATTGGCCGGGATCGCGGCCAGTGTGATCCACAGGCCTGGCTCCGGGCGATTGACCGCGCCCATGAAATTGCGGATCGCCATGAAGCACAATGCGGGCGCCATGCCGGGCGCGAGGCCGAGCAGATAGCGTTGCGCAAGGCGTGCATTCTCCGGCGCCTGACCGAGCAGGATCAGGATCTGCTCACCGAACAGCGGCAGCATCATCATCGGTACGCAGAGCAGCAGCGCGGCCCACAGGCCGACACGCAACGCGCGGCGGACGATGCGCGGTTGACGCGCGCCCAATGCCTGCGCGGCCAGCGGCGCGACAGCGGACACCAGTCCCATGCCGATCACGAAGGCAACGAAGAACACCGTATGCGCCAGCGACGCTGCGGCGACCGCGGTGTCGCCGAGCCGCCCGATCAGCGCGAGATCGGTGGTCATCATGGCGATCTGCCCAAGTTGCGTCAGCGCAATGGGCATTGCCAGCTTGATCGTTTCGATGAATTCGGTCGCAGTGGCGCTTCTGGCGAAGCTGGCCACACCGGTCGCGGAGCCGGACTCGGCTTTGTCGAGGGATGTCATGGAGCATGCCTTAGCACAGCGGTCGGCCAAATCATGGCCGGTTCCGGGGCGTCATTGCGAGCGAAGCGAAGCAATCCAGCGCAGAAAGCAAGAACTGGATTGCTTCGTCGCAAATGCTCCTCGCAATGACGAGCTGGTCCTCGTCTCACTCGGCGTGCGAAGAGACCTCACACGTCCACGTTGGCGTCGAGCGAGTTATCCTGGATGAACTCGCGGCGCGGTTCGACCACGTCGCCCATCAACTTGGTGAAGATGTCGTCGGCGGCGTCGACTTCCTTGACCTTCACCTGCAGCAGCGAGCGGGCGTTGACGTCGAGCGTCGTTTCCCACAACTGCTGCGGGTTCATTTCGCCGAGGCCTTTGTAACGCTGGTAGGCGACGCCCTTGCGGCCTGCATCGGTCACCGCCTCGAACAGGCTGACCGGGCCGTGGATCGGCGTTTCGGTGTCCTTGCGGCGGAGTACGCTGCTGCGCGGATAGGCTTCCTGCAGCGCCGCGGCATATTCATCGAGCTTGCGCGCCTCGGCGGAGCCGAGCAGCGCATCGTCGATCATGGCGACGTCCTTGACGCCGCGCACGGTGCGCTCGAAGAAATAGCCTTCGCCTTCCCTGAAAGTGCCGATCCAGCCGCGCTCGACCTCGTCGGCCAGCGCATCGAGGCGCTTGGCGATGTAGTCGGCGGCCTGGTTGGCGGTCTCGACGTTGCCGACCACATGAGGGCTGAGCACGCCTGCGATCGCAGCCTGTTCGACGACCGTGCGGTTGTAGCGGCTGTGCAGGCTGTTCAGGATGCCGCGGATGACGCGCGCGTCCTCCAGCAGCGCCTGAAGGTCGCGGCCCTTGCGGTCCTCGCCTGACGCCAGCTTCAGAACACAGTCGTCGAGCCCGGTCTCGATCAGGTAATCTTCCATCGCGCGCTCGTCCTTGAGGTACTGCTCGGACTTGCCGCGGGTCACCTTGAAGAGCGGCGGCTGCGCGATATAGAGGTAACCGCCGTCGATCAGCTGCGGCATTTGCCGGAAGAAGAACGTCAGCAGCAGCGTGCGGATATGTGCGCCGTCGACGTCGGCGTCGGTCATCACGATGATCTTGTGATAGCGCAGCTTGCTGATATCGAAGTCGTCGCGGCCGATGCCGGTGCCGAGCGCGGTGATCAGCGTGCCGATCTGCTCAGACGAAAGCATCTTGTCGAAGCGCGCACGCTCGACGTTCAGAATTTTACCACGCAGCGGCAGCACGGCCTGGAATTCGCGGTTGCGGCCCTGCTTGGCGGAGCCGCCTGCGGAATCACCCTCGACGATGAACAGTTCGGATTTCGCCGGATCGCGTTCCTGACAGTCGGCAAGCTTGCCGGGCAGCGAGGCGATGTCCAGCGCGCCCTTGCGGCGGGTGAGATCGCGCGCCTTGCGCGCGGCTTCGCGCGCGGCAGCGGCTTCCATCACCTTGCCGACGATGGTCTTGGCTTCGCCGGGATGTTCCTCGAACCACGCGGAGAGTGCAGCATTCAGCACGTTCTCGACCACGGGCCGCACTTCCGAGGATACCAGCTTGTCCTTGGTCTGCGATGAGAACTTCGGATCGGGTACCTTCACCGAAAGCACAGCGGTGAGGCCTTCGCGGCAGTCGTCGCCGGTCAGCGCGATCTTTTCCTTCTTCGCCATGGCGTCGGCATAACCGGTGACCTGACGCGTCAGCGCGCCACGGAAGCCCGCCAGATGGGTGCCGCCGTCGCGCTGGGGGATGTTGTTGGTGAAGCAGAGTACGTTCTCATGATAGCTGTCGTTCCACCACATCGCGACTTCGACGCTGATGCCGTTCTGCTCCGAACGCATCACGATGGGGATCGGCACCACGGGCTTCTTGTTGCGGTCGAGATACTTGACGAATTCCTCGACGCCGCCCTCGTAGAACAGCTCCTCGCGCTTCTCGACCGCATGGCGCATGTCGGACAGCAGGATGTTGACGCCGGAATTCAGGAACGCGAGCTCGCGCAGGCGATGCTCGAGCGTCGCGAAATCGTATTCGACGTTGGTGAAAGTTTCGGTCGATGCGAGGAAAGTGACTTCGGTGCCGCGCTTGCCGTTGGCGTCGCCGACCACTTCGAGCGGAGCGACCGCGTCGCCGTGCTTGAACTGGATGTAGTGTTCCTTGCCGTTGCGCCAGACCCGCAATTCCAGCTTGCTCGACAGCGCGTTGACCACGGAGACGCCGACGCCGTGCAGTCCGCCGGACACCTTGTAGGAATTCTGGTCGAATTTTCCGCCGGCGTGGAGCTGGGTCATGATGACCTCGGCCGCCGAAATGCCTTCGCCCTTGTGAATGTCAGTCGGGATGCCGCGGCCATCGTCGCGTACGGTCACCGAGTTGTCGGGATTGAGCACGACTTCGACGCGGGTAGCGTGGCCGGCGAGCGCTTCGTCGATGGCGTTGTCGACGACTTCGTAGACCATGTGATGCAGGCCGGAGCCGTCATCGGTGTCGCCGATATACATGCCCGGACGCTTGCGGACGGCGTCGAGACCCTTCAGCACGCGGATCGATTCAGCGCCGTATTCCGCCCCTGGATTGTCCATAGGTTCGGCGCTGGTTTGCCGGGCTGGTTCGGTCATGAGTTGCCTTCGAAATTGGTTCGGCAGAGAGATCGAATCGGATCGCGAAAAACGCGCCTTCGATTGTCAATTTGTGCCATGAAAACAGTTAAGCTCCTAGGACAAAGTGTCGTCGTGCAAGCCATTGAATAGATGGGAATATTTGGCTGTTTTTCAAGACTCTGAAACGGCATTTTCGGGGCTGTGGAAAAGCCTGATTCGGACCGTCTGCGCAGGCTCCGTTGGCGACGATTTTGGCTTGCGATTCCGGCTCACGCGCGGCGCGAAACCTGGCCGCCCTCGACATCGAAAACGTCCGCGCCTGCACCGACGTCGATGAAGGCCGCAGGGTCCGCCCCGGTCATCCAGACCTGCGCGCCGAGCTTTGTAAGTTCCTCGAACAGCGCAGCGCGGCGTCCGGGATCGAGGTGTGCGACGACTTCATCGAGTAATAGCAATGGTGTGATGCCGGTCATCTCAGCAACCAGACTGGCATGGGCCAGCACGAGGCCGATCAGCAGCGCTTTCTGTTCGCCGGTGGATGCATCGCGCGCCGGCATGTTCTTCGGCGCGTAGATCACCATCAGGTCTGTCAGGTGCGGTCCGTTCAGCGTGCGCCCGGCGGCGGCGTCTTTGGCGCGGCTCTCGCGCAACATCTCGCGGTAGCGGTCCTCCACGGCGGTGGCCGTGTCGGTGAGCAGGGCATTCTCCATCCAGCCGTCGAGCGCAATCAGCGCGGAGGGAAACGCCGACGCCGACCCGCGCGCGGCAAGCATTCCCGCGAGGCGCTGCAACGTCTGTCCGCGTTGCGCGGCCACCGCGACGGCGAGTTCAGCGGTTTCGCGCTCGATGGCGTCGCACCAGTGCGGGTCGAAGTTGCGGTCTTCCAGCAGGCGGTTTCTCGAACGCAATGAGCGATCCAGCGCCGAGACACGGCTCGAATGCTCGCTGTCGATGGCGAGCACCAGCCTGTCGAAGAAGCGTCGGCGTTCTGAGGCCGCGCCCATGAACAGGCTGTCCATCGCCGGCGTCAGCCAGACCATGCGCAAATGATCACCGAAGGCACTCGCGGAGGTGACCGGCTCACGATCGATGCGCACACGGCGTGGCGAGGTTGTGCCGTCCGCGCGCGGCGCATCGATGCCGGTGCCGAGGGTGGCGAGGCCGAGTTCGCCTTCGACTTCTGCCGATACCGCCCATGATCCGTCGCCTTGGATATCCGCGACATCGTCCAGCGTGGCGCGGCGCAGGCCGCGTCCCGGCGACAGAAACGAAATCGCTTCGAGGCAGTTGGTTTTTCCGGCGCCGTTGGGGCCGACCAGCACCACGACATCGCCCCGCGTCTCCACGCTCGCCGCGCGGTAGTTGCGGAAATGCGTGAGGCTGAGGCGCAGGATGCGGGAGACGGTCATTAGTGGCTCAAAGCGATCCCTAAAGACGTGGATGGCCGGGACAAGCCCGGCCATGACGCGATCTAGTCAGCATGTGAGTGAGCAGAAAGAGCCTCACACCCGCATCGGCATCAGGACGTAAAGCGCACCCTTGGAATCCTTGTCCTGCACCAGCGTTGGCGAACCGGGATCGGCCAGCCGCAGCACGGCGACTTCGCCTTCGATCTGCGCCGCGATGTCGAGCAGATAGCGCGAGTTGAAGCCGATATCGAGCGGGTCGGACGCATACTCGACTTCGAGTTCTTCCGTCGCGCTTCCGGAGTCCGGATTGGTCACGGACAGCACCAGCTTGCCGGCGGACAGGGCGAGCTTCACGGCGCGGCCGCGCTCGCTGGAAATCGTCGAGACACGGTCGACCGCTGCCTCGAAATCCTTTTTGTCGACGATCAGTTCCTTGTCGTTGTTCTGCGGAATGACGCGGCCGTAGTCCGGGAAGGTGCCGTCGATCAGTTTCGAGGTCAGCACGACGTCGCCGATGGTGAAGCGGATCTTGCCCTGCGACAGCTCGATCTTGAGTTCTGCCTCGTTGTCCTCGATCAGGCGCTGAACTTCGCCGACGGTCTTGCGCGGCACGATGACGCCCGGCATGCCCTCGGCGCTTTTCGGCAGCGGCAGATCGACCTGCGCCAGCCTGTGGCCGTCGGTCGCTACTGCGCGCAGTGTCGCTTCCTTGGCGCTGCCGGCGGCGTGCAGATAGATGCCGTTGAGATAATAGCGGGTCTCTTCCGTCGAGATCGCGAACTGGGTGCGATCGATCAGCCGCTTCATATCGGCGGCGGCCAGCGTGAATGAGTGGGTCATGTCGCCGGCGGCGAGATCCGGGAAGTCGCTTTCCGGCAGCGTCTGCAGCGTGAAGCGCGAGCGTCCGGCGCGGATCGCGAGGACCGATCTGTCGCCGTCGCCTTCGAGAACGATCTGCGACCCGTCGGGCAGCTTGCGGACGATGTCGTAGAACATGTGCGCAGGAACGGTGATCGCCCCACCGGTGCCGGTTTCGGCGGCCAGCGTTTCGGTCACTTCGAGGTCGAGGTCGGTGGCCTTCAGGCTGAGGCGCGACTTGCCGGCGCGGATCAGCACGTTGCCGAGGATCGGAATGGTGTTGCGGCGTTCGACCACGCGATGAACGTGGCTCAGCGATTTCAGGAGTAGCGCGCGCTCGACGGTAACCTTCATGACAATTCCGCCCGATCCCAAGTCTGGACTTTCAAGTCCCGGAGCAAGTCCGTAGATCCGGACGAGTCCACATCGTTATTGGAGGTGCCGGTCGGCTGGACAGCACGCGCCGGCGACTGAAACCCGCGGCCCTGACGAAACGGAGGTTTCGCCGGGGTCTCGGGGGACCGTAAGGTGACGCGGTTGGACGCGAAGCGCAAGGGTAGGGGCCGCTTAGAAGCGGCTTTCCCCCTTTGTTATCTCAGCTATTCCAAGCCCTGTGGACTGGATCACTCCTGCAACTGGCGCTTCAGCAGTTCGACCTCGTCGGACAGGGTGAGGTCCTTGGAGACCAGCGCCTCGATCTTGCGGACGGCATGCAGAACCGTGGTGTGGTCGCGGCCGCCGAACCGGCGTCCGATTTCGGGCAGCGAGCGCAGCGTCAGCGTCTTGGCGAGATACATCGCGACCTGACGCGGGCGAACCACATTGGCGGTCCGGCGCGACGACAACAGATCCGAGCGGCTGACATTGTACTGCCGGGCCACCACGCGCTGGATGTCCTCGATCTTGACCCGCTTCGGCTCTATCGGCCGGACCAGATCGCGCACTTCGCGCTCGGCCATTTCCAGCGTCACCGCGGTGGCGTTGAGCTTCGAGTGCGCCAGCAGGCGGTTGATCGCGCCTTCAAGGTCGCGGCCGTTATGGGTGATGGTCTTGGCGAGATATTCCAGCACCGGCATCGGCACGTCGAAGGTGGCGTGATGCGCCTTCGCCGCGGAGACGCGCGACTTCAGGATTTCGAGCCGCAACTCTTCGCCGAGCGATCCCATTTCGACCACGAGGCCACCAGCGAGGCGCGAGCGCACCCGGTCGTCGAGGCTCTCCAGATCGGACGGCGGCCGGTCGGCGGCGATCACGACCTGACGGCCGGCGTCGATCAGCGCATTCAGCGTATGGCAGAATTCCGACTGGGTCGATTTGCCCTGCAGGAACTGCAGGTCGTCGATCACCAGCACGTCGATGCCGCGCAGCGCTTCCTTGAAGGCAAGCGCGGTCTGCGACTTCAGCGCGGCGACGAAGCCGTACATGAACTTCTCGGCGGTGAGATACAGCACCTTGCGCTCGGGATTGGAATTCCCGGCCCATGTCACCGCCTGCAGCAGATGGGTTTTGCCGAGGCCCACACCCGCATGAATATAGAGCGGGTTGAACATCACGCTGTCGCCGCGGCGGCCTTCGGCGACCTGACGGGCGGCGGCATGCGCCAGCGTGTTGGAACGGCCCATCACAAAGGTCGCAAATGTCAGACGCGGATCGAGCGGCGAACCGCCGAGCGCCTCGTGGCTGGCCGAGACCGGCGCGGTGGCGGTATTGCGCAACTCGGGCGCGGGCCGGCTCTGGTTGCTGTCGGCGCGACGTTCGTCTTGCGGCGCCTTCGCGTCCTTGACAGGCGCGGCGCAGCGCATCGCGGTGCGCACCGTGATCTCGACGCGCTTGACGCTCGGCGCTTCCGACTGCCAGCAAGTCAAAACGCGGTCGGCATAGTGGGCCTGAATCCAGCTCTTGAGGAACTTGGTCGGCACCGTCATGTGGACGCAGTCGTCATGGATCCGCTCCAGGTCCATGCGCGCGAACCAGCTGGTGTAGAAGTCCTCGCCGACGTTGGTCCGGAGCCGTCCCTTGAACCGGGCCCACTGATCGCGTTCGACGTCTGCCAGTCCGAGGTTCGTTGAGATTGTTTCTGCCGAGATTGTCATTTGCGTTCTGATCTTCTGGTTGATGTGTGATCCGGCGCTGTGGTCGCCGTGAAAATGGGTGGGGCCGCCCGCCGACATGCGCTTCCTCCGTCGTCCTCAGACGCTCCGCCGTTCGGCGCTGATCGCCGCGTGGCATGGCTGGGTCGGGAGGGAAGGCGCGTGTGGCGTTAGCGCGTACTGTGCTGGACTGGCGGACCGCAGGGGGCAGCTGGCGCGTTCACTGAAACAACATCGCTGGAAATAAATGCTGCAAAGTTGTTCTGCCGGCTCTGGCTGCTGGACATAGAAATTCCCCCTCCTGCCGCGAGAAATTCACGGCAAGTTGTTGTCGCCTTGATCTGTTCAAATCTTTTGTTCGTCCGATCCGCTGATCGATCAGACTTCAACCCGCTTCGTCTTGCCCGTCCAACCCTGTCCCCTGTCTTTCGAAGCCGGTGGATGTTTTCCTCTGTGCGGCTTCTCACTTTTGATCCGGGGTCCGGGGTGATCCGGCCGCGGTGGAGAATTTTCGCACAGGGGACCGGCCTCACAAATCATATGAGTTCGGATCCGACCATCGCTTGGAAAGAGTCGCTAGCTTGCAGACTGTCCTGACTTGCATGCCCGCCCAAGGTTCTCAAACCGCTCTGATCAGAAGAGCCATGGACGACGTGACGTAATAAGAAATACACGAGGCGCGTCTACTCGCAACGGAATTGATTTCGCATCGCGCGCTCAAAGCGCGACTTGCAACCGATGTGAAACGGGCGCGTCTTCATGACGAAACGGCAAGGTTTTGAATCTGTGCGTAGATTCGAGAAGTCGGACAACTGTCACAAATCCACCGATCGCCAAAACTTCCTTCATAAATAATTTAAGATTCATCAGGCGGCGCCTGCGTTTTCGAAGTGCTGCTGAGCGCTATGCCGATAAGGTCTTCGTCAAACGGGTTTTTTTGTGATCGGCAGAGCAGGGTAACCCCTGTCAGGATTTTGGAGTCGGTGTGCTCGCGTACTTGCATTTTCAAAAGATCGAAGGCGCAGCGCGCGCTGTTCGCACATGCACTCTCTGCGGTGCCTGCGTGCCGCCGGTTGGATCGCGATGAAGAATGTTTGCGAACGATCAAGCCAACGCAAAAGAAAAAGCCCGGCGTCGGCCGGGCTTTTTTGTCAGTCAGCTTTTTCAGATTGCGCTGCGGAACTTACTTCGCGAGCTTGGCGATCTGATGCGTCAGGCGCGACACCTTCCGGCTCGCGTTGTTCTTGTGAATGATGTTGCGCTGTGCGGCCTGCATCAGGTCCGGCTCGGCCTGCTTCATCGCTTCGAGTGCTGCGGCGCGGTCGCCCTTCTTGATGGCGTCCTCGACGTTGCGAACCGAGCCGCGCATCTGGGTGCGGCGCGACTTGTTGACGAGGGTACGGCGGGCAATCTTGCGCGTCGCTTTTTTGGCAGAGGTGGTGTTGGCCATGGTCTCTCGGTTTCTCTCGGTCGGTCAGTCAGCGGCTGTCATATCGAGCCAGCAGAGCGATCGATATCGACCGTTCGGCCGATGCTGGGTGAAAATCGGGTGTTCCTGAAAATGTTCTTTCCAAAGAGCTTGCTTAAAACGACACGCTCTTAAAGAACATCGGCGGCAGGATTGCGCCCGCCGCCAGTCGGGGCTCTTATAGGGATACTGGCCTGCACCGTCAACGATTTCCGGGCCTATTTTGGCCCAATCGGGACCGTTTAGGGGGCCCTGCCGGGTCTCGGCGAAGTGACTGGAATATAGGGGGTGAACGATGATCCGTGGGTTTTTTCGTCTGATCGGGCTGTTTCTGTTGGTTATCGGCTTCCTGTCGCTGGTTTACGATGGGGCCCGGACCATTGCCGACCAGACGCTGCGGATCACGCGGCTTGGTGAACTGTGGAACGACATCAATCAGGCCAGCCAGCAGTCGTTTCAGGCCATGGTCGAGGGCGTCTCGCCGCTGCTCTGGAACAGCGTGATGAAGCTGCTGCTCAACCAGCCGGCCTGGGCCGTGATGGGCATTCTGGGCATCCTGCTGATGCTGCTGTTCCGGCCCAGCAAGCCGTTGATCGGCTATTCGCGGAATTGACCGGCGGAGGTTCGTCCAGCGAATGAAACTCGCGAACGCGATCACCGGAATTTCAAGAGCCGATGCCGGACATATGATGAGCGATCGGTGCGTAACGTCCTGACGCGGGCGGCGTACAGCGAGCTATATAGTGTGAAGCGAACCCTTAAAGGAGCAAGCCATGTTCTTCTCCCGCAAACCTCTCGATCTGCCGAGCGCCGCCGAAGCCCTGCCGGGCCGTACGGCCCCGCTGCCGACCGCCAGAACGCATTTCGTCAACGGTCATCCGCTGAAAGGCCCTTATCCGGAAGGCTTGGAGACCGCTGTGTTCGGCCTTGGCTGTTTCTGGGGCGCCGAGCGCAAGTTCTGGGAAATGGACGGCGTCTATGTCACCGCGGTCGGCTATGCCGGCGGCTCGACGCCGAACCCCACTTATGAAGAGACCTGTTCGGGCTGTACCGGCCACACCGAAGCGGTGCTGGTGGTGTTCGATCCAAAGAAGGTGTCTTACGAGGCCCTGCTGAAGACGTTCTGGGAAAGTCACGATCCGACCCAGGGCATGCGTCAGGGCAACGACATCGGCACGCAGTATCGCTCGGCGATCTACACCACCAGCGACGCGCAGTTGAAGGCGGTGCTGGCCTCGAAGGACGCCTACAACAAGGCGCTCAACGCCAAGCGGTACGGCTCGATCACCACCGAGATCAAACCGGCTGGTGAGTTCTATTTTGCCGAGGACTACCACCAGCAATATCTGGCGAAGAATCCCGGCGGCTACTGCGGTCTCGGTGGAACCGGCGTGTCCTGCCCGATTGGAGTGGGTGTCAGCGCGTAACGCATGATCCGGAAAAGTGGGAACCGGTTTTCCGATCAGATCATGCGCAACTAACCCCGCGCTTACCCTTTGTTAACCATACATGCCGCAAACCGGGCCTGTCTCTCATTCAGAGGACAGGTCCGGAGCGTTTTATGCGTGCGTCGCGATGGTCGCTGATCGCTGTCGTTGTCACTGCGCTCGCGCTGTCGGGCTGCATGCAGACGTCCGCGTCGGTGACGACCGGCTACGCACCGGTCGATGAGCCGTATCGGCTTGATGCCGGCGACAGGCTGCGCATTGTCGTTTACGGCCAGGAAGGCCTCACCAACACTTATGCTGTCGGCGCGAGTGGATCGATCACCATGCCGCTGATCGGTTCGGTGCCCGCGCGCGGCCTGACGCCGGCTGAACTCGCCGCGGCGGTCACGGCGCGGCTGAAGAAGGGCTATCTGCGCGAGCCTTTCGTGGCCGCGGAGGTCGAGAGCTATCGCCCGTTCTTCATCCTTGGTGAAGTCGCTGCTCCCGGACAATACCCTTATGTGCCGAACATGACCGCGGAGAGCGCGGTGGCCATTGCCGGCGGTTTCACGCCGCGCGCGCAACGCAATGCCATCCGGCTGACCCGTGTCGGCGAAGGCGGGGCCGCGCAGGCGGTTGTGCCGCCCGGCACATTCCTCAGGCCCGGTGATACCGTCGTTGTCGGCGAACGGTGGTTCTGAGACGCCTCTATTTCAAATTCTTGCTGAAGAACGCGAGGCTGCGCTGCCAGGCGAGATCTGAGCTCGCCTTGTCGTAGCTGGCGCGCTCGTCGCAGCCGAAACCGTGCTGCGCGCCCGGATAAACGAACACCTCGACCTCCGGCCGCTTCGCCTTGATCGTCTCGACATCGGCGAGCGGAATGCCGGTGTCCTTCTCCCCGAAATGCAGCAGCGTCGGCACGGTGGGTTTGTCGTCGGCAAACCGCACGACCGCGCCGCCGTAGTAGCCGACCGCGGCGGTTAGTCCCTTCAGCTTGGTCGCTGCGGCATAGGCGATGCTGCCGCCGAGGCAGAAGCCGATGATGCCGACCGGGCCGATGGATGTCACGGCGTCGATGGCGGCTTGCGTGTCGCGCAGCATCGCCGGCCAGTCGGGATTGGCGACGAATTTGCGCGCCACCGCCACTTCATCCGGCGAATATCCGGACTGAAAATCCGGCTCGATGCGATCGAAGATCGCCGGCGCGATGGCGACATAGCCCTCGTTCGCCAGCCGGTCGCAGATGTTGCGGATGTGCGAATTGACCCCGAAGATTTCCTGAATCACGACAATCGCGGCTTTCGGCGCGGAAGCAGGATCGGCGCGATAGCCGCCGAGCTTGAATCCATCCGAGGCGGTCAACGTGATGCTGTGTCCCATGCGGACGTCCTTCCTTCAGGTATCGGAAATGCTACGGGTGCGATGAGGTTGCGGGCTTAGCGCCACATCCAGTTGCGGCTCCAGTCGGCTTTCCAGCCGGTGAGGCGGCCGCCGCGGAACTGCAGATAGAGCGGATCGTCGCGGAACGACCAGCGGCTGCCGCCGACATTGCGGATCACCAGAAAGATTTCGTCACCCGGCCGCCCGCTCACATAGCTGAGCGGCTGTCCGAGCGCGTCGGCCGCGTCCTCGGCGCTCATGCCGAACACCAGTGGCGTGTGATTGGACAGCGTGGTGGTGAACGGGGAGGGCGGCAACTGCCCTGCACGCACAGGCGTATGCGCCAGAGTGAGGGCGACAAGCGAAGCGAAGACCACTAGTTTCATGATCAAAGTGTTCTTCGATTTGCCGAGCAAGGCAAGCCGAAAGACCAATGAAACGCCGGGGAAGGATCAACTTTTGTCGAGTTTGCGGATAGGTGCGGGATCGGCGTGGTGGGGTGACCGCATCGAGCCGGCGAAACTCAACGCCGAGCAAGGCGACCTCGATTATCTCTGTTTCGAGACCATGGCGGAAGCGACCATCTCAGCCGCGCAGGTGCGCAAGCGGCGCGATCCGTCGTTCCCCGGATATGACACCTATCTCGACGACCGCATGAAGGCGGTGCTGCCGGGTTGTCTGAAACGCGGCACGAAAGTCATCAGCAATCAGGGCTGGATCAATCCGGACGGCGCGGCGCAGCGCATCGTTGAACTGCTGCGCGAGCATGGCGCAAAGGGCAAGAAGGTCGCCGCGGTTTCCGGCAGCCTGATCACCGATCGTATTGCTGCGCTTGGTGGCACCATTCTGGAAAATGGCGCGCCGGTCGCCTCCATTGCATCGGAGATCATTTCGGCGGAGGCGTATCTGGGAGCTGAGCCGATCGTCGAGGCCCTGCGACAGGGCGCGGACATTGTCATTACCGGCCGCGTTGCGGATCCATCGCTGTTTCTGGCGCCGATGATGCATGAATTCGGCTGGTGCGCGGATGATTTCGCCAAGCTCGGCGCGGGCAGCGGCCTCGGGCATCTTTTGGAATGCGGTGCGCAGGTCACCGGCGGCTATTTCGCCGATCCCGGCTTCAAGGATGTGCCGACGCCGTGGGATCTGGCCTTTCCGATTGCCGAGGTCGAATCTGACGGCAGCGCTGTGATTGCAAAAGTCGCGGGCACCGGCGGCGCGATCAACGCCATGACGGTCAAGGAGCAGATGCTGTACGAGGTGCACGATCCGGCGAACTACATCACGCCGGATGTCGTGGTCGATTTCACCACCGCGGCACTTGAGCAGGTGGGCTCCGACCGCATGCGCGTGACAAATATCGGTGGCAAGCCGCGCACGCCGACGCTGAAAGTGTCGATGGGCTGCATGGAAGGCTTCATCGGCGAGGATATGTTCTTCTACGCTGGTCCCGGTGCGCTGCGCCGTGCGCAACTCGCGAAGCAGATTCTGCAAGAACGCTTTCGCATCGTCGGTCTCAAGGCGGACGACCTGCGTATCGATTTTCTCGGCCTCAATGCGATCCACGGCGAAGCCAGTCCGCCGGATGCGCCGGAGCCTTATGAGGTCGCGGTGCGGGTTGCGGCGCGGACCAAAACCCGCGAGGAAGCCCTGAAAGTCGGGCGCGAGATCGACGGCATGGCGGTGTCCGGCGTGGCCATGACCGGCAAACGGGTGCCGCATCAGGATCGCGCCCGCGAGATCATTGGCGTCTGGTCGACGCTGGTGCCGCGCGAGAAGGTCGCCCCCGTCATCACCTGGTACGAGAGCTGAAGCTATGCAGGTCAAGTTGGAACGCGTGGCCCACGTCCGGTCCGGCGACAAGGGCAACACCTCGAACATCGCGGTGATCGCCTATTGCGACGAATTCTATCCCTTGCTGAAAGCGCAACTGACCGCCGCGCGGTTCAAGGCGTTCTATCGCGGCGCGATCAAGGGCGAGGTCACGCGGTATGAGGCCGATAATCTGGCGGCGCTGAATTTCGTGGCGGAAGGCGCACTCGGCGGCGGGGTGTCGCGCAGCCTCAGCCTCGACAACTATGGCAAGGCGCTGTCGGCGGCGATTCTCGGTCTCGAGATCGAAGTGCCGGAGCAGTACTCCAATCTGCTGCGCGGCGGATAAACTTCGACCCGCATCGAAACAAAGCACTGCGCCGGCGTGGCAACGTCGCCGCGAACAGGAAGCCGGCGGCACGACATGACCATCGCAATCGAGACGCCACGGCAGCATAACGCGACCAATCTTGCATTGCTGGTGCTGCTGGCGACGCTGTGGGGCGCGGCCTACACGCTGGTCAAGATCGGTGTAGAGACTATTCCGCCGCTGACCCTGATCGCCGCGCGTACGTTCATTGCAGGGGCCATCCTGCTGACGATCATGTGGCTGCGTGGTATCGCCATGCCGCGCGATCCTGCGGTGTGGCGGCGGTTCATGATTCAGGCCTGTCTCAACAGCGTGATTCCCTTCACGCTGATCGCATACGCGGAACAGCATGTCGGCGCGGGTCTTGCCACCATCCTGGGCTCGAACGCGCCGATTTTCGCGTTCCTGCTGGCGCTGCTGTTTGTCCGCCATGAACGTCCCACGCTGCGCCAGTCGTTTGGCGTTGCGGTGGGTCTCGCCGGAATCTGTCTTGTCGTAGGCGTCGATGCATTGAACGGATTGGGACAGGATGTCATCGCACAGCTTGCACTGGTGCTCTCCGCGGTCCTGTTCGGCGCCGCCGCGCTGTTCGGGCGCAACTTCAACGGGCTCGATCCGATGGTGCCGGCGGCGGGGTCGATGATCTGCGGCGCGATCATGCTGACGCCGCTCAGCCTCATCGTCGACCGGCCATGGGCGCTCACACCATCGGCGGCGTCCGTCGCGGCCCTGATCGCGCTCGCGGTGTTCTCCACCGCGCTCGCCTTCGTGATCTATTTCCGGCTGATCCAGACATTGGGATCGGTCGGCACGACCGCGCAGGCTTACCTACGCGTGCCGCTCGGTGTCGGCCTCGGCGTTGTATTTCTGGGCGAAACGCTGTCGCCCACAGTCTGGATCGGTCTGGTGTGCGTCGTTGCCGGGATTGCGGCGATGACAGTCCCGCAGCGTAAGGCTCCGCCGCGTAGCTAAGTTTCCTGTTTCTGCGTCGCACAAGGACGTCGCTGCATTGCGCGATAATTTATTTTATTTTGACCGATTCTAATTTGCGTTGCCTGCGCCAAAAAAGCCGATCATTCTCCGCGGCGCCCGTCATCGACCCGGTGCGTGGCGGGCATCGACCTCGAAGTGAGTCATCGCCGTAAGCGATGTCGTGCGCCGGCAGGGGAAGAAACGATGCCCACTCTCAGCATTAACGGACGCAATATGTCCGTCGAAGCGGCGGGCGATACGCCGCTGCTATGGGTTATCCGCGAACAACTCCAGATGACCGGGACGAAATTCGGCTGCGGCGCAGGGCTTTGCGGCGCGTGCACGGTCCACGTCAACGGTGAAGCGGTGCGTTCGTGCCAGACCGTGCTCAGCGAGGTCGCCGGCAAGAAGATCACCACCATCGAAGGCTTGAGCGCCAAGGGCGATCATCCGCTGCAGAAGGCCTGGATTCTCGAGCAGGTGCCGCAATGCGGGTACTGCCAGTCCGGCCAGATCATGCAGGCGGCGTCGCTGCTCGCCAAGAACACCAATCCGACCAGGGACGAGGTGGTCGCGCATATGGACGGCAATCTGTGCCGCTGCATGACCTATTCGCGGATTCAGAAGGCGATCATGCGGGCTGCCGCCGACATGCGCACCGCGTCGAACGCGCCGAGCGATCGGAGAGCAACATGAACAAGCACATCAAGGTCAATTCATCGACGGATCTCAGCCGCCGCTCGTTCATCGTCGGCACATCCGCAGCGGGGCTTGCGCTCGGCTTCGCATCCGTGCCCGGAAGCAGCGCGCTGGCCGCGCCCGCAAGCTTCGATCCGAGCGTGTGGTATTCGATCGCGCCGGACGGGCTTGTCACTGTGACTTGCGGCAAGGCCGACATGGGCCAGCACATTGCGTCCACCATGGCGCAGCTTGTGGCCGAAGAACTCGGCGCGTCCTGGAAGGACATGCGGGTCAAGCTCGCGTCCAACGATCCGAAGTACAACGATCCGGTTCTCGGCGCGCAGATCACGGGCGGCTCCTGGAGCACCATGATGAACTTCGACGCCATGAGCCGTGCAGGCGCCGCCGGCCGCATCGCGTTGACGGAAGCCGCCGCCGCGATGATGGGTGTGCCGGCCGGCGAACTCGTGGTGCGCGACTCTCGAATCTCGCATCCGAAGTCGAAGAAGTCGCTGACGTTCGCGGAAATCGTGAAAGGCGGCAAGGCGACCAAGACGTTCACGGCGGACGAGCTCAAGGCGCTCAAGCTCAAGACGCCCGACCAATACACGCTGGTCGGCCAGTCGATCCCGCAGCTCGACATTCCGTCGAAGACCAACGGCACCGCGAAGTACGGCATCGATACGTTCCTGCCCGGCATGGTCTACGGCAAGATCGTGATGCCGCCGGTGCGCTATGGCGCGACGGTGAAGTCGGTCGATGAGTCAGCGGCAAAGAAGGTGCCGGGCTTCATCAAGGCCGTGACGCTTGAGGACAAGACCGGCACCACCACCGGCTGGGTGGTGGCGGTGGCCAACACCTACGCCAACGCAAAAAAGGCGGCGGACGCGCTCAAGGTCACCTACGACAACGGGCCGAACGCCAAAGTCTCCAGCGAATCCCTGCTGGCGGAAGCGAAGCGGCTGCAGGCCGACAACGCCTCCGGGCTGTTCTTCGTCAAGAACGGCGATACGGCGGAGGCGCTCGGCAAGGCGTCCAAGGTGATGGAGGCGGAATACACCACCAACATCAACATCCACGCGCCGATGGAGCCGATGAACGCCACGGCAGAGCAAAAGGGTGACATCTGGCATCTGTACTCCGGCAATCAGTTCGCCACCCGTTCGGGAGCGATCGCGGCCGGGGCGCTGGGCATCGATCCCAAATTCATCGTCATGCATCAGGCCTGGCTGGGCGGCGGCTTCGGCCGGCGTCTCGACGGCGACATGATGATTCCGGCGGTGCTTGCAGCGAAAGCCGTCGGCAAGCCGGTGAAGGTCATCTACTCGCGCGAGGACGACACCATCATGGACTTCTCGCGTCCCTTGACCTTCCAGAAGATCAAGGCCGGTCTCGACGACAGCGGCAAGTTGATTGCGTTCAACCATGACGTGGTCAGCGCCTGGCCGACCAAGCGCTGGGGCATTCCGGCGTTTCTCTCGCCGGATGTCGAGAAGAAGGGCGCGCTCGATGCTTTCACGGTGAACGGCGCGGACTTCTTCTACACCGTGCCCAACCACAACGTCCGTGCCATCATCAACGAGATGGCGCAGTCGGCCACGCCGTCGGGCCAGTTGCGCTCGGTCGCGCCCGGCTGGACCTTCTGGGCGGTGGAAAGCATGCTCGACGAACTGGCGGTAGCTTCGGGGAAAGACCCGGCGCAATTCCGCATCGACCTGCTCGACGGCGCCGGCGCCAATGCCGGCGGCGCGCAGCGGTTGCGCAACACGCTGCTCGCCGCGATGGGCCTTGCCGGTTACGGCACCAAGAAGCTGCCCAAGGGTGAAGGCATGGGCGTTGCCTGCGTGTCGTCGCAGGAACGCGCCACCGCGAGCTGGACGGCCTGTGTCGCCCATGTTGCGGTGAACGACAGCGGCGAGGTCAAGGTGAAGAAACTCACCGTCGCCACCGATGTCGGCACGCAGGTGAACCCGGACGGCATCCGTGCCCAGGTCGAGGGCGCGGCGCTGTGGGGCATGTCGCTGGCGCTGTTCGAGAAGGCCACCATGAAGGATGGCGCGATCGAGCAGACCAACTTCGACACCTATACTCCGATGCGAATGAGTCAGGTCCCGGAGGTGGCGCTCGCCATCATCGCCAATGGCGAACCCGCCACCGGCGTGGGCGAGCCCGCGGTGACGGTGGTGGCTCCTGCGTTGGCCAACGCTATCTACAATGCGGTCGGTGCACGCGTGCGTTCGTTGCCGATCACGGCGGATGCAGTGAAGGCCGGCATGAAGAAGGCGTAACTTCATGAACGCTCAACATCAAGACTCGTCATGCGCGGGCTTGACCCGCGCACCCATCTGAAAGTTTGAAGATGGATTGCCGGGTCAAGCCCGGCAATGACAGCAGTGGATCTGAGAGCAGTTCTAACAACCGGAGGTATCCTTAAATCGGGTGCCTCCGGTTTTCGTCTGTCGATTTTGCCAGTTTGCTAGCGTCGAGAGGTCTACTTTTTCACGACCGGCACCTTCCGCCGTGTCATGACATCCACCACGCGGTCGGGCGTCAGGGCGCGGCCGATCGGACCGAGATGCGCGATGAAGCCCACGCTGTAGCGGGTCTTGGGACGTCTTGCCGTTGCGGCCTTAAAAACGACGCGGGCGACGGTCTCCGCTGACATCACGCCGAATTTCTGCGGGTTCAGAAAATTGTGCATGCGCTCGGCAAGGCGATGCTTGAAATATGTGTACGGACTTTGCGGCCCGGTATCGGGAATATGCTTCAGCAGCGTCGCCTCGAACTGCGTGGCGATTGGTCCGGGCAGGACATTCACGACATCGATGCCGAACGGTTCGACCTCCGGACGCAGCGCGTCGGTCAGTGCTTCGATGGCGAACTTGGTGGCATGATACGCGCCGCCGCCGATCGAACTGACGCGGCCTGCGACTGAGCTGATATTGACGATGCGCCCGCGCCCGGCGCGGCGCATGGCGGGCAGCACCAGTTGCGACAGCCGCAATGCGCCGAACACGTTGGTCTCGAACTGCAGCCGCAGCAGGTCGAGCGAGATTTCTTCCAGCGGGCCGTACTGGCCGTAGCCGGCATTGTTCACAAGAATTCTAACCGCGCCGAATTCCCGCTCAACGGTTTCGGCGGCGGCGCGGCGCGCGCCTTCGCTGGTGATGTCGAGCGCCAGTGTGCGGCAGCCGAGCGCGCGCAGATCGTCGAGCGTTGACGGATCGCGCGCCGTGGCGAACGTCTCATAGCCCGCAGCGCGGAAAATTATTGCGGCTGCCCGGCCGAGGCCGCTGGAGCATCCGGTGATCAGCACCGGGCCGGCAGCAGGATGTGCATCGGAGGCGTGCGTCATTTGCGGCGGGTGGATTTCGTTTTGCGCTTCGCGGGGGTGGAAGCCTTTGCGCTTCTGCGCAGCGCCTCCCGCAGGTCTTTCGGCACGCCGTGCTTCTTCAGCAGGTCGGCGAAGGATTCATCGGCAAGTTCCTGCAGCGTCGCCATCCGGTCTCGTCCGAGTTGCACCATGGCCTGATAGGTCCCCTCGTCGAATTCGATGACCTTGCGCATGCCAACCCCTTGTATGACGGAGGATTCAAGCTGTCATCATACAAGGGTTCCACTGGTCGCGGTCAACGCCTTCATCCTGCGACAATGGCGACCACGAACAATGCGCTGGCGACAGCAGAGGCAACCGTCCGCAGATGGTTCCAGAAGGTCCAGTCCTTCAGGTAGCGCGTCCATACCGCAGCGGCATCAGCGCTGGATGGATCGACGGCGTCGAGGGCGTTGTTGAACGGTACATTGAACACGATGGTCGAGACGAACATGCCGACGACGTAGAGGATGCCTGCGGCCAGCATCGCGATGCCGGCGGTTTCGTTAAGGCGAAACAGCGCCAGGCCCGCAAGCAGCAATGCCGCAAGTGTCGTTCCGAAGAACAGCGGCATGAACAGCGATTGCTGGATCACGACATTGATCGATTGCATCGCCGAGATGCCGTGAGCCTGCGGGATCCGGCCAAGCGCGGTCATAATGAAGGTCGAGAACGCGAAGTACAGTCCCGCCATCATCCCGCAACCGATGGCGCAGAACCACAGCAGTGCGTTGATCACAAACTGAGTCATGTCAGGCACTCCATACGCCGGTTGCCACGGTCTTGCGGACATAGTCGGAGAAATCGCGCGCGGGGCGGCCCAGTGCTTCCTGGACGCCATACGCTACACTTGAGTTGCGCCCGTCGAGAACCACGGTGAACAGCTCGTGCAGCAGATCGATCACGTCATCCGGCGCGGCGCCGCGCATCCTGGCGGTGAATTCGTCCGGCGTGATCTGGTGATAGCGGATCGGGCGGCCGGTCACTTGCGCGATCTCCGCGACGGCGTCGGCGAATGTCAGTAGCCGCGGGCCGGTCACCTCATAGAGGCGGTTGGCATGGCCGTCTTCGCTCAAGGCGGCGGTCACGACATCCGCGATATCGTCGATGTCAATGAACGGCTCACGTACAGGTCCGGCCGGGAGCGCGACCTCACCGGCCAGCACGCCGTCGATGAGATAGCCTTCGCTGAAATTCTGATCGAACCAGCTTGCGCGCACGATGGTCCACTCAACGCCGGAGGCTTGCAGCACGGCTTCGGCGCGCTGCGCGCCGGGCTCGCCGCGTCCCGACAGCAGCACGATCCGCTGCAGCCCCTTGTCGCGGGCCAGGCGGCACAGTTCTGCGATGGCTTCGGTGGCGCCCTCGACCGCGAGATCAAGCTGATAGGTGACATAGGCGGCGGACACGCCGTCGAGCGCTCTCGCCCAGCCTTCCGGGCGGGTCCAGTCGAACGCGGGAGTGGTGCTGCGTGAGACCGGTCGGGTCGAAAAACCTCTCGCTTTCAAGAGGGTATTGACGCGGCCGCCGGTCTTGCCGCCGCCGCCGATGATCAGGATGGGGTCGCGTTGAGACATGAGGGCATCCTCCGTTCGATAAATACGAGTATTTATCGTATTTGCAAAAAGCGATAAACTCTCGTATTAGGATCGTCAAGCGATTTTTGGTGGATGCGATGGCGACGAAGAAAATGAAACCGGCGAGCATGGAAGCCGAGCCGGCAGGGTTGGCGCGTCTGGTGCCGACGCAAAAGCGCAGCCGCGAGCGTTATGAGAGGATTCTTGAATGCGCCGCTGCGATGATCGCCGAGAACGGCAGCGAAGCCTTTCGCATGAGCGACGTGGTCGAGCGCAGCGGCGTGCCGTTCGGCTCGCTCTATCAGTATTTTCCTGACAAGACCGCGATCATCGGCACGCTGGCGGAACGCTACAACGCCGTCGGGCGCGTCTGCGTGCAGCAGGAACTGGCGGCCGTCGAGAACAGGGCGGATCTGCGCCCGGCGCTGTGGCGGATCGTCGACGGATATTATCGGATGTTCATGGACGAGCCGGTGATGCGCGACATCTGGCAGGCGACCCAGGCCGACCGTGCGCTCCAGCAACTGGATGAGGCCGACGGCGAATTCCTCGCCGGCCTTCTGCTCGATACGCTGAGGCGCATTGCGCCGCGCCGGGATCCCGCGGCATTGGCGGCGGTCGCGCGATTGACGATGACGCTGATTGCGGCGGCAGTCCGGCACGCCATTACGCTTAAGCCGAAAGAAGCAGAGCGCATGATCACCCTGTTCAAGCGGATGCTGCCGGAGGACACGGCCGCGCTGGCCTGACACCCCGCTGAATTCCGGTCACAGATTCGTTGGTTGACGGTCGCATGCGCCGGAGGAACGCTTGGCCAGGTATTGCGCCTGACCGGAGATGACGCGCGATGAACAAGCAGAAAATCATGCTGGGTGCGATCGGAATCGCCGTCTTCTCGGCGCTTGGTGCCAGTCCGTCCTTGTCGCGCGACTATCCGTTCTGCCGGAAGGCCGAGGCCGGTCCGGGCGATTGCCGATACGATACTTACGAGCAGTGTTTGGCTGCGGTCTCCGGCACCGCAAGTTATTGCCAGCAGAATTTCTGGCTTCAACCGTCCGGCCGGGACATTCCGCCGCGGCGCGCTCCTCGCAACTGAAGCAGCGGAAGTACCGTTTCGCGGCGCGAGCCGCGCGCTTGCATGATGATCCGCCGCCCCGCCATGCACGACGCGGCGCGTTAAGCTCAATTTTCCGCTAACACACGCGCCGCAGAAATGCAGATGCGCCGGTTATCCGGCATTTCGCCGTGTCTCCGCGCGTGGCGCGGCTGCAACCGGTTTCTGACACGATCTTAACCGTGTGGTTTTACTCAAATGAAAGTCCTGCATGTGCCTATGGCCGCGGACGCAGAACGCGCCAATAAGGACCAGCAGAATCATGACCTCAAGGTCCGCCGGATATTTCGGGGCATTCCTGCAACGGCTCAAATTTCGGCTCTTGCGCAGCATGCCGTGCGGCGACGATCACAGCCTTCGCCGCAAGTTGTTGATCGGGACCGGAATCGCACTCGTCTGCACCGGGATTCTCGCCACCAGCGTGATCGGCAGTGCACTCGACGATTACCGCCGCGCGCGCCAGAATCTCAGTGGGCTGGAGAGCTACCGGCTGATCCTCGAAACCGCCAATCTTCTGTCGGCTGAACGTGGGCCGTCCAACAGTGTGCTCGGCGACGTCGGCGTGACGCACGGCGCGCTGCGCGAACGTCTGACCGCGTTTCGCGCGAAATCCGACGCCATTCTCGATCAGCTACCGGCGAGCGCGGGCGTTCCCCGGGACCTGCTCGCGCCGACCAGGGCGCAGCTTCAAAAGGGCCGGCAGGAAGTGGACCGGGTCGCGGCCATTCCGCGCGATCTGCGGCGTCTCGACGACGTACAGTCCGTGATCGAAAGCATGTTCGACGTGGTCGATATCTTCCAGTCCGTGGTGGCCTGGAAGGCGAGTGCTTTGACGACGCAAAATCCCGAGCTCGCAGCGCCGGTGATGACCGGGCGGATGTTCGGAGAACTGCGCGAGTATGGCGGCAGGATCGCGTCGCAGATCATGGCGCCGATCGCCGTCAGTCAGCCGCTGCCACTGAAAAATCTCGTCGACAGCAACCGGACCCGTGGCCGCATTCTCCAGTTGTGGCACCTGGCCGGAGGCCGGCAGGTGGTCGGCCACGACGATCGGCGGCTGTCGGCCGATCTTCACGATGTCGAAATGATGTTCTTTGGCGAAGGCCTCGGCATTCTCGACGGGCTGGTGGCGGAAGGCCGCAAGTCGGGCAACTACTCGATGACGGCGGACGAGTTCACCGTCCGCTTCGTCAAGACCCTGAAGCCGCTGGAACGCCTGCGCGGAGATTTTCTCGATATCACCATCGAGCGCTTCACCGTGCTTCGGAACGGGGCGCTGGTGACCCTTGCGGTCACGGTCACCATCACCACGATCATTCTCGGAATTCTGGCCGGTCTGCTGGTCGCGGCCCAGCGGTTTGTGTTCGGGCCGTTGATGCGGGCGCGGGAAGCCGTGATCGTGCTGGCTGAGGATCGTCCCACTGTGCCCTATCCCGAGCCGCATCACGCCACCGAGATGCGCCGCCTGTTCGATGCCATCGTCATTCTTCGCCGCAGCCTGGCCGAGCGTGCGTCGCTGACGAAGGAGCTGAAGCAGCAGGCGGAGACCGACGGGCTCACCGGGCTGATGAATCGCGGCGCCCTCGATATGATTGGTGAGCGTCACGCCGGCAACCGGGCCGGGGAGAATGCTGCCTGTCTCATCCTGATGGACATCGATCATTTTAAGGCGATCAACGACCGCTACGGGCATCTCGAAGGCGATCATGTTCTGAAAGAATGCGTGCGTATGGTGCGTCCGATGTTGCGACCGGGCGATATCTTTGCCCGCTTCGGCGGGGAGGAGTTCGTGATCCTGATGTCGGGTGACGATCTCGCCGGTGCAAATGCACTGGCGAAGAGAATCCGCGCCGCGCTGGAAGCGCATGAATTCGTTCTATCGGATGGCACGACGCTGACCGTGACGGCGAGTTTCGGCGTTGCCAAGGGCAATCTCGGGCAACTGGCCTGGCGGCAGCTGGTCGAGGCCGCCGACGCGGCGCTGTACCGCGCCAAATCCGACGGCCGCAACTGCGTGTGCCATTCGCAGCAGTTGCATCCGACGCTGGTGCCCGATCTTCCGAAAGGTCGTGATGCGGACGCACCGGCGAGGAAACCCGCCGCCGCGCGCTAGCGGGTTGGAGGCGGCCTTCGAAGAGAGTGCTGGACGTCACTGAAGTGGCGCGCCATTCAGATAAAACTGCGAACTCTTATATCATTGAAATTGCTATATAATTTCTAAAATTCTTCTCATCTTATGCGACCCTCACGTCCGTTTCGGCGGGTGAGCGATGGCTCGCCAATCCCACTGATGTTGAGGCTCGACGAGGATATCCCCATATCATTTCGATAAGGGAGTCCTGGCTGTGCAGACCGTACAGGCGGCTCTTGTTGCGGCAATTGCTGCCGCCGCTCTGATTGTCTCTCCCCTTCCCGCCTCGGCGGAGGGGAGTCGCAAGCTTGTGCTGACAATCGTGATCGAGGGAGCGATCGGACCGGCGACCACTGGTTACGTGAAGGATGCCCTGGCCAAGGCACGTGAACGACACGCAGACGCCGTCATTCTGCGTCTGAATACGCCAGGCGGCCTCGCCAGCAGCATGCGTGAGATCATCGCCGATGTGCTGGCCTCGCCCGTTCCCGTCGTAGGTTATGTGGCCCCTTCCGGAGCCCATGCCGCCAGCGCCGGCACTTATCTCCTCTATGCAACGCATATCGCCGCAATGGCGCCGGGCACCAATCTCGGCGCAGCGACGCCGGTACAAATCGGCAGTCCGGTGCCGGGCTTGCCGGGCATCACCCCCGACAAGGACGGCAAGGACAAAAAAGACAGCGCCCGGCAAACGGAGCCGAAGGACGCAATGACGGCGAAGGCGACAAACGACGCCGCCGCCTTTATCCGCAGCCTCGCCGAGTTGCGAGGACGTAACGCCGATTGGGCTGAGAAAGCCGTCCGCGAAGCAGCCAGTCTTTCCGCCAGCGCCGCGCTGCAAGCGGGTGTTATCGATCTCATCGCGCGCGACCCGGCCGAACTGCTCAGGCAAATCGATGGTCGCGTCGTGGAACTGCCCGGTGGCGACAGGCGGCATCTGGCGACGAAGGATGCGACGATCGAGACGATCGATCCCGGATGGATCTCGCGATTTCTGTCGATTATCACCAACCCCAACGTCGCCTTCCTTCTTCTGCTGGTTGGCATCTACGGTCTGATTTTTGAATTCATGTCTCCTGGCGCCGTCGCTCCCGGCGTGGTCGGCACGATCTGTCTGCTGCTGGGCCTCTATGCCCTCAACCTGCTGCCGATCAACTATGCCGGCCTTGGGCTGATGGTGGTGGGGATCGCGCTTCTGATCATCGAGGCCTTCAACCCGACCGTGGTTCTTGGCCTCGGCGGAGCCATCGCCTTCGTCCTCGGTGCGCTGATGCTGTTCACGATCGAAGCGCCCGGATACCGGCTGTCATGGACGTTCGTCGGCATCGTGGCGGCGATGTTCATCGGACTGACTCTCATTGTGTTCGGCTCGCTTCGGCGCGCCCGCAAGGCTCCGGCACAAGTCGGCGGGCAGGCCATGCGCGGACTGCCCGCCGAGGTTCTCGACTGGAGCGATATTGAGGGCCACGTCCTCACACAAGGTGAGCGCTGGCAAGCCCGCGGCACGGAAGCATTCAAGCCTGGAGAGATGGTCGAGGTGGCCAGCATCACGGATCTGACGCTGACGGTGCGTCGCCGGCCGGCACTCAGCGCCGGTGAAGGAGGTGTGCGATGATGATGCTCGATTACGCAACTTATATCCTGCTCGCGATCATCGTGATCGTATTTCTCTCCTCGGCCATTCGCATCCTGCGGGAATACGAGCGCGGCGTCGTCTTCACGCTCGGCCGCTTCACCGGCGTGAAAGGTCCGGGCCTCATTATCCTGATTCCGTTCGTGCAGCAGATGGTGAAGGCCGATCTCAGGGTGGTGGTGCAGGACGTGCCGCCACAGGACGTGATTTCCCGTGACAACGTTTCCGTCAAGGTGAACGCCGTTCTCTATTTCCGCATCGTCGACCCCGAACGCGCGATCATCAAGGTCGGAAATTTCATGGCCGCGACCAGCCAGCTAGCGCAGACCACGCTGCGTTCAGTGCTCGGCAAACACGAACTGGACGAGATGCTCGCCGAGCGGGACAAACTCAACGCCGACATTCAGGAGATTCTCGATCAGCAAACCGACGCCTGGGGCATCAAGGTGACCAACATTGAAATCAAGGATGTCGATCTCAATGAAAACATGGTTCGCGCCATCGCAAAGCAGGCCGAAGCGGAGCGGCTCCGGCGCGCGAAGGTGATCAACGCACTGGGCGAACAACAAGCCGCAGAGAAGCTTGTCGAGGCCGGCCGAATCCTCGCACAGGAGCCGCAGGCGATGCAGTTGCGCTATTTCGCGGCGCTGCACGACATCGCGGGTGAGCGATCATCGACAGTGGTGTTTCCGCTACCGATGGATCTGCTCAGCCATCTGAGCCCGCGGCCGGCGGGGCCATCGTAACTTTGGCGATTGCGTGAAAATGGCGCACCCGACACGATTCGAACGTGTGACCTTTGCCTTCGGAGGGCAACGCTCTATCCAGCTGAGCTACGGGTGCAGTGATGTCCATTTAGCCGATTGGCCCGGCGCGGGCAACGGCCTGAAAGCCCGATTTGGAGCCCGCGTTGTCCTGTTTCAGGTCGCGGTCCCACGTTCGAATCGGTGAGGCGTAGCTCGTGTGGCCGGTTGTGGCGCGGCTGGGCCTGTTTGCGATCGACGCCGTTACCGGTTCTTTGGCAATGCAGAACTATCAGAAACTGTCGTTTCGGCGGCCTGTTCCAGATAGCGCTTGGAGAGATCGATCTTATTCCAATGAATTTTCTCGGAGATCAGTCCGAAGATATCGCCCGATGTGAACTCGGTCTCTGGGTCCGGCTTTTCAAACAATGACGGTCCGTATTTCGACGCGATGTCCTGCGGCTTGAAACCGAAAACGTCGAGAAGTGTCGGCGCAATGGAAAAATGGCTGGCATAGCCCCAATTCGTCATGGCGCCGGCCGAAAGCCTTTCGCGCAGCCGAGGCTCGTCGGTCATTGCAAAAAGAGGGACCAGAGCTTCGCGCGGGTCAGCGTTTTTAACGGAGCAATGCGACAATGCCGTGCTGGACAGATTTTGTCCGTGGTCAGAGGTATAGATGATCAGTGTGTTATCAAGCGGGACGCTGTTGGCGAGACGCTTTAGAACGCGGTCCACCGACCATCGTACGGCGTTACGATACGAGTTGATCAAGGCCGGATCGTTGTCGCGTGCACTCTCGCTCATCGTCGGCTGGAAAATTCGTTGTGTCGACGGATATCCGCGGTCGTAGGGGAAATGCGCGCCGTTCTTGATGGCATAGACAAACGTCGGCTGTTCGGATTTCAGCTTTTCCGCGAGGATGTCGACAAGCCTGTCGTCAAGGTCGGGCGGCGCTATGGTCTCTTCGATGGCATTGAAAGAGTCGATCTCTCTCTTCTCTTCGGGCGTCATGAAGTTCTGGAGTTTGGCCGGTCCCCGCAGGAAGGCCGCCTGAGAATCGATCATGACGGTCCGAAAGCCGGCGGTCTTTGCATAGTCCCAGACGGTCGGATTACGCGCGGCCGAATTCATAAGGTCGCGACGTGTCGCTCCAAACCGCAGCATTGCATTGGAATAAGAGCTGCAATTGCCTCCAGAGACCGCATGTCCGAAATTGACGATACGATCTTTCAGGCTGGCGATGTCCGGGGTGTAAGGATTTCCGGGACGCCAATCGATGTAGTCGCCGCGAACGCTTTCATCGACCAGCAAAACCACGTGCCGGATTTTTCGACCGTCCGCGCTCCATGTCACGCGCTCGCGGGTAGGCATCGCTTTGGTTGCGAGCCTTGCACCAGATATGGCTGCGACGGACAGCGGGGCGAATTGCATCGACATGCCGTAATGTCCGCCGCCGTCCTTTGCATAAATGACCGCGGCGAAAAGTACGATCGGAAACGCCGGCGCCCACGCAAGATATCGCCACAGCCGTCGCAGGTGAGCGCCGGGATTAACCGATGGCGCCGCAATGACGATAAATCCGAAGAGGAAAACCAGGGCGCTCCAGGCCATAGCCGAGCCGTAGAACTCAAGGGCACGGCCGACTTCATGACGCGCAGCCCATAACGATGCGATATCGAACATCGATATTTCCACGCCGGAAACAAGATAGAAGGCAAAACCTGCGGCGCTCGAAAGTGCGATGATCACCGCCCAAAACGATCTGACCCAGGGATTAACCTGGAAAGCCGCGATCAGGATGGCGATGAGGGCGCAGGCCCAGAGCCCGAGATAGACGGCAAGCGTGAGCCATCGCCCCTGCTCGATGTACTGGCTGGGCCACGTCAAGGCATTTGGATTGGTCACAGCGACAAACGCGAGAACGCTGCAGAGCTTGAGCGCGATGATCGCTTTCGCGACTCTCGACGTGTGGCTCGCGCGATCCAAACGCATAGGCGCTGCTCTCTGTTCTCAGGGTTGGCAGAGCGTAAAACAAACTGATCTGCTCGTGCGTCGCAGATGTCTGGATCGCGAGTTCGCGCAGTTCAAGCTGGAGATACTTCTAGGGTTAAAGCTTTAAATAATTGAATGCAGCGAGACCGGTATTCATCGTGGCGACAGGTAATTAAGTACCCATGGCGTCGCGCGTAGAGAGGTCCCACGATCAAGCGTCATCGGTAATGAAGCACCTCGACACGAGGAACGGCGCGGTCGTCGTGGTGTGCATGAATTCGTAGAGCGCGGAAGCGGTCAGCGGCGGCTCGGCGCTCTCGATAACTCCTTGAGCTCGGCGGCAAAGATCAACAGCGCATGCGCGAAAATGGTGTTGCCGCGAGGCTGGAGTCTCTGACTGGATTTTCCAGGCTCCAAAGGAGAGGGCCGGTGTGCGGCGGCTTACGCCGCGCGCACCTGATCGAGGAAGTTGTCGACCTGCTTCTTCAGCTCCTCGCCGCGCCGGCTGAGTTCGTCGGCCGAGGCCAGCATCTGCGTCGAGGCCGCGCCGGTTTCCTGCGCAGCGGCGCTGACGCTTGCAATGTTGCTGGAGACCTGCGCCGTTCCGCGCGCCGCCTGCTGCACGTTGTTGGCGATCTCGTTGGTCGCGGCGCCCTGCTGCTCGACTGCGGCTGCGATGGCGGCTGCAATCGACGAGATGCGGTCGATGGTTTCGCTGATGCCTTTGACAGCGGTGACCGACTCCTGCGTCGCAGTCTGCATGCCGCTGATCTGCCCGCTGATCTCACCGGTCGCTTTCGCGGTCTGTGCGGCGAGCATTTTCACTTCCTGCGCAACGACGGCAAAGCCCTTGCCGGATTCGCCCGCGCGCGCGGCCTCGATCGTGGCGTTGAGGGCAAGGAGGTTGGTTTGCCCGGCGATGGTGTTGATGAGCTGCACGACGTCGCCGATGCTGTCGGCGGCCTGAGACAGTGCCATGATCCTTGTGTTCGTCACTTCGGCTTGCCGGACCGCTTCCGCCGCGACCGTGCTGGACTCGTGCAGTTGCCGGGCGATGTCGTTGACCGAGGCGGCCATTTCCTCGGTGGAGGCCGCCACGGATTGAACATTCGCGGTGGCCTGTTCCGACGCCGCGGCGACGGTGGTGGACTGCTGCGACGTTTCTTCCGAAATGGACGACATCGATGCCGCCGTCGCCTGCAGTTCGGCGGCCTGCGACGAGACCGAGCCGAGCATGCTGGAAACGTCTGTTTCGAAGGCCGATACCAGTTCCTCGATCCGGTGGGTGCGGATCAGGCGGTTCTTCTCATCCTGCTTCTGCATTTCCCGGTCGAAACCGAGTTTGGCCTGCATCGCCTGAAGGTTGCGCAGGGCAACGCCGATCTCGTCGTCGCGCTCGATGAAAACCCGGTTGTTGAATTGCCCCTGGGCGATACGCGTCATCAGTTCGATCAGCCGGCCCGTCGGGCGGCCGATCGCGCGGATCGTCATCAGGCCGAGCAGAATGCCGAGAGCGAGCGCCGCAATCAAGGCGCCGGATGCGACCATGATCGAGGTCGTGAAGTTGCTCTGGGCGTTTTCATATTCGTGCTTTGCGATATCGATCTGCAGCGCGACGAGCTTCTCAGCGTCCACCTTGGCGGCCTCAAACAGCGGGTTCACTTTCTCGGTGAGATGCTGTGACAGTTCGCTGAACTTGCCGGCCGAAAGCAGAGCGAGGCCGGGCTTCAGGCCGTCCTCGACATAGCTTCGCCGCTTCTGGCTGTAGCTGTTGGCAATGGCCTGCTCTTCAGCGGTGTGGGAGCTCGCCATGAACTTGTCCCAGCTCTTGCCGATCTGGGCGATGTTGTTGCTGACGGCCGTCTCCACACCTCCGGCCGCCTTTTTTGCGAGCCCGTTGGTGGCCGCGCCGTAAAGGGACAGAATATTGGTCTGCATCCGGTCGTTGATCGCGAACAGATGGGCGAGCGGCACGGTCCGGTCGTTATAGACCTGCTTCAGATGGGTGTTGGCCTGTTGCGCGGTGACGAGGCCCACCAGCCCGATCGCCAGCATGAACATCGTCAGCGTCGCGACAAGCGTGACCAGCCGTGCCCGCAGCGAGCCGGTAAACAACGAGAAATGGTCGGCGAACGAGCGCTTGCGCAGAATGCCCGCATCCAGCCGGTAGTCATCGGCCTTCTTCGCGCGGATCTGGGCGTAGACGGTTTCGGCTTCGCGCCGCTGGTCGGGCTGCAGCCTGGTGCGCACCGACATGTAGCCGATCACCGCGCCGTTCTCCCAGATCGGAGAGGCGCTCGCCAGCACCCAGTAATACTCGCCGTTCTTGCGCCGGTTCTTCACCGCGCCGGTCCATGGTTTCCCGCTCTTCAGCGTCGCCCACAGATCGCCGAAAGCCTCGACCGGCATGTCCGGGTGGCGAACAATGTTGTGGGGCTGATTGAGAAGCTCTGCTTCGGTAAAGCCGCTGACTTCAATGAACTGGTCGTTGACGTAGGTCAGCTTTCCCTTGGTGTCGGTCTTGGAGACGATCATCGTCTCATCGCCAAGCGGATATTCGACGTTAACAACGGGCAGATTCATTTTCACGATCAGAAACTCCGGATCATGTAGGAGGGGGAAGCATGCTGCTCATGCGCGAAAAACAATGCGCGTGACAGATGGCGGCGAGGCGGCGTGCAGGCTGGATGCGTCCTTGCGGCCGTTACAGGCCGTGCGGGAATCAGCGAGGGTCGCACGATACGCTGCTGAAGACTCAATTCCCGGCGTCTCATCGATCTGCCCTGCTTCGACGGCAAGGCAAAATTGCCTGCAGGGTCTTGGCCACGTTCTTGATTCGATTTTTATGATTCAAGACCTAAGAATTGGTTGCGCTCTGACACGTTGAGCGCGCTCCGAACAAAAAGTCACACGCGCAAATTGGATCGCGCGCAAAAACTCACGCACACCTAAGGAATTGTACGGAGGCGTTGTTCGTCAGGCGGTCTCGACGGCGAACTGCAGCCCGGCATGATCGACGAGCCGCTTGATCAGCCGATCGCCCAATGCCGCGCCCGGAGTCCAGATGCCGCCGGCAACGTTCGATGCATCCCGCACGAGGCAGACCGCGCACTCCGCAATCATCTTCGATGTCGAGCCGTAGCCCGGATCACGGTCGCCCTTGACCGAGGCGTGGATCTGCCGGCCGTCCAGCGACACGCCGACGAACAGGATATCGTAGAGACCCGTCTCGCGCTCTTCCTTCGAGGGACCTTCGCCGGGCTTCGGTCCGCCGGGTCCGCCCATCGCGGCATTGGCAGCGACGATGGCCTTGGCGGTGGCTTCGCCCTTCTCGCCGGGACCGGCCAGCATCATTTCGTCGTAGATGAACTCCCTGCCGTAAGGGAATCCCATCAGCAGATTCGAGCGATGCACGTTGCGGGTGTTGATCGTCGCCATCACGAACGGCGCGACCCACATGCCGAGATCGTCGTCGTGGAGCGGCTTGTTGCCGGGCGGCTGTTTCGGGCCCTCGAAGCCCGGCGTCAGCGCGAACGGATTCTTGAGCAGCGGGACGATGCTGAGATCCTTCGCAGCCGCTGCGTAGGTCGCTTTCAGGCTCGCTGCCGTGCCGCCGGAGAACGTGCCCTTCATCTTGCGCACGCGGCCCTTCACGCGGTGCACGGTCGCGCCGAACTGTTTCTTCGCGGCATTCTGCAGGAAGAACACCCCGAGTTCGAACGGGATCGAGTCGAATCCGCAGGAAAACAGGATGCGGGCGCCGGTGGATTGCGCCGTCGCATGATGGGCGTCGATCATCTGGCGCATCCATGCGGGTTCACCGCAGAGATCGAGATAGTCGGTGCCGGAGGCCGCGCAGGCCGCGACCAGTTCAGACCCGTAAAGCTGGTAGGGGCCGACGGTGGTGAGAACCGCCTTGGTCTGGCCGACAAGCGCCTTGAGCGAGGCGGGGTCGCTGGCGTCGGCTTCGATCAGCGGCGTGTCTTGCGGCGCGCGGATCTCGTCGCGGACCGCCGCGAGCTTGTCACGGCTGCGGCCCGCCATCGCCCATCTGAGATTGCTGCCGGGGCCGTAATTCGCGGCGAGATATTCGGCGACGAGCCTGCCGGTGAAGCCGCTTGCGCCATAAACAACGACATCGAATTTCGGTTGGGTCATCGCGGTATCCTCTTCTCATCCGTCGGGCACGGCCCGCTTATGCCAGCAGTTTCCGCAGTTCGGCCTTCGCCACTTTCTCCAACGTCGAGCGCGGCATCTCTTCAACCAGGCGGACCTCGCGCGGCACCTTGAAATCGGCCAGCGCGTTCTTGCAGGCGCGCAGAATATCATCCTGAAGCGTGGGTGGCGCGCCGTCGAGGCCGCTGGTTGGAATGACGAACACCACCGGCACTTCGTCCAGCATCGGATGCTTCTTCGCGACCACCGCTGCCTCGCGCACGCCGGCCACGGTGATCACAACCTGCTCGATCTCGGAGGCGGCGACGTTCTCGCCGCCGACCTTCAGCATGTCCTTGGCGCGATCGCCGAACCGCAGGAAGCCGTTCTCCAGCAATTTTACACGGTCGCCGGTGATGAAGTAGCCGTGCGCGTCGAAGCTGTCGCGGGTGGCCTGCTCGTTATGCAGATACTCCTTGAACAGCGACAGGCCGGGAATACCGCGGATCAGAAGGTCGCCGGTGCCGCCAACTTTCGTCGCTGCGCCGTTCTCATCGACCACGCGGATCTCGTATTCCGGCGCGGCGCGGCCGATGGCGAGCGGAATGTTGGGCTGATGGGGTTCGCCGACAATGCCGTGGGTGATGGTTTCCGTCATGCCCCACCAGCCGATGGTCTTCACACCGAAGATGGCGTCGGTCGGCGGCTCGCAGATCGCGCTGCCCCACAGCCGGAAGTGATGCGCCTTCGGGACTTCGCGCTCCATCAGCGCCTTGACGCAGAACGGCACCAGCGACGTCCAGGTGCAGCGGTGCTCCAGCGCCGTGCTCCAGAAGCGGCTGCCCGAGAACCGCGGCTGGATCACGGCGGTGCCGCCCACCCACAGCGTCGACAGCATGGAGTAGGCCAGCGCGTTGGTGTGGAACAGCGGCAGATAGATAAGATGGGTGTCCTCTGGTCGCAGGTCCTGATGCACGGCGTTGACCTTCGCGCCCCACAATGCGTTGGCGTGCGTCCACAACACTGCCTTCGGCCGCGATGTGGTGCCCGACGTATATTGAACGCTGCACGATGCGTAAGGATCGGCGGGACGGTGTGGCCGGTCGGCGCTGTTGGCAAACAACGCCTCGAATGATTCAGACTTCGGCGGCTTGTAACCCTGCGCGGGCGGTGCGCCTGCATCATGGGAAATCACCGCGAGCCAGCGCAGGTTGCGGCAGTTTGTTGCGATCAACTCGGCATAGGCCGGCTGCGTGATCGCGGCGACCGCGCCGCAGTGGCCGGCGAAGTATTCCATCTCGGCGGGTGCCGAGCGGGTGTTGGTGGTCACCGCAATGGCGCCGAGTTCGACGCAGGCGAACCACGCCAGCAGCATCTCGATGCAGTTGTCGAGATGGATCAGCACGCAGTCGCCGGGCTTGATCCCGCGTTTGGCGAGACCCGCGGCCAGCGCACCGACGCGCTCATGAAATTCGCCATAGGTCCAGGGGCGCGACGGCGCGTCGAACGGCGCCCAGATCAGAAACGGATGGTCCCGCCGCGTCTCGGCGCGCAGCCGCAACAGCCACGGCACGTCCAGTCCGGCGAAGGGGCCGACATGACCCGGCAAGAATTGTCCCGACACGAGATCGATCTTTGGCATGTTTTCTCCCGTCCCGCTTGTCCGTTGCGGGTTGCCAATTGCTTGTCTGACGGGAGGCGCGGAGTCAACGGTTGGACGGGCGCCGGCGCTTCAGGCGGCCGTCAAAATCACGCGCAATCCGTCTTTGGGTTTGGGGATCGGCCACATCTGCCATGCCGGCACATAGCCCGGCGCCATGGTGACGTTGAGACTTTGCAGGAAATGAAACGCGAAGCACTTGGCCTGCATGTAGGCGAAGTGCAGCCCGATGCACATATGCGCGCCGCCGCTGAACGGAACAAAAGCAAAGCGGTGACGCGCGCGTTGCGCCTCGTCGGTGAAGCGCAGCGGATCGAACGCCTCGGGATCGGGCCAGTGTTCGCTCATGTGGTGGGTAAACAGCGGATTCATGCTGACCAGTGTGCCGGCCGGAATGTCAAAACCCTTGAAACTGAAGTCACGCGTCGCGCGGCGCGGGATCGACGGCACCGGCGGTTTCATCCGCATCGCTTCCTTGAACGCCATTTCGGTGAGCGGCATGGCGTCGAGCTTCTCGAATGGCAGCGGCGCCCCGGGTTCGATCCCGAGCGCCGAGACTTCGTCACGCAATCTGGTCTGCCACTCCGGATGCGCGGCTAGCAGCGCCACGAACGACGTCAGCGATGATGTGAGCGTGTCGTGCGCCGCCATGATCAGAAAACTCATGTGGTCGACGATATCCTGCGTCGTGAGCAGCGCGCCGTCTTCATGAGTCGCGTGGCACAGTTGCGAGAACAGGTCGTCACCGCCGTTCTCGCGCCGCAGGGGAATCTGTTGCGAGAAATAGGCGACGATACGCTGGCGACCCTTCACGCCGCGGGCCATTTGTGTGCCGGGCCAGGGCTGGCGGACGACGGCGACGGAGGCGGCGATCATGTCGACGAAGGCGCGCGTGACCTCGTCGACGTCAGGACCGATCCCGGTGCCGAGGAACGACGTCGCGGCGAGATCGAGCGTGAGCTGTTTCATCGCCGGGTAGAACAGCATCGGGCCGGGCGCCTCGCGCCATTGATCCACGCGCGCCGCGATACCCGTATCGAGCTGCGCGAGATAATTCTTCATCGGTCCCGATTTGAACGCGACCGACATGGCGCGGCGATGCTGGCGATGTTCCTCGAAATCCAGCAGCATCAGTCCACGCGGAAACAGCCGCCCGAGAATTGTCTCCCATCCGTTGGTCGACGAAAACAGCTTGGTCTGGTCGAGCAGCATGAACTCATTGGCTTCGGGACCGAGCAGCGAGACGCTGGTCTCGCCGAGCACGCGCGAGCGGTAGATCAGCCCATACTTGCGCGCCATCGCATCGACTTCGCCTCTTGGGTCGGCAAGAACGCTGAGCGTTCGCCCAATGAATGGCCAGCCTTCGTCGCCGGGAATGTGAGCAAGCTTTGCACGGTCCACCATGACGGGTGGCTTGACCGAGACCGGTGATGTCAGGCTTTGCGTCGACATAACTATTCCCCGGAAAAGGTGTCGGAGGACATCGGTGAGCGGGCGGCATCCGATCAGAATTATCGCCGAGTTGGCGATGGCCGACAACACCGATCAGGGCTGGTTCGGATAGTTGTGATGGTGCGGTGCAGTCGAATGTTGCGCCGGGAAAATGCCGGCGGATTACCCGGACGTCGTGGCCGCTTTCGCCAGCGCCTCGATGCGCTTGCGGAATGATCGCGGCGATTCCGCAAACATCCGGCCGGACAACAACCGCGCGCGTTCGAGGTGAAACCGCCGCCGGCTTTCGATCGGCGGCGTCAGGCGCGAGCGCCAGTGAGCCAGCGGTTGGTTCGGTTGCGTCAACAGGTTGAGGGCGACGAGATCGTTGCTCTTGCCGAGTTGCATGCGCAGTTTCTGTACCTCATCGATGAAGGCGCGCCACACCTTCGGCCACAACGGCGCAATAAGATCCAGTTGGTAGCGAAATGCAACGATGGCCTTGCGGAACTCATGGATGGCCTCTGGATTCGTGTCGTCCCATTCGCGCGGAAGACGGCGGCGGGCGCGGCGGTAGGATCGAGCGAGCGCGGTCACGCTGTCTTCAAAGGAGATGCGTTCGAGCGGCCAACTCGCAAGGCAAGCCGACGCCCGCGCAAGGCCGTCGCGCAGGCGTTGATGAACCTCTGCGTTGAGCTGGGCGGCCTCGGAAGCCTCTCGCGTCTCTTGCAGCCGCCGGGTGATGGTGGCTTCGGTTCGTTGCGACATCGTGGGCGTCCCGGCATCCCGCTGTTTCGCGATATCGGCCAGCGCATCGAGAACGCTTTGTGCATCACGGCTGCGGCCGAACTCGCGGGCGAGGAGGCGCGCCTCGTGACGCAGAACCGTGGCCTCGTCGCCGATCGGACCTTGCAGCAGCCGCAACAAGGCCTGCCAGCGCTTCAGCGCGACGCGAAGATCATGAATGGCGGTGCTTGGTTCGCCGCCATGAAGCGGGTCTTGGAGTCGTTCGTGCGCGGCCCGGGCCGTGGCCAGAATGTTATCCCCGGTCTGCCGCAGCGAATGCGCAACCGGCGGAGCCTGAGGGTCGACCATCATCGACGTCTGTCCAGAGCCATTCGCGCAAGATTATGGTTTCTCGGCGCCGGTGGAAAGTCTCCCTCCAGGTGTACCGCGAAGTGGGATGCCGCTTTTGGCAAACGGACTAGGCTGGAACGATGGTCTTGCCGATCGGCCACAGCGCGATTCCGGCGAGCTTGAGATGCGCCCATGCGAAGGGGATGCCGACGATCGTGACGACGAGGATGACGGCGGTCACCACATGGCCGAGCGCCAGCCACCAGCCCGCCAGCACCAGCCAGATGATGTTGCCGATCAGGCCGAGAACTCCGGTGCCGACATCGGAGCGGCCGAGATGTTCATCGCGCGACACGGCTTTCTGGCCGAACGGAAACAGCGTGTAGGTCGCGATGTTGAACGCGGCCCTGGCCCACGGCAAGCCGATGATGGTGATGGCCATGATGACGGCGGCGACCACCCAGCCGAGCGCCATCCAGAAGCCGCCGAGCACGACCCACAAAATATTGAGCAGAAGAGAGACGGGGGACATCGGAACTCGCGCGAGATGAAATGCTTGATGCAGTCTAGCGCATGATCCGCGTGCAATGAACTGGATTCCCCCCGCTCGTCCCCGCGAAAGCGGGGACCCACGCTTTGCGTTAAAGCAGGGGTTTGAAGTGCTGGATTCCCGCTTTCGCGGGAATGAGCGGAGAATGTGGTTCAATTCGCTTGAGTATACTTTGGTGCCTTCCGGCAAAGACGTCGCAAAAGCCGATTTTCCGGTAGCCAATCCGGATGCGACGCCCATATAGAGTGGGACATCAAGGAGACATCAATGCCGAAACTCAATTTCGCGTCAGCCACGACGACTCTGGCAACGGTTGCCGTTGCGGCGCTCGCCATCACGCTTGGCTCCGCAGCGCCGGCCAGGGCCGATGCGCCGTTCTGCTCGGAAAACTACAGTCGCACCGGGCAGGGCCGGGTGTGCGCCTATTACACCTATGAGCAGTGCCGGGCGGCCACCAGCGGCGTCGGCGGTTCGTGCAGCGCGAACGCCTGGTATCAGCCCCGCGAGTATCGCGAGTATTATGAGCCCGCCCCGCGCCGGCATCGCCGGCACCGGCATCACGGCTGAGGCCGTTTCCGGTTCACGCGATTTTGCCGTCACACAATCCTCGGCGCGGTTTCCGCGCCGATATTTGTTTGCCACGCGCGTTGAACCCATATTGCCGGGCGGCCATATTTTTGGAACGCTGGCCCGGCAACACGCGCGCTGAGAGAACGGCAAGACAATGGTGATGAACGCGTCGGACAGTCAGAGCGCAGGCAGCGGCAGGGATGCGTTCTACAGCGCCATGCCGGTGTTTCGCGGCTTCGCCAATCTGATGGACCCATCGTTGTACCAGCCGGTGCCCGACGGATGGCTGATCGGCGTTGCCGATATCGTGCAATCGACCAAGGCGATTGCGGACAATCGCTACAAGGCCGTGAACATGGCGGGCGCATCGGTGATCGCGTCGGTGACCAATGCGCTGGACAACCGCGATTTCCCGTTTGCCTTTGGAGGCGATGGCGCGAGCTTCGCGGTGTCGCCGCAGGATGCCGAGCTGGCGCGCGAGGCGTTGGCGGCCACCGCGACCTGGGTGAAGGAGGATCTCGATCTCTCCTTGCGCGTGGCGCTGGTGCCGATCGAGGCGATCCGCGCACGGGGTCTCGACGTGCGGGTGGCGCGCTATGCGGCCTCGCCACATGTGTCCTACGCGATGTTTTCGGGCGGCGGGCTGGCGTGGGCGGAAGCTGCGATGAAGCGCGGCGAATTCACCGTGCCGATGGCGCCCTCCGGCGCGCATCCCGATCTCACCGGATTGTCGTGTCGTTTCTCGGAGATGCCGGCGGAGCGGGGTCTTATTCTGTCGATGCTGATCGTGCCAGCGTCTACGGACAGCGCGGCATTCCGCCGCCTGATCGAGGATGTCGTGACGCTGGTCGAGCGAAGTCCCGGTTCGGGCCGGCCGGTGCCTGTCGCCGGGCCGCCGCTGCGCTGGCCGGTGCCCGGCGCGCAGTACGAGGCGCTGGCGCAGCGCGGCGGGCCGCTGTTCGTCCGCCGCCTCAGCGTTCACGCCATGACGTTGTTCGCCTATGTGCTGTTTCGTTTCGGGATTCCGGTCGGCGGTTTCGTGCCGCAGGTTTACATGCAGCAGGTGGTGGAGAATTCGGACTTCCGGAAATATGACGATGGCCTGCGCATGGTGCTGGACTGCAAGCCAGAACTGGCCGACGCACTGGAAAACCGTCTTGCGGCGGCCGCCGCCGCCGGCACGGCGCGTTACGGCCTGCACCGTCAGGATGCGGCGATGATGACGTGCTTTACCCTGGCGGCATCCCGGCCCGACCACTTTCATTTCGTCGATGGCGCACGCGGCGGTTATGCGTCCGCCGCCACCGCGTTGAAGGCGACGTTGAACTAGTGTGGTGGTTCGCAAGTTCGACGATCATTGAAAAGCACGGCGGAAACCGGCACCATCGCGCCACTTCGCGGGCGCTACAGGCGGATTATGGGCAGGATTGATTCCAGGGATAAGCGCCGGCGTGGCCGGGCATCGCTTTGCGGTGTCGCGCTCGGCCTGTTTGCCGTCCTCGGTTGTCTTGGCCCGGCGCATGGCGGCGACGATGACGATGATGAGTCATCCAGCGCAGGCCCGAAGCAGCCGAACATCTATCTCGATTACAACACGGCCTATGCGATCGTGCCGCCCAATACGCTCGCGATCGGGTTCAGGAATTTTATCTCGCCGATCCCGGTGGGGTCGCAGAGCGTGATGCTGAACGCGCCGTTGACGGTGGATCTCACCGAGCGATTCTCGCTGTATGGCGGCATTAGCGCCATCACGTCGCGGTCCGATATCTCGCCATGGTCGTCGATGATCGTCGACAGCTGGAATATCGGGTTCAACGCCGACGTCATCCAGCAGGACAGTAAGACGGTGACGGTGATTTCGACTTTGACGCGGTCGATCAACAGCGCGCCGGGGCTGGGGTCGACATCGAACCAGACGGTCGTCGAACTCGATTACGGACTGAATGAAGATCAAACGAAGGGTTTGCTCGCGGGCACACGAGTGACCGCCGTTTGGGTGGATTCGGCGCTTGCGAAAGTCGAGCCGGCGTTCGTCGGATATCTCGGCGGCTATTATCAGTGGCCGAACAACTGGAAGCTGTCCGGTCGCTTCGGCATTCAGAACTTCGGCGGGGCCCAAATCTTCGGCGGTCTGATCAGGGCAAAGGCGTTTACCCAGCCGACCATGCGGATCGATCTTGAGCGGATGGACGACAATGACAACCGGCTGTTCGGGGCGACGGTCGAGGTGTCCTGGATGCCGGAGCCGCTTGTCCAGTTCACATTGCGGACGCCGCTCTATGCGGTGCGCAATTGAGCTTCGCGAACAGCGGCAACAGATGCGCTGACCCGGAACGTGTTCACTGATGCCTTCGCCTCCGACTTTAGGATAAAGCCGCCCCGTCAGATGGAACTTTCCCGATGCGCCGGCGTTTGGGCTGGTTGGCATGGGAAATACCGATGATTGCTGAGGACACCGCATTAAAGTCAGCGAACCGGTTCGATGCGTCCCTGACCCAGGACGGGCGCTACCGATTATTGATCGAAGCGGTAACCGATTACGCCATTTACATGCTCGATCCTGATGGGCGGGTGACGAGTTGGAATCCGGGCGCGCAACGTTTCAAGGGCTACACCGCCTCTGAAATCATCGGCCGTCATTTTTCCGAGTTCTATGTCGAGGAGGACCGCAAGTCCGGGCTTCCCGCCCGCGCGCTCGCGACCTCGGCGCGCGAAGGCAAGTTCGAGAGCGAGGGCTGGCGTATCCGCAAGGACGGCAGCCGGTTCTGGGCTCACGTGGTGATCGACCCGATCCGCTCGCCCGACGGGCAACTCGTCGGCTTCGCCAAGATTACGCGCGATCTCACCGAGCGCAGGGCGGCGGAACAACGTCTCAAGCAAAATGAAGAACAGTTCCGGCTGCTGGTGCAGGGCGTGACCGATTACGCGCTCTATATGCTCGACCCGCAGGGACGCGTGAACAGCTGGAATCTCGGCGCGGAGCGCATCAAGCAGTATCGCGCCGATGAGATCATCGGTCAGCATTTCTCAAAATTCTATACCGAGAACGACCGGCAGAAGGGCGACCCGCAGAACGCGCTGGACACCGCGCGCCGCGAGGGCCGCTTCGAAAAGGAAGGCTGGCGCGTGCGCAAGGACGGCACGCAGTTCTGGGCCAGTGTCATCATCGACGCGATCCGCGATGAGACCGGCGTTCTCATCGGCTTCGCCAAGATCACGCGCGACATCACCGAGCGCCGGGAGACACAAAAAGCTCTCGATCAGACGCGCGAAGCGCTAGCTCATTCACAAAAGATGGATGCGATCGGACAGTTGACCGGCGGCATCGCCCACGATTTCAACAATCTGCTGATGGTCATTCTCGGAAGCCTTGAGCTTGTCGGCAGACGGCTCCCCGACGACGAACGGATCGCAACGCTGATCTCCAACGCGACCCAGGCGGCACAGCGCGGCGCCGCGCTGACCCAGCGCATGCTGGCTTTCGCGCGCCGCCAGGATCTCGATCTCAGGCCTGTCGATGTGCCGGACCTCGTGGGAGGCATGACCGATCTGCTGCAGAGATCGCTCGGCCCGTCGGTGTCGATCGAAACGCATTTTCCGCCCAAGCTTAATTTTGTTCATGCCGACGCCAATCAGCTTGAAATGGCGTTGCTGAATCTCGCGGTGAATGCGCGCGATGCGATGCCCGGTGGCGGCAACATCGTGATCGCGGCGCGCGAGGAAACCGTCAAAGGCCGCTCGCAAGGCAGACTCAAAGCCGGGCGTTATGTCTGCCTTTCGGTGAAGGACACCGGCGAGGGCATGGATCGGGCGACGCTGAGACGCGCGATGGAGCCGTTCTTCACCACGAAGGGTGTCGGCCGCGGCACCGGACTGGGATTATCGATGGTTCACGGCATGACCGAACAGTCCGGCGGCCGCTTCGTTCTGAATAGCCAAAAGGGCGAAGGCACCACGGCGGAGATCTGGCTTCCTGTCGCCAAAGCGGCCAAAGCCGCGGAGAGAGAGCGTACCATCCGCGACGGCGCACCGCACACCCGCCCGCTGGTGGTGCTCGCCGTCGATGACGACGGTCTCGTGCTGATGAACACCACGGTGATGTTGCAGGACATGGGGCACACGGTGTTCGAGGCGACATCAGGCAACCAGGCGCTCGACATCCTGCGGCGCGAGCAGTCGGTCGATCTCGTGATTACCGACCACGCGATGCCGAAAATGACCGGCGTTCAACTCGCCGCTGCGATCAAGGCCGAGCGGCCCGGCCTTCCGATCATTCTAGCGACGGGCTACGCCGAACTGCCGGCGGGCGAGGACGCCGAGCTGCCGAAGCTCGGCAAGCCATTCGGCCAGCAGGAGTTGATGCAGGCCGTGGCCGCGGCGATGGTGAACTAGCCCCATTATCCAGGGCGATTTGATTCAAGACAATTTGCGATCCCGTCGTCGTTTGTGCGCCGCCGCGCCAGACGGATGCGGTGCTGCGCATCTGCAGGTGTGCCCGGCCTGTGCGGCTTGACGGCATTGGCGATGCGCCTAAGCTGACTTTGCTCAAGTGCCAAAGATTTACGTCTTGATCCCTGTCAGGAGAAAATCATGTCAGTTGCACGCGTCACCGAGCTTATTTCCGCATCCCCAAAAAGTTTTGAAGACGCCGTCCAGGTCGGCGTCAAGCGCGCCATCAAGACATTGAAGAATGTCGAAGGTGTGTGGGTCGCCAATCAGAAATGCGTCATCAAGAATGGCAAGATCGCGGAATACCGCGTCAACCTGAAGGTGACGTTCATCCTCAAGGACTAGCGATACCTCGGCCGGATCGCCGCTCCGAGACGTGTGCGGAGCGTTGATCCGTCAATGGCCGATCTGCAGGGTATCGTCGTCGTCCTCACCGGTGGCTTCGACAGGGTCGAACATCGCTCGCCAGGCCGGCAGCGATCGCGACGGATGCTGTGCGGCCATGAGTTGCCGGATCGCGATCCGGACGTTGGCGCGGGCCACACGGTCCTGCGCAGTGTGCTGCGAATCCGGCGACACGTCATTCGCGATGGCTGCCACGGTCCGTTTCTTGGCGGCGACGGCTTCGGCATGGCCATGCCTGTCGAGCAAATGCTGAAACGCATCGTGCCGCGTCACGTCGAAGGTTTGCGCCATGCCGCGCGCGTCCTTGGCCGGATGCGCCGGATAGAGATGCGCGCAGGGAATCCAGCCGTCCGGGACCGGTTCTGTCGCCGGATGGGTGCGGCGGCTCCTCAACAGTTTCGGAAGCACGTGGGTGTGCGGGCCTTCCGGGCTCTTCCCGGTGGGCGCGGGAATCGGCTGATACACCTCGACGCGTCCGGCGCGGCTGATGAAGACGCGGTGGGGATTGGCGGCCAGAATGATCGACATCGCCGGATTGTCCGGCTCGAACACGGGACGGTTCAGACAGGATCGCAGCCGGGCGATGACATCGGCGTCCCTGATCCGGACGCAAAGATCGGCTTGAAGCGCGTCGAGTCCGAGATCGAACAGCACGTCGTCGCGATCGTCCTCGCGCAGCGCGGCTGCATCATGGCTCAACTCGGTCAGCACCGTGCGACGGTTCATGGCGCAGGTATCCTGCGGCAGACACAGCGCGACGCGATGGCTCCAGTCCTTCCGGGTGATGCTCTCGGAGGCGAATGGGCGAAGATCGTCACGGAGCTTGATCGCAATGCCGCCCCGCGCCGTGACGGCTGACACCGAGCTGTCCGATGTCGTCAATGTCACCGGCTCATCGCGATCCCGGGAAAATTCCGCGATCCCGCCGAAGGTGCCGAGACTCCATTGGGTGTCCGGATTCGCGATCTGCTCCGTCAACAGGTCCACGATGTTGGCCATCTGCGCCATTGTTGCGGTGTCCGGATTCGATCGGCTCGCGATAGGTGCTGGCCACTATGCCATCCGGCGCCGCAAGAACAAGGGTGATGGCTGCATTGCGCTGCAGCCCTCGACAGGCCGCATCGGGCGGGCTTATCCTCACCGCATGAGTGGACACGATCACGACCATCATCACCACGGCCATCACCATCATCATGATGATCATTCCGAATTGTCGGACACGGAATTGCGCGTGCGCGCGCTGGAAACCGTGCTGACCGAAAAAGGCTATGTCGATCCTGCCGCACTCGATCTCTTGATAGAGACCTACGAGACCAAGGTGGGACCGCGCAACGGCGCGCGCGTGATCGCAAAGGCCTGGGCCGATCCGGCCTATCGCGCACGCCTGCTGGCCGACGCCACGCCGGCGATTGCCGAGCTCGGTTACGCCGGGCGGCAGGGCGAGCACATCGTCGCGGTCGAGAACACCGAACGCCAGCACAACATGGTCGTCTGCACATTGTGCTCCTGTTATCCGTGGTCGGTGCTCGGCCTGCCGCCGGTCTGGTACAAGGCCGCGCCGTACCGGTCGCGCGCGGTGATCGATCCGCGCGGCGTGCTGCGCGATTTCGGTTTCGAGCTTCCGTCCGACACGGATATCCGCGTCTGGGATTCCACCGCCGAAATTCGTTATCTGGTGGTGCCGCAGCGCCCCGCCGGCACCGAAGGCTGGAGCGAGGAGCAACTCGCCGACCTCGTCACCCGCGACAGCATGATCGGCACGGGCTTCGCCAGGTCGCCGACACAGGCCGCAACATGAACGGCGCGCATGACATGGGCGGCGTCGATGGTTTCGGCCCGGTAATCCCGGAGCCGAACGAGCCGGTGTTTCATGGCGAGTGGGAGCGGCGGGTTCTGGCGATGACGCTGGCGATGGCGCGGCCCGGCGGCTGGAACATCGACATGTCGCGCTTCGCCCGCGAGGATCGTTCGCCTGCGGACTATCTCAGCAAGACATATTACCAGATCTGGCTCGTCGGCCTGGAGCGGTTGATGCAGGAACGCGGTCTGGTCATGCCGGATGAAATCGAGGCCGGCCGCATGTTGCATCCGCCCAAGGCGGGTGTGGCTGTTCTGGCTTCCAAGGATGTTGATGCCATGTTGTGCCGGGGCGCGCCGACCGAGCGGGCCGCAACCTCAGCGCCGCTGTTCGCCATCGGCGACCGCGTGCGCGCGAGGAATATTCATCCGGCAGGTCACATCCGGTTGCCGCGCTATGTCCGGGGCCATGTCGGCGTGGTGGAATTGCTCCACGGCGCGCATGTCTTCGCCGACAGCAATGCGCGCGGCGCCGGCGAAAATCCGCAGCAGCTTTATACCGTGCGCTTCACGGGACCTGAACTGTGGGGCGAGCGCGCCGATCCGCGCACGGCGGTTTCGGTGGATGCCTGGGAATCCTATCTGGAGCGCGCCGAATGACCATCGACCAGCGCGCCGCGATGCAGGCCACGGCGAGCGTTCCCGGCATTCCGCGCGACGATGAGGGGCCGGTGTTTCGCGAGCCATGGGAAGCGCGCGCCTTCGCCATGGCGCTGGCGCTGCATGTGCGCGGCCTTTTCACATGGACGGAATGGGCGGATGCGCTGGCGCAGCAAATCAAGCTTGCGCAGGCCCAAGGCGACGCCGACACCGGCGAGACCTATTATCGGCACTGGCTCGCGACGCTCGAGAAACTGGTGGCGGCGAAGAACATCGCACCGGCAAGCGAGTTGCACCGCTATCGCGATGCCTGGGATCATGCCGCCGACCGCACGCCGCACGGCCAGCCGATCGAACTGACGCAAGGTGATTTCAAGAGCGGGTGAGGCCAGTCCGGCGCCTGATCAGAACCGGGATGGTTCTAGTCGGGGCAGCATGGTTTCGCGTCCCTGTCGCCGGCGCGTTGCGCCTGAATAGGCGGACATGGCAATGAGCCGTAGGAGCAAAACACGCAGCAGTCTCCAGCCTTCGGCTTCAGCCGCGTGCTGCAACCTTTGCAGTCGTAGAAAAACTGACACGCGTCGGTGGGCATCGTTTCCAGTGCGCGATGACCGCAGTCCGGGCATGTGATGGTCGATTCAAGCTGCATGGATTCATGTTACACGCTTCAGCACGGCCTGTTCGGCGCAGGGCTCACACATAAATGTGAGCCGAAGACAGCCAGCGCCCGACCGACATGGGCCGGCTGCCTTTTTGTCAACCCATCTCGTCGGTCAGGACGGATTGGTCGCCCGTTCGTGGCTACAGATGAAAACCGACATCGTCGCAGGGCGGCATGTAGGGTTTACGCATGGCCATCGTCGTCCGTCCGCCGACGTGTTAGGTTGGTCCGTTCTCAAACGGGAAGGGGAGGGAATTATGAAACTCAACAGCTTCTTGGTGCTCGCCACGATCGTGGCGGCGGTTTTCGGTCTCGGGTTACTGATCGGTCCATCGCAGATGGGGGCGTTTTACGGAGTAAGACACACGCCCGCCACTGAGGTGGTCGGCCGTATCGCCGGCTCGACGATCCTCGCGTTCGCCATCATTTTCTGGGGCGCCCGCAATGCTAACGGGACGGAAGCGTTGAAGGCCGCGATGGTGGCCGGCTTCGTCACCAACGGCCTCGACTGTCTGATCCTGCTGCACGCGACATGGACCGGCCTCTTGAACGCGTATGGTTGGGCTCAGGCCGCCATCAACGGCTTGCTCGCGCTTGGCTTTGCCAACTTCACGTTCGGCAAGCGCTGAGCGTCTGAGGCACGCAGGATTTGATCTTCATGAATCCGGCCCTTCGCGGGCGCAGGATCGAACCTGCTTGGCCCTCAAGGCAACACGCACAAGCTGCCTGTGCTCAAGCGCCGAATAGATTTATGTCTTGATCCTTGTCAGGAGAAAATCATGTCCGTTGCGCGTGTCACCGGGCTGATTGCCGCATCACCTAAGAGTTTTGAAGATGCCATCCAGGCCGGCGTCAAACGCGTTGTCAAGACATTGAAGAATGTCAAGGGGGTCTGGGTCGCCAACCAGAAGTGCGTCATCAAGAACGGAAAGATCACGAATACCGGATCAATCTGAAGGTGACGTTCATCCTCAAAGACTGAACGCGCGGCACTTGCGCCTACTCTAACCCATCTCGTCGTTCAGGAACGGATTGGTCATGCGCTCGTGGCCGAAATTCGAGCCGGGGCCGTGGCCGCAGATGAAGCCGATATCGTCGCCGAGCGGCAGCAGCTTGTCCTTGATGGAATTGATCAGCGTGGCGTGATCGCCGCCGGGCAGGTCGGTGCGTCCGACCGAGCCGCTGAACAGCACATCGCCGACGATCGCAAAGCGCATCCCGCCGTTGAAGAACACCACGCTGCCCGGCGAATGTCCGGGGCAGTGATAGACGTCGAACGCGAGTTCTCCGATCTTGACCGTGTCGCCTTCATTGAGCCAGCGATCGGGCGCGAAGTTGCGCACGCCGGTCATGCCGAAATTCGCACCGCTCGCAACGACGTTGTCGAGCAGATACTTGTCGGCGAGATGAGGTCCCTCGATCGGAACTTTCAGTTCGTCGCGCAGTTGCGCAGCGCCGCCGACATGATCGATGTGGCCATGGGTGATCCAGATCTGGTCGACGGTCACGTCGGCCTGCTTGATCGCGGCAAGAATATCCGGAACATCCCCGCCGGGATCGATCACCGTGGCGCGGCGGGTCGCTTCGCACCACAACAGCGTGCAGTTCTGCTGGAACGGCGATACCGGAACGATCAGGGCGCCGGCTTTGGCGGCGGTCTTCGATTCATCTGTCATGCCGGCCACAATGCTGATTTTTTGCGCCGCGCCAAGTGGATTCCGACGAATCCTGCTGATGAGAGGGTTGCGCGTCGCGGGTGCACCCGCTCTGCGGTCAGGCCACGCGCAGGTTCGGCTTGACGGTAGAGACCATGTCGAACGGTTCCGGCCGGCCGACGCCGTAACCTTGCGCGTAATCGACCCCGATCTCGCGCAACGCCTGGAGGATGGCGTCGTTTTCCACGAATTCGGCGATGGTCTGCTTGCCCATGACCTTGCCGATGCGGCAGATCATTTCGACCATGGCGCGGTCGATCGGATCGTCGAGCATGTCCTTGACGAAGCCGCCGTCGATCTTGAGGTAGTTCACCGGAAGATGTTTCAGGTAACCGAACGACGACATGCCGCTCCCGAAATCGTCCAGCGAGAACCGGCATCCCAGTTTCTGCAGCACGCCGATGAAACGGTTGGCGTTGTCGAGATTGGCGATCGCGCTGGTTTCGGTGATCTCGAAGCAGATCATCGCCGGCGGAATACTGAACAGCTCGAGCTGTTCGCGAACGTAGTCGACGAAGCCTTCGTCGCTGAAGGTCGCGCCTGACAGGTTGATCGCGCAGGTGGCGATGATTTCGGATGCGGCGAGCCGTGTGGAGATGATCTCGAAGGCGTGATGCACGACCCAGCGGTCGATCAGCGGCATCAGGCCGTAGCGCTCGGCGGCGGGGATGAAATCTCCCGGAGGAATCAGATTGCCGTCCTTGTCGCGCAGCCGCAGCAGGAGTTCGATATGCGCGCCGGCATGCCCAGTGTCGTGCAAGGCGGCGATATTCTGTGCGTAGAGACAGAAGCGCTCCTCATCCAGCGCGTCGTGAATGCGTTGCACCCACGCCATTTCACCGAAGCGGTGCAGCAATTCCGTGTCGCTCGGATTATGGATCTGGATCCGGTTGCGACCCTTCTCCTTGGCAAGGTAGCAGGCGAGGTCGGCCGTACGCAGGGTTTCGTCCTTGGTGGCGCGGCCGCGCATCTGCACGAGGCCGATGCTCGCCGTGATCGTGAACGACCGCCCGTTCCAGACGAAATTGAGATCCTGCACTGCCTGACGCAGCCGTTCAGCGACGATCGCGGCCCGCTCAAGGTCGCCGTTCTCCAGCAGGATCGCGAATTCGTCGCCGCCGAGCCGCGCCAGCAGGTCGTCGACCCGCAAATGCAGTTGCAGCGCCGTGGCGACCTCGCACAACAGCTTGTCGCCGGCGGCGTGGCCGCAGGTGTCGTTGATGATCTTGAACTGGTCGAGATCGAGGAACATCAGCGCATGCGGGCCCTGGCGGTCGCAGTCCTGCTGCAAGGCCTTCTCCAGCCGGTGCTCGAATTCGCGGCGGTTGGCCAGCTTGGTCAGGCTGTCGTGCGACGCCTGCCACGACAGGCGGGCGATATATTTCTTCTCGCTGGTCATGTCGTGCAGCACCAGCACCGCGCCGGCGACGGCGCCCTCCTTGTAGAGCGGCGTTCCGATCATGGAGATCGCGACCGACGTGGAATCCGGCCGTTGCAGCAATTGCGGACGCGCGGGGTGAGTGAGGTCGCCGCCCTCCAGAATCTGTTCGACCTGGCTTTCGCGCGGTTGTCCGGTCTCTTCGTCGAGAATTTTGAACAGCGAGGCGACCGGCAGCCCTCTTGCGGCCAGCGCGCGGCAGGCCACTAGTCGCTCGGCGGCCGGGTTCATGTATTCGACGTTGCCCTTTGCGTCGGTGCTGATGACTGCGTCGCCGATAGCCGCGAGGGTGATCTGCGCGCGTTCCTTCTCGGTGCGCAGCGCATGGATGAACCTGCGGCGCTGCGCCAGGAAATAGCGCGCCATCGTCAGCAGCAGACCCACCAGCAGCGCGGCAACGAGCAGATTGGCGATGGTCAGGACGACCTTGATCTGCCGCGATCCGTTACCGAGGCTGCGGGAGAATCCCCCGCCCGCAGGTATCAGCCGCGTGTTGAGCCGATCTATCTCGGATCGATAGTCGGTGCCTTGTTCCAGTGCCGAATGGCCGTTGGTGCTGTGGGCGCGAATTGTCGCCGCAAGCCGGGTCAAATCGGAAAGCATGAGGTCGGTTGCTTTCCAATGAGTGACTGCCTGCTTGAAATAGGGAAGTTCACCGAAATACCGAAACAGCCAGATCATCCCGTCGACATCGTCGGCATGATTCCCGCCCTGCAAAAAGCCTTCACGGGCGGCAGGGATGTCCGGGGGTGTTTGCTCCAGCGCGAGGCGCGCAGCGCGATCGCCCAGCGGGATCGCGACGGCGTTTTTGAAGTTGCGGTAGTATTCCTCTTTGCCGGTGTTGCTGTAGAGATGGAGAAAGCGAACAGCGTCCTTCTGGCCTTTCGACCACAGGCTTTCGGCGCCGACATAGGCGCGGACCGACGACAGGATGCTCAGGCTCATCCCTGCCAGAAAGGCTTGCAACAGGACAATGGCGATGAAGGGCGAGACCAGCCGCAGCAGACGCATTTTCGCGGATACAAAATTGAACTTCATCGGACGCCGTACGCCCCCCGCCTGCCGTTTGACTTGAATTCCCTGACTGTCATTCTCATTCCGGCGCAGGCGGCGCGGCTCTTGGGCCCCGTCCGTCATGCGCGAGTTCGAACACTGTCGGTAACCGATTAAGAACGCGCGAATGATGCCCCTTCCGGTTGCGGAACCCGGAAGTTGCGTGAATCGCGGGTAAACGGCTGGAAGCATTCTTTAATGACGCTGATCTGCGTCGGCCCCGGCGGGCGGCTGGCCATGCAGCCCAGTCAAATGAGGGCTTTCTGGCCAGCCGTTCGGCGTCGTAGCGTTCCCGCATCGTCTTTGGCGGAACGAGGTTACCGCCTGGTCTGGGCCTTCAGCGTGTCCTCCACCGCGCGGTCGAAGGACGAGGCCTTGGCGGGCGAGGCGATGCGCTTCTTGTCGGCGACGTAAGCGTCGCGCTTCTGCACGAGACCTGCGAGCTTTTCGTTCAGGGTTTTGCGCGCCTGCGTCTGCTTGTCGAGTTCGGCCTTGCGTTGCTCGGGCGAGAGTTTGCGCAAGCCGTCGGGAAGTTCTTCCTCCTTGACGCTGCCGAGCGTTGCGCGGCCGGAGGCGACCGCGCTAACCAGATCGCCGTCTCCGGTGACCGCTTCGGAGGAGACTTTCGAGCGCTTGTTGAGATAGCTCGCCATGTCGGAGGCCGACGCGGGTGCCGCCGCCGCAACCTGCGACAACTGCCGGGTTTTTTCCTCGACGCGTTTTTGGAGCTTCTGCGGTCCATAGGGAATCACGGTGCCGTTGATTTCCTTTTGCAGGATGATGATGTCGTCGTCGTAAGGCGTCTCGATCACCACGACCTCGCCGCCGTCCTGCGGAATCGGAATGAAGCGGCCGTCGCCGAGTTGCGCGATGTCCTGCCAGACGCGCTCGGTGTCGCGGGCGCGGCCGGCCAGCACCGCGTTGACCACGATGTCGCGCTGTTTCGCCACCGCGAGCGTCTTCGGATATTTCGTGTCCTGCGCGTAGTCCATGTGCGGCGGCGCGTCGCCGACCAGAAACACGATGCGCCGCGCGTCGCTGCCCTTGGTCCATTGCAGCTTGTTGACCGCGACATCGAGCGCCTCGTTGACGCTCTCCGGCCAGTCGCCGCCGCCGCGCGCTTTCAGCTCGAGCAGATTGGCGTAGATGTCCTGAATGTCGGTGGTGAGATCGAAGGTCCTGGTCACATACTCGTCGCCGATATCGCGATAGGCCACGAGGCCGATGCGGATGTCGGCGTCGGGATTGGCGTCGACGACACTGGTTGCGATCGACCAGATCTTTTGTTTGGCGCCTTCGAGCAGGCCGCCCATCGAGCCGGTGGTATCGAGAACGAATGCGACTTCGACGGTCGGCTTCGCAACGGCTTGCGAGAGTGTTGATGTGATCGGCAACGTGAGAACGGCAAGTGCGAATGCATAGCCGCCGAATTTGAATGCATTGGTGATGCGTGAATACATGTCCCCTCCAAGGGATGAAACCAGGTTCGCTCCCGGCGGAACCCATGGTTCCCATGCTTCGCGACGGCGCAGGGTCCGAATTGTGTCGGGCCGCGTACGCTTTTGGGGCTGAGAGGTGTTTGCTTTTCTGCTACCCTCGCTGGAATCATGCATTCACCGTTTCGCCATATCGAGCCGGGTTTGCCACCGGATCGCCGCCAGTCCGACACTGCGCTTGCGATTGCGCGCGGCACGTCCAGGCTTTTGAGATCGCTGGGCTTTTCCTGCGTCAGCGAATTGACCCTGCCGTCGGGGCGGCGCGCCGATCTGGTGGCGATGAACGCCCGCGGCGACATCTGGATTGTCGAGATCAAATCGTCGGTCGAGGATCTGCGCGCCGATCAAAAATGGCAGGACTACCGGATGCATTGCGACCGGCTGTTCTTCGCCTTCACGCAGGATATGCCCTGCGAACTGTTTCCGCCCGAGACCGGATTGATCGTCGCCGACGCCTACGGCGCGCACCTGCACTGCGACGCGCCCGAGCATCGGCTGCCGGCAGCGACGCGCAAATCGATGATGATCAGTTTTGGATTGCTGGCGGCGCAGCGTATCGGGCGCCTCGCCGATCCGCAGGATTATCCCGGAGTCGGCGCGTAACCGCTGCCTTTGTCGGCGCGCGTGAAATCCACGACGACGTTTTCCATCGGCTTCAGCGCACTCTCGAACATCGCGAACGCGATTTCCGCGCCATGCACCACGCCCGCTGTATCACTCTGCGCGGCGGGATGAGTTTCCAGCAGCGTCAGAAAGCTCGGCCAGAACCGCTTGCCGAAACCGTGGCGAAGATAGGCGGTGGCGTTCATCGCGTCCGAGTCGGGATGCTCCGCAAGGCGCGCCAGCATCACGCGCGCGCCCATGCGCGAGGCTTCAAGCACATAGACTGCGCCGAGCATTTCCGCCGCCGATCCGAATGCGGGCAAGGGCAGCGGATGACAGGTGATGTTTAATGTTGCGAGGTCGCGTTCGAGGGCTGGTGTGCGAATGCGCTGCGCCCAGTCCGGAATCAGGCTTTCGATTCCGTTGGCTTCGAGGGCTGCCTCGATCGGGAACAGCGCTTCGGCCTGACTGCGCAGGAAGCCCTCATAATAAAGAGGAATGGCGAGATCGAGTTTCGCCAGCGCAACGTCGAGGCGGCTGTGCGACATTCGCGTCGCTTCGCGGATCGTATCCCAGATTGCGGCGCCCATTACGGTTTCGCCTTAATGCTGCGCTAACTCATGTTACCACGATTTCGCGCGACGGTACGAACGGTTCAAGCAGGGTTGTCACGTAATTCCGGGTCACCTGAACGGGATAGGCTGATCGCCTGCGCACCGTAATGCGCGGCGCGCGCAGGGACGATCCCTGCGGCCAGTCGATGCGATAATCCTCGACCAGACCGAACTGTTTGGTGACTTCAAGCCGGGACGAGATTTCGATATGTCGCGCTTTTCGCATCTGCTCTCGGCGGCGTGGCCGCTCCCTTTCTGAATGGTCCTGCGTGGATAACGCAGGGCCGCTCACAAAAGTTCCGCCGAAGAGCCGTAGATCAGCGCGGCGCGCGCTTGGCCAGGATACGCTGCAAGGTCCGGCGATGCATGTTCAGGCGACGCGCGGTCTCCGAAACATTGCGATTGCACATCTCATAGATGCGCTGAATGTGTTCCCAGCGGACCCGGTCGGCCGACATCGGATTCTGTGGAAGCTGCGACTTGTCGGTGCCGCTTGCGAGCAGCGCCGCGACAACGTCGTCCGCGTCGGCGGGCTTCGAGAGATAATCGACCGCGCCCATCTTCACCGCGGTGACGGCAGTTGCGATGTTGCCGTAGCCGGTCAGCACAATGGCGCGGGCATCCGGCCGCTGGCGCTTCAGCGCCGACACCACGTCGAGGCCGTTGCCGTCGCCGAGCCGCAGATCGACCACCGCGAAGGCCGGAGGAGTCTGATCGATGTGATGAAGTCCGTCGGACACATTGTCGCAGGCGGTCACCGCGAAGCCCCGGGTCTCCATGGCGCGCGCCAGCCGTTCGAGAAACGCCTTGTCATCCTCAACGATCAGCAGAGAACGATCGGCAATCTCGGTCAAATCGGCAGTTGCGGTCACGGTGATGCGCCTCCTGATGTGGTCCTATAGATATGGCGTTTCAATCGGGCGATGCCAAGGCCGGGAAATGCATCTGCCGTCCTAATCTGCTGTCCTACAAAGGCACCCGGCCGTACTGGCCCTCAAAGCAATGCCGGTGACGGGACTTCCGAGGTCTCGAAACTGCTGCGTGGCCAGACAATCGTGACAATCGCGCCGTGGTCGGGGAATGTGCGGTTGGTGAACGACACCCGTGCGCCGGTTCGCTCCAGCAAGGTGCGCGCGATGAAAACGCCGAGGCCGAGACCGCCGCCCTGGGCGTCGCCGGTGCGCCGCCGCGTCAGATAGGGTTCGCCAATCCGCTTGAGAATGTCCGGCGCGATTCCGGGTCCGTCGTCGGAGATGACGATCTCAACCGTGCTCGCATCCCACCACGCATTCACCTCGACACGCTCGCGCGCGAAATCGACCGCGTTCTCCAGAATGTTGCCGACGCCGTAGAGGATCGCCGGATTGCGCATGCCGACCGGCTCGGGATCCTGGGCCAGCGCGATACGCACCTTGATGGCGATGCCGAAATCGCGATGCGGCGCGACCGTCTCTTCGATCAGCGTCGAGAGCGGCATCCGGTCGAACGGTGCGCCGTGTGACGAGAGCTGCGTGATCTTTGCAAGAATTTCACGGCAGCGCTGTGCCTGCTCGCGCAACGTCCTCAGATCGCCGCGCGCATGTTCGTCGAGGCCGTTTTTTTGAACGGCCTGCTCGAGTTCGCGTGAAATCAGAAAGATGGTGGACAGCGGTGTTCCGAGCTCATGCGCGGCGGCGGCGGCGAGGCCGTCGATCTGGGTCAGATGCTGTTCGCGCGTCAGCACAAGCTCGGTGGCGGCCAGCGCGTCGGAAAGCTTGCGCGCCTCTTCGGTGACCTGAAACGCGTAGAGGCTGGTGACGCCGATCGCCAGCACGATCGAAAGCCAGACCGCGACCATGTAGGTCGGCGGCAGCACCAGCGGCTCGTCGCCATTCCACGGCAGCGGCAGGTGATAAAATCCAAGGGCCGTGGCGCAGGCTGCTGCGAAGATTCCGAGTGCGATCGTGATCCGGGTCGGCAGCGCCGTTGCCGAGATCAGCACCGGCGCAAGGAAAAGAAATGAAAATGGATTCTGCAGGCCGCCGGTCAGGAACAGCAGGGCGGCGAGTTCCGCGATGTTGATGGTGAGCAGCGCGGCGGCGTAGCGCGGCGCCAAGCGGTGGACCGGGTTGAACCGGACCTGCAGCACCAGATTGAGGAGCGACGACAGCCCGATGATGATCACGCAGGGAATCACCGGGACTTCGAAATCGAGCCCCTCGGAGACGATGAAGATCGTCGCTAACTGCCCGAGCGCGGCAAGCCAGCGCAGCCTCAGGATGGTGTCGAGGCGCACATAACGGGTGGGGTGGCGGAAATCGGACCTGAGATCGCTCATGAGCTAGTCTTAGCGTCCGGCCACGCCGATCACAAACGGCGTCCACATCGGACCATTGCAAATCCGGCCCTTGCAGACAGAGCGCGGTTGGCTCATTGAACGCCTGTCATGACTGCTCCGCTTCAAGCCAACGTCACGCCGCAGTCCGGTCCGGCATTGTCTGACGCCGCGATCCGGCTCGACCGGCTGGTGAAGGTCTACAAGACCACGCGTGCTGTGGACGATATCTCGTTCACGATTCCGCGCGGTTCGGTGACGGGGTTGCTCGGCGGCAATGGCGCCGGCAAGACCACGACCATCTCCATGATCATGGGGCTGGTGTCGCCGACCTCGGGCCATGTCAGCGTGCTCGGGTGCGCGATGCCCGAACAAAGCGCCGAGGTGCTCGGCCGGATGAATTTCGAAAGTCCCTACGTGGACATGCCGGGCCGGCTCACCGTGCGGCAGAATCTCAATGTGTTCGGCCGGCTCTATGGCGTGACGAACCTGAAGGAGCGGATCGTTTCGCTCGCCGCCGATCTCGATCTGAACGAATTCCTCGACCGTCCCAGCGGCAAGCTGTCGGCGGGCCAGAAAACGCGGGTCGCGTTGGCAAAGGCCCTGATCAACGAACCGGAGCTGCTGCTGCTGGACGAGCCGACCGCGTCGCTCGATCCGGACACCGCGGACTGGATCCGCAGTCATCTGGAAACCTATCGCAAGGAACGCGGAGCGACGATCCTGCTGGCGTCGCACAACATGCTGGAAGTCGAACGGCTGTGCGACCGCGTCATCATCATGAAGCGCGGGCGCATCGAGGACGATGACAGTCCGGCCGCGATTCTCGCGCGCTACAACCGCGCCACGCTGGAAGAAGTGTTCCTCGATGTGGCGCGCGGCCGCGTGCAGCAGGCCGCATCATGAGCGGCGTCGAGCTTCGCCACGGCAATCCGAATGCCATCGCGCTGCACCGCATCGGCGCGATGATTCTGCGCCACTGGTATCTGCTCACGTCGTCGTGGCCGCGGCTGCTGGAGCTGATCTACTGGCCGGTGCTGCAATTGATCACATGGGGCTTTTCGCAGGCCTATATCTCGCAGAACGCGGGCTTCTTCGCCAAGGCCGGCGGCACCTTCATCGGCGCAGTCATCCTGTGGGACATCCTGTTCCGCGGACAGCTCGGCTTCTCGATGTCGTTTCTTGAGGAAATGTGGTCGAAGAATCTCGGCAACCTGCTGATGAGCCCGCTCAAGGTCAGCGAATACCTGATCTCGCTGATGGTGATGAGCGTGGTGCGGCTGGCCGTCGGCGTCATTCCGATGACGATACTCGCCATCGCTTTCTTCGGTTTCAACCTGTTCGGGTTCGGCTTCGCGCTGGTGGCGTTCTTCTGCAACCTGATCTTCACCAGCTGGTCGTTCGGGCTGATCTCGTCGGGGCTGGTGCTTCGCAACGGCATGGGCGCGGAAGGGCTGGCGTGGACTCTGATGTTCGCACTGCTGCCGCTGACCTGCGTCTATTACCCGGTCTCGGTGTTGCCAGAGTGGCTGCAGGTGGTGGCGTGGATGCTGCCGCCAACCTATGTCTTTGAAGGCATGCGGGCCTTGCTGATCGACCAGGTGTTCCGCGCCGACCTGATGATTCAGGCGCTGGCGATCAATGCGGCTCTGTTTGCCGCCTCGACCGTGGCCTTCTTGCTGCTGTTGAAGAGCGCCAGAAAGCACGGATCGCTGGTCCAGAGCGGAGAGTAGCCCTGTGGAAAGCGCGCTGTTCCTTTAATTAACCGCCTGTCCGGTAGATGTCGGATTGACGCTTTGCCGCAGTCCCGACAGTATGCTGCGTTGCAAACCGGGATCGAGGACTAACCATGCCGATAGGCGAATTTGGCAGGCCGCCAGAGCTGCCGTCCGAGGTCAGCCCAGCGCTGACCACGCCGATGTACTGGATGTACGAAATGGGCCAGGCCTCGCTCAATCCGGCGCGTGCGGTGGCGGACATGACGAAGCTGTGGTTCGAGAATCCCTTCAATCCGCTTGCCAGCACCGAATTTGGAAAATCGATCGCGGCCGGCTGCGAACTGTTCGAGCGCACCACGCGCCGCTACGGCAAGCCGGAATGGGGTCTGCATGACACCGAAGTCAACGGCATGCGGGTTCCCGTCGAGATCAAGACTGTCTGGGAAAAGCCGTTCTGCCGCCTGCTGCATTTCGAGCGCAAGCTCACCCAGCCGCTGCGCTCGCCGCATCCGCGCGTGCTCATCGTCGCGCCGATGTCGGGACACTACGCGACGCTGCTGCGCGGCACCGTCGAAGCTTTCCTGCCGGCGCATGACGTCTACATCACCGATTGGGCCGATGCCCGCATGGTGCCGGTGGCGCAGGGACGTTTCGATCTTGACGACTATGTCGATTACGTCATCGAGATGATCCACGCGCTCAAGGGCGACGTGCATGTTGTGGCTGTGTGCCAGCCGTCCGTGCCGGTGCTGGCTGCGGTGTCGATTATGGAAGCCGACAAGGATCCTTACTTCCCGACCTCGATGACCCTGATGGGCGGCCCGATCGACACGCGGCGCAATCCGACCGGCGTGAACGATCTCGCTGAGCAAAAAGGGATCGAATGGTTCCGCAACAACGTCATCACCAAGGTGCCGTTCCCGCATCCGGGATTCATGCGCGACGTCTATCCGGGCTTCCTTCAGCTCACCGGCTTCATGAGCATGAACCTCGACCGCCATGTCGATGCGCACAAGAACCTGTTCAGCAACCTCGTCAAAGGTGACGGCGATCTCGTCGACAAGCATGTGGAGTTCTACGACGAGTACCTGGCGGTGATGGACCTCACCGCCGAGTTCTATCTGCAGACCGTCGATCTGGTGTTCGTGAAGCACGCTTTGCCGAAGGGCGAGATGAAGCATCGCGGCAAGCTGGTCGATCCGTCGAAGATCGAGCGCGTTGCGCTGATGACGGTCGAAGGTGAGAACGACGATATTTCGGGTTTGGGTCAGACCGAAGCCACGCACGGACTGTGCAGTTCGATTCTGGACGCGCGGCGAGTGCATTATGTGCAGAAGGGCGTCGGCCATTACGGCGTGTTCAACGGCTCCCGCTTCAGGTCGGAAATCGTCCCTCGAATCTCCGATTTCATGCAGTCGTCGGCCCATACCAAGCGGGCTCTGGCAGCTGCGGAATAGGCGGTTTTCGGGCATTTAAAGCGAAAAAGCCCGGTTTTAGGGGGATTCTGGGGCTTCGCGCCCCCGAGTCTCCCGCGAGTGTTCTAAGTCACTGAATTCACAATCAGTTTTGTCTTCTGCAATTGCGGCGGAGGAGTGAATTCCGGCGGCACTTTCGCAAGCCGGTTCCGGCTTAGAAATGAATCAAAATTTCATGTTCCATCCCCCCGGATGTAGAGGCTAAGCCTTTAAAACTACGATATATTGGGCAAATGATTTGTTTTTGCGCCGATGAATTTCACTGGCGGCGGATATGGCAGAATCCCGGCGAATTCCTGCTGTCCGGACCCGCTGACATGGCCTTTCGTGCTCTCCTTTATCGCCGCCCGACCGAACCGCGCACGCTCGCGGTCAAAATTGGCTCATCAATCTACGCGATTCAGTTGCGGCGGCATCGCCGCGCGCGCCGCTACACGTTGCGTATTCATCCAAGCAGGCGTGAAGCCATTCTCACCATGCCTCCGCGTGGAAATCTGATTGAAGCCAAGGACTTCGCGCAGCGTCACGGCGCCTGGATCGCCGCGCGTCTCGGTGGTTTGCCGAAAGCCGCGCCGTTTTCACCTGGTACATCGGTGCCGTTGCGCGGAAATTTGCACCGGATCGTTCATCGTGCTGGCGTGCGTGGAACCGTGTGGCCGGAAACGCGCGACAGCGGCGACAAGATTCTGTGTGTAGCGGGTGATTCTGAGTTCATCGATCGTCGCGTCCACGACTTCCTCAAGCGTGAAGCGCGCGCCGCATTGACCGAAGCCTCGCATCGCTATGCTGACGTGCTCGGCGTCAAGGTGAAGCGGATCACCATCCGCGATCAGTCGAGCCGGTGGGGATCGTGCACGTCCGCAGGCGCGCTGTCGTTCTCGTGGCGGCTTATTCTCGCGCCGCCTTATGTGCTGGATTACCTTGCGGCACATGAGGTTGCGCATCTGGTCGAGATGAACCACTCGCCGCGATTCTGGAAAGTCGTCGCCAAAATTTGTCCGGCGACCGAACGTGCCAAGCGATGGCTCGACACCCACGGCAACGATCTTCATCGTTACGGCATCGAAGAATAACACCTGACCGAGTGGCATGCCGCGAGTCTGATTCAGTAAAGCTGAATCAGACTTCAGTTATGCGCGATCAACGTCGTCCGCCGAAAACCCGATCGATCAGCCAGCCATCGAGACCTGCTGCCGCTTCAGGACGACCGGATGTTTGCGTAACCGGCGGCTGACTTTGTTGCGAAGTGCGCGCGGGCACATTCGGCGGCGGGAAGTCCTGATTGTTGGACTGCGACGGAGCAGGATAAGACTGCTGTTGCGGTGAAGGTGCGCGCGAAGTTCCCGGGAACAGGTTGGACAGGAATCCGCCCGGCGATTGCATCGATCCCGGCAACGGTGAAGCCGGCACATTCTGGTGCGCGACTTTCATGAAGCGGGTCCACACCTCAACCGGCAATCCGCCGCCGGTTGCTTTTCTGGTCGGAGAGTTGTCGTCGTTGCCGAGCCAGACGCCTGTGACGAGATTCGCGGTGTAGCCGATGAACCAGGCATCGCGGAAATCCTGGCTGGTGCCGGTCTTGCCGGCGGCTGACCATCCCGGAATGTCCGCCTTCTTCGCCGTTCCCGTCACAAGCGTCTCGCGCATCATCGCATTCATCATGCCAACAGCATTCGCGGCGATCACGCGCGCCGGTGGATCGTTGCGGCGCGCATACAGCACCTTGCCCTCGGGGGTGCGGATCCGGTTCACCACATGCGGCGAGACGGCGAGGCCGCCATTGGCGAACGGCGCGTAGGCACCTACCAGTTCGTTAAGCGACACTTCCGAGGTGCCGAGCGAGATGGTCGCGTTGGACTCGAGCTTCGAGGCAATCCCGAGCCGATGCGCGGTACGCACCACATTGGCCGGGCCGACTTCAAGGCCGAGACGCACGGCCACGGTGTTCAGCGACATCGACAGCGCCTGCGTCAGCGTCACCGGGCCGAAATATTCGCGGCTGTAGTTCTCCGGCCGCCAGCCCTTGACGTCGAGCGGCGCATCGGGCCGCACCGTGTCGGGCGTCATGCCGGCCTCGACCGCGGTGAGATAGACGAACGGCTTGAACGCCGAGCCCGGCTGGCGTTTCGCCGTCACCGCGCGGTTGAACTGGCTTTCCGCATAGTTGCGCCCGCCCACCATGGCGCGCACCGCGCCGTCCGGCGTCATCGCCACCAGCGCACCCTGCGTGACGTTGAATTTCACGCTCTTGGTGGCCAGTTCGTCAATGATCGCGGCTTCGGCGACGCTCTGGAGTTTCGGGTCGATCGAGGTTTCCACCACGATGTTCTGATCAATCTGACCAACCAGATCGTCGAGCACTTCGCCGATCCAGTCGGCGACATAGTTGATGGTGCCGGCGCCGACCGGCCTGACGGCATAGGACGGTTTTTCGATCGCGGCCTTGGCCTGCGCGTCGGTGATGAACTTCACGTCGGCCATTGCGCTCAGCACGATCTGCGCACGCCGCTCCGCGCCTTCCGGATTGCGGTTCGGCGCGAGCCGCGACGGTGACTTGACGAGGCCGGCCAGCATCGCAGATTCCGACAGCGAGACATTGCGTGCAGACTTGCCGAAATACTTCTGCGCCGCGGCCTCGACGCCGTAAGCGCCGGAACCGAAATAGACACGGTTGAGATACAGTTCCAGAATCTCGTTCTTGGAGTATTTGCGCTCCAGCCAGAGCGCCAGTTCGACTTCCTGCAGCTTGCGCTGGAACGTGCGCTCCTGCGTCAGGAACAGGTTCTTGGCGAGTTGCTGGCTCAGGGTCGAACCGCCCTGCGAGACGCCGCGATGCATGAGATTGGCGAAGGCCGCGCGCGCGATGCCGGTGGGATCGAGACCGAAATGCGAATAGAAGCGGCGGTCCTCGATGGCGATAAACGCCTTCGGCAGATGGGGCGGCAGATCCTTCAGCGAGACGTTGGCACCCGGCATTTCGCCGCGCGTGGCGATGACGGTGCCGTCCATGCCGGTAATCTGGATGGTGGGCGGGCGCTTGGGAATTTCCAGCGACTGGATCGGCGGCAGTTGCGCGCTGACCCAGACAATCACGCCTGCGGATGCGATGATCGCCCACAGGCCGAGCACGGCACCCCAATACACCACACGGCCGAGGCCGGATCGCGAGCGTCCCTTCGCCTTGGTCTTGCTGTCCTTGCGGGCCGCCGCGCGGGTCTTGCGCGGACGGGTTTCGCGCGGGGCATCGTCTTCGTCGTCATCGGCAGGACGGCTTTTTGCCGCGCGACGCTTCGGCTTGACGTCTTCGTCGTCCTCTGGCCCACCGACGCGGTCCCACGGATTGAGGCGGACGCCATCGAGCGATGCGGCGCCGTCGAATTTCGGCTCCTTGCGACCGCTCTTCTTTTTACGCCCCAACGCCATCCAAACCCGTGCCGGCAATGCTGATTGTGCAAGGCGTGCAGGCTAGCGGTGGCGGTTTAAAGGCGCGTTACGCAAAGGTTAACGAGGGATTAGATGTTCCGTCGCGGCATGCCAGAAATGCCGGTCCGGAGCTCTATTGACCTGGCTTTGCGGATCGACAGAGTCTGTCGGCCAATTTCATACATGAAGGTAAGACGATGACCGGCCATATCGATCCCACCAAGGAAGTTTTCGCTGCGTTCCGCACCAACGATCGTCCCGGCCCGATCCATATGCTGAACCTGGTGCGGCTGCACGCGCAGGCGAAATACCCCGACGGCCGCGCGGTGACCGGCGCGGAGGCCTATGCCAGCTACGGGCGCGAAAGCGGGCCGGTGTTTACCCGGCTCGGCGGCCGGATCGTCTGGCAGGGCAGGTTCGAGCTGATGCTGATCGGTCCTTCAACGGAGCGATGGGATCACTGCTTCATCGCGGAGTATCCGAGCGTCGCCGCCTTCGTGGAGATGATCCGCGATCCTGTCTACCGCGAAGCGGTCAAGCACCGTCAGGCCGCCGTCGAGGATTCGCGGCTGATCCGCACCGCGCCGATGCAGGTCGGCGCGACCTTCGGCGAAATTCCCGATTAGGTCAGGGCATGATCCCGAAAAGTGGACACCGGTTTTCGGAACAGTTCATGCCCTCAATAAGGATGTAGCGACCTCAGGTCGCTACACGGCGAGCCAGAGCAGGATCAGTGCGACGGCGGCGGGAAGCGCCTGCACGATGATGATCTTTTTGCTGACCGAGTAGCCGCCGTACAGTCCGGCGACGATCACGCACAGCAGAAAGAACACCTTGATCTGGAAGCCGAATACCGGATTGGGATGGAGCAGGCCCCAGATCAGTCCGGCGGCGAGGAAGCCATTATAGAGACCCTGATTGGCGGCGAGCACCGCGGAGGCCTGCGCCTTCTCGATGGTGTTGCCGAAAGTCGCCAAACCCTTCGGCTTGGTCCAGAGAAACATCTCCAGCACCAGGAAATAGATGTGCAGCGCGGCCACCAGCGCGACCAGACCATTGGCAATCAAGCTCATCGCAATCTCCCCCAGAAAGTGGGCAACCTAGCAGCAAGCGCGATGATTGCCGAGACCTCGATGTTATCGGAAAACGGAAAGACTTCCCGGATCGCTGCGGCCATGATGGCCGAAATTCACGGTTACGGAAGCCGAACATGACTGCAAAGCAACCACAGCGATTTCATCTCGACCGGCTGGAAACGCCGATCGGCACCGCCTTGCTCGTGACCGACGATCAGGGATTCCTGCGCGCGCTCGACTGGAGCGATTACGAGGCGCGGCTGCATCGCCTGCTGCGGCGACACTACGGCGACTATGTTCTGGAGGAAGCGTCCGCTCCGAAGGACATCGTCGCGGCGCTGACCGGCTACTTCGCCGGCGATCTCGGCCAGTTGAAGACGATCAAATGGCGCACGAACGGCACGCCATTTCAGCGCAAGGTGTGGAGTGAGTTGCACAAGATACGCGTCGGCAAGACGTCGAGTTACGGTGCGTTCGCATTGCGGCTGAACGTGCCGAATGCGGCTCGCGCGGTCGGTCTTGCCAACGGCGCCAATCCGGTCAGCGTCGTGGTGCCGTGTCATCGCCTGATCGGCGCGGACGGCTCGCTCACCGGCTACGGCGGCGGTCTTGCGCGGAAAGAATGGCTGCTTGCGCACGAAGGCGCGGCGTTCAAGCGCCCCCAAGAATGATCCGGACATGATCCTGCGAAATTCAAGGATCATGCCCGATCAGGATGCGCCTAGCTTTGAGCGTTCAGCAGCTTGCCGACGGTGCGGTCGATTTCGTCATACGCACCTTCGCCGGCGTGGCTGTAGACGATGCGGCCGGACTGATCGACGATGTACTGCGCCGGCCAGTACTGGTTGCGGTAGGCATTCCATGTCGCTGAATTGTTGTCCTGTGCGACCGGATAGGTGATGCCGTGCCGCTTCAGCGCCGCCTGCACATTGCTCGTCGAACGCTCAAACGGAAATTCCGGCGTGTGCACGCCGACGATGACGAAGCCCTTGTCCTTGTACTTGGCATAGAGCTTCGTGACATGCGGCAGCGTGTTGACGCAGTTGACGCAGCCATAGGTCCAGAAGTTCACCATTACCACCTTGCCGCGCAGGCCAGCGATCGTCAGCGGGCCGGAATTCTGCCAGTTGCTGAGGCCGGTGAATTCAGGCGCGGCGGCTTTCGTCTCCGCTATCTGGATCGTTGTGGCCGCGCTGCTCGCGTCATCGCTGCGGCCGGGCAGGGTGGAAGCGATCAGCGCGAGCGCGATAACCGGAATGCTCATGATGGATCGGCGCATGGAAATCTCCTTCAACGTTACAGGCCGGTCTGGCCATTGGGATAAAACTGGGTCAGCCACGCCACGGCGAGCGTGTCGTACTGAAAGTAGGTCGCGGCGGCGAAGGCGATCACGATCACGCCGAAGCCCTGCTGCAGCCGCGGCGCGATCCGCGAGAGACTGCGCACGCGCGCGGTCACGGCCTGTCCGCCATAGGCGATGATGAGCATCGGGATTGCAGCGCCGATGGCGTATGCCACCAGCAGCAGCGAGGCCCATGCAGTATCTTTCGATGTTGCAATGACCGTCAGGATCGAGCCGAGCACCGGACCGGCGCAGGGCGTCCACACCAGGCCCAGCGTAGTGCCGAGAATGAATCCGCCGAGCAGGCCCTGACGGTCACGCGGCGTGGTGTCCTGCTGCGTCAGACCGGCGAGCCGGATCGACAGCCACTCGAACGGCGCGGGCCAGATCATCAGCAGGCCGAAGATCGCGAGCAGAACGGCCGCGCCGTCGCGCAACACGTTCGGATCGAAATCAAAAATGCGCGTCAGCGCGCTGAGCGCCAGCGCGACAACCGAGAATGCGAGCACGAAGCCTGCGGCGATGAACGCCGGGCGAAGCCGGCTGGTCTGTCCCATCGACGCGCCGAGCAGGATCGGCAGCACCGGGAGCGTGCAGGGGGCCGCAATGGTGACGACGCCGGCCAGCGCCGCGAGAAGAAGATTGAACACGATTGAGGTCCGCCGAAACTCTTAAGCCACCGCGCGCATGACGGCGCGGCCACAGGATGGGTTCGAGGGAATCTTCGGGGAGGCGGCCAGAATGTTACCGCGCATGGCGTCACGTGTTCGTGACGCGGGCGTGAGATGCGATCACGCGGCGGACATCGTCAGCGGATGAAGAAGCGCACCGGCACGGTGAAGCTCGCGGAGCTTTGCGTCATTTCCGCTGGGAACGATGGCAACGGTTGGGCGCGGTGGATCATCGCCATGGTTTCGCCATCGAGCGCCGACGAACCGGACGATTTGGACAACCGCGCACCCGTTACACTGCCGTTTCGGTTGACGGTGAAGCTCAGCATGGCGACGCCCTGTTCACCGGCGGCCTTCGCGCCCGACGGGTACTGCTTGTAGCGCTGCAGATGCGCCGAGAGCATGCCGTTGTAGCTCGCGCGCGCGGCCTGCGCGGCGCGCGGCGTCGCGGTGGTCTGCGGCGCGGGATTCTCGGTCGGCTTCTTCGGCTTCTGCTTCACCGGTTCCGGTTTGGGCTTCGGCTTCTCCGGCGGCGCTAAAATTTCAGCCTTTTCCTGCAGCGGCGTCGGCGTGATCTGTTCCTCGACAATGTCGGGCTGCTTTTCAGGTTCGGGGGCGGGAGGCTCGGCTTCCTGCATCTGCGGACCGGGAGCGATATCCTGCTGCACCGGCTCCGGGGTTTGCGGCGCGGATTCCAGATCGAGCATGATCGGCTCGGATGCCGTGCCGATCGCGTCCGGCATAGACGGTGTGTACAGCACAAATCCCGCGACCAGCGCCACATGCGTCGCCACCACCAGCGCCGCCGCGAGACCCCAGCGGCGAACGTCGGATATATCGGGCGGTCCGTGCAGGACGAGTGTGTTCATTGCAACGAGGCTCTCTGCGTCAGTTTCGTGCGTCGAGCCCGACGAGCGCCACCTTGAGGTAGCCCGCGTTGCGCAGCAGGTTCATCACGTCCATCAGTTCCCCGTAGGGGACGCTCTTGTCGGCGCGCAGGAAAACCGGATCGGCTTTCTTGCCACTGGTGGCGGTATCGAGCGCGCCGATCAGCGTGGTGCGCGGAACGATGTTCTCGCCGACCGCAACCGAAAGATCCGGCTTCACGGTGATGAAGACCGGCTTGTCGGGCCGTGGCGGTGGCGTCGCCGTGGAGGCCGGAAGCTCGACGCCGATATCGACTGTCGCCAACGGCGCGGCGACCATGAAGATGATGAGAAGCACCAGCATCACGTCGATGAACGGCGTGACGTTGATTTCGTGGGTCTCGGTCAGATCGTCATCCGAACCGCCGACTTTTCCACCCAGACGTGCGCCCATGACGTTACTCCGCCGCGCGCGCGAGGCGCAGTGAACGGCGGCCGTGGTCACGGCTGATGAGCAGCATCACCTGCGCCGTCGCGTCGCCGAGCAATGCACGGTAGGCGGTGATCATGCGAACGAGATGGTTGTAGATCACGACCGCGGGAATGGCCGCGATCAGGCCCATCGCGGTCGCGAGCAGTGCTTCGGCGATGCCGGGCGCGACGACGGCGAGGTTGGTGGTGTGGGCTTCGGAAATGCCGATGAAGGAGTTCATGATGCCCCACACCGTGCCGAACAGACCGACGAACGGCGCGGTCGCGCCGATGGTGGCGAGCATGCCGGTGCCGCGCGAAATTCGTCGCGACATCGCCGCTTCAACCCGGCTGAGCCGCAGTTCGACGCGCTCCTTGAAGCCTTCATCGTTGACGGTGTCCGACAGCGCGGCTTCCGCTGCGGCGGATTGCACCAGCCGCGACACCGCATCCTTGCCGCTGCGCGCGTCACGCTCGGCTTCCATCAGCGAGATATCATTGGCGAGAACCTTGATGCGCTTTTTTGCCCGCTTGGTCTCGTGGCGCAGTTCGAGCAATTTCGCGACGCAGATCGTCCAGGTGATGAGCGAGGCGAACGCCAGTCCGATCATCACGATTTTAACGACGATGTCCGCGCCCATGAACATGCCCCAGGGCGACAGGTTGTGCGGCAGTGCAGGGTTCTTTGCAGTCTGTCCAATGACCGGTGTTTGAGCGGCGGGGGCTTGCGCGGTCGGGGTTTGCGCCTGAGCGGCCGGCTGCTGCATCGCGGGTGCCTGCGCGGCAGGTGCCGGAGTGGCGGGCGCCGTGAGTGCAGGAGAAGCTGGCGTTGGCGCAACTGGTGTTGGCGTTGGCGAAGTAGGCGTTTGCGCAAAGGCCTGCGCGATCATCAAAGAGGTTGCAGCGGCAAGCAAGACCAATGATCCGGCAGCCTTTTTTGTATTGGTCATGTGCTCTCCGCTTCTTCAAATCGCATTTGCAGCCGACATCGGGTCAACGTCGGATGGCTTGCTGTTTCGCAGTTTTCGCCGTCTTGCAGTTTTCGCCCAAAGCTCTCGTCGGCAAATCCGCGGCGAGGCACCGCGGCCATAGCCATTGCCGGGAGGCGAGTTTCATTTTCAGAATAATGCACTGCGGTGTCCTTGTCGCCACCGGGGGGCTAGATTTAGCCAAAACTGGAACGATTCCAGAGTTTCTGCCCCGTCAGAACCTCACATTCGCGAATAGCCGCACGCCGAGGCCTGGCTGAAGAACTTCGGCTTTCTTGAAGGAAATGTGATTGCGAATCCGCTCGTTGAGCAGGTTGTCGCCGGCAAGGCCGATGGTCATTTCGCGCGGCCCGCTGTCGGTCCTGTTGAACGTATGCGTGTAGCTCACCTCTGCCTTGAGCAGATTGTATCCCGCGGTGGGTGTCTCGTTGAGGGATACGTCGTTCTGCGCAAACGCATGCAGCAGGCCCACCCGCGTGTACCACTCGGCGCTGCGCCACCAGAGGCCACCACCGGCGCGCATCGGCGCGATGCGCGGCACGTTGGTTCCATCGGTGAAGGTCGCACGCACAATGTCATACTGTCCGTCGATGCCGAACATGCCGTCGCCGAGCGGCGTAACGTCGAGCTGCGCCGCGACTTCCGCGCCCCGGAAAATCGCATCGCGCTGACCATAAGCGACCTGGGTCAGCGGACCGGCGGCGCCGCAGGTGGCGAACGTATCGGTGCAGAAGTTCCCGGTGACCTGCTTGAAAATGAAATCCTGATAGCGCGTGTAATAGAGGCTGGTCTCGAACCGCAACTGTCCCTTGGCGCGCTTGAGGCCGATCTCGGCGGTCTGCGCGGTCTCGATCTTGAGGTCCGGATTTCCGATCACGAAGGTTCCTGACGCGCCGTCGGAGCCGCGCGAGAAAAGTTCAGGTGCGGCAGGGGCGCGCTGCACATATTGCGCGTTGAGTGTCGCCACCATGTCCCACGGCAGGTTCTTCAGCACACCCAGGCTGGCGCTTTTCGGCGTGAACGTCCGCCGCGCGGGCTCTTCCGAAAATGTGTTGGGCGGCGGCAGAAAATCCGCCGGGAAGGTTGGCGCCATTCCCTTGACGATGTGGTTCTCGATGCGGGCGGCGGCTTGCAGCCGCAGTGTGTCGGTAAACTGAATCTGTTCGAAGCCGAAGGCCGCGGCGGTGTTGGTTTTGGTTGGCGCCAGCAGGCCGCCGAGGCTGCCGTCGGTGCCGAGATCGCGCTGGCCGAATTGTGCGCCCCACGTTCCGGTCAAGGCGCCGATGCCTGTCGCAACCGCCGCATGGTCCAGTTCGAATCGGCCTTCCACCTCGCGGTTTTTGATGATGTTCTTCACCACATCGACGCCGTTGCCGTTGAGGCCGAGTTCGTCGTGCTTGTAGTTGCTGGCGCCGAAAGTGAAGCGCACCGCATCGATGCCCTCGACCGGCGCGCGCAACTCGCCCTTGCTGGTCCATTTCGTCTGTTCCATGTCGATGCGCAAATTCTGCGGCGCATCGATCACGCCGGGGATGTGGTAGAGACTGGTGATGTGCTGGATCGCGGTGCCGATGTAGCCGCCGTCGAAAATGTATGAGCCGCCGACGGCTTGTCCTTCGCCCTGCAGCCGCGTGTTGGCCTGCACGCCGCCGGGGATCCGGTAGTCGCCCGCGCGCCGGCCGTAGGCATCGGCATGGATCGCGACGTTGTTGCCGCTGGCGTCGAGGCTCACCGCGCCGTCGAGACCGTTGTCGACTGACGACAGGCCGCCCTTGAACCGCGCGCTGAATCCATCCTGCACCAGCTTCTCGGGAATGCGATTGTTTGTGGCGCTCACCACGCCGCCGATCGCCTGCGATCCGTAACGCAGCGTCGCCGGTCCGCGGATCACCTCGACCTTGTCGGCGGCGAGCGGATCGATCGGCACGACGTGATCCTGGCTGAAGTCGGATGCGTCCTGCGTGCCGATGCCGTTTTCCTGCACGCGCACGCGATAGTCGTCGAGGCCGCGGATATTGGGACGGCTCGCGCCCGGCGCGAAGTTCGACGCAGCGACGCCGGGCAATCCGGACAGCACATCGGCGAGCGACGCCGCGCTGCTGCGCTGGATTTCGCGGCCGGCAAGTGCCGTGGTCGATTGAAAGGTGTCGTCGATGACGTTGACCGGCCCGCGCTGCAGGCCGTCATCGGAGGTATTCGCCGTGGGAGCCGGTGCGGACACCGCGATCTCGGGAAGCAGCTCTTGGGCCAGGCCGTCGCAGACACCTGCTGCAGTTACCGAGAGGCAGGTCATGCCTGCTACGGAAACCCATGATTTCAAACGCATTTCGCCCCCAACGCCACAACTCGCGGGAAGTTAATAATGCAAATGCGAACTATTCGCAATAAGAGTCTTGCGATTGATTCTCAAAACCGTGGACGGGGCATGCGAGCAGGCGATCGCGCGCTGCCGGAGGGCGCGATGCCGCGCCCCCGGTGACTGGTAAATAAGTACGTGTCAGATGGTGTTATTCGGCGGGCGCGGCGTCGCCGACGGGACGCGGCGCCGTGTTCGCTGCAGCGTGCGGCCTGTTGTTCTTTATCAGCGCGCGCTGACGGCGTTGGCGCAGCCAGATCAGAATGCCGGTCACGCCGAGCACCGCCGGCATAATGCCGCTCAGGAATGCGACGAAACGCCAGACCTCACCCGAATGACTGCCTTCATGCAGCCAGCGAATCCATGACGCGGTCCGGTCGCCCGACAGCGGCTGAACAACGCTGATGCCGCCGCTGCGATCATTGATCATGATCGTCACCGGTTCGGTCTTGCCCTCTTCACGAAGCCTCACGCGCCAGGCGCCGGTCTGGTTCGGATAGAAGATTGCATCGACGGTCGCGTTCGGCCGCGCGGATGCGGTTGCGAAAATCTCGGACGGCGAACGTGTCGGGTTCGCCATCACCTGGCCTCCCGGACCACCGCCGCGCTGCGGCTGCGCCGTCATGGGCGCAACCGACGACAGGAGTTCGCGTCCCTGTTGCGGCCATGCGAGATAAATTCCGGTCAGCGAGATCAGCACCAGCGGAAAGCAGATCCAGAAGCCGGTCATGTAGTGCAGGTTCGATGACGTCGCGGGGCTGCGCCGCCACACGAAGGCGCGCGACCATTGGCCGTGCCGCGGCCACCACAGATACAGACCGGTGAGCGACAGAATCAGCATCGCGACGCCGGTCCATCCGACGATGCTGCGCCCGTAATTGGGAATGGTGAGATTTTCATGGAACACGTGCATGAAGCCGAAGAACGTGTTGCGGAAGTTGGCGATGCTGATCACATGCGCGTCGTGACGATCGATGGTCGCGGTGAGGCGCACCGGACGCTCGCCCTTCGCCGCGGGTCCGCGCAGCGCAATCGTCAGCGGCACGCGATCATTTTCCGGAAAGCCGATGAACAACGGCACGAAGCCGTCGCCGGCGGCCTTGCGCGCATTATCGACAGCGAGTGCGATGTCCGTTGGTTGCGACGGCGCAACCGCGCCGCGTGGCGTGCTCATGAATTCGCCGATGTCGTCGTGATAGACGAGAATCGCGCCGGACAGCGCAACAGGCACCAGCAGAATGAACAGGCCGATGCCGAGCCAGAGATGGATGTTGCGCCAGAGCCGCTTCAGCGCTCCACGCCGGTGAGTCGAAGTTGATACTGGCATCTGGATTCGTTCTGAGGTTCCATCTGGAGAAATTCTAAGCGCGCGTTTGCGCGTTGCGCTGATCCACATCTTCTATTCACAACAGGCATATCGCTGCAATTGACAAAGCTTCGTGCCGTTGAAGTTTGCAGAAGTTCTAATCTCAAAGCCTTGCTCTGCTTCCGCGGACTTTCCTAAAGGCTGCCTTGAAATCGCCGTTCGAAAGAACGCGCGACATCTTCAGTGGTGGGGCAAGCAATGCGTCGGAACAAATTCAACAAAGAAATAAAGTCAAAGAAGAATCAGAAGCCCGACGTTGCTGCCGCCGCGCCGCAGACTCCAGCTTCATCGTCTCCCTATATTCGTGCCTCGGTGCGAAAGCCCGGAACCGCGATGCTTGGCCTCGCATCGGTGATGCTGGCGACAAACGCGATGGCGCAGGAAGCGCTTCCGACCATCGACGTGCAGGAAAATGCTGGTAACGGCGCCGGCGGTTATCAGGCCACTGCTCCGCAGGTCTCGCGCGTTCCGACTCCACTGCTCAACACGCCGCAGACAGTCAACGTCGTCACCCAGCAAGTGCTGCAGGAACAGCGTCTCACCAGCATGGAAGATGCGTTGCGCACCGTGCCGGGCATCACCTTCGCTGCGGGCGAGGGCGGAAATCAGGGCGATACTCCGATCATCCGCGGTTTCGCCGCGCGCGGCGATATCTTCCGCGACGGTATCCGCGATCCGGGCTGGTACACGCGTGACCTGTTCAACGTTGATCGCGTTGAAGTCTATAAGGGTCCGTCGGCATTCGCGTTCGGGCGTGGTTCGACCGGCGGCGCGATCAACCTTGTCACCAAGCTGCCGACCGGCATTCCCTATATCGAAGGCTTCGTCACCGGCACCACCGCGGGCGGTTACCGCACCGAGCTCGACGCCAGCGGCAAGAAGGACAACGTCTCCGGACGTATCGCCGCGATGTATCAGGACATGCCGACCCCGGGCCGCGACAATGTCGGCGTCAAGCGCTGGGGTGTCGCGCCGTCGATCAAGATCGACCTGAATCCCGAAACGCGCGCGATCATCAGCTACATCTATCAGGGCGAAGAGAGCGTTCCCGATTATGGTGTGCCGTATCTTCCGGCTCCGGTGCGCAGCCCCATGACCGGCGCGCTGACGAATCAGGGATACTATGGCAACGGTCAGGCGACCACGCCGATCCCGGTGCCGCGCAGCAACTGGTACGGCGTCAAGAACGGCCCGCTCGCCGATGTGGTGCGGACCGATACCCACATCGGCACAGTTAAGTTCGAGCGCGACCTTGCGCCCGATCTCAAGATCAGCAACGCCACGCGTTACGTGAGCAACAATCGCTTTGCGATCAACACCGCGCCGCGCAGCCTGCTTCAGGCAGACAACGTAACGGCGGTAACGCCGGGTTATCCTGTCGATCAGATGACGATCGGACGGCAGCATTTCCAGATCGAGACCAACAACACGCTGCTGACGAACCAGACCGACATCGGCGGCAAGTTCTATACCGGCTCGCTGCTGCACACGTTCTCGGCAGGGTTGGAGGCGACTCGCGAAACACGCTATCAGCAACGTGCGCGGGGCGTCGTGCCCTCCGGAAGCGCCTCGAACCTGTGTGATCCCGCTCAATGCCGGACGAGCGCCTACTATCCTGTCGATACGTCATTCGGCGGATTTTTTGGCGGGTGGAATACATCGCTCTCGACCGAAGCCACCACGGTCGCCGCGTATGCGTTCGATCAGATCAAGATCAACGAGTATTTCGAGGTGCTCGGTTCGATCCGGCACGACCACTACAAGGCCGAGTTCGGAGACCCCGGTAACGCGACCGCTGCAAATCGTAATCTGGGCCGCACCGACGATATGACGAGCTGGCGTGTCGGTGGTGTGTTCCATCCGACCAAGAACTCGAGCATCTACGCGGCCTACGGAACATCATTCAATCCGTCGGCGGAGTTGGGTGTGCTCAGTAGCGCACCGGGCAACACCGCAAGTGCGCTCCTTGACCCTGAAAAGAACACCACCATCGAAGTTGGCGCCAAGGCTGATTTTCTCAACAACAAGCTGAGTGTCACCGGCGCGATCTTCCGGATCGAAAAGACCAATCTGCGTATTCCGCAGAATCCCGATCCGAATGTCACGCCAGTGCTGGTACTTGACGGCCTCGCACGGGTTGACGGCATTGAACTGGGAATCGCGGGTGCGCTGACCGACAAGTGGCAGATTTTCGCGGGTTACAGCTATCTGCAGTCTGAAATCGTCAAGACCAGCAACCGCGCTGAACTTGGCCGTGCGTTGCCGAGCACCCCGCACAACAACTTCAACCTCTGGACGTCCTACGCCATCACGCCGGATTTCACGATCGGCGGCGGCGTGCAGTATCAGGACGATGCTTTCGCGAATACCACCAACACGACCTACGTGCCGTCGTTCTGGAAGTTCGATGCGATGGCGGCCTACAAGGTCACGCGCAATTCGACGCTGCAACTCAACGTCTACAATATCGGCGACGCGATGTACTATGCCCAGTACTATTCCGGCCATGCGGTGCCTGCATCGGGCCGTTATGCGTCGCTGACCTATCGCATCCGGTTCGAGCCGGAGCCGGCGGTGGTGCCGGCGAAGTATGTCAAGTAACGGCGTGATCAACGTCTGCAATGCGGCCGCCCGGTTTTGGGGCGGTCGTTTGTTTGTGAGTGCGCCCTCGTGAATGGGGCTTGGAGCGGCGGCGTTTCGGCGCTAGGGCATGATCCCGAAAAGTGGGCACCGGTTTTTCGGATAAGATCATGCCCAGCCAGAGTCGTGTCAATGAAGGAGCCGACGCCATGATGCTGCACATTCCCAATGTGCTGACGCCCGATCAGGTCGCGCGCTGCAAGGACGTCATGACCAAGGCCGCCTGGGTCGACGGCAACGTCACCGCCGGTCATCAGTCGGGCAAGGTCAAGTTCAATCTGCAATTGCCCGAGGAGTCCGCCGAGGCGCGCGAGCTGGGCGACATGGTGCGCGGGGCGCTGTCGCGCAATCCGCTGTTCATGTCGGCTGTGTTGCCGATGCAGATCTTTCCGCCGCTGTTCAATCGCTACGATGCCGGCATGACGTTCGGATCGCATATCGACAACGCCATCCGCACCCATTCGCAACTGCCGGTACGGATTCGCACCGACGTATCGACCACGCTGTTCATCTCGTCGCCCGAGGATTACGACGGCGGCGAACTGGTTGTCGAAGACACCTATGGCAGTCACAGTGTCAAGCTGCCCGCCGGCGATGCCGTCATCTATCCCGCGACCAGCGTCCACCATGTGACGCCGATCACGCGCGGCTCGCGCATCGCGTCGTTCTTCTGGACCCAAAGCATGATCCGCGACGTCAGCCATCGCGCCATGCTGTTCGATCTCGACATGGCGATCATCCGGTTGAACCAGGATGTGCCCGATCATCCCTCGGTGGTCACGCTGACGGGCTTCTATCACAACATGCTTCGGCAATGGGCCGAGCTATAATTTGCGGCTCTGCGCTATTCATTCGTCATTGCGAGCGAAGCGAAGCAATCCAGTCTTGATCAGACAAGGGACTGGATTGCTTCGTCGCAAGTGCTCCTCGCAATGACGAACGGAAGTCTCTCCCGCGCGCTATGCGCGGCGGCGATCTCGGCAACTCTGTCACATATCACTTCCCGTTATTCCGCTTCCCGTCATTCTAATGAGGGATCGCGCGCAGCCGGCTTGCAGCAGGTAATTTCTGGTTGGCGGCATCGACGTCAGTTGTTTCGTTGGCTTCACGGAGCAAGCGGTGTGTCATTATATGGAAGAGGTGATGCCACGCTCGGCTCGTGCAATTTCCGAGGAAAAACAGCACGTTAGTCGGGTTGAGGCGGCTCCCAGCGTTTCCGGAAGCGCCGCGCGGGCTGACCCGGATGATGAAACAGTAGGCGGCATGCTGCCGCAGCCGCAGAGTCCCGCGGCAATTGACACGTTCTAAACAATCTGCATTATATTGCATTAGTCGCCGAAGAGCGGCAGGGATAACTGCATTATTATTCTAAACGTGCAGTCTCCGAGGGGAGGGAAGCCGATGCCTGCGTTCGCAGAACCTGCGGCGGAAGAAATGCTGGTCGGTGCGCGGCCATGACGGCGGCCACCGCTCATCGTCAGGCCAGCGCGCAGGCGTTGTTCGCCGCACCGGACATTGTCGCCGAGCGCAAACCTGACGGAAGCATCTGGCTGAAATCGGCGACACCGTTGCAGCCGTTCGCGCGCTGTGTCGGCGACTGGCTCAAGCAATGGGCACGCGACACGCCCGATACGGTTTTCCTCGCGGAGCGCAGCAGCGCTGACGCGCCGTGGACCAAGCTGACTTATCGCGAAGCGTTGCGGCTCGTGCGCGCGGTGGGCGCCTGGATTCTGGCGCAGGATATGAGCGCGGAACGCCCGCTGGTGATTCTTTCCGACAATTCGGTCGATCATGCCGTGTTCATGCTGGCGGCGATGCATGTCGGCGTGCCGGCGGCGCCGGTGTCGCCGGCCTATTCGCTGGTCTCGAAGGATTTCGACAAACTGAAAAGCATGATCGCGCTGCTCGATCCCGGCGCGATCTATGTCTCCAGCGCGAAGATGTTCGCTCCCGCGTTGAACGCCATCGCGCCGCTGCACACGGCCATCGTTGTCGCCGGAGATCCGGATGGGTTCGACAATGCGATTTCATTTTCGTCGCTGACGGCTGCCGCAGAGACCCCGGATGTCGCGCGCGCGTTTTCTGGCGTCGGTCATGACACGATCGCGAAGTTTCTGTTCACGTCGGGTTCGACCGGCACGCCGAAGGCCGTCATCAACACCCAGCGCATGCTGACCTCCAACCAGGCCGCGAAAATCCAGACCTGGCCGTTTCTCGGCGAGCCCAATCTCACCACGCTCGACTGGCTGCCGTGGAGCCACACGTTCGGCGCCAATCACAACTTCAACTGCGTGCTGCGCAACGGCGGCACGCTTTACATCGACAGCGGCAAGCCCGCGCCCGGTCTGTTCGCGCTGTCGCTTGCCAATCTGCGTGATGTGATTCCGACGGTGTATTTCAACGTGCCGCGTGGCTACGACATGCTGATCGCAGCATTGCGCGAAGACGACGAACTGCGCCGGCGCTTCTTTTCGCAGGTGAAGCTCTTGTTCTATGCGGGCGCCGCGCTGCCGCAGAATCTCTGGGAAGCGCTGGAATCCTTGTCGATTGCGACCGTCGGCCACGCCGTGCCGATGGTGTCGTCATGGGGTTCGACCGAAACCGCGCCGCTCGCGACGGACTGCCACTTTCAGGCGCCGCGCTCGGGCAATATCGGCGTGCCGATCCCCGGTACGGAAATCAAGCTGGTGCCGACAGGCGACAAGCTCGAGGCGCGGGTGCGCGGCCCGAACGTGACGCCGGGATACTGGAAAGCACCGGAGCAGACCGCGAAGGCGTTCGACAGCGATGGCTTCTATCTGATGGGCGACGCGATGGTCTTCGCGGATGCCGCGCGCCCCGAACTGGGCCTGTTTTTCGATGGCCGCGTTGCCGAGGATTTCAAGCTGACGTCCGGCACCTGGGTCAGCGTCGGCACGCTGCGCATCGCGGGCATCGCCGCGCTTGCGCCATTGGCGCAGGACATCGTGGTCACCGGCCATGACAAGGACGACGTCCGCTTTCTGGTTTTTCCGAGTATCCCGGCCTGTCGCGCGCTGGCCAAACTGCCCGATGTCGGCGTTGCCGACGTACTGCGCGCTCCAAGTGTGCGCGAGGCGGTGGAGCAGGGGCTCGCGCGGCTGAAGGCGAAGGGCGGCGGCTCCTCAAGCTTCGCTACCCGTGCCTTGCTGCTGGCGGACCTGCCGTCGGTGGACGGCGGCGAGATCACCGACAAGGGTTACATCAACCAGCGCGCGGTGCTGTCGCGGCGCGCCCCAGACCTCGCAAGGCTCGACGACGACGGATGCGGCGACTGGATCGGATGTCCAGCCTGATGAGCACAAGGTCGATCTTGAAAACAGCGGGCCATGCGTGCTGCAATCGGATTCAAACATAAAAGCGAGAGGGAGACGTCTATGTCCAAGATTTTGAAGGTGAGCCGCCGGACGCTGCTGTCCGGCGCGGCCGGCGCCGCGACACTTGCCGTGACGCCGCGCCTGTTCAGCCCCGCGATCGCGCAGAATGCGCCGCTCAAGGTGGGTCTGATGCTGCCGTATACCGGCACGTTCGCGAAGCTCGGCCAGTTCATCGATAACGGCTTCGAGCTTTACTATCAGCAGAAAGGCCTCAAGCTTGGCGGCCGCGAGGTGACGTTCGTCAAGGTGGACGATGAATCCAAGCCGGAAGCCGCGACCGACAACATGAACCGCCTGGTCGGGCGCGAGAAGGTCGATGTCGTGGTCGGCACGGTGCATTCCGGCGTCGCCATGGCGATGGTGAAGGTGGCACGCGACACCAAGACGATGCTTATCATTCCGAACGCCGGCGCCAACGACGCCACCGGCGCGCTGTGCGCGCCGAACGTGTTCCGCACCTCGTTCTCGAACTGGCAGACGACCTATCCCGCCGGCAAGGTGCTGGTCGATGCCGGCGTCAAGAACGTGGTCACCATCACCTGGCGCTACACCGCCGGCGCGGAAATGATCAGCGCGTTCTCGGAAAACTTCACCAAGTCCGGCGGCAAGATCGTCGAGGACCTGACGCTGCCGTTCCCCGAAGTGGAATTCCAGGCGCTCATCACCCGCATCGCCACATTGAAGCCTGATGCGGTGTTTTCGTTCTTTGCCGGCGGCGGTGCCGTGAAGTTCGTCAAGGATTACGCGGCGGCGGGTCTCAACAAGACCATTCCGCTGTACGGCGCGGGTTTCCTCACCGACGGCACCCTTGCGGCGCAGGGCGAGGCGGCCAACGGCATCAAGACCACGCTGCACTATGCGGACAATCTCGATCACCCGGCCAACGTCGCCTTCCTGAAGGCGTTCAAGGCAAAAACGGGTCTCGACGGTGATATCTATGCCGTGCAGGGTTACGACGCGGCTGCGCTGTTCGACATCGGTCTTACGGCGGTCGGCGGCGATGCCAAGGCGCAGGACAAGATGATCGCGGCAATGGGAGCAGCGAAGATCGACTCCCCGCGCGGGCCGCTGAGTTTCAACAAGGCGCACAATCCGATCCAGAACATCTATCTGCGCGAGGTGCGCAACGGCCGCAACGAAATGGTGTCGATTGCGCAGGCCAGCGTCAACGATCCGGCGCGCGGCTGCAAGATGACGTAAGACAGCTTCCGACGCGGATCGCAGCACGCCGATCCGCGCACGATGTGTCATGGCCGGGCTTGACCCGGCCATCCATCTCTAAAAGAGTTCGCCAAGAACCTATCCTCTCACGTCGTCCCCGCGAAGGCGGGGCCCCATAACCATCGATGGTTGTTGCTTTGTACGGAACGCTCGCCAATCCAGCCGTGAGAAACCCGCAACGCAGGGAATATGGGTCCCCGCCTTCGCGGGGACGACGTCGCGTGTGTGGTGCTCACTGTTTCTCCTGCCGGGTACGTTGATGGATTTCGTAACCCTCGGCGTTCAGCTTCTGAATGCCATTCAGTACGGGACGGTCCTGTTTCTCGTCGCCAGCGGACTGACGCTGGTGTTCGGCATTCTCGGTGTCATCAATCTGGCGCACGGCGCGTTCTACATGCTGGGCGCCTATCTCGCCTACTGGATCGCGGCCTATACCGGCAGCTTCTGGATCGCCGTCGTCGGAGGTGTTGTCATCTCCTTCGTTGTCGGACTGCTGCTGGAAAATGTTTTCATCCGCAGGCTCTATGGCCGCGATCATCTAGCGCAGGTGCTGCTCTCGTTCGGCCTGATCCTTGTCATTGATGAAGTCCGGCAACTGCTGTTCGGCAAGGACGTGCATTCGGTGCTGCCGCCGGAAGGGCTGCGCGGCGCGATCCAGCTCACCGACAATCTGTCCTACCCCGTGTACCGGCTCGCGATCTGTGCGTTCTGTCTCGTGGCGGCGGCGATCATCTTCCTCGTTATCACGCGTACGAAAATAGGGATGATCGTGCGCGCGGGTGCGGAGAACCGCGAGATGACCCGCACGCTCGGCATCAACTTCGACACGGTGAACCGTTACGTGTTCGCGGTCGGCATTGCGCTGGCGGCGCTCGGCGGCATCGTGGTCGCGCCCATCTCGACCGTTTATCCCGGTATGGGCGACAGCATGCTTATTCTCTCCTTCGTCGTGGTCGTGCTCGGCGGCATCGGCTCGATCGGCGGCGCCGCGATCGGCGCGCTGCTGATCGGCCTCACCGACACCTTCGGCAAGGTGTTTTTTCCGAGTGTGTCGAGCGTGCTGATTTACGTGCTGATGGCGGCGGTGTTGTTGTGGCGTCCGAACGGCATTCTCGGCCGGCGGGAGGTGTAGCATGAGCCGAATCTCTCAATTCGTCATGCCCGCGCTTGTCGCGGGCATCCACGCCTTCCCTGTTGCGCGAGACGGAAGACGTGGATGGCCGGGACGTGCCCGGCCATGACAACAAGAGGCTCTCACGCGACCTGGATTGTTCCATCCGTGCTGTTAGCGCTGGCAATCGCATTGCCATTCGTCGCGCCGACTTACTACGTGCAGTTCATCAGCAAGGCGCTGATCATGGGCATCCTCGCGATGTCGCTCAATCTCGTGGTCGGCTATGGCGGGCTGGTGAGCCTGTGCCATGCGGCGTTCTTCGGCATCGCGGGCTATGTGCTGGCGCTGGCGTCGCCGAAATACGATCCGGCGGCGCTGTGGTGGACGCTGCCGCTTGCGGTGGCCGTATCCGCCGCCGTCGCCGCGGTGATTGGCTCACTGGCGCTGCGCACCCGCGGTATCTATTTCATCATGGTGACGCTGGCGTTTGGCGAGATGCTGTTCTTCTTCTTTCATGACAGCAAGTTCGCCGGCGGCTCGGACGGTGCCTTCATCTACAACAAGCCGTCGATGATGCTGGGCAACATCACGCTGCTCGATCTCGAAAAGCCGCTGGTTTACTATTTCGTGGTGCTGGCCGTGCTGGTGGCGGTGATCGCGCTGCTGACCATGATCGTGCGCTCGCCGTTCGGTCATGCGCTGGCGGCCGCCCGCGACAACGAACGCCGCGCCCGTGCGCTCGGCTTCCCGGTGTTTCGCGTGCGGCTGACGGCGTTCGTGATCTCCGGCGCGATTGCGGGCATCGCCGGATATTTCGCCGCCGCCCAGTTCGGCTTCGTCGCGCCGCAGATGCTCGGCTGGCATCTGTCGGCGACCGTGCTGGTGATGGTGCTGATCGGCGGTCAGCGTTCGGTGGCCGGGCCGCTGGTCGGCGCGCTGGTGCTGATCGGACTGGAGGAAGTGCTGAAGGCCACAACCGAACACTGGAAGCTCGCCGAAGGCCTGATCGTGATCCTGATCGTGCTGATGCTGCCCAATGGCGTACGGCAATTGCTGTCGATGGTGCTCCCGGCGCAGGAAACGTCTCCCGTCATTGCGAGGAGCGCAGCGACGAAGCAATCCAGTTCTTTGTCGGACGCTTCTGGATTGCTTCGCTCCGCTCGCAATGACGATGTGGCGGGAGGGCGTCATGGCTGACAACGCACAGGTCGCCTTGCGCGCCGTGGGCTTGAGAAAACATTTCGGCGGTCTCACCGCCGTTTCCGATGTTTCGCTCGACGTACACACCGGCGAAATCCACGCTGTGATCGGGCCGAACGGCGCCGGCAAATCGACGCTGATCAATCTTTTATCCGGCGACCTTTCGCCGAGCGCCGGCGAAATCATGCTTGGTGGCCAAAACTCTTCCGGATTTGATGACATCACCCGCCTTGCTCCGGATCGCCGTGCACGCGCCGGGCTCGGCCGTTCGTATCAGAAGACCACCATCTTCCCGCAGTTCAGCGCACAGGAGAACGTGCGGCTGGCGGCGCAGGCCCATGCCGCGTCGCCGCTGAAAATGTTCGGTAATGTGACGTCCGATGCCGACGTCAATCGACGCACAAGCGAGGCGCTGGAGCAGGCGGGACTTCTGGCGCGCGCGCAGATGATTGCGACGCATCTGTCTCACGGTGAACAGCGCCAGCTTGAAATCGCCATGGTGCTGGCGACCCAGCCGCGCATCATCCTGCTCGACGAGCCGCTCGCGGGCATGGGCCAATCCGAGGCACGCAAGGTGGTCGACCTGATTGCATCGCTGAAGCAAGGCCGCGCGGTGCTGGTGGTCGAGCACGACATGGACGCGGTGTTCGAGCTGGCGGATCGTCTCACGGTGATGGCGGACGGCCATGTCATCGCCAGCGGTTTGCCGCAGGATGTCCGTATCGATCCGGCGGTGCGGCTCGCCTATCTCGGCGTTGAGGAGGACGCGGCATGAGCGCGCTCCTTGAAGTGCAAAAGCTCGAAGCGTTCTACGGCGCGGGCCAGGTGCTGCACGGCGTCGCGCTCTCGGTTGCACGCGGCGAACAGGTGGCGCTGCTTGGCCGCAACGGCATGGGCAAGACCACGCTGTTGCGATCGCTGATGGGGCTTGTCGCCGATCGGCGCGGCCAGATCAATTTCAACGGCCGCGACATCATGCGCGCGGCCCCCGAAGCGATCGCGCGCGCGGGCGTGGCGCTAGTGCCGGAAGGCCGCGGTGTGTTCGGCTCGCTGTCGGTGGTGGAAAATCTGGTGATGGCGGCGCGGCCCGGCATCGACGGACGCCGCGCGTGGACGCTGGAGAAGATCTACGAGTTGTTTCCACGCCTTCATGCGCGCCGCGCCAACGGTGGGCAGCAACTCTCCGGCGGCGAACAACAGATGTTGACCATCGGCCGGGCGCTGATGACCAACCCCGATCTGATCCTGATCGACGAAGCGACCGAAGGCCTCGCGCCTCTCGTTGCAAAGGACATCTGGCGCACCCTCGGCATCATTCGCAGCGAAGGCGTTGCGACCATCGTGGTCGACAAGGATTTCAGGTCTCTTTCTCGGATCGCCGACCGCATGGTGATGTTGTCGAAGGGCACGGTGGTGTTCGATGGCACGCCGGCTGATCTGGCGCAGAAGCAGGATCTGCTGGAGCAGCATCTGGGGGTTTAGCCGGTCCGACATATAGGTGGCCGACGGGCCGCAATCGGACTGGCTTGTCGGCATTGTCCTGCTATCGTTGCTGCAAGCGGGGGCTGACGCACATGTTGATCACCGACGTTCGCGCACACCACATCCGTATCCCTTATGACGCCGGCGTGGCGAGTTTCAAGCAAGGCGCCTCGGCCATTGCTGCGGTCGATATCGTTCTGGTCGAAGTCTCAACCGATGCGGGGCTGACCGGCTGGGGCGATGCCTGGGGTTACGTTTGCCCCCGCTCGACGGCGACCGCTATCGACGAGATGATCGCGCCGCAAGCCAGGGGCCTTGAAGTCCCTGATGCGGTGGGCATTCCCCTTTTCATGGAGCGCATCCAGCGCAACCTGCACCTGTTCGGCCGGTACGGCATCACGATGTTCGCGATTTCCGGCCTCGACATCGCATTATGGGATCTTGCCGCGCGCGTGCAGGGCGAGCCGCTGCATCGCCTGATCGGTGCGCGCAAGAGGGGCCGTATTCCCGCCTATGCGAGCCTGCTCAAGATCGGCAAGCCCGATCTCGTTGCACAAGAGTGCGAAGCGGCGCTGCGGCGCGGCTACCCGGCAATCAAGCTCCATGAGACCACGGTGCCGCCGGTCTTTGCGGCGCGGCAGGCGATCGGCGCGAACATTCCGCTGATGGTCGACATGAATTGCCCGATGGATGGCGTTACCGCAATTGCGTTCGCTCATGAATGCCAGGCGGCTGCGCCTCTGTTTCTCGAGGAGCCGGTCTGGCCGCCGGAGGATTTCACAACCTTGGCTGAGGTCCGCAAGAAAGGTGGGCTCGATCTCGCCGCGGGCGAGAATGCGTGCACCTTTTATCAGTTCCGCCAGATGCTGGCGGCGGGCGCGGTCAGCTTTGCGCAGCCCTCGGTCATCAAGGTCGGCGGCATCACGGAATACCTGAAGGTCGTCGCGCTGGCCGATGAACTCGGCGTCAAGCTCGCGCCGCATTCTCCCTATTTTGGGCCGGGCTTTCTGGCGACCCTGCAACTCATGTCGCTGCGCGATGACGGCACGTTCGTCGAAGTCTTCTACATGAACCGCGCCGCCTGCCTTTGGCGAGGCCATATCGACGTCGATGCGACGGGCACCATCGCGGTGCCTGACGGGCCAGGGCTGGGCTACGAGCCGGACAAGGAGATCATGGAGCGCTACCGCGTGGCGTGATTCAGCTTCGGCTCACCTGCGGCAACGATCAACCTCGGATCATTCGCATCAACGATATGCTGCTCCAGCGGCTGCGGCCACTGCACCACAAGCTGTCCGATCAAATCGTCCAGACCGTCCTCATCGAACGCATCATAGAATACCGGCGTTGCGGCGCGGGCGATGAACGCGTGCAGCAAATGCGCGGCGTCGTAGTCATAGACGATGTCCGTCGGGACGATGCCTTCGCGCCGCATCAGGAAGCGGCGAAAGCCCGTCAGTCTTGCGTGGCCATTGTCGAGCGCGGCGAACGACAGCACCGGAGCCTCGTGTGCGATACGCGGCCCATCCTGCATGCGGTCGAGCATCGGCAGCGCGTTGGCGGCGATGACGTCGGCGAGGGTGCGGAAGTCGCTTGAAACATCCTCGGTATGCAGGGTGTTGCGGATGGCGACGATGTTCGCCGCGTCGAGCCCGCGTGCGGCGAGCAGCTCCGCGAGCGTCTGTGCAGAGCCGATGGCCGCAGTCTTCGGTGGTGCTTCTCGAGCGTCGAGAGCCGCGCTCATTGCGCGGCGACGGCGCGGGGCGCGAACGTCAGCGACTGTTTCGCCAGCACCGGCGCGACGGTATCGGCCAGCCGTCGCGCGGCTTCATCGATATCGAGACCCGCGGTGTCGACCTGCGCCGCCGCGCGCGCATAGAGCGGCTCGCGACTCACGAGGATGGTGCGCAGTTCCTGCATGGCGGAGCGGTCGTCGGCCATCGGCCGCAGGTCGCCCTGCTTGCGCACGCGTCCCATGTGTTCTTCGGGCGTGGCCTTCAGCCAGATCGTATAGAACGACGACAGCACCAGATCGAACGTCACCGGCTCGGAGACGATGCCGCCGCCGGTCGCCAGCACGATCGGTTCCTTGCGTGCGAGCAATTGCGCCAGCGCCGCCTGCTCCATGCGGCGGAAACCTTCCTGGCCGTAGAGCGCGATTATCTCGGCGACCGACAGGCCGTTCTGCTGCTCGATTTCCTTGTTCAGCTCGACGAAGGTCCAGCCGATCTTTTTCGCCAGCATCTTGCCGAGCGTCGATTTGCCCGCGCCGCGCAGCCCGATCAAGGCGATACCCGCGAAGGTGTTGCCGTGGCGCGAAGCGCCATTGCCGGAGAGAATGTCCTTGGCCTGTGCGATCTGCGGCGGCGTCGCGTTGCGCATCAAGTCGCGGATCACCAGCCAGTCCGGCGATGTGTCCGTGGTCGGGATCAGGTCCTCGACATGCGCGCCCATCGCCGCCGAGACCCGCCGCAGCAGCACGATGGAGACGTTGCCCTTGCCGCTTTCGAGCTGCGCGATGTAGCGCTCGGAAATTCCCGACACCTTCGCCAGCACTTTCCGCGACATGCCGCGCAGCGCGCGCATGGTGCGGACGCGCTGCCCAAGCTGCTCAAGGAATTGGGTTTCCGGTTCTGCCTGCGGGGTCATGCCGTTTCGACTCGTGATGGACCTGAAACATAATGCCGGAAAAGGTTGACAGCAAGCTCAGGGGGTGACTTTATATGAATTATAATTCTAAGAAATAGATCAGCGGGAGAGCGTCGTGCGGGTTGAGGGTGGACTGGGCACCGGCCCAGAATCGAAGTCATGAGCGATTTATCCGGCGGATACAATGCCGTGACCTATTTGCTCGACCGCAATGTGGCGGCCGGACGCGGCAAAAAGGTCGTGTTCAAGGATCCGGTCTCCGAGATCACCTATGGCGAGTTAGAGACGCAGACGCGCCGCCTCGCCAACCTGCTGCAGCGTCTCGGCGTGCGGCGGGAAGAGCGCATCGCGATGATGATGCTCGACACCATCGATTTCCCGATCGTGTTTCTGGGCAGCATCCGCGCCGGCATCGTGCCGGTGCCGCTGAACACGCTGCTGACCTCAGAACAATACGCCTATGTGCTGGCGGATTGCCGGGCGCGGGTTCTTTTCATTTCGGAAGCGCTGCTGCCGGTGGTGAAGGATGTGCTGGGCCGCATGCCGGACTTGCAGCATGTCGTGGTGTCCGGCGCCAATGCGAACGGGTACTCGCTGCTCAGGGACGAACTCGCGCAAGAAAGCGATCAGTTCGAGACCGCCGCGACCCATCCGGATGAGCCCGCGTTCTGGCTCTATTCATCGGGCTCAACCGGCATGCCGAAGGGCGTGCGTCACCTGCATTCCAATCTCGAAGCCACCGCCGAAACCTATGCCAAGCAGGTGCTCGGCATCCGCGAGGACGATGTCGGTCTCTCGGCAGCGAAACTGTTCTTCGCCTATGGCCTCGGCAACGCGCTGACGTTCCCGATGTCGGTCGGCGCAACGACGATCCTCAATCCCGAGCGCCCAACGCCGCAGGTGATGTTCGAACTGATCCGCAAGCACGATCCCAGCATCTTCTTCGGCGTGCCGACGCTGTTCGCGGCGATGCTCAATGACGACACCTTCAAGAATGAACCGCGCACCAAGCGCCTGCGCGTTTGCACCTCGGCGGGCGAAGCGCTGCCGGAACTCGTGGGACAAAGCTGGCAGCAGCGTTTCGGCGTCGACATTCTCGACGGCGTCGGCTCGACCGAACTGCTGCACATCTTCCTGTCCAATGCACCGGGCGACATCAAGTACGGCACATCCGGCAAGCCTGTGCCGGGCTATGCCGTACGTCTTGTGAACGATGCGGGCGCGGACGTGGCGGATGGCGAGGTCGGCGAGTTGATCGTCAACGCGCCGTCGGCCGGCGAAGGCTACTGGAACCAGCGCAGCAAGAGCCGGCAAACGTTTGAGGGTGGCTGGACCCGCACCGGCGACAAATACACCCGCGACGCGGAGGGTCGTTACACTTACTGCGGCCGCTCCGACGACATGTTCAAGGTGTCGGGGATCTGGGTTTCGCCCTTCGAAGTGGAAAGCGCGCTGATCACGCATCCCTCGGTGGCGGAAGCCGCCGTGGTGCCTGCCGAGGATGCCGAAGGCCTGCTGAAACCAAAAGCATTTGTCGTGCTGAAGCAGGGCGCCTCGGTGAGCGATCTCAACGGCGCACTGAAAGAGCACGTCAAGCAGAAGATCGGCCCATGGAAATATCCACGCTGGATCGAGGTGGTGGAGAGCCTGCCGAAAACCGCGACCGGAAAAATCCAACGTTTCAAGCTGCGCGGTCAATAAGAAGAAGGATGACGACGATGACGCTGCAATCTTCCGGCACGCTTTCCATCGGCTCCAGCGAACTCGAGTATCGCATGATTGGGCCGACGCCCGACAAGGCGCCGACCATCGTGATGCTGCATGAAGGCCTCGGCTCGGTCGGGCTGTGGGGTGATTTCCCCGAGAAGCTGCAGGCCGCGACGGGAGCCGGTGTGTTCGTCTATTCGCGCGCGGGTTACGGCAATTCGTCGCCGGTCGCGCTGCCGCGCCGTCCCGACTACATGCATGTCGAGGCGCTGGAGGTGCTGCCGAAACTGCTCGACGCTATCGGCTTCCGTCGCGGACTACTGCTCGGCCATTCCGACGGCGCGTCGATCGCGACGATCTATGCCGGCGGGATTCAGGATCATCGCGTGCGCGGTCTGATGCTGATCGCACCGCATTTCGTGGTCGAGGATATTTCGATTCAGTCGATCGCGAAGATCAAGGACACCTATGCGGCCACCGATCTGCGCGCGAAGCTCGCGCGCTGGCACAAGGATGTCGACAACGCCTTTCGCGGCTGGAACGATGCCTGGCTCGATCCGCAATTCCGCGACTGGGATATTTCGGAGTCGCTCGCTTATGTCCGCGTGCCGGTCGAGATCATCCAGGGCGCAGACGACCAGTACGGCACGCTGCGGCAGATCGAGATCGCGCAGGCCGAATGCTACTGCCCGGTGGACACGACGATCATTCCCGGCGCGGGCCATTCCCCGCACCGCGAGGCGCCCGATGTGACGCTGAAGGCGGCGGCGGATTTCGCCAATCGCCTGTTGTCCCTGCACGGCGAGGGTGCTCTGGAGCGCGCCGCCTGACGTCCGATCTCTCGTTCGTCATGCCCGGCTTTATGCCGGGTATCCACGTCTTCTTGCTGTGGCCAAAGACGTGGATGGCCGGGACAAGCCCGGCAATGACGAGAACGGGGATATGCAAAAAAGTGCAGGACGACTGCATTATAAAGCTGGACAAGCTCTAAAAGCTGCACTATTGTGCATTATAATTCAGATTTCAGCCGGATCGAGGGTGGCCTATGGCCCAAGCGGACAGAAAACTCGCCAACAGCGCGACCTTCATCGACTTCCAGACCGAGCCGTCGAAGTATCGGCACTGGAAGCTCGATGTGACGGGCGATGTCGCCACGCTGACCATGGATGTCGACGAGAACGGCGGCCTGTTCGAAGGCTATCTGCTCAAGCTGAACTCCTATGACCTCGGCGTCGATATCGAACTGGCGGACGCCGTGCAGCGGCTGCGCTTCGAGCATCCAAACGTGAAGGTGGTGCTGCTGCGCTCGGGGAAGAACCGCGTGTTCTGCGCCGGCGCCAATATCCGCATGCTCGCGGGCTCGACCCACGCGCACAAAGTGAATTTCTGCAAATTCACCAACGAGACCCGCAACGGCATCGAGGACTCGTCGGAGAATTCCGGCCAGCGCTTCATCTGCGTCGTCAACGGCACCGCGGCCGGCGGCGGTTACGAACTGGCACTTGCCGCCGATCACATCATCATGGCGGACGACGGCGCTGCTGCTGTCGCACTCCCCGAAGTGCCGCTGCTGGCGGTGCTGCCCGGCACCGGCGGGCTGACGCGCGTGGTCGACAAGCGCAAGGTGCGCCGCGATCACGCCGATTTCTTCTGCACCATCGAGGAAGGCATCAAGGGCAAGCGCGCCGTGCAATGGCGGCTGGTGGACGAGATCGTGTCCAACTCGAAGCTCGAAGCCAAGGTCGCGGACCGCGCCAAGGAATTCGCCGGCCAGTCGAAGCGCGCGGGTGAAGGGCAGGGCGTTACGCTCAAGCCGCTGCAGCGTAGCTTCACCGAGGACGGCATTCGCTATGGTTTCGTCAGCGTCGATCTCAATCGCGCCGGGCGCATCGCCACCATCTCGATCAAGGCGCCGGACAACGATCCGCCCGCCGATGTTGCTGGGCTCACGGCGCAGGGCGCGGATTTCTGGCCGCTGCAGGTGGCGCGTGAACTGGACGACGCCATTCTGCATTTGCGTATCAACGAACTTGAAATCGCGATGCTGGTGTTCAAGTCCCACGGCGAACGCGCGCGGGTCTTGGCCTATGACGCATTCCTGGAGGCCAACAAGGCCAACTGGCTGGTCAACGAGATCAGCCACTACTGGAAGCGCGTGCTCAAGCGTATCGACGTCACCTCACGCACGCTGGTCACATTGGTCGAGCCTGGCTCCTGCTTTGTCGGCACGCTGGCCGAACTCGTGTTCGCGGCCGACCGCTCCTACATGCTGATCGGCGAGAAGCAGGGCGATAACCGCGCGCCCGCTGAGATCATCCTCTCACCTGCGAACTTCGGCCCCTATCCGATGAGCCACGGCCTGACCCGACTGGAATCGCGCTTTCAGGCCGATCCGTCCGATGTCGACACCGCAAAGGCGAAAATCGGCGAGGCGCTCGACGCCGAGGCCGCCGAGGAATTGGGCCTCGTGACGTTCGCGCTCGATGACATCGATTGGGACGACGAGGTTCGCGTGTTCTTCGAGGAGCGCACCAGCTTTTCGCCCGACAGCCTCACCGGCATGGAAGCGAATTTGCGCTTTGCCGGGCCCGAAACCATAGAGTCGAAAATCTTCTCGCGCCTCACCGCATGGCAGAACTGGATCTTCCAGCGCCCGAATGCGGTGGGCGAGAACGGCGCGCTGCAACGCTACGGCACCGGCGAACGCGCGCAGTTCGACATGACGAGGGTTTAAGGAGGCGAATAGCGAATAGGGAGTAGCGAATAGAAAGAGAAACTATTCGCCATTCACCATTCGCTATTCGCCTCTCCTAAAGGGAGAGCACAATGAACATCATGAACGTCGACTACACCACCAAGATCCCGAACAACGTCAATCTCGCCGAAGACCGTCAGGTGCTGAAAGCGCTGGAAGGCTGGCATCCGGGTTATCTCGACTGGTGGAACGACATGGGGCCGGAAGGTTTCCAGGAATCGCTGGTCTATCTGCGCACCGCCATCAGCGTCGATCCGAAGGGCTGGGCCAAATTCGATTACGTGCGCATGCCGGAATATCGCTGGGGCGTATTGCTCGCGCCGCAGGACGAGCAACGTCAGGTGAACTTCGGCCAGCACAAGGGCGAGAAGGCATGGCAGGAAGTGCCGGGCGAATATCGCGCGATGCTCCGCCGTCTCGTCGTCATTCAGGGCGACACCGAACCGGCCTCCGTCGAGCAGCAGCGCCATCTCGGCAAGACCGCGCCGTCGCTCTACGACATGCGCAACCTGTTTCAGGTCAACGTCGAGGAAGGCCGTCATCTCTGGGCGATGGTCTACCTGCTGCAAAAGTATTTCGGCCGCGACGGTCGCGAGGAAGCCGACGATTTGCTGCGCCGGCGCTCGGGCGACGAGGATGCGCCGCGTATGCTCGGCGCGTTCAATGAAGCAACGCCCGACTGGCTGTCGTTCTTCATGTTCACCTTCTTCACCGATCGCGACGGCAAGATGCAGCTTGAGAGCCTGGCACAGTCTGGCTTCGATCCGCTGTCACGCACCTGCCGCTTCATGTTGACCGAAGAAGCCCATCACATGTTCGTCGGCGAGACCGGAGTGAGTCGGGTTCTTCAGCGCACCTGCGACGCCATGAAGGCCGCAGGCATCGAAGACCCCAACGAGATCGAGAAGGTTCGTGCGCTTGGCGTCATCGATCTGCCGACCATGCAGAAGAAGATGAATCTGCATTACTCGCTGTCGCTGGATCTGTTCGGCTCGGAAGTGTCGACCAACGCCGCGAATTTCTACAATTCGGGCCTCAAGGGCCGCTTCCAGGAAACCAAGATCGACGACGATCATCGCCTGACCAACGACATCTACAAGGTGCTCAAGCTGGTCGACGGCAAGATCACGCTGGTGGACGAGCCGGCGCTGACCGCGCTCAACATGCGGCTGCGCGACGATTACACGCTGGACTGCGAAAAGGGCGTCGAGCGCTGGAACAAGGTCATCGAGAAGACCGGCGTCAACTTCCGGCTCGAACTGCCGCACACCGCGTTCCATCGCCAGATCGGCGAATTCAAGGACGTCAATGCCACGCCGAAAGGCGTCATCGTCAGCGACGCCGAATGGGCCAAGATCAAGAACGACTATCTGCCCTCGACGGCGGACGGTGATTTCATTTCGTCGCTGATGGAGCCGGTCTCGGAGCCGGGCAAGTTCGCGAACTGGATCGCTCCGCCCAAGGTGGGCATCGACAACAAGCCCGGCGACTTCGAATACGTGAAGATCGCGGCGTAACGGACGAAGCCTATGAACGCGCCGACGCAGGAACTGCTGAAGCAACATCTCATCGACCCGGAAATCTGCATTCGCTGCAACACTTGCGAAGAGACATGTCCGGTCGATGCGGTGACGCATGACGGCAACAACTACGTCGTCGATGCGAGCATATGCAATCACTGCATGGACTGCATTTCGCCGTGTCCCACGGGGTCGATCGACAACTGGCGCGTGGTGACGAAAGCCTATTCGCTCGAAGAACAGTTCTCGTGGGAAGAACTGCCGAAACAGGAAGAGGTCGCTGCGGCGGCATCGGGCGAGGGCGGCACGGTCGAGGCGCTGGAGGATGAAGTCTCACGGTTGCTCGAAGAGGCCCGCAAGGGCCTCGGCGGCAAGCCGGTCGCGCCGCATTCCGCCAGCAAGCCGACGGTCAATCTCTACAATCGTTCGAAGCCAGCGACCGCGACGGTCACCGGAAACTTCCGCCTGACCGACGCCAATGCTGATTCCGACGTGCGTCACATCATTCTGGATTTGGGCGACCAGAAATTTCCGGTGCTGGAGGGCCAGAGCATCGGCATCGTTACGCCCGGCACCGACGCGAACGGCAAGCCGCATGTTGCACGGCTCTATTCGGTGGCGAGCCCACGCGGCGGCGAGAAGCCCAACACCAACAACCTCGCGCTGACCGTGAAGCGCGAAGACAAGGGCGTCTGCTCGAACTATCTCTGCGATCTGCCGCGCGGCGCGAAGCTGGAAATCACCGGGCCGTTCGGCGCGACCTTCCTGATGCCGGACGATCCCGCGGCAAACATCATCATGATCTGTACCGGCACGGGCTCGGCGCCATTCCGCGGTTTTACCGAGCGGCGGCGCCGCGCGATGCCCGATGCGGCGGGCCGGCTGCTGCTGTTCTTCGGCGCGCGTCGTCCGGAGGAACTGCCGTATTTCGGGCCGCTGCAAAAGGTGCCTGAAAAACTGCTCGGCAAATACTTCTGTTACTCGCGCGTGCCGGATCAGCCGCGCGTCTATGTGCAGGATCGCATCCGCTCTGAGATGGCGCAGATCGCCACGCTGCTGCGCGACGACAAGACCCACGTTTATATCTGCGGGCTGAAGGGCATGGAGAGCGGCGTCGATGAAGCCTTTGCGGACGCCTGCCGCTCAGCCTCGATCGACTGGGCTGCGCTGAAGCCTGCGATGCGCGAGAGCGGCCGCTATCACGTCGAGACGTATTGAATCCTGTGCGGCGACGATGCCTAACTCGTCGTCCCCGCGCAAGCGGGGACCCAGACTCTTGAAGTTAGCATGGCTGACGGTCGTCTCGCCGGACATTTCCCGCGACACCCGTCAACGGTGGTGGGTCCCCGCTTTCGCGGGGACGATACCGTAATAGTCGCGTGTTTCTATTACTCCCCCGCCACCGGCAGGCTGAGATTCGCATAAACGATGCCGCCGTCGACCGCGATCGAGTTGCCGACGACATAGTCGCCCGCGCGCGAAGCGAGATAAATCGCAATTCCGGCCATGTCTTCCGGCGTGCCGATGCGCTTTGACGGGATCGCCTTCGCGACCGCGTCGCCGTGGTCGCGCGCCGCCGTGTTCATGTCGGACTCGAATGCGCCGGGGCAGATCGCGGTGACATTGATGTTGTCGTGGATCAGCTTCGCCGCCATGCGGCGCGTGAGATGGATCACCGCCGCCTTGCTCGCCTGATAGGAATAGGTCTCGAGCGGATTGACGGACAGGCCGTCGATCGACGCGATGTTGATGACCTTGCCGGGCTTGTCCTTCGTCGCGGCCGCGCGCAGTGGCTTGGCCAGCGCCTTGGTCAGGAAGAACAGCGACTTCACATTCAGGTTCATCACCTTGTCCCAGCCGGCTTCCGGGAATTCGTCGAAGGCCGCGCCCCAGGCCGCGCCTGCGTTGTTGACGAGAATATCGATCTTCGGCTCGCGCTTCATCAACTCTGCGGCCAGCTTTTCGCAACCGGCGACGGTGGACATGTCGATCGGCAGCGCGATGCACTCGCCGTCATAGGCGGCGGTGAGTTCCTTGGCGGTTTCCTCGCAGGGGCCGGCCTTGCGCGCGGTGATGTAGACCTTCGCCGCGCCTTGCGCGAGAAAGCCCGAGGCAATCATCTTGCCGATGCCGCGCGAACCGCCGGTGACGACCGCGACGCGGCCTTTCAGTGAAAACAGATCCTTGAACATGATGCCTCCTGTTGCTTTGGCGGCGATATAGCGCCAGCAGCAAGAGCGGTGTCAAGGAATGGCCGGAATGTGAATCTGTTTGAAACGTCCAAAAGGCGCCGTCACCCAGAGGTGCCGTGGCGAAGCAGAGACCTCGAAGGGCGATGACGTTTCATGACCCGCCATCCTTCGAGGCTCGCAAAAGCTCGCACCTCAAGATGACGATTTCGAGATGCTGCGTATTACGCTGCATCCACCCGGCGGAAGCCGTTCCACATCGCGGTGGCGGCACCCGACGTCAGCACCGACAGGAAACGCGTGTTCTGGTAGTTGCCGTTCAGCGAAATGCGCGGCAGCGCGGTGAGATGTTCGGCGTTCTCGGCGAACACCATGCCGGGACGCGTGGTCACGGCGGTTGCGAATCCAAGTTCGCGCGCCATGGCGAATTCGCGTGCCGCGGCGGCGGTCCTGTCGCCGTAGGGATATGCAAAGTGCTGCGCGGGCTTCTGCAACTGGCTTTCGATCCGTTCGCGGCTGATGCGCATCTCGCGCAAAGCATCAGCCTCGCTGTCCCGCGCCAGGTTGCAATGGCTGACGGTATGCGCGCCGATGGTCACCAGCGGGTCGGCGGCGAAGGACCGCAGTTCGGGCCATGACATGCACAACTCGCGTACGATCGCCGTATCGTCGACGCCGTGCCGCGCACACAGCTCGCTCACGGCGCGCTGGACTTGCGTATCGTCAGGGAGCGTGCGCAGCCAGTCGTGGATCTGGTTGAACGCCTGCTGCTTGGCGGCGGTATCGCCTGCGTCAAGCCGCTGCACTGCGCCGTCTCGCGTTATTTCTACAATGCCGGCCCTGGCGATGGCGCGCTCCAGCGCCACCCACCACAGCCGGCCGTTGCCCTCGGCGAAATCGCTGGCGACGTAGACCGTGAACGGTGCATTCTGGTCGCGCATCACCGGCAGCGCGTGGTCGCGGTTGTCGCGATAGCCGTCGTCGAACGTAAAGCAGGCGAAGCGGCGGGCGAAGTCGCGCTCCCTCATTCGGCGGTGTGCTTCGTCCATGGAAACGATATCCACGCCGAGCGCGCGCACATGCGACAGCACCTCGCGCAGAAAGTCCGGCGTGATTTCGAGATGCCGGTTGGGCTGGAACATATCGTCGCGGGCCGGGCGGACGTGATGCAGCATGAAGATGGTGCCGACGCCCGCCAGGATCGGCCGCAGCACATGGTGCGCGCCGGTGAAGTACAGCGCGTCGAGGCCGGCGCGAATGACGTTATTGCGAAGCTGCTTCATGGCGATGGCCCGGGCGATCCCGAAGGATCCGGCTCCGAGATGTGGCAGAAACGGTTGAACAAACGGTTATCCGGATGGCTGAAACGGCCGTCATTGGCTGGAAACCGGCCTGCGCCCGGGACACCGCAGCCGCGTTCATTTCCAGTTTGACACCTCGGCAAGGGTTTGTTTTGTCTGCATTCTGTCAGGTAAAGGTCCGGGATGAGCCGCTTAGCGAGTTGGGCACGTAAATGGTGGCCAGGGTTGATTCCCCTGGTGCTTCTGTGGATCGCTGCGATCTGGACCGGTACCGCGCCTCTCGAGGCGGACCTTGCCGCGCGCTCGACCCGTGCTCTGAAGGATACGGTGCTCGACAAGACCCGGATCGCGGTGTCCGGCCGTGACGTCAAACTGTCGGCGGATGCGTTTTCGGAGGAGGGCCGGCGCAGCGCGGCGTCGCAGGTCGAGGCCGTCACCGGCGTGCGGCTGGTCAACGACAACACCAGCCTGATCCCCGAAGCCAAACCGTTTGCCTGGTCGATCGAGCGCGACGTGGTGCGCGTGACGCTCAGTGGCAACACGCCGTTACCGGCGATCAAGGCCAAACTGATGGAGGCGGCCCGCGCGTCGCTCAAGGGTACCGAGATTTCGGACAGAATGACGATGGCGCGGGGCGCGCCGCCGCGGTTCGACAACGCCGCGCTGCTGTTGATCGATCAGGTCGGCAAGCTCAAGGACGGCAAGATCACGCTCAGCGACACCAGCGTCAGCCTGACCGGTATGGCGCGCGAAATCGGCAGCCGCGAAGCGATCCTGGCCGCGCTGAAGAACCTGCCCGAAGGGTTTTCGGTGAAGGAGAATGCGATCAAGGCGCCGCCTTACGTCTTCCAGGCGAACAAGGACCCGGTGGCGAATACGGTCACGCTCGCCGGTTACGTGCCGGACAACGCCGTGCACGCGGCCATCGTCGCAACGGTCGGCCGCAAGTTCTTCTCCGAGAAGCTGGTGGACAATCTCAAGGCCAGCGTCGGCGCGCCGCAGGGATTCCAGAACGCGGTGGTGGCCGGGCTCGGCGCGCTGTCGCGGGTCTCGACCGGCTCGCTGGTGATCTCGGATCGCGAAGTGAAGCTGTCGGGAGATGCGCTTTACGCGGTCGCGGCGGACCAGATCCGCGGCGGCATCGGCGGCGAGTTGCCGCAGGGCTGGACCGCGAAAGCCGAGGTCTCCGTCAAGCCGGTGGCGAGCGCGGTCGATCCCACGGTTTGCCAGCAGCTGTTTTTCGAACTGCTGGGCAAGGCCAAAATCAGGTTCGACTCCGGCCGTGCGACCATCGACAAGGATTCCATGGGGCTTCTCGACAAGCTCATCGAGACGGCGCTGCGCTGTCCGACCGCGAACATCGAAGTCGCCGGCCATACCGACAGCGACGGCGACACCAATGGCAACGTCGCGCTGTCCGAGAAGCGCGCGCAGGCGGTGGCGGACTATCTGATCAAGGCTGGTCTGCCGACGGACAGGCTGAAAGCGGTAGGCTACGGCAGTTCGCAACCGGTCGCCGCCAATGATACCGACGAAGGCAAGGCCAAGAACCGGCGCATCGATTTCGTGGTGAAATGAGCATGATCATCGCCTCAAAAGCAAAGCTCTCGATGTCGTCCCGGCGAAGGCCGGGACCCATAACCACCGGGCTCTCGGTGAAAGCAGTTGCGCCGTCCTCGCATGACATCGGCCCACAGGGAGTCTGGGTCCCGGCCTTCGCCGGGACGACGCTGCATGTGGGGAGGCGCACATGCCTTTCTCGGTGAGCGCTGAAGGATCGCGCGCATGATCTACCTTGCGACATTCAACTGGGGCTGGTTGCTGGCATCAGGCGTAGCCGGTCTCGCGATGGGATGGATCGCCGTCGTGCATCGCGGACAAGGCTGGACGACGGTCACGCTGCGCAAGGTCGTGGTGCTGATCGCGGGACTGGTTCTGGCCTCGGTGTTTCATCTGGCGCCGGGCCGCTTCGGCTACTGGCTGGACCTCGGTCTCGTGATGCTGGCGGCCTACGTCGCCGGCTGTGCCGTCGGCTCGTGGTTGCGCCACCTCGTGGTCTCGCGTCATACGCCGGCCGGCGGCTGACGCGTGAACGGCCTGGCGTCACATTTCCGGATGCTGGGTCACTACAATGCGTGGGCGAACGCCCGGCTGTACGATGCCGCGGCGCGTCTCGATGAAACGCAGTACAGGGCGGATCGCGGCGCCTTCTTCAAGTCCGTCCATGGCACGCTGAATCATCTGCTGGTTACCGATCGCATATGGATGAAGCGGTTTACCGGCGAAGGCGATGCCCCGGACCGGCTCGATGCGATCCTGTTCGAGGCCTTCGATGCGCTTCGTGCCGCCCGTGCGGCGGAGGACGCCCGGATCGTGGCCTATGCCGATGGTCTTGACGATGCGCGGATTGCGGGAACGATTTCCTATCGCCGCGTCTCCGGCCCCGAACAGTTCGTGCAGCAACTGGCGCCTGCCCTGGCGCACTGGTTCAATCACCAGACCCACCACCGTGGTCAGACTCATGCGCTTTTGACAGGGCTCGGGCAGCCGGCCACCGAACTGGACCTGCTGTTTTTCCAGCGTGAGCAGGCCGAAGCGGCGTCATCGGCCTGACACCTTCGCGACGCATTGCGGTACGGAAGGAAACGGTATTGTTAATGGTATTCCGGACCCGTGAAGGGGTTCAAATCCGCGTTGCCGGCCTCGCGGTTGCACGGCCGGTCTGCTAGGACATCTTTCTGGTGCGATTGATCGAATTTTGAGGTCTGGATGCTGGAGACACTTCGCGGGGCCATCGCGTACATGCGCGAGAAGCAAATCCTGCACAAGCTTGGTGTTGCGATCAGCATCGCGATTATCGCGACCGCCTGCTACATCCTCTATCACATGCTTCAGGGTCTCGACGTCGATGACCTCTATGAAGCATTGCGCGAAACCGAAATCCGCACCGTTGCGCTGGCCGGGCTTTGCGTCGCCGCCGGCTATTTCACGCTGACGTTCTATGACCTGTTTGCGTTGCGCGCGATCGGTCGCAACGATGTTCCGTACCGGGTTGCCGCCTTCGCCGGTTTCACCAGCTATTCCATCGGCCATAATGTCGGCGCCAGCGTCTTCACCGGCGGCGTGGTGCGCTACCGCGTCTACTCCGCCTGGGGCCTTTCGGCGGTCGATGTCGCCAAGGTCTGCTTTCTCGCCGGATTGACGTTTTGGCTCGGCAACGCCGCGGTGCTGGGCCTCGGCGTCGCCTATCATCCGGAGGCGGCCGCTTCCATCGACAAGCTGCCGGTCTGGCTCAATCGCGCCGCGGCGGTCTGCATTCTCATCGGGTTGACGGCCTATGTGGCGTGGGTCTGGATGAAACCGCGGGAAGTCGGCCGCGGCAGCTGGACCGTCACTCTTCCCGGCGGACCGCTGACGTTGCTGCAGATCGTGATCGGCATCGTCGATCTCGGCTTCTGCGCGCTGGCGATGTACATCCTCGTTCCCGACGAGCCCCATGTCGGTTTCGTCGTCGTCGCGGTGATCTTCGTGTCGGCGACGCTGCTCGGCTTTGCCAGCCATTCGCCGGGCGGACTCGGCGTGTTCGATGCCGCGATGCTGGTCGGCCTGTTCCAGTTCGACCGGGAAGAGCTGCTGGCCGGCATGCTGCTGTTCCGGGTGCTGTACTATCTCGTTCCGTTCATGCTTTCTGTCATCTTGCTCTCGCTTCGGGAGCTTATCGTCGGTGTTCGGGCGAAGCGGGTCACCGCAGCGCTGCAAAGGCTCGACGAAGCCGCGAAGCCCACCCCGGGATCGGCTCGCGGATCGGGATCTCCGGTCGCGTAATACGCGCTCGCGAAACAGGTACGGCGCATGGCGGTGACATCCCCGAATTCAGGCTTCGCGCCGTGGCCGGATCGGTTGCGGCGGTCGGCGATCATCCTGATCGCGACCGCACTTGGCCTCGCCGCGTCGGTGGTGTTCGGCGGCCTGACGTTGCCCCAGGCCGGGTTGATATTCATTGTGATTGCTGGCGCGGCGTTGGTGCCGTGGCATCTGCATCAGTCTGTCCCCACCAGCGAAGACATGATCGGCGCGCGGCCCGCTGAAACGCCGGTAGTTCAGGCGCTGGTGGGCGGAATGCCGGACGCGGCGGTGCTGCTCGATCGCGCCGGACGCGTGCTGCATTTCAATACTGCTGCGGGACAGTTGGCGCCGGCCTTGCGCAAGAACGAGCTGGCGCTGTTCGCGCTGCGCTCGCCCGAGATTATCGCCGCACTTCGCGAGGCCATCGCCACCCGCCAGCCGCAGCGCGCCAGCTATGTCGATCACGTTCCGATCGATCGCTGGATGGAACTGATCGTGACGCCGTTGTCGCTGCCGACCGCGTTCGGCGGCAGCGAATATTGCATCCTGATGACGTTCCACGACCAGACCCCGCTGCGCCGGGTCGAGGAAATGCGCGCCGACTTCGTCGCCAATGCGAGTCACGAATTGCGCACCCCGCTGGCGGCGCTGTCGGGTTTCATCGACACCCTGCAAGGCCCGGCGCGCGAGGACCCGAAAGCGCGTGAGCGCTTCCTCGGCATCATGCACACACAGGCGACGCGCATGGCGCGACTGATCGACGATCTCCTGTCGCTGTCGCGGGTCGAACTGAGTGCGCATGTGCGTCCCGAGAAGCTGGTCGATGTCGTGCCGTTAGTGCGTCAAGTGATCGACGGCCTCGAGCCGCTGGCGAGCGAACGGCAGGTCGCCATCGAGATCGAACTGCCGCCGGCGCCTGTGCTGATCGCGGGCGATACTGAAGAGTTGCTGCGGGTGTTTGAGAACCTGATCGAAAATGGCCTCAAGTACGGTGCAACCGGCGGTCGCGTGATGGTGTCGCTGACCGAGCCTGTGCCGGATGATGCGGCCGGTGAGGTCCGTTTCGCGGTGCGCGATTTCGGTCCCGGCATTCCGCCCGAGCATCTGCCCCGGTTGACCGAGCGGTTCTATCGCGTCGATGCCGGCGACAGCCGTGCGCAGGGCGGCACCGGCCTCGGTCTGTCACTGGTCAGGCATATCCTCATTCGTCATCGCGGACGGCTGCTGATCGAGAGCGTGTTCGGACACGGTGCGACCTTCACCGCATGCTTCCCGGCGACCAAGTCTGCGACGGCAGCGGCGAAGGAATAGGGGCATGATCCCGAAAAGTGGGAACCGGTTTTCGGACAGGATCATGCCCGTCTAGAAGAGCAGATGGCGCAGCCGCCATTTCGCCGTACGTTCACAAAGCCGCCATTTGCATCGAAGTTCGCCGCCACTTCGCAACAAAAAAGCCTCATCGGTTCGATGAGGCTTTTTCGCGTTGTATGTTGCTCGAAGCGTTGAGCTTTCGCCTACTTTGACGGCCGCGAGGTGCGGCGCCGGTCGCTCGCAGGCTGATAGGCGACGCGCGAGTGATGCGCGCAGTAAGGCAGACTGTTGAGCGCCTTGCCTCCGCAGAAAAAGAAGTCCGCGCTGCCCGGATCGCCGACCGGCCAATGGCAGGTGCTTTCATTCAGTTCCAGCAGGCTCAACCGCTGGCTCATCGGCACCACGTTGTCGTACGCGATCGGATCGGGTTCGGCCTCGACGTCAAACGCGTGCGCGAGCGCGGTGTTGCCGCGCGACACCGGGCGGCTGATCCGCATCATGTGCTGCGCGGGCCGCGCCGCCTTGCGCTGCCGTGGCGCCGCCGAGGACGGACTCTTGGCGCGGCCGGACAAGCCCAGCCGGTGCACCTTGCCGATCACGGCGTTGCGGGTGATGTTTCCGAGTTCAGCGGCGATCTGGCTTGCCGAAAGTCCGGCTTCCCAAAGCTTCTTCAACTGCTCAACGCGATCGTCGGTCCAGCTCATTACCGTCATCGCACACTTCCTTTTGGTATCGCGCCGGCCATTTTTGACGCGGCGTCGCGATTGCAAACCGTCCAAAATCCCTGTCGGCAGAATCCCTTAGCCCTCGCCGGTTGCATGAAAAGCGACCGGGCGTTTACGCCGTACCGAAGACAAGCGAGGATCAGAACTGCCGCACGAGATGTCGTACCCAACGTCAGGAATGCTACAATATGCCGTGACTCACGCGCAAGAGTCGGCCGTTGCGCGTCCACATGTTCCGGCTAGAAAGCAAATAAATTCGGTCATTGTGCGTCGCCTGCAAATGGCGTTTTCCTGCCCGGGATGGGTGCCGAGGCGCTGGAACAGGTCGGAAAATGCTGGTTTTTCGCTTATCGCTGCGACAAACGAGCGCTCGTTTGAGGTCCGGAAGAGCGGGCGTGGATTGACACCACACCTCTCACCAATAGAATAACCGCCACGTGCCGCCTTTTCGGGCGGCACGTTTCGTTTCCGGGGCAGGCAACTGAGCGACAAGCGCTGACGCGATCGCGATGCTGTTGGCCCATACCTCGATCAGGTCGCCATGAGCCACACAGCCAAACCGCATCTCGACTCTCACATGTTGCCGGTTTTTGCCCGCGCCGATGTCGCTTTCGAGCGCGGTGAGGGCCCTTGGCTGATCGCGACCAATGGCGACCGCTATCTCGATTTCACCAGCGGTGTCGCGGTGAATGCCCTTGGTCATGCCCATCCGCATCTGGTCGCCGCCGTGCAGGAGCAGGCCGCGAAGCTGTGGCATGTCTCGAATCTTTTCACGATTCCGGAAGGCGAGCGGCTGGCGACGCGGCTGTGTGATGCAAGCTTCGCCGACGTGGCGTTCTTCTGCAACTCCGGCGCGGAAGCGATGGAAGCGTGCATCAAGATGGCGCGCAAGTTTCAGGCGGTGAATGGCCGGCCGGACCGTTACCGGCTCATTACGTTTGAAGGTGCGTTCCACGGGCGCACGCTCGCGACACTCGCCGCGGGCGGCCAGCAGAAATATCTCGAAGGTTTCGGGCCGCGTGTTGAAGGCTTCGACCAGGTGCCGCTCGGCGATCTCGAAGCGACCAAGAAGGCAATCGGTCCGCATACCGCAGGCATCCTGATCGAGCCCTGGCAGGGTGAAGGCGGCGTGCGTGCGGCTAATCCTGCGTTCTTCCGCGCGCTGCGACAGCTCTGCGACGACAACAAGCTCGTTCTGGTGTTCGACGAAGTGCAGACCGGCATGGGCCGCACCGGTAAACTGTTCGCCCATGAATGGACCGGCGTCACGCCTGACATCATGGGTCTGGCGAAGGCGCTTGGCGGCGGATTTCCGATGGGCGCATGCCTTGCCACTGTCGACGCTGCAGCCGGCATGACGCCGGGCACGCACGGCTCGACCTTCGGCGGCAATCTGCTCGCTGTGGCGGCAGGTAACGCCGTGCTCGATGTGATGCTGGCGCCGAAGTTCTTTGAGAGCGTTCAGCGCTCGTCGCTGGTGCTGAAACAGAAGCTCGCATCGATCGTCGATCGCTATCCCGACGTGGTCGATGAAGTACGTGGCGAAGGCCTGCTGATCGGCCTCAAGGCCGTGATCCCGGCGGGTGATCTCGTCGGCGCGCTGCGCGATGAGAAACTGCTCACAGTCGGAGCCGGTGAAAACGTCGTGCGGCTGCTGCCGCCGCTGATTGTCTCCGAGGCGGAGATCGATGATGCAGTGTCGCGCATCGAGCGCGTCTGCACGAAGTTCACGCGGACGTCGGCGCGGCGCGAGGCGGTATAATGACGACGTCCCCCCGACATTTCCTCGATCTGTTTGACGTGCCCACCAAGGAGTTGCGTGCGATCCTCGACGCCAGCGTGGCGATGAAGAACAAGCGCAAGGCCGGCGATATGTCCAGCAAGCCGCTTGATGGCAAGACGCTGGCCATGATCTTCGACAAGCCGTCAACGCGCACCCGCGTGTCGTTCGATGTCGGCATGCGCCAGCTCGGCGGCGAAGCCATCATGCTGACCGGCGCTGAAATGCAGCTTGGGCGCGGCGAAACCATCGCCGATACCGCGCGGGTGCTGTCGCGTTTCGTCGATGCCATCATGATCCGGATTCTCAACCACGAGGCGCTGACCGAGCTTGCGGCTCATGCGACCGTGCCTGTGATCAACGGACTGACCCGGCGCTCGCATCCCTGTCAGGTGATGGCTGACGTCATGACGTTCGAAGAACATCTCGGCCCGATCAAGGGACGCACCGTGGCGTGGACCGGCGACGACAACAACGTGCTGGCGTCGTGGGCGCATGCCGCGGAGCGGTTCGGTTTCAATCTGCGTGTCGCGACGCCGCCGGAACTGGCGCCGAACAAGCTGCTGAAAGACTGGATCAAGACCACGGGTGCGCCGATCGTGCTCGGCACCAAGGCCGAAGAAATGGTGCGCGGTGCAGATTGCATCGTCACCGACACCTGGGTGTCGATGGGCGACAAGGATGGCGAACACCGGCACAACCTGCTGAAGCCCTATCAGGTCAATGCCAAGCTGATGTCACTGGCCAATCCCGGCGCCATTTTCATGCATTGCCTGCCGGCGCATCGCGGCGACGAAGTTACCGATGAGGTGATCGACGGCCCGCAGTCGGTGGTGTTCGACGAGGCGGAAAATCGCATGCACGCGCAGAAGGGCATTCTGGCCTGGTGCCTGCACGCGATTGGCTAGGTATTTTCGGTTTCCGTGACCTCATCCCGGGTGCTTATTTGCAGCCTTTCCGCGCGCTTCGGCCGGAAGTCACTGTTCCCGATCCGCTCCCTTTTTTGCGGAACGAAGCACCCTATATGGGGCGGATACCCTGCGTGACCCACCATTGCCCTGGGGCCGAAAGTCAGACCGATATGGTTTGAGCTTTTCACTGCGGCAATCCGGTTCCTCCTGACAAGAATGCGCCTGACATGACTCTCGAAAGCCAAATTCGTGCCCCCTCCGCAACGCCGGTGGACGATGCCGTGCTGCCCTTCGATGTAAGTGCGCTTGATGTGCGCGGCCGGCTGACGAAGATGGGCCCGGCGCTCGATGAGATTCTCACCAAGCACGATTATCCCGCCCCGGTCGGCAAGCTGCTCGGCGAAGCCATCGTGCTCACGACGCTGCTCGGCTCGACACTCAAGTTCGAGGGCCGCTTCATCCTGCAAACTCAGACCGACGGCCCGGTGTCGCTGATCGTTGTCGATTTTCAGGCGCCCGATCGCCTGCGTGCTTATGCCCGTTACGATGCCAGCAAGCTCAAGGCAGGCCAGGACTCCGCGGCGCTGCTCGGCCACGGCCATCTTGCCATGACCATCGATCAGGGCGCTGACATGAGCCGCTATCAGGGGCTCGTGGCGCTGGAGGGCGGCAATCTGGAAGACGCCGCGCATGAGTATTTCCTGCGCTCCGAGCAGATTCCAACGCGGGTGCGGCTCGCGGTCGGTGAGGAGTTTCGCGGGGGCGATGGGCCGAAGCATCGCTGGCGCGGCGGCGGCATGCTGATGCAGTTCTTGCCGAAGGCGCCCGAGCGTGCGCGGCAAGCCGATCTGCACCCCGGCGACGCGCCGGAAGGCGCGGTCGCTCACGACGTGCCTGAGGATGACGCCTGGGCCGAGAGCCGCGCGCTGTTCGGCACCATCGAGGACGTCGAACTGATCGATCCCGACCTGTCGGGAGAGCGGTTGTTGTTCAGGCTGTTTCACGAGCGCGGTGTGCGGGTGTTTCCGGTGCAGGCGATCCGCGCGCAGTGCTCATGCTCGCGCGAAGCTGTGGCCGGAATGCTGGGCAGCTTCACGCCGAAGGACCGCGCCGACATGGTCGAGAACGGCAAGGTGGTCGTGACCTGTGAGTTCTGCAGTTCGGTCTACCAATTCACGCCGGACGAGGCGGGTGTGGTGCCGGAGCAGAAAGCCGCTGAAGGTTAGTTCAGCGTCCGCTTGTAGTTCGGACTGTCGAGCGAGAAGGCGGGGATATCGATCTCGAACGGCTCGCCGCTTTCTGTCACCATCTGATAGCTGCCGGTCATGAAGCCGGACGGCGTCTGCAGCGGAACTCCGCTGGTGTATTCGAACCGTTCGCCGGGTTCGAGCACCGGCTGCTCCCCCACCACTCCTTCGCCGCGAACCTCCTGGCTGCGGCCTGCGCCGTCTGTGATGATCCAGTGCCGCGTCTTGAGTTGGACGGTTTCGGTTCCGGAATTGACGATGGCAATCGTGTACGCCCAGAAGTACCGGCCATCCTCTGCGGACGAGCGCTCGGGAAGGAAGTTCGGTTCGACGATGACTTCAATCTGGCGAGTCACGGCGCGGTACATGGGGTCCGTCCATATTCGGTTATACAATAACAGACCTCGCGCTCCTTGCGTAGGCACCGGTCATCGCATTTTGCAGGCTGCCTGCACAGGATACGAAGCCGGGCCGATCATTGTTTCAACATCGTTGTCATTCAGCATTCTCGAGGCGGCCTGTCCAATGGAATCCCTGCAATTTGCGGGCCGCCTCGATCTTCCATAGAATTAGAGTGCGTGCCGGCCTCCCGACGGAACTGCACTGAAACGGACTGGACTCGTATGACGTTCGTGACGACCGATCAGGCTGTCGTGAAAGCACCTGCCGTAAAGATCACGGCTCTTCCGGTTGCGGCCGGCGAACGTGAATTGCGTCTCGATCTGTTTCGCGGCATGGCGCTGTGGCTGATCTTCATCGATCATCTTCCGCCGAATATCCTGACATGGTTCACCATCCGCAACTACGGCTTTAGCGACGCCACCGAAATCTTCATTTTCATCTCGGGCTACACGGCGGCGTTTGTGTACAGCCGGGCAATGCTCGATCGCGGTTTTGTGGTGGCGAGCGCGCGCATCTTCAAGCGCGTATGGCAGATCTACGTCGCGCATGTTTTTCTGTTCACGATCTACCTTGCTGAAATCTCCTATATCGCGACAAAGTTCGACAACCCGCTCTATGCGGAAGAAATGGGAATTCTGGATTTTCTCAAGCAGCCCGACGTGACGATCGTCCAGGCGCTGCTGCTGAAATTCCGGCCCGTCAACATGGACGTGCTGCCGCTCTACATCGTGCTGATGATCTTTCTGCCGCTGATCATCTGGCTGATGCAGCGAAAGGCGGATCTGGCGCTGGCGCTGTCGGTATTGCTTTACGCCATCACTTGGGAGTTCGATCTTGCGCTTCCCGCCTATCCGAACGGGACATGGTTCTTCAATCCGTTCGCCTGGCAGTTGCTGTTCGTGTTCGGCGCGTGGTGCGCGCTCGGCGGCGCGAAGCGGATGGGCCGTATCCTGTCCTCCGACATCACGCTCTGGCTTTGCATCGCCTATCTCGTGTTCGCATTCTGTGTGACGCTGACCTGGCATGTGCCGCGGTTAAATATCTTCATGCCGCGCTGGCTGGAAAGCTGGATGTATCCGATCAACAAGACCGACCTCGATGTGCTGCGCTTTGCCCATTTTCTGGCATTGGCGGCGATTACGGTGCGGTTCATTCCCGCCGACTGGCCGGGCCTGAAATCGATATGGCTCCGCCCGGTGATCCGGTGCGGCCAGCATTCGCTGGAGATATTCTGTCTCGGGGTCTTTCTCGCATTTGCGGGACATTTCGTCCTTGCTGAAGTCTCCGGCGGGGCATGGATGCATTTCCTTGTCAGCGTCGCGGGGGTCGTCATCATGTCTGCCGCGGCGTCGTTGTTTTCGTGGTACAAGAGCGAGACGAGCAAGAGCGACAAGCGTGCGAAAGCCGCGGAAAGCGACGCCGACCTTGCCGGAGGCGGGTCATGAAAGCACTACTGGTTGCAGGTCTGTTTGCGGCTCTTCTGGTGGCGACTCCGTCGCACGCCGAGGGCGCTCCCGGCTGCGCGGTGCCCGCCTATCTCCTGGCGACCGAGAGCGCGCTTCCGAAAGTCGCTGATGCGATCAAGACAAGGAAGCGGCTGGACATCCTTGTCGCCGGCAGCGGCTCCTCGACATTGCCTGGATCTGACGGCGCGAGCATGTCGTATCCCTCTCGTCTGGAGGCTGCGCTGCGCGAAGCTCTTGCGGGCGTGACCGTCAATGTCAGGACCGAGTTGCGGCCGAAGAAAACCGCTGCGGAAGCCGCGCAGGGTTTCGGCCAGATGATGGACAAGCTGCCGCCGGATCAGAAACCGGATCTGGTGATCTGGCAGACCGGCACTGTCGATGCGATACGCTCGGTCGATCCCGACGACTTTCGAACGGCACTCGACGCCGGGGTCGAGGCATTGCAGAAATCTGGCTCCGACGTGCTCTTGATCAATCTCCAGTACAATCCACGTATGGAAACGATGCTCTCGGTCGGGCCATATAACGATACGATGCGGGTCGTCGCGCAGCAGTACGAGGTACCGATGTTCGACCGGTTCTCGATCATGCGGCACTGGAACGATGCCGGTGATTTCGACCTGTTCGGTTCGGTCCACGGATACGGAATGGCGAAACGTGTCCACGATTGTATCGGCCGTGCGTTGGCGGCCATGGTCGTGGAAGCGTCGCGCATCAATCCGGCGGAGCTCAGGATTCAACGTTGATGCGTTTCAGTATGCGTTCTGTGGGTGTGGCGGCGATGCTGTTTGGCTCGCTCGCAGCGCGCTCCGCTTTGGCGCAGGCCACGCCGCCGGACGCTGCTTCACTGCAAAAAAGTCAAAAGGGGCTTGCCACCAAGGCTGTCGAAGCGGCGAAGAGCGCGGCCAGCACTGCGGGAGATATTTTCACCCGCGTGCCGTGCCTGCCCGCCAAGGGATTGAAGGACATTTCGGGATCGCTGCCTCGGGTTGCGCGGCGGATCGCTGCAGATGAACCGGTCACCATCGTCGCGTTCGGCTCCTCCACCACGGTCGGGTTCGGAACGTCCTCGCCGGCCTATACCTATCCGAACCGGCTTGCCGATCAGCTGCGCCGGAAGTTTCCGACGTCCGACATCACGATCATCAATCGCGGCATGGGCGGACAGGATGCGCCCGAAATGATGAAGCGGTTCGATGCGGCCGTTCTCGATGCGGACCCCGATCTCGTGATCTGGCAACTCGGCACCAACACCGTCGTCAAGGGCAACGCCAGCGACATTGCCGCTACCGCAGCGTTGGTGGAAGACGGCGTCGCGCGCCTTCAGGCCCGCGGCATCGATGTCGTGCTGATCGATCCGCAATATGTGCCGGCGGTGACTGCAAAAACCGAGAACGCCGGGCGGATGGTGAAGCTGATCGGCGAAGTCGCCAGGCTCAAGAACGTGTCGGTGTTTCCGCGTTTCGAAGTCATGCGGCAGTGGCACGAGGTTGATAAAATGCCATTCGACAAGTTCGTGATCGGCGACGGCCTGCACATGAACGACTGGGGCTATGCCTGCTTTGCTCAGCTGCTCGGCGACACCATCATCAAGTCGGTCGGACAGGTGAAGGCGGGCGTCAACATTCCGAGCAATGTCATGACATATCGGCCGATGTAGGCACCCAACTGGCTCTCATGCGTGGAGTTATCCACGCATGAGATGAAGCGTGCGTCACGCCTTCTCCAGCGCGGCGGTCAGATCCTCGATCAGATCGTCCTGATGCTCCAATCCTGCGGAGAAGCGGATGAACCCTTCGCTGATGCCGAGTTCGGCGCGCGCTTCCGGTGTCAGACGCTGGTGGGTCGTGGTCGCCGGATGGGTCACGATGCTTTTCGAGTCGCCGAGGTTGTTGGAAATGCGTGCCAGCTTCAGCGCGTTCAGCGTGCGGAACGCCGCCGCCTTGCCGCCCTTGACCTCGAAGCCGATCAGCGTCGAGCCCGCACGCATCTGCTTCTTCACGATCGCGGCCTGCGGATGATCGGCGCGGCCCGGATAGATCAACCGCGAGATTTTCGGATGCTTTGCCAGCGCGTCGGCGATTGCGCCGGCGGTCTCGGTCTGTGCCTTCACGCGAATGCTCAGCGTTTCGAGTCCCTTCAGCAGCACCCACGCGTTGAATGGCGACATCGCCGGACCAGTCTGGCGCAGGAACGTATGGATGTGTTCCTGGATGAATGCTTCCGACGACAGGATAACGCCGCCGAGGCAGCGGCCCTGACCGTCGATATGCTTGGTCGCTGAATAAACCACGACGTCAGCGCCGAGCGCGAGCGGGCTTTGCCAGATCGGTGTCGCGAACACGTTGTCCACGATCAGCCGGGCACCACCGCGATGCGCGATCTCGGCGACAGCGCCGATGTCGACAACGTCCAGGGTCGGATTGGTCGGGCTTTCGAGGAAGCACGACTTGGTATTCGGCCGCATCGCCTTCTGCCACTGATCGAGATCGTGGCCATCCACCAGCGTGGACTCGATGCCGTAACGCGGCAGCAGGTCTTCCACGACGTAACGGCAGGAACCGAACAGCGCCTTCGCCGCGACCACGTGATCGCCGGATTTCAGCGGAGCGAGAATTGCCGTGGTGACCGCGGCCATGCCGGTGGCGGTGGCGCGTGCGGCCTCGGCGCCCTCAAGCTCGACCATGCGCTGCTCGAACATCGAGACCGTCGGATTCGAGAATCGCGAATACAGGAAACCGGGATCCGCGCCGGTGAATCGTGCTTCGCATTGCTCGGCGGTATCGTAGATGAACCCCTGCGTCAGGAACAACGCCTCGGAGGTTTCGCCGTACTGCGAGCGCAGCGTGCCGGAATGCACGAGGCGGGTTTCGGGGCGATAGTTGCGGGTCGGGGATAGCGGCTTGTTTCCGGAAAGATTGGCCGCAGGTGTTTTGGTCTCGGACATGTGCACTCCATCGTGGCCACCTCACGATGGACACAAAAAAACCGGCCTGGAAAAAATTTCCATTTCTGGAAATAACCGGCCGGGATCACACTGTCCCCGGCCTGTTTAGCGAGTTATTTAACGTGGCTGCAAGCCGGCCGGCTCAAATGACCACGGGATAAGTCCTAGGCTTAATCCCGCATGGTCTTTCCGTCAAGCACCCCATCGGATAACCGATAAAATGCTTATTTTGCCGGATCATCTGGTAGCCGAGGACTAGCCCGTGGCCTTCACACTTGCCCCCGACGCGACAGGAATTCTGCCCGACCGCATGATTGCGGCGATGGCCGATGCCGGCCTGATCCTGCCTGAATATCCCTTCGTTGAAAGCCAGATCCAGCCGGCCAGTCTCGATCTGCGCCTCGGGTCGATTGCCTATCGCGTTCGCGCGAGCTTCCTGCCGGGGCCGGACATGACGGTGGCGCAGCGCATCGATGAACTCAAGCTGCACGAGATCGATCTCTCCGATGGCGCGGTGCTGGAAACCAACTGCGTCTATATCGTGCCGCTGCTGGAAAGCCTTGCGCTGCCGCCGACAATTCAGGCCGCGGCAAATCCGAAAAGCTCCACCGGCCGCCTCGACGTGTTCACCCGCGTGATCGCCGACGGCACGCGCCGCTTCGACATGATCGCCGCTGGTTACCACGGCCCGCTCTATGCGGAGATCAGCCCCAAGACATTCCCGGTGTTGTTGCGCGAGGGATCGCGGCTGTCGCAGATCCGTTTCCGCACCGGTCATCCGTTGCTCGATGCCGATGAACTGCACACGCTGCACGCAGCCGAGCGGCTGGTCGACAGTGACGAGGCCGATCTCGTCGGCGGCGTGGCGCTGAGCGTCGACCTGTCCGGTGAAGGTTCCGATGGTTTCGTTGGATACCGTGCGAAGCGCCACACCGGCGTGGTCGATGTCGATCGCCGCGCCGGATACACGGTGGGTGAATTCTGGGAGCCGATCCGCGCGCGGCCGGATCGCAGCCTGATCCTCGATCCCGGCGAGTTCTACATTCTCGCATCCAAGGAAGCGGTGCAGGTGCCGCCGGATTTCGCAGCCGAGATGGTGCCATTCGATCCGCTGGTCGGCGAATTCCGCGTGCACTACGCAGGCTTCTTCGATCCCGGCTTCGGTTATGCGGGGGCAGGCGGGCAGGGCTCGCGCGCGGTGCTGGAAGTGCGCTCGCGCGAAGTGCCGTTCATTCTCGAACACGGTCAGATCGTCGGACGGCTGGTTTACGAGAAAATGCTGTCGCGCCCCGACGCGCTCTACGGTCAGCGCATTGCGTCGAACTATCAGGGGCAGGGCCTCAAGCTGTCGAAGCACTTCCGGACGTAAGTTCCGCTCTGCGAATTAAGTCCTCTTGCCGCACATTTCTCCCATGTCGTCAGCGGCTCCCGGGCCTGCTTGCCGTTAGCATCCAAATACCGGATCATTCCTGAAAACAACCGGAGAGATCCCGGCAGGGATGAAACGCCATGGTTGCCACCGCAAAAACACCACTTGCAGAGACGTCGGCCTCGACGACCGGCTCGAAATCCGCAGTCGGTTTGATCGCGCCTGACACGTCGGGCATGAATTTCTATCGCGCCGATCCGATCCTCGCCGATCTGCTGCGTGTCTATCTGCCCGCAGCGCTGTTTCAGCATATCGAACCGCATCTCGACCGTCTTGGTGCGCTCGCAGGAGGCCACCTCGACGAGTGCGCGCGTCTTGCCGACAAGCATGGTCCCGTACTGCATCAGCGTGATCGCTTCGGCAACGACCGGCAATGGATCGAATATCATCCGGCCTATCGCGAGCTTGAACGCGCGGCCTATGGCGAGTTCGGCATCCACGCGATGTCGCATCGCAAGGGTATTCTCGGCTGGTCCGACACCTACCCCGCCGTGGCCAAGCATGCCTTCACGTTCCTGTTCAATCAGGCCGAGTTCGGGCTTGGATGTCCGATCAACGTCACCGACGGCGCGGCGCGCCTGCTGTCGCGGTTCGGCGACGATGCGCTCAAGGCAAAGTATCTCGACGGCCTGACGCAAACCGACATGGCGAAACTGACCCAGGGCGGTCAGTTTATGACGGAGAAGGAAGGCGGCTCCGACGTCGGCAAGCTGACCACCACAGCGGTGCAGGAAGGCGATCACTGGCGGCTGCACGGCGAGAAGTGGTTCTGCTCGAATGCGGACGCGGAAGTGGTGATGCTGCTGGCGCGGCCGGAAGGCGCGGTCGGCGGCACGCAGGGCGTCGGACTGTTTCTGATGCCGCGGCGGCTCGACGATGGGTCGCCGAACCACTACCGCATTGTCCGTCTCAAGGACAAACTCGGCACCCGCTCGATGGCGTCGGGCGAGATCAAGCTCGAGGGTGCAATCGCCTATGCGGTCGGGCGACTGGATCGCGGCTTCGTGCAGATGGCCGAGATGGTCAACTGGTCGCGGCTGTCCAACGGCGTGAAGTCGGCGGCGTTGATGCGCCGTGCGCATCACGATGCAAATACAGTGGCGAACAACCGCGTGGTGTTCGGCCGCCGCATCGTCGATATGCCGCTGGCGCGCCGACAGTTGATGAAAATCATGCTCGCGACCGAACAGGCGGTCTCGATGAGTTTCGTCACGGCAGACGCGCTGGATCGTGCCGAAGCGGGCAGTCAGGATGCGGCGGCATTGCTGCGCGTGCTGACGCCGACGCTGAAGTATCGCGCCACGCGCGATGCCCGCAAGGTGTGCGGCGAGGCGCTCGAGATGCGCGGGGGTATCGGCTACATCGAAGAATTCGCAACGCCGCGATTGCTGCGCGACGCGCATCTCGGTTCGATCTGGGAGGGCACCGGCAACATCGTGGCTCTCGATACACTGAAGCGCGCCGTCGGCCGCCATGGCGCGGAAGCTGCCCTCGGAGCCGATCTGCATGCACGGATCAACGAGGCGTCGGGCATTCCGCAAGGCTGGCGCGATCGTCTCCGCAACCTGAGTGATAAGGCCATCGGTTTTGCTCGCGATGTGGCGGGCCGGTCCGAGAACGAAGCCGAAGCCCGACGCGCCACCAGCACGCTCTATCACGTCGCCAGCGCGGTGACGTTCGCCTGGGAAGGCAGTCGGATTCATGCCATGCGCGGCGATGCGCGCCGGTTGCTGCTCTCAAAGCTCGTCGTCGATCACCGGCTGACCGCGCAGGACCCGTTCACTGTCCTGCCCGGCGGAGGCGATGGCGTGATTGCCGACCGGTTGCTTGGCGACAGACCTCTGGCGATGGCCGATGCCGCCACTCTGTTGGGGACATAGTCCGCTGCGCCGCGCCTATTGTGGTGTGCAATTTTGATATTTGTGAGCGGCAAAGACGGCTGCTGAGATTCTAAAAAGACCGTCGCACCGGGGAGTGCATGTCCGAACTTGGAGCCGCCGAAATTCCTGTGGTGCAGGCGGAGCAGAAGCCGCCGCTGCCGCCTGTCAGAGGCCCGCGAAAGAATCCGCTGCTCGACGGCCCGATCCTGCCGACGCTGCTGAAACTGGCGGCTCCCAACGTCGTCGCCTTGACGGCGGGCACGTGCGTCGCCATCGCGGAGACATCGTATATCGGCCGTCTCGGCGTCGAGCCGCTCGCGGCGATGGCGCTGGTGTTTCCGTTCGTTATCCTGATGATGACCATGTCCGGCGGCGCGATGGGCGGCGGTGTCGCATCCGCAATCGCGCGTGCGCTTGGCGCCGACGATGCCGAGCGTGCATCTGCGCTTGCGGTGCATGCGCTGATGATTGGCGTCTGCTTTGGCCTGACCTTCATGATCGGGATGTTGATCTTCGGGCCGTATCTGTTTGCCGCGCTCGGCGGCAGCGGTCGTGTTCTGAGCGAGGCTATCGGCTATTCGCAGATCTTCTTTGGCGGCGCGGTACTGCCTTGGATCATGAACACGCTGGCGGCGTTGCTGCGCGGGACCGGCAACATGAAACTGCCGTCGGCGATCATTCTTAATTCGGCATTCTTTCAGATTCTGTTCGGCGGCGTGCTGGGTCTTGGTCTCGGACCAGTGCCGGCATTCGGCATGCGCGGAGTTGCGGCCGGCACGCTGGTGGCGTTCTCGATCGGAGCGGCCATCATGGCGTGGTATCTGTTGTCGGGCCGCAGCCGCGTAAAGCTGTCTTTCAAGGGCTTCCGGTTTCAGCGCGCCATGTTCTATGACATCCTGCAGGTGGGAGCGATTGCCTGTTTTTCGCCGCTGCAGATCGTTCTGACGGTCACGATCTTTACGCACTTGTTGGCGAATTTTGGAACCGAGGTGCTGGCCGGTTACGGTATCGGCGCGCGTCTGGAGTTCATGCTGACGTCGCTGGCGTTTGCCGTGGGCATCGCGTCGGTGCCGATGATCGGAATGGCGATCGGGGCTGGCCGTATCGCGCGGGCACGGCGAATTGCATGGACCGCAGGCGGTGTGTCGTTCGCGGCTGTCGGCTTGGTCGGTGGCTTCTTCGCCATTTTTCCCGACGTATGGGTGAACATCTTCACGAACAATGCCGCCGTGCGCGCCGCCAGCCGCGAGTATCTTTCGATCGTTGGGCCGTTTCTCTCCTTCGGTGGCCTGGCGATCGCGCTCTATTTTTCAGCGCAAGGTGCGGCGCGTGTGGCCGGGCCGGTGCTGGCGCAGACGGCGCGGCTCGCGTTCGTCATGGCCGGCGGCTGGTGGCTGATGTCGCAAGGTGCAACCAGTACGCAGTTTTTCTGGCTAGCGGCGGTGTCCATGATTTTGCTTGGTGTTCTCGCCGCCGCAGCCGTTCGGCTGACCAACTGGGGCCCGCGAGCCGTCGCCGCTGAATGAGTATCCTCATTCGAGTACGGTGACCGGGCGCGACAATGCGGAGCGCGCGAACTTCTTGGCATTGGCGGGCTTTCCGAACAGAAAACCCTGCGCCAGGTCGAATCCCATCTCATGGGTCGCAACCAGATCCGACCTGGTCTCCACGCCCTTGGCGACGGTGCGCGCGCCGACCCGGTCCGCCAACTCAAGGATACTGCGGCACACCGTCTGCTTCAGGCGATTGTCCGCACAGCCAGTGACAAACTCCCGATCGACCTTGATCTCGACGAACGGAAAATTCTTCAACTCCGAGAGAGATGGCCAGTCGACTCCAAGGTCATCGATCGAGATGGCGATGTTGTGAAATCGCATGCGCTTGGCTGCATCGATCGCGAGATCGAGATTCCGGATGATCTCGGCTGCCTTGACCTCGACGATCAATCCGCCGAATGCCGGATGATCGGGAATCTGGCGGCACAGCCGGCTGACCGATGCTGGATCTTCGAGAAAACCGAGCGGCAGATTGATGGAAATGTCCACCGGGCCGTGCTGGCCGATAAAATAGTGCCAGTCTTCGAGCGCGCGGCTCACCACGAAATCCGAAAGTCCCTTGAACTGTGGGTCCTTCGAGTCGGGAATGAAGGACGCGGGAGGCACGACACCCCACGCCGGATGGCGCATCCGGACCAACGCCTCGGCGCCGCGCGGCGCAAGCGTATGGGCGTCGATTTTCTGCTGATACCACAGTTCCAGCCAGCCGGCCTTGAGTGCCTCTGCGACATCGACAGGTGGGCTTGGAGGCGCTTTATGCGGAAGCAATGTAGCGACGCTTGCCCGCAGACCATCCGCGCTGAACGGCGTGGCGAGCGGCGGCAGCATAGCGATTCCCGTCTCTTCCCCGAGCTGGCGAAGTGCGCTCACGATGATAGAATCGCGCGGGCCGATCAGCAGTACCTGGCCGTCGAACATTTTTGTGACCAGTATTTTCAGGATGTTTCCTGCCTCGACGCCGTCGTTCGGCATGCCAAGAACAACGAGATCGGGTAATTGCTGCTCCAGCAACGTCGGGAGTTCCGCCGCTGCCGTGCATTCACTGGCGATGAATCCGAGTTCGTCGAGGGCGTCTGCCAGAAACGTGCGGATGTGCCGTTTTGGATCGATGATGCACACGCGAGGTGCCATCTTGCGCTGCCCGAACGTCGCAACGGCCTCTATTTCCGCAGGCTTGAAAACCCTCATAAGAATCACCTCCGCTGTCCCCAGACGCGGAAGTGATAGCGTTACGGAGCGGTCACAAATGTGGAATTATTGAATCATCCCCTTGAGGTTTTGGGTAAGGTTAAAGGGAAGACTGTGTTTCAAATTTGCGCAGCATTTAGCCAAGTTTTGTCTGCATCTGGTGCGCGAGCCAACATTTAATCGCGCCGCATTCAGGGAGCGCGGTGCGATCGTCGTGCAGGCAGTTTCTCGTGCGATGAGTGCTGGCCTTTGATCTGGTGTCAGCCGCCTTCAAGTTTTTTCTTCATCGCAGCAACGGACAGATCCATTTGCCCGCTGATGTAGGGCGCAATTTCGTTCGGCAGGACATCGACGATCCAGATAAATTTACTACGGCCATCGTCATTCTCAAGAATTTGCACCGAAGCGCTGTGTTGCTTGATGCGCTCGCTGATCACGGCGTAGACGAGTCGTCGTTTGGCGTCGTCGCAATCGACGAGAAGCTCGCGCGCGCTCGTGCCGTTTGAAAATGTCACCAGTCGCGAGTCGCCATCCATGACTGCATTGGTGACGAAGCCGGGTGCAAGCCGGGTATGGACCGCACCGAAATCACGTACCGCGTCCCAGACGTCCTGTGCAGGGGAGCCGACGTCGAATTCTTTCTGAATGGAAGCCATGTTGCATTCTCCGGGTTGGTCGGCTTCACGTGCACACGGCTTCGACGTTGTTGCCGTCGGGGTCGATCAGGAAAGCTGCATAATACGTTGGACTGTAATCCGCACGCGGGCCTGCGCCGCCATTGTCGCGGCCGCCGGCCTTCAGTCCCGCGGTGTGGAAGGCCTTGATGGCGTCGTGGTTGGCGGCACGGAACGCGACATGGGCGCCTGGCCCTTCCGGCTCTTTCGACAGATGCAGCCAAAGTGCCGGTGCATCCTTCGGCCCGAATCCCGCGCCGCTGTCGTCGCGCGAACAGAGGACATGACCGAGCGGCGCGAGCGCGGCGGTATAGAATTTGACGCTGGCGTCGAGGTTTCTGACTTTCAGTCCGATATGGTCGTACATGGTGATCTCCCTTGCGATGGAAATCACCCTACGGCGGCAGCCTTGAGCCGATCTTGGAAAATCTTGCGGTCGCCACGCGCAGCGTCCCGGAACCGGCGAGGGGACACGCCGGCGGCCCGATGGAAGGTTCGCACGAAGTTCGACAGGTCGCCGAACCCGACGTCGAACGCGATCGAGGTAATCGACCGCGCGTCGTCGGCGAGAAGCCTTGCTGCGTGACGTAGCCGAGCGCGAACCAGATACTGATGCGGCGTCACCCCGAGCACATTCGAGAACAGCCGCAGGAAATGGAACGGACTGACGCCGGCCGCCTTTGCGGTCGTCTCCAGATCGACAGTCTGATCGGCGTTAGCGTCCATCCACAGCGCGCTTTCGACGGCGCGGCGGCGATCGCGCGCCGTCGCGGGCGTTACCGTCGGTGTTTTTCCCGATGTCGTTTCGATGAACCGGCTCACAAACAGCATTGCGGCCTCGTCGACCCCGATGTCGTTGTCGCCGCGTCCGGCGGCTTGCGCCAGTTCGCCATAGACCATGAGTTCCGGCGTCGGCGGCACGCAGGCGATACGCAAGGCGTCTTTGCTAACGCCCATGTCGCCCGCGAGGGAAAGCGAGAGTTGAAACGAAAGGCACTCATCGCCACAGGCGTGATGGTCATGCGAGCACGTATATTCGTCGCCGGCATGGCCCACCATCACCGATCCGGCGACCAGTTCGTGGCTGCGGCCGCGGGTGTCGTAGCTGAAGCTGCCGCTGCGGACATAGGAGAGCGAGTGGTGCGTGTGCTGTTCGAGGAACGACGCATCGCCCGGTCCCATGGTGCACCGGTAGTTGATCACGGACAGGGTCGGGCTCTGCAACAGCGGTCGGGCGTGCATGGATCGATTTTATCCCCGCCGCCGTCGCGGGGCAATCGACAAGCCGGGGTCGAACAGCATCGGCGCATCGTCGGAAGTGGCGCCGGCGATCCTGGCGCGCTCGATGGCGAGCATCCGGAACTTGGTGGTGACGCCGCCATTGGCGGAAAAGCCGCCGGTCTTGCCGTTGGCCGCCAGCACCCGGTGACAGGGGATCACGATCGGAAGCGGATTTTGCCCGAGCGCCTGGCCGACGGAGCGCGACAGCAGCTTGTCGCCGAGGCGGGCTGCGATGTCGCCATAGGTCAAGGTTTCGCCGGGTGCAATGGTCCGGGCGATGTCATAGACGCAGCGGTTGAAGGCGGGCAGCCGCTCCGTATCGAGCGCGATGAACGACAGATCGCGTGCTTCGCCGTCCAGCAGTTCCGCCATGGCGGCACAGGCCTTCTGCACCTCCGCCGGTGGCATCATCTCGCGGGCTCCGGGAGCTTTCTGAAGGAGGTGTGAGCGGGTTCTGGTGTCGTCGGCTTCCGGCAGTTGCACGCCCAGGAGGCCGCGCTCGCCCCAAGCGACGCCGCAGCGCCCGATCGCCGTGTCGAACAATGCAAAACCCATCGTCATACTGCGTTCCAGTCTGTCATGACCGCGATTCACACGACTTGGAGAATCTTGCGCTTTTTGGTCTCGTTCGCCACCCGAATCCTGCGATGGCTGCCATCTTGCGGTGCGGCGCAGGGTGTGGCTAAGGTCGGAACCGCGCGGGCGTAGTTCAATGGTAGAACGGCAGCTTCCCAAGCTGCATACGAGGGTTCGATTCCCTTCGCCCGCTCCAGTTTTCAGCGATCCACTGCGCCAATCACGCAGCGTCGGGAATGCCCAGAAGGCCCGCCAGCCGCGCGCGGGGCCGCACCAGATCGGTCAGCGTGTAACCCTCCAGAACATTCATAAACGCGTCGCGGGCTTTCGCCAGCGCGCTGCGAAGGACACAGCACGAGCCGATCGCGCAGGGGACATCGAGCGGCTGGAAGCACGACGCGATGGCCATGTCGGGCTCGGTGTAACGCACCACGTCGGCCAGACGGATGGTTTCCGGCTGCTTTGCCAGCCGCAAACCGCCGCCGCGGCCGCGCACGGTTTCGACATACCCCGCGACGCCCAGTTGATGAGCCACCTTCATCAGGTGATTTGACGAAATGTCATAGCTGGCTGCGATCTCGGCGATCGTCGCCAGCCGATCCTCTTTCAATGCGAGATACATCAGCATTCGCAGGGCATAGTCGGAATATGTCGTCAGTCGCATGGTGGCCTCGCGTATGCTTTTAAAGATATATTTTAAATATTGCTTTAAGGCAAGGCCTCCCGTATGTTGCCTGTGCAATGTCGAAGGAGCGCTCCGATGCGCAAGACGATCTCTGTAAGTGATGCGATCGCCTGGCCGTTTCTGCTGCCGGGCAATGTTGCCTGCAATGCGCTGGGCTCGGACGAGCACGGCAATCTGGTGCGGATGCTGATCAATTCACTGGTCTGGACGGTTCTGGGTGTCGTGGTGGTGTGGATCGTCGCATGACACTTGCCGCGGAAAAACACAGCTCTGTTTCGGAAGACACCATCCGGCAACTCGTTGACACGTTCTATGCCAAGGTGCGCCGCGAACCCGATCTGGGACCGGTTTTCGAGACGGCCATTCCCGGCGACTGGCAGCCGCATCTGGAAAAAATGTATGCGTTCTGGTCGTCGGTCATGCTGACCAGCGGACGCTACAAGGGCAATCCGGTCATGAAGCACTTCGCGGTGGCCGGGATGCGTCCCGAATTGTTCGCCACGTGGCTGAAACTGTTCGACGAGACATGCACTGAAATGTTTGACGAAGCAGGCAGTGCGGTGTTTCGCGACAAGGCCGAGCGGATCGCCGAAAGTCTGAAGCTCGCGCTGTTCTATCGGCCGGATCGGCCGTGGCCTCCGCAAGCGGCAGAATAAGTCGCGCGGCGCATGTGCGCCCCGATGAGGCGCATGGCTGCTTGCTTGGCTTTCGTCATCAGGCTGCTAAGTTGGCGATCAATCCAATCCAGCCAACCTTAGCCAGCCAACAGAGGCCTGATGTCACAGCCCCGCTTGTTCACGCCGATTGCACTGCGCAGCATCACTGCGAAAAACAGAATCGTGATTTCACCGATGTGTCAGTATTCGGCTGACGATGGCCTCGCCAATGACTGGCATCTGATTCATCTCGGCAAGTTTGCGCAAGGCGGAGCCGGCATCGTGATGACGGAGGCGGCCGCCGTTACCGCGGAGGGCCGCATCACCCATGGCGATCTGGGTCTGTGGCATGACGGACAAATCGGACCGCTCAAGCGGATCGCGGCGTTCCTTCGTGACAACGGCTCGGTGCCTGCGATCCAGCTCGCGCATGCCGGGCGCAAGGCCAGCATGCAGCGGCCGTGGTACGGCAACGCGGCGCTGACAGCCGAAGATCATGCGCGCGGCGACAAGCCGTGGACCATCGTCGCGCCGAGCGCCATTCCGATGGACGACGGCTGGCTGATGCCGCACGAACTGACTGAATCAGATCTGGAAAAGTTGCGTGAGGACTGGCGTCTCGCCGCGCTGCGCGCGGTGGAGGCGGATTTCGATGTGCTCGAGATTCATTGCGCGCACGGCTATCTGCTGCATGAATTCCTGTCGCCGCTGTCCAATCATCGCACCGACGCCTATGGCGGCGACCGTGCCGGGCGCATGAAGTATCCGCTCGAGATCATCGAGACGGTGCGTGCGGTCTGGCCTTTGGGCCGCCCGTTGTTCGTGCGCATTTCGTCCGTCGACGGAATCGACGGCGGCATCGATATCTCCGACTCGGTTGCCTTCGTGAACGAGGCCAAGGCGCGCGGCGTGGACGTGATCGACTGCTCGTCCGGCGGGTTGATGGGATCGGCCACCGCGGCCCGCATTCCGCGCGGTTACAGCTTTCAGGTGCCGTTTGCCGAGCAGATCCGCCGCGAGACGAAAGTCACCACCATGGCTGTCGGCCTTATTCTGCATCCGCAACAGGCGGAGGACGTTATCGCGGAAGACAGGACCGATCTCGTTGCAATCGGACGCGAGGCGCTGTTCGATCCGAACTGGCCGCTGCACGCCGAACTGGCCTTGCGTGAGACAAAGGGCGAAATCGGCGATGGCACCTTTGCGTCCTGGCCCAAGCAATATGGCTGGTGGCTGGAACGCCGCGAGCCGGGCCTGCGCAAGCTCGACGGTCCCGCGTTGCCATTCCGCAAGGTTTAGGCGACGCTCCGCCCCGTTACTCATCGGGTGGGCTGGCCATGACGTCATCGAAATCCATCTGCGTCGCAGGAGCCGGCAGCATCGGCTGCTTCGTCGGCGGTATGCTGCGATCCGGCGGCCACGCAGTGTCGCTGCTGGCACGGCCGCGCGTGATCGACGAGATCAACCGGAATGGGCTGAAGGTCACCAGCTTTGAGGGCATCGAGCATCGCCTGTCATCGGCGGAGATCAAGCTGTCCGGTGACCCGGCCATCTTTGCAGATGCCGACATCATCCTCGTTACAGTCAAGAGCGACGACACCGCCGAGATCGCGGAGCTGATCGCACAACGCGCCAGGAAGGATGCCGTGATCGTCAGTCTCCAGAACGGCACCGGCAACGTTTCGGTACTGCGCGAGGCAATGCCGGATCATGACGTGCTCGCGGGCATGGTGCCGTTCAATGTGCTGTCGATGGGCGAGGGGCATTTTCATCGCGCCACCTCCGGCGATATTTTACTGGAGAAGGACGATGCTGAGACCGCGAAACTGCTCTCGACGCCTGAACTCGTCTTCCGCGGTGTGGACGACATCGAAGGCGTGCAATGGGGCAAGCTGCTGGTCAATCTGAACAACGCGCTCAATGCGCTGTCCGGCCTGCCGCTGCGCGATCAGCTTGCACAGCGATCCTGGCGCGTGCTGTTTGCAGATCAGATGCGCGAGGCATTGGCGGTGATCAAGGCCGAGGGCATTGCGCCGGTATCGACGACGCCACTGCCTGCATCTTTCACGCCGTTCATCTTGAAACTGCCCGACGCGCTGTTTACGAAGATCGCCGCGTCGATGGTGAAGATCGACCCGAAAGCCCGCTCGTCGATGTGGGAAGATCTGCAGCGCGGCCGCCGCACCGAGATCGATCACCTGCAGGGCCTGATCGTTGCGCTCGCCCAGCGTCATGGGCTGAAGGCGCCGTTGTCCGCGCGTATCGTCGCGCTGATCCGTGAGGCCGAGCAGGCGGCCAAGGGATCGCCTGGCCTAACGCCGGAGCAGGTTCGCTCGCCTGTGCGTCCGGGCTAATTTTCCCCGCAACGGGCTGGCGGGAGAACAGCCGCGGGATTAGATTATGCCTGTTGATGCAAGTGCCGGGCAAAGCCCGCTTTGTCTTGCCCGCGAGCCCGGCTTACAGGCCCTTTTCCCGGCGGCCGATCCGCATGATTGCCAACCAATCCTGTGTTTCCGGCACGCGGTTACGTGCGGGATGAGGACCTCAACGCCTGGAGGGTCACATGCAAGCGGACACCATGAGTCTCAAACCACACCGCCTTGTCGCCAGCGACAGGGTGGAGGGGACGCGGGTTTTCAATGCCGACGGCAGGAAAATCGGAAGCATCAAGCGGCTGATGATCGACAAGACCAGCGGCAACGTTGCATACGCCGTTCTGTGCTTCGGCGGCTTTCTCGGGGTTGGCGAGGACTATCGCCCGCTTCCGTGGGCAAGTATGAGGTACAATCTCGAGATTGAAGCCTATGAATTGCTGACGCTGATGTCCGATGAGGAATTGGCGAAAGCGCCGTCCTTCGGCACGGACAAGGAGTTCGACTGGGGCAATCGCGTGCGCGAAGTCGACGCCTACTGGATCGGCTTCTGACGCAGGGACGCTCGCCGGTCGCGGGCGTCAGATCACAGCCTTCGCCGCAGCGCGCCCTGCATTGCGGCCCGAGAACAGGCAGCCGCCAAGGAACGTTCCTTCGAGCGAGCGATAGCCATGTACGCCGCCGCCGCCGAAGCCGGCGGCTTCACCGACCGCATAGAGCCCCGGAATGATGTTGCCGTCATTGCCGAACACGCGGGCATCGAGATCGGTCTCGAAGCCGCCGAGCGTCTTGCGCGTCAGGATATTGAGCTTCACAGCGATCAACGGTCCATGCGCGGGATCGAGAATCTTGTGCGGCTTGGCGGTACGGATCAGCTTGTCGCCGATGTAGCGCCGCGCGTTGTGGATGCCCATGACCTGGGTGTCCTTGACGTAAGGATTGTCGATTTCGCGGTCGCGGGCTTCGATCTGCTGCCTGATCGAAGCGGTGTCGAGCAGGCTCGTACCGCTGAGCTTGTTCATGGCGGCGACAAGATCATCGAGGTTGTCGCGGACGATGAAGTCGGCACCCTTCGCCTTGAAGGCTTCGACGGGATCGGGCGCGCCTTTGTTGAAAGCGCGGCGGATGGTCATGCGCCAGCTCTTGCCGGTCAGATCCGGATTCTGTTCCGAACCCGACAGCGCGAATTCCTTCTTGATGATGCTTTGCGTCAGGATGAACCATGAATAGTCGTAACCGGTTTTCATGATGTAATCGAGCTGGCCGAGCGTGTCGTAGCCGGGATAGAGCGGCGAGGGGAGGCGCTTGCCGATCGCGTCGAACCACATCGATGATGGCGCGGGCAGAATGCGGATGCCGTGGCCGGGCCAGATCGGGTTCCAGTTGTGGACCCCTTCGACGTAATGCCACATGCGGTCGCGATTGATCAGGCGCGCGCCGGCGGTCTCGGTGATGCCGATCATGCGGCCATCGACGTGAGCCGGAACACCGGTCACCATGTGCTTGGGCGGTGTGCCAAGACGCTTCGGCCAGTTCTCGCGCACCAGATCGTGGTTGCCGCCGATGCCGCCTGAAGCAACGATCACGGCCTGTGCTTTTAGTGTGAAGTCGCCAGTCTCGGTGCGCGACGAACTGACGCCGCGCGGTTCGGACGACGGCTCCAGGATTTTACCGCTGACGCCGGTCGCGGCACCGCCTGCCATGTCGAGCGCATCGACGCGGTGACGGAACTTGAAGGCGATGCGGCCGGTCTTGGCATGTTCGCGGGCACGCCGCTCGAACGGTTCCACGACGCCGGGACCGGTGCCCCAACTGACATGAAAGCGCGGCACCGAATTACCGTGTCCCATGGCGTCATAGCCGCCGCGTTCCGCCCAGCCGACCACGGGAAAGATTCTGTGCCCCATCGCCTGCAGCCAGCCGCGTTTCTCGCCGGCGGCGAAGGCGACATAAGCTTCAGCCCATTTCCTTGGCCAATGATCCTCGTCGCGGTCGAAACCCGCAGTTCCCATCCAGTCCTGCAACGCCAGGTCGTGGGAATCCTTGATGCCGAGCCGTCGCTGTTCGGGGGTATCGACGAGAAACAGTCCGCCGAGTGACCAGAAGGCTTGCCCGCCGAGATTCTGTTCGCCTTCCTGATCGACCACGATCACGCGCTTGCCGGCGTCGGCCAATTCTGTCGCCGCCACAAGACCTGCGAGCCCCGCACCGACGACAATCACGTCCGCATCGTTCGCCATTTTTGTTCCCTCAGCCTCGATGGATAGAAACGCGGCGCTTGAAGTCCGGTCAACGGAAATTCGGTCAGGATTAACCTCAGGTCGTCCAATGGACCATGCGGCCATGTTCCGATTCGGGATCGGCCGGTGCAAGTGCAGCAAGCCAGCAACACTGCGGCAGAATCCATCTTCGCATCGCAAGGTGTTCTGGACAAAAATCCGGACTCGCAACACGCTGACGATGCCCCGATCGATACAGGCAGGGGGCGACGGGGCCGGCAATGAAGATTGTGACGGGGTTTCTTGCGGCAGTCCTTCTCTTGGGCGGAGTTGGCGCGAGTCAGGCTGTGGTCCGGATTTCCGAAGATCGCGGCGGCCGGATCGGCACCTACGTTGATAAATACCAAAGCCTCAGGGGATCAGGCGAGACCGTGGTGATCGACGGGCTGTGTGCGTCAGCCTGCACCATCGTGCTCGGCGCCGTTCCGCACGACAAGATCTGCGTGACGTCGCGGGCAAGTCTCGGATTCCATGCCGCGTGGGATTTCGGGTCAAGCGGCCGGCCGGTCACGAACCGCGAAGCGACCCGGATGCTGTACGACATGTACCCGACCTCCATCCGTAGCTGGATTTCCCGGCGCGGCGGGCTGAAACAGCGCATGATCTTTCTCCGCGGCCGCGAACTCGCGAGCATGTATCGTCCGTGCTATATGGACGCACAGGCTTCGGCGCACGGCCGCTAACGCCAAAAACCGCGATCAAACAGCCTCTTGCTCCCCGTCATGTGATCAGACATGCGGGCGCGGCGCTTGCTCGTCCGGGCTGCGCGCTCTATCCCATGCCCAACTCGGAACAAGCGGCCGGCCCTTCGGCCATGCGCCGCCCGAGAAGGCGGAAGGAACGGATTTGCGATGAACAGGACGACCCGGCCGCTTGTGATTATCGCCGCGTTTGCCGCCAGCCTCGCGATCGGGCTGTTGGTTACGCTGTGGCTGATGGGCGGCCTGCGCGGCGCCGCCGCGCCGGCGGCGATCGGTGGCCCGTTTCGTCTGACCGATCAGGCCGGACAAACGGTGACTGAAAAGAGCCTCATTGGCCGTCCGACGATCATCTTCTTCGGCTTCACGCATTGCCCCGATGTGTGCCCGACGGCGCTGTTCGAAATGTCCGAAGTCCTGCGCGCCATGGGCCCGGACGCAGCCAAGGTGAATGCATACTTTGTGTCGGTCGATCCGGAGCGGGACACGTCGGCCGTGATGAAGGATTACATCTCGAGTTTCGATCCGAATCTGAAGGGATTGACCGGCAGCCCGGACGAAATCGCCAAGGTGATCTCGGCCTATCGGGTGTATGCCAAGAAGATCCCGCTGAAGGATGGCGACTACACAATGGATCACACCGCGCTGATCTATCTGATGGATCGTAAGGGAAACTTCGTGCGTCCGTTCAATCTGAAGCGCACGCCCGAAGAAGCCGCGACCGATCTCAAGCGTTATCTCTGAGCCACCCGCGACGCTCACCGGCTTCGGCTCGACGCTGCGAAGCGATTCGCGAATGCTGCGCGAGGCCGTGCTCTGTTTTCTCCCAGTGGTAAGGCTCGGCCAGAAGTTGATAGAGCGCGCGCCACGCCGCGATGGATAGGCAAACCCAATACACGGGCGTGAGGACCAGAACCCACGCCTCTCCAAGCAAATTCCGCTTCACCAATCCGATCAATCCGATCGCGATGGTGGTGAGATAGCCCGCCACGATCGTCGCGAGATAGAGCTCGACGTATGGTTTTGCGAAGAACGACGAAAGGTCATCGTCAAAGACACTCATAGCGCCCCGCACCAGAAGCTCGCCAATCAGGAGCGGATGCGCGAGTGCGGTCAGGACATTTCCGCCGACAATGATGTTGAGGGTGAAAAAGCCGCTCGCCCCGGCGTCGCGCCAAAGTTGGCGCGGCGAGCGCATATGCACGCTCCATGTTTGCATCCAGCCCTTCATCCATCGCGACCGCTGGCGTAGCCAGGAGCCGAACCGCGCGGGAGCCTCCTCGTAGGTTGTCGACAGGAACATCACGCTGCGATACCTGAATCGCGCAAGCCGGAAGCCGAGGTCGGCGTCCTCGGTGACGTTGTAAGGATCCCAGCCGCCAACCTCGCGAAGGACGCAGGTGCGGAAGTGATTGGAGGATCCGCCGAGCGGCAGCGGCATCTCGAAATTGGAAAAGCCCTGCAGGAACACGTCGAACTGCCCGGCATACTCGGCAGTGAACATCCGCGGTATCCAGCCGTCGGCGGTGTTGTCGATACAGAGGCTTGCCTGTGCGCAGGCGACGTCCGATCCATGCGTCCGGAACACGTCGAGCGCTTCGCGGAGCTGGCCGGGTTCGGGCCGGTCCTCCGCGTCGAATACGGTGATGAAGGTCCCGCGCGCGAAAATGAGCGCGCAGTTGAGGGCCTTGGGCTTGGTCCGCGGTCCCACGTCAGGCGCGATGATGACCTGAACGTGCGGCATCGGCCCCAGTCTTGCGATCGCGGCGCGGGTCTGCAGATCGTCAGTTTCGATGACGAGCTTGATGTCCAGTTTTTCGCGGGGATAGTCTAGATCATCGATGTGCTGCATCAGCGGTGCAACCGACGATGCTTCACGGTAGAGCGCTGCGACCACCGTATAGATGGGAAGCTGACTGTCGTGCAGCCGCGGCAGCCGAGGCCGCCGTTTTGGCGGCGAGAAACATCCGGCCAACCGCAGGCTCGTGAACAGCAGAAACCATATCGCGAGGATCACGCCGAACGCGTCGAGCAACAGCATGGGCGCCAGCGTGAGGAGCACGACGGGAACGGAAAGCCGCAGCAGATAGCGAAAGAAACGAAACAGGCGGCCATGCGAAGCCGGCGCCGGTGCCGCTGACAGGTCGGGGAAACGTGTCGCCAGACCTTTGGCCGCGGTGTCGGCCAACGCATCGCCGGAGTGATATTCGAGGAATGAATTGAAACGCGCGATCGACGTGAGGCGGATGCGCGGACGAAGCAACGGGTATCGCGCGATCAGCCTGACGATGCGGCGGGCGCTGTATCCGTGCGGCGCCGACACATACACCAGTCCTCCGCGTTGTCGGATGGGCAAGAGACCGTGCCGGGCGCAAAGATGAAGGCCGCCGTCGGGCAGCGGACAATCGGTGCGGCTGACATACTCAAGGGTTTCGATGTCCAGTCCGGTATGCACGGCAAGGTGGTCGAGGTAGACGCCCTCGTTGATGACGCCCCACTGGATCAGAACGCGATCGGCACCGATGCCGAGATCCTCGCTGCGTTGCCCTGCCGCGGCGAGGAGCTCAGGGGCTAGTACGTGCCGCAGGCAATCAAGCTCCACAGCAGGTCCAGGCTCATGATGTCCGGGCTGATTGTCGTTTTGTGACCGTGGTCGTCCGAGAAAGCCGGCAAGCAAGGTCGTCAGATTCCGGGCGGACGCCGTCAGGCCCGCAAAACGTTGCGGCCTCGCCTCGCCGAACTCGCTTGCCCGCCCAGCCACGGCCATTTGACCGCTACCCCACGCCACAAACGCACTCGAATCGTTCCGTGGATGGTCTATAAGACCCAGCACGCGGAACCCCCAGCCAATGCAACCACAGATGGTATTTGCCTTCAATGTCCGATTGCGCCGTATTGCCGGTGCAGCTGCCGGGTTGGCTGTCTGGTGGGCTGCGCTAGGTTTCGCCGCCGGGGTCCCGCCCGTTTTCGCTCAGGGCACGCCGCCATCTGCGGCTCCGCAGTCGTCGCAGCAGCAAACCGCCATTGCTCAACCCGCCGCGCCTCAGGCCGTCCCGGGCTTTTGGGACCCACGGCGACGCCCCGACCGGCCGGACCTTTCGCGCCTGACGGTCATTCGCTTCCTGACTGAGACGGATTACCCGCCCTTCAACTTCACCGGTCCCGATGGCAATCCGGCCGGCTTCAATGTCGATCTGGCCCGGATGATCTGCGACGAGATCAAGGTGGCGTGCACGATCCAGATGCGCCGGTTCGAGACGCTGGTGGATGCGATCAACGGCAACCGTGGCGATGCCATCATTGCGTCGCTGGCGGTGACGCCGCAGCTTCGCGCCAAGCTCGATTTCAGCGATCCGTACTATCGCTCGCCGGCGCGCTTCGTATCCCGGCGGGACGCGGTGATGGCGGAGGTTCGCCCAGAGTATCTCGAGGGCAAGAAGGTCGGCGCGATCGCGGGCTCCTCGCATGAGGCCTATCTGAAGACGCTGTTCACCGACGCGCAGCTGGTGAGCTTTCCCAACGACGATGCGCTTCGCCTCGCGTTGCGCCGGGGGGAGGTCGATTTCGTTTTTGGTGATGCCATTTCGCTGGCGTTCTGGATCAACGGCACCGATTCCGGCGATTGCTGCGCGTTCAGCGGCGGTCCTTTCATCGAGAGCCGCTATTTCGGCGAGGGTGTCGGCATCGGGGTCAAACGCGGCAACGATCTGCTGCGTCAGGCGCTGAACTGGGCGATGTTCCGGCTCTGGGAGAAGGGCCGCTATACTGATCTGTGGCTGCGCTATTTCTCGGTCAGTCCGTTCTGATCTGGCGACGAGGCACGATGACGATGGCAATCGGATCGGCAAGGATCAAGCGCACGGGTGCAGCGTTGCTGGCGGCATTCTGCTGGTTTTCGCTGGTGCTTCAGCTGGTGCTGCATATTCAGGTCGCGAGCGGACTCGGTCTCTCGCTTGCGGAAGCGTTGATCCGTTTCTTCTCCTATTTCACTATCCAGACAAATATCCTCGCAGCACTGGTGCTGACGGCCTTTGCGATCAAGGCAGGCATGGACGAGTGGCTGGTGCATCCATTCGTGCGCTCCGCCGTCGCGGTCTATATCGTTCTTGTCGGGATCACCTATCACACCTTGCTGCGCCATCTCTGGGATCCAAAAGGCGCGCAATGGTTCGCGGACACGGCGCTGCATACAGTGATGCCAGTGGGCTATCTGGTGTTCTGGCTGACCTGCGTCCGCAAGGCGGGGCTTCGCTGGTATGACCCGCTGCTGTGGCTGATCTATCCGCTGTTCTATCTCGGCTTCGTGCTGGTGCGCGGAAAGATGTCCGGCTTCTATCCTTATCCCTTTATCGACGCCAAGACCTTGGGTTATGCAGGCGTTGCGGCTAATACAGCCGGATTGCTCATCGTCTGCGCTGCGATCGGCATGTGTCTGGTGATGACCGGCTGGTGGCTGTCGCGCCGCCAGCCTGCCTAAATCGGCAATCCTTCTAAGCTTGTGAGATACTTGATGTCGAATGAAATGCCCGCAACCGCGAGTGACCTTCGGGCGCTTGCCGAACAATCCAACGCCTGGCCGTTCGAACAGGCGAAACAGATTGTCGCGCGGTTGAAGAAAAAGCCGAAGGACGAGGTGCTGTTCGAGACTGGCTACGGTCCGTCGGGACTGCCGCATATCGGCACCTTCGGCGAGGTCGCGCGCACCACCATGGTGCGTCATGCCTTTCGCGTGCTGACCGACGACAAGATCAAGACCAAGCTTTTAGCGTTCTCCGACGACATGGACGGCCTGCGCAAGGTGCCGGACAATGTGCCGAACAAGGAGATGCTGACGCAGGACCTTGGCAAGCCGCTGACGCAGGTCCGCGATCCGTTCGGCACGCATCCGAGTTTCGGCGAGCACAACAATGCACGGTTGCGCGCGTTCCTCGACACCTTCGGGTTTGATTACGAGTTCGCCAGTTCGACGCAATACTACAAGTCGGGCCGCTTCGACGCGACGCTGCTGAAGATGCTGGAAAACATCGACAAGGTGATGGCGATCATGCTGCCGTCGCTGCGTGAGGAGCGTGCCGCGAGTTATTCGCCGTTCTTACCTGTTTCGCCCCGCACAGGCGTCGTGCTGCAGGTGCCGATCGTGGCGCATGACGCCAAGGCCGGTACGGTGTCCTATGACGATCCCGATACCAAGGAGCGCGTCACCGTTCCGGTTACCGGCGGGCATTGCAAGCTGCAGTGGAAGCCGGACTGGGCGATGCGCTGGGTCGCGCTAGGTGTCGACTATGAGATGGCGGGCAAGGACCTGATCGACTCGGTCAAGCTGTCCGGGAAAATCTGCTCGGCGCTCGGTGGCACGCCGCCGGAAGGCTTCAACTACGAGCTGTTCCTCGACGACAAGGGCCAGAAGATTTCCAAGTCGAAGGGCAACGGCCTCACCATCGACGAGTGGCTGCGTTACGCCTCCCCGGAATCGCTGTCGCTGTTCATGTACCGTGAGCCGAAAGCGGCGAAGCGGCTGTATTTCGACGTCATCCCGCGCAATGTCGACGACTACCAGCAGTTCATCGACGGCTACCCGCGTCAGGATGGCAAGCAGCGCCTGAGCAATCCGGTCTGGCACATTCATGCGGGCAATCCGCCGCTCGCCGACATGCCGGTGACGTTCCAGTTGCTGCTGACACTGGTGTCGTCATCGAATGCGGAGAATGCCGAAACGCTGTGGGGATTCATCGGACGTTATCGCCCGGGCGTGACGCCGAAGACCCACCCGAAGCTCGATGACATGGTCGGCTATGCGATCAACTACTATCGCGATTTCGTGGCGCCGACGAAGAAATTCCGCGAGCCGACCGAGGGCGAGCGCGCAGCCTTGACCGATCTGCGCAACGCACTGGCGCAACTGCCGCCGGAAGCATCCGCGGAAGATATCCAGAACGTGGTCTATGAAATCGGCCGCCGCGAGCCGTTTCTGGATCAGGTCAAGAAGGGCAAGGATGGCCGTCCGGGCGTGTCGCTCGACTGGTTCAATATGCTCTATCAGGTGTTGCTCGGTCAGGAGAAAGGCCCGCGCTTCGGATCGTTCGTCGCGGTCTATGGCGTCGCGAATGCCATCGCGATGATCGACGCAGCGTTGAAGCGGGCGGAATAGTCTTCGCGCGACCTCGGAGACACGAATGTCCAAGGTGACGCGCGCGACGAAGATGCTGCAACAGGCAGGCGTCGCCTTCACCGTTCATACTTACGACTATGACGGCGACGCTGACCGCATCGGATTACAGGCCGCCGAGGCGCTGGGCGAAGAGCCGTCACGCGTGCTCAAGTCGCTGATGGCGCTGGTCGACGGCAAGCCGGTTTGCGTGATCGTTCCTTCGGATCGCGACGTGTCGATGAAAAAGCTCGCGGCTGCGTTTGGCGGAAAATCCGCGCAGATGATGAAACCAGCCGATGCGGAACGCCTGTCGGGATACAAGGTTGGCGGCATCAGTCCGTTCGGGCAAATGCGCGCGCCTCGCGCCGCCATTGAAGAGCAGGTGATGGCGCACGATCTGGTGTTCATCAATGGTGGACAGCGCGGATTGCAGGTGCGGCTTGATCCGCGCGACGCAGCCAGGGTCTTGAATGCGATCGTTGCGCCGCTGATGGCTTGACGCGGAGCGTTACTGGCTCGCCCAGACGATGCGCGCGATCCACTCGACGTTCTTGGCGTCGATGACGCGATCCTTGTGCGCCGGATTGAGCGATTGCAGCTCGATGACTTTCGCGGTCCGGCGTTTCAATTCCTTGACAGTGACCTCGCCGTCCTTTGTTTTAACAACCACACGGTCGCCGCGCCGGATCGGTGAGCCGGGCGAGACGATGATGACGTCGCCGTCGCGATAGGCCGGCTTCATCGAGTCGCCGGAAATTTCCAGCGCGTAGGCGTGTTCGTCGTTGACCGAAGGAAGTCCGACTTCATCCCAGCCCTTGCCGACGGGAAAACCGCCGTCGTCGAAATAGCCGCCAGCACCGGCTTCGGCGAACCCGAGAAGCGGCACCGCCTGCACCGAGCGCGCAGTATCCTCGATGAACTGCACAAAGGTATCGACGGTGGTGCCGGTCGCGGCCAATGCCTTCGCCACCGATTCGGTGGAGGGCCAGCGCTCGCGCCCGTCCGGCGTGATGCGTTTCGATTTGTTGAAGGTGGTGGGGTCGAGGCCCGAGCGTTTGGCCAGCGCGGATGCTGATAGACCAGCACGTTCGGCAAGCCGGTCGAGGGCATTCCAGATTTGATCGTGGGTCAACATGGGAGTGGCCGGATGTCTGGCCCAGCCGACCGGACCGGGCAGTGAATTTTATCAAGAACTAGGAATTATTACCTCGAATCGGATGGTTCTGCAATGCATAGCGATCAGGTGAACGCTGTCCTTGAAGTGGCCGGAGTGCGCCGATAGGGTCTGCGGGGCTTCCGCCCGCGCTCCGAAAAATTCTGAATGAATTCAAGAACTAGCGAGAATCCGGCGACCGTGTCCACCATCTATAAAGTTTGTTCGGCGTCGGCCTGGCGAGAGGCCGAGCGCCAGGGCGCCTTTCGCGGCAGCGCCGACGACCGGCGCGACGGGTTTATCCATTTTTCAACGGCGTCCCAGTTGGCAGGAACCGTCGCCAAACATTTCGCCGGGCAGACAGGACTGTTCCTGATCGCCGTCGATACCGATGCACTGGGCGAAGCGCTGAAATGGGAGCCTTCGCGCGGTGGCGAACTGTTTCCGCATCTCTATGGCGAGCTCGATACCGGTGTGGTGATCGAGATTCGCAACCTGCGCGCCCGCTCTGACGGCTCGCACGATATTCCGGAGTTGGCCTCGTGATCCGCGCCTTCGATGCCCTCACATTGCCGCTGCTGCGCCGGCTCGATCCGGAGGATGCGCACCGGCTGGCGATCGGTGGGCTGCGGCTGCTGCCGCCGGGGAAGCCGCGCGCCAGCGATCCGAAACTTGCGGTGCGGGCCTTTGGTTTGAATTTCCCCAATCCCGTCGGCATGGCAGCGGGCTTCGACAAGAACGCCGAAGCGCCGGACGCGCTGCTGCGATTGGGCTTCGGCTTTGTCGAGATCGGTTCGGTGACGCCGAAACCGCAGGACGGCAATCCGCGCCCGCGATTGTTTCGGCTCGAACAGGATTTCGGCGTCATCAACCGGATGGGTTTCAACAATGACGGCGCGGAGGCCGTGTTGCGCCGGCTCGCGACGCGCGCGCGGCATGGCGGAATCGTCGGCGTCAATGTCGGGGCCAACAAGGACTCGGTGGATCGCACGGCGGACTATGTCAGGCTGATCGAACTGTTCGCGCCGGTGGCGAGTTATTTCACGGTCAACGTGTCGTCGCCCAACACGCCGGGCCTGCGAAACCTGCAACAGGCTGCGGCGCTGGACGATCTTCTGGCGCGCGTGATCGATGCGCGCGAGCGCGTACGCAAGAATGCCGGCGATTCCCCGCTGCTTTTGAAGATCGCGCCCGATCTGACGCTGCAGGAGCTCGACGATGTGGTTCATATCGCGCGCTCACGCCGGGTCGACGGCATGATCGTTGCGAATACCACGCTGGCGCGGCCCGCGGCGCTGCGTGATCAGGCGAAGGCAAAAGAGCAAGGCGGTTTGTCGGGGCGTCCGCTCTTGCGGCTGTCGACGCGCATGGTGGCGGAAACCTATGTGCGGGCCGAAGGCGCATTTCCGCTGATCGGCGTCGGCGGAATCGATTCCGGCGGTGCGGCGCTGATGAAGGTCCGCGCCGGCGCGACCCTGATCCAGTTGTATTCGTCGCTGATCTACAAAGGCCTCGGGCTGGTGGAAGACATCAAAGCGGATCTCGTGTCGACGCTGCGGCGGACCAGCCGCGAGAGTCTCTCTGAAATCGTCGGCGCGGATGCCGCGACGATTACTGCGGAGCCCTGGCCGGATTAAGCGCGCCGTCGCCGAAAGAAGCCTTGAACAGCGCGGGATAACGCAGCGCCTGCAGGCCGCCGCGCGCAACGTAATGGACAAGAAGCGCCGTCCAGAGACCGGCATTGCCGAATGGCCGCAGAAGAGCCCACGCGGCGAGGAAGATCACCAGCGACAGCAGCATGAGATTACGCATGTCGCGCGCCCAGGTCGCGCCGATGAAAATCCCATCATAGGCGAATGCGAAAAAGCCCACGATCGGCGCGAGGATCACGAAGACAAGATAACTGTTTGCCACGCGCTGAATGTCGAGGTTTGACGTCATCAACGCAATCAAGCCCGATCCGAAGAAGAAATAGGCGGTGGTCACGGCCAGTGCAAACACCGATCCCCACAGCATGACGAGCTTGGTGGCAGTCAGGAAACCCTCGCGGTCGCGCTGGCCGTAGGTCCGCCCGCAAATCTGCTCGGCCGCATTCGCGATGCCGTCGAGAAAGAAAGCGCTGATCAGAAGGAAATTGTTGAGGACAGCGTTGGCCGCCAGCACGGTGTCGCCGGCGCGTGCGCCCTGCGACGTAAAGAAAAGAAATGCCGCGATGAGCGCGGCGGTACGGATGAGAATGTCGCGGTTGACCGAGAACATATGCAGGAGCCGTTCGCGGTCGAACAGCCGATCGGCGCTGATATCGAACACGCGGCCCAGCAGGCGCCAGGCCAGTATCGCGCCGACAATGAATCCGGCTGTTTCGGCGAGGACCGCGGCAATCGCTGCACCGGCAACGCCCTTGTCGAGCACAAGGACCAGCCACACCGTCAGCGCGATGTTGGCCGCATTGATCAGGATTTGCAGCGCAAGCGCGGTTTTCGCGCGTGCCTGACCGACGAACCAGCCGAGAAGAGCATAGTTGCCGAGCGCCATCGGCGCCGACCACAGACGGATCGCGAAGTATTCGCGTGCCGCGGCCGTCACCGGCTCGCTGCCTCCCATCAGTGACAGGACGACAGTGCCGAGAGGCTTGCTCACTGCGATCAGGAGAAGGCCGATGGCTGCCGCGACAATGATGGCACGAAACAGGGTTGCGCGGATCTCGGCATGATCCCGCGCGCCCAGGGCCTGCGCGGTAAACGCGACCGTGCCCATGCGCAGGAAACCGAACAGCCAGAACAGGCAATCGAAAACGATCGACGCGATGGCGACGCCGCCGAGCAGCGCGGGGTCACCCAGCCTGCCGATACAGGCCGTCGCGACGACGCCAAGCAGCGGCGTCGTCAGATTGGCCAGCATCGCCGGCCCGGCGATGCTGAAAACCTGTCCGGTTGTAACTTTAGTGGCGTCTCTCAATCAGCGCGGCCGCTGGGTGCTGAACAGCCGCGAGATCAGCCAGACCGGGATCACGATTACCGCGCCCAGCAGGAAGTAGCGCCACACGCCGTTTATAAAGTCGAAGCCCAGATTCCAGACCCAGTCGATCAGGCGGCGGATGCTGTAGACGATGTTCCACGGATCGAAGCCGATCGCGGCCAGCACGACACCGACCAGCAGCGACAGCAGCACCAGCCGCAGCAGCACCGCCAGCGGCGAACCGCCGAGGAAGCGCGACAGGGTGTCGTCGTTCCTGGCTGGCAATTCCTTCACATCGTCCGGCATCGTCGTCTCCTGAGTGGGTGCGTCAGCGCACAATAGCACGCCACATGGGGAACTGTCTCGCCGCCGTCAATGGCCGTCAGCGGTCGCCGGAGAGGAAATCCTGCTTTCGAAGACTAACATCCGTTCAAGTGTTTCCAGCCGATCCGCATCGCGCGGCGGTTTATCCCAGCGCAAGCGGCTGATGCGGGGAAAGCGCATGGCAACGCCGGACTTGTGCCGCGCCGAGCGCGCCAGCCCCTCGAACGCGACCTCAAACACCAATCCCTGATCGGGTTCGTGCACCACGTGGCGCACTGGACCGAATTTCTCGGTGGTGTGGCGGCGGACGAAACGGTCGATTTGAATCAACTCTTCGTCGGTGAAGCCGAAATAGGCCTTGCCGACCGGCACGAGCTGATCGGCGCCATCGATGCTGGTCCAGACGCCGAAGGTGTAATCTGAATAATACGACGAGCGTTTGCCGTGGCCGCGCTGCGCGTACATCAACACGGCGTCGATGATGTGTGGATCGCGTTTCCATTTCCACCATTGGCCTTTTGGGCGACCCGGCAGATAGGGTGCGTCGCGCCGCTTCAGCATGACGCCCTCGACAGCCTCCGAATCTTCTCCGGCTCCAGCGCGGCCAGGATCGGCGCGCGCGGCGGCGAGGTCGTCCCATGTCTTGAATGCCACCTGCGGCGAGAGATCGATGCGCGGATCGGCGAGTTGCGCGACGAAATCTTGAAGCTTCGCGCGCCGCTCGGAGAACGTCTGCATGCGCAGGTCGTTGTCGCCGTCGTTGAGCAGGTCGTAGGCGCGCAGATGGATCGGATAATCCTTCATCAGCTTCGGCGTCACGGATTTTCGGTTCAGCCGCTGCTGCAACACATTGAACGTCTGCACCCGCCCGTCGCGCAGCACCAGCAGCTCGCCGTCGAGCGCGCCGGGCACTCTCAAGGATGGCATCAGATCCGGAAAACTCATGGTGATGTCCTCGCCGGTGCGCGAATAGAGACGTGTAACAGTGTTGCCTTTCTCGTCGCGCCCGCTGACCGCCTGCACGCGGATGCCGTCCCATTTCCATTCGGCGGTGAAGTCCTCCGGCGCGAGATTTGCGAAGTCGGTGTCCTCGATGGCGTGGGCCAGCATGACCGGACGGAACGGCGCGGGATCGCGGTTGACCGGCTTGTCGGCGCGGTCCTCCAGCCACGCGAACAGATCGAGATACGGTGGTGCGAGCCCCGGCCACAGCAGTTCAACATCGTGCGCGTCCTTGTCGCCCAGCGCTGCCGCCGCTGTTTTCGCCAGCCGCGCCGAGACGCCGATGCGCAGGCCGCCTGTAACAAGCTTCAAGAGTGCCCATCGACCGGTCTCGTCAAGCTCATCGAGCCAGCGCACCAGTTGCGCTGGGATTTCCGTCTTGCCCAGCGTGTTGAAGGTGGTGACCACGTCGGTCAGCGTCGGAGGAGGCGGCGAGTTCGTGGCGCGCTTGTCGGTGGGCCACATCAGTGCGACGGTCTCCGACAGGTCGCCGACATAGTCATAGGACAACGCAAACAGCGTCGGGTCGGTGCGTTCCGCGATCAGGTCGCGGATCAGTCCGGGCTTGGCGTGCCGAAACGACAGCGCGCCGGTCAGCGCCGCGAGCGCCCAGCCGCGGTCCGGGTCAGGTGTCTCACGAAAGTAGCCTGTGATCAGCCGCAGCTTGTTGTTGCGTCCGGGCTCGTAGGCAAGGCGATCCAGCAGATGCGCGAAACAGTTCATGGCGACGTCGCCTCGTCCGCTGCCGCGCTGTCTTCGTCCTCGTCACCATAGCCGACCAGAGCAAGCGGTCGCGCCTTCAGGCCTTTCGACTGGCACCAGTGCACCAGCGCGTCTTCCTGTCCGTGCGTCACCCAGACTTCGCCGGCGCCCGTTGCGTCGATGGTGGCGCAGAGGCCGTCCCAATCGGCGTGGTCAGAAATCACCAGCGGCAGTTCGATTCCCTTTTGCCGCGCGCGTGCGCGCACCCGCATCCAGCCTGATGCAAAGGCGGCGACCGGATCGGGAAATCGCCGCGTCCAGATATCGGTGATCGCGGTGGGCGGCGCGAGGGTGATGGTGCCGGCGAGTTCGGTTTTTTTCATGCCCTTCGCCAGCCGCAGGTCGCCGAGATCAATTCCGCGGCTCTCGTAGTAGCGCGTGATCTTCTCCATCGCGCCATGCAGATAGATCGGCGCGTCGTACCCTGCCGCACGGATGAGCGCGATGACCCGCTGCGCCTTGCCGAGCGAATAGGCACCGACCAGATGCGCGCGTTCGGGAAACAGCGCGACCGATGCCAGAAGTTTCGCAATCTCGCCCGCAACATCGCTGTGGCGAAATACCGGCAATCCGAACGTCGCCTCTGTAATGAATACGTCGCACGGCACCACCTCGAACGGCGTGCAGGTCGGGTCGGCGGTGTCCTTGTAATCGCCGGAAGCAACGATTTTGATCTTGCCGTGGGTGACCGCGATCTGCGCCGAGCCCAGCACGTGCCCGGCCGGATGGAAGGTCGTGCTGACGTCACCGAGCTTGATGGTCTCGCCGTAGGAGATCGCCTGCGTGCTGCCAGCGAAATTTTCGCCATAGCGCAGCCGCATCATGTCGAGGGTTTCCTGCGTCGCCAGCACCGCGCCATGACCAGGGCGGGCATGATCGGAATGGCCGTGGGTGATCAGCGCCCGTTCGACCGGCCGCACCGGATCGATATGAAAGCCGCCGGGCTTGCAGCACAGGCCGGCGGCGACCGGCATGAGGATGTCTTGCGGACGCATGGACTTCATATAGGTTGTGCGGGCCTTCATTCGAGCCTTGGCTTGCAACGCTCAGGCTCAGCCGCTTACTCCCAGGATCAATTTGCCCTTTAATTCTGCCAATCAGGTTCAGACCAAGTCCATGCCAGCCGCGTTGTTCCTGTCCTCGGGAAATCTGATCGCCGACCGGCGCTTCGATTTTGGACGCGATCTGATGCTGCGCGGCGACCTTGCGGCGGCAGCAGAGCTGATGGAGCAGGCGATTGAGCTGGAGCCGGGCTTTGCATCGGCGTGGTTCATGCTTGGAGATTTGCGCGAACAACTCGGCGCCTGGGATGGGGCCATTGTCGCCTACACCCATGCCTGCCAGTCCGATCCTGACGACAGGCACGGCGCGAAGCTGCGGCTGATGCGGCTAGGTGCGGAGGAAGTCTCCTCCATGCCGCCCGGCTATGTGCGTGCGCTGTTCGATCAGTATGCGCCGAGGTTCGACAAGACGCTGGTGCAGGACCTGGACTATTGCGGCCCGCAGGTGTTGCTGAAGGCGGTGCTGGCGGCTCGTCACGCGGCAAGGCTGCCGGCGCGTTTCAAGCGGGCGATCGATCTCGGATGCGGTACGGGGCTGGCCGGGCGCGAGTTTGCCTCATTGTCCGATGAATTGATCGGGATCGACCTGTCGCCCGGCATGATCGAGCGCGCCCGCGCCACCGGCCTTTATGCACGGCTCGACGTCACGGATATGTTGCAAGGTCTGTGCGCGGAGAGCGAGGCCAGCGCGAATCTCGTCATCGCGGCTGACGCTTTTGTCTATGTGCCAAAACTGGAGCCGTTGCTCCGCGAGGCCGCGCGCGTGCTGAAGCCGCAGGGGCTGCTGGCGTTCACAGTGGAGACCCATCCGGGTGAGGGCGTTATTCTTGGGCGCGGGCTGCGCTACGCCCATGGCGAGGCCTATCTGCGCGACGCGGTTGCCGATGCCGGATTGACGGCGTGTGCGATCATGCCAGCGGCCACCCGGATCGAGGCGAACGAGCCCGTGCCGGGATTCGTGGTAACCGCGAGCAAGGCATAATCGGCTTCGAACCTGCCTCAAGACGAGTCTCTCATTGGGTCCGCAGCGTCAAAACGCAAGACAGCGGCGTGATGCCCGGCAGGATGCCGTGATCTGCGTCCGATCCGGAATGAATAGGCCCGGAAAATCAAAGGCATCGCAGAATGCCGCGAAAACAATTCAGGGAGACAACAAGAAGATGAAAACGACGATGAAATCGTTCACTGCCGGTGCTGCGCTTGCAGCCACAGTTCTGATGGCGGCGTCAGCTGCGCACGCGCAGAAGAAATACGACCCGGGCGCGAGTGACACCGAAATCAAGCTCGGTCAGACCGTCCCGCATTCGGGTCCGGGTTCGCTCTATGGCGTGCTTGGCCGCGTCGCGACCGCCTATTTCGAAATGATCAACGAAAAGGGCGGCATCAACGGCCGCAAGGTCAAGATGCTCTCGCTGGACGACTCCTATTCCGCCCCGAAGACGGTGGAAGCGACGCGCCGGCTGGTCGAGCAGGAAGAAGTGCTGGCGCTGTTCGGCTCTCTGGGCACCGCGCCGCAGACTGCCGTGCACAAGTATCTCAACTCCAAGGGCGTGCCGCAGCTTCTCTTGAACACCGGCGCGTCCAAGTGGAACGATCCCAAGAACTTCAAATGGACCATGGCGGGTCTGCCGCTTTATCCGACCGAAGCGCGCATTCTCGCCAAGCACGTCTTGAGCGTGAAGCCGAATGCCAAGGTTGCGATACTTTATCAGAACGACGATTTCGGGCGTGACTTCCTCGGTCCGTTCAAGGAGATGCTGGCGCAGGCCGGCGGCAAGGCCACCGTCGTCGCCGAAGCCACCTACGACCTCACCGATCCGACGATCGATTCGCAGCTCATCAACCTGTCCAAGTCGGGCGCGGATGTCTTCTTCAACATCACCACCGGCAAGGCGACGTCGCAGTCGGTCCGCAAGGTGGTCGAACTCGGCTGGAAGCCGCTGCATCTGTTGACGGCTGGTTCCACGGGCCGCTCGATCCTCAATGCCGCGGGCCTCGAGAATGCCACCGGCATTGTCGCCATGCGCTACGCCAAGGAGGTCGGCGTGCCGCGCTGGGAGAAGGATGCGGACGTGATGGGCTTCGAGGAGTTGCGCAAGAAGTATCTGCCGAATGTCGATCCCGACAACACCATCGCCTATGCAGGCTACGGGCAGGCAGTGACCATGGCGGAAATTCTGCGCCGCTGCGGCGACGATCTGACCCGCGCCAACGTGCTGAAGCAGGCGCAATTGCTGGCCGGTTTCCACTCGCCCTACATGCTGGATGGCATCACCTACAGCTTTACGCCGGACAACTACACCCCGATGAAGACGCTCCACATCGCGATCTTCAACGGCAAGGACTGGGATATTTCGGATAAGCCGGTCACCGAATAACGCCCGAGAGCGGAGGCGGATCGTCCGTCTCCGCTCTCGACCGGACGCCTGCCACGCCTTAACTCTAGGGCGTGGATACCAGAGCCCCGTCTTCCGATCTGCTGCCCGAGATTTTCCAGCGCTGGTTCGCGGCGCGGGGCTGGTCGCCGCGCGCGCATCAGCTCGATCTGTTGGCAAAGGCGCAAAACAACCGGTCTGCATTGCTGATCGCACCGACCGGCGCGGGCAAGACGCTGGCCGGCTTTCTGCCGACGTTGGTGGAACTCGGCACACCGCAACCAAGGCAGGCGAAAACGATCTCGACCGGCCGCAGCGTCGCGCGCACTGGTGGCCTGCACACGCTTTACATTTCTCCGCTGAAGGCGCTGGCGGTGGACATCGCGCGCAATCTCGAACGGCCCATCGCCGACATGAAGCTGCCGGTTCGGGTGGAAACCCGCACCGGAGATACGCCGGTGTCGCGGCGGCAGCGGCAGCGCAAATACCCACCGGACATTCTTCTGACTACGCCCGAACAGCTTGCGTTGTTGTTATCATCCGACGATGCACCGTTTTTGTTTTCGTCGTTGAAGCGGGTCGTGCTCGATGAGTTGCACGCGTTGGTGACCTCGAAGCGCGGCGATCTTTTATCACTCGGCCTCGCGCGACTGTGGCGGCTCGCGCCGCAGGTGACGATGGTTGGTTTGTCCGCCACCGTCGCGGAGCCCGATGATCTGCGTCGTTATCTGATGCCGCAGGTGAGCGGCGCGCAGAACATGGCCGATCTTGTCATCGCCGACGCCGGTGCTGCACCCATCGTCGAAATGCTCGACACCAGGGAGCGGCTGCCGTGGGCCGGTCACATGGCACGCCATGCGCTCGGTGAGATTTACGATCTGGTCAAGGCCAACAATACCTCGCTGATGTTCGTCAATACCCGCGCGCAGGCCGAGATGCTGTTTCAGGACCTCTGGCGCATCAACGACGACGGTCTTGCGATTGCCCTGCATCACGGCTCGCTCGATGTCGCGCAGCGGCGCAAGGTCGAGGACGCGATGGCGGCGGGCAAGCTGCGCGGCGTGGTCTGTACGTCGTCGCTCGACCTGGGCATCGACTGGGGCGACATCGATCTCGTCATCAACGTCGGCGCGCCGAAAGGCGCCTCGCGGCTGATGCAGCGGATCGGCCGCGCCAATCACCGTCTCGACGAGCCGTCGCGCGCGGTGATGGTGCCGGCCAATCGCTTCGAGGTGCTGGAATGCCGCGCCGCCATCGATGCGGTGGCGGAGAATGCGCAGGACACGCCGCCGCAGCGCAACGGCTCGCTCGATGTGCTGGCGCAGCATGTGCTCGGATGCGCCTGCGGTGAGCCGTTTCTCGCCGATGCGCTCTACGACGAGGTGCGCAGTGCTGCGCCGTACACGGACCTGCCGCGCACCGATTTCGACGACGCGATCGATTTCGTCGCCACCGGCGGCTACGCGCTGAAAAGCTATGAGCGGTTTGCGCGGATCAAGCAGGACAAGACCGGACGCTGGCGAGTCACCAATCCGAAGGTGCGCCAGAGCTATCGCCTCAATGTCGGCACCATCGTCGAAGAGCCGATGCTGAAGGTGAAACTGGTGCGCGGCCGCAGCAAGGGCTCGGGTTCGACCGGCGCGATCGCTCGCGGCGGGCGGATGCTCGGCCAGATCGAGGAGTATTTCATCGAAGGACTGGTGCCAAACGATACTTTCGTGTTTGGCGGCGAAGTCGTGCGCTACGAAGCCTTGATGGAAGACGAAGTGTACGTGTCGCGCAGCAACGACGCCAATGCCAAGGTGCCGTCCTACGCGGGCGGCAAGTTTCCGCTCTCGACCTACCTCGCCGAGCGGGTGCGCCTCTTGCTCGCCGATCAGCGCGCGTGGAAAGGCCTGCCTGACCAGGTGCGCGAATGGCTGTCGCTGCAGGCGGCGTTTTCCCGTGTGCCGGGTCCGCGCGAACTGGTCGTTGAGACATTTCCGCGCGCCGATAAGCATTATCTCGTCTGCTATCCGTTCGAAGGGCGTCTTGCGCATCAGACGCTGGGCATGCTGCTGACCCGGCGGCTGGAGCGGGGGCGGGCGAAGCCGCTCGGTTTTGTTGCCAATGAATATGCGCTGGCGGTGTGGTCGCTCGGGGACATGTCATCGATGATCCGCAATGGCCGCCTCGATCTCGATGCGCTGTTCGATGCCGACATGCTCGGCGACGATCTGGAAGCATGGCTCGCGGAATCGGCGCTGATGAAGCGCACGTTCCGCACCTGCGCGGTGATCTCAGGCCTGATCGCGCGGCGCTTCACCGGAGAGGAAAAATCGCGGCGTCAGGTGCTGTTCTCGACCGACCTCGTCTATGACGTGCTGCGCAAGCACCAGCCCGATCATGTTCTGCTGCGCGCGGCGCGCGCCGATGCTGCCACGGGACTGCTGGATATTCGCCGCCTGAGCGATATGCTGATCCGGATCAAGGGCCGAATCACGCACAAGGAACTCGACCGGGTGTCGCCGCTCGCGGTGCCGGTGATGCTGGAAATCGGCCGCGAAGCGGTTTATGGCGAAGCTTCCGACGAGTTGCTGGCGGAAGCCGCCGAGGAACTTGTCAAAGAGGCAATGCCGCGGGACTAGAAATGTTCTTGTTGTACTCGGATGTGTCCACATCGTCATGCCCGGACTTGTTCCGGGCATCCACGTCTTTTCTTTTGTTACAGAAAACAAGACGTGGATGGCCGGGACGGGCCCGGCCATGACGAACAGGAATACAACGTCTTGCTTTCCGCCCGAGAGGGTCACTGTCGCGGGGGTTACCTTTGCCGCCGATCTTGCCGGCGCGCTGTTCTGGGAAGACGAACGCCTTCTCATCGTTTCGGATTTGCATCTCGAAAAAGGATCAAGCTTTGCACAACGAGGCGTATTGTTGCCGCCATTCGACACGGCGGCAACGCTCGCGAGGTTAAGTGCGGTGATTGCGCGACACGACCCGCGCATGGTGATTGCGCTCGGCGACAGTTTCCACGACCGCAAGGCGCATGAACGGTTGTCACCGGATGATCGCCAGACACTGTCAGCATTGCAATCGCGGCGCGACTGGATCTGGATTTCCGGCAATCATGACCCCGCGCTGCCGCGCGATCTCGGCGGTGTGGTCGCGGACGAAGTCGCGATCGGGCCGATTGTATTTCGCCATGAGCCTACCGGCGCAGCGGGGGAAATCGCGGGACATCTTCATCCCAAGGCGCGGGTCTCGACGCGCGGGCGCTCCGTGGAGCGGCGATGCTTCGCCAGCGACGGGGAGCGAGCTGTGATGCCGGCGTTCGGTGCTTACACCGGCGGCCTCAGTATTCGCGACGTGGCCTTCGCGGCGATCTTCCAGACGCTGGCCTTCACCGCGCATGTGCTGGGCGACCGCCGTGTGCACACCATTGCGGCGTCGCGCTGCTATTGAATTTCCGGAGTGGCAAGCGAGCCCGGATTTTCCTTTAATCTCTGCGGAAGATCACCGACGCAAGCCATCCGGTCATGATCGCCATCATCGCGGTGGCGAGGCCGTAGAGCAGTCCATGGTGGTGCGCGGAGTTGGCGACGAACTGCTCGAAGCCGACCTTGACGATTTCAAACGCGGTCTCGGTCCTGGCCACGAAGGCTCCACCAGCAAACAGCTTGATGTCGATGTTGTAGGTGCCGGTCGGCACTTCCGCCGGCAGCGGAATACCGGTGCGAAACAATGTCGGAGTGAGGAAGGTCAGCGCGCTGGTCTGCTCGCGATAGAGGCCGTGGTCGGTGCGCAACCGCACGAATGCCGAGCGGAACGGATCGCTGGCCACCGTATTGGCGACGTCGGGGCCCATGCGCTGCGGCAACGCGAAATTCGTCATCCCGATTTGCTGCCGCCGCTGGACGTCCGGCGAGGCGATATTGTCGATCGGGCGGTTGGCGAAGATGCCGAGGTAGGACGGGACCTGAATGAACTCGCGCGAATCGACGTTGACCCAGATACCGAGCTTGCGCTCCTTGCGCCGTGTCACCATGTCGGCGCGCGGTCCGGTGACTGTGACCACGATGTCGTAAGCGGTGCCCGGCGGCCGCGATTGGCTGTCGCGCTCGATAGACCCGAACAGGACAAGCTCTTCGCCGGAGTAATTCGGCGTCACTGTGACGCGGTGATTGGAGACCGAGACGATCAGGTTTTCCGCCCGCGCGATTCCACCTGTTGCGAGCGTGAGCAGCAATGTGGCGAGAAGAGCGGTTACGCGAGTTGTCATCCGCCGATCCCCAGATCGCGAATGGAATAGAGTTCGTCCGGCCGGATCACCAGTTCGACGGCAAAGCGGACCCCGACCGACAGGATCAAAAGTCCAAGCAGCAGGCGCAGATGTTCACCGCGGATGCGCTGCCCGGCCCGTGCGCCGAACTGTGCACCGAATACGCCGCCCACCATCAGCACCAGCGCCAGAACCGCATCGACGAGGTGATTGGTCACGGCATGCAGGACGGTTGCGACCACCATCGTCGCCAATGTCAGCACCATCGCGGACCCGATCACTGTGGAGGTGGGCACCCGCAGAACGTAGATCATGATCGGAATCAGCAGAAAGCTGCCGCCGACTCCCATGATGGCGCCGAGAAAACCGACGAAAAGCCCGACCGCGAGCACCGGGATCACGGACAGATAGATCTTCGAGCGCTTGAACCGCATCTTCAGCGGCAGACCGAGGATCCATCCCTGCGCTCGCGCTCGCCGGGTGATCGTGGTGTTGCCGCGCCGGGCGCGCAGGATGGCGCGCGCGCCTTCGAGGAACATCAGCGTGCCGACGGCGGTCAGCAGCACCACGTAGGACAGTGCGATGATGAGATCGAGCTGCCCCACCGAGCGTAGCAGCGTGAAGATCCACACGCCCAGTGCGGTGCCCATGACGCCGCCGCACAACAGCACAAGGGAGAGAGCCGGATCGATCGCCCGCTTGCGCCAGTAAGACAGCGCGCCGGAAAACGACGAGGCCGCCATGTGGCTGGTCACCGAGGCGACGGCGACCGCGGGTGTAATTCCGATGAAGATCAGCAGCGGCGTCATCAGAAAGCCGCCTCCGATGCCGAACATGCCGGACACGAAGCCGACCGCCGCGCCCATCCCCAGGATGAGAAACACATTGACGGGAATATCGGCGATCGGGAGGAAAAGTTGCACGCGCGTTCGCTTGAGTTTTGGCGCGAGGCTCAGTGTGCCCCTCGCAGCAATGAATCTGCCGCGACGCGGGTCACGCGCCGCGCCTCTGCTTACCCGAAATCATTTGCGGTGGGGTTAAAGATTTGGCGAGTGGCCGCGAAAGCGACGCGGTTTCCCGGTCACGTTGTCCGTTAATCTTAACGCTGTGGTGCTGGGCCGCTGGCGCGGTTCATTCAGCGGTCAGGAGCGCTGAATGAATGTCAATGGGCGGTGCTTTTGGCGGCTGTCTTGGCGGGCTTCGTTGCCGGCTTCGCCGGTGCTGCGATGTCCCATCCACTCGCTGGCGCGCCATTGGCGGTTGCTTCCGCGGGCTGTGTTTCAGGCACGAAGGTCTGGGTCGCGAGTTTCGCCGCAGCGAGCGACTGCGCATCGAGGCGCTTGGCGATGTCGTCGCGCTTCCGGCCGGAATCCGCATCGCCCTGGGCGGCCGCGAGGCTGAACCATTTGAAGGACTCGGTAAGGTTCTGTTCCACGCCGATGCCCCGGGCATAAAGAATTCCGAGATTGAACTGGCTGTCGGCGACACCGCGTTCGGCGGCCTTGCGGAACCATTGCGACGCGCTCTTGTAGTTCGGACCAGCGCCGCCGCCATCGGCATCCAGCACGGCGAGATTGTGCATGGCCTTGGCGCTGCCCTTCTCGGCGGCCTGCAGGTAATATCCGCGCGCGGCGTCGATATCCTTTTTGACGCCGAGCCCCTTTTCATAAAGCGTTCCGAGCCGGAACGTTGCCGGAACGATGCCGTTCTGCGCGGCGCGCTCATACCATGTCGCCGCTGTCACGTAGTCCTGTGCGACGCCCTTGCCTTCGGCGTAGCGGACGCCGATCTCAAAAGCCGCGCCGGGATCGCCCTTGTTGGCTGCGGTCCGAAGTGCCGCGCTGCCGATGGTCTCGGGCAGCTTGTCCGCCACGGGCGTCAGCTTGATTTTCGCCCCGTCCTTCGCAGCCGGCGGAATGGTCACCGATATCCGTTCCGGAGGCGTGACGATCGAGCCGGTGACGTCTGGGGCAACCGGAGCGGCTGCAGGCGCAACGAAAGGTACGGCCGGTGTCGCAGCGGGAATGGCAGGCATCGCAGGGGCGGAAATGATCTGTGGGCCGCTCATCGACTGGCGCGTGAGCAGCGTCGGTGACGTCATCGACGGCATCACTGGCGCCACATCGGAGCGCGGCCCGTTCTCCGGCGCAGGCGGTGGCGTGGGCGGCGTGATGCTGGATTCGGCGGGGAGCGACGAGTTGGCGTTGTCGTGGCCGCTGAGCAGGTTCATGCCCATCTTGACCGTGCCGAGCACGATCACAACCACGCTCGCGCCGACCAGCAGCGCGCGAATTTTCGATGAAATTCCGGAGTCGCCCACGGCCGCAGCCTTGGCTGCGTTGCGCGCCGCGTCGTTGAGTGCGGTGACACGGTTCGGCTTCGGGCCGGACGATGCAGGAGGCGCGGCAGCGGCGGCCTGCGCGGCGCGGCGCGCGGCCTGGATGAAATTGGTCGAGCTGACGGGTTCCTGCTTGCTGGCGGAAATCTCGTTCAGCACCACTTCCGACGCGGCAATGCGCTCGGACGGGCTGGAGCCGCTTCGGGCCGATTGCATGCGGGTGCCGGGCTCAAGCGGATGATCCGGCGGCAGGCTGGGATCGATCGGACTGCGCGGCGACGGAGGCGGGCGCACCGATGCGGCCGGCGGTGTCGCCGGTTCGTTGGCGTCATAGGACGGCGCGATCTCGGGAGCCCGCACGACGGGTGGCGAGACCTGTGCCTGCGCGGCGGGAGCGCGTGCGATCGGGGCCTGCGCCGCAGCCGGATTCGGCATTTCGGGGCGTGGCACCGGCGCAAAGGATGTCGGCGGACGCGGCGGTTCCGGCACATAAGCGTCGCGTGTTCGAGGCTCGGCCATCGCAGGCTCACGCGGCATCTCGCGTGGCGCGGACGCCGAGCGCGCGTTGCGCAGGTCGCCCTCGATCTGCGCCAGGCGATCGACCACATGACCGAGCGTGTTGTGAACGGCTTCGAGCGAATCCTGCGTGTGCCGGTTGGTTTCCGACTGGCTGAAGCGGATGTCGGAAAGCTCGCGCTTGATGGTATCGACCAGATCGCCGTCCATCGGCGCGACCGCGCGCAATCCCTGATCGGCGCCTGCGCTGGTCATGCGCTGGGTTTCGAGGTGCCGCAGAATATCCGAAAGGCCTTCCTCAACCTTCGCGAGATTTCCCCCGCGCGGTTCCGACACTTCCAGCCGTTCGAGCAGATGATGGACGCGTTGCTCGACGTGGCTCAGGGACGCGGAGCTGTCGTTGCCGACCTGAAGATGATCGAGCCGGTCCGAAATCGTGCGCACCGCGTTGTCGAAATAGACGGTGTCGCCGACCGGCGCACGGTCACGCTGCTCGAGCGCGGTGGTCAGCACCGCGATGCGCTGTTCGAGCGCCGAGAGGATGTCGCTGCTGCCGCCCGCGCGCGCCAGTTGATCGACCTTGGCCGACAAGGTCTGCACATGCCCGGCAAGTTCGTTGAGCGCGTCGTTCGATGCGACGTTCGACACGATGACCTTGAGCGCCGCAATGGCGTCCTCAAGCTGCCGGACGGTCGCAGGATCAGTGCTGGACCGCACGATCGTGTCGATCTTGCCGCCGAGATTGCGGATCGCGTCGTCGAAGCCAGCGAGCTGTTCGGCAGGCTTGAGTGTGCGCAGTTCGCTATAGATGTCCGACAATGCCCGCTCGATGCCGGACAGTGCACTGCTGTCGATCCCGGTTGAACGAGTCTCGTCGATCCGCCGCCCGAGCGAGCGGATTTCGCCTTCGAGGGATTCGATTGCGCGGCGCGGCAGCGCTTCGGTGATGGCCAGGCGGATCTCGGCAAGTTCGCCGCGGAACGCGGCAATCGACTGCTCGACGCCGTCGGGACGGCGCAGCGTCTCGATCTGGCTGGTGATCTGGGACAGTTGCCGCTCGAGGCCGGAGAAGTCGGCCTGCGGCTGGATCGGCGGCGCATGGTTCAACGACGGCGGCGGCATCCGCGTGGACGGTTGCGGCATCGCGCGCGGCGCGCCATCGAGTTCGCCCTGTCGCGCGACGATTTCGGCGATCGAGAAGTCCATGGGTGACATGACGGGCGAGGTCGCGGGAGCCATGCGCGGAGCAGGCGCTGCGCGGTACGGCGCACCTTGAGGCGGCGGGACGTCTGAAAGCTGCGACAGCCGGGCGTCGAGCCGCGAAATGGCGTCGTTTAGCTGCCGGGCAACCGCCGGGTCGCCCTTGGGGGCTCCCGGCGCGTGCGACATGTGTTCGACCTGCCGGGCGATCGAGTCGAGGCGTTTGTGGATTTCCGCGACATCCTGGGCTTCCCGAGAGCTTGGGCTGGGGCTGCCGATCGCCGAATTCAGCCAATCTCCCAAGGACATACCGGCATGGCGCGCGGAAGCTTCGGCCCTTTCGCGGACCGATGGCTCGATTCCGTCAACACTCCACGATACGCGCGCTGTCATGCCTTGGTCCGGTGTCGGCTCTGGCTGGTGCCAGAGCGCTTCAGACCCCTCGCGCCCCTTGAAGAGACAATCAAATTTCGACGCGAGACGTCTGTGTCCAGCCCCGACTTTTTCGCGTTACGGTAAATACCGCGTTAATGAGACCCCCTCCGGGGCCGAAAAGTTACCCGCGCGGCATGCAAATTTGGAATGCCGACTTCCTCTGTGAACCAGGCCACAGCGTCCGGGCGCGGATCAGTCATGATGCCGCAAGTTCTCCTTATCGCCCGGAATTGGGATAGAGTTCCGGCCGATATTGCCGCACTGCAAAAAAATGCCTATGGAAGGGCGCTTTTCACCCAGGAGGAACGTTGATGCCGACCTATCGTGCGCCCGTGGAAGATGTGAATTTTCTCCTCAACGACGTTTTCCAGATCGACCGGTACAACAACCTTCCGGGATTCAGCGACGCGTCGGCCGATGTTCGCTCAGCGATCATCGATGAAGCTGCAAAGTTCACCGAGCAGGTGCTGCAGCCGCTCAATCACTCGGGCGATCTCGAAGGCTGCACCCGTCACGATGATGGCCGGGTCTCGACGCCGAAGGGTTTCAAGGACGCATTCAAGCAGCTTGCCGACGGCGGCTGGCTCGGCCTGTCGGCGCCGGCGGAGTTCGGCGGGCAGGGACTGCCGGTCTCGCTGTCGCAGACCGTCAACGAATTCATGATGTCGGCCAACATGGCCTTCTCGATGTATCCGGGCCTGACGCAGGGCGCGATGGCCGCGCTGCTGGTGCACGGCTCGCCCGAACAGAAAAAGACCTTCGTGCCGAAGATGGTCGCGGGCCAGTGGGCCGGCACCATGAATCTCACCGAGCCGCAATGCGGCACGGATCTCGGCCTGATGCGCACCAAGGCGGTGAAGCAGGCCGACGGCACCTACAAGATCAGCGGCACCAAGATTTTCATCTCGGGCGGCGAACAGGATCTCACCGAGAACATCGTGCATCTGGTGCTGGCGCGCATCGAAGGTGCGCCTGCCGGCATCAAGGGTGTCTCGCTGTTCGTCGTGCCGAAAATCAAGCTCAATGCGGACGGCTCACTGACCGGCGAGCCGAACGGCGTGTCGTGCGGCTCGATCGAGGAGAAGATGGGCATCCACGGTAACTCGACCTGCGTGCTGAATTTCGACAACGCTATCGGCACGCTGGTCGGTGAAGAGAACAAGGGCATGGCGGCGATGTTCGTCATGATGAACGAGGCCCGCCTCGGCGTTGGCGTGCAGGGATTGTCGCAATCCGAGGTCGCCTATCAGAATGCTGCTGCCTATGCCCGGGACCGTCTGCAAGGCCGCGCGCTGACCGGCCCGCAGGCCAAGGACAAGCCCGCCGATCCGATCATCGTGCATCCCGATGTTCGCAGGACATTGATGTCGATCCGCGCGTTCAACGAAGCGGCGCGTGCGCTGGTGGTGTGGACCTCGCTGAAGAGCGATCTCGCTCATCGCTCCGACGATCAGAAGGAGCGCCAGGCCGCCGACGATCACATGGGTCTGCTGACTCCAGTCATCAAAGCCATGCTGACCGATCAGGGCTTCGCCAATGCCGTCGCCGCGCAGCAGATGTTCGGCGGTCACGGTTACATTGTCGAAACCGGCGTCGAGCAGTTCGTGCGCGATGCGCGCATTGCCATGATCTATGAAGGCGCCAACGGTATTCAGGCGCTCGACCTCGTCGGCCGCAAGCTCGGTCGCGACGGTGGCCGCGCCATCACCGCGTTCTTCAATGAGGTTACGACCTTTGCGAAGGAGAACGGTGCGAACGAGGCGATGAAGCCGTATCTCGCGCCGCTCACCGCGTCGGTACAACATCTGCAGCAGGCCACCATGTGGCTGATGCAGAACGCGATGGCCAAGCCCGACAATGCGGGCGCCGCATCCACCGACTACCTGCATCTCTTCGGTCTGGTGACGCTCGGTTATATGTGGGCGCGCATGGCGAAAGTTGCGCAGGACAAGCTGGCGGAATCCGGCGAGCAGCCCTACCTGAAGGCCAAGCTGGTGACCGGCAAGTTCTTCATGGAACGGATGCTGCCGGAAACCTCGCTGCGCCTGTCGCGCGTTCAGTCCGGCGCCGATACGATGATGGAACTGCCCGCCGAGGCGTTCTGACGGTTGAAATTCCTCGCGCCGGTGTCCGGCGCGAGCTTCCGATCACACTTCTTCAATCAAAATTTTCCAGGAGGGCGTCATGCCAGAGGCATTTATCTACGATCACGTGCGCACGCCACGCGGCAAAGGCAAATCCGATGGTTCGCTGCATGAGGTGACGGCGCTGGCGCTGGCGACTGCGCCGCTGAAGGCCCTCAAGGAACGCAACAACATCGCGCCCGACACCATCGACGACGTGATCCTCGGTGTGGTCGATCCGATTGGCGAAGCTGGCGGCGATATCGCGCGCTTCGCGGCGCTGAATGCGGGCTTAGGTGAATCGGTTCCGGGCATCCAGATCAGCCGCTTCTGCGCGTCGGGCCTCGATGCGGTGAATTTCGCAGCCGCGCAGGTGATGTCCGGCCAGCACGAGATGACCATCGGCGGCGGCGCGGAATCCATGAGCCGCGTGGGTATTCTCTCTTCGGGCGCATCGTGGCCGATGGACCCGTCGATGGCGGTGCCGAGCTATTTCATGCCGCAGGGTGTATCGGCGGATCTGATCGCCACCAAGTACGGTTTCTCCCGCGACAACGTTGATGCTTACGCGGTGCAAAGCCAGCAGCGCGCCGCCAAGGCGTGGGACGAAGGCCGCTTCAAGAATTCCGTGATTCCGGTGAAAGACATCAACGGTCTGACCATTCTCGACAAGGACGAGCATATGCGTCCTTCGACCACGATGCAGTCACTCGGCCAGTTGCAGGCATCATTCGCGGCGATGGGCGCGATGGGTGGTTTTGACGCCGTTGCTGTGCAGTCGCATCCGGAAATCGAGGCGGTCAACTACGTGCATCACGCCGGCAACTCGTCGGGCATTGTCGACGGCGCAGGTGCTGTGCTGCTTGGCAGCGCGGAAGCCGGCAAGAAGCGTGGCCTGAAGCCGCGTGCGAAGATTCGCGCGTTCGCGAACATCGGTTCCGAGCCCGCGATGATGCTGACCGGCCCGGTCGATGTCACCAAGAAGGTCCTAGAGCGTTCCGGCATGAAATTGTCGGATATCGACCTGTTCGAACTCAACGAGGCCTTCGCCTCGGTGGTTCTGCGCTACATTCAGGCTTTCGAGATCGACAACGACAAGATCAACGTCAATGGCGGCGCGATCGCGATGGGCCACCCGCTCGGCGCGACCGGCGCGATGATCCTCGGCACCGTGCTCGACGAACTCGAGCGCACCAACAAGTCCACCGCTCTCGTCACGCTGTGCATCGGCGGCGGCATGGGCACTGCGACCATCATCGAGCGCGTTTGAGGTCTTCACCCTCCCCTTGAGGGGGAGGGTCGGCGAACGAAGTGAGCCGGGGTGGGGTGCTTTCGATCACAAGAGCAACCCCACCCCCGACCCCTCCCCGCAAGGGGGAGGGGAGCAGAGACAACCCGCCGCGCCTGACGGCAGCTGGCATCAAGGGAGCGAACACATGACTTACAAGAATTTCAAGGTTGAGACCGACGCCGACGGCATTGCACTGGTGACGTGGGACATTCCCGGCAAGTCGATGAACGTGCTGGACGAAACCACCAACAACGAACTCGCCGCCATTGTGGAGGCGACCACCAAGGATGCCGCGATCAAGGGCGTCGTCATCACCTCCGGCAAGGAAGCGTTCTCCGGCGGCGCGGACCTGACCATGCTGGAAGGCATGAACCGCGCCTATCTCGAATTGCTGAAAGCCAAGGGCGAGGAAGTCGCCAACAAGTACGTCTTCGACGAAGTCCGAAAATTGTCGCAGGCGCTGCGCAACATCGAGACTAGCGGCAAGCCATGGGTTGCTGCGATCAATGGCCTCGCCTTCGGCGGCGCGTTCGAACTGGCGCTGGCCTGTCACTACCGTGTCGCGTCGGACAATCCCAAGACCCGCCTCGGCCTGCCCGAAATCAAGGTCGGCCTGTTCCCCGGCGGCGGCGGCACCCAGCGGCTTCCGCGCATGATCCAGCCGATGGACGCCTTGCAGATGCTGCTCAAGGGCGACGCCATCGATCTGAAAAAGGCCAAGGCGTCCGGCATCGTCGGCGCAGTGGTTCCCGCAGCCGATCTGATCAAGACCGCGAAGGACTGGATCAAGGCAGGCGGCAAGGCCGTGGCGCCGTGGGATGAAAAGGGCTTCAAGCTGCCCGGCGGCCCGGTCTACTCCAAGGCCGGCATGCAGTTCTTCCCGCCGGCGAACGCGATCCTGCGCCGCGAGACTTACGACAACTACCCGGCCGCGCGCGCCATCATGCAGTGCGTCTATGAAGGCCTACAGCTGCCGATGGACGCAGCGCTGCGCGTCGAGTCGCGTTACTTCTCGAAGATCCTTCGTTCGAAGGAAGCGGCGGCGATGATCCGCTCTCTGTTCGTGTCGATGCAGGAACTCAACAAGGGCGCGCGCCGTCCGCAGAACGTGCCGCCCACCAAAGTGAAGAAGCTCGCCGTCATCGGCGCCGGTTTCATGGGCGCGAGCGTCGGCTTCGTGTCGGCGCAGGCCGGTATCGATGTGGTGCTGATCGACCGCGACCAGGAAAGCGCTGACAAGGGCAAGGGCCACGCCAAGACCATGCTCGACGGCCAGATCGCCAAGGGCCGGATGACACAGGACAAGGCCGACGCCATCCTCGGTCGCATCACGGCCACGCCGGATTACAATGCGATCAAGGAATGCGATCTCGTGATCGAGGCCGTGTTCGAGGATCGCAAGGTCAAGGCCGAGACTTATGCCAAGGCGCAGCCGCTGCTGCGCGACGGCGCGATCTTCGCCTCCAACACCTCGACGCTGCCGATCAATTCGCTGGCCGAAGAATGGAAGGACCAGTCGAAGTTCATCGGCATCCACTTCTTCTCGCCGGTCGAGAAGATGATGCTGGTGGAGATCATCGTCGGCAAGAACACCGGCGATGTGGCGCTCGCCACCGCGCTGGATTATGTGCGGCAGATCAACAAGACGCCTATCGTGGTGAACGACTCGCGCGGCTTCTTCGCCAACCGTTGCGTGCTGCGCTACATCTCGGAAGGCTACGAGATGTTCAAGGAAGGCGTGCCGCCTGCGATGATCGAGAACGTCGGCAAGATGGCCGGCATGCCGGTCGGCCCGCTTTCGCTCAACGACGAGGTCGCCATCGACCTGTCGCTGAAGATTCTCAAGGCAACCGAGGCCGACATGGGCCCGCAGGCCGTCGATCCGGAGCAGAAGGCGCTTCTGGTCGAGATGGTGGAAAAGCGCGGACGCTTTGGCCGCAAGAACGGCAAGGGCTTCTACGACTATCCCGAGAAGGGCAAAGGCCAGAAGAAGCTCTGGCCTGAACTGAGCACGCTGCAGTCGAAGCATCTCGATCCGGATACGCTGGATGTCGAAGAGTTGAAGCAGCGTTTCCTTGTGGTGCAGGCGGTGGAAGCCGCGCGCACCGTGGAGGATCACGTGATTACTGATCCTCGCGAGGCCGACGTCGGCTCGATTCTCGGATTCGGGTTCGCGCCGTTCACCGGCGGCACGCTGTCCTACATCGACTTCATGGGCACCAAGACCTTCGTCGAACTCTGCCACAAGCTCGAGAAGAAATACGGCTCGCGCTTCACACCGCCGAAGCTTCTGATCGAGATGGCGGCCAAGGGCGAGACGTTCTACGGCCGCTTCCCGCCGAAGAAGCTGGCGGCGTAACGACGGCGCGCTTCAAGCACTGACAAAACAAAAGGCGGGATCATGATCCCGCCTTTTTCTTTCTCAGGAATGTGATCGCGTTTTAGGACGCCTTCAGCAACCCCTCGGCGGTAAGCGCTTCCTGCACCTTCGGCCGCGCGGCGACGCGCGCCTTGTAGGCGACGAGATTCGGCAGGCCGGAAATGTCCAGGCCCGTGCGATCGGCCCAGGCGAGCATCGTGAAGAGATAGGCGTCCGGCACGGTGAAGTGGTTGCCCATCACGTAATCCCGGCCCTTCAAGGCCTGATCGATATACTTGAACTTGCCCATGAGGCGGTCCTTGAAGAACGCCTTGGTGTCGTCGGACAGGATCGGCTGGAACAGCGGGCTGAAATTCTTGTGCAACTCGCTGGCGACGAAATTCAGCCATTCCTGCAGCTTGTAGCGCTCGGTGGAGCCGGCGGCGGGCGCGAGGTTCTTCTGCGGCGCACTATCGGCGATCATCTGGACGATGACCGCGCCTTCCGTCAGCAGATCGCCGCTGTCGAGGCCGAGCGCCGGCACCTGGCCCTTCGGATTGATCTGGGTGTAGTCGCTGCCGTCCTCGAGTTTCTTCGCCTTCAGGTCAACCCTGACCAGGTCGAACGGGAGTCCGGCCTCTTTCAGGGCGATATGGGGGGACAGCGAGCAGGCGCCGGGCGAATAATACAGTTTCATGGGAGGTATCCCTTTTTAAAATTTGAAGTTTGGGGCATTGGCAAGACCTATGCCCGCCCCCTAAATGCAGGTATGTCAAGATTGATGCAACTGCATTTATTGGGATAGACTTGGGCAAGCCCAGCAGATCTGGGGCAGCCCACCGGCACGGACGAGACCATGAAACGCAAACCATCTACCGAGGCGACAGAGGTCTGGATCCGCCTGATGCGGGTTCAGGGCAAGGTGCTCGGCGCGGTCGAGCAGGATCTCAAGAAGGCCGGGTTTCCGCCGCTGGCCTGGTACGATGCGCTGCTTGAGCTGTCGCGCGCGCCAAGCGGAGAGCTGCGCCCCGTCGAACTCGAAAAGCAGATGCTGCTGCCGCAGTACTCGACGTCGCGGCTGATCGATCGTCTGGTCGAGGAAGGCCTTGCTGCGCGGCGCGAGTGCGAGATGGACAAGCGCGGCCTGTTCGTGGAGATCACCGATGCCGGCCGCGAGCTGCAGAAGAAAATGTGGAATTCATATTCCGCGGCGATCGAACGGCACATCGGCTCGAAGCTGTCGGATACCGACGCGGTGAAGCTCGCCGGTCTGCTGGATCGTCTCGGTTGCTGCGCGGGCGCGCCGCAGGCTGTGGCCATCTCGAAAGAAGCCGCCAAAGAAACCGTCAAAGAAATCACGTCGGCCCGATGATCCTTTCTTTACCTCTCGCGGTTACGGATGCTCGCGTCCGTGACATCCGCCTGCATCGTGCGCAGACCCATCAATCAACACTTCTTGTCTGGATGTCCTAATGGCGCGTGATCAGATCGATATGACACCGCTGGATTCGCGGGACGAACTGGTTGCGTGGCTGGAGGCCGGCGTGAAGCCGAAGTCCGATTTCCGCATCGGCACCGAACACGAAAAAACACCGTTTACGCTGGAGGGCCACAGGCCCGTGCCTTATGAGGGCGCGCGCGGCATCGGCGCTTTGCTGGAAGGGATGAAGCTCCTGCTCGGCTGGGATCCGATCATGGAGAACGGCAACATCATCGGGTTGCACGACGTCACCGGTGGCGGCGCGATTTCGCTGGAGCCCGGCGGCCAGTTCGAATTGTCTGGCGCGCCGGTCGAAACCGTGCATCAGACCTCATCCGAATTGATGGCGCATCTGGCACAGGTGCGCGAAGTCGCGACACCGCTCGGGATCGGATTTCTCGGTCTCGGCATGACCCCGTCATGGTCGCGCAAGGAAATGCCGGTGATGCCGAAGGGCCGCTACCGGATCATGACCAACTACATGCCGAAGGTCGGCCAGTACGGCCTCGACATGATGTACCGGACCTGCACGGTGCAGACCAATCTCGACTTCTGTTCGGAAGCGGACATGGTCAAGAAGCTGCGCGTGTCGGTGGCGCTGCAGCCGGTGGCCACCGCGCTGTTCGCGAACTCGCCGTTCACCGAAGGCAAACCGAACGGGTTCCTGTCGTTTCGCTCCGAGATCTGGCGCGACACCGACAACGCGCGCGCCGGCATGATTCCATGGGCATTCGAGGACGGCATGGGATTCGAGCGCTGGGTCGACTACGCGCTCGACGTTCCGATGTATTTCGTCAAGCGCGGTGACGACTACATCGACGTCTCAGGATCGTCGTTCCGTGATTTCTTCGACGGCAAGAACAGGATGATGCCAGGCGAGAAGCCGACATTGTCCGACTGGGCCAATCACCTCTCGACGATTTTCCCCGAGGTGCGCCTGAAGCGTTATCTCGAAATGCGCGGCTCCGATGGCGTGCCGTGGCAGCAGTTGCCGTCGCTGCCGGCGTTCTGGGTTGGCTTGCTGTACGACGACGAAAGCCTCGACGCCGCGTGGGAGATCGCCAAGCGCTGGACCGCGCATGAGCGTCAGGCGCTGCGCGATGATGTGCCGCGACTGGGATTCAAGGCAAAAATCGGCAACCGCTATCTGTTCGAGGTTGCCAAGGACTGCATGGCTCTGGCGCACAAAGGTCTCGCGCGGAGGGGCCGGATAGATCATCTCGGCCGCGACGAGTCGCGGTATCTGGAGCCGCTCGATCACATCATCGATGCGGGACATACCCCGGCTGAACGGCTGCTCGAGAAATTCAACGGCCCTTGGGGACAATCCGTCGATCCCGCGTACAGCGAATACGCTTACTAATTCAACGGGTTCTCGTCATCACGAGAATGTTGTTCCGCATTTATCTGCCGTTCATCTGCCATACATCAGCCCGGCGATTGAATAGTGGCATCCGCCCGACTCATCACGCCCGTCCTCCGCTGAAAGCGATGGCATGCTTCCAGTTTGCAGTTTCAGATCATGCATCAGCTTCTGCGTGGCGTTCGCTGTCGCGCTCGCCCTGGCATGGCTTGCCGGTGTTCAGCCGGTTCACGCGCAGGCCAGTTTCGATCGCCCCGGCAACGATTATCAGCGCATACTGCTGCCTGCCGGAGATCCCGCCGTATGCGCCCTGCAATGCGAGCGTGACCGCCGCTGCCGCGCATGGAGCTTCAACTATCCCGCCGTCAGCGATGACAGCGCGGTCTGCTGGCTCAAGAACGCGGTGCCGCCGCGGGTGCCGAGCAGTTGCTGCGTTTCCGGAGTACGCGGTGCGGGCGTGGTCGAGCCGCGCAACAGCGCGCTCGAGTCCGAGACCGACCGGCCCGGCGGCGACTACCGCAGTGTCGAAGTGGCGACCGATCCCAAGGGCGCGACCTGCAAGGCGGTCTGCGACGACGACAAAAAGTGCCGGGCGTGGACCTATGCGCGGCCCGGCTACATCGGAAAATCAGCACGCTGTTTCCTGAAGGATCATATCAAGCCGCCGCGCCGCAAGCCGGGCTTCATATCCGGCGTGGTGCGGTAATCCACGCGCAAAAAACAAACGATTTCCGCATTTGAGCGTTAGGGGTAATCGTTCAAGCTGGATTGAGCGTTCAGGAGCATTCCGATGAAGTATACCCAGGTTGCAATCGCCGGATTTTCCGTTCTCGCTGTCACGACAATGGCTGCGGTCGCGCATCATGGCTGGGGAAGTTACGATGCCGGAAAGCCGATCACGGTCGAAGGATCGATCCTGGCCAGCACGTTCGAAAATCCGCATGCGACAATCGCGGTGAAAGCGCCTGACAAGATATGGACCGTGACGCTGGCGCCGACGTCGCGCATGATCGCACGCGGTGCGCCAGCTGACGTCGTTGCCGTCGGCAAGAAGGTGTCCGCCTATGGCTATCCCTCGACCGTGGAGATGAATGAGATGCGCGCCGAACGGATTTCGGTGGACGGCAAGACTTACGAGCTGCGCTGATGACGGACGCGGCGCCCGCGATCTTCGCCGCGCTGGAGGCCTCGGGATTCGGCGCGGCGATCCGGCAGTCGCGCTGGCTCTACATGATCGCCAATGTCGGCCACATCGTATCGCTGATGGTCTTCGCAGGCGCCATTGCGGTAATGGACCTGCGCATGGCCGGCGCGCTGTCCGCGACGTCGCCGGGATACGTGCTGAAGGCGGCGCGACGTGTCGCAATCGCCGGCTTCTCTGGTCTCGTCGTGTCCGGCGCGTTTCTGTTCACGGCGGAAGCCAGCCACGTCATCGTGAACCGTGTATTTCAGATCAAGCTCGGTTTGATCGCGCTCGGTCTTCTCAACGTCGCGCTGTTTGAAATCCTGATTGCACCGAAGGTGAAAGATTTGCCGCCGCTGACGCTGCTGCCGTCGGGGGCGCGCGCCGCAGCCGTGGCATCGATCTCGATCTGGATCGCGGTTGCGATCTGTGGGCGTTCGATCGCTTATTTTTGAGCTTTTTCTCCGGCGGTACGTAACATCCAGCAGTTTGCTCCCGTAACTTGCGAAGGGCCGCCGAGCCGTGTGCGCGCGTCCTTCACACAACCGGGGAGGAAAAACCAAAATGCGACAAGTTTCCGGAGGACTTCGCGTCGCCCTGTTCGCGGCGGCTTTTGCAGTTGCCGGTCTGGTTCAGGCCGCCATGGCGTCCACACCCTATTCGGAGAGCGCGTTCAAATCCGCCCAAGCCACGGGCGCGCCCATTCTCGTGGAAATCCACGCCAACTGGTGTTCGACCTGCAAGGCGCAGGCGCCGATCATTGACGCCCTCGCAGTTCAGCCGAAATTCAAGAATCTCAAGATATTCCGCGTCGATTTCGATAGCCAGAAATCCGACGTGCAGAAATTCGGCGCCAAAATGCAGTCGACGCTGATTGTCTACAAGGGCAATTCGGAAGTGGGCCGTTCGGTTGGCGACACCAAGCGGGACTCGATCGCGGCCCTGCTCGACAAGGGCCTTTGATCTGCCGTGACCATCATCGCACTGGCGTTCGCCGCAGGACTGCTGTCGATCCTGTCGCCGTGCGTGTTGCCGCTGCTGCCCATCGTGCTGGGCGCGGCGGTGACACAGCATCGCTGGGGTCCGCTCGCGCTCGCAGCGGGTCTTGCCATCTCATTCACAGGGTTGGGATTGCTGATCGCGGTCGCCGGTTTCTCCCTTGGGCTGGACGCCAGCGTGTTTCGCATGGTTGCGGCCATCATCATGATTGCGATGGGGCTGGTTCTGCTGATGCCGGCCTGGCAGACCCGTCTGGCCACGGCAGGCGGTCCCGTTTCCGACTGGACCGATCGGACGTTTGGCGGATTCTCCGGCTCCGGTCTCAGCGGTCAATTTGCGATGGGACTGTTGCTGGGCGCTGTCTGGTCGCCGTGCGTTGGCCCGACACTGGGCGCGGCTTCATTGCTCGCGTCGCAGGGGCGCGATCTTGCTCAGGTGACGGTCACGATGGCGGTATTCGGTCTCGGAGCTGCCTTGCCGCTCGCCATTCTGGGGCTTCTGTCCCGCTCCGCTCTTATGAGGATGCGCGGGCGCATGTTGTCCGCAGGGCAGTTCGGTAAAGCGCTGCTGGGCGTGGCGCTGCTCCTGATCGGGATCGGCATCGTCACGGGCGCCGACAAGTGGATCGAGACCGCTCTCGTCAACGCTTCGCCGGTCTGGCTGACCGACTTGACGACGCGATTCTGAATTCTGTGCGGCAGATTGCGCATAGCCCGTTCCGCCGGCGGTGATGTGGTCCATGGACGTTCAGAATTTTTAGGGCCCGCGACCGGGGATTGCCTCCAGCGCCTTGATGGCCCTCTTCGAGGCCAGCGTGCGCCAATGCCGCAGCAGCAATCCCTCAACCGCTTGCCGCCGTGCTTTTGGCAGCCGCAACAGTACGATCGGCCAGTCGCGATAATGATCGGTGAAATAGAAAATTTTCGGCTGCGTTTCGATCAGCATGGCGCGCTCATCAGCGTCAACGCCCAGCACGACGAGACTTTCGCCGTCTTCCTTCAGCCGCGTCAGAAGTTTGCCGCGCACCTTCAGGGCAGGGGTGCCGTATGACGTTCCGTCGGTGACCTCCGGCCACTTCAAGGCGACAACCCGAACATCATCGAACGTCATCGCTGCGGGTCCGGCTTCCTAGCCTGTCCCGCCGACGGTGATGCGGTCCATGCGCAGCGTCGGCTGTCCGACGCCGACCGGGACGCCCTGACCCTGCTTGCCGCAGGTGCCGATGCCGTCATCGAGTTGTAGGTCGTTGCCCACCATCGAGATGCGATGCAGGTCGGTGGGGCCGTTGCCGATCAGCATCGCGCCTTTCAGCGGCGCGCCGAGCTTGCCGTTCTCGATCTTGTAGGCCTCGGTGCACTGGAACACATACTTGCCGGACACGATGTCGACCTGACCGCCACCGAAATTCGCAGCGAAGATTCCGTTTTTCACCGAGCTGAGAATTTCCGCCGGGTCGCGCCCGCCCGCCAGCATGTAGGTGTTGGTCATGCGCGGCATGGGCACGTGCGCGTAGCTCTCGCGGCGTCCGTTGCCGGTAGGCTTCATGTTCATCAGCCGCGCGTTCTGACGGTCCTGCATATAGCCGACAAGAATGCCGTCCTCGATCAGCACGGTGCGGTTGGTCGGCGTGCCTTCGTCGTCGATGGACAGCGAGCCGCGCTTCGACGAAATGGTGCCGTCGTCCACCACGGTGACGCCCTTGGCGGCGACCTGCTGGCCCATCAGGCCGGAAAAGGCAGAGGTCTGCTTGCGGTTGAAATCGCCCTCGAGTCCATGACCGACGGCTTCATGCAGCATCACACCGGGCCAGCCGGGGCCGAGCACCACGTCCATTTCGCCCGCGGGCGCAGGCACCGATTCCAGATTGACCAGCGCCTGACGGATCGCGCCGTCGGCGGCCGAACGCCACGCCTTGGTTTCGATGAAGCGCGCATAGCCTTCGCGGCCGCCGTAACCGTGGCTGCCGCTTTCCTGCCGGTCGCCGTTGCCTGCGACCACGGAAATATTCACGCGCACCAGCGGGCGGATGTCGCGATAGCTTTCGCCGTCGGGCCGCACGATTTCCACCACCTGCCAGGTCGCGCCGAGCGATACCGACACCTGCCGCACGCGCGGATCCTTGTCGCGGACATAGGCATCGATTTCGGCAAGCAGCTTCACCTTGGTCTCGAAGCTCTGGCCGTCGAGTGGATTTTCATCGCCGTAAAGGCGCGTGTTGGTATGGCCGGGTGCGGCAGCGAATGTCCCGGAATAGCCGCCGCGCACCGCATGGACGGCGTCCGCGGCGCGGATCAGGGCAGGCAGCGAGACATCGGAGGAATGGGCATAGCCGACGGCGTCATTCTTGACCGCCCGCAATCCGAACCCCTGCGCGGTGTCGTAGGTCGCCTGCTTGAGGCGGCCGTTGTCAAAGCCGAGCCCTTCGGACTGGCGGTATTCCAGAAACAGCTCGCCGTCGTCGGCGCCGGCCAGCCCACGCACGATTTCCTTGCGCACTGCGTCGCGGTCGAGCCCCGCGCGGTCGAGCAGCGAGGTGGTCACAGGCACGGCGTCGGACGGATGGCTCATAAAAAGCTCCTTGGGAACTCCGGGATCGCGGGATTGCAGCGAAGATCAGGCCTCCAAGATAGGAACGATCGCGCCGGAGGACGAGGGGGCCGAATATGGCTCGCCCGCCGACTACGGCAGCTTGTCGTAGCCCTCGCCGATTCCCTTCAGGCTGAGCGGGAAGCCGATGCCTTCTTCCGGCGTCTCGAAAATGATGAAGGTCGCGGTCTTGGCGGTCTTGAGCTGGTTGAGCAGCGCGTCTTCCATCACGACTTCGGCAACGCAGCCGTTGGGCAGGCAGCGCACGAATCCGGCCCGGCCCACATCCTTGTCGTCGAGCTTGAGTCCGAGACCGGACGGCAGCAGCACGCCCAGCGGCGCGACCACTCGCATCAGCTTGCTCTTCTGGTCCGCTGTCTTGAGGATAATGACGGTCAGGCCTGCGTTGGAGCGGTCTTCAGCCACCACGCTCTGGATCAGGGCGCATTGTTCGGCCTGCGCACCGGCCGGGGTATCGCAGCGAATCTGCCAGTCGCCATGGACCGATTTGACCGCGCCCTGCGCCCGTGCCGGAGCGGACGCTGCGAAAAGCGCCGCTGCGAAAAGCGCAATCGCGAGCCAGACCGGCGCCGTCGCGAGGCTGCGGATCGAGAAAGGTTGGTTTCGCACGCCCATCAGGCTCAATTCCTCGGCATAGATTCCGGCAATACGACGATTCCCGGAGGTTTCCCGCAGCGTCGCCTGCCTGATCGCTGGATTGACAGGGCAATGACGGCGTCTTGAGGGCAAGCCTTGTTTGGGCAAAGCCTACCGCCGGAATGCACCACCGCACAGCCGCGAATCGGGTTTTCGCCGCATATCTCGCCCGTGGGTACAACGGACAAGCCAAGTGTCAAGCATCTCCCCCTGCCGGCCTCGGATTTTGGCCATTTGCCAAGGGGATTCCGCCTGTGTGCCCGCCTTATTACGTGCATTGCGGTAGGCATGGAATTATGGTTTGAGAAGCTGGAAATTCGACGCGTTCTAACCTTTGGCAACTGGCCGAAATCGTGACCGCGACCGAAAAAGCAGGCTTTCACGCATCTTGCCGCCCGGCAGGATCGCTGGGGTGACAAGAGCAGGAGCGAGTGCGGCATGAAGATGTCGAAGGGCCAAAATGGCCGGCGAGTACTGGGCTTTGCGGTGGCTGCCACCGTGCTTGCCGCGGCAGGGGCAGCTTTCGCGGCGGGCGGGACCTTGGGTCAGCCGTCGCCTTGGGAATACGCGCTCCAGCCGTCCGCATCGCCGGTGATGGACAACATCACCTGGTTCCACAATTTCCTGCTCTGGATCATCACCGCGATCACGGTCTTCGTCGCGATTTTGCTCGGCATCGTGGCGGTCAAGTTCAACGCCAAGAAGAACCCGGTCCCCTCCAAGACCACCCACAACACGCTGATCGAAGTGGTCTGGACCATCGTGCCGGTGCTGATCCTGGTCGGTATCGCCGTGCCGTCGTTCCGCCTGCTGTTCCAGCAGCTCGACATTCCGAAGGCCGATCTCACGATCAAGGCCACCGGCAAGCAGTGGTACTGGACCTACGCCTATCCCGATAACGGCAAGTTCGAGTTCGATTCGCTGATGGTCGCCGACAAGGCGCCGCGGCTGCTGGCGGTCGATAACGAGGTGGTCGTGCCGGTGAACAAGGTGATCCGGGTGCAGGTTACGGGCGCCGACGTCATTCACTCCTTTGCCATGCCGGCGTTTGGCGTGAAGATCGACGCGGTCCCGGGCCGTCTCAACGAGACCTGGTTCAAGGCGACCAAGGAAGGAATGTTCTACGGTCAGTGCTCCGAGCTTTGCGGCAAGGACCATGCCTACATGCCGATCGCGATTCGCGTTGTGAACGATCAGGAGTTCACGGCCTGGGTCGAGACGGCGAAGAAGAAGTTTGCGAGCAACCCCGCGAATTCGTACGCGTCGATCGGGGCTGTTGCGCAGTAAGCGCATCGACGGACTAAGGGCGGAGAAGGGCGCGCGGCGCCCGCACCGCAAGGCTGACGGGACTAGCTGACGGCACTACGAGGCTTAAAGGATTTGAAAATGGCCACCTCCGCTGCAACACATGATCACGCTCATGACGACCATGCGCACGATCACCCGACCGGGTGGCGGCGTTACGTCTATTCGACGAACCATAAGGACATCGGCACGATGTACCTTATCTTCGCGATCGTTGCGGGCATCATCGGCGGCGCGATGTCGATCGCGATCCGCATCGAGTTGATGTATCCTGGTGTCCAGCTGTTCACCCACGCGCACACCTACAACGTGTTCGTGACCTCTCACGGCCTGATCATGATCTTCTTCATGGTGATGCCGGCGATGATCGGCGGCTTCGGCAACTGGTTCGTGCCCCTGATGATCGGCGCGCCGGACATGGCGTTCCCACGGATGAACAACGTTTCCTTCTGGCTGCTGCCTGCTTCGTTTGCGCTGCTCCTGATCTCGACCTTCGTCGAGGGTGAGCCGGGCGGCAACGGCGTCGGCGCTGGCTGGACCATGTACGCGCCGCTCTCGACCTCGGGTCACCCGGGTCCGGCGGTCGATTTCGCGATCCTGTCGCTGCACATTGCGGGCGCATCGTCGATTCTCGGCGCCATCAACTTCATCACCACGATCTTCAACATGCGCGCGCCGGGCATGACCCTGCACAAGATGCCGCTGTTCGTGTGGTCGATCCTCGTCACCGTGTTTCTGCTGCTGCTGTCGCTGCCGGTTCTTGCCGGCGCGATCACCATGCTGCTGACCGACCGCAACTTCGGCACCACGTTCTTCTCGGCCGAAGGCGGCGGCGATCCGGTGCTGTTCCAGCATCTGTTCTGGTTCTTCGGCCACCCCGAAGTGTACATCCTGATCCTGCCGGGCTTCGGCATGATCTCGCAGATCGTCTCGACCTTTTCGCGCAAGCCGGTGTTCGGTTATCTCGGCATGGCCTACGCGATGGTCGCCATCGGCGGCATCGGCTTCGTGGTCTGGGCGCACCACATGTACACGGTGGGCATGTCGTCGGCGACGCAGGCCTATTTCGTCGCGGCGACCATGGTCATCGCGGTGCCGACCGGCGTGAAGATCTTTTCGTGGATCGCCACCATGTGGGGCGGCTCTATCGAGTTCAAGGCGCCGATGGTATGGGCGATGGGCTTCATCTTCCTGTTCACGCTGGGCGGCGTGACCGGCGTGGTGCTCGCCAATGCCGGCGTCGATCGCGTTCTCCAGGATACGTACTACGTGGTCGCACACTTCCACTACGTGCTGTCGCTCGGCGCCGTGTTCGCGATCTTCGCGGGCTGGTATTACTGGTTCCCGAAGATGTTCGGCTACATGTACAGCGAAGGCATCGCCAAGCTGCACTTCTGGGTCACCTTCATCGGCGTGAACCTGATCTTCTTCCCGCAGCATTTCCTCGGCCTGTCGGGCATGCCGCGCCGCTACATCGATTATCCGGATGCCTTCGCCGGGTGGAATCTTGTGTCGTCGATCGGCTCCTACATCTCCGCGTTCGGCGTGCTGATCTTCATCTACGGCGTGATCCAGGCTTTCGTCCGCAAGGAACAGGCCGCGGACAATCCTTGGGGCGCCGGTGCAACCACGCTGGAATGGACGCTGTCGTCGCCGCCGCCGTTCCATCAGTTCGAAGTTCTGCCGCGCGTTCAGTAATCCCGCGGCTAAGACAATGTGCATCCGCCGCGGCTCAGCGGCCACGGCGGATGAAACGTTCAGGAAGTGAGTTCAGATCTTGTCGATTGTCGACCATCACGCGATCGATGTGTCGCCTCGTATCTCCGAGGCGAGCGTCGCCGACTACATCGCGCTGCTGAAGCCGCGCGTGATGTCGCTGGTGGTGTTCACCGCGCTGGTCGGACTCGTGATCGCGCCGGGTCACTTTCATCCGGTGCTGGCCGTCACGTCGATCCTGTGCATCGCAGTCGGCGCGGGCGCGTCCGGTGCGCTGAACATGTGGTACGATGCCGACATCGATGCGTTGATGTCGCGCACCGCGAACCGTCCGGTTCCTCGCGGGCGCATCCTGCCCGGTGAGGCGCTGGCCTTCGGCCTGACGCTGTCGTTCTTCTCGGTGATGACGCTCGGCATTCTGGTGAACTGGCTCGCCGGCGGGCTGCTCGCTTTCACCATCTTCTTCTACGTGGTCATCTACACGATGTGGTTGAAGCGCTGGACCGCGCAGAACATCGTGATCGGCGGCGCTGCGGGCGCTCTGCCGCCTGTTGTCGCCTGGGCTGCAGCCACCGGCTCGCTGTCGCCCGAGCCGATCCTGCTGTTCCTGATCATCTTCCTGTGGACGCCGCCGCACTTCTGGGCGCTGGCGCTGTTCCGCACCGACGACTACCAGCGCGCCAACGTGCCGATGCTGCCGAACGTCGCCGGTCCCGATGCGACGCGGCTGCAGATCCTGCTCTATACGATCCTGCTGGTGGCGGTCGCGGCGTCGCCCTGGCCGCTGGGGTACTTCTCCGCGATCTACGGCGTGACGTCGCTGGCACTCGGCGCGGGCATGCTCTGGTATGCCGTTCGCGTCTACCGCTATCGCACCGGCAGTGCCGCGCTGCGCGCCACGCGCGGTCTGTTCAAGTTCTCGATCCTGTATCTGTTCGCATTATTCGCCGTGTTGCTGGCCGAAGTCGTGGTGTCCGCAGTCGTGCGGATGTGGTCATGAGTGCGGGCATCGTCATGGACAGCAAGAAACCACCGCAGGGCATCGTTCTCACGCCGGAGCAGAAAAAGCGCCAGCGCGAGCGGTCCATCGCCATAGCGCTGGCGCTGGGTGTGCTGGTGCTGCTGTTTTTTGCTGTGACCATGGTGAAGGGCCCGATCGTCCTTCATCGGCCGCTGTGAACGGAGGCGATGCGCGCGACATGACGCAGCAGTCCACCAGCAAGGCGAAGCCGCGTAGCAACCGCGACATCATGGTCGCGTCGATCTGCGGGTTCGTCGTCGCATTCATGGTCGGCGCATCCTACGCTGCGGTGCCGTTCTATGACTGGTTCTGCCGCATGACCGGATTCAACGGCACCACGCAGGTCGCGACCTCCGCACCGGAAAAGTCGCTGGAACGCCGCATCGCCGTGCGCTTCGATTCCAATGTCAGCGGCGGCTTGCCCTGGAAATTCGAAGCCGAGCAGACCGAGATCAACGTTAAGATCGGTGAGGTCGTTACCGTCTATTACACCGTCACCAACCAGGCCGCGCGTACAACCACGGGCGTCGCCGCCTACAATGTCGCGCCCCTGACGGTCGGCGCATTCTTCCAGAAGATCAATTGCTTCTGCTTTACCGAGCAATCGTTCGGTCCCGGCGAGAAGCGCGAAATGGCGGTGGTGTTCTATGTCGATCCGGCGCTCGCCGCCGATCGCGAATACGACGACCTCAACACCATCACCCTGTCCTACACCTTCTACCCTGTGAAAGATCCCGCACCGAAGCCGCTTGCGGCGACGGCGCCGGACAAGCGCAAGGGCAATCTTTGATCTTTCGACTATAACGACGACACGCGCCGGATCGCACCGGCATCACGGAGAGACCACATGGCAACGGGCCAAGCCAAACACCACGATTATCATCTCGTCGATCCGAGCCCGTGGCCGGTCGTCGGCTCCATCTCGGCCTTCATCATGGCGGTGGGTGCTGTCGCATGGATGCACAAGATGTTCGCCGGCGCGCCGATCGTGTTCGGCGTCGGCACCATCGGCGTGCTCTACACCATGGCAAGCTGGTGGGCCGACGTGATCCGCGAGGCACAGTACAAGGGCGATCACACCCGCGTCGTGCAGCTGCATCACCGCTACGGGATGATCCTGTTCATCGCCTCCGAAGTGATGTTCTTCGTCGCGTGGTTCTGGGCCTATTTCAACGCCGCGCTGTTCCCGGCCGATCCGGTTCACGCCACCCGTGAAGCACTGTTCGGCGGCGTGTGGCCGCCGAAGGGCATCGAGACCTTCGACCCGTGGCATCTGCCGCTGCTCAACACGCTGATCCTGCTGACCTCCGGCACCACGGTGACCTGGGCGCATCACGCGCTGCTCGAGGGCGACCGCAAGGGCCTGAAGTGGGGACTGATCCTCACCGTCGTTCTCGGCGCGCTGTTCACCTGCGTGCAGGCCTATGAGTACGGGCATGCGGCGTTCAGCTTCGCGGGCAACGTCTACGGCGCGACCTTCTTCATGGCCACGGGCTTCCATGGCTTCCACGTGCTGGTCGGCACCATTTTCCTGCTGGTGTGCCTGCTGCGCGCCTATGCAGGGCACTTCACGCCGCAACAGCATCTCGGCTTCGAGTTTGCCGCCTGGTACTGGCACTTCGTCGACGTGGTCTGGCTGTTCCTGTTCATCGCCATCTATGTCTGGGGACATGGTGCATCGACCATGGCGGGAGCGCACTGATCTCGCGCCGGCTTCAACGATCAGGGCGGCCTTCGGGCCGCCCTTTTTCGTGAAGCGTTTGTCCTTGCGGGAGCGGGGCAGCGGGCGTAGCGAAGGCCGATGAGAACAACGCCATGACCGATACTCCCGTGTCCACGAGCGTGTCACAGGCGGCGCTGCGCGGCCTCGGCTGCAAGTGCCCGCGCTGCGGCGAAGGCAAACTCTATGCGGGTTTCCTCACACTGCGCCCGCGCTGCGATCGCTGCGGCCTCGACTACGCCTTCATCGATGCGGGCGATGGGCCGGCCGTGTTCATCATCATGATCGCAGGCTTTATCGTGGTCGGCTCGGCGCTGATTGTTGAAATCAAGTATCAGCCGCCGTTCTGGGTGCATGCGGCGCTGTGGGGACCGCTGATTCTGGCGACCACCTTGCTGCCGCTGCGGTCGATGAAGGCGCTGCTGATCGCCTTGCAGTATCACCACAAAGCGGCCGAGGGTCAGTTGATCGAGCGCAAACCGAAATGAACCAATCCGCCACAACCCACCCCACGCGCCAGCGAGGGATTTTCGGACTCGCGGTGATCGCGCTGGTGATGGTGTCGGTGCTCGCCAGCCTTGGCGTCTGGCAGCTTCGCCGTAAGGACGAGAAGCACGCGCTGATCGCGGCGCTGACCGAACGGCTTGCGAAGGCGCCGGGCGCGTTGCCGTCGGCGGCCGCCTGGCCAACGCTGACGCCTGCCCACGACGAATTTTCGCGAGTCAAATTCAGCGCGACATTCGAGGCAAAGCCCGATGCCATGGTCTACAGCTCCGGCTCCGCGGTGCGCGACGATATTACCGGGCCGGGGACATGGGCCTTCATGCCGGCCCGGCTGGCGGATGGACGCAGCGTCGTCATCAATGCAGGCTTCGTGCAGAACACGATGCAGGATCGTGCGCAGCAGGACCGCGCGGTGGCGCGGCTCGTCACCGGCGCGCCGGTTGAACTCACCGGCTATCTGCGGTTCTCGGAAGAGCCCGGCACATTCACGCCGACGGAAGATGCCGGCAAGCGGCTGTGGTTCGTGCGCGATCATCAATCGATGGCACAGGTGCTCGGCTGGGGTGAGGTCGCGCCGTTCTATGTCGATCTCGAATCGCCGATGCCGTCGTCGGGGACCCCGAAGCCGGGCCCGCTGCACGTGCAGCTCAAGGACAACCACTTGCAATACGCCGTCACCTGGTTCGGTCTGGCGCTCGTGGTGGCGGCGGCCTTCGGTTTCTGGGTCGCAGGCCAGCGCCGGGCTTGATCCAGCCCGGTTTTGGATTCTTGTGAAGCCGGTTCGCAGCCGATATGGTGCGTTTCGATTTCACCTCGGGTGAAGTTTATAATCCAACATTATCAAAGGCTTGCGTCGGGCTTGAGCCTTTGGAGGATCGCTTGACGAGCTATATTTCGACACGGGGCGAAGCGCCCCGCCTTGGGTTCTGCGACGTGATGCTGACCGGGCTTGCCCGCGACGGCGGCCTGTATGTGCCGGAGGTCTGGCCACAGTTCAGCGCTGAGACCATCGCCGGGTTTTTCGGCCGGCCGTATTGGGAAGTCGCCGTCGAGGTGATCCGCCCCTTCGTCGCGGACGAGATTTCGGAGGCAGATCTCGGCCGCATGGCGGTGGAAGCCTATGCCACGTTCCGTCATCCGGCAGTGGTGCCGCTCAGCCAGATCGGGCCGCACCAGTTCGTGCTCGAGCTGTTTCATGGCCCGACGCTCGCGTTCAAGGACGTGGCGATGCAGCTGCTGTCGCGGCTGATGGATCACGTGCTGGCAAAGCGCGGCCAGCGCACCACCATTGTGGTTGCGACGTCCGGCGACACCGGCGGCGCCGCGGTCGATGCGTTTGCCGGCCGCGACAATGCCGATCTCATCGTGCTGTTTCCGAACGGGCGCATTTCCGACGTGCAGCGGCGCATGATGACCACCAGCGGCGCGGCCAATGTTCACGCGCTGGCGATCGAAGGCAATTTCGACGACTGCCAGGGAATCGTGAAGGGCCTGTTCAATCACCACAAGTTCCGCGATTCCGTATCGCTGTCCGGGGTGAACTCGATCAACTGGGCGCGCATCGTTGCGCAGGTGGTTTATTACTTCACGTCTGCGGTTGCCTTGGGCGCGCCCGCACGCGAAGTCGACTTCACCGTGCCGACCGGAAACTTCGGCGATATCTTCGCAGGCTATGTCGCTAAGCGCATGGGCCTTCCGGTCCGGCGGTTGCGCATCGCCGCCAACGTCAACGACATTCTGGCGCGCACGCTCAAGACCGGCATCTACGAGGTGAAGCAGGTTCATGCGACGACATCGCCGTCGATGGACATCCAGATCTCGTCGAACTTCGAGCGGCTGCTGTTCGAGGCCACCGGCCGTGACGGCGCCGTGATCCGCGCGCTGATGGGGTCATTGGCGCAGTCGGGCCGTTTCGTGCTGAGCGATGCGGTGCTGAAACAGGTCCGCGAAGATTTCGACGCGGGCCGCGCCGACGAAACCGAAACCAGCGCTGCGATCCGCGCCGCATGGCGCGAGGCGGGCGAACTGGTCGATCCGCACACCGCGGTGGCGCTTGCCGTCGCCGACCAGGACAAGCCGGTCTCGACCGTTCCCAACATCGTGCTCTCGACAGCCCATGCTGCGAAGTTCCCCGATGCCGTCGAGGCGGCGTGTGGAGTTCGTCCGCCGCTGCCGGCCTGGCTCGACGGGCTGATGACAAAGTCCGAACACATCCAGGTCATGAAGAACGACCAGACCGAGGTCGAGCGGTTCATTCTCTCGGTGAGCAGGGCCGCGAAGCAGGGAGTCGCCGGATGAGCGTTGAAATCACCAAGCTGGCTTCCGGACTGACGGTGGTCACCGATACGATGGCGCATCTGGAAACCGCGGCGCTCGGCGTATGGACCGGCGTCGGCGGCCGCGACGAGAAGGCGGACGAGCACGGCATGTCGCATCTGCTCGAGCACATGGCCTTCAAGGGCACCACACGGCGGACCTCGCAGCAGATCGCCGAGGAAATCGAGGCGGTCGGCGGCGATCTCAATGCCGCGACCAGCAACGAATCCACTGCTTACTATGCGCGCGTGCTGAAGGCCGATGTGCCGCTGGCGCTCGACGTGCTGTCGGACATTCTCGCCAATCCGTCCTTTGATGCCGAGGAACTGGAGCGCGAGAAAGGCGTCATCGAGCAGGAAATCGGCGCGGCGCAGGATACGCCGGATGACGTGATCTTCGAGCATCTCAGCGAGCTGTGTTATCCGGACCAGCCGCTGGGCCGTTCGCTGCTCGGAACGCCGCAGACGCTTGCCAGTTTCAATCGCGATAATCTGCACAACTATCTGACCACGCATTATCGCGGCCCCGAAATGGTCGTCGCCGCCGCTGGCGCAGTCGATCACAAGCACGTTGTCGCCGAGGTGGAGCAGCGCTTTGCAAGCTTCGCCGGCACGCCGGGGCCGAAGCCGGTGCCAGCGATGTTCGGCAAGGGCGGCTCGCGCGTCATTCGCCGCGATCTCGAACAGGCGCATCTGACGCTGGCGCTCGAAGGTGTGCCGCAATCGGATCTGTCGCTGTTCAGCGTGCAGGTCTTCTCCAACATTCTGGGCGGCGGCATGTCATCGCGGCTGTTCCAGGAGGTTCGTGAGAAGCGCGGGCTTTGCTATTCGATCTACACATTCCACGCCGCCTATTCCGACACCGGATTTTTCGGACTTTACACCGGGACGGATCCTGCCGATGCGCCGGAGATGGTGGAAGTCATCGTCGACGAAATGAACAATGCCGTCGAGACGCTGACCGAAAAGGAGATCGCCCGCTCCAAGGCGCAGATGAAGGCTGGCCTCCTGATGGGGATGGAAAGCTGCAGCGCTCGCGCCGAGCAGATGGCGCGGCATATCCTGGCCTACGGACGTCCGCTGACGGTGGACGAACTGGTGGCGCGGATCGATGCGGTCAGCGTGGAATCGACCCGCAATGCCGCGCGCGCCTTGCTGAGCCGCAGCCGTCCGGCGGTGGTGGCGCTGGGCGAGGGGCGTGGGCTCGATACCGCCGTAAGCCTAGCGGAAGGTCTGGCGCGCCCGAAGGCCAGGGCGCTGCTGCACTGACGCAGAACGCCGCATGTGACGACGTGAGCAGCGATCCCGCCGACAATGATTCTCGCTCCTCGCGTCTTCTGCGCATCCTCTTCCTCGTCCTGGGATTTGTCTTCGTTGCGCTCGGCTTTGTCGGCGCGTTCCTGCCGGTGCTGCCGACAACGCCTTTCCTGATCCTGGCGGCGGCATGCTTCGCCCGGTCTTCTCCGCGGTTCGAGGCCTGGCTTTTGGAGCATGAGCGTTTTGGACCGACCCTGCGCGCGTGGCGTTCGCGCGGCGCCATTCCGCGCAACGCGAAGCTGGCCGCGCTGGTTGGCATGATTATCGGCTTCACCCTGTTCCGGCTTGCTAGCGATCCCGGCCTGCCGCTCACGCTTGCCGTCGCTGCGCTGATGCTGACGGGCCTCGCTTATGTATTTTCGAGACCGTCGTAGTGTTCAATCGCACCGCTTGCCGGATCGGATTGGCCGGCAGATTATGCTAGAATAGGTATGTGGGTGCATCGCCTGCATCCGGATAGGGAAGAAGGGTTTCGGCATGGCCCTGTTTCGCTTGCCCACGACGACGGCTCCGGCGCTCGCCCCGCGCGGACACGGACTTCTGTTGCGCGCACCGCAAATGCCCGACTATCCGCAGTGGAGCGAACTGCGCGAGATCAGCCGGACGTTTCTCACGCCATGGGAGCCGATCTGGCCATCCGATGACCTGACCCGCTCGGGATTCCGCCGCCGGTTGCGGCGCTACGCCGAGGATATCGCCGAGGATAGGGCCTATCCCTTCTTGGTGATTCGCGAGGACGACGGAGCGCTGGTGGGCGGGGTCACGCTTGCCAATGTGCGGCGCGGGATCGTGCAGGCGGGGACCCTTGGATACTGGATCGGCCAGCCTCATGCGGGCAAGGGCTATATGACCGCGGCGCTCCGGGTGCTGCTGCCGACGCTGTTCGGCGAGCTCAACCTGCATCGCGTCGAGGCCGCCTGCATCCCGACCAATCAGTCCTCGATCCGGGTTCTCGAGAAATGCGGCTTTGCCCGCGAAGGGCTGGCACGGCGTTACCTCTGCATCAACGGGGTCTGGCAGGACCACTGCCTGTATGGCCTGCTGGATGAGGATTTCCGCGGTTAACCAGCGCACCTAAGCCCGCCTTGCGCCTTTGGTTCGCCGTCATTGCCCTGCTATAAGGCCGTCTCGTGTGGTGGTTCGCAAGTCCGCATCATTTCTACAGCGCGTTCGTTTGCGGACTTGCGAACCAAAACCACACGAGAATCATAATTTCTAGTGTCCTTTTGAATCCGAAGTTCGCTACGAAGGTGCTGAAAAATGAGGCGAACTTCGGATTCAGGACACTAGGTTCCTTTCCGATCTTTTGGCCAACTGGAAGCAATGATGGCGGATGGCAGGCGTTTGAAGCGCGCAGCGATGGCTGCGCTGGCCGTGGCAGCGAGTACGGCGCTGTCGGGCTGCGGCAGCATGTCCGGCGGATCGTCCGGCAGTCCATCGACCAGTTCGTCGATCGGCAGCAAGTTCAGCCAGCTGTTCGGCTCGAATTCGCAGGAAGCCAGCACATCCTCCAGTCCGTCAACGCAGGCGACGCAGAACAGCGATCTCACCTGCCCCAGCGTCGCGATCCGCTTCGGCGCGTCCACGCTCGCGGTCGGTGTGCCCGGCAAGCCTGCCTCCGGCAACGATCTGCGCTATCAGGGATCGATCACCCGCACCGCGCGCGACTGCAATTTGCAGAACGGTCAGGTGACGGTGCGAATCGGCATTCTGGGCCGGATCATCACCGGGCCCGCGGGCGCGCCGCCGACGGTCGATGTGCCGATGCGCGTCGCCGTCGTACAGGAAGGTGCACCGGAGAAGGTCATCGTCACCAAGGCGTTCCGGACGACGGTGGCGATGGAAGGCGAAAACACCGAGTTCAGCATCGTAGCCGAAGATATCGTCTATCCGGCGCCGACCGAAGCCGCGAACGACAAGTACATCTTCTATGTCGGGTTCGATCCGGCGGCGCTGAAGCCGGAGCCTGCGCGCAAGCGGAAGAAATAACGAGCCACATGATCTGACAGCAAAAAGCCGGCCTCGAATCAACGGGGCCGGCTTTTTAGATCGTGTGTGAGATGTCAGTTCAGCTTGCTGCGAACGTCCTGGATGCCCTTGGCGATCAGGCCGTCGGCGACCGAGCCCTTGACCGACTGCGTCATGATCGAGGACGCGGCGGTCACGGCGGCTTCGGCAGCGGCCGCGCGGACGTCGGCAATCGCCTGGCTTTCGGCCTGGGCGATCTTGCTTTCCGCGGTCTTGGTGCGGCGGGCGACGAACTCTTCCATCTTCGTCTTGGCTTCGGCCGCGATGCGCTCGGCCTCGGCCTTGGCGCTGGTGATGATCTCCTGCGCTTCACGTTCGGCGCTGGCGCGACGGGCACGATACTCGGCGACCAGTTTCACAGCCTCTTCCTTGAGGCGACGGGCGTCGTCGAGTTCTTTCTTGATGCGATCGCGGCGAGTATCGAGCGCCTGCAGGATGGTGCGGTGAACGCCAAAATAGCCGAACACACCCATCAGGAGGACGAAGGCGACGGCGACCCAGAATTCTGCTTGGAACATCGTCGTTATCCCTTCAAGGACGCATCGACGGCGCTATCGACAGCTTTGCTGTCGGGCGCAATGCCGGTGAGACGCTGAACGATAGCCGTTGCCGCGTCCGATGCGATCGAACGGACATTGCCCATCGCGGTTGCGCGCGTTGAGGCAATGGTCTTTTCGGCATCGGCCAGCTTGGCTGCGAGGCTGGTCTCCAGCGCCTTGCGGTCGCTTTCGGCCTGCGCGTTCAGCTTGTCGCGTGTCTCGGATCCGATGGCCTGAGCCCGCGCCCGCGCATCGGCAAGCTCGGTTTCATAAGCCTTCAGAGCCTGATCGGACTCGTCTTTCAGCTTCTGCGCCTCGGCGAGATCGTTTTCGATCACGCCTTCGCGGTTCGTGATAATGCCGCCGACGCGCGGAAGCGCGAACTTCGACACAATGAAGTAAAGCAACGCAAAGGCGATCGCGAACGACACCAGCTGCGAGGCAAACGTCTCCTTCTGGAAAGGCGGAAACCCCGCCTTGCCATGTCCGTCTGCCGCGGTGTGGGCGGTCGTGCCCTTTGCAGTGCCCTGACCCGTCGCCATGAGCGTCTCCTGTTGGCGTCAGCCGCGGTGCGTTAACGGCCCCGCGGCGTACGCATCATCTGAAATCAGACGGCGAACAGCAGCAGCAGCGCGACGAGCAGCGAGAAGATGCCGAGCGCTTCCGTCACGGCGAAGCCGAAAATCAGGTTAGCGAACTGGCCCTGCGAGGCCGACGGGTTGCGAAGCGCGCCGTTGAGGAACTGGCTGAAGATCATGCCGACGCCGATACCTGCGCCGCCCATGCCGAGACAAGCGATGCCGGCGCCGATGTACTTTGCTGCAACTGGATCCATGGTGAAACTCCTTCTTGGGATGTTGGTGTCAGTGGATGAGTGAAATCCGGCCAGTGTCTGAAGTCAGTGTCCGGGATGAAGTGCGTCGTTGAGGTAGATGCAGGTCAGGATGGTGAAGACGTAGGCCTGCAGGAAAGCCACGAGAATTTCGAGGCCGGTGAGCGCGGTCGTCATCGCCAGCGGCAATATCGAACCGAAGATGCCCACAGCGCCGAGCGCGCTCAGCGACGTTACGAATCCCGCAAACACCTTGAGGGTGATGTGACCTGCCAGCATGTTCGCGAACAGACGCACGGAGTGGGACACCGGCCGCGACAGGAACGAGATCACCTCGATCACCATGATGAGCGGCAGGATATAAAGCGGAATGCCACTGGGCACGAACAGCTTGAAGAATTTGAAGCCGTTCTTGTAGAGGCCGTAGAGCAGCACGGTCAGGAACACCATCAGCGCCAGCGCCAGCGTCACGATGAGGTGGCTGGTCACGGTGAAGGTGTAGGGAATGATGCCGATCATGTTCGCGGTCAGGATGAACATGAACAGCGAGAACACGAAGGGGAAGAACTTCATGCCTTCGTCGCCGACGCTTTCTCTCAGCGTGTTCCCGACGAATTCATAGGACAGTTCCGCGACCGACTGGAAACGGGTGGGGACCAGGTGGCGTCCGGCGCTGCCGCCGATCATCAGCAATGAGACGACGGCAACCGCGCCGAACATGTAGGCCGATGAGTTGGTGAACGCGATCTCCTGTCCGCCGATGTGGCCCAGCGAGAAGATCTTGTGGATCTCAAATTGATGGATCGGATCGGCCATCCACGTTCGTCTTTCATCTTTGCCGGCGTGCCGGACAGTAACACCCGCCAGCGAGCTGGCTTGAAATTCCAAGCGTTTCCCAGGACCGGTCGCGGGAGCCTGTCAGGAGCGATCGGACGCATCGCGGTTTGCGACGCCGGCTGCCCGCATCACGTTGATCACGCCGGCGGTGAAGCCAAGCAGAAAAAACACGATCAGACCCCAGGGGGAAGTCGACAAGAGACGGTCGATGCCCCAGCCAATGACCGCTCCGACAACGACACCTGCAATCAATTCGGAGGAGAGGCGAAACCCCCGGGCCATCGCTGATGCGTTGGCGGAGGCTGCCCCGCTTCCTGACTGATCTGTCTGGTTCTTGCGATCTTTCCGGATGTCGGAAAGCCGATGATTCAGACGGTCGAGCCTTGCGGAGAGCGCAGCTTCGTCGGCAGGCGGTTTGTCTCGTTCCCCCTCGCCGCGACCGTTGTTGTGCGTGCCGTTCGCCATTGCTGTCGACACCCACCCCCGTCGCGCGATTTCAGAGAAAAACGCCCCGCCACCCACGGAAACCGCGCGGACCATACTGACGGCATACGAGCAAGTCAAGATTGCCTGATTGACAGGTATCACATTGAAATAATTTATGAAATCGAAGAAAAAATCCAACCGCTGCGCGCACTCGCCGCACTGCGATAATCGTGACACACAATGTGGCGCCTCCTGCTGCGGTTTGGCAGGGTTGTGATATCACCGGAACATCCTGAAATCGTGCAGCCGGAGGACCGATGGCGCGCCAGATTGACTATTATTTTTCCATCCAGTCGCCATGGGCTTACATCGGCCATGCCTTGTTTCAGGACCTCGCGGCCGCGCATCAGTTGAAGGTCAACTACAAGCCGGTCGTCCTCGTCGATCTGTTCTCCGAGACCGGCGGCTTGCCGCTGGCGAAGCGGCATCCGGCGCGGCAGCGCTACCGCTTCATGGAAATGCAGCGCTGGCGCGAGAAGCGTGGGCTGAATTTCCACATCCAGCCGAAGCACTGGCCGTTCAATGTGCGGCTTGCGGATGGCGCCGTGATCGCTGCGATGGCGGCGGGATTGAACCCCGAACCGTTTCTGCGCCGCGCCTTCATCGGCGTCTGGGAGCAGCAGCTCGATCTTGCCGACGCGGCCACTGTCGCGCGGCTGGCCGACGAGGCGGGGCTGCCGGGCGCCAGCATCGTGGCGCACGCGGCGTCGAACGAAGTCGGCGCGGTTTACGACCAGAACCGTCAGGATGCGATTGAGGCCGGTGTGTTCGGTTCGCCGGCCTGGGTTCTCGATGGCGAGGTTTTCTGGGGGCAGGACCGGATCGAATTGCTTGCGGACGCGTTGAAATCCGGTCGCAAGGCCTACACCTCTAACGTCTGAGACGAAGACAGGGGCGATTGCGCGGGAGGGCCGAGCCCATGTGTTCAGATAAGATAACCGGTGAGGCTTTCGTAAGGGCGGCGATCCGCCGAACCGGTTTTGCCGCGATGGCGTTGGCGGCGTCGCTGACGCTGGGTCACGGCGCGCGCGCCCAGTCTGCCCCCGACACTGAGAATGGCCGATACACGCTGTCGCCGGTCACGGACGGATTCCTGCGGCTCGATACCCGCAACGGTGTGGTGTCGATCTGCACCAACAAGAACGGCTGGATCTGCCGGCTGGTGCCGGATGAGCGGGCCGCGCTCGACACCGAGATCGGCCGGCTTCAGACCGACAACAAGAACCTGCGTGAGCAACTGGCCCAGCGCGACACCGTGACCGGCAAGACCGATACGCCGCTTGCCAAGGAAGATTCCAGGAAGAGCGCGCAGGCGTCGCCAGACAGCAAGGCGTCGCCCGACAGGAAGGTCGAGCTGCAACTGCCGCCCGAGCACGAAAAGCTGCTGGCGCTGATCGATCGCGTCTGGGATCGCCTGATCGAGATGGCGGTCCGTCTGCAGAAGCGGTTGTCCGAGATCTGAGCGAACTGCAACTCAAAACAAAAAATCGGCCGCGGAGCGATCCGCGGCCGATGTGTTTGGATGGAGGATCAGGCGGAGCGTGCCGCCTGACCTTCGATCTTTACTTGGTGATGTCGACGTCCTTGGTTTCCGGCAGGAAGAAGAAGCCGACCACCACGGTGATCAATGCGAAGATCACCGGATACCAGAGACCCGAGTAGATATCGCCGGTCGATGCCACGATCGCGAACGATGTCGCGGGCAACAGACCGCCGAACCAGCCGTTGCCGATATGATAGGGCAGCGACATCGACGTGTACCGGATCTTGGTCGGGAACAATTCGACCAGCATCGCGGCGATCGGGCCGTACACCATCGTGACGAAGAGCACGAGGACGAACAGCAGGCCGATGATGGCGGCAACCTGCGGCCGGAAGATATCGAATGGATGCGACATCTTCACAAGCGTCGGGTTGGCGCCGCGCTTTGGATAACCGGCCGCCTGGAGGGCAGCGGTCGCGCCGGCATTCGAGTCTGCCGGCTTGGTGTAAGGCACCTCAGTGCCATTGATCGAGATCTTCACCGGCGAACCGGCGGGACCAGCAACGGTGTCATACTTGACCGAGGACTTCGCGAGGAAGTCGCGGGCAAGGTCGCAAGGTGCAGTGAACACGCGGGTTCCGACCGGATTGAACAAGTCACCGCAGCCCTTCGGATCGGCAACAACCGACACCTTCACCGTCTCGATGGCCTTTTCCAACTGCGGGTTGGCGTTGGTCGAGATCATGCGGAAAATCGGGAAGAAGGTGAGAGCCGCGATCAGGCAGCCCGCGAGGATGATAGGTTTGCGGCCGATCTTGTCCGACAGCGCGCCGAACACGATGAAGAAGCCGGTGCCCAGCAGCAGCGACCATGCAATCAGCAGGTTCGCCGTGTAACCGTCGACCTGCAGAATCGATTGCAGGAAGAACAGCGCGTAGAACTGGCCGGTGTACCAGACCACGCCCTGGCCCATCACGCCGCCGAACAGTGCGATCAGCACGATCTTGGCGTTGCTCCAGCGCGCGAAGGATTCAGTCAGCGGGGCCTTCGAGCCCTTGCCCTCGTCCTTCATCTTCTGGAACACAGGCGATTCATTCAGCTTCAGCCGGATCACGACCGAGACGCCGAGCAGCGCGACGGAGAGCAGGAACGGAATGCGCCAGCCCCAATCCGCGAACGCGGCTTCGCCCAAAATCGTGCGAGTGAAGAGGATGACCAGCAGCGACAGGAACAGGCCGAGTGTGGCGGTGGTCTGAATGAACGAGGTGTAGTAGCCGCGCTTGCCGGGAGGCGAGTGCTCCGCGACGTAGGTGGCCGCACCGCCGTACTCGCCGCCGAGCGCGAGGCCCTGCAGCAGGCGCAGGATGATCAGAATGATCGGAGCTGCGATGCCGATGGTGGCTGCGTTCGGGAGCAGGCCGACGATGAAGGTCGACAGGCCCATGATGAGGATGGTGACGAGGAAGGTGTACTTGCGGCCGACGATGTCGCCGATGCGCCCGAACACGATGGCGCCGAACGGGCGAACCAGGAACCCTGCGGCGAATGCGAGCAGCGCGAAGATGTCGCGGGTGGCTGGCGGATAGGCGCTGAAGAACTGCGCGCCGATGATCGCGGCCAGCGAGCCGTAAAGGTAGAAGTCGTACCATTCAAAGACGGTGCCGAGCGATGACGCGAAGATGACGAAACGTTCGTCCTTCGTCATGCCGCCCGTCCGCGGCGAGGTTGTAGTGATGGTGGCCATTTCGATGCTCCCCAAAAACGTTGCTGATAAAATCGCCTCTGCGCGCCGTTCTTTGGCCGGCTCATAAGCGCGAGAAGTTCGCACCAAGGTAACATCGGCGTGAAACCTCGCCCTATTGGACTTTCGGCTCACGACCAAAGGCGGGTGAAGGGCTTTTCGCGTCGCACAAATGTCATTCCTGCGGGGCGGGTGGGCTCGGAGCTAGAGGCCGAAGATCGAAAAGAGCAGTGCGATCGTCCACATCGCAATGCTGACGAGTGCAGTCCAGCGCGCAAACAGCAAATAGGTCTCGCGCATCAAGGCTGCGATCGTCCGCTGCGCGTGGGCCGCCGGCGGACGGTTTTCCTCAGATAAATAGAGCCACATCTCGGTCCGGCGATGGTCCTTGGTCTGGGCTTCGTGCGCCTTCAGGACAAGGACGAGGGTCATCACCATGCTGAGAAATCCGCCGGCCTGAAATGCGGATCGCGGCAGGAAAGACAGGCCGATCATGACGCAGAAAATGGCGAGGGATGCGAAACCGCAGGCGCGCAGCACCGTTTCAAAGGCGATGCGGCGCATTTCCTCCATTGTCGTTACTCCATGAACGACCGGCAACGTCAGTCAACTGGGCACCTGCATCGCGCGTTCAAGCGTATCGTCAAGTCAGATCGCGCCCACCTTACTCTGCGCGATGCTGTCTACAAGCCGATCTTGACGAAGTTGCCGACGGCCGGCAGCGTCAGCAGCGCGGTTCCGGCGAGCCATATCCAGAGCGACGCATCGTTCGACTCCGCGGCACCGGTGACGCGTTCGTAAACCGCCGCCGGAATGCCGCCAAGAATGACGGTGGCGGTCGAAACCATCAGGGATGCGAACATCAGCGTCAGCGGCAGGCTTCCGAACAATAGCGGTCCCACGAAGGGCTGCACGTAAAGCAGCGCGAAGATCAGCCAGAGCTGATTAAAGATGCCGTTGATCATGCCGAAAAAGGCGATGCCGATAAAATAGAAGTTGCGGCTCATGACGCTGCTCCCGCGGCTCGGGGGGCGAGATTGAGCACCAGCAATGTGTAGTGGAAACCGACGCGAATCCAGAACAGCCAGACGAATCCAAACAGCCAGCGGACCACCGGCGCCGTGACCTTGGGGGTCACGATCGCAACCGCCGCAATCACCGGATCGGTGATTCTGCAGAAAAACCGCCAAATATAGTTCGGCGAGTCGGGGTCAACCATCAGGCTGAGTAAAACCCGGCCGAGCATCGTGTACATCAATGCCGCCAGAATGAAATTCGGGATGTGAAAATACCAGTAGCTGGCAAAGGATGTCGCTATGTCCACGGATATGGGCCCCCGGAGTACATGTCTCAACGTGCGGAGATTGCGCACCCAATCGTCGACAAGAGAAACTTTTGCCTGCGTCGTTTCGGTTTCAGGAGCGGCATTGTCACAGGATGACAAGCGCCGGGATCGACGGCAAGTCCGAAGCTATCGTCTCGACAAAACGGGGCCCGAAAGGGCCCCGTTTCCAGAGATCAGGAGTGGTGCGTCAGGTGGTTTTTTCCTTGAGGACCGTCTCACCGCGTGGTCTGCGGATTTCATCGACGAAGGCCTGCATCTCCTTCGACGGTTCCTTGCCCATCAGGCTAACGACGTAGATGACCAGGAAGCCGAGCGGCATTCCCAACAACCCGCAGGCGATGTTGTTGAGATTGAACCAGCCGACCTTGTTGGCCAGGGGATGAGCCAGCGTTGGCCAGCTTTCCATGGCATTCGGTAGCGCCATGGCCTTTGCGATATCGACTATTGGCGCACCTGTTACGGGGTTCAGCAGCGAGGACATACCGAAATATGCCACGCCGGCACCGGGGAAGTACCTGGTGGTCACAAGGTAGAACAGGCAGAGTCCGAACCCGGCGATAATGCCGCAGACCGCACCTGTCGCTGTCGCGCGTTTCCACCACACCCCCATCACAAGCGCCGGGAAATTACCGGCCATCGCGAGCGAGAATGCCCAGCCCACCATCGCCAGGATGTCTCCCGGTTTGGTCGCAGCCAGCGCCGCAGAAGCCACGGCGACGAAGAACAAGAGCACTCGGGCCACCGTGAGCCGGCGGATCGTCGGCGCGTTGGGGTCGAGCATCTTGTAGTAGACGTCGTGGCTGAGTGCGTTGGCGATGGCGAGCAGGAGTCCGTCAGCGGTGGAGAGCGCTGCGGCGAGGCCACCGGCGGCCACAAGGCCCGAGATCACATAAGGAAGTCCCGCGATCTCCGGTGTGGAGAGCACGATCACGTCCGTATTGATCACGAAGTCCTGCAACCTGACCACCCCGGGATGACCGGCAATGGCCTTGCACGCGGCCACGATGGCATCGATGTTGGCGGCGTTCTTGCCGCAGATCTGGATCAGCCCGAGTTCTCCCCACTGGAAGAGCCAAGGCCGGATCGCGGTCAGATCCCGCCCGATGATGTTGGTATAAACTTCCAGCTTCGAGAACGCCGCATAAGCCGGCGCCGAGAAGTAGAGCAGGAAGATGAAGAGCAGCGACCAAGCGACCGACTGACGCGCCTCACGCACCGACGGGGTGGTGAAATAACGCATCAGGATGTGCGGAAGCGAGGCCGTGCCGACCATCATGCAGAAGATGATCGCAAAGAAGTTCAGCGGGCTATAGTTGATGAACGGCTGAATGTGCGGCTTGAGGCTTGCGGCCGTCGCAAGACCCGTTTGCAGCATCTGGTTTTCGCGCGCCGTGATTTCTGCGATCGCCTGACCGTAGGTGAGTTCCGGGATCGGAATCCCGTACTTCTGGGTGGACAGGATTATGATCGGCGTCAGATACGCGATGATCAGCACGACGTATTGTGCGATTTGCGTCCAGGTGACCGCGCGCATTCCGCCGAGCATCGCGCAAAGCAGGATGCCGACGAGGCCGGCGAACACCGCAACCTCAAACTGCATGCCGAGGAATCGCGATGCGATCAGTCCGGTGCCGTAGATCTGTGCCGTCACATAGGTGAAGGAGCAGCAAACGAGCACGACCACCCCGAGGAAACGCGCGAAGTTGCCGCCGAACCGGAACGACAGGAAGTCAGGCACGGTATAGGCGCCGAACTTGCGCAGGTAAGGTCCGATCAGGATTGACACCAGCACGAAGCCGCCGGTCCAGCCGAGCACCCAGGCAAGGCCGTCATAGCCAAGCAGGAAGAGAGTGCCGGCCATGCCGACGAAGGACGCCGCCGACATCCAGTCGGCGCCGGTCGCCATGCCGTTGTAGAAGGCGGGCACACGCCGCCCTGCAACGTAGTATTCGGAGACTTCCGCCGTTCGCGTCATTACGCCGATGATGGCGTAAACCGCAAGTGTGAAGAACACGAACAGGTAGCCAAGAATTTTGTTCGGAACGCCGGCCTGCTCGAGAAGCGCGAGAAGGATAATGAACGCGATAAAGCCACCGGTGTAGGTGCCATACATCTTCCCCAGATTCCTGATGAAATCCGAGTTGCTGCTGGAAGCGGTTTGCGTGGACATGTTCGTTTCCCCTCAATCGTCTTCGGCAAAGCCGAATTCGCGATCGATCTTGTCCTGCTGCTTTGCGAACAGGAAAAGCATGACCACGAACACGATCAGCGAGCCCTGCGCGGCCATGTAGAAGCCGAGCGGGAAGTTGAGGATTGGGACCGTGATCTTGTTGAGCGGGATCACGAACATGTGGATGATAAATCCGAAGAAGAACCAGACCGCGAGATGCGTGAACATCAGGCGGGAGGTCTTTCTCCAGTGGGCGACTTCTCTTTCCTTGAGATCTGCGGAGTGAGGCATGGGCTGCAATCCTCCCCAAACCGGGCTCTGCGAGCGCCGGGTTTTGTCGAGGGGAATGCAATCCCATCAAAAGCGGCGCCCCCCGCTGCCGCGGCCCAACCGATCTTGATGCCGGTCTGGGAGCCGGTAAAAAACTAACAACGGGACAGGAAGAGGCCTTATAGACTTTCGTCTTAGAGCCCTGTTTTGACCCCTATTTACCTGCGGTTCTTTGACGCGGACCTGCTTCGCAAGTGCGAGATGAATCGAATGAATCATTCGCGCGACACCGTGATATGGCAGGATATTCACCGTCAGGATTCCACCTCATGAATCTGTTCGACAGGTTTTTCCGACGCCAGCCGCCGATCAGCGACAGGGCGGCGCTTGCAGATTTTATCGACGCGCAGTCGGCCTTCCTTGTGCAGAAGGGTATCTACGAATACTCGCGCGCCCGCGCGGGCCACTACGCGAAAGTGCTTTTTGCCGAAGAGGGTTTCGCAAAATCCGTCGAACATTCCCGATGGCAGGCGTACCCGCTCGGTCTCGCGATGGTCGGCGAAATGGTTGAGGGCGTGCTGCGGCCGCATGCCGGTGATCGCCGCCGCGCCATGCTTGATGAACTGACTGCGATGGTGCTCTCGGTCCTTGATCGTTATCCGGTCCCTCCCTCGATCGGAGAAGACGCGTGGCTTGTTGCGCGAGACGAACTGGCAAGACGGATCGAGCTCACTGCTGGTCATGCGCCCAAGCGCGTGATGGACATTCCTGAACCTTTGGCGGAAACCTATTTCGCATTGATGCCGATCCACGAGAAGCTGCGTGGACGTGACTTCGCGACAACGCGCAATTATCTGCGGGTCAGCCTGTGCAACATCCATGATGAATTGATTTCGCGCATCGACCGGCCGGCGCTGGAACGGGCATTTGTCGCGAGGGCCGCAGAGTAACGTCCGACAGGTTGTGCGCGTCCGGCGTAAGAAATGGGGCGAGCGATGGACAGAACGAAGGGTGGCGTTCCGCTGTTGTCGCTCGATGCTGTTGTCATCGACACCGAAACCACCGGGCTGGATCCCCGCAAGGCGCGGGTGATCGAACTTGCCGCGGCGCGCATTTCCGGCGGCAAGCTTCTGATCGAGGGCTCGTTCCGGCAACTGTTGCGGCCAGGCAGTGAGTTAATTCCCGCAACGGCGACGCGAATTCACGGTATCGACGATGCAGCGGTCGCTGAATCGCCTCCGTTCGTGGATGTCTGGTCACGGTTCAAAGCATTGCTCGATCAGAAAGTGGTCATTGGGCACACGATCGGCTTTGATCTCGCGGTCTTGAAGCGTGAATGCGATCTGGCGGGATTGCAATGGTCCCGTCCACGGACGCTCGACACCAGGTTGCTGGCGGAGATTGTTGCTCCCGAACTGGCCGGATACTCGCTGGAGAAACTCGCGGCGTGGCTCGATGTCGATGCGGTGGACCGGCATTCCGCATTGGGCGACGCCGTCGCCACGGCGCGCATATTCCTGGCGCTGGTCCCAAAGCTGCGTGAGTGTGGCATCCGCACGGTCGCTGAAGCCGAGCGGGCCTGCGGCGCGCTCTCCCGGCAACTCGATCATGAGGCGCGGATTGGCTGGATCGAGGCCGTCGAAGCTCCGGCCCGCATCGACGCGGAGCAGATGGTGAAGCGTGTCGATAGTTATCCTTACCGCCACCGCAATCGCGACATCATGCGAACGCCGCCCCTGTTCGTTACGACAAATGCAAGGGTCAGCGACGCCCTGGCCCGGATGATGCGAGAGAACGTATCGTCTCTCTATGTCAGCAATCCGGAAACAGGCATGGACGGCGTCAAGGCGGCCGAGGCCGGAGTCATCACCGAACGTGATGTGTTGCGCGCGATTGACGGTCTCGGAGCGGGCGCACTCGAATTGCCGGTAAGCCGGATCATGAGCAGGCCGCTTGTGTCAGTCGCGGCCGACGCATTCGTCTACCGCGCCATTGGGCGAATGAGTCGCCTCAATACCCGCCATCTTGGTGTTGTCGATGAAACAGGCCGCGTGATCGGAGCCTTGTCTGCGCGGGATCTGCTGCGCCCGCAGGCCGCGGAGGGGATCTTGCTCGGCGATGAAATCGATGCCGCGTCGGACGCGCGCGCCCTGTCTGCCGCATGGGGAAAGCTCCCGCCCTTGGCGGAATCGCTGTTGGGGGAGGGGCTGTCCGGCCGCGACGTTGCCGAGGTGATCTCCAGCGAACTCTGTGCGCTATCCCGTCAGGCCGCGGTGATCGCCGAGGGTCTTATGCGGGAAGGCGGCCAGGGTGGCCCGCCATCGCCCTACGCCCTGGTCGTGCTTGGATCGGCCGGGCGAGGCGAAAGCCTGCTGGCGATGGACCAGGACAATGCCGTGATTTTCGAGCGAGGCGAGCCGGGGGGCAGCGAAGATCGCTGGTTCGCAGCGTTCGGGGCGCATGTCGCGGATCTCCTGCATGAGGCCGGCGTGCCCTATTGCAAGGGTGGCGTGATGGCAAGAAATGAAGCTTGGCGCGGCTCAATTGCGACATGGCGGAATCGCATCGATCACTGGATCAGTCGTTCAAATCCCAGCGATCTCTTGTCCGTCGATATTTTTTTCGATTTGCGCGCGGTACACGGCGATGGCGGTCTTGCTCTTGCCGTACGGCGGGCGGCATTCGATGCCGCCGTGGGGCAGGTCACTTTCGCCAAGCTTCTGGTCGAAGGCATTGACACTCCCGCGAGTCTGAAATTCCTGGGCGGAATCCGCACCGAGGCTGGCCGCATCGACCTCAAGAGGGCCGGGCTGTTTGGTCTTGTGGCCGCTGCGCGCGCCTTGGCCATCCGATACGGTATCGAGGCTCGATCAACGCCAGCGCGGCTGGCGGGCATCAAGGCGTGCACCAACGCCAGCGAATCCGACATCGATGCACTTGAAGAAGCTCATGGCGTCTTTTTCGACTTGATCCTTGCTCAGCAGATCGAGGATGTGCACCACGGAATGCCCCCGTCCAACGCCGTCGCGGTCAAGCAACTGACGGCCCGCGAATATCACCGGCTGCTCGCGGGGCTCGAAGCAGTCACAGCTATAGATGTCCTGACCCGGGATCTGCTGTTCAACGGCTGATGTGACGTGGGCGTTCCATCCGGAGACCGATCCGCGTATTGCGATTCAGTTGAGAAGGACGCGGTTTCTCTTTCTGGACAAAGGGATTACCGGATAAAGGCCGTGAATCTGGATATTGCAATGCACGATGCCGGTGACGTACCATCCGAGGCATGCCAATAAGCTGCCTTGCAAGACTCTCCGGGCCAGTGAACACTTGATCTGCCGCCGCCGTCAGTTCACTCAGACCCATCAGCGACGTTCGTATCGGATAAATGACCTCAGTCTCCAGCACACGTCTCGTCGTCGCCGACGATCATCCACTCTTCCGCGATGCTCTGCGACAAGCGGTCGCGAGCGTCGTCGCGACGGCCCGGATCGATGAAGCCGGATCGTTCGAGGAACTGACGGCGCTGCTCGATCGCGAATCCGACGTCGACCTGATCCTGCTCGACCTGTCGATGCCGGGCATCAGCGGCTTTTCCGGGCTGATCTACCTGCGCGCACAGTTTCCGGCGATTCCGGTGGTCATCGTGTCCGCCAGCGACGACGCCGGGACCATCCGCCGCTCGATGGATTTCGGAGCATCGGGTTTCATCCCGAAACGGTTCGGCGTCGAGACCCTGCGCGAGGCTATCGGCAAGGTCATGAACGGCGATGTCTGGGTGCCGGCCGACGTCGATCTCTCCGTGGCGGGCGATCCCGACATGACCAGACTGCGCGATCGCCTGGTTACCCTGACACCGCAGCAGGTCCGGGTGCTGATGATGCTGTCCGAAGGTCTGCTCAACAAACAGATCGCCTACGAACTCGGGGTCTCCGAAGCCACCATCAAGGCGCATGTCTCCGCCATTCTGCAAAAGCTCGGCGTCGAAAGCCGGACGCAGGCAGTGATCGCCGCCGCCAAGATCGCAGGCGGAGAGTGGAAACAATCCGATCCGGCGAAGTAGCGGCGCGGCTAGCCGCTCCTGTACCGGCGACATGCAAAACATTTCAGTTGAAGGCAATCGATCATGGTTGAGGCGGTGATTTGGGATTTTGGCGGGGTGCTCACGACCTCGCCGTTCGAGGCCTTCGCGCGGTTTGAGAAGGAGCGCGGCCTTCCGGTCGATATCATCCGGCGCACCAACGCCGCGAACCACTTCGAGAATGCATGGGCGAAGTTCGAACGCGCCGAAGTGGATCTCGAAACCTTTGACGTGCTGTTCGCGGCCGAATCGCTGGCGCTCGGCGCCGAGGTGCGGGGACGCGATGTCGTGCCGCTGCTGTCGGGCGATCCACGCCCGGAGATGGTCGAGGCGCTCCGGCGCGTGAAGCAGCGTTTCAAGACCGGCTGCATCACCAACAATCTTCCCGCCAACGCCATCGGCAGTTCGGGTGGCCGTGCGCTTTACGTCGCGGAAACGATGGCGCTGTTCGATCATGTCATCGAGTCGGCGAAAATCGGTCTGCGCAAGCCCGATCCACGCATCTATCGGATGATGGTTGACGCGCTCGGCGTCGATCCGAAGAACTGCGTCTATCTCGACGATCTCGGCGTCAACCTGAAGCCCGCGCGCGAGATGGGCATGACCACCATCAAGGTGATCGACGGACCTCAGGCCATCGGAGAGCTCGAAGCCGCCACCGGCCTGACGCTGAGCGGCCACGCGCACGCCTGAGCGCCGCCGGAACGCGCTCCCAACGGAAACTACTCCGCCGCCGCCACTATCTGCTGCGCCCGCCACTGCCCGAGCAGTGCGCGCAGCGCCGCCGGCTTGAGCGGCTTGTTGAGCACCACGATTCCGTCCTCGCGCGCGGCGTCACGGACGTGCGGACTGCGATCGGCGGTGATCAGGATCGCGGGAATTCCCTCGCCAAATCGCTGCCGGATGTCGCGGATCGCCGCGATGCCGTTGCCGCGATCGAGGTGATAGTCGACCAGAAGGCCGGTCACGCGCTCGTCGGTCGCCGCGATCGCTTCGGCAGCGGCGACCGGATCGACGGCGGCGATGACCTTGGCGTCCCAGCCGGTCAGCAACGTTTTCATGCCGTCGAGAATGGCGCGGTCGTTCTCGATGCAGACGATGAGAGTGCCGCTCATCGGCGCCTTCGAAGAGATGTTCGCGCCGGTCAGCGCGCCCGTATGCGTCACGGTCTTGGCGATCGGCATCGTCACAGTGAAATGTGAACCGCCACCAAGGTTCGACCCAACCACGATGCCGTGGTTCAGCACGCGCGCGAGCCGCTCCACGATCGACAGTCCGAGCCCAAGCCCGCGCGCGATCCGCGCGCCCTGATCGAGCCGGTGAAACTCCTTGAAGATTTCCGTGCGTTTCAAGACCGGAATTCCGACCCCGGTATCGTAGATTCCGATCTCGAGGGATTTTCCCTTGCGGCGGCAGCCGACCAGGACGCGGCCTTTCGGCGTGTACTTGATGGCGTTCGAAATCAGGTTTTGCAGCAGACGCCGCAACAGCACACGATCCGAGGATACCGGCAGCGAGCACGGCACGAAGGTGAGCTTTAGTTTTCGCGCTTTCGCGATCGGGGCGAACTCCACTTCCAGCGAGCGCATCAGGTCGCTCATGCGGAAGCTGGAGATCGACGGCGTCATCGCGCCGGAATCCAGCCGCGAGATATCGAGCAGCGCGCCGAGAATTTCCTCGATGGCTTCCAGCGAGTCGTCGATGTTGCCGACCAGGCGGGCATCTTCGCCGCCGTTCTGCCGTTCCACCAGGCTGGTGACATAGAGACGTGCCGCGTTGAGTGGCTGCAGAATGTCGTGGCTCGCCGCCGCGAGGAAGCGGGTCTTGGAAATGTTGGCTTCTTCGGCGGTGCTCTTCGCCAGTGCAAGCTCGCTGTTGAGCCGGGTCAGCTGTTCGGTGCGCTCACGGACGCGCTTCTCCAGCGTGGCGTTGGCGCGCTCCAGCGCTTCCGCCGCCTCGAAGCTCGGCGTGATGTCGGAAAAGGTGATGACCAGCGCGCCGCCCGGCATGCGGTTGGCGCGAACCTCGACAACCATGTTGCGATCGGCCAACCGCTCCAGATAGGGCTCGCCCTCGGTGGTGTAGGCGGCAAGCCGCCGCTGCAGGGCGGCAGGATCGGGGGCCGTATCCAGCTGTCCGTTGCTGCCGATGAATTCGAGGATCTCGACCAGCGGAATGCCGATCTGCGAGTATTGCGCCGGCAGGTCGAGAATCTCGCCGAACTGCTGGTTCGAGGTAATGAGCTGAAGCTCCGGATTGAACACCGCGATGCCCTGGCGAACGTGATTGAGCGCGGTCTGCAGCATCTCGCGGTTGAAATGCAGCGCGGTGTGCGCATCGTCGAGCAGTTTCAGCGCGGCCTTGGCGGACACCGCGCGCTTGCGCAGCAGCAGCGACAGCACGAGGCGGGAGGAAGCCGCGCCGATCGATGAGGCGATCAGGTGTTCGGCGTGGCGCAGCAGGCGGAAATCGGCGGGAGCCGCGCGATCGATATTGATGTGATGGGTCGCGGCGAAGGTTTCGAACGACACCTGCGCGCGCTCGGGGCCGAGATATTGTGCGACGGTGCTGAGCAGATCCTGCACCGTCACCGTCGTGCGCCAGCGCCGGAAATTCGGCGCGATTGGCGCCAGTTCGTTTGGTACGAACAGGTCGGCCTGCACCCGTTCGATCGAAGTCGGCTGGCGCAGCAGCGACAGCACGATGTAGGTCAAGAGATTGAGTGAAAGGCTCCAGAACACGCCGTGAATCAGCGGCGCCATTTCGGTGCCGAGCAGCGCGCGGGGCCGCAGCGCGGCGATGCCGAACAGCCCTTCCTTCAGCCAGACCGCGCCGCGCGGATCGACCTCGGCGAAGCTTGGCAGAAACAGCGTGTAGGCCCACACCGCAAAGCCGATCAGCATGCCGCCCATCGCGCCGCGCGCGGTCGCGCGCCGCCAGAACAGTCCGCCGAAAAATGCCGGCGCGAGCTGGGCGACGGCGGCGAATGACAGCAGGCCGATGGCGGCGAGCTGCGCATTTCCCAGCGCATGATAATACAAATAAGCCATCGCCATGATGACGAAGATGGCGACGCGCCGGACCTTGAGCAGGAAGCCGCCGAAGTTCGCCTTGCCGTCCTGCGACGACCGCTTCCGTTTCAGCGCCAGCGGCATAATGATGTCGTTCGACACCATGATGGCGAGCGCCACGCATTCCACGATCACCATGGCGGTGGCGGCGGACAGGCCGCCGATAAACACGATCACGCTGAGCGACGTTGCCTTGGCCTGGATCGGCAGTGCCAGCACGTACATGTCGCTGTCCGATGTGCCGAACGGAAAGGTGACAAGGCCGGCGATGGCGATCGGGATCACGAACAGGTTGATCGCAATCAGATAGAGCGGAAACAGCCAGCGCGCGCGGCGCACCTCGGCTTCGGTCGAATTCTCGACGACGCTGACGTGGAACTGTCGCGGCAGCAGCATGATCGCCAGAAACGACAGCAGCGTCATGGCGAGGAAATTGCCGATCGACGGCGTGGCCTCGATGGCGCGCACCGCCTCCGGCGTTTTCATGGCGCGTTCGATCAGTTCGGTCGGCCCGAACATGAAAAACGTGACGAACACGCCCGCAGCAATGAACGCCACCAGCTTGACCAGCGATTCGGTCGCGACCGCCAACATCAGGCCGTGCTGGTGCTCGGTAGCGTCGGTCTGACGCGTGCCGAACAGCACCGCGAAGGCGGCGAGGGTGATGGTGACGATGAAGGCGATGTCGCCGATGTAGGGAATGCTGGAGACGTCCTGGTCCTGATTGAGGATGGTTTCCAGCGATGACGCGACGGCCTTCAATTGAAGCGCGATGTAGGGCACCGAGCCGATGATGGCGATGGCGGCGGCGGTGGCGGCGACCGCCTGGCTCTTGCCGTAACGCGCGGCGATGAAGTCGGCGATCGAGGTGATGTTCTGCGATTTCGCCAGTTGAATCACGCGCATCAACAGCGGCGTGCAGAACGCGATCATCAGGATCGGGCCGACATAGATCGCGAGAAATTCGACGCTGGTCCGCGTCGCAAGCCCGACCGAGCCGAAGAACGTCCATGACGTGCAGTAGATCGCGAGCGACAGCGGATAGATGATGGTGCCGAGGCGGCCGCGCTGAACCTGCGTCAGCCGCTCGCCGTAGCTCGCGACGACGAACAGAAGGCCGATGTAGCCGAACGCGGCTGCGATCACGCCCCAGTCATGCAGCATCGAAAGGGTCCCCGTCGCCTATGTCGTTTGGGCATGATCCTCCCGAAAAACCGGTTTCCACCTTTCGGGATCATGCCTTCGGTCAACGCCCGGCTGCGACCTTAGCCCGGTCCGCCGTCAGGCGCATCCGGACTTAGGCCGGGTTTGCCTGGCGACGAAGATGTTGGCGGATTAGCCGAATCAGCATATACACGTAAAAGTTGCAATACAGACGTAACGCACCAAGGAGCCGGCCGATGGGTCAGATGCTGCCTTTCGTTATGCAGGATGCCCCGGTCGTCGTTGTGGATGACGACCCTTCCGTTCGCGATGCCCTGCTGCTGCTGCTGAGAATTGACGGGTTTGAGGCGCGGGCGTTCGCGGATGGCGAGTCGTTCTTTGAATCGCTGCAGTCCTCCACGCCGTCTTGCGTGATCCTCGATCTTCAGCTCCCGGGCCGTTCCGGGCTGGCGGTGCTGAAGCAACTGGCCGATACGCGGTTTGCGCCGCCAGTGTTCGTCATCTCCGGTCAGTCGGATATCGCGATGGCCGTCGCAGCCATGAAGCTCGGCGCTGTGGATTTTCTTGAGAAGCCGTTTTCGGCGGGAGCCATGATCGACCGGGTGCGGGAGGCCGTCCTGATCTATCGCGGATCGATGGTCGGGAGGATAGATGGTCTCGCCGACTTCCCGGGCCTTGCGCTTTTGACACGGCGCGAACGGGATGTGCTGGCGCAGGTCACGCACGGCGCGTCGAACAAGGAAGCGGGACGGCGGCTCGGTATCAGCCCCCGCACCATCGAGGTTCATCGCGCGCGTATCATGGACAAGCTGGGTGCGCGCAACGCCGCCGACCTGATGCGGATCGTGCTGTCACACACGCCGGCACGGCACGCCAAAGCCGTTAGTGTCGGAAGGCCGTAGCTTTATTCAGCAGCCATTTATTCAGCGGCCATGGATTTGGCGTGCAGCGGCAGGCCGAGCTGTTCCCAGACCTGGACCAGCGCCTCGGCGAGGCCGTCGATCAGCGCGTCCTCGTGATACGGCGACGGGGTAATGCGCAGGCGCTCCGTACCCTTGGGCACCGTCGGATAATTGATCGGCTGGATGTAGATGCCGTGCTGTTCGAGCAGCAGGTCGCATGCCTTCTTGCAGCGCTCGGGGTCGCCCACGAACAGCGGAACGATGTGCGTATCGCTCGACATCACCGGCAGGCCGGCGGCGATGAGAATGGCCTTGAGCCGCGCGGCGCGGTCCTGATGACGCTCGCGCTCCCATGACGATGATTTCAGATGCTTGATCGCGGCGGTCGCGGCCGAGCAGATCGCGGGCGGAAGGGCCGTGGTGAAGATGAAGCCCGGCGCATAGGAGCGCACCGCATCGACCATCTTGGCGCTGCCGGCGATATAGCCGCCGAGGCAGCCAAACGCCTTGGCCAGCGTGCCTTCGAGAATGTCGATCCGGTGCATCACGCCGTCACGCTCGGCAATGCCGCCGCCGCGCGGGCCGTACATGCCGACCGCATGAACTTCATCGACATAGGTCATCGCGCCATAACGCTCGGCGAGATCGCAGATCTTCGCCAGCGGTGCGACGTCGCCGTCCATCGAGTACAGGCTTTCGCAAACGATCAGCGTCGGACGGCCCGGATTGGCGCGCAGCAATTCTTCAAGATGCGCGACGTCGTTGTGGCGGAACACGAGGTATTGAGTGCCGGACTGGCGAATGCCCTCGATCATCGAGTTGTGGTTCAGCGCGTCCGACAGGATCAGGCAGTTTGGAATCAGCTTCGCCAGCGTCGCGATGCCGGTCTGGTTGGACACATAGCCCGACGTGAAAACCAGCGCCGCTTCCTTGCCGTGCAGATCGGCGAGTTCGCGCTCAAGCTGGATCAGGGAGTGGTTGTTTCCGGCGATGTTGCGGGTGCCGCCGGCGCCAGTGCCGGTGCGGGTCGCGGTTTCGACCATCGCGCCCACGACTTTTGGATGCTGCCCCATGCCGAGATAGTCGTTGGAGCACCACATCACGATGTTGCGCTGGCCCTTCGGGGAGTGCCAGATCGCGTGCGGAAACCGCCCGGCGATCCGCTCCAGATCCGCGAAAACGCGGTAGCGCCGCTCGTCATGAAGCCGCCCGAGGGCATCGCCGAAGAACTTGTTGTAATCCATCACAAAAACCCTGGATGGGAACCTGAATTACGGCAGCCGGGCCAATGGCCTTCCGCCGTGCACGAGGTCTTTTTAGAGCTTTTCCAGCTTTGATGTCGAGGCCGTTTTCGCCGGGCTCATATGCGGCAAAAACTTGATCCAGATCATCTCGGGATCAATTCCGCTCAATTAGCGTATTCGGGTTCAGTCAGGCGGTGAAGCGCAGCACGCCATCGGCGCCAAGACCAGACGTCAGCCGGCCTCCGGCCAGCATGTGATTGACGTGCGCGATCAGCTCGCCGGCGGCGAAGCCGGTCTGGTGGGCGTCGAGGACGTGCTTGTGGAACACCACCGGCACCAGCTCCGCGGAGGTCTTCGGCGACGTGCGGCATGCAGCTGCGATCAGCTGGCACCGTTCTTCGTGGTGATCCGCGAGTTGCGTGATGCGCGTCTTCACGCCGTAGAACGGCACGCCGTGACCGGGCAGCACCAGAACGTCGTCCGGCAGCAGGCCTGCGAGCTCCTTGAGTGAGGTCAGGTATTCGCCCAGCGAATTGGCATCGGGTTCCACCGCCCACACGCTGACATTCGGCGAAATCTTGCTCAGCACCTGATCCGCCGACAGGAAGATGTTGTCGGCCTCGCAGTAGAGCATGACCTGATCGAGTGCGTGACCGCCGCCGGTGAGGACCTTGAACGTCCGCGTGCCGATCGTGATCTCGTCGCCCTTGGACAGGCGATAATAGGAGGCGGGGAGAATCGAGACGCGCGTGAGGTAATCCTGGCCCTTGCCAAGCAGCGCTTCGGTGATCTCTTCGTCCATGCCGTGACGGCGGAAGAACAGCCGCTGCGCCAGCTTGCGTTCCGGCGAGCCGCGATGCTGGTGATACGCGGCCTGCAGATATTCGACCTGCGACATCAGAAGCGGGCAGCCGAAGCGTTCGACGATCCAGCCCGCAAGCCCGACGTGGTCCGGGTGCGAATGCGTCACGATCAGCCGGGTGATGTGAAAGCCCTTGAGCGGGCCTTCGAACAATGTCGTCCATGCCGCAATGGTGGCGTCGTTGCCGATGCCGGTATCGACCATGGCCCAGCCGTCGCCGTCAGCGATCAGGTAAATGTTCACATGGTTGAGACGGAACGGCAGAGTCATGCGCACCCATATCAGGCCGGGCGCGACCTCGATCGCTTCGTCCGGTTTGGGCGGCGTCTCGATTGGATAGCGCAGGCCGTCGGAGGCTGCGGGCAATGGGGCGGTCTTGGTGTGCATCGTCTCGCAATCGCAGTTTTCAGGCCCGGCTTAACGCGGCAAACCTCGCGGCGCTAGTGTCCGGCCGGCCGAAAAGCCGCGTTTTACGGGCTGCGTCAGCATGGTTGCCATGCGGCAGCCATGCTGATCGGCCGTTTGAAACAACCTCAGGACGCCGCTGCGCCGCTGATCGGCACTGTGGCGGCGGCCGGCTGCGCATCACCATGCGTATGGCAAGCGTGCTTGCCGTCGTCGAGCTTTGACTTGATGCCGAGGCGGTCCAGCAGGTTGGCGTCGCGTTCGGTCTGCGGATTTTTGGTGGTCAGCAGCACGTCGCCGATGAAGATCGAGTTGGCGCCGGCGACGAAGCACAGCGCCTGCAACTCATCGGTCATGTACTGGCGGCCGGCGGAAAGGCGAACCACGCTTCGCGGCATCATGATGCGCGCGACCGCGATCATCCGCACCAGCGCGATCGGATCGGGCCGCTCGGCGGTGTCGTTGACCGGCACGCCCTTGACCTCGTTCCACATGTTGATCGGAACGCTCTCGGGATGCTCGGGGAGGTTCGCCAGCAGCGCCAGCATGCCGAGACGGTCATCGACCTGCTCGCCCATGCCGATGATGCCGCCGCAACAGACCTTCAATCCGGCTTCGCGCGCATGCGCCAGCGTGTCGATGCGATCCTGCATGGTGCGCGTGGTGATGATCTTGTCGTAGAATTCCGGCGAGGTGTCGACGTTATGATTGTAGAAGTCGAGGCCGGCATCGTGCAGCCGCTGCGCCTGCTTGTCGGTCAGCATACCGAGCGTGACGCAGGTCTCCATGCCGAGACCTTTCACTGCGCTGACCATCTCGCAAACCTTGTCGAGATCCTTGTCCTTCGGATTGCGCCAGGCGGCGGCCATGCAGAAACGTTCCGCGCCGGCTTCCTTGGCGCGCTTTGCGGTGGCGACGACGTCGTCGTGATCCATCAGCTTGGAGGCCTTGAGGCCGGTGTCGTACTTGGCGCTCTGCGAGCAATAGCCGCAATCCTCGGGGCAGCCGCCGGTCTTGATGCTGAGCAGGCTCGCAGTCTCGACGTGGTTGGGATCGAAGTTGCGGCGATGAATGCTTTGCGCCTGAAAGATCAGATCCGCGAAGGGAAGATCGTAAAGCGCCTGCGCTTCCGCACGGGTCCAGTCGTTGCGCGGCTCGATCAGCGCATCCCGGCCGACCGATACTCCGCCATTCACATCCGAACCCGGCACTATGCTCATGCGCTGTCCCCTTGCATGTAAAAGACGTCGCCCTGCAGACGCCGCTATCTCAGTTATTCGGGCAGAAGGCGATGTCTTGACGGCACGCGCGATTTCCCCGGATCGAGACTAGCAAGGACCATGGAGGTCCAGAAGAGTCAATCTGGGGCGTGGTTCGGTGCGCGGACACAGGAGCCAAAAGCAACGGAGAATCATGCTGTTCCACGGAACGCAGAGCCTGCATTTTCGATATGGCGCGCGCAATTAACGAATTGGGGTTCGGAGCACAAGGCGCCGAACCCCAAAACAGAACGCAGCCATGCCAGGCGGCATAGCAACTAAACACAATTATGCCGCGCGGATGTTCAGCAGGAAGGCGTCGACTTCTGCGCGAAGCGTGTCGGCTTCGCGGCGAAGTTCGTTCGATGCGTTCAGTACGTCGCCCGCTGCAATTCCGGCCTCGCTCGAGGCGCGGCTCACGCCGACGATGTTGCTCGAGACTTCCGAGGTGCCGCTGGCGGCGTGCTGGATGTTGCGGGCAATCTCGCGCGTCGCAGCGCCCTGCTCTTCGACCGCGGCGGCGATGGCGGTGGTCACTTCACTGATCTCGCCGATGGTGGCGCCGATGTTGCGGATTGCGCCGACCGCCGACGTGGTGACGGTCTGCATACTGGCAATCTGCGAGCGGATTTCATCGGTCGCCTTTGCCGTCTGCTCGGCGAGGCTTTTGACTTCCGATGCGACGACGGCGAAGCCACGGCCGGCTTCGCCGGCACGCGCGGCTTCGATGGTGGCGTTGAGCGCCAGCAGGTTGGTCTGCGATGCGATTTCCTGAATCAGATCGACCACGCTGCTGATGCGGTTGGCGTTGTCGGCGAGGCCCTGCATGGTGGCGTCGGTCTTGCCGGCTTCGCTGACTGCGTTGGCGGCGATCTGCGTCGAGTTCGTGACCTGGCGGCTGATTTCCTGAATCGACGAGGTCAGTTCCTCGGTGCCGGCCGAAACCGTCTGCACGTTGACCGAGGTTTCCTCGGCGGCGGACGCGACGGTGCTCACCAGAGCGCTCGAATGCTCTGCGGATGTGGACATGCTCTCCGCCGTCGATTGCATGACATTGGCCGAGGTCATCAGGCCGTCAAGCGCGGCCCGCACCTTGTCCTCGAAATGCACGATCTGGGTTTCGATGCGCGACGCGCGCTCGGCCTTGGCGACGCGGTCCTGGTCCTGTTCGCTGCTCAGTGCACGCGAGCGGATCATGCTCTCGCGGAACACCTCGAGCGAGCCGGCCATGACGGCGATTTCGTCCTGCTGGCGGCTGCGTTTCACCTCGGCGTCAAGGTCGCCCTCGGACAGCCGCCGCATCACGTTCTGCAGGTTGCTGATGCGGCCCAGGATGTTGCGGCCGACATAGAGCCAGACGAACAGCGCGGATCCGATCAGCGTGAGCGCGCCGAGTACGAGCATGGTTGTCGTTCCCAGCGTAATCGTGCTGCGCGCCTTGGTCGCTGCGGTGTCCGTCGCCGTCTGCACGTCGTCGACCAGCCGCTTGATGCTCATCTCGAGACCGCGGTTGAGCTTGCCGGTCTCTTCCAGAATAAGCCGGCCGTAATCGGCAGAATCCAGTTCCTTCTGGCGGAGCTTGAAGACACCGGTCTTCTTGTTGCCGAACGCCATCAACTGCGCGACGGCTTCCTTCATCTTGTCGCCATCGCCGCGGCGGCCCAGCGAAGCGAGAGAAGTGTCGATGCTGTCGGACGTCACCGAGAACGCATATTCCTGATCGCTGAGCGTCTCGGCGTTGCCGGCGCTGGCAGCGGCGCTGATGTTGCTTGCGGCAAAGTTGACGTCTGCCAGCAGGCTGGCCAGCATATCGACGCCCTGCATGGCTTTCAGGGCGTCGCGGCCATCGCCGCTCAGGCCTGTCAGCGCGGTGTTGACCACGATTTTCGCCTGATCGGTGCTGGAATTGATCATATTGACGACGGCGGCGTGGGCCTTGCGGGCGGCCTCGAACTGCTTGGTATGCTGCCCGGCGAGATCGAGCCGTTCCTTGGCCGCCGACTGCAGGCTGGTGATGGTGTCGTCGATCATTCTGACGTTTTCTTCCAGCGCCGTCACGACGGATGGGTCGGCGTTGAGATTCTTGATCTCTTTCAGCTTGTCGATGGCGGCGGTCTGGGCGTCCTTCAGGTCCTTGACGCGCGTTTGAAGGACGCTTTCATCGTCCGATGCGAGCACCGCTGGTCCGCGCGAGGCGAGGCTCTGGCTCAGAGCGGATAGCTGCAAGCTTGCCGTCAGGCGGGGAATGTCGCGGTTGCTGAGTTCGGTCATCATGCCGCCGAGCTGGCCAAGCAGCAGGCTCGCTCCTGCGCTGATCGCGATCGCCATGCCGGCGATGACTGCGAATGCCAGGAAGAGACTTCCCCGAACGCCGAGCTTCAGGCTCGGCAATTTGAAGCGAAACAGATTTTTTCCGACCTTGAACCGCAAAGCCATAATTCCAAATCCCCCCGGATTCCGTAATTTTACGTGCGGGCGCAGTATCCGGATGGCTGGTTAAAATTTTCGCGAAAAATCAGCGATTTTGGCGAAATTCTGGCACGGGCTTTTGTCATTGAAATCAAAGAGATTTTCGCGCCTTGCGAAACAGCAGGGACGCCGCGGCCTGTCCGGAATCTTGAAGGGAGGTAGGCTGGTGCTGCCAGACAGGATTGAACTGTCGACCTCTCCATTACCAATGGAGTGCTCTACCACTGAGCTACGGCAGCGAACGCCAGACGAGAAAAAGCCAGAACCGTACCGTGTACGTGAATCAGCTGAAAAGCCTCTAAAGGCGCGCGTTCCTTTGCCATAAGGCCACCGATGGTGCAAGCGCCGAACAGCTCATTCTTCGGCTCCTGGACCGGAACTCAGGCCGGCGCGGCCGTCTTGTATTTCGCAAGCTCGGGACCGATCCGGGCGTTCATTCGGGTGCTCAGGGCCTCAAGGGCCTTGAAAGGCCGGATCATCACCTCGAATTCGATGATCTTGCCCGCGGAATCGAACTTCACCAGATCAATTCCCTTCAGTTTCAGCTCATCGATATTGGCGCTGAATTCCAGCGCCACATCGTGGGTTCCGGAGACGAATGTCCGGTGGTAGCGGAAATTCTCGAAAATCTGCACGACCGCGCCGAGGATCAGCACGCTGGCGGGACGGCCGGGGATTGGCAGGTGGACAAACGGCGAGCGGAACACGGTGGTTTCCGCGAACAATGGCCGCAGCACGTCTTCGCTCTTGGTTTCGACGAAGCGGTGCCAGTCACGGAGCGTATTCTGCACCGCCGGTGCGAGCGCTTCTGTGTGCTCTGTCATGGCATTTCCTCTGTCATACGGCGCGGCGTATCCGATATTATTGCAACTGACCGTCATCGGCGATGGCGGTCAAGGCAAGATGCGAGCAGAGCTGAATGGCGAACGACCCCGACAGGAACGATGCCAAATCCGCGCGCGAGGCGCGGCTGAAATCCGCATTGCGCGACAATCTGAAACGGCGCAAGTCGCAGGCACGCGGCCGCGCAGGAATGGCAATTGTCACGCCGGATGACGATGCGCGGGCGCGGGACGATGCATCAAGCATGGACGCGCATCGGCGTGACGACGACCGTTGACCTTGCAGCCTTGGTCCATCGCTTGATTGTTTGGCGTGCAGACACGATCTAGCTTTACGAATGCGATCTCCAACGAGGGAGTTCGCGAGTCTTCTGTGCGAATGTAAGGAAAGTATCTGATGGCGACGGACCAGGCCGCAGCGATTGGGGCGGGCGCCCCGCAATCGGACGCTTCACGAGCGGCATTTCCCCGGTTCGAGCAAACATTCCCGACGTTGACGGATACCGAGATCGACCGGATGCGCCGGTTCGGCGATGTGCATCATCATAAAGACCGCGAGCTGCTGTTCGAAAGCGGCAAGGTCGGCCCCGGCATGTTCGTCATTCTCTCCGGGCACGTCGCCATCACCCAGCGCGACGGCATGGGCCACATCACGCCGGTGATCGAGCAGGGGCCGGGACAGTTTCTTGCTGAGATCGGGCAACTGTCGGGCCGCAACGCACTGGTCGATGGCACAGCCGAGGGTGACGTCGAGACGCTCCTGATCCCGCCAGCCAGTTTGCGCGCGCTGCTTGTCGCCGAAGCTGATCTTGGCGAGCGCATCATGCGCGCGCTGATTTTGCGGCGTGTTGCGCTGATCCAGGCCGGTGTCGGCGGTCCGGTGCTGATTGGTTCGCCGTCGCTGGGCGGCGTCGTGCGGCTGCAAGGCTTTCTGGCGCGCAACGGCGTTCCCCACCATGTGCTCGATCCCGCCACCGACACGGACGCAACGGATCTGGTGGCGCGCTATTCGCCGTCGCCTTCCGATCTTCCTCTTGTGGTGGCCCCGGATGGCACGGTGCTGCGCAATCCCAGCGAAGTCGATCTTGCCTACGCGATGGGAATGATCGGCGGTCCGATACGGGACAAGCTCTACGACGTCGCTGTTGTCGGCGGTGGTCCCGCCGGACTTGCGACCGCTGTGTATGCAGCGTCCGAAGGATTGTCGGTGGCGGTGCTCGATGCACGGCATTTCGGTGGCCAAGCCGGCGCCAGTGCGCGGATCGAGAACTATCTCGGATTTCCGACCGGCATCTCGGGACAGGCGTTGGCCGGGCGCGCCTACAATCAGGCGCAGAAGTTCGGTGCGGATCTGATGATTCCGGTCGAAGCCAGATCGCTCGACTGCTCGAAGAGCGACGGCGCATTCGGGCTTACCACCGAATGCGGTCATTTCCTGAAAGCGAAATCCATCGTCGTTGCCAGCGGTGCACGCTACCGGCGTCCAACGATCGAGAACCTCGACAGGTTCGAGGGGCGCGGCGTCTGGTACTGGGCGTCGCCGATCGAGGGGCGGCTCTGTGCCCAGCAGGAAGTCATTCTGGTTGGTGGCGGCAATTCCGCCGGTCAGGCCGCGGTGTTTCTGTCGGGCCACGCCAGCAAGGTGCGGATGATGATCCGCAGCGGTGGTCTCGCCGATAGCATGTCGCGCTATCTGATCGACCGGATCATGGCGACGCCGAACATCGAACTGATGATCCACACCGAGATCGTCGGGCTGGAAGGCCCTGACGATGGCGGACTCGAGCGCGTGCGCTGGCGCAACCGGAAGTCAGGGCTCGAGGCTGCCGGCGATATCCGCAACGTGTTTCTGTTTGTCGGGGCCGACCCCGCCACCGCATGGCTCGCGGACTGCGGCGTGACCCTCGATCGCACCGGCTTTGTCCTGACCGGGGCGCAATGCGGGCGGCCGGTGTCGGCGCTGGAGACCTCGGTGCCCGGTGTGTTCGCCGTCGGCGATGTGCGCGCAGGTTCGGTCAAGCGCGTTGGCGGCGCAATCGGCGAAGGCGCGCAGGTCGTGGCTGCGCTGCACGGTTTTCTTGGCGACAAACCGGCATAGCCTCTCTAGCTTGCGAAGTGCCGGACGACGCTCTCATCGAGAGATCCTGACCAATGCCTTGCAAGCACATCGCGGAAATCAAGGACGTCACCCCAAGCGCGCTCGGCTGCGAGGAGTGCCTGAAGACCGGCAGCGTCTGGCTGCATCTGCGGATCTGCCGGACCTGCGGCCATGTCGGCTGCTGCGACGATTCGCCCAACAAACACGCCACCAAACATTTCCACGCTACACAGCATCCCGTTATCGAAGGATATGATCCGCCGGAAGGCTGGGGCTGGTGTTTTATCGACCAGGTCATGTTCGACCTGTCGAAACGCAAGACCCGCATAACGGTCCGATCCCGCGTTATTATTGAACTGCGCCTGCCGATTGTCTGAGCTTGCCAAGCCCCTTTCATTTTCGGGATCGTATCGATCTCAAAAGGAATTTCAGCATGCGGTATTTTCGACAGGTCATTCGCGGCGCGATCTGTGCCGGTATGATGGTGGCATCCGTCCTGATCGTGTCATCCGGCGTTGCGGTGGCGCAATCGATGCCGCAAAGCCGGTCCGCAGTCGTCAACGGCGTGAAACTGAATTATCTGATCGCCGGCGAAGGCGATCCTGTCGTGCTGCTGCACGGTTATGCGGAGACCAGCCACATGTGGCGGCCGCTGTTTCCCGGACTTGCGAACAACCACACCGTGATCGCGCCGGACCTGCGCGGCTTCGGCAAGTCCGATGCGCCCGAGGGCGGCTACACCAAGAAGGAAATGGCGCAGGACATCCACGCGCTGGTGAGAAGTCTCGGATACAAGAAGGTCAAGATCGTCGGCCACGACATCGGTCTGATGGTCGCCTATGCCTACGCGGCGCAATACCCGGCCGAAGTCGATCGCATCGTGCTGATGGATGCCTTTCTGCCCGGCGTCGGCGACTGGAAAAATGTCTGGCTGCTGCGCGACCTGTGGCACTTCCATTTCTACGGCAAGACGCCGCTGGCTTTGGTCACTGGCCGCGAGCGGATTTATCTCGAACACTTCTGGAATGATTTCGCCGCCAACCCGGCAAAGTCCATCTCTCAGAAGGACCGGAAGTTCTACGCCAAGGCTTATGCGCAACCGGGCCGCATGAAGGCAGGGTTCGAGGTGTTTCGCGCCTTCGAAAAGGACGCCGATGATTTCGCAGGTTTCGCAAAAACCAAGCTGCCGATACCGATGCTCATTCTCTCCGGCGAAAAGGCGGGCGGCAATTTTCTGATCGAACAGGGCAAACTGGTCGCCACCAACGTCGAAGGTGTCATCATCAAGGGCTCGGGACACTGGCTGATCGAGGAAGCGCCGGGTCAGGTGATCCCGAAGCTGGTGGATTTCCTCAATCGCTGATCACGCAGCATTGCCTGAAAAATTTGCAGGAGTGCAGCGTGCGAAATGGAACTTCTGTTGCGCGGCCGTGCGTATGATGTAGCCTTGGATCGTTCTAAAGGCGGGGGGCGCATCATGATTTTAGGCATGTCTTTGGCGTCGTTTACGGTCCTTCACCTTATCATCAGCATGATAGCCATCGGTTTGGGCTTCGTGGTGGCGGGCGGACTGCTCGCATCGAACAGGATGCCCGGCTGGACGCTCTGGTTTCTCGTCCTGACGATCCTCACCAGCGCGACCGGCTTTCTGTTTCCCTTCACCAAGATACTGCCCTCGCATGTCGTCGCCATCATCTCGCTGGTGCTGCTGGCGGTTGCGGTTTACGCGTTGTACGGCAAGGGTCTCTCCGGCGTATGGCGTGCGGTGTATGTCGTCACCGCGATGCTCGCGCTCTGGTTCAATGTCTTTGTCCTGATCGCGCAGGGCTTCCAGAAGGTAGCGCTGCTGAACGTCTATGCGCCGACCGGGGCCGAGCCGCCGTTTGCGATCACCCAGGGGATCGTGCTGGTCTTTTTCATCGGCATGATCGTCGTCGGCATCAGGCGATTCAAGACGGCGTGATACGCGCTAGTGGTCCGATTCTAACATTCGCATTTCGTTTCAGCAGACATTCTTGCGAATGTTAGAATCAAGGGACCACTAGGAAATATAGGTTTCTAGTAGAGTTTGGATTTGACCTTCGCTTTGTGAGCTCGCGGTCGATCGGGCCGCGAATGTCAACACTCCACTAGACCATTGGAGCGTCGATGAAAGTCATTGTCTTCGGCGCGACCGGCATGGTTGGGCAGGGCGTGCTGCGCGAATGTTTGCGCGATCCAGATGTGACGCAGGTGCTGACGGTTGGCCGCAGTGCCACCGGTCAGCCGCACCCGAAGCTACGCGAACTCGTGCACAAGGACTTTCTCGACTTCTCGGCCATCGAAAATGACATGACGGGTTATGACGCCTGCTTCTTTTGTCTCGGCGTGACATCATTGGGTCTGGACGAGGAGCGCTACCGCCATCTGACCTACGACATCACGCTCGCGGCGGCGCGTCCGCTGGCGCGGCTCAATCCGGGCATGACTTTCGTCTATGTCACCGGCGCGGGCGCCGACCGCACCGAGCAGGGCCGCGTGATGTGGGCCCGCGTCAAGGGCAAGACCGAGAACGATCTGCTCAAGCTGCCGTTCAAGGCCGCCTACATGTTCCGTCCCGGCGCGATCCAGCCGCTGTACGGCGTGCGGTCGAAAACGGCGTGGGTTCAGGCGATCTATGTCGCGACCGCGCCGCTGCTGACATTCCTGCATCGGGTCGCGCCGAAATATGTCACCACCAGCGAAAAGGTCGGCCGCGCCATGCTCGCGGTGGCCAAGCGCGGCTATCCGAAGCCGATCCTGGAGATGGACGATATCAACAAGGCCGGGGCCTGATCGCATCAGGGCCCGGAGGCCGTCAGCGCCATCCCTCGCCCGGCCGACACAATTCGAGCGATTTTTCAGGTATTAACCTGAAATGCCGGGTTTTGGGCGTCCCGGCGCGCGGTTTCCACCTCCGATGAAACACGCTAAAAGCCGGTTATCCGCAACAGGGCAGGTTTGGCATGGATCGCATTCGCATTGTCGGCGGCAACAAGCTCAATGGCATTATTCCGATTTCCGGCGCGAAGAACGCGGCTTTGCCGCTGATGATCGCCAGCTTGCTGACCGATGAGACCCTGATTCTCGACAACGTGCCGCGTCTGGCCGACGTCGCGCAGCTGCAGCGGATTCTCGGCAATCATGGCCTCGACATCATGTCGAAGGGCAAGCGTCCCGGCGATCATGAGTATCAGGGCCAGACGCTGCACATCTCCGCGGCCAACATCATCGACACCACGGCGCCCTATGAGCTGGTTTCGAAGATGCGCGCCAGCTTCTGGGTGATCGCGCCGCTGCTGGCGCGGATGCATGTGGCCAAGGTCTCGCTGCCCGGCGGCTGCGCCATCGGCACCCGTCCCGTGGACCTCCTCATCATGGCGCTGGAGAAACTCGGCGCGGAATTGCAGATCGACGGCGGCTACGTGATCGCCAGAGCGCCCGGCGGCCTGACCGGGGCTGAGATCGATTTCCCCAAGGTCACTGTCAGCGGCACCCATGTGGCGCTGATGGCCGCGACGCTGGCCAAGGGCACGACCGTCATCAACAACGCGGCCTGCGAGCCCGAGATCGTCGATGTCGCCGACTGTCTCAACAAGATGGGCGCGAAGATTTCCGGCGCGGGGACGCCCCGCATCGTGATCGAGGGTGTCAAGAAGCTGCATGGCGCGCGGCACACCGTGTTGCCGGACCGGATCGAGGCCGGCACCTATGCCATGGCCGTTGCGATGACGGGCGGTGACGTTCAGCTTGCCGGCGCGCGCCCCGAACTGCTGCAGTCGGCGCTCGACGTGCTGACGGAAGCCGGCGCCACCATCACGCCGAACAACGAAGGCATCCGCGTCACGCGCAACGGTGCGGGCATCAGCCCGGTCAAGGTCACGACCGCGCCGTTCCCCGGCTTCCCGACCGACCTGCAGGCGCAACTCATGGCGCTGATGGCCTGCGCGAAGGGCTCGTCGCACATCACCGAAACGATTTTCGAGAACCGCTTCATGCACGTGCAGGAGCTGGCGCGCTTCGGCGCGCGAATTTCGCTGGACGGCGAAACCGCGATCATCGACGGCATTGCCAAGCTGCGCGGTGCGCCGGTGATGGCGACCGACCTGCGCGCATCCGTGTCACTGGTGATTGCCGCGCTGGCGGCCGAAGGCGAGACCACCGTCAATCGCGTGTATCATCTCGACCGCGGCTTCGAACGGCTTGAGGAAAAGCTGTCGGCCTGCGGTGCGACCATTGAGCGTATTAGCGGTTAGGCATGATCCCGAAAAGTGGGAACCGGTTTTCGGGAAAGATCATGCCCAGATAACTAAAGTCTTTTCAGGCGGGGCCATGTCCCAGAACAAAGCGTCTCAGAACACAACGGCTCAGCAGAAATTTTCTCAACGCAAACTCGCCGCGCTGGATGGCGATGATCTGGCGGTGATCTCCGCGCACATTCAGGACGCGGCGGTCGTCGCGGGCGACATTCTGTGGCGGCAAGCCGAGAAGCGTCTCGTGGTCGCGATGCGGCGGCTGGACTGCGAGGACATCATTGCGGGTGATTGCGTCCCGCGGCGGCTGATCTCGGCGCTGCGGTTCGACCGCGTGCTGTCGTGCCAATCGCGCGAGATCGACATGGATGCCCCGGAACTTCCGTTGACCCTGCTCGGGCTGGAATTCCATCCGGGCAAGACACCGGGCGGTCAGGTGATGCTGCTGTTCGCCAGCGGCGGGGTGTTGCGGCTCGAGGTCGAATGCCTCGAATGCGAGCTGGCCGATCTCGGCCCGGACAGTCTGGACGCTGATCTGGTGGACGGCGCCGCTGCCACCTAATCTGCCTGCGGGCACAGACATTTAGCAACCAATCCGGGCGGTCCCGCTCGCGGTTTTATCCTGAGAATGTTATGGGTTGGCGGTGATCTGGCGTCACTGCTCGGGGTCACATCGTTAAATGATTGAATGAGCGCATGATTTTACAGCCATGCGCGAGCCTGCCGGACCCTGAAATGCCGATCCGCCTCAATAGCCACAGCGCCGACTTCAGCGAGCGCTTCAACGCCTTTCTCGCGACCAAACGCGAGGCGTCGGCCGACGTCGAGAACGTGGTTCGCGCCATCATCGACGACGTGCGCATGCGCGGCGATGCCGCTGTCATCGAGGCGACCCGAAAGTTCGACCGCTTCTCCGTCGAGGCCAGCGGCCTGCGCTTCACGCCGGCCGAGATCGAAGACGCCGTGAAGGCATGCGATGCTGCAACGCTCGATGCGCTGAGGTTCGCGCGCGACCGGATCGAGGCGTTTCACCAGCGGCAGATGCCGAAGGACGAACGTTTCACGGATGCACAGGGCGTCGAACTCGGCTGGCGCTGGAGCGCGGTCGAGGCTGTCGGCCTTTACGTGCCGGGCGGGACCGCGGCCTATCCGTCGTCGGTGCTCATGAACGTGGTGCCGGCCGTGGTTGCCGGCGTTCCGCGCGTGGTGATGGCCGTACCGACCCCGGACGGGAAAATCCTCAATCCGCTGGTGCTGGCGGCAGCGCATCTCGGCGGCGTCTCGGAAATCTATCGCGTCGGCGGCGCGCAGGCCGTGGCCGCACTCGCCTATGGCACCGCGGCCATCGCGCCGGTGGCGAAGATCGTCGGCCCGGGCAACGCCTATGTCGCCGCGGCCAAGCGGCTGGTGTTCGGCAAGGTCGGCATCGACATGATCGCGGGTCCGTCCGAAGTGCTGGTGATCGCGGATCGCACCGCGAATCCGGACTGGATCGCCGCCGACCTGCTGGCGCAGGCCGAACATGGCGCGGACTCGCAGTCGATCCTCATCACCGATGACGAGTCGCTCGCGAACGACGTCGAGCGCGCTGTCGAAGCGCAACTGACGACGCTGCCGCGCGCGGCCATTGCACGCGCCTCGTGGAACGAGTTCGGCGCGATCATTGTCGTCAAGTCGCTCGATGAATCGATCGCGCTCGCCGACGCCATTGCTGCCGAGCATCTGGAAATCATCACCGCCGATCCCGAAGGCCTGAGCGCGCGCATCCGTAATGCCGGCGCGATCTTCCTCGGCGCGCATACGCCGGAAGCGATCGGCGACTATGTCGGCGGTTCGAATCACGTGCTGCCGACGGCGCGCTCGGCGCGGTTCTCGTCGGGCCTCGGCGTACTCGATTTCATGAAGCGGACCTCGATCCTGAAATGCGGGCCCGAGCAGCTCCGCGCTTTGGGACCGGCGGCGATGACGCTCGGCAAGGCCGAAGGGCTCGATGCCCACGCGCGCTCGGTCGGGTTGCGGCTTAATCTGTCATGAGCAAGCCGCCGCCAGATGAGGATGCCAACAACCGCGTCGTCACGGTGACGCTCGATGAGGAATCGATCGGGCGATCGGGGCCGGATATCGAGCACGAACGCGCGATTGCGATCTACGATCTGGTCGAGAAAAACCTGTTCGTGCCGGAGGGGGGCCATAGCGGGCCGTTCACCCTGCATATCGGCATCACCGGTAACCGCCTGATGTTCGACATCAAGCGCGAGGACGGCACGCCCTGCGTGGTGCACCTGTTGTCGCTGACGCCGTTCCGCCGGATCGTGAAGGACTACTTCATGATCTGCGACAGCTACTATCAGGCAATCCGCACCGCGACGCCGGACAAGATCGAAGCCATCGATATGGGCCGCCGCGGCGTGCACGACGAAGGCTCGCGCACGCTGATGGAGCGTCTTGAGGGCAAGGTGCGGATCGACTTCGAGACCTCGCGCCGGCTGTTCACCCTGATCTCGGTGCTGCACTGGAAGGGTGACGGTGGCAGCGCATGATCCCGAAAAGTGGAAACCGATTTTCGGATCAGATCATGCGCAAGCGGGAATGCATGATCGCGAAACGTCTCATACGCATCATTGACGGGCGAGCCTGAGAGATGGCGCGGTCTCCGCAAGCTGTCCTGTTCATGTGCGGACAGAACAGCGTCCGCTCGCCGACGGCGGCGTGCCTGCTGCGCCATCTGGTTCCGCGTGGGCTCTATGTGCAGTCGGCCGGTGTCAGCAAGGCCGATCTCGATCCCTTCGCCGTCGCCGTGATGAAGGAGATCGGCCTCGATATTTCAAATCACAAGCCGTGGACGGTCGCCGATCTGGAAGACTGGGAAGGCCTGAACTTCGATCTGATCGTGACGCTGTCGCCGGAGGCGCATCACAAGGCGCTGCAGTTGACCACGACCTCGGCGACCGAGGTCGAATACTGGCCGACGCCCGACCCGGTCGGCGTCGAGGGCCGCCGCGAACTGCAGCTCGATGCCTACCGGCATGTCCGGGACAGTTTGCGCCAGCGGATCCGTGAGCGATTCGCGCCGGCCGCCATCAAGAACGAGTAGCCAAATCCTCCAGAATCGACCTCTGGCGCGCCGTCATGCTGTTGTCGCCGCCGCGCCCTTCGGATAGTTTCCGCGCCCATTGACCCCCGAGCGAAATCGATAAACCCCGCATGCTAGGCAGCCCCAAATTCGTTCTCGCCTCCGGCTCGCCGCGGCGTCTCAGCCTGCTCAATCAGGCCGGTATCGAGCCCGACGCGCTGCGCCCGGCCGATGTCGACGAGACCCCGAAGCGCGGTGAGCTGCCCCGCGCCTGCGCCAATCGCCTCGCGCGCGCCAAGGCCGATGCCGCGCTCAAGTCGGTGCAGCTCGATGACGAACTGCGCGGCTCCTACATTCTTGCCGCCGATACCGTGGTCGCGGTCGGTCGCCGGATCCTGCCGAAGGCGGAACTGGTGGATGAAGCGTCGCAGTGCCTGCGGTTGCTGTCGGGCCGCAACCATCGCGTTTACACCGCGATTTGCCTGGTCACTCCGAAGGAAAGCTTCCGCCAGCGGCTGGTGGAAACCCGGGTGCGCTTCAAGCGGCTGAGCGAGGACGACATTCAAGCCTATATCGGCTCCGGCGAATGGCGCAGCAAGGCAGGCGGCTATGCCGTGCAGGGCATCGCCGGCTCGTTCGTGGTCAAGCTGGTCGGCTCCTACTCTAACGTCGTTGGATTGCCCTTGTACGAGACCACGGCGCTGCTTGGCGGCGAGGGCTTTCCGATCCGGTTCGGCTGGTTGAATGCCAGCTGACGGCACGAAATCCGCGTCCGCGGCGAAGCCCTGCCCGATCTGCGGCAAGCCGCCGGTCGAGGCCTCGAAGCCGTTCTGTTCGGAGCGCTGCCGCGATGTCGACCTGAATCGCTGGCTGTCGGGCTCCTATGCCATTCCGGCGCGGGAGAGCGACAACGAGGACGAGCCGGACGAGCCGAAATAGGCTGTTCGGCGCTTTCCGGCCGCTCCGGAAGCCCTTGAATCCGATGGAATTTTGCGAGGCACTTCCGCCGTTCACAGCCCACCGGGAAATTCCGCCAATGGCTGGACAGCGCGGCCCTGTCTCACTATAAACCGGCGCTCTCCCCGGGCAGCGTTCGGGGCGGCGCCCAGGTAGCTCAGTTGGTAGAGCATGCGACTGAAAATCGCAGTGTCGGTGGTTCGATCCCGCCCCTGGGCACCATCGCCTTTCTAAGCGATTGTTTCCACAGAACTAATGCAAAATCAGAGGCTTATGGCTACCGGCTTGGTACAAAAGGCTGGTACAAATGCCCTTGGCTATGTCACGTCCCTGGAAGCATCCTGATAGCGGTGTTTATTGGTTTCGCAGAGGTGTGCCTGCGGATTTGCGGGCGCTCGTCGGTAAGCGAAGAGAAGCGCAGCCTTCAAACGAAAGACCCTGCGATCGCAAAGAAGCGACATGCAGAAGCGCTTACAGAAGTTGAAACCCGCTGGGCAAATCTGAGAGCAGGTCCCCAAACTCTGAGCGAGCGGCAGGCGCATGAAATTGCCGCCCCTTGGCATGACCGATGGCTCGCAACCTACAAAGACAATCCAAGCGCTCAGACGACATGGCGTGTCGATTTGGCGGAACGCCTGTGGGGCGTCGCAGCGCCTTCGAAAGCAGGGACCTTATCAGTGAACTTCCTATTGGAAGTCGACGCTGATGAATCGAAGCTGCGTGATATGGAAAATTGGTGCCGGGCGGGAGCGAGAGAGTGCCTCAAGTCTAGCGGTCTGACCGTTAATGCCGACAGCGAACTGATCCTCGCAAGGGCTTTGAGCTTTGCGATCCAGCGCGCAAGTCTGACACTTGCTCGCTATGCTAAGGGCGAATTCGGCATCGGCCCACAGAGCTCGACGTCCTGGCATACCGACGTTGTCACATCATCCGAGTTGGCGAAGTCGATTTCGCTAACCGAACTTTTCGAGGGTTGGTCCACTGAACGGAAGCCAGCAGCGAAAACACTCTATGAGTGGAAGCGAGTTCTTCAAACGTTGGAAGCCTTCCTTGGCCATGGTGACGCCGGCAAAATCTCCAGTGAAGATTTGATCCGCTGGAAAAGCTCGATGGTCGATGCGGGATTGAAATCCAGAACTATTCAGAACGCAAAATTGGCGCCGGTGCGTGCAGTTCTGCAGTGGGGTGTCGACAATCGTAAGTTGGGCAAAAACTCGGCCCACCGCGTAACAATAGAAGTGAAGTCGATCGCGACGGAAAGAAAGCGAAGCTTCACAGATGAAGAAGCCAAGGTAATTCTTGCGGCGTCGTTGCTTGAGAAAGATACTGTGAAGAGGTGGGTGCCGTGGCTAGGCGCTTACTCCGGTGCGCGCGTTTCAGAACTCTGCCAGTTGCGCGTTAATGACGTGATAGAAGTCGATGGTATCTGGTGTATGAAATTTGATCCTGAAGCGGGCCCTCTCAAGAACAACAGCTCCGAACGAACCATTCCACTTCACCCAGCGCTAATTGACAGCGGCTTCTTGACATTTGTGAAGGGCATCAAGACGGGACCGCTCTTTCCGCACTTGGCGCCTGATAAGTTTGGCAAGCGGGGCGGCAACGGCACCAAAGTCATTGGTCGTTTCGTGCGCTCCCTCGGCATTATCGATACGCGATTGTCGCCGAGCCACTCCTGGCGACATCGCATCAAGACGCAGGGCCGTCGACACAGCCTTGCGAAGGACATCCTCGAGGCAATCACCGGCCACGGGCGAAGAACTGTTGCCGACAGCTATGGAGAATTTCCAGTCGAGGCGTTGCTTCGCGAATTATCAAAAATTCCTACTATCGCCCTTTAGCGGTGTCCTGAAGCGGCTGAATACGAACCTGGGGGTCGGAAGTTCGGATCTCTTCGAGCCGCTAGCACCTGGCCTTGACTTCACTCAACAATCGCTCGCGGACTTAGCTTAAGAAGCTGCGATGTGCGCCTTTCGCCGAGTAGCGGTTTACTTTTTTCTGCCCCAGCGCTGCCAGCCGGGCCGGGAGGCGATTCAGCCAATGCGTTGCGACGAAAGTTTCGGGCGAGACTCGCCCGAATTCCATGGAGTAGGATCACCCGGGGATTGAGTTCGGGGCCGCTTGGATGGTTCGTTGGGGAAAAATCCTGCTAATCGGTGCGCTGGGTGTCGGCGCCTATTGGCACGGCATAGCGCGGGACGTTGCGAAACCTGTCGCGTCACAAGCGCTCGTTCAAACGCCACCGCAAGCCATTCCAGTCGCGCCAGTGCAGACACAGGCTCCGGCGAAACCGAAATTGGCTTCGCTTCCGGAATCGAGACGTCCGTTATCTCTCGTGCCGCATCAGCCCGCCGATCAACCGAAGACGACAACGCGATCATCCAAACAGAAAATTGAAACGGCGCTAACTGCCGCCGCTATTGCAGCGCTGATCGTGGCCGCGAGTAGACAGGCCTACTATTCAACGGGCAGGCCGTGCGCGTGTCCGGATGATCGGATGCGGAATGGAAGAGCGTGCGGAAGTCGAAGCGCATACAGTAGGCCGGGCGGCGCTCAGCCTTTGTGCTCCGCTAGAGATGTCTCGGCGAAAATGATCGAAGAACATCGAAATAAAATTGCTCGACGCTAAAGACGGCAAATGCATTTGGTCAAGCCCGTGCCAATCAAGCTCGGTCTATGAGTACGCGCCCTAGAAGCACATCTTGCGCGAGCTTACTCTTGTCTACGCCTGCCAATACAATCCGCTCGATAATCTTAAATCTAGTTATGTCGAGAGTGTTGGTGTCATCGGATGTTACAGGCAAGTCTTGAGATATCGATTCCGTAAATCTGACCGAAAACTCGGCTCCTACTTCAATGCGCACGTGTCTTATGTCGGTGTAGAAATAACGGTCAAATTTCGGCCGCTTCACCCAATTGAAGGATGATCCATAGTCTCCTTTTCCTTCGTTAGTAATGATAAGTGGGAAGAGCTCTTCTGGGGTATTGAGATTTCCGCCAACGCCAGTGATGATAATCCCCGGAACGGGAAGCGCTTCTTCGTTGCATGTTACGTAGAGAAGCGCCTCTTCTAGTTCATCATCGGAATCTTCTCGGATGCTCTCAACTTTCAAAGCGTAATGAACGTTCATATACTCTCCCAGAAAACACCACCATCAGAATGGCGTCGGCGGCTCCGCCGTTAGAGTGACGTGGGTTACAAAGTCTTCCGGTCCGTCCACTGGATGCTCCAGTATTCCCGCCGTCACCGCGAGGCCGATGCAGCCTTTGTCCATTCGCCGCCGTTCACCGTTAAAAGATAAAAAGACCGGGACGTTTCTTGAACCAAGATGCCAAGCTATGTTCTTCAGCTGGCGTTCGAAGTGAGCCTGCCGCTCTCGATTTCTTGCAGGTGTGTTCTTGCCGAGCGAACTTGCTTGAAATACGCTAGTCGCAACAACAAAAACATCATTTGAGCCAGTAAGTGGCTCGTAATCTAGGGGCACTTCGGTCCAGCTTATCATTCTCTTATTCGTTTCAATCGTGTGGATCCAAGTCTTCTTATGATCCTGCGGACCCCACAAGCGCTTTAACAATATAGGACGCTAGGTTTATGAGCCAGGCCGATGATATTCGCCAGTTTGTGATTGCCAATTACATAGAGCCAGCAAGATCTCGTGGAAACAAGCAATTAGCGGTTAGAGCGGGCGATGTGCATCGCGAGATGAAGCTCGTAAACGCTCTCCCAGCTGTTTGCAGTGCAATTGGGAGCAATAAGTTTTTAGCTGACGCCCGAGTGCGTGAGATCAACCGAGACGGACCTGCGAACAGTTCGACAGTTGTCTTTACCTTTGCCTTAGGAGAGACGGCGCCAATCGATGTTGCTGCCGCGGAAGTGGAATTGCGAGGTCGATACGGTAATCCGGAGGTGGAAAACGATAAAATAATCTCGTTTCTCCTGGCGGACGGACGAACGATAGCGCTCCAACGCGATATCAAAACAGTTCAGCTGTGGTTAGAGACTGACGGCCGTGCAGCGCCCAAGGAGTGGGAATTCGAACTGTATGCTGCCTCGCGCGGCAGACATTCAAACCTCCCCGGACGACTGAGCCATAATCCTTCAGAGTTTCTACGGCAACACGGCTTTCCAAAGGATGTTTTGAGCGTACGTATAGGCGACGAAGGGCGCTTTAGAAGCGTGCTCAATTGGTACGATCAAAGTCATCGGCTGGATCGGGTTGCGCTGGAAGGGCTGAAGCAAGCTTTTACGTCTCGATTCCCAGATTTTGAAGCGGTCGGCTTTGACGCCAATCATGGCGGTTATTGGGAAGAAGAGCGTCGATACAAGCAAGCCCTCATTTCGCGTGCGAGTGAGATACTTAGTCGGGCAGACGGAAAAACAGACATCGAGCTTGGGCGTGAGTTTTTCGATCTCCTGAACTCAAAGGAATCGAATCTATTGGGTTGGAGGATGACGAATCGGTTACGCGACGTGCGGGCCGTAGATTCATCACTGATTGATGAAGCTGCAGGCGTACTAGTTCGGACCACGCTTCATGCCTCTCTTGCGGTCCAAGAGTTCGTTCGGAAGGTATGGCCCATTTATTCAGATGGGCAAGACGGAAATATGCCTTATCGGGATATGCGCACAATTCCGACCACGCTTCTCGCGCTTGCGTTGCCGGCGCGCGCGATCGTCGTGCGATACCAACCTATCCATGCAGTCGGAATGCGCCTTCTTCACCGTTCGCTTCTCAAGAATGCTCCGTTCTCGGCAGAGGAGTACGACGAGATCCTTTCATTGAGTGAAGAAATATTGAAAGTGATGAGAGAGGACTGGAGGTGGCGCCCTCGAGATCTCTGGGATGTTCAAGGCTTCATCTGGGCGACCTACAACGGATCTGAGAACGAACTCGAGAAAACTATTCAGGGGGAAACTTTGAGCATCGAGTCGCGTGCAGCAGCCGTGCCAACAAATCGAATATTATACGGCCCACCTGGAACAGGAAAAACCTATGCCACGGCGCGAGAGGCCGTCGCCTTGTGTAACGGCAGGGCCCCGGAGCATCCAAGGGAGCTGCGGGAGGAGTACGACCGCCTTGTTGCGTCTGGGCGTATCGAGTTTGTCACTTTTCACCAGTCATTCAGTTACGAGGAGTTTGTAGAAGGTCTGCGTCCCCATCAAGGCAACGAAGACTCGGTCGACTTAGACGAGGGCGCGTCGGGAGCTAGAGGGGGGCCGTCCGCGGGCTTCAGGCTCGTCCCCGAACCGGGCATTTTTCGGCGCATCACACGGCGCGCGCAGACCAGCACCGGTCCCGGCAATTCACAATTCAAGATCGGCGACCGCCAGGTTTTCAAGATGTCGATCGGCGAAGCCTCCAATCCCGACGATTCATATCTGTTCGAGGAAGCACTTGAGGGAAGCTACGCGCTGCTCGGTTTCGGCAATATGGACTGGACGGACGGCCGCTTTGAGAAACGGGAAGCATTCATTGAAGCGTGGAAGCAAGCTTATCCAGATGAGCCTGAACCCAACGCAATGAGTGGGCGTGTGCAGTGCCCATACATTTTTCGCAACTGGATGAAAGAGGGCGACCTCATCGTTGTTTCGAAAGGCAACAGTCTGTTTCGCGCGATCGGTGTTGTGACCGACCAGTATCAATACGTTCCACGCGAGAGCGGCAACTACTCTCACCGGCGCGGCGTTCGATGGCTATGGAGCGATAGGGCGGGGGTCCCGGTTGAGGAAATTTATGCACGTGGATTCTCGATGAGGTCCATTTATTTATTGACGCGCGAAGATCTGAACGTGCCGGCTCTCGAACGTTACATAGCTAGCCAGCAGCTCGATGCGAGCGGGGTGCCCGAGTCATTTGTGCTAATTATTGACGAGATTAATCGGGCCAATATTTCCAAGGTTTTCGGCGAACTGATCACGCTGCTTGAGGCGGACAAGCGCCTTGGCGCGGAAAACCAGTTGACGATTCGTCTTCCGTACTCCCGCGAAATGTTTGGCGTTCCCGCAAACCTTCATATTGTTGGCACAATGAATACTGCCGATCGCTCAATTGCATTGCTCGATACAGCGTTGCGGCGGCGTTTCGAGTTTCGCGAACTGATGCCAGATCCGACGGTGCTTGTAGACGCTAGTCAGCGGACGCAAGTGAATTTGGTGAAGTTACTGAAGACCTTGAATGAACGGATCGAGTATCTGTTTGATCGCGAGCATCAAATTGGACATGCCTATTTTATGAGCTGTAAATCTCGCTCTGAAGTGGACGCTGTCATGCGAAACAAAGTTATCCCTTTGCTGGCGGAATACTTTTACGAGGACTGGAGCAAGGTCGCAGTCGCGCTTGGCGACACGGAAAATGAGGGCCAGTTTCTGGAGCGCGCTGCGCTCATCGCGCCTATCGGAATCAATGCTGATGAAGGCGGCGAACAACGCTATCGCTGGAGCGTCAAGACGCCATTCAGCGATTCCTGTTACGATCAATTCAGATGATCCGTCGGACCGTTCTTGAATGGCGGAGTCTTCGCTACGGAGGGAGCGAAGATTGCATACCCGAATGGGCTGCAGATCGCATCGCTGCTGTCGCTAGAAGTTCTCCTCTGGGCGGAGAAGGCGGCGCGCGAATCCTGACCCACGGCAGACGAGACCTTCGTGTTGCTCAAGTCGTGGGGGTGATCGCAGCGGAAGGTTGCTCTTTAGAGATTCTTCCAAAAATTGACTTCCCTGGCGAGCCCGACGCCCAGAAAACTTCCGGGCGCATCCGTAAGCAGCTCATCCACATGCTGGCTGCAGTACTTGACATGAAAATTGCCAGCGGGGCGGTTACAGACCTCGGATGGCAAAAGGAGAATCTACTTGAGATTCTTATCGGCCTGTTCGCGCGCAAACTTGCCGACTTGCTTCGTCAAGGTATGCCGCGTCGCTATGTGGACTGCGAAGAGGATTTGTCGGCTCTACGAGGCCAGCTCAACATTACCCGCCAGTTTACAGCATTGGTTGCTCATCCGCAGAAGTTGGCCTGTCGTTTTGATGCCTTGTCGCCGGATATTGCGCTTAACCAGGTCATGAAAGCAGCCATCTCGCGGCTCGCTCGCATATCGCGATCCAATGAGAATCAGCGGAGGCTATCTGAACTTGCTTTCGCATATGCAGAAATTGCAGACGTTCCGATCCCGGCGCTTAGATGGCACGATCTAATCTTAGATCGAACTAATGAGCGATGGAGAGAGATCGTCAACCTTGCGCGATTGCTTCTTGGCGGTCGGTTCCAGACGACCTCAGATGGAAAGGGAAAAGGCTTTTCGCTGCTTTTCGAGATGAATACTCTTTTTGAAGAGTACGTTTCTATAATGCTGAAAAGGGCATTAGCTGGAACCGGCTTGTCCGTAACGTCGCAAGGTGGCCGGTTGTATTGCTTAGAGGATGTCGAGAGCGGCGAGCGGCGGTTCATGACGAAGCCCGACATCCTCATAAAGCGAGGATCCACGGTCGAATTTGTAATTGATACCAAGTGGAAGCGGCTTAGCGCGCAGATCGACGACTCCAAGCAAGGTGTAAACCAGTCTGACATTTATCAAATGATGGCTTATGGCCAAATCTATCGGTGCCCTCGCTTGGTGCTTCTCTATCCCCATCATGCTGAACTTCATCGATCGGAGGGAGTGACAGGAAGTCATCTGGTAAGTGGCAGCGATGGTCGGATAGTAATGGCGACAATTGACGTATCGACGAGCCAAGATATGCTCACTCGGGTTCGGGCGCTGTGCGATGTTGATTTTCAAATGTCGTCTGCTGCAGATATTGCAGATGTTGAGCTCGCTGCCACAGTTTGATTGCGCATAATCGCCGTGCTCTCTTTCGCAATTCCGCCATCGCATAGAAGATGTAGAACTTATGCGCTCACTTACTGATTTTCTGGCCGGCCTTCCCGGCATCATGCCGATCAAGACACGGCGTCTCGTTCTCCAAGGTGGTCTCCTATCCGCCGCCGAGCGCAGCGACATTCACTCGCGGGACAGGTCATTGCTCGATGTTGTCCTAGAGGTTGGGCCGGATGCAGCGGCGGCGATCCTGATCGCATACAAGGATGGACACCTGCCGATGAAGAAGGGGTGGAAACCGGCAGGGGCCCCAGAGGCAGAGGCTTATCTTGCGCGCGCCGACGAGTTCAGAGATCAAATTGATGAACGACGACGACGCGAGCGCGCAGTCAAAGATCCATCGTTGATCGCGGAAAGCGACCTTACCAATCATCGTCTCATCGACAGAGTTTTTATCGCAAATATAGGGACCGGATCGGGCTCAATGGTGCTGGCCGGCATCAAAGTGCACAAGCAAGTAATTGGCTATCGAAGCAATAGCGGGAAAAGCACGGGTTGGTTCGTCAGGTTTGACTGGACCGGCTCTGACGGTCAGAAACGGCATTCCGAAACGGTCCCGTCAGAGGCCAACAATCGGCGCAATGATTCAGATCGAGGCTGGGGGCTCCATGAGTAGCTTTGAACTTCGTGGCCTCCCAAACTGGAATGCGCCGGCAAGTGGCGGCAGCAGGGATGTTATTTAGCCGCTAGGAACAGTTCTCTGTGCTTTGATAGATAACTTGGATGGGGCCAGGACTTAGGATCGACTGGCAATTGAATTCGATCGCCGAACTGCGCGAATAAAGTGCGATATTCGATCGGCACCAGCGTATCTGCAACTAGCAACTCATAGTTGTCAGTCAGGGAAATTAGATGCCGGTCAAACAGCCAGTGAACAGTGGCGGATAAGGCGAGACCGTTTTGGACCACGTCGGGGCCGCCGTCGGCGACAGCCCAAATGTGCGCGGCATGCACCTCAGAATTGCCTTTCGCATCTAAAATTCGCAGACGCGTTACGGCGCATCTATTGTCATACGCGTCGTAAACTTTTCCCCGAAAACTAGCGTCGCGAATGATGCGATTAGTAAGCATCTTTTCGATCCGCCAATTTCGTTCACCCGCGGGAGGAGGTTGGACAGCGTCAATTGCGTCTTCAACGATCGTCGAGGGAACGCTTAACCGCTCAGAATTCGCTGGATCAAGAGTTCTTTTTATTCCCGCTGCAATTAGGTTGGCGAAATCTGCCTCGCTCAATGGACGAACAGAACGGCCTCGAAGATACACGCCGACCTGTTGTTGGGGTATGTTTCGCAACGGCTCTTCCGCGTATCGATCAAATGTTCTCCATCGGACGAGTTCGTCAAATGCCAGAAAGTCGCTCAGACGGGCGTAGCTCATTCCTGGTGTGTTAGGATCGGCTTGAACGGCAATAACCTTTGCCGTTGCAAAATAAGCCAGGTTCCCGCCGTCCGCTCTCGGTCGCCGGAGAACGATCCAATCATCGATGCATTTTTCGACGATGCTGAGATATCGACGAGGAAATTGGTAATGTCTCGAAATGTCGTCGTCGTAAATTGACGTTGGTTTTGTGTCGAATACAGCCTTCATAGAAACCTAGCCTGAATTTTCATGAATCCAGAAATTTGGCAATTTGCGCGGCCAATTGCTCGGGTTTTTTCAATTTGCACTCCCATAGAATCAATGTTTTCCAGCCCATCTTTCTGAGAGCCTTAACGGAGTTGCTGTCGCGGACTCGGTTCCGAGAGATTTTCTTTAGCCAGTAAGCAGTGTTGGTCTTCGGTACGCGGCGGCCACGGTCACAAGTATGACCGTGCCAAAAGCAGCCATGAACAAAGACGACTTTGCGCGCTTTAATGAATGCCAAATCCGGCTTACCCGGAAGATCTTTGCGATGTAGTCGGTAGCGATACCCAAGCCTGTGGATCATGCGCCGAACTAACAATTCGGGAGCTGTGTCGCGGCTTTTGACCGCGCGCATGATGCGGCTGCGGTCGGCGGTCATTCTTCGTCCGTTTCGCCGGGCGCACGTCTGACTGAACCGGTCTGACGTAGGAATGCTTCACGATAAGCGTCCAATCTTTCGAAATGGGCGGCAAGCGACCGACGCAATTGCGCAGAATCTTTAACGCTCAGAATGTGATCGACGAGTCTGCCGATGTGCTCGATTTGTCGCGGCAGACGCAACATCGGGTCCCGCCGCACTTTGATGTCTTCATCAGACATCACTTGAATGGTTTGAGCGGGCGAAGGGATTTTTTGAGGGACTTTACGTGACAGATTCGGTATCGATCCGTTCATCAACGCCTTACGTTTGTCGAAGGTTTTGAACAGCCTCGCTTCAAGATGTGGAATGTCCGCCAACCTTTTGACGGGCCACGCTTTAACATAGGCAATTTCCCAGACGTCGATCTGGCGATTGGCGATAACGTCAGAGCGCGCCGACGTGAGGTGTCTGCTCACGCGTCCTCGGATGCCTTTAATACTTTGTCCGACATAGATTGGCACTTCATCGAGATCGCACAATACGTAGACGCCAATTTCCGTAGTGAGTTTCCTCATCGCGGCTTTGCGGAATTGCAAACTCGTCAGGCGTTTATGCGGCTTCTTGCTCATGACCGCCTGATAGCAGTCATATTCGATTGCCGAGTAACTTCGCCATTTCGTACGATCGTTGTGGATCTCACCGTGTCCGCTTCGGCATGCGCCACGGCAACGGTCACATAATTCAGATCGTTCTCATTTGCTTTGAAGCATTTTGCAAATGCGTTCAGGATTTCTACATCGCCCAGCGTTTGCGGTGGAGGACTTGGGTTATTTCTGGGGCTAGGGATGGTCGCCGGAAACATGTAGATGCATGGCGGCGGTAAGCGATAATGAGCGAGTTCTGTTACCCGAGGATCGGCTTCGCCGAAAAGTTTTGGGCAAGGGCGGCCAACCGTTCCGCAGACCCAGTCCCAAATGATTAGGCCGTCTACGCGTTGCGAACGCGAAATGATTTCGGCGCTTAGCCTCGTGTGGATACCTGACCATGCGTTGAGACGAGGATCTGCACCGGGATTGGAGCATACGCTCCAAACGATAAATTCATGAGCGTGGGGCGGTCGTTCGAAAATGTTGGTATTGTTGCCGTCGAGGCATCCTTTAAGCTCAATCACCGCTGTACGCCCACTGGGCATCAGCACTGTGTAATCGTGTCGGTTCTCGCTGCCAGACACGTTCCATTCGGAGATGAAGCCGCGGTCCTGCATGTGGTTCAATATATGCTGAACAAACTCGCGTTTGTCGCGCATTGTCGCTGAGAACTGTCCACGGATCCGCTCAATCGCGCCTCGGAACAAGCCGCTATTGTAAAATTCTATTTCGTCTAGGCCGTGCGCGCCGAGCGTGTGGGCCTGAGTTTTTAGAATCTCTGCGAATTCCCGAATCTTGGTCTGGAGCGCTTCATTAATCTGGCAAGGGATAACGCTCATGCGGCCCGACGGGATTTCCCTTTAAAGTTCAGCAACGGTTCGAATATGGATTGCGCAAGATACCTGACGACGGGCACGGCTACGCCGTCACCGGTCAGATGGTACGCCTCGTTGTAATTCTGAGGAAGCTGGTAACTGTCCGGCAAACCCATCAAACGCGCAGTTTCGCGAGGAGAAATCAATCGCGATCGAACTTTTTTACCATCGACGATGACGATAACCTGACGGCTAGAGCCGCCGGCTGGCGTCCGAAGGCATCCGGCGACATCATCGAACCTGATTTCGGCGCGCTGGACTTTTCGGCCAACACTGTCCCGGCGTGTGCGCTTATAAACCGCACCTACCATGCGCCGGCCAGCCAGCTTGGCTGCGTCCAATTTTTTCCGATTAATGTCGCTCATCATGTTCAGCAGCTTCGCTGTTTCGGCCGGCGTGTGCCAAGCAACATTCTCAGGCTCATCTTCGATCAGATCCGCGAACGTGGCATTGCGTTTTGCGGGAGGCGCGGTGTTCCACCAAATCCACTTCTCTTGGACCTTAGCAGACAGGCGCTCACAAGCGTCTTGCAGATTGCGCGGGTGCCAAAGTCCCGGTCCTTCAGCAATTAGGCTCTCCGGGATCTGCAAATCTTCGCGTATGCCTACGACGAATAAGCGAGCGCGCGAATGCGGAACGAAATGCACAGCGTCAACGATAAGAGCTCCAAAGCGGTAGCCGGCCTTCGAATAGTTGGAGCAGATGGTCGTGAAGTCTTTGCCATCGTGCGAGGTCAATGTGCCGCATACGTTTTCAAGAACGATAAGTTTTGGAGCGCGGCCATCATTTATCAGCGCCTCCATCAGGCGCCAGAACGGCCAGTATGTTCCTGAGCGGTCACCCCTCAGACCAGCGCCGGCTCCGGCCAATGACAGATCTTGACAAGGAAACGACGCCCAAACCAGGTCAGCTGTGCCCGAAATATCTTTTGTTGTCAGCTTGCCGACGTCGCCGACGCTGAGAGCGTCGGACGCTATCCAGTTTCTTTTATAGATAGCGGTCTTTTTGATATCGAATTCGTTGGCAAAAACGCAATTCCAGCCGAGTCCTAACCCGGCGCGGGCCATTCCACCACCAGCGAAGAACTCAAAGAAATTATGCACGATGACTGTCCCCAGGACGGGAGATATCGCGTTCTGCTTGTTCACGCGTGATCTTTTCGAGAATGGCTTCGGTTATCCACGTGTTGCGCGAGGCGGTGCCGGGGCGAATGGACCGCACAAGATCAATAGCCGCCCACAGATGTGGGGCTAAGCGCAAGCTTTGACGGGCGCGGTCATCGAGGCGTTTGGGCATGGCGATGCGACTCATTCCGCGATTAGGCGCCGATTTGGCGCCAAAAACAAGAACCAACATAGAACAAACCTCCTAAAGATTAGTTTTTTTGAAGAAGTTCCATTTTTAATGTTGACGTTACACACATGTGTTCTGTATTATCTGTGTACATTACTCACAGATCGGGGGCGGAAATTATGGATTTGGTTGGTATCAATGAAATCGCGTCGATGGCGGGAGTAACCAGCCAAGCAGTGGCAAACTGGAGAACCCGCGCTCCTGACTTCCCCCTTCCGATGAGCGAACTGGCATCTGGGCCAATCTTCCGCCGTGAGCAGGTCCGTGATTGGCTCAAACGCAACAATCGCAAGCTGGCCGAACTTAAAAATGGTCCCAATTTCTATGGCCGTCTTCGCAGTTTCCGGAAGGATACTGACGACTTGGCGAACTGCGTCACCAATGTGATTCAGAAATTGAAAGGCAACGCGACCTCCGGCGATCAGCCCGGTATGCTCTTGGGCAAAATTCAGTCCGGCAAGACGCGGGCGTTCGTGGGCGCTATTGCACAAGCGTTCGACCATGACATCGATATTGCGCTGGTCCTCACGAAGGGAACAAAGACGCTCTCCGCGCAAACGGTCTCGCGCCTGAGCTCCGATTTCGCGGAATTTATCGAGGACGATGCGCTCATCGTTCTCGATATTATGAAACTGCCAGGGAAACTCACGCGTAGCGAGCTCGGCCGCAAAATCGTCGTTGTCGCCAAGAAACAAGCGCGCAACCTTGAACGGTTGATTGAGTTCATGCGGGAGCATGCGGCTCTGCAAAACCGCAAAATCCTTATCGTGGATGATGAGGCGGATCTGGCGGGAATTCGCTTCGTGCCGAAGCGAGACGAAGGAGTAATCGATCAAGGTACAATCGCTAATCAAATCGATGAATTGCGGGGTCTTTCAAAAGACATTGCGTTCCTGCAAGTCACAGCCACTCCGTATTCCTTGTATCTGCAGCCCGAGGGCTATGAAAACGCTACCGGGGCGCGTGCTGTATTCAAACCAAAGCGCCCGGCGTTTACGGAACTTCTGCCCATTCATGATGGATACGTCGGCGGTGACGACTACTTCGGCTCTTTCGAAGAGACCGACCCGCGCGCTCGTCTCGTTGTCGAAGTCACGCCTCAAGAGCAGGATGCGCTGCGGAAGCCTGACCTTCGCCGCATCAGCGCCGACCGCGTGCTCGATAGTCCGAACACGGTTGGCATTCGTCGAGCGATCGTCACGTTCATTGCGGCCGCGGGCATTCGACGTCGGCAGCAGATCGAGGTCGGCGAGCGGCCTCAGAAGTACACGATGATCATCCATAACGACACGCAGAAGGCGGCGCATGCTTGGCAAGACCAAGTATTGAATTGGATTTTCGAGGCAGTGATCAAGGCTGCAGCGGATGCCCCCGAAACTCTTCGCCCGCTGTTCGACGCGGCTTATAACGACCTCAATGCCTCTGTCATTGCCGATGGCGGTCAAATGCCTTCGAGAGACGAGGCCTTCGATACCTTCATTGACGCCTTGCGCAGCGATGAAATTGTCGTTGAGCGAGTGAATTCGGACGCAGATGTGATGGCGCTTCTGGACCATAAGGCCGAGCTGAAACTGCGCACGCCGTACAATGTCTACGTAGGAGGCAACATTCTCGACCGCGGAATTACGATTCCGAATCTCATCGCTTTCTATTATGGGCGCAATCCAAAGACGATGCAGGCCGACACGGTCCTTCAGCATTCCCGCATGTATGGCAACCGGAGCCGCCGCGATCTCGCTGTGACGCGTTTTTATACTTCTCGCGCGGTTTATGATCGGCTTTACATGATCAATGAGTTTGAAAATACCTTGCGCAAAGCGTTTCTTGACAAGGATCACGACCAGGGCGTTGTTTTCATTCAGTCCGATGCTAATAACCGCGTTAGGCCCTGTGCCCCCAACAAGGTCCTGCTCAGCGATGTCGTAACTGTTTCGGAAAGCAGCATGCTTTTGCCGAGCGACTTTCAGACGCGTGGTGGGGCGGCGATGGCCGCCATTCAGAAGAAAATCGACAAACTGATTCCTGATAACTGGCGCGATAGCGGCGAGTTCGTCGAGGTCGAAGCGAAGACGGCGATGGCTATTGTCGATGCTATTGAAGAAAGCATGGAGTTCGACAACGCGGAGTTTGAATGGGACGCCATGCGGGCGCTCATTGCGTATTACGCCGACATTCAGAACGGGGGCGACGGGAAAATCTTGTTAATTGCCGAAACGGGCAGAAGGCTGGACCGAAATAAATCGGGCGACAAATCCGGCCGCTCGATTTTGGGTACAGCGTTACGCGCGAAGATTTTGGATACGAAGCGGACCAAGCCGGCGCTTGTTTTGTTGCAGCAGGAAGGAGGGCGAGATCTCAACTGGACGGCTCATCATTTCTGGTGGCCGATCTTTGCGGTGCCGTCCGATGCTGAACCCTGCGTTTTCGCGACTAAGGTGGCGGCATGATTGCCGCGCTGCCACCCAGTTTTATCAACTGAACCCGGCTGCACCGAAATGCCCCGCCTGGGAAGGTTATTCGGCGTAGAAACTGTAGGAAGAGTTCTTCCAGGGTAGAGAGATCTCATCCGGTGTTACCGGGAGATCACTCGGCGTTATCGGAGGCGATTACGCAGATATCGGTGATCCGACAGCTATCCTGCAGCTGTTTTCAGCTCTTTGAGAAGTCTGTGTCACAGCGTTCCGGTCGAAGAAAGTTCCACGGCGGGACGGGCGGCGAGCTCCATGCTGGTCACAGAAGCACCGCATAGTGCCTTCCGCGGCCAATGCACATCGCGACGCGATCAGGAAATTTTCTCGACTTCGATTTCGGCGCGGCTGTCCCGCGATCATCCAGAGCTGCTAATTGCCAAACAAACTGACGGGCGAGGATGGGCGGGGCGGCACCGGCACCGGCGGAAGCGCCGCCGCCGGCCGGGGAGCTATTTGCTTCGGTGGGGCTCGCTTCGGCGGCGCTTGTGGGGGTAAGATCGATGCCGCGGCCTCATGCGGGGTTGATTTGCGGAGCCTAATTTCGATTCGCCGACGCTGTGCCACATCACCGCCTGACATTCCGCTCAGCGCAAGCGATTCGTTGGTGTCGATGAGTTGACCGCCGGAGAGTGGAATCATTTTGTACCCGGCGAGTTTCGGGGATTGCCGGAGGATGCTCACCACGGAGACGGCTCGCGCCAAGCCGAGGCCTGCGTTGTCCGCTGGGATTAGCTTTCCGATATCGCCTTCGTTTTTCAGCACGCTAGTGAGGCTGCGATCGAGATTTGAGGTGCGCGCAACGAGCGGAGCGGGGACTAGGGGGATAGGAGTCGACGTATCCGTCGGCACTGAAGTTGGTGCAGAAGCGCGTCTCGGACCGTAAGCTTGCTCGTCCGTATGTCCCACAACTTCGATCACATCGATGTCGTGCTGCTTGACGATATCAAGGATTTTATCGAGCGTGGTTGTTGTGAGCGCTTCTTTAAACCTGTGCTCGAGCTCAGCACTTCCTGTTCTGAAAAAGTATCCTCGTTCTTCACTAAGACTTATGATTGGAGGCCAGCGGTTGCCCCCGCCGCCTGCGGCCGACCGAGCGCCTTTGGCAGCGAGTTCAGCGGCGGATTGCGGTGTTAACGCGACCCGCTCGGCATCCGGCAGAGCCCGCTTTATAGCGGCCACGATATCGGCGTCTCGAAGCGCTTTTTCCGTGTCAATGCCGGCCTTTTGCAGCGATGTCATATTCGCCGCTTTATCGCGCAGCTCTTTGAGCGAAGTCCCTTCTTTTATAATTTGATTCATGGCGGCCTTACTCTCGACAAGGTCTCGCCAGTATTCGTCGATCTTGACTGGATCTGACCCAACGGAAGCCGCCAATTTCTCAATGAGGGCCGCTTCCTCCTTGAGGGCCGCGATTGAACTTGAATCGCGTTCGCGCGCGGCCTGCTGCTGCTCTAAACGTTTTTCTGCTGCCGCGAGCTTTCCTTGCTCGCGTCGCAAAAAAGTTGCCATCGCGATAAGAAGACAGAACACCAGCAACAACATGATCTCAGCCATGGTGAGACCAAGGACGAGGCCTTGCCTATAAGAGGATCCTTGGCGGTTGATCTGCTCGCTCATGCCCGACGTCGATTCCTGCGTCCCCGTCCCATACTACTCGGCTGCCTTGCCTCCCGCCAACGGCCCCCATGAGCCTTCGGTCGAACGATCCGGCGAGTTCGCGTCCACGGCGCGCAATTCCTCGGCAAGGCGTGCAATCGCGTTTGCGAGTTCTTGGGTCCGCTTCAAGCTCTTGTCGACTGTTTTCTCGTGGATCTCGGCGCTTGTCTTGAAAGAATTGACGGCTCGGGAAAGTCCCTGAATCATTGGCGCCAGTTTTATCTCGATGATTTGTTCAGGTGTCTGCATTGCTTTGAGTTGGGTAGCCATCGTCCGCATCGCGTCAACGGAGGCACCGGCACCGCGGGAGAGGTGATCTGTCGCTCGGACCAGCCGCTCGGCGACTTCGTCCAGGATCGCCGAAATACGTTCGGCAAGTGCCTCGACCGTATCTCCCGATTTGCGAGATGTCTCTTCCAGGGGCCTGCTGATGTCCCCGGCCATCTTCTGGATTTCGCCGGCTATGGCTTGCCGCATTTCGCCGAGCATTTCTTTCATCTCGTCGACGCCGTCAGTCATCGTTTGCAGAGTCATTCGACGAAAGTAGGCAAACTCCAATACTGTGCCTTCGAGCTCCCGTTTAACTCGTCTCGACGCGTCTGCGAGCTCCAAGCGCGCGGTCGCTTCGACCTCGACCGGGTCTCGGCGCATTTGATGAAAGAAAATGCGCAGAGCAATGCCGGCGATAGTTGATGCGATTGCGATGCCGAAGTTCTGAACGATTGCCTCAGCCGACCCCTCACCTGTGAATTGATAGAGCGAGACCGCAAGGCTGGTCAGTGTGAACAGAAAACCCATGTAGTAGAGATTATCGCCAGCCTGATCATCGCGAAGTCGCAACAGCCGCGCCGCTGCCATGAGCCCCGCGTAAGCAATCATGATCAGGACGGGCACGGATGTCACCATTACGGCCGACAAATTCCATGCCTTCGAGAGAACGATATACAAGCAGCCGATAATCACGGTTCCAAAGAATATTCCACCCCCGAGAAGGCCGGGTGGCAGGCTTTGAGATGCTGGCGATGTATCAGACACGGCTATGTTCCTTGTAGGCGATGTATCAGATCAAGGGTCCCACTGTTGTCTTTCACCCAGGTCATCCAAAATTCTGCATGGCGATTTGTATCCGCCATTACAGAAGGGCGCGTTACGTAGTTTATCGTGACTTTCGCGCCATAGAGATTTGTCCGGTATTTCAAGTAGGCTGGCGATTGTTTGAACCTCTGATAGGTTAGATCGCCCCCTCGAGAATATTGGCTGTAGTCCCGGGTATGCTCAATCATATCCGAGATGACAGTCAACTTCTTTGGAATGTTCCGGGCTCGCTCGGGTGAGAACTGCTCTATCGCGATGTCTTGGATTGCCGCCATGATTGGCGAACTTGTTGCCTTAGCCGGTGTGACACTCTTGCGGATAGCTTCTTCGGCGGGCTTTCGGAAGGTCTCGAGCCAACGAGATCGCGCCAGCCGTTCATTGTCGGTCCATTTATTCAACCCTGTTCCATCGCCCGGGTTGCAGCGAGCGAACAGAGGGGTGCTGCGGCTCTGAGCGACGTCGAGCACGCGTATTTCGAGAAGGTAGTATTGCGGCAAGCTTGAGACGAGGTCGTCAAGGATCTTCTGGACTTCGCTTTTGGTCGTGGCAGGGAGATCATCGGATGTGTCGACAAGGACAACGGAAATGCCATCGGGCCCAGAGGTCGGACAGTTAGATTGAGCATTCAGCACGGGTCTGACCGGCGCCGTGAAATAGAACCAACCAAAGGCCCCAAGCGCGACAGCCGCTAACAAAAACAAAGCGATGCCGCCAACCGCGGCAATGCCAAAATTGTTGTCCTGTCGAGCACGTCTACGTCTGGTTCTTGGCATAACTGCTTTCTGGGAAGAGTTCGTCGATCTCGCGGTAGGTTTTCACGGCCGCATCAAACGAACCGTGGACCGCCTCTGCCTGCGTCTTGAGGAGATCTTGAACCTCTTCGATCGAGCGGCGCAAACGTTCGCGCTCGTCTGGATCGCGATTGGCAGGTTCGATAGGCGTACGCTCAAGAACGTAAGGGCGATCGAAATAGGCCGGCGCTGGGGTTGAGCGAGCCCTCCGGTTGGCTTCGCGATAAACCTGCAGGAGAGCATTCGTCGCGCGCTCAATCTGAGATTGATGTTCGATAAATCTTTGAGATAAGCGGCCGCGAGCGACCATGAGCGCGTCGTATTCAGACCTTCGGATGGCAAGATCCCTTTCAGCGCCGTTCATTGCATCCGAGGCGTCGTTGCGAATATCGCGCAGCTGTTGGATTAATTCTTCCTTTGCGGTCCGATAACGCGCGCTGGCTGACTGCCACCGCCGCTCTAGGCCGGCGTACCCGATGTACGGATCGAAAAATAAAAGGCCATCGGCCATCGCAATGATAGAAAATACAAGACCGATGCCGAAGAGGAGCCAAGACTGGATTTCGTGCAGAGCAAACGGTGTCTCAAGCAGCCTCTTCAACGCCTCGCGGTCAACATCGATTAGCACGTCGGGCGGAATTTCGCGGATATGAGCGAGGGCTAAATTTAGCACCACCGCAAGCGCGAGATAGGCGAGGAGCGAGAAGAATCCCATCGCCTTGTAAATAATGTTGCGGCGATACATCAAGCGAATTGGGGTAAGCCCACAAAGAAAGCTAACTATGATGTTGAAGGCGGCGAAGACGAAAGCGACGGAAAGGCCACCGAGAATGCCACCTTGGTTGGATTTCGATAGGAACCCGCCGTTCACAGCTACTTCGATCACAAACAGCACTGCGAGCAGACCAAGCTTAAGTAACACCTTGCCGATGGTGGAAAGCCGAGCGGGTCGCGCGATTTTATGCCGTTTGCGAAAGTCTTCACGTTCGGCTTCGGATTCGTTCAGGCGACGGCGCAGTTCAAACAGCTCGTCGCGCCCCATTGAAGCTTCGGCGGCAAAATCACCGACCGCTTCTGGTGCGGCTTGGCGGATGATGGCGAATCTTTCTTCGAAGTTGAGAGCCGTGAGCCTGGCATCGTAGGTATGCAACTGCTCGAGATAGATCGCGTGAGCAGTCTGCTTGTGGCTTTCTGTACTTTCAACGACCTGGTGCTCGATATCATCTAGCACTGTGGCATTGGCGTCCGGACGCTCACTGCTTCCCCGCTCAGCTCCACGTTGGGCGAGATCCTGATTGCGCGACGCCTGCTCGACGTCGAGATCGAGGAAGATTTGAGTTGAGGGGCGATAAGGGTGGGGAGCTTGACCAAATAATTCGCGCAGTCTTGAGATGGCTGCATGCCGCCTAGAGGCCTTTTCGTTCATTATAATACTCGTCTACGCGGTTAGAGTTTTGAGCGACGGCAGCCGGCGGCTTGCGCGTCGGCTTCGCTGCAAAACCAACGACGGGTTGCCTTATTCGCCATATCTAGCCGGTCGTAATATCGACCGGTCGGAATGTGATAGATACAAGTCTTACCCCGCAAATTGCCCTTGATGACGCAACTGGGGCTTGGAGGTGCTGCGGAGGCGCCCGTTAGGGCGCGGCTAGCGTCAATCGAAACTGATTTTGCCCCTAGAACCTCGCTGGTAGGTGAGCGCTGTCGCCAGTCCCAAGGGGCGATGAAGGAGCCTTTCCAAAGACCGCTGTGAGCATCGCGCGCGGCGGTCTCATCCTGCACATAGTCAGTAGAGTACCGACGAAACGCCAGCGCCCATCCCTCGCGAACAAGCCAGCGGGCAACATCCTGTCCGTCGACTGAACATTTGGCTAGGGTGCGATCGTAGCGGTCTTTTCCGAAGGGGCGACACGTCCACGGCCGGTTTCCAAACCTGGTCTCGAGTGCCGTTCGGGCTTCAAGACCGCATTTAAAGGGCTGGCCTGTCGCATTTAGGCACGTCTGGTCCGTTTCGGGGGCATCGATGCCTTGAAGGCGGACCCTTTCGCCATTGAGATAGATGGTGTCAGCATCGACGACGTTTGGGATAGAGCCACTCGCCAATGCTGGTTCTGCTCTAGCGAGACACATCAACAGGCAAGCAAACACCAAACGTACCATGCGCACCCCTCCCAGGTCGGTGCACGTTATACGCGAACTTGGACGATCACGCGAGCATTGTGAAGGAGAGCGGAGAGCTGTTTGAGTCGTTGGAATTGAGAATTCTGAATACCTCCGGTTGCCACAGGCAGGCCAAGAGGCAAAACCGTTGCCTGCGATAATCGATCAAAGAGCCGCAGTGCCGCGGACGAACCATTTCGCGGAGCAACTCTGTAGAGTGTTGCCGGGCCAAAAAGGCGCGGCTGCCTTTGCCTAAACATTCGCGAACCGGACCGGGAGGCTGTGAGGCTTACCCTAAACACTCGGCCAACGCGACGAGATATTGGCGACTTAGGTCGCGCGGCCCTTCGCTCGTGATCATTCATAAGTAAAGTTCGGCAAGTCGAAGATAACGCTGATCTGCTTGAGTGCGGCGCGCCCCATGAATTCCGTGCGATCATTGCGGTAGGTGGTGACCCACAGGAGCTGACTATTCGTAATGAGCTTGAACTTGTAGTAGAGCGTAGCCGTAGGGTCGGTTCCACCCTTAGGAGTGCTATAGGAGCAGCCAACGACATAGTCAGGGTCCGCTTGACGGATGACATAGCATCGATAGCTCTTGCGCTCGTTTGATTCTAAGAAATCCTTCAAGCTTCCCACGTGTGTAATGGCGTTTTCTTTATCGACGATGTTTACGTCGAACGGCTTTGTGAGCATCGTCTGATACGAACCAGCGTAATCAAAGGGCTTCTTGATAAAGAGAAAATACTGCTCTCGTGAAAGCTTCTTACCCGCGATATCGACCTTCGCTAGGATGAGCTCGTCCTGGTCGGTTGCCGAGGTGAGTGTGAAAAGAATTGGCTGTGCTCCGTAAGATGCGGGGCACGAATAGCCTACGATGAAGAAGTCTTTCTCTGGTGTTATAGAGGCGTCGCACTCGTCGAGAGGAAAATTGTAAAACCACATCTCGGTGGAGGCGACGAACTCGGTTTGATCGCTTCCAACATAAGCTGTTACCCGGCTTTTTGACTTGATAAACTCAATCGGATTGATCTTTGCCGCGTTCTCCTTCGTCGCTAAACAAGGAGAGCAAAATAGAATTGCGACAAGAATTAAAGCTAAGCGCAACATGGATTGTTCCACTAGTTGTTGGGGCACGTTAAATTCATGCAGCAGCACTCGCCAGCGCGTGTCCGTCAACGTGCAAGCGGCGCGCTCAATCTGTAGAGCGCGATAAATTCATTGCAGGACCGCAAAAGGTCGCGACTAGATCTAGCGTAGTCAATCAGTTGCCCTTCGCCACTATCAACGCCGAGGCGCGCCCGTATTGCAACGATGTCCGAAGCCGGCACCTGATGGAGCTGCTGATAGACGGACTCGGTCAAGCGTAGGAGTTCCTGCAAGCGCGCAATCGAATCCTGAAATTCTCCATATCGCTCGCGACAAACGCGGAGAACGATGTCGGCGCTGTAGAGGCTAATCAAGTTTTGTTTGACACTATCGGGCTGTCCGGCGGCGCTTGTAGCGATAGATGGATTCTTAGCGACGTAAGCTTGTACGTCCGGCGAAGCCTGAGCTATCCGTGCGCCGATCGAGGCGTTTGCAGCTGCGAGATGCTCCTGTCTTTGTTGTTCAAGGTTCGACCGGGCCTTTGCATCCGCTTCAGCTTGAGCGGCGTCATCGCAAGCCTGTTGCTTAGCTTCCCTTCTCTTTCGCGCGTCTCGTGCAGCTTGCTCTGCTGGATCCCGGGAGCCGGGCTCAAGAATGGTTGGAGTGGATGTGCGGGCAGTGCGCCGAACCCCGGGACCCATGGCAGCATCAAGAAAGGCCTGATCTGAGGCATCAAACTCCCTGACTTTCGAGGGTACGCACTCGAAATCCGCTTCAGCGGCTGGCGAGGCTGTCCGGGCACGGCTACGTGCTGCGGCGTCCACGATAATTTGCAAGCGCTGCGGAAGCAGACGAAGGGCGTCATTGACATTCCGCAGGCCAATTTCAGGCGTGCATTGTCGGATGCGGTCGATGATTGCGCTTGAGATCTCCGGCGACCAATCCTTCAATGGAATACCTAAATACTCGGATCGCGAAGGGCTAAACGCTACTGCGTTCGCGATCGAGCCATAAGTCATGCTTTGGCAAGCCATACTGCGGACAGTTTGAAGAGGAATAGATTGAGCCCCAGCGGGGACGTGCAACAATAATGAAGTCGCCGCGCCCATCATTATTGTCCTAAGCCTAACTCGGAAAAAGCGCGCGCCTCGCCAAGTTAAGATTGCCCCGTTATCGCGGGCCCTATCCATTGCATCGATCACCCCAAATACCCCCAAAGTTCGTTGTTACGGTCATGTTCAGCAAAGCCGGTGGGAAATTGCCCTTTGCGTCCAATATGTCCGAAAATACCGAATTTATCGGTATCTGGAAAGTCGTTTTATTTCTCTAGCCCCCTTTGGGAGGCTAGATGCCAAAAACGATCACATCGCCACTTCAAAAGAAGCTCGCCACGATGTTGGTGGAGTTGAGGAAGAAGGCCGGTCTTCGCCAGATCGATTTGGCGGAAAAGCTAGGTGTGTATCAGTCTTGGGTGACCCATTTGGAGTCCGGGCAAAGGAGAGTGGATGTGGTGGAGTTGATCGAACTTGGGAGGATCATAGGCTTTGATCCCGCAGACGTCGTAAGAAAGCTGAACAAGCGCTGAGAGTTGCTCCTTCGATCAGATATCGAGTCGATGTTGTCGACCGCAGCATTAGACCAATTTGATGAAGCGCGCTGTTAGGGCCCCTGATCCGATAAGAGCAGACATCTGCCGTCGTAGGCCGTTTCGCTCGGTGAACGTAGTTGCATAACTCATGATCTCGTCGCCGTCGGTCATGGGTTCGTAGTGATCGATCAACGTTGAGCTGAATGCTGGAAGATGAGGAAAGCAGTTCGAGGCGTCTCGCGCACGAGCGGATTCTTCTAATTGCGAAGCAGTCAGTGACCGGACTTTAGGCAAGCTCTCGATTTTAGAGGTGATCCCGGCAATGGTAACCTGCAAATTCTCTAGCTGACGATCAGCGTTATTGCATAAATATACTGGCACGGCGCGCATACCTCGGTAGTCAGGAAAATACAGCGACAATCCGAACAACGCATTCTGTGGACACGGAATGATGTGGCCAATCTCGCGGATAGTCTTTGGCGCGATGTCTACGGAGACTGTCGCGATCCGTGGCTCGAACGATGAACCGCTGCCGATGGACTCCAATCTCGCGATGAGTAACCTGGCGTTGGTCGTTTTACATTTGGCGACTGCCTCAGCCAGGCGCGGGCGAGGCATCCCGTCTATTTCCTGTTCAGAATATTCCGCTACGACTGACGCCGGATTGTCGGCCAGCCAATGAGAAACAGCGGCACGCTGTTCCTTGAGAGCCTGATCTGAAAAGCTTGGCTCGAGCGGCCGGGTCCTGAAATAGACAACCACACGTCTTATTTCATCCATAAGTGACCTCACCGTTTCATGCCAAATTCGGCGAGTGACTTGAGAACTTGCGGAACGTTAATCAGGCTTGTGCTGCGCCGATTCCTGACCGGCGTCCTCGCTGTCATCGGGCGACACATGTCGCGCCCCGCATTCGGGGCAGTCATCGTCGCAGACGGCGGTCCAGGTATCGCTCCATTCGCAACTGCAACGATAAAACATAGTGATTGCGGAATTGATGCATGGACAAACCTCTAAACCGGCAAATCAGCAAGGCCGGGATAGATCGGCGGCCTGATGGCCGCCGATGTTGTTAAGCGGTAATCCGCCCGGCGGCTCGGGCTTCATCGGCGTAAGCTGAAAGGGGCTTAACCGCGACGAAGTGCTGGTCTCGCTCGACAGGCAGGCCTAACTTGCCTCTCAGCTCGGTGATCTCAGCAAGGCTGACGTAACCCAACTCGGGAAAACCAAAGCCAAGATCGCACAAACCGAAGAGGCGATCCGGATCGTCGGGATCGCTTTCGCTGATGAGCCACGTGGTCGACCCGTCGGGGGTGAAAAGCTTCACCACCGGCGGATGGTCTCGATCGGGATGAAGCGCATTCACCAAAAGCTCGACCCGATCGGCCACCGAAAGCAACGATTGTTCGGTCATCGTCAGGCTCGCTTCGCGCGCGGAGCAGCCTTATGTCGCCCAGTTGAAAGGCGGAGCGGAGGAGAGATAATGGTGCCTTCGTCGGCTTTCTGTGGCGGTGCCACAGCGAATTCCCCTAGCGCAACATGGTACACGCGTTCGAAGTCACAATATCTCGCCCAAAGATCACGAGCGAGATCATCAGCACCAGCAGCTCGAATAGTATCGATCAGGTTTTCGAGCGTGAGTGCTACGAAAGACACGCGATCTTCGTCGCGATGTTCAGCGTCGATCAGTTCGTGCTCGAAGACGCGAAAAGCAGCTTGCATCGACCTATTGAGGCGCGGAGCGATGGCAACAAAAATCGCTCTTTCTGTTAGCCCCTCGTCGACGACGAGTTGGGAGAGCATTATTTCCCGCCAGTACTGCTCGATTGCATTTGTGCGAAGTATCGAGCTATCGGGATTGATGAAGAGGCCACACGACCGCGAAACCTCCTCATATTCAGGGCGTAGACGGGCTCCGTTGGAAGGGAACTCTTCCGTGAACTTAATTTCAAAAAAGATCCTGACAGGTCGACCGTCGGAATCGACGGCCTGGACGGCGACATCGAACGCAGTACCATCATTCAGGCCACGTGCTTGCCTTCTTCCCAAAGGCGCCGTCTCGAACGTGATGTCTTCGACTTTGTCGACGAAGTTCGGAAACAGAATCTTAAATACAGACGTCGCCAGTCCAAGGTCGAGTGCGAGCGGCGCAAATACGTTGAAGGTCGCTGGAACGCTAGAGACCGAGTTGGAAAAAAGACGCTCCTTATCAATACATGCGCCTTCCTCAGCTAACACGAGAGTCCGTCGCACAAAGGCGTGGATGTCCTGGTTCATAAAATTCTGGCCTCGATTGGCGGCATCACGCGAAAGATTGCTGTGAAGCGGCATAACAACCGCCTGATCACCTTCGCCACGAATATGAACGCCAGGTTCAATGTTGCGATCCTTCAACCACAAAACTTGGAGCAGTCGCGCGGCTTTACGAAAGCGCGAGTCGATCTCGAAGAAACAGTTGTGGTCTTTCAGGATTTGTTCTGAAACGAGCGGGACACGAGGCAACGAGACAAATGTTGAGGTGTTAGTCATGAATTCTCCTGCGAAGTTACGCGGGAGATTCAGCGTAGTCAGGGCGATGTTGAGGGCAAAAGCAAAAAGTTGAATTCTCGTTACGAAGGTCTGGCGCGGCGGCCGATGTCACTCTGAGCGAACGGAGTAGGGCAGAGGGCGCGACAATCGAGAAGGCGAAATCCGTTGGGTTCAGAACGGCCAGGGGTCAGAGGAGGTATGGGTGATGAAGCGCAAAGTACGGGGTGAGGGTGGCGGCGACATTAGGAGTCAGGAAGGTTATCCAGGGTTAGGGGAGATCCAGGATTGGGGAGATCCAAGGTTAGGTAGGTCATCCGGGGTTAGGGAGATCATCTAGGGTTAGGGTTGTTGTCGTCGGTTATCGGAGGTCATCCGGCGTTATCGGAGGGGGATTACGCGAATATCGCTGATCCGACAGCTATTCCACAGCTGTTTCGGGCGCTTTGAGGGGTATCTGTCATAGCGTTTCATGCGCGGATTCGGCGATAGCAGCTTGGCTGCTGCCAGTTCGCCGCAACGGCAAGGTCCCGCGATGAGATCAACGCGGGACCTTGTTGTCGCAGTGAAGCGGCCGGATCGCCCTAGCGGTTGGGCAGAGGGTTTTTGTCGGGATTAAGGGGAATGATCTTGGCAGACTTCGTAGGATCGACCTGCATTGTTGATGGAGAAGTGTCGTCGACCTCTTGAAGTTGATCTCGCACATGGTCGGCATCTTTCAGCAACTCGTCGATGTTTTCGATCAGGCGCTCTGCGGACAACAGAGTGTCAGAAAGATATTCGAATGACTCGCTCAGGTCTCGCTCGAAGAGTCTACGTGGCTGGGGTGCGCAGGGATCCGGTTCAAATGCACGAATGGATCGTGCGAGGCATTCGATTGATGTTGGCAGGATCTGCACCGCCGCTTTGGCCTGCTCCAACCGCAGTCGGTGTGCGAGCAGCTCGGTTTCGATGGTCCAGAGGGACTGACGGCGAGTATCAGGATTGTTCATTGGTTCCTCAAAGGAGGCGGTTCCGCCTCAGGGAGCAGGCCGGTATGAACCTGCAAATCATATCGTTAAGCGCGGGCCCAGCGGACATACGGATCGCTGAACTGCGACGTGAACTTTGATAAAGGGGCGTGACGGCAGGATCGGCAATCCCGCCTAGTTAGTCTTGATTACCGGTCCTCGGGGGCGGTGACCCTTACGGGAGAGAGCCCTGAATAACGGTCTTGCGGATGCTGCCATTGTTGCCGGTCGATGAAATGAACAGCTTACGGTCGGTGAGCCCGAATTCAATCACAGGTCCGTTGAGCGCAAACATGGCTTTAGCGAAGTCCTTCATATTAAATTGCAGGTCCTCAATCGATTTGACGATCTGCTCGTCCCAGCTTTGGATCAGCGTCGAGAACTTCAATTTCCAGGGATATCCGCTGAACATCCCCGTAATCGTTGCCTCGGCGCTCTCAGCATCAGTGAGCTGAAGGCTAAGTTTGAAATGAGTAAGGAACGCCGCGAACAAATACAGGCGGAGCTGGAGCTGTTCGGCGACGACCGAGAGCCGGACCTTCAGGTCCTCCTGGAATGTCGAAGAAAGCTCCAGCGGCATATTGGCGCCATTCGTCGACCAACTTCCTTCAAAGCCGCTCTTTTCGCACGTGACATGAACATTGCTATCGGTGACTGACAGATCCGCCAAGCCGGGGATTTGATTGAGGAACGAGATCGCGTTCTTAATGTCGCGATGGGGCACAACCGCGTTAAATGTCGGAGGCAGTTCGGAGGAACTGAATTGCGATGCGCCGCCGAAATAGCCACCCATTGCGGCGCCATTTGCAACGCGGATGCCGTGGAAGCACGAGGCATCCGATTTCTTGGCTTGCGCCAGCGTTGCCGCGTGCGAGATGGCCTTTTTCAGCACCTTTGCCTGAACGCGAACGACCGAAGTCGTCGCGGGGGCAGGCGTTTCCGGCTTGCAGGGAACGAGTGTGGCCTTGCAGCTGGAGAAATAGTCGAGGTTCTGCCAATGAAGCCGCTCTTGATCGGAATCGAGCCGGAATTTGAGGGGGCCCTCACACAGGTTGCTAATACGAGTCAGCATCGACTGATCGCAGCCGAAGGACACTGGCAGCGTATGGGTGTTGGCGCAGGCAAGAAGAGGGACGGCGCCTTTCGCCCAGAAAGTAGCGTCTTTCGTGGACGCCCGCACTGTGAGCTGCTCATTGCAGATCTCAAAGTGCAGTTCGCCGGCCAATCGGCTCGGCAAGATCAGCATATTCAGCGCGTTTGCGAGTGCCTTCGAATCAAGCTCAAATTCGAAGACGCCGTTCTGGGAGAGATTCGGGTCAAATTTTTCCCAGAGGGGCAGGGGGATCTGGGATGCGAGATCTTCGGCATTTGGGCCGTCAAGCAGGGACATATGAGGCATGGGTCATTCCATAGTGGGTGAGCAATCTGAATGTGAGGGGTCGCCAGGCTGTTCACAACGCGCCAAGGGTCAGAGGCTTGGCCCCTAGCTTTTTGAAAAGCGGAGATGTAAGCCGCGAGGAAAAGCCTGCGGAATTCCAATGACTGACCTTGCAGAGAAATATCGTCCTCATGGCTTCGCCGCCGTCGTTGGGCAAGAGCAAGCGATAAAGAAGCTAAGAGTTCAGTTGGGGTCCCCACGACCGCAGCCGGTTCTGATTTCGGGTGCCGCTGGTTCGGGAAAGAACACGCTCGGACTGATATATGCGAAGGCGCTGCTGTGCGCGCAGGCTTCAGGAGTTGAAGCTTGCGGCAGCTGCACGAACTGCAATTCGTTCGTGTCGAAAACTGCGACCGACTACACTTATTTTCCCGTCGGCGAGACCAGCACCGTTGATGACGTGCTGGGTCTCATTCAAAAGGCAAAAATGGCTCCATGGGAAGCGAAGCTTCGGGTCGCGTTGCTAGATGAGGTTCATGATCTCTCAACGCGCGCTTTTGAGGCTTTGCTGAGTGTTCTCGAGGCTCCACCGCGCTGGTCCACTTTTATTCTTTTGACCAACAAGCCAAAGAAGATTCCAGATCCGATTCTCCAGCGGCTCGTCGAAATCCAGGTGCACCCCTTAACCCCGGAGATCGCAACTGGTTACCTCAAGACCATCTGCGACTCTGAGAGTTTAGAAAGCGATCCTGAAGCGTTGTTGTTAATCCATGCCGCAACGGAGGGCAGCCCTCGAAAGATGTTGCGGATCATTGAGGCCGTTCGGTCCTTGGGCCGGATTAGTGAAGAAAATGTTCGTCACGAATTGCGGCTCGATGTTGCAGACGCTTTGACTGCATATAGCCAGGCACTGGTTGAAGGAGACCTGCAAAGGCAAATCAATATCATCGACGGTTGGCGGTTACTGCCCAGCGACAAGTGCCGTCTGATCCATCAGTTCATGACATTCGTGTACTTTAATATTGTGAGGCGGATAGATCGCCCGGACGCGATTATGCGCGGGTTCCGGCCTGGACTGATGGAGGATTTTTCTAGGTTTGTAGAGGCTGCGCAGGATCGATTGGACATAGAAAAGAATCAGATCTGGCAAGACGTCATCGGTCAATTTAGTCCGAGTGGATCCGAAACGGCGCACCAACTGATGATGATTGTCAGTTCCGTGCATGACATGTTGTCGGCACCTCAAATTTCCCGCGGTAGAATATTGCCCAAGCCGACGTTGGAAGCGCGGCTACGCGTTGCTCAGCCGCCAGCTCGAACGGTCTCCTATGCGATGTGGCGTTCCGTAAAGGCTATATGGGACGCTGGAAGCTTCTTGCCGCAGCAGTATGGGGCGCTCTTCAATGTCCGACTGTCGATATATCATACGGGAACGAGCGAACGAGATCACGTTCAGGGCTCTCAAATGGTCTCTGACCTGACGCATCAGATCGGGATGCGCCTCGCGGACCGATGGCCGGAGGCATCCAAGGGAAAGTATCATTGGATATATCGCCACGAGGCTGATGGTGAGGGCAGGCTGGTCACGCGCCTGCTGATCGCGGTGCCCGATCTGCTGGCGCAAGATGTAATCACGTGGATGAATGAGCGTTTCTTCTCCTCGCGCAGAGACCTTCTTGATGGAATTGGATTCTCGTACTCGTATCGACTGAGCGGAAGCGCCGCAGCGCGCCTTCGGTTCCATTGGTATTCGATCCGGATCCTTAGTCGAAGTCTGGATCCTCAGGTCACCGCGCGAGGGCGAGATGGAGACTTAGTGCCGCTTGTTGACCTTCTGAACATTCCAAGGCGATTGCGTAAGGAGCAGGGACAGATCCTCTGCCAGCAGGCGCGCGGTTCATCACATACGTTAGGTCCCAACAGAAAAAGATACGCAGCCGCGGATTTTGTCGACTTCCTTTCGGCCCTTAACGACCGCGCATGGGCGCACATCGATATAGGTTGGGAACTGAACGAGCATACATCGCGCAAGAAGGAGACTGAGCGCCGAGCGCGGCTTCGTGAGGCTATTCGTGCGAAATTCCAGAGCGATGACAAGCTCGCTGTTAAACGGCTTGCCGAAGAAATGGCCAACCTCAAGCTTGGTCTATCCAACGATCCGAAACAGATGTTGCGTGGGTGGCAGGGGTGGTGGCCGAGGTCAAAAAGTGACTGCTTTTGTGGAATCCGGACTATTCAATAAAAAGATCAAATAAAAACAAATAGATAGCCGTCACGACTTTTTTATGTTCAGCAGAAATCCTTCAAAATCAGTCGGAGATTCCTTCAAATTAGGTTTTTCAAAATGAGTTTTAGCGGCGCTCGCCTGGCTCTGAGCATCATTGCGCCCGAGTTCGACCGGCATTTGTCCTGAAGATTGAGATCGAAAATCTTTCACCGCCTTCTTCAACGCTCGAATACTGAAATCCCCGTCTTCTCTATCTGTTTCCTCGAAGAGCCGTTTCAGCTCTGCGGCTGAAATGTTGGTCTCACGTGAAATTCGATCGTAGATGGCAGTCATTGTCTCGGGATTTGGTCGGTCCAGGCGTTGGATCATTTCGGCGTCCAGCCTCTTGAGCAACGCGCGGTCCCGAAGCGTTAAGCGGTAGTTGTCGAATATCGAGTCGCCACCATCCTGGTACCGAATGCCGAGTATCAGATTCGGTATGAGTGATCTCGCATCCTTTGGCTTCTCGTTAGCCCACCCTAGTAACGCGGCTGCAATCTCCTTGAAGAAATCTGAGATCCCATCGGGCAGCGGTCGATTGTGTTCAATGCAGATTCGGAGCGCGTCCCATGCCGCCAAAGCATTGTTCTTAGAATTAAAGATGGCGATGGCTTCCATCAAGTCCTCTGTGCCGGTGTACCCGTCACTGGCTTCGACCGGCGGGACTTTCGGAAACTTCTTTTGGCCGTTGATTTTATACTTTTCGCTTCGCGGCTTCTTAGACATGGGACACCAAAAAGTTCGTATGGGTATAGGGATCGCTATCGCAATTAATCCTGCGCGCGACCACTTCTATAGATTCTCGCAATTCAGCGCCAGCGGTTGGTGTCGCAAGTTGCTGTACCGCGTCGCTCGAACGATCGCCCTGTCACCTGTGGTGCAATTAGCTATTGTGACGCTCGGGCCGATGAAACAAATTCTGGCCGATCACCACATCCGCGCCCCGCGCCACATGAGCGCTGAGGCGGTGAAACGCCGCTCATGGCGGTTGGGATTTGCGCAAGAGCCCTTTTTGAAATCCCTATTGAGCAGTCGATGAGATGTGCTGGAAGATGCCGTTGACGCGGTCATCGGATCGCATCGAACTGAAGTACGAAGTCAGTCTGGAATTCTCCGAAGTTTGGAAGACGCGTGCTCAGTCGAATAATCGCTGGAGGAAAACTTGTTCAAAGCAGTTTTGATTGAGAACGATGACCAAGGATACCGCGCGGCTCTGACGGAGCTTGCAGAGGATCGACTGCCTGCGGGGGACGTCACGGTCGACGTTGTGTACAGCACTCTAAACTATAAGGATGGACTCGCCATAACCGGCAAAGGTCCCATCGCCCGCTCATTCCCAATGGTGCCCGGTATTGACTTTGTAGGGGTTGTCCGCGGGAGCGAGCACCCAGACTTTAGGACGGGCGACAAAGTGATCCTGAACGGGTGGGGTGTCGGTGAGAGCCACTGGGGTGGGTTGGCACAAAAGGCCAGGGTGAAGGGTGATTGGCTTATCCCGCTTCCACCAAAAATGTCTGCACGATGCGCGATGATGTTGGGCACAGCAGGCTATACAGCTATGCTGTGTGTCAGTGCGCTTGAAAAGCATGGGATCTCCCCCGGTGATGGAGACGTTCTAGTAACCGGAGCAAATGGCGGCGTCGGTAGTGTGGCGATCATGCTTCTTAGCAAGTTGGGATATAAAGTAGTCGCAGCAACCGGGCGTACGCAGGAGTCTCGTCATCTCGAGAATATTGGTGCGTCGGAGATCCTAGACCGAAATTCAATCTCAAAGCCAGGCAAGCCGCTTCAGAAGGAAAGATGGAGCGCGGCTATCGATTCTGTCGGAAGTCACACGCTCGCGAATATCTGCGCAGGAGTTAAGTCGGACGGTGCAGTCGCAGCATGCGGGATGGCCCAGGGATTAGATTTCCCAGCCTCAGTTGCTCCCTTTATCCTTCGTGGCGTAACTCTATACGGCATCAATAGCGTAACGCGACCGAAGGCCGAGCGGGTTTTGGCTTGGGACCGTCTTGCATCGCTTCTACCAGAGACCATGCTCGAACCGATGGCCGCGACTATCGGTTTAAGCAGTGTGCCAATCTACGCAGAAAAATTAATGGCCGGAGAGTTACGAGGGCGCGTGGTAGTCGACGTCAACAAATAGTAAGCATGCAATGCATGCGCTACCGTGAAGTCATGTTTCTAGTTTAGCACAACTCGCTGATTCAAGATTTTCTCTAGCGATCAGCAAGCAGTCAGGAATCCAGAAATAGCGGCAATCTTGAGCGAAGAAACTGCGTGGTAGCTCTAATTCTGGACAGATACTCGTTGTCGGCGTGAACGGTCATCCATAAATCCCGCCAGATAGAGTGGTCTGGCAAGATTTTCTGCAAAGAAATTTTGGGGATTGCTGCGTAAGTGGGAAGTGCGACTAGGCCTGCCCCTGCGATAGCGGCTTGCTGTTGAGCAATGAGACTTGTGCTCTGAACGACAATCCTAGCATCCGGGGCGAGTTCGCGAAGCCACTTCACTTCAGAGACGGCGACGAAAGCGTCCAGATAGTCAATAAAGACATGCTTGGATAGTTCATCGATAGATTGAGGTGTACCGTTGCGCCGTAGATACTCAGGAGAGCCATAGAGGTTCACCTTGAACCGGCCAACGCGCTGCGAAATCAGTCGTGCGGCGCTCAGCTGGATCATCGTGAGGGATATATCCGCTTCTCGTCGACCGAGGTTTGTCGGCTGAGAAACCACTAAAAGCTCGAGTGCTATGTCGGGTTGAAGTTCGCGGAATATCGACCATTCTGGAGCTACCACCAGCGCGGCTAGCGCCTCCATCGTGGCAACTCTCACAACTCCGCTCTCTTTGCTCGAACCTCCTGCGACTTCAGATGAGATTTCAGTAGCTGCAGCTTCCATTTTCTCGGCGTACGCTAGTAGCCGTTGACCCTCGTCCGAAAGCGAGAAGCCATCCGCTGATCGTTCGAATAATTTACATTTTAGTGACCGCTCAAGCTCGGCGACCCGTCGGCTCACCGTTGAAATGTCAACACGCAACCTCGCGGCGGCTGCTGAGAGGTGCTGCTGCCTTGCAACCTCGAGAAAAAAGCGTATGTCGGCCCAATTGAACATTGAGTATCTCATCCGAGATAATTTGATCAACTGATCCAAATGCCGTCAAGGGCGCCGTTATCTAATAGTTTGGTCGGATGTTGCCAGCATTGTCCGCACTTTCTCGCGAATTTCGTTCTTTAGAAGTTTGCCAGCGGTGGATCGCGGAAGCATTGGCAAGATGAGAATATGATCTGGCAAAGCCCATTTCTGAAGACGAACTCGTAAGGCGTTTAGAAGTTGTTCCCGATCGAACGTGTGCTCGTCTCGAACGGAAATTACTAGCGCCGGCCGTTCACCCCATTTTTCGTCTGGGATCGCCACCGCTGCAGCGTCGATAATCTGGCTATCCTGACGGGCGGCGGTCTCCATCTCGATTGAGCTGATCCATTCACCGCCCGATTTAATTGCATCCTTGCGCCGGTCGACGATTCGAAAGAATCCATCGCTATCAATCGTTGCCACATCGCCCGTCTCGAACCATCCATCGTCAAGAAAGGCTTCCGAGGCTGAAGCGTCACCTTTAAAATAAGAGGAGGCGACCCAATGACCGCGGATCGCGCATTCACCGATCGTTTGGTCAGATGGCGTGGTCATGCCGTCTACGTTGTTCAATTTTGCTTCGATGCCGAAAACTGGTCTGCCCTGCTGAAGACGTAACGCGTGCTGTTCCTCGATAGGACGTTTCTTCATCCGACGACTTAATCGACTAACCATTCCCATGGGGCTGGATTCTGTCATGCCCCAAGCCTGTAGGACATCCACGCCATGATTTGCTTCAAAGCGTGACAACATATCGGGTGGTAGCGGTGAGCCGGAGACGAGAATTCGCCTGAGTCTGGAAAGTCTCTGTCCTGTTTGGCCTAAATAATTGAGAAGGCCATGCCAGAGCGTAGGCACTGCGAGTGCAAATGTGACGTGGTTATCCTCAATAATTCGATAGATCTCTTGTGGAGATAGATGTGGCCCTGGCAGTACCAGATCGGCGCCGCAGATGGGGGCTGCGTGGGGAATTCCCCATCCGTTGACGTGAAACATTGGCGCGAACAGACATATGACGTCATCGCCTGATATAGCCCAAGTATCGGTCCGGCAGACGGACATCGCATGGAGCACGCTAGAGCGGTGCGAGTAGAGGATACCCTTAGGGTTTCCCGTCGTACCACTCGTGTAGCAAAGTGAGGATGCTGTCCGCTCGTCCAGTATCGGCCACGCGACGTTGTCGGTTTCCTGTTCAACAATCTGCTCATAACTGATTGTGTGTGGTGGAAGGTCCGCATCGGCTTCCCCGAGGATGACGACCCTCGGGAATCCAGGCTTCGTCACAAGATGAGAGATGCTATCGAAAAGATCCCCTTCGACAAACAGGAGATCGTCCGACGCATGTTTGATTAGATCTTCGACTTGTGTAGCCGAGAGGCGCGGGTTGATCGTGTGGCATACTGCTCCGATCCCTGCGGTCGCATAGTAGATTTCAAGGTGCTTGAAGTTGTTCCAAGCAAGAGTACCAACCACTGAGTCAGTCGACATACCCAATTTTATGAGTGCGTTCGCTAGCTTTGACGTCCGCTGCAATACCTCTGCATAGCTTCTCCTTTCCGGAGCATCGTTACCGGTAACAGAAATCACCTCGGCATCGCGATGAACGTTAGCTGCATGTCGCAGGATGTCGATGATAAGCAGAGGTCGTTCGGTCATCAGACCGCGCATAGTGTTCTCCTTGCTCGCAGTCAGCGGATACCGCTCAGAATGACATGGACGGGGGATTTCGGCTTCCGGCAAATACGCAAGGGGTCTTTCCGCGATTATTATTGAGATTCGGGGTCTCTTTGTGGACGATCGTTCGAGTTCTTTGGAACTGAAGAACGTCAGGGACGCCGATGACCAGCGACAGCTACACCTCGATCATTCTCTCGAAACGAAACGGCGTTGCAACGCTCACGTTGAATAGACCAGCGCGCGCCAACGCAATGAACAGGCAGTTGGTCGAAGAACTTGATCGCGCATTGGACGGGGTAGAAGCCGATAACGATGTAAGAGCTTTGATCGTCACAGGGGCTGGCGCTGCATTTAGTGCTGGGTTCGATCTGAAGGAGCAGGCCGAACGTCGGCCCAAAGGTGCCGATGTCTGGAGGGAGATGTTGGGCCTCTACTCGCGGGTGATCCTGCGATTCTGGCATCTTTCAAAGCCGACCATCGCCGCAGTTAATGGTCCGTGCATGGCGGGCGCGTTCGAGTTAGCTCTCGCTTGCGATCTTAGCATTGCGAGCGAGAATGCTACGTTCGGCGAACCTGAACTTCAGTTTGGGGCTGGTATCGTAGCAATGTTGCTGCCCTGGTATGTTCCGCCCAAAATTGCAAAGCGCATTATCCTGCTTGGCGAAGATACGATTACAGCGGAAGACGCGCTTCGAATGGGGATTGTCGGGCAAGTGACGTCGCCGGATCGCCTGTTAACAGACGCTGCATCGAAGGCGCATCGCTTGGCGCAAATGGATCCGACGCTAATGCGGCTCACGAAGGCCGCCATCAATGAAGCCTATAAAACTATGGGTATTGAGCGAGCGATCCACGCAGCCGTCGAGCTTGATGTGCAGATCGAGGCGGAAGGTACCTCAGAGAAGCATGAATTCCTGGACCGGATCGTGTCGGACGGGATGAAAGACGCCCTTCGCTGGCGTCAGACGCGCTTTAAGTAATTGCCGGCAATTGTCATCATAGAACGGAGCGTCCCATGTGGAATATTCTTCGCTTGATCTCTGTAATTCTTGGTTCGGCATTGTGCTGGACCGGGGCTTTCGCTCAATCGCCTGCTATCAAGATCGGAGTTCTCACGGATCTACAAAGTGTATTCTCTGACGCAAGTGGGCTAGGATCCGTCACCGCCACGGAGCTAGCGATAGAAGACTACAAGGCCGCAGGTGGGAAGATCGCGGTCTCAACCATCGTTGCGGATTATCAAAATAAGCCGGATATCGGGTCTAACATAGCGCGTGAATGGTACGATATTGGCGGGGTAGATGCGATCGTCGATGTTGCAAATTCGTCCGTTGCAATTGCGGTTTCCGAGATTACCCAGCAGAAGAACAAAGTGTTTCTCGCGACGGCTCCTGCGACGAGCCAGCTGACTGGAGAGATGTGTTCGCCGAACACGGTGCAGTGGTACGACAACTTTATGTTGGCGTCGGCGATAAGCCTCGGAGCCAGGGCTGACGGTCCCAAGAAGTGGTTCTTCGTCTCGGCCGACTACGCTTTCGGACGTGACTTACAACGCATCGCTACTTCTCTTATCGAGAAAAATGGTGGCAAAGTCGTGGGCTCGGCGCGACATCCACTTGGAGTTGCGGATTTCTCTTCATTTTTACTTGCGGCGGGCTCTTCTGACGCCGACGTGATCGCTCTCGCCAATGCTGGAAGTGATGTCGTTACTGCGATCAAGCAGGTTAATGAATTCCAGATCACCCGAGGCGGAAAACGCGTAGTGGCGTTCTTGGCGCCGATTAATACTATAAACGCGTTAGGCTTGCCAGTTGCGCAAGACCTCATCATCACAGAGCCATTCTATTGGGATCTGAACGATAAAACCCGTGAGTTTGCGTCCCGTTATTTCGCGCGAATGAAGCGTATGCCGAATTTTGTTCAGGCCGGAGCATACAGTGCGGTCGCCCGATATCTTGCGAGTCTCGACAAGCTCGTATCAGAGCGTAAAGACCCGAAGGATGGTAAAGCTGCGATCAAGCAGATGAAGCAAGGGTCTTGGTCGGACAGCTTGTTTGGAGACAGCTCCATTCGCAAGGATGGGCGGGTTATCCACGACACGTACTTGTTCCAGATCAAGAAGCCCGCGGAATCGAGCAAAGCTTGGGATTACCACAAGAAGGTTGGAACCGTATCCGGTAATGACGCGGCCCTTCCTATCGAAGAGAGTCTTTGCAAACTTCAGTAGCGGAGGTCGTCGATTAGACCTTTCATCGTCGCAGCAATCAAATTGGTCAGTTGTTAAGATCGCTCAAGCGCCTGGCGGAACTTCCGCCGGCGTTTGAGTGGTTGAGAAGTTCGCTTCTGCGATTGCAGCCCAGTTTTGAAGTGGAATGATCCGGTAGCTAGAAGTTGCGTCCGCTTCGAGGAATTTCGGAAAGTGAGTACTATGTTGCTGCGGCGAGGCGTTAATTCTAAATCTGATTGCGGATGCAGTAGGTCTCGTCGCAATCGCAAGTTTCGATCCACGGCATTGAGCGCATAGATGTCAGAGGATCATATCCTAGATGTCCGAGGCCTGACTAAAGAGTTTTCAGGATTTGCAGCCGTTCAGGACGTCAATCTGAAGGTTCGCCGTGGGACAATTCATGCGCTGATCGGCCCGAACGGGGCCGGCAAGACGACGTGTTTCAACCTGCTGACCAAATTCCTGAAGCCGACCCGCGGGCAGATTCTCTACAAGGGGCAGGACATCACCGCGATGGCACCCGCCGATGTGGCGCGGCTTGGGCTGGTGCGGTCGTTCCAGATTTCGGCGGTGTTTCCGCATCTCACCGCGCTGGAGAACGTGCGGGTGGCGTTGCAGCGCCAGCACGGCAGTTCATTCGATTTCTGGCGATCGAAGTCGGTTCTCGATCGTTTCAATGGACGCGCGGAGGAACTGCTTGAAGACGTCGGCCTGAGCGACTTCGCCAAAACGCCCGCGGTGGAAATGCCTTACGGCCGCAAGCGCGCGCTGGAAATCGCCACCACGCTGGCGCTCGATCCGGAGATGCTGCTGCTCGACGAGCCGATGGCCGGCATGGGCCACGAGGACATCGACAAGGTTGCCGCGCTGATCAAGCGCATTTCGCAGAAGTACACGATCCTGATGGTTGAGCATAATCTCAACGTCGTCGCCCACCTGTCCGACACCATTACCGTGCTCACGCGCGGCAAGGTGCTTGCGGAAGGCAACTACGCGACGCTCACCAAGGATCCGCGGGTGAAAGAAGCCTATCTGGGAGCAGGCCATGAGTAATGTTGCTGGCTCGCCGGTCCTCTCGGTCAAGAATCTCGAAGCGTGGTACGGCGAATCCCACATCCTTCATGGCATGAACTTCGAGGTTCGTCCGGGCGAGGTGGTGACGCTGCTCGGCCGCAACGGCGCGGGCAAAACCTCGACGCTCAAGTCGATCATGGGCATCATCAACAAGCGCACCGGTTCGGTGGCGTTTGAAGGCAGCGAGATCATCCGGCTGCCGGCAGAGAAGATTGCGCGCCTCGGCGTCGCGTTCTGCCCGGAAGAGCGCGGAATTTTCGCCAGCCTCGACGTCAAGGAAAACCTGCTGCTGCCGCCGATCATCCGCAGCGGCGGCATGACGCTCGATCAGATCTTCGAGCTGTTTCCCAATCTCAAGGAACGCCTCGGCAGCCAGGGCACCAAACTGTCCGGCGGCGAGCAGCAGATGCTGGCGATTGCCCGCATCCTGCGCACCGGCGCGCGCTTCCTGATGCTGGACGAGCCGACCGAAGGTCTGGCGCCGGTCATCATCCAGCAGATCGGCAAGATGATCGCGCGGCTGAAGGCCGAAGGCTTCACCATCCTGCTGGTCGAGCAGAACTTCCGCTTCGCCTCGACCGTTGCCGACCGCTTCTACATCGTCGAGCACGGCAAGATCATCGACACATTCGCAAACTCGGAACTCCAGGCCAACATGGAGAAACTCCACACCTATCTCGGTGTGTAAGTAGGAATTGCCGTTCCGCACATTCGTATCCGGTTCAAAATGACGACGGTGAATTGACGTGTATCAAGCTCTCTACGCCCAGCTATTGGTTGGATTGATCAACGGCTCGTTTTACGCGCTGCTGAGCCTCGGGCTGGCCGTGATTTTCGGGATGCTCAACATCATCAATTTTGCGCACGGCGCGCTCTACATGATGGGCGCGTTCGTTGCCTACTTCCTGCTGAACCTTGCCGGTATCAACTACTGGTGGGCGCTGATCCTGGCGCCGGTGATCGTCGGCGGCTTCGGCATCCTGCTCGAGCGCACGATGCTGCAGTGGCTGACCGGTCTCGACCATCTCTACGGGTTGCTGCTGACATTCGGTCTGGCGCTGATCATTCAGGGCGTGTTCCAGAACTACTTCGGGTCGTCCGGATTGCCTTATGCCATTCCTGACATTCTCAAGGGCGGCGTCGATGTCGGCTTCATGTTCCTGCCGATCTATCGCGGCTGGGTCGTCATCTTCTCGCTCATAATCTGTATCGCTACCTGGTACCTGATCGAGCGTACGCGCCTCGGCGCCAACCTGCGCGCCGCCACCGAAAATCCGACGCTGGTGCGCGCCTTCGGCATCAACGTGCCGCGCATGATCACGCTGACCTACGGTCTTGGCGTCGGTCTGGCGGCGCTGGCCGGCGTCCTCTCGGCTCCGATCAATCAGGTGCGGCCGCTGATGGGCGCGGATCTGATCATCGTGGTGTTCGCGGTGGTTGTGATCGGCGGCATGGGCTCGATCATGGGCTCGATCATCACCGGCTTCGCGCTCGGCGTGATCGAGGGCCTGACCAAGTACTTTTATCCCGAGGCGTCCAATACCGTGGTCTTTGTGCTGATGGTGCTGGTGCTCCTCGTAAAGCCGACAGGACTGACGGGGCGGGCGAACTGACATGACCACGATTACTGACAACGCCGTTCCCGTGAAGGGCCGCACCGCCGACGAGATGATCGCGTTCGCGGTCATGACCGTCCTTTTGGCCATCGTGCCGCTGACCGGGATCTATCCCTATTTCGTGATGCAGGCGCTGTGCTTTGCGCTGTTCGCCTGCGCGTTCAACCTGCTGATCGGCTATAGCGGCCTGCTGTCGTTCGGGCACGCCATGTTCCTCGGCACCGCGGGCTATGTCACGGCGCATGCCTTGAAGGTCTGGGGCGTCTCGCCCGAGATTGGCATTATCCTGGGCGTCGCGGCCTCCGCTGCGCTGAGCGTGATCACCGGCCTGATCGCGATCCGCCGCCAGGGCATCTACTTTGCGATGATCACCCTGGCGCTGTCGCAGTTGCTGTTCTTCATCTACCTGCAGACCCCGTTCACCCACGGTGAAGACGGCATCCAGGGCATTCCGCAGGGCATGATGTTCGGCGTGTTCGACCTGTCGAAGCCCACCACACTTTATTACGTCGTGCTGGCGATCTTCCTGCTCGGGTTCCTGCTGATCTACCGCGCCATCAACTCGCCGTTCGGCGAAGTGCTCAAATCGATCCGCGAAAACGAGCAGCGCGCGATCTCGCTCGGCTACAAGACCGACCAGTACAAGCTGCTGGCGTATATCCTGTCCGGTACGCTGGCCGGTCTGGCCGGGGCGGTGAAGGTGTTCGTGGCGCAGAATGCCTCGCTGACCGACGTGCACTGGACCATGTCCGGCGAAGTCGTGCTGATGACGCTGGTCGGAGGCCTCGGCACGGTGTTCGGACCCGTCGTCGGCGCTTTCGTCATCATCGCCATGCAGCAGTATCTGGCTGGCTTCGGGCAGTGGGTCACGGTGATTCAGGGGGCGATCTTCGTGATCTGCGTGCTGACCTTCCGCCGCGGCATCGTCGGTGAAATCGCCCATTTCTTCAAACGTTCGCTGTAGTCTCAACGACTGTCGTGTTGAAGACCGCGTATTACCTTGTCGATTTGTTTCTGCAAGTGCGATGGTGGTGAGACTTAGCCCGCAAGAGCGTGTTTCACCTGCAACAAAGCGCTTTCAATCTCCTGAAGCGGTAATGATCCAAACCCCAAAACTAAGAATTGCTGGTCGTTGTCACTGTTCACCACGTAATTGGACGGGAGAGCGAGACGAAGCCGTTGCGACCTGCAGATCGCTATCACATCGCTAGCGCGCTGTGGGCTGCCCAAATCTAAGAAGAACTGCAAGCCGCCTACCGGTGGATTGAAACGCCAATCGGGAAACTCTCGACGGAGGAGTGTGGTGATTCGATCTCGCTTGCGTCGGTACACGGTTCGCATTCGTTGAGTGTGACTTGTGATGGTGCCATCGGCAATGAGTTCAGCGACCCAGCGTTGTAGGACGCCACTCGTGCCGCGAGACAGACTCCAATGCAGTGTGGCTAGCTCCCGGATTAGAGAAGCTTCCGCGACGATGTAACCGAGGCGTAGGTTATTGAAGAGAACCTTCGAGAAGGTTCCGAGGTATATCACGTTTGCGGACGTATCATTAGCCTTCATAGCGGGCCGAGGGCGGCGATCGTAGTAGTACTCGCTATCGTAGTCGTCTTCTAAGACGACGAGGTCGCTTTGTTGGATTGCTCGGGTTATTTCCGTACGGCGCGCGTCACTTAACGTTACACATTGCGGGAAGTGATGCTCTGGCATGATGTAAAGCACATCGTCTTTACCAAGATCACCCGCAGTGAGCGCGATCCCTTCCGTGTCGACAGGGTGCTCTTTTAACTTGAATCCAAAACGAGCGAAGTTGCGCGCGATGTCGAGATACCCCGGTGTCCCAAAGTGCAGGTATTTTCGACTACGCGACAATGTCAGAGCGATCAACACGGCGCCATATTGAGTGCCCGGTACGACGAGCACTTCGCCAGGGTGTGCTTCAATTCCGCGTTCCGGCAAAACATGCTCGCATATAAGGCGTCGCAGCATTGGGTCGCCTGCACTCTCAGAGAACGACTTCAAATGTGCAGGGCGGCGAAGCAACCTATCGAAACCGCGTCGCAATGCTGTGATGGGGAGATGCTCGGTATCGGCGATACTAGGAAGTAACGAGAGCTCACGTGGATCGATATCTACGGGCTCGTCGGGCGTGTTTAGCTGTCGATGTGCCGGCGAGCCTATCGCACGCGTTGTGACAGGGATCCGTTCGCGTTTGCTGCAGCGCTTAACGACGGTTCCTCGGCCGACGCGGCTTTCGCACAAACCTGTCGCGCACAATTCTTCATAAGCGAGGACCACCGTACCCCGAGCAATACCCAGCTCGCGGGCAAGGTTACGGGATGAAGGAAGTAGGGCACCTTGCTCAACCTCCCCCTTCTCAATCTGAAATTGGATTTGATCTGCGATCTGCCGGTGGACGGGCAGCTCGCCGCGGCCTTCCCGCAGTGTGATCTGAAGCATGCCCGTAGTCCTCCTAAGCCAATGTTTTTCCCGGATTGGTCCATGTGTCCAGTCAAATTATATGCCAATTCTGCAGCACGTTAAAAATAGCGCGGGGAAGCATTCCATGACTGTCGAAACGATGTCGCTCGGAATGGAAGGCGCCCGCACAGGTGGCGAACTGCGAGATGCGAGCTCCCCTCAGGGAAGCTGAGCGATCGCGCCTCCATAGGATTTTGCAGTCGTCATTGAGTCAAATCTCGCAAGGAAATGCTCTCTGAATGCAATGCCGACCGCCTAGCTCTTCTCGTACTTCGAATGAAACATCGAAACACAGCCTTGGAGAAACACTATGTCTATCGAGTTGCTAAACCCGCCGGGCCTTCCAGCGCCAATCGCTCCTTATTCGTCCGGAACAAAGGCAGGTAACACGGTCTATGTCTCGGGCGTCCTGGCGCTCGATGAGGCCGGCAAGACAGTTGGTGTCGGCGATGCTCGTGCGCAGACGAGGCACGTAATTCAAACTATCGAAAAAATCCTTCACGCAGGCGGCGTAAGCTTGAGCGACGTGGCGTTCAACACCGTCATTGTCAAAGATATGGCAGACTATGCTGCGGTCAACGAGATTTATCGGGAGTATTTCGGGAAGAATCCACCCGCGCGCTACTGTATTGCCGCGAAGCTGGTGCGGGATGATCTGTTGGTTGAAATTGCTTCAATAGCTCACGTAGCTGCCACTTAAATCGCAGTGTGATTTGAGGCTTGCACCATGGATTTCGCAGAGGCACTTGATGCTCGCATGGAGGAGATCGCTTCCGCCTGCACTCAATGCGGGAAGTGCTTTCAGGCTTGCCCCATGACTGTCCCTGCGGGCATCCACGGTGCTGAGCCGTCATTTGTTCTGTCTGGGCTTGTAGACATTCTTCGCGGCAAAGAGGGTAATGCCGAGGCCGAAACATGGGCCTCGGTCTGTTCGAGTAGCGGCAATTGCATTGAAGCTTGCGACTATGGCGTCAACCCTCGGACGATGGTGCGCTTGGCTCAATTCGCGTCGACCCGCCGTCGCGAAGGCGAGTCTGTAAAGAACAACGCAATGAAGTCGTTCCGCGCCATGGCAAAGGCGGTGCGGGTTGTCTCAAGGATGCAACTCGACGCCAGCTTGATCGATGAACTGCAATCCACGCCTGGACGAAAGAAATTAGAAGCTCCGCCCGATGTGTCTTTGTACACGGGCTGCAATATTCACAAGACCCCTCACATTCTTATTCTTTGTCTCGAAGTTATCCGGGCAATGGGCCTTACTTACGAGGTCGTGGGCGGCCCGTCTGCTTGCTGCGGCCTCTTCCAATTTCACGCCGGCGATGCGGAGACTTCGGGACGGGCGGGGCTAAGCACGCTGAACCAAATTGAAGCGATCGGTGCGGGTGAAAAGCTGTCGTGGTGCCCAAGCTGTCAGACGCAGTTCCAAGACGTGATCATTCCCAACCGAAAGCGAATGACCGGTGAGGGTGACTTCGCTTTAACGCCATTCTTCCTATTTCTTGAGCGCCACATCGATCAACTCAAGAAACTCTTTATCCATCCGGTTCGTAAGCGGGTTGCGCTCAATGAGCGGCCTGGTGAACCCCACGTTATCCGAGCAGTAAAGAGGATTCTGACGGAAATACCAGAGCTCGAGTTTGTTGAACTCGACGTTCAGCGAGCCGGTCTGATGTCAAATTATCTCACCGTGACGCCTCTGTTCAAAGATGAGCTTCGTGAGAAGGAATTTAGAGCTGCTGCGGACGCAGGCGTGACGACGCTCGCAACGATATATCATGCGTGCCATCGCGAGCTTTGCCATTACGAGAAGACCGTCACGTTCGAGATCATTAACGTCATGGAGTTGATCGGAGAGAGCATTGGTGTGAAGGCCGAGGATATCTACAAGCGATTAAAGATGATGGACGAGGTCGAGGCCATGATGGCCGACTGTGCGGATCTGATTAAGAGCCACGGGCTAGATCCCAATGAGGCGCGTGACGTGCTTCTCGCCGATCAGCTGGCCGCAAACCCACTCCAAGGTCGCTTCGTGGGAAGATAGACGGAAACAATGAGGAACGGAGTAGAGCGTTGCCGAGAGTTATCTTTGTTGCTTCGAACGGAGCGCGCAGAGAGGTGAGCGAAGCCGCCGGGGCATCCGCTATGACCGCTGCTCGGATAAACGATGTCAGTGGTATTGAGGCGGAGTGCGCGGGCGCGCTGTCCTGCGGAACGTGCCACGTCTATGTAGCGCCGGAATTCGCGTCACTATTGCCTCCTCCCTCAGAGGAAGAAGAGGGGATGTTGGAGTTTGTCGCTGCGGAAAGAAGGGTCGGCAGCCGCCTTAGTTGTCAGATTGTTCTGACCGATGAGCTCGACGGCTTGACGTTGGAGATACCAGAGACCCAGACGTGATCTGATGTTTCGCAGGCGAGGGACGGCAGTATGAGCTGCCCGCCAGGATGTTGCTTGCGTCCGAGAAGTATCTGCAGATCTCTTCCGGATTCATCGCTTGGCGCGCCGGGGCCGCACTTGTCCGTTTATCTGAAGCGGAGCGTAAGTTTGAGGAAGTTGCCGTGAGAACTGATGAACCCGTTGTCATTGTTGGTGCCGGACATGCTGGATTCCAATTGGCAGCATCGTTGCGCCAATCCGGGTATGAGGAGCGCATAGCTTTAATCAATAATGAGCCGCATCTGCCTTACCAGCGTCCCCCCTTATCAAAAGGTTTTTTGGAAGGAAACGGCGACCCGCAAGCGGTATTCTTTCGTCCAGAAAGCTTCTTCAGGGATTATCGGATCGATCTCGTTGAAGACCATGTGGTCGAGATCGACCGGATGACGAGGAAGACAAGCTTCCAATCTACGCGCTCGCTGAACTATCGTCACTTAGTAATGGCGACGGGAGCGCGAAATCGCCTGCTCAGGATGCCAAACGCAGGTCATGATGACGTGCGCTATCTGAGATCCCTCGCAGATAGCGAGGCGATCCGTGAGAGATTGGAGAATGCTAAGCAGGTAGTTGTCATCGGAGCCGGGTTCGTTGGCTTGGAGTTTGCTGCTACCGCCGCAGCGAAAGGGATCGCGGTCGATATCGTTGAGCTGGCGCCACGGATCATGGCGCGTGTGGTTTCACCTGTCGTTTCTGGCTATTTTCAAGCGCGCCATGAAGGCGCGGGTTGCTGCATTCATAGCGCGCGTTCGGTGTCTGCGATTGAAACGGCGAACGGACGGCTACAGTGTGTCATTCTTGATGACGGGCGGAAGTTGCCCGCTGACCTTCTGATCGTCGGAATCGGCGTTGTTCCAAACGTCGAATTGGCGATGGCTGCGGGACTTCCCTCCCAGGATGGGATCGTCGTGGATCAACATCTCGCTACTGTGGACCCTAATATATCTGCAATCGGCGATTGTGCGCTATTTTCGAGTCATCGGTATAAATCGCCGCTCCGTCTTCAGTCCGTTTCTAATGCCGTGGATCAAGCAAAATGTCTTGCCGCACGGCTCACGGGGAAAATCAGGCCCTTTGACAGTTTGCCGTGGTTTTGGAGTGATCAGGGGAATGACAAGCTGCAGATCGCAGGCTTGATTGATAGTTATGAGGACATCGTTGTGCGCGGCGATCCTGATCAGAACTCGTTCTCTGTGTTTTGCTACGGCGATGGAATCTTACGCGGTGTCGAATCCGTGAATCGCGTCGGAGATCACATGGCCGCGCGCCGCCTTCTCGCCGCCTGTACCACGGTTGATCCAGATAAGGCTGCGAACCTGTCGTTCGATCTGAAGACAGCGTTGTAAGGGCTCAGTTAGCCTCTTTGTCTGTGTGCATTGCGTCAACGCCGACCATTCTGGTTATAGCGTTCTTGAGTACATTCGGACCTTCGCGGTATCCGCGAAGTTATGGCGGGAAATTGTGAGGTCGCAACGGCCCTGGAAAGTACGTGGCCAATCTCTCCAGACCAATGTTTCTATCCTATTGGTGCATTCATTCTTCTGTCACCTGTGCCAATTTTTGGAAAATAACAATAACACGGTTGATAGGGACGCTCGTGGATACAATGCTGACATAGGTGCCAAACGCTGCCGCTGGAGGGGTTGGCGGCTGGTTGGAGACGTGCTCGGCGACCGTCCAGTGTGCGCGCCTGTTCGTCTACGAAAGGCTCTTGGCTTCGATCGTGCAAGAACTGTTCGTAACCGGAAGGTCGCGCTACCCGGACTGGAGTTTGTCAAACCTGACGTACCGAGCGCCGGTCTCATCTCGAACTACTGCTGCAGTCTCGTTGATACCAACCGGACATAATCGATACTTAGATGCCATCCTGGGGAGGGAATTAAAAATGGATAGCAGACACTTTGGCGATCGTACTTCAGGTGCATGCGCTTGCGGAGGCGAGCATATCGATGGGTTTTCATGCGCTGGTGAATCCGCCAACTCAGAGCCCCTCAACTCGAATGACACCGTGACATCTGCGGTAGATCAGGCACTAATTGCTTCCCTGTTTCCGGATCGCTCTACGCGCCGAGCGCTGCTCCGAGGCGTTGGGGCGAGCGTCCTGCTTGCCGCAATATCGGATATCCTGCCGTTGGGTACTATCCGGGCTTTGGCTCAGGAGCGTGCTCCGCTCGAAAAGAAGAATCTGAATGTTGGTTTTCTGGCGATTACATGCGCTACCCCGCTCATTATCGCTCAAGAGCGAGGAATGTTTGCAAAATACGGGCTAAACATTTCGCTGCAAAAGATCCCGGGCATTGGTCTCATCCGTGACAAGATGGTCAACGGCGAACTCGATGTTTCGCAACAGGTCATGCCGGTGGCCCTCGCGACTTCGGCGGGCGTAGGCGGCAACGTCGTGCCAACGAAGGTGCTGACTATTCTAAACCAGAATGGCAATTCGCTTGTATTGGCGATGAAGCACAAGAATAATCGCGACCCACGCAACTGGAAGGGATTCCGTTTCGCGGTTCCTTTCGAACAATCTCACCAGGCTCTTCAACTACGCTACTATTTGGCGGAAGCGGGTCTCGATCCTGATCAGGACGTGGTCTATCGTGTCGTCCCACCCCCAGAATATGTCGCCAATCTTCGTGTTGGGAGCATCGACGGCTTCTTTGGTGGTGAGCCCGGAGGTCAGCGGGCTGTAGTGGAAGGAGTAGGCTTCATCCATCTTCTTTCAAAGGACATATGGTCAGGTCACCCGTGCTGTTCGGTGACAGCGTTAGATTCTTGGATCAAACAGTATCCCAATACGTTTCTGGCGGTTTTCCGGGCGGTCGTTGAAGCTGGCCTCTATTCGTCGGCCCCAGAAAATCGCAGCGGGTTGGCGACGATCCTCGCGCGTCCTGAGTACGTCAACGCTCCTGAAGGTGTTATTCAGCAAGTGATGACAGGACGCTACGCCGACGGTCTTGGAGAGGTGAAGAGTGACCCGAACCGCATCAACTTCGATCCGTTCCCGCAATACTCCATGGCGGTCTGGTTATCGGTACAGATGCAGCGCTGGAATATGCTTCAAGGCGATATCGATCATAAGCGTCTTGCGCAGAACGTCATGCTGGCCGTGGACGCACAGAAAATTTTTGCAGAGCAAGGTGTGAAGTTGCCGGAGCCTGCATTCAGAAAAGAGAACGTACTGGGGAAGGAGTTTGATTCGAATGAGCCAGACAAGTATGGCCGTAAGCGCTGAACAAGAGAGTCGAGCGTCGGTCAAGCGCGCAATCTCTATGCCGAGGATCTTTCAGTTCCTCGGCCAGCCGTGGATTGCGTCGTTGGTCATCTTCGTGGTTTTCGTTGGTGTCTGGCAGTTTCTGACGACAATCGGCGAAGGGAAGGGGCCGGCGATCGACTCGGAGTATGCGAAACTCATGGGCCAGTCTGCGGCTGCAGCCGCGCCGTCAGGTACGTCAATTCCCAGCCCGGTGGCGGTGGCTGAGCGAGCAGTCGAGCTTGGAAGGCGAGCATTCGACACATCAAATCCAAACAATCTAGGTATCGCTTGGCATCTATATTACTCGCTCGGTCTCGTCTTTCTGGGATACCTTCTGGCGGTTATAGTCGCGGTTCCGCTCGGTTTTAGTATCGGGTTGATGCCTCGCTTGTATCAATCGCTGAACCCATTCATCCAAGTTCTCAAACCAATCTCGCCCCTCGCTTGGATGCCGCTTGCGCTTTACGCCTTCATGGACAGTAAAACGGCGGCGGTCTTCATCATATTTATCTGCTCACTTTGGCCTCTTCTGATCAACACTGCCGCGGGCGCGGCAAACGTGCGGCAGGACTGGCTAAACGTTTCAAGAGTTCTGGGACTGAGTACCTGGACTAAGATCCGATGCATCGTCTTCCCGGCATCTGTCCCGATGATTTTGACCGGCATGCGCATTTCGATCGGTATTGCATGGTTCGTCATTGTCGCCGCCGAGATGGTCGTTGGGCAGAACGGCATAGGTTATTTCATTTGGAACGAATGGAATAACCTCCAGCTGTCGAGCATGATCGTTGCCATTCTGCTGATTGGCGTCGTTGGCCTCATCCTGGATCAGGCGCTTGCCTGGGTTGGCCACAAGCTAAGCTTCAAGGAGTGATCCCATGAAACACTTTTTGACATTGTCCGACATCTCAATGGTCTTTGCTGGTGGAGGGGGCTTTCAAGCGCTTGACAGTATCTCGCTCGACATTGAACGCGGCGAGTTCGTCAGTCTCATTGGTCATTCCGGTTGCGGCAAGAGTACACTTCTCAACGTGATTGCGGGGCTTCATCGCCCGACAGGCGGTGGAATCAATTGCGAAGGACAGCCGATTGTCGGTCCAGGCCCAGATCGGGGAGTCGTTTTCCAAAATCACTCGTTGCTGCCGTGGATGACCTGCCACCAGAATATTCTGCTCGGTGTAGAGCGTGTGTTTGCAGGTCGTCTGGATAAGAATGGGATGCGGGAAAAGGTGGATGATGCACTCCGGCTGGTCCATCTCGAGCACGCAGCAGCCAAGTATCCTTACGAAATCTCAGGGGGCATGAAGCAGCGTGTGGGTATTGCTAGAGCGCTTGCGATCGAACCCCGGATGCTGTTACTCGACGAGCCGTTTGGCGCGCTCGATGCATTGACGCGCGCAAGCTTGCAGGATGAACTCATCAAGATTGTCGATCAGACACACTCTACGGTGGTGATGGTCACTCATGATATCGACGAAGCTATACTTCTGAGTGATCGTATCGTGATGATGACAAACGGTCCGGCTGCAAAGATTGGCGAGATACTGACGGTTGATATTCCGAGACCGCGTGATCGCCTGGAGATGACGAAGCTTTCAACTTACGCGGACTGCCGGCGACGGCTGCTTGAGTTTCTCTACCTCAAGCAAGCTCGAAAGAAGCACTGAATTTCTACTGCCGGTGCTTGGTTCGACCGAGTCAGCGGAACATTTCCGGTCTTGCGGAGTCTTCAGCGTCGATCAAAGGCGATCTGCTTTCTCTTGGACACTGGTTAGTGCGCAGAGCGGGAGTGGCAAAGCAGCGCTGCATCTCCCGGCGAAATTTATCGGTGTTGCAAGGTTTCGGCTCCTCCGCCGAATAGAGCGCAACTGCAAGCGTTCGATCCTTGGCCCGGGCGGTAAAACGCCCGGGTTTCTTTTGTTTGGGACAAGGCGATGTGTCTTGGAACAACCGTGCCAATAAGCGGCGAAGCTTATCTGCGAGTCAGGGGCCTTCCCAACGTTTCTTCGGCCTCCTCGTACTTAGCTGCCAGGCTGGATGGCAATGACCAGTTTCGAGGCATTGCGCTGGTCCAGTCGCCAGGCACGCAAATTCTTTGGCAATTGGATCGACACAGCAAACAAGAAAGAAATGGCTTCTGCACAAACCGGCTCCTGCTGAGCTGATGGCGTGCTTCTCTAACATTTCTGAATGGCTATATTCGTGCCGAACGCAATCTGTCGTCGCGCTTTCGGATGTTAGTGCTTGGCGATAGAAGAGAGCGATCTGGAGAGGCTATGGCGGACCAGAGTCTCTCCAGATCGGCTAGAGCCGATTAGCTCATGGTGGGCATCACAAACTCCGCGCCAGCCCGAATGCCTGTAGGCCACCGAGAGGTAATGGCCTTGAGCTTGGTGTAAAAGCGGACGCCTTCGTGGCCGTGCATGTGGTGGTCGCCAAACAGCGACTGTTTCCAGCCGCCGAAAGAATGAAACGCCATCGGAACCGGAATGGGTACGTTGATGCCAACCATTCCGACCTGAATCTGATGGGCAAACTCGCGGGCCGCGTCGCCGTCTCTCGTAAAGATGGCCGTACCGTTTCCGTACTCGTGGTCATTGATCCACGTTGCGGCCTCGTCATATGAGGACGCTCTGGTAACAGCCAAGACAGGTCCAAAGATCTCTTCCCGATAAATCTTCATGTCTGTGGTGACCTGATCGAAAAGTGTGCCGCCAATGAAGTATCCGTTCTCGTAGCCTTGGCGCCTGAAGTCGCGACCATCTACAACGAGCTTTGCACCTTCGTTCACGCCGTCATCGATATATCCGCGAACTTTTTCCAGATGCTGTTTGGTGACGAGAGGTCCCATCTCCGCTTCCGGGTCGGTGCCGGGTCCAATGTTAAGTGCGCGCACTTTTGGAGCCAGCTTTGATATCAGCCTTTCCGCGGTTTGCTCGCCGACAGGAACAGCCACGGAGATAGCCATGCAACGCTCTCCTGCGGAACCGTAAGCGGCACCCATCAACGCATCAACGGCCTGATCAATGTCGGCGTCGGGCATCACGATCATATGGTTCTTGGCGCCGCCCAATGCTTGGCAGCGCTTCCCGAGTTGGGTCGCGGTTTGATAGATATAGCGAGCGATTGGGGTCGATCCGACAAAGCTCACAGCAACGATATCTGGATCGGTCAGAATTGCGTCGACAGCTTCCTTATCACCTTGGACGACGTTGAAGACGCCGTCAGGTAAGCCGGCTTCCTTCAGCCACTGCGCAAGATAGAGAGCGGCAGATGGATCGCGCTCAGACGGTTTGAGGATGAATGTATTGCCGCACGCGAGGGCGACAGGGAACATCCACATCGGAACCATTGCTGGGAAGTTAAATGGTGTAATGCCTGCAACAACACCCAAAGGTTGACGAAAGGAATGACTGTCGACGCGCGTGCCGACGTTTTCGGTGATGTCGCCCTTCAGCAGCTCTGGCGCCGCGGTTGCGAATTCAACCACCTCCATGCCTCTTTGGATTTCTCCCTTGGCATCTGAGAGAACTTTGCCGTGCTCCGCAGTGATGACTGCGGCGAGTTCGTCGATGCGTTCTTCGAGAATTCGAAGGAAACGATTCAGAATCCGCGCGCGCCGCAGTGGCGGGGTGTTGGCCCATGCGGGGAAAGCTTTCCGAGCGGCTTCGGCCGCAGCTCTGACGTCCAGCCCTGAGCTCAAGCTCAACGTCCCAGATTGTTCGCCGGTCGCGGGGTTGAAGACGGGAGTTGTGCGCGAGCTAGTGGTCGCAACCAGCTTGCCGTTGATGAAGTTCAGAATAGTCGCGGTCATCGCTCATTTCCTTTCAGTAATGGGACTTGATGGCCACGTATGGAACGTCTAAATTTGCGCATCAATCATCAAAGATGCGCCTTCGTTGTGCAAAAAGTGTAGTCATGGATTGGGAGCGAGTTCGGATCTTTTTAGAGGTCGCGAGAGCGGGCCAGATACTCAAAGCGTCGAAGCAGTTGCGGCTGAATCACGCAACGGTAGCTCGGCAAATCACTGCACTTGAGAAGAGTCTCAAGGTGATTCTTCTTGAGCGAAGCACATCGGGATGCGCGCTCACGCAAGCGGGCGAAGCGTTGGTGGCTGCGGCGGAGCGCGCCGAAAGTGAGTTCTTGAAAGTCGGTACAAATATCGGCGGTGCGACTGGACGTATCGCAGGGACGGTACGGGTGGGAGCTCCGGATGGACTTGGCAACTATTTTCTTGCGGATCGATTAGGAGCTCTGGCTGCTAAGCATCCCGCCCTAGTAATTCAGCTTGTGCCACTACCGCGAACGTTCTCTCTGTCCCGGCGCGAGGCTGATATTGCGATCACGCTAGATCGACCGCAGCAAGGTCGATTGATCCTATCAAGACTGACTAACTACACGCTAAGCGTTTATGCGGCGCAGGATTATCTCAAACGGGAGGGGCCCATAGTCAGTCAAGCGGACCTCGCTGGACGCCTGTTTGTCACACACGTAGAGGATTTTGTTTATAGCCGGGCTTTGGATTACGCCGCGGTACTTGGCCGCTTGATGTCGCGACGTTACGAATGCGGGAGCGTCGTCGCCCAAATGGAGGCTGTTCGAAATGGGCACGGAATAGCAATTTTGCATGACTACGCCGCCAGCCGCTATCCAGAGCTAAAGCGTTTGCTCCCTGACGTACGGTTCACGCGCGAGTATTGGTTGACTTCTCACCCCGACACACACGAGACGCGCCGAATTCAAGAGGTGCATCGCTGCATTACCGCTGCCGCGAAATCGGCGCAGCATCTATTTGTAAAAGATTGATCAGCAATTCCATTATCTGCTGGTTACATACGACGATTTAGGGCGTGCGCCTTGGCCTGTTTCGACGAAACCCTCGGACAGCAATTGTTTGTAAACGACAGCAGTGGTCGAACGGGCGATGGGCAATCGGGCCACCGTCGCATCGGCGGCATCAAGGACCCGGACGGATAGACGCGGTCGTGGTCTGCGCCTTCAGTTTCTCGCAAGCGGCGCCGCGTCCGGCAGCCGGTATCGAGACGCTCGCGGCATGTGTTGGGTCAATGTAGCAGCCGGGGAAGCCAAGGGGCGTGACAGTTAACGCCTTCTCGATCTTAAGTGACTGAAATTGTTAGGCAAATAAGGAGCTGAAGTTTTATTAGTCTGTGGTATAATATTATTATAGAAAAATTAGGCTATAGACTTATATTATAGATTGAAAATTCGTCTATGATCTAAGTTCGAGATCAAAAAATTAGGCTGCGCTATGAAAACAGAAGCTCGCAAACGTGCCCGGGAGCGCCTGGATGAACGCCTCGCTCCCCTGAAGCCGGCCGAGCGCTTCCGAGCGCCTCCCAAAGGGTGGGTGCGCGCCGTCCGCGATGCACTTGGCATGAGCGGCGTCCAGCTCGCCCGCCGTCTCAGCGTGCAGCCGCCGAGCGTCGCGGCGCTCGAAGCGTCGGAAGAAAGCGGGGCGATCCAGCTCAAAACCTTGCGCCGTGCTGCGGAAGCGCTCGATTGCACGCTTGTTTATGCGCTCGTGCCAAACGACACGCTCGAAGGCGCGGTGCGCGCGCGCGCGCGCAAAATCGCCTTGCGCGATCTCGGACGTGTTTCGCATACAATGAAACTCGAAGCGCAGGAAACGCCCGACGGCAGTACGGACGAGCGTCTCGAAACGTATATCCGCGATAAGGTCAAAGAGCGGGATCTCTGGGACAAGCCATGACGGACCTGTTTCAGGAGCCGGATGATGCAACACCACTTGATCCCGCATTGCGCGGCGATTTGCTTCAGACGTGGATTACGACGCGCGCCGACCTCAATGAGGTCGAAGAAGAAAACATCGTCAACGGCTCCGCTTGGGCACGTCGCCGCCGAGGCGGCGCGGAGGCGCTGCTCAATGAAGGTTTCTCGAAATCGCTGCACAAGCAGATGTTCGGAGAAGTCTGGAAATGGGCTGGCGCCTACCGCCAGAACGAACTCAATATCGGCATCGCGCCCCATCTGGTTGCGGCCGAGGTGCCCGTGATGTTCGACAACGCGCGTTTTTGGGTCGAGAACAAGACCTTCTCGCCCGACGAAATTGCGGTTCGGCTTCATCATCGTCTCACACAGATCCACGGCTTTCCGAATGGCAATGGCCGCCACGCACGGATGATGGCCGATCTGCTGATTGAGAAGCTTGGAGGCGAGCCGTTCACTTGGGGCAGCGGCACCATTCATGATACGGGCACGCTGCGCACCACTTACATCAGCGCGCTTAAGGCCGCTGATAATCATGACTTCGGGCAATTGCTGGCATTCGCGCGCGCATAAGTGCGAACTTCCCGGAGCAGGGCGGGGACTTTGCCCGCGGAGCGGCGCTAAGCTGCAAAACCCCTGCACCGCTTTAAAACAAGGCTGAGTATCGCCTCGGCCTCAACGTCGGTGAATCCCTTCGCAGAACCCACCGAGAAGTTCTGATGGACGTCTGTTATTCGAACGGTTGATACTGTCGCAGCTCTCGTCGTTAATTTATTGCCCTGCAAACGGCTACCCGTGCGTGTAGATCGACCCGTACTGTCGCCGTAGCACCTCCTTCAGCACCTTTCCCATAGTATTTCGCGGCAGATCTTCGACGAAGATTACCCGCTTTGGCAGCTTGAACTTGGCAAGCCGACCGTCCAGCGCTTTTACGATTGCCTGCTCGTCGAGGTCGTGCGCCACATCCTTCACAATGATTGCGGTCACTCCCTCGCCAAAGTCGGGATGGGGGACGCCGATGACTGCGCTCTCGACCACGCCCTCGATCTCATCAATCTGTGTCTCCACCTCCTTGGGGTAGACGTTATATCCACCCGTGATCACGAGATCCTTGCCGCGCCCTACGATCGAGAGCACGCCATCTCCCGCGAGTTTGCCAAGATCACCCGTGATAAAGAAGCCATTGCTGCGCAGCTCGGCTTTTGTTTTTTCCGGCATCCGCCAATAGCCCTGGAAGACGTTTGGGCCACGAACTTCGATCATGCCGACCTCTCCTGGCGCAAGAAGCGCACCGGTCTGTGGGTCGGTGATAACCACGTCGATGCCTGGAAGCGGCGTGCCGACCGTTCCGGGAATGCGTGTGCCGGAATATGGGTTGGACGTGATCATGTTGGTTTCGGTCATGCCGTAACGCTCAAGAATGGCGTGGTCTGTTCGTTTGCTCCATTCGCGGTGGGTCTCCGCCAGTAGCGGTGCCGAGCCAGAGACGAACAGGCGCATGTGGGAGACCGCCGCAGCGTCAAGCCAGTCCTCCTGAAGCAAGCGAGTATAAAATGTCGGAACGCCCATCATCACTGTGGCGCCCGGAAGTTTCTCGCGAATGACTGCAGGATCGAATTTCGGCATCAGGATCATGCGTGCGCCGCTCATCAAAACAACGTTGGTGGCGACGAACAGCCCATGGGTGTGAAACAGCGGCAAAGCGTGGAGCAGGACGTCACCCTCGGTGAACCGCCATGCTTCTGCCAGTGTCACGGCGTTCGATCTGAGATTATGGTGCGTTAGCATCGCACCCTTTGAGCGGCCAGTGGTGCCAGAAGTATAGAGAATTGCTGCGACGTCATCGGGACTGGACGGGACGTTCTCAATATGCGCTGATGCGGCCTGAGATAGCTGCATCAACGATCCGTCGGATTTCGTTCCAAGAGTGACGACGGACGAGCCAGGAAGGCGAGTCATGAGTGACTGGATTGCATCGTGGGCCGCGGGGGCGCAGACAACAACGCGTGGCTCGGCGTCGCCGATGAAGTATTCAAGCTCGTTAAGTGTGTAGGCTGTGTTTAGCGGCAGATAGATCGCACCGATCCGCAGGCACGCTAGATAAAGGATTAGCGCCTCAGCTGATTTTTCCACTTGTACCGCGACGCGGTCGAGCGGGTTCACACCCTTTGTCTTTAGTACGTTAGCGATCCGTCCGGCGAGATCAAAGGCATCGCGATAACGGATACGGCGGCCGTCCTGCGTCTCGATAAAAATCTTATCGGGATTTGCACAACGCGCGACAAAGGTCGCATACAGATTGGCCGGTTCAGCTGTCATTATTCTGTCCTGACTTAGGCGACAACAGTCTGAGTGCTGATGCCTTTGGAAGCTGTAGAAGATCGCAGCTTGCTGCGCACAGCGCTCGATGCGGCCACTTCACCGGTTTCGGCGAAGGCCTCGTGATTCCGTTCAATGCTCTTGAGGTCATAGAGATAATTGACCATCAGCCCATAGGACTGCCGGAGTCCGTTCGCTGAAGTGTCGCCGAAAGGGTTCAAACGTTCGAGCCTTGCGCCATTGCCCAGATGAAACCGCGCAACCGGATCGACTGGCTTTTGGTGCTCATTCTTCTCGGCCAGAAAGTATTGTGATGCTGCGCCGTCCAATGCCGCGGTGAGGCGGACGCGTTCCTCGTCATTGTTGGTCCAGCCGGCTTGCCGCAGGGTATCAAGCGCCTCCCCATCCGCTGGCGTAAGCCAAGTCGGGGCAGCGCCTCGCTGCCGGTCGAGCCATTTTGCAAACCCGGGTACCGGGGATAACGTCACGAACGTCCTCAGATTGGGTAGTTCTCGGCGCAAATCCTCGACCACTTGCTTGATTAGGAAGTTGCCGAACGATACGCCGCGCAATCCCTCCTGACAGTTTGAAATCGAATAGAACACCGCGGTGTCGGCTTCGGTCGAGCTGATCGCCTGGCGGTCGGGCGCAAGAAGCGGGGCGATGCTGTCGGGAATGTCGCGCGTCAACGCGACTTCGACGAATATCAGGGGCTCGTCGGTCATCTGGGGATGGAAGAACGCGAACAGTCTGCGGTCTTCCGGCTCGATCCGCCGTCGCAGCTCCGTCCAGTCGTGGATGGCATGAACGGCTTCGTAACGGATGATTTTTTCAAGAATGTTGGCGGAGGTGGACCAGTCGATCCGCCTTAGCACCAGGAAGCCCCGGTTGAACCACGACGAGAATAGATGCACGAAGTCGGCGTCGAGAATGTCGAGTTCAGGATGCGCCTTGCGGTGGGTAAATATCTCCTCCCGCATCGACACCAGCCTGCGCGTGCCGCCTGGTGCGAGATTGAGGCGGCGGATGAGTTCCTGCCGGCGAGGTTCAGCGGCGGCGTGGATTGCGCGGAGCGCTGTTTCGGACTGCTGCGCCGTCCATGCCGTTACAGCAGCTTCCAATTGCGCAATCAAGGGACCGAAATCCGCCACGAGATCGAGCAAGAAATGCTTCTTGCGTTCGCTATCGCTCTGGCTCCAGATGTTCAGAATCTGATCCGCAAGTGCGACGCCTGATGCTTCCCCCCGACGTGACAGAAGGGCGTGGCACAGATCGAGAATGTCGGGTTGATGCCCAATCAGCGGAACGCGGCGGCCTCCAGGAAACAAGGCGCGGCCGCGTTCCGCAATCTGGGCGAGCAAATCAGCGAAGAAGGTTTCACGCATCCAAGTTCCTTCCGTTGTAGCTCCGCGACAGAGCATCGTCCTGAGGGCTGACTTCGTCGAGTTCGGGAACGGATGACGAATCGGCGATGTCCAAGAAGGTGACGGGCTTCAGACGCTTGCGATTGACGGTCAAATCGAAAATGTCGAAGCGATTGTAATAGCCAACAACATCGTGGAACTGTTTGGGCTCGATGCAGCGGGTCAGATCAAACTCGGCGTAGGCGATGCCTTCCTGATCCTGCAACATCTCGCCCACGGTCTCTCCAGTGGGATCGACGAAAAAGCTGGCGGCGCGCTGTGTTCGGTCGATCACCTCAACCACGGACGGATCGCGGGCGACGAGGAAGTCGCGCATCGCAGAGTCCATATAGCCGGCCGTGACAATGCCATAGGCTTTGGCTTCGAATGAGTGTGCGCTCGCGCGGATGCGATTGGCTGCGACGTTGTTAAAGTTTCCACCACCACTGGGGCGACGGGTTGGCCACATCGGCGGCCAGCTCGAGATGTGAATCTGCTCGGCCTGTGCGATCAGTGCATAGCGCGCGAGTGGATTTGTGTTTTCGCCGCAGATCAAATTTCCGATCCGCCCGACTGGGGTCGAGGAGACCTTGAGACCAGCTCCGTCGCCTGCGGCCCATATTAGCTTCTCATAGAAGGTAGGCACGAGCTTGCGATGATGATTGAGGATCTCGCCATCACTGCCGATCAGGACGTTGCTATTCCAGATCGCACCAACGCTGGCGGTTGAGCTCTCACTGATGCCCATCGAAACGATGACGCCGAGCGCGCGCGCCTCGCGACGTATTGCTGCAATCTCAGGGCCATGCAGTGCCACTGATTGTTCGGCGATTAACGTAAAGAGGTCGTGGTTGTCGATAGGCGCCCATAGAGCGGCCCAGACTGGAAAAGCGGGAATATAGGTTTCAGGAAACGCAATCAGCTCCGCACCAGCATTAGCAGCTTCTCTCAGAATCGAAATCGCCTTCTCGGTGGTGGCGGTACGATCGAGAAAGACCGGCGCTGCATGAACCGCAGCAACTTTCACAAGCGACGACATGGCACAAAACCTCATTTTCTACTTTTATTTAGATGGCCAAGATTAGCACGCGCTCCGCGAGGCAATGATGCCGAATCTTGCAAGGCCTGTTGCAAGCATTCCGCCATCGATGAAGGGGCAATACTTCTCGGTTTCGCCGAGCGTGACGCGCAATTTGTGCAGCGTGCTAGAGAGTGCCGCGCTCCGGTCGTTGCATTTGCAATACGCAAGATGCTGCTGCCTCACGGTCTTGTAGCGCATCGGTATTTCCTTCGCGGAGCGTACTTCGCAGTGCGATAAATCTCCGATCAGATTGGAAAGTATGTCCAAGGTAAAGCAATGTTTGCGGCGCTTGACGCTCCGGTGCAATGAAGGCCTGTATGCTTTCGTGGCGATTCATTGTGCAACTGCTCGCAAACAGGACAGATGATTTGCGCAAAGCCACTTGCACGTTTTCTTGCTTCCGCTGACGCGAAAGTGTTGCATGTTTGTCAAAAGCGGGAAGGAAACAATCGTTTTCTACTCGAAACACCAATCTGGGCGGAGCGCATGGACCTTGTCATTGCATTGACAATTAACGGCTTGGTGTGGGGTCTGATTGTTGCCCTGATCGCGCTAGGCCTCTCGATCATTTTCGGCTTGCTCGACATTATCAACGTGGCGCATGGCGACTTTTTCATGGTCGGCACTGTGTTGGCGCTGGTTATCGCGGGCACCACAGGTTTCTGGATTGCGCTTGTTCTTGTGCCGCTCCTCGGCCTTGCGCTCGGCCTTGTTATCGAGCGGCTCGTGATTCGGCCGACTATTACAGCAGCCTCGCTCACCATTGTCACGACATTCGGGCTTTCGATGATCCTGCAGGAAACTGTGCGAGCGACGTTCGGCGCACAGGCTCAGCGCATGCCCGCGCCCATCCCAGGCACCGTTCCTCTCTTCGGCCTCGAATACGATATCTACCGGCTGTTTGCGGCGTTGTTCGCCATGCTGTGCATTGCGGCCTTCTTCTTGTTTTTGTCCCGAACCACCCTCGGAACTTGGATCCGCGCGGTGCGTCACGATCGCGAAACCGCGACGGCACTTGGTATTCCGGTAGCGCGCGTGTGCGCCTTTACCTTTGGTCTCGGGACCGCGATGGCGTTGCTCGGCGGCGCCATTGCCGCGCCCATCACCACGGTCGAATTTCGTACCGGTATCGACATCCTGCCGGTCAGCTTCATGGCGGTAGTGATCGGTGGTCTCGGCAATCTTAAGGGGACTGTCGCGGCGGCTATTCTTCTGGCTGTGCTCGAAGGCTTGGTATCGAGCTTCGCCGATCCCACCCTCGCCCGAATTACGTCCCTCGCAGTCATGAGTGGCGTTCTGTTTGTCAAGCCGAACGGTCTATTCGCAGGAGCGACCCGATAATGGCGAGCCGGATCAAATGGGCGGGCATCGCCGCTGTCGCTATCGCTCTGGCGTTCTCGCCGCTGGTGTTGCAGCAGTTGGGTAGCTTGTTTTGGATCAACGTCATCGCTGAGATCATGATCTGGTCTCTGCTAGCCGCCAGCGTCAACCTGCTTCTCGGCTATGTCGGTTTGCTGTCATTCGGGCAAGCGCTCTATTTCGGTTTTGGCATGTATGGCGTGGCGATCGGCGTCAGCCATTTCGGCCTTGGGCTTTGGCCGGCGCTCTTTCTCGGCGTCTTTGCCGCGAGCGCTATGGCGGCCATCGCGGGAGCCATCGCTGTCCGTCTGACATGGCATTATTTTGCGATCATCACCGTGGTGTTCTCGCTGATCTTCTACTTCGTTGCAATGTCGGCGAAATCGATCACCGGAGGCGACGATGGCCTGTCCTTTAGCACACCTGTCTTGTGGGAGGCCGCGGGGCTCTCGCTGACCGACCGCGTGACGCAGTTCTATTTCATCTACGTGGTCTGCTTTGCTTGCTTTGCCGGGTTCGCGCTGCTTGTTGCAAGTCCGCTTGGAATGCGGTTTGCGGCGGTGCGTGACAACGAAAAGCGCGCTTCGCTGATCGGCATCAATGTCTATCTGACGCGCTGGATTGCTTTCGTGATCGCTGGATTTCTTGCTGGTGTCGGTGGTGCGCTGTTCGCGCTGTTCGGTCGTTACGCATCGGCCTCCTACATGTTCTATCACGTCTCCGGCGAGGCCGTGGTGTGGAGCATAGTCGGCGGCGCCGGCACGTTGTTGGGGCCTTTCATCGGCACGGCGCTACTGATCCTGTTTCGCGAGGTGGTCTCCGGCGTCTGGGAGAACTATCTCATCGCAGTCGGAGCGCTGGTCATTCTCGTCGTGATGTTCGCGCCGCGTGGCATCGTCGGAATCTTTAACGACCTGATCGAGCGGCGCGAGAGCAAGGATGATCGGGCGGCAGCCGACATCAAATCCCTGGCAGAGATGGATTAAGCGACATGGAAACGGCGCTGGAAATACAGGGTCTGACCAAGCGTTTCGGTGGTCTCACTGCGGTTGACGATATAAGCATTCGTTTCCCTAAGGGTATTCTGAACGCTGTGATTGGTCCGAACGGCGCGGGCAAGACCACCTTGTTCAATCTCATCACCGGTATGCTCCCGGCGACATCCGGCCGCGTCCTTTTCCAGGATGAAAATCTTATTGGAAAGGCGCCGCACGAGATCGTAGCTCGTGGCCTATCACGCACGCTACAGATTAAAAGTGTGTTTGGCGGCATGTCGGTGAAGGACAATATACGCATCGCAGTGTTCGCCAATGAAGGTGTGTCGAATCCGTTTCGTCCAGCGCGCGGTTATCGCGGCGTCAATCGACGTGTCGATGAGATTCTGCAGGAGACAGGGTTGGATCGTCTCGCCTCCATAAATGCCGGCGTGCTGTCGTACGGCGATGTTGCACTGCTCGAAATCGCACTAGCGCTTGCCAACCGACCCCGGCTTCTTCTCTTGGACGAGCCGATCTGCGGCATGAGCCCGAGCGAGACCGAGCGCACTGTGGAGCGCATCACAAGTCTTGCGCGCACGGTAGATATCATCCTCATCGAGCACGACATGGAAGTCGTTTTCAAAATAGCAGAATTGATTACGGTGATGGCGCAGGGTCGGCTTCTGGTCCAGGGTACGCCAGATGAGGTGATGAAGAACGACAAGGTTCAGGAAGTTTATCTCGGCACTCCGGAGGAGGTGGAATGAAACCGGTTCTGGATGTCGTCAATCTCACTGCTTCGATCGGCCGCATTCCGGTTCTGCGTGGGGTCCAGCTTCATGTCCATTCGGGTGAAACTGTCGCGCTACTCGGTCGCAACGGCGTTGGCAAGACGTCGACGCTGCGCGCAATTTTGGGATTGCTGCCGCGTAAGAGTGGACATGTGTATTTTAACGGCGAGGACTTAGCGCGCTTGCCCCCGCATTGCGTGAGCGGTGAAGGTGTTGGCTATGTACCGCAAGGGCGCGGTATCTTCCCGAACCTGACTGTCGAAGAGAATCTGTTTCTCGGATTGCGCGAGCGGCCTGATCCAACCATTCGCGATTACATCTATGACAGGTTCTCCCGTCTGCTCGAGCGGCGGCATCAAAGCGCGGGAACACTTTCGGGCGGAGAGCAGCAGATTCTGGCGCTTGGGCGCTCCCTGATGCGTTCCCCCAAGCTCATTCTGCTTGACGAGCCGACCGAAGGCATCATGCCCAAACTTGTCAATGAAATCCGGCGCGAGATTTCCACAATCGCGAGTCGCGGTGTTGCGGTTCTCCTAGTCGAGCAGAACCTGCGCACTGCTTTGAAGCTCGCGAGCAGGATTTACCTGATGGAGAAGGGTGTCATCGTCCACGAGGCGACGCCGGAACAGCTTTCCGCCGATCCTTCGGCTGTTCATCGCTATCTTGGCGTATCGATCTGAAGCGAAGGTATGGAGAATATCATGAGCAAGTACAAACTAAGCCGGAGAAGTTTTCTGTCCCATGCCTTGTCGGGGGGCGCCGCGGCGGGAACCGCCTATCTTGGCTTGACGCGTGATCTTTATGCCCGCGACGGCGGTCCGATCATTCTCGGCCATCATTGCGAACTGACTGGCGGCTTTGCCTCATGGGGGTACTGGCATGACAAGGCGGCAAAAGCTGCGGTTGCGCTCGTCAATGAGCAAGGCGGCATCGCCGGGCGCAAGGTTGAGCTGATCACAGAAGACACCGAATCCAATCCGGCCACCGGCACCCGCAAACTTCGTTCGCTTATTGAGCGCAGCGGGGCGAACTTCATCGTAGGCTCGGTCCATTCTGGTGTTATGTTGTCGGCAATTCCGGTCGCGACTGAACTTAAGACTGTCTATTTCTCAGCGGGGGAGGCGACGGAAGCAACCGGCTCCAAGGGTAGCCGCTATTCCTTCCGCACTGGCACTGACACCTATACGCTGGCCGCGGCGGGCGCGCCCTGGGCCTTCGAGAATCTCGGCAAGAACTGGACGATTATCTCCCCGGATTACGCATGGGGCCACAGCCATCATCAGGAGCATAAGGCTGTCATCGAAAAGCTCGGCGGAAAGGTCAACGCTCCAATCTTCGTGCCACTCGATGCCAAGGACATGGTGCCTTATCTCGCCAAGATCCCCCAGGAGACACAGGTCTTGTTCTCTGTGTTCTTCGGTGCGCAGGCGGTGGCATTTTACACTCAAGCCAAGTCGATGGGTCTTGAGAAGACCATGCGGATGTATTCGATCTGCGGGACCATGGAAGCGATCGCTCCAAGCGACCTTCAGGGTGCGGGCGAGGGCGTCTATCTCGTCGAGAATTTTCCACGAATGCTCAAATATAAAGACGACGCGTTTCATCGCGAACACAACAAGCGTATGGGAATTGATGATGTCGACGCGCGTGAGACCAATTCGCAGCGAGTGATGGCTAAGAGCCATGCCTGGCAGTCGTGGGAAAACGTCTTCGCGCTCAAACAGGCGATCGAGACTTCGGGCTGGAAGACGAAGAAGGACGACAAGCTAGTTATCGAAGCGCTTGAGGGTGCGAAGCTGATGAACTCTATCGGTCACCCGCAGGGCGAGAAGCTTTTGCGTCGCGAGGACCACTCGGGGCTAGTGGATTGTTACATTTCCCGCGTCGAAGCTGGCAAGCTTGAAGTTAAGAAAAAGGTGACAAAAGAGGAACTGGTGAAGGTGCTTCCTCCACGGTTCGATTTCTCCAAGAACGCGATTTGATCACAGTATCGCGGGCGTGCAGGCGCCCGCGATCTCTATAGTTCGTTCAGGTAAGTGCTGTCGCGCTGGAATACTTCGCCGAGGTATCGGATCACCGAACGGACACGCGAAAGGAATTCTAGATCTTCATGCACGGACAGATAGACGTCACGGTGTACCTGTATTGCATCGGGCAGTATCGGTAGGAGGCTTGGGTTTCGTTTCGCCGAGAACAGCGGCAGCAGGCCGATTCCGGCTCCGCCCGCGATTGCGTTCTGCTGAGCGTGCATGCTTGATGAGCGAAATGAGACGGTAAGCGGGTCGATAACGTCGAGCAGCCAGCGCACTGGCTGGATAGCGATCAAGTCTTCAACATAGTCGACAAAGGTGTGGTGGATGAGTTCGGATTGGTCCTTTGGCATCCCGTTCCGGCTGATGTAGGTCGCGCTTGCATAGAGAGCGAGGCGGAAGCTGCCCAGCTTTTTTATGACGAGGCGCTGTCCCACGGGCGGGACGAAGCTGATGAAAATGTCGGCCTCGCGCTTGGTGAGGCTAATGATGTGGCGCTCCGTTACCAGCTCGACAACGATGCCAGGCTGTCTTTGCGCCAGTTCCGCCATCCGTTCGGCGAAGAAGAATGCTCCGATGCCTTCCATGGTGACCACGCGAACGCGGCCTGTCGCTGCCATGTCTTCGGCGCCGAGGGCCTGAGGCACGTTGCCTATCTCCTGCTCGATCCGTTCAGCGATCGCGAATAGGCGATGGCCTTGTTCGGTCAGCACGAAGCCATCCGGTTTACGGTCGAACAGCTTGACTGAGAGGCTCCGCTCAAGCTCGGCGATCCGGCGACTGACCGTAGTGTGGTCAACGCGTAGACGCCGTGCCGCTGGAGCGAGGCGGTTCTGACGCGCCAGTTCCAGAAAGAACACCAAATCGTTCCAGTTAAACATAGTAGCGGATCGCCAATATTTATGAGCTCAAATAGGATACGAGAGCAAAGACTAACATGCTTTTACCGTTGTTAGTCGCTTATGCGCCTTCATCTTTTAGAAATGCAACGGCCTGGCGCTTTTCATGAAGGTTTCGACCGTTGAGAGCGATCGCTGTCTCGGCGTAGCCATGGCCACAACCAATTTCTTCTCCATATCTATCGGTAATTTATGAAGCGCCAAGCTGCTGTGACGAAATCCGTTCGCTCATGACGGTTACGTTGGTCGCCTTCCTAGAGTAGCTGCATTCGCAGCTGCATGGAGATGTTGCGATATGCGGCTCTGGGAGGGCGATCTTTTGTGACTTGAAGGCTTGCCGCACCAATGAACGCGCCATGTTGTCCGCTGATGCAAGTATCCACCTTGCAGTTGCAAGCGCTTGAAGCGTGACATCCTCCAAATTGACCATGGGCTGTTCTTGCCTGCCACCACAAAAGGTCTTCATCGAAAAGCGTTTCGACCTTTAATTCGTTTTGCGCGAGAGCCATCGCCGCTTGCAAAAGCGAAGTTCAGTTGGCACGCAACCAAAATCTAAATGTCGAGGATGACGCGTGTACTGCATCTCGTGGAATGACCAAATGTGCATTATTGCAGAATCCGCAATAGTTATTTTCCGAAGGGTTGGATTATCGGCAGAACACATAATGCTAAGCGGTTGGCTGCGAGTAGGTTCGAGATCAAAGGGGGATAAATGTCGCGTTCCATCAAGCTTTACGGCGGAAAACTATCGGGACACAGCCACCGAGTTGAGCTGCTACTCGGCCTTCTATCGCTTCCATATGAACTAATTCCGACGCCGCCTGCCGATCGGAAGACACCGGCGTTTCTGGCAATGAATCCTTTTGGTCAAATACCAGTCATCGATGATGGCGGCGTCATTGTTGCCGATTCCAATGCGATCATCGTCTACCTGGCTAAACGCTACGATGAAAAGAGAACTTGGCTTCCAGAGGATCCCGTTGGTGAAGCGGCTGTTCAACGTTGGCTTTCGGTAGCCGCAGGGCAACTTGCATACGGACCAGCGACGGCCCGCCTCGGGACAGTTTTCAAATTGCCTGTTGATTGTTCGCAAGCGGTCGAAATTGCAAGTCGACTTTTTGGTGTCATGGACAGCTATTTGGCGGCGCATAATTTGCTGGCAGCAGACTATCCGACGTTAGCCGACCTGGCTTGCTATAGCTACACGCGCGCGGCGCCCGATGGCGGTGTTGAGCTATCTTCCTATGCGAACATCGTCGGCTGGCTGGAGAGATTGGAAGCGCTTCCAAATTTCCAACGGATGCCTAACCCGCCTGCAGGCTGATCAGCACACCAATTATCGAGTATGTTGTCATGATTACTCGTTTCGACGGGAGTTCATCTCCCTTCCATCAAGGCGAGATTGATGCACAGCGTCGCGTCGGTGTCGCCGAGAGAATGAATGATCGCGGGAAAGTTTTTATCCGGACGAGTATGCCCGATCAGCATCGCGAGTTTTTTGCGGGCCTCGAATATATTCTTGTCGGTTCGTCAGATCAAATGGGTTGGCCAACCCCATCAATTCTGTTTGGTTCTCGCGGATTTGTTTCATCATCCGATCCGGAACACTTGCGTATTGCATCTCTACCGAAATTTTTCGACGCTCTTGGCGCGCACCTATCTGCTGGAGCCAGCCTTGGTGTACTGGGAATAGATTTAACCAATCGCCGACGGAACCGCATAAACGGAACGGTAGTGGCTATCGACGAGAGCGGGTTTGAACTCGCGGTTGTTCAAAGCTATGGCAACTGTCCTCAATACATTCATACTCGTGATGTTCATCCAACACAAAATGCGATGCCCGATTACGTCGGGTCAGCCGAGGTGGAATCGTTCGAAGTTCTGGACGAGGAAGCGAGAGATCTCGTCAGCCGATCCGCGACGTTCTTCGTGGCATCATGTTCGCCCACTAAGGACGGAACATCGTTCGATTGCGATGTATCGCACCGTGGCGGGAAGCCAGGCTTTATCGATGTGGTCGACAATGAAATCACGATTCCGGATTTCGCGGGAAACTCCTTTTTCAATACTCTCGGCAACTTTGTGCTGAACCCCAAGGCCGGGCTTATCTTCGTGAACTTTGTGACCGGTGATACTCTTTTGCTGCAGGGGACAGTCGAGTTGCTTTGGGATGATCCATCGATCCGCGCGTTTAAGGGCGCCGAACGCGCTTGGCGCCTTCATGTCGTCCGTGGCAGGAAAGTTCGATCTGCGGCGATACCTCTGATCGGGGAAGTGGTCGAATATTCTCCGAAAGCCCTATCGACCGGAACGTGGCACCGGAGCGAGTGAGTCGCCTAAAATTGAGCTCTGCATCGGCCCGACCGCTGGCACCAGGATCCGGTGGCTGCGAATGCTCTTTGAACACTTTTGCACACCGGGTTGAGTTTTCGCGCGATTGATGTGCTGGAAGGCTGGCCTTACTGGAAGGAATCTTCCGAAGGGGCAGCAATCATGTCGACACCAATCAAGAGACTTCTCGCCGAAGGCTTCGGCACAGCCATTCTGGTTTTCGTCGGCTGTGGATCCGTGGCGATAGGTTCATACGGCGCGGCTGCACCGCTCGGAGCATTGCCCATCGCCCTGGCCTTCGGCCTCACAGTGACTGCGCTGGTCTACGCATTGGGATCAATCTCGGGATGCCATATCAATCCCGCGGTCACTCTGGCGCTCTGGGCAGCGAAGAGATTTCAATCGAGGGAGGTTGCCGGATACGTAGCGGCGCAATTGGCGGGAGGCGTTATCGGCGCAGGCCTGCTGTTGGTGATCCTGAACGGAAAGCTGGCGAGTCACTTCGATGTCGCCGCGTCTGGCCTTGGGCAGAACGGCTGGGGGGCGGGGTATCTTGGCCAATATGGTGTCTTCGCTGCGTTCGTCACCGAGTTCGTCGCGACGGCCATCTTCCTTGCGATCATTCTTGGCGCAACGTCGAAAAATTCCATCGTCCATGCGGCCGGTCTGGCGATAGGCGCCGCGCTCACTGTCATCATCGTGGCGTTCATCAATGTAACGGGCGTGTCGTTAAATCCGGCGCGAAGTCTCGGTCCGGCGCTCTTCGTGGGAAGCCATGCGCTGTCTCAGGTTTGGCTGTTCTTCGTCGCTCCTCTATTGGCGGCCCTGCTCGTCGGCTTCAGCTTCCGGACATCACAGTAAGAGGCGGACTCCGACGGGAGCTTCCCACCCCCATACTGGTAAGCATCCCAGACTGGGCTCGGCGTCATTCGCCGAGCCCTTTTTTATGCGTGTGGATGGTCTGGCAAAATCGACACCGGGCAGCGCGTTGATCTATTAGCGAAGCGCTCGTCCGATGCAGGCTTAGTGGATGGGAGTATGGCGGAGGGCGAGGTGTATCGACCGAACAAGTGTCATGCACAGTTGCAGCCATCGTGCCGGGATTGTCTGACGGGCCGGTTGCGACATGAGTTTTCTCCCATCTACGTTTATCACTGCGATCACGGTAGCACCGCTGTCGCGGACAGGCTTCTCCAGAAACGCTGCGTTCCCGTAACGCGCGGTGCGTTTTTGCATCGCGTCACGAACGCTCGATTCAAAAATGCACAGTGCGTTACATATTTTACGACTGCACAGCAGATTTTTCCTTCGATAGCGTTACTGCACATAGAGAGCGCTCGCAGAAGCGTACACACCGAGGGAGAAACAGATGTCGATGCTCGCGACAGGCCGCCGCGCGGCCGGATTGATTGCGTCCGTGCTTATTGGAGCCGTTTCTATTGGAGCCATGACGCTAACGGGGAGCGCTTACGCGCAAGATTCCATTCGTGTCGGATTCCCGATCGTGATGTCGGGTTCGGGTGCGCAGTTCGGCGTTCCGGTTCTGAAGGGCGCCCAGATGTATGCCGAGCAAATCAATAAGTCTGGCGGCGTGCTCGGCCGCAAGATCGAAATTCTACCGCGCGATACGAAGCTGCGGCCGGACGAAGCGGTGCGCGTTGCGCGCGAGCTGATAACCCGTGAACGGGTCAATTTTCTGATCGGAACGTTTACGTCTGCGGAAGGACCGGCGGTTTCCGAGATCGCGAAGGAAAACAAGGTTGTCTTTATCGCCCCGGCTCCGGCGACGGACCGGTTGACCGCGCCGGATACACTCCATCCGTTCGTTTTCCGTGTCGCGAAGAATACCACCACGGAAGGACGTGCGGCTGCCGAAATCTTGTCGAAGTGGAAGGACGTCAAGCGCGTCGCCACCATCGCGCCGGACTATGCTTATGGCCAGGATACGGTGAAGTCGTTCGTCGAACGCATCAAGCAATTACGTCCCGACATCGAGATCGTCGACCAGCAATGGCCAAAGCTGAGCGAGCCGGACTATACGCCGTTCCTGACCGCTCAACTGTCCCGCAAGCCTGACGCCGTTGTGTCGGTGCTTTGCTGCGGAAACTTCGACACGCTCGTCAAGCAGGGCAAGCCGCTCGGATACTTCGAGAGCATCAAGTTCCGGATGCTCGCGCTCGGCGAGGCCGGCTCGGTCGAGACCATGCGCTCGATCGGCGGCGACTATCCTCTCGGCATCTGGGGCAACTCCTACGACGCGTTCTATTGGGACGGCCCGGCGGGACACCGCGAATACACCGAGCAGTTGAAAGCCTTCACCAATGACAAGGAGCCGTCGTCCTGGCCGATCCAGGGTTACATCGCCATGCAGTTTCTGGTCGAGGCAATCAAGAAGGCGCAATCGGTCGACTCGGTGAAAGTTGCCGCCGCCATGCTGGGGCTGACAATTCAGTCGCCTGTCGGCCCTTTGACCATGCGCGAGAAGGATCATCAGGCTAACCGCGGACAGATCTACGGCATCGCTGTCAAGGATCCGCGCTTTGCATTCCCGATCCTCGATCCGAAATCGATCATCAATATCGATCCCGCGAAATTCATGGATTGAGATCTGATCATGACAGCAGCCATCATCATCAACCAGGCGTTTAGCGGCCTGACCACCGCAGTATTCCTCTTCATGACTGCGATCGGTCTCTCGCTGATCTTCGGGGTCGTTCGGATCCTCAATTTCGCGCACGGCTCCTTCTACATGCTGGGCGCCTATCTCGCCTATCAGTTCTCGCAGTATCTCGGGACCGGAAATCTCGGCTTCTGGGGGAGTGCTCTTCTGGCAGCTAGCGTCGTCGCGCTCATCGGTCTCGTGGTTGAACGCCTGCTACTCAGCCGTCTCTACGGCAAGGAAGAGCTCTTGCAGCTTCTTTTCACCTACGCATTGGTGCTTGTCTTCGCCGATGCTGTGAAGGCGATCTGGGGCGTCGAGCAGGTCTCGGTGTCGCGTCCGCCGGCGCTTGCCGGCGGGTTGAACCTCGCGGGCACCGTGATCCCGCAGTACAGCCTCTTCATGAGCGCGGTGTGTGTCGTGCTTGTTCTGGGCCTCTGGCTGACAATTCAGCGCACGCGGATCGGCCGTATCATTCGCGCGGCGGCCGCAGACCGTGAAATGGTGCGTGCTCTGGGGATCAACGTCACCCAGCTCAACTCGTCGGTCTTTGCGGTCGGAACGTTTCTCGCCGGTCTCGGCGGCGCGCTCGTGGCGCCGGTCACCGCGATCAGCCTTGGCATGGATGCTGAGATCATCATCGCGGCTTTTATTGCCGTTGTTGTCGGTGGCATGGGCTCGTTCTGGGGAACGCTGCTGGGTTCGCTGCTCTACGGCCAGGTGCTCGCGTTCGGAATATTCCTGCTGCCGGAGTTTTCGCTCTTCGCTGTCTTTGCGTTGATGGCCGTTGTTCTCATCATCCGGCCGCATGGTCTGCTTGGAAGCCGAGAGGCGGTGCGCGCATGACACAAAGATATCTTTTCTCGATTGCAGCCGTCATAGCGGTTGCGCTTTATCCCCTTCTCGGCGGCGGTCTCGGGACGTTCCTTGCAACCGATGTCGCGATCTGGGCGCTGTTCGCGGTCAGCCTGAATATTCTCGTGGGCTACACCGGCCTCGTATCCTTTGGCCATGCCGCCTATTTCGGGATCGGTGCCTACACCGCCGGTATCCTGCTGAAGAGCGGCGGTGTGCCATTCATCCTGGCATTGCCTTTGGCGGGGTTGGCCGCGGGTTTGCTCGCGGTGATCTTCGGCTTCTTCTGCGTCCGGCTGACGAAAGTCTACTTCAGCATGTTGACGCTGGCGTTCGCACAGATTGCGTGGGCGCTCTGCTTCAAGCTGAACTGGATCACCGGCGGAGACCAGGGGCTGTCCGGGATTCCCTATCCGGCCTTCCTCAACCATCTCAATGATGTTCCGGTTCTGGGAACGCTCGATCTTAGTCAGCGCTTCCATATCGTGGCCGTGGTCGTCGTCGGAATTTGCCTTGCTGTCATTCACCGCATCCTGCAATCGCCGTTCGGCCGCGTGCTGACGATGATCCGGGAAAATCCAGGCCGGGCTGAGTTTGTCGGCGTGAACGTGCACCGCTATCAGCTTGCGGCCTTCGCGATCGCCGGCGTGTTCGCCGGCGTGGCGGGGTCGCTGTTCGGCATCTTCAACCGCGGAATGTATCCGGACCTGATGTATTGGACGAAATCCGCGGAAGTCCTGATCATGGTTGTTCTCGGCGGGATGGGACGTTTCTATGGCCCGATCATCGGCGCGTTTCTTCTGCTGTGGCTCAATCAGGAACTGACGGCGATCACCGAGTACTGGTCTGCGATCGTCGGACTGGCGCTGATGGCACTGATTTTCTTCCTACCAGGCGGGTTTGCCGACCTCATCGAGCGCGGACGCAACTACCTCGTCTCGAAGCTTCGTTGCGGCAAATTCGCTCGCACGGCAGCACAGGAGGGGACGCCATGATCCACGTCTCCCCAGCCCAAACGAACGGTACCTGTTTGGAACTAACGGCCCTTACGAAACTCTTCGGAGGCTACAGGGCGATCAACAATGTCGGCTTCGGGCTTCAGCGCGGAACGATCAATGCGATCATCGGGCCGAATGGGGCCGGAAAGTCGACCCTCTTCAATCTGATCACCGGCCACTACACGCCGACGACTGGAGCGGTGCAGTATGACGGTCGCGATATCACCGGTGTGCCGCCGCACCGTCTGAGCAAGCTTGGAATCGGGCGATCGTTCCAGCGGACGAATGTCTTCGCCAAGCTGACGGTGTTCGAGAACATCCAAGCCGCGTTGATCGCGCACCGCGGACTTGGCTCTCAGATGTTCTCGCGGTCGGAAGCGATGTTCCAGCGCGAGACCAATGATGTCCTTGTCTCGGTCGGGCTGTTCGATGGCGCCGACGTGCCAGCCGGGCTTCTTGCTTACGGCGAGCAGAAGCAGCTTGAGCTGGGAATGACCCTTGCGCTCAATCCCACGCTTTTGTTGCTCGACGAGCCGACGGCCGGGATGTCGACTGCGGAAACGGAGCGATCGATCGATCTCATCCGCCGCATCGTGCGTGAACGAGGCATCACGCTTCTGTTCACGGAGCATGACATCCATGCGGTGTTCTCGATCTCCGACAGAATTCTCGTGCTGGAGCAGGGAACGCTGATCGCCGACGGCACGCCTGAAGACATTCGCGCCAACGAGCAGGTCAAGCGCAGCTACCTTGGAGGAAGAGGATGAGCACGCCGGTTCTTTCGGTCGATCGTGTGTACGCAGGTTACGCGCAGTCGACGGTGCTGTTTGATCTTTCAATTGAAATCGAGGCCGGCGAATGCATCGGCCTCCTTGGCCGCAACGGTGTTGGCAAGACGACGACGATACGGTCGGTAATTGGGCTGACGCCGCCGCGCGCCGGATCCATCAGTTGGAAAGGCGCCGATATCACGCGTCTTCCGGCTCACCGGATTGCGCGATCCGGCATCGGCCTGGTCCCGGAAGACCGCCGTGTCTTTGCTGACCTGACCGTCTTCGAGAATCTCGATGTCGGCGCGCGCGCCGCCAAGGATGGGCGTTCCGCCTGGACCATGGAGCGGATATTCGACCTGTTTCCGCAGCTCGCAGCGTTGCGCGATCGAAAGGGCGGCTACCTCTCCGGCGGCGAGCAGCAGATGCTGACCATCGGCCGGACGCTGATGGGGAATCCGCAATTGCTTCTGCTGGACGAGCCTTCCGAAGGTCTCGCGCCGATCGTTGTGGAAAACCTGCATCAGCAAATTCTACGGCTGAAGCGTGAAGGTCTCACCATCCTGCTCGCAGAGCAGAACCTCGAATTCGTCCTCGATCTTTCCGACCGTGTCTACATCCTCGAAAAGGGACGAACGGTCTTCCACGGCACGCCGGCATACGTCCGCAGCGATCAGACGCTGCGCGATCGCTATCTCTCAATTTGAATCCAACCAAGCTCAACGGAGAAGGAAACTACAATGGATATTCGGAAAACAGTGACGTTCGAGGAAGAAATCGCGGTCGAAAATGGGACGCGTCTTTCGCCGCCGCTGCGGCGGGTCGCGGTCGGCGCTGTCCTGAAGAACCCTCTTGCCAACAAACCCGTCGGTACAGACTTAGCGCCCTTAATCGATCTGTCCGTCAAGATCGGAGAGTTGCTCACGAAGAAAGCGCTCACCCTGTTGGGTGATCCCAAACAGCTTCGGGCTTACTCGAAGGCGGCACTGGTCGGGACTGCCGGCGATCTTGAACATGGCGCTGCGATGATTCATGCTCGCATCGGAATGGCGATGCGAGGAACCATTCAGCGTGGACGTGTGCTCATTCCGGGCAATGCCAAAATCGCTGGTCCTGGCGCGCATATCGACATGATCTTCGGACCCATCGACGAGGGTTGGGACTTGGATGCGATGGATACCATGCCCATCATGGTTGCCGACTCGCCCAGATCCGACGAAATTCTGTTGGTGGTTGGTTACATGACCGGACCGCGGCCGCATGCGCGATCGAAGGGGCCGGATCAGAAGGACGTTGATGCGCTCCTCAAATCATTCTCTTGAATCCAGACCGGTTACGCGGCCTGATATGCGGGTGCTTGCACCCGCGGCAGGCCGCGTGCCGGAAATGGACGACGAGAACTGGGCTGATGTCATGAAGTCAGGGACAAAATCGACGGGCGGGAGCAATCGGAAGCCCGCCCGCGTCCAGCCAAAGATTGCGCTTTTCCCGTGGGATGACGTTCAGTACTTCCTCGAGCTGGTTCGCAAGAACACGCTGCTGAAGGCGGCACGGCGCCTGGGTGTGTCCCACACCACCGTGCTTCGCCGGATCGCCAATCTCGAGCGCCAGGTCGATCACAAGCTGTTCGAGCGAACGCAGAAAGGTTTCATCCTCACCGAAACCGGATGGCGACTACTAGCCCATGCCGAGGCAATGGCGCGGGCGGCCGACGGGATCGCCAGCGTCGGTCATGCTGGTAATGATTTGTCGGGCTCGGTCCGTATAGCCGTCGTGGAAGGATTCGCCGCGCAGGTTCTCACGCCGGCGTTGCCTTCATTTCGCGAAGAGCATCCGGACGTCGCCATCGAAATTGTCACCGCGATGCAGATCGCCAATTTGACCAAGCGGGAGGCTGATATTTCGATCGGCTTGATGCGGCCGACTGGCCCACGCCTGGTCGCGCGTCGGATCGCGCGGTGCGATGTGCATTTGTACGCCTCGCAGAAATACATCGACCGGCACGGGGAATTACTTCGGATCGATGACATCGATCGGCATGTGTTTGTCGATTACGTCGAAGACATGATCGAAATTCCGACCCTGAAATGGCTTCGCGACACGACCGGCCAGAGGAAAGTCGTCTTCCGCAGCACGAGTCCGCTCTCGCAGTTGCGCGCGGTTGTCGCAGGTGTCGGTATCGGGATGTTCCCGGACTATATCGTCCGCGGCGAGGCCTCCGTGAAGCCGATCTTGCCAAAGGTGGTGAAGGCCGAACGAGAGATATGGCTGGCGATCCACGAGGATCTGCGAAATGTGCCGCGCATGGCGGCGGTGTTCAACTTCATCAAGGGCATCTGCCAGACTGACCCTTCATTTCGGCGCTGATCATTCAGTAAGGTCGTCATCGATGCCAAAGACAGCTGTAGCCATTCGTCACGTCCACTTCGAGGATCTCGGAAGTTTCCGGCCGGTCCTCGAAGCTGGGGGCTATGCGATTAGATATTGCGATGTGGGCATTAATGACCTTCATGCGCTCGCGACCGAAGACATCGATCTCCTGGTGGTGCTCGGCGGCCCGATCGGAGCTTATGAGGAGGACAAGTATCCGTTTCTCGAAGCAGAGATCGCATTGCTCGAACAACGGCTCCGTAACAGACAGCCGACATTGGGCATATGCCTCGGCGCACAACTAATGGCGCGAGCGCTTGGCGCTCGCGTTTATCCTGGCCCGGCGAAAGAAATCGGCTGGGCGCCGGTGACGCTGACGAAGGCAGGACAAGAGGGCGTCCTGGCTCATCTCGATGGCATGCCGGTCCTGCACTGGCATGGGGATACGTTTGATCTCCCTTCAGGATCGGAACGGCTTGCTTCCACGGAACTGTGTAGCAATCAGGCGTTCGCCCTCGGCGCAAACGTGCTTGCCCTCCAGTTTCATCCCGAGGCGGAAGGCGATAGTTTTGAACGCTGGCTTGTCGGCCATGCGTCGGAACTTGCTCATGCAAAGATTTCTCCCCAGACATTGCGTGCCGACAGCAAGCGGCTAGCGGCGGCTGTCGGTGGGCAACGCTGCCTTCGCGAATGGCTGGCTGGACTTCAGCCAGAGGGAGTGAGTTCGGTACAGGTTCTTCGCTAGTTTTCCGATCGGGTATCGAGATGCGTCGAGATGTCTGCTTGTGACCTGATCCGGTCACAATGATCGCGCCGACGATGGATCTGCGAGGGCAAATGCCCCAGCCGAAAAAAGTAAGCGAAACGTTCAGCTTCAGGCCCAGGCTCTAGGGAGGACTATTTGGCCAAGGGGCAGGCGCAGCCGGACCGAAACCGATGGCCACTAAACTTTGCTCAACCGGCGCGCCGGTTGGCGGGCGTTAGCCGCAACAGGCGGCCGGGATTGCGATCCTCGATCACCCAGATCGCGCCGTCCGGGGCGACGGCGACATCGCGGATGCGGCCGCCCATGCTCCAGCGCTCGGCCTCATCGGGCTGCCCGTCGGATCTGAAACTCACTCGCACCAACGACTGCGCCGAGAGCGCGCCGACCAGTGCGGATCCCCGCCACTGCGGAAAAAGCGCGCCCGCGTAGAAGGTGAGACCTGCCGGGGAGATCACTGGGGTCCAGTAGACGGCAGGAGCCGTGAATTCGAGCCGCGTATCATGGTCGGGGATCGGCGAACCGCTGTAGTTGTCGCCATTGGACACGAGGGGCCAGCCGTAGTTCCGGCCGGCCTCGATCAGGTTCAGTTCGTCGCCGCCGCGCGGGCCCATCTCGTGGAGCCAGAGTCGGCCGTCGGGTGCGAAAGCCAGACCATAGGGATTGCGGTGGCCCGTGGTCCATGTCTGGCCCAGCACGCCGCCTTTCGCGGCATGCGGATTGTCTGCCGGTGTCGACCCGTCGAGGTTCAATCGCAACACCTTGCCGCGCGCCTGGCTGGGGTCCTGCGCGCTCGCCGGTTGCATTCGGTCCCCGACCGTCAGGAAGAGATGCGATCCCTGCGGGTCGAAGGCGATGATGCCGCCTGGTTGGCCACCCCCAACCGCAGGCGTCTGCCGCCAGATCGCGACGCGGTCCGCGAGCGTCACGCTGCTGTCCGAAACGGAAAGCGTCGCGCGGGACAGCACGAGACGACTGCCGCCTCGGCCGGGCTCTACATAGGTAAAATAGACGCGCGAGCTGGTCGCGAAATCCGGTGCGACGGCGATGTCTAGCAGGCCGTTCTGTCCGGAGGCGGCGACGTCCGGCACATTCCCGACCTCTGCCTTCTGGCCGCCCTGGGTAACGAGAAAAATCCGGCCCGGCTTCTCGGTGACGAGCAGCCGTCCATCGGGAAGAAATCCAATGGCCCAGGGCGTGTTGAACTCGGCGATAGCCTGCGCGGTGAAGGGGAGTGTGGGATTGGCGGTGCGACCGCCAGCGTTGATGCTCTCTGCTTGCGCGGCGGGATGGATGACGAATGCTGCCAACACTGCCGACACCATAAATGTCTTTGGTAGAGCCATGAAGCCTCCGACGTTGCCGAGCTTTACTTACGGGGAACGCACAATCTCTTAGATGAAGAGGGCAGCACTCCGTTCGTATTCTTGTAGAGCTGGATCGTGGGTGCCGAGGCAGCTTCGCGATCGCCAGTCTAAGATAAAAGCTACCCAGGCGATCGATTAGCCCGCAAATGAGCTTGTCGTGATGAGCTGTGGCTCATCATTCGCGCTGAATGGTGCCCGGATGACCCGCGCCCGACCGATCCAAACCGTGACCGCATCTAGTCTCGTAAAGCTGTCGGCGAAGAACCAACTGGCCACCGCAACCAATCGCCGATCGGACCCGATAGATCGCAGCCGCGCGTCGGGCGCTAAAGTCTACTTGCTCTCCCCTCTAAGTTGCGCTTGGATAATCTTGGTCTGGGGAGATCAAAAAAAATGCGTATTTTGTGCGTTGCAGTCCTTTGCGCTGCACTAGGCGGCTGTGCGTCGGTTACACGCGGCTGGGACGAAAACATAGCAATTTCATCAACGCCGTCGGGAGCGATAGCGACTATCACGGGACCGAGTGAACCACAGGCACCGTGCGTCACTCCTTGCTCAATCAAAGTAAAGCGATCTGACGACGTCAGCATTGCATTTGCAAAAGAAGGCTATGAGCCGCAGATCGTCAATCTGACTAAGGAAATTGCCCCGACTGGGGCAGCGGGTTTCGCCGGTAACATCCTTTTGGGCGGCGTTGTCGGAGGAGTCGTGGACGCGGCGAGCGGAGCCGCGCTGGACCATAAGCCTAATCCCGTGATCGTCACCATGCAGCCGATCAAACCACCTGCACCCGCACCGCGCGTTGGAGCAAAGCCGAGAAAACCGAAACCAGCACCGACCTCTTAGACCGCGATTCGAAGGCTTTTCTAAAACAGACGCCAATGCGTTTAATGCAATTTCGAGAATCCAGTCATGCGCATGTTTGGACCGACCGCGCTTTGCGCGACTGTAATTTTTCTTTCGGCCGTCGAAATAGCGATCTCCCAAGATCAGCTTACTCATACCGACCAGATGGTCGTTGCAATGCTGAAGGAAAAGCCGAAATCGGGCGTTTTGATTTTGGAAGCAACCTTGCTCATGCAAGGAAAACAACTGAGATGTAATGGCTTCAATGTCTATCTGAAATCGACCGAGGGAAAAACCATCATCACCAACTCTGGCAGGATTTCCGTAGCTCCAGAAGGCGACTACACCGTCTTGCGAGCTGTCTGCGGCCCCTGGGTCGGTATGTCTGGAGAAGCTTACGAAGGGCCATTTGCAAAGATACGCCTCGGAGCAGGCGAAGTTGTGAACGCGGGCAAGCTCGTCGTTGATTACAAACTTGAGAACGGTTGGACTGGCAAGAAATCCTATCGCATAAGCGCACAAGGTCTCAGCCCGGCACAAATAGCGCAGCTAAAAGAGAAAGCGCCGCGCACCTTCAGTAAAGCGATAAAGCGAACTGTGACGGCTCTGAAGGTTGCAACTAACTAAGGGCACCCTGCTGTACGGTAGCAATCCGTCGAGTGAGGATTCACTTGCGTATCCAAGCGCAATCAGGAGTCTAGCGCAAAGATCTGTTTGCGATGTGATTGCTGCCTGACGGCATAAAGCTTCCCCGCCCATCCAAGCGCAAAATTACGTGCCCTTAACTGCCAACACTGAATCAAGTTCAAATCAGCCAACGCTACCTCCAGAATACGGCGAACCATATCGGCAAAAACAGGCCGAATCTAACCGGGTCGCTGGCAGGCGGACTTCGCTTCTCATCTATTCATAAAGACTCGGTGGCCCTGTCGCGAAGCATGGTCCGCCGCGACCAAGTGCACGCGATCAGTGGCAAACACCGCTTCCGGCAGCGGAAGAGGCTCCAGTCCGGCAAAGCGGCGGTAAGCGCCGCCCATCGTCGCACCTACGATCGCAAATGCTGGAATTGAAAACCCAAGGAACAAGAATGCAGAAGTAGCCAGCGCTACGAGGCAACCCATGCCCGCGCCGATCATGGCATAATCGGCTCCCCGCATCCGGTTCAAGTAGCGCGCTATGGCGTGAATGATCTGAGTAACGATTGCTGCTGGAACAGCTGTAACCAGCAACACGACCACAGTTAGATAAGACGGTGTCGCCACTTTGAGCACCACCTCTGACCAATTGATACGCGCAAAAGAATCAGTGAAATCCATGCTCAGAGCAAAGAGCGGCAAAACTAACACAGCAAATATCGCCGCTGGAATGATCGCTGCAATCATAGTTGCAGACATTGAGCTACGAACACGTACCGGCCCATTGAAGTTGTCATCAAGCCGCGTAGTTGCTAGCGCCGCTCCTTGCGTGGACTTCGGAGCAATAAATTCATAGCCAGCAAGCTGTGCGTAAATCGAACCAGCAATCATGCCGATCAGAGCGGGGAGGACTGCTGCGGTGATTTGCGCGCCTGGAAGCGGCGGCCACATCATAAGGCCGTTCGACAATGCGAAAGCGTAGCCGACAATCATCGCGGCTCCGCCCATAAGTCCGTAAGCTAGTCGAGTAGAGATGCCGAACGAGCGTAGCAATCGATGACCGGCAAACAATATGCTTGCATCAATAAGAACGCGTCGTGCGAAGATGTTAAAAGCTTGGTCTGGTGATGGCAGAGGAAGCTGTTGTGCGGTGAAGGTCGCGACCCCTAGGGAAGACATCACGCCATGGTAGGCGAGAATTACGAGCAGTGCGGGGATGAACGCGCGCGAAGAATTTCGTATCAATTGCATGACGCAACCCCCTCAACAAAACCAGGCATGATATCCACTGAGCATGAGCAGTTTGCCATTGCTCGAGGGTTAAAGTGTCGGCAAACGTCATCTTCGACAGCCACCAAGGTTGCTGGTTTGTCACCAGAACTGATAGAATTTAATGGATATGTTGGCGTTCAGGCGCAACTGGTCCAATTTCCCGCCAATATGCGTTCAGGCGATACGGCTGGACGCTCCGCTCGCGAGAAAAAACACCGATGGAGTAAAAGTTGAGCGTAGCCTTCACAAAAGAAGAGAGTGCGGAAACCGCATCTGAAACCCAGCTACCTGATCGACCTATTTCCGACCACCCCAATTTGGTTACCAGCGACGGGCTGAGAAAATTACAGGACGCACTGCGAGAAGCACAAAGCGCATATGAGGCGACGCAAGGGGTTGAAGACGTAAATGAGCGCCGGCGACTTGGAGCTATCCCCTTACGTGACGTTCGCTACTTCGCCGAGAGAGTTCGGACCGCCCAAGTTATGCCGGACCCGACAAGGGTGGACATTGTGGCTTTTGGGAGCACTGTTACGTTTAATCGGAGTGACGGCCGCGTGCAGGACTATCGCATTGTTGGAGAGGACGAAGCTGACCCGAAGGCAGGATCGATTTCGTTCGTGTCTCCTATTGCAAGGATGCTAATGGGCAAATCGGTGGGCGACGTTGTTGGGACGGGAGACAAGGAAATTGAAATTCTTCGCATCTCTTAGTTTGCGGGCGTGAGCCTTCGCCCTTCACGGGTTGTCCGTCAAACATAAACGCTGGTTTACGGTTTAAGCGTTCTTGTCATGCAGGTTTCGGTGGCCAAAGGCGTTTCGGGCCGGTACATCTTGTTGGTACAAACGACGGAAAATTGGTGGCCGTAGTCCGTTGATTTTGCTTGTGTTTCTTGGGGAATCTGACAACCCGCCCCTGGGCACCATCAGGCCTACTCACCTCATCGCCTGATATCTCCTAAGTGACTGTTTTAAAGTCTGAAAAGACGGTTGCAGCAGCGCTGCCGAGACTCGCGGGAACGCGTTGCATCCCCCGTCTTGGGTATGCTCGGGGGTTGGTGTCCAGAGTCTCTACCCCATGCCCCTGACCGAGACGCGTCGGCTTTCCGGTTGTCGTCTACGCCGCCCGTTGACCGCGAGAGATCAGGTGATCCAGTGAAAGGTATCCGGCGCCGCGAGCAACTAAAATCAGCAGGCACGCCGCCCATGTCCCGTGCGTTGGCCAAGCGTCGGGGTAAACAAAAATCTGAATCACGAGTGTCATGCCGAGGAGAGCCAGTGCCGACAGTCGCGTCGCGAAGCCGATGACCAGCAAGATCGGAAAAAGGTGCTCGCTGATCGCGGCGAGATGAGCCGCAAGTGTTGGATCAATCAGCGGCAGTCGATATTCACTGCGAAACAGTTCGATCGCGCCTTCCGTAACGCGAAACCCTTCGATTTTTGTCGCCCCTGACCGCCAGAACACGCCGGCGATTGACAGTCGCGCAATCAGTGCGATGAGCCAGTGGGGAATCTGATCCAGCAATCCGACGAACTTTTCCACTAAATCCGAAGAACGGGCACGGAGAGTTTGATCATTAAATGCACTGGTCATTCGGAACTCCTTCCGCCGTGCGCTGAACATCGATGATTGCGCCGGAGCCGATCAGCATTGCGAGATTGGCAGTTAAGTCGAAGTCGGCGTTATCCTTGAGAGCCGTGCTGGCTGCTGCGCCGAATGTATTGCCGGCCATAAGACATTGAAGAAACGCAGCGCCGCCAGAAAACATCCTGTGAACAGTGACTTCGAGATTGGCGCGTGTGACGAGCGCGTCTTCGGCGGCGTCTTCATCGATCGGCGTGAGTTCTATATCGCCGCTGTTCATCGCCCAGATAGTGAAAATCGGGTGCCGTGATCTGACGATTGATACGGAGGGGTGAATCGTTAGCCGGGATTCGGCGAGCGCATCCGGGGTAAGTGTCGTTATAAGTTCTATGCGCAGCGGTTCTGCGTCAGCTGCGTGATAGGCAAGTCGACGCGCCAGTTCCAGCCGCGCCACGTCAGCGAGGTAGGGAAGTTCCGCTGCCGGCGGAAAGTGCGACAGGAATTCCGGAAAATCGTCGCCATAGCGCAGCATCAATGGTGAGCGCGGCGGGCGGTTGATCGCATAGAGCCGTGCCGTCGCCGCAAAAAAATCTGCGCCGACGATGCGCTCTACGATCGGAAAGCCCGCGCGCATGGCTTCGACAAGGCCTGCAATGACGTTGTTGCGGTAAACCGCAAAGCGCTTCACGGGCACGCCAGTCCGATAGGACGTAACCGAAGCGGGGACCGGCTTGTCGGGATCGAGCAGCGCCTGGATAAAAATGGCTTGCATATCCGCAAACATATCCGCTCTCAGATTGCGACTGCCAAACGCTGGCGGGTGAGGATTGCATTCACGCGCTGCGCCTCCGCGGCGAGGACATGCCATTCCGGCACTTCGTTGTCCCACTCGATCAACGTAGGCAGAGGGCCGATCTTCTCGATCACATACTCGTACAAGCGCCAGACCGGCTCCGCTATTGGTGTGCCGTGCGCATCGATCAGTAGTGGATCGCCATGTTCGTCGGCCTGCTCATCGTGGCCGCCAAGATGGATCTCGCCGACGCGATGCAGCGGAAACTGCGCGAGGTAGGCGAGAGGATCCGTGCTGTGATTACGTGCCGATACGAAAACATTGTTGACGTCGAGCAGCAGGCCACAATCGGTGCGGCGTGCGACCGTGTCGAGAAACTCCGTCTCAGGAATAACGCTTTCGGCAAATACCAGATAGGCCGATGGATTCTCCAATAGCATTCGCCGTCCAAGTGTGGATTGAACGAGATCGACATGCTCCACGACGCGCTCAAGCGTCTCTTCCGTATAGGGCAAGGGCAGCAGGTCGTTGAGGTAAACGTCGCCGTGCGACGACCATGCGAGATGCTCCGAGAAGCTGTGCGGCTGGTAATGCTCGCAAAGGTGCTTGAGACGCGCAAGATGATCGCGGTCAAGTGATCCCATAGAGCCGATCGAGAGGCCGACGCCATGAAGCGAAAGAGCATATCGCTCGCGCAGCGCGTGAAGCTGTGCATGCGGAGCGCCGCCGTCACCCATATAGTTCTCTGCGTGAATCTCAAAGAATCCGACCGGCTGATCAGAAGCCATGATCGCAGGGAAATGTTGCGGTTTGAACGCAATGCCTGAAGAGATGGGAAGCCGGGTGAGAACTGACATGACAGACGCCCCTCAAGGAGAATGGGGATGCGCCTTCAAGGCGCACCCCCAGGACAATCAGGACTTGATCACCGAGAGCGAGCCCGTGCCCTTGGGTGTCTTCATCGAAACGCAGGTGCCCTTGGGAACATACTTCCAGGCATTGCCTTGATAGTCGGCCTTGGACGTTCCGGCGCAGGTGGTGCCTGGGCCGGCGGCGCAGTCGTTCTTTCCTGCGAGCGATACACCATAGCACTTCTCGGCGTTGGCCTGCGCCGGGGCAGGTTGCGCTGTCGCCTGCGAGGCGATCAATGTCAGGGCGGTGGCGAGCGAGCCGGCGAGCGTTGCGGCAGTGAAGGCAGATTTAGTCATTGGATGATCCTCTGATCCGACTGAAGCATTCCTGGCGTCTGATGCCGGCAGCGAGTACGGCACCCGCCATCCACTCAATTCGGAGCAAGAATGCGGTTTGTTACGGCATCACAGGAAAGTTATTGTCGGCCCGTCGGGGAGGGCAATGTCGTCCAGCCCAAGGCTCGCTTGGATTCTGGGCGACATCGGAGCGCGATTATAAAGACATCATCGCGCTCCAATGCAGAATTACGCCATGCTCAGTTCGTGGCGGCCAACGACCATCCAGTGCACTTCGTCGGGGCCGTCGGCGAAGCGCAGATGCCGGACGTCAGCGTACATGTCGGCGAGCGGCGTCCATTCGGAAATGCCGGTCGCGCCGTGCATCTGAATCGCCTGGTCGATGATCTTGCAGGTGCGCTCGGGCACCATGGCCTTGACCATGCTGACCCAGACGCGAGCTTCCTTGTTGCCCAGCACATCCATGGCCTTGGCAGCCTTCAGCACCATCAGTCGCATCGCCTCGATCTCACAGCGTGCCTGCGCGATGATCTGGAGGTTGCCGCCGAGATGCGCGATCTGCTTGCCAAAGGCTTCCCGCGTCAGGCCGCGTGACACCATCAGGTCGAGCGCCTTTTCCGCTTTTCCGATCGTGCGCATGCAGTGATGGATGCGGCCCGGTCCAAGGCGGACCTGCGAGATTTCGAAGCCGCGGCCTTCGCCGAGCAGGATATTCTCCTTCGGCACACGGACATTGTTGAAGCGCATATGCATGTGTCCGCGAGGCGCGTGGTCGGCCCCGAATACATGCATCGGGCCGATGACTTCAACGCCGGGCGCGTCAACCGGCACGAGAATCTGGGACTGCTGCTTGCCCCGCGGTGCGTCGGGATTGGTTTGCACCATGACGATCATGATCTTGCAGCGGGGATCGCCAAGACCGGAGATGTAATACTTTTCGCCGTTGATCACCCACTCATCGCCGACGAGTTTCGCGGTGGTCGAAATGTTCTTGGCATCCGAGGACGCAACGTTCGGTTCGGTCATGGCGTAGGCCGAGCGGATTTCACCGTTCAGCAGCGGCTTCAGCCATTTTTCCTTTTGCTCTTTCGTGCCGACGCGCTCCAGCACTTCCATATTGCCGGTGTCCGGCGCAGAGCAGTTCATGGTTTCAGATGCCAGCGGATTTTTCGCGAGCTCGACCGCGATGTAGGCGTAGTCGAGGTTCTTGAGACCTTCGCCGGTTTCACCGTCGGGCAGAAAGAAGTTCCACAGGCCTTCTTCCTTGGCTTTTGCCTTGGCTTTCCCCAGGACATCGAGCTGGCCCGGCGTGAAGCTCCAGCGATCCTTCTTGCCCTCACCATGCCGAACGTATTCGAGCTGCATGGGATCGACGGTTTCCCGGATGAATTTCTTGACGTGCTCAAAAAGCGGCCGGACCTGATCCGACATGCGCAGATCGTTCAGTTCATCGCCCGGATTGAGTCCGTAACTGGTCGTTCGCGGTACGTAAGCCTGTTTCATACAAAGTTTCTCCGATGGGTGTTTCCTCGACGAAACTCTTAAAGCACGAATGCGCCCCTTGATAGGGATGAGCAGAGTTGCGCGATCGAAGGGGCATCAAACTGCATCGGGCCGCCTGACCCTGAGACAATCTCGCGTCAGCGGCACGCCGCCGAGCGATGTCTTGCACAAAGCTGTTCGATCGCCCGCGTGCGCTCCTGACTCAGGCCGATGTCGAGAGCTTCATCATGACGAGACCGGAAACGATCAGGGCCGCCGCCGCGAGACGCATGACCGTCACCGCTTCGCCAAGGACGATGATCCCGACAAGGAATGCGCCGACGGCCCCGATGCCTGTCCAGATCGTATAGGCGGTCCCGAGGGGAAGCGTCCGCATGGCGACGGACAGCAACGCAAAGCTGCCAATCATCATGACGATGGTGATCGTGCTCGGAACGAGCTTCGTGAAGCCTTCCGACTGCTTCATCGAATAGGCCCAGACGATTTCAAGAATGCCGGCCGCCGCGAGATAGATCCAGGCCATTTTCAACTCTCCATTGGGCCGGGCCGTCCCGGTCATTGCGCCCAAAATGGGGAGGTCGTTCCTCTGGACTTGAATACGGTGCGAGCCTGCAGTCCGCCTAGTGTCCCGGGTGCAGCGCGTCGTTGAGGTACATGCAGGTCAGCATGGTGAAGACGTAGGCCTGAATGACGGACATCAGGAGTTCCAGCGCGGTCAGGGCCAGGACCATCAGAAACGGCATCGCCGCCCCGAGAATGCCCAGTGTCCCGAGACCGCCGAGACCGACGACGAAACTCGCGAAAACCTTCAGCGTGATATGCCCCGCGAGCATCACCGCGAACAGGCGCACGGAATGGCTCACAGGTCGCGACAGGTAGGAAATCACTTCAATCGGGACGATGAACACCGCGATGTACGGCGGAACGCCCGACGGCAGGAACAGCCGCAGGAAGCCGAAGCCGTTGCGCATCACGCCGTAGATGGTGACGGTTAGAAACACCATCATCGCCATCGCAAAGGTCACACTGAGATGGCTGGTGACGGTGAAAGCGTAGGGCAGCATGCCGAGCAGGTTCGCCACCAGAATGAAGGTGAACAGTGAAAAGACCAGCGGGAAAAACCGCATTCCCTCGTCGCCCGCGTTTTCGCGCACTGTTTTTGCGACGAACTCGAACAGCAGCTCCGAAGCCGACTGCCATCGTCCCGGCACGAGCGCGCTTCGCCGCGTCGAAAGCAGCATGAAAAGGCCGATGATGCCGACCGTCACGAACATATACACGGTCGAATTGGTGATGCTTATCTGCTGTCCGGCGATCCCGCCGAGCTGCAGAATCGGCTTGATTTCGAACTGTTCAATCGGTCCGGCCATGATGCCCCTGTCACATGCCAAAGCAATCGCATCCGATGGCACGGAGCGATCCTGAACGGAGCATGATGAGGGGGAGGCTTCCTACCCGGAGCTGCCGTCCCGACATCTCTCCAAGAGATGTGGGGCCGTCCCCGACGAAAGCTGAAGCAATACGAGTCGTCCCGTACGCAGGTTTGTACTTAAACGTCTATGATGGGATTTTCAAGCCGTGCGATCGCGCAGGCGCCTCCGGCGCCGGGTACGCCATGAGCGGTTCCGGATGCGGGCGGGTTTACCCGCAGGTACAGAACGACAAATCCTCAGTCATGCATCATGCGAACTGAAACGCCCGTGCATGGCGTTGGCCGTCAGGCGCGCAAACTGTGCACCACTGAGATGAAGCAGCGTCTCGTGATCGCCAGCTTCCATATAGATCTCCGGCTGCGCCTCGATGCTGTCATCGACGATGAGATCCAGTCCGTAGCATTTGCCAACGGCCGGAACCGCACCGTGCGCGCAGTCGCGAAACAGCTGACCGATCTCGGTTTCATCGGCCATATCGACGTCTTCACCGAGTTTTTTTCTCAGTTCCAACAGGTGGAGATGATGCGATGCGGGCATGACAGCCAGCATATAGCCGCCGTCGCGCCGCAACACGATGCCCTTGGCCAAGCGATCGCCGGAGACGTGGCATGCCTCGGCCGTGCGCGTGGACGACATGGTGAGTTCGTGCGGAATCTCGTCGTACTGGATGTTTTCAGCAATCAGATATTGCCGGAGTGTGGGAGCAATGGACATGACGTGACCTCCCGATATGCAACCATCCATCGTAAGGGATGCCTGTAGGCCTTGCCGCACGATGGGCGGCCGCGTGGTTACAACGCCGACATAGGTCTTCAGTTCGCTCGCTGCAATTCGTGCGCAGCCGATTTAATCGCGCGATAGCCACAACCCTGCTCGCGCTCCCAAACACGATGGGCCGGGAGAGAGACGCCGCATGCTGTCGAGGCACACGGCATCCCGCCTCCGTCAACGGCGCTGACAAGGCCGGTTTACGACTCTCGCCATCAGGTCATCAGGTGACCGGATGATGCCATCGATCGTGCCACCAGGTGGTGAAATCGCGATCGGTCATCAGTTCCCAGATCGCAAACAGGATCACCAACAGACCCGACGCCACGCTGCTGACCGTGGCCGGCGCCGAATCGTAACCGACTGTCCAAGGGGCAGCCAGCAGCGCCAGACCGAGGAGAATCTCTCCCCATTCCTCCAGATAGGACGGAATGATGAGCCCTTCGACAGCAAACAGAATGACGAAGAACCCAAGCGCGATGGTTATCCATGTCGCCGCCCCGGAGAAGCCCAGGACGAACGGCGACACAACCAGCCACACGCCCAGCGTCAGGCTTGCGATATCTTGCCAATGACGAATACGCATGATGCTCACCTCCTCTCGCTGCGCAAACTCCTTTCCATCATTCAAAGATAGTCATCACTTCCGGCGCCCCTAGCGCCGGCCCTCACTGTCGGCATCTATATCGCAGTCCGTGTCGCTGTGTCGCAGGAAGGATTGCTCGCCAGCTCCGCGTCAAGTCGAATTGATCGCAAACGCTCGCGCGCGGGCCGTCCTCGCTGCATCTGTGCCGGGGCGTCCATCATTCATGACGGGTCGCGCATTCGCGCGCGGAATAATTCGCAGCAGTTTCAATGACGTATGCGAAATCCAACATTCGGAAGGCCATCCCGCCGCGGGCGCGTTGGTCATTGCCGCGACGCGCATGCCCTGAGACAATCGGTGCGGAGCCGGCGGTCAGCGGGCACGCCGCCGTGTCATTTCGCGGGAGCTTTCGATGTCTCGGTTGCGCCTTGTCGTCGGGCTGGGTGTTGCATGCGCCGGCGTCATGCTGTCGGCCGGTTTCGGCGCAGCGCAGGACAAACCGCCGCCGAGTGAATGTCTGGCGATCGCGCAGTCGATACCGCGCGTCATGTTCGCCAGCCTGTCGCGCGTGGCGGCGGAAAAGAGCGAGGTGACCATCACCTATGCCGGCCACTCGACCTACATCCTCGAGACGCCCCGCAACGTCACCATCGCCACCGATTTCAGCGGCGCCTACACCGCCGGGAAGTCGCCCAATGTCGTGACCATGAACCGGGCGCATTCCACGCACTACACACTCAATCCCGATCCGCGCATCGCTCACGTCCTGCACGGCTGGGGCGAGGGCGGTCAGCCGGCCCGGCACGCAAGGATGATCGGGGACGTGCTGATCCGGAACGTCACCACGGACATCCGCGCTTACCGTTTCGACTCCGAAGCTCTGCAGAAGGACGGCAACTCGATCTTCATTTTCGAAGTCGCTGGCCTGTGCATCGGACATCTCGGCCACCTGCATCATCCGCTGGATGAGACGCACTACGCCGCGATCGGCCGCCTCGATATCGTCATGGTGCCGATCGACGGCACGTTCACGCTGTCGCTGGACGGCATGTCGGAAATCACGCGGCGGCTGCGATCTTCGATCGTGCTGCCGATGCATCGGTTCGCGACACCGCTGAGCGATTTCATCGCGCGCATGAACGGCCAGTTCGAGATGGATATCCGTCCCGAACGATCTTTCACGATCTCACGCGACACGCTGCCGAAGAAGCCGACGGTGATTGTTCTGGATGGTGTGTGACCCGCCTGGCGAGGTTCATGACGGCGGGGTCCATCTCGTCATTGCGAGGAGCAAAGCGACGAAGCAATCCAGTCTTTGTTGTGGCTCTGGATTGCTTCGCTTCGCTCGCAATGACGATTGGGATTTGTCGCTGCTCAAGCGCAGACAAACCTAAAACGCCGCGGCCAGATCCTTCGCGCCTTGAAGATTGATCTGGTTGTCCATCCGGGCATCCGTCGCCGCCAGCAGCTTCGCGACGGTGTTGTTGCGGATCGCCACCGGATTGCGCTCATAGCCGTTGCGCTGGAAGAAATTCGACGTCGGCACCACGGCGCGCATCGCCTGCGGCATCGATACCATGTCGAATCCGTTGCCGTCGCCGGTCAGGTTCATCATCTCCAACTCGGCGGCGGTGAGCGGCGCATGGTAGCCCTTGCGTTTGGCGAAGTTCACCGAGTCCATCAGTTTCAGCGTCTGCAGCAGCGGCCCGACATCGATGTCGAGATTCAGCGCATGAACCGCGATGCCGCGCGGCGTGACGCCGAGCTTTTCATGCGCGCTCCACTGATTGGGCACGGTCTTGCAGAACGCGACCATCTGCTGGACGACGGCGGCCTTGCGCTGCAGTTCGGCCTTCTGCGCGCCGCTGGCCTGATGGGTCTTCTCGTGCAGCGCCTTGAGGATGATGCCGCCATGTTCGGTGAGAAGACCGATGGTGTTGGTGGTCAGAAGCTGGTTGTAGCCGAGCGCGGTGGAGATCGCGCGGGCGCCGGGCCGGTTGCCCTCAAGCCCCGCCTGCACGTCGTATTTGCCGTTGCCGCCGGATTCGAAGCTGTAGATTCGCACGGCCTGGTCCCGGGTCAGGCCGTAACTCGATGCAACGCGCGCGTAAGCGCGCTTGTAGTCGATCTCGGTCGCGGGCTTGCGCGGCGTGAAGTGAAAATGCTCCTGCGCCTGGCTGAGGAAATCCGCCACCACCGGCAACGGCGCGCGGGGTTTCGGCGGCTTCTCCGGCGGCGAAGGATCGACCGGCTTCGGCGGGCCGGTATAGACCGGCGGCTGGGTCAGGACATAGTCCTCGGCAATGATGGCCTCGCCGTTGCGGCGCTTGGCGTTGCGCGCGCGTCGTTTGTCGCCGATCGCGGTCCAGTAGCTTGAGGCGGCCTCATCGAACGGCTGGCGGACGGCATTGTACTCGGCAAGTTTGCGGCGATATTCCGCGATCTGCTGCGGTGTCTGGGCGAGGGCTACGGACGACAGCGTTGCCGCGATCGCGGCGGCCGTCATGCATGACATCGTCCAGCGCAGACATCTCACATGAACACCGCGACGTTTTGCCGGCTGACCAGCACCGGCTGTCTATCGGCATTCCACAGGGTCGTCGCCTGACTGGAATAGCCGCCCACGACGTTCTCGGCTTTGGTCTGCAGAAGCCACCAGCCGTCGTTGGTTTCCAGCCTGTCGGTCAGGAGGTCGATCGCCCAGGTCATGGTGCTGATCGGCCCCGGCCGCTCGAACAGCACCAGCGCCGCGGGTGGCGGCGCATCGGTGAGCGCCACCAGTGCCGCGGTCGATGCCGGTTTCGCGGGATCCTGATGGCGCAGCCAGATCGAAAAGTTCGGATGCTGGCCCTGGCTGAAGGGCGGATTGCCGCCGGCGAACCGGCCTTCGAAGTGCTGGATGAAATTCAGTCCGGGGATTTTGCGGAAGAATGGCGGACAGGTCTCCGGCTCCGGCACCGTCGGCGCGGCCAGGCTGCCGTATCCGACAGAGGAGGCGCGGGCCGTGCCGTAGCAAAGCGTGGCTCGCGTCGCCAGACCGGCTTCGCCGAACAGATCGACGCCAACGAACACCGTCGATTTGCCTCTGCGCAGCACGGTCGGGCGGATCATGACCGTGCCGGCGGCCGGTCCGACGAAGCTGAATTGTGCAGAGCGCAACGGCGGCAGGTCGCCGAGATGCTGCGCCACGCTTTCGAGGCAGAAGGCGGCGGTGAGGCCGCCGTAGATGGTGCGGCCTTGAAGCCAGTCCTCCGTCGCCGTGACGGAGCTGGTCTCGCCGTCGGCGCTCATGCTTGCCATCAGTGCAGTGAAATCAATCATCGTATTGGACCCGTTCCCGAAATTTGCTGACGAGGTATACCCGCGCAAGTCACTGGCGTCCTAGTCATGGCTCCCATGATGCCAGACTCGCGTGCGCATCACACTGCGGACCGCGCGCTGATTTTCTTTGACTCACCGCGGACTCAATCCGTCAGTAAAGCTGACCGAATCGAGTTATCAACAGGCGTTTGATAGGCACTTTCGAATCATTCTCGCTTCACGCTACGAGATCGTTTCAAATGTGAAGCTTGCGTGACTGTGGCGTTCGCGTGCGGGGCGACGATCATGAACAAAATTGTTTCGCCGAAAGGTATCGTTTCGAGTGAGTTGTCGAAGTTGTTCGGCGATGTTCCGAAGCCGGACCGCGCCGAATGGGAAAAGACACTCAAGGCGCTGAAGCCGTGGTTGAGCCCGGAGAAGTTCGCGGAGACCGAGGCGATCCACTGGCGCATGTTCGAGCGCGCGAACCGCTGGCACGAAAGCCAGTCGTCTTCGTCGAACGACTGACGCTCTCGGACGACTGACGTTCAACTCGTCGTTGCGAGGAGCGAAGCGACGAAGCAACCCAGTCCTTGCTTTCAAAAAAAGCTAGATTGCTTCGCGGAGACGCTCAAACGCCGCTGCTGGCTGGCGTCTCAATCGGAACGTCGCTTGTCTTGGTGCGGTCCGGCGTCTCGTCTTTCCAGCGCACCGATCCGAGCGGCCGCTCCAGCATGCGATGAACCTTGATCGGCTCCGGTCCCAGATGAAATCCGATGGCCCTGAGCTGGATCTCGCGCTCGGACTGGGTCGAGCGGTTGCGCTGGCGCAGATAGTCCAGCCATGTCGGGCAGTGATAGCGCTCGATCCACAGTTCGGGATCGGCGATGTCGCGTGCGATCGACCAGTCATAGGCGCCATTGCGCTGACGGATCGCCTGGAGCTGCAGCATCGTCGTGTAGAACGCGCGGGCTTTCTGCTGGCTCACACGGTATTCGATCTCGACAACGATCGGCCCGCTTCGCTGCGAGATGGAAAGGTTCACCTCGGGCTCTTCAAGCGCATCGACCGCGTCGTTGTTGGCGCCTTCGGTTGACGGCATGCGCAGCCAGATCGCCAGCACGGGCGAAACGAACATGACCGCGCCCGCGATCAGCAGCGCGTTGCCGATGCCGACGCCGTTGGCGACATATCCCCAGAGCCAGCTTCCGATCGCGACGCCGCCGGCAATCGCCGCCTGATACGCCGCCAGCGCGCGGCCGGCGACCCAGCGCGGCGTCGAGAGCTGCACCCCGATGTTGAACAGCGTCACCGCGATCATCCATGACGCGCCGGCCACGACCAGCGCTGCGCCGGTCAGCGCCGGCCAGCGGCTGAGCGCAAGAACGCCGATCGCCAGACCCATGGTCAGCGCGCACAACCGGACGGCATGCTCGCCGCTCAGATGGGTGCGCACACTGGAAATGTTGAGCGCGCCCAGAACACCGCCCATGCCGAAACAGCCGAGCATGATGCCGTAGGTCTGGGCGCCGCCATGCAGGATGTCGCGCGCCACCAGCGGCAACAACGCCAGCACGGAGCCGCCGGCGATTCCGGTCACCAATGTTCGGTACAGCACGATGCGGATCGGCGGGGAGTGGACGATGTAGCGCACGCCGGACACGACAGCGCGGCGCAATCGCTCCGGCGGCAGCCGCGAGGGCTCCAGCGTCCGCTGCCAGAGATAAAGCACGACGATCAGCGGAATATACAGCAGCACGTTGCAGACGAAGGCCGCCACCGCGCCGGCCGCCGCCACGATGATGCCGCCCAGCGCCGGGCCGAAGCTGCGCGCGATGTTGTAGCTGATGCCGTTGAGCGCGACCGCGGCGGGCAGCGTTTCGGCGGGCACCTGCTCGCTGACCGAGGCCTGCCATGCCGGGCCGAACAGCGCCATGCCGCTGCCGATCATGAAACAGAACAGCAGCAGGCTGTTGGGGGTGATGGCGTTGAAATAGGCGAGGACGGCCAGCGTCACTGCGCCGACGAGTCCGAGCAGCAGCGCGATCAGGCCGACGAGGCGCCGGTCGTACATGTCCGCGATGGCGCCCGCGGCCAGCGACAGCAGCATGATCGGCAGCATCAGGGCGGTCTGGACCAGCGCCACCATGCTGGCTGACGACGTCATCTGGGTCATCGCCCAGGCCGCACCCACGCCATTGATCATCAGGCCGAGATTGGTGAGCAGACTTGCCAGCCAGATTCGCCGGAACACCGCATGACGCAGCGGCGCGGTGATCCCGTCGGCCGACAGCAGCGATCGCTTGGCGTGTTTGTCGGTCGTCGTGCTCACAGGGGTCCTTTGATGGGCATCATCTGAAAACGGGCTGGCTGAATCGCGATATGAAACACGAATGTGTTCCAATCGGAGCGTGTTGGAAAGAGATTTGCTACCAGCGCCATTGTCCGTCGTCGGCCCAGCGGGAGCGGTAACCGATCAGGCGCATCCACACCGTGACGATCTGGTCGAAGCCGGTAACGTAGTCGCAGGCCGTGTCGCGCGACCATTTCTTGTCGGCCTTGACGTCGGCGATGGTTTTCTCGCTGGCGTAGGAAAAGAGCTGAAGCGGTTTCGACGGATCGCTGATCTCGGTGCGGTTGGCGATCACTTCGCGGTCCAGCTTGTTGAACAGCACGCACGGTGTGCTTGCATAGGTCAGCCGCTGCTCGTCGGCGATGACGCGCGCATGGTCGGGCGGCGTTTCGATTTTATAGGACATCAGGATCGCCGCCGCCGCGATCAGCGCGACAAGGACAACGCTGCTCAGAACCGGCCAGATAAGCCGGGTCAGCGTAACAGCTTCTGCTCGGTCCGGTTGCGACATGAACTCGGCGCGGGTGCCTGCGAAGGTTGTGATACGCACTGCCGGCAAGAATGTTCCGACGCCGCGGCGGACAATGACCGCCGCGGCGCCCGGAACCGGGGCGTTACTGAGGCTCGATCTTCGCGAACTGGGCGACCTTGCCCCACTTTTCCATTTCCGAGATGCAAAATGCCTGCATTTCCTCGGGCGTGTTGCCGATCGGCTCGCCGCCGAGCTTGCGGATGCGCTCGATTCCTTCGGGCGACTTGATGTACTTGATGATGCTCGCGTTGAGCTTCATCACGATGTCCTTCGACACCTTGGCTGGCGCCGCGACGGTGAACCACGAGGAGGCGTCATAGCCCTTCACGGTTTCGCCGATGGGCGGAATGTTCGGCAGCAGCGGCCAGCGCTCCGCGGTGCTCACCGCCAGCGGGCGCACGTTGTTGTTCTCGGCGAAGGGAAGCACCGCCGGCAGGTTGTCGATCATGACATGCACGCGGCCTGCCACGAGATCGGTGAGCGCCGGCGCACTGCCCTTGTAGGGAACATGCACGATGTCGATGCCGGTCATCGACTTGAACAGCTCGGTCGACAGATGCGCGGTGCTGCCGAGCCCCGGCGTGCCGTAGAACAACTGGCCGGGCTTCGATTTCGCCAGCGCGATGAATTCGGCAACCGATTTCGCCGGGACTTCGGGATTGACCGACATCAGGTTCGGGACACGCGCGATGATGGTGACCGGCTGGATGTCTTTGAGCTGATCGTAAGGCATGTTCTTCTGAACAAACTTGTTGATCGAATGAGTGCCGGGCGTGCCCACGATGAAGGTGTATCCGTCGGGTTCGGACTTCGCCACGAAGTCGGCGGCGATGTTGCCGCCCGCGCCGGTCTTGTTCTCGATGATGAACTGCTGGCCGTACTCTTCCGACAGCTTCTGTGCCACAAGCCGTCCGAGAATGTCGGTGGTGCCGCCTGCGGCGAAAGGCACAACGAATTTCACCGGGCGTTCCGGCCACGCGGCGGCCTTTGACGTACTGCTGAGGAAGGGCGTCGCGGCGAGTGCTGCGGCACCGCCTGCGAGAACGGAGCGGCGGGTGATACGCGATGCTGAATGAGAAAGTACGGAAGTCGGTCGCTTAGTCATATTCTTTGAGTCTCCATCCCGCCCGTCTGTCGTACGGGCCTTGCTTGTTGCGCCATATGTTTCGACGCTATCTGCTTTCTAGAGCAAGCCGGTCACCTTGACCATGCGAGCGATGATGACAGATCGGCCGCAACCTTATGGCAACCTTATTCCCGGGGTACGGTGTTGTGGCCGCATGACGGGGTTCCCCATCGCGGTGCAGCAAAGCATTTCTCCGAGCGGCCTTCCCCTAGACGAACGTCTATGTCCCGGTGACGCATTCGTCGTTCTTTCTTTCGCGTGCTTCGGATTGACCGGGCCCGCTCATCCGTCCAATTTCCCGCAAAATTCAAAAAGGAAAAGTGAGCTCTGAGGTGATGATGTGAGCCTGTGTCTCGCCACCGCGGGCGTCGTCAAATCGCTGGCGATGGCGTCGTTCATGCTGACATGGACCCATTCGGTCGAGAAGATCGAATGGCAGGAGGACTGGCGCGTGACGCCGCAGGGTCTCGAAATCGTCGAGGTGCGCGTCAACGGGGCAGGCACGGGCATGGAGCCGCCGCCCGACGCGCGGCTGGTTGACGGCTGGTTTCGCTGGAAGCCGCAATTGCCGATGTTGCCGGAGGTCGCGCTGGGAAAATCCGGGCTCGCAGGCGAGCGGCGGCTTTGTATCGATGGGACGTGCCGGGAGTTGTCTGCGGTTCTCGGACGGCCTGTCGGCGTGAGCGTCGCGACGATGAGCGTGTGCAAGCCGGACCAGGCCGCGAAGGCGGTGGACGCGAAAACGCTGCTGGCGCGCGGCGACGATTTCAACGTCAAGGGCGAACTCGACCGCGCCATCGCCGATTACGATGCGGCGTTGAAGGTCGAGCCGGCATTGGTGGAGGCGCTCAACGGCCGCGGTATGGCCTGGCGCGCCAAGGGCGACCGCCGCCGGGCGCTGGCGGATTTCGACGCCGCGCTCAAGCTGAAGCCGGACTATGAGGTCGCGCGCGCCAATCGCAAGAACCTTTTCAGCGAGATCGAACGCGCCGGTGCACAGATGCCGCTGAAGGGGAAAGACGCCGCCAAATAGGTGCGGCGAACGAACGATCAAAGTTCGTCATGCCCGGACTTGTTCCGGGCATCCACGTCTTCTACGTTGACGAAAACAAGGCGTGGATGGCCGGGACGAGCCCGGCCATGACGAAGGTGTCGCGCCCGGAGACCGTTCAATGACCACTATTTCCAATAGCCGTTACGCCGAAGCCCATGCGCGTTCGCTGCGCGATCCGGAAGGATTTTGGGCTGAAGCGGCGCGCGAGATCGACTGGATCGAACCGGCGAAGAAGGTTTTTGATCCATCGCAAGGTCTCTATGGCCGCTGGTTTGCGGGCGCCGTGGTCAACACCTGTTACAACGCGCTGGACCGTCACGTTGCAGGCGGGCGGGCTAACCAGACCGCGCTGATTCACGACTCGCCGCTGACCAACACCGTCACCAGGTTCACCTACGCTGAACTCTTGCATGAGGTGCAGACGCTCAGTGCCGTGATGCAGGATTTCGGCGTGGTGAAGGGCGATCGCGTCATTCTTTATATGCCGATGGTGCCGCAGGCGATGGTGGCGATGCTGGCCTGCGCGCGGATCGGCGCGGTTCACTCCGTGGTGTTCGGCGGGTTCGCGGCGAAAGAACTTGCAACCCGCATCGAGGACGCCGAGCCGAAACTCATTATGTCCGCAAGCTGCGGCCTGGAGCCCGGCCGCATCGTCAAGTACAAGCCGCTGCTGGATGAGGCGATCAATCTTTCCAGCATGAAGCCGCAGGCCTGCATCATCCTGCAACGCCCGCAAGAAACCTGCGATCTGGTCAAGGGCCGCGATCACGACTGGAACGAACTGCGCGACGCGGCCGTCAAGGCGAAGAAAACCGCCGCCTGCGTGCCCGTGCTGGCGACCGATCCGCTGTACATTCTCTACACGTCTGGCACGACCGGAAAGCCCAAGGGCGTGGTGCGCGACAACGGCGGTCATCTGGTCGCGCTGAAATGGTCGATGTTCAATCTCTACGGCGTCAAGCCCGGCGAGGTGTGGTGGTGCGGCTCCGACATCGGGTGGGTGGTTGGCCACAGTTACATCATCTACGGCCCACTGTTTCATGGCGCGACCTCGATCATGTACGAGGGCAAACCGATCGGCACGCCGGATGCGGGCGCGTTCTGGCGCGTGATCTCGCAGCACAACGCCGTCGCGTTCTTCACGGCGCCGACCGCCTTCCGCGCCATCAAGAAGGAAGATCCGAACGGCGAGTTCATCCGCAAATACGATCTGTCGAAATTCCGCACGCTGTTTCTCGCCGGCGAGCGCGCCGATCCGCCGACGGTGGACTGGGCCGAGAAACAATTGAAGGTGCCGGTGATCGATCACTGGTGGCAGACCGAAACCGGCTGGTGCATCGCCGGCAATCCTGTCGGCCTCGGCGCTTTGCCGGTGAAGCACGGCTCGCCGACGGTGCCGATGCCTGGCTATCAGGTCGACGTTGTCGATGAAGCGGCGAAGCCGCTGCCACCGAACACCATGGGCTCGATCGTCATCAAGCTGCCGCTGCCGCCCGGCAACCTGCCGACGCTGTGGCAGCAGGACGAGCGCTGCAAGGAAGCCTACTTCAACGAATTCCCCGGCTACTACAAAACCTCCGACGCCGGATACAAGGATGAGGACGGCTACATCTTCGTCATGGGCCGCACCGACGACATCATCAATGTCGCGGGGCACCGGCTCTCCACCGGCGGCATGGAGGAGGTGCTGGCGTCGCATCCGGATGTCGCCGAATGCGCCGTGCTTGGAATTAAAGACGCGGTGAAGGGCGAAGTGCCGTGCGGCCTGCTCGTGCTGAAGGCCGGCGTGACGCGCCCGGTGGCGGAAATCGAGAAGGAGATCGTCGCGCTGGTGCGCGAGAAGATCGGCCCGGTGGCCGCGTTCAAGCTTGCGATCACCGTGGCGCGGCTGCCGAAGACGCGCTCGGGCAAGATCCTGCGCGGCACCATCAAGAAGATCGCCGACCACGAACCGTGGAGCATGCCCGCGACCATCGAAGACCCCGCGGTACTGGATGAAATCACAACGGCGCTGCAGGGCCGAACCTAGCAATCAGGTTCAATGCTCTCTCCGCTCATTCCCGCGAAAGCGGGAATCCAGAATTTTAGAGCATGGGTCCCCGCTTTCGCGGGGACGAGCGGAAATGGAATCGTTTCGCGAGATGAACCACACCAGGAGATCACCATGAACGAGGATGTCTTCAACACCAGCGTGCGAAAGTTTCTCAAGCAGGTCGGCGTCACCTCGCAGCGCGAGATCGAGAAGGCGGTCCGCGATGCGGTCGCTTCCGGCCGTCTCAAGGGCAGCGAAAAGCTGCCTGCGAAGATGGTGCTCACGGTCGGCGGCGTCGATCTGACGTTCACTGTCGACGGTGACCTTGAACTCGCGTAGGCGACCGGACGCAGTTTCTTCGGAATTTTGGACGATTGTTGCGAGATGGGCCTCAGAGCGTGAGGCAATCACAATCGTCATCACCGGGCTTGACCCGGTGATCCACGCCTTGCTTTTGCCGGTTGTGGCGGTCAAAGACGTGGATGGCCGGGACAAGCCCGGCCATGACGAAACCTGAAAACCTGTTCGTGGTCGCCTGATGCAGACAAAATTCCGTATGATGATGGCTTTCGCCACCGTGGCCCTGCTGCTCTCGGCCTGCGCACAATTTGAACGAAACACGTCGCCACAGGCAACCGTGGATGACGATGCGTATTGCCGCGCCAACAGCGGCGAGCCCGGCTCATCCGCCTATGCGGCGTGCCGGAAAGACCGCGATGTCCAGAGCAGCCGGGCGTCCGGAGGCGGTTCGCGGATCGAGCGCGCTCACCGCAATCTCGCGGAAGACATGCTCAACAATCCGCGATAAGGCTGGCTAGTGATCCGGTTCTGACATTCGCAAAGGATCACTGGAATTATAGTTTGCTGGTGTCCTTCCGTATCCGACGTTCGCTCGGAAGGCGCTGCGGAGGCAAGCGAACGTCGGATACGGGACACCAGCGCCGCACTGATGCCGCGCCTATCAAGGGAGACATCATGGCGGTCAGGGACAGCAACGGCACCGAGCTGAAAGAGGGCGACACCGTCACGGTCATCAAGGATCTGAAGGTGAAGGGCTCATCCAGCGGTCTCAAGCGCGGCACGGTAGTGAAGAACATTCACCTCACGGACAATGAAGACGAGATCGAGGGCCGCACCGACAAGATCAAGGGCCTCGTGTTGCGCACGGAATTCCTCAAGAAGGCGTAACGTCCCGCGCTTTGAACTTTGAAAGCTGATCCTGATGAAACTTGTCGCACGACATGCCCTTAGCTTCGCCGTCATGGCGCTTGCGGTGATGCTGCTGGCTTTCGAGTCCGCGCAAACCGCGCCGGCGCAGGAGCAGGGCGCTGCCTCCGATGTGCTGAGCAAGGACGCGGTGCTGCGCGACCCTGAAAATCCGGTGCTGGGCAACCCGCAGGGCGACATCACCATTGTCGAGTATTTCGATTACCAGTGTCCGTACTGCAAGAAGATCTCGCCGGTGCTCGATCAGGTGGTGAACGAGGACAAGAAGATCAGGCTGATATTTAAGGACTGGCCGATCCTCGGCGAACCGTCGGGATATGCTGCGCGGCTGGTGCTGGCCGCGAAATATCAGAACAAGTATGAGGCCGCCCACCGTGCGCTGATGGCAAAGGTCGGCCGCCTGACCGAAGCTGTCATCGATGAAGCCCTGACGACGGCCGGTGTCGACCTTGCCAAGGCCAAGGCCGATCTTGCGGCCAACAAGCCCGCGATCGATGGTCTGCTCAAGCGCAACAACGCGCAAGCGGAAGAGTTCGGTTTTCGCGGCACGCCCGCGTTCGTGGTCGGCACCTTCCGCGTGCCGGGCGGGCTGACCGCGGAGCAGTTCAAGCTGGCGATTGCGGATGCGCGCAAGGCGGCGAAACAGGGTGGCGCGAAGGGGAAGTAATTCTCTGCATCTGGCGCCGGCCACCGTGAGCGTCGGCTTGCGGGTCGCTTGACAAAATCCGATCTGGACTATATTCCTATTGTCGTTTTCGTTGTCTCCCGCCGTCTCATGAACGGCGGGAATGACACGCGAAGTGACGACGGTGGAGCGCCGGGAGGTGCAGCGCCAAAGTCATTTGGCGCGCGCGGTCCTCGCAAGATCGCGCAGGCGGGCCGATCGCAAGGCTCGCCTTACGGGTGTCTCGCCAACACCCCGGCGCCTCCCGAGGCTCCATCGCCTTCGCGCATCGGCGCGGAGCCCATCACAACTCGGACGCGTTCAATCGCGCCGCGAGATGGTTTCGGCGTGAGCACACGCCCCAGATACAACCTTAGTGTCGTCCCCGCGAAAGCGGGGACCCATAACCTCTGAATGTTCTGGGTCGGTAGGATGTAGTGACGAAGTCTTCGTCAGGATCGACGGCGTAGGGAGTATGGGTCCCCGCTTTCGCGGGGACGACGATGTGAATGTAGCTTGTTGGGAGCGATTACTGCAGTTTCTCAGCCTACTTATCGAAACATTCCGCCACGTACTGCGCCATGTCGCGCTTCTGAATTTTTGCGACCTTCGCGGCGTTGTTGCATTCGTTGAGCTTGAGCTGTTCGGCCTGGCGCTTTTCGGCAGCCTCGCGAAATTCGGGCGCGACCGTCTTGGGGTCCACGATCTTTTGGGCGCGCGCCGGGACGGTCGCGGCCGCAAGGCCGGTTAGGGTCGCAGCAACAAAAAGGAGCGTGACGCGGTGGCGCATCACACTCCTGTACCACTCCTTGAGCGGTGACGTCATACCCCGTTTGGGGCGAAAGCTATTCGTCTTCGGCCTTCTTGCCGCCGATGGTCTTCAGCTTGGCGAACACGGCATCGACATTCATGTCGTCGCGCTGTTTTTCGGTGGTCGTGGCGATCTCGTGCTCGGCTTCCTTGCGGGTGGTCTCGGACGCCGGCAGCAGGGTCGCGCCGCCGTACTGCGTGGCCGCGGGCTTTTCCTTGGCCGCGCGCTGCACTTCGAAATCGAGTTCGATCTGCGAGCACAGGCCGAGCGTCACCGGGTCCATCGGCGTCAGGGTCGAGGCGTTCCAGTGGGTGCGGTCGCGCACGCTGGCGATCGTCGTCTTGGTGGTGCCGACGAGGCGCATGATCTGGCTGTCTTTCAATTCGGGATGGCTGCGCACCAGCCACAGGATCGCGCTCGGCCGCTCGTGGCGGCGCGACACCGGGGTATAACGCGGGCCCTTCTTCTTCGCCGGCGACGGCAGGATCACCTTGGATTCGCCGAGTTTCAGGCGATAGTCCGGGTCGGCTTCGCCCTTTTCGATTTCTTCGCGGGAGAGCTGGCCGGTCGAGATCGGGTCCATGCCCTTGATGCCCTGCGCCGCGTCGCCGTCCGCGATGGCGCGGATTTCCAGCGGGTGCATCTTGGTGAACTCGGCGACCTGGTCGAAGGTCAGCGCGGTGTTATCAACCAGCCATACGGCAGTCGCCTTCGGCATCAGCGGTGCGTTGCTCATGGCAAATCTCCTTTACGCTTCGCCCGCCAGATTTTTTGGGGGGTAAAGCCGTCTGGTCATCGGTGATGACGGGAATTCGTCCCTATATAGTCTGCGGAGGGCAGACCGTTCAATGGTTTTGATCGCCCTTGACAGAACGGGGACTGCGGCCCCAAGTCCCATCCTTAGCTCCCAAAATGCTTGATTCCGGCTCAAAAATGACCCCTGACGCTCAAAAACCGCAGCTTTCAGTCGTGCTTTGTTCCCCCCGGGGGTTCTGTGCCGGCGTCGTGAGGGCTATCGACACCGTGGAACGCGCCCTGAAGCTCTACGGCGCGCCGGTCTATGTCCGTCACGAAATCGTGCATAACCGCTATGTGGTGGAGAGCCTGCGCGAAAAAGGGGCCATTTTCGTCGCGGAACTGAACGAAATTCCCGAGACCGACGCTCCGGTGGTGTTTTCCGCCCATGGCGTGCCGAAGGCGATCCCCAACGAGGCCGTCAAGCGCAATTTCTTCACGCTGGACGCGACCTGCCCGCTGGTCACCAAGGTTCACCGCGAAGCGGCGATCCATTTCAAGCGCGGCCGCGAAATCATCCTGATCGGCCACGCCGGTCATCCGGAAGTGGTCGGCACCCTGGGCCAGTTGCCGAAGGGCGCAGTCGTCCTGATCGAGACCATGGACGCGGCGCGGACCTTCGAGCCGAAGGATGCGTCGAAGCTGGCGTTCGTGACGCAGACCACCCTGTCGATCGACGACACCGCGGAAATCGTCGCCGTGCTGAAGGAGCGTTTCCCGGACATCGACGGACCGCACAAGGAAGACATCTGCTACGCCACCACCAACCGCCAGCTTGCGGTGAAGAAGGTCGCGCCGCAGGTCGAAGCCATGATCGTCGTTGGTTCGCCGAACTCGTCGAATTCGCAGCGCCTGCGCGAGGTCGCCGAGCGCGAGGGCTGCAAGGTCTCGGTGCTGGTGCAGCGCGCGTCCGAACTCGACTGGTCGAAATTCGAAGGCATCAAGACCCTCGGCATCACGGCGGGTGCGTCCGCGCCGGAAGTCATCGTCGAGGAGATCATGGATGCGTTCGCTGCTCACTACAAACTGAGCGTCGAAACCGTATCCGCCGCGCAGGAAAACGAATTCTTCCCGCTGCCGCGCCCGCTGCGGCACGACGCAGCGGAGTAAGCCGCGCCAACGGGTCTGTCGCTTGGTCGCGAATTCGTCTAGAAATCTCAAATCAGACCACTAGCGGAATCGAGACCCCAGATGGCGGTTTACACCGACGTCACCGCCGAAGAACTGACCGAATTTCTCGCCCCTTACGGGATCGGCGATCTGTTGTCCTACAAGGGCATCGCCGAGGGCGTGGAGAATTCCAACTATCTTGTGCACACCAGCCAGGGCTCTTTCATCCTGACGCTGTACGAGAAGCGCGTCGCCAAGAACGATCTGCCGTTTTTTCTCGGGCTGATGGGTCATCTCGCATCCCACAACATCACCTGCCCGCAGCCTGTCGTGAACAGGCAGGGCGAGGCGCTGGGCATGCTGGCCGGACGCCCGGCCGCGATCATTACCTTTCTCGAGGGAATGTGGCCGCGCCGTCCGAACGTGGCGCATTGCGCCGGTGTCGGTGCGGCGCTCGCAAAGATGCATCTGGCCGGCGCGGATTTCAAAATGTCGCGCGCCAACGCGCTCTCGGTGAAAGGCTGGCGCCCGTTGTTCGATCAGGCGGCAGCGCGTGCGGACGGCGTGCAGCATGGTTTGCGCGCACTGCTCGGCGCCGAACTCGATCATCTCGAACAGCATTGGCCCGGCGATCTGCCGAAAGGCGTGATCCATGCCGATCTGTTTCCGGACAACGTGTTTTTCCTCGGCGACAAGCTGTCGGGACTGATCGACTTCTATTTCGCCTGCAACGATATGCTCGCCTACGACGTCGCGATCTGCCTCAACGCCTGGTGTTTCGAGATCGATCATTCCTTCAATGTCACCAAGGCGCGCGCCTTCCTCAACGCCTATACGCGCGAGCGCGGGCTGTCCGCGGCCGAGCAGGACGCGCTGCCGCTGCTGGCGCGCGGGGCTTCGATGCGCTTCCTGCTGACGCGGCTGGTGGACTGGCTCAACGTGCCGCCCGGCGCGATGGTCAAGCCGAAGGACCCGCTCGAATATGTCCGCAAGCTGCGCTTCCATCAGGGCGTGAAGAGCATGAACGACTACGGCGTCGAACAGTCCGGGTTCGTGGCGTGAGCGACGCAAAGCCTTTGCATAAAGACCTGCCGCATGTGACGATCTTCACCGACGGCGCGTGCTCCGGAAATCCGGGTCCGGGCGGGTGGGGCGCGATCCTTCGTTTCGGCGATGTCGAGAAGGAACTGAAGGGCGGTGAAAATCCGTCGACCAACAACCGCATGGAGTTGATGGCGGCGATTTCGGCGCTGGAAGCCTTGAAGAAGCCGGCGTCGGTCGATCTGACCACCGACAGCCAGTACGTCCGTCAAGGTATCACAAGCTGGATACACAACTGGAAGCGCAACGGCTGGCGCACCGCCGACAAGAAGCCGGTGAAGAACGCTGACTTATGGCAGCGGCTCGATGCAGCGCTGAAGCCGCACGCTGTGCGCTGGCACTGGATCAAGGGCCATGCCGGTCACGCCGAGAACGAACGAGCCGATCAGTTGGCGCGCGATGGGCTGGCGGAGAACAGGTAAGGCGGCCTTATCGGCTCCGCCACAATCGTCATTGCGAGGAGCGAAGCGACGAAGCAATCCAGTTCTTTCTGGATTGCTTCGCTACGCTCGCAATGACGTAATTCTCAAAGCTGCGACAGCAGCGTGTCGCCGCCGGACACCTCGACCTTGCTCGGAACAGCTTCGAGGTTGAGGATCTTCACCGTGCCGTCGTCCACCAGCATCGAGTAACGCTTGGAGCGGATGCCGAGGCCGTTGCCGGACGCATCCAGTTCCATGCCGATCGCCTTGGCGAATTCGGCATTGCCGTCGGCGAGGAAAACCGCTTCGTCGCGCTGGTCGGTGTCGCGCTTCCAGGCATTCATGACGAATGCATCGTTGACCGACACGACGGCGATAGTGTCGACGCCCTTGCCCTTGAGGGCATAGGCATTCAGGAAAATGCTCGGCATGTGCATCTTGTGGCAGGTGCCGGTGTAGGCGCCGGGCACGGCGAACAGCGCGACCTTCTTGCCCTTGAAAATATCATCGGTGGTTTTGACCTGCGGGCCTTCCGCGGTCATGACGCGAAACTTGGACTCGGGCAGCTTGTCGCCAACTTTGATGGTCATCGGTACTCTCCGTGGGATCGATGCAGTGTCATAGCGCGGTTTCCACAAGAGTGGGAACACGTTCTGCGAATGGAAGATGCGCAATTCGCCGGCCGTCCGCCGCATGCTGCGGTGCGATCTCAGGCCGTTTGCTATGGCAGCGTGGCGTTGACCTCATAGGCACCGCCCGGTCCGGCGACCGTCAGCTTCAGCGTGGCGCGTTCGGCGCTTGCGCCCGAGGGAAGTCCGTCGAGTTCGAATTCGAAGCGCTGAACGCCGGCGGCCTCACGCTTGATAAGCTTGGGGACGGGCAGGGCCCAATCCGGTGTCGGGCCTTCGGCAAAGAGCTGGACGCCCTTGTCCTTGTTGCCGCTCGCGGTCTTGTCGTCCTGCACGGCGACATCGACCAGCACCAGCTTGCCCTCGCGCCGGACGTCGCGAATGGCGAGCGGGCCTGTGTCGCCGACTTTGGCCGGCTTCGGCACGGTTTCGAGAGCCGCGGCAATGGCGCTGTCCTCGGTGCTGGCGACGCTGACAAAGGCAAGCTCCGCCCGCGCTTCGACGGGGATGCAGAGCTTTTCGCACACCGCGTAGTTGATCTCGGCGCGCAACGTCACCGGCTTGTCAGGACTCTTTGCAATAATCCGTAACGGCAGCAGCACCTGGTTCTGGTAGCCGAACGAGATGCCGCCTGCGCCATCGGGGAACTGCATCGGCACCGGCCAGAGGATTTTGACGGATTCGACATTGTCGGATTTCGCGAAATCGATCCGCGGCGGCACACCGGAATCTCCCGGCGTGCGCCAGTAGGTTTTCCAGCCCGGCTGCAACTGGAAACCGATGCCGCCGAGCAGCACGCCGCCGCTGCGCGAACCGGCGATCAGCCGCACCGAGGAGTGCGTGTCCTTGATCCACGGCGAAACGTCCTGCGCGCTCGCGCACAGGGGAGCGAGGCAAGCGAGTGCGGCCAGAGCGATGCTGGAAGCTGCGCGAAAGGGAACCGTAAGCGTCATCACACTTCCTTACAGGGTGGTATCCCCGTGAACCATTGAATTGCCTGTGATCCGGTCTTTTTCGCGACCAAACGTCGCTCACCGCGCCGCGCCGGCGCTTGATTGACAGAACAGACACCCGATATCAGGATGGTTGAACAGCGTGAGAGTCGTTTGCGAATGAAGGCCATGCGCAAGAAGACCGAAAAGCCAGCTGGTGGTCAGATCGTGGCTGAAGGCGAGACATCCGGCGTTGGTTATCTCGACGGTCAGTTGCTGATTGCTATGCCTGTGATGGACGATGAGCGCTTTGCTCGCTCGGTGATCTATCTGTGCGCCCATTCGTCCGAAGGCGCGATGGGCATCATCGTCAACCGTCCCGCCGGCAGCATCGACTTCCCGCAACTGCTGGTGCAACTCGACATCATCAACAAAGCCGATCAGATCAAGCTGCGCGGCAGCGCCGAGGACATGAAGGTCCTGAAAGGCGGACCGGTCGATACCAGCCGCGGCTTCGTGCTTCATTCGAGCGATTTCTTCATCAAGGACGCGACACTGCCGATCGATGACGGCATCTGTCTCACTGCGACGCTGGACATTCTCAAGGCCATTGCCGCCGGATCAGGCCCCAAGCACGCCATCCTGGCGCTGGGCTACGCCGGCTGGGCCCCTGGCCAGCTTGAGAACGAGATCCAGCACAACGGCTGGCTGCATTGTCCCGCCGATGCGGATCTGATTTTCGGATTGGATGCCGAGGACAAGTATCAGCGCGCGCTGGAGAAGATCGGCATCGATCTGGCGATGCTGTCGAACGAAGCCGGTCACGCCTAGGGTTACACCCGCGTCAGATTCCATCTCCGCTCGTCCCCGCGAAAGCGGGGACCCACTCTTTTGCAGTGCTGGATTCCCGCTTGCGCGGGAATGAGCGGAATGGGTGCCTTACTCCGCCGATTTCTTACGCCGATCCGGGGCCGGGCACGGCCGGTGCGGGTGCAGGGGCGGTTGTTGAAGCGGGTGTCGTGATATTGCGGATGCTTTGACGGCGGTTGCGCGGCTGCGGAACCTTCTCGCCCGTGAGCAGCCGGACCGTGGCGTCGGCGTCGATCGGCTCGCCGAAGGCGAAGCCCTGCGCATATTCGCAACCGAGCTGGAACAGCTCGACCGCATCGGAGTCCGTCTCCGCGCCCTCGGCGACCACTTCCATGTTGAGGTCGTGCGCCAGCGCGACAATCGATTTCAGCAGCACCGGCCGCGCGCCGCGGCTGGAGGTGCGCACGAACGACTGATCGATCTTGATGGTGTCGAACGGGAAGCGCTGCAGATACGCAAGCGAGGAGTGGCCGGTGCCGAAATCGTCCAGCGACAGGCCGACACCAAGCTCCTTGATCCGGTGCAGCATCTGGGAGGCGTGTTCGGGGTTTTCCATCACCAGCGACTCGGTCAGCTCGAGCTTGAGCGATCCGCGCGCCACGGCGGAACGCGACAGCACGCCGCGCACGTCGTGGATGAGATCGTGGCGCAGCAATTGCCGCGAAGAGACATTGACGCTGGCGAAAATCGGCTCGCGCGACCGCACTGTTCGTTGCCAGATCGCAAGCTGCTTGGCGGTGGTGTCCATCACGAACAGGCCGAGTTCGACGATCAGGCCGATTTCTTCCGCGATCGAAATGAATTCCGACGGCGACATGCGGCCGAGCTTGGGGTGATCCCAGCGCGCCAGTGCCTCGAAGCCCGCGATGGTGCGATCTTCCAGCCGCACGATGGGCTGGTAGAGAATCGTGATTTCTTCGCGCTCGATGGCGCGGCGCAGTTCGGCTTCCAGCGCGAGGCGGTCGGTCTTGCGCGCGCGCATCGCCGGCTTGTAGACGTCGATGCGGTCGCCGCCGATGCGCTTGGAATGATACATCGCCAGTTCGGCGTCCTTGATGATCTCTTCGGTCAGCGGGATCTGCGGATCGCTCAGGGCAAGGCCAATCGATGCGGTCAGGAAGATCTCGCGCCCGTCGAACGCGATCGGCGCGCGGATGGTCTTGCGGATGGTTTCGGCGAACGCCGTGATGCGCGCGGGCTCGTGTTCCGAGGTCAGGATCAGGCCGAACTGGTCGCCGGCCAGACGCGCCAGCGTATCCTGGGGTTTAAGGATGCGCGCGAGCCGCCGTGCCAGCGTCAGCAGGATCGAGTCGCCGACCGCGATGCCGACGGAATCGTTGACCTGCTTGAAGCGGTCGAGATCGATCACCATCACGGTGGGGCGCAGGTTCGGCGTCGTCTTGGCGAACATCGCAACGGAGCCGAGGCGATCGATGAAAAGCTGACGGTTCGGCAGACCGGTGAGATTGTCGTGCACCGAATCGTGCAGCAGGCGTTCTTCGGAATTCTTGTTTTCGGTGACGTCGGTCAGCGTGCCGACTACGCGCGATACTTCGCCATCGGAGCCGACCACCGGACGGGCTTTCAGCGCGAACCACATGAAATGGCCGTCGGGCGTCCGCAGCCGGAAGTCCTGAACCAGACGTCCGCGGCGCTGATCGAGCACGCTGTCGAGCGCCGCACGGAAGCGGTCCTGATCGAGCGGGTGCAACACCTCGAGCCACTTCGCGGCAGGCCCTTCGAGCGTGCCGCGCTTCAGCCCGAGCAGAACTTCGGTTTCGGGGCTGGTGAACACCTTGTCCGCCGAGACGTCCCAGTCCCAGATCAGGTCGCCGGAGCCGGTCAGCGCCAGCGCGCGGCGCTCGACGTCGGAGACGACGCCGTTGGTGGCGCCGCCGCCCGCGAAGGCGTGCTGCATCACCGTGAATCCGATCAGCATCACGATCAGCACGAGGCCGCCGAGCAGCGCCGGTCCGACGATATCGTTGGTGACGCCGCCTGCGATGGTCATGCCGGCGGCGATGACCCACACGACCAGCAGAAACCAGGTCGGGATCAGCAGTACAGCGCGGTCGAAGCCGTGGGTCGACAAATAGACGATCAGCGCGAAGCCAAACACCGCGATCAGCGCCAGCGAGATGCGCGCGATACCGGACGCGACAGCAGGATCGAACAAAGCGAGCGCGACCAGCGCGCCGAGGAACACCAGCCAGCCCATGGTGATGTGCGAGTAACGCACATGCCATCGCGACAGGTTGAGATAGGCGAACAGAAACACCAGCAGCGTCGCCGCCAGCATCGCCTCGCCGGACGCGCGCCACACGCGCTCCGCGCCGGCCGACATGTCGAACACCTTGCCCCAGAATCCGAAGTCGACGCCGATGTAAACCAGAACCGCCCACGCCAGAGCAGCGGCGGCCGGGAACATGATGCTGCCCTTGACCACGAACAGGATGGTCAGCACCAGCGCCAGCAATCCGGAAATGCCGATAACGATGCCCTGGTAGAGCGTGAACGAATTGACCTTGTCCTTGTAGGCTTCCGGCTCCCAGAGATAGAGCTGCGGAATCTTGTCGGTGCGCAGTTCGGCGACGAACGTGATCACCGCGCCGGGATCGAGCGTGATGCGGAACACGTCGGCGGTGGCGTTGTCCTGCCGCTCGGGGCGGTCGCCGGTCGAGGGCGTGATCGAGGCGATGCGCGACAGGCCGAGATCGGGCCACAGCAATCCTGATGACACGATGCGGTAATGCGGTACGACGATCAGGCGGTCGAGCTGGTCGTCGGTGTTGTTGGTCAGCGCGAACACGATCCAGTTCTGGCCGCCTTCGCGCGCGCGCACTTCGATGCGGCGGACGATGCCGTCGGTGCCGGGCGCTGTGGACACCTGGATACGGTCAGTGTCGCTGCGCTGGAACTCGAGCACGCCGGTGAGATCGATCGCAGGCGCGTCGCTGCGGACGCTGATCGCGTCGAGCGCATGTGCCGGCTGCGCGGCGGCGAAGAGCGTCAAGCTCAGCAGAAAAGAAAGCGCTGCGACACGAAGCGAACTTCGGATGTGGAACACTTGCAGCGCGAAGCCTCTGATCGAGCGCAAAGTCAGCTCTCCGCGTTAGACACAGCTGGCCGCGAACGGCCAACTGGTGGAAACGCGATAAATGCCACGAATATGAAGCAAATCAAAGGGTTTCGATGGGTTCCCCAGCCCTAAAGCGTCAGCACAATTTTGCCAATATGTTGGCTGGATTCCATCCGCGCATGGGCTTTTGAGGCATCTTTCAGCGGGAACGAGCTGTCCATCAGGGGTTTGACGCGGCCATCGGCAAACCAGGGCATGGCCTTGGCCTCAATTGCGCTGACCATGGCCGCCTTGTCGGCGACCGAGCGCGGGCGCAGCGTTGAGCCGGTATGGTGGAGCCGCTTCATCATCAGCTTGGCGAAATTCGGCGTCGCCTTCGAGCCACCGAGGAACGCGATCTGGACGATACGGCCCTCGACTGCGGCGGCCTCGTAGTTGCGATCGATGTAGTCGCCGCCGACCATGTCGAGGATGACGTTGACGCCTGCGCCATCGGTGAGGGCCTTGATCCTTTCGACGAAGTCCTCGGTCTTGTAGTTGATCGCCGCGTCCGCGCCGAGCTTGAGACACGCATCGACCTTGTCCTGTCCGCCGACGGTGACGAACACCTTGGCGCCATGCGCCTTCGCCATCTGAATGGCCATGGTGCCGATGCCGGAGGAGCCGCCGTGAATCAGAAGCGTCTCATTCGGTTTCAATCCGCCGCGTTCGAACACATTGTGCCAGACGGTCATCAGCGTTTCGGCGATCGCGCCGGCTTCCGTCATCGAAAGTCCCTTGGGCACCGACATCGCGTGAGTCTCGTGGGTGATGCAGTATTCGGCGTAGCCGCCGCCCGCGACCAGCGACATCACCTTGTCGCCGATCTTGCGCTTGGTGACGCCGTCGCCGAGCGCGACCACTTCGCCGGAGATTTCGAGACCGGGAAGATCGCTCGCGCCGGGAGGCACCGGATAGAGTCCCAGGCGCTGCAACACGTCGGGACGGTTCACGCCGGCGGCCGCAACCTTGATGAGGATTTCATTCGGTCCCGGCTTCGGCACCGGACGCTGTTCGGGCACCAGCACCTCGGGGCCGCCGGGCTTCGAAATCGCGATCGCGGTCATTTGTGCGGGCAGCTTGTCCATGATGTGTCCTTGCGGCGGTGGGGCGGGAAATGAAATATCACCAGTGGTCCGATTCTAACATTCGCATCCCATTTCAGCAGGAATTTTGCGAATGTTAGAATCGATAGACCACTGAGAATTATAAGTTTCTAGTGGAGGTTGGATTTGACATTCGCTTCGCCGAGCTGCTGCCAGCTGAGGGCGAATGTCAAATCCACTCCACTAGGCCAGCAGCTATAATCGGGCGAACGACGGGAGGGAAGCATGGCCGGCGATGACGACGACAAGCCGCGGAAGAAAGTCACCCACGAACTGGGGCAGGATCTGTCGCTGCTGTCGGTCGAGGATATCGAAGACCGCATTGCAGCACTGGCGGCTGAGATCGAACGGCTGAAAGCCGACGCCGCAAAGAAGCGCGCCAGCCGCGATGCTGCGAACGCGTTCTTCAAATCGTGAGCAGGTTCCGAGCAATTGCAAAGGAACCGTAAAGGGAATCGTTCATTTACGGCGTATTAAGCTTTCGGGTTTATGACTTTGATTGTCCTTGTTTGGACACCGAGTGGCTCCTGTCCACTCTGTTTGACGCCTCCCTGTTATCAACTTTCAAAAGCCGCCGGAAACGGCGGCTCTTTTTTGCCCGCTCCGTTAATCTTTGCGGGCCCGTTTTGCCGCGTGCGGCATCCCGTTGGAAACCATATCTCCTCATTGTTATCGCAAGTGGCTGGACTCCCGGCTGCGGGCGCGCAATCATTTGTTCATCATAAAAAAATCAGCGTAACCGCGTGAGGCGTTAACCATGTCCGACCAGGGCGCAGCCGATCTCGTTCTTCTCAGTGAACGGATCACCAATTCACCCGCCTTCGGGACCTTGTTCCGGGAAGGCATGGATCTCGTGGAAGAAACCGCGGCCTATCTCGACGGGCCGGGCCGCGCCGAGGCCAAGGCGCTCGAGCGCTCGGTCAGCCTGAGCTATGCGACCGAAAGCATGCGGCTGACGACGCGGCTGATGCAACTGGCGTCGTGGCTGCTGCTGCATCGCGCGGTCAAGGAAGGCGAGATGACGCTGCACCAGGCCAATCGCGAAAAGACCAAGGTCAAGCTGACGGCGGCCGATCCCTGCCCGGACGACATGCTCGCAAAGTTGCCGGAGCGATTGCAGGAACTCGTGTCGCGCTCGATGGCGCTGCAATCCAAGGTGCGCCGGCTCGATATGACGATCCATACGCCGGCGTCCGAGCACCTTTCGATCGGCAATCCGCTGGTGCCGCAGATGAACATGCTGAAGGCCGCGTTCGAGCGGTAAGCATTCTTAATGCGTCGTCCCCGCGAAGGCGGGGATCCATACTCCCTAAGCCATCGATCTTGTGGCGATGGCGATGCAGTTCTTCCTGCAATCACCAGAGCCTTCGGTGGTTATGGGTCCCCGCCTGCGCGGGGACGACGTTGAGGTATGAGCAGCCAAAAACGAAAAACGCCCCTGCGAAAGCGGGGGCGTTTTGTATCGAATGCCGGACTGTCCGAACCTTGAGAAGGATCAGTCCTTCTTGAGGAAACCCGAAAATTTCTTCTGGAAGCGCGAAACGCGGCCGCCGCGGTCGAGCAACTGCTGGGTGCCGCCGGTCCAGGCCGGATGCGACTTGGAGTCGATATCGAGGTTCAGGGTGTCCCCTTCCTTGCCATAGGTCGAGCGTGTCAGGTACTCGGTCCCGTCAGTCATAACGACCTTAATTGTATGATAATCCGGGTGAATTTCGGCTTTCATGGCAAATCCTCTGGCGCCGTGCGCCCACAGATCGGGAATGTTCGGGACGAATTTGGCCGCTCTATATCGCAGGACAGGCCGTGAAACAAGCTGAGAACGTCATTTGCCAGCGCCTGCTATGGGGCCTATTTGAGGGCCAGAAAGCAACACGGCGGCCAATACAAAATGAGTGCAGTGGAACGCGTAGAAGACCCGGGTCTGCCATCCGCGCTGGCGCGGGAGGCAGGGGCCGTTAAAGGGCTCTCCACGCCTGCTGCGGGGCCGTCGCCTGATGCGCCGGAGACATCGCGGAAGAAATCCCGCGGCGTGAAGCTGCGGCCCCTGATGGCGCTGGCGCCCTACGTGGCGCGCTATCGCGGACAGGCACTCGGCGCGTTGGTGGCGCTGATCGTCGCCTCGGCGGCGACGCTTGCGGTGCCGCTTGCGGTGCGCCGCATGATCGATTTCGGTTTCAGCCCCGAAGGCATCGCGCTGATCAACAGTTACTTCGCGGTGATGATCGCGGTCGTGGCCGTGCTCGCCTGCGCCAGTGCCGCGCGTTACTACCTCGTCATTACCTTGGGCGAGCGGATCGTCGCCGATCTGCGTCGCGATGTGTTCAAACATCTGACATCGCTGTCGCCGTCGTTCTTTGACACCGCGCACAGCGGCGAGCTGGTCTCGCGCCTGACGGCCGACACCACACAGATCAAGTCCGCGGTCGGCGCCTCGGTCTCGATCGCGCTGCGCAACCTCGTGCTGTTCGTCGGCGCGTCCGCCATGATGGTTATCACCAGCCCCAAACTGTCCGGCTTCGTGCTGGCGGTGATTCCGCTGATCGTGCTGCCGCTGGTCGCATTCGGCCGCCGCGTGCAGAAACTGTCGCGCGGCGCGCAGGACACGCTGGCCGATGCATCATCCTATGCCTCCGAACTGATCGGCGCGATCCGCACGCTGCAGGCTTTCACCAACGAGCGGCTGGCCGAGGCGCGGTTCGGCAAGGAAGTCGATCGCGCCTATGTCGCGGCGCGCAGTTCGACCCGCGCCCGCGCATTCCTCACCGCGACCGTGATCTTCCTGATTTTTACCAGCGTGGTGGCGATCCTCTGGATCGGCTCGCACGATGTGCTGACCCGTCAGATCACCGCCGGAACGCTGGGCCAGTTCATTCTCTATGCTGCGTTCGCGGCGGGCGCACTCGGCGAGCTCAGTCAGGTATGGGGCGAGATTTCTCAGGCCTCCGGCGCGTCGGAGCGGCTGTTCGAAATCCTGCGCATCAAGCCGGACATCGCCGCGCCAGCGAACCCTCGCGCGCTGCCGGTGCCGCCGCGCGGCGACGTCGTGTTCGACAATGTGCGGTTCTCCTACCCGACGCGGCCCGATCATCTTGCCGTCGATGGCGTGTCGTTCGCGGTGAAGGCCGGCGAGAAGGTTGCGGTGGTCGGACCGTCGGGCGCGGGCAAGAGCACGCTATTCCACCTGCTGCTGCGGTTCTATGATCCTGCCTCCGGGATGATCTCGGTCGATGGCGTTCCGGTCCGCGAGGCTGATCCGTCCGCGGTGCGGTCACGCATCGCGCTGGTGCCGCAGGATTCGGCGGTGTTCGCTACCAGCGCCCGCGAAAACATCCGTTTCGGACGTCCCGACGCCAGCGATGAAGAGGTCGCGCGTGCTGCCGATCTGGCCCACGCCACCGAATTCATTACGCGGTTGCCGCTGGGCTTTGATACGCAGCTTGGCGAGCGCGGCGTCACGTTGTCCGGCGGACAGCGCCAGCGCATTGCGATTGCGCGTGCCATCCTGCGCGATGCGCCGCTGCTGCTGCTGGACGAGGCGACGTCGTCGCTCGACGCCGAAAGCGAGACGCTGGTGCAGACCGCGCTGGAAGAGCTGATGAGCCACCGCACCACGCTGGTGATCGCGCATCGCCTCGCCACTGTCCTGTCCTGCGACCGTATCCTGGTGATAGAGAACGGCCGCATCGTCGAGCAGGGCACCCACGCGTCGCTGGTGGCGGCGAACGGCCTCTATGCGCGCCTCGCGCGGTTGCAGTTCGAAGGCGTGTGACTGGACGCTAGTTGCTGGCGTTCTTGAACACCGGCTTGCGCTTTTCGACGAAGGCCTTCACGGCCTCCTTGTGATCCGCGGTGCCAGCGGATCGCACCATGCGCTCGGCCTCATGATCGAGCGAGGTGAGAAAATCGTTCATCAGCGCTTCGTCGAGATTGTCCTTCAGAAAGCGCAACGCGGTCGCAGGGCCTTCGGCGAGCTGCTTCGCCATGGCGAAGGCTTTTTCACGCAGCTTGTCGTCGGGCACCACGCGATTGACGATGCCCAGAACCTCGCACCGCCTGGCGTCGATCTTCTCGCCGAAGAACATCAGCTCCCGCGCGCGCGACGTGCCGACGAGGCGTGTCAGCAGCCACGACATGCCGTAATCGCCGCTGAGGCCGATCTTCACATAGGCCGTGGTGACGAAGGCTGACTCTGCGGCGATGCGCAGGTCGCAGGCCAGCGCCAGCGATAGTCCGGCGCCGGCGGCGGGGCCGGGCAGCGCCGCGATGGTGGGCTTGCGGACATTGACCAGCGCGCCGGTCAGCGTGCGCTGACGTTCCTGCAGCCGCGCAACCTTTTCGTCGAAGGTCAGTTCGGGTGCGTTGCTGCTGCCGCTCTTGCCGCCCATGCCCTTGACGTCGCCGCCGGCGCAGAAGGCCTCGCCCGCACCTGTGATGAGCAGTGCGCCGACATTCGGGTCCTCGCCGCAGAGCTTGATCATGCGGCGCAGCGCCGGGGTCAGATTGTCAGAGAGCGAGTTGCGCGCATGCGGACGATTGAGCGTGATGACCGCGACGCGCTCGCGCACCACGCAAAGCAGTTCCTCGGTGCCGGTGTCGATCACGGTTTCGGAGCCGGTCGTGGCGATGGCGGTCATGGTCGCTGCTCCGATGGTTGGTTTCGAAACAGAACTTTGAACGCAAGCAAGGTCTGTTGCCAGCGAAACCTTGCGCAACCCTGTCATGTTCCGCAAGGTTCACCTGAAGTGTGTGAGTGTGTATGCTCGTCGTCACAGGACCATCGTAAGGTCACCCGCCTGTTCGTTCATTTGCCGGCGCCCGGCGTTTTAATGGAGATCATTCATGCGCAAGATTTTGACGGTCCTCGCAGCGCTCGCGTCGCTGAGCCTCACCAATTGCGGATACAATGCGATCCAGCAGAATGATGAATCGGTGAAGTCGGGCTGGTCCGAAGTCGTCAACCAGTATCAGCGCCGCGCCGATCTGGTGCCGAACCTCGTCAACTCCGTCAAAGGCTTCGCGCAGCAGGAAAAGGACGTGCTGCTCGGCGTGACCAATGCGCGCGCCAAGGTCGGCAGCGTGCAGGTGACGCCCGAAGTGCTGAACGATCCGGCGGCGCTGCAGAAATTCCAGGCGGCCCAAAGCGAACTGACCAGCGCGCTTTCCCGCCTGCTGGTGGTGACGGAAAACTATCCGCAGCTGAAATCCGATCAGCTGTTCCGCGATCTGGTGGCGCAGCTTGAGGGCACCGAGAACCGAATCGCGGTGGCGCGCAACCGCTACATCAAGGCGGTGCAGGATTATAACGTCGGCATCCGGACCTTCCCGAACAACTTGACGGCGATGGTGTTCGGCTACAAGGAAAAGGCCAACTTCACCGTGGAAAACGAGAAGTCGATTTCTACCGCGCCAAAGGTCGATTTCAACGCGCCGCCGCCCGCCGCTCCAGCCGCGCCAGCGCCGCGTTGCTGCTGATCGCCAAGAACGACCGCAAGCTGCGCATCGAAGTCGGCTATGGCCTCGAAGGCGCGCTGAACGACGCCACCTCGAAACGGATCATTGACGAGATCATCACGCCGAAATTCAGGAGCGGCGATTTCGCCGGCGGCATTTCGGACGGCGCGGATCGCATCCTCAAGGTGATCGACGGCGAGCCGCTGCCCGCGCCAAAGCCCGAGGGCGAACTGCCCGATCTCGGCTTGATCGGCGAGTACTTTCCATTTCTCCTGATCGTCGTGCTGGTTGGCGGCGGCATTTTCAGGGCGATCTTTGGGCGTTTGCTCGGGTCGCTTGTCGCCGGCGGCGGGGTCGCGTTCTTTATCTGGTTCTTCCTGGGTGCCTTGTCGATCGCCGCTATCGGCGGATTGATCGCCTTCGTTGTTACGATGATTGGTGACAGTATCGTATCATCCGGCGGCGGTGGCCGCGGCGGTTACGGCGGCGGATTTAGCTCGGGCGGATCGAGCAGTTCGGGCGGCGGGTTCAGCGGAGGCGGCGGCAGCTTCGGCGGCGGCGGCGCATCGGGCAGTTGGTAGCCGAGAGCACAACAATGGGTATCAAGCGCATCGGCAGGCATCTTCTTCTCAACCGTTGGCGGGTCCGGCGCGCATTTCCGCGCCAGGCACTCACCAACATCGAGAAAGCCATCAAGGCCAGCGAGGCGCTTCATACCGGCCAGATCCGCTTCGCAGTGGAAGGCGCACTCGACGGTGTGCCGCTGTTCAAGGACCAGTCGGCGCGTGCGCGCTCCATCGATGTGTTCGCGAATCTGCGGGTGTGGGACACCGAGAACAGCAACGGCGTTCTGATCTATCTGCTGCTCGCCGACCGCGATGTCGAGATCGTCGCCGACCGGGGCATCAACGAGAAGGTCCAGCAGGCGGAGTGGGAGGCCATCTGCCGCCTGATGGAAACGGAATTCCGTGCCGGAAATTTTGAGGGCGGGGTGCTGACGGGTGTTGCTGCCGTCACCAGGCTGCTCGCGAAACATTTTCCGGCCAGCGGCGCGCCGCGCAATGAACTGCCGGACAAGCCGGTGGTGATGTAGGGGAATTGTTGTGAACGAGCGCTTTAACCCCTGATCGTCATGGCCGGGCTTGTCCCGGCCATCTACGTCTTTGTTGCTGTCAGAAGGAAGAAGACGTGGATGCCCGGCACAGGGCCGGGCATGACGAACGAGAGACTCGCGAGCTTTATTCTTACTCCTTCGTCATCAATCCGACATTGCCGCCTGCGGCCGCGGTGTTGATGGTCACCGTCTGCTCGGTGGCGAGGCGGGGCAGATAATGCGGGCCGCCCGCCTTAGGTCCGGTGCCTGACAGTCCGTGCCCGCCGAACGGCTGCACGCCGACCACCGCGCCAATCATGTTGCGGTTGACGTAGACATTGCCCACCGCCAGCCGCTCCACCACGGTTTCCACGGTGTCGTCGATCCGCGAATGCACGCCGAGCGTCAGGCCGTAGCCGCTTGACGCGATGGATTGCAGCACGTGCGCGAAATCCGCAGCCTTGTAGCGCACCACATGCAGGATCGGGCCGAACACTTCCTCGGTCAGTTCATCCGCGCTCTGCAACTCGAAGATATGCGGCGCGACGAAGTTACCTGATGCGGGCGCTTCTCCGGCGAAATGCACGCGCGCCGTGCTTTTCATCCGAGCGATATGCGCGTCGAGTCGCGCTTTCGCCTCGGCGTCGATCACGGGGCCGACCTGCGTCGCCGGATCGCGCGGCTCGCCGACGGTCAGTTCGCGCGCCGCGCCTGCGATCATTTCGATCATGCGGTCCGCGACATCGTCCTGCACGAACAGCAGCCGCAACGCCGAGCAGCGTTGTCCGGCCGACCTGAAGGCCGATGTCACCACATCGTCGGCGACCTGCTCGGGCAGCGCCGTCGCATCGACGATCATGGCGTTGATGCCGCCGGTCTCGGCGATCAGCGGCACGATCGGGCCGTCCTTTGCGGCGAGGGTACGGTTGATAGATCGTGCGACGTCGGTGGAGCCGGTGAATACCACGCCGGCGATATGTTCGTCTGCCACCAAAGCTGCGCCGATCTTGCCGTCGCCCTGCACGAGATGAAGCGCCGTGTCCGGAATACCTGCTTCATGCAGCAGCGCCACGGCCTCCGCAGCGATGCGCGGGGTTTGTTCGGCGGGCTTGGCAACTACGGCGTTCCCGGCCATCAGGCACGCAGCCACCTGACCAACGAAAATCGCCAGCGGAAAATTCCACGGCGAGATCGCCACCATCACGCCGCGCCCGCGTAATCGCAGCGTGTTGCTCTCGCCGGTCGGGCCGGGGAGAGAGAGACCATCGCCGAACTGCTTGCGGCCTTCGATGGCGTAGTAACGGCAGAAGTCGACCGCCTCGCGGACTTCCGACACGGCATCGTCGATGGTCTTGCCGCCTTCGGTTTGTAGCAACGCGATGAAGCGCGGCATCCGCTGTTCCAGCAGCTCCGCTGCGCGCTCCAGCGCCGTGGCGCGGGTGTCTGCGGACGTCCGGCTCCAGAACGTAAAACCGGTGCGGGCCAAGGCGACGGCAATCGCAGCGTCTTTTTCGGTCGCGTTGGTCACTGCGGCAGTTGGCAAGACCTCGCTGCCAACGGCTTGGAGCAGGCTGTCCAGCGCCATGCGATCTCCGAATTCGATGCCGCGTGAATTGATGCGTGGCAGGTACAGCTCGCCGGGCAGCGGCAGGCGGGAATTGCGGGCCTGATCCGGTGCCCGGATCATTTGCTCCGGGCGTTCCAGCAGCGTAGCGACGGGGACACTGTCGTCCGCGGCCAAAGCAACAAAGGACGAGTTGGCGCCGTTCTCCAAAAGCCGCCGGACCAGATAGGCGAGCAGATCGCGGTGACTGCCGACCGGCGCGTAGGTGCGGCAGGCGAGTCCCGGTCGGTCCGCATGAAGCTGCGCGTAAAGCGCGTCGCCCATGCCATGCAGGCGCTGAAATTCGAAGCCGTCATCGCCGCCTGCCAGCTCGGCGATGGTCGCCACCGACAGCGCGTTGTGGGTGGCGAATTGCGGGAAAATGCGCGGGCGCAATGCGAGCAGCTTTCGCGCGCAGGCGATGTAATTGAGGTCCGTCATCGCCTTGCGGGTGAAGACCGGATAGCCGTCAAGCCCGCGCTCCTGCGCGCGCTTGATTTCGGTGTCCCAATAGGCGCCTTTCACCAGGCGCACGGTGATGCGGCGGTTGGCGTGCTCCGCGAGGGCGTGGACGTGGTCGATCACGGCCTCGGCGCGCTTTTGATAGGCCTGTACCGCGAGCCCGAATCCGTCCCAGCCATCCAGTGAGGGGTCGGCGAACACCGCATCGATGACGTCGAGCGACAGTTCGAGGCGATCCGCTTCCTCGGCGTCAATGGTGAAGTTCATGTCATGTGCTTTGGCGCGACGGGCCAGATCGAGCGTCAACGGCACGAGTTCGGTCATCACCCGCGACCGGCTCAATGGTTCGTAGCGCGGATGTAGTGCGGACAGTTTGACGGAGATTCCCGGCCGGTCCGGCAGCGCCTTGTCGCCCGCGGCAGCACCAATGGCCTCGATCGCCGCGGCATAGGACTCAAAATAGCGCGCGGCATCAGCGGCGCTGCGTGCGCCCTCGCCGAGCATGTCGAACGAATAGCGATGGTGATGATGCGGGCGGTCGTCATTCGCTGCACGCGCGAGCGCCGCTTCGATGGTTTCGCCGAGCACGAAATGGTTGCCCATCAGGCGCATCGCCTGCCGGGTCGCGGCGCGCACAGCGGGAAGTCCGATCCGCTTGGCGATCAGGCCGATGGTGCCCTGCGGGGTTTCGCCCGGCTGGATCACGCGCGCGGAGAGGCCGAGCGCCCACGCCGAGGCATTGACCAGCAGCGCATGGGATCGCGTCTTGTGATGCGCGAAATCGCCCTGGCCGAGTTTGTCCTCGATGAAGCGATCCGCCGTAGCTGCGTCGGGCACGCGCAGCAGCGCTTCGGCCATCACCATCAGGGCGAGGCCTTCCTTGGTCGAGAGCGCGAACTCGCGCAACATGTCCTCGACGCCGCCGAAGCCGCCATCGTGGCCACGCACCGCCTCGATCAGCCGCGTCGCCATGGTGTCGATACGGGCATTCTGTTCGGCGGACAGCGAACGCATCGCCAGCAGGCGCGCGGCGATCTCACTGTCATCGGCCGCAAAGGGCGCTGAGAAGGGTTGGCCGGGGGCGGAGCGGTCGAGCATGGCGTCCTCTTGGGGTTGCCAAATTCTACATCCGATGCCTGCCGTGGATCGATAGACAAATTCGCGATTTTGCCTTACATAATTCGGTATAAAGTGAAGAATTATGGAAAAATGAGCGAAATAGACAAAATTGACCGGAAAATACTCGATATTCTTCAGGCCGACGGCCGGATCGCCAATGTCGAACTGGCGGAGCGCATCGGCCTGTCGCCGACATCCATCGGCGAGCGCCTGAAACGGCTGCAGCGCGACGGTTTCATCGAGGGCTACGGCGCACGGCTCAATCCGCACCGGCTGGGTTTGGGCCTTCTGGTGTTCGTGGAGGTGCTGCTCGACAAGACCACAGCGGACGTCTTTGAGCGTTTTGCCGAAGCGGTGAGGCTCGCGCCGGAAGTGCTGGAATGTCACATGGTGGCCGGCGGTTTCGATTATCTCGTCAAGGCGCGTGTCGCCGACATGACGGCGTATCGCCGGTTCCTCGGCGAGACATTGCTGGCCCTACCGGGTGTGCGTGAGACGCGAACCTATGCCGTCATGGAGGAAGTCAAGCGCGACGCGCCGTTGCCGGTGTGATCGGCTGTTCACATGAATGTTGAGCGGCCAGCTTGGCGGGCTGTTGATCGTGCGCGAAATCCGCCATAGTTCTGCGAAGCTGGCTTTTCAGGATCGCGCGTTGTTCCATCTCCCTTTCAGGTTCCGCAGCGTTGCAACAGCGGCGGTTGCGTTCGGAGTTGCGCTTGCGGCGCAGCCCGCATCCGCCATGCAGCTTACGCCGCAGCAGAGCGAACTCTACACATCGGTGTCGACCAGTCCGCCTACGGCGCAGACCATGACGGTCTGCTACGGCTTTGTGTGCCGTCGCCGCATCGAGCTTGATTTCACCGCGGCAGACCGCAAGGCGCTGGTCCAGATCATCGTGGCGGGCAAGGCCTCCGCGATCGCCGAGCGCGCCGCGATCCAGAAGGCGGTGATGTGGTTCGACCGCAAGGTGGGCCCGACCCTCGGTACCACCACGCGCATCGCCCGCGCCGATATCCGCAGCGGAGCGGATGCGAAGAATTTCGATTGCTGGGATTCGACCCGCAACGTGTCGAGCCTGCTGCTGGTGCTGCAGGAATGGGGCCTGCTGAAGCACCACACCGTCGGCAATCCGCGCTATCGCGGCAACATCCTGGCGATGCAACTGCCACACAACACCGCGGTGATTGTTGAAAAGCAAAGCCGGATGGAGTGGGCCGTCGACATGTGGACGACACGCTACCTCCAGCCGCCCGATGTCATGCTCGTGGAGCAGTGGCTGAAGGAAGAGTGAGGCTCGTCTATGGGGCCTGCTTGCTCCGACGGGAATCTCTTGCCGTCATTGCGAGGAGCGCAGCGACGAAGCAATCCAGTCCTTTTGTGTAGCTCTGGATTGCTTCGCTTCGCTCGCAATGACGAGTGAGAGTTCACGCCTGCGCGGGTGTCTTCTTCACCTTCGCCCAGTACTTGTCGCGCAGATGACGCTTCACCAACTTGCCGGTGGGCGTGCGCGGCAGTTCGGCTTCGAAATCCACGCTCTTCGGGCATTTGATCGGCGACAGATGCTTGCGGCAGAACAAAATCAGTTCGGCTTCAAGTTCCTTGCCGGCGCGTGACATATCGTGTGGCTGGACGACAGCCTTGACCTCTTCGCCCATTTCCTCGTTCGGAACGCCGAACACCGCGACGTCCGCCACCGCAGGATGCGAAATCATCACGTCCTCGGTTTCCTGCGGGTAGATATTCACCCCGCCGGAAATGATCATGTAGGCCTTGCGGTCGGTGAGATAGAGAAAGCCGTCGTTGTCGAGATAACCGACATCGCCGAGGGTCGACCAGCCGCGGTCGTTGTAGGCACGCTGCGTCTTGTCGGTGTCGTTGTGATAAGCGAATTGAGGGCCGCCGGCGAAATACACTGTGCCGGTTTCGCCGACTGGCAGTTCGTGTCCATCGTCGTCGAGAATCTTGAGTTCGCCGACGACGGCGCGACCGACGGTGCCGCGATGTGCGAGCCAGTCTTTCGAGGTGGAGACGGTGACGCCGTTGCCCTCAGAGCCTGCGTAATACTCGATCAGCACTGGCCCCCACCAGTCGATCATCTTCGCCTTGACGTCGGCGGGGCAGGGCGCGGCGGCATGCACCGCGCCTTTCAGCGTCGAAGTGTCGTATTTGGTGCGCACATCGTCCGGCAGCTTGAGCATGCGCACGAACATGGTGGGCACCAGTTGCGATTGTGTCACCTTGTGCTTTTCGACCAGCGCTAAGAATTCCTCGGCGTCGAACGACTCCATGACGATCGAGGTGCCGCCGAGCGCGCCGCACATCATGTTGAATCTTAACGGAGCCGCGTGATAGAGCGGCGCGGGCGACAGATACACGCTGGTCTCGTTCATGCCGCACATGGTCGAGCAGAGCAGTTTGAGCAGCGGATTAGGCACCAGGATGGACGGTTCGGTGAGCGGGCGCTTGATGCCTTTGGGTCGCCCGGTGGTCCCGGATGAATACAGCATGTCGTAGCCGGCGGATTCGTCGGCGATGGGCGTCGCGGGCTGCGCCGCGAGCGCGTCGTCCCATGACTTGAACCCGCCCTGAGCCGCGCCGGTGATGAAGAAATGCGGCGCGCCCGGTGCGTCGCTGAGCAGCGGCGCGATCGAATCGATGCATTTCGGCGAGGTGATCACGACCTGCGCGCCGCAATCCTTGACGATGTAGGCGATCTCGTCGGCGGTGAGATAGCGGCTGATGGCCGTGTAATAGAGTCCGCTGCGCTGCGCCGCCCAGCAGATCTCCATGAAGGCGATGGTGTTTTCCATCAGCAGCGCGATGTGATCGCCCTGCTTCAGGCCGAGCGAACGGAACAGATGCGCGCCCTGATTGGAGCGGCGGTCGAGATCGCGGTAGGTGATGGCGTCGCCGTTGCCGGCCATCTGGTAGGCGATCTTGTCGGGTGTCGACTGGGCGTGAATCGAAGGATGAGACATAGAACTCCCTGGGCGTTTCCTCGGTGTTGCGATGCTCCGGCGGCTTGTGCCGCTCGTTGGGTGAGCTTTGAAAAGTCCGGCGCGGCGGTTGATGGACCGCCGGCACAAAAAAGGGCGGGTGATGAACCCGCCCTTTCAAAAGCCTTTTGTTACAGCCGTTCGATGATGGTGACGTTGGCCATGCCGCCGCCTTCGCACATGGTCTGGAGACCGTAGCGCTTGTTGCGCTGCTTCAGTGCGTTGACCAGCGTCGTCATCAGCTTGGTGCCGGAGCCGCCGAGCGGATGGCCGAGCGCGATCGCGCCGCCATTGACGTTGAGCCGCGACGGGTCGGCGCCGGTGTCCTTGAGCCATGCCGTCGGGACCGAGGCGAAGGCTTCGTTGACCTCGAACAGATCGATATCGTCGATCTTCATGCCGGCCTTCTTCAGCGCGCGGTGGGTCGCGGGCAGCGGCGCTTCCAGCATGATAATGGGATCGCCGCCGATCATGGTCATGTGATGAATGCGCGCCAGCGGCGCGATGCCGAGCGCCTTCAGGCCCTTCTCGTTGACGATCATGACGCCTGACGCGCCGTCGCAGATCTGGCTGGCGCTGGCGGCGGTGAGCTTGCCGTTCTCGGCAATCGTCTTGACGCCGCGGATGCCGTCGATGGTTGCATCGAAGCGAATGCCTTCGTCGATGTTGTGGGTGTCGGTCGAACCATCGGCGCGGGTGATCTTGAGCGGAACGATTTCATCCTTGAACGCGCCGGCCTGTGTGGCCGCGATCGCCTTCTGGTGGCTCTGATAGGAATACTGATCGAGTTCTTCCTTCGCGAGGCCGTACTTCTCCGCCATCATTTCGGCGCCGGTGAACTGGCTGAACTGGATGTTCGGATATTTCGCCTGGATGTTCGGGCTGTAGTAGTTGCCGAAGCCGTTTTTGGCGGCGAGCGTGGCGGGAAGCCCCATCGGCACGCGGGTCATGCCTTCGACGCCGGCGGCGATCACGATGTCCATCGAGCCGGCCATCACCGCTTGTGCTGCGAAGTGCAGTGCCTGCTGCGACGAGCCGCACTGACGGTCGACCGAGGTGCCGGGCACGCTTTCCGGAAGCTTCGAGGCCATCACGGCGTTGCGGGCGACGTTGTTCGACTGTTCGCCGGCCTGCATGACGCAGCCCATAATAACGTCTTCGACCTGGGCGGGATCGACGCCGGTGCGATCGACCAGCGAATCCAGTACCGAGGCTGCGAGATCGACCGGATGCCAGCCTGCGAGGCGGCCTCCCTTGCGTCCCCCTGCGGTCCGGGCGGCGGCGACGATATAGGCTTCAGCCATGGCGGTGCTCCCTGTTGGCTTGTTTTCAGTTGGGCGCGATAAAAGCACGACGCGAGATTTAGTCAATCGGTCAATTAACTCTTGAGCGCGGCCCGATCATCAGGTTAGCTGGAGGCTCACAATGTCCTCGAGACCGCGCATGTCACCGACCTTGACCGCCAAAGCGCCGCGCCGGCCGCCATCGAAGCAGGTTCCCGACAAGGACACCGCGCCGATGAACGCGACCGCTGCGAAATTGCTGGTGGCCGCGGGCGATCTCATGATCGAGCGGAACTCGACCGAGGTGTCGCTGAGCGAAATCGCGCAGAAGTCAGGCGTGAACGCCGCGCTGGTGAAGTATCACTTCGGCAACAAGGATGGTCTGCTGCTGGCGCTGCTGGCGCGCGATGCCGCTTCGGAAATGGCCAATCTGGCCTTCGTGCTCGATCAGCCGATTTCGCCGACGGAAAAGATGCGGCGGCATATCGCCGGCATCATCAACGCCTATTACCGCGTGCCGTATCTGAGCCGGCTGATTCATCTGCTGCTGCATCAGGGCAGCGAGGAGACGTCGAAGGAAGTCCATCGCTTTTTCATCAACCCGCTGTTCGATTTCGTGCGCGGGCTGCTCGAACAGGGCGTTGAGGCGGGTGAATTCCGCAAGGTCGATCCGGCGCTGTTCTACATCAGCCTCAACGGCGCGTGCGACAACCTGTTCTACGGCCGCCAGATGAATGCGCGGTTCCTCGGATCGAAAGGCATTACCGACGAGGTGCGGCGCCAGTATATCGGCCACATGACGACGCTGTTTCTCGGCGGATTGCTGACCGACAAGGCTGCCATGCCGTCGGACACGGAGAGACCGTCCACCGCCAAGACATGATAAGACAAGGCCACATCAAATAAGCAGCGCGTCTGAATTTCTGCCAAGCCGGATCCGGCGCGCAACAAGAAGACTTGAGTTCGGGAGAGAAACACAATGAAGGATCGTTCGGCGGCAACAGGTCCGCTGCGTGGCGTGCGCGTGGTTGAATTCGCTGGCATCGGACCGGGGCCGTTCGCCTCGATGCTGCTATCCGACATGGGTGCGGACGTTGTGTCGATCGCGCGGCCCGGACAGGGCAAGCGCGATGTGCGGGATTTCGTCAATCGCGGCCGCCGCGTCATCGAGCTCGATCTGAAGAATCCGGCTCACATTACTCAAGCGCTCGATCTGATTGGCGCGGCGGACGTGCTGATCGAAGGTTTCCGGCCGCAGGTGATGGAGCGCCTCGGCCTCGGGCCGGACGTCGTGCTCAAGCGCAATCCGAAACTGGTCTATGGCCGCATGACCGGCTGGGGTCAGGAAGGTCCGCTGGCGCAGGCGGCGGGCCACGACATCAACTACATCGCCATCACCGGCGCGCTGGATTCATTCCGCGCCGCCAACGGTGAAACCGTCTCGCCGCTGAATCTTGTGGGGGATTACGGCGGCGGCGCGCTGTATCTCGTCGTTGGCGTCCTCGCCGGCGTGATCGAGGCGCGCGCCTCGGGCAAGGGTCAGGTGGTGGATGCCGCGATGTGCGACGGCGTCTCGAGCATGCTGACCATGTTCCACAGCATGAAGGCGACCGGGCGCTGGACCGATCAGCCGCGCACCAATCTGCTCGATGGCGGCGCGCCGTTCTATCGCACCTACGAGTGCAAGGACGGTGGCTTCATGGCGATCGGCGCGCTGGAGCCGCAGTTCTATGCGGAGTTGCGCAAGCTCGCCGGGCTCGATGAGGATTGTTACGACGCGCAGATGGATCGCAAGGGCTGGCCGCACCTGCATGAGAAAATGACCGCGCTGTTCAAGAGCAAGACGCGCGATGAATGGGCGGCGATTCTGGAAGGATCGGATGCCTGTGCCGCCGCCGTGCGCGGACTGTTCGATGCGCCGTCACATCCGCATCTCGCCGCGCGTCAGACCTTCCTCAATGTCGATGGCCATGTGCAGCCGGCGCCCGCGCCGCGCTTCTCGCGCACGCCATCGAACATTCAGGGATCGCCGGCCGTGCCGCCGGTCGATGCCGCCGAAATCCTTTCGCAGTGGTCGCAGACGGCCACCGCGAAAGCGTCCTGAAGTCTTTACGACTTAACAATCCGTCATCTAAGGAAAACGACTTATGCAGCTCAAGGATGTTTCAGTACTCATCACCGGCGGCGGCTCAGGCTTGGGCGCGGCAACCGCACGCGCGATGGCCGCGAAGGGCGCGAAGGTCGCCGTCATCGACATGAACAAGGAAGGCGCCGAGAAGGTCGCCGCCGAAATCAAGGGGCTCGCGCTGGTCGGCGACGTGTCGGAAGAAGCACCGGTCAAGGAAGCCATCGCGAAGGCTGAAGCCGCGCACGGCACCATCCGCGTGCTGGTGAACTGCGCCGGCATCGGCGGTGCGGTGAAGACCGTCGGCAAGAACGGTGCCTATCCGCTCGATCATTTCTCGCGCATCATCAAGGTCAACCTGATCGGCTCGTTCAACTGCATCCGGCTCGTCGCCGAGCGCATGCAGACCGCACCACCGATTGGCGAAGAGCGCGGCGTGTGCATCAACACCGCCAGCGTCGCTGCCTTTGACGGCCAGATCGGCCAGGCGGCGTATTCGGCGTCGAAGGGTGGCATCGTCGGACTGACGCTGCCGGTGGCGCGCGATCTTGCTTCGCTCAACATCCGCGTCATGACCATCGCGCCCGGCCTGTTCCTGACGCCGCTTCTGATGGGCCTGTCGGAAGAAGCGCAGAAGAGCCTCGGCGCGCAGGTGCCGCATCCGGCGCGTCTCGGCGATCCGAGCGAGTATGCCCAGCTGGCGGTTGCAATTGTCGAGAACCCGATGCTGAACGGCGAAACGATCCGCCTCGATGGCGCGATCCGCATGGCGCCCCGGTAGCGCCATGACTGCAACGCCTCTGCTTGTCGAGCATGCCGACGGTGTGGACTGGGTGACCCTCAATCGCCCGGACAGCCTGAACGCGCTCGACGATCAGTTGGTCGATGCACTGAGTCAGTACTTCGGCGATCTGGCGCGCAGCAAGCGCACCCGGATCGTCGTGCTGAAAGGCGCGGGCCGGGCGTTCTGCGCCGGCCTCGATCTCAAGGAGGCGATGAGCCGGCGTCCGCCCGGTGCGCCGCCGGCCAGCGTCGCCGATGCGCTCGATCACCAGCGCTCGATCGCCGACATCGTGATGCTGATGCGGCGTTGTCCGCAGCCGATCATAGCGTTGGTGCAGGGCGCGGCGTCGGGCGGCGGTTTCGCGTTGGCGCTTGCGGCCGACATCCGCATCGCTGCGAAGTCGGCGCGGATGAACTGCGCATTCATTCGTCTGGGTCTTGGCGGCTGCGATATCGGCACCAGCTATTTCCTGCCGCGCCTTGTCGGCGTGTCGGTGGCGTCGGAACTGATTCTGACCGGACGCTTCATCCATGCGGATCGTGCGCATGCCGTTGGCCTTGTGTCCGAAGTCGTCGACGACAGCGAGCTTGATGCGGCGGCTGCGCCCTACATTGAATCCATGCTGGCGGCGTCGCCGCTCGGCCTGCGGCTCTCCAAGGGGTGCCTCAACATGAGCGTCGATGCGTCGTCCATCGAGGCCGTGATCGCGATGGAAGACCGCAATCAGGTGCTGACGTCGCGGTCCGAGGATTTCAAGGAAGGCGTGCGCGCCTTTCTGGAGAAGAGGAAGCCGATTTATCGCAATATGTAGTTGCGAACGAACAAACAGAAGGCCTCACAAGAGGCCACGTTCAAGGGAGAAGCGAAGTGAACGCGGAGACGGCAGCAGTGCTAACGAAGCCCGCATTCCGGAAGATCGACTGGCTGCCGCGTGACATCGCGGTGGAGCGTCGGGCCGATGGCGTGATCGTTCTGAAGTCCCGCATTCCGCTCGATCCGTATGAACCCCACATTCCGGCCTCGCTGGCGAAATGGGCGGCGGAGCGCCCCGATCATATCTGGCTGGCGCAGCGCCGTGGTCCCGAGCGGCAGTGGTTCAAGGTGTCTTACGGCGCGGCGAAGCGCACCGTCGATGCGCTGACGCAGGCACTACTCAACATGAATATCCCGGATGGGCGTCCGGTGGCGATCCTGAGCGGCAATTCCATCGAGCATGCGCTGATGACGCAGGCGGCGATGCAGGCGCGGGTTCCGGTGGCGCCGGTGTCGCCGGCGTATTCGCTGATGAGTCAGGATCACGCCAAGCTGAAATTCCTGTTCGGCCTGGTGAAGCCGGCTGTGGTGATGGTGCAGGATGGCGCGGTGTTCGAGAAAGCGCTCGCCGCACTCGATCTCACCGGCATCACGGTGATCCATGTCGATCGCGCGGCCGCCAGCATCAAGAGCGCGGCCTATGCCGATCTCGCGGCGACGCCGGTGACGCCAGCGGTCGCGGCGTCGATTGCGCAGATCACGCCGGATACCGTCGGCAAGCTGCTGTTCACCTCGGGCTCGACCGGCATGCCCAAGGCCGTTATCAACACCCAGAAGATGATGTGCGCCAATGCCCGCATGATGATGCAGGTGCGGCCGCGCCCGGATGACGCGCCGGACGGAATCTATCTCGACTGGATGCCGTGGAATCACACCATGGGCGGCAATGCGCTGTTCAATGTGGCGCTGACCGAAGGCGGCACGCTCTATATCGATGACGGCCGTCCGGTGCCGGGTCAGTTCGAGGAAACCCTGCGCAACCTGCGCGAGATTTCGCCGACCTATTACGCCAACGTTCCGGCGGGCTACGCGGCGCTGGCGGCGGTGATGGAAAAGGACGATGCGCTGTGCCGCTCGTTCTTCAAGAACCTTGGACTGGTCGCTTACGGCGGCGCGCGGTTGCCGGACGATCTCTATGACCGGATCCAGGCGCTGGCGATCCGCACCACCGGCGAGCGCTTTGTGTTTTACACCGGCTGGGGATCGACCGAGACCGCGCCGACCTCCACCGGCACTTATTGGGACACCGAGCGCGTCGGCCTGATCGGATTGCCGTTTCCCGGCGTCGAGCTCAAGCTGGTTCCGGCAGGGCCGAAATACGAACTGCGCCTGCGCGGCGTCAATGTCACGCCCGGCTATTTTGGGCGCCCCGATCTCACCGAAGCCGCATTCGATGACGAAGGTTTCTATTGCATCGGCGATGCCGGTGTATTCGTCGATCCGGAAGACCCCAAGCAGGGCCTGATCTTCTCCGGCCGCGTGGTTGAGGACTTCAAGCTGACGACCGGCACCTTTGTTCAGGTCGGCTCGCTGCGCACCGATGCGATCGCCGCGGCATCGCCGGTGGTGCAGGATGCACTGGTTGCAGGACAAGACCGTCCGTTTATCGGTCTCTTGGTGTGGCCCAATCTCGACGCCTGCCGCCGCCTGATCGGCGACATGGACGCATCGATGGACACGGTGGTGAATCATCCCAAGGTTTGCGCGCATCTGCGCGACGGTCTGCTGGCCCACAACAAGGCCAGCGGCGGATCGAGCAGCCTCAGAATTGCGCGCGCGATGCTGATGACGGAGCCGCCGTCCATCGACGGCAATGAACTCACCGACAAGGGCTACATCAACCAGCGGGCGGGGCTTGAGCGCCGCGCCGCGCTTGTCGAACAGCTTTATGCAGACCAGCCGGGACCGGACGTCATCGTTCTCGGATAACTTTCACGTTCACAACACGAGTCAAAACCAGATGAACTTTGAATTCTCGGAAGACCAGAAGCAATTGCGCGATCAGGCGCGGCGCTACCTCACTGAGCAATCGCCGCCGAAAGCGGTACGCGCCGTGCTGGAAGGAAACGCGCCCTACGACAAGGCGCTGTGGAAGGGTCTCGCAGAGATGGGCTTCCTCGGCGTTGCGATCCCGGAGGAATTCGGGGGCGCGGGCGCGGGACATCTCGAACTGTGCGTGATCGCCGAGGAAATCGGCCGCGCGCTGGCGCCGGTGCCGTTCTCGTCGACGATCTATCTCGCGGCGGAAGCGATCATGCTCGCCGGCAGCGATGCGCAGAAAGCGAAGTGGCTGCCGAAGATCGCCTCGGGCGAAGCCATTGGCACACTGGCGCTGTTCGAGGGCGTCGGCAATCCGTCGCACAAGGCAATCAAGGTCAGCGCGTCGCAGGGCGCGGTGTCCGGCACCAAGACGCCGGTGGCGGACGGCGCGATTGCGAATTTCGCCATCGTCGCGGCGCGCACTGGCTCGACCGGACGCGAAGCCGACATCGGTCTGTTCATCGTCGATCTGACCGGAGATGGCGTGACGCGCAAGCCTCTCGCCAACCTCGATCAGGCGCACGGCCAGGCTGAGATCACGTTCGATCGCGCCAAGGCGGAGCCGCTCGGTAACACTGCCGAAGGCTGGAACATTCTGACCCGCGTGCTCGACCGCGCAGCGGTGCTGATGGCGTTCGAGCAGGTCGGCGGTGCCGATCGCGCGTTGGAGATGGGCCGCGACTACGCGCTCGACCGCGTCGCGTTCGGCCGGCCGATCGGGTCGTTCCAGGCGGTGAAGCATATTCTCGCCGACATGTACGTCTCGGCAACGCTGGCGCGCTCCAATTGCTACTACGGCGCGTGGGCGCTTTCGACCGATGCCGGCGAATTGCCGGAAGCGGCGGCGACCGCCCGCATCAGCGCGACGCAGGCGTTCCAGCATTGTTCGAAGAACAACATTCAGGTGCATGGCGGCATGGGCTTCACCTGGGAGTTCGACTGCCATCTGTATTACCGGCGCGCCAACGTGCTCGCGCTGTCGCTCGGAAGCCTGACCTACTGGGAAAACCAGTTGATCGACCGCATGCGCTTCCGCAACGCTTCTTAAGAAGGATCATTCACATGAATTTCGATGACACCCCGCAGGAAGCCGCGTTCCGCGCTGAAGCCCGTGCCTGGATTCAGGCCAACGCGCCGAAGGAATTCGAAGCTGAGTTGTCGCAGCCGACCGTCGGCCGCATCAAGCTGAAAAATCGTGACATCCTGGAAGAATCCAAGAAGTGGCAAACGAAGAAGGCTGCCGCCGGCTGGGCCTGTCTGCACTGGCCGAAGGAATTCGGCGGCCGCGGCGCGACGCCGATCGAACGCGTGATCTGGCAGCAGGAGGAAGGTTTCTACGGCAAGCTTGAGGGCGTCTTTCTGATCGGGCAGGGCATGTGCGGGCCGACCATGATGGCGTTCGGCAGTGATGCCGATAAAAAGAAATATCTGCCGCCGCTCGCCTCCGGTGAACACGTCTGGTGCCAGCTGTTCTCCGAGCCGTCAGCAGGCTCCGACGTCGCCGGCCTGCGCACCCGCGCGGAAAAGAAGGGCGACGACTGGATCATCAACGGCCAGAAGGTCTGGACCACCGGCGCGCATTTCTCCGATTACGGCATCGTCATCACGCGCACCGATCCGACCCAGCCCAAGCACAAGGGCCTGACGATGTTCTGGCTCGACATGAAATCGCCGGGCGTCGTGGTCAAGCCGATCAAGCAGGCCAACGGCCAGTCGGAGTTCAACGAGGTGTATTTCACCGACGTGAAGATTCCGGACTCGCAGCGCCTCGGCAAGGTCGGTGACGGCTGGAACGTGTCGCTCACCACGCTGATGAACGAGCGCATGTCGATCGGCGCGCGGCAATCGACCGGCTTCCCGGAGCTGTTCGCATTCTGCAACGACCTGATGCTCGAAGACGGTCCGGCTATCGACGACAAGAACGTGCGCTCGAAGCTCGCAGGCTGGGCGGTCAAGGCCAGCGGTCTCAAGTACACCAGCTATCGTTCGATCTCGGCGCTGTCGCGCGGCGAGCGGCCGGGTCCGGAAAATTCCATCGGCAAGCTCGTGGCCGGCACGATGCTGCAGGACATTGCGATGTTCGCGATGGATCTTCAGGGCGCGTCCGGCGCGCTGACCGATGCGGACAGCCCGTCGATCGCCGGCCAGTTCCAGTCGATCCTGCTGCGCTCGCCGTCGGATCGCATAGCAGGTGGTACCGACGAAATCCTGCGCAACATCATCGCGGAGCGCGTGCTAGGCTTGCCGGGTGACATCCGCGTCGACAAGGATGTCCCCTTCAACGCGATTCCGACCAAAGGGCGCTGAGAGCCATGCTTGCCCAACCCGACAGCCGCGACATCGACGTCGTGGAGAAGCTCCTGGCCGCGCGGTATTCCTGCCGCGCGTTCAAACCGGAGGCTGTGCCGCGCGCGACCATCGAACGCGTGCTGGCTGCTGCACAGAAAACCGCGTCATGGTGCAACAGCCAGCCGTGGCAGGTGACGATCTTCTCCGGCGATGCGGTGAGGGCTTTCGGCGAGGCGATGTACAGGGCGGCGAGCGAACGCGCGCCGCCGGTGACGGATTTTCCGTTTCCGCGCGAATACCAGGGCGTCTATCTCGATCGCCGCCGCGAAAGCGGTTTCCAGCTCTACAACGCGCTCGGCATCCAGCGCGGCGACAAGGCGGCATACAACAAGCAGATGCTGGAGAACTTCCGCTTCTTCGGCGCGCCGCATGTGGCGATCATCACCAGTGATGAGGCGCTTGGCATCTACGGCGCGATCGATTGCGGCGGCTATGTCGGCAACTTCATGCTCGCGGCGCAGGCTGCGGGTCTTGCGACCATTCCGCAGGCGGCGCTGGCCGGACACGCCGACGTGGTGCGCAAGCATCTCGGCGTCGGCGAGGACCGCCGCGTGGTTTGCGGCATTTCGTTCGGCTATCCCGATACGGCGCATCTCGCCAACAGCTATCGCACCAACCGCGCGAGCATTCCGGAGGCGGTGACCTTTATCGGCGAATAAGTTCGCTAGAAGGAAGTTGCGATGGCCGACATGAAGGCGACCGAAGACGCGGCGGCGGCCGAGCAGGTCCGCCGCGTCGTCACACGTTACGCGACGGCCTGGGCCGCGGGTGATTTTCCGACGATCCGTGACTGCTACCACGAGCAATTCACGCTCTATTATGCAGGCAACAATCCACTGTCGGGCGTGCACAGGGGCAAGGCTGCATGCCTCGCCGTGCTGGAAGAATTCCGCAAGCGCACCCGCCGCAAGCTGATCAGTGTCGATCACATCATGGCCGGTCCGGAGCGCGGTGCGGTTTTGGCCAGCGAGCAATTCAGCCATGACGGCAAGACCACGGACGTGCAGCGGCTGCTTGTGTATACGATCCGCGAGGACCGGCTGCATGAGTGCTGGGTCTACGATCAGGATCAGGCCCTGATCGATCAATTGCTGTCGCAAGGAGCGCCATGACCGAACAGGCGCTCGCAAAGAAGTTCGTCGATGTGTTCGGCCACCGCATGGCCTATCACGAGCGCGGCGAGGGCGCGCCGATCTTGTTCCTGCACGGCAATCCGACCTCGTCCTACCTCTGGCGCGATGTCATTCCCGAACTTGAAGGTCAGGGCCGCCTGATCGCGCCCGATCTGATCGGCATGGGCGATTCCGGCAAGCTGCCGGATGTGAAGCCCGACACCTATCGCTTCACCACCCACCGCGATCATCTGTGGGCTTTCATCGATGCCGTGATCGGACCGAACGAAAAAGTCCTGCTGGTGATTCACGACTGGGGCTCGGCGCTCGGTTTCGACTGGGCCAACCAGCACCGCGACCGTGCGCGCGGCATCGTCTACATGGAAGGCATCGTCCGTCCGGTCGCCGGCTGGGACGAGTGGAGCGAGGCGGCGACGCCGGTGTTCCTGGGCTTCCGCTCCGACAAGGGCGAGCAGATGATCCTCGACCGCAACCTGTTCATTGAGCGGGTGCTGCCGGGATCGGTGCTGCGCAAGCTGTCGGACGCCGAGATGACGGAATATCGCAAGCCGTTCCTCAATCGCGAGGACCGCTGGCCGACGCTGACCTGGCCGCGCCAGATTCCCATTGGCGGTGAACCCGCCGATGTGGTCGCCATCGTCGATGCTTACGCCAAGTGGATGGCGCAGAACGATATCCCGAAGTTGTTCGTCAACGCCGAGCCCGGCGCGATCCTGATCGGCCAGGTGCGTGAGTTCTGCCGCGGCTGGAACAACCAGACCGAGGTGACCGTTCCCGGCAGCCATTTCGTTCAGGAAGATTCCGGGCCGGCCATCGGCCGCGCCATCGCAGGCTGGATCAAGGACAAGCGCGTCTAGGGCTTCGAACGATGCCTCCCTGTCTGCCTTTGCCGAATCATCGGTTGATTCGCGCGTCGTCTGCCCGGTTCCATCTCTCTAACATTCAATGAACACCGCGGACGAACCGGGGCGCGTGGTTAACCTTGCGTTAGGAATTTGCATTGCATCTTCCAAAAACGAATGGCGCATGATTTTTCCGCCAAGCCGTCCATACTGGCGGATCATGTGCTGGGGAGATATCCAATGTTGTCCAGCCGCGAAGCCTTTGAGAACGATGTCTGCCCGGTGGGCGACGAAATGCTCGGAAGCCTGTACCGAGCGAGCGAACATGGCCTTCCTCAGCTTGTGGAATCGGTATCGTCGGACGTCAGAGCCATGCTGGCGCTGTTCTGCTACAAGCGCGCGCATCTGCACGGCATGAGCCTCGCGATCGCCGCGACCTGCACAGAGCGCGATCTGGTGGAGCAGGGCGGCATCGTCGGGTCGACGCTGTTCGCGATGTCGCGGGAAGCGCCGTCAGCGACACCCTCCGCATCTGCCTACGGCAGCCGCCGCAACATCACCCTGTCGACCAAGCCGCTCAGCACGTTCGCCCCGATCGCCGATGACCTCGACGACGACAGCGAACTCGCGGCGATGCCGGCATAAGCCGCCGCGATTTTGCCGGAACGTGCGCTAGATATCATAGTAGAGATGAAACTCGTGCGGATGGGGGCGAAGCCGGATGGCATCGACCTCTTTCTTTCGTTTGTAATCGAGCCAGGTTTCGATCACGTCGCGGGTAAATACATCGCCGCGCAGCAGGAACGCGTGATCGCGTTCGAGTGCATCAAGCGCCTGATCCAGCGATCCGGGCGTCGATTTCACCTCCTTTGCTTCGGCAGGCGGCAGATCATAAAGATTCTTGTCGATCGGTCTGCCCGGATCGATGCGCTTCTCAACGCCGTCGAGGCCGGCCATCAGCATCGCGGCGAAGGCGAGATAGGGATTGCACGAGGGGTCCGGCGAACGGAACTCGACGCGTTTCGCCCGCGGGTTCGGCGAATACATCGGAATTCGGCAGCACGCCGAGCGGTTACGCTGGGAGTAGACCAGGTTGATGGGCGCTTCGTACCCCGGCACCAGGCGCCGGTAGGAATTCGTGGTCGGGGCGCAAAGTCCGCATAAAGCCCAGGCGTGCGTCAGAAGCCCGCCGATGTAGTAGCGGCCAAGCTCGCTCAACTCGGCGTAGTCCGCCTTGCCGTAAAACAGATTGGTCTCGCCCTTCCACAAACTTTGATGCACATGCATTCCGGAGGCGTTGTCCTCGAACAGCGGTTTGGGCATGAACGTCGCCGTCATGCCGTGCTGGTGCGCGGTGTTCTTGACCACGTACTTGTAGATCATCAGGTTGTCGGCCATGCGGGTGAGCGTCGTGAAGCGCATGTCGATTTCGTTTTGGCCGCCGGTCGCAACTTCATGGTGATGGGCTTCGATCGCGATCCCCAGCGACTCCATCGTCAGCACCATTTCGGTGCGGAGAGCCTGCATGCTGTCGGTCGGCGGAACCGGAAAGTATCCCTCTTTCGGGCGTGGCTTGTGGCCCAGATTCGGCGCTTCCTTCTTGCCGGTGTTCCAGCTGCCTTCGCTGGAATCGATTTCGTGGAAGGCGTAGTTGATGCCTTGTCCATAACGCACGTCGTTGAAGACGAAGAACTCCGCCTCCGGGCCGAAATAGCTCGTGTCGGCGGTGCCGCTACCCTTCAGGTATATCTCGGCCTTCTGGGCGATATAGCGCGGGTCGCGACTATAGGATTGACCGGTTACCGGGTCCCGGATGTTGCAGATCAGGACGAGCGTCGTTGCCGGAGTGAAAGGGTCGATGAAGGCGGTCGTCGGGTCGGGCACGACCAGCATGTCGCTTTCCTGAATCTCCTGGAAGCCGCGGATCGATGAGCCATCGAATCCGATGCCCTCACTGAGGGCATCGGCACTCACCGCGCTCGGCGGGATGGAAAAATGCTGCCAGACCCCCGGCAAATCAGTGAACCGCAGATCGATCATCTGGACCTTCTGGTCCTTGATCGTCTTGAGGGTATCTTCAGCTGTTGCGCGTTTCGGAACCATGGCTTCACTCCTGCAGCTGAGAGTGATTCCTTGTAAATCACGCTGCCGTCCGCTGTTGGACGACCGCGCGACCGTGATCCATGCAGGATGCTTCGCGACACGCTCCGCCGCGCTGACTTCGATCCGGCGTCGCAAAGTCTGCGTTCAGAAAATCCGTTACCTGCGAGCCGACAGCTTCAGCTCTGGTGCGGCCCGCGCATCATTTTCAGCGCGTCCTCGACATGCCGCCAGTCCTTTGCCAGCTCAAGCTTGCCTTCCGCCTCGCACTCGGTTGCCCTTTGCGCGGCCTCCGCAATCGCCCGCGGACCATGCGCCTCCATTAGTTGCCGCGCATAGTTGTGGATTTCGATTTCTCGCATGGCGTCATGCTCCTCTTGCTCAGGGGCTGAACGGATTGACGCCTGAAGGGAACATTAGTTCCCGACTATTCAGGGCCAGCCGAACCCGCCGCGAGTTCCGGCAGCCCGAACCGCCGCCGGGCCATCCCGCATTCCGGATCGCCCGGCATGCAGGTGCGGCACACCTCGGGCCGCACCGCGTAAACCCCGCAGGCGGTCGAGATCCCGACCTTGCCGGTGAGCGCCGTGCAGCGGTCGCCGTCGCAGCGCATCCCGGACAGCCGGTCATTGACGAACTTTTCGGGAATGAGATCGAGCGCGTCGTCGTCTTCCACCGTGAAGCGCGGCCAGTTGCTCGAATAAGAGCAGCAGGCGCCGCAGCTTTGGCAGGGATTATCGGTTGCGATCATGACATCAGCGCTCGCGCACGTTGTTGAGCGAAAAGCTCTGCATCCACTTTGCCCGCAACGCGGCCCGCCGCTCGGGGTATTTCTCGTCGAGGAACAGGGCTTCTGTCATGCGGTCGATCCGGAAGCTGCGAAAGTCCTTTCGCAGCTCGCACCACGCCGCCAGCATCCGGACGGTTTCGAGATAGCCGACCGCGATCGGCCAGACCGTGCGTTCAGTGTCGCGGCCCTGTTCGTCGCGGTAGTGCAGCAGGATTTTCTTGCTGGCATAGATATGCGCGCGCAATTGCGTCATATCGATGCTCTCCGGCGGCAGGTCCCATTTCGGCGGCGTCCCACTGGCGGGTTCGAGCGCCAGCGGCTGCAACCGTTCCGGGACGGTGTCGACGATCTTGGCGATCAGGTCCTGTGCCGCCTTCGCCAGCACCGGGTCGGCCCGGCCCGCCACCCACTGCGCGCCCAGCACCGCCGCCTCGATCTCGTCGGGCGTCAGCATCAGGGGCGGCATGTCGAAACCCTTTTCCAGCACATAGCCGGTGCCGGCCTCGCCCCGGATCGGGACGCGCTGGCCGATCAGGGTAGCGATGTCGCGGTAAATTGTGCGCTTGGAGGTTTCCAGCTCCCTGGCGATGGCCTCGGCGGTCAGCGGCTTGCGGGTGCGCCGGAGCACCTGGATAATCTGGAACAGCCGGTCGGCGCGCCTCATTCGCGGTCTCTTAGCCTTGGCCAGGGGCCGGTTTGCTGCTGACAGTATGGTGGCAGCAGGGGGTATCTACAAACACGCATCTTTTCAACGCGCAAAGGATGCTCCCATGATCACCCTGTACGGCTTTGGCCCCGGCTTCGGCCTCCCCGAAATCAGCGCTTACGTCACCAAGACCGAGGTTCAGCTCAAGATGGCGGGCCTCGCCTATGTCAAGCAGCAAGCGATGCCGGACCATTCGCCGAAGGGGCAGTTGCCCTATATCGACGACGGCGACGCGCGGGTGGCCGATTCCACCTTCATCCGCCTGCATCTCGAAAAGACTCATGGCTTCGATCTCGATGCCGCGCTCGACGAGCGTCAGCGGGCGGAAGCCTGGGCGATCGAGCGGATGATCGAAAATCATTTCAACTGGGCGTCAGGCTATGCGCGCTGGTTGATCCCTGAGAATTTCGCGAAGGGACCGGCACATTTCTTCGACGGAGCGCCCGAGAATATTCGCGATGCATTGCGCGAGGATGTCCGCGGCCGGGTCGCGGACACCATGCGGATCGCGGGGCTGGCCCGCCATACGCCGGAGGAAATCACCGAGCTCGGCGTGCGCTCGCTGTCCGCACTGTCGATGCTGCTCGGCTGGAAGCCCTATCTGATGGGCGAACGTCCCAGCGGCGTGGACGCGACGGCTTTCGCCGCGCTGGCCGGCCTGCTGACGCCGTTCTTCGATTCACCGCTGCGTCAGCACGCACTGGAGTTCTCCAATCTCGTTGCTTACGTCGATCGCATGATGGCGCGCTACTATCCGGAGCATGCGTGGCAGCGCGAGGAAGCGGTGGCAGCGTAGCAACATGATGCAATGTTCGCCGTCATTGCGAGGAGCACTTGCGACGAAGCAATCCAGTTCCTTCTGTATCGCTGCTTAAAGGCCTGGATTGCTTCGCTTCGCTCGCAATGACGGGTTTCAACCCGTTGTCGTCCGCTGCTTCAACTGCGCCACTTCCGCCTCAAGCTCGGCGATGCGCTCGTCGCGTGCGGCTACCGCAGCCGCGACATCGGCGGCGTCGAACTTCATCGGGATGTGCTGCGGGCAATTGCTGTCCCACGCGGCAATCTTGAACAGGATCGCCTGTTCAGGCTTGGCCTTGTAATCCTTCGGCATCAGCGCGTCGGTCAGCGCCGGATCGTCCTCGACCACCCGCGCTTCACCCCAGATCTTGATCCGGCGCCGGTTCACATAGTCGATCAGGAAAATGTATGCCTTCGGATTCTCGCTGAGATTGCCTTGCGTGACGTATTGCCGGTTTCCCTTGTAGTCCGCGAAGGCCAGTGTGGTCTTGTCGAGAATCTTGATGAAGCCCGCCGGCCCGCCGCGGTGCTGGATATAGGGCTGTCCGTCGGCGTTCGCGGTTGCCAGGAAGAAACTGGTCTGCTCGCCGATGAAAGCGGCAAGGGACCCGTCGATTTCGGTGCGAAAGCCGCCACGGTCTTCTTCCATGTGAGCATAGCCACCGCGTGAACCCTTGCGGGCCTGAATGGCTTTCACGGCGGGTGTAAAGGCGACGTCGCTGGAATAGGTGGGGGCGGTTGTCATGGCGGACCTCCGTGTCCGGTCGGCAGGATAGCCCTCATTTAGGCCAGTGGAGCGCTGACATAATCACCGACGTTGACAGTTCATCATTGCAGGATATGAAATAATGCCATGGACCGTATCGATGCCATGCGCGCCTTTGTTTCCGTGGCGGATCTCGAAGGATTCGCGCCTGCCGCCCGCAAACTCGGGCTGTCGGCCTCGGCCGTGACGCGGCTGATCGCCAGTCTTGAAAATCATCTCGGCGCGCGGCTGCTTCAGCGCACCACGCGATCGGTGACACTGACCGATGTCGGTGCGCGCTATCTCGAACGGGCGCGGCGGATTCTCGGCGACGTCGAGGAAGCCGAGGCATCGGCACAGGCCGAACGCACCCAGCCATCGGGCAGGCTCGTGGTTTCCGCGCCGCTGATGTTCGGACGACTCCATGTCGGCCCGATCATGTCGGCTTACTTGAAAAAATATCCGGAGGTGAGCGCCGAACTCCGCCTGTCGGACCGGATGGTCAATCTGGTGGATGAAGGCGTCGATCTTGCCGTGCGCATCGGGCATCTGGCGGATTCCAGCGTGGTCGCGCGCACCGTGGGCGATATGCGGCGGATCGTGGTTGCTTCGCCGCGTTATCTTAAAGTTCACGGCACGCCGTCGAAGCCATCCGATCTTGCCAGCCATGAGGTCATTCAATTCTCCGGCGCGACGTCCCTGTCCGAGTGGCGTTTCACCGAGAATGGCCGTGAGTTTCGCGTGCCGAACACGTCGCGCTTCGCCACCAACAGCACCGATGCCGCGGTGCTTCACGCCGAGCAGGGCGGCGGGTTGATCAGCGTGCTGGCCTATCAGGTGGCGGAGTCGCTCAAAGCGGGCCGGCTGAAGATCGTGCTGGCGAAGTATGAACTGCCGCCGATGCCGATCCATCTGGTGTACCCGACCTCACGGCTGCTGTCGGCGAAAGTCAGGGCCTTCGCCGATCTCGTGATCGCGCAGGCGAACTGGCGTTTCGGGACGGCGTAGCTGTTGAATTATTGCACGCATAGGGCGCAACATTACGGGTCGTCATGGCCGGGCTTGTCCCGGCCATCCACGACTTGTTTACGCCGGCAAGAAAGACGTGGATCACCGGGACAAGCCCGGTGATGACGATCTCACGTGTGGCGGGAATCCGTTCATCGCCCTAAGATTTCTTCCGGGCGATCTTGAAAGTCGCGTTGGCCCGCGCGCTAGGTTCACCGTCGGCGGTGACGAGGCATTGTGCGAAGCAGATCGACCCGCCGATTTTCATAAAGTTAGTGTCGATCTGAAGCCACTGTCCGATATTCGCCGAACCAAGAAAATCGACCGAGAGGTTCACGGTGACAAGTCCGAGAAGGTTGCCCGCCTTGAGGCCGCAACTCAATCCCATCGCATTGTCGGCCAGCGCAGCGATCAGCCCGCCATGAATCAACCCGCGCGAATTGGTGTGTGCTTCGGCGAGACGCAGTCCTAGAATGTAGGCATCCGGCGTCGCTTTGAAATAGATCGGCTCCCAGGGCTCGGTGAGCGGACTGCGCCGCGGGTGGCGCGCGAAGCCGTCGGGGATAACGGCTGGAATGCTGACGGGAGTATCGGTCGTTGCCATTGCTGTCTTTCAGATCATGCGCCGTATGTTGTGTGCGCTCATCACCATAGAGCACGCAACAACAGCGATCATTCGAAATCAAGTTTGAAACGTAATGCCGATGGATGTTTGAAACGGCAGCGACGTCATCTGTGCTTCACCTCTCCCCGCAAGAATACGCGTCATGGCCGGGCTTGTCCCGGCCATCCACGTCTTGAATTATCAAAGGAAGACGTGGATGCCCGCGACAAGCGCGGGCATGACGATGAGAGATCGAAGCTAGTACGGCAGACCGACGTAATTTTCCGACAGCGAGGTTTTCGCGGCGTCGGATTCGACCAGATAGCTCAGCTCCGCGCGCTGGATGCGCGCGCTGAATTCGTCGGTGCCGGGAAAACGATGCAGCATCGATGTCATCCACCACGAGAAGCGTTCGGCCTTCCAGACCCGGCTGAGCGCGCGGCGCGAATAGTCGTCGATGCCGGCGGCGGACTTGTCCGCGTAGAATTCGCGCAGTGCCGTGGAGAGGTAATGCACATCGCTAGCGGCGAGGTTGAGACCTTTGGCGCCCGTCGGCGGCACGATATGCGCGGCGTCGCCGGCCAGAAACAGCCGGCCAAACCGCATCGGTTCGGCGACGAAACTTCTCAGGGGCGCGATGCTCTTTTCGATCGACGGTCCCGTGACGAGATGATCGACGGCTTCCGGGTCCAGCCGCCGCTTCAGTTCGTCCCAGAACTTGTCGTCGGGCCAGTTGTCGATGTGATCGTCGAGCGCGCATTGCAGGTAGTAGCGGCTGCGGTGAGACGAGCGCATCGAGCACAGCGCGAACCCGCGCTCGTGATTGTTGTAGATCAGTTCCGGCGACACCGGCGGCGTTTCCGACAGGAGACCGAGCCAGCCGAACGGATAGACGCGCTCGTACACCTTTGGCTCGACGCTTTGCCGGCTGACGCCATGAAAGCCGTCGCAGCCCGCGATGAAGTCGCAGGTGACCTCGTGGCTGACGCCGTCCTTGACGTAACGCACGCGTGGCTGGTCGCCATCAAAGTCATGCAGGCTGGCATTGTCGGCGTTGTAGACGGTGGTGAGCCCTGCCGCGAGGCGCGCGTCCATCAGATCGCGGGTCACTTCGGTCTGCCCGTAGACGGTTACCGTTTTGCCGGTCGCTTTCGTCATGTCGATCCGGTGACGCGCGCCGCCGAAAGCCAATTCGATGCCGTGATGAACCAGACCGTCATGGTGCAGCCGCGCGGAGACACCGACCTCGTCCAGCAGGCCGACGGTGCCCTGTTCGAGCACGCCCGCCCGGATCCGCGCCAGGATGTAGTCGCGGTCCTTGCGCTCGAAAATGACGTTGTCGATGCCGTAGCGGTGCAGCAATTGTCCGAGCAGCAACCCCGCCGGGCCTCCGCCGATGATGGCAACCTGTGTCCGCAACCTGTGTCACTCCCGGCCTTGCGAATAGGGTTTTGCCCGTCGCCGAAAATTGATTATACCAGATAACAATATACGAAAAGGCTGTCGATCATGGGCCGAAAGCTGCCCGCAACCGCGGTTCGCTGAATGGCCCGGCTCAACGCCAGTGCCTTAACTGTCATACCAATGGCAGGGGCGGCAGGCATTGCAAATGACCGGCAACTTCTATCTGAATGACGGCAATTCCGGCCGCGATGGTGCACCGCAAAGAATGTGCCGCCGCGTTTGCCGGTCACTGAATGAAACTTGAAAAGAGTATTTTGAGGGAGGACTTGATGACAAAGCTAACCTGGACCGCCGTGGTATTGGCGGCTTCCGTGACGCTGCCGGGCGCCGTGACCCTTGCTGCTGCGCAGGACATCACCATCGGCATCAGCATCAGCACCACCGGCCCCGCGGCCGCGCTCGGCATTCCCGAGAAGAACGCGCTGGAGTTCGTGCCGGCCGAGATCGGCGGCGCCAAGATCAAGACCATCGTTCTGGACGACGCCGGCGATCCGACCGCGGCCACCACCAATGCGCGCCGGTTCGTGACCGAATCCAACGCCGACATCATCATCGGCTCGTCGACCACACCACCGTCGATCGCGATCTCGACCGTCGCCAACGAAGTCGGCGTGGTGCAGTTCAGCCTCGCGCCGATTCCGATCACCCCGGCCCGCGAGAAGTGGACTGCCGTGTTGCCGCAGCCGGTTCCGATCATGGGCAAGGTGCTCTACGAGCACATGAAGAAGAACAACATCAAGACCGTCGGCTATATCGGCTTCTCGGATTCCTACGGCGATCTGTGGCTGAACGACCTGAAGACCCAGACCGGTGCCATGGGCGGCATCACGGTCGTGGCTGAAGAGCGCTACGCGCGTCCTGACACCTCGGTGGCGGGTCAGGTGCTGAAGCTGGTCGCGGCCAATCCCGACGCCATCCTGATCGGCGCATCGGGCACCGGCGCGGCGCTGCCGCAGTCGGCGCTGCGCGAGCGCGGCTACAAGGGCCTGATCTACCAGACCCACGGAGCGGCGGCGATGGACTTCATCCGCATCGCCGGTCCGTCGGCGGAAGGCGTCATCATGGCCGCCGGTCCGGTGATGGCTCCGGAAGGCCAGGACGACAGCGCCCTGACCAAGAAGCCGGGTCTCGCCCTGAACGCCGCCTACGAGAAGAAGTATGGCGCCAACACCCGGAGCCAGTTCGCAGGCCACATGTTCGATGCCTTCGAAGTCATGAAGCGTGTCGTGCCGGTCGCCTTGAAGACAGCCAAGCCCGGCACGCCGGAATTCCGCGAGGCACTGCGTCAAGCGCTGCTGTCTGAAAAGGAAATCGCGGCCAGCCAGGGTGTCTACAATTTCACCGACAAGAACCGTTTCGGCACCGATGATCGCTCGCGCATCATCCTGACCGTGAAGAACGGCAAGTATGAAGTCGTGAAGTAAGCGGGACGAACTTTCGTTCTGACGAATGCCCGGCCTCGTGCCGGGCATTTTTGTTTGGTGTGCGAATGTCTATGCAAGGCCCATCACAGCAATGCTACCCGACTTGCCGCGGATCTCCCGGACGCCGAGATCTTGCAGTGGGGCGGGTAGCGTGGACTCGAACCGGTCGATGGCTGGGCGTGACGCGACAAAGCCCCCTTCCACATTGCGACTGAGTTCCTCGAGCCGGGCAGCCGTGTTCATGACGTCGCCGTTGAACACGATGGCGCGCTTGATGTCGCCGATCTCGCCGACAATGACGGGGCCGAAATGCAGGCTGCCGCGAATCCGCGGCGCCACGCCGAATTCTTTTTCGAATCGCTCCTGAAGCTTTTGCAGCGTCGCGCGCATCGACAGGAAACAACGCAGCGGCCGGCAATCCACTGTGCCTGAAGCTTCTGACCATGTTACGATGATTTCGTCTCCGACGTAATTCAGAACCTCGCCCCGGCAATCGATGATTGGCCCGGTCAGGCTCCTGAATGTCTTGTCGAGGAAACGATGGATTCCGAGACTGCCGAGACGCTCGGCAAGGGTTGTCGAGCCTGCAATATCAACGAACAGAACGAACCGGCGTTCCTCAACCGGAGTGTGATAGCGACCGGTTACCAGATGAAGGAAGGCGCGCGGGCCAATGATGTTGGCGATCGCGAACAGCAGGTTCAGTGCGACCGCAAATACCCCGGAGAAGATAATGGGCGTCCAGACATCCTGCTTCGGGTCCGGCGTCAGGCCCGCGATCAGAACGCCGAGATCGAAATACTGCACCGGAATGATCACAGTTGCGTAGAAGGCGCTGCGAATCGCAAGACTTGCACTAAACGGCAGGCTTCCCAGCCAGTCTCGCAGCGGCCCGGATGAGGCGAGGAGCTCAAACGTGCCAATCGCTCCGCTGATCAGAATGCCGTAAATGATGCCGATCAGAAGTTGTGGCGGCGAAAAGCCAACGTGAGCGGCAACAAAGATGATTCCGCCAAGCACTCCGGTTCCGAGAATCGCTGCTAAAAAGCGCAGCTTTCGCTGTGACCGCGCATCCATGACCGAGTGCCCCCGCACGAAATGTTGCGGGAGCGAGTATCAGCCAGAGACTGCCAATCCACAACACATACACGATGTCATCCCGGCGAAGGCCGGGATCCATACTCCCTGTCGCACATTTCATGCGCGATGTCTGACATCCACCTTCAAGCCATAGTGCGGTGGTTATGGGTCCCGGCCTTCGCCGGGACGACCAGATCGATGCGACGCGAGGCATCTTGGCACTTAGAGTGCGCCGCCCTCGTCGTGCTGGAATCCGAGATAGCTCGCCACCACGCGCTGGTCGCCGCTGATCTCTTTAGCCGAGCCGCTCATGATGAACTCGCCAAGCTCCATGACATAGGCGCGGTCGGCGATTTCGAGCGCGGCACGGGCGTTCTGCTCAACCAGCAGCACCGACACACCGGCCTGACGCAACTCGCCGATGGTGCGGAAAATATCCGCGACGATCAGTGGCGCGAGGCCGAGCGACGGCTCGTCCAGCATCAGCAGGCGCGGCTGGCTCATCAGGGCCCGGCCCATTGCCAGCATCTGCTGTTCGCCGCCGGAGAGCGTGCCGGCGAGTTGCGTGCGGCGCTCCTTCAGTCGCGGAAACAGCGAAAAGACGCGCTCCTGTTCACGGGCCGCCGTGGCGCGGGCCACGCGGAAACCGCCGAGCTGCAGGTTTTCCTCGACCGTCATGGTGCCGAACAGTTCGCGGTGTTCAGGCACGATGCACAGCCCCGCCGCGACCCGGTCCTCGATCTCGAAACGGGAAATCTGCTGGCCTGAAAAGATCACACTGCCGGTCAACGGCAGGATGCCCATAATGGCGTTGAGCAGGGTGGTCTTGCCCGCGCCGTTGGCGCCGACGATGGTGACGATCTCGTTGGCGTTAACGTCCAGGGTCGCGCCGCGCACGGCTTCGACCTTGCCGTAGGCGATGTGCGCGTTTTCGACCGCCAGCAGTTTGGTCATGACGCGGTCCCCAGATAGGCCTTGATCACGTCGGGGTTGGCGCGGATGGCCGCGGGCTTGCCTTCGGCGATCTTGGTGCCGAATTCCAGCACGACGATGCGGTCCGCGATATCCATCACGAAGCCCATGTCGTGTTCGACCAGCAGGACCGACATGCCCTCAGCGCGCAACTGGCGCAGCAGCGACGACAGCTTCTGCTTTTCCATGTGGCGCAGTCCGGCTGCCGGCTCATCGAGCAGCAGCAGGATCGGATCGACGCAGAGCGCGCGGGCGATTTCCACGATGCGTTGCTGGCCGAGCGAGAGACTTCCCGCCAGTTGATGCATCTGGTCGCCGAGGCCGACGCGCTCGATCTGCTTTGCGGCTTCAGCAAGGAGGGCGGCTTCGTCCTTGCGGTCCAGCCGCAGCATGCTCGCGATTGCGCCGGCGTGGCCGCGCAAATGGGTGCCGATGGCGACGTTCTCCAGCACGCTCATGTCGGGGACGAGCTTGACGTGCTGGAAGGTGCGGGCGACGCCGAGTTTGGCAATATCCTGCGGCGGGGCATTGTCGACGTTGTGGCCGAGGATGGAAATCGTTCCGCCGGATGAGCGCAGCACGCCGGTAATGAGATTGAAGGTGGTACTCTTGCCCGCGCCGTTCGGCCCGATGAGGGCGACGATCTCGCCCGCGTTGACATTGAAGGAGACGTCGTTGACGGCGATGACGCCGCCGAACTGCTTGCGCGCGGCCTGAACGTCGAGCAGCGTTTCCGATGTGGCGATGGCTTTGCTGCGCGGCGGCAGGGGCTCCGCCGCTTTTGGCGTGGGAAGCTTTGTGGCGTTGAACCTCAGCAGGGCAGCGAGGCGCGGCCACATGCCGCCGGGCGCGACCTGAAGCAGCACCACCAGCAGGATGCCGAAAATCACCGTCTCGAGCTGCGCTGATCCGTGAAACACCACCGGCAGGAAGCTCTGCAGGAATTCCTTGAGCACGACGACGACACCGGCGCCGAGCACCGCACCCCAGACGTAACCCGCGCCGCCGACCACCGCGATGAACAGATACTCGATGCCGGCATTTAGCCCGAACGGTGTCGGGTTCACCGCGCGCTGGAAATGCGCGTAGAGCCACCCCGAGAGACCGGCGAGCACGGCGGCATAAATGAAGACCAGCAGCTTGGCGCGCGCGGTCTGCACCCCGAACGCTTCCGCCGCGATATGGCCGCGGCGCAGCGCGCGGATCGCGCGCCCGGTGCGGGAATCAAGCAGGTTCATCGTCAGCAGCGCGCAGAGGATGACCGCGAACCAGATCGCGAAATAGATCTTGCCGGGATCGGTGAATTGCAGCGTGCCGATCGAGAGCGGTGGAATTCCTGAAATGCCGTCATTGCGCCCGACAAGCTCCAGCTTGCTGAACAGATAGAACAGGCTGATGCCCCAGGCGATGGTGCCGAGCGGCAGGTAGTGACCGGACAGGCGCACGGTGATCAGGCCGAGGATCACGGCGGCGACGCCGCTGACGATCAGCGACAGCGGCAATGTCAGCCACGGCGACACGCCGTATGAGGTGGTGAGGATCGCAGTGGTATAGGCGCCGAAGCCGCAGAACGCGGCCTGGCCGAACGAGGTGAGGCCGCCGACGCCGGTCAGCAGCACGAGGCCCATCGCCACCAGAGCGGCAAGCCCGATGTTGTCGAGCAGCACGATCCAGAACGGCGGCATGCCGGGAATGAACGGAATCACCGCCATCACCAGCGCAAATACGATCATGCCCCAACGCTGCGCCATCACTTAGTCCTCTTCCTCTTCGACCTCTGGCGACGCCAGCGAGCGCAGGATCAGGACCGGCAGCAGCAGCGTGAAGACGATGACCTCCTTGAAATTGCTGGCATAGAACGACGAGAACGCTTCGACGATGCCGACCACCAGAGCGGCGGCGGCGGTGAGGGGATAGCTCACGAGGCCGCCGATGATGGCGGCGACGAAGCCTTTCAGGCCGATCAGGAATCCGGTGTCGTAATAGATCGTGGTGATCGGGACGATCAGAATTCCGGAGATCGTGCCGATCACGGCGGCGAGCAGGAACGCGACCTGCCCGGACAGCGTGGTGCGGATGCCGACGATGCGCGCGCCAAGGCGGTTGACCGCGGTGGCGCGCAGCGCCTTGCCGTAAAGTGTGTAGCCGAACAGCAGCCAAAGCCCGACGATCAGCAGGATGGTGATGGCGTAGATGCCGATGCTCTGGCCGGTGAACCGCAACGGGCCAATCGTGAAAGCGGCCGCCGAAATCGCCGGCGCGCGCAAGCCTTCCGGACCGAAGAACACGAGGCCCAGACCCTGCAGGGCTAGATGCATGCCGACCGATGCGATCAGCAGCACCAGCACGGAGGCATGCGCGATCGGCTGGTAGGCGATGCGGTAGAGATAAAGACCGATCGGCGCGACGATCACGATTGACAGCAGGAAATTGATGGCAACGCTGTTCTGTCGCCCCGCCATCATCACGGCAACGCCCCAGATCGCCAGCGGCAGCAGGATGTTCAGCGCCAGCGACCGCAGCAACCGCTGTACGCTCATGACGTTGCGGCCGGACACCATATCGAAGCAGAAGGCGACGACGCCCATGCCGAGCGCCAGCAGTGCTGTGCCCGGCACCTTGCCGGTGGCCAGCGTGGCGTAGGTCAGCGCGCCGAAGGTGATGAATTCGCCCTGCGGGATCAGAATGACGCGGGTCACCGCGAACACCAGCACGAGCGCAAGCCCGAGCAGCGCGTAGATCGCGCCGCTGGTTATTCCGTCCTGCAGCAGGAACAGAAGGATCGTGCTATCCAAGGCGTCCCCTCACGCAACGCGCACATGCGGATGGAAGGGTCCGCCGGCACCAAAAGCGGCGGTTGAATTCCGCCATCGGTATTTGATATGTTTCATAACAATTATCGAGTATAATCACAAGCCCGGTCGGCTCCAGCCATTCGAGGCGACCTTATAACAACCGACGACGGGAAGCGCACGATGGCTGTTTCCAGGACCGCGAGAGCCGGTGCGGCGAAAGCCAGGAAGCGGCCGACGCGCCCGGCATCACGTCCGGCGCCACGCCCCGCGCCCCCCGCGGAGGCGGTCCAGGTCGGCGACCTGTCCGAGTTCCTGGGCTATTCGCTCAAGCGCGCGCAACTGCGGATTTTCGAGGATTTCATCCGCTGCGTCGCGCCGCTGCAACTGACCCCGGCGCAGTTTTCCGTCCTGATGCTGGTGGAGACCAATCCGGGGCGCAACCAGACCGAGATTGCCTCGACGCTCGGGATCCTGCGGCCGAATTTCGTGGCTTTGCTGGATGAACTGGAAAGCCGCGATCTGTGTGCGCGGAGCCGGTCCAGCAACGACCGCCGCTCGCATATCCTGCGGTTGACCGAAAAAGGCCGCGCGGTTCTGTCGCGGGCGCGAAAGCTGATCGAGGCGCGACACGAAGCCCGGCTCAGGGAATTGCTCGGCGATCACAACCGCGACCTGCTGCTGACGATGCTGGGCAAGATCGCGCGGGAGTTTTAGGGGCTCCTTGTGTCCCACGTGATTTTCTTCTCGTCGTCCCCGCGAAAGCGGAGACCCATACTCCCTGTCGTTAAATTTATGCACCATCTTCAACGTCCGCTTTCGGTCGAGGATGCGGTGGTTATGGGTCCCCGCTTTCGCGGGGACGACATCGTAATTGAAGCGATATCGCGGACTCAAATGCAGAATTACGGATCCACCAGAATAATACGAATGTCGTTGACGTTGGTTAGCGTCGGGCCGGTATTGAGCAGATCGCCGGTCGCGGTGAAGAACGCGGTGGCGTCGTTGTTGTCGAGAAACGCCCTCGGGTCGAGCTTGAGCTCGCGGATCTTTGCGAAGGTGCGCTGATCGAGGATCGCGCCGGCCGGGTCGGTCGGATGACCCGCACCGCCGTCAGCACCGTCGGTGTCGCCCGCGAGCACGGAAATGCCTGATGTATCCGCAAACAGGCTCGCGAGCGCGAGCACGTATTCCTGATTGGGGCCGCCGCGCCCGTTGCCGCGCACCGTGACGGTGAGTTCGCCGCCGGAGAGGACGGCTAACCTCTTTCCCTCGGCGTGGGCCTTCAGCGCGATCCGCGCATGGGTGGCGGCGACGTCGCGCGCTTCGCCCTCGAGATCTGCACCGAGTGCGACGATCTCGTATCCGGCGTTTCGTGCAACGGCCACCGCAGCATCGAGGGATTCCTGCGGCCGCGCGATGATCCGAAAGTCCGAACGCGCGAAAGCTGCGTCGCCGGGCTTGCAACTCTCGTTGCGCGGATCGTTCAACGCGGTGATCACGGCATCGTCCGCCTTGATGCCGTAGCGGGCGACAATCTCGCGGGCGTCCGCCAGCGTCGTGGTGTCCGGCACGGTCGGTCCGGACGCGATGGTTGCCGGATCGTCGAACGGCACGTCCGAAATCGCCAGCGTCAGAATCTGCGCGGGGGTGGCCGCGCGAGCCAGTCTGCCGCCCTTGATGCGGGACAGATGCTTGCGCACGGTGTTCATTTCGCCGATTGGCGCGCCGGATCGCAACAGGCTCTTGTTCATCGCCTGCTTTTGCGCGAACGAAATGCCGTCTGTCGGCGCGACCCAATTTGCCGAACCGCCGCCGGACAATAGCACCAGAACGAGATCGTCGGCGCCGGCGCTCTGCGCCACTTCAAGCGTCCGGCTGGCAGCCTTCAATCCCGCTTCGTCGGGCACCGGATGACCGGCCTCAATGATTTCGATGCGCCGGGTCGGCATGCCGTAGCCATGACGCGTGGTGGCGAGTCCCGACAACCGTTCCGGATCGATGCGGCCTTCGTCGAGGTAATAGCGCTCCGCTGCATGGGCCAGCGCGCCCGCGGCCTTGCCCGCGGCGAGACAGATGATGCGGCCGCCCGGCGGTGGCGGCAGGTGGTCGGCAAGAATGCGATCCGGATGGGCCGCAGCGACGGCGGCGTCGAAGATCGCGCGCAGCAGAGGGCGTCTGTCGGTCATCATGTCATCGCGTGGCTCTGGACGGGCTCCAGACATGACATGATCGGCCGTTCAATAAAAGGCCCTCCGCAGGTTATTGCGGAGGGCGGAAATATTTTCAGATCTGCCCGTGCAGGGCGGGGAAACCGGATTTCAGATTTGGAAATCCGGCTCCCGTCCGCGCGAGTTGGTCGTCAGCCGCCGATCTCGCCGCTGATGATCGGGCCGAACAGCTGCCAGCGCTCGCCCGTGAACTTCATCATCTGCAACTGCTCGATCGGAGCGAAGTCGGTCGCGCTGGTGTTCAGCGTGATGCCGGGCAAGCCCATCTCCTGCTGAACGCCCTTGATGCTGGCGGCCTGCTTCATGACGTTCTCGCGGGTGAGATTGTCACCGCATGCCTTCAGCACGTGCACCATCGTCTGCGCGGAGCTGTAACCGTACGCGACCGAACTGTCGGCGCGGTTGGCTTCCGGGAAGTACTTCGCGAGGAACGCATCGAAGTTCTTCACGCCCGGATCGTCCTTCCACTGCGGATCGGTCGGGTCCTTGCCGTAGGTCGCGGAGATCACGCCCTGCGCATTGTCGAAACCGGCCGGCTTGATCACCGATCCAGTGGACGAGGCGACGTTGTTCAGGATGAACAGCGGCTTCCATCCGAGCTCTGCGACTTTCTTGATCGACTGCGCGCCGAACTTCGGCGTGGTGATGCTGACGAAAACATCAGCGCCCTTGGATTTCAGCGCCACGACCTGCGAGTCGATCGTCGGGACGGATGTCTCGTAAGGTTCTTCCGCGATGATCATCGAAGCGCCCTTGGCTCCGAGACCGTCCTTCAGACCCTTGAGCACGTCCTTACCGAAGTCGTCGTTCTGATAAAGAATTCCGATCTTGCCGTTCGGCTTTTCCTTCATCAGGTACTTCGCGTAGATGACGCCTTCGCTCTGGTAGTTGGGCTGCCAGCCCATGGTCCATGGAAAGTTCTTCGGGTCGTTCCATTTGGTTGCGCCGGTGGCGACGAACAGCTGCGGCACCTTCTTGGCGTTCATGTATTTCTGGATCGCCGTGTTCGACGGCGTGCCGAGCGAGTTGAAGATCAGCAGAACTTCATCGCTTTCGACCAGCTTGCGCGCCTGCTCCACGGCCTTGGGCGGGCTGTAGCCGTCGTCATAGGAAATGAAATTGATCTTGCGGCCATTGATGCCGCCTTCGGCGTTGATCTTGTTGAAATAGGCCGCCTGGGTCTTGCCGATGATGCCGTAGGCGGAGGCGGGGCCGCTGTAGGGCATGATGCTGCCGATCTTGATCTCGGTGTCGTTCGCGCCGGTGTCGTATTTTTTCTGCGCCAGCGCACTGCCGCTCGTCGCCGCGAAGGCCGCGACGGTAGCGAGCAAGACTAAGGGGTTGAATTTTTTGACGGACATTTTTTATGTTTCCTGACCTAGTTTTTTTGATGCTTGAGGGTAGTTCCCCGGAGGCCTTTTAGCCTCGCAGGTATTCAATACCGTTTGCCGGAGTGGTTCAAACAAAATGGCATTGAATTGACGAACCCCCTGCGGTTGTGCCGCAGGGGGTAATTGTTGTCGCGAGGGCGAACTAGCCGCCGACGTCGCCGCTCAGGATCTCGCCGAACCGCTCCCAGGTCTCGCCCTTGAACTTCATCATCTGCATCTGGCTGATCGGGGCGAAATCGGTGGCGCTGGTGTTGATCTTGACGCCCGGCAGCAAGCCGCCGAGTTCCAGGTTCTTGATGCTGGCCGCCTGCTTCATGACATTCTCGCGGGTGAGATTGTCACCGCAGGCCTTGAGGACATGAACCAGGGTCTGGGCCGAGTTGTAGCCGTAGATCACCGAGCCGTCGGTCCGGTTCGCCTCGGGGAAGTACTTCAGGAGGAAGGCGTCGAAGTCCTTCATTCCCTTGTCGTCCTTCCACTGCGGATCGGTCGGATCCTTGGCGTAGGCCGCCGAGATGATGTCCTGCGAATTCTCGAAACCGGCGGGCTTGATCACCGAGCCGACCGACGCCGAGACGTTGTTGAGGATGAACAGCGGCTTCCACTGAAGCTCCGCGACCTTCTTGATCGACTGGGCGGCGAACTTCGGCGTCGTGATGCTGATGAACACATCGACACCCTTCGACTTCAGGGCGACGACCTGCGAGTCGATGGTGGGCACGCTGGTCTCATAGGGTTCTTCCGCGACGATCATCGAAGCACCCTTGGTGCCGAGGCCGTCCTTGATGCCCTTGAGGTAGTCTTTGCCGTAGTCGTCGTTCTGAAAAAGGATGCCGATCTTGGCGTTCGGCTTTTGCTTCATCAGGTAGCTCGCGTAGATCCGGCCCTCGCTCTGGTAGTTGGGCTGCCAGCCCATGGTCCAGGGGAAGTCCTTCGGGTCGTTCCACTTGGTCGCGCCGGTGGCGACGAACAGTTGCGGCACTTTCTTGGCGTTCAGGTATTTCTGGATCGCCGAGTTCGACGGCGTACCGAGCGGTCCGTAGACCAACAGCACCTCATCGCTTTCGACCAGCTTGCGGGCCTGCTCGACAGCCTTCGGCGGCGAGTAGCCGTCGTCATACGAGATGAAGGTGATCTTGCGGCCGTTGATGCCGCCTTCGGCATTGATCTTGTTGAAGTAGGCCTGTTCGGATTTTCCGATGACGCCGTATGCGGAGGCCGGTCCGCTGTAGGGCATGATGTTGCCGATCTTGATCTCGGTATCGGATGCGCCGGTGTCGTACTTTTTCTGGGCCAGTGCGTTGCTGCTTGTCGCGGCGACGATCGCGATCGCAGCCGAAAAAGTCGCAAGTCGAGATGTGGAAATAACCATACGTTCCTCCTTGGATCGTGTTTGTGTCCTCGTTTATTTTTTTGATTTGAAGCTCTTTGCGGCTCGACGATATTCAATACCCTTTGCGGGGCTCATTCAATGAAAAGCCCTCTGCCGCAGGCTTTAAACGTCTTCATGTTTCATTAGGCGAAATACAGGGCAGGGTGATTAACCAATAAGGCCTGCTTTCGCAGTGCGAAGAGCGGACGCGCGAAGGTCATGCGGCGCGCGGCGTTATCCAGCGCCGATTCGCCGTGCAGGAGCTTCGGCGTCGTGCCGAAAATGTCGGCACCCTTGGAGCACCTTTGCGACCCGTTCAACGAAAAGCCCTCCGCGACGGTGTCGCGGAGGGCTTGTTGCCGATTTGTAATCTTCAGCGGCGCGGGAGGTTTAGCTGCCGCCCATTCCGCCGGTGATGACCGGGCCGATCTGCTCATACTTCTCGCCCTTGAAACGGGCGATCTGCAGTTGATCGATGGGATAGAAGTCGGTCGCGCTGGTGTTGATCTTCACGCCCGGCAGCAGGGTGTCGGGGGTGAAGTCCTTCAGGCTTGCGGCCTGTTTCATGATGTTCTCGCGGGTCAGGTTGTCGCCTGCCTGCTTCAGAACCTGAACCAGGGTCTGCGCCTGGCCGTAGCCATAGACGACCGAACCATCGGTCTTGTTCATGTCCGGCGCGTACTTGGCGAGGAAGGCGTAGAATTTCTTCATGCCATCGTCGTTGTCCCACTGGGAATCCGCACCGTCCTTGGCGTAGAGCGCCGTCAGGATGCCTTGCGCGTTCTCGAAGCCGGCCGGCTTGAGCACGCTGCCGACCGATGCGCCGACGTTGCTCTGGATGTACATCGGCTTCCATTGAAGTTCCGCGACCTTCTTGATCGCCTGAGCTGCGAACTTCGGCGTCGTGAAGCTGACGAAGACGTCCGCGCCGGTGGCCTTCAGCTTGATGATGTGCGAGTCGATGGTCGGCTCGGACACTTCATAGCTGTCTTCGGCGATGATCTGGGACGCCTTGGCGCCGAGACCGTCCTTCAGGCCCTTGAGCATGTCCTTGCCGAAGTCGTCGTTCTGATACATCACCGCGATCTTGGCGTCCGGCTTGGTTGCGAGCAGATGCTTGGCGTAGACGCGGCTTTCGCTCTGGTAGGCCGGCTGCCAGCCCATGGTCCAGGGGAATTCCTTAGGTTCGCCGAATTTGGTGGCGCCGGTGGCCACGAACAGCTGCGGCACCTTCTTCGCGTTCAGGTACTTCTGGATCGCGGAATTCGACGGGGTGCCGAGCGGCCCGAACACGAGCAGGACTTCGTCGCTCTCGACCAGCTTACGGGCCTGTTCCACCGCCTTCGGAGGGCTGTAGCCATCGTCATAGGTGATGAAGGTGATCTTGCGGCCGTTGATGCCGCCCTGCTCGTTGATCATCTTGAAGTAGGCTTCTTCCATCTTCCCGATGACGCCGTACGCGGACGCAGGACCGCTGTAGGGCATGATATTGCCGATCTTGATTTCGGTATCGGTTGCGCCGGTGTCGTACTTTTTTTGCGCGAGCGCGTGGCCGCTCGTCATCGCGAGCGCGGCGACAGCCGACACTGCTGCTACGTTGAGCTTGAGCTTGGATAACATTCTGGTCTCTCCCTAAGATGCGGGCATTCCGCTTGGCGGAAACCGGTCCCGGAAGAGAGATCATGCCCAGAGCAAAAACAGGGCAAAAATGAGGGGGCCTGATCCAGCAAAGCTGAATCAGGCCCTGTCACCCGATCCGGAAACCGATTTTCCGGAGACACCCTTCTCAAACAACGCAGATTGAAACAAGCCTGATTTAACGTCGGCAAATCAGACTTTAGGACTTACTCTTTTTGCGGAACAAAGCCTCGATCATATAAGCCACCTGCCTTGCGCCGTGCGGCACGAGGAAGATGACGACGAACAGCAGCACGCCGAACACCGCGCCCGAGAGGCCCTTCGAGATGTGCTCCGCGACGTTCGGCACGAACACGATGAAGGCCGAGCCGACCAGCGAGCCCGGCAGCCAGCCGACGCCGCCGACCACCATGCCGAGGAAGATCGCGATCGCCAGCTGAATGGTGAAGCTGTCGGGAGCCACGAACTGCACGACGATGGCGCCGAGCGCACCGGCGATGCCGGTGAAAGCAGCGCTGATGCCGAACGCCAGCGTCTTGTACATCGGCAGATCGACGCCCATCGCCGAGGCGGCGATCGGGTTGTCGCGGATCGCCATCAGGGCGCGTCCGGACCGGCTTCGCAGCAGGTTGATGGCCAGGATGTAGATCACCGCGGAGACGAACAGCGTGAAGTAATACAGCCACATATCCTGCGACATCTTCAGGCCGAACGGAGCGTCCGGCTTGGTGATGACGAGGCCCTGCACGCCGCCGGTCCAGTGTTCGAACGCGCCGAGCTTGAGCAACTGGGGCATCGCCACCGCGAGCGCGAACGTCGCGAGCGCGAGGTAGACACCCGAGAGCCGCAGCGCCGGGAAGCCGAACAGGAAGCCGAAGATGAAGCAGATGATGCCGGCAGCCGGCAGCGTCAGCGCGTAGTTGACGCCCATATGCTCCATCATGATGCCGGCGGTATAGGCGCCGACCGCGTAGAAGGCGCTTTGGCCGAGCGAGAATTGTCCGCTGCCGCCGGTCAGGATGTTGAGAGCCAGGATGGCGATGGCGTAGATCAGCACCATCGTCATCTGGAAGATGATGAAGTTCTTCACGAACAGCGGCGTGAGAACCAGCAGTGCTAACAACACCAGGGTTGCGGTGGTGCCGACCGTCATCGACTTCTTCGACGGCGCGGCGACCGCTGCGGGCTGGGTAACTGAGTCCTGAACTGTGCTCATGATTAAACTCGCTGTACGATTGCGCGGCCAAGCAAGCCGGACGGTTTGATGACAAGCACGACGATGATCAGTGCCAGCGCGATGGGCAGTTTCAGTTCATTGCCGACACCCGGAATGTAGGTGCCGACCAGGTTCTCGAAGACCCCGACCAGGAAGCCGCCGATCACCGCACCGAGCGGACTGGTGAGGCCGCCGAGCACCGCGGCCGCGAAGCCGTACAGCAGAATGCCGCCCATCATGTTGGGCTCGAGGAACACCACCGGAGCGATCAGCATGCCGGCGATGGCGCCGATGGCGCTCGCCATGCCCCAGCCGAGTGCGATCATCCAGCTCGTGTTGATGCCGACCAGACGCGCGGATTCCGGCAGCGAGGCCGCCGCCCGCATCGCAAGACCGATGCGCGTGTAGCGGAAGAACACGAACAGCAGGATCAGCAGCACCAGCGTGACGCCGATCATGCCGGCCTGATGGGTCGAGATCAGCTGGCTGCCCAGGAAGCCGGACGAACCGAACGGCGAGGGGAACTGCTTGATCGTGAAGTCCCAGGTCAGGCCCGCGACGCTGTTGAGGATGGCGAACAGCGCGATGAAGCCCGCCACCTGCGCCAGGATAGGCGCGTTGGTGAGCGGCTTGAACAGCGCGCGTTCGATGACGATGCCGCCGGCGAACGAGATGGCGAGCGTCAGCACGAAGGCTGGCCAGAAGCCCAATCCCCACTGCATCAGCTGCCAGGCGATGAAGGTCGAGAACATCGCCATTTCGCCCTGGGCGAAGTTGAGGTGGTCGATCGCCTGATAGATCATGACGATGGCCAGCGCCATGCAGGCATAGATCGCGCCTGTGGCAATGCCAGCCAGGACTTGGTTGGTAAACAGTTCCATGGCTGTGTCCTCAGTATCCGAGATACGATTTGCGGATGTCTTCGTTGTTCGCGATTTCCTTCGCGCTTCCCGACATCACGATGCGTCCGGTTTCGATCACATAGGCCTTTTCCGCGAGTTCAAGCGCGAGCTGGGCGTTCTGTTCGACCACCAGGATCGTCACCTTGTCCTCGCGGTTGATCTTGCTGAGAATCCCGAACAGGTCGCGCACCACCAGCGGAGCGAGGCCGAACGACGGCTCGTCGAGCAGCATCAGCCGGGGACGCAGCATCAGCGCACGGGCGACCGCGAGCATCTGCTGTTCACCGCCCGACAATGTGCCGGCCTGCTGGGTGTGACGCTGCTTGAGCACCGGAAAGTGCGCGTACATCCGTTCGATATCGTCAGGAATGTTCTTGGTGTCGCTGCGCGAGATCGCGCCGAGCTGCAGGTTTTCCTCCACCGTCATGTTGGTGAAGGTGCCGCGGCCCTGCGGAACATGCGCGATGCCGAGACGGACGATGTTCTCGGTCGACTGTCCGGTCAGCGGCTTGCCTTCGAACTCGATATTGCCCGTCGAGCGGATCATGTTGCAGATCGCGCGCAGCGTCGTGGTCTTGCCGGCGCCGTTGGCGCCGAGCAGCGTGGTTACGCTGCCTTCGTTGAGCGAGAATTCAAGGCCGTGAAGGGCCTGGATCTGGCCGTAATAGGCGCGCAGATCCTTGATTGACAGCATGCTCATTGGTCCTTGCTCCCCAGATAGGCCTTGATGACGTCGGGGTCGGACTGCACCTGGGCTGGCGTGCCTTCAGCGAGCTTCTTGCCGAAATTCAGCGCGACGACGTGGTCGGCGATCTTCATCACGAGACCCATGTGGTGTTCGACCAGAAGGACCGTGATGTGGCGTTGATCGCGGATGCGGCAGATCAGGTCGCCGAGGACATAGACTTCCTCGTGGTTGAGGCCGCCCGCGGGCTCGTCCAGCAGCAGGATCTTCGGCTCGGCGGCGAGTGCGCGGCCAAGCTCGACGCGCTTCTGCGTGCCGAAGGGAAGGCCCGCGACTTCGCGGTCGGCGACATCGTGCAATTCGAGATAGTCGAGGATTTCATGAACCTTCGCGTTGAGCTTGCGCTCTTCCTCGCGAACCCATGGCAGCTTCAGCGCATCGCTGACGAAATCGCTCTTGGTGCGGCAATGACCGCCGATGCGGATGTTGTCGCGCACCGTCAGCCGCGGGAACAGAGCAACGTTCTGAAACGTGCGGCCGATGCCGGCGGCGGCGATCTTCTGCGGCTGGTGATGAAGGATACTTTCACCTTCCAGCAGGATCTCGCCCTGGCTCGGCTGATAAAGCCGGCTGAGACAATTGAAGAGCGTCGTCTTGCCTGCGCCGTTCGGTCCGATCAGGCCGAGAATCTGGCCCTTCTTCATGTCGAACGAGACGCCGTTCAACGCGATGATGCCACCGAATACGACGCTGACGTCGCGAACGGTGAGCAAGGGGGCGTGCCCCTGCGCTTGAGCCTGCATCATGTGTTGATGTCCCGGCAGGATCGGGACGCGCCCGCAGCCTGCATGAAACCGCAACGACGGCGGTTATTTATTCCCCTCAGCGATACGTGCAACTTTTCCTCCTGGCGGTTTCATTTTTTTTGCTGCTGGCAGTTTCTTTGTTTTGTGGTCCGCGCGCAACGTCATCGTCCAGCGCGTCCTCAAATGCTTTTGAATGGTTCTTATCATCGCAAGGCGACGACGTCCAACACAGTTCTTTTATAGAACTATGATTGGATTTCGCGCAAGCGCTCCGAAGCGTTGCATGGAGAAGATGCTCCTGCATGCAATCCGTGGCGCCTACCTGATCCCCTCGGCGATACGTGTGACTTTTCCCCCGGTTGTTTTGACTTTTTTGACGACTGGTTCTTTGCCTAGCGTGCCGCGCCCGATTGATCCGGTCATCGCGACTTCGATATTTCTCACCATCGCCACCAGGCGAGGCCCGATATCGTTCTTTAAAAGAACTTCGCTGAATTTGAAGGCCGGCGCGCCGCAGTTGAAGGCATACGGGCCGGTTCCATCATTCAGTTTCAGCGCAACGCCGACGGCGTGAATGTCGCTGTGCCATTCGCCCGCGGACATTGCGAAGCCGTGCTTCGCAACGCATTCGCCGGCGCGTTCGATGCCGTCGCGGATCTTCGGCCAGTTGGGGCCGGTGTGTTCCTTGATCTCGCGCATCAATGTTGCGCGCTCTTCGTCCGCCAATGCCCACAGATAGGCGCGGCCCATAGCTGATGTCGCGATCGGCACCCGCGATCCGACGTCGAGCAGCACGCCGACGGTCAGTTCGCTGCGGCTTTGTCCGAAATAGATCATGCTCAGCCGGTCGCGCGCGCCGATGGCGACCGCGCCGCCGGTTTCGCGCATCAGTTGATCGCGATAGGGGTCCGACAGGTGGCGGACGCCCATATTGGCGAGCGCCGAGTAGCCGAGCGCCATCGCGGCAGGCGCGAGTTGATATTTCTCAAATCGCGGAACCGGCGTCAGATAACCGAGCTTTGTCAGTGTGTATGTCAGCCGCGAGATCGTCGGCTTCGGCAAATTCGTGCGCGCTGCGATTTCCTGGTTTCCCAGCAGTCCGTCGCTGGGACGAAACGCGCGCAATACATCAAGCCCCCGCGAAAGCGCGATAACAAAGCTGCGATCAGTCGCAGGTTTCTTCGGAGGCCGCTTCATTCGTATAAAACCGCATATGTGGTCTTCGTTGACAAAGGACGTGCTTCAAAATATCCCTCCGTGTCAAGATGTGGAATTTAATTCCGCAGTGCGAAATGCTTAAAAAACAAGCGTTACAAGGAGAGTTGTGTGAGCGAAGTGGTCAAGGTGGAACGTCGCGACGCGGTTGCAATCGTCACTGTCAACAGCCCTCCGGTGAATGCGCTCAGCGCTGCGGTGCGCAAGGGTATCGCGGACGGTGTGAAGAGTGCTCAGGCAGATGACTCGGTGAAGGCCATCGTCATTGCGTGCGCCGGACGTACGTTCATCGCGGGCGCGGACATCACCGAATTCGGCAAGCCGCCACAGTCGCCCAGCCTTCATGAAGTGATCGAGGTTATCGAGAATTCCTCCAAGCCGGTGGTCGCCGCCATTCACGGCACCGCGCTCGGCGGTGGTCTTGAACTCGCGCTGGGCTGCCACTTCCGCGTCGCCACCAAGGACGCCAAGCTCGGCCTTCCCGAAGTGAAACTTGGTCTGTTGCCGGGAGCAGGCGGCACGCAGCGTCTGCCGCGCGCGGTCGGGCCCGAAATGGCCGTGACAATGATCGTCGGTGGCAATCCGATCGGCGCCGCTGAAGCGCTCAAGAACGGATTGATCGAGGAAATCATCGACGGCGAACCCGCCGTCGGCGGCGAAGCCTTCGCGCGCAAGGCGCTGGCCGAGAAGCGTCCGCTGCGCAAGCTGCGCGACGACGATTCCAAGCTCGCCGCGGCCAAGGCCGACAAGTCGATCTTCACCAACGCAGCCGCTGCGGCAAATAAGCGCAACCGCGGTCTGGAAGCGCCGCTCGCCGCCGCCGAGGCGGTGAGCCACTCGCTCGACCAGTCGTTCGATCAGGCGCTCAAGTCCGAGCGCGAGCTGTTCCTGAAGCTCATGAACGGCGATCAGTCGAAGGCGCAGCGCTACGCGTTCTTCTCGGAGCGTGAAGCCGCCAAGGTATCTGGTGTGCCAGATGGCACCAAGCCGCGTGACGTGAAGCAGGTCGCCATCATCGGCGCCGGCACCATGGGCGGCGGCATCGCGATGTCGTTCGCCAACGCCGGCATTCCGGTCACGCTGATCGAGACCGGCGACGAGCAGCTCAAGCGCGGCCTCGGCATCATGCAGAAGAACTACGATGCCACCGCTGCGCGCGGAGGCATTCCGGCGGACGCGCCCGCCAAGCGCATGGGCCTGATCACGGGTGTGGTCGGCCTCGAAAACGTCAAGGATGCTGACCTCATCATCGAGGCCGTGTTCGAGACCATGGCGATCAAGAAGGAAGTGTTCGGCAAGCTCGACCAGTACGCCAAGCCCGGCGCTGTTCTCGCCACCAACACCTCGTACCTGAACATCAACGAAATCGCCGCCATGACCAAGCGTCCGCAGGACGTGCTGGGCATGCACTTCTTCTCGCCGGCCAACGTGATGAAGCTGTGCGAAATCGTCCGCGGCGAAAAGACCGCGCCGGACGCGCTGATGACCGCGGTGGCAATTGCCAAGCGCATCGCCAAGGTTCCGGTGGTGGTCGGCGTTTGCGACGGCTTCGTCGGCAACCGTATGCTCGCCGCCCGCGGCAAGCAGGCCGAGAAGTTCCTGTTCGAGGGCGCGCTGCCGCAGCAGGTCGACGCGGTGGTCACCAAGTTCGGCATCCCGATGGGGCCGTTCGCGATGGGTGATCTCGCCGGCCTCGACATCGGCTGGCGTTCGCGCAAGGACCGCGGCATCAAGTCGGAAATCGCCGACGCGATCTGCGAGGCTGGCCGTTTCGGACAGAAGACCGGCAAGGGCTATTACAAGTACGAAGGCGGTTCGCGCTCGCCGCTGCCGGATCCGGAAATCGATAAGCTGATCGAGGAAACCACCGCCAAGCTCGGCCTCAAGCGCCGTCAGATCAGCGACGACGAAATCCTCGAGCGCATGATGTATCCGATGATCAACGAGGGTGCGCGCATTCTTGAAGAAAAGATCGCGGCCCGTCCGAGCGACATCGATGTGGTCTGGCTGTACGGCTACGGCTGGCCGATCTATCGCGGCGGTCCGATGTTCTACGCCGACAGCGTCGGCCTCAAGCACATAGCGGACCGGCTGTCGTTCTACGCCAAGCAGACCAACGATCCGTCGCTCGAGCCCACGCCGCTGCTCAAGCGTCTGGCCGACGAAGGCAAGACATTCGCGTCCCTCGCCAAGGGGTAATCCCATGACGCGGCCGGGCGAACAGTACTATCCGGAGGGTGTGCGCTGGGATTCACCAATCCCGCGCGGCACCTTGCCGGATTTGCTGGCAAAGGCGGCTGCGGATTTCGGCGCGCGCGTTGCGATCGAATTCCGCGACCGGCCCATCTCCTTCGATGGGCTGCAGGATATGGTCGATGTCGCGGCGTCGGCGTTTCTCCGCGCCGGTTACGGCAAGGGCGCGTCGATCGCGTTGTTTCTCGGCAATTCACCGGATCATCCGGTGAATTTCTTCGGCGCGCTGAAGGCCGGCGCGCGCGTGGTGCATCTCAGTCCGCTCGACGGCGAGATCGCGCTCACCCATAAACTCAAAGACTCCGGCGCGCGCATTCTCGTCACCAGCAATCTGGCGACGCTGTTGCCGACCGCGCTGAAGTTCTTCGAGAAGGGCCTGCTGGACAAACTGATCGTCTGCGAGGACGAGACCTGGGGCGATGTCGGCAATTCACAGGCGGCGATCCCGGCGGATCCCGCCATCGTCACCTTCAGGGACTTCGTCAAGGACGCGCAGCCGCCCGCGGCATGGCCGCAGATCGATGCCGATGACATCGCGCTGCTGCAATACACCGGCGGTACCACCGGATTGCCCAAGGGGGCGATGCTCACCCACAGCAACCTGACTTCGGCGGTCTCGATCTATGACGTCTGGAGCGCGAAGCAGAAGGCCGAGCGCAACGCCATCGAGCGGGTCATTCTCGTCCTGCCGCTGTTTCATATCTACGCGCTCACTGTCGTCCTGCTGCGCACCCTGAAGAACGGCGACCTGATCTCGCTGCATCAGCGTTTCGATCTTGAAGCGGTGATGCGCGACATCGAAGTGAAGCGCGCCACCGCGTTCCCCGGCGTGCCGACCATGTGGATCGCCATCGCCAGCCTGCCTGATTTGGACAAGCGCGACCTGTCGTCGCTGGTCTATGCGGGCTCGGGCGGCGCGCCGCTGCCGGTGGAAGTCGCGAAGGTGTTCGAACGCAAGACCAAGCTCGCGCTGAAAAGCGGGTGGGGCATGACCGAAACCTGCTCGCCCGGCACCGGCCATCCGCCGGAAGGTCCGGAGAAACCGGGCTCGATCGGCCTGATGCTGCCCGGCATCGAGATGGACGTGGTGTCGCTCGACGATCCGAAAAAGGTGATGCCGGTCGGCGAGACCGGCGAAATCCGCATCCGCGGCCCGAATGTCACCAAAGGTTACTGGAATCGCGAGGCGGAAACCGCCGAAGCCTTCGTCGGCGACCGCTTCCTGACCGGCGACATTGGCTATATGGATAGCGACGGATATTTCTATCTGGTCGACCGCAAGAAGGACATGATCATCTCCGGCGGCTTCAACGTCTATCCGCAGATGATCGAGCAGGCGATCTACACCCACCCGTCGGTTCAGGAAGTCATCGTGATCGGCATTCCCGACGATTATCGCGGCGAAGCGTCCAAGGCGTTCGTGACGCTGCGCGCGGGCGCGGAGCCGTTCACCATCGAGGACCTGCGCGCATTCCTCACCGGAAAACTCGGCAAGCACGAATTGCCGGTGGCGGTCGAATTCCTTAAGGAGTTGCCGCGCACCAGCGTCGGAAAACTCTCCCGTCACGAATTACGCAACCAGCAACGCCATCAACCGCAACAACCCAAACTTGCAACAGGAGGTCGTTCATGACCCAGGCCGTTATCGTTTCCACCGCCCGCACCCCGATCGGCAAGGCCTATCGCGGCGCTTTCAACAACACCGAAGGCGCGACGCTGCTCGGTCACGCCATTGAGCACGCTGTCAAGCGCGCCGGCGTCGATGGCGCGGAAATCGAGGACGTGGTGATGGGCGCCGCCATGCAGCAGGGTGCGACCGGCGGCAACATCGCCCGCAAGGCAGCACTTCGCGCCGGTCTTCCGGTGTCGGTCGCCGGCACCACCATCGACCGCCAATGCGCCTCGGGCCTTCAGGCCATCGCGCTTGCCGCGCGTTCGGTGATCTACGACGGCGTCGAGATCGCCGTCGCCGGTGGCGGTGAATCGATCAGCCTCGTGCAGAACGAGCACGCCAACAAGTTCCACGCCGTCGATCCTGAACTGATGAAGATCAAGGGCGATGTCTACATGGCGATGCTCGACACCGCCGAGATCGTCTCGAAGCGCTACGGCATTTCCCGCGAGAAGCAGGACGAATACTCGCTGGAGAGCCAGCGCCGCACCGCCGCTGCGCAGCAGGGCGGCCGCTTCAAGGACGAAATCGCGCCGATGGCCACCAAGATGGCGGTCGCCGACAAGGTCACCAAGGAAATCTCGTTCAAGGAGATCACCCTGTCGCAGGATGAAGGTCCGCGTCCGGAAACCACCGCGGAAGGTCTCGCCGCCCTGAAGCCGGTGCGCGAAGGCGGCGTCATCACCGCCGGCAACGCCAGCCAGCTGTCCGACGGCGCCAGCGCCGCGGTGATCATGAGCGACACCATGGCCGCCAAGAAGGGCCTCAAGCCGCTCGGCATTTTCCGCGGCTTCGTTTCGGCCGGCTGCGAGCCGGATGAAATGGGCATCGGCCCGGTGTTCGCGATTCCTCGCCTGCTCAAGCGTCACGGCCTCAAGGTCGAGGACATCGACATGTGGGAACTGAACGAAGCCTTCGCGGTGCAGGTGATCTATTGCCGCGACAAACTCGGCATCGATCCGGAGAAGCTCAACGTCAACGGCGGCTCGGTCGCGGTCGGCCACCCCTACGGCATGACCGGTTCGCGTCTCGCGGGCCACGTGCTGGTCGAAGGCCGTCGCCGCAAGGCGAAGTACGGCGTGGTGACGATGTGCGTCGGCGGCGGCATGGGTGCTGCCGGCCTGTTCGAGATTTTGCAATAAGCTATCGTCGTCCCGGCGAAGGCCGGGACCCATACGGCGCGGACTGACTGTTTGGGCATGGTGGTGGACATCTCTTTCGTCCACTCCTGCCGGGAGTTATGGGTCCCGGCCTGCGCCGGGACGACGCGTTGAAAGATGTTGCCATTAATTACGAGTTTGATCGCCCAAGGAGGGTCCAATGGATCTCAGTTTCAGCAAGGAAGAACTCGCGTTCCGCGACGAGGTGCGGACCTTCTTCCGCGAAAGTCTTCCCGCCGACATCCGCCAGAAACTGGTGGAAGGCCGCCATACCAGCAAGGAAGACATGGTCAACTGGCAGCGCATCCTGAACAAGAAGGGATGGGCGGTGCCGCACTGGCCGAAGGAATACGGCGGCACCGGCTGGTCGTCGGTGCAGCAGTACATCTTCCTCGAAGAGCTGCAGGCCACGCCTGCGCCATCACCGCTGCCGTTCGGCGTCAACATGGTCGGGCCGGTGATCTACACCTTCGGTAACGAAGAGCAGAAGAAGCATTACCTGCCGCGCATCGCCAATCTTGACGACTGGTGGTGCCAGGGCTTCTCGGAGCCGGGCGCGGGCTCCGATCTCGCCTCGCTGAAGACGACCGCCAAGCGCAAGGGCGACGTCTACGTCATCAACGGCCAGAAGACCTGGACCACGCTGGCGCAGCACGCCGACTGGATCTTCTGCCTTTGCCGCACCGATCCCGATGCGAAGAAGCAGTCGGGCATCTCGTTCATCCTGTTCGACATGAAGTCGCGCGGCGTCACCGTGCGGCCGATCCAGACCATTGACGGCGGTGTCGAGGTCAACGAAGTGTTCTTCGATGACGTCGAGGTGCCGGTGGAGAATCTCGTCGGCGAGGAGAACAAGGGCTGGGATTACGCCAAGTTCCTGCTCGGCAACGAGCGCACCAACATCGCGCGCGTCGGCATGTCGAAGGAGCGTCTCCGCCGCATCCGCGATCTCGCCTCCAAGGTCGAGTCGGAAGGCAAGCCGCTGATCGAGGATTCCCGCTTCCGCGAAAAACTCGCGGCGACCGAGATCGAGCTGAAGGCGCTCGAATTGACGCAGATGCGCGTCGTCGCCAACGAGAGCAAGAACGGCAAGGGCAAGCCCGATCCGGCGTCTTCGATCCTCAAGATCAAGGGCTCTGAAATCCAGCAGACCATCACCGAGCTTCTGCTGGAGATCACCGGACCGTTCGCGCTGCCTTATGCGGACGAACACGACAAGAGCAACGAGGAAGCAAGCTGGGCGACGACAGTTGCGCCGGGCTACTTCAACTATCGCAAGGTCTCCATCTACGGAGGCTCGAACGAGATTCAGCGCAACATCATCACTAAGGCCGTGCTGGGTCTGTAAACAAACCGCTATTCTCGTCATTGCGAGCGAAGCGAAGCAATCCAGAGAGCCAAAGACTGGATTGCTTCGTCGCTTACGCTCCTCGCAATGACGGCGCGTTCATTTGGTTTAGCCGGAGAGAGTGAAATGGATTTTGATTTGTCCGAGGAGCAGCGGCTCCTGAAAGATAGCGTCGATGGCCTGCTGGCTGATTCCTACGATTTCGATCAGCGCAAGAAGTACGCCAAGGAAAATGGCGGCTGGAGCAAGACCGTCTGGAACAAGCTGGCCGAGCAGGGCCTGCTGGGTCTGCCGTTCTCCGAGGCAGATGGCGGCTTCGGCGCGGGCGCGGTGGAAACCGCCCTTGTGATGGAATCGCTCGGCAAGGCGCTGGTGCTCGAACCATATCTGGCGACTGTGGTGCTCGGCGGCGGCTTCCTCCGTCACGGCGGATCGGCCGAGCAGAAGGCCGCGCACATTCCCTCGATCATCGACGGCAGCAAGACGCTGGCGTTCGCCCAGCTCGAGAAGAACTCGCGTTACGATCTCGCGGACGTCACCACCACCGCCAAGAAAAAGGGCAGCGGCTGGGTGATCGACGGCGAGAAGTTCGTCGTGCTGCACGGCGAGACTGCGGACACGCTGATCGTCAGCGCACGCACCAAGGGCAACCGGCGTGATCACAGCGGCATCGGCGTGTTTCTGGTACCGGCGAACGCCAAGGGCGTCACCGTCAAGGGTTATCCGACCCAGGACGGCATGCGCGCCGCGGACATCCGTTTCGAGGGCGTCGAGGTTGGCGCGGATGCTGTGATCGGCGATCCCGAGAACGGCCTGCCGCTGATCGAGCGCGTGGTCGACGAAGCGCGCATCGCGATGTGCGCCGAGGCGGTCGGCGCGATGGACGAGTCGCTGAAATCGACGGTGGAGTATCTCAAGACCCGGAAGCAGTTCGGCGTCGCGATCGGCCAGTTCCAGACCCTGCAGCATCGGGCGGCGGATATGTTCGTCGCGCTCGAGCAGGCGCGCAGCATGTCGATCTTCGCCACCATGGCCTCCGATTTCGAGGACGCCAAGGAGCGTTCAAAGGCGGTCGCTGCGGCGAAAGTACAGATCGGCAAGTCGCTAAAGTTCGTCGGCCAGCAGGCGATCCAGCTTCACGGCGGCGTCGGCATGACCATGGAGCTCAAGATCGGCCACTATTTCAAGCGGCTGACCATGATCGAGAGCACCTTCGGCGACACCGACTATCACCTGCGCCGCGTCAGCGAAGCGGGCAATCTGGTCTGACGCGCAAGCCGTCATTGCGAGGAGCACTTGCGACGAAGCAATCCAGTTTTTCTGTCGCTCTGGATTGCTTCGCTTCGCTCGCAATGACGAACAAAAGCAAAAAAGAACAATAAGGGAGACGCGGCCATGACCAAATCGCCATTCGATCTGGCGGGAAAAGTGGCCGTCGTCACCGGTTCAAGCCGCGGCATCGGCCGCGCCTCGGCGGAATTGCTGGCGCAAATGGGGGCGAAGGTCGTCGTCTCCAGCCGGAAGGCCGACGCATGCGAGGCGGTTGCCGACGGTATCCACAAGGAGGGTGGCGACGCCCACGTCATCGCCTGCAATATCAGCCGCCGTGAAGAAGTCGACGCGCTGATCACCGGCACCGTGAAGCACTACGGCCAGATCGACATCCTCGTCTGCAATGCGGCGGTGAATCCCTATTACGGACCGCTGCTCGACATCACGGATGAGGCCTTTGACAAAATCATGGGCGCCAACATCAAGAGCAATATCTGGCTCTGCAAGCTGGCGATGCCGCACATGGCCGAGCGCGGCGGCGGCTCGGTGGTGATCATCTCCAGCATCGGCGGATTGCGCGGCTCCACCGTGATCGGGGCTTACGGCATCTCGAAGGCGGCGGATTTCTCGCTGGCGCGCAGTCTCGCCGGCGAATGGGGTCCGAAGAACGTCCGGGTCAACTGCATCGCGCCGGGCCTGGTCAAAACCGATTTCGCGCGCGCGCTGTGGGAAGATCAGGACAACCTTAAGCGCCGCACCGCGACCACGCCGCTGCGCCGGATCGGCGAGCCGCACGAGATCGCGGGGGCGGTGGTTTATCTTGCCTCCGATGCCTCGACCTTCATGACCGGCCAGACCATCGTTATCGACGGCGGGGTTACGACCGCGGCGGTGTAAATCTCGCTTCCCTCTCCCCTTGTGGGAGAGGGTGCGGAGCCGCGAAGCGGGTGAGGGGTCGTTCCTTCAACGCAACTTAATCCCCCTCACCCGGCTCAATCTCGCTTTGCTCGATTTCGCCACCCTCTCCCACAAGGGGAGAGGGAAGAGTTAGTGTTGCGGTCGCCTTGACGCGCGTATCCGTAATCGCTTTGTTGCGTTTCGAAACCGAAACGAAAGCATTTGAGGAAACGGCATGGCGTCCCACATTCTTGCCATCGATCAAGGCACGACATCGTCGCGCGCCATCGTCTTTCGCTCCGACATTTCCATCGCAGCCCAGGCCCAGCAGGAATTCCAGCAGCATTTCCCGGCCTCCGGCTGGGTTGAGCACGAGCCGGAAGATATCTGGATCTCGACCCTGGCGACCTGCCGGGAGGCCATGAGCAAGGCCAATGTCGCGGCGTCCGACATCGCCGCCATCGGCATCACCAACCAGCGCGAGACCACAGTGGTCTGGGACCGCGCCACCGGCAGCGCGGTGCATCGCGCCATCGTCTGGCAGGACCGGCGCACCGCGGAGATCTGCGCCAGACTGAAAGCGGAGGGCCACGAGCCACTGATCAGCGCGCGCACCGGCTTGATCATCGATCCGTATTTCTCTGGCACCAAGGTGGCATGGATTCTCGATCAGGTGCCCGGCGCGCGCGAACGGGCCGAGCGCGGCGAACTGATGTTCGGCACCGTGGACTCGTATCTGTTGTGGCGGCTGACCGGCGGCAAGGTGCACGCCACCGACGCCACCAACGCCTCGCGCACGCTGCTGTTCAACATCCACAAGGGTGAGTGGGACGACGATCTGTTGAAACTGCTGCGGGTGCCGCGCTCGATGCTGCCGGATGTGCGCGATTCGTCTGCCGATTTCGGCGAGACCGAACCGCATCTGTTGGGCGGAGCGATTGCGGTTCGCGGCATCGCCGGCGACCAGCAGGCCGCTACCATCGGGCAGGCCTGCTTCTCGCCGGGCATGATGAAGTCCACCTACGGCACCGGTTGTTTCGCGCTGCTCAACACCGGCACCACGGCGGTGGCCTCGAAAAACAAGCTGCTGACGACCATCGCCTATCAGTTGAACGGTCAGCGCACCTACGCGCTCGAAGGTTCGATCTTCGTGGCGGGATCTGCGGTGCAGTGGCTGCGCGACGGGCTCGGCCTCATCAAGCACGCCAGTGAGACGGGTTCGCTCGCGGACGCCAACGACACCATGCAGTCGGTCTATCTGGTGCCGGCCTTCGTCGGCCTCGGCGCGCCATACTGGAATCCGCGCGTGCGTGGCGCGCTGTTCGGGCTGACGCGCAACACCGGCCCCGCCGAGCTGGCGCATGCCGTGCTGGAGAGCGTGTGTTATCAAACTTTCGATCTGTGGGCGGCGATGCGGGCCGACTGGCCGGAGGCGAAGGAAACCAACACCGTGCTGCGCGTCGACGGCGGCATGACCGCGTCGGACTGGACCATGCAGCGCCTGTCGGATCTGCTCGACGCGCCGGTCGACCGCCCGATGATTCAGGAAACCACGGCGGTGGGCGCAGCTTATCTCGCGGGACTTGGCGCGGGCGTTTATCCGGAGCCCGCGCGGTTCGCGGATTCATGGCGGCTGGAGCGGCGCTTCAGGCCGAACATGAGCGAGGCGACGCGTGTGCGCAAACTCAAGGGCTGGTCGCATGCGGTGAAGGGCGTGCTCGCGAGCGATCCGGGTGATAGTTGATGTCGTCCCGGCGCAGGCCGGGACCCATACTCCCTGAGTTTTCTGGAAGAAACAGGTCACTGCTCCTCGCTTTCTTTACAGAGATGAGTGGTTATGGGTCCCGGCCTGCGCCGGGACGACATCGCGAAGACGGTCGGCTGATCGCCCTTGCCAATCGGGTGTCTTGCCGGGTGTAATCGTCTTCGCAATCTCGGACCAGAGATAACCTGATGAACCTGATTGGCCAGTATGATTCCCCCTTCGTGCGGCGTGTGGCGCTGGCGCTGCGGTTCTACGGCCTTCCGTTCGAGCACACGCCGTGGTCGACCTTCGGCGACGCCGAGAAAATCGCGCTTTATAATCCGCTGATGCGGGTGCCGACGCTGGTGCTGGACGACGGCGAAGTGCTGATCGAGAGCACGGCTATTCTGGATTATCTCGACGAACAGGCCGGACCGTCGCGTGCGCTGATCCCCGATTGCGGCCATGTCCGGCGCGAGGTGCTGCATATCTGCGCGCTCGCCACCGGCCTTGGCGACAAGGCGGTGAGCCTGCTTTACGAGCGGGTGCTGCGCGGCGAGGAATCGCAGCGCTGGGTTGCGCGCTGCCGCTCGCAGATCGCGGGCGTGCTCGGTACGCTGGAAGAAGACCGCGCGCGGCACAGGACGCGGTTCTGGTTCGGTGATCAGATCACCCACGCCGACATCGCGGTGGCCTGCGTCATTCGTTTTACGCGCGAAGCCCATGCCGGATTGTTCGACGAGGTCCGCACGCCGGCGCTGGCGCGTCACGCCGAGACCTGCGAGGCGCTGCCGCCGTTTCAGGATATCGTGCAGCCGCTCGCGGCACCGAGCTGACGCGGCCATGGATAGTCATCCGGCGCTGCGACAACATTTCCCGGTGGCAGTTGGATATCCTTAAGACATTGCCGTAATATTGCTCGCCGCGACAATTGATTCCGCTTTGAATTTGCCGACACAACCAATTGCAGAAGGACTTCTCCCATGCTGAATCGCCGTTCGTTTTGCGGTTGCGTCTCCGCGGCTCTTTTTACCGGCCTTGCGACGACGGGCGCGCGCGGCGCGCCGGTCGAATGCGCCGTGATGACGCGAGACCGGCAGAAGGCCATCAGTCCTGACGACGCGATCGCCCAGCTGAAGGAAGGAAATGTCCGCTTCGTGAGCGGCAAGATCGTCAATTGCAATCTGATGGAGCAGGTGAAGGAAACGTCGGCCGCGCAGGCGCCGTTTGCGGCGGTCGTCGGCTGCATCGATTCGCGCGTGCCGCCGGAACTGGTGTTCGATCAAACCATCGGCGACGTGTTCTGCGCGCGTATCGCCGGAAATTTCGTTAACACCGACATCATCGGCAGCCTCGAATTCGCAACGAAGGTCGCGGGTGCGCGCGCCATCGTGGTGCTCGGGCACAACGACTGCGGGGCCATCAAAGGTGCGGTCGACAACGTCAAGCTGGGAAACCTGACGGCGACACTCGCCAACATCATGCCGGCCGTGGCTGCGAGCAAGACAACTGGCGAGCGCACGTCGAAGAACGCACCATTCGTTCAGGCCGTGGCTGAAACCAATGCCCGCATGGCCGCTGCGAATCTGACGTCGCGCAGCCCGGTCCTGAAAGGTCTGGTGAAAGCGGGTCAGTTGCGCGTCGCAGCGGCGATGCACGATCTTGCCACCGGGCGCGTCACGTTCCTGACGTGAGGCCATGCGCCAGCCGCGTGGGCTTCAAAGCTCAGAGCGGTGACAACATAACAAGCGGCCGGAGATTGCTCCGGCCGCTTTGCTTTTGTCGACTTGAGATTTTACTGGCAAACGTTCCGCGTGCCTTTGATGAACGTGCCCGGCTCACACATGAAACCGTTGCGCGCTGAATAGTTCGACGAATACGGCATCGCGATGCCGTTATAGCTGTAGGTTTCTACATAGCCTGGGCCGTAGGCGTAGCTGTCGCGGTACGGTCCGCCGAACGGAGCGGTCGCGATCGCGCCCGCGGTTCCGACAGCTGTTGCTGCGACCGCGCCGGCGGTTCCAACCGCACCGGCGACAACGGCACCCGGCCAGAAGCCGGTGTCGCGCTGGCCCCGACGATCCTGATCGGCGACCCTATTAGAAGCACGGTCGGCCCGCGCCTGCTGCTTCATGGGCTTGGATGCGTGCTTCATCGGCTTGGTCTTCATCTGCTTGGTCTGCATCTGCTTTGCGGCGCGTGGCTTCGCGTAATCCTGTGCGAGGACTGGTGTCGCGATCAATGCGCTTACGGCTGCGGCAGCGGCGAAAAGTGTCACCTTTTTCATTTTCCGGCTCCTGTTTGAGGGGGTGGAATAGGCGGCGCACCAACGTCTCATGCAGGAGGGGGTTCCGGGTTCCACCATAGTTGATGTCACACGCGCGTGAGGCGAAGTTCCACCGCCCGATGTGATGATCGGTGGAGCAGTGAGCCATACACGATGTCGTCCCCGCGAAAGCGGGGACCCATAAACGTGGCTTTTCCGGTTTGGTGAAAATTGAATACGTCTGCCGGCGATGTGTCGGCAACAGGGTGGAGTATGGGTCCCCGCTTTCGCGGGGACGACATCTCTCTCCTTGCGACTGTCGCTATTCTAGTTCACGATCGCCTGCGCGACCGGCTTGCCGTTCATCCGCAGATGCATCGCGCAGCCGCAGCCCGGCGGATGCTTTGCCAGCGGCAGCGTTGCGACATCGTCTTCGGTCTCGGCCAGCATCTCGCGCGACGGAATGTAGTTGAGGATCGGCGCGAGCCAGCGCTCCATCTCCCCGACCGACATGCCTTTGCGTTCGGCATAATCCTCGACCTGATCCTGTTCAATCTTGCCGACGCCGAAGTAATAACTCTCCGGATGGCTGAAATAGAGCCCCGAGACGGACGAGCCCGGCCACATCGCAAAGCTCTCTGTCAGCGTCACACCTGCGGTGCGCTCCGCATCGAGCAGCTTGAACAGTGTCGCCTTCTCGGTGTGGTCCGGCTGTGCGGGATAACCCGGCGCGGGGCGGATGCCGGCATACTGTTCGAGGATCAATTCGTCGGTCTTCAACGCTTCATCCGGCGCATAGCCCCAGAATTCCTTGCGCACGCGCTGATGCATCCGTTCGGCAAAGGCTTCCGCCAGACGATCCGCCAGCGCCTTCACCAGAATCGACGAGTAGTCGTCATTGGCGTTTTTGAAGCGATCCGCGACGACATCCTCGCCGATGCCCGCCGTGACCACGAACATGCCGATGTAATCCGGCACGCCGCTTGCGATCGGTGCGATGAAATCCGACAGCGCGACGTTCCTGCGGCCTTCGCGCTTCTCCAGCTGCTGGCGCAGCGTGTGCAGCGTGGTCAGCGGCTTGGTGCGGGCTTCGTTGCTGTAGAGAACGATGTCGTCGCCCTCTGCATTGGCCGGCCAGAAGCCGATGGTGGCGCTGGCCTTGAACCAGTTTTCCTTGACGATCCGGTCGAGCATCTTGCGCGCGTCGTTATACAGCGACCGCGCAACCTCGCCGACCTTCGGATCGTCGAGAATCGCAGGATATCGCCCGCTCAGTTCCCAGGTCTGGAAGAACGGCGTCCAGTCAATGTACTCGGCCAGTTCCGCCAGCGAATAATCGCTGAAGCTCTTGATGCCGATGAACGCCGGTTTCTTCGGCTGGGTCTTGGACCAGTCGATCACGTGCGCGTTGGCGCGCGCGGCCTCGAGCTTGAGCCGCTTCTTGTCCTGCTGCGCCTTGAAATGCGCTGCTGAAATCTTGGCGTAGTCGGCGCGAACCTCGCGGGTGTATTCCTCGCGCTTCTCGGGCGACATCAGCGACGAGGCAACGCCGACGGCGCGGCTGGCGTCGTTGACGTGGATCACCGGGCCGCGCTTGTAGGCGGGATCGATCTTCACGGCGGTATGGACGCGGCTGGTGGTTGCGCCGCCGATCATCAGCGGAAGATCGAGGCCGAGGCGCTCAAGTTCGGCGGCCATGAAGGCCATTTCATCGAGCGAGGGCGTGATCAGCCCGGACAGGCCGATGATGTCGACCCTTTCGGCCTTCGCGGTCTCGATGATCTTGGTGGCCGGCACCATGACGCCGAGATCGATCACCTCGAAATTGTTGCACTGGAGCACGATGCCCACAATGTTCTTGCCGATGTCGTGCACATCGCCTTTCACGGTGGCGAGCAGAATCTTGCCGGCGGAGCTGCGCCCGTCGCCGGCAATGCCGTTGGCGAGGTTGCGCGCCTTCTCTTCTTCCATGAACGGCATCAGATAGGCGACCGCCTGCTTCATCACGCGCGCGGACTTCACCACCTGCGGCAGGAACATCTTGCCCGCGCCGAACAGATCGCCGACGACGTTCATGCCGTCCATCAGCGGGCCTTCGATCACGTGCAGCGGCCGCTCGACCGTGAGGCGCGCAGCCTCGGTGTCGGCGTCGATATACTCGGTGATGCCGTTGACCAGCGCGTGGCTCAGGCGCTTTTCGACCGGCCACTCGCGCCAGGCGAGATCCTGTTCCTTGACCTGCTTGCCCTTGCCGCGGAATTTTTCCGCCAGCTCCAGCAGCCGCTCCGGCGCGCCGGGATCGCGATTGAGGATGACGTCTTCGCAAACCTGCCGCAGTTCGGGATCGATGTCGTCATAAATGACCATCTGCCCGGCATTGACGATGCCCATGTCCATGCCGGCCTTGATGGCGTGATACAGGAACACCGAATGCATCGCCTCGCGCACCGGCTCATTGCCGCGGAACGAGAACGACAGGTTCGAGACGCCGCCGGAAATATGCGCATGCGGCAGGTTCTGCCGGATCCAGCGCGTGGCCTCGATGAAATCGACGCCGTAATTGTTGTGCTCCTCAAGGCCGGTCGCGATGGCGAAGATGTTGGGATCGAAGATGATGTCCTGCGGCGGGAAATCGAGCTTTTCGATCAGCAGGTCGTAGGCGCGCTTGCAGATCTCGATCTTGCGCTGGAACGTATCGGCCTGTCCGACCTCGTCGAAGGCCATCACCACCACGGCGGCGCCATGGCGGCGTGCGATGGTGGCTTCGTGCAGGAATTTCTCCTCGCCTTCCTTCATGGAAATCGAATTGACGATGGGCTTGCCCTGAACGCATTTCAGGCCGGCCTCGATCACGTCGAACTTCGACGAGTCGACCATCACCGGAACCTTGGCGATGTCCGGCTCCGAGGCGACCAGATTAAGAAAGTCGATCATCGCCTGCTTGGAGTCGAGCAGGCCTTCGTCCATGTTGATGTCGATGACCTGCGCGCCGTTCTCGACCTGATCGCGCGCCACCTGAAGTGCTGCGGTGTAATCGCCTTCCTTGATCAGCTTGCGGAAACGGGCCGAGCCGGTGACGTTGGTGCGCTCGCCGACGTTGACGAACGGGATGTCGGAGGTGAGGTTGAACGGCTCAAGGCCCGACAACCGCAGCAGCGGCGGAATTTCCGGCACGATGCGCGGCTTGTGCGGCGCGCAGGCTTTGGCGATCGCCGCGATGTGATCCGGCGTGGTGCCGCAGCAACCGCCGACCACGTTGACCAGACGGGCCTGCGCGAACTCGCCGACCAGCCGCGCCATGTATTCGGGTGACTCATCATACTGGCCGAACTCGTTCGGCAAGCCCGCGTTCGGATAGGCGCAGACCAGCGCATCGGCGACGCGGCCGATGTCGGCGATGTGCGCGCGCAGGTCTTCCGCACCGAGTGCACAGTTGAAGCCGATGGTGATCGGGTTGGCGTGCTGCACCGAGTACCAGAACGCTTCCGGCAACTGGCCGGAGAGAAGCCGTCCCGACTTGTCGGTGATGGTGCCGGAAATCATCACCGGCACATGGATGCCGCGCGCCTCGGAGATTTCAGCGATGGCGTAGAGCGCAGCCTTGGCGTTGAGGGTGTCGAAGATGGTTTCGACCAGCAGCAGATCAGCGCCGCCGTCGAGAAGTCCGTTGATCTGTTCGCTGTAGGCGATGCGCAGGTCATCGAACGTCACCGCGCGGAATCCGGGATTGCCGACATCCGGCGAGATCGAGGCGGTGCGGTTGGTCGGGCCGAGCGCGCCGGCGACGAAACGCGGTTTGCCGTCCTTCGCCGTGGCGCGGTTGGCGGCGTTGCGCGCCAGCTTTGCGCCCTCGAGGTTCATCTCGTAGGCGATGGTCGTGAGGTCGTAGTCCGCCTGCGCAATCGAGGTCGATGAGAACGTGTTGGTCGCCACGATGTCCGCGCCCGCGTCGAGATAGGCGAAATGGATGTCCTCGATCGCCTGCGGCTGGGTCAGGATCAACAGATCGTTGTTGCCGCGCAGGTCGCGGTGGAAATCCTTGAATCGTTCGCCACGGAAGGCGGCTTCATCGAACTGCAGGCCCTGGATCATGGTGCCCATCGCGCCGTCGAGCACGAGGATGCGTTCGCGGGCAAGCGCGCGGAATTGGTCGGCGGTCGGAGATGTTTTCACGGTCATGGGATCACGCAGCTTTCTGCGCACCGTTGGGACGAATTCCCAAAAGGTGGCTGATGGCGAACACAAGATCCGCACGGTTCATCGTATAAAAATGAAAATTCTCGACGCCGTGCTTGGCGAGCTTCTGCACCTGGCCGGCGGCGACTGTCGCTGCCACAAGCTTGCGGGTTTCGGCATCGTCATCGAGGCCTTCGAATTTGTCAGCCAGCCAGGACGGCACGGTCGTGCCCGCGCGGGTGACGAAATTGCGCGCCTGCTTGAAGTTGTGCATCGGCATGATGCCCGGCACCACCGGAATGTCGATGCCACGCGCGCGCACGCGGTCGAGGTAGCGAAAATACAGATCGTTGTCGAAGAACACCTGGGTGATGGCGCGGCTTGCGCCCGCGTCCACCTTGGCTTTCAGCGCGTCGATATCGGCATCGAAGTCAGCGCTCTCGGGATGCTTTTCCGGATAGGCCGACACCGTGACGTCGATATCGGGATAACGCTTCTTGATGCTGGCGACGAGGTCGGCCGATGTTTGGTAGCCGTCCGGGTGAGCAGCGTAAGCCGTGCCGATACCGGTGGTGGGATCGCCGCGCAATGCCACGATGTGACGGACGCCGACCTCATGATAGCGCGCGACGACGTCGTCGATGTCCGCCTTGGTCGCCGCGACACAAGTGAGATGGGCTGCGGGTGTGAGCTTGGTCTCAGAGAGGATGCGCGCGATGGTCGAATGGGTGCGCTCGCGGGTCGAGCCGCCAGCGCCGTACGTCACCGAAACGAAGTTCGGCGTCAGCGGCGCAAGCCGGTTGATGACCTCCCAGAGGTTGTGCTCCATCTCTTCGGTCTTCGGCGGAAAGAACTCGAAGGAAATCGCCGGACGTTTTTGCCCCTGCGATCCGGTCGGGGCGGATGTTTCGCTCGTCACGCTTCTCAACTCCACATGTCGTAAGGCGGTGCGCGGGCCAAAATGGGCTGCGGCCTCCGCGGCGCGGTGCGCCTTCATTCCGCCCTTTGGGCCGGACCTCGTCACCGTTTCGCCTTTACGGGCCAAAATAAGCGAAACCAGCCATTTCCGACAGCCCATCCACCGGACATTTCGTATGGGAAATTGCCCACTATGGCTACTTTACTAGCAGGAACTTGCCGTCCAGCGGAGCGCTAATGGCAAAGAATCCGGCCATTTTTGTCGAATTTCCAGCTTATTCAACGATTTTCAGGCCAAATTCGCCAAGCGACAGTGGGCAGATATCTGTAGATTTGATTAATCTGTCATATAGTTGCCCACACGCCTCCAGCAACCCGGCTGGGTGACATGCGCGCCAGCAGTTTGACGGGTGCCTGCGAGTCACTAGCTTGGGCCGCATGACCCCGCTTTCCATCCTCGACCTTTCGGTCGTCGCCACCGGCACCAGGCCTTCCCAGTCGCTGCGCAACAGCATCGATCTGGCGCAGCATGCCGACCGTCTCGGTTACACGCGCTACTGGCTGGCGGAGCATCACAGTCTCGCCTCGGTGGCATCGCCCGCGCCCGAGATCATGATCGGACAGATCGCAGCGGCGACGCAGCGCATTCGCGTCGGCTCCGGCGGCGTGATGCTGCCGAACCACGCGCCGCTGATGGTCGCGGAGCGTTTCAAGATGCTGGAGGCGCTGTTTCCGGGCCGCATTGATCTCGGACTCGGCCGTGCGCCCGGCACCGATCAAACCACCATGCATGCGCTGCGCCAGCGGTTCGATCCGCGCGGCGGCGATGACTTCATCGAACGCCTGATCGAACTGACGTTGTGGGAAACGCGCAACTTCCCTGAGGGGCATCCATATCACAACGTGATCGCCATGCCGGACGATGCGCCGCTGCCGCCGATCTGGCTGCTCGGGTCGAGCGACTACAGCGCGCAACTCTCAGCGCAGGTCGGCATGGGCTTCGCGTTCGCGCATCATTTCGCCTCGCACGACGCAGCCGATGCGATGATTCATTATCGCGCACACTTCAAGCCGTCGCACTGGCGCACTAACCCGCATGCTATTCTGGCGATTGCCGTGATCATGGCAGAGACGGATGAAGAAGCGGATCGGTTGGCGTCGTCGGCCGATCTGAATCGGTTGCTGCGCGACCGCGGGCAATATCGTCCGTTGCCGAGCATCGAGGAGGCGCAGGCCTATCCGTATTCCGACGCCGAACGCGCCAGCATTGCGCGCAACCGCTCGCGGCTGTTCGTCGGCTCACCGCAGACCGTGACGCAGAACATCTCGCCGCTGATCGAGGCCAGCAAGCCCGATGAGGTGATGGTGATCACGGCGACGTACGATCACGACGCGCGCAAGCGCTCGTACAGCCTGCTGGCGGACGCGTTCGGTATCGGCAAGCAGGCGGCGGCCTAGTTAGCCTTATTCCGCACCCTTTTCCGTGAACGCGACGCGGAACGGATGGGCCGGATAAACGCCGACGATCCGCAGTTCCTTTGAGAAGAATTTCAGTTCTTCCAGCGCATAGGCGAGGTTCTTGTCGTCGGGATGGCCGTCGACATCGGCATAGAACTGCGTGGCGAAGAAATTGCCTTCCACCATGTAGCTTTCCAGCTTGGTCATGTTGACGCCGTTGGTGGCGAAGCCGCCCATCGCCTTGTACAGCGCGGCGGGAAGGTTGCGCACGCGGAACACGAATGTCGTGACCAAGGGACCGGAGCCTTGTTCGGCCCAGAGTTGCTCGCGCGCCAGGATCACGAAACGCGTAGTGTTGTGATCTTCGTCCTCGATGTCTTCGGCGAGGATATCGAGGCCGTAGATGTCGGCGGCGAGACGCGAGGCGATCGCTGCACGGCTCTTGTCGCCGTGTTCGGCGACGATGCGCGCCGCGCCTGCGGTGTCGCCTGAAACGATCGGCTTGATGCCGAGCTTGCGGATGATGCGGCGGCATTGCCCGATGGCATGCACATGGCTCTCGACGGACTTGATGTCCGAGATCTTGGTGCCGCGCGGCGCCATCAACTGATGACGGATCGGCAGAAACCATTCGCCGACAATAAAAAGCCCCGACTGCGGCAGCAGGTGGTGAATGTCGGCGACTCGGCCGGCCACCGAATTCTCGATCGGAATCATGCCGAGGCTGGCTTCGCCCGACGAAATTGCCGCCAGCGCGTCCTCGAAGGTCGCGCAGGGCAGCGGCGTGGCGTCCGGGAAGGCTTCCTGAATCGCGATGTGCGAATTGGCGCCGGGTTCGCCCTGAAAGGCGATTTTCATCGATTTGGTCATGATGCCTTGCCTGCCAGCATTTGCCGTGCGGTCTCGAGATCGTGAGGCGTATCGACGCCCAGCGGCACCGTGTCAACCACCGTGACGTCGATCCGCATGCCGGCTTCGAGCGCCCGCAACTGTTCGAGCTTTTCGCGGGTCTCGAGCGGTGAGGGCGGCAGGGCGACAAACCGCGCCAGGGCCTGCCTGCGATAGGCGTAGAGCCCGATGTGGTGATAGCGCGGACCTTCGCCATGAGGCGCGGTCGCCCGCGTAAAATACAGCGCCCGCAGCCGGGTTGCGTTGACCGGCGATCCGACGACTTTCACCACGTTCGGATTGGTGTGTTCCTCGTCCTTTCGGATCACAGCGGCCAGCGTGGCGATATCGACGCTGGGGTCGGCAAGCGGTGCCAGCACCGCGCGAATATCCTCGGGCGCGATGGTCGGCAGATCGCCCTGAACATTAATGACGGTGTCGATCTGTCCCGCGCCATCGATGGTCTGGAGCGCCTCGAAGATCCGGTCTGACCCCGAGGGATGATCCGCGCGGGTCATGACGGCTTCGCCGCCAGATTTTTTCACCGCTTGCGCGATTTCCGGCGCGTCGGTTGCGACGATCACCCGTCCGATTCGCGCAACTTCCGCCCGGCGCAGGACGTGGACGATCATCGGCAGGCCGCCGATGTCGAGCAGCGGCTTTCCCGGCAGCCGGGTTGCGGCCATGCGGGCGGGAATCAGCACCAAAGCGCGGGTTTCTCTCATTGGGGGCGTGGGGCTCGGACGACCAAATTGGTGAGGAAATGACGGGCGTTTTCAAGGGGTCGCGCGTTTATACGGGTTGCCAGAAGGCAGGCAAACCGTTATCTCGATCCCGCTACCTGTATTGCGCTGCACGCCTGTTCCCGGTAGCAATTCATGGCCGTTTCATGCGGCCAACGTATCGACTTTCCGGCTAGGGCCTGATCGCAAATGGACTCCTTCGAACTCAACAAGATCATGGGCGCAGTGCTTGGCACCTGCCTCGTTCTGCTGGCGACCAACATGGCTGCCAATGCGATTTTCTCGCCGAAGAAGCCGGAAAAGCCCGGTTTTGAAATCGCGGTGAAGGAGGCTGAAGGCGCCGGTGCGGCTGCCGCGGCAGCGCCGAGCGAGCCGATCGAAAAGCTGCTTCAGACGGCCTCGGTCGAGAAGGGCACAGCGGCCGCAAAGAAGTGCGCGGCCTGCCACACCTTTGAAAAGAACGGCGCGAACAAGGTCGGCCCGAACCTCTATGGCCTCATTGACGACGAGATCGGCCACGGTCGTGGCGGGTTCAACTTCTCCGCTGCCATGAAGAGCAAGGGCGGCAAGTGGACCTACGACGCCCTCAACAAGTTCATCGCCAGCCCGAAGGGCTACGTCCCCGGCACCGCGATGGGCTTCGCCGGCATCAGCAAGGACAGCGAGCGGGCGGACCTGATCGCCTACCTGCGCACGCTGGCCGATACTCCTGTGCCGCTGCCGACCGCGAGCAAGTGAGCTTTCGGCGCGTGACCGAAATTTAATCCGAAAACGGCCAGGTTCGCCTGGCCGTTTTGCGTTGCAATTGCTGCTGTTTTCGAGCCGGACATTTCGCCGCAAAGAACGCGCCGCAACGGGCTGGCATCACATCCAAAAACCGACATAATCGGCCAAGACGTTGCCAGGGCAGCCCTTTTCGACCAGCAACAGGAACATTCAATTTGAGCATTTCCCGACGCGGCCTCCTCCAGAGCAGTGCTTTTGTTGCAGCGGTCCCGATGCTGAAGGCGGCGGGGCTGGATGCTGTCGCTCCTGCTCAGGCCCAAACGCAAGCCGCGCCGGAATGGAAACATGCCCTGTCGCTGTTCGGCGACATCAAGTACCCCGCCGACTTCAAGCGTTTCGACTACGTCAATCCGGATGCGCCAAAGGGCGGCATCGCGCGGCAGATTTCAATCGGCACCTTCGACAATTTCAACTTCGTGGTGGCGGGCGTCAAAGGCTCGATCGCGCCGGCGGTGATGTCGATGTACGAATCGCTGACCACGCAGTCGCTAGACGAAGCCAGCACCAAGTATGGATTGCTGGCCGAGGCTGCGATGCATCCCGACGATCATTCCTGGGTAACGTATCGCCTGCGCAAGGAAGCGCGCTGGCATGACGGCAAGCCGGTCACTCCGGAGGATGTGCTGTTCTCGCTGGAAGCGCTGAAGAAGCACAGCCCCTTCTACTCGGCGTACTACAAGCACGTCATCAAGGCAGAGAAGGTCGGTTCGCACGAGATCAAGTTCACGTTCGATGCACCGGGCAATCGTGAACTGCCGAGCATCGTCGGCGAACTGGTGGTTCTGCCGAAGCACTGGTGGGAGGGCACCGACAGCCAGGGCCGCAAGCGCGACGTCGGCGCAACCACGCTCGAGAAGCCGCTTGGCTCGGGACCATACACGATCAAGGATTTTGTCGCCGGCCGCTCCGTGACCATGGAGCGGGTGAAGACCTACTGGGGCGTCAACACCCCGGTGCGCGTCGGCCAGCAGAACTTCGATGAAATGCGTTACGAGTTTTTCCGCGATGCGACCGTGTCGCTCGAAGCCTTCAAGGCCGATCAGGCGGACTGGACTGTCGAATCCTCGGCCAAGAGTTGGGCCACCGCCTATGATTTTCCGGCGGTGAAGGAAAAGCGCGTGGTGCTCGAAGAGTTTCCGATCAACGACTCCGGGCGCATGCAGGGCTTTGCCTTCAACATTCGCCGCGAACTGTTCGCCGACAAGCGGGTGCGCCGCGCCTTCAACTATGCATTCGATTTCGAGGAGATGAACAAGCAGCTGTTCTATGGCAAGTACAAGCGCATCAACAGCTACTTCGAAGGTACCGAACTGGCCAGTTCAGGCGTTCCGGTGCAGAAGGAATTCGAGATTCTCAAGGAGGTCTACGGCGAGATTCCGCCGGAGGTGATCGCCAAGCCCTACGAGAATCCCGTCGGCGGTGAGCCGGAGAAGGTGCGCGACAATCTTCGCAACGCGACGCGGCTTTTGAGAGAAGCAGGCTATGAGGTGCGCGACGGCAAGCTGGTTAAAAAGGACGGCGCGCCGGTCGCGGTGGAATTCCTGCTCGACAATCCGTCCTTCGAGCGCATCGTGCTGTTCTACAAGCCGTCGCTGGAGCGACTCGGGATCACCGTCACCGTCCGCACCGTCGACGATGCGCAATACCAGAACCGGGTGCGCAATTTCGACTACGACATTATTTCGGATGTCTGGGGGCAGTCGCTGTCGCCCGGCAACGAGCAGCGCGATTTCTGGGGGACGCCGGCTGCCGATGCGCCGGGCTCGCGCAACACCGTCGGCATCAAGAACCCGGTGATCGACAAGCTGATCGACAAGATCATCTATGCCGCGGATCGCGAAACGCTGGTCGCTGCGACCAAGGCGCTCGATCGCGTGCTGCTCTGGCACTATTACGTGGTGCCGCAGTTCACTTACGGGTTCATGCGGTACGCGCGCTGGGATCGCTTCAGCCACGCGCCGCTGCCGAAATACGGCCGGTCCGGTCTGCCGTCGCTGTGGTGGTTCGACAAGGACAAAGCCGACAAGATCGGCAGGCGTTCTTGACCGGCCTTTCGCGGCGGCGTGTTCTCGTTCTCGGCGGCAGCGCTGTGGCCGCAGCATGGACACCGCTCGCGGCAGCGGCTCAATCCGCTGTCGAGACCGCTCCTGAAACCCACGGCATGTCGGCGTTCGGCGACCTGAAGTACCCGGCGGATTTTAAGAACTTCGACTACGTTAATGTCGGTGCGCCCAAGGGCGGCGTGTTTTCGACCGTCCCATCATCGCGCGCCTATAACCAGTCGTTCCACACGTTCAATTCGCTGAATAGCTTCATCCTCAGGGGCGACGGCGCGGCCGGCATGGGGCAGACGTTCGCATCGCTGATGGTGCGCTCAGGCGATGAGCCTGATGCGATGTACGGTCTCGTCGCCCGTTCGGTGCGGATTTCACCTGACAAGCTCACCTACCGGTTTACGCTGCGGCCGGAAGCACGCTTCCATGACGGCACGAAAATCACGGCGAAGGATGTTGCGTTCTCCCTGACGATCCTGAAGGAGAAGGGGCATCCCATCATCCAGCAGCAGTTGCGCGACATGACGAAGGTGGAAGCCAACGATGACGCCACGCTGACGGTGACCTTCGCGGCGCAGCGCGGCCGCGACGTGCCGTTGTATACCGCCGGACTGCCGATTTTCTCGAAGGCTTATTACGACAAGAAGCCTTTCGAGGAATCCACCCTCGATATTCCGCTTGGCTCAGGACCTTACAAGGTCGGCCGATTCGAGGTGGGGCGGTATATCGAATACGACCGCGTCAAGGACTGGTGGGCGAAGGATCTGCCGGTGTCGCGCGGGGCGTTCAATTTCGACGCCGTGCGTTACGAGTTCTATCGCGACCGCGACGTTGCGTTCGAAGGTTTCACCGGCCGGAACTATCTCTACCGCGAGGAGTTCACCGCGCGGATCTGGAACACACGTTACGATTTCCCCGCCATCAAGGACGGCCGCGTCAAGCAGGAGAAGCTACCCGACGACACGCCGTCGGGAGCACAGGGTTGGTTCCTGAATACGCGGCGCGCGCAGTTCAAAGACCCGCGCGTACGTGAGGCCATGATCCAGGCGTTCGATTTCGAATGGACCAACAAGACCATCATGTACAGCGCCTATGCGCGCACCCAGTCGCCGTTCCAGAACTCCGACCTGATGGCGGAAGGACCGCCTTCGCCGGAAGAACTCAAGCTGCTGGAGCCGTTTCGCGGGCAGGTGCCTGACGAGGTGTTCGGCGCGCCGTTCGTGCCGCCGGTGTCCGACGGATCGGGGCAGGACCGCTCACTGCTGCGTAAGGCGTCGCAACTGTTGCAGGACGCGGGATACCCCATCAAGGATGGCAAGCGACGGCTGCCGACCGGCGATGCGTTCCGCGTCGAATTTCTGCTCGAAGAACCCGCATTTCAGGCTCATCACGCGCCTTACATCAAAAATCTGGGCGTGCTCGGCATCGACGCCAGCGTGCGGCTGGTCGATCCGGTGCAGTTTCGCTCCCGCGTGGACGATTTCGATTTCGACGTCGCGATCCAGCGCTTCAGCATGTCATCCACGCCGGGCGATGCGATGCGGACGTTCTTCTCGTCGCAGGTCGCGGACATCAAGGGATCGCAGAATCTGTCCGGCATCAAGAATCCCGCCATCGACGCGCTGATCGAGCGCATCGTCGCCGCCGACAACCGCGACGAGCTGCGCATCGCCTGCCGGGCGTTCGACCGCGTGTTCCGCGCGGGGCGATACTGGGTGCCGCAATGGTATTCGGCCAGCCATCGCATTGCCTATTGGGACGTCTTCGCCCATCCTCCGAACATTCCGCGTTATGCCAACGGCGTCGGCACGCCGGACCTGTGGTGGTTCGATGAGGCGAAAGCCAAAAAACCTGAACAGACCAAGCCTGAACAAGCCAAGCCCCAACAGACCAAGCCCGAGCAGGCGAAATAGTCCATGAGCGCGTATATCGCCCGCCGCATCCTGCTGATGATCCCCACATTGCTGGGCATCCTGTTCGTGTCGTTCGTCGTGGTGCAGTTCGCGCCGGGCGGCCCGGTGGAGCGGGTGATCGCGCAATTGTCCGGCTCAGATACCGGCGCAAGCTCGCGCATTTCGGGATCGTCCAGCGGTGACTTCGCGTCGCGTCCGCAGGCTGGCGCGGGGTCCGACGCCGTTAGTTCGAAATACCGGGGCGCGCAGGGGCTCGATCCGGAGTTCGTCAAGAGCCTCGAAAAGCAGTTTGGCTTCGACAAGCCCGCGCCCGAGCGTTTCGCGCTGATGCTGTGGAATTTCGCCCGCTTCGATTTCGGCAAAAGCTATTTCCGCGACGTCAGCGTGATTCAACTGATTAAGGAGAAGCTGCCGGTCTCGATGTCGCTCGGCATCTGGATGACGCTGCTGACCTATCTGATTTCGATCCCGCTCGGCATTCGCAAGGCGATCCAGGACGGCTCGAAATTCGATACCTGGACATCGGGCATCATCATCATCGGCTTCGCGATCCCGGGCTTCCTGTTCGCGATCCTGCTGATCATCCTGTTCGCGGGAGGCTCGTTCTTCGACATCTTCCCCTTGCGCGGACTGACCTCGGACGGCTGGTCGCAAATGCCGTGGTACCAGAAGATCACCGATTACTTCTGGCACCTCACGTTGCCGCTGATCTCGATGGCGCTCGGCGCGTTTGCCACGATGACGCTGCTGACCAAGAACTCATTCCTCGACGAGATCCGCAAGCAGTACGTCATGACCGCGCGCGCCAAGGGCTGCAGCGAGCGCCAGGTGCTGTACGGGCATATTTTTCGCAACGCCATGCTGATCGTGATCGCCGGCTTCCCGAGCGCCTTCATCCATGCGTTCTTCTCGGGATCGCTTCTGATCGAGACCATCTTTTCGCTTGATGGCCTGGGCCTGCTCGGTTTCGAGAGTGTGCTCAATCGCGATTATCCGGTGGTGTTCGGCACGCTGTTCATCTTTTCGCTGGTCGGTCTGGTGGTCAATCTGATCTCGGATCTCGCCTATATGTGGATCGATCCGCGGATCGACTTCGAGGCGCGCGAGGTATGACCGTCGCTCCCGCACCGCCGGTCGAGACCACGGCATTGTCGCCGATGGGCGAAGCCGTACCGCCCTCGCGGCATCCGCTCGGCATATCGCCGCTCAACCAGCGGCGCTGGCGCAATTTCAAATCCAACCGGCGCGGCTACTGGTCGTTCTGGATTTTCTCGCTGCTGTTTCTGATTTCGCTGTTCGCGGAGCTGATCGCCAACGATCGCCCGTTTCTGATCAAGTTCGACGGCAAGCTGTTTTTTCCCGCTTTCGTCTCCTATCCAGAAACGGCCTTCGGCGGCGACTTCGAGACCGCCGCGGATTACCGCGATCCGTACTTGCAGAAGCTGATCAAGGAAAAGAACGGCACGATTCTCTGGCCGCTGATCCGTTACTCCTACGGCACGCACAATCTCGATCTGCCGACTCCCGCGCCGTCGAAACCGACGTGGATGCTGACTGAAGAGCAATGCAAGGCCGTGGTGGAGAAGAAGGGCGTGCGAGGCTGCCGCGATCTCGAATACAACTGGCTCGGCACCGACGATCAGGGCCGTGACGTGGTCGCGCGCCTGATTTACGGCTTCCGCATTTCGGTGCTGTTCGGTCTGACGCTGACGATCATCTCATCGGTGATCGGTATCGCAGCCGGAGGCATCCAGGGCTATTTCGGCGGCTGGGTCGATCTGCTGTTTCAGCGTTTCATCGAGGTATGGACCGCGATTCCATCGCTGTATCTGTTGCTGATCCTGTCGTCGGTGCTGGTGCCCGGATTCTTTGTGCTGCTCGGGATCCTGCTGCTGTTCTCATGGGTGTCGCTGGTCGGCCTTGTGCGCGCGGAATTTCTGCGCGGGCGCAACTTCGAGTATATTCAGGCCGCGCGCGCGCTCGGTGTCTCGAACCGCACCATCATGTTCCGGCACCTGCTGCCGAACGCCATGGTGGCGACCATGACCTTCCTGCCGTTCATCGTGTCGTCGTCCGTGATGACGCTGACGGCGCTGGATTTCCTCGGCTTCGGTCTGCCGCCCGGTTCGCCGTCGCTGGGCGAACTGCTGTCGCAGGGCAAGGCGAACGTGCAGGCGCCATGGCTCGGATTCACCGGGTTCTTTTCGGTCGCGATCATGCTGTCGCTCCTGATCTTTATCGGCGAAGGTGTGCGCGACGCCTTCGATCCGCGCAAGACGTTCAGGTGAGGGCTAGTATGTTGGACACAATCAACCAGCCTCTGCTTGATGTCCGCGATCTGTCGGTGGCTTTCCGCCAGAGCGGGACCGAGAGCATTGCGGTCGACAAAATCTCGTTCTCGATCGATCGCGGACAATGCGTCGCGCTGGTCGGCGAATCCGGTTCAGGAAAATCCGTCAGCGCACTGTCGGTGCTGAAGCTGTTGCCGTATCCGACGGCGCACCATCCGACCGGCAGCATTCGCTTCAAGGGACAGGAACTGCTCGGCCTCAGCGAGAACGAGATTCGTGGCATTCGCGGCAACGACATCTCGATCATCTTTCAGGAGCCGATGACGTCGCTCAATCCGCTGCACACCATCGAGGCGCAGATCGGCGAGGTGATCTATCTGCACAGCGGCGTGCGCGGTGCGATGGCGCGGGCGCGAACGCTGGAACTGCTGACGCAGGTCGGTATTCCCGAGCCCGAAACACGTCTCGCCAGCTATCCGCATCAGCTCTCCGGTGGTCAGCGGCAGCGCGTAATGATAGCCATGGCGCTGGCGAATGAGCCGGATCTGCTGATCGCCGACGAGCCGACCACGGCGCTCGACGTCACCGTGCAGGCGCAAATTCTGAAACTGCTCGCGGACATTCGCGCGCGGCTCGGCATGAGCATGTTGTTCATCACCCATGATCTCGGGATCGTGCGGCGCATTGCCGATACGGTCTGCGTGATGAACAACGGCAAGATCGTCGAGCAGGGGCCGGTGGAGCAGGTGTTCACGGCGGCTCAGCATCCCTACACCAAGGCATTGCTGGCAGCGGAGCCGAAGCCGGATCCCGCGCCGCCACGGCCGGAGTCCCCGGTCGTGATGTCGTCCGAGGATCTGAAGGTCTGGTTTCCGATCAAGCGCGGATTGCTGCGCAAGACGGTCGGGCACATCAAGGCGGTCGACGGCGTCAGCGTGTCGGTGCGCCAGGGCGAAACCCTCGGCGTCGTCGGCGAGTCCGGTTCGGGCAAGACCACGCTTGGCCTCGCCCTCCTGCGCCTGATTTCGTCAAACGGGCCGATCGTGTTTCTCGGCAAGGACATTCAGGGGCTGAAGTTCAAGGAAATGCGCCCGGTCCGCCGCGACATGCAGATCGTGTTTCAGGATCCGTTTGGCGCGCTCAGCCCGCGCATGTCGGTCGGCGATATTATTGCCGAGGGACTTGGTGTGCATCAGCCGTCTCTGAAAGAGGACGAGCGCGAGGCGCGGGTGATCAAGGCGCTGAAGGAAGTCGGGCTCGACCCGGCGACGCGCTTCCGCTATCCGCACGAATTCTCCGGCGGCCAGCGCCAGCGCATCAGCATTGCGCGCGCGGTGGTGCTCGAGCCGAATTTCGTGGTGCTGGACGAGCCGACCAGCGCGCTCGACATGCTGTTTCAGGCCCAGATGGTCGATCTGCTGCGCGACCTGCAGCGCAAGCGCGACCTGACCTACATGTTCATTTCGCATGACCTGCGGGTGGTGGCGTCGCTTGCGAGCAACCTGATTGTGATGCGCCACGGCAAGGTGGTCGAGCAGGGCGCTGCGGCGGACCTGTTCAAGAATCCGCAGACCGACTACACGCGCGCGCTGTTCGCTGCGGCCTTCAACATCGAAGCTGCGCCGAACATTGTACCGGATTTGTAAATTCTTCTAGCTCAGCCGTCTGATGCTGGTCACCTCGCTGCCGGCGGCCTTGATGCGCGTGATGGCGGCCTGCGTCGGCTCGATAGCGGTGGCCATGTGATGCGCGTTGGCGTGGACGATGGTGGTGCTGTCGCGCACGATGGCCACGTGCCCCTTCCAGAAAATCAGGTCGCCGCGTTTGAGGTCGTGCCATTGCGACGGCGGCAGTACCGTTCCCAATGCTGCTTCCTGCATGTCGCTGTCGCGCGGCGAAGTGATGCCGGCCGAACGAAGCGACGTTTGCACAAGGCCTGAACAGTCGATGCCAAGGCTCGTTCGGCCACCCCAGAGATACGGCGTTCCGGCGAAGCGCTCGGCGACGGCGACAAAGTCCGCCTCGGTAGTGTCGAGTGGAGCGACATGGTGCACAGGCAGGTAGTGCCGCTGGCTGGTGATGGCGAAGGTGCCATCGATCTTGACGACTTCAATGCGCGCGCCGAGCGGCAGGCTCTCGACCGGCGGGAGTTTGATCGACGGGCCCGGAAAGGCGAACGTGCGCAGCGCCGTGACTTTATGCGTTGGCGTCGTACGCGGCTGCACTAGCGCGATATCGGGAATCCAGCCGACATAGCCGTCGGCTTTGAGTTGCCCCCAGGCCCATCCTTCCGCATCGCGATCATAGACCATGACGCGCTCGCCCTTCAGCGCCTCAGTATCGAGCGCCGCATCGTGCGACGGTTCGCGCCGGACTGGCACGACGGGATCGAACACCTCAAACTCGATGCCTTCGACGAATCGCGCGGCCGTCACTTTGCCTTCGAGATGTTTCGCGGCGAGATCGGGCCGCGCCGGAGTGAGCCTTGGATCAAGTTTTGATTCAGCCATAGCGCTCGCTCAGAAGCTTGTAGATCGCACGCGCGGCCTGGCATTCGCCGCCCTCGGGACGGGCGGGCTTTGCTGACGGCGTCCAGCCGTAAATATCAACATGAAGCCAGCTCTTGGCGCTGTCGACGAAGCGCTTCAGGAACAGCGCGCAGGTGATCGATCCGGCGAACGCCCCGCCGGGTGCATTGTTGAGGTTCGCGGTTTTGGAATCCAGCCAGGAATCGTAAGGCATCCACAGCGGCATGCGCCAGAGCGGATCGTTCTCGGTGCGGGCATGGCGTGCGACGTCCGCCGCAAGAGTCTCATCGTTGGTGTAGAACGGCGGCAGGTCCGGCCCCAGCGCGACGCGCGCCGCGCCTGTCAATGTGCCGAGGTCGATCAGCAGGTCGGGTTTCTCCTCGTCGGCCAATGCCAGCGCATCGGCCAGCACGAGGCGCCCTTCAGCGTCGGTGTTGCCGATCTCGACATTGACGCCCTTGCGCGACGGAAAGATATCGAGCGGTCGAAATGCATTCCCTGCGACTGAATTTTCGACAGCGGGAATCAGGACCCGCAGGCGAACCTTGAGCTTCGCATCCATGATCATCTGCGCGAGCGCGAGCACATTGGCTGCGCCGCCCATGTCCTTCTTCATGATCAGCATGCCGCTGGAAGGCTTCAAATCGAGGCCGCCGGTGTCGAAGCAAACGCCTTTGCCCACCAATGTCACTTTTGGATGCGATACGTCGCCCCACGTGATGTCGATCAGGCGCGGTGCGCGGGTCGAGGCCATGCCGACGGCATGGATCAGCGGAAAGTTCTGCTTCAGCAGGTCGTCGCCGACGATGCAGGTGTAGGTCGCGCCGAATTTTCCGGCGAGCGCCTGTGCGGCCTGCGCGAGTTCATCCGGGCCCATGTCGTTGGCGGGCGTGTTGATCAGATCGCGCGCCAGCGCTGCCGCTTCCGCCATCCGCGTGATCTCGGTCATGTCGACATCGCCGGGCGGGACCAGCCGCGCGCCGGGAACATCGTTCTTGCGATAGCGATTGAACCGGTAGCTGCCGAGCGCGAAGGCCAGTGCCGCGAGCCGCGTGTCGTGCGGGGCGTTGGCGAAGCTGTAAGTGCCCGCCGGCAGCAGGCCGGGCAATTGCCCTGGCCGGAACGGGTCGCGCCACTCGCTGGACGAATCCTCGATGCCGAACAGGACATGGGCGAGCGATCCGTCGTCCGCCGGCAATGCGAGATACTGGCCGGGCTTTGCCGTGAAAGTGTTGGCTGCGGCGAACCGCCGGGCGGTCGCCGGAAGCGTGGCGCTGACGGCGTCCCAGGTCGATTTCGAGGCGAAGGTAATGGGGACGGGACGGGCGTCAGTGGAATTTTTGAAAGCAGGGTGCATGGGCTTCCCAGATGGCGGCGGGGCGAGGCGATAGACGTTACTATAGCAGCGCGGCGCACGCGCGCGGCAGGCTCAAGACAGTGTTTTGCATGCTCTTTTGGCGAGAGGCGGCGACCGTCCTGATCGGGGCAGGCCCGTGGGTTAACCGGACATTAGGGTTAACAGTCTATTGCTGCAGCATCCGGCTTCGCCACCCTCGACCGCGAGTCCATGCGTCATGCGTCATCCATCTCATTTCGCCCGATATCTTGGCTCTGCCGCTGCCGCAGCCATCCTCGCCGTGGGTCTCGCCGGGTGCCAGACCGCGCGTTCACCCGATGTCACCGGATCGCTGAATGCGCGTGCGGAAGCTGCGCCCGGCGGCGTGTCACGCAATGAGATCGAGGCCTTAGGCGAACGTTACCGCGCCAATCCGCGCGATGCGGCAGCCGCGCTTCAGTATGGCCAATCACTGCGCCAGAACGGCCAACGCCAGCAGGCCGCTGCGGTGCTGGAACAGGCGACCATCGCCAATCCCGGCAACAAGGTGCTGCTGGCCGCCTATGGCCGCGCGCTGGCAGACAACGGAAGCTTTCAGCTGGCGTTCGACACTCTGACGCGCGCCCATACGCCGGCAAATCCCGACTGGCGCATCCTGTCGGTGCAGGGCACCACGCTCGATCAGATGGGCAAGCATGACGAGGCCCGCCGCTACTATGCGAGCGCCCTGAAGATTGCCCCGGAAGAGCCATCGGTTCTGTCGAACCTCGGCATGTCCTATGTTTTGTCCAAGGATCTGCCGAAGGCCGAGTCCGTGCTGCGCAGAGCCTACAATCGCGGGTCAGCCGATAGCCGCGTTCGTCAGAACCTTGGTCTGGTCGTCGGCCTGCAAGGACGTTTCGCGGAAGCCGAGACCATCGTGAAGGCCGATCTGCCAGCCGACGAAGCGGAAGCGAACGTCGCTTATCTGCGGCAGATGCTCAGCCGCGACGGCCGGTCGCAAAAGACGGCTGCGGTGGAGTCCGGCAGGTCATAGCACCTATCGTCATTGCGAGCGAAGCGAAGCAATCCAGAAGCGACAGCAACGCTGGATTGCTTCGTCGCAAGTGCTCCTCGCAATGACGGCCAGACAATCACATCGAAGCTGATGCAGCGGTGCCGATCAGCCGCCGCCTCGCATCACTTCATGTATTCTGAGACCTTGATGCCGGTGGGGCCGAGAATGACAACGAACAGCACCGGCAGGAAGAACACGATCATCGGCACGGTCAGTTTCGGCGGCAGCGCGGCGGCCTTCTTCTCGGCCTCGTTCATGCGCATGTCCCGGTTTTCCTGTGCCATCACGCGCAGCGTCTGTCCGAGCGGCGTGCCGTAGCGTTCCGACTGTTGCAGGGCCAGACAGACCGATTTCACGCCTTCGGTGCCGGTTCGCTTGGCAAGGTTCTCGTAAGCCATCTTGCGGTCCTGCAGGTACGACAGCTCCGCGGTCGTCAGCGAGAATTCCTCGGCGAGGGCAATCGACTGGGTGCCGATCTCCGTGCTGACCCGGCGGAATGCCGCTTCGATCGACATGCCCGACTCGATGCAGATCAGCAGAAGGTCGAGCGCGTCCGGAAACGCGCGCCGGATCGACAGCTGGCGCTTGGTGATTGCGTTCTTCAGGAACAGCATCGGCGCCTGCATGCCAAACCATGTCGCGCCGATGCACATGCCGATCTTTATCGGGGTCGGCTGCTGCATGTTCGAGATGACGAACACATAAAGGATCGCGCCGATCAGGAACAGGATCGGCATGACGAGACGAAAGAACAGGAACGTGACATAGGGCGCCTGGCCGCGATAGCCGGCCATCACAAGCTTGTCCCGCGCTTCTTCCTGGGCCACCCACTTGCCGAGATTGAAATCCTCAACGACCCGCTGCACAAGCTGCTTCGGTGTCTGGCGCAGCGAGACCTTTTCGTTGCGATTCAGCCGTTCGCGTTCGCGCTGGCGCAGACGTTCGCGCTCGCTGGCGACTGCCTTCATGCGCTTGGCCAGTCCCTCGCCCGCGAACATCGGCGACACCACCGCGTAGGCGGCCGCCGCTGCGGCGATGGCCGACATCAGCATCGTCATGAACCGGATGTCGTGGAACTTTTCGATGAGAAGATCGACCATGGTTCCTCGTCAGAAGTCGAAGTTGATCATTTTTTTCATGACGAGGATGCCTGTCCCCATCCACAGCACGCAGCCGGCCAGCATTAGCCGTCCGGTCGGATGGGTCCACAGCAGCGAGATGTAGTCGGGCGTCATGATGTAGACCATGATCATCACGATCGGAGGAAGCGCACCGATGATGCCGGCCGAGGCCTTGGCCTCCATGGACATCGCCTGAATCTTCGCCGCCATCTTCCTGCGGTCGCGAAGCACCTTGGACAGGTTGCCGAGAGCTTCCGACAGGTTGCCGCCGGACTTGGTCTGAATCGCGATCACGATGCCGAAGAAATTGGCTTCCGGCAGCGGCATCCTGTCGTAAAGACGTTGGCACGCCTCGCCGAGTGGCATGCCGATGGTCTGGGTTTCGATGATCGCGTTGAATTCGCTGCGCAAGGGCTCGGGCGCATCCGCCGCGACAACCTTGATCGAATCGAACAGCGGCAGGCCGGCCTTGATGCCACGAACGATCACGTCGACGGCATCCGGCAGGGCATCGAGAAATTTCGCTTCGCGGCGCTTTTTGAGGAATCCAAGCACCCAGCGCGGCAATCCGAAGCCGGCGGCAAGGGCGAAACCGAGCGCCGACGGCAGGCCAGCGCCGGCGATATAAGTTGCGATCAGAGCGATCGCGCCGAGACCGGCGGAGCCGATCATGAACTGCTGCTTGGTCCAATCCATGCCCGCCTGGGCGATGCGGGTTTCGATCGAAACTTTCTTCGATGCAGCGAGCCGCTGTTCAAGCTCCTTAATGGAGTCTTCCACCTGCACGCGGCGTGTGCGCGACCGGTCGTCGATTCGCAATGAAGGTTCCGCACGTGCAAAGGATGCGCGGCGCTTCTCCGCCTGTTTCTCGCCGGAGAGCAGCGGATAGATGAAAACCCAGGCGAGACCGCCCACCGTGACGGCGGAGAGGAAGGTCAGTGCCAGCGCCTGCATGTTCATGGCGCGTTCCTATATTTCGGCGACTTCGGCCGCATCGAGCGCTGCAGCGAGCCGTTTTTCCTCGCCGTAGTAACGGGCGCGCTCCCAGAACCGTGGACGGCCGATGCCGGTCGAGCGGTGCCGGCCGACGATATTTCCGTTCAGGTCTTCGCCCATCAGGTCGTAGACGAAGATATCCTGGGTGATGATGGTGTCGCCTTCCATCCCCATCACCTCGGTGATGTGGGTGATGCGCCGCGAGCCGTCGCGCAGGCGGGCAGCCTGTACGATGACATCGATCGAGGCGCAGATCATCTCGCGAATGGTGCGCGACGGCAGCGAGTAGCCGCCCATGGTGATCATGGATTCGCAGCGGGACAGCGCTTCGCGCGGATTATTGGCGTGCAGCGTTCCCATCGAGCCGTCGTGGCCGGTGTTCATCGCCTGCAACAGGTCGAACGCTTCGGGTCCGCGGACTTCGCCGACGATGATGCGTTCCGGCCGCATACGCAGGCAGTTCTTGACCAGATCGCGCATGGTGATCTGGCCTTCGCCTTCGATATTGGGCGGGCGCGTTTCAAGACGCACGACGTGCGGCTGCTGCAGTTGAAGCTCCGCGGCGTCCTCGCAAGTGATGACGCGCTCGTCTTCGTCGATGTAGTTGGTCATGCAGTTGAGCAGCGTGGTCTTGCCCGAGCCCGTGCCGCCGGAAATCAGCACGTTGGCGCGGCAGCGCCCGATGATCTGCAGGATCTGCGCACCTTCGGGCGAGATCGCTCCGAACTTGACCAGCTGATCGAGTGTCAGCTTGTCCTTCTTGAACTTACGAATGGTGAGGGCGGGACCGTCGATCGCCAGCGGCGGCACGATCGCGTTGACGCGCGAGCCGTCGGCGAGGCGTGCGTCGCATATCGGCGAGGATTCGTCGACGCGGCGGCCAACCTGGCTGACGATGCGCTGGCAGATGTTGAGAAGCTGCTGGTTGTCGCGGAAGCGGATACCGGTCTTCTGGATCTTGCCGCCGACTTCGATAAAGACTGTGCCGGCGCCATTGACCATGATGTCGGCGATGTCGTCGCGTGCAAGCAGCGGTTCGAGCGGCCCATAGCCGAGAACGTCGTTACAGATATCGTCGAGCAGTTCTTCCTGCTCGGCGATCGACATCACGATGTTCTTGATCGCGATGATCTCGTTGACGATGTCGCGGATTTCCTCGCGCGCGGACTCGACGTCGAGCTTCGCGAGTTGGGCCAGATCGATGGCCTCGATCAGCGCCCCGAAGATCGTCGCCTTAACCTGATAATAGCTGTCCGAGCGCCGTGCTTCGATAACGGGGGCAGGCGTGGGCGGCCGCGCAGGCGCAAGCGGAGGCGACGCAACGCTCGCCATGGCCGGCCTTGCGGCGGCGGGCGCTGCCTCATGCCCACGGTCCGGGGGCTGAACCGCCCGGACGTCGGCTTCTGATCCGCTACGCTTACCAAACACGGCGATAACTCCACGCGATAGTCTATTTGGCCCGGAGTTTTCCGAGCAAAGGCCCCAGGAACGAATTGCGCGGCTTCTTGGCTTCGCCGCGGCCCGTCAGGCGCTGCGCAATCTGCAGGAACATTTCGGAAGTCCGGTGGTTGGCCGCGATTTCCGCGATCATCTGACCGTTGTTCGCTGCCGCGCCGAAAATCTGCGGCTCGAACGGAATGGTCACGATCGGCTGGCTCTCGATAGCCTTTGCGAACTCGCTGGTGTTGATTTCTGGCCGCTTCGGAACACCTGCCTGATTGATGCAGTACAGCGGCGGCCGGTCGTTGGGCCGCGCGGCTTTCAGCGCGTCGAACATGTTCTTGGTGTTGCGCAGATTGGCGAGATCTGGAGTTGCGACGATCAGGATATCGTCGGCGCCGACCAAGGCGCGCTTGGTCCATCCGGACCACTGGTGCGGAACGTCGAGCACAATGCAGGGCATCGTCGTGCGCAGCGTATCGAAAATCGAATCGAACGCCTCAGCACCGAAGTCGTACACGCGGTCGAGCGACGCCGGCGCGGCGAGCAGGCTCAGATGGTCGGTGCACTTGGACAGCAGGCGATCGACGAAGGCGGTGTCGATGCGGTCCGGAGAGAAGACTGCATCGGCGATGCCCTGCGGCGGATCCTGGTTGTAGTCGAGGCCCGCGGTTCCGAAGGCAAGATCGAGATCGGCGACGACCGAATCCAGCGCGAGATCGCGCGCGATCGCCCAGGCGACATTGTGCGCCACCGTGGACGCGCCGACGCCGCCCTTGGCGCCGACAACGGCAATGATCCGTCCCACGGCCTTGGCTTCGGGAACCGAAAACAGGCCGCAGATCGAACGAACGACGTCGAGCGGCGCGACTGGCGCGATGACGTAGTCGCTGATGCCGCGCCGCACGAGTTCACGGTACAGCACGACATCGTTGACGCGGCCGATGACGATCACGCGCGTGCCGGCGTCGCAAACCGTGGCAAGCTGGTCGAGGCCCGAAAGGATGTCGTTGCGGCCCTCGGTTTCCAGCAGGATCACGTTCGGGGTCGGCGCGGTCCTGTAAGCCTCGACGGCTGCCGCCATGCCGCCCATCTGAATCTTGAGATGGGCCTTGTCCAGCCGCCGGTCTTCGCCGGCGGACTGCACAGCCGCGGCGGTTTCAACCGTTTCGCAAAATGCCTGGACGGACACGCGCGGCGCCGGCGCGATGTGTTCCTCGGCGGCGGAAGAGCCGGTCCCGTCTTCCTGGTCTTGGCGCGCGTAACTAATCATTTGCCCACATTGCTGATTTGGTTTTTCTCTGGATCAGGATAGTTCGTGGCAGTGCTTTCGCCCTTGCGGTACTTGTCCAACACAACTGTCCGTCGGCCGGTGTAGGCAGCGGTCTCTGAGCGCGGCTGCACCAGATCCGATGGATTGGCGACCATGGCTGCGAGATTGCGCTGCGAGGCGCAGCCGAAATTGTGGTACGGGCGATTTTCGAGATAGCCCTTGTTCTTGATCGACGGGCCGAGGTCTTCCGGCCACGTGCCGCACGGACCGGCATCCGCCGTGATCCGCGGATAGTTGACGCGGATGGTCGCAAACAGCCGGGGATCGGTCGGGCGATAGTTCCTGACGGTGATGCCGCGCGGCGGCACGCCGGACGCAGCCAGGATAGCCTTGATCTCGCGCAGTGAATCGGCGGCAACACGGGCATTCGGCGTGTTCACCGGCATGTCGATGATGATCCCGCCGGTGCCTTCGCGCAGCCAGGTTTCCGCAAGGCCCGCGATGTCCGAGCGCTGTATCGAGGTAAGTCCGCCGCGTCCGTGGCCGACGAAGACCTCCGTCGCGCGATTGGCTTCCTGAATCACGATTGGATGGCGTTGGCGATAGTCGTTCGGAACGCTGCCGGTCACAGTGTCCTGGCTCGTATGCGTGCAGGCTCCCAAAGCAGCGGACGCCCCGAGGAGGGCGGCTGCGATCCGCAGGCTGCGTTTGAGATCGGGTACTCGCTTTGTCATCGATACTGTCCTTGTCCGATCTCAGTCGGTGATGAAGCCGTAAGAGCCGCGGTATTTGCGGGCCGGTTCAACGCGGCCGGGAACGCCGTAGATGCGGTTGATGGTGCCCAGCAGATCGGCCTGCGGATCAGACGAGTCGGCAAATCCGTCGTCCGGCCGCGAGAGATCCTTCTGCGCGACAGCGCGAACCACGTAAGGGGTCACCAGCACCATCAGCTCGGTATTGTTGTTGACGAAATCGCGGCTGCGAAACAGCGTTCCCAGCACGGGCAACTGGGACATTCCGGGCAGACCGCTGATCGCCTGCTTGGTCTGTTCCTTGATAAGACCGGCCATCACCATCGAGCCGCCTGACGGAATCTCGAGTGTCGTGTCGGCGCGGTTGACCTTGATCGCCGGGACCGTTGTGCCGCTAATGGACACCGAATTTTCCTGCGACAGTTCGGATACTTCGGTGCTTACGCGCAGGCTGATGCGGCCTTCGCTCATAACGACCGGAATGAAGCCGAGCGAGATACCGAATTTCTTGAAGATAATCTGCGTCGTACAAATGCGCGTAACGGGATCGCACGAATTGCCGCCTGGCACGGGGAATTCGCCGCCGGCGAGGAAGTTGGCGGATTCGCCCGAGATCGCGGTCAGGCTAGGCTCGGCAAGAGTCCGGATGACACCGGCGTTTTCCATCGCGCGCAAGGTCGCCTGCACCGACGGAACGACACTGCCCGTGGAGGTTATGGTCTTGCCAAAGCCGCCGACCGCGGTGTTGCCATCGACAAGAGGACGGCCAAATGCCGTGAACGGGTTTGCATTGTTGAAGTTCACGACCGCCGTGCCGTAATTCATCGACGCGGAAAGATCGACACCGAGCTGTTTGACGATGTTTCGCTGCACTTCCGCGACGGTGACCTTGAGCATGACCTGATCGCGGTCGCGCACCGTGATGCTGTTGACGACCTTGTCCGCGCTGCCGGCAAGGCGAGCGGCAAGATCGGCGGCCTGTTGTGCCTCGAGGGGATTGGCAGCCGAGCCCGACAGCACGACGCCGTCGCCGACGCCTTCGATCCGGATGTCGGACCGCGGGAACGATTGTTTCAGCGCGGCGCGGACACCGTTGAGATCGCGCGTAACCGCAATATCGTAAGCGGCGATCTGCTGGCCCGCCGTGTCGAAGAAGATGATGTTGGTCTGACCGACCGCGGCGCCGATGATGTAGGCGCGCTGGGCCGAACGCACGACGGCGTTGGCAATCTTCGGGTCCGCGACGAGGACGTCCTTGACGTCGCGCGGCAGGTCGATCACGACGGATTTTCCGATGCCAAGCGGCAGGAAGCGGGCGTTCAACTGGCCGCCTGCTGAAGCCGCCGCCGCTGACACGCGGTAGTCGCTCGCGATCGCCGGCGACAGAACCGGGTTCAGCGTCAGCGCGGAGACCGCGGCAAACGACAGGGCACGCACCAAGAAGGTCCGCACAGGTGCCTGATGTCCCTCTCGCCTCATCTTCCCAGTCCCCTCGACCACTTTTGTGTCGTCATAGTTGTTGAGATGCCGTAGCGAACCGCGTTGATGCTGCCGCGCTTGCCGGCTTCGGCGATGGTGGCAGGATGAAGCCGCCCGCGGCGCGGTCGTTCTTGTGGATGAAGCTCGAACTGGCTGTGGACGAGGGCCGGAACTGCCACCGGTGCAGCAGTGTCGCCGGCGCAGACAGCAATAGTCAGGTCGATCCGCGCGGTATTCATACGCCTTCACTTTCCACATCACGCCGCGACGGACCCGTCGCCGTGGTGGGATTTGACCAGCTAAACGTCAAAGCATGGTTAATGAGGCGTATCTAAATCGCGTTAATGAGAAGTTGCGATCGTAGTCGCGCGCGTTCAGTGGCCGACGAAGCGGGTGAGATCCACGGCCTTCATCCATTCGGTTTCCGGATAGATCATCAGCGCACCGAGAGCGAGTGCGATGCCGTAGGGAATGCCGCTGTCCTTGCGGTGGAGCCGCTGCAGCCATTCCTGCGACACCAGCGAATAGGGCAACGGCCACTGTCGGAACTGGAGTACCAGAAGCGTCAATGCGCCACCGAACAGCGACGCATAGATCAGATAGTCGGCAAGCGGCGGAAAACCGAACCAGAGCCCGGCGGCCGCCGCGATTTTGGCATCGCCGCCGCCCATCCATCCAAAGGCGAAGCAGGCAAAGGCGATCACGAGCACCGTCAGGCCGGCCCCGACGTGCATGGCAATCTCGGACAGCGGCATGCCGCTGAAGCCCGCAAGGAGGAAGAAACCCGCCACCATGAGCAGCGAGACGCGGTTGGGGATCGTCATCGTGAAGAGATCGCTCGCCGCGGCGAAGGCCATCAATGCGGGAAACAGGAAAACGCGCGCGAGGTCGAGGATCATGGGTTTGCCGGGGTCTGTCGAAAATGAGCCGCGGGAACTCGGTCCGAATGAGCGACGCGGCAGGCTAACCGGCAGAAATGAACAATCTTAGAACGGGCGCTACCAGATGCTGGCGATCCGGAACAGCGCTGCGAGCAAGGCCAGGACGAGCGCCGCGCAGACGAGCCGGGCAGGTTCATCGCCGGACAGCGGGACGAAGATGTGCCTGGAGCGTTTCTCGGTCGGAGACGGTTTCATGGACGCTTTGCGGGTTGGCGATTGGTCAGGACGCAAAAAAGGCTCCGGTTTCCCGAAGCCTTTGTTTCTCGGCGAAACAGCGATCGCTTACTTGATCGACGTGTTGATGTTGCCGAATTTGGTGTTCAAGGTCGTGCCGAGACCGTTCACGGCAGCAATGATCGCCAGCGAAATGCCGGCGGCGATCAGGCCGTACTCGATCGCGGTGGCGCCGGATTCGTCCTTGACGAAGCGAGCAACGAGCTTGGTCATCTGTAACTCCATTTGTACACGTGGCTGTAGAACTCTGGCCGTTGCGGGGGCGGAAACCACCGTGACCATGGCGTGAACCTACGTGGGAGGAATTGCAGCGCAGTTAATTCGATTGCTGAAATACCGGGGTATCAGCCTCTTCTTGCTGACGGTAAATGCTGCTTTAACGGCCTCGCGTGAATGGGGCAGTCGCGCAGATGAGGCTCCGGTTTCCCGAAGCCTCTGGTTCTCAGACCGTTTGCTTAGTTGATCGACGTGTTGATGTTGCCGAACTTGGTATTGAGGGTGGTGCCGAGGCCGTTCACGGCGGCAATAATCGCCAGCGAAATGCCGGCAGCAATCAGGCCGTACTCGATTGCAGTCGCGCCGGACTCATTCTTCAGGAAGCGGGTAACGAGGGTGATCATTGTTGTCTCCGTTTGCACACGTGGCTGTGGAACTCTGGGTCTTTCGCGGGGCGGAACCGCCGTTCCCGAATTGGAACCTAAACGCGTATACAATTGCAGGTCGTTAATTTGACCGACGAAAACCGGGGGTATTTTCCGGTACTGGCCGGGCGGTAAGTTCCCGCCTAACGAGATACCGCAAATTGTGTGGAACTCTGGCCATCACGCTGGGCTGTTGCTCTGTCTGACCGGGCTACGGGCGGCCTGTTTGCAGTTCATTCATCAATTAACGTCAGATTTGCCATGTCGGGCCGGTGTATGCGGCGCCGAGTTTGTGTTGCGTATGAGAGTAAATTTATGAACAGGGCGCGAATTGTCGTATTGGCGATCGCTGTCGCAGCGGGCGGCGTTGCCGCCTACCTGGCCAGTGGTTCGGATTTGGCGCCGCCAACTGCGCCGGTTGTCCAGATGGAGACCACCGACGTTCTGGTTGCCCGGAGCGATATCGGCCTCGGTCAGCAAATCACGGCGGATGACTTGCAGTGGCAATCCTGGCCTGCGAGCACGGCGAGTTCCAGTTTCATCCGCCGCAGCGATCGCGCCGATGCGACGACCCAACTTGTAGGCTCGATCGCGCGCTCGCCGATGCTGACCGGAGAACCGATCCGCGACACAAAGCTGGTCAAGAGCAACGGGTCCGGCTTCATGGCCGCGATCCTGCCGCGCGGAATGCGCGCGGTTTCGACTGAAATCTCACCGGAAACCGGTGCGGGCGGCTTTATCCTGCCCAATGACAGGGTCGATGTCATTCTCTCGCGCCGCCGAAAAAACCCCGATGGCGCAGGAGCGGACATTGTCAATTCGACGGCCATCCTGAGCGACGTGCGCGTTCTGGCGATTGATCAAACCGTCGAGGAAAAGGGCGGCCAGAAAGTTGTCGTGGGCAAGACGGCAACGCTCGAGCTGAAACCTAGGGAGACGGAAGCGTTGGCGCAGGCCCGCCAGAGCGGGACGCTGTCGCTTGCCCTCCGCAGCCTTGTGGACGCTCGTCCCGGTGCGAAGTCGGCCAAGGATGACGAGGCCGACAACGTCGTGACCATCTACCGTGGAACCAATCGCGATACGGTCAGCTGTTCGCCGGGTTGTGAATGATCGCGATGGCGCGGATGCGATCTCAGGCCGTCTCCCAGACTCGATTCGGTTAACAACCGGTTAATCCTGCGCCGCGGGTTGTTCCGAACCGGCGCAAGCATTCAACAATCTCTGTCGTCTATTCTGGGCGGTAGTTACTTCCGCTGCCTTCCGAGGATAGCTCGATGCGTCCCCCCGCGACGTCCCTGAACGCGCTCAACAAAGCCTTGCGCCGCTTCCGCCGTAACCGGCGAGGGTCCGCGGCCGTCGAGTTCGCGTTCATCGCTCCGCTTTTCTTCGCCCTGCTGTTTGCAATCATGGAAACGGCACTGATGTTTTTCGCGTCCCAGATCCTGGAGACGGGCACGCACGATTCTGCGCGATTATTGCTGACGCATCAGGCGCAGGACGCAAAGATGACGCAGGCGCAGTTCAGTGCGGATCTCTGCAATCGCGTCAAGTTTCTGTTCACATGCGACGATAGCCTCGCAAGTCCGCTCATTATCAGTGTGAAAGCCTATGCGCCTGGTGTTGCGATTCCGGCGGCGGACCTGGCCCCCCCGATCGTGGCGGGCTCTCTGACGGCGACACCGGCGTACCAGCTTTCGAAACCCGGCGACACCGTGCTTGTGCGCGCGTTCTATAAGTGGCCGCTGTTCGTGACAGGACTGGGTTACGACATCGCGAATCTCGTCAGCGGTTCGACCAAAATGCGGCTAGTGGCGGCAACCGCGGCGTTCCGCGTCGAACCTTGATGGATGTAAGATCATGAGGATGATTCCACAGTTCGGAAATGCGCGCCGGAGCCGTCGGCTGCTCGCTCGGTTCGGCAGGGACAAGCGGGGCGTCGCCGCGGTTGAATTCGCGTTCATCGCGCCGCTGATGGTGCTGCTTCTGTTCGGAATGATCGACACGGCGAGCGGTGTCTCCATCGACCGCAAGGTGACGCTGACTGCGCGGACGTTGTCCGACCTTGTCTCGCAAGGCGCACAAGTGTCATCCACGGACATCTCGAATTTTTTCAAGATGGGCGGCGCCATCATGACGCCTTACGCCGTGACCGCGGCGAACCTGGAGCAGAGGATTACCCAAGTCACGATCGACGCAACGAAGAAGGTGAAGGTTGTCTGGAGCTACAACGGCACTGTCAGCGGCGGCTCGGTCACGCTCACGACGGGACATGCCAAGGATACGGTCATCACGACGATCCCGGAGAAACTCCTTGTCCCAAACACGCATCTGATCTGGAGTGAGGTGAAGTATACCTTCACGCCGATCACCGGTTACGTGATCAAGACCACCGTTCCACTGACCGAGGAGTTTTTCACGCGGCCCCGCCAGTCCAACACGGTCGACTACACCAGTTGATTGCGGGATCCTCCGCAACGTCGCGCAACACAAGACGCGCGCCGCAAGACGCCTGCAAACTGCATCCACAAAAAAGGCCGTGCGATCCGCACGGCCTTTCGATGTTTTGTTCTCGGTGTTTGAAATTCTTTGCAGCGTGAGCTGCGAAAATTTCAGTTAGCCGGCAGCGCGAAGATTGTCGGCCGACGACTTGCCCGAACGGCGATCGGCGACGATTTCGTAGCTGATCTTCTGGCCTTCGCGCAGCGTTCCGAGACCAGCGCGCTCGACGGCGCTGATGTGAACGAATACGTCGTTGCCGCCATCGTCAGGCTGAATGAAACCGTAACCCTTAGTCGCGTTGAACCACTTCACTGTTCCCATGCTCACGCAGGTAGTCCTTCTCAAGATAGATATAGTCAAAGCCCACGTCTAAATGGGCTGGTGAGATCGAAATTTGGATGAGGTCGTCAGCGTCTAAACCGGCTGTACCGGTGGATAGCTATGTCGTCCGGCCGAAGATCGATCTCTCAATATTACGTGAAAATGGGCCCCAAAACAATCCTGACGGGTGCGGATTTTTGATGCCCGCCCAGCGTGCTCCGGGAGCTTTGGATCGCGCATGACGCGTGCCGTGCGCGATCCGTAGAGATGCGGGGAAGAGCCCCGTTTACCTGCGGCGAAACTGTCCGCGCGGCGGGGTGCCGCGGGGAGGGCCGCTGCCGGCGCGCTCGTCCTTGTGCCGGAAAATCAGGCGGCCCTTTTCGAGATCGTAAGGCGACATTTCGATGGTCACCCGGTCGCCCGCCAGTGTCTTGATGCGGTTCTTCTTCATCTTCCCGGCGGTATAGGCGACGATCTCGTGTCCGGCATCGAGCTGGACGCGATACCGCGCATCGGGAAGAATTTCGGTCACCAGTCCTTCGAACTGGATCAGCTCTTCTTTGGCCATAGGGGTCTCCAAGTCCTCTAATTAGGTGTCCAATAATCCGGTTACGAGCGCTGCGGGCGCTGGTCGCGCCTCGGTTGGTTCTGCGCCGGGCGGCTTTCACGGTGCAGGAAAGCTACCCCCTGAATACCCTCACCCTTGGCATTTTGCGATGGCCGAGATTGTTCATGACGGCCAGCTTCGTGCCGGTCGGACTGCGGCATACCTCCGCCGGGACGGCGGCGGCGGCGCGGACCCTTCGATCCGGGAGCGGCATCGTTGGAACGCGGGTTATGCCCATGCGATCCGGAGCGAGCCGGACGATGTTGCGAGGGAGCGGCTGCGGCCGGGCGCTGCTGATGTCCCGGCGTGCGGCGATCTTCCTTCGGCAGGGTGACGCGGATCAGTTTTTCGATGTCGCGCAGGTAACCAAGCTCCTCGCCGCCGGCCACCAGCGAGATTGCGGTGCCGTCCGCGCCGGCGCGCGCGGTGCGGCCGATGCGGTGAACATATGTTTCCGGCACGTTGGTCAGGTCGAAGTTGATGACATGGCTGATGCCGTCGACGTCGATGCCGCGGGCGGCAATATCGGTGGCGACCAGCGTGCGGATGTCGCCGGTGCGGAACGCCGCCAGCACACGCTCGCGGTGGTTCTGGGACTTGTTGCCGTGAATGGCTTCGGCGGGAATGCCCGCCTTGACCAGACCTTTCACGACCTTGTCGGCGCCGTGCTTGGTGCGGGTGAACACCAGTGCGCGGTTGACCTGCTCGGTCTTGAGAATCTGCGCCAGAATGGCGGGCTTTGCAGAGTGGTCGACCTGCAGGATCTTTTGCGTGATGCGCTCCACCGTGGACGCCACCGGCGTCACGGCGACGCGCGCCGGATTCTGCAGCATCTGCTCGGCGAGGTCGGCGATGTCCTTCGGCATGGTGGCCGAGAAGAACAGGGTCTGGCGCTTGGCCGGCAGCTTGGCGACGATTTTGCGGATGTCGTTGATGAAGCCCATGTCGAGCATGCGGTCGGCTTCGTCGAGCACGAGAAACTCGACCTGCCCGAGTTTCAGGGCGTTGCCCTGGACCATGTCGAGCAAACGGCCCGGTGTTGCCACCAGCACATCCACGCCCTGCATGAGCGAGCGGACCTGGCGGCCCATCGGAACGCCGCCGATCGTCAGCGCCGAGGTCAGCTTTATGTGCCGGCCGTAAGCGTTGAAGCTCTCGAGGATCTGGCCCGACAGTTCGCGGGTCGGGCTCAGCACCAGTACGCGGCAGGTTTTCGGCTGCGGCTTGATGCGGTTTTCCAGCAGGCGATGCAGGATCGGCAGCGCGAACGACGCGGTCTTGCCGGTGCCGGTTTGCGCAATGCCGATCACGTCGCGGCCGGTGATCGCGATGGGAATGGTTTGAGCCTGGATGGGGGTGGGCGTGACGTAATTTTCTTCTTTAAGGGCACGCGAGATTGGATCGGCGAGGCCGAAATCCTGGAAGGAGGTCAAAAGGGTATCTTTCTATGAGTCGCAACGCGCGCCCGGCGGAATGCCAGGTGCGGGCGGGTGTCGGAGACACCCGCGTGTCTGGGGCGTCGGTTTTGGTTAGCTGAAGGGGCAAGCCAGAAACCGTTTGACGGGATCAGTACACGCGGCTCGCAAAGACCCGATGATTCTCAAGGTCGTGCGCTCCATATGGAACAGGAACACGGCGCTTTCAAGGTAAAATCGCTCCAATCAGCCTCGGGCAGGCGCGAGACCCGCCATTAGACTAACCTTTCTGCCCTCAAAAGCCTGCTTCAATTTTAGACAAGGCGAATTTTCTGATCATTTATTATGCAAATGCCGAAGAGGACGTCAGCTTGGCTGCTTACAATCGAGGCAACCAAAACGCACTTTGCACGCCACATCAATTTTATCATTTAATATCAGTTAGTTATAGAAATCTACGCCATGGCATAGTTCTTGCGATTCCCTTAACGCCGGCGGCCGGTGAGCCGTCGCACAGCGTTTCACGTCTGCGTCAGGGAGATGACATCGCATGACTACGCATTTCAACAGCGCTGCAGTTGCACCGTTCAGCCGCCGTAAATGGTTGGCCGCAACTGCGGGTCTTTTTTTGGGTCTCGCCACGGTTGGCGGAGCAAAGGCGCAGGAGACCATCAAGGTCGGCGTCCTTCATTCGCTTTCCGGAACCATGGCCATCAGCGAAACCACGCTGAAGGATACGGTGCTGTTCCTTATCGATGAACAGAACAAGAAGGGCGGCGTTCTCGGCAAGAAGCTCGAGGCCGTCGTGGTCGACCCGGCTTCGAACTGGCCGCTGTTCGCGGAAAAGGCCCGCGAACTGATCACCAAGGACAAGGTGTCCGTGGTGTTCGGCTGCTGGACCTCGGTGTCGCGCAAGTCCGTGCTGCCGGTGTTCAAGGAACTGAACTCGATCCTGTTCTATCCGGTCCAGTACGAGGGTGAAGAGAGTGAGCGCAACGTGTTCTACACCGGTGCCGCGCCGAACCAGCAGGCGATCCCTGCGGTCGACTATCTCGCCAAGGAAGAGAAGGTGCAGCGCTGGGTTCTGGCCGGCACCGACTACGTCTATCCGCGCACCACCAACAAGATCCTTGAAGCCTATCTGAAGTCGAAGGGCGTCAAGGCCGAAGACATCATGATCAACTACACACCGTTTGGTCATTCCGACTGGCAGACCATCGTAGCCGACATCAAGAAGTTCGGCTCGGCCGGCAAGAAGACGGCGGTGGTTTCGACCATCAACGGCGACGCCAACGTTCCGTTCTATAAGGAGCTCGGCAATCAGGGCATCAAGGCAACCGACATTCCGGTCGTTGCGTTCTCGGTCGGTGAAGAAGAACTCGCCGGCATCGACACCAAGCCGCTGCTCGGCCATCTCGCCGCCTGGAATTACTTCCAGTCGATCAAGACGCCCGAGAACGACGCTTTCATCAAGTCGTGGCAGGCCTACACCAAGAATCCGAAGCGCGTGACCAACGATCCGATGGAAGCGCACGTGATCGGCTTCGACATGTGGGTGAAGGCGGTCGAGAAGGCTGGCGCGGTTGACGCCGACAAGGTGATCGACGCCCTTCCGGGCATCAAGGCGAAGAACCTGACCGGCGGCGTTTCGGAAATGCTTCCGAACCATCACATCACCAAGCCTGTGTTCATCGGCGAAATCAAAGGCGATGGCCAGTTCGACGTGGTGTGGAAGACGCCCGGCCTTGTCGCAGGCGACGCCTGGTCGAAGGAGCTTGATGGCTCCAAGGACCTGATCGGCGACTGGGTCGGCAAGAAGTGCGGCAACTTCAACACCAAGACCAACAAGTGCGGTGGTCAGGGGTCCTGAGCAACGTCACGCGGCGTGGTGTTTTGAAAAGCATCGCGCTCTGACCTGAAACGATCGGAAGGCGGCGGCAGTCGCCGCCTTCCTCTCACCTCTGCCGGGGTTGTCACGTGCTTTCCATTTTTCTCAATCGCATTCGTGCGACGATGATCGCGCTGGTGCTCATTCTTGTCTCGGGCGCGCCGGTTCTCGCCGGTCCCTTTGAAGACGCCGTGGCCCAGTTTGCCAATGACTCATTCTCCGATACCGAGGCTGCCGTAGGTGCGCTCGCGACCAGCGACAACCCGCTCGCGTTCCCGATCATCGACGCGCTTCAGGACGGCCGCCTGCTGGCCGATCCGCAGAGCAGGAAAGTCTTCATCAAGGACAAGGCCGGCAAGATCACCGATGCCGCGACCGGTGAGGCCGCGACTGCGCCATCGGGCGCAGCCGCCGTGCGTCTCAACAACCGCCTGCGCCGGGCTGTCGAGGCTGCACTCGGCGGACTGACGCTGCTCTCGCCTGATCCCGCCAAGCGGATTCAGGCGGCACAGTCCGTTTTCAAGACCCATGACGCAGCGTTCCTGCCGGTGATCGAAGGCGCGTTGCAGAAGGAAACCAACAGCGGCGCGAAGCGGTCGTTTGCCGAAGCCAAGGCCGCCATTATCCTGTTCAAGCCGGATGCCTCCGAGGCGGATAAGCTCGACGCGATATCAGTGATCCGCGAGCGTGGCGATCAGGACGCGTTGGCCATTCTCACCGGGCTTCCTGCCGACCAGTCGTCTGCGTTGGCACGAACGTCAGCTGCCGCGATCAGCTCGATCCAGAGCAAGCTTGCGATCTGGGCCACCGCGCAGAATGCGTGGTACGGCCTCTCGCTCGGCTCGGTGTTGCTGCTGGCCGCCATCGGACTTGCCATCACCTTCGGCGTGATGGGCGTCATCAACATGGCGCATGGCGAGATGGTGATGATCGGGGCTTACGTGACCTTTGTGGTCCAGGAACTGATCCGCACCACCAATCCCGCCTTGTTCGACTATTCGCTGCTGATCGCGGTGCCGCTCGCCTTCCTTGTGGCAGGCCTGATCGGCGTCATCATTGAGCGGACCATCATCCGTTTCCTCTACGGCCGCCCGCTGGAGACATTGCTCGCGACCTGGGGACTGTCGCTGGTGCTGCAGCAGGCGGTGCGGACCATGTTCGGCCCGACCAATCGCGAGGTCGGCAACCCTTCCTGGATGAGCGGAGCCTTCGAGATCGGCCAGATGACGATCACCTACAACCGGCTGTGGATCGTGGTCTTCACCATCGCGGTGTTTTTCATCCTGCTTGCCATGCTGCGCTTCACCAGTCTCGGGCTTGAAATGCGCGCCGTCACCCAGAACCGCCGCATGGCGGCGTCGATGGGAATCGCGACCTCGCGCGTCGATGCACTGACCTTCGGCCTCGGCTCCGGCATCGCCGGCATCGCGGGTGTGGCGCTGTCGCAGATCGACAACGTTAGCCCCAATCTCGGACAGAGCTACATCATCGATTCGTTCATGGTCGTGGTGTTCGGCGGCGTCGGCAATCTCTGGGGCACGCTGGTCGGCGCATTGACGCTGGGCATGGCGAACAAGTTCCTCGAACCTGTCGCGGGAGCGGTGCTCGGCAAGATTGCCATTCTGGTGCTGATCATTCTGTTCATCCAGAAGCGGCCGCGCGGCTTGTTCGCGCTCAAGGGCCGGTCGGTGGAAGCATGACGCCGTATTTTCTCACCCGCTCGCTCAACAAGAGCGCCACCTGGTTTCTGCTGATCGTCGCGGCGGTCGGCGTTCTCGTGCCGCTGTCGAACCTGCTGCTGCCGGCGTCGTCGCCGTTGCAGGTGCCGACCTATCTGATGGCGCTGTTCGGCAAGTATCTCTGCTACGCGATCCTCGCGCTTTCGATCGATCTGATCTGGGGCTATTGCGGCATTCTCTCGCTGGGCCACGGCGCGTTCTTCGCGCTCGGCGGTTACGCGATGGGCATGTACCTGATGCGGCAGATCGGCTCGCGCGGCGTCTACGGCAACCCGGTGCTGCCGGATTTCATGGTGTTCCTAAATTACAAGGCGCTGCCGTGGTACTGGTACGGCTTCGACATGTTCTGGTTCGCGGCGCTGATGGTGCTGCTGGTGCCCGGACTGCTCGCGTTCTGCTTCGGCTGGCTGGCGTTCCGTTCGCGCGTCACCGGCGTGTATCTGTCGATCATCACCCAGGCGATGACCTACGCGCTGCTGCTGGCGTTCTTCCGCAACGATTTCGGCTTCGGCGGCAACAACGGCCTGACCGACTTCAAGGACATCCTCGGGTTCAACGTGCAGGCGCAGGGTACGCGCGCGGCACTGTTTGTGCTGTCATGTCTCGCACTGGCGGTGGCGTTCCTGATCTGCCGCATGATCGTGACCTCGAAGCTCGGCAAGGTGCTGGTCGCGATCCGTGATGCGGAGTCTCGCACGCGGTTCCTCGGCTACCGCGTCGAGAACTACAAGCTGTTCGTGTTCACTCTGTCGGCCTGCATGGCAGGCGTCGCCGGTGCGCTGTATGTGCCGCAGGTCGGCATCATCAATCCGGGCGAGTTCGCGCCGGGCAATTCCATCGAGGCGGTGATCTGGGTGGCGGTCGGCGGCCGCGGCACGCTGACCGGCGCGGCGCTGGGTGCGATTGTCGTCAACTACGCGAAGACCGTGTTCACCTCCGGTGTCCTCGCGCCGTACTGGCTGTTCATGCTGGGTGCACTGTTCATTCTGGTGACGCTGCTGCTGCCGAAGGGCATCGTCGGCACCGTCAAGGAGTGGTGGGGCAAGCGGCAGGACCAGCTTGACGCGAATGCGGCGAGCGCTGCGGCCGAAGACGGCGTTACCCAATCAGCTCTCGCCAAACCAGGTCTCGCGGAGTAGGCATGAACGTCATGGACACCCGCGCCACATCGGCCATGCTCTACCTCGACGGCGTGCATGTGTCGTTTGACGGCTTCCGCGCCATCAACAACCTGTCGCTGACCATAGAGCCGGGCGAGATGCGCGCCATCATCGGCCCCAACGGGGCCGGCAAGACCACGATGATGGACATCATCACCGGCAAGACCAAGCCGGACGAGGGCGACGTGCTGTTCGACGGTAAGACAGATCTGACCCGCCTCGATGAAACGCAGATTGCCGAACTCGGCATTGGGCGCAAGTTCCAGAAGCCGACGGTGTTCGAAAGCCAAACCATCGAGGACAATCTGCTGCTGGCGTTGAATGTCGATCATCGTGTGCGCGGGACATTATTCTGGCGCGAGACTCCGAGTGAAAGCGAACGCATCGACCGGGTACTGGAGACCATTCGTCTGAAGGATTCCCGCGATCGCCTTGCCGGTGCGTTGTCTCACGGGCAGAAGCAATGGCTCGAAATCGGGATGCTGCTGGCGCAGGACCCCAAACTGCTTCTGGTGGACGAGCCTGTGGCGGGCATGACTGATGTGGAGACACATCAGACCGCCGAACTGCTGAAAGAGATCAACAAGGACAAGACGGTGGTCGTCGTCGAGCATGACATGACGTTTGTGCGCGAACTCGGCGTTCGTGTCACCTGTCTGCACGAAGGCTCGGTTCTCGCGGAAGGCACGCTCGATCAGGTATCGTCCAATGAGCGCGTCATCGAAGTGTATCTGGGGCGTTAACGCATGATCCCGAAAAAGTGGGCACCGGTTTTCGGGCAAGATCATGCGCAGAAAGTAAAGCCATGCTGGATGTAAAAAACATCACTCTTTACTACGGAGCAGCGCAGGCGCTGCGCGGCGTCTCGCTGGCGGCCGAGCCCGGCAAGGTGACGTGTGTGCTGGGGCGCAACGGCGTCGGCAAGACCAGCCTTTTGCGCGCGATGGTCGGGCAGTATCCGATCAAGGACGGCTCGATCACGTTCGACGGGGCCGATATCGGAGGCCTCAAGCCTTATGAGCGCGCGCGCAAGGGCATCTCGTTCGTTCCTCAGGGCCGCGAAATCTTTCCGCTGCTGACCGTTGAGGAAAACCTCAAGACCGGATTTGCGCCGCTCAAGCGCGACGAGCGCACCATTCCCGACGATGTCTTTTCGCTATTTCCCGTCCTGCAGACCATGCTGGGCCGACGTGGCGGCGACCTCTCCGGCGGGCAGCAACAGCAGCTCGCTATCGGCCGTGCGCTGGTGATGCGTCCGAAGCTGCTGCTGCTGGATGAGCCGACCGAGGGCATTCAGCCCTCCATCATCAAGGACATTGGCCGCGCCATTTCCTATCTGCGCAGCCTCGGCACCATGGCCATCGTGCTGGTCGAACAATATCTCGACTTTGCCTGCGAGCTCGGCGACAATTTTGCTGTCATGGATCGCGGGGCGGTCAAGTTCACCTGCGATCGCAGCAATCTCGATCCCGCCGAGATCAGCCGCCAGATGGCGCTGTGAGCATGATGACGTTAAGCAGATGCGCTTCGTGCCGTCACCCTGAGGTGCCGGAGCGTAGCGTAGGCCTCGAAGGGCGACGGCGCTTCTTGATCCGCCATCCTTCGAGGCTCGCAAAAGCTCGCACCTCAGGATGACGGACCAGATGCAGAGCGACATCACACCATCTGCGGCGGAAACCTTCGCGGCCAACCGGGCGGTTGGCGCGGTCAAATTCGACGTGCATGTGAAGGACGGCGCGACGCGGCGGCGCGAGCTGCGTGAAGCGGGCTCATTGCGCGTACGGTTTCCTTCGCCGGAACAGCAGGGACTCTCCGCGGTGTTCGTCAACACGGCCGGCGGCATCGCAGGCGGCGACCGCTTCGACATCGACATTGCAGCGGAGGCGGGCGCGCATCTGACCGTGACCACAGCCGCCGCCGAGAAGGTCTATCGCTCCCACGGTCCGGATGCCCAGGTTAATATCGCGCTGCGCGCCGGGGCCGGTGGACGGCTTGCCTGGTTGCCGCAGGAAACCATCCTGTTCGATCAGGCCCGCGTGTCGCGGAAGATCGATATCGATCTGGCGCGCGAGGCGTCGCTTCTGCTCTGCGAAATCGTTGTGTTCGGCCGCGCGGCCATGGGCGAAGTGGTGACACGCGGAAGCTTTGTCGATCGCTGGCGTCTGCGGATCGGCGGCAAGCTCGCCTTTGCCGAAACCATCCGGCTCGACGGCGACATTGCCGCGAAGCTCGCTACTCGCGCGGTTGCGAACGGTGGCGTCGCCATTGGCACGGCGCTGATCGTGCCGGGCGACGAGGTGATGGTCGAGCGCATCCGCGAAATGTCCGGCGCGTTCGGTGCGGAGGTCGGCGTCTCGGCGTGGAACGGATTTGCAATGGCGCGCTTCTGCGCACAAGATGCGGCGCGGCTTCGCGCCGATATGATGAAAGTGCTGGGATGTGTGAGCCCCTCGGGCTTGCCGAGACTCTGGCTCAACTAAAGAATCTCACTCAATTCGCTTAAGAAAAACCGGATACTGCACGCATGAATTTGTCTCCCCGTGAAAAGGACAAGCTCCTGGTCTCCATGGCCGCTATCGTTGCGCGGCGGCGTCTCGAACGCGGCGTCAAGCTCAATCATCCGGAAGCCATCGCGATCATTTCGGATTTCATCGTTGAAGGCGCGCGCGACGGCCGCACCGTGGCCGAACTGATGAAGGCCGGAGCCGAAGTCATCACGCGCGAGCAGTGCATGGATGGGATCGCCGAGATGATCCACGACATTCAGGTGGAGGCGACGTTTCCAGACGGGACGAAACTCGTCACCGTTCACGAACCCATTCGGTGAGGACTCCAGAATGATCCCCGGTGAACTCTTCATCAAGGACGGCGAGATCGAGCTCAACAAGGGTCGCAAGACGGTGACGCTGACGGTGGCGAACACCGGTGACCGGCCGATTCAAGTCGGCTCGCACTATCATTTCTTCGAGACCAATCCGGCGCTGAAGTTCGACCGCAGGAAGGCGCGCGGCATGCGGCTCGACATTGCGGCCGGCACAGCAGTGCGCTTCGAGCCGGGACAGACGCGCGAGGTCACGCTCGTTGCGGTGGCAGGCAAGCGCACGATTTACGGCTTCCGCGGCGACGTGATGGGAAAACTGTGATGCACACATATGTCGGGGGCTGCCAGTGCGGCAAGGTCCGCTACGAGATGTCCGGCGAGATCGGCGAGGTCATTGCGTGCAATTGCTCGCGCTGCGGCAAGCTCGGCACGCTGCTGACTTTCGTTCCGGCGGAGAATTTCAAGCTGCTGTCGGGCGAAGATGCGACGACCCTGTACAAATTCAACAAGGGCATCATTCAGCATCGCTTCTGCGCGACGTGCGGGGTCGAGTCGTTCGCCAACGGCAAGGCGCCGAATGGTGCCGAGATGGTCGCGGTCAACGTGCGTTGCCTCGACGATATCGATCTTGATTCCCTGAATGTGAAGAAATTCGACGGCAAGAAATACTGAACGAGAAATACTGAAAGATCAGCAATGGCCACCAGAATCTCCCGCTCCGTCTATGCGGATATGTTCGGCCCGACCACCGGCGATCGCGTGCGGCTTTCCGACACGGATTTGATCATCGAGGTCGAGAAGGATTTCACCGTCTATGGCGAGGAGGTGAAGTTCGGCGGCGGCAAGGTGATCCGCGACGGCATGGGTCAATCGCAAGTGACCAACAGGCAGGGCGCGGCCGACACCGTCATCACCAACGCGCTGATCGTGGACCATTGGGGCATCGTCAAAGCTGATGTTGCGATCAAGGAGGGCATGATCTCCGCCATCGGCAAGGCCGGTAATCCAGACATCCAGCCCGGCGTCACCATCGTGATCGGTCCCGGCACCGACATCATCGCAGGCGAGGGCAAGATCCTCACCGCCGGTGGTTTCGACTCGCACATTCATTTCATCTGTCCGCAACAGATCGAGCACGCGCTGATGTCCGGCGTCACCTCGATGCTGGGCGGTGGCACCGGTCCGTCGCACGGCACCTTTGCGACCACCTGCACGCCGGGGCCATGGCACATCGCGCGGATGATCCAGTCGTTCGATGCGTTCCCGGTCAATCTCGGCATCTCGGGCAAGGGCAATGCCTCGCGCCCTGCCGCGTTGGTGGAGATGATCAAGGCCGGCGCCTGCGCGCTGAAACTCCATGAAGACTGGGGCACCACGCCCGCCGCCATCGACAACTGTCTCTCGGTCGCCGACGATTTTGATGTTCAGGTGATGCTGCATTCCGACACGCTGAACGAGTCGGGCTTTGTCGAGGACACCATCAAGGCCTTCAAGGGCCGCACCATCCACGCCTTCCACACCGAGGGCGCTGGCGGCGGACATGCGCCCGACATCATCAAGGTTGCGGGCCTCAAGAACGTGCTGCCGTCATCGACCAATCCGACTCGGCCGTTCACGCGCAACACCATCGACGAACATCTCGACATGCTGATGGTCTGTCATCATCTCGATCCGTCAATCGCGGAAGATCTGGCGTTTGCAGAGAGCCGCATCCGCAAGGAGACCATCGCGGCGGAAGACATTCTTCACGATCTCGGCGCGCTGTCGATGCTGTCGTCGGACAGTCAAGCGATGGGCCGTCTCGGCGAGGTTATCATCCGCACCTGGCAGACCGCCGACAAGATGAAGAAGCAGCGCGGTTCGCTGCCGGAAGACAAGGGCAAGGACAACGACAACTTCCGCGTGAAGCGCTACATCGCGAAGTACACCATCAATCCGGCGATCGCGCATGGCGTGTCGAAGCTGATCGGCTCGGTCGAGAAGGGCAAGATGGCCGACCTCGTGCTGTGGTCGCCAGCGTTCTTCGGCGTGAAGCCGGATCTCATCGTCAAGGGCGGCTCTATCGTGGCAGCTCCGATGGGCGATCCGAACGCGTCGATCCCGACGCCACAGCCGGTGCACTATCAGCCGATGTTCGCGGCCTATGGCAAGTCGCTGACCGCCTCGTCGGTGGTTTTCACGTCGAAAGCGGCGATTACCGGCGGGCTCGCCAAAAAGCTCGGCATCGACAAGAAGCTGTATGCTGTTTCAAACACCCGCGACCGCATTTCGAAGAAGAGCATGATTCACAATGGCGCGACGCCGGACATCGAGGTCGATCCCGAGACCTATGAGGTGCGCGCCGACGGCGAATTGCTGACCTGCGCGCCGGCAGAGGTGCTGCCCATGGCGCAGCGCTATTTCATGTATTAGGGTCCCGGCCTCAAATAGCAAAAATCCGGGAGGATGCCTTGATCTACGTTGTTGCGACTTTGACCATCAAGCCTGAAACGCGTGCGGACATGATCGCCGCGGCGAAAGCCTGTATCGCCGAAACCCGCAAGGAAGCTGGCAACATCGCTTACGATCTGCACGAGAGCGTGACCGACCCCACCAAGCTGGTGTTCGTCGAGCAGTGGGAAAACGCCGAGGCACTGGTGCCGCACCGCAAGGCCGAGCACATGAAGGCGTTCGGGCGGGTCGTTGTGAATTGCCTCGCCGGGCCGCCGAAGATCGAGGTTATCACGCCGGCAAATGTGGAAGTCCGATGATCTACGTCGTCGCCACCACCAAGGTGAAGCCTGAACACCGCGCCGCCTATGTCGCCGGTGCGAAGGACTGCATTGCCGAGACCCGCAAGGAGAAAGGCTGCATTGCTTACGATCTGCACGGAAGCGTGTCTGATCCGGATACGTTCGTGTTTGTGGAGCGGTGGGAGAGTCATGACGACCTTGCCGCTCATCGTCTCATGCCGCATTTGAAGGCGTGGCGCGCGCTGTCCGGGCCGTTCAAGGCGTCGCCGACCAACATCGAAGTCATTATCGGCGGCGAAGTGCAGAAGCTCACCTCATGATCCGCGCAACGCAGGTTCGCCCGCAGGTTCGCTGGACCGAGGCCGCCGCTGACACGGTGGTGCTCGGTTTCGACGACCGGCACCGGCGGCGGATGGCGATGACCGGCACGCGCGGGCTGGAATTTCTGCTGGACCTGAAGGAAGCCGTCGCGTTGCGCGGTGGCGATGCGCTGGTGCTGGAAGACGGGCGGCTGATCGAGGTGGTCGCGGCGCCGGAGCCGCTGGTGGAAATTCGCGGCACCGATCCGCATCATCTCGTGCGGGTCGCCTGGCATCTCGGCAACCGGCATCTGCCGACGCAGATCGTCGGCAAGGGCCTCCGCATTCGCCGCGATCATGTCATCGAGGACATGGTGCGCGGTCTCGGCGCACGCGTCACCGTCATCGAAGCGCCGTTCGATCCGGAAGGCGGAGCCTATGCCGGCGGCGGCCATGCCGCGCATGGTCATCAGCAACACGACCATAGTCACGGCGATCACAGTCATGGCGGTCACAGTCACGGCGATCATGACCATCACCACGACCATGGCAAACATGATCATGGTCATGCGCATCACGATCACGGTGACGGCAAGTGTGATCACGATCACCACGGTCACGCCCATGCTCATGACCACAAATGAGCGCGGTCAGGATGGCCTCGCGTCCGAGGTAGAGGAATCGGCTGCGCTGTTCCGCTTGATGACGTGGTTGTCGCCGTCGTTTCCGGTCGGCTCGTTCTCCTATTCCAGCGGTATCGAGTGGGCGGTCGAGGCTGGCGACATCACCAGCATGACGACGTTGCAGCAGTGGCTCGCGACCATGCTGCTGGAGGGCGCGGGTTTCTGCGATGGCACATTGCTCTGCCATGCCTACCGGGCGGCGTCCGCGACAGACGGGCGGATGTTGAATGATGTCGCCGAACTCGCCGCAGCGTTCGTGCCGTCGCGCGAACGGCATCTGGAAACCACCGCGCAGGGCCGCGCCTTTGTCGAGATCGCCCGATCAGCTTGGAATTGCGAGACGCTCGATCTCCTGGCATCGCATGTGACTGGTCCGGTCGCTTATCCGGTCGCCGTCGGTGTGCTCGCGGCGGGACATCGCATTCCGCTGCCTCTGACGTTGCACGCCTTTTTGCACGCGACGACATCAAACTGGATTTCAGCCGGTGTCCGTCTCATCCCGCTGGGACAGACCGACAGCCAGCGCGCGCTGGCGGCGCTGGAGTCCGTGATCGCGGCCACAGCGGAAAAATCGCTCGATGCTGCGCTGGACGATCTCGCGAGCGCGACGTTCCGCGCGGATCTCGCCAGCATGAGTCATGAAGCGCAATACACCAGGCTGTTTCGATCTTGAGAAAGGTTTTGCCATGAGCACCAGCATGAACGGCCCGCTTCGCGTCGGCATCGGCGGCCCGGTCGGGTCCGGCAAGACCGCCCTGATGGATCTGCTCTGCAAGTCGATGCGCGAGCGTTACGAGATCGCGGCGATCACCAACGACATCTACACCAAGTGGGATGCGGAGTTTCTGGTCCGATCCGGCTCGCTGACGCCGGATCGCATCGCCGGCGTGGAGACGGGCGGCTGCCCGCATACCGCGATCCGCGAGGACGCCTCGATGAATCTCGCGGCGGTGGCCGACATGCGGATGAAGTTTCCCGATCTCGATCTGGTGCTGATCGAATCCGGCGGCGACAACCTTGCGGCAACCTTCTCGCCGGAACTGGCGGATCTCACCATCTACGTGATCGACGTCGCGGCCGGCGACAAGATTCCTTCCAAGGGCGGTCCTGGGATCACGCGATCCGATCTGCTTGTGATCAACAAGATCGATCTGGCGCCGCATGTCGGCGCATCGCTCGAGAAAATGGACACCGATGCGAAGCGGATGCGCGGGGAACGGCCGTTTGTCATGACCAACCTGAAAAAGAGCGAAGGCCTTGATCGCATCATCCGCTTCATCGAGGTGAAGGGCGGCCTTCGGGCATCGGTTCCAGAAACGGCGAACTGACTGCGTTTCTGCACAGCCGCTACGCCATGCTGCATTGATATTGTCAGGAACGCTCGCGTGGCGGGCGTGTTAGCCCTGCATGAAACAGTCACTCGCAGCACCCGGCAGGGACTATGGCGGCGTCTTTCTTGGCGCGATTCTGCTTGGGATCGTCACGGTGGTCCTCGGTCTGGCCATGGCCGTGGCCTGACGGCTGCGTTCTGCGGGTTTACCATGAATTCCGACAGGTATATTTTCCCGTCGCTGGAACCATCTGGCAGCGCCTACATTATTCCATTCGCGAGACATTCAGGCCGTGCCGGCCATAGACCCAGGATACGGCCGGAACAGAGTATTCATGACGAGTAGTTCGGGATCTGCGTACGACCGCCGCTTCCGCCGGGCCAGCCTCACTGGCCTGGGCTCATTTTCATTCCTTATTGCTTTCGAGTAACTGCGTGCTCCGTCTTGGCCTCATCATCGGACTGATGGCGATCATCGGAGTGGTTATCTCCGGTCTCGTGGCTATGAAGGTCTACGATCAGGAGCTCTCGATCGGCCGGATCGATCTGGCCCGATCGGTCGATGCCCATGCCAGCCTGGTTCAGGAGCGCCTCAGCGAACGTGAGCTGCTGGCTCGGGTCGCGGTCGGGCTGTTTCGGTCGCCATCGATCAACATGGCCAATGCGTTGCAGCCGTTGCGGTCGTCGATCTACGCGTTCAAGACCGATTTCCTTGTCGCAAGCTGGGTGGCTCGCGTTCCGCGCGCCGATTTCGGCCGGGCGCAGAACGAACTGAAACTTGCAGGTTTCTCCAATCCGACAATTCGGAACGCCGATGACACGGCGCTGAATCCGGCGGCGGCGCCCGATCCGGCGACCGTCGTGATGGATGTCGAACCGCAGAACGACGAGACCAAGGCGTTCGTCGGCCGGATACTGAGCAACCATCCGGTGATCATGCCCATGCTCAACCGCGCAATGGAGGAGGGGCGGCCGGTGTCGTCCGATCCTTTCGTGCTGCTGCGTATCGGCGGGCCCATGGGCATCGTTCTGGCGTCGCCGGTGCGGACGGACACGGGGACCAGCACTGCAGGCTTTTTGACGATTTCCTACCGGCTGGCGCCCTTGATGCTCGCCAACGACGATCTGTCACTGTTCTCGGTGGCGCTGCGCGATCCGCGAAACGCCTCGGACAACCTGACCTCGGATTCCGAAGGCAATGTCACGTCCGTTCCGCTTCAGCTTGACGCCGAGAATCCGCCGCTGCTGCGCGTCGTTTCATTCGGCGCGCGGGACTGGACGCTGATCTACTACGCCAAGACGAACGTCGCGACGCGCGCCCAGGAACTCGCGGGCATCGTGACGCTGATCGGCGTGGCGCTGACCCTCATTCTCTGCGGCCTGTTCGGATATGTGTCCTATAACAACGTGCGCCTCAGCCGGGAAATCCAGACCCGTATCGACTTCGAACGCCGGCTGACCGCGGTGATCGATGAACTCAATCATCGCGTCAAAAACATTCTGGCGGTCATCCAGTCGATCGTGACGCGGACCATGCGTCACGGCGCGGACATCGACGTCGCACGCGACCTGCTGATCGGCCGTATTCATGCCATGTCGCATGTCGTGTCGCTGCTCAGCGAAAGCCAGTGGCAGGGCGTCAAGCTCAAGGGCCTGTTCGAACCGCGGGCGATTCCCCATGCCGACCGGATTGCGCTGAGCGGGCCTGACGTCACCGTGAGCGCGCGCGCGGCGCAGAGCCTGTCGCTGCTGTTTTTCGAACTGGCGTCTCATGCCGATGAAGGACTGTCGCTGGTCGGCAAGCATCCGCATATCGTCGCGGACTGGAGCGTGAGCGAAGAACCGGATGCGGTTTTCCATTTCCGCTGGGAAGAATTCAACACCAGTGCGGCGACCCGCCGCGCCGACAGCGAATTCGGAATTGTGCTGCTGGATCGCGTTGCTCCCGAAGCGCTGGGCGGTACGTCGAAGCGATACTTCACCGACGTCAGCTATGTCTACGAACTGACGGCTCCGATGGCGACAGTGGTGGACGAGACCGAGATGGATCGCACCGAGCGCATCGGTGCGCCGGTCAGAAAGCGCTGATCCGGACGGATCGAGGAACAAATTTTCCGGCGATGGATTGAGCAGCAGACGCTGTGTCACGCAAAGGAAAGTTACATGGGACGCTATCTGCTGTTGTGGCTGCTCGGGATTCCCATTCCCGTGCTGATTTTAATCTGGGCCTTTGGCGGCCTGAACTGATCCAGCAAAAACGCGGCCACTTGCAGGTGGCCGCGTTTTTCATTTGCTGGCTGTGAGGCCGAGATGGCGGTCTAGCCGCCACCCCCGCCGATCACGGCGCGAATCGTGTCATCCGGTCCGAAGTCCTCGGCGCCATCGACATAGAGCAGGGCGCTCAGTTTCGATCGTGCGCGGTTCACGCGGCTCTTGATGGTGCCGACCGCACATCCGCAGATGGCTGCGGCATCTTCATAGGAGAAGCCGGAGGCACCCACCAGGATGAGCGCTTCGCGCTGATCCTGCGGCAGCTTGTCGAGCGCGGTTCGAAACTCCTCGAACTCGAGATGTGCGCTTTGGGCAGGCTGCGACTTGAGCGTCTTGGCATAGCTGCCATCGGCGTCTTCAACCTCCCGCCGCCGCTTGCGATAGTCCGAGCGGAAGAGATTGCGCAGAATCGTGAACAGCCACGCCGGCAGGTTGGATCCCGGCTGGAAGGAATCGATATGCGCAAGGGCGCGCAACAGCGTTTCCTGCACGAGATCGTCCGCCCGGTCGGCATTGCCGCTGAGGGAAATAGCGAACGCGCGCAGGCTTGGCACGGTCGCAAGAATGTCGTCGCGAAGTGAATCCGTGAGAGGCATTAGTCCCTCCCGTCTTTTGTCGGGTCTCCAGCGATCTGTGATGCCGCTTCTTGAGAATCAAGCTGGCGGATCAGATCGGCAAAACGGTCCGGCACGCCCTGCCGTACGACATCGTCGTACATTGCGCGCAACTGGTGCCCGATACGGGATTGGATTTCGGCATTGAGCCCACCTTGCTTGCCGGCGCCGGTAGATGCCCTATTTTGTGGAGGCTTCAAATCTTTCATTGGCCAGATCCGTTGTCGTCCCGTGTGCCAGCCAGTAGCTAACTAACTAACTAGAAACACGAGAGTTTTCTGTTCCCTTCGAAGCCTTTCAGCCCCATGATCATGTACTCGTCAACGGGGGGGTCACCAGAAAGTTCCAGACCGACCGGAACTTTTCTCCGATTAAAACGTAAACAGCCGGAAGCGGGGAACCGGCGGTCGTCCGACCGCGTTACGCTCCAAATTGGAAATGAAGATTGATTGGAGGGGGTATGTCTCGTTCTCAGCTCGTAGCTGAACATCTGCCACTGTTGCGGCGCTATGCCCGCGCGCTGACCGGAAGCCAGGCATCGGGAGATGCCTATGTGGCAGCCATGCTTGAGGCTTTGCTCCAAGACCCCGTCTTGCTGGAGGAAAAGCACGGGCCGCGCGTCGGTCTGTTCAGGCTTTTCACCCAGATATGGAATTCCGTCTCCCTGAATGAGACGACCGACAAGGGAGCCGCACCGGTTGCGTCCGAGCAGCGGCTGTCGAGCCTGACGGCGCTCGCGCGTCAGGCGTTTCTGCTGCTGTCGCTCGAAGGCTTCGCGGAAGAAGAGGTCGGCCACATCCTGAATACGGACGTGACACATGTTCGTGAACTGGCGGACACCGCCGGCCGCGAACTGGCTGCCGAGATCGCGACCGATGTCCTGATCATCGAGGATGAGACGTTCATCGCGATGGATCTCGAAAGCCTGGTCAAGAATCTCGGTCATAACGTGATCGGCGTGGCGCGGACCCATACCGATGCCATCGCGCTGGCGAAGGCGAAAAGACCGGGTCTTATCCTGGCGGACATCCAGCTTGCGGATGGCAGTTCTGGCCTCGATGCCGTGAACGAGTTGCTCAAGTCGTTCGAGGTGCCGGTGGTGTTCATCACTGCCTATCCGGAGCGTTTTCTGACCGGCGAGCGGCCTGAACCGGCGTTTTTGATTTCGAAGCCGTTCCAGCCGGCCATGGTGTCGGCGGTGGCAAGCCAGGCGCTGTTCTTCCAGCGCAACTCCAAAAGCCGGCCCAGGGCGGCGGCGTCCTGAAGGGGCGACTGCGTCCTGAACACACATCCGTGACGAAAACGCCGGAACGCGATGATCGTGTTCCGGCTTTTTCGTGCGTTGCAGAAAGACAAAGAAAAAGGGGTGCAGCCGGCATCACCACAGCTACACCCCCGTAAAGCCGGTCGATTAGGGGCAGGGGGATTTGACCGGCTATGGATACGACGCGCACCTCACGACAATGTTCCTGTCCGGATCAGATTTTTCTAGCGCCGTCGCCATAGCGCCGCCGGAACGAAAGCTGCGCGAGGCACGTTGTTACCGCAGAGCCGCGCAGTCGTGCGGCATGGCAACGTGTAGAGGCGGCAGATGTCTAACCTGGCTTCTGGAACTCTCGGAGTGGTGGCAGGGATGCTGGCACTGGGTGCCGTGCATCTGGAAGTATCGGCGGGAAACGGCCTGCTTGGTCCGGCTCAGCGCGGTGACGCGGCGATGACGAGTCCTGTGCGTATGGAAGCAATCGCGCGTGCTGAAACAATCACGGTCAATGTCGATCGGTCGGCGAAGGGCGATCGCGACCCGGCGGTGTCGCCCGCTGGCGGCGGCGTCACGATTTCATTCAAGGTGCCGGGGTCCTCCGATTCCTCGGTCATGGTCCGCATGCCGTCAGGCGATGCGGCGGATGCTCTGCGCAAGGCTCCGGCGTCGACCACGAGCACTGGCAAGGGGTCGTCCGCAGGATCGCGGCCGGTGGCCTGCGAGCCCGTGGTCAGCGTTCTGGCACCCGCCGCAAGGCAACTCGCACCGGGCCGCTGCGTGACCTGATCGTTCGCCATGGTCCAACGAAAAGAGCGCCAACCGGCGCTCTTTGTTTTTGAATTGCTTTGAAAACCCTTATTCTTCCTCGGGTTCATCGTCGGCCGTTTGGCGGCGGCTCGCCATCAGGCCAAGGGCCACGCCGCCAATGGCGACGATGGGAATGATACGCTTCAGCCCGATCGTTCGAACGATCTGCAGGCCCGCCGCCAGCACCATCGGGTCGCTCAGAGCCGCCTGCATGGTGGATTTGGCAGCCTCGACCGGCCTCTTCCGGATCTGCCGCTTGCGCACGATGTAGGAGACCGCCGCCAGCATAGTCGCTACGAAGAACACGCCGGCGCCCGCGAGGCAGGCCTGCAGCAATCCGTATTTCTGCAGGACAAAAACGAAGGCTGCAGCGCACAGGAACGAGGTTGTGATGAACAGCAACACCGCGACGGCGATTGCCAGAGATGTCAGCCGCAGCGCACTCCCGGTGCTTTCGCGAAAGTCATCCATGAATTTCTGAAACATCGAAAATCCGATCAGTATCCGTCAACGAAAAATCCGCCCCGAGCGCCACCGGCGGGGTGCCGGTGGCCTGAAAATCCGCGTTACCGGCGCCAGGTCACGCCGATCAGAAAGCCGAGCCCGACGGCGAGGCCGACCGCGGCCAGCGGGCGCTGCGTGATGGCGTCTTCGAGCGATTCCTCCAGCGTGCTGGCATAATCCTGTGCGGCGTCCAGCGCCTCGCTGCCGCGCTTGCTGGCGTCGGACATCATCGTGTCCACATTGGAGCGGGCCTGCTTGTACGTCCGCTTGGCCTGCTTGCGGGCATCGCCCTTGAAAGCCTCGATCACGTCCGAAATCTGATCTGCGAGTGCTGAGATATCGTTTTTCACGGCTTCTACATCCTTCTGAAGGCGTTCATGTGTGGCTTTGTCCGTCATGGATTTCATGGCGTCTTCGCCGTCGGTGCTGGACATCTAAAACTCCTGTGCCGCATGGCTCCGTGCGAAAACGCGCGGTTCCGGCGAAGGTTCCATTGCTGATTAGTCGCCGGGCAACTGGGTGTCCTTGACCGGCATCAAGTGCTCCTTGAGGACCAGGCCGACGATCAGGATCGGTGACGACAAAAACGCGCCCATCGGTCCCCACAGCCATGTCCAGAAGGCAATGGCGATGAACACTGCGAGCGCATTCAGCTCGAGCCGCCGGCCGATGATCATGGGCGTGATGAAGTGTCCTTCGATGAAGGCCACGGCGGCAAAGGCTGCCGCCGCGACCAATCCGCCGCTGAGCGTCGAGGCGGTAATGATGCCGACCGCCGCCAGCACGACGAACATGACGATAGGGCCGATGATCGGAATGTAGTTCAGCGTCGCGGCCAGCGCGCCAAGGCCGGCGGGATTCGGCATTCCGGTGGCAGCGCAGATCAATCCGGTGGCGATGCCAAGCCCCATATTGATCAGGGTCACCGTCAGCAGATAGCCGCCGAGATTGCTCTCGATCGCGTTCAGGATGCGCAGGGCGCGCAGCCGCGAGTCGTGGCCGGTAAAGTTCAGAACGAGCGCGCGGCGCAGATCCGGCCAGCTTGCGATGAAGAGAACGAGAACCGCGAAGAACAGCAGGATCTCGGTGAATGTCGGCGACAGGAATTCGAGCGTTGGCTGTACCCATTCGATCTTCGGCAGCAGAAGGCTGGATTCGCCGGGCGCTGTCGTGATTCCGAACAACGCCTGCAACTGGTGCCAGAACGCGATCGGCCGGTCGAAGACGTGAAACTTGTCCTTCAGCGACGATCCCAGCTCCGGCAGCCGCGTGGTCCACTCCATCACCGGCGCGGAAATCAGCGCCACCATGAAAGCCAATGCGGCGCAGGTTGCCGAGACGATCAGGACCGCCGAGACCGAGCGTGGAATTCCAAAACGCTCGAAGAATTTCGCCGCCGGAGACAGCATGGTGCCGATCACGAGCGCTGTCACCGTCGGAAGGAAGAAAGCCCGCGCGACGTACAGCACCGCAACCACGCTGATGATGAGCAGCGCGATCAGCGAAAAAGAAACGATCTCCGCTTGTCCAATAGCCGGAGGCTGCTGCTCGTCCTGCTCGTCCGGCGAAGGCTTCGCCGGACGAATCCTGTCGCGCACCTCCCGGCGCACGTCGGCCACGTCAGATTCTGCCGAGCAACAGCAGGATCACCACGATCACCAGAATGGTGCCGACGATCCCCGACGGGCCGTAACCCCAGTTGGCGCTGTGGCCCCAGCTTGGAATGACGCCGAGCAGGATAAGGATCAAAATAATGATGAGAATGGTGCCAAGAGACATGATGAAAGTCCTCGATTTTACACCGGCCCCAGCCGGCCTCCGGGACCGCTAACCGTCAGCCCGTCCCAAGGTTCCACTGTCTTGGCGTGAACCGGCACCGTGCCGGCCTGCACAAACAATCGCTGCGAGGAGAGCGCCGGAACCAAAGCCATGACCCCGCGTTCGCTCTGTATCCGCATCACACGATGCCATCGCAGAACCCCGAGGCAGGTCATGACACATTCGGCGCAGGCGAATTCAGTGTCTCCAAATTCCATCTCCCGGATTTTCACCACGTCCCTTCGATCAGCTCGCGGCTTCACCGTGGCGGCGATGGCATTGCCGATCGTCCTGGCCACGCCCGCGATGTCGCAAACGCTTGGCTACGCTGGATATTCAAATGGATACTCGCAGGGCTCGTTCTGGTCGGATCGGCAAGCGCTGCCTTCGCCAAATATGACCGAGGATGACAGCGACAGTTCTGCTGTCCTTCCCGAGCGGCTGCAACGCAAGGTCGTCTCCTACGGGACACACGAAGCGCCCGGCACCATCGTGATCGATACCGGCAACACCACGCTGTATTACGTGCTCGGTCAGGGCCGCGCGATCCGCTACGGCGTCGGCGTCGGCCGCGAGGGCTTCACCTGGTCGGGTGTGCAGACCGTGTCGCGCAAGGCATCCTGGCCTGACTGGCACCCGCCAGCAGAGATGATCGCGCGCCAGCCTTACCTGCCGCGGTTCGTTGCGGGCGGTCCGGGAAATCCGCTGGGCGCGGCGGCGATGTATCTTGGCTCCAGCGCTTACCGTATTCACGGCACCAACGATCCGTCTACGATCGGCAAGTTCGTCTCCAGCGGCTGTATCCGCCTGACCAATGACGATGTGCAGGATCTGGCCAGCCGCGTTTCCATCGGCACCAAGGTTGTCGTGCTGCCGAAGAGCCGCCGGATCGAAGCCGATGCTACAAAAGAGAGAGCGGCCCCGAGAGCCAGCGCGCTCAAGCCGCTGCGCGTGAGCGACTCGGCTGCTCCGCGCACGTCACAAAACGCCAAATTGTCCGGATTATATTGATTGAAAGTTTGAGCAGGCCATGTACCGGATGAACCAGGCTGAAGAGGGCATCATGCGTCAGTTCAAGTTGTACCGCCGATCGACGGCAGTTGCCGTCGTGATGGCGCTTGTCTCAGTTTCGGCCGGTGCTTCGTCTGCGCATGCCCGTGACTTTTTCTCCTCGTTCTTCGGCGGTATCATGAACGACAACGCGCATCCAAGCCCGCCGCCATCGATGCCGTTCGTTTCCCCGTTCGGTGACGCGCAGCCGTCGCCGGGCAGACGGGTCAACATCTATGGCGGAAGCTACGGATCGACGTCCTACTGCGTGCGGACCTGCGACGGTCGTTACTTCCCGGTCGTCGCATCTGAAGGACAGACCAAGGCCGAAGCCTGCAAGAGCTTCTGTCCGGCCTCCGAGACGAAAATTTTCTACGGCGGATCGATCGATCACGCGTCGAGCGAAACCGGAAAGTCCTATTCGGACCTTCCGAACGCGTTTCGCTACCGCAAGGAATTGATCGCCGGCTGCACCTGCAACGGCAAGGACCCCGCGGGTCTGGCCTCGGTCAAGATCGAAGACGATCCGACCCTGCGCAAGGGCGATATCGTTGCCGGCGCGGATGGCTTGATGATCGCAGGCAGCAGCCGCCGCAGCGCGGCGCTCAATTTCACGCCGGCACCGAAATCCGTTCGCGCGAAATTCGAACGTCTGCCGGTCGTCGCGGCGCAGTAGTTCGCGGGATGTGATCTCTGTTCCCGGAAGGGAACCAAACCTCAATGTGATCGTTGGATTTGCAGGGATACGGGACGAGTTTCTCGCTCCCTGCGTTTTCGATTGCATGAGGGGTTACCATGTCTTTGCTTATCAGCGTCCTGATCACGTTTCTCGTCGTTATTCTGGTTCTTTACCTCGTGAATCTGCTGCCGATCGACGGTCGCGCGAAGCAGATCGTCCGCGCCATCGTCATCATCATCGGCATCATCTCGATTCTGAAATATCTCGCGGTGTTCTAGCGCCGGCGGCGCAGGCTGCGACGAAGTTCGCACCCAAGCAAAAAGCCCCGGCATTGCCGGGGCTTTTCGCTGCTTGTTTGTAGCGGCTATTTCAGCGTCTTGAACCAGTCGTCCACGTCCTTGTGGATCTGATCCTTGGCGAAGCCGTAGCGCTGCTGGAGCTTGCCTTCGAGCTGCTCGCGGCGGCCTTCGATGACATCGAGATCGTCATCGGTCAGCTTGCCCCATTTTTCCTTCGCAGCACCCTTGAACTGCTTCCAGTTACCTTCAACGCGGTTCCAATCCATCGATCATCTCCTGAGTGTGAATGTGATCGATAACGTCATGCACCGGCAACTGTTCCGCCAATGACGCCTTTGTTAAGCGGCCTTCACGCTGCCGAGGAACACGCGGACCTCGCTCTGCAACTCGTTGGACTGTTGCGACAGTCGCCCGGCTGCACCGAGCACTTTCTCTGCCGCAGAACCGGTATCGGTCGCAGCCTGTCGCACGCCGCCGATGTTGGCGGTCACTTCGGCGGTGCCGGCAGAGGCGCGTTGCACGTTCTGCGCGATTTCCTTGGTTGCGACGGATTGTTCCTCCACCGCAGCAGCGATGGCGGCGGAGATCTTGCTGATGTCGTCGATCGTCGTTCCGATGCCCTGGACCGCAGCGACCGCGTCGCGCGTGGCGATCTGGATCTGGTTCACCAGCGCTGAAATCTCCTCGGTCGCCTGAGCGGTCTGGGTGGCGAGGCTCTTCACTTCGGTTGCAACAACGGCAAACCCGCGTCCCGCGTCACCCGCCCGTGCGGCTTCGATCGTGGCGTTGAGGGCGAGCAGGTTGGTCTGCGATGCAATCGTCTGGATCAGCGTGACCACTTCACCGATCTTCTGGGCGCCTTCGGCGAGCGCCTGAACGGTCTGGTCGGTGCGCTTGGCGTCGGCCACCGCGGTGTTTGCGATGGTTGCCGATTGGGTGACCTGACGGCTGATTTCGCCGATCGACGACGAAAGCTCTTCCGCTGCTGCTGCGACCGATTCGACGTTCAGCGATGCGGTTTCCGCAGCGGAGGCAACGGCGGTCGACTGCTGGTTGGTCTCCTCGGCGGTCGCCGACATCGATTGGGCGGTCATCTGCATGTCGCTCGACGCCGTCGACAGAAGCTGAACGAGATTGCCGACTTTCGTCTCGAACTCCAGGGTCAGCCGCTCCATCTGCGCGGCGCGCCGTTCCTTGGCGGAGCGTTCGTTGCGCTGTTCGGCTTCCAGTCTTTCGCGCTCGATGCCGTTCTGCTTGAAGACCTGCACCGCACGGGCCATGTCGCCGATTTCGTCCTGCCGGTCGATGTTCGGCACCTCAGCCTTGTAATCCTGCTCGGCGAGGCGCGTCACGACGGCGCCAAGCTGCGTCAACGGGGCGACCACGCGGCGGCTGAACACGAAATAGAGGATCGCGATGAAGGTGACGGCCGACAGGATGGTCATGACCTGGGCGATGAAGCCCATCCAGCGCGCGCGGGACTGTGCGCTTTCCGTCTCCAGTCTGGCGCGGGTGTTCATCTTGGTCTGGAATTCGTCGAGCGGCTGCACGATCACAGCCTTGTTGCGATCGTAGTTCGCATCGAACATCAGCTTGCGGGCCTGCTCGAGATCGCCTTTCTGCACGGCGGCCATGGCGGCTTCCTCGATCTTGATGAGGGCATCCGAGTTGGCCTTGGCCTTTTCGATCAGGTCCAGTTCTGCCTTTGGCGCGCCGAGCTGGGTCAGGCGCTGAACGACGCGATCACGTGTCTTGGTTTGGTTCACCTCGCGCCAGTAGGCGTCGTGGTGCTTCTTCTCTCCGAAAATGGTGTAGCGGCGCGCTTCATTGGTCAGGAGGTCCGAGCCGGCGGCGAGATCGTCGCCCAGCTGCTTGAACTCGGCCTGCCGGGAGACTGCCTGTCGTTCGGATTCGATGCTGGCGTCCGCAAGCCAGAGACTGGCGCCGGTGATTGCGGCCAGTCCGACGGCGACCATAGAAGACAGCTTCGTGGCAAGCGATGCACGCATCGATTTCTTCTTCCTTGTTTGAAAGCCTGCATTCGCGCAGGGAGGGCGGGATCACTCAGAGTGGGCAGACGCGCCGCCTGCCACCGAATCGATCATTCACGACGCGCTGTTAAGATGGCGTAAACCGTAAAACGCATTGGTAATAAGGTCCGCTCAAACAAAAACCCCGGCGCAAGGCCGGGGTTTTCGTCATGAAAGTGTCGTGGTGTCAGCCTGCGAGCTTCGCTTCCTTGCGGCGTGCGTGCAGGATGAACTCGGTGTAGCCGTTCGGCTGCTCGCGGCCCTTGAAGATCAGGTCGCTGGCGGCCTGGAAGGCGACGCCGTCGAATTTCGGCGCCATCGGCTTGTAAAGCGCATCGCCGGCGTTCTGCTTGTCGACGATCGCGGCCATGCGCTTCAGGGATTCCATCACCTGGTCCCTGGTGACGACGCCCTGATGCAACCAGTTGGCGAGATGCTGCGCCGAGATGCGCAGCGTGGCGCGGTCTTCCATCAGGCCGACATCGTGAATGTCCGGCACCTTGGAGCAGCCGACGCCCTGATCAATCCAGCGCACGACGTAGCCGAGAATGCCCTGGCAGTTGTTGTCGATCTCCTGCTTGACGTCGTCCGGCGCCCAATTCGATTTCGAAACCGGAATCGTCAGGATGTCCGAGAGCTTCGCCTTCGCCCGGCTCTTCAGTTCCTTCTGCCGTGCGCCGACATCGACCTGATGATAGTGCAGCGCGTGCAGCGTCGCAGCCGTCGGCGAGGGCACCCAGGCGGTGGATGCGCCGGCCTGCGGATGCGCGATCTTCTGCGTCAGCATGTCGGCCATCTTGTCGGGAGCAGCCCACATGCCCTTGCCGACCTGGGCGTGACCCGGCAGGCCGTTGGCCAGACCGATATCGACGTTCCAGTCCTCGTAGGCCTTGATCCAGGGCTGCGCCTTCATGTCGTTCTTGCGGATCATCGGACCCGCTTCCATCGACGTATGGATTTCGTCGCCGGTGCGGTCGAGGAAGCCTGTGTTGATGAAGCAGATGCGCTGCGCGGCGTTCTGGATGCAGGCCTGGAGGTTCACCGTGGTGCGGCGCTCCTCGTCCATGATGCCGACCTTCATGGTGTTGGCGGTCATCGACAGCATCTTCTCGACGCGGTCGAACAGGTCGACCGTGAGCGCGACTTCATCCGGGCCGTGCATCTTCGGCTTGACGATGTAGACCGAACCGGCGCGGCTGTTCTTCAGCTTGGTCTTGCCCTTCAGGTCGTGAAGCGCCAGCAATCCCGTCACGGCGGCATCGAGGATGCCTTCCGGAATTTCCTGGCCCTCGCTGTCGAGCACGGCGTCGGTGTACATGTGATGGCCGACGTTGCGGATCAGCATCATGCTGCGGCCGTGCAGGGTCACCTTGCCCTTCTCGTCCGCCGCGGTGTAGGTGCGGTCGGCGTTGAGGGCGCGGGTCAGCGTTTTGCCGCCCTTCTCGAAGTCAGCCGACAGCGTGCCGTTCATCAGGCCGAGCACGTTGCGGTAGACCAGAACCTTGTCGTCGGCATCGACGGCGGCGACCGAGTCTTCCATATCGAGAATGGTCGAGACCGCAGATTCCAGGATCATGTCGGCGACGCCGGCCGGATCGTCCTTGCCGATGGTGTTGTTGCGGTTGATCTGCACGTCGATGTGCATGCCGTTGTTGATCAGCAGGATCGAGGTCGGAGAGGCGGCATCGCCCTGATAACCCACGAGCTGGGTCTTGTTCTTGAGCGCGGTGGCGTTGCCGCTCTTGAGCTTGGCGGCAAGCTGGCCGTGTTCGATGTGATAGGCGGTGACGTCGCTGTGGTTGCCGGTCGCGAGCGGCACGGCCTGATCGAGAAACGTCTTGGCCTTGGCGATGACCTTGTCGCCGCGCGCCTTGTTGTAACCCTTGCCGCCCTCTGACGGGTCGTGCGGGATGGCGTCGGTGCCGTAGAGCGCGTCATACAGGCTGCCCCAGCGCGCGTTCGCAGCGTTCAGGGAATAACGGGCATTGGTCAGCGGCACGACGAGCTGCGGCCCGAACATGCTGGCGAGTTCTTCATCGACATTCGCGGTCTGAACGTCCTTCGCTGCCGGCTCCGGCAGCAGATAGCCGATTTCCTTCAGGAAGGCGGTGTAGGCGTCCATGTTGAACGCCTTGCCCTTGTTCGCCTTGTGCCAGTCGTCGATCTTGGCCTGCAGCGCGTCGCGGGTTTTGAGCAGGTCGCGCGTTCGCGGGGCGAGATCCTTGACGATTCCTGCGAGGCCCGCCCAGAAGGCGTCGGACGCAATGCCGGTGCCGGCGGTCGCTTCCTTGGCAATAAAGTCGAACAGAACAGGCGCGATCTTCAAACCGCTGGCATCGATACGTTTCATGATAAATCTCACGGAGAACGGCGAAAAACGACGCCGTCTCAGGGCTTCAGGATGAATGGTGATTGCCGCTGACACGGGCGGCGTGGCGGGGAGGTTTTAACGCCAAAAAAGGGCAAAAGAGAAGACCCTTCCCCGGGTCCGAAAGGCGTATACCACCGCCTTCGCCGAGGCTATCCCACGGCTGATTTCGCGGGGTATTCAGCCGTCGCTAGTGGCCAATTCCGCTCTGCGGTACTTCGCTGTAGCGCTCGAGCGTGACCTTGATCAGGATCGTGACGAGGGCGACGGCGGTCAGCACCGTCGCGGCGGCGAAGGCGCCGACGACATTGTAGTCCTGATAGAGCAGTTCGATCTGCAGCGGCAGTGTCGTGGTCTGCCCGCGGATGTTGCCGGATACCACCGACACCGCGCCGAATTCACCCATCACGCGCGCGTTGCAGAGGATAGCCCCGTAGACCACGGCCCATTTGACGTTCGGCAGCGTGACCCGCCAGAACGTGGTGAACCCGCCCGCGCCGAGCGTCACCGCGGCTTCTTCCTCGTCAGTGCCCTGCACCTGCATCAGCGGAATCAGTTCGCGCGCAACAAACGGTGCGGTCACGAACAGGCTCGCGAGAAAAATCGCCGGTAGCGCGAACATCACCTTGATGTCCAGATAATCCAGCAGCGGACCGAGCAGGCCCTGCGAGCCGTAGACGAACAGATAGGCGACACCGGCGACGATCGGCGAAATCGAGTAGGGCAGCTCGATCAGCGCGATCAGCAGCGTCCTGCCCCGGAAATCGAACTTGGTCACCGTCCACGCTGCCGCCAATCCAAACAGGATGTTGATCGGCACGACGACGAGCGCCGTCAGCAGTGTCAGGAAGATGGCGTGGACCGTCGCCGGCTCGGTCAGGTTGCGCAGAAAAACGCCGACGCCCAGGGAAAATCCCGACGTGACGATCAGCACCAGGGGGGCGACAAGAAACAGCGCGGTCAGCACCAGCACGGTCCACAGCACGATCCGCCGGGTGACGATGCCGCCGCCGACCGGATGGTGCATCCAGTCGGCCTGTTCGCTGTCGCGCTCCGATGCAATCGACATCACACTTCTCCGCGCCCGACGTACCGCAGGTGCCAGACCTGCACGGCATTGGTGATGACGAGCATGATGAACGCCATCACCAGCATCACGGCGGCAATCGCTGCTGCCGCCTCGTAGTTGTATTCCTCGAGCCGGATGAAGGTCAGCAGCGCGACAATCTCGGTTTTCATCGGCTGGTTGCCGGCGATGAAGATCACCGCGCCGAACTCGCCGAGGCTGCGCGCGAACGACAGCGAGCATCCGGCGAGGAATGCCGGGAAGATCGCCGGAAAAATGATCTTCCACAAAATCTGGACATCGCTGGCGCCGAGCGAGCGGCCTGCTTCCTCGACCTCCGAACCGAGATCCTCGATAACGGGCTGCACCGTGCGCACCACGAAGGGAATGCTGGTGAAGGCCATGGCGAGGGCGATGCCGAGCGGCGTGTAGGCGACTGTGATGCCGATTTTGTCGAGCGGTGCACCGAACCATCCGTTCTTCGCGAACAGGGCTGTCAGCGCGAGGCCTGCGACGGCGGTCGGCAGCGCGAACGGAACATCGACCAGCGCATCGAGGATGCGTTTGCCGGGAAAACTGTAGCGCGCCAGCACCCATGCCAGCAGCAGGCCATAGATTGCATTGAAGATAGTGGCCGCGAAGGCCATCGAGACGGTCAGTTTGATCGCCGCCAGCGTGCGCGGCGACGAGAGGATCTCGCCGAGCTGCGTCAGTCCGATCCCCGAGGCTTTCAGCAGCAGCGCGCACAACGGCAGCAGCACGATCGCCCCGAGATAGAGAACGGTTGTTCCCAATGCCAGTCCGAAACCTGGGATGACCCGGCGCCGCAATTCAAATCATCCACTTCTGAAACGAAAATAAGGATTCGTCATTGCGAGAAGCGAAGCGACGAAGCAATCCAGTTCTTGTGCTCTGGATTGCTTCGCTTCGCTCGCAATGACGAAACGGTCGCTTACCTGTTCGCGCCGCCGAACAGCTGGTCGAGTTTCGCGCCGGGATTGAGGTGCTCGGCGTTGACCTTGTCCCAGCCGCCGAATTCCTTCTCGATGGTGACGAGCTTCACTGCCGGGAACTTGTCCTTGAATTTCTCCGCGACCGTCTTGTCGTTCACGCGGTTGTACTGCTTGGCCAGAATGGTCTGTCCGTCCGGCGTGTACAGAAATTCCAGATAGGCCTTGGCGAGCGCCTGCGTGCCGTGCTTGTCGGCGAACTTGTCGATCACGGCCACCGGAAATTCAGCCAGCAGGCTCTGCGACGGCACGATGACCTGATACTTGTCGGCACCGGCAATGTCGCGAATCCCGTTGGTTTCGGCTTCAAACGTAATCAGCACGTCGCCGGTCTGGCGTTCGACGAAGGTCGTGGTCGCGGCGCGGCCGCCGGTATCAAACACCGGCACATTGCCGAACAGCTTCTTGACGAATTCATCGGCCTTCTCGGCGCTGTCGTACTTGCTCTTGGCGAAGGCGTAGGCGGCCAGATAAGTGTACTTGGCATTGCCCGAGGTCTTCGGATTCGGGAAGATCACCTGCACGCCGGGCTTCACCAGATCGTCCCAGTCCTTGATGTTCTTCGGGTTGCCCGCGCGCACGAGGAATGCGGGCAGCGAATAATACGGCGAGGAATTGTTCGGCAGCCGCTTCTGCCAGTCGGCCGGAATGAGCTTGCCCTTGTCGTGCAGCACCTGCACGTCCGGCACCTGATTGAAGGTCACGACGTCGGCCTCGAGTCCTTCGAGGATGGCGCGGGCCTGACGCGTGGAGCCATTGTGCGACTGGTTGATGGTCACGTCCTGGCCGGTCTTGGCCTTCCACTGCTTGGCGAACTCGACGTTGATCGCCGCATAGAGTTCGCGGGCGATGTCGTAGGAGACGTTCAGAAGCGTGTTCGGCGTTTGCGCCTGCGCGGATGAGGCGATGCTGACGCTGGCGGCGAGAGCGATGAGAATCTTGCGCAAGGTATCTCTCCTGTAAATCGATTTGGATTTAGATGTTCGCCGCGAGATCGTTCAGTTCGCCGAACAGCACGCCTGTTCCCGCCAGCAATCGCTCGATCTCGTCGGCGGCCTCAGTGACCGAACGTGTCGAGGTGTCGATGGTCAGTTCGGCATTGGCCGGCGGCTGATAGTCGTTGGCGATGCCGGTAAAGCTCGGCAGGTTTCCGGCGCGCGCCTTGGCGTAGTGGCCCTTCGGATCGCGGCTTTCGCAAACCGCGGCCGGGGTCGCCACATAGACTTCGCGGAACAGATTGTCGGCGATGCGCCGCGCCTGCGCGCGGTCATCGCTGGCGGGCGAGACGGCCGCGACGATGGCGATATGGCCGTTGCGCGCGAGATGCGTCGCCATCTCAGCCAGGCGGCGGATATTTTCGGCACGGTCCTTCGGCGAGAAGCCGAGGTCGCCGTTGAGACCTGCGCGCAAGGTGTCGCCGTCGAGCAGCAGCGGCGAGCCGCCGCGGCTGAACAGCTTGCGCTCAAGCGCGCGCGCCAACGTGGATTTGCCGGAGCCGGGCAGGCCGGTCAGCCAGACCACCGCGCCGCCGTGTCCGTACCGCGCCGAGCGCTCTTCCGGGCGTAGCGCGGATTCGACCGGCACGATGTCGACGGGAATGGCGCGCTGTCCGGAATCGACGCTCAGCACGAGGCCACCGCCGGCGATGCGGCCATTGACCTCGATCACGAGGCGTCCGGTGCGCGGATTGTCGGTGTAGGGATCGGCGGCGACAGGATTCGCCAGCGAGATGTCGATCTCGCCGACATGATTGCGTCCGATGGAGGATGTTTCGATGCTCGCGAGTTCGCCGGGATCGACCGCCTTATCGATGGCGACGATCGAAGCGCGGGTTTCCATGGTGCCGAGCCGCACCAGAACCGATGCACCGGCCTTCAAAGGGGCGTCGTGCAGCCAGAAGATGCGGGCGCGCAGACGGCGGGTGTCGCGCGGCGCAGCCTTGACGTGGGCGATCACATCGCCGCGTTCCAGAAACAGTTCACGATCGAGCGTGATGCCGACCGAGCGGCCGGCGCCTTGCCGTCCGAAAACCGGTGTCTGCGGCCAGCTCTCGACAGATTTCACCTTGGCGACCTTGCCGGTGGGCATGATGACGATTTCGTCGCCGGTGCCGATGTCGCCGGATTCGACGCGGCCCGCGACGATGCGGCGGTCGTCGAACTTGTAGATCGCCTGCACGGGGAGACGCAGCGCCAGTTCGTCCAGCGCGCGCGCCGGGGTCAGGCCGTCGATGGCCTCGACCACGGTCGGGCCATCGTACCAGTTGATGTTGGCGGTGCGCTCCGTGACACCGTCGCCGTCGCGCGCCGAAATCGGCACGATGGCGGTGGGCGTAACGCCGAGGCTGGTGAGATGCGCTGAAATCTCGTTGCTGATCTCCTTGAAGCGGGCCGCGCTGTAGTCGACGCGGTCCATCTTGTTGACCACGACGGCGACCTGTTTGACGCCGAGCAGATGCAGCAGATAGCCGTGGCGCCGGGTCTGGTCGCGCACGCCTTCCAGCGCATCGATAATGAGAATGGCGCCGTCGGCCTGCGATGCGCCGGTGATCATGTTGCGCAGGAATTCGGCATGGCCCGGCGCATCGATCAGAACGACGTCGCGCGAGGGCGTGCGGAAGCGGATCTGCGTGGTGTCGATGGTGATGCCCTGGTCGCGCTCGGTCTGCAATGCGTCCAGAAGAAACGACCATTCGAACGGCATGCCGCGCCGCGCGCTGACGGCCTGCAGCATTTCCAGCTTGCCGTCCGGGAGACTGCCGGTTTCATGCAGCAGGCGGCCGACCAGCGTGGACTTGCCGTGATCGACATGGCCGACGATGACGATGCGGACCTGCGGGCGGGTGGTCACGCCGTTCGGTGCAGGTGCGAGGGAAGCCTTGGTGACAGCGATGTTCATGAGGGCGCTCATTCCGCGTCAGAGGTAGCCGGCGACACGAAGCCGCTCGAAGGCATCTTCGGTTTCATGGTCGAGCGCGCGGCCGGCGCGCTCCGGCACTTTCGTGCCCTTCAGTTCGGTCAGGATTTCATCGATGTTCGAGGCGTTCGATACGACCGGGTTGGTAATGTCCTGATCGCCCAGCGAGCGGTAGCGCTTGCCGTTGTTCGACAGGTAGAGCGGGATGATCGGAATGTTTTCGCGCTGGGTGTAAGCCCAGATGTCTTCCTCGGTCCAATGCAGGATCGGATGGATGCGCAGATGCGCGCCTTGCGGCGGCGACGCGTTGAAGTGATCCCAGAATTCCGGTGGCTGATCGCGCACGTCCCAGCCGCCCTCAAGCCCGCGCGGCGAGAACACGCGCTCTTTCGCGCGGGTGGCTTCCTCGTCGCGGCGGATGCCGGCGATCAATCCGTCGAAGCCATATTTGGCGAGTGCGAGCTTCAGGCCTTCCGTCTTGCGCGCGGCCGAGCGTGCGGCGGGCGGCAGCGTCGGATCGATCTCCTCGATCGGCGGGCAGAAATCGACTTTCAGATCGAGACCCCATTCCTTCGCGTACTGATCGCGGAAGGCATACATCTCGGGAAATTTCTTTTGGGTGTCGACGTGCAGCGCGGGGAACGGCACCTTGCCGAAGAACGCCTTGCGCGCCAGCCAGATCATCACGTTGGAATCTTTGCCGAGCGACCAGAGCAGCGCGAGCTTTTTCAGACGGGCGAAGGCCTCGCGGAAAATGTAGATGCTCTGCGCTTCGAGCTCGTCGAGATGATCCATTGAAGGCACGGACGATATCAACGGTGCGGCAGACTTGGATGCGGGCGAGTTGGACGCCGGAGAGTTTGCCAAAGAGGTCGCCAAGGAATTCGCCATGGAATTACTCCGTCACGGGCGCGGGCTGCGCCCGCAGGCCTTTGCTTGGGAAAGATGCAGCGGCACTCAGACGGGGCTGATCGCCATCCGGATGGGGCTCGAGAAGAAGCATCTCTTTTGCGCTGCGTTTGTGGTACTAAATTCCAATTTTGCATCGCAGCGTAGAAGAAATAATTTTCTCTTTATGCCGCTTGCAAGATACATAAATAGAAAATAATTTCAGTCAACCCTGTAAATGGGGAAGCGGAGTTTCGCATGCGGTTTTTGCCGGTATTCCTTGATCTGCAAGCTGGACCAGTCGTTCTGGTCGGCGAGGGCGAGCTTGCGCAGGCCAAATTGCGCCTGCTGCTGGCGGCGGATGCGCGCGTGCGATGGTTCGCCACCGATGGCCAACACGATCTCTCGCGGCTTGATGCTGCGTCAGCCGCGCGCGTCGAACGCGCTGACGGCGATCCGCTCACCGCCGATCTTTCCAACGTCATTGCAATTCTGTGCGCAGGCGCCGGTGAGACCGGTCACGCCATGGCGGCGCGCGCGCGTGCGCGCGGCATTCCCGTCAACGTGATGGACGAGGTCGCGCATTCGACTTTCATCTTCCCGGCCATCGTCGATCGCGGCGATGTGGTCGTTGCAGTTGGCACCGGTGGTGCTTCGCCTGTGGTTGCGCGCCGTGTCCGCGAACGGATCGAAACACTGCTGCCGGCGCGCATCGGCGATCTCGCATCGTTCGCCGGGCGCTGGCGCGACGCCATCAAGGCGAAGCTTCCCGAAGTGGCGATGCGCCGGCTGTTCTGGGAGCGTGTGATCGACGGCCCGATCGGCGCGGACGTTCTGGCCGGGCGCGTTGACGACGCCGAGCGCAAGCTGACATCGATTCATGATCCGGTGGCGTTTGCGGCAAGCGGCGGCGAGGGCATCGTCACGCTGGTCGGCGCAGGGCCGGGCGATCCCGATCTGCTCACCGTCAAGGCGCTGCGCGCGCTGCAAGACGCCGACGTCGTTTTCTACGATGATCTTGTATCGCCTGAAATTCTCGACCGCGCGCGCCGTGACGCCGCGCGGGTGCCGGTCGGCCGACGTGTCGGCAAACCCGGCATCGGCCAGGACAAGATTCATCGCCTGCTGATCGAGGCTGCACAGTCCGGTAAACGCGCGGTGCGGCTGAAGGGCGGCGATCCTTTCATCTTCGGGCGCGGCGGCGAGGAAATCGCGGCGCTGCGCGCGGCGGGCGTCGCTTATGCCGTCATTCCAGGCATCACCGCCGGGCTCGGTGCCGCCGCAGAATCCGAAGTGCCGCTGACCTATCGTCAGGAGGCGCTGCGCATCACTTTCCTCACCGCACACAAGGCGGAAGATGCCGGCAATGTCGACTGGTCCGCGCTGACCGACACCAAAATGACCGTCGTTGTCTACATGGGCATGACGGCGGCGCCGACCATTCGTGCAGGCCTGCTCAAAGCGGGACGCTCGCCCGATACGCCGGTCGGCGTGTTCGCGCGGGTGACGCGGCCGGATTCAAAGGCCGTGGTCGGCAAGCTCCGCGATCTGCCGTCACTCGCCGATCAGGTGAAGCCCGGTCCCGCAATCCTGATCATTGGCGACGTCGTTTCCCGCTCCGCTCCATGGCGGAATGGAAATCTGCAAGCAACCCCCGATGACCTCATCTCTGACCTATTGATGGCTGCCGAATGACCTCACCTCTGCAACAGAAAATCAAGATCACCGGTCCCTCCATTGTCACGGCCAACCGCACCGGCGACGGCGCGGTGATTTACCGGACGCCCGCGCATCGATGGTCGGACAGACTGTCCGACGCCGCCATCGTGCGGACCGCCGACGACGCACGCGCGCTGCTCGCGGAGTCGGTCGCCGATGATATCGGCGCGGTCGGCGCCTACATCGCGCCGGTGGAGATCGGCGAGGATGGCATCCGGCCCGGCAACCTGCGCGAGAAAATCCGCCAGCAGGGCGTCACCATCGATCTTCTCGTCTCGGCCTGAGCCGCGACACCTTCAAGGCAATCGTTATGTATGCTTACGACGAACTCGACCGGACCATCGTCAACGAACGTGTGTCGGAGTTTCGCGATCAGGTCGCGCGCCGGTTGTCCGGCGAGCTAACCGAGGACGAATTCAAGTCGCTGCGGCTGATGAACGGCGTCTATCTGCAACTGCATGCCTACATGCTGCGGATCGCGATCCCCTACGGCACCCTGTCGTCGAAGCAGCTGCGGGCGCTGGCGCATGTCGCGCGCAAGTACGACCGCGGTTACGGCCACTTCACCACCCGGCAGAACATCCAGTACAACTGGATCAAGCTGGCCGAATTGCCCGACGCGCTGGCTGATCTCGCCAAGGTCGGCATTCACGGCATGCAGACCTCAGGCAATTGCATCCGCAACGTCACCTCCGACCAGTGGGCCGGTGTCGCGCCGGGCGAAGTCGAGGACCCGCGCATCTGGGCGGAAATCCTGCGCCAGTATTCGACGCTGCATCCGGAATTCTCGTTCCTGCCGCGCAAGTTCAAGTTCGCGATCACTGCGTCCGATCACGACCGCGCCGCCATCAAGGTTCACGATATCGGCCTGCGCATTCACCGGAACGCGGCGGGCGAAAGCGGCTTCGAGGTTCTGGTCGGCGGCGGTCTTGGCCGCACCCCGTTCATCGCCAAGACCATCAACGAATTCGTCAGCCACCGCGACATCCTGAGCTATGTCGAGGCGATCCTGCGCGTCTACAATCAGTACGGCCGCCGCGACAACATCTACAAGGCGCGCATCAAGATCCTGGTGCACGAGCTTGGCATCGAGAAGTTCAAGCAGGAGGTCGAGGAGGAGTGGGTGCAGATGCGCGACGGCGCGCTGGCGCTCGACGCCGCCGAGGTCGAAGACATCCGCTCGCGCTTCTTCTATCCCAAGTACGAAAAGCTTTCGGATACGCCGGATGAACTGAAAAAGGCGCTGCAGAATCCGAATTTCGAGGCCTGGTACAAGAACTCCGTCGCTGCACACAAGGCGCCGGGCTACGGCATCGTGACGTTGTCGCTCAAGCCGGTCGGCGGTCCTCCGGGCGACGCCACCGCCGAGCAGATGGACGAGATTGCCGATCTGGCTGAGAAGTATTCGTTCGGCGAAATCCGCGTCGGTCACGAACAGAATCTGGCGCTGCCGCATGTCGCCAGGCGCGACCTGCCGGCGCTGTGGCGCGCGCTCGACAAGATCGGCGTCGCGACGCCGAACGTCAATCTGGTCACCGACATCATCGCATGCCCCGGCCTCGATTACTGCTCGCTGGCAAATGCGCGCTCGATCCCGATCGCGCAGGAAATCACCCGGCGGTTCGCCAATCACGACACCGCCAACCTGATAGGCCGGCTGCACGTCAATATCTCCGGCTGCATCAATGCTTGCGGCCATCATCACGTCGGCCATATCGGTATTCTCGGCGTCGAGAAGAACGGCGAGGAATTTTACCAGATCACCATCGGCGGCCGCGCCGACGAGAATGCCGTGCTCGGCCATCTCGTCGGCCCTGCGGTGCCGTTCGATCAGGTTGCCGATGTGATCGAAGATATCGTCGAGGCCTATCTGGCGCTGCGCCAGCGTCCCGATGAACTGTTCGTCGATGCGGTGAAGCGTCTCGGCGTCGAGCCTTTCAAGGAGCGGGTCTATGCCACTCGTTAAGGGCAACACCGTCGTCGCCGACGACTACGTGCATCTGGCCGACGACGCGGAGCTTCCCGCTGACGGCGCGGTGCTGATCACGGCCGAGCGGTTTCTTGCCGATCCCGAGGCTGCGCTGTCGCGCAAGGACAAGACCGGCGTGATCTGGCCGAACAACCGCGACGTCGACGATCTGCTGCCGCATCTCGACAGACTGGCGGCGGTGGCGCTGGTGTTTCCGGTGTTCCGGGACGGGCGTGCCTACACCCAGGCGCGGCTGCTGCGTGAGCGTTTCAAGTTTCGGGGCGAGTTGCGCGCCATCGGTCAGGTGCTGCGCGACCAGTTCGTGTTCATGCTGCGCGCCGGGTTTGATGCTTTTGAGGTCAAGAAGCAGAGCGACGCCGACGCCTTCGCCAATGTCGCGAAGCGCTATTCGGTGTTCTATCAGCCGACCGGCGACGGCCGCATCACCGCGTTTCACCGCCGGCTGATGCATCTGCCGGAAGGAGTGCGCTCATGACGACCGCTGCACCGTCGTTCCTGTCGCAGGCTCCTGCTGCCCCTTCGTCATCGCTGATCGTTGCGGAGGCCGCTGAGCTTGATCGCGCGCTCGCCAAGGCGTCGCCGGCGGAAATCATCGCCGCTGCGGTACGGCAGGTTGGCCGTGACAGGCTCGCCGTGGTGTCGTCGTTCGGCACGGAATCCGCGGCGTTGCTGAAGATTGCAGCCGATGTCGATCCGGCGATTCCGGTGGTGTTTCTCGATACCGGCTGGCTGTTCGAGGAAACGCTGGCCTATCGCGACACGCTGACCAAACTTCTCGGATTGACCGATGTGCGCACGATTCATCCGCTGAGCGATACGCTCGCGCGCGAGGACAAGGATCGCGATCTGTGGTTTTCGAATCCGGATCAGTGCTGCTTCATTCGCAAGGTGGAACCGCTGGCGCGTGCACTGTCGTCGTTCGACGGCTGGATCAACGGCCGCAAGCGGTTTCAGGGCGGCGACCGCGCCGCAATTCCTGTCGTCGAAGCCGATGGTGCGCGGCTGAAATTCAATCCGCTCGCCAATGTGTTGCAGGACGAGTTGAAAGCGCTGTATGCGGCCATGGATCTTCCGCCGCATCCATTGGTCGCATCCGGATTCAGCTCGATCGGGTGTATGCCTTGCACCAGCCGCACGCTCCCCGGCGAGGATCCGCGCGCGGGCCGTTGGCGCGACAGAGGCAAGACGGAGTGCGGTATTCACGTCACCAAAACCTCTTAAAATTTTGCCTTCTTGAAAATCGCGATTTCTTGGAACGTTTGTCCAGCAAGCTTGCTAAGAATGAAATCCGGTTTCGTTGACATAACCACGCGATTTCCAGAGTTTCACGCCTTCCCTGATGGCGATGATGCCGTCAGTTCGAATGGAGCTTGAAATGGTTCGCCCCAATCCTGTTATCGCCCGTCTCCTGGTGGCCGGAAGTTTGATCTGGGCCGGTTCTGCGCTTGCCGCGGATGTGTCGCTGCTGAACGTGTCGTACGATCCGACGCGCGAGCTGTACTCCGATTTCAACAAGGCGTTCTCCGCCGCGTACCAGAAGGAAACCGGCAAGAGCATCGAGATCAAGCAGTCGCATGGCGGATCGGGTTCGCAGGCGCGCTCGGTGATCGATGGTTTGAAAGCCGACGTGGTGACGCTGGCGCTCGCCTATGACATCGACGCGATCGCGGGCAAGAACCTGATCGCGAAGGACTGGCAGGCAAAGCTTCCGCAGAATGCGTCGCCCTATACCTCGACCATCGTGTTCCTCGTGCGCAAGGGCAACCCCAAGGGCATCAAGGACTGGGACGATCTGGTGAAGAGCGGCGTGCAGGTCATCACGCCGAATCCCAAGACGTCGGGCGGCGCGCGCTGGAATTATCTCGCGGCGTGGGGCTACGCGCTGAAGAAGTACGGCGGCGAGGACAAGGCAAGGAAGTTTGTCGGCGACGTCTTCAAGAATGTGCCGGTGCTCGATACGGGCGCGCGCGGCTCAACCGTGACGTTCGTTGAACGGGGCGTCGGCGACGTGCTGCTGGCCTGGGAGAACGAAGCCTTCCTTGCGGTGAAGGAATTCGGCAAGGACAAGTTTGAGATCGTGGCGCCGCCGCTGTCGATCCTGGCCGAGCCGCCGATTGCGCTGGTGGATACGGTGGCCGACAGGAAAGGCACCCGTGCCGCCGCTGAAGCTTACCTGAAATACTGGTACACCAAGGAAGGCCAGGAAATCGCGGCGCGGAATTTCTATCGCCCGCGCGATGCCGCGGTCGGCGAGAAGTATGCGGACTCCTTTGCAAAGGTTAACCTTTTCACCATCGACGACGTGTTCGGCGGCTGGACCAAGGCGCAAAAGGAACACTTCGCCGAGGGCGGCGTTTTTGATCAGATCTACAAGAACTGATCTGAACGCGGAATGATGGGGGCATCGTGAGCGGAGGAACGGGACGACGACGGGCATTGCCGGGTTTTGGCCTCACCATGGGGCTGACGCTCACATGGCTATCCATTATTGTCCTCATTCCGCTCGCGGGTCTCTTTCTCAAGACATTCGAACTGTCGCTCGATCAGTTCTGGGGCATTCTCACCGCGCGCCGCACCCTCAATGCGCTGAGGATTTCGTTTGGCCTCGCGTTCCTGGCCGCGCTCGTCAATCTCGTGATGGGCATGATCATCGTCTGGGTGCTGGTGCGCTATCGCTTTCCCGGCCGCCGGATCTTCGACGCTATCGTGGATATTCCGTTCGCGCTGCCGACCGCCGTGGCCGGCGTCGCGCTGACCGCGCTGTTCGCGCAAAAGGGCTGGCTCGGCGCGCCGCTGGCTGAGATGGGAATCAAGGTCGCCTTCACGCCGATCGGCATTTTCGTGGCGATGATCTTCATCGGGTTTCCGTTCGTGGTGCGCACGGTGCAGCCGGTGTTGATCGATCTCGAAATCGAGGTCGAGGAGGCGGCGGCATCGCTCGGCGCGTCGCGCTGGGATATCATCCGGCGCGTGATCCTGCCGAGCCTGACGCCTGCGATCCTGACCGGCTTTGCGCTGGCGTTTGCGCGCGCCGTCGGCGAATACGGTTCGGTGATCTTCATTGCCGGAAACCTGCCGAACGTGTCGGAAATCGCGCCGCTGCTGATCGTGATCCGGCTGTCGGAATTCCGTTATGCGGACGCCACCGCGATTGCCGTGATCATGCTGATCGTCTCATTCCTTATCATCTTCACCATCAACCGCATTCAACGCTGGGCGCAGACGCGCGGCGTTTCGGTTGCGGTCTAGGCGGCAACGATCATGGTGATCAACAGACCCGCAACGCCGTCGGCGCACGAGATTCGCACCGAGCCTTTTTTGGTGCGATGGACCCTCATCACCATTGCGATTACCTTCCTGACCATCTTCGTGGTGCTGCCGCTGGTCGTGGTGTTCACCGAGGCGTTCTCGAAAGGGATCGGCGCATATCTCGCGGCGCTGTCGGACCCGGAAGCGCTCTCCGCGATCCGGCTGACGCTGACCGTCGCCGCGATATCGGTGGGGCTCAACCTGGTCTTCGGGGTGATCGCCGCATGGGCCATCGCGAAGTTCGAGTTTCGCGGCAAGGTGTTTCTGATCACGCTGATCGATCTGCCGTTCTCGGTCAGCCCGGTGATTTCGGGCCTGGTGTTCGTGCTGCTGTTCGGCGCCCAGGGTTATTTCGGCGCCTGGCTGATGGAACACAACGTGCAGATCCTGTTCGCGGTGCCCGGCATCGCGCTGGCGACCACGTTCGTGACGTTCCCGTTCGTGGCGCGCGAGTTGATCCCGCTGATGCAGGAGCAGGGCACCCAGGAGGAAGAGGCGGCGATTTCGCTCGGCGCGTCCGGGCTGCGCACCTTCCTGCGCGTGACCATCCCCAATATCAAATGGGGTATCCTGTACGGCGTGCTGCTGTGCAACGCCCGCGCCATGGGCGAATTCGGCGCGGTTTCCGTGGTCTCCGGCCACATCCGCGGCGAAACCAACACCATGCCGCTGCTCGTCGAAATCCTGTACAATGAGTACCAGTTTGTGGCTTCGTTCGCGATCGCGTCGTTGCTCGCTTTCCTGGCGCTCGTCACGCTGATCGTGAAAACGGTCCTCGAAAGCCATCTCGAAGAAGGACAGACCGCAAGTGACGATTGAAGTCCGCAACATCGTGAAAAAGTTCGGCACCTTTGCCGCGCTCGACAATGTCGATCTCAAGGTCGCCACCGGCGAGCTGGTGGCGCTGCTCGGGCCGTCGGGATCGGGCAAGACGTCGCTGCTGCGCATTATCGCCGGCCTCGACTGGCCCGACGAAGGCTCGGTGATCTTCGACGGCGAAGATGCGCTGTCGCGCGGCGCCGGCGAGCGTCACGTCGGCTTCGTGTTCCAGCATTACGCGCTGTTCCGGCACATGAGCGTGTTCGAGAACGTCGCCTTCGGCCTGCGGGTGCAGCCGCGCGCCATCCGCAAGGACGAGGTACATATTCGGAAGAGGGTGAAGGAACTGCTCGATCTGGTGCAACTCGACTGGCTGGCGGACCGCTATCCGAGCCAGTTGTCCGGCGGCCAGCGTCAGCGCATCGCGCTTGCGCGCGCGCTCGCCATCGAGCCGCGCATTCTGCTGCTGGACGAGCCGTTCGGCGCGTTAGATGCCAAGGTGCGCAAGGAACTGCGCCGCTGGTTGCGTCAGCTTCACGACGAGATTCATGTCACCTCGATCTTCGTGACCCACGATCAGGAAGAAGCGCTGGAAGTCGCCAACCGCGTGGTGGTGATGGACAAGGGCAAGATCGAGCAGATCGGCACGCCCGGTGATGTGTACGACAATCCGGCGACGGCGTTCGTTCACGGCTTCATCGGCGAATCCATCGTGCTGCCGGTGCAGGTGTCGGACGGCAAGGTCCGGCTCGGCGACAAGGTGCTGAACCTCGAGCCGCGCGATGCGGCGTCGGGTCCGTCGAACCTCTTCATCCGCCGCCATGATGTTTCGATCGTGCCGAACGGCAGCGGCATCTTCGAGGGCGACGTCAAGCACGTGCGTGCGTTCGGGCCGACCCAGCGCGCCGACGTGGTGCTGCATAACGGCGCCAACGAGACCCTGATCGAGATCGACGCGCCGCGCGACCGCGATCTCAAGCCCGGCGACGTGGTCAGCCTGCAGCCTCGGCGCTACCGGCTGTTTCCGGCGGCCTCCTGATCTTGCTTACCTCTCTCCCGTTCTTACGGGGAGAGGTCGGATCGCTCTTGCGATCCGGGTGAGGGGCGCTTCCTTCATCGCTAAGGGTACGATCCTCTCCGCTCATTCCCGCGAAAGCGGGAATCCAGCTCTTCAAAAAGACTGGGTCCCCGCTTTCGCGGGGACGACCGGACATGTGGTTCCTTGCCGAAACCAATCCCTTCCCCGTTCACCTTTCAGCCACTGTTGGTGTGCAACAAACGCCGACTAGTGTGGTGGTTCGCAAGTCCGCAACATTTTCTCAGCACGTCCATTTGCGGACTTGCGAACCAAAACCACACTAGAATTATAATTTGCTAGTGTCCTTTTGAATCCGAAGTTCGCTACGGAGTGCGCTGGAAAGGCGGCGAACTTCGGATTCAGGACACTAGGGGTTGGGGAATCATATGATACGCGTGGCGGGGGCCATTCTGGCGCTGACGATTTTGAGCGGCTGTGGGACGGGCGGCGACACGTCCACCGAGCAGCCGGCATTCTATCTCAGCATGGCCAGTGCCGGTGCGAAGCTCGACCCCAACGTCGCGGCCTCGATGATCTCCGGCTACCGGCAGAACAACGGCCTCGGCGCGGTCCAGGTCGATCCGCTGCTGATGAAGGCGGCAGAGACCCAGTCGCAGGCGATGGGCGCTCGCAACAAGCTCGACCACAATGTCGCCGGTACCCTCGACAAGCGCATCAAGGCCTCGGGCTTCGACGCCACCAAGGCGGTCGAAAACGTATCGGCCGGTTATCACACCCTGGCGGAAGCCTTCTCGGGCTGGCGGGATTCGCCGCCCCATAAGGCCAATATGCTGACAAGCGGTGTCACAAAAATGGGCATCGCCGCGACCTATGTTCCGAATACCAAATACAAGGTGTTCTGGACGCTGATCCTTGCCGCACCGGATTCCAGATAAATCTTCTGTGACGTTCCCCTCGTTTTGGCCAATTGACGCGGCTGCGAACAGAGGCCACCGTACTGCAGCATCGGTTCCACGATGCTAGTGATCCGGTTCTGACATTCGTATCATATCCTTCGCGGGCGCTTTTACGAATGTCAGAACCAAAGGATCACTAGAATTATAGTTTGCTAGTGTCCGTTCGTATCCGAGGTTCGCTCGGAGAGCGCTGCAAAGCGAAGCGAACCTCGGATACGGGACACTAGTTCAGTGATGGCTTATGGATCAACGTTCCCCCGATAAACCCGCTGCCACGATTCCCGCGCAGGCCCAGCGCGTGCTGGTGCTGCAAGGCGGCGGCGCGCTCGGCTCCTATCAGGCCGGGGCCTATCAGGCGCTTTGCCATCACGATTTCGAACCTGAATGGATCGCAGGCATTTCGATCGGCGCGATCAACGCCGCGATCATCGCCGGCAATCCGCGGGAGAAGCGCGTCGGCAAACTCAAGGAATTCTGGGAAATGGTGTCGTCGGCCTCGCCGCGGCCCTGGAGCCCGTTCGTGCAAGGCGATCATGCACGCTCGGTTTTCAACGAGACCAGCGCTGCGCTGATCGCGACCTTCGGCGTTCCCGGTTTCTTTACGCCTCGCGTCCCGCCCGCGCTGCTGTGGCCTCCGGGCAGCCCGCAATCGCAGAGCTACTACGACACTACGCCACTGCGCGCGACGCTGGAGCGGCTGGTCGACTTCGATCTGATCAACGAGGCAAAGATCCGCCTGAGCGTTGGCGCGGTCAGCGTCACCAGCGGCAATTTCAGATATTTCGACAATGTCGCGTTCAGGAAGATGGGCAAGAAGATCGGGCCGGAGCACATCATGGCGTCCGGTGCGCTGCCGCCGGGCTTTCCGTCCATCGAGATCGAGGGCGACCACTATTGGGACGGCGGCGTCGCGTCCAACACGCCGCTGGACTATGTGCTGGATGCCGAGACGGCCCGCGATCTGCTGATCTTTCAGGTCGATCTGTTCAGTGCGCGCGGCCCGCTGCCGCAGACGCTGGCCGAGGCGGCCGAGCGCGAGAAGGACATCCGCTATTCCAGCCGCACCCGCATGAACACCGACAAGGCGAAGAAGGTTCACGACGCCAAGAAGGCGGTGCGCGAACTGATCGCCAAGCTTCCGGACAGCTTCAAGGGCGATCCGCTGGTCGCCACGCTCAATGAAGCGGCGAAGGAAAACACCGTCACGGTGGTTCATCTGATCTACCGCAGCAAGACGCACGAAGCCTCGTCGAAGGATTACGATTTTTCCCGGCTCGGAATGGTCGAGCACTGGGCCGCGGGCGAGCGCGATGTTTACACCTCCATGAGTCATCGGGAATGGCTGAACCGGCCGCAATCCGGCGAGTCCATGGTGACCTACGATCTTTGCGACAATGAGTTGCTGACTATCAAGAAGTGAACAGGAGCGAATAATGGGTACTCTTTCCGGCAAGACGGCGGTGGTCACGGGCTCGACGAGCGGCATTGGTCTCGCCTATGCGCGGGCCTTCGCAGGCGCAGGCGCCAATGTCGTGCTCAACGGCTTCGGCACGCCGGCCGACATCGAGAAGGAGCGCGCGGCCATCGAGAAGGATTTTGGCGTTAAGGCCGCCTATTCGCCGGCCGACATGGCCAAGCCCGCGGAAATCGCCGGCATGATCGAACTCGGCGAAAAGACCTTCGGCTCGGTCGATGTCCTTGTGAACAATGCCGGCATCCAGTTCGTGTCGCCGGTCGAGGAGTTTCCGCTCGAGAAATGGGACGCCATCATCGCGATCAACCTGTCCTCGGCATTCCACGCCATTCGCGCCGCGGTGCCCGGCATGAAGAAGCGCGGCTGGGGCCGCATCATCAACACGGCGTCGGCGCATTCACTGGTCGCATCGCCTTTCAAGTCGGCTTACGTGTCCGCCAAGCACGGCATTGCGGGCCTGACCAAGACGGTGGCGCTTGAACTGGCAACCCACAAGATCACCTGCAATTGCATCTCGCCGGGTTACGTCTGGACCCCGCTGGTGGAAAAGCAGATTCCCGACACTATGAAGGCGCGCAACCTCACGAAAGAGCAGGTCATCAACGATGTCCTGCTGCAGGCGCAGCCGACCAAGGAATTCGTTACCTCCGAGCAGGTCGCGGCCTTCGCGTTGTTCCTGTGCGGCGACGATGCCGCACAGATCACCGGCGCGAACCTGTCGATCGATGGCGGCTGGACGGCGGCGTAATTTTCGTCATTGCGAGCGAAGCGAAGCAATCCAGAGCAACAAGCTGGATTGCTTCGTCGCAAGTGCTCCTCGCAATGACGAGATGAGGGATTAATCCCGGCGCCTTCCGAACGCCAGCACGTGAAAGCCGAGACGGCGTCGGGTGATCCAGAACAGCAGGATCGTCTCGAACACCAGCGCGATCGAGGTTGCGGCGGCGGCACCGTAGCCGCCGAACTTCGGCACCAGCAATACGCACAGCACGAGGTTGACCAGGAACGCCAGCGCATAAGCTAGCGCGCACATGTTCTGGTGACCCAGCATGTTGAGCAGCCGTTCCACCGGGCCGATGGCGGAGCGCACGATCAGGCCGATCGCCGCGACGAACATGATGCCGTAGCCGGCGGTGAACTGCGGGCCGAACAGCCACAGCAGCGGTTTGCCCAGCGCCAGCAGCACCGCGGTCGCCGCGACCGACGGCCAGAACGTCCACTTGATCGCGTGGGCGATGTAGGCCGACAGCCGCTCCTTGTCGCCGGAGGCATGATACTCGCTGAAGCGATGCGCGGTGGTGGCCGACATCGCGTAGTGAATGAACGATACCAGCGCCAGCGTCTTGACCACGGCGAAGTAGACGCCGACTTCTTCCGATGAGCGGAACTGCTGCAGCACCAGCACGTCGGTGTAGGACAGCAGCAGGTAGAAGCCCTCGACCATCATGATCGGCAGCGATACCTTCAGCCAGTTCCGGAAATCGTAGGTCTTCGGACCCGGATCGACGCTCGCATTCAGGCGGCGGTTGAGAACGATCAACTGGCCGAGCATCGCGATCCACACCGCCGCGGCGCTGGCGATCATCGCGGCAGTCGCGCCGAGGTTCATGCCGAGCACGACGGCGCCGGCGGTGAACCCGATGATCAGCGTCTGCCGTACGATGAACTGCGGCATCAGGCCGAGGCGCATCCAGTCATGAGAGCGCGCGAGGCCGTCCTGTGTGTTCGCGACCACGAAGGCGGGCAGGGTGAGGCAGCCGATATAGAGCGGACTCACCGTGTTCGCATCGATCCACGGCGACAGGAGTTTCACCAGTGCGGCCAGCGCCAGCGCGATCGCGGTGGACGCCGCCAACGTGATCCAGCGGCTGCCCGACAGAAAGCCGCGCAGCAATGAGAGTTCTCCGCTGGCGCGGTATTCGGGAATGATTTTCTGCGCAGACACGGCGATGCCGAAATCGAGCACGCTGCCGAGCAACAGCACCCAGGTCCAGACATAGACGTAGACGCCGTAGTCCGAGCCGCCCATCCATCGCGCGAGCAACACCTGCGAGAAATAGGCGAGGCCTGCGCTCAGCACGCGAATGAGAAAGACGGTGCCGGCGAGCCGCTTGGTCAGCGAGGCCTCTGAGGTGCCAGTGAGCACGCCGCGCAGCCGCGCGATCAAGCCCGCGGGCTTCGCTTCAGGCGCGCTATCAGCTGGCATGACGGTCACGGCACTCGATCCTGATTCCCGCTCGTGGGGCAGGATGCGCCTTAGCAAGGATTCGTTAAGATTTGGTTGGGTGGGCTAGCCGCAGGCCGTCATTGCGAGCGAAGCGAAGCAATCCAGAGGCGACAAGCAAGACTGGATTGCTTCGTCGCTCCGCTCCTCGCAATGACGATGGGATTTACCCCACCTACCCCGCGAACCCGCCGTCCTTCAGAAACGCAGCTTCCTCCGGCGTTGTGGTTCGTCCTAGCACAGCGTTGCGATGAGGGAAGCGGCCGAACTTGCGGATAATATCGGCATGTAGCACCGCCCACTTCAGGCTGTCCGCGCCGAGCGGCGTGAACAGCGCGATGCTGCGTTCCTGATCCGCCATGTCCTCGGAGTGCTCGAACGGCAGATAGATGAAGGCGCGCATGACCGCATCGGTGCGCAGGTCGCGGCCTTCCGCAATGGCCCGCGTAGCCACCGCGCGGGCAAGGGCGTCGGTCGAGAAGGCGCGCGCATCGTTGCGGAACATGTTGCGGGGAAACTGGTCGAGCACGATCAGCAGCGCCAGCGCGCCCTCGTCGGTGTCCTGCCACGCGCTCAGTTTGCCGTCGCGGGCCGCTTCCCAAACCGCCATGAAACGGTCGCGCAGTTCCTGATCGAACGCATCGTCCTTGGTGTACCAGCGCTCGTATCCGGCGTTCCGCCAGAACGTGAGGATGTCGGCGGGGGAGATGAGGGGATCAGTCATGCAGATAATGCGCTCGTCAAAATGAACCATCAACGTCGTCCCCGCGAAAGCGGGGACCCATAACCATTGTTGGTGGTGTTGATCAGAGAAGAAGTCGCGCGGGCATCACGCGCAAGATCGATGGCTCAGGGAGTATGGGTCCCCGCTTTCGCGGGGACGACCATGAGGAAGCAATTTGCTGCTTCAGTCCCGATCAACTCGCCGCAGCGGCGGCTTTCGGCTTCTCGTCGCGCAGTTCGCGGCGCAGGATCTTGCCGACGTTGGTCTTCGGCAGCTCCGTCCTGAACTCGACGTGCTTCGGCACCTTGTAGCCCGTCAGCTCGGTGGCAGCGAACTTGATGACGTCCTGCGCGGTGAGGTTCGGATCCTTCTTCACCACGAAGGCCTTCACCGCTTCGGTCGACTTTGCGTCGGGCACGCCGATCACTGCGCATTCGAGCACGCCGGGATGGCTCGCGATCACTTCCTCGACTTCGTTCGGATAGACGTTGAAGCCCGAGACCAGGATCATGTCCTTCTTGCGGTCCACGATCTTGGTGTAGCCGTCGGGCGACATGATGCCGATGTCACCGGTGCGGAAGAAGCCGTCGGCGGTCATCACCTTCGCGGTTTCTTCCGGACGGTTCCAGTAGCCCGCCATCACCTGTGGTCCCTTGGCGCAGATTTCGCCGGGCTCGCCGAGCGGCACTTCGTTGCCGTCGTCGTCGCGGATCGAGATATAGGTCGACGGCACCGGAATGCCGATCGAGCCGGAGAACTTGTCGGTGTCTGCGGGATTACAGGTCAGCGTCGGCGAGGTCTCAGAGAGGCCGTAACCTTCCGACAGCGCCACGCCGGTCACCTGCGTCCACTTGTCGGCCACCGGCTTCTGCACGGCCATGCCGCCGCCGAAGCAGCTCTTCAGCTTGGAGAAGTCGAGCTTGTCGAAGCCCGGCGTGTTGAGCAGGCCGTTGTAGAGCGTGTTCACCGCTGGGAAGCTGTTGACTTGATACTTCGCCAGCTCCTTGACGAAGCCCGCCATGTCGCGCGGATTCGGGATCAGGAGGTTGACGCCGCCGGCCCGCACCGCGAGCAGGAAGCACGCGGTCAGCGCGAAGATGTGGTAAAGGGGAAGCGCGCAGACGATAAAGATCTGGTCGACATGCGGCGGCTTCTTCAACGCCGGCTGCAGCCACGCGTCGTTCTGCAGCACGTTGGCGAGAATGTTGCGATGGAGCAGCGTTGCGCCCTTCGACACGCCGGTGGTGCCGCCGGTGTACTGCAGGAACGCGACATCGTCGCCGGTCAGCTTCGGCTTGTTCAGCTTCAGCTTGCGTCCGGCCGACAGCGCGTCGTTGAACGGCACGGCGTTCGGGATCGAATACGCCGGCACCATCTTCTTGACCTTGCGCACGACGAAATTGACGATCACGCCCTTGAAGCCGAGCAGGTCGCCCATCGTGCCCATGATCACGTGCTTGACGTTGGTCTTGGCGATCACCTTCTCCAGCGTGCTGGCGAAGTTCTCCAGAATGATGATGGCCTCGGCGCCGGAATCCTTGAGCTGATGCTCAAGCTCGCGCGGGGTGTAGAGCGGATTGACGTTTACCACGGTGTAGCCGGCGCGCAGGATCGCGCTTGAGGCGACCGGATTCTGCAGCACGTTCGGCATCATGATGGCGACGCGCGCGCCCTTCTGCAGGCCCTTGCTTTGCAGATAGGCGCCCATCGCCGCCGACATTTCGTCGAGCTCGCGATAGGTGATCGACTTGTCCATGCAGATGAAGGATTTGCGGTCGGCGAATTTCTTGAAGCTCTCTTCGAGCAGTTCCACCAGCGACGGGTATTGATTGACGTCGATGTCGGCAGGCACGCCGGCCGGATATTGTTTGAGCCAGATACGTTCCATGGTTATTCCCCTCGCTGGTTTCCTGACGGCCCCCGTCTTGTGGCGGGGTGCACGGGCTATGTTCTCAAGTATTGAAGTAAGTATTGAGCAAAGCGGGAGGCCATAGCAAGCCTGTGCGTGGTAACGACGCAGCGGCGGCTGCGTGCGCCGGTTCTTGGAGGCAGCGGATTCCGCAAAGCACAATGGGTCGGGCTTAGTCGAGAATTCCGCTCATTCCCGCGAAAGCGGGAATCCAGCTCTCAAAAGCGTGGGTCCCCGCTTTCGCGGGGACGAACGGGGATTGAATCTGGTCAAGCAAATGGATCAGACTCTAACCGCGGGGGGCGGCGTCAGGCTTCTGCTGGGCGGCTGGCTTGGCCGCCGGTTTGGCGGCGGGAGCGGCAGCGGGCTTGGCTGCGGAACTGGCCGCGGCCGGAGGCTTTGCGGCGGCAGCAGGCTTGGCGGCGGGAGGCTTGTCGCCAGCAGGCTTGGCGGCCGCAGGTTTCGCCGCCGCGGGCTTGGCCTCAGGCTTTGCTGCCGGCTTGGCGGCGGGCTTGGCCGCCGGGGTGACCGCGGCGGTCTTCGGCTTCGGAGGCGATACCGCCGGCTTGGCCTCGGGCTTTGCCGCGGTCTTCTCGTCCTTCTTCTCGGGCTTCGCAGGCGTGCCGGCATCCGGCTTGGCGGCAACCTTCGGCTTCGCGCCCTTCTTCCGCTTGGCGACCGAGGCTGCCTGGTTGGCGGCTTCGGCGGCATCGGCCTCAAGAATGGCCGCGCCGGTGCGGGCCGGGCCGGTATAGACGATCACTGGCGTCGTGGTGGCAGCCGGCATCGCGAGCAGGTCGGAGACCTTCATGGTCGGGCCCTGAAGGCCGGCCGTGAACATCGAGACGCCGGAATCGTTGTTGTTATCCGCCTGGATGTCGGGATCGTCTTCCTCGTTCTCGGCGGCGGGCCGCTTGCGCTTCGGTCCGCAGATCTCGTCGCGCATGTTTGGCGGCGACGCGTCGATCGGCGCCAGCGCATCGACGGTGCCAAGCGACGGCTTGAGCCAGGTGAGCTTGTTGCTGCCGAAGCCGCGTTCAAGCAACTGCGCTGCCTTGAGCGTGCGCTGCGACGACGACTGCGCACCGAGCACGACGGCGATCAGCCGCTTGTTGTTGCGTGTCGCGGTGGCGACGAGATTGAAACCCGATGCGCAGATGAACCCGGTCTTCATGCCGTCCGCGCCGGGATAGCGGCCGATCAGCTTGTTGAAGTTCGCGGTGACGCGCCGGCCGAACTTGATGGCCTGAATGTGCATGTAATATTCGTACTCGGGCAGATCGCGGATGATCGCGCGCGCGAGAATGCCGAGGTCGCGAGCCGAAGTGACCTGTCCCTCCGCAGGCAGGCCGTTCGGATTGACGTAGCTTGTCTGCGTCATGCCGAGCCGCTGCGCGGTCTTGTTCATTTCCGCAGAGAAATTGTCGACGGAGCCCGACACGCCTTCGGCCAGCACGACGGCGATGTCGTTGGCCGACTTCACCATCATCATCTTGAGCGCATTGTCGACGGTGACCTGCGTGCCCGGCCGGAAGCCCATCTTCGAAGGCTGCTGCGCGGCCGCCGTGGGCGATACCGTGAACAGCGTGTCGAGCGTGATGCGGCCTTCCTTCACCGCCTTCAGCGTGACGTAAGCCGTCATGATCTTGGTGACGGACGCGGGATACCAGGGATAGGTCGCGTTTTCAGCCTGAAGCACCTTGCCGGTGTCGGCTTCGATCACCAGCAGCGCTTCGGCCTGCGCCGTGCGCGGCGCGATTGTTGCCATGATCGCTGCAATGAGCATCGCCGCCGCAAGCGCAAACGGACGCAGCGCCGCAAGCCGGAACGGGGCAGGGACGAGCACCACTACCGGATTCCGATGATTGTTGAGAGCACGCCTGCGGCGAATGAAACCATAGTCTCCTCGGCGTGTTGCATGCGGGTTCGAAAGGCAATCCGGATGGTCAAATCAGATGCGTCACCAGGCTCGATACTTATACCGGAGCGAGCGGTTCCGAACAGGGGCCTTGAGGCTCAATCAAGCATGAAATGGGCCAAAATTCGACGATGCCCACACTTCTTGACGTGTCCGGTTCCTTATCAGGTTACGCCTTTGATGCCGTGGCCGCCGTCAGCGCGGGCGAATGGGCGCGGGTCTCGTCCTGAACCATGAACTGCGCCTTCGCGAGCTTGGCGAAATAGCCGCCGCTTGCGACGAGTTCATCGAACGTTCCGCTTTCGATCACTTTGCCGTTGGCGAACACCAGGATGCGTGTCGCATTTCGGATCGTCGACAGCCGATGGGCGATCACGAAGGTGGTGCGGCCCTGCATCACGGTGTCGAGCGCGGCATTGACCTTCGCTTCGGTGACCGCGTCGAGCGCGCTGGTCGCTTCATCGAGGATCAGGATTGGCGGATTCTTCAGCAGCGCGCGCGCGATCGACAGGCGCTGGCGTTCGCCGCCGGACAGCATGCGTCCGCGCTCGCCGGCATTGGTGTCGAACTTCAGATCGCTGCGCTCGATGAAGTCGAGCGCCTGGGCGCCCTCGGCCGCGGCGCGCAGTTCCTCGTCGGTGGCGTCGGGCTTGCCGACCCGCAGGTTGTCGGCGATCGAGCGGTTGAACAGCAGCGCTTCCTGAAACACCACGCCGATATTCCGGCGCAGCGCCGTCAGAGTCATGCCGCGCACATCCATGCCGTCGATCTTGATGAAGCCGGACTGCGGATCGAACGCGCGGTGCAGCAGCGCGATGGCCGTGGACTTGCCCGCGCCTGTCTCGCCGACCAGCGCGAAGGTCTGTCCCGGCAATGCAGTGAAGGAGACATCCTCGACGGCGGGCCGCTTGCCGTCATAGGAGAACGAGACGTCATTGAATTCCACAAGGCCGGTGAGGCGGCCGGGATCGATGGCATCGGGCCGGTCGCGCACTGCGGGAACCGCGTCGAGCACGTCGAAGAACTCTCGCAGCCGCGGCGCTTCCATAAAGACGCTGTTGATGAAGCTCACGACCTGTTCGAGCTTCTGGATCAGCATGGTGGCGAAGGAGACGAACATCACGATCTCGCCGACGCTCGCCTGTCCCTGACTGTTGAGGATGATGCCGACCACGAAGATCGCCAGAATCGTGATGGTGGTAGAGGCGCGGGTCATGACGGCCACCAGCGCCCACCACGACAGCACCGGCAGTTGCGCCGACAGCAACTTGTCGGCAACGCCGCGCAGCCCCTGCACCTCGGCATCGACGCGGACGAAACTCTGCACCAGCGCGACGTTGCCAAGCGCGTCCGATGCGCGGGCCGCGAGGTCGCCGTAATGCTCCTCGACCTCCATCTGCAGGCCGTAGGTCTTGCGCACCACCAGCGTGGTCAGAATCGTGAAAACGATACACAGGATGAACAGCAGGCCCGCGAGCCGCCAGTTGATGTACAGCGACAGCGGCAGCAGCACCACGAGGGACACGATCGACGCGAAATGCTCGCGGAAGAAACTGAGCCAGACCCGCCACAGCGCATCCGTGCCTTGCAGCATCACCTTCATCAGGCGCCCGGAATGCGTGCCGGTATGAAAGGTGAGCGGCAATTGCATGATGTGCTCGAAGTAATCGGTGAGCACGGCCTGACGCTGACGATGCGCGAGACGGTCCGCATGCAGGGCGACGAAGGCGCCGCAGACGATCGTGAACAGTCCGAACGCCACCCATGCGCCGAGCAGAACCCACGGCGACGTGATAGTGCCGAAAATCGTGTCAGTGCTCGGCTTTCCCGACAGCACGTCGATGATGCGACCGAACAGGACCGGTTCGGCAAACTGCGCCACCGCAAGCATCAGGTTTGCAGCGGCGAGGAACCAGCCGAGCCGGGCTTCCTTGCCGAGCAGTTCAAGAACACGAACATAAAGACGGATCAAAGGGACAGCCTTGCAAGTCTGATTTCAGCAAAAGGGCATCCATCTTAGCCGGGGATCGCCGGCGAATACAGAGCGGGAGGGGAACGAGCGGCGTCGTTATGCACTCAATTGATTTTGCGGGCATTTAGTGGCGGCGGGGAACGGATCGCTGGTCTGCGGACGGCGCGAAATGTCACCTACATGAGAACTGCAGGCATGTAACGGCGTTTGCAACGCGGATAGTGAGTTTTTGAACTGAACAAAGTAAGACGTTGTGATGCCGAAGACGCGTATCGGCAGAATAGTCCTGGATATGTGAAGCGATGGCTCGGCAATCAGAACGATCAGCAGCGACAATCGATGGAATTGTGAGCGCGGCTCGTAAGCTCTTCATGGCGCGCGGATTCGAAGCCGTGAGCATCGATGATATCGCCGCTGCCGCCGGCATCGCGAAGGGCGGCGTTTATCACCACTTCTCGTCCAAGCAGTCCATTTTCGAGGTGGTGCTCGATCGCGTGCAGGCGGAACTGGCGAGCCAGCTCAATTCGCGCCTTGCAGCCAACAAGGGTCCGCGCACGCCCGAAACCATCGCGATGAACACCTACGCTTACCTGAAGGCTGCGAGCGAGCCTGGATTGCGCCGGCTGATTCTGATCGATGGGCCTGTTGTCATGGGCCTGCAGCGGTGGCGCGAAATGGACGACCGTCACTTCTTTGCGGCGATCCACAGCGGTCTCGTGGCGATCATGGGGCCGAAAGCGTCCCGCAAGCAGATCGATTCTGCGGCGCGGCTTGTCACAGGCGCCATCATGGAAGCTGCGCTGGCCACCGGCGCGTCCGACAATCCGGTCGCGGTTGCGCGCGTTTACTGCGCGACCTTGCGAAGCATGCTGTACGGCCTTCAAAAGGACTCGTGAGGAATCTCCGCGCCGCCGCGAACACGCAGTTTTCAAATCTCTTGACTTACAGACTTCCAGTCGGTAAATGATCCTCCATAACAAAACACAATGGGAGGATGAAATGTCGAGAGCGCAACTGGCTGAAAAGAGCCTTGATACGCAGGCGTTGTTTGCCCGTTACCATGTCGGGTGGAAGACGCGGAATCCGGATCTGATCGCGTCGCTTCATTCCGAGGATACGATTTTCTGGGTGCACGACGGAGCAGAGCCGATCAAGGGACGTGAAGCTCTCCGGCAGTACTGTGCTAATTTATTCGCCACGGTTGAATTCAGGTTTGAAGAAGGGCGTATGCTTTTCGGCGCCGATTTCTGGGTTTTCGAATGGCTGATGATCATCGACCTCGTCGATACAGCCGGTAAGCCGTTCACGGCCAAGATCGAGATGCTTGATGTGTTCACTGTGAACCAGGCTGGCGAAGTGACCAGCAAGAACGTCTATGTGAACGGCGCTCAAAGGGTCGATGCCTTCACACGCGCCGGCCTTGATGCCAGCAGAAATCAGAACTGACTGCTGAACCGGCTCTCATGAGCTTTGCCAACGCTGATCCGTTGGCTCCCTAAAATCAATTTTTGATCCGGCCACGCGCCCGCTCGGGCGCGGGACGAACGGATGCGCCTCAAAGACGGCTGGCTCTTTGAGGCGCGGGGTTCGCGTTCGTCCTTACGACAGAAACGTCAGAGGAGTTTTCGCATGCTTGGTTTGATGCAGGACTGGCCGCTGCTGTGCAATCGGATCATCGATCACGCAGCCGCTATCCATGGCGACAGTGAGGTCGTCACGCGTTCGGTGGAAGGGCCGATTCACCGGACCAACTACCGCGAGATACGCGCCCGCGCGCTGAAGGTCGCGCAGCGGCTGGACAAGGACGGCCTCAAGATCGGCGACCGCGTTGCGACGCTAGGCTGGAATACCTGGCGTCATCTGGAATCCTGGTACGGCATCATGGGCATCGGCGCCGTTTGCCACACGGTAAATCCGCGTCTGTTCCCGGAACAGATCGCATGGATCATCAATCACGCCGGAGACCGGGTGGTGATGATCGATCTCACCTTCGTGCCGCTGCTCGAGGCCATCGCTCCGATGCTGCCGGGCATTGAGCGCTACATCATCTACACCGACCGGGCGCACATGCCGGAGACCAAGCTGAAGAACGCGGTCTCCTACGAAGAATGGATCGGTACGGTCGACGGCGATTTCGCCTGGAAGACGTTCGACGAGAACACCGCAGCGGCGATGTGCTACACCTCCGGCACCACAGGCGACCCGAAGGGCGTGCTCTATTCGCATCGCTCCAACGTACTGCATGCACTGATCGCCAATGCCGGCGACTCGCTCGGCACCGGCGCCGCCGATACCGTCATGCCGGTGGTGCCGATGTTTCACGCCAATAGCTGGGGCGCCGCTTTTTCCGCTCCATCGATGGGCGCAAAGCTGGTGATGCCTGGTGCAAAGCTCGATGGCGCTTCGGTCTACGAATTACTCACCGCCGAGAAGGTCACATTCACAGTCGGCGTGCCGACGGTGTGGCAGATGCTTCTCAACTACATGGCCGCCGAAGGACTGAAGCTGCCTGATCTGAAAACGGTGGCTTGCGGCGGCTCGGCGATGCCGCGCTCCATGATCAAGGCGTTTGTCGATATGGGCATCCGGGTGCGCCACGGCTGGGGCATGACGGAAATGAGCCCGCTCGGCACGGTCGCCGCGCTGAAACCGCCGTTCACAACACTCACGGGGGAAGAGCGGCTCGATATCCTGCAGACCCAGGGCTTTCCGCCGTTCGGCGTGCAGATGAAGATCACCGACGACGACGGAAAAACGTTGCCTTGGGACGGCAAGACATTCGGGCGGCTCAAGGTCAGCGGTCCGGCGGTGTCGAAGGCCTATTACCGGGTCGATACCGATATCCTCGACGATGAAGGCTATTTCGACACCGGCGACGTCGCGACCATCGACCGGCACGGTTACATGCGCATCACCGACCGTTCCAAGGATGTGATCAAGTCGGGCGGCGAATGGATCTCATCGATCGATCTGGAAAATCTCGCGGCGGGACATCCCGCCGTGGCAGAAGCTGCTGTCATCGGCGTTCATCATCCGAAGTGGAACGAGCGACCGCTTTTGATTGTGCGTCTCAAGCAGGAGAACGGTGCCACTGGTGACGACATCCTGAGTTTCATGAACGGCAGGATCGCCAAATGGTGGATGCCTGACGACGTCGCCTTCGTTGACGATATTCCGCACACCGCAACGGGCAAGATCCACAAGATGACGCTGCGCGACCGGTTCAAGGATTATCGCTTCCCGAACGCCGCATCGTGAAACAGCTGCGCGGTTGGAGCGCAGGGCGCTACGCTTGATTATAAAGCGTAGCGCCTACCACGCCACGCGCACGCCGCCTTTGCCGGTGAAGGTGGTGACATTGTCGTTCATGCCGGTGATTTCACCGGCGGCGAACAGCGCCATGCGCCCGAATTGCCAGTCCAGACCCGCGCCGCCGTAGACGCCGAACACGTTCTGCTTGTCCGGCGTCGCGGCGATGAAGTTCTGCCCGACCAGCGCGATGTTGACGGTGTTGTCGCCGGTACGCTGCTGCGCCAGCACGCCGCCGGTGACGCGGACACCAAGACGGCTGCCATTGTCGAAGGCATGGCTGTTGGCCAGCGTCACCTCCGCACGCTCCTCGAACGCCTGCATGTTGCGGTCGCCCACTGTGAGATTGGCGCTGGAGCCGGTCTCGGTGTAGCCGCCGAACTGCGCGGCGACGTAACGCACTTTCAGCGCGGGGGTGACCGTGACGCCGTGATCGAACGCGAAGCGATGGCCGAGCGCGAGCGAGGGATTGACGAACCAGCCATCGTATGAGGCGCTGGCGGTTTCGAAGGAGAGCCCGCCGCCGATGTTGCGCTTTGACTCGTTGTTCAGCTTGCCGCCGATCAGTGCCAGATCGAGGAACGTCGCGCCGAAAAAGCTGCGGGCATAGAGCCCGCCGAACAGCGTGTCGGTGTCGAAGCGGCCGGCATTGAGGTCGAGTGCGGTCTCATTGGTGCTGCCGCCGATGAAGCCGCCGAGCTTTGTATCGGGCGTGATCTGCCGGTCATAGCCGAAGGCGCCGCCATAACCGATCGTCACGCTGCCGATGAAACTGCCGTCAGTGGTCTGCTCGCGCCGTCCGCCGAAGCCTTTGGCCCAGACGCTGTTGCCTTCATTGTCGGCGACCGAACCACCCTTGAACACCGGCGTCGTCGGCGCATAGGCCATCGCTCTGACGACCATGGCTTCGGACACGGTGCCAAAGGCGTGGTCAAAACGAGGTGCCGCGTTTTCGATGGCGGCGAAAGCATTAGCCGCACCGCCCGATGCCGGCTCGAACACCGGCGTGTCGGGCAGCACGGACGCAATCCAGCCGGTGATATCCATCACGGCGCGGTTCATGACGCCGAAGCCGGAAAGATCCGCGACGATGATCTGGTTTGGTGTCACGACATACGGCGTGCCCGACGTGGTGACGGTGGAGAGCGCGGCATCGAAGCTCGCGGTGTTGAGAATCCAGTTGCCCGCGCCAAAAGTCACTTTGTCTGCGCCGCCGCCGAAGTTCACCAGCCCGCCGAAGCGTGCACCGGGCAAAATATTGAGGCTGTCGGAGGCGGCTGTGCCACCGGCGTTGAAGCGGATCGCCGTGCCGCCTGTGCCGATGATGGTGCCGGAATTGGTGACGTTGCCGGTGGTAGGGACGCCGATACCGTTGATGCCTCCGGTAATGGTGCCGGAATTGGTCACATTGGCGGTGGTGCCGGTGATGCCGTAGTTGAGTCCCAAAATGGAGCCGGAATTGGTCACATTGGCGGCGGTGGGGGCGACGATGCCAGCCCCGCCCGAAATGCTGCCGGAATTGATCACGATGGCTGTCTGGGCGAAGATGCCGACGTTGCCCCCCGAAATGCTGCCGGAATTGGTGACGGTGGCGGTGTCGGCCTGGATGCCAGTGCTGCCCCCCGAAATGCTGCCGAAATTGGTCACATTGGCCGTTGTGGCGGCATAGATGCCGTCGTTGCTTATTCCTCTGATCGTGCCGGAATTGGCCACGGTGGTGGTGGCGCCCGCGATGCCGTAGTTGCCGATGACGATGCCGGAATTGGTGACGGTGGTGTTGTGGGCCGAGACGCCGAAGTCGCGGCCGGTGATCAAGCCGGAGTTGCTCACGGTGGCTGTGTTGACGGCATAAATGCCGTAGAGGTCTATTCCCGTAATGGTGCCGGAATTGGTCACATTGGCTGTGCTGCCCCGGATGCCGTGGTCGCCGCCGGTGATGAAGCCGGAGTTGCTCACGGTGGCTGTGTTGACCGCATAAATGCCGTAGAGGCCTGTTCCCGAAATGAAGCCGGAATTGGTCACATTGGTCGTGTTGCCCTGGATGCCGTAGTTGCCCCCTGAAATGCTGCCGGAATTGGTCACAGTGGCGGTGGTGGTGGCGTAGATGCCGGTCTCTCCTGTTCCCGAAATGCTGCCGGAATTGGTCACAGTGGCGGTGGTCGTGGTGGCGATGCCGTAATTGAGTCCCAAAATGGAGCCGGAATTGAATACAGTGGCCGTGTTGTCGGCCCGGATGCCGTAGTCGCCGCCGCCGATGATGGCACCCGAATTGGTCACATTGGCGATGGTGGCAAAGATGCCTTCGAAGGTTCCTCCTGCGATGGTTCCGGAATTGATCACGTTGGCGGTGGTGGAGGCATAGATGCCCAAGACGCCCCCGGTGACGGTGCCGGAATTGGCGACAGTCGCCATATTGGCACGGATGCCGGCGACGGTTCCGGCGACCGTTGCCCCGGGCACGATCGTGACATTGAGATCGAGGAGTTGCTGGCCGTAACCGTTGAACGCAAGGCTGGTGCCGGGAGCGCCGGCGCCCTGGTTGCTGGTGGTGCCGGTGCAGGTCGCGGTGACGTTGTTGGCGGCGGCGGGATCGCAGGCGGCGCGGGCCGCTTCGCCCGCCATCAGCACGGTCGCAAACGCTGTCGAGACCAAAAAACCCATCCGCAGCCTGGGCGAGAGTTTCGCCGCTGTCTTGTTCTTGCCGGTCATTCCCAGTACCCCGAAAATCAACAATAAAAAATCCGCCGCACACCTTAACTGTGCGCGGGAGTCATTCTGAATTTTTGGCCAAGATGTTTGCGATCACGGCATTCGCAATCGCGACAATCGCGGTCACAATGCAATGACTTCCAAAACCAGCCCCACAATCACGGGGAGCATAATGAGGTTCCGCTGAATTGGAAAGCTCGGATACCAGCGGAGCATCGCTCCAACCGGCGGTTTGTCACATCGCACGGCGCGGCGTCGGCCTGTCCGGTTGGCGCTGTCGGACTGGGTGCGATTTCCTGACGCGGACTATTTGTATCGCCGCCCTCGGAGGAACCAATCGGGCCACCGCAGCTTGTCGGGCATATCCAAAAAACCGGAGACTGCCATGAAAATCGCAAACATCGTTTTGGCCGTTACTGCGGTGCTCACGATCATCAGTTCGGCGGCTTTGGCCCAACAAGCCCTGACGGGAATGATTACGAAAATTGACCGGATCAGAGGCACGATCGCTATCCAACAGGAGCAAAGTGGGACCGTCGGAGCGAGTGCAGGCGGCGCTGCGGAAGAATTCAAGGCACAAGATCGCTCGTCGCTGGATGCCGTGCATGTTGGTGATAAGGTCACCTATTCCACCACGGAAGCGGGTGGAATGAAGACAATCACGAAACTCCAGAAACAATAAATCTTCGAACCCCAATACGACAGTGCTGTGTTGCGTGGCTCAGTTGACCTTGCGCGCGCTCACGGGCGGCAAAAAGCTGTCGTCGAAAATGTCGCCGGCTGACGGACGTTTGCGGAATTCGTAATCGTCGGCGATCTGGCTGATGCCCGCATCGAAACGGCCGGGTTCGATGCCGCCGAGGCCGTTCCGCTTGACCTCGTCGGTGACGATGTTGTCGTTGAGTACGGCGCGCAGCCGCTCGAGTTCGACGTCACGCGAACCGCCGTTCATCTGCAGGAGCACATCGTCGATCGCGCGCGCCGGATCCTTGAGGCTCAGGCGGATGCCCGCGATGGTCGCGCGCACGAAACCTTTCACGGCGTCCGGATTGGCGTCCGCGAATTTCGGATTGACGATCAGCGCATGCCCGTAGACCTCGCTGCCGAAATCGGAGAACCGAAGTACCGCCAGATCGTTTGCCGGGACGCCGCGGTCGCGCAGGTTGATCGCCGACAGAAATGAGAATCCGGTCACCGCATCGAACTGACCGGCCGAGAGCATCGGCTCGCGCACCGCGGCGCTGATTTTCTCGGTCCTGATCTTGTCGCGCTTGATGTTGTTCAGGCGCGCCATCGCCGGCCACAGCCGCGCTGCGAGGTCGCCGTCGACGATGCCGATGGTCTTGCCTTCGAGATCCGACATGGTCGCGATGCCGCGGCTCTTGCGTGCGATGATCGCATAGGGCGCCTTGTTGTAGAGCACGAACACCGCCTTGACCGGCGCGCTGTTCTCCTTGTCGCGATAGCGTATCAGCGCGTTGATGTCGGCCAGCGCCATGTCGCTGCTGCCCGATGCGACGCGCCCGATGGCGTCGACCGAACTGGTTGCCTGGCCGGTGGTGACGGTGAGACCTTCGGTGCGAAACAACCCTCGGACGGACGCGAGTACGAACGGTGCCGCTGCGCCGTCGATCGCGCGGTCAAACGAGAAGTGCAGAGCCGACGCGGCTGACCCGGGGCTGACGCAGACGCACGTCAGCAGCGCCAGCGACAGCAGCGTTTTGCGGAGGAGGCGATACGGGGTGTTCGGCATGCGCGGCACTTGGTCTTGTTGACGCGGTTTTTGAGCATCCGCTGTGTTGGTATGATGACAGGCACACAAGCACCTGTCCGTCACCTTTTGGCCCTTTGGGGCGGAGTTTGCCGCAATTTCGCCTTTTGTCGTTCAGCTTGCATTCGGATTCAGGAACCTAATGTAATGATTAAGGTTATCCTCCGACTGGCCTGTTCAGACCAGGGATGACCCATGAGGACGTTGAAATGCTTATTCGTAAGACTTCGCCTTCGCCTTTCACCCGAGCTGTTGTTCTGGCGACGGCTGCTGCGCTGGTCTTGACCGTGGCTGTACCGCCGCTGTCCGCGCAGGCAGAACCGCTGGCCGCTGCACCGGCGGCCAAAACCACATCTGCCGAACCTGCGAACGCCAGCGAAGCCACTGATTTCAGCTCCCGCGCGCGCCGCCGTGCCGTGCGCCGCGGCTATAATAACAACGCCGCTGGCCTCGCTTTCATGGGCATGGCGCTCGGCACCATGGGCGCCATCGTCGCCGAGCAGCGCCGCCGCGACTACTACCGCGACAACTACTATTACGGCGGCGGCCCCTATTACGGACGGCATTACTACGGTGGTCCGGCCTATTACGGGGGCTATGGCGGCGGCTACTACTGATCGGCGCGCCAATCGCGTTGGGTGATCGCCGGGGAAATCCCGGCGATTTGCTTTTTGGGAGTATTTTCAGCCGGTTGGAGCGGCCGTTAACACGCTGGCGAGGGATTTGATCTAGGTTCGACGCATGAGTGATTCGCTAGAACGGCTTTATCACGCGGTTATTGCGGCCAAGGATCTCGATCCGGCGACGTCGCGGACGGCAAGGCTGTTTCAGCGCGGCCCCGCGAAAATGGCCAAGAAGCTCGCCGAAGAAGCCATCGAGGTCGTGATCGATGCGGTCAACGGCAACTCGGATGCGGTAATCCGGGAAAGCGCGGATCTGCTCTACAATCTGTCGGTTCTCTGGGTGGCGGCAGGTGTTCGCCCGGAAGACGTATGGGCCGAAATGGATCGCCGCGAACGGGTCCAGGGCATCGCCGAAAAACTGCCGAAAGCGTCCGCTGACAAGCCGCATGCAGCCAAGTCGGTTTCTGACAAATCTGGAGCCACCTCAAAGGCGGCCGCCAAAATTGCGCCACCATCGGCCTCCGAAAGTGTTGCGCGGCGACCAATTGTCGCGCTTCAGAGCAGCCGGCTGAAAAAGCGCCGCTAATCAGCGGCTAAATTACTCGTTCCCACACATGGACAAATTACCCGGACGGTGGTTCATCGCGCCATGCTGAGACGAATGTATGACTGGTGCATCGCCGCCGCCGACAAGCCCTATGCCCTCTGGCTGATGGGAGCTGTGTCGTTTGCTGAAAGTTCGTTCTTTCCGATTCCGCCCGACGTCATGCTGATCCCGATGTCGCTGGCGCGGCCGCAGAAGGCGTGGCTCTACGCGCTGGTCTGCACGGTGACGTCGGTTGCCGGCGGCGTTGTCGGCTACGCCATCGGCGCGCTGCTTTATGACAGCGTCGGGCAGTGGCTGATCAATCTCTACGGCTACGGCGACAAGGTGGAGGCATTCCGCGCGTCCTACGCCGAATACGGCGCGTGGATCATCCTGCTGAAGGGCCTCACGCCGATCCCGTACAAGCTTGTGACGATCACATCCGGTTTCGCCGACTACAATCTGCTGCTGTTTGTGGTCTTCTCGATCATCGCGCGTGGTGGACGGTTTTTTATCGTCGCGATCCTGCTCAACCGCTACGGCACGTGGATTCGTGAAGCCATCGAGAAACGTCTCGGCCTCTGGGTGATCATTGCCACCGCCACGCTGGTGCTCGGTTTCATCATCGCATTTCGACTGTTCTGATCGACGCGGCACCGTTCTCGTGGCGAAACCGCGCCGGACATAGACCTTTCTCCGGCGGCGGCGGCGGGATACTCTCGGGCATGTCCAATCACACCAGCGATCTGTTCGTGGACGTGCGAGGACGCATGATCCTGATGGTTGCCGTCCTCACGATCCTGTGGGGAACGACGGCGGCCTGGTCGCAGCAGGCCAAGCCACCGCTTCAGGCCGCACCATCGCAGCAAGCTGCTCCGCCGGCGCCTGAACCCGCACCTCCGGCCAGCAATCCGGGACTGGTCGAGGAAATCGGCAAGCTGCTGAAGGACTCCGCGTCAGGTTTGAGTTCGGCATTGCCCAGTCCGGGAAAGGCGCTCGACGGGCTGAACTCCAGCGCCAAGGATGCGACGGACAGCCTGAAGCGGATCGCGCCCCTGTCTGGCCAGTCGATGGCTAGCGGACGTACGCTTTGTCCCGCGGCGGCCAATGGCGCACCTGACTGCAAGCGCGCGGCAGACCAGCTCTGCAAGGAGAAAGGTTACGCCGAGGGCAAGAGCGTAGACATCGAATCCACTCAAAAATGCTCGGCAAAGGCGTATTTTTCGGGCCAGGGCGCGTGCCGGACAGAAAATTTCGTCACCAAGGCGGTCTGCCAGTAAACGCAAGCCCCTTTCAAGAAATCGCTGTAGCCCCTAAGACCGTGGCACATTTGCCGCAGCGCGGACGCGCGCCTGACGGTTCAGTTGATGGTTCAGTCTTGAAGAGGATTTTCTGATGTCGATGCCTGCCTTGTTCAAAGGTCGCCTTTCGATTCCGGCGATCGGTTCACCGTTGTTCATCGTGTCGGGCCCGGATCTTGTGATCGCCCAATGCAAGGCCGGAATCGTCGGCTCGTTTCCGGCATTGAATGCACGCCCCGCAACGCTGCTGGATGAATGGCTGCACCGGATCAAGGAAGAACTCGCGGCGCACGACAAGGCGCATCCCGATCGCCTCTCGGCGCCGTTCGCGGTCAACCAGATCGTGCACAAATCCAACAACCGTCTCGATCAGGATCTTGCGGTCTGCGAGAAGCACAAGGTGCCGATGGTGATCACCTCGCTCGGCGCGCGTGAGGAATTGAACCAGGCCGTGCATGCCTGGGGCGGTATTACGTTTCATGACGTCATCAACCAGAAGTTCGCGCACAAGGCTGTCGAGAAGGGCGCAGATGGTCTCGTGCTGGTGGCCGCCGGCGCGGGCGGCCATGCCGGCGCGATCTCGCCGTTCGCATTCGTGGCGGAGACTCGGCAATGGTTCGATGGTCCCATCGCATTGTCCGGCGCGATCGGACATGGCCGCGCCATCCGCGCGGCGCGCGTGCTGGGCGCTGACTTCGCCTATATCGGTTCGGCGTTCATCGCCACGCAGGAAGCCAACGCGCCTGAAAACTACAAGGGCATGATCGCTGCATCCTCGGCGGACGACATCGTCTATTCGAACCTGTTCACCGGCGTGCACGGCAACTATCTCAAGCCGTCGATTGTCGCTGCCGGCATGGACCCGGACAATCTGCCGGTGTCTGATCCCTCGAAGATGAATTTTGGCACCGATGCCAGCGGCGAGCGCAACAAGCCGAAGGCCTGGAAGGAAATCTGGGGCAGCGGACAGGGCATCGGAAGCGTCGACAAGGTGCTGCCGGTCGCAGAACTGGTGGCGCGCTTCAAGAAAGAATACGAGGCTGCCGCCGACGCGCCGCTCTAGAGCCAGACGAAGCGCATCATGGAAGCCGTCTTTCGCGTCGAAGGCAATCGCGTGGTCACGAGCGAACATGCTGCGGGTCCGTGGGACCCCAGCATGCAGCATGGCGGCGCGCCGTCGTCCCTGATCGTGTGGGCCGCCGAGCAAATTCCATCGTCTCAGCCGATGCATGTGGCGCGGCTGACCGTCGATCTGATGCGTCCGGTGCCGGTGGCGCCGCTCACGATCGAGACCGAGGTGGTGCGTGAGGGTCGCAAGATCCAGCTCTGCGCGGTGCGTCTTCTGGCGAACGGCGTTGAGGTGGTCCGCGCCACCGTGCTCAAGGTCAGGACGCAGGCGGTGACACTGCCCGGCGATGTTGTGCCGGAGATGCCGATTGATGTTCCGGGTCCGGAGGCGGGCCGCGAAGAGCCGCAAACGTCCAGCAGCTTTCTCGGCGGCGTCTCGCTGCGCGCCGTCAAAGGTGGTTTTCTCAAGCTCGGCTCCGCAGCCATCTGGTTTCGGCCCGAGCGTCCGATCGTCGAGGGCGCGCCGATTTCACAGGCAATGAGAACCGCGTTGGCGGCGGATTGCTCCAACGGTGTCGCGGCGGTGCTGGATTTCAGTCGCTGGAGTTTCATCAACGCCGACCTCACGGTGACATTTGCGCGGCCGCCGGTGGGTGACTGGATCCTGCTGAATTCCGAAATGACGCTGGGGGCCGACGGCGCCGGCCTTGCGGTCTCGCGTCTCGGCGACGTTCAGGGATATTTCGGTCAGGCGATTCAGTGCCTCGTGGTCGAGCCGCGATGAGCCGAGCGCGACCGGAGGGCCGACGGATGGGATCGCGCATCGTTTCAGGCTTGAAGATAGCTCTGGTGTGCTTGCCGCTTGCCGCGCAAGGCGCGTCCGCGACCGGCAATCTCGACTGCTCGATCGATGACAAGCAGTTGAATTTCGAATTCTCCGCGCTGACGGGCGGGGCGGGCGGCATCGTCCAGATCAATCAGGCTTCGGTCGACATCAAGGTCGGCGACGACAAGGCGCTGCGGTCGAAACGCGCGATCGAGCTCAAGAATATCGAGCAGCAATGGATCTACGGCAATGAACTGCGGGTCCGGCTGGGAATTCCGGACGACAAGGGTGAGAATCTCGCCAGTCTCATTCTGATCGGGACATACAGAGCCGACGACGACACCTATACCGGGCGATATGTTCTGTTGGTCTATCAGTCAGGTGGCGAGAAGCAGTTCAAGGGCAGGATGAAATGCGGCTGAATGGCCGCTTCCTCTGAGCCTGACGCACCGTCAGTCGGCGACCCGGGTCAGCACGGCCTTGAATGCGAGGCTTGGAAATTCCGTCGCGGTGCCTTCGCAGATCGCAAAACCGCCTTTGACGGTTCCGTTGAAATTGATCATGACCTCGTCGAACCCGAACACCGACGGATGACTGGAATCAGGCGTATGCCGAACGCTGGAAACGCTTCCAGCAAAAGATTGGCCGTTCTGAGTGTAAGTTCCGATATATGCGAATGCAGAACTCCCGCCACGGAGCTTTCCGTTTTCCGCGTTGATCACCCCTAAGGCCTTGCCTCGCGGGGTCTCAAACTCGACCTTGTACAAACCTTGGAGCAATGCGGTTTCTGTACGGGCACTGTCGGAGCCGCCTGCGGGCTGTGGGTTGGCGTGTTGCATGCGCTGTCATTCCAGTATTGACGCTGAAGTTGGCCTTCAAGCGTGACGTCTTTTGATATCGACGGTTATTCGCGTTCGCGCAGTCAATAGAAGCATAACGTCACCGGAGATACCCGCCGATGGGTCGGACTTTAGATAAAGTCTTGGTGCCCCTGGCCGGAATCGAACCAGCACTCCTTGCGGAACTCGATTTTGAGTCGAGCGCGTCTACCAATTCCGCCACAGGGGCCAACAGGACCGGTGCCCGAGGGCAGGGGTCGTGAAGCGGGCGGAATATAGCTTGCGCGCGGTCGCGGTCAACCGCCTGTGATGGGAATGAGCGTCGACAGCGGCCGGTAGGCGAGTTAGGACGCTCCGAACAGGAGATTCCACGTGGCGAGCGACGCGATCTTCAAGCCGGGATACACGGGGCGTGCGAGGGATCCGGTTTTTGTTGCCGGAGCGGCCATCGCTTTCATCGCGGCCGACGTCCTTGCGGGCGCGTGGTTCTTTGAACTCGTGCTCGATATCAGGCCCTGTCCGCTGTGCTTCGAGCAGCGCTATGCCTATTATCTGGCGATCCCGCTGGCGGCGCTGATCGCGTTCGGAGCCGCCCGTAATGTCTCGCGCCCGCTTCTGATCGCGGGCCTCGGAGCCCTGGCCGTCATATGGCTCGCCAATGCCGGACTCGGCGCCTACCATGCCGGCGTCGAATGGGGCTTTTGGCAGGGCCCGACCGATTGCAGCGGGCCGATCACCGATCTTGGCGGTGGCGGCAATCTGCTGGACGGCCTCAATAAGGTGAAAGTGATCCGCTGCGACGAAGTGCAGTGGCGTTTTCTAGGACTGTCGCTGGCGGGCTACAATGCGCTGATCTCCCTCGGCCTGGCGGCGCTGGCCCTGTGGGGCATCGGCAAATCGATGAAGTCAGCCTGACCGCTAGTCGTCCGCATCGACTTGCGGGCGTCCGAACAGATGGACGATGCCCGGCGTCGCGATCGAGACGAAAACAAACCGCGACAGGTGATGCGCGCCGACGAAAATCGGATCGATGTGCAGCGTCAATGCCAGCGCCAGCATAGCGTCCATCGCGCCCGGCGCGAACGCGACGACGATGTCGCCGAACTTCGCAGGGGTCGTCAGGGTGACAAGCGCGACGAAGATTGCCGAAATGACGATGGCCACGGTGAACAACCCGATCGCCGCAGCCATATAGCTGAGCAGCGTGCGCGCGGCCGGCGACGGGTCTCCAGTTGGCGATCCAGCGCGCCTTGCGGGCTTTCGTTCGGTGAACGCGCCGCAGCGCGAAAGGACCCGGTCCGTCATTATTTTGCGTGCCACCGGTGGCGGCGCGATTGAATGCAAATCGGCGTCGGCTAGGATGTGCTGCTTTCGATATCCCTTTTCAGGAGAGTTCGATGACAATCCGAGCCAATCTATTTTGCGTGGCACTGCTGACCGGAGCGGCAGGTTTCGCCGCAACGCCGGCGCAGGCCCTGACTGCCCAGGAATGCAGCGCCAAGTATCAGGCCGCGAAGACCGCAGGCACACTGGGCGATCAGAAGTGGAATGATTTCCGCAAGGCGCAGTGCGGCGCCGATGCGAAGCCGGCGGCCGCGACAACGGCTGCTCCCAAGGAATCTCAGAAGGAAGCTCCCAAGGCAGCGCCAAAGGCAGCCGCCGCTCCGAAGGAAACGCCAAAGGCTGCTGAAGCGCCGAAGCCGGCCGCTGCACCGGCAGCCGCGGGCGCTGCGGTGTTCCCGAGCGCCATTGCACCGAAATACTCCAGCGAGAAGGCGAGCAAGGCGCGCATGCACACCTGCGTTGATCAGTACAACGCCAACAAGGCTGCCAATGCCAATGGTGGTCTGAAATGGATCCAGAAGGGCGGCGGCTACTACAGCGAATGCAACAAGCGGCTGAAAGGCTGACATTGGCAGGCCATCAGCGGATCAGCCGGGCGCCCCGGCTGGTTCAGCGCGACGACAGTCTGTGTGCGCCATGAAGCGGGTGCTCGTCGCGCTTGTCGTCGTTCTCGCCGTCTACGGCGCGATCGCCTATCTGCTGCTGCCGTCATTCTGGCGGCACTATGAGCATCAGAAAAAACTCGACGGCTTGCCGATGGTGACGGCCACCGCGCAAGGTATCCCAGCCGATCCGATCAATGTCGGGTTGGTCGGATCGTCGAACGACGTTCTCTGCGCCATGCGCGAGGCGGGATGGGTTCCCGCCGATCCGATCACATGGCGTTCCTCTCTGGAAATATCGGGCAGCGTGCTGCTCGACCGGGCCTATCCCAACGCGCCAGTCAGTCCGCTGTTCTACGATGGCCGCCGCGAAGATCTCGCCTTCGAGAAGCCGGTCGGCAAGAGCGCCGACCAGCGGCATCACATCCGGTTGTGGATGGTGCTGAAGGATGGCGAAGAAAAGCGCCCGGTCTGGCTTGGCGCGGTGACGTTCGACCGCAGCGTGGGATTCAGCCGCTACACCGGCGCGGTCACGCATCACATCGCGCCGGATGTCGATGCCGAGCGGCAGCTGATCGAAACCGATTTGCAGGCCGCCGGGATGATCGAGGCACGCTACACCGTGGCCGGGGTTGGTCCCACGCTGCGCGGACGCAACGGCGAGGGCGATCTCTATTACACCGATGGCGAAGTCTGGATGATGCGGCTGGTCGAAGGCTGTATCAAGCGCACCAAACCGCCAGCTATCCTCGAGGGGCCAGCCGCGAACCAGCTCAAGGATACGATCTGGAAAAACATTGTCGAGCTTTATCGGCGCTCGCAGCAATGAAGCTACACCCACGCCTGTACCGCGATTGACAGCGTCGCGCTGACTTGCGTGATATGCGGCGTGAACCAGTTTCGGAGCCGCCATGATCGCCAGCCTGAGTATCATTCTGATCTGTCAATTGATTGGCGAGGTGATCGTCCGGGGTTTGCGTCTGCCGCTTCCGGGGCCGGTAATCGGCCTTGCGCTTCTGTTCGCACTCATGATCCTGCGCGATCGTTACACCGCATTGGCGCGTGGACCGCTGCGCGACAATGCCGTGGAAGGAACGGCAAAGGGCATGCTGGCGCATCTCTCGCTGCTGTTTGTGCCGGCGGGCGTCGGTGTGGTGCAGAATCTCGATCTGCTTGCGCAACGCGGCGTCGCCATAGCCCTGGTCCTTGCGGCATCGGTGGTGGTGACGCTTCTTGTCACGGCCGGGACGTTCCTGATCATCAGCCGCCTCATGGTGCGGAGGCGTCAGTCGCCATGACGGACAATCCATTCTCGCTGTGGGTCTATCTGTCACAGACGCCGCTGCTCTGGCTGACGGTCACGCTGGCCGTCTATGCGTTGGCCGACGCTGTATCGCTTGCGACGCATCGCAATCCCCTGATGAATCCGGTGCTGCATTCGATCTGGGTCATCGGTGTTTTCCTGTATCTCACCGGTACGAGCTACACGACCTATTTTGGCGGCGCGCAGTTCGTCCATTTTCTGCTTGGCCCTGCGACGGTCGGATTGGCGGTCCCGCTTTACGAGAATCGCAAACTCGTCGCGGCGGCGATCCTGCCGATGCTGGCGGCGCTGCTGGTTGGTTCGGCGACCGCAATTGTATCGGTCATGGTGTTCGCCGAAGCCGCCGGGCTGCCGCGGGACATCGTGCTGGCATTGGCGCCGAAGTCCGTCACGGCCGGTGTCGCCATGGGCATCAGCGAAATGCTGGGTGCCAATCCGGCCATCACCGTTATTGCGACGGTCCTTACCGGCGTAATGGGCGCCATCGTGGTCACTCCGACAATGAACCGGCTGGGTATCACTGATTTCCGGGCGCGCGGTTTTGCAGCCGGCCTTGCGTCGCACGGCATCGGCACCGCGCGGGCGTTTCAGGTCGATGAAGTCGCGGGCGTGTTCGCAGGCATCGCGATGGGATTGAATGCGCTGGTGACGTCGCTGCTGGTGCCGCTCGCGGCGACGCTGCTGCTGCGGTGAGCGTTTTCCTGCGGGGACCTGCCATGCGCGTGATTGGTTCGCAAATGCGGGAGAAAACAGACGAGCTGTGGTACGCAGCGTGACCCTTGATGCCGAACCCGGAGGCCTTACGTGACTGCTCCCTCGCTCTTTTCCGCGCTGAAAGTCGGGCCGTATCAGCTTAGCCACCGCGTCGTCATGGCGCCGCTGACGCGGATGCGGGCTGCGCAGACAGATAACGCACCGCATTCATTGAATCTCGAGTATTACGCGCAGCGCGCCACCAAGGGCGGATTGATCATCGCCGAAGCGTCGCCGGTCACCCAGACAGGACGAGGCAATCCGAGAACCCCCGGCATCTATTCGCGCGAGCAGATCGCGGGATGGCGCGAGATCACCGACGCCGTTCATGCCAAGGGCGGAATCATCTTCCTGCAGCTCTGGCACGTCGGGCGCGTCTCGCATTCGTCGTTCCAGCCCGCCGGGGCCTTGCCGGTCGCGCCGTCTGCCGTTCCGATCTCCGGCAATTTCAGCGCCATGACGGCTGATGGGAAGCAGGTGCCTTACGAGACGCCACGGGCGCTCGAGATCAGCGAAATCGCGGACATCGTTGAAAATTTCCGGGATGGCGCGCGGAACGCGCTGGAAGCCGGGTTCGACGGTGTCGAGATTCATGGCGCCAATGGCTATCTGCTCGAGCAGTTTTTGCAGTCGCGCATCAACCAGCGAACGGATGCATACGGCGGATCGATCGAAAACCGCGCGCGTCTGCTCCTGGAGGTGACCGACGCGGTCGTCGGCGTTTGGGGCGCTGACCGGGTTGCCGTGCGCCTGTCGCCCTACGGTGTCGCCAACGATACCGGCGAGCCCGATCCGATGCCGCTCTACAGCCATGTGGTGCGGATGCTGGGCGAGCACGGTCTGGCCTATCTGCATTTCATCGAACCGCGCAGCAGCGGCGCGGGCCGCGCCGACGTCAATCATCAGAACGTGCCGTCGGCAATGGAGTTGTTCAGGCCGCTCTGGCCCGGCGTGTTGATCACCGCGGGCGGCTTTACGGGAGAAGCCGCAGAAGATGCGGTCGCGTCGGGCAAGGCGGATGCGATCGCGTTCGGCCGCCACTTTATTTCGAATCCGGATCTGCCGCTTCGTCTTCAGCGGAAGTCGCCGCTCACGCCCTACAATCGGGCCACGTTCTATGGCGGGGCGGAGGCGGGATACACCGACTATCCGTTTGAGCAGAGCGCCTGACGGCGAAGCGCTTACGGATCGAGTTCCGTGTCCCAGTAGAGATAGTCGAGCCAGCTCTGGTGCAGGTAGTTCGGCGGGAACAGCCGGCCGTTGCGGTGGAGCTGGTGGACCGTCGGCGCAAACGGCATCTGGCGCGGATGCATTTTCGCCTGCGCCATCGTCATGTTGCCTTTGCGCAGGTTGCACGGCGAACAGGCGGCGACGACGTTTTCCCACGTGGTCTGGCCGCCGCGCGAGCGCGGGATGATGTGATCGAAGGTCAGATCGTCCTGCGATGTGCAGTACTGGCAGGAGAAGCGGTCGCGCAGGAAGACGTTGAACCGGGTGAAGGCGGGATGCGTCGTCGGCTTCACGAACGACTTGAGCGAGACCACGCTCGGCAACTGCATCTCGAAGGTTGGGCTGTGAACCGCGTGGTCGTAGTTCGCAACGATATTGACGCGGTCGAGGAACACGGCCTTGACAGCATCCTGCCAGGACCAGAGCGACAGCGGATAATAGCTCAGCGGCCGGAAGTCCGCATTCAGCACGAGTACCGGCCAACCGCCTTGTGACACATGTGCGTTCAAGTAACGCTCCTGGCCCCAACCCCAATTGGCTGCGAAGCAGCTTGGGATGACATACTACAGGCAGCGTGACGGGATTGTGAAGAGCGTTTCCGCTCACCTGCTGGTGAGCGTTTCGCCTCAATCGGCCATCGACAGCATGTGAGCTTGTGCCGGTTTTACGCGGCCTTTCAGTGTGTCGAGATAGATCCGCTGGACCGCATCGGAACCTCGGCTTTCCATCACATCGAGCTTGGGTCCCATCGCTGTGGTGAAACCCGACCAGACCGCGCCGAATCGCTGGTCGATTCCGCCTGGGCCCCATTCCTTGGCGCGTTTGCGGATCTGGTCCGGCGCGAAGAACCATGTCGGCTTGGCGCCGGGCAGCGAATCGTCGTCCGGTGCCGCGTCCTGGTGGGTGAGGCCGACACGCCCGCTGTAGACCATCCGGTCGCCAAAGTGCCTGTGCAGCCGGGTGCGCAATTCCGGATTGCCGGCCATGTCGACGAAGGCGACGGGCTGGTCCGGCATCGATTCGATTTTGTCGTAGGTCACGACATCGTCGTAGCAGCCGAGCGATGTGACGAAATCCACGTTGCCTGCGCTGGTGAGGCCGATCACGCGCACGGGCTTGCGGTGGGTATGCAGCAGCCACGCCAGCCCGAACGCCGTCTTGCTCGATGCGCTGGAGAGGATGACGCTTGTCGCGCCGAAGAAATCCTTGTCAGCGAGGAAGTCGTCCACCAGGAACGACAGCATGAACAGCGGGCGCAGCAGCGCCTGATAGTCGCCATTGCGGCCTTCGAATGCCGGGTCGCCGGTCACGCGGGAATACGCATTGTAGACCGGCGAGACGCTTTGCCGGTGCGCGGCGGCGTCGCGGAAGCCGGTCTTCTTAACGTCGGCCGCCTCGATCACCAGGTGCGTGGCCATCGGCAGATAGCCGAACAGGACTTCGCCGACGGCGATATCGGGATGGCGCGATTCGATGACACGCCCGAAACCCCACACCGGAATGTTGCCGAACCCTTCCGGCGCGGGAAACAGATGCCAATACTTCAACTGGTCGCCCAGCATCGCATAGGTGATGTTGTTCGCGGTGAATGCGAAACGATCGACCTTCACCAGCAGCGCGTTCTCGGGCAGTTGCGTCACGCTCGGCAACGGCACTTCGACCAGTCTGCACTTCGCCAGATCGTTACGTCCTACAATGAACTGAGTGGCCGACGTCATTTCCGCGCTCCCGTTGTCTTCGCTGCTTTCTTACGTAGCGCATTCTTCGCCGGCTTCGCTGACGATTTTGCGACGCGGGATTTGTTTAAAACTGGTTTGGTGTTTGAAACGGACTTTGCTTTTGGCGCAGGTTTTTTCTTCACAGGGGCAGTTGCAGGAGTCTTCGCTGTTCCTGCGATCACGCCCTCGCGTTTTTTGATCGCGTGATAATACGACCACCACAGATGCGCCGCCGCGCCGCGCAGCGGCCGCCATGGCTCCGCCAGCGGCTGCATCTCCTTCACCGTGGGGCGAGCTTTCAATCCAAGCCCGATCCGCATCGCTTCCTGGATCGCGAGATCGCCGGCGGGCCACGCATCGCCGTGACCGAGGCAAAACAGCAGGTAGATGTCGGCGGTCCATGGGCCGATGCCGTGCAGCTTGGTCAGCGTCGCATGCGCTGCATCGGCGTCTTCTTCGGCGAGCACTTCAAGATTAAGCCGCTCTGCGCTCAGTTCGCGTGCGATGAACTTGAGCGACTTGATCTTCGCCGCTGACAGGCCCAGACGCCCGAGCCGGTCCGCGCGCGCACTTTTCAGCGCGTCGTGATGAAACGGATCGAATGTGGTGCTGACGCGGCCCCAGATGGCCGCAGCGGCCTTGGTCGACAATTGCTGACCGCAGACGATGGCCGCGAGACCCGCGAAGCCGGGTTCGCGCCGCCGCAGGGACGGCATCCCGGCGACGTCAGCGACGGGACCGAGCCTGGGATCGATACGAACCAGAGCGTGGACGGCGTCCTCGAGGTCCGCTTGCGTGTTGAGATGGACTGTCATTGAATTCGCGAGTGTCCCGTATCCGACGTTTGCCTCACCTCGCAGCGCCTCTCGAGCAAACGTCGGGTACGAAAGGACACTCGCAAACTATGATTCTCGTGATCCCTTTGGTTCTGACCTTCGTAAAAGTGCTTGCGAAGGATACAGTACGAAGGTCAGAACCGGATCACGAGCATGAAGGGAATCGGACGCGAGTGCAATTGTTGTACTAGCAGCATGCGTCGAACAGGATCGAACCATGCCGCCACCCGTTTTCCGTTTCGCGCCAAGCCCGAATGGATTTCTCCATCTCGGACACGCGCGCTCGGCGCTGCTGAATTTCGATCTCGCCCGGCAGAGTGGCGGGCGCTTGTTGCTGCGCATCGAGGACATCGACGCCACCCGCTGCCGGCCTGAGTATGAGCAAGCGATTTACGAGGATCTCGCGTGGCTTGGCATCGCGTGGGAAGAACCGGTGCGGCGACAGTCGGAACATCTTGAACTTTACCGGGAGGCGGTTGACCGGCTCGCGCGTGACGGTCTGATTTATCCCGCGTTCGAGAGCCGAGCGGAGATCGCCCGGATGGTCGGCGAGAAGGAGCGGACGGGTGCGTGGCCGCGCGATCCCGATGGCGCTCCGGTCTATCCCGGCATCGGCAGGCAACTCACGGAAGTGGAACGCGCGCAGAGAATTCGCGCGGAAGTGCCCTATGCCCTGCGGCTCGATATGACTGCGGCGGTCGCACGCACCACCGGCGTCCTGTCATGGAGGGAGCAGGGGGCGGGTCCGGATGGCGAAACCGGCGACGTTCCGGCGCGGCCCGAACAATGGGGCGACGTCATCCTGGCCCGGAAGGACACGCCGACGAGCTATCATCTGGCGGTGGTCATCGACGACGCCCTGCAGGGCGTGACCCATATTGTGCGGGGCCAGGACCTGTTCTGGGCGACCGGCGTGCACCGCCTGCTGCAGGAGTTGCTCGGATTGCCGCAGCCGGTTTACCACCATCATGCCCTCGTGCTGGACGAAGCCGGGCAGAAGCTGTCGAAATCGACGCGGTCCACGGCGCTGCAGGACTTGCGGGCCGGCGGGACAACGCTGGCCGAAGTGCGGCGTCTTGTTGGTATTAACCCGTCTTAAACCTGCCGTGGCGTGACTCCCGCGCCTTCGGCATGGCATGTTAGACGCCGGATGGGTGGGGAATCATGGCGGCGAAATCGCGCGTCAAGCGCAGCCTGAAAACGCGCGGCAAAGACGGTGCAAAAACGCCAGCGCGAAAGCCGCGCGTGGCGAAAAAGGCGCGTGCAAAAAAGGCCGCCTCAAAAAAGATCAGCTTGAAAAAGGCTGTCGCCAAGCCCCCCGCAAAGCGGCGGGCCAAACGGCCGGATCTGGAATCGCGTATCGTCGAGGCCGCGCTGGCCGCGTTCGCCCACGAGGTCCGCACGCCGCTGACCGGTATTCTGGCGATCAGTTCGCTGCTGGCGACGTCCGAACTCGGCGAGCGGGAGCGGCGCTGGGTGGATACGATCAAGGTCGGCGCGGAGCATCTGGCGGCGCTGGCCACGCTGTTTGTCGATGCCGCGCGCCATGATACCGCCGGGCTCGCGGTGCGTCAGGATTTCTTCGATCTTCAGGCGCTGTCACAGGCGATCGGGGATTCGCTGGCCGGCCGCGCCGCCGCGAAGGGCCTGCGATCGCAGGTTGAGATCGCCGCGAAACTGCCGGTTTTCGTGATCGGCGACCCGGTGCGCCTGCGTGCGGCGCTCGAGAACCTGATCGATAACGCGGTCAAGTTCACGCAGCAGGGCACGGTGGCCCTCGACGTTTCGGTCAAAGCCGGCGCGGGCGACAGGCTGAGCATCGCCTTTGCGGTGTCCGACAGCGGTATCGGTCTTTCGCTCGCCGAGATCAGGCGGCTGTTCAAGCCGTTCTCGCAGGCCAATGTCAGCATTGCCTCCCGCTTCGGCGGTGCGGGCCTCGGATTGTCGTCGGTCAAGCAACTGGCCCGCGCGATGGGGGGCGACATCACTGCGACCCAGCGCAGTGGCGGCGGGATGACGTTCGTGCTGACCGTTGCGGTGAAGCGGGCCAAGGAGCTAACGGCTGCGCCGGGATCGGACATGCCGCCGCGTGCGTCGCAAGGCCTTCGCATTCTCAGCATCGAGGACAATCCGTTCGGCCGCGTCGTGCTCAACGCCATTTTGACCGAACTCGGCCATCAGGCCGAATTCATCGGACGCGGCGAAGCGGCGCCGGAGCGGATCGCGCAAGGCGACTTCGATGCGGTGCTGATGGACATGGTGCTTCCGGGCATCGACGGCGTTGAAGCAATCCGCCGTGTCCGCGCGCTCGAAGGGCCGCACGGACGCATCGCCATCATCGGAGTGTCGGGCCGCGCTGAAGATGAGGACGCCTCGCGCGCCGCGGGCGCAGATGCGTTCCTGACCAAGCCGGTCAGCCCGCGCGCGCTGGCGACCGCTCTTCTTCACGCGAAGCGGCCTTAGATTTCTGCCACTTGACGATCGACGCATTGAGTTCGCCGCCGTAGATGAAAATCGCGGCGATGAAATACAGAAACACCAGCGCGATCATCACCGATGCAAGGCCGGCATAGGTCGTGACGTAATTACTGGCGAAGCGCTCGAGATATTTTCCGAACATCACGCCGGACACCAGCGAAGCGAGCATTGTGACCACGATACCCGGCATGATCTCGCGCAGCTTGCGTGTGCCTGCGGGCAGCCACTTGTGCAGAATGATCAGCGCTGCAACGAGGGCGAAGATCGTGAGGCCGTAGCGCAGGATATTGAGAAGGTTTTCATTGGGTTCGACCAGTAGCGGGATATAGCGCCGGGCTGTCGCCAGAATGAGCGGGCCGAGCACGATCAGGAACGCCATGGCCAGCGACATCACGGCAGCGACCATGGTGTAGCCGATCGATTCAAGGCGAAGCCAGTACCAGCTGCGCTGTTCGACCACGCTATAGGAACGGTTGAGGCCGACGCGCAGGCTTTCGACTCCGTTCGATGCGAAGTATATCGCGAGCACGAGGCCGATGGTCAGCGTGCCCCCATGCGACTGGGTCAGTACATTGTGGATTTCGCCGGACAACGCGTCGGCGACCTGCGAGGGCCAGGTGTCCAGCATCATCTCGGCGGCCCGGTCGGCAAGGTCCTTGGAGCCGAAGACGCCGGCAAGAGCGGTAATGACGATCAGGAAGGGAAACAGCGCCATCAGCGCCGATAAAGCGATGTGGCTCGCGATCGCCCAGCCGTCATCGGCCAGGAACGTGTAGAACGCATCGAGTGCGATATTGAAAGCGTCTCGGATCAGCCTCACGTTTCACCCTGATTTATCGCCTTTAAGATGTACCGCGCCGGGCACCTAAAGTCATGTACGGTTGAGGAGCCAAAAGGTTCTCTCCCGCATTTTTAGACAGGCGATGGCGCGATGCCGTCGGCGGTGTTATCTACCCCCCATGACATCGTTCCTCTCAAGCATTGCCCTTCCCATCGCATTGGCCGCGGTCACCATCGTGCTGATGCTCGGCCTGTTCAACATGATGCGCGGCGGCTCGCCCAACACTTCGCAGCGATTGATGCGGCTGCGCGTATTGCTTCAGTTCATCGCCATCGTGATTGCCATGCTTGCCGTCTGGGCGCTTGGTAAGAGCTGATTGACGAGGCAGACTGGATTTCAACCGCCACTCCGACTGGCAAATGGATCGACGCGATGGTCATTCTCAACCGGATTTACACCCGCACCGGCGACGACGGCACCACGGCGCTCGGCAGCGGCGAACGCCGCCCGAAATACGATCTTCGCGTCAGTGCCTATGGAACCGTCGATGAAACCAACGCCGTGATCGGCGTGGCCCGCCTTCATCTGGCGCAGGCCCCGGCCATCGATGCGATGCTCGGTCGGGTGCAGAACGATCTGTTCGATCTCGGCGCCGATCTGGCCGTGCCGCAGCGGGAGGGCAAGGCCGAGCGGCTGCGCGTGCTGACCACGCAGGTTGAACGCCTTGAGCAGGATATCGACGCGCTCAATGCCGATCTGGCGCCGCTGAACTCGTTTATTTTGCCTGGCGGAACACCAGCTGCGGCCTATCTGCACATGGCGAGAACCGTCTGTCGCCGCGCGGAACGGATGGTGGTGGAACTGGCATCCCAGCCGGACGAGCCGGTGAGCGATGCAGCCCTGCAGTATCTGAACCGGCTGTCGGATTTTCTTTTCGTGGCCGGCCGGTCGGTCAATGACAATGGCGCCCGCGACGTGCTTTGGGTGCCGGGTCAAAACCGGTGATCGCGCGTATTAGGTATACCTTCCTGTATTTCTAGTTTTCGCGCGTTGACCCGGATTGGCGGGACCATTAGGTTCCGCGCCCAACCGCTTTAGAGTGGATGTGATCAACCCATTTCAGGACGAAAGGGAACCGATGAAGGTTCTGGTGCCGGTTAAGCGCGTCGTTGACTTCAACGTCAAGGTTCGCGTCAAGAGCGACGGGACGGGCGTTGAGCTCGCCAACGTCAAGATGTCGATGAATCCGTTCGACGAAATCGCTGTCGAGGAAGCCCTGCGCCTGAAAGAGGCCGGCAAGGCGACCGAGGTTGTGGTGGTGTCGATCGGACCCGCGCAGGCGTCGGAGACGATCCGCACCGGCCTCGCCATGGGCGCCGATCGCGGCATCCTCGTAAAGGCTGAAGGCACTGTCGAGCCGCTCGGCGTCGCCAAGATCCTGAAGGCCATCGTGGACGAGGAAAAGCCAGGTCTCGTGATCCTCGGCAAGCAGGCGATCGATGACGACAGCAACCAGACCGGCCAGATGCTGGCCGCGCTGCTCGGCTGGTCGCAGGCGACGTTCGCGTCCAAGCTTGAAGTCGACGGATCGGACTTCAAGGTCACCCGCGAAGTCGACGGCGGCCTGCAGACGGTGAAGGTCAAGGGACCGGCGATCGTCACCACCGACCTGCGTCTCAACGAGCCGCGCTATGCAAGCCTTCCCAACATCATGAAGGCGAAGAAGAAGCCGATCGACGAAAAGACCGCTGACAGCTTCGGCGTCGATCTTTCGCCGCGTCTCGAAGTTCTCAAGACCACCGAGCCTCCGGGCCGCAAGGCGGGCGTCAAGGTCAAGGACGTCGCCGAACTGGTGTCGAAACTTAAGGAAGTAGGGGCGCTCTGATGGCCACGCTGCTGATTGCTGAACACGACCACGCCACCCTGAAGGATTCCACCAACAAGGCCCTGACCGCGGCTGTCGCGCTCGGCGCCGAGGTCCACGTTCTCGTCGCCGGTGGCGGTGAGGGCACCAAGGCTGCCGCCGAAGCTGCCTCGAAGCTCACGGGCGTCACCAAGGTTCTGCTCGCGGAAAACGCCAGCCTGGAACACGATCTGGCCGAGCCGCTGGCTGCGCTGATCGTCTCGCTGGCTGGATCGTATGACGCGTTCGTCGCGCCTGCGACCTCGCGTTTCAAGAACGTGATGCCGCGCGTCGCAGCACTACTCGACGTGATGCAGATCTCCGAAATCATCAAGGTGGTTTCGCCTGACACGTTCGAGCGGCCGATCTACGCCGGCAACGCGATCCAGACCGTGAAGTCCAAGGACGCCAAGAAGGTCATCACCGTGCGGACCTCGACGTTCGCCGCGGCCGGCGACGGCGGCAGCGCGTCGGTCGAGAACGCCGCGGCTGCGGCCGATCCGGCGCTGTCGAGCTTCGTCGGCGAGGAAGTCGCCAAGAGCGATCGTCCGGAACTGACCTCGGCGAAGATCATCGTCTCCGGTGGCCGTGCCATGCAGAGCCGTGAGAACTTCACCAAGTACATCGAGCCGCTGGCGGACAAGCTGGGCGCCGGCGTCGGCGCTTCGCGCGCCGCGGTAGACGCAGGCTATGCGCCGAACGACTGGCAGGTCGGCCAGACCGGCAAGGTGGTTGCGCCTGAACTGTACATCGCCATCGGTATTTCCGGCGCGATCCAGCATCTGGCCGGCATGAAGGACTCCAAGGTGATCGTCGCGATCAACAAGGACGAGGACGCGCCGATCTTCCAGGTGGCGGACTACGGCCTGGTTGCCGACCTCTATCAGGTGGTGCCTGAACTGACGGCGGCGCTTTAAGATCGACATCCGGGCGCGCGATGCGCCCGGACCGTGTTATGTTGCGCACCGGCCCGGCGGGATTTCTGAACCCGGGGCCGGTGTTTTGACGTAATGTTAAAGAGGGTGCGGCAAGGTGATTGCCGTACCTTAAGGCTGAGAGCCACAGAGACCGGAAGCGAATGGCAGCGATCAAGACCGTTGGTGTGATTGGGTCGGGGCAGATGGGCAACGGCATCGCGCATGTTGCTGCGCTCGCCGGGTTCAATGTCGTACTTTACGATGTGTCCGCCGATCGCCTGAAATCCGCGATGGCCACCATCAACGGCAACCTGACGCGTCAGGTCACAAAGAAGACCATCACCGAAGACGCGCACAAGCATGCGCTCGCCAGAATCACCTCGTCCGACAGCCTCGACGGTCTGGCCGCCTGCGATCTCGTGATCGAGACGGCGGTTGAAAAGGAAGAGGTCAAGCGCAAGATCTTCCACGATCTCTGCGCGGTCCTGAGGCCCGAGGCGATTATCGCGTCGAACACGTCATCAATCTCGATCACCCGGTTGGCGGCCTCGACGGACCGGCCTGAGAAATTCATCGGCATTCATTTCATGAATCCGGTCCCGGTCATGGAACTGGCCGAACTGATCCGCGGCATCGCCACCGACGACGCGACGTTTGATGCTGCGCGCGCCTTTGTCACCGCGATGGGCAAGCAGATTGCCGTCTCCGAAGATTTTCCGGCTTTCATCGTCAACCGCATTCTGCTGCCGATGATCAACGAGGCGATCTACACGCTCTATGAGGGCGTCGGGAACGTCGAAGCCATCGACGCTGCGATGAAGCTCGGCGCGCACCATCCGATGGGGCCGCTCGAACTGGCCGATTTCATCGGCCTCGATACCTGTCTGTCGATCATGCAGGTGCTGCACGAGGGACTGGCCGATTCGAAGTATCGTCCGTGCCCGCTGCTGGTGAAGTATGTCGAAGCTGGCTGGCTTGGCCGCAAGTCGCAACGCGGTTTCTACGATTACCGTGGCGACAAGCCGGTTCCGACGCGGTAATTCTCCCGCGCGCCACAAAATGCGCTCCAGCTAAAATTTGTTAACTGTCTCTGGGCTAGGTTCACGTAACTTGAGTCGCTGAGAGAATGCGTTTCCATGGACGTAATGAGCATCGTTAGCAGCATGATGGCCATGCAGGCTGCCAATACCCAGCAGCAGATCGCAACCAGCGTCATGAAGCAGAACATCGATTCGGAAAAATCGGTGCTGCAACTGCTCCAGCCCGCCGCGAACAATCCGCCGGGCGTCGGTGGTAATCTCGATATTTCGGCCTGAACGCGGTCAGGAGACCGGCGTGATCCACCCGATACCGGCACCGCCGGGCTCGGTCAGGATCGCGATGCGGCCGACGTGCGGCACATCGAAAATCGGCCGCATCAGTTGCGCGCCGGATGCAATGGCTGTCTTCACCCGCGCATCGACATCATCGACCGCCAGATATGGCATCCAGCCTTCGGGGACACCCTCGAAGGCCGGGCGGTTGGTTGGAAAGATTCCGGCGGCCATTTCGCCGTTCGCATAGGCGACCCAGTAGGTTGCGCCGTCTTCCATTGGCATCGGCTCGAACGTCCATCCGATGGTCGTCTTGTAGAACTGCATGGCGCGCTCCGCATCGGGCGTCACCAGTTCATTCCAGTGGAAGTGTCCGTGCGACGTCATGGCTGTCTCCTTCGTTGAAGTCCTGACGCGCGATCAAGCGCTTACGATCCGCTCGCGCTACATCGCGCCGTTGACGTCGAGCACCGACAGGATATTGCCTGCGGGGTCCTTGAACCAGGCGATGGTGGGTCCGCCGTTGTCACGCGAGATGCCTTTCGCGTCGGTCTTGATGCTGGGCTCGGTGTAAATTTCGAACCGGACGCCGCGTTTCGTCAGTTCATCGACCGTCTTGTCGACGTCGTCGACCGGGAAATTGAGCACGGTGAAAGTCGCCGGGGCGTGGTTGGCTTTCGGATAGATCAGCACATCGCCGCCGCCGCCCAGATGCAGGTTCAGGAGTCCGTGCTCTTCGGACACTTCAAGTCCCAGTGTGCGGCCGTAGAATTCCTTGGCCTTGCCGATGTCATTGGTCGAGAAGCCGCTGAACGCATGACTTGCTTTCAACATGGCTACACTCCTTTGCATCACGATGGTTTCTGCCTGCCCCCACGCGATGTGAAACGCGAGGGAGTAGAGATTGGTTGCGCCGCCGGGGATCGGAATGACATTGACGTCATTCCGGTCGAGGAGATCGCGGCGACGGGCCGTGCTAGGCGGCCTGGTCATAGGCTTGTTTCAGGGTTTTGATGTCGAGCTTGATCATCTTCATCAAGGCTTCCATCATCTTTTGTGTTTGCACGGGCGTGCCGTTCTTCCACATGCCTGCAATCTCGGCAGGAACGATCTGCCACGTCAGGCCGAACTTGTCGGTCAGCCAGCCGCATTGTTGCGGAGAGCCGCCTTCCAGAAGTTTCTCCCAGTAGTGATCGATTTCTTCCTGAGTTTCGCAGTTGACCATAACGGAGATCGCGGGTGTGAACTGGAAGTGCGGCCCGCCGTTGAGGGCAAGAAATTTCTGGCCGTTCAGTTCGAGTTCGACGGTCACGACGGACCCCTCTTTCCCGGGCATATTCTTTCCGTAGCGCGCGATACTGCCAATCTTCGAATCCTTGAAGATGGATGTGTAGAACTTCGCGGCTTCTTCGGCTCTGCCGTCGAACCAGAGGCATGTGGTGAATGGCTGCATTCTCGTACTCCGTACCGGGTTAAAGTTGCTGGAAGATGCGGCGCTATGCCGTAACGAAGGTGTCGAAGCCGCCCCAGAACATGCGCTTGCCGTCGAATGGCATATTCTTCGGATCGTTCATCATTTTTGCGAGGCGCGGATCCGCCATCACTTTTTTCATCACGCTGTCGCGATGCTTGCGCGACTTGTAGGTGATCCAGGAGAAAACGACGGTCTCACCGGCCTTCAGCTTCACGCTTTGCGGAAACGAAGTGACCTTGCCGGGCTTGACGTCTTCGGCAACGCATTCGCGATAATCGAGAGCACCGTGATCGAGCCAGACCTTGCAGGCCAGCTTGGCCATGGCCGTGTAGGCTTTCATGTTCTTCTTCGGGACCGGCAGAACAAATCCATCGACATACTGCATTTCAAACTCCTTTGGTGGTTTCCAGGTTTATGCCGGGTGTCCGGCGGTGAAGTGTTACGAGTCCTGTTTGGCGGGCGCGCAGCAGGCGTGTTCGCCGTCGGGTGCACGGTAACGGTCGGTGGCATCGACATATCCGCCGCTGTCGTAGCGGTCGTGAAGCCGGACCCAGTCGGTCAGGTCGTTGTTCGGGCCATTCTCGTTGCGGCCTTTCGGCGTGATGTCGAGATACATGTAGGTACCGAGAATTTCTTCCAGCCCGCGGCCGTAGGTCGAATAGGTATGGAAGATCTCGCCGTTCTCGCTCTTGATGAAGACGCTGTTGCCGGAGAGATCCTCGATTGGAACTTCGGTCGCCTCGTAGTTGTAATAGACCTTGCCGTTCGCAACCTGGTCCGGCGTGAACGAGACGTTGAAGTCGTAATTGAAGTCACTGTTGGCGGATGACACCCATGTGAAGTGCCAGCCCATGCGCTTCTTGTAAGTCTCGATTTCGGAAAGCGGCGCGCGCGCCACTGCGACATAGGTGACGTCGTGATGTTCAAGATGCACCAGCGCGCCCTCGACGTGATCGGCCTCGAACGAGCAGCCGACGCAGCCTTCGAGCTGGCCGGGCGCCAGCATGAAGTGCTTGATGATCAACTGGCTGCGGCCTTCGAACAGGTCGGCCAGTGTCTTCTTTCCTTGCGGTGTATCGAAAACGTAAGTCTTCTCTACCTTTACCCAGGGCAGGGTGCGGCGCTCTTCGCTGATCTTGTCGCGCAGCCGGGTCAATTCCTTCTCTCTGGTGAGCAAAGCCTTGCGCGCGGACAGCCATTCGTCTTTTGAGGCGATCTTGTGCGTTTGCATCGGAAGCTCCTGTGTCTGGAAAATCACGCTGCCTTGATTCAAGCTGCCTTGGTTCAAGCCGCCTTGGCGCGGTTCCCCGGGAACGGATCGCGCCAGGCCGGAAGTTCGTTGAGGCGGGCATGCCACCGCACGATCTCCGGGAAGTCGCCGACCGGAATGTGCGCCTTGTCCGCATAGGGCAGGGTCACGGCGACGGCGAAGTCCGCGACGGTAAGTGTGTCGCCGACCAGATAATCGCGGCCGCGCAGGTGGTTGTTGAGCACCGAGCCGTGCTGGCGGACCCATTTTTCGGCCTCCTGCACGATTGCCGCGTCAGGCTCGCCGAACCCGAGCTGCGGTTTGACGAGATTTTGGAAATAGAGACTGCCGGCGAAGCGCGTGAAATGGTTGGCGTCCCAGCTTAGCCAGCGCATCACTTCAATCTGGCGTTGATCTTTGGGCCACAGGTCAGATCCCGCGACCCGCGCGAGATGGCACATGATCGCATTGGCTTCCCAAAGCGTCGTCTCGCCATCCTGCAAGACGGGGACCTTTCCGTTGGGATTGATTTCGAGAAACTGCGGCGTCCGGTTTTCCAGCTTGGCCAGATCGACATGCACGAACTCGACCGGCGAGTTGAGATACTTGGCGACGGCACACGCTTTCCGCGGATTCAGCGTCTCGGAATAGAAAAGCTTCATGTCGCACTCCTTTCGCTCAGTTTTTTACGCAATCAGGCGAAGAACTGTTCAAGCTTGTCGAGCGTTCCGGTCCAGCCGCGCTTGTGGCCGTCGCGGGCCGCTTCATCGAAGAACTTGTCGTGGGTCAGCGTGAGCAGCGTCACGTCGCCTTCCTCGCGCAGCACGACCGTCACCTGCGAGACGCGCTCCGGCGTCGAATGCCACGCCCAGCTGAACACCAGCCGTTGATAGGGCGTGACCTCGAGATACTTGCCGCCGACCTGATGCGACTCGCCGTCGTCGGTGCTGAAATTGATGCGGAAGTGCCCGCCGACGCGTACATCCATGTCGGCCTTTACGCTGTCGCCTATGGTGTGTCCGGGTCCGAACCACTGGACGATTTTGGCGGGATCCGTCCACGCTTCGAAGACTTTGGAGGCTGGGGCTTTGAGTCGTCGGGCGAGGGTGAGGCTTGGCTGGGTGAGCATAAATCCTTCTCCACAAAAGCGGCGAGACGATCGAGTTGTGCGGTCCAGAATCGCTGGTAGCGGCTGAGCCATTCCATTGCCTGCTCCATCGGGGCCGCTGTCAGGCGGCACGTGACTGTGCGGCCTGTCTTGCTCCTGGTGATCAGTCCCGCGTCCGACAGCACATCGAGATGCTTCATGACGGCGGGCAGGGACATTGCGAACGGTTTCGCCAGTTCGCTGATGGTGACGCTGTCGCGTCCTTCAAGTTCGGCCAGCAACGCGCGCCGCGTCGGATCGGCGACGGCGGCAAACACGCGGTTCAGGCGATCGGTAGAATAGTAAACCATGTGGTTAAGTATAGGGGCGCGCGTGGTGACGTCAAGGGGCGACGTCAGATGGAACTGCGGCTTTATTTCGCGGTGGCGGCCTTGATCAGCTTCAAAGCGTCGTCGCTGGCCCATTCAGCGGGGCCTGCGAGGGTCGCGATCTCGCATCCCGCGCCGTCGACCAGCACGGAGGTCGGCATCCCCAGCGCGCGCCCGGCGCTTTTCAGATCCTGAAACACCTTCGCCTTGCGGTCATGGAAATAGGCGAGCTTGGTCAGCGCGGCCTCCTTGAGAAAATTCTTCGGCTTTTCGGGATCGCGGGTGTCGATATTGATTGCGACCACCTCAAAGTCCGCGCCGCCAAGGGTTTCCTGCAGCTTGTCGAGCGCCGGCATTTCCTTGCGGCATGGCACGCACCATGTCGCCCACAGATTGACGAGAACGGTGCGGCCCTTCCATTCCGACAGCTTTCTGGTCTTGCCCTCGGAATCCTCGAACGTGAGATCGGGCAATTGCAGCGGAGCCGTGGCCATGGTTAATGCGGCGACTTCACCTTTCGCCAAAGGGGCGATTTTCTTGGCCAGATCGACCGCCGGCGCACATTGGGCCTGCGCGTGCGCATTGCGCATGAACCCGCCGATCCCGTATATCCCACCCAGTCCCGCCGCGGCCGCTATAATGGCGGAAACGACGGTTACTCGAATGCGAGACGCATTCTTGCGGGGCAAACCGGGTGTCGATGGATCGATATTGGGCATAGGTCTCGTCTCGGTTGAAATCGTCATGCTGCCGTTGCGATACAGGAAACGGATGGTTTGACGGAAAAGTGTCGGTTGGCGGTTGGATCTGAGCAGGAACGCGTGAGTACCAGGATATGAGCAACAAGATGTGGGGCGGCCGCTTCGGTGAAAGTCCCGATGCGATCATGGAGGAAATCAACGTCTCGATCGACGTCGATCAGCACCTTTACGCCCAGGATATCGCTGCGTCCAAAGCTCACGCCGCGATGCTCGCGGCTCAGGGCATTATCACGGCCAACGATGCAAAAAACATCACGGGCGGTCTAGACACGATTTTGTCAGAAATCTCCAAGGGTTCGTTCTCGTTCAAGCGTGCGCTCGAGGACATTCACATGAATGTGGAGAGCCGCCTTGGTGAATTGATCGGCCCGGCAGCGGGCCGTCTGCATACCGCGCGTTCGCGTAACGATCAGGTCGCGACCGACTTCCGGTTGTATGTGCGTGACGTCATCGACGACATCGACCGGGCGCTGGCCGCGTTCCAGCGCGCGCTGGTGGATCGCGCCATCGAGCACGCCGACACAGTCATGCCGGGCTTCACGCATCTGCAGACCGCGCAGCCTGTGACATTCGGTCACCATCTGCTGGCCTACACGGAAATGGCCTCGCGCGATCGCGGCCGGTTCGCGGATGCGCGCAAGCGACTGAACGAGAGTCCGCTGGGTGCCGCGGCGCTGGCCGGAACATCGTTCCCGATCGATCGTCACGCCACAGCGAGCGCGCTCGGCTTCGACCGGCCGATGGCCAATTCGCTCGACGCGGTGTCGGATCGTGACTTTGTGATCGAGACGCTGTCGGCGTCGGCGATTGCGGCGGTGCATCTGTCGCGCTTCGCCGAGGAGATCGTGATCTGGACCTCGCCGCTGGTGGGGCTGGTGCGTCTGTCCGACAAGTTCACGACCGGCTCGTCGATCATGCCGCAGAAGAGAAATCCGGATGCAGCCGAACTGGTGCGCGCCAAGACCGGCCGCGTCATCGGCTCATTGACGGCATTGCTGATCGTGATGAAGGGACTTCCGCTCGCCTATCAAAAGGACATGCAGGAAGACAAGGAAGGCGCGATGGAAGCCTTCAAGGCTCTTTCGCTCGCGATCCGCGCCATGACCGGCATGACGCTCGACATCATGCCGGAGGAAGCGCGCATGAAGGTGGCGGCGGGCGAGGGTTATGCCACTGCGACGGATCTTGCCGACTGGCTGGTGCGGACGCTGAAAATGCCGTTCCGCGACGCGCACCACGTCACAGGGCGAATCGTCGCGAAAGCCGCGGAACAGGGTCTCGCCCTGCACAAGGTGTCGCTGAGCGAGATGCAGGCGGTCGAGCCGAAAATCACCGCCTCGGTGCTGGATGTGCTGTCGGTCCAGGCCTCGGTGGAAAGCCGCACCAGCTATGGCGGCACCGCGCCGGCGAATGTCCGCGCGCAGGCCAAGGAGTGGCTCAAGCGGCTGGAAAAAGAGCAAAATTCGGGCTGATCCCGGATATTTTCGTTTAATCCGGGCCTCGCCAGAGCGGCACCTTCTTTGTATGGTGGCGCGGAATTTCAGGGACGGGTGGTCCGGTTCTGACATTGACGCAACGTTGGATACGGGACACTTACGCGTGACCTCTCGTTCGAATCGCTCCTACTCGAAACTGACGGCCGTTGGCCTGATCGTCGTGTCGTGCGCGCTTGCAGGATGTGGCCGCAAGGCCTTCCTCGACGCGCCTCCGGGGGCATCGGCAGATCCGAGCGGGACACCAACGTCGGACTTCGCCACTGCGAATCCGAATTCCGCGGCGAACCTCCAGACCGAAGTCTACCGTCCGCCGGGCAGCACCAACGTGCCGACCGCGCCGCGCGGCGAGAAAAAACGCATTCCGCTCGACGCGCTGCTGGACTGATCTAGTGCCCCTATCCGACGTTCGTTTCAGTCTGCAACGCTTTGCATACGAACGTCGGATGCGAGAGGGCACTAGCATATAATAATTCTAGCGATCCTTTGGTTCTGACATTCGTAAAGGGTGCCTGCGGAAATTATGATACGAATGTCAGAACCGGATCGCTAGGTCATGAATCACTTCCAGTATCGCAACGGCGTCTTGCACGCTGAAGACGTGAGCTTGATCCGTCTCGCCGATGAGGTCGGGACGCCGTTCTATTGCTATTCGACCGCCACGCTCGAGCGTCACTACGGCGTTTTCGCCGAGGCATTTGCCGGCGTGCCCACGCTGGTGTGCTACGCGATGAAGGCGAACTCCAATCAGTCCGTGCTGCGCACGCTTGCGAAACTCGGCGCGGGCGCCGATGTGGTGTCCGGCGGCGAGCTGAAGCGCGCGCGCGCCGCGGGCATTTCGCCGCAGAAGATCCTGTTCTCCGGGATCGGCAAGACCGAGGCCGAACTGCGGCAGGCGCTTGCCGAAGACATTCTCTGCATCAATGTCGAGTCCGAGCCCGAACTCGAACTGCTGTCGAAGCTCGCGAGCGAGATGGGCCGCACCGCGCGTATTTCCGTTCGCATCAATCCGGATGTCGATGCGAAGACGCACGCCAAGATTTCCACCGGCAAGTCCGAGAACAAGTTCGGGATTCCGCTCAGCCGCGCGCGCGAGGTTTATGCGCGCGCCGCAAAGCTTCCCGGCATCAAGGTCACCGGCGTCGATATGCATATCGGCAGCCAGATCACCGATCTCGGACCGCTTGAAGATGCCTTCAAGCTGATGGTTGAATTCGTCGGCACGCTGCGCGCCGACGGCCACACCATCTCGCACGTCGATTTCGGCGGCGGTCTCGGCATCCCGTACAAGCACGATCTGCCCAATCCGCCGGAGCCCGCCGCGTATGCGGCGATGGTCAAGCGAGTGACGAAGGGCCTCGACGCCACGCTGATGTTCGAGCCGGGACGCATGATCGTGGGCAACGCCGGGATTCTTGTCGCCCGCGTGATCTACGTGAAGCATGGCGATGCGAAGAATTTCGTCATCATCGACGCCGCCATGAACGATCTCATTCGTCCGACGCTGTATGAGGCGCATCACGACGTTCTGCCGGTGCGCGAGGATGCCGCGCGGAACTTCACCGCGGACGTGGTTGGTCCCGTCTGTGAGACCGGCGACTATCTGGCGCTCGACCGCCGGATGCCGGAGCCGAAGCCCGGCGACCTTGTGGCCATCATGACGGCGGGTGCTTACGGCGCGGTGCAGTCCGGCAGCTACAACACCCGTGCGCTGGTGCCCGAGGTGCTGGTGAAGGACGGCGAGTATGCGGTGGTGCGTCCGCGGATCGACGCCGAGGCGCTGATCGCGATGGACCGCACGGCACCGTGGCTTTAGGGCATGATCCCGAAAATTGAGAACCGGTTTCGGACCAGATCATGCCTCGGCAAAGAGTCTGCTAGTCCTTCACCACAATCCCGGAATCAGCCGGTAATGCACCTGCGAGCGGTAAGCGTCGTAGCCCGGCAGATTGCGACCGAGAAATCTTTCTTCGTCGATCAGGCGCACCGCGATCATCGCACTCAGGATGATCGCGGGAATGAACGCCCACCAGGACCCGAGCGCCAGCGGCGTCGCGAGAAACAGCACGATCGCGCCGACATACATCGGATGCCGGACCACGGCGTAGGGTCCGGTCGAGACGACTGTCTGATCCTTGGCGACCTCCACGATGCTTGATGAGAAGCTGTTCTCGCGGAACACCAGAAACATGATGATAAAACCGAGCGCTACGCCGACAAAACCTGTCGAGACCAGCGCGACTGGAACGTGCGACCACTGCCAGCGATAGTCGAATCCCGGCACCAGAATCAGGATAATCCCGGCCACGGATGTGAAAGCCTGAATGATCTTCTGGCTCTTTTCCTTTTCGGCAATGGGGCCAACCTTGAGCCGCCGCCCGATTAATGCGTCGTCGTGCCTGGCGAGATACAGGATGATCGCGGCGGAGGCCGCTCCCATGATCGCGAGATAGACCCACCCCTGCCAGTACCTCAGTGACCAGGCCGGGATGAAAAGCAGGGCCGCAATGGCGGCCAGCGATCTCAGCAATCCGGCGACTGCCTTTTTGGCGTTGAGGCTCATCGAAAAGTCTCCAGGCGTTCTCCTGCACGGGAAGTAGCTCACCGAGAGGCGTGGCCAAGCCCGGGAACCGGCGCTTCGCCGTCACGCTTTTGTGAGAGGGAATGTCGCCATGTCGCGGATGATCGTGGCTTTTGGCAGCCGCTTTGCATGTGGGTAGCGCGTTGAGACCATGCCTCATTGCAGCCGCTGTGCTAGGCTGCAATGACTTGAATCTGGAGAGCCAGTTGAACGGACCGACCCCAGACCCATCGGAGCGTCCGCGCATTGCCGAGGAGGCCCGGAAACTTCAGCTCGCGCAGGCCTTGCAGCGCGCGCGGCTCGCGGTCGCATGGGAGCGCGGCTGGCCGCATCTCGCGCGGCTGTTGACCGTCGCCGGGCTTTTTCTGGCCGCGTCCTGGGCCGGTTTCTGGATCGCTCTTCCTTTCGCTGTACGCATCGTCGCCTTTGCCGCTTTTGTGCTGCTTGCATTCGCGGCGCTGGTGCCGGCGATCCGGTTTCGCTGGCCGACGCGCGAGGATGCGCTGCGCCGGCTCGATCGCGGCACCGGCATTCGCCATCGCCCCGCCACGGCGCTGACCGATACGCTCAAATCGCAGGATCCGATCACGCAAGCGCTCTGGCAGGAGCAGCACGCGCGTACGCTGGCCTCGATCAAGCGTATCCGCGCCGGTCTGCCGTCACCGCGCCTCGCGCTGCACGATCCGTGGGCGTTGCGCGCGCTGGTGGTCGTGTTGCTGGTTGCGACCTATGTCGCCGCCGGCAGCGATCGTTTCGCGCGCGTCGTCGCAGCGTTCGACTGGAATGGTGCCTTCTCGGCTGCGAATGTTCGCGTCGATGCCTGGGTGACGCCGCCGCCTTACACCAGCCGTCCGCCGATCATCCTCTCGGCCTCCACCAATAAGGACGCGCCGCCGTCTGGCGCCGGGCCTGTTTCGGTGCCGGCGGGAAGCACTCTGATCGTCCGATCCAGCGGCAGCAGGCTCGATGTCGCCGCAAGCGGCGGCGTGACGGAAACGCCTGTCGCAGGGAATGCGCCGCAGGGCACCAACGAGCGGAACTTTACGATTACGGGCGACGGTATCGCGCATGTCCGTTCGCCTTCAGGGCAGCCGCAATGGACATTCAAGGCGATGCCCGATCGCGCGCCCAGCATTTCGCTGGCCAAGGACCCCGAACGGCAGGCCAAGGGTGCGCTGCTGCTATCCTACAAGCTCGAAGACGATTACGGCGTTACCGAAGCCCATGCGCAGTTCGCGCCCCGTGCGGCGAAAGAGGATGGCGCCAGGGAGGACAGCGCCAAGGCGCAGCCACTGTTTGATCCGCCGTCGATTACGCTCGGATTGCCGAATGTGCGCACGCGTAACGGCGTCGGCCAGACGGTGAAGGACCTGAGCGAAAATCCCTACGCCGGCGCGGATGTCACGCTGACGTTGACCGCGAAAGACGAAGCCGGCAATGAAGGGCGCAGCGAGCCGTTCGACATGCGGCTGCCGGAGCGGCTGTTCGTGAAGCCGCTGGCGCGGGCGCTGATCGAGCAGCGCCGTAACCTCGCGCTCGACGCCAACCAGAAGCCGCTGGTGCTGATCGCGCTCGAAGCGCTGATGATTGCGCCCGAGGCGTTCACGCCCGAGCTTGGACATTATCTCGGCCTGCGTAGCGTCGCGAACCGGCTCAACCGCGCCAAGACGCGCGACGCCATGCGCGAGACCGTCGACAGCCTGTGGGCGCTCGCGATCGCGATCGAGGACGGCAACATCACCGACGTCGACAAGGCGCTCCGCGCCGCGCAGGACGCGCTCAAGGAGGCGCTTGAGCGCGGCGCCAGCGACGAAGAGATCAAGAAGCTGACCGACAACCTGCGCGCGGCGCTGGATAATTTCATGCGCCAACTGGCGGAGCAGTTGCGCAACAACCCGCAACAACTGGCGCGGCCGCTCGATCCCAACACCAAGGTGATGCGCCAGCAGGATCTCAAGAACATGATCGACCGCATGGAGCGGCTGTCGCGCTCCGGCGACAAGGATGCCGCGCGCGCGCTGCTCGATCAGATGCAGCAGATGCTGGAAAACCTGCAGATGGCGCAGCCCGGGCAGGGCGACGGCGAGATGGAGCAGGCGCTGAACGAACTCGGCGACATGATCCGCAAGCAGCAGCAGTTGCGCGACAAGACGTTCAAGCAGGGGCAGGAATCCCGGCGCGAACGCGGCCGCGGCGAGCAGGGCAATCAGGGCCAGATGGACGGGCTGCGCCAGGACCAGCAGGCGCTGCGAGACCGGCTGAGCAAGCTGCTCGAGGACATGAAGAAGAACGGCATGATGCCGGGTCAGCGCGGCGAGAAGGGCCAGCCGGGTCAAGGTCAGCAGGGTCAGCAGGGACAGGACGGTCAGGACGGCGGCGATGCGCTTGGCGACGCCGACTCCGCGATGGGCGATGCCGGCAGTCAGCTTGGACAGGGCAATGCCGACAGCGCCGTCGATTCACAGGGCCGCGCGCTTGAGGCCCTGCGCAAGGGCGCGCAGAATCTCGCGCAGTCGATGCAGCAGGGCGAGGGACAGGACACCGGGCCGGGCGAGCGCATGGGCCGTCAGCAGAACAGCGGCAACACCACCGATCCGCTGGGACGGCCGCTCAGCGGCCGTGAGTGGAGCGATGATCTCTCCGTGAAGATTCCCGGTGAGATCGACGTACAGCGCGTGCGGCGAATTCTGGAAGAACTGCGCCGCCGTCTCGCGGACCCGCAGCGGCCGCAAATCGAACTCGATTACATCGAGCGGCTGCTCAAGGATTATTGAGCCTTAGGCGCGCTTCGGCCTTCATGCCGGCGCGGCACAGTCCCCATCCGATTTTTCGATCAGGAGCGCTTGACAGTTTCGCTGAACGCTTATATTTAACCATCAGGTTATTTAACTGATTGGTTATATGAAGGCGCCGATGGACCCGCTCAGCACCAAGTTCGCAGCCCTTGCCGACCCCACCCGCCGCGCCATCCTCGCGCGGCTGGTGCTGGGCGAAACATCGGTGACGGAACTCGCCGAGCCTTTCGCCATGAGCATGCCGGCGGTGTCGAAGCATCTGAAAGTGCTGGAACATGCCGGTCTGGTGACGCGCGGCCGCGCGGCGCAGTGGCGTCCGTGCAAGATCGAACCCGCGGCGCTGAAGGAAGTTGACGACTGGCTCGAGAGCTATCGCCGCTTCTGGGAAGCAGGGCTGGATCGCCTTGAGGAATATCTCGGCGGGCTGCAGGCGAAGGAAACAAGCGACGCCAGCAAGCCCGGGAAGCCCAAGCACCGGAAGACGACAAAACGGGCATCGCCCCGAAAATAGCAACTCCCTTCGCGGCGGTGCCGCGAACCACTCGAAGACGTCACAAGTACATCCAAAGCCGAGGAGCACGCCATGACCGATCAAATGCCGCCGCTGCCGCCGCTTGTTCCGCATCTCGTGGTCAGGGGTGCGAGCGAGGCCGTTGAGTTTTACAAGAAGGGACTCGGCGCCACCGAAGTGATGCGGATGCCCGCCGAGGACGGTAAGCGCCTGATGCATGCGCACCTCATCATCAACGGTGCGGTTGTGTTCTTGATGGATGACTTTCCCGAGTACCGCGGCACGACCGATCACGGCGACGGCAAAACCATTCCGCCCGACGAACTCGGCGGCTCCAGCTTCCTGCTGCATCTCGAAGTGCCGAACTGCGACGAGGCCGTGAAGCGTGCCGTGGATGCAGGCGCGAAAGTCATCGTGCAGCCATGGGATGCGTTCTGGGGCGCGCGTTACGCCGAAGTGCGCGATCCGTTCGGTCATGGCTGGAGTTTCGGTCATCCGCTGGCCACCGGCTGCACGGCCTGAGCCACTCAGGAGAAAACCATGCTGACTCAAGCAAAGCCCATCGCCACCGCGTCGCGCGAATTCGCTGTTACGCGCACGTTCAACGCACCGCGCGATCTTGTGTGGAAGGCATGGTCGGAGGCGGATCGCCTTGCGCAATGGTGGGGGCCGAAAGGCGGCAAACTCGACGTTGCGAAACTCGAGTTTCGGCCGGGCGGGGTGTTTCACTACAGCATGCTGATGCCGGACGGCGCGACCACATGGTGGGGCCGTTTCGTCTATCGCGAAATCGTCAAACCCGAGCGCATCGTGTTCGTCAGTTCGTTCTCGGACGCGAAGGGCGGAATTGCGCGCGCGCCGTTCGACCCGACTTGGCCACTTGAAGTTCACAACACCCTCACGCTCTCCGAGCATGACGGGAAAACCATGCTGGAGTTACACGGCGCTCCCGTAAATCCGTCCGCGGAGGAGCGCGTGAGCTTCGAGGGTCTGTTCGATTGCATGCAGCAGGGTTACGGCGGCACCTTCGACCAGCTCGACGAACATCTGGCGAAGACCTGATCCCCAGATCCACTGCAATCGCTGGGCCTGCCATGGCCCGGCCAAGGTTCCGGCTCGATGCCGAAAGGATTGTCACTATGAATGAACTAGTTCCGATTTCGCCGACCGCGCTATGGACCGGCCGCATCCTCAGCGGTCTGGTCGTCCTGTTCCTGCTGTTCGACGGTGCCATCAAGCTGATCGCGCTCGATATCGTGATCGAGACGTCGCGTCAGCTCGGCATCCCGACCGATCTCGCGGTTACCCTCGGCGTGCTGACGCTGGCCGGCACGCTGCTCTACGCCTATCCCAAGACCTCGGTGCTCGGCGCCATCCTGCTGACCGGCTACCTCGGCGGCGCGATCTACGTGCATGTCCGCGCCGGAAGCCCGCTGTTCAGCCACACGCTGTTCGGCGTCTACCTCGGCATCCTGCTCTGGGCCGGGCTGTATCTGCGCGATGAGCGGCTGCGTCTGATCTTTCCCTGGCGTCGCTGACGCCTGATTTTCATGTGAGACGGAGTAAAAACATGACTACCCTGATATACATTGCCATCGTTCTCGCGGTTCTGATCGCAATCGTTCTCATCGTCGCTGCGATGCGGCCGGATATCTTCCGCGTGCAGCGGTCCATCGACATCAACGCGCCCGCGGAGAAGATTTTCCCGCTGATCAACGACTACAGGCATTGGGGCTCGTGGTCGCCTTACGAGAAGCTCGACCCGGCCATGCAGCGGACGTTCAGTGGTGCGCCGAACGGCAAGGGTTCGGTGTATGAGTGGAACGGCAACAAGAATGTCGGCCGCGGCCGCATGGAGATCCTGGACGCGACGCCTTCGTCCAAAATCGTCATCAAGCTGGATTTCTTCAGCCCGTTCGAAGCGCACAATACCGCCGAGTTCACCATGCAGCCTAAGGGCAACGCGACCAACGTGACCTGGGCGATGCAGGGTCCCGTGCCTTACATGATGAAGATCATGCACATGTTCATGAATATGGATCGCATGTGCGGCGACCAGTTTCAGCAGGGATTGAGCAGCATGAAGGCCGTCGCCGAAAAGTAGCTTTGATGGTGGTCTGCCATGGCAACGGGCAACGATCTGCGGCGCATCGCGCTGTCTCTGGACGGTACCACCGAGGCGCCGCATTTCGATCGGGCGGCGTTCAAGGTAGCCCGCATCTTTGTGACGCTCGCTGCCGATGGCCGCACCGCCAATATCAAGTTCACGGCGGAAGAGCAGGAATTCAAATGCATGCTTGCGCCCGGAGCATTCACACCGGTGCCGAATGCCTGGGGCAAGCAGGGATGGACGACAGTAAGTCTAGCGGCGCTGGGCGTCGCTGAACTCAGGAACGCACTGGAAATGGCATGGCAACATGCGCAACCAAAGAAGCGGAAGTAACACGTGGCGACGATCGTCGGGCGCTAGGACGGGTCGAGCAGTCTTGCTCCGGAACCCTGCTTTGAGAGCTGATCCGAAGGATTACGCAACGGGCAGGTTTTGAGTGAGAGGCATCCGCATCCGATGCAATCGCCGAGCTGGTCACGAAGACGGGTCAGCTTGGCGATGCGTTCATCCAGATCGGCGCGCCAGCTGGCGGAAAGTCTCGCCCAGTCCCTCGCTGTCGGCGGACGTCCCTTGGGTAACGACGTCAGGGCATCGCGGATCGCGGCAAGTGGAACGCCGGTGCTTTGCGCCACCTTGATAATGGCGACCTGGCGCAACACGGCTCGCGGATAGCGGCGCTGGTTGCCTTGGTTGCGGCGGCTCGCGATGAGTCCCTTGGACTCGTAAAAATGGAGAGTGGAAATGGCGACGCCGGAACGTTGGGCAACCTCGCCGACAGTCAATTCGCGGGCAATCCCGGCGGGTGGTTTGCCGTGGTGATCCTTGTTCGTCATCGCTTGACCTCAACTTAAGTTGAGGTTGTAGGCTGCCTTGTCCGTCATCGCAAGACGTCGTGATGGCGGAGCTAACCTCCCATGGCAATCAGGAATGATATCGATGAGCGGAACCATTCATCACGATCGGACACAGCCGTCGGGCAATGAGCCGCGGCCGTTTGTCCTGATCAACAGCTTCACGCCCAAGCCGGGCAAGCTCGACGAACTCGCTGCTCTGCTTGAGGCCGCCCGGGATTCGTTCTCGGACAAGATCTCGGGGTTTCACGGTGGCCGGATCTATCGCGACGTCGATGGAAGCTCAGCCCTGCTGATCGGCGTGTTCGAGACCGAAGATCACTACGAAAGCTGGATCACGACCGATCTGTTCGCCAGTTACCGGGCGCAAATACTGCCGCTGATCGAAAGCATGGGGCAGTCACGCATAGAGGCAGGCAATGCTCGCAAGACTGCACACCGCAGGACGCCAGAACGCTCGCGGGACGATATGGATGCCTGTGCGTCTTAAGGCAGAAGCACGAAACGGCGCCGTCTCGCTGTCAGCCGTTGCGGCCTTCGCCGCGCAGCGTCGGCAGACCGATTCCGGTCGCCTCGAACCCGCCGTCCACCGACAGCATCTGTCCGGTGATGTAGCTGGCGCGGTCGCTGCACAGGAAGAAGATCGCCTCGGCGAGTTCTTCCTCGAGTCCGTAGCGATTGAGCGGGATGGTGTCGTGATAGTCGGCGCGGATCGCGGGCGTATGAACCGCTTTGGCCATCGCGGTATCGACCGGGCCGGGCGCGACCGCGTTAACGCGAATGCCGAGTGTTGCGAGTTCGACGGCGAACTGTTTAGTCAGGTGTGCGAGGCCGGCCTTGCTGGTCCCGTATGCGGTGCGCAGCGTCGAGGCGCGAAGCGCCGAAATCGAGGTGATGTTCACGATGGCGCCGCCGCCGTTCTCGCGCATCAGCGGCGCCGCCGCCTGGGTGCAGAGAAACGGCCCGGTCAGGTTCACCGCCAGCACGCGGTCCCAGTCGGCTTGCGTGGTTTCGAGCAGCGGTTTGAAGATCGCGATACCGGCATTGTTGATCAGTGCGTCGAGCCGCCCGAAATGCTGGACCACCTGCCTGAAAGCGGCGGCGACGGCGTCGGCGTCAGAGACGTCGCAATGGATCGACAGCGTCGTGTCGGGTGCGGCGAGCGTCTTGAAGGTCTGCGCGAGCAGGTCCTTTTCGATGTCGAGCAGTGCGACATGCCAGCCGTCGGCCAGAAATCGCTTCGCCGCGGCCAGTCCGATGCCCCGCGCGGCGCCGGTCACCAGCGCGACCTTCTTGTGTCCCTTGGTCATGTCCCGTCCCGTTTCTTGATTGATGCCGTCAGAGCCCTCTATGGCATTGACCATTTTTCACGGCTCATCACAACAGCCGCCCGCGCCGGTCGCGCGAATTGACTGTCTAACCCCTCACACAATCGACAAGAATGTTCAGGATACGTCACGCCATGTCTTCAAGTTTTATGTCTTCAAGCTTTGCAAAAAACGCGATCGTGCTCGGTCTGTTGTCCGCGATCGGCCCTTTCGCCATCGATATGTATCTCCCTGCGCTGCCGGCCATCGCGTCGGACCTGCAGGCATCCACCGCAGCCACGCAGATGACGCTGATGGCGTTTTTCGTGGCGTTCGGCGTGTGCCAGATCGTCTACGGGCCGGTCTCGGACATGGTGGGCCGCAAGCCGCCGCTTTATTTCGGGATTGTGGTCTTTGCGCTCGGCAGCATCGGTTGCGGTCTGGCGCCGAGCATCGCATGGCTGATTTTCTTCCGCTTCGTGCAGGGCCTCGGCGCGGCGGCGGTGATGGTGATCCCACGCGCGGTGATCCGCGATCTGCATACCGGCGTCGATGCGACGCGGCTGATGTCGCTGGTGATGCTGGTGTTCAGCGTCTCGCCGATCCTGGCGCCTCTCGTCGGCAGCGGCCTGATCGTTCCGTTCGGCTGGCGCTCGGTGTTCGCCGCTGTCACTGCCGCCTCTATCCTCTCATTCCTGCTGGTCGCTTTCGTGCTGCCCGAAACGCGGCCGCCCGAGGAGCGGGTCGAGGTCAGCGTCCGCAGCGTGCTTGACGGCTTCGGTGAGCTGTTCCGCGACTGGCGCTTCCTTGGATTAACCTTCATCGGCGGCTTCGGCATGGCGAGCTTTTTCGCGTTCCTCGCCAGCTCGTCCTTCATCTATATGGGCCACTTCGGCCTGACGCCGACGCAGTACGGCCTGACATTCTCGGTGAACGCCATCGGCTTCATCGGCGCCTCCCAGTTCAGTGCTTATCTGGCGTCGCGCTTCGGCATCACGCGCGTGGTGTCGGTGGCGGTGACCTGCTTCACAGTTGCGACGCTTGCCCTGTTCGCGGTGACCGCTGCCGGTGTCGACAGCCTCATTGTGCTCGTCGTGATGCTGTTCATCGCCAATGCATGGCTGGGACTCGTGATTCCCTCCACCATGGTGCTGTCGCTGGAGGATCACGGGCCGATTGCCGGCATGGCATCGGCGCTGGGCGGCACGTTGCAGATGATTACGGGTGCTGTGATGATCGTCGTCGCCAGCGCTTTCTTCGACGGCACGGCGATGCCGATGGTGGCGACCATCGCGATGTGCGCGGTTGCGGCCTTCATTCTGACGCGGCTGACGTTGCGCTCGGGCAAGGCCGCGCCGCAACTGGCGGAGTGACTTAGTCGGGGGCGCGCGAGGCCAGTGCATCCGCGACCGCGGTGCGGATATCTGCCACGGCGAATGGTTTGGTGATGACGTCGTGGACGATCGCTTCCAGTCCGGACGCGCGTTCGCGCTGATCGGCGAAGCCCGTCATCATGAGGACCGTCAGCCGCGGGAAGTCGCGCGCGACGGCCAGCGCCAGCGCAATGCCGTCCATCACGGGCATTTTTATGTCGGTGAGCAGAAGATCGAATGCACCGTTGTCGCGGTTCAGAATCTCCAGCGCCTCGGCGCCGTCTTCCGCGGTGACGATCTCATGGCCATCCATGGCGATCGCCCGCGCCACAAGCAGGCGCATCGACTCTTCGTCGTCTGCGATCAGGACGCGCGACATTCAGGTTCCTCCGGACGCAATGTCCAGCTTGTGGAAGAACCTCACGGCAATTTCGCGGCCTTCCGCCGGCGGGGAGGCCAGCCGCGTCTTGAACCAGGCCTTCTCGCCGGGGTTGAGCACCGGCTGCTCCAGCACGGCATTCCAGGCGTAGATTTCCGCACCCTTGGCGTCGCGCACGATGAATCGCAGCCGGGGAATCTCGACGGACTTGCGCGTGACATCGACGATCGCACCTTCGATCAGCAGGACCGGCTTGTTGTTCACTGTCTCGGTGCTGATCTTGAGATCCTCAAAGGCGAGGCCGCGCAGGTTCACGCCCATGCCGATCATCTTGAAGAACGCCGCAGTCTGCGGCAGTACCCGCACCACGTCGGTGCGCCAAGCGGTCAGGCCGAACACCATCGCGCCGAGCGCTACGCAGACGGTCGGCAGGGTCAGAACGCCGGGCAGGGCCTTGGCCCAGTTCGCCGATTTCAGGAAGGGCGCGACGGAGGCGCCAAGTTTTTTGAACCGGGACGATTTGGCCGGAGCGGCCTCGGTCATCGCCTCCTGCCGGGCCAGTGCGGTCCAGTTCCCGTCTGCTTCGGCAGCCGGTTGCGTGGCCTCAGGTTCGGGCCATCCGGCGGAAATCGACGGGCTCTCGACGTGCGGCGCATTGTCCTCGCGCCAGTCGCCTGCCGCATCGTTTTGCGGTCCAAAACCGTCCTGCGGACGGGTATCGTCCATGTCGTTCCGCGACATGGCAGCGGTGGACGCGAGTTCCTGCGGCACCGCGAGCCAGACTTCCTGACAACGGGCGCACCGGACCCGGCGTCCGGCCTCGCTGAAATTGGCCGGATCGATCGCGTAGGATGTCGTACAATTGGGACAAACGATATGCATGGACGAATCGCCAGAGTGAACGCGTCTGGTGGAGTGGATTTGATATTCGCGACCCAGCGACCGCGAATCCGCATCGCGAATGTCAAATCCTAAACTCCACCAGAAGCTTATGCCTACTAGTGGTCCGTCGATTCCGGCATTCGCAAAGGTGCCTGCAGCGAGGGAATGCGAATGCCGGAATCGGACCACTAGATGCTATCCGGCGTCCGTTAACGAATCGGAAACCATAACGGCCTCAAAAGCGTTTATGGCGTCCGCCCCGGCGGTTGCCGGCTGACGGGGGTGTCCGGAGACATCCTGGTGGAGTGGATTTGACATTCGCCCCTGCTGACAGCGGGTTCCCAACGCGAATGTCAAATCCAAAACTCCACCAGAACTTTATATTTGCTAGTGGTCCTCCAATTCTAACATTCGCATAGGTGCCAACTGAAACGGGATGCGAATATTAGAATCGGACCACTAGGCAGCGTCTCCATCGGTCATGTCGAACGGAGCTGAGATTGGTCCGGTTCGAAAATGTCGGTTTGCGTTACGGGCTTGGCCCGGAGGTTCTGCGCGACCTGACCTTCCAGATTCCTGCCCGCTCGTTCCAGTTTCTCACCGGGCCGTCCGGCGCGGGCAAGACGTCGCTGCTGCGCATGCTGTTCCTGTCGCTGAGGCCGACGCGCGGTCTGGTCAATCTGTTCGGCAAGGACGTGTCGCTGCTCGACAAGGATGCGCGCGCCGAATTGCGTTCGCGGATCGGGATTGTGCTGCAGGACTTCCGGCTGCTTGATCACATGACGACCTATGAAAACGTCGCACTGCCGTTCCGGGTGATGGGGCGCAGCGAATCCAGCTATCGCAAGGAGGTCATCGACCTTCTCAACTGGGTCGGGCTCGGCAAGCGGATGGACGCGTTGCCGCCGATCCTGTCGGGCGGTGAGAAGCAGCGCGCCGCGATCGCACGCGCGGTGATCGCCCGTCCGCAACTGCTGCTGGCGGACGAGCCGACCGGCAACGTCGATCCGTCACTGGCGCGGCGGCTGCTCAGCCTTTTCATTCAATTGAACAAATCCGGCACCGCCGTCATCATCGCGACCCACGACATCGCGCTGATGGATCAATACGAGGCGCGGCGCATGGTGCTGCATGAATCGCGGCTGCACATCTATGATTGATGACCGCAAGATCATGATGGATCTGGGCGACAGCAAGTCGGAAGTCGCGGCGAGTGCGCGAAACCTGTCGCCGATCGTTCCGCGCGGCTCGATCGCCGGGCGCGCGCTGATCGCGGTCGTGGCCATCATGACGTATCTCGCCTCGATGACGACCGGCGCGGTGCTGCTGGTGCGGTCGTCGGCGGCCCAATGGCAATCCGACGTGTCCAGCGAATTGACGATCCAACTGCGACCTTCGCCGGGGCGCGACATCGAGCGTGACATTCGTAGCGTCACCGAGGCCACGCGGACGCTGCCCGGTATTTTGGAAGTGCGCCCCTTCAGCAAGGACGAGTCGGCCAAACTTCTTGAGCCGTGGCTGGGCACCGGATTGTCGCTCAACGACCTGCCCGTTCCACGCGTCATCGTCGTGCGCATCGCGCCGGGGGCGACGCCGGATCTCGCGGCCATGCGCCGCAGCGTCGCACAGGCGGCTCCATCCGCAACCATCGACGATCATCGCGCCTGGATCGAGCGGATGCGCTCGATGACCGGGGCCATCGTGCTGGCGGGCACCGGCATTCTGATCCTCGTGATCGTGGCGACGGTGATCTCGGTGTCGTTCGCGACGCGCGGCGCAATGGCCGCCAACCGGCCAATCGTAGAGGTGCTGCATTTCGTCGGCGCGCAGGACCGCTATATCGCCAACCGCTTCCTGCGCCATTTTCTGCGGCTGGGCCTGGAGGGCGGCCTGATCGGCGGGCTGGCCGCGATGCTGACATTCGGCTTTTCGGAATCGATCGCGAGCTGGTTCTCCGGCACGCCGGTCGGCGATCAGTTTGCCGCACTGCTCGGGACATTCGCGCTGCCGGCTTCCGGCTATCTGGTGCTTGCCGCCCAGACCCTCCTGATTGCCGCGGTGACCGCGTGGGCGTCGCGGCGGACGCTTTTTGCAACCCTCGAGGAAATCGATTGAGCGCATTTTCGAGCGGGCAGGAGTGGGCTAGAGTGAAACCACGCGTCAAAACATGGTGTTGGTGACGTTTGAGGCCACAGCCGCGCCGGATTTTGCGATAGACTGATGCAGGAACGGGTAGCACTCCATTGATGCGCCTGAGCGAGTTGAGATTGTCCGAGACCTCACACAGCTACGATGTCACGCCGACGCGCGGGCGCTTGCGCCATCGTGTGGTGATGCTTGCGGCTGCCGGCATCCTTCTGTTTATCGGGCTGGGCTTCGTCGATTTCCTGTCGCGGGTGCCGCCGGCCGAGGAGAAGCCGTCACGCAATGCCGATGGCATCGTGGTGCTCACCGGCGGATCGTCGCGCGTCTCCGATGCGCTGGAATTGCTGTCGGTTGGCTATGGCCGCCGGCTCCTGATTTCCGGCGTGCATCCGACCAGCGGCTACAGCGATATTCAGCGCACATTGCCCGACAGCCAGCGCCTCTTGGCCTGCTGCGTCGATCTGGATCGCTCCGCCGTCAACACCCGCAGCAATGCAACGGAGACGCGGCGCTGGGCGACGGAGCGCGGCTTTCACTCGCTGATCGTGGTGACATCGAACTATCACATGCCGCGTGCGATCGTTGAATTGTCCCACTCGATGCCCGATATCGAACTGGTTCCGTTTGCCGTGGTCGGCGAAAAGTGGCGCGAGGAGCCGTGGTGGACGAGTGGCGCGGCGTTGCGGCTCCTGCTATCGGAATACGCCAAGTATCTTTTTGCGCAGACGCGGGTTGCTTTCGGCGGCGTAGGGCAGGGCGGCATGCCGGAAATCGGCGCGCCCCCATCCCCTTCAAAACCGGCCACCGCGTCCGCCAACTAACCGGGTTCATCGATGGTTTCGGTATTTCTGCGGTCGCTGCTCTACAATATCGTTTTCTATCTGAATCTGGCGTTCTGGGTGCTGCTCGGACTTCCGACCTACGCAATGCCGCGCTGGGGCATCGTCTGGATTGCGACCAACTGGGGGAAGACGAGCATCTGGTGGATGCGGATCATCTGCAACACCAAGGTTGAATATCGCGGCCTCGACAAAATCCCGAAAGGCCCGCTGATCGCCGCATCGAAGCATCAGTCGACCTGGGAAACCTTCGCGCTGCTGCAATTTTTCGACGAGCCGCTTTACATCCTGAAGCGCGAGTTGCTTTGGCTGCCGTTGTTCGGCTGGTATCTCAGCAAGGCCGGCATGATCGGCGTCAATCGCAAAGCCGGCGGACGCACCTTGATCGACATCACCAAGCGCGCGGCCCGCGAAATCCAGCGCGGCCGTCAGCTCCTAATTTTTCCCGAGGGGACGCGGCGTGCTGTCGGTGCGCCACCCGACTACAAGAGCGGCGTCAGCCTGATCTATGGCGAGGCCGGCGTGCCATGCATTCCTGTGGCGCTGAATTCAGGATTGTTCTGGCCGCGCCGGACCTTCATGCGTTACCCCGGAACGCTTGTCATCGAGTTTCTGGATCCGATCCCGCCTGGCCTCAAACGTCAGGAGTTCACCGCGCGCATGCAGGCCGCCATCGAGGAGGCGACCGACCGGCTGGTAAAGGCGGGACGCGAGGAGCAGGTGCGATTGATCGGCTTTTCCGCGCCGGTGGCCGCGTCCGTCCGGTCCTGAGTGGCAACCGATCAGGTGTGACGGTGCAGGGCGGCTTCGCCATGCAGCAGCGCTGCGAGACGATGCAGCGGGGCGTCGCGAACGCCCTGTGCCTCCAGCGCGGTCACCGTCGCGATGACGTATTCGTCGTTCGGCCCGTAAGCGCCGTGACCCTGGCGCACCAGCCGTAACTGCTCGTCCATCGTCAACCGGCCCGCGTACTGATCGTGGCTGCGGTCGGCGACATAGGCCAGCGCGCTGACGCGCTGGCGGGCATCGCCCTGAAGCCAGACCGAACGCATCACTTCGCGATAGACGCCCGTCACCTGCTCGCGCTCGCGCAGATAGGCGACGGTCGCTTTTCTGTCAGTTGCCGCCACCCGGAACGCGACGCCCTGGCAGGCTCCGCCGCGATCGAGCCCCAGCACCAGTCCGGGTTTTTCCGGCGTGCCGCGATGAACCATCGAATAGATGCAGAGCGAGCGATGCTCGCCGATCAACCGCGCCGGCTTCTGTTCGAGAAACGCGAAGCCCGGCTTCCAGATCAGCGATCCGTAGCCGAACACCCACAGGTCGCCCTCGGGAAACTCCGATTCTGAAAGGATTTTTGCGGCCATGATTGCGTTACCTGATAGATGACGCCTACCAGTCTGCTTCCGTACGTGCAACCGAAGGACGTCCAACCTTCTGGACTTCAAAGGGATTTGCGCGAAAAGTGCATCTTTCAATTGCCCGATTCCGGTGATCTAGCTTCCGTCATGCAGACATCTCCCATCGTTCCCCGGCGCCGCCTCTGGCCCGTTTTCGTAATGCCGGTTCTGGTCCTCGCCGCAGCCGCGGCGTGGAGCGGGTTCTGGTTCTATGCCGCGTCCCATGTCGACGAGAAATTCGAGGAATGGCGCACGCGCGAGGCGAAATCCGGCCGCGCCTATGAGTGCGCCAGCCGCTCGGTTACGGGCTTTCCGTTCCGCATGGAGGTTCGCTGCGAAAGTCCGGTGGTGACGCTGACATCGCAGACCGCCGACCAGACCCAGCTCACTGCGCGGTTGAAGGATATTCTGGTCGTCGCGCAGGTTTACGATCCGACCAAGATCATCGCCGAATTCACCGGACCGGCGACCGTCGCGGGCAGAGGAGAGGCTCCGTCCTTCGTTGCGGGCTGGACCACGGGCCGCGCCAGCGCTTCCGGTCTGCCCACGCCGCAGCGCGTCTCTCTGGTGTTCGACGATCCGGCGCTCGATCGCATGAACGGTTCAGCGCAGACGCCTTTGTTGCGCGCAAAGCATCTCGAGTTGCATACGCGTCTGCTGGAAGGCTCGCTGTCGAACAATCCGGTGGTGGAGACGGCGTTTCTGGTGACGGCGGGAAGCTTGCAGGGATTGCATCCCATTCTCGTCGAGCCGTTCGATGCGGACATCCGCGCACTGTTGCGCGGCCTGAAGGACTTCGCGCCGAAACCCTGGCCGGAACGTTTTCGCGAAATTCAAGCCGCCGGTGGCCGCCTCGATTTCACCCAGTCGCGTGTGCAGCAGGGTGAGACCATCGCGGTTGCCGCGGGTTCGCTCGCCCTCACGCCGACCGGGTATCTCGACGGCGAACTGACGATGACGGTCGCGGGGATCGAGCGGGTGGTGTCGCAGCTCGGCATCGACAAGCTGTTGATGGACGGCGTGCCGCAATCGACCGTCGATCGCATCGCGCCCGGCGTCAGCGCGCAGGACGTCAACAAGGTGATCGGCGCGCTCGACCGGATGATTCCGGGATTAGGCAATGTCGCACGCAAGAATGCCAATGCCGGTGTGGTTGCAGGCATCAACCTGCTTGGTCAGGCCTCGACGCTGGAAGGCAAGCCCGCGCGGGCGTTTCCGCTGAAGTTCACAGAAGGCGTGATTTCTATCGGTCCCTTGCGGATCGCGCAGACCGCGCCGCTGTTTTGAATTCTGCTCGTCATTGCGAGGAGCGAAGCGACGAAGCAATCCAGTTCCTGCTTTTTCAATGACTGGATTGCTTCGCTGCGCTCGCAATGACGAAACAGTCATTGCCGGGCTTGACCCGGCAATCCATCCTTTCAAAAGTTTTTTAGGATGGATGCGCGGGTCAAGCCCGCGCATGACTTTCTGAGCTTTTAGCCGGCCTACGCCTTGTCCGCTGGCTTCGGAAGGTTTGCGTGCTTGCGGCCGAAGTCGGGATCGGCGGTTTCCTGACCGAGACTGACGATGCCACGGCGGATCGCGCGGGTGCGGGTGAAGTGATCGAACAGCGCTTCGCCGTCGCCGCGGCGGATCGCGCGGGTAAGTTTCGACAGATCTTCCTGAAACGCGCCGAGCATCTCCAGCACGGCATCCTTGTTGGCAAGGAACACGTCGCGCCACATGGTCGGGTCGGACGCCGCGATGCGGGTGAAATCGCGGAAACCGCCCGCGGAGAATTTCAGCACTTCCGCCTGTGTCACGTCTTCCAGTTCGTCGGCGGTCCCGACGATGGTGTAGGCGATCAGATGCGGCAGATGGCTGGTGACGGCGAGCACGAGGTCATGATGGTCGGCCCCCATGGTTTCGACATTGGCGCCAAGCGCGCGCCAGAATTCCGCAAGCTTCTCGACGGCGGCCGGGTCCGCGTCCGGCGGCGGCGTCAGGATGCACCAGCGGTTGATGAACAGTTCGGCAAAGCCTGAATCGGGACCGGAATGTTCGGTGCCCGCTACCGGATGCGCTGGAATGAAATGGACGGTCTTCGGCAGATGAGCGGCCATGTCCCGCAGCACCATGCCTTTGACGGAGCCGACATCGGAGACGATTGCGCCTGGTTTGAGATGCGGCGCAATTTCCTCCGCGACCGGCCCGCAGGCGCCGACCGGGATGGACAGTATGACGAGGTCAGCGTCCTTCACTGCGTCCGCATTTGTGTCCACCACGCGATCGACGATGCCGAGTTCCTGCACGCGCGCGCGGGTCGCCGGCGAGCGCGCGGTGGTCACGATCTCTCCTGCAAGCCCCTGGGTGCGTGCCGCACGCGCAATCGAGCCACCGATCAGGCCGAAGCCGATCAGCGCGATTCGCCCGAATAGCGGTTGCGCGTTCACTTCTGCCCCATGAATTCGGCGAGTGCGGCGACCACCAGACGGTTGGCTTCTTCGGTGCCCACGGTCATGCGCAGTGCATGCGGCAGCTTGTAGTTCTTCAGCGCGCGCAGGATCAGGCCGCGCTTGGTGAGGAATGCGTCGGCGTCCTCCGCGGTCTTGCCCTTTTCCTGCGGGAAGTGGATCAGAATGAAATTCGCAACGCTCGGCGTCACCTCAAGTCCCAGCTTGCCGACTTCTTCGGTGAGCCACGTGCGCCACGTGTCGTTATGCACGCGGGACCGGTTCTGGTGTTCGGGGTCTTCCAGCGATGCGATCGCGGCTTCCGATGCTGCCGTCGAGACATTGAACGGGCCACGAATGCGGTTCACGGCATCGATGATGTTGGCCGGCCCGTACATCCAGCCGACGCGCAGCGACGCGAGCCCGTGAATCTTCGAGAAGGTGCGCGTCATCACCGTGTTGTCGTGGGTGGCGACCATTTCGATGCCGGCTTCATAGTCGTTGCGCGAGACGTATTCGGAGTACGCCGCGTCGATCACCAGCAGCACATGCGGCGGCAATCCGGCGCGCAGCCGCTTGACCTCGTCGAACGGCACATAGGTCCCGGTCGGATTGTTCGGGTTGGCCAGCCAGACCATCTTGGTGCGCGGCGTCACGAGATTCAGGATCGCATCGACGTCGGCGGTGAAATTCTTCTCCGGCGCGATCACATTGACGGCGCCGTTCGCCATGGTGGCGATCGGATAGACGAGGAAGCCGTGGGTGGTGTGGATCGCCTCGTCGCCGGGACCGAGATAGGTGTTGGCAAGATAATTGAGAAGTTCGTCCGAGCCCGCGCCGCAGATGATGCGGTCGGGATCGAGGCCGTAAGTGCGTCCGATGGTTTCGCGCAACGCACGCGAAGTGCCTTCCGGGTAATCCTCCAGATGATCGGCGGCGGCCTTGTAGGCTTCGATGGCTTTCGGTGACGGCCCGAGCGGGGTCTCGTTCGCGGACAGCTTGAACACGCGGCCGGTCAGCCCGGCGCCGCTTTTGCCCGGCGTGTAGGGTGCAATATCGAGAATGCCCGGCTTCGGCACAGGACGTGACATCAACTTAAACTCCGAAAGAAAGACTATTTGGACGCAGTGGTCGGCGGCACCGTATAGCGCGTCGCATGGCTCCCGACGAGGGCCGATGAACGCACGGAGGCCCCGGCGGCGACCAGCGCGGCGGTGATCTTGTCGAGACCACCCGGGCCCGGAACCGAGATCAGCAAGGCGGCGCCATCGGAGGCCGTATCGGGGACGGCGATAATTTCGGAGAATGGCGACAGCGCACGCGCCACATCCGCGCTCCAGCCGGACACGCGAACGCTCCACATCTCGACTTCGGTGACCATTGCGTCCGCCGCCACGCGCGAGACTACGAACACCGGCAGCGCCGCCGGATGGTCGGCGCGCTCGACGAACGGCAACCGCGCGATGATCTTCGGCGCGGCTGTTGGCTCCAGCGCGATCCACCAGGGCGAGCGGCTGCTGATCGCCGAGATCAGCGCCAGATCGCCCTTGGATTTCGCCACGGCTTCGACCGCAGCCTCGGCATTGAAGTGCGCGAGAAACGGGACGGTGAAGCCGAAATGGAATCGCGCCGAATCCCGCATCGCGGATTCGCCGACCGACAGATCGGCATGCACCGAGAACGGCGACTGCACATAGGTGAACGTCGAGATGATGACGCGCCAGATGCTCTCGACGGTGTCGAGCGGCAGGATGCCGCGATGACGCTGCGCCAGCCGGCGCATCATGTCGGCCTCGCGTGCGGGCCGGAACGCCGAGCCGACTTCCTGCGTCTTCTTCACCGAGATGAGACGGTCTATGATGTCGCCGCGCTGCATCAAGAGGCCATGCACCTGCTCATCGATGGAATCGATTTCGCGGCGCAGGTCCTGCAGTGATGGCGGTTGCTTGGTCATCGGTTCAACTTGGGTCCGAACGCGGCTTGCGGCGCAAAGGCCGCCTGGAATTGGTCGAAAACGGGATAGGTGACGGGCGCATTGATAGGCAGGAGAGCGCCTGAAAGCAAAGAAAACATTGGCAATTCCGGCCTCAAACCGCGGCAGGGACAGCCCGCGCTTTCGCGGTGCAGCTTGACGAAAAGGCCGTTCGTGATTAGTAACTTAGCCATTCCGTGGTCATTTGAGCCGGCCGGCTTGCAGCCACGTTAAACAACTCGCTAAACAGGCCGGGGACATAAGTGATCCCGGCCGAACCTCGTTTCAGGCCGGGTTTTTTGTGGCCTGATTTCCGATGTTGGTCTCGCGACCTTCTGAGGAGGCCAGTAGCAAGATGGTTAATGTCAAACCGTTGAAGAGTGATACGGCGTCCACCGAGCGCGCGCACGAGGCGGATCATCCGTCGTCGCTGGTCGCGCAATTCGGTGCGGACAAGCCGCTGCGGCTGGACTGCGGCATCGATCTCGCGCCGTTCCAGATCGCCTATCAAGCCTACGGCCAGCTCAATGCGGATCGCTCCAACACCATTCTGATCTGCCATGCGCTGACCGGGGATCAGCATGTCGCGAATGTGCATCCGGTCACCGGCAAGCCCGGCTGGTGGGAAACGCTGGTTGGCTCCGGCAAGCCGATCGACACTGACCGTTATTTCGTCGTGTGCGCCAACGTGGTCGGCGGCTGCATGGGCTCCACAGGTCCGTCATCGACAAATCCAGCAACCGGCAAACTGTGGGGACTGGATTTCCCTGTCATCACCATTCCCGACATGGTGCGGGCGCAGGCGATGCTGCTCGATCATCTCGGCATCGAGAAACTGTTCGCCGTCGTCGGTGGATCGATGGGCGGGATGCAGGCGCTGCAGTGGACCACGGCCTATCCCGAGCGCGTGTTTTCCGCGCTGGCGGTGGCGTGCAGCACGCGGCATTCGGCGCAGAACATCGCGTTCCACGAACTGGGCCGTCAGGCGGTGATGGCCGATCCGGATTGGCGCGGCGGGCGCTACTTCGAGGACGACGCCCATCCGCGCCGCGGGCTCGGTGTCGCGCGCATGGCCGCGCATATCACGTATCTGTCCGACGCCGCCTTGCATCGCAAGTTCGGCCGGCGTTTGCAGGATCGTGAGGTTCCGACCTTCTCGTTCGATGCGGACTTCGAGGTCGAAAGCTATCTGCGCCATCAGGGCTCGTCGTTCGTCGAGCGATTCGACGCCAACAGCTATCTCTATCTGACGCGCGCGATGGATTACTTCGACATCGCCGCCGATCATGACGGCGTGCTGGCGGAAGCCTGGCGCGGCACGCGCACGCGGTTTTGCGTGGTGTCGTTCACCAGCGACTGGCTGTTTCCGACGTCGGAATCGCGCGCGGTCGTGCATGCGCTCAATGCCGGCAGCGCGCGGGTGTCGTTCGCGGAAATCGAGACCGACCGGGGACACGATGCGTTCCTGCTCGACGTGCCCGAGTTCATCGAGATCTCTCGCGCATTTCTGGAATCGGCCGCGTCGGCGCACGGCCTGACCTCGGCGAGCAGATAGGAGTGCCCGCATGACGATTCAGGATCAGGCATTCAAACCGACCGCGGTTCTTCCGGTCACCGAGAACGGTTATCGGGGCGACCACTTGCTCGTCGCGCAAATGGTCGAGCCCGGCTCAAGGGTACTCGATGTCGGCTGCGGCGAGGGCGATCTCTTGCGCCTGCTGGAGACGCGCGGCGTCGACGGGCGCGGCATCGAACTGTCGCGCGAGGGCGTCAATCACTGCGTCGCCAAGGGGCTCGCGGTGGTGCAGGGCGATGCCGACACCGACCTCATCAATTATCCCGACGACGCGTTTGACTATGTGATCCTGTCGCAGACCTTGCAGGCGACGCGCCAGCCACGCGTGGTGCTGGAGAACCTGCTGCGCATCGGGCGCAGCGCCATCGTGTCGTTTCCGAATTTCGGCCACTGGAAAATGCGCCTCCAGTTGCTTGTGAAGGGCCAGATGCCGCGCACCGACAACCTGCCGGCGACGTGGTACGACACACCGAATATCCATTTCTGCACCATCAAGGATTTCGTCCAGCTCTGCGACGAGATCAACGTCAAGATGGAGCGCGCCGTCGCACTCGATCTCTATGGCCGGCCGCTGCGGCTCAATGCGCCGTGGTGGTTCTGGAACATGTTCGGCGAGCAGGGCGTGTTTCTGCTCACGCGCCGCGATTAATATTCACGGCTCCAATGTGGCCGTGTATGTTCGCATTCTCGCCACGAAATCTTCCCGTTATCGCCGCGAAATGACTCCGCGCGCGCCTTGTCGCGTCTTGTTCTCGTCACATCGACCCGTTTTGTGCACTGCAGTATGTCGTTCGCGTGCGAACGATGGGGCACAGGGGTGTCACGGGGACTATTGGATGACTGTATCGCGTAAATTTCGCCTGCCACTTCGAGGCGCCGCGCTGGCGCTGTGTTCGGTGGCAATCGTCGCAATGGCGACACCGGCTTCGGCGAGGCCACATCACGGCGCAAGCCGGCACTATCACGCCCACCATTCCAAGCATCACGCCAAAAAGCATTATGGCCACCGCACTCGTCATCACGCGCGGCGCGGCCGTTCTGTCAAAGCGGCGCCGGTCGAAAATTCGACCTCGCAGGGCTTCGGTGGTTTCGGCGGATCGAACCTTGTCGCCGAAGCGCGGCGTTATATCGGCAGCGGGAATCCCACAAGCCGAGCCAGTCTGTGGTGCGCGCGCTTCATGAACATGGTTCTCGAGAAATCCGGGCACAAAGGCACGGGTTCGGACATGGCGCGTTCGTTCGCGAGCTACGGCCAGCGCATTTCCGGCCCGCAGGTCGGCGCCATCGCCGTCATGTCACGCGGCCGCCGCGGCGGCCATGTCGGAGTCGTCAGCGGCATCGACGCCAAGGGCAATCCGATCGTGATCTCCGGCAACTACGGCCGCCGTGTTGCCGAGGCGAGCTTTTCGCGCGGGCGTATCTACGCCTACGTCATGCCGTCAAGCTGACGGCGCAGAACTCAAACGAGTTCCTCAAGAGTCGCGATTGCATCACCGGCGGCAATGCTGCCGCCGGTGATCACCTCGGCATAGACGCCGCAATCGGCGTGATCGAATGTCTGCATCAATGCCTGCGGGATATTCATGTCGCGTTCGGCGGTCACCGGATCGACATTGACGGCGGCGCAGCGCACGATCCGCTTGATCACTTTCAGCCGCACGCTGCCGATTCTCAGTTCTTTCCCGAGCAGATCGAACTCGTGCCAGGCCGGCCAGCCGCTGACATAGAGATTGCCGCGAAAGCGCAGCGGATGAACCGGCTGTCCGACGACGGTTTCAATGGCGGCGACGCTGGCCAGATTGATGATCGACACGACCTTGGCGGCGACATCGGAGAAGCTGTGGCCGGGAGCCGCGAGGAGCTTCGGCGGACCCTTTAGCTCGGGCGCAAAATTCTCCGTGAAAAAAGTCTCGATGGCGGCGCGGCCCTCCGGCGTTTCGAGATCGCCGCGCACGGCCTCTGCGCCGTTGGCGTGGATGGCCAGGATGTGGCTGGCGTCGTCATACCGGGTCTGAAGTCCCGCGAGACGTTCATTGCGCATCAGCATCAGAAAACGGTTTTTCGGAAAATACTTCGGATCGGCCGGATCGAAACCGCTCGGGCCGTTCTCGATGGCGTAGCGCCGGTCGGCCGGCAGCGTCTGGCCCTCACGCAGGGTGACGCTCGGGAGCGCTTCCGGTGACAGGCCTTTGACGGGATAGCGATAGATACCGTTAACGGTGACTGCGGGGGTTCCGTGCATGTGGTTTTCTAAGGCATGATTTTGTCCCGCGCTACCCGGCGATTTCGAGGGACAGGCCTCTTTCCGAATGCGGACTAGGTTCCCACATGAGGATCAAGCCAGCCGTGGCGCTGGCGACATCTCCGCCTCCAGCCGAGCATCGGTGCGGGAGGGCGGAAACCCATTGAAGATGCTAATTCCGTGCCTTCGGGGCGGAAGGGCAGGCTGAGGGAAACCGAATGAACATTGAGAAATACACCGACCGCGTGAAGGGATTCATCCAGTCGGCGCAGACGTTGGCCGTGCGTGAGGGCCATCAGCAATTCACGCCCCTGCACATCCTGAAAGTGTTGCTCGACGACAGCGAAGGTCTGGCCGGCGGCCTGATCGATCGCTCGGGCGGGAATTCGCGCGCGATCCTGAAAGCTACCGAGGATGCGCTGGGCAAGATGCCGAAGGTGTCCGGTGGGGGCGCAGGGCAGGTGTATCTGGCCCCGGCGACCGCGCGCGCCTTCGATGCCGCCGAGCAGGCCGCCGACAAGGCCGGCGACAGTTTCGTCACCGTGGAGCGGCTGTTGCTGGCGCTGGCGCTGGCGCTCGACAAGGACAGCGAGGCGGGCACCCTACTCGCGAAGGGCGGCGTCACGCCGCAAAATCTCAACGCCGCCATCAATGCGCTGCGCAAGGGCCGTACTGCCGACAGCGCGTCGGCGGAGAACGCCTATGACGCGCTAAAGAAATATGCCCGCGACCTGACTCAGGCCGCGCGTGACGGCAAGCTCGATCCGGTGATCGGCCGCGACGAGGAAATCCGCCGCACGATTCAAGTGTTGTCACGTCGCACCAAGAACAACCCGGTGCTGATCGGCGAGCCCGGTGTCGGCAAGACCGCCATCGTCGAGGGTCTCGCGCTGCGCATCATCAACGGCGATGTGCCCGAGAGCCTCAAGGACAAGATGGTCCTGTCGCTCGATCTCGGCGCGTTGATTGCCGGCGCGAAGTATCGCGGCGAGTTCGAGGAGCGGCTGAAGGCCGTGCTCTCCGAGGTCACCGGTTCCGATGGTCAGATCATCCTGTTCATCGACGAGATGCACACGCTGGTCGGCGCGGGCAAGGCCGACGGCGCGATGGATGCGTCGAACCTGCTCAAGCCCGCTCTGGCGCGCGGCGAACTGCATTGCATCGGCGCGACCACGCTCGATGAATACCGCAAGCATGTCGAAAAGGATGCGGCATTGGCCCGCCGCTTCCAGCCGGTGTTCGTCAGCGAGCCCAGCGTCGAGGACGCGGTGTCGATCCTGCGCGGCCTGAAAGAGAAGTACGAGCTGCATCACGGTGTCCGCATCACGGACTCCGCGATCGTGGCTGCGGCGACGCTGTCGAACCGTTACATCACCGACCGCTTTCTGCCCGACAAGGCCATCGACCTGATCGACGAAGCCGCGGCGCGGCTGAAGATGCAGATCGATTCCAAGCCGGAAGAGCTCGACAACATCGATCGCGAGATCGTGCGGCTGAAGATCGAGCAGGAGGCGCTGAGGAAGGAAACCGACTCGGCCTCAAAGGATCGCCTGCAGCGGCTGGAGAAGGAACTTGTCGAGCTCGAAGAGAAGGGCGACGCGCTGACTGCGAAGTGGCAGTCGGAACGCGACAAGCTGTCCGATGCCCAGAAGGTCAAAAGCGAACTGGAGCAGGCGCGTCAGGAGCTGGCCGATGCTCAGCGGCGCGGCGAATTCCAGAAGGCGGGCGAGCTGGCCTATGGCCGCATTCCCGATCTCGAAAAACGGCTGAAGGCGCTCGAAGAGAGCGAGAAGGCCGGCAATGTCGTGCTCGAGGAAGCGGTGACGGCAAGCCACGTCGCGCAGGTGGTGTCGCGCTGGACCGGCATTCCGGTCGACAAGATGCTCGAGGGCGAACGCGAGAAGCTGCTCAAGATGGAGCTGCAGCTTGCGCAGCGCGTGATCGGGCAGGCCGAAGCGGTGACGGCGGTGTCCACCGCGGTGCGGCGTTCACGCGCCGGATTGCAGGATCCCAACCGTCCGATTGGCTCGTTCATGTTCCTCGGCCCCACCGGTGTAGGCAAGACAGAGCTGACCAAGGCGCTCGCCGAATATCTGTTCGACGACGAGACCGCTTTGGTGCGCATGGACATGTCCGAATACATGGAGAAGCATTCGGTCGCGCGGCTGATCGGCGCGCCTCCGGGCTATGTCGGCTATGACGAGGGCGGCGCGCTCACCGAGGCGGTGCGGCGTCGTCCATATCAGGTCGTGCTGTTCGACGAGATCGAAAAGGCGCATCCCGATGTGTTCAACGTGCTGCTGCAGGTGCTGGACGACGGCCGCCTGACCGACGGTCAGGGCCGCACCGTCGATTTCCGCAACACGCTGATCATCATGACCTCGAACCTTGGCTCCGAATATCTGGTGAGTCAGGCTGAGGGCGAGGACACGGCTGCCGTGCGCGATCAGGTCATGGCCATCGTGCGGTCGAGCTTCCGTCCGGAATTCCTCAACCGCGTCGATGAGATCATCCTGTTCCACCGGCTGCAGCGTACCGAGATGGGCCGCATCGTCGATATCCAGATGCAGCGGCTGTCGAAGCTTCTGGCGGATCGCAAGATCACGCTGACGCTGGATGACAAGGCGCGCGACTGGCTGGCTGCAAAGGGCTGGGATCCGGCTTACGGCGCGCGGCCCCTGAAGCGTGCGATCCAGCGCGCGGTGCAGGACCCGCTGGCGGAGATGATTCTGGCTGGCCGTGTCCATGACGGCGAAACCGTTGCGGTTTCGGCAGGCGATGGCGGCCTGACCTTCAACGGTCAGCTTGCCAAGATTGATGCCGAGGCGCCGCCGGTGCCGAAGAGCAAGATGAACTAAACTCTCTTACCCTCTCCCCTAGTGGGAGAGGGTGCCCGAGCAAAGCGAGGGCGGGTGAGGGGTTTGGAAACTCGCTGAGTTTACCCCCTCACCCGGCTCGGCTCGCTCACCTTCGCCACCCTCTCCCACAAGGGGAGAGGGAAGAACTGCGGATGAGACCTGCGCCGATTATTTTTTCTTCAGTGTGTAGATCGCGTTTTCGATGTCGGACGACACATAGATCGTTCCTGATGCGCCGACGCCGACGCCGGTTGGAATATTCGTCGGCAATGTTCCCGCCGCCCCCGCGAGCCCGATCGGCAGGTTGCCGGCGAGTTCGGTGATCGTGCCGGTCTGCGGATCGATCGAGATCACGCGCTTGGCGCCGACCTCCGCGACGATCAACTTGCCGTCCGGCGCCAGCGCGATGCCTTCCGGACCTTTCAGGTCCTTGGCGACGACGGTTTTCGCGCCGCTCGCGACATCGATCTTCGACACCAGCCCCGCAAACGCTTCCGTCACATAGGCGGTGTTGTCGTTCGCAGCGACAAGGCCAACCGGACCCGCGAGATCGCTGGCGATTGTCTTGCGGTCCTTGCCGTGCTCGCCGCTGGCGCGCACCAGCGACTTCGTGCCGAGTTCGTTGACCAGAATGCTGCCGTCGCCGAGACGGACCGCGTCGTGCGGGGCTGTGAAGCCGTGGAGCATTTCCACGGTCTTGCCGGTTTTGCGGTCGATCAGTTGCACGGTGCCGGTGAACCAGCTCGACAGCAGAACGAAATCGTCCTTCGCCGTCGCGCTCATCGGGTATTCGAGCGTGACGCCGTCGGCATGCATCCGCGCCGGTTCGCTGACCTTGCCGGTCGAGCCGTCAACGGTGCGATAGGCAAAAACGTCGGCGACGTAGACCGTGTCCTTGCCGTTGTCGCTCACGACGCCGATGCCGCCGGGCAGCGAGAGTTGCCCGATGATGACCTGCTTCGCGGCGCCGGTTTCGGGATCGACCTCCTGAATGCCGTTATCGGCCATGTTGGACACGAAGATGCGGTCGTTGCCGTCGATGGCGAGATTGTCGAGCGCAGGCTTGAGCTGGGCGGTGACCTTCTTCGTGCCGGTCTTCGGATCGACCTTCACGAGCTGGCCGAGTGCGGTGTCCACCACCCAGAGATTGCCCTTGGAATCGAAGTTCACCGCGGCCGGAACCTTGAAGCCTTCAGCGACGACGGCGAGTTCGCCCTTGTCGACATCGACTTTCACGACCTGGCCTTTGAACCAGAGCGGTCCGTAGAGCCTGTCGTCGGGTCCGAATTCGAATCCGTTCAGGCCGCCCATTTTCTCCATGATCTTGCGCGGAGGTTTCGCGCCCTCAATGTCGATTTCGTAAAGCGCGTCGCCGAGGAACACCTGCGTGGCGTAGAGCCGGCCGTCCTTGCGGAACGCCAGCGAATTGATTCCGGGCAGGCCGGACGCGAGTTTCTTGATAGGGCCGTCGCCCTTGCGGGCGTAGAGATCGCCGGTGAGGAATCCGGTCCACGCCATGGTGCCGTCGGGCGCAAAGGCGATGTCGTCCGCCATGCCGCCGTCTGCGGTGGAGATAGAAATCTTTGCCGTGCCGGCGTTACGGTCGACTTCGTAAAGCGCGGCACCCGCGACGCTGCCCGCGAACAGCCGCCCGCTCTTGTCGATGCCGAGCCCATGCACGCCATGGAATGCCGAACCTGGCACCAGCTTCGTCACCTCATAGGTTTGCGCGAAGGCTGCGGTGGCGGCGCCAACCGCGAGCGCGGCGGCAATTGTCGTGCACACGACGAACCGATGTCTCATGACCAAATCTCCCGGCGTTTACGTATGATTTTTATGCGGGGAGTATTTGTCGGAGCGCGTTGCTTGGCAACGGAAACCGACATTGCAACGCACGCGACATCAACTGCGCAGCGCGGGGTGCTGTTTTAAACATCGAGAAATTTGTTGTGAAACTTAATCGCCGTGAAATCAGCGGTCGTTGGCGTGCGCCGTCTTCTGGCCCTTGGCGGCCTGCGGCTGCGGACGAGTGTTGCCCGGACGGGTGTTTATCAGGCCATCGAGCCGGTCGCGTTCGGTCTCAAAGCTAGCCAGCATCGGACCATCGAGCGAACGTCCGCGCGGCAGCTTGATACGCATCGGATCGACGAAGCGGCCGTTGACCAGAATTTCGTAATGGAGATGCGCGCCGGTGGACAGGCCGGTCGACCCCACGAAGCCGATCACCTGGCCCTGCCGCACGCGCTTGCCGGGCTCCATGCCCTTGGCGAAAGCGGTCATGTGGCCATAGGCGGTTTCATATCCGTTGGGATGCTTGACGCGGATATATTTGCCGTATCCGCCTTCCCAGCCGGCTTTCTCGACGGTGCCGTTGCCCGATGCGAAGATCGGCGTGCCGTAGGGCGCGGCCCAGTCCACGCCGGTGTGCATCTTGGTATAGCCGAGGATCGGGTGACGGCGGCCGCCGAAGCCGGAGCGCATGATCGCGTTGTTGACGGGTTTGCGGACCAGGAATTTTTTCGCGCTCTTTCCGGTCTCGTCATAGTAATCGACGATCGAATCGTCGGGCGCCTGGAAGCGGTAGTATTTCTTGGTTTCGCCGCCGACGGTGAGGGCGGCATACAGCACTTCGGTCTTTTCAGTGTTGACCGGAGCTTCGTCTTCGCCGGCGAAGAACACTTCGAACGAGTCGCCGGCCTGCACCTTGCGCTGGAAGTCGACGTCGTAGGAGTAGATGCGGATCATGTCCTCGATGACGGTGGCCGGGACCTTGTTGCGCATCGCGGTCTCGTAGATGCTCTGATAGAGCCGCACACCGGTGCCGTCATCCTCATCGTCGTCGTCGCTGGCATTGGCGGTTTCCGTCACGCTGTTGAAACTCTGGACGTCGACGGCGACGTATTTGCCGAGATCCGACAGGGCGGCGACTGCTTCGATGGTGGTTTCGTTGGCGACGATGACGCGGACCGGCTGCTGACGCTGAAGTCCCGGACCGGTGCCGGCCATCATGATGCGCAGCTTCTGGCCTTCCTTCAGGCCGCCGTCGCGGCCGCGCGCGCCGAGATTATTGGCGATCGCCAGCGCTTCGCCGGGGCTGGCTCCCATTTCACGCAGGATGGTCTGGACGGTTTCGCCCTTCTTGACGATGTGAATGCGTTCGCTCGAAGGGTTGCCGCCGGTGATCTGTTCCTTGGTCTTCGGCAGCAGGGTGACGTTTTCCGGCACCACGCGGGCCTCGAAGCCGGCATACGGATCGGGCGTGCCTTCCGCGGCATAGGCCATCTTGAGATCGGCCGGGTTGCTGGACGCATATTTCACGGCGCTGTTGCCGCGCCAGTTCGATGCATCGCGCACCCGCAGCAGCACCTCGTCGATGGCGACGTTGGCTGCGATCTTGGCGCGAGGCAGCACCGAGGCGAGGTCGCGCGTCACAAACGAGACTTCGGCATCCGGCTCGGCGGCGTTGGGATTCTGCGAATCGTCGCCGTCCGCGGGCGCCGCAGTGCCGACATCGGTCAGCATGCGCTGGGCATTGAAGGCTGGGACTTTCGCAGAGAGATCGCTGGTCGTCAGCGACAGGTTGCCCGCGATACGAACGAACGGGCGCACCTTCATGACGTCGCGGGTGCCGGCGCGGGCAACGGTGGAAACGCGAATGACCTGGCGAGCGGCTGCCGAGTCGCTCGGCGGCGGCAGGCGATCACTCTTGCGGGCAACGGCACCCTTGTCATTGGCGCCAAACGCGCCGCGCAGCGCGCCTTCGACCCGTTCGGGGACCTTGGCAAAGGTCATTTCGCCGTCGAGCGACGCAAAAACGGCGCCGCCGATCAGAGCCGCGCCGCACAGACCAGTGAGAATCGTTCCGCTGAACCACTGCACGGAGACACGGCGGCGGTCGATGACCGCGGCTTCCGACCCGTCGACGGATAGCGGGGGCTCATGACCGAGATCGATGATCCCGGCACGCCCATAGTGTCCCCCGCGTGACGTCCCGTGGTTCAAAACTGCCGTCCCCCAAGTCTTGTCTTAGTCTCTCAGATCTCAGCACTCAAACGAAACGCCACTCAACGAACTGCCAGTGTGCCTTCGTCCAGCTCATGGCGCCCCGGGTGGGTTGCCAATCGAGCCACAAGCGCCTGGTTGTCTTTCCGTCACCGATATTCGCCGTACGCCAAAGTACTGGCGAGACCTGCCGAACGTCGATGCGGTGCAACTCTTCGATGTTTTCGATCCCCAGGATGATTATTCGATCCCAAGCTTCATCCAAAGTTCGGCGACAATCCTACATCATCTCCGAATCTTCGAACCGGCCGGCCGAAACTATACTTCTATTCGCCCGGCCAGGGCATGTTTCCTGTGCAGAACGTCGCAGGAATGTGGCTCTAGTACGGCGTGAAGGCCCGATAAAACGGGGGCTTCTTTGCGTTGCAAAATTTCTTCGGTGCAGTGCGACGGATTTTTGACAAGGGCGTTGACAACCTTCGAAAGCCTGCCCTATAAGACGGCCACTGAGCGCGGCGGCGCCGGGGCCCAACGGCCCGGGCGGTTGTCTGTGTCTCACAAGCTCCTCACCTTGAAGAGTGAAACATCAACCGATATATGTCGGTTGAGAATTTGCTTTCGAGGTAAGGTTGCCGGGTGGTCTAGGAATAGATGCTTGGCAAATCTTCTTCTTCAGGAAGGTTCGCTGATTTCTTCGAAAGAAAAAATCGCCGGATAATCTGAAAAAAGAGATTGCTTCCTTCTTCGGGAGGGTCTACTGGTTCGCTCCCTTCGGGGCGCTGGCATCCTACGGGGTGCCGCCTGATGACCTTCACTTTGGAAGATCAGAACGAGATTTCCTCCCTTACGGGGAGGGCGACGCTTCGGCGTCGGGTTGTTTGACAAGTAAAGATGAAGAAAGAGAAACGTGGACGGCGGAGTCCTTGCGGGTCTCGATCACGAGAAAGCTTCGGCTTTCAAAGGGTTGGGACCGGACGAAAGACTTCGGCGGTACACGTTTTATAAGGTTACACCATCGCTGTCAGTGATGTGAATCACGGACGGCGGTCAGCTTCGGTTGACCAAAAATGGTGGGACCTCGTCAAAACGATGTGATCAGCCGGTTCAAAGTTCAAGTCCAACTTGAGAGTTTGATCCTGGCTCAGAGCGAACGCTGGCGGCAGGCTTAACACATGCAAGTCGAGCGGGCGTAGCAATACGTCAGCGGCAGACGGGTGAGTAACGCGTGGGAACGTACCTTTTGGTTCGGAACAACTGAGGGAAACTTCAGCTAATACCGGATAAGCCCTTACGGGGAAAGATTTATCGCCGAAAGATCGGCCCGCGTCTGATTAGCTAGTTGGTGAGGTAATGGCTCACCAAGGCGACGATCAGTAGCTGGTCTGAGAGGATGATCAGCCACATTGGGACTGAGACACGGCCCAAACTCCTACGGGAGGCAGCAGTGGGGAATATTGGACAATGGGCGAAAGCCTGATCCAGCCATGCCGCGTGAGTGATGAAGGCCCTAGGGTTGTAAAGCTCTTTTGTGCGGGAAGATAATGACGGTACCGCAAGAATAAGCCCCGGCTAACTTCGTGCCAGCAGCCGCGGTAATACGAAGGGGGCTAGCGTTGCTCGGAATCACTGGGCGTAAAGGGTGCGTAGGCGGGTCTTTAAGTCAGAGGTGAAATCCTGGAGCTCAACTCCAGAACTGCCTTTGATACTGAGGATCTTGAGTTCGGGAGAGGTGAGTGGAACTGCGAGTGTAGAGGTGAAATTCGTAGATATTCGCAAGAACACCAGTGGCGAAGGCGGCTCACTGGCCCGATACTGACGCTGAGGCACGAAAGCGTGGGGAGCAAACAGGATTAGATACCCTGGTAGTCCACGCCGTAAACGATGAATGCCAGCCGTTGGGGAGTTTACTCTTCAGTGGCGCAGCTAACGCTTTAAGCATTCCGCCTGGGGAGTACGGTCGCAAGATTAAAACTCAAAGGAATTGACGGGGGCCCGCACAAGCGGTGGAGCATGTGGTTTAATTCGACGCAACGCGCAGAACCTTACCAGCCCTTGACATGTCTATGACCGGTACCAGAGATGGAACCTTCCCTTCGGGGCATAGAGCACAGGTGCTGCATGGCTGTCGTCAGCTCGTGTCGTGAGATGTTGGGTTAAGTCCCGCAACGAGCGCAACCCCCGTCCTTAGTTGCTACCATTTAGTTGAGCACTCTAAGGAGACTGCCGGTGATAAGCCGCGAGGAAGGTGGGGATGACGTCAAGTCCTCATGGCCCTTACGGGCTGGGCTACACACGTGCTACAATGGCGGTGACAATGGGACGCTAAGGGGCAACCCTTCGCAAATCTCAAAAAGCCGTCTCAGTTCGGATTGGGCTCTGCAACTCGAGCCCATGAAGTTGGAATCGCTAGTAATCGTGGATCAGCATGCCACGGTGAATACGTTCCCGGGCCTTGTACACACCGCCCGTCACACCATGGGAGTTGGTTCTACCTGAAGGCAGTGCGCTAACCCGCAAGGGAGGCAGCTGACCACGGTAGGGTCAGCGACTGGGGTGAAGTCGTAACAAGGTAGCCGTAGGGGAACCTGCGGCTGGATCACCTCCTTTCTAAGGATGGTCCTTCAGCTTGCCAAAGTCTTCAAAGATTTGGGCAGCTATCGGATCGTTTTAGAAACATCAGTGGCCAGTGATTGGATCAATCGCTGAGCTGCATTGGCGGGACACCGCCGTCTTCGTTTCTCTTTCTTCGCGGACGAACACGCGCCAGGGGCGGCGTTGAGCGATGCACGTTGCATATGCGACGTCGCGCCGACCGAGCTCCTCGTCGTTAGGGCTTGTAGCTCAGTTGGTTAGAGCGCGCGCTTGATAAGCGTGAGGTCGGAAGTTCAAGTCTTCCCAGGCCCACCATATATGCGCGACTATCCATTGAGGTTGCTGCGCTCACGTCACGACATCGCATCTTGTATTGACGCTGTCTTTTGCGTTGAGCATTCGTCTTCTGGAACGGGGGCATAGCTCAGCTGGGAGAGCGCGTGCTTTGCAAGCATGAGGTCGTCGGTTCGATCCCGTCTGCCTCCACCAGAAGTCTGGATGGAGCGACGGGTTCATGACGACTGCTCAGTGCAGCGTGTTCACAGTGTGCCCCATACGGGTGGCGCCTGTTTTATTGTCCGCGATATATCAATTCGCATGCAGATGTTCTCACCAGAACGCTGCCTGCGGGATTTCTGACATCGTAAAGAGGAGATCGATCCGAGCTTGGATCGCGAAGCATATCGCAAGATATGCGTTGCGGATTCTTGCATTATCTCCTGGCCGCTCATTCTGAAGCATCGCAAGATGGTTCGGGTGGCATTGGCTGTCGCAAGACGGCCAGTGTTGTTACCTTGTGTGACAGCGTCTTTATTAGTGAAGCTTGACCGCCTCACTATCGGTTCGATCTTACGAAGCAAGCTGGTCTTTCTAATCATATCCAGCTGCACGCAGCCTCTATCGAGGGGGCGCGCTGATGACTTTCGGGTCTTCAGTAAGTGTGCAGTTCAACATTCTGCCGAGTGTGTGGATATTGATAATGAGAGCAATCAAGTGCCTTAAGGGTGTTCGGTGGATGCCTTGGCGATGAGAGGCGATGAAGGACGTGCTACGCTGCGATAAGCTGTGGGGAGCTGCGAAGGAGCTTTGATCCACAGATTTCC